>NZ_JALIFO010000002.1 GCF_022867805.1 Cuneatibacter sp. NSJ-177
ATCCACATCTCCCATTACTGCTGCTGTACCGATCATAGCAATCGCGGCTTCCGCCACTGTCTTTACTGCCCGTACCCCGGCAGCTTTAATCCACAGCTTCGCTTTGTCCTTGTTCACTCGTATCTCCTTTCTCAGCGCACGTATTGCGCGATCAACATAATCAACCCTACCGCCAATCCGCCAGACAACGTAGATACGATGGCTGTAAATGCCGTCTTTTTGGCGCTATTCCATCGTTCGGCAGGCTCGTTTTCAAGTTTCTCCAACCTTGTTCCCTGATTTCGCTGCTCTTCCATCATATTTTTCATATTTAAGGCTAGCTCTCGAACGGAAAGCACCAATTCCTGAATCACCTTGTTTTGTTCCTCTTGATCGCTCATCCGGTGCTTTAGGGATTTTATTTCATGGTCATGGGCGGTCAGCTTCAGGGCGATTTCTTCATCCTGCATAACAAGCTCCTCTCAAATCGCATATTAAAACGCCCGACCTAAGTCGGACGCTTTACGGTACAATTTGATTCACTAAATAGTAATTTACTTCTCAGGGCATATCCAGTGGGATCAATTTATATGAGTACCAGTTCTACCAACCCTGGCACCTTATTTGGTGGAAGTTGGGAAGCATGGGGAAGCGGACGGGTTCCTATTGGAGTGAATTCTTCAGATTCTGATTTTTCAACTGCCGGGAAAACCGGAGGAGCTAAGGCAGTCAATCTCAACCATAGTCATACTGTCAATAGCCATAGCCATACAACGGCTAATCATACGCTGACTGTGGCGGAAATGCCGAGACATCAGCATCCTATTGCAAATTCTGCGAGCGGATCATACGTCGCATCCGGCGCTTCATGGTTTGCCTCTACCGGATGGGGGCCAGACCTGAATCCTCCAAGGGTAAATACTGATAATATTGGTGGCGGTGGGGCGCACAACCACGGTAATACAGGTGATAGTTCGCCTGGTACCAATTCCGCTTTATCAACCACCCAAAGTGTTGTACAGCCATATATCACGTGTTATATGTGGAAGCGGACAGCTTAAAGCTAATTTCAGGCAGTTCTTAGCCACATATAGCAGGTAATAAATGGCTGTACAATGCTTTGAACTGTGGATAACTGTGTATTTGTTCCAGGCGATGCTCCCCCACTGTTTACAGATGATGCCCCTCCGGTTGCTGGAGATGCCTCTCCGGTATTTCCGTGGCCATGCGAAGCTCCTGCTCCTACACTCCCTGTAGTGGTTAATTCCTCTTGGTTTAAGTTATTGCCAGAACTCCATCCACCGAAACTCCAACCTGCTCCAGATGAGGGAAGTCGTAAAGCCTTGTTAATGGAATGGCTATGACTTGGAATTTCGTTTATGGACAATGAGTGTCCATTTGTAGTATGAACATGGCTATTGACCGTATGTGAATGCGATATTGTATGTGTATGGCTGCTGACAGTATGACTATGACTTAAGTTGATTGTTTTCGTTCCACCTGTTTTTCCGGCGGGAGAGAAATCAGAATCTGAAGAATTAACTCCGACCGGAACTCGCCCACTTCCCCAAGCTTCCCAGGTGCCACCGAAGAGCGTCCCTGGGTTGGTGGAACTAGTACTCATATAAATTGAGCCCACCGGATAAACCCTCAGAAATAAATTACTATTTAGTTCACTAATCTTATCATCCAACGTTTTCAAAACACGATCCAGCTCATCCGCATTTCCATTAAAATCCTCGATGTTGTAAAAATCATTCGGCTCCGGCTTCTTCAGGGAATAATTCGTTGTTGTTTTCATACGATTGCCTCACTCCTTATGTCTTTATTTGTGTACGTGCTCAGGGTGCCGTGCGTCAGTCCCCCTAGCTTGTCATGGGTATTGTACAGTAAGTCCACACTACGCATCAAATTACAAGGTATCACCTCATCGATCATTTCTGCGACTGCTTCTAGCATATGCTTCGAAGTCAGGGCAACTTTAATTTCAATATAGTAAGCCCCGGGCTCCAACCTCAGGCTGTACCCATCGGCTCCGCACAAAAAAGCCAAACGCTCTTTCAAATACCATAAATTGTACAAACTCCCCTCACTAAACTTTGCCAAAAGCTGAAAGCGTCTTTCCTGAGCCGTGGCTCCAGGCTGCTTTATAATTCCGTAGGCGCGCTCAAACCGTTCCAGACCAATCTCACTTGCAGTCAAGATAAACTGATCTGATAGATTCAACTGCTGCTGCACAACTAGCTGGGCAATCTCCGGCTGCTCGGCCCCCATAATAAGCTTCATCTCCCGGATTCCTGCCAGAAAATCCGGAAGATATTCAATTAAATTTTTATGCTCCATTAAACGTCCCCCTTGTAGGCAACTCATCATCACCTAAAACTAGATTCCGATCAGATCCATTTAACAAGGTATTCTGAACATCGAGCACGTCATCCAGCTCCAGAATTCTGGACTCAATCTGGCTTACCCGAACGATGGAAGACTCGCTAGACTCCCACTCTTTGCTGATCTCGGCAAAGTAATTATCAATTACCTCATTGATCGATGCCGCTGCAGAAGCATAGCCATATCCAGTTCGATAAGTTACTGTCATTTCAATGTTAATTGGCAATGCTTCGGCTCCTACCACGGTTACGATGTGTCCAATAGGGGCAAATCCTTTCCCCTTACCTACCTCATCCACTGGATCCAGAGCTGACTGTACGGAGTCAATCAGAGTTTGACTTGGTGGCTTATACTGGGCATCTATAATCATTACTTTTACTGTTCCGCCGCCATTCCAGACTGGATACACTTTGCACCCTCCGACTCCATTAAGGGCATTGGTAATCATTTTGTAATCTGTCACGTTTCCTCCAAAGGGTTGCGTGTCCAAGGATGCAAAATACCGGCTACGGAGCACTTCTGTATCTTCTTCATCTTCTCCGGGTATTAAGATGCCCATAATCTGAGCACTCTCCAATCCTTCTATGTAGTTAATCGGAATCAAAGTTCCCACGGTGATGTTACCCACCTCACCCGCAGTCTCACATTTCAGCTTATATCTTCCTGGTTCAATCTGCTCTGAACAGACAAAATTCAGCGATTCACAGTTAAATCTCTGTCCCAGAAGATCAATCGTAGTCGGCGTAAACACCCCTTGTAAAACCGCATTGGTTGCTTCTTCCGGTAGAATTCCTCGCTCCGCGCATCGATGAATCAAATATTCTCTAGACGCTGTATCTGCGAAGGTCTCATTCAGTAGTAGATCCATTTCCAGATACATGATGGACATTTCCGCCGCAGCCGGTGCAAGGGCGTCATAAATGATGGATCCTTCCCGCTTATCGATCCCCGTAGGAATTCTTTCCAGCATACGGTTCATGATTGCATCAAACGTCATATTTTCATACACCGGTCCTCACCTCCTTTTCCATATCCAGATCACCATACACCGTCTGGACCTGGAAGGACACAGACACTGCATTCCGCCGATGGTTAAAACTAAAATTGTTAACTGCTAAAATTCGCTCATCATAAATCAGCGCTTCTGTAATATTATCGCTGATTTTTGCGTAAACCAAAGGCATTGGCCCACCAATTAACTCCTCCAGCTCGATGCCATATCTCCAGCTATATATTTCGTACCGGTAACGCTCCGTGTTAAGTGCCAACAAAACAAACTGCCGGATTGCCTCCAAGCCATCACATTGTCCGCGTATCATGCCCTTATCCAAATCAACCAAGTAGGTTTTATTCGGCATCACGGCCACGGTGAAATCCAACAAATTCTCATACTGCGGGATCATATCTCCACCACCTCACCCAGGATAATATATTTCTGGCCGCCCTGCTTCCGAAGCAGAAGCACTTGCATTCCCTTTGACAGGGTACCAGCACTTTCAAGTTTGATCAGGTGCTCTTTTGCAAGGATTAGTTTTTGTTCCACTTGGATCTGAAAAGGATCGGAGGACACGACTTTCCCGGCCATGACCGCGGCAGGCGCATTTTGTTCAACAGCATCCAATGCTGCTCTCTTTACAATTTCTAAGATATCAGACATTGAACTCTCCTTTCACACCCGATAGGCTCAGATTCATAAAGTGCTCCCCATTGGAGAATGTATGGCGAACACTTTCCACCACCATAAAGTTCCGTAGTTTGATCTCTCCCAGGTCCATCATAACTACCACAGAGGAACCACCGCGTACCCGAATATCACCGAACACGTTATTAATCACCAGTTCCCGCTGCTTTTTGTTATAATAGTTCAGCAGAACCGACGCTTTCGTTTTAGCGGTTTCCGCATCCTCGGCCTTATCATAATATTGCAGGATTCCCCAGGCGGCTTGGTTATCAGTTCCATTTGCCATGTAGATTTCCCGCTCTCCGGTAGTATCATTGTCATAGGCGATTTTGATCCGGTTATACACATCTTTATCTATCGTGCTGGTATAGCTATAATCGCCAGCTGTATCTTTGTCTATCAGAATAGGCAAAATCATAGACTGGATGTTTTTCAGGCATAGCTTCCCAAAATCGTCATACAGTACATACAATCGCCCTGTATTCAGCACGGTCTCATCAGCCGCATTTCCTAGTATGTCAAACAGAGTCGCCTCTTCAATCCGGCTTGGAATCACATATCCGGTGTCCTCGATTTCCCCACAGGTCAACCCATAGTCATCTGCAATCATACGAAGAAGATCCGAATACTTTTTGTTAGAGTAAGCTAATGTATCCTTATTTTTCAAATACCGAAGCTGGTCATAACAAGTAAGCTCCCACACGCGCTCCTCCTTTCGGTTTCGCCCGAAGATATAGCCGTAAAAAACATTTTCCCCGTTTACCCGAAAACTGATCGGGTTTCCCTCTTGTATCCCCAGCTTCCCATCATCCAGCACGGTCAACTTAAGCGAACCAGGTGAACTCTTTCGGTTGTACTCCAGAGTTATTTTGTCCGCAACAGTAGGCATATAAATTTGGTCGTTTTGAATCAGGATTTCACACCCTCGTGATAGCACTATCCCGTTGTTCTTAAGCTCCGTATATTTATAGGCCCCTGGAGCACCAGTGATGGATCTGTTGGCGACGCTCGTAATTTCCACTGTCTGTGGTGCGCTAGCACTCTGATCTGTGGTGGTGATAGTCTTGTTTCCAGATTTTCCGGCGAGTGAAGAATCTAAATTCGACAACCCCGTCTGGCCAAACCCCAGTACATATCGATCGTCCACACTATACTTTCTTCGAGCAACACTGTCTGAGGTATTCCCTTCAATAGTATGAATTTTTGAGCCTTCCATCTTTTCTACAATTCCAGTATGTGTTGCATCGGATTGAGTATATTTCCTGGAAAAAAATATAATATCGCCGCGTAAGGGCGTATAATCTCCACCATAGGCCTTACTTTTTTTATACTTTCCTCGCGCTTTAAACCATCTCAAACCTTCATCACAGTCCGCATACTTAGGCACATGAGTTCCTAAGACTCCTGCTTGTTCCGCACACCAACTGACGAAGATGGCGCACCAAGCCGTGCTGGAAGAAAACCCGCCGTACCACTTTATAAACTTATCGTGCCCCTTGCCGGACTCACTCACGCCGATCTGGGAAATAGCGACACTTACAATATCAGTCATGATACCTCCCTTCTATGCCGGCAACCGAAGGACCACTCCAGGGTATATCCAATGTCCGTTCGATGAACTCTTTTTCCCGTACTTCCTGGCAGCCGCTTCAATGGTATCTTTATTTAATTCGTAGATGTCCTTCCACCGCAGCTCATCGCCAAGTTCCTTACGGGCAATTTTCCAAAGATTGTCTCCTTTTTTTATTGTGTAGTTCTTCTCCGGTTCTTTTTCCGGCCGGCTCTCTGTCACCGTTGCCTCCGGTTTGGACGTTTCTTTTTTTTGAATCGTGAACGTTTTCGTTCCATATTCCCGATATTGCTTCAAGTCAATGGATACGGTAAAATCCAACCCATTCTTCACATCCTCAGAAATCGTATATTTTTCCAGCGTCACCATCATAGACAGCGGGAGATCCAATGCCTGTCCGTTATCCAACTGGCGCAGCACCCGGAAAGAAAACGCCTTCCCCTGAACCTTCAACTGCTCCAGTACACTCAGATAATAAGATGGTTTCTGGAATCCGCTCTGATACCTCGCAAAAGGATACTCGGTGGCTGGAAGCAAACATTCAAAGGAGAGATCAGTCAGTCCGGGAGTCTTAGGTAAATTTATTTCTCCCTCATTGATCAATACCATTGTCTTATTCTTGTTGCTAATTTTCGTCTGCAACTTAGATGGAGCAACAGGAAGCAACACATCTCCCAAGTAAAACAGATACATTAAATATGCACCCCCTCTGCACTGATCATCAAAGCACCTTCCAGCTTTTGAGTCAGCACATTCATCACGCCATCAATGTCCATGTCGGAGCTGATCTGATTCGTCATACCCGTCATATCCACCTTGATTTCCGCTGTGGTAAACTGGTTAATTGCTTGCCTTTCAGCAATCTCCCGCAGGTACTTCAACTCCTCGCTGCTGGTAGATACCGAATCCTTAATATCCCCGGTATTGTCCGCGATGTCCGATACTCCACCAGCCACCGTATCCCAGTTTGAACTTGTATAGTCTCCGGCATCCGGGATGTCAATTTCTGGGAATAAAGACGAAGGATCAAAGTTCGATATTTTTTCATCGATACCCTGCCCGAAGTCATAGCCTGTATCCCACGCTGTAGAGTATTCAAATCTTTCCACATGGTAATCTTGCGCATTGACCTTTGCCATGACTTCTTCGCCCTTACCGAAAGTGGAGTCCACCCAGCTGCCAAGCGAGTCTCGCCACCCAGTAACACTCTGCGCCAAATTTGAACCAAAAATGGTGTCGATTACACTCGCAAGCGATTCTAGCAAAGAAAGAATTGTATCGACCAAATCAAAGAACAATCGAGCAATCGCCCCCACCGGATCATTGAATACATTCGCAAAGAAGTTAGCAAATGTTGCGATAAAATTCCAAAGCACAACAAAAACATCGATTACGGCGTTGATTAGAGCAACAAACAAATTTCCGATGAATGCTGCCGCTACAGTCAAAGCACCGCAAATTATTCCAGTTGCACTTATGCTGGACCCAGTCACCTTGTTTATAACTGCAACCACGGCGTAGATAGCTGCGATGATTGCTATAATGATAATCAGTATCCAAGTAAGCGGAGAAGACAGCAGAGCAGTATTAAATCCATATTGCGCTGTTGTGGCAGCCGCTGTTGCGCTAGCCTGCGTTCCAGTTGCTGCTGCATGTGCGTACGAAAGCAAACAAGACACCACTTTTACCGCATTACCTGCCAATTCTGCCCCCTTTGTTATAAGCAGCCAGCCATAGTATATAGCCAATGCTGCGGCAATTCCGTATACAATCGGGGAGATAATCGACCAATTCTCAGCCACAAATGCTGCCCCCTGAGTCAGCAGATCCAGAGCACCAAGCGCGATACCAGCCAAAACAACCAGTGCATCTGTAATCCCATTGATCAACGCGTCAAATCCAGAGCTATTTGCGATCTCGTTAAGCTTTTGTAACGCCGGCTGGAATGCCATCATTGCTCTGTTTCCGATATCCGTAGCCATCTGCTCAAAGGTACGTGGCATCTCCTCAAACTGGGCCTCAATCTCCTCAGTTGCGCCCAACATCGCATTTTTCACAATATCCGCAGTGATCTCACCTTCTGACGCCATTTCCCGGATCTCGCCGATGCCAACCCCCAAGTAGTCGGCAATGGTCTGGATCACATTCGGCGCCGCCTCGAATACCGCGTTCAGTTCCTCTCCACGCAGTACACCGGAACCCAATGCCTGGGTGAGCTGCAGGGATGCGGAGGACATTTCTTGTTGAGACGCCCCCGCAATCACAAACTGCTTATTTAAGTTCTCTGCAAACTGGATCGTTTCTGCGTTGGAGGCAAATGCGTCTCCTGCTCTGACCCCAAGTTTTGCCACGATATCGGCCGTGGCTGTATAGGACGCCCTGGATCGCTGTGCTGCCAGGTAGATTTGGTCTTGCAGCTCTTTTGTGGTCTGCATTCCGTCGTTCATCATATTTAACCGCGCTGTGGTTTGTGTAAGTGTGTCCGACAAATCCAGCACTGTACCGACTGTCCTGATACTCGCATAAGCAGCGACCAATTTCTTTGCCCTTCCAGCCAGACTATCTGCTTCGCTTGATCCACGCTGAAAACTTTGATTCAACTGCTCCTGCTGTTCTTCAGCTCTCGCCAGGTTTTGAGTCATCTCCTCAATGCTGACACTCGCCTGGGCAATTTCCTGCCTGATAGCATCAAAATCCCCTGCATTGACACTGGCATCACAGGCACTCTGCATAGACTGGAATGCGGATACCGTCATGTTTAACGCAGCGGTGATCCGCATCAGGGGGGCTGCCATCGCATCATTTAATTGTACTGCAGTTTGTATCGTTGCCATAGTGCCCTCCTACTTTCGCTTAGCCTCGCGCTCACGACGCTTTTCCTCCGCAACTCGGAGCTGGATCGAAGCAATAACAAATGCTTTTTCCTGGGGATCCAGCTCCGCAAACGCGGAAGGCTTCCAATGAAACTGATGAAGGCAATAGTGAGCAAACCCTGCATCACTATCGCCCTCAATTAGTTTTTTGCCTCATCAACCTTTTGCTCCATCGAAACGTCAAAACCACTAAAATTTTGGACAAATGCCGCCAAATCCTGGTATTCTCCCGGATTATCCACCATCTCACGGACAAGATCCTCCGGATTGGTGACCCCATAAGAATCCTGAAGCTCTGCATCATACAGATTCGGGCACACCACAGATTCTGCCACCATCTTAGCAAGGTACTTGTTGGAGTCAAGTTTAGGACGGTACATGTGAGGTTTTCCGGGGATAGGAATCTCCTTCATACATGCCTCTCGGATTGCCTCATCCTCCCGTGTGCTCAGCGCCCGAATTTCCCACTGCAAAGGCTTTCCCTGCTCATCCACCAAAGACTTAGTCGCAGGGTAGAAAGCATTGGCCTTCGTCATTTTGTTCTGCTTTAAAAATCTAGTAAATTTACTCATGACTCCTCCTTTATCTCATACCCGCGAGTTGCTTAAACTCTTCGGCCAGGCGAAAATCTTCGAAAGTGAAATCCATCTCCTCGTCCAGATACTCTCCATTGGAATCAAATTTCGCCAGGATTCCTCCGTTGATGTTGCAGTCCACGAAAATCATCCTGTGCCGGCCAGCGTCAGATGCCGGATCGTCATTGGTAACCTGGATGTCAAAATAGACATCTTTTCCGGTATCCTTATAAGACAACATCATCTTCCGGAAAATATCCGTGTTGTAATGGAAGGTAGCTTTCCCGGTTCCCTTCCACCCAGACGCCTTGTTCCCCGTCCCAGTCTTTCCAAGAATCGGTACTTCCGTTTTTGTCTTCTCAAATTTCGCTTCAAAATCAATTGCTTGCATAAAGTTATACCGATTTCCATCAATAGTCACATAGCACTGTGCCAATTTGGCTGATACTGAATCCTTTGCAAGCATGGTAGCTGCTGTAGCCATATCTTACTCCTTCCTAACCAATCTGAACTGTCATATAAAGCTGAGCCATCGTACCGGTAACCCTCACATTCTCTGTCACAACCACGGCCTTACGGCTGTCTCCCTCCGACACAGAAATGTCTCCGTCATTCACTCCCTCGATCGCACCCAGGTCCTGCAGCTTCTGATGGTATGTGACAAGATCCGACCATAGAGCAGCCCGAGCATCCGCGTCATTCGGCATGATCCCCAGATATTTACTATTAAACAATGTCGCAATGTCGTTTCCGATCTGGTCAAGCACTCGAATGACTTTATTGTCCTTAAACTCTTCTTGTTTTTCGTTGGAGAGCGTCACCAGGGAATTGATATCCTCCAGAACACGCACCTCGCTGCCCACGCGGTGAAAGATGAATTTTCCGGACTGCAAGGCTGACGCCAGCTGCTTTTGCGTATATTCCACGTTTACATCAAAATTTCCATCATAGAGTTTATTGGTACTCGAAGCATTGATCGCACAGCTCGCAGTGACCCCAGTAACCCAATACACCAGGGATGACGCTGGCCACCCACTGTCCGTCACTGTGTTGGCCAGATTGATTACACCCTCATAGTCTCCCTCATAATCCTGCAGCACCAGCTGAAATTTGGCTCCCACCTCGTCACGCATACGCCGGACATAATTAGCATACAAAGCTTTCGTTACTACATCCGTGACCACGGCTCCCATTGCGTTAAATGAATAGGATTCCGCCTTGTCCAAATATTCCTGGTGTTTATCGCCGGTCGTCGTGCCATTCGTACCGCCGGTAAAAGTGTCGGCGGCCGTCGCCACAAGCGAGGCATCTTTTTTCCACGTCACAAAAGGGTTATCCTCCAGATTAGCAGCTGACGTAACAGTCTGACTGTCAATCAAATCCGCTTCCAAGTAGGTTTTAACGTCAAACGCATTTTCATCATCAACGTTCGCCTGGACCACAACCTTTAAGGCATTCCCTCTGGTACCGCTATAAACTGCGGTGCCAAACGTCCCAGACGCCTTGACGCCACCGCCGTTAAGCCGATAGGCATACAAGGTCTGCACATTCAAAAACAGATCCGCAAGCCCCTTCATCTTCTCGTGCGATGCCGGATAGCCAAAGAGCTCTTGCGCACGATTTCGGAAGTCATTCGCACTCACCTCAAAAATACTGTCCTCAGGACCCCAGTCCAGCTCCAGGGGCAGGGTAGCCGTGCCTCGGTCGGATAAAACACTTCCAACCTTTGCAGCGGACACGAAATTGATATAGCTCCCCGGCAAGACCTTATCCTGCGCGGTGAATTTTCCGCCTCCCAATGCCATTTCACTTCACCTTTCCTTTCATATATTTGTCAATCGCCGTATCAATTTGCTTCAGTGTATATCTACCGGTATCCTCCAGCATGGCCCCCAACAAGTCTCTCCGGTCCTGATACCTCGATGAGGTTAAGATCTGACTCTTCTCGTATGTCGGTTCTACATTTTTAGCTAATTCAGCCACTTTCTACTCCTTTCTCTGGACAATGTCACACGTCACCGATTCCATTTCATCTCCATGTGCCCCTCCCGCGCGTAGGAATACGGGATATCCCGCATAAAAATTCAGCGCTTCTTCTCTGGGCTCCGCGCGTAGGCCGGCAGCATAAACCACCTTGTTTAGCACGATGATTAACTCAAGGCATTCAAAAAGCCTTTCCGCGGCATCGCTCATTTCCTCGTGAACCTGGCTGGTCCCAGGGAAATACTGGATCACATATTCATTTTCCTGCCTGTGCCACGGCCCCCGCACACGCTCCCGACTGGTGCTTACGGGCTGCACAAAAAAGCAAGGGGCCTGAAATCCCTGCTCCAATGGATCCACATATACGGGGTGCTCAAACTCCTCGCGGATGGCAGCTACAATGCCGTACAATATATCATTATCCATTGAAACACCTCTCAAGCTCTTTTAGGATCTTGCGCTCGACAATCTTCGGGGCCATACGGTTCATCTCGATCTCGGTTTTGGTCATAAAGAACTTACCCTGCACCCATCCGGTATGATCCCTAGTCCGGTGACCAAACTCTACATAAGCTGCATATTCCACCGGATTGATAATGCTGATCTCGTATCTGTCTCCCGAATCAATAATGGTTCCTGCAGTCCATCCACGACGGAGATTTCCACCGGTTCGACCGCTACCGGTAGGGTAGACACCCACCGGAGTTCGTTTTATGAGCATCCTCAGTGTTCGGGATGCGATTTCTTTTGCACAAGCTTCCATGATTTTCCTACGGTTTCTCTGTAGCTCATTTATCCGCTGCTGCAATTCGATCAGCTCGTGAAAATCACAACTTCCCCATGTCGCCATTATGCCCACCCCTCAAATAGTTTTAACGGGATTTCCTGATGGGATGAGTATATAGCACCTTTCCCACTTCTGGCATATTCCGTGGTCCCCCCACATTGAGTCACCACGATCTTGCTTCCCGGTCGAACCTCGTGTTCTGGAGACAAAAAAAGGATAATTTGCTGATCTTGATCAGTAACCGTGCCACTGCCCTCCGCAGATGAAAGCTGGGAGTAAGACAATCGACATGGTGCATCTAATAAAACTGCATCTTCTTGAGTTCTAGTAATTCTTGTAATTGGATCTTCATAGGATCTTATCTCATAAATCGTACAGACTCCGGAATACATACTTTCTGCCGCCTGCCTTACCTCTTGCAACGCAGAAAAAACACTACGGTTCATAAGGCCACCTCAAGTTTCTATACCGATTCAACCATTGTTTGTCGCGGACATTCAGCTCTGTGATTGTCACCCAGGAATTATCTGAGGATTGGGCGAAAGAAACCCTTACATCTCCCTCGCTGATACTTGCAACCGGGGGGGTATATCCGCCAGCATTGGATTCCTCAAATTCCAAAATCCCCTGAACTTTCCTCCGTACAAATGATTCCAACTCGTCCGGGATCCGGTGCCAAGATAAATTACAATAATCACAAACCGCCTGAATAGTATCCAAGATTTTTAAATCGTAATCTCCTGTGTCAAGCTGCAGATTTGTTTTGACTTTCTTCATCATTTCATTTTTATCCATCACAGCCCCCTATTCAGTCGTCCCTCGCGATCGCAGATTATGATGAGTATATTTTTTCAATTGGCCATGTGTCGAATGGCCAAGATAATTATGGGTTACAATTGTGATACTGATTATATACTGTTCTTTAATTCTTACAGGGTTTTTACTCAATTCTACCCGCTCAATCACAATCAATCAGATCACCTCCATCTGCTCCCGGTTTTTAATCATCTCATCCGCGATACGTAAGGTAATCTCAAGTACATATAGTCGGCTTTTGCACGTAGGCTGAAGTTTTACATCCACGTAGCTTCCTCTATCTTCCTGTGACACCTGGCATACACCAGATGACTCCACTTCTCCATTATGCAGTAGACGCCAAGATGCCTCTTTAATAACAAAATATTCAGATTGGACTGAATGGACAAAATATTTCACATGTCGGTCCTCTCCTAAAATAAATCGAATCACAAAGACACCTCCTGGCATACCGGATAAATCCGGTCTAATACTGTCATACGTGGCTGAAGGTCAAACAGGTATTTAGGCAGAGGCAACATGTGTATACAAAGGTTGCCTGCATCCACAGTATACAACAACTTAGCTATATAAGACCAATTCCCTGCTTCATCCTCGGCGACGATTTCTACTACATATTCCCCATCTGTATCTAGGGGAACCAGTATATTCCACCGATCCCCCTCTTCGCACTCCAAGACCACGTCCGTACCATCTATCTTTCCGAATACCCTTGCTACTGCCATATCTTTAATCCGTCACTTCAACACTGATAACATAGGTTTTACCACAATCCACTGGATTCGGAGTAATGGACACAGACATAATCACCGGCGCTATTGTATCCAGCGTTACGGTCCTTGTCACTGTTGTGGATTTGCCTGCAGAATCCGTGGAAACAACCGTAATGGTATTGGCACCGGAGACTAGTGTCAAAGCTTTACTGAAACTCCCATTTTCGTTCACTGTCACAGCTTCTGCCGTACCGCTATTAAGCTTTATGGTTACCGTACATGGGCTAGAAGTCACATCATTGGTAGTACCTGTGACCGTACAAGCAGATTTATTCGTCACCAACCCATTTGTTGGCGCCGTTACACTTAAAGTCGGTGGAACAGTATCGATCTTGAAGGTAACGCTTTTTTGAGTCGCTGCATTACCATCATTGTCGAATGCGTCAACTTTAATCGAATGACTGCCATCCGCAAGTGCTGATGCCGGCGTATATGTACACTCATACCCACCAGTGATAGCCGTCTTAGTAATCGCGTCGCCAGTCACCTTGCTACCGCTATCAATAGTAATCCCGATTGTTGCTGACGCAACGCCTGAATCGTTATCGGTAACCTTCCATTTAACAACAGGCTTGTTGTTGACAATAAGCGCCGATGCCGTTGGATAAGTAATGGTAATAACCGGGGCCGTCTTCTCTTTGACCTTCAGTTTCAGACTTTCCCCCAGCGTGGCATCCGTATCGGTCTTAGTAGTCACGTTTCCCGCCTGATCGGTCGCTTTTATTGTTATCGGGTACTAATGACCGCTGTTTTGATTATAACTGGAGATGCTGGGGGCAGCGACGGTTGCCTCGTACTTCCCCGTACTACTGTTCAGAGTCAAATTTGTGGTTACGCCATTAACGATGGCCTGTACCGTTTTTACTGCCATCTATTCATCCTCCTATCCAAGCTTGTGCTTAAAGGCGACAATTCGGATCTGCTTTGGTTCATATACTGGTGTCCAATTTACTGCGTTCTGAAGCTCATCACGAGATGGGCCCTCCGTTTTGGCCACACTAGCACTGGTAAAAGCAACTCCACGGGGATGCAGAATCATGGTCTTACGGTTAATCAAGTAATCCACACCAGAGCCTTTACGCTTTGCACGGTCTGTCTCCGTTGGTACAAACCCTGCGGGGGTTCCATTGCCGAGAGCTACTGCACCTGCGCCGAAGAGATACGTGGTATACACTCCGGATTTTACCGGGCATCCATCATCCACAATCACCCGCTTACCCTGGTATGTACCAAAAGCCACGTCATTGGAGGGCTGCACCACATCGATCAGATTCTGCTTTTTCAGGTATGCTTCCGTCGCACTGTGCATGCAGATGCCAGTGAGCTGAGCCTTAGCGTCACCCAGCAATTGCTCAGCATCAATGAACGCGGACCCACTCCAATTAGCCGCTGCACCGGACTTGCTAGAGATATCCAGAAGATTGGAGGCCAGCCTCGTCTGAGCTGCAACAGCTGATTCCCCGGATCCAGATGCCGGAACTGTACCAAAAACTCCGTTTAAGATAGCCACTAATTCTTTCTGCATATCACGTTCCCAAAAGCGTGCTACCAACATGGCAATGGCCGCCATTGGATCCGCGCCAGATAAAGCTGCGGATAAATCCGTTGCGCTCCACATCTTGGCTCGGCGGATAATGGCCGCTACATCCTTGTTGGATTCGATCTTGTTATCATCCAAGTCCGTACCCTCAATGATCTGCTCCGATTCACCGGTCAGATCCTCGAAAAATGGCATATTTACCGTGGGGGCTGCTTGGGAGGCTAGACTGTCAAACTCCTGGTTATTGGCGACGATTCCACTCTGCACTAGCGCAGAAAGTTCCATCGTCCGATTAATTACATAAGGATTAAATAATTCGGGGACAATCACGTCCTGTAAAGTAGTTCCAGACATATTTTCCTATTCCTTTCTCTTACAATTTGACTCCGGCAGCCGCTGCCAGCTCTCTGGCCCGCGCCGGATCTGTTTTGAAAAGCTCACCTTGCTTGGTGAGATTAAAATTTTCCTTGGCCCAGGGATTCCCCACGTCGGGATTTCCCCCACGCGCGGGATTATATCCTGTTGGTTTATCAGCTTTGAACAGATGAGGCATTGACTCTTTCAACGGTTTAACGATATCATCCACCCCGATCGGGTTCCCTTCCTTGTCAAAGGCGAATTTCTCAATTCCCCCCTGCTTATAGATCAGGTAATCGGCATCCACCACGCCAGCGGACGCAAGTTTCTCCTTCAGGGTATATTCCCTGCGGGTGTTTTCCGTCACGGCTTTGAGCTTTCTGATCTCTGTCTCGTAGGTAGCTATTTTGTTCTGTAGCTCCTCATTATCACCGTTTGCTTTTTTCAAGTCGGTTATGGTGTCATTCGCCGTCTTCAGCTCGGCCACCTTGTCGTTAAACTCTTTTTTAGGCACCGCGTGCTTTGGAAACTCAGCATTCACCAATTCCATCACCGATGCCACATTCAGAACACCGTCTTTGAACTCTGCCTTTTCCAGGATCGCTTTCAACCATTCCATGTTCCTGTCCTCCATAGATTTTTATTCCCGCTCTCCGGGTACTGGGATTCCGCCGGTTATTCTCGCGGCTGAGTAGTAGTTTACCCTCATTTCGGAGCATAAAAATACCACCGGCATTAGCCCGTGGTATCTGTTACCATTTAATAATCCGTATCATCGTCATACTTATGCTCTTCCCCTAGGTATTCTTCCCAGGTAATGTCCTGCACGATACACTCCTCAATCATGTCTACAATCTCTGATATCGACAAGGTAAGCTCCGCTGTCGAAACACCCACACCAAAATGCTCTTCATAACGTTTGAGGGCTTTCGTAAACTCCGGAAAATCATCTGACTTTGGTGGCCGATTCAAAAAATCTGGCAAAATGTACTCTGACATCGCATCATCCTCCAAACAATTTCAAAAACTCTTTATACGCAGTCGGAAATACAGATTTGATAATCTCCACTTCCTCCGAACTCCTCATGGTAGCACTGTAAAAATGCGCAAAAGCTTCCCTCTCCAGACGATTCGGTGAATTCCAGTACTCCGGTTCTCCATGCTTCCAACGACCGACACATTGATTATTACTCATTGCACCAAATAAGTCTGATACAGCATGGTACTCATTCGCTTGTATTTTTTGGCTTATTTCTGCATATGCTGCCGCTATGTTTATATTATATTGTTTTTGATAAGCTTTTACAAGTGCGTCAAAATCGGATCTCAGCATATCCCCGAAAGATGGCGATGCGCTGGATACTCGTCCTGCGGCTCTGTCTAAAGCATGGCCAATTTCATGGAATGCCGTCGTATATTTTCCTCTGGAATTTGTGAAGTCCGCCTTCAAATTCATCCAAATTCCTTCCGTGTTTGTTCGTCCTCTTCCCGTCGTACGAATATTTTTAAACCGTACGGCATCCATGTGGGCCAAAGTAAAACTACGAACCGGTTCTGGCGCAGAAGCAATGATTTCCTCGATATCTGTTCGGTATCGTTCCGGTAACTGGTCAATCGTTCGTGCCTCAGCATAAGCAAACATCTTGTCCACTTTATCGGATATAGACTCCCCGGATGGCTCCGCTTCAACGTATAGCTGCTTCCACGCCCTATATGTCATGTCCGGTACATAATAGGTGCCGCCGGTACTGTCTCGAACCGCGCGGGTTTCGCTTACGGTAAACTCGTCATCAAAATACGGACATGTCGTTCCACGGCATCGCGGATGGAAGGGCGGTGCCGTCAATCCAACAGCAAAGTCACACCGTGGGAACTGTTTCCCATCCATGTCCTGGCATATAGGGCAAGTATGTGAATCCAGCGTTTCCACCACCTCAAAAGCTTCTATATCAAGTTCTTGGAAGCATTGTTCCTGCGCCACGGAAGATATTGCTGCAGACTCAGTCATAATCAAATTGCCTGCCTGAGATCTGCTGACCTGCATACATCTTGCCAGGTTATCAATCGCACGCTGAGGCAGCTCGCCGCGGATGATATTCTGAGCCAGCTCAGTATGCAAACTTTGAACGAGCTTATCCTTATTCGCCCAGATCCGGTCCGAAAACGTCTTTCCATCTTGGGCCCAGGGACGTTTCAGAAGTGCATCGATTTTCCGGAAATCCAAGGCTGCCAGATTGGTGCCAACGCCGGTGCCACGTGCGATCTCATAAGCAGATCGGTAATAGTTCTCCGAAAAGCTCTTTTGTAGGAAATCAGTCATCCCGCCCTCAAACTCGGTAAACAAAAGCTCCGCATGTTGCTGCATCTGAAGCTTCATGGCTTTCAGATAGGATATGTGATATCTGGCTGAGGCGTTTTCTAGCTGCTTCATCCAACGCTGATTTAGCGCGTTTTTCTGACCGACCTTGACATATTCCTCCACGGACCACTTAAACTCTTCCAACTCTGAGATATTGAGAAATCGTTTAGCGCTGGCGTAGCTGATATCATTATTCTCGGCGAGGCGCCGGTACCAACGCTCTAGATCCATCTGAATGCTATTCTGAGCCCGCCGAAACTGTTCTTGGACATCGCAAAAATAGGCCTGACTTCTTTGGTATTGCTCATCCTCCAAAGCCTCAAAACGCGTTTTCCAGTAGTCCTTACTTCTCGTTGTCATTCAGGTCACCATCTCCATCCTCGGCCCGGTCACCCCCATCATTTGCGTTGACGCGAGTGCCAAAGGCATCTTGGTATGCCTCCTCCGCCGCTTTCTTCTCCGCTGCAAGAAGGGCCTCCTCCTTTTCGGGGTCCTCCACCCAGGGGTGGCGGGCAATGATTGTCGTATCGGAAATGATTCCTTTGCTTTGTTGAGCAATCTGGGACAGCTCTAGGTCGTTCCGAACCGAGGTTCGAGTCCAAGTCTGCACGATAGTATCATCTTTGATCGGAAGCCCCAGCAGCCGGCAAACGCAGCGAATAAAGCGGCCAAACCCCAGCCGAAACTCTGTCTCCTGAAGCCCGGCCTTAAGTTCCAAAAGCGAGTAAAGGAAGTTAAGAGCCACTCCGGAGCTATTGCCGAAATTCTGGGGATCTGGGTCAATGCCCTGGCCTTGCTCGAAAATACACTGTCTGGTCGCCTTCAGGAGTTTTTCACGGGCCTCAACCGGAATCTCGATAGTGAGGGTAGATACACCTGACTTATCGTCCCCGCCCTCACTATCAATCTGGATCGCTTTGTATTCCTTTAGATCTGTCAGAAATTCTCGGAGATTAGCACCTCCGTAATTTGTCAGGACAAATATAACTTCCTGGATGTCCTCCAAATCATTCAAAAAGCCGCTGAACACTTTGCAATAAGTGTCAATCAGCGGCTTGATACTGATCAGATCATTGGTGTTGATATTATTGTTAAAAAACGGAAAAAATGGAACCTCACCAACGCCGTGCTCATACCTACCTGTCGGCTCGCACAACACTGGATCTATAAACACCTGATACGGAATCAGCTGCTCTAACTCATCCCCCGCCTTTAGCCGGTAGACATCGCACTCCGTGTCGTTCCAGTATTCGTAGATCGTATAAACATCCCCGGTAACGTCATCTACATCCTGATATCGCCTCAAACACCCGAGTAATTCATTTTCCAGGTTTTTGGACCACACTGGGATAATCTGCTCCGCTGGCACATTCGCATATTTCCATCCGTCCTCGCTTCTCCAAATATGCAGCCACCCTACTGCGCTGTTGGACGCATCAATACAGAGGTCTTTGCACACTTTGGGATATTTGTCCCCCAAAAAAGAGCTCAGCTTCTTATTTGCGCCCTTGTTCCCAAGATCAAACAAAGGTGGAGAGGTAAACATGTAAGAAGCCTTCTGGTTTACTAGAAGGCCGTGAAAATTAAAGGGGATCCGATTGTCCGCGCTCCTCATCGGGTTCTCTTCTCTGTCTTTTGGAGGCTCCTCAATCAAAATATCCGTCCTGTTCATATAATAATTCCAAGCCTTTTGCGACTGTCCCACAAAAGCGGAGTGCCCTGCCTGGTATTTCCGGATCAGGCCCTTAATCACTTGAATATCCACATTTTCACCTCTCTACTTCATAACTTTCATGCCTTTTCCACGGCTTAATACTCGGAGAAGGCTCGACGCACTGTCCGGGCTGTCGTCGTGCTCTGTAAATTCGTTGTAATCCAAGATTTCATTGATATACTCTGGATCTGTCTCCTCAAGCCAGATCATGTCTTTCCAGTTCTTCCGCAGATATGTGGATATCTTCATAAACTTGTTCATGCTTTCGTGATATCCATGTACTGGGAGACCTAGCTTTTTGATCTCTTTCCGCAGATAACCCTTGTCTGCGTTGTCCTCACACTCGATTGTCCCAAGGCGAAAACGTTCGTGGTATGCCGCGATCTCCGTCAGGCAGTCATCGACGTGGCGTTTCCAGCGTCTTCCAAAGCCAATGATTCGGCCATCCGGCAGCTTGTGCAGCGCTGTAAGGGCAGTCCCATCCTCGCCGCCATAGGCAGCGTCAATGTGAGCAATCCCATTATATATCTGTGTCTCATCAGACGTAAATTTAGGATCCCGAAACATAGCATCCGCATCAGCAATATGTTTGAGCTCATAGTTGGCTGCAAAAAGGGAGTCGCTCATAGACTGCCGTAACTCTTCTAGCTTATCCCGGGTGATTAATCCCGTGGAATAGCAGTCAAACCGGCTCACATTCGGCATGATGGAAATTGCATCCTCCTTATGCCACGGTGTTCCTGTATTGATAAACCGACCGCCTCGGTTTCGGATGTTTTGGAGCTCCATATACTGGATTTTGGTACGCTCCCTTTCAGCTCGGCTGATCCGGTCCTTCAGGTTAACAATATCATCCGTCACGACGATGTCAGCATGTTTGCCAGTTATACTGGTACCGATTCCAAGTCCTAGCACCTGGGAGGCACCACGGGCGGATGTACAGAGGTTTGTGCTGAATTCACTATCCGTCTGCTTGACAAATTCCAGTCTGACCCCGTAAAGATCCTTTACAAGCTGCTGTATGCAGCCAGACTGCATGATCTTTTCAGTTTGCTTGATCACCTCTGCCACGTCCACATCCGTCTTACGGAAGAACATAATGTTCTGGTTCGGCCGGATGATCGGATGGATTGCCAGAAACAAGGAGAGATCTGTGGTCTTATAGGAGCCGCGGTGGGCCAACAGCGTCTGATCCTTTTCAGTGTATAAAAAAGACCGCAGCCACTCGTTATGCAGCTCGGTCAAATCGGTGAAGCCGACCCAATGGCCTATCCTATACGGTTCGCTATATAGGAGGTCAAGTGCCTGCTTTTTTCTGCTGTTCAAAATACTCCTCCATTGCCTTAATGGACTCATCAAGTACCGGCATAGCCAAATCCAGCTTGTCATTCCACATACCCAGGTGGCGTCCCAGCATTTCCAATGCTTTTTCTTTATCATTCAGCTTAATCTCGATACCGTTTGCCCCCTCTTTTATTCCGGCAATAGCGCTGACCTGGGCATCCGAAAGAAATTCGGTGGACTTAATTATAACTTGGCTAGTAATACCGTTGTTTTGGATTTCTGCATAGTCCGTCGCCCGGGCGAAGGCAATAGCCGCTAGCTCTTGTACAACTCTATCTTGTGTTACCTCAGTGCGCTGCTGCCGCTCCTCCATACGTTGCTGAATATATGCTGCAACCTTAACATTCCTTAACAGCCTGGCAGCCGCGGCCGCGGCAGTTTCCTCTTTCTTTACAGAGGGGTATGCGGTAAGATATGCCCTTGTTGCGTTCAGATCAACCAAGTAATCGTCTGCAAATATTTTTTGTTTTCTGGTCAATTCAGGCTCACCACCTTTTAAAATCTTGACACTTTGCCGGGCCATAACATGTATCAAAAGTATAATATTTCTAAATATCCTATTTTTGCGCTTGACATATACGTACGTATATGTTATAATTAAACCATAGAAAGGAGGTGACAAGATGGAAGAAACGATACAAAAGATGAAGGAACTAATCAAACTGTTAGAACAGCTCGAAAAGCTCCTCATCAAGCTCATATCAGTTATTGGTTGGCTCCTCATACTGATTAAGCTACTCTCTTAGAGGTTGGGGCTTCGGCCCCTTCCTCTAAGGAAATTATACCATATTCGATCTTCCATCGCAAGTATGAGAAAAGAAACCGGAAAACTCTTAATTCACACTGCAATCTGTATCGGCTTAATTGCCTTTCTCCTTGCTTTAGTATCATTATTATTCAAAGGAGGCATTTAAATGGACGAGAAAAAATATTCAGCCCAGCAAAAACACCTGCGTTCCAAGTATGTCCGTTTCCCTCTCGATCTGAAACCGGATATGTTGGAGGCATTCCGCCAGAAATGTGACGAGATTGGAACGACTCCTACTGCGGAAATAAAGAAGTTCATAGCCAAATTTATTCAAGATTAGGCGGCTTCGGCCGTCTTTTCTTTTTCCTGCCGCCGGTGAAGGGGGAAAAGGCCGGCGGCTTAAGGAGGAGATGAACGAAAAAGCAGGCTTCCATCCTTGGTTGCCTGCTTTCATGATATTAGTATAGCATACCATTCATGGGCATCGTGGGCAACTTTTGAAAAATGAATAAAACTTTCTGCTTGCCGTCCTCCTGTCCATCCCGACTTCTTCCCCAATTTCCTCCCACTTCATATTATTTACGCATCTAAGCCGCAAAATCAGCCTCGTTTCTGAATTTTCTACACACTCAAGAAATTCCTCGAAGCGCTTTCTTTCATATTGCAATTTTCTAAGTGCATAGTTTAGTATGTCTTGAATCTGCTGTTTTTTTGCCAGATATTCATCTGTGACATCAATATGTTCTCCCCCCTTTGGCATATCGCTCATTATGATAGGTTTATAATATGTTCTGGCTTCCTCCATTCTTGCAAGTTCCATCTGTAAAGCTTTTATCTCTAGGTTGATATAATAAATCTGATTTGCCTCTTCTATTGTCACCTGTTGCCTCCCAGAACTAGTTCTATGTATGTACGTGATACCCACAGACCACAAGGCCGCTCCATTACTACCAAATATTGATATTTTCCTACCACCCGGCAGTACTCTTTCCGCCTCACCACGCTTTCGTCTCCCATCGATGCGGCTTCCACTGTTATGCAGATTTTTTGGCCTACCTGGATCCAGCCCCGCTGTTCCTCAATCTCCCAGGGCATGATCCCGCCTTGTATTTCGCTCCTCGGCCCATCCCTGTGTACTCTGACCGCCTCTTCTGCCGGCATTCCCATCCTTAACCGTTTCTGGACCAAATGGGTACGGTGCTGCAAACCATACGCCTTTGAGATTGCATATGCAGAGGCCAAGCCGCCCCGAAAGGGGAATAGTTCTTTTGCTTTACATCCCATATATTCTTGCTCCTCTATAGCTCAGTTTAAATAAACTGCCTCTGCCTTTCTCACGGGCTGGCTGCAATATTCTACCGTAACATTCCGTTGATAAGAAAACACACTGCCACAGCAAGGGCAAACACACTCGTCTTCATCATCGTCAGCTTCCCAGCTGTCGCCATCTTCATACCCACAATATGGACAAGTAATCTGTCCAGTGTAGTCTTTGTCTTCTGGCTCTTCGCCATCTATAAAAACTTTCTGCGACTTTAATTTTTCAACGTATGCCGTATGATTCATACCACCTTTTCCGTGCAGAGAAGTAATGCTGTATGCAGTATCGCCTATAATTAGCGTATCTCCAATGTCGACTTCTCTATCAGTCTCTATGATAGGCTTAATTCCGTCGTCTTCTGGAGTTGACCCGTTTGGGATATAATCCCATAACCGTTTACGTCCCAAATCCGCATAATCAAAAATTTTCATCAAGTTCCTCCATCAAAACTTAATTTACCTTCTCAAATCGCCGGCGGAGGAATTCCTCCCACTTGGCTTCCTGTTTCTCCTCGCGCTGCCTGGGGCAATTACTCTGGTCCCAGTCACAGCGGTCCTCGTCATCGCAGTCTGTGCATTTCATCGTTCCATCTCCTCTTTCAAAATTTTGATTACTTTTCTTCTCTTCGTGGGATTGGCAATGGCAGCCTTTTCGGCTCTGAGTTTCGTGATCAGCCGGCTGATTTCCTGTATGCGGTCCTCGTCGCGATTAGCCTGATCCTCCTCTGCGGCCAGATCTTCCCGTAGGGCCGCCATCAGCGCCTCGTCACCGCCCCGCCGGATCAATTTCATCAGCCTGCGGCAATCGGCTGGACCACTGCGGCGGATGAACTCCGGCAGATTGATATCCATGCGTCCGTTTGGGGTTTTTATGTGCAGCATCCTTATACCTCCGTATTCTGGCCTTGACAGCCTCCAACAGGCTCTCCTGGCCCATCGTTTTGCTTTCCAATCTTCGTACCACCTCTTCGTCCATGGTCCCAGCGGCGATCAGTCGGTGAATAACAACCGCTTCCTGCTGCCCCTGCCGGTACAGCCTAGCGTTTGCTTGCTGATACAGTTCCAAGCTCCAGGTAAGCCCGTACCAAACAATGATATGCCCACCGGCCTGAAGGTTCAGTCCATGGCCCATGCTCGCTGGCTGCGCCAGCAGCAGCGGGATCCGCCCGGTGTTCCAATCCCGGATATCCTGTTGCCCCTGGATTGTCCGCGTTGCCCCGAACCGTTCTCGCAGCTGGTCCAGCTCAAAGCGGTAATTGTAGAACACCAGGACCGGCTGCCCCTGGGAAAACTCCAGGATATCCGCCAGGGCATCCAGCTTCCGCTCGTGGATCTTCACTGGCACCCCGGCGGCATCATAGACGCATCCATCCGCCATCTGCAGCAGCTTGTTACAAGCGGCGGCCGCCGTCACTGCTGTGATCGTCTCCCCTTCCAGTTCCAAGATACGCTGTCGTTCCAACTCTCGATATCTGGCTTCCTCCGCCGGCGCCAGCTTCACCTTGATATCGTTGACCGTTAGCTCCGGCATCGTAAGATAGTCCTCGGCCTTCATGGAGATGCAGACATCTGATATCTTCTTTGTGATGGCCTCCGCGGATCCCGGCTTTAGCTCCCAGGTGTACACCACTGGACCGTTGACCTTGGCCGGGAAAAAATACCGCTGCCGGTAGCAGGTGATCGTTTTCCCCAGGCGCTCTCCGCGGTCGATCAGGTACAGCTGCGGCCACAGGTCGATCATGCCGTTCGGCGCCGGGGTCCCGGTGAGCCCCACAAACCGATCCGCCAATGGTATCATCTTCCGCAGGGCCTTAAAGCGCTTCGCCTGGTTATTTTTAAAGCTTGATAGCTCATCCACCACCACCATATCAAAGTTCCACTTATGATTTTCCACCAGCCAGACCACATTCTCCCGATTGATCACATAGACATCCGCGTCCTCCCTGAGTGCTTCCAGACGCTCCTTCGCGCTGCCCAATACACGGGAGATTTTCAGGTGCTGCAAGTGATCCCACTTTTCTGCTTCCGTGGTCCAGGTATCCTCCGCTACCCGTTTCGGGGCGATGACTAATACCCGGAAGATTGTAAAGCGGTCATAGATCAGTTCATGAATCGCGGTAAGAGTACACACGGTCTTGCCTAAGCCCATCTCCAAAAACAAGCCGCAGGATGGCAGTTCCAAGATCTTCTCTATGGCGTGTGTCTGATAATCATGCGGTACGAATTTCATCCTTCAGCTCCTTGATCAGCGCCTTTGCCTGTTCCATCCCCTTCACCCGGCGTACCCGGCAACCCAAGCGCTCCAACTCTTTCAACTGCCATTTCTGGATTCCAGAAAATCTCCCTACCTCCGTTTTTAGCTCCACGAAGTAGACCTTCCCGCCAGGAAAAATATATATCCGATCCGGCACCCCGGGATTCCCTGGACTTACAAATTTCCGCGAGATGCCCCCCAACGATTTCACCTTTTGATTCAGCCATTCTTCCAGATCTTTTTCCAGCACGCCCAATCCTCCTTTTCTGCTCTCTCTGCTCTCGCGTACGCGTATACGTTTGTAACGCGTGTTTTACGGGTGTATATTCCTTATTTTTTATTATTACAACTTTATAATAGTAATAAGGGCAGAAGGGGCAGAAAAATTCGTGAACCCCTTGATTTCACTGGCTTTTTGTTTCTGCCCCTTGTCCAAAATAACGGCAGAACTTACGGCAGACATGGCAGAAAATCTAAAAGTTTTTTTCTGCCCCTAAAATTTTTTTTCTGCCCTAAAATCGTATTTTTCTGCCCTTCTTTCTGCCCTTCTTTCATAAACTTTTACGGCGGTTGAATACCCCCTTATCGCCTGTTTTTTAGGGTTTTGTTTCCACTCCGGCAGCTTCTCCAGAATCTTTTTAATCTCGTTCCGGTCCTTCGCCGTCATGACCTTAAGGGGGCTTCCAAAACACTCACACCAGATTTCCTGATAGCATACCCGTGTCCTTTTCAGAGATCCCTCTCCTCCCCCATAGCGGAACCAATCGCTCCTCGCTTCCACATCCCACCGGTACCAGTCTTCTGGCAACAGGGTATCCAAATATTCCTGGACCATGCCCATCCGGGGATCCTCCTCGATGGCTGCCTGCTGGCGTCTGGCTGCCTCCTCGGCTGCCTCGCCTTCCAGGGTTAGAGGCTCTCCGGCTTCATACCTTACAAGCGCCTCAGCCCAGATCTGATCCACTTCTGCGGTGGTCAGGTCCCAGACCTTCTTTTCGCCTATCCTAGGCGTCTCTACGGGCCACCAGCGGCGTCCGCCTGTGGTATCCCGCAGGAATCCTTCCTCCTCATTCGTCGTTCCGATGAAAATGCACTGCCGGGGATGGTGCCCGACCCGGTGCCCGTAGCTGGCCCGGTACTGGTCATCTTGGCGGCTGATAAACCCCTTCAGGCTGTTTGTCCCGGCCACCCCCATTCCAGCCAGCTCTCCGATCTCCATGATCCAGATCCCTTGCAACTTCTCGGCAGCAGTTTTGTCCCGAATATCCGCCAGATTGAGAGAATCAGAATACCATGGCCCCGCCAACTTATGCACCAGGGTGCTCTTCCCAATGCCCTGAGGCCCGACCAGAGTCAGCGTATAGTCAAACTTACATCCCGGCTGCTTCACTCTGGCAATGGCGGCGCACAGTGTCTTCCGCATGACTGATTTTGTGTAAATGCTGTCCTCGGCTCCCAGATAGTCCATCAGCAGGGTGTCGACCCGGCATATACCATCCCAGGCGGGCAGACTGTCCAAATATTCCCTTACCGGATGGTAGGCCCGGTCATCGGCCACTTTCGTCACGGCGGACAGGATCCGGGTCTTGGTAAATTCTGCATAGCTTGCATCCAGATAGTTTTCCAGCTGGGCATCGTCTGCGTCCCGCCAAAACCGTCCTTCCTTCGCCCAGGGGAGGCCTTCCCCGCGGATTTCCAGATTATCCGCCATCTGATTGAACACGATGGTTTTCAGGCAGGGATCATTCTGCATGATGAGGCGGACGTTCTTCAGGGAGTTTGCGATAGTCCCACCTTTTCCGACTTCCAGCTGATCCACCCAGGCCGCCGGATCTTCCCCAAAATCCTTTATGGATTCCTGCTTCCGCTCCTCCAGCAGGGTGTGCTTGGTGCCAGGATCATCCTGGACAAACTCAATCATGGCTTTGTAACTTGGCAGTTTTACGTTTTCTGTGTCCGGCGTTACGTTCTCATCCTGGGCGCCAAACTTGTGAATTCGGACCAGATCAAAGGCATTGCAGAGCTTCCCGCCGGCCGGATCGGTGGCATGGTTGCTGTAGGCAAAGCGGTCATCGTAGATTACAAGACCCGCCGCCGTGGATCCTTCCGCGTAGGTGTAGCGGCCCGGCATGGAGCAGGGAATGTAGATGTCGGACAGAAATTCCTTTATGGCATCTTCGACGCTGTACGTCCGGCAGAAGGCCCCGATCAGGCCGCTCTTAGTCAGGGGATCCCCCTGCTTATCCGCAAGCTTCCTCCGGCGTTCCCCTGCCCGGCTGCTCTCCGGCCAGTAGGACGTATCTCTCCAATCCGGATACCGGTCCAGCACCGCGTCGGCACAGGTCCAGGGATCGTCATAGTACCGGAAAATATATTCACCGTCTGCCGACACACTGGCCCAGTACATCAGCCGGCTGGGCTGGTAGGTGGTGTCGTCGAAATAGTCCATTCCGATATCGTCCGCCAGCTTCCGGCTGATGGCCTCATATTCCTCCGGCGTCACCGGCCGATCAAGCGGAATAAGAACGCGAAACCGGGGCTTTTCCGGGCTGTGCTTGTGGGTGGAGTAGACGGCATAGCCACAGCCTAAAAACATCTCCAGATCCTCCAGCAGACCCGGCTCCGCAAAGTCTGCGTCCAGGGTTACCAGCTGGCGCGCCTCTACCGTATCACTCTTCCGGCGGCCTCCCCGCAGGCTCCCGCCAACAAAACCGCCCACGTCCTTGATATGATCTTGATCCGACTTTGACATCTTCAAATATTCCGCATGGGTTTCCGGAGTACGGGTCGGCTCGGACAACTTCCGAAGCAACCAAGACCAGGACACGGACCTGTTTTTCCAAGTTTTTTCCATCCGGCTTTTCCCGGTGGAGATCGGCATTTTCCCGTCGTATTTCAGCGGTATCCGGTAATTAGCCAGGCTTTCTATCATCTTCCCGCCTCCTAATCTTTCTTGTAATACGGTGTACAGTAGGTATCCCCCTTCAGCGGAAGGTCCGGCGCCCAGGGGATGGACTGCCCCATGATTTCGGTAATACGTCTCTCTGCCGTCTGGTCGGACAGGGGTACCTCACAGATAATCTCATCGTGGACGTGCATCACAATCCGGTAGCCGGCCTCCGTAACCCGAAGCATGGCGACTGCCAGACAGTCCCGTGCCGTGGCCTGAACAATGTTCTCCACCAGCTTCCCGCCGTAGGTCTCCAATCGTCCCCACTTCTTGCTCTTCTGGTCCACGCCCGAATAGGTGATGGATTCCTTGCCGGTATCTTCGATCCGGGCATTATAATAAGCGATCTTCCGTCCAGATGGTAGTTGCATAAACAGGATTCCGTCTCGATAGGAGTATTCCAGGCCATGCTTCAGGCGCACCCTTCGCCTTTCCCGGATCGAGGTCTTGGCCGCGGCTTCCGCGTTCTTCCAAAACTTCACAATATGGGGATTGGCACGGCGCCAGTTTTCCACCAGCATCGGAATCTCCTCCTCCGGGATGCTGCCATCCTTGTCCATGGACTTGATCGCTCCGACATGCCCTTGGTATCCCAGAGCCAGCTCCGCGATCTTCCCCTGCTGCCGAAGCTTGGAGCCTTTTTTAATCTGATCGATCGGGACATGGAACATCTGGGAGGCGGACGCCTCGTAGATCTTCCCGTGGGTCCGGAACACCTCCAGCCGCCACTCCTCGCCGGCCAGCCAGGCAATCACCCGGGCCTCGATGGCTGAAAAATCGGAAACGATAAACTGGCACCCCGACGGCGCCACGAATGCCGTGCGGATCAGCTGAGAGAAGACAAAGGGGATCCCCGGGAACAGCATCTCCAGGGTATCGAAGTCCCCCGCAGCCGCAAAATCCCGTGCGAGGTCAATATCCGGCAGCTTGTTCTGTGGAAGGTTATGAACCTGCACGATTCTTCCCGCCCAGCGTCCGGTCCGGTTGGCCCCATAAAATTGAAGGATGCCTCTCAGACGTCCATCCCCGCAGACAGCCTGCTCCATCGCCTGATACTTCTTGACGCTGGTCTTTGCTGACAGCTGCCGGATCTCAAGCATCCTTCGTACTTCCGGGTTCAGGTTCTCTGCACTCAGAGCCGTCGCCACCGTCTCCTTTCGCAGGTTCGGTATCTCGCAGCCATGGTCCGCCAGCCAGGGGCGCAGCTGGGCAGGGCTGTTGGGATTGGCCAGTCCGGTGATCTCCCGGGCTTCCGCTTTCAGCCGGGTCTGATATTCCCCGTCATAACAGATGATCTTGTCTGCAAAGTCCATATCCAGGAGAATCCCTCGGTCATTGATATGCTGGTCCATGGACCAAAGCTCCTGCTCTGTCTGCGGTACCGGATAACTGGACAGCTTCTCCCGGATGGCGGTTTCTGCCACCACATCCTGGCGGTTGTACTCGATAAACAGCTTCCACTTATCCGGGTCATGGGAGGGATAATTCCGGGTCCGTCCGCCGTTGGTCTTGGTCGGCTTGCAGGGTTTACAGAAATAGTCAATCAGCCGCTTGCCAATGGAAGCCTTTGTCTCATCTTCTCCCAGATCCAGGGCCGCACCTACCCCCGCCAGATTCCCCGGCAGTCCCAGGGTAGCCGCCAGGACCATCGTACACCGCCACTCCTCCGGAGGCATGGGTACGCCGAAATACTTGGCAAGACAGGTCCGCTCAAAGTTTGCATTGTAAGCTGTCTTGATAACGCCCCGGGAGAGCAGAGCCGCTGTGAAGTCAGGGTCCAGCTCGATCAATTCTTCCCACCGGCTGGGGCCGTCATCTGCCAGGATCCATTCCGTCAAATCCAGGACCCGGACCGGACCGTCAGCCAGCTGGTACCCGATCAGCAGGATTTCAAAATCCGGGGAATCCGCGTAAGCGTAAACCCCGGATTCCCTGATATCCTTCCCGCTGTAGGTTTCAATATCGATTGCGAGAGTTTTCATACTTTCTCCACTTGAATCACAAGACATAAAAAGTCATCCTCGGTCCGGCAGCCCACCGGGTGCAGGGAAAGCACACGACGATCTGCGATTGATCCGGAATAGTCAAACTCCTTCTTTTGGCATCGTAGAATATAATCATTATGCTTATCCCAGATTTGAATTCCCGATGATTCCGTCAGCAGTGGAACAATATCCTTTACTTTCATTCAATGTCTCCTCAATCCAGCATGTCATCATCTTCCTCTTCAAAGTCCCGAAGAGCGGATTCTGCCGTCACGACAGCACCAAAGGGTTCATCATCCCGAACCTTTTTGATCGCATTCAGGCCAGCGCCGATCCCACGGTTTCCGTTTGTGTCATAGGAGAACAGGTTGACGCTTGCCCTGGCCCAGCAGCCGGAATATATCTCTGACTGATCCAGGATCTCATCTCCCTCCTGGTCAAAGAGGATCGGTTTGCTTTCGCTGCTGGCATTCATGAAGTACATCCCTGCGTATTCCGGATGCTCTTCCACGTCTTTTTCTTCGTCTCCATCCCGCAGTGGGCTTTTCAGTCCGGTCGGGATCTTCCCTTTGCCGAAGCGTTCCGCCCACTCTTTCTTTTCTTCTTCGATTGCTGCCTGGATCTTCTTTACCTGTGTCTTGTCCTTTTTCGGGATCAGCAAGCAGACGGAGTATTTCTCCGGCTGTCCCGCGCTCATGGCCTTGGGCTTAAAGATGTTGGCGTAAGACAGACGTACATTTTTGGTAACCAGTTTCGTGCTCATGTTATTTTTCCTCCTCAAAATCAGCGGCAGCCTGCGCCGCAGTATTCAGTTCCGGTCGTTTGTCCGATTCGGGGACCAGGACCGGCTTCCCTTCCGGTTTCACCACCAAGTCACTCAGCAGCTCCCCGAACTTCTTCTTTCCTACCATTTGCTCCATAGCCGTAATTCCCAGCAGCTTCTTCTCATAGATAAGGGTGTCCTGATAGCCTGCCTTGTTCAGGGCCTGGGCCACCTGCAGCTCGTTCGCATATTTGCGGTTACTGCGGCCTTCCACCAGCTTCCATCCGTCAAACTTCCTGCCGGCCAGAGCCTCATGATAAGCATACTCCGACAGATCCTTCACCCAGGCGGCCAGCCGGTCAGCCTGCGCCAGAACTTTCCCGATCTCTTCATCAGACAGCAGCGCCGGATCTTCAAACTCGTACTTAGTCATGGCCAGGTTTTCTTCCGCCCGGGCTCTGCAGGTTGCTCGTGCCCGGCAGAACCGGCAATGATCGCCAGGCTGGAAATTTCCCTCCCCGGCATAGGCCGTGGCTGCTGCAGGTCTCACCGTGTTCTCCGCCCAGGCCAGCAGTTCCTCCGCCGTTATCTCTTGGGAGGTGCGGCTTTCCAAGCGAGGCTGGATGATGTGCATGGCAATGTTCCGAATGTCATACAATAGGGAGTGTTCCAGGTATGCCCCCAGACCGTACAGCCGCAGCTGGGGGTTCTCCTCCGCCGTGACTCCTACGCCCCGGCCAAACTTCAAGTCCACGACGTGGATGGTGTCGTCTGCGATCATCACCACATCGCAAGTTCCGAAGCCATCGGGGGCATATTCCGAGTAATCCAGGCGCTGCTCAAAGAGGATCTGCGCATCCGGACACTTTTTTCGGACGCTATTCCACAGCTCCCACACCTGGCCGGCGTAATCGGATATTTCCTCCTCCATTTCCCTGGTATATAACTCTTCTTCCCGGATCTTATTCATCCGGCCAGTAAAGGCCTTTTTTGATATCTCGTTGTTATTGTAGCGCAGGATCAACTCCGCCATCTTATGAGCCAGAGTTCCCTCGGCAGCGTACTTGCTACCAGGGTCCGGGAATTCCAGTTCCAGCCGGGCGGACGGCGGACAGGACATCCACCGTTTTGCGCCACTCGGGCCCAGCAGTGCATGATCTCCCATCACAGTGCCTCCGCTTTCTCCATCAGCTCGCCGTAGCGGGCCGGATCTACACTGGACAGCTTTCCGCCGCCCATCTCTTTCAGGATCGCCTGAACCTCCGCCCTCTTCCCTGCTTTGGTTTTTCCAGCGAGAAACGCCCGTACTTCCTCAACGGTGTACTGTTTCTCTGAAGGGTCGACCGTCTTCGGGAGAGGCTCGGCCACCGGTGATGGCGCTGCCGGCTGCTGCACTGGCTCAGGCTGAAGTTCCACCGTCGTCGGCCGCGGTGCGGCAGCTTCCTTCTGATCCGTCGCGCCCAGCAGCTCGCGCGCAAATGCCTTCATCTCCTCAAAATCTTTAAACTCGATCATGATTCCCATTTTAAAATCCTCCTTTTAGTTGTTCGTACTCTTCCGGCGTCAAGGTCAGGCCCTTGCTCATCCGGGTGTAATCTTCGTTCCATCTCCGCAGGTCCAGCGTTGCTGGTCGCCCGTTCCAACTGGTTCGAGTCAACGCTAAGTGCCATATTCCCCTCGCCGGGAATTCCTTCAGCACTTGTTCCACGTTAAAATCCACTTTACAATCCTCCGTTTCTGCCCTATAATAAGGGCATAGGTTTTTGGTTATCGGGTCGCCATGTTGCAGCATGACGGCCTATTTTAATACCAGCAACGCAGCCATCCCTGGAAGATCGCAGGGAATCCGAATAGCTATTGGTCGGCAGCCATCAAATATTAGATGGATTCCCGTCCTTTTTTCCAGCTCATGAATCTCTTTCAAAGTCATGTCTTCCAGTTCTTTCCCATACATCAGCGTCACCCTCTCACCTCCCTCTGATCAACATCACCGTGTTGACACCGAAGAACACCATCCCCAATCCCAGAATCGCCAGCGTACTCTTATTGGCTAACACCAGCAGGATCACGATCCAACCAATTATGTAGACTAGGGCCAGTAATGTGCTGATGCTCTCATACTTCAATCGCTTCATCCAATATCATCCTTTCTCCCAGCCGCTGCCAATGTGGGCCGTACTGGGCATATTTTTTTACCCACTCCAGATAGATCAGGTATTCATAATTCTTGGCGCCAGATCGGCAGCACGTCCCAATCGGTAGCATGCCAGCCTGCATTTTCTGCCGGACCCCCTCGGCACTGATGTTGAGAAGTTCCGCAGCTTCTTCTGGCGATATCCTCGTTAATAACGGCATCTGTTCTCACCTCCCATTTGATGTTATCCTAACTTCAAGTGTGATTGTCAACTCCGCTGGTTCTCCGGCGGAGTGCTGCACATTGTATGAAAGGACTCTCTTAAGTTCGATCCCGTCCAGATACAGTTTTTCACCCTCTTTAATATCAAAGCAATTTGTGTGTTCCACGTCTCTCCCCTCATTCCTATCCCATGTCCTCTTCTGTGTAGGCCGCTTTTTTAAGTTTCGTTGGTATTCCTTGTTGTTGAGTTTTTCTCAACTTTTCGATTAAAAAAATATATATGCACCTCACTATATGGTATTTCCAGTGCCTCGGTAGAGTTTTCAATCTCTTCTTGTCTCCAATCTACAACATTATTTAATTTATTGCTGACAGAAACCTCCGAAAGACCTATGGCGTTAGCGAAAGCGGCTTGTGTCCCAAATTTTTCCCGTATCCGCCCTTTTAATTTTCTGTAATCGAATGGTGCTTTATCCATCTAATTTTCACCTCCTAAATAGTTTAGTTTTTCTCAACTGACTATATCTTATCATTTCTCACAGTTGTCGTCAATCCCCTTTTTAAGTTTTTCTCAACTTTTTTAAATAACAGTTGATTTATTCTTAACTATGCCTTATACTATATTTAAAGATTCCTTTAAGGAGGGATATATGGAAAAGGCTGAAACGAAGGATCGAATAAAATATGCTTTAGAATTAAGAAATATGAGACAATCAGAATTAGTTGAAAAAACAGGAATTGACAAAGGACAGATGAGCTCCTATTTATCAGGAAAATACAAGCCCAGGCAGAGAAATCTCCACCTTATCGCAAATGTTCTGTCTGTAGATGAGGCATGGCTCATGGGATATGATGTTCCGATGGAACGAGTTAGATTTGAGGATTTATCAAAAACCCAGCGTGAGCGAGATTTGCTTACAGCGTTTAAGAAATTAAATGACGATGGTAAAGATAAAGTAATAGAATATACTAATGACTTGATTGATAGTCCCAAATACTCAAATACTATTTCGACACCAGCTCCCTCTATCCTCATGGCTGCGCACAACGACAATGCCGACGACCCTGAAGAACTAAAGAAAATCCAACGGGACCTGAAGATGCTGAAAAAGATTGACGAACAGAAAAAATAAAGGTTTTTACTGGTGAGGAAAAGTCTATGACAAAATATGAATGTACGTTACAGGGCGCTACAGACAGAGGCCTCCAGGTCATTGAAAATCTGGATTTTGACTCAGAATCTGCCGGGCTGATCTATGGAAATACCATAGGTTTGCACCGTCGTCTCTGGGCGTATAGGGAAAAGGCATGTGTTTTGGCCGAAGAAATTGCCCATCACGATGTCAATGTGGGAAACATTACTGATCAAAACGACACAAATAACCGTTGGCAGGAACACAAGGCCCGGACATTGGCATACGATCGGCTAATCGGCCTTTGTGGGTTGATACAATGCTTTAAGGCAGGCGACCGGAATTTGTATGAAATGGCTGAAAGGCTTGAAGTTTCCGAAGCCTTTCTTCATGATGCCCTTTACTCCTACAAACTCCGTTATGGTGAGGGTATACAAGTTGATAATTTTTGGGTGTCTTTTGAACCATATTTTGATATTGCAGAAATGATTGATTAGCTACGATAACTATAGTATACTAAAACAAACAGAGTAAGCATGGTAAAAATGGCCTCTGCACCAACAGAGACAGACTAGCAGATATCTGAATTATAGTTGCTCCCTTCACTAGAAGTGTGGGTTGAAACAATAAATCGCCTGAGGAGGAGAAATTTATGAAAGTTGCTAAAATTGTAGGAAGCATAATCAGTCTCGTTATGGTTTATCTTGGCTTTTCCACATACCAAAAAGATCATCAACCTCAAAACCTAATTGTCAGTGCTATATTTGCTCTTCTATTCCTCTTTTTAGTGTATAAAATAATTAAACCGGGAAAGAAAAAAGAGAAACCAATTAATAATCCTGCCTCAACGTCGGTAGACTCACCAGTACAGACTGCTTACGGTAAACATATAAACGGTCTACCAATTGCCGAGAATACACAGTGCACTCTCAATTCCTATCCCCAAAAGATCGAGATACAGGCCAGCGGAACCACCTTTAATCTTAAACGAGATAAAATAACGGATATTTGTCTTCAAACAGAAACAGAAATTCAGAAACAATATGTTTCTAGTGTCGGGGGAGCCGTTGGAGGTGCTGTTCTTTTCGGGCCGCTTGGCGCGATGATTGGCGGACGCGCCAAAGAAAAGAAATCGAGAACTGTTAGTACATATTTTATAATTACCTATGCTAGTGAAAATGGGATTCAATACATCGGATTCGATGTCACAAATAACTACGCTAAAGCGGGTAAAATAGTCGACGAATTTAAAAAGAGTAACCTTAATTCTGGTCATACTGTGGATCTATAACTAAAAACCGGCCCCTGTTGGCGCAGGAACCGGTTTTAATAGCCCACCAAAGGATGGACAAATACATTGACGAGTATAGTATACCATCCTCTGGCGGGCAGGGTCAAGTACCCTGTTATTTTTATGCCCAAAATTCGCAGTCCGCGCCATCCAAAACACGCGGATTATAGGAGGATGATCATTTATGGCAACGAAACGTACAAGCCGCCCGATGCGGCTTCCCAATGGCTTCGGCAGCGTCGTAAAACTATCTGGCAAGCGCCGAAATCCATATATGGCCCGCCCGCCGGTTACAGAGTATTATCCAAACGGCAATCCCATTACGCCAAAAGCAATCGGCGTCTATCCGGACTGGCATCAGGCCTACGCAGCACTTTTGGAATATAACAAAAACCCTTATGATGTAGACGCCCGGCGGATCACTTTTGCCGAAGTCTATCAGAAGATGGTTGCTGAAAAGAAAAAAGGTAAACGCAAGCTATCATCCGCAACATATCGAGCATATGATGCAGCATTTAAAAACAGTTCCGTTCTCCATAGGATGGCTTTCTTTGGCATCCGCGTGAACCATATGCAGGGTGTCATAGACGATTGCCCATTAAAGCACTCTTCTCTAGAGCAGATAAAGAATCTATACCGCCAGATGTATAAGTACGCAATGAAGTATGATATCTGTGAAAAAGACTACTCTGAGTATGTGTCAATCAATATCCCGGAGGACGACGAAAATGGAGTTCCCTTTACGGAATCCGAACTTTTAATTCTCTGGAAAAATGAAGGAGACTCGATAGTAGACATCATGCTGGTCATGGTGTACAGCGGTTTCCGGATATCAGCCTACAAAAATCTGGAAATCAATTTTGAAGATCGCTATTTCCGCGGAGGAGTGAAGACTGCCGCTGGCAAGAACCGAATTGTCCCTATCCATGATTCTATCTATCCTATCGTTGTACGGCTCTACGAGGCTCAAGGCGCGATTTTAAATGTGACCCCGGAGAACTTTAGGGGTATGATGTATCAAAAGCTGGAATCGCTCAAAATACAGCGCCATACTCCGCACGACTGCCGCCACACCTTTTCATGGCTATGCGACAAGTACGGCGTGGACGAGCTATCCAAAAAGCTTATGCTTGGTCACTCCCTTGGAACCGATGTCACGAATCGAAAATACGGTCACAGAACTTTGACACAATTAAAGGCAGAGATCCAAAAGATTGTCACTAGTACGTTACTTAATAATATATGATTTCAAATTATCTGACAGGCAAAATACACTATTTCACGTGGTTTTGCCTATTTTATTGCCTTGATCTCCTTAGCGGTTCTTTAACAATTTTTCCTCTCTGACTTCTCCCTCTTTTTCTGCGCTGAAAAAGAGGGTTTTTCTTTTTTCGTCGTCTAAGGTCGAAAGATGTTGAAATAAGAGACATGTTTTTCCTTTACATTTACACATTCATGTCCAATTCTGTCCATTACACTTTTTTTCTTGGCTTTTTATCCTATTTTGTTCCTATCCCATAATACGAAGGAGAGACGTTCTATGAAACAGAAAGAAATCTATCAGCTCATCGTCACCATTTCCGGGCGGCCGGCCTCCGTCGGCTATCGCCAGCTAACACGGGCCGTTGCTCTTGTCGTTCAAAGGAAGGAATTTCCGGTCCGCTGCCTGACCAGCGAACTCTATCCGGAAATCGCCAGAGATACCCACAGCTCGCCCCAGAATGTGGCCAGAAATATTGCGCGGGCCGTGGAAGACTGCTGGGAACATGGGAACCGAAAAGAACTGGAACGGATTGCCGGACGGCGTCTGACAGAAAAGCCATCTCCCGGTGAAATGATTCTCTACCTGTTTAATTATTGTATCGCCAAAGAGGAGCAAAAAGACTAAGCAACACAAAAGGGAAGGCATCTCGTTCCGTGCCTTCCCCTCTTCTTAATTGGTCTCTTCGGCCATCCGGTAGCCAATACCGATTTCAGTAAAGATATACTGGGGCTCCGCGGGATTTTTTTCAATCTTCCGGCGGATGTTTGCCATGTTCACCCGCAGGATCCGGTTGTCTTCTTCCACGTAAGGCCCCCACACCTGGGTCATAATCGCATCGTGAGTCACCACCCGGCCCGCGTTTTTGGCGAGCAGCGACACCAGCTTATATTCCACGGCGGTCAGATGAATCTCCTCTCCGGCCAAGGTTACGATGCGCCGGGCAAAATCAATACACAGATCGCCTACTTTATAGCAGGAGCTTGGCCCTCCGTTCGGCGTCACCAACTGATTATTATGGCGCAGCGCGGTTCGGATCCGGGCTAAAAGTTCCGAGGAGCCGAACGGCTTTGTAATGTAGTCGTCCGCTCCCAGATCCAAGACCTGCACTTTCTCCCGCTCCTGGGTTCTGGCAGAGATCACGATCACCGGCAGGCTGGACCACTCCCTTACCTTTCGTATAATCTCACTGCCGTCCATATCCGGAAGCCCCAGATCCAGGAGCACCAGGTCGGGACAGCGGGAAGTAATGATCGAAAGTCCTTCCGACGCGGTATGTGCGATACTGATGCGGTAATCCTGCACCTGAAGGGCTGCTTTGATAAAATTACAGATACTTTTCTCATCTTCGATGATTAAAATGTGTACTTTATTGGACATCGGAATTCTCCTCCCTATCCTTCCATTCCTTTGAGCCGCATTTCAATAATATGAAATCACAAGGAAATTATAAAGCAGATTTCTGTACTCCGCAAGAGGGAATCCAATCCGGCTGCCGTTCCGCGCCGGTTGGGAAAAAATACCTGCCACGTCACACTCCGCAGTTCCTTCTTCGTTTTCTTTTTTCATATAAGAATGAACAAAAAATAAAATTGACTTATCAACCATTATTCGTTATACTATCGGTTGGAATGAGATTGACAAGTCAACTAAGGAGGTCCGGCATGATCACACTGCTCGGCAAATATGTAGCCACCCTCTACCGAAATGAGCTAAAATACATCAATACCGTCATGAAGCCCTACGGGCTCGGCTATTCCAGCTACTATTTTCTTCTCTATATCTCCAAAAATGAAGGCACCAGCCAAAAAGCCCTCTGCCGGTCGCTCTCCCTGGACGAAGCGATGGCCACCCGCGCCATGAAGCGCCTGGAAGAAGAAGGCTTTGTGCTGCGGAAACGGGAGGCGCCAAATCCCCATTCCAACGCCCTTTATCTGACGGAAAAAGGCTGGGAGCTGGTCCCGAAGATCAAGGCTGCTCTGACCGAGCTGTGGAGCGGCCTTACCGAAACATTGAGCCCGGAAGAAACAGATACTTTGACGGAGCTTTTACACACCCTGGTAAAAAATGCGTCGTCCCAGGTCTTAGAAAAAAATGAAAAGGAGGATTCTTCCCATGGACAAAGCCAATAATCCCCTGGGTACAGAAAAAATCACACGGCTGCTGGCCCGGTTTGCCATTCCCAGCATCATCGCGATGGTGGTCAGCGCTCTTTACAACATTGTCGATCAATTTTTTATTGGCCAGAGCGTCGGTATGCTGGGTAACGCCGCCACCAATGTTGCGTTCCCTCTGTCGATCACCTGTACCTCCGTCTCCCTGCTCTGCGGAATCGGCGGTTCCGCCAATTTCAACCTGTCCCTCGGATCCGGAGACAGCAAGCGGGCCGAGCGCTTTGCCGGGAACGCGATCTTCCTGATGCTGACCATTGGGATCGGCCTGTGCATCGTTGTCCGCCTTTTCCTTAGGCCGATGATGCTGCTCTTTGGCGCAACGCCCGATATTCTGGACTACTCGCTGACCTATACCGGCATTACCTCGTTGGGTTTTCCGTTCCTGATCTTAGCCACCGGGGGCTCCAATCTGGTCCGGGCGGACGGCAGCCCAAAATATTCCATGGTCTGTACGTTGACCGGCGCGGTGCTCAATACGATTCTGGACCCGCTGTTTATCTTCGTCTTTCACATGGGTATTGCCGGGGCGGCCTGGGCAACCGTAATCGGACAAGTGGTCTCCGCCGTCATGGTCGGAACCTACCTGATACACTATAAAACCGTCCGCCTGACGCTGCAATCCCTGAAGCCGTCCAGACAGTTCTGCCTGCGAATTCTTTCGCTGGGCATGGCTCCGTTCTTCAATCAGCTTGCCATGATGGTGGTCCAGGTTGTGATGAACAACACCCTGACTTATTACGGCGGCCAGTCTGTCTACGGGCCGGAAATTCCTCTGGCCTGCGCCGGAATCATTTCCAAAGTCGGTATGATCTTTTTCTCCCTGGTCATCGGACTCGCCCAGGGACTTCAGCCCATCGTCAGCTTCAACTACGGAGCCGGGAAATATAAGCGGGTCGAGGAAACGTTCCTACGGGCCGCCGCCATCGCCACCGCGATCTCCGTCGGCGCATTCCTGCTGTTTCAGATCTTTCCGCGCCAGATCATCGGACTCTTCGGAGAGGGCTCGGAAGAATACTTCCATTTTGCAGAACAGTATTTTCGGATTTATCTGTTTTTCACCTTTATCAATGGACTCCAGCCGATTGCAGCCAATCTGTTTACTTCGATCGGAAAAGCCACCAGGGGTGTTTTCCTGTCGCTGACCCGGCAGATTCTTTTCCTTTTGCCGCTGATTGTTCTTCTTCCGATGTTTCTCGGCATCGACGGGGTCATGTATGCCGGTCCCGTCGCCGACCTAGCCGCCGCGCTGCTGGCAGTTTTCTTCGCCGTGCGGGAGCTGAAACTGATGCGGATGCTAGAACACGGCAGCTCTTCAATCGCTGCAAACTCCAATGCCTCCTGCCAATAAAACAAAAAGAACACAGGAACCTTCTCCATCTAGGCCAGGTTTCTGTGTTCTTTCTTCTTACTGATTCTCTATTTCGTTTCCGACTCTTCGCTCTTCTTGTTGTTCTCATAGTATTCCACAATATGCCGTACAAACTGCTGCATCAACTTCCGCTTGTGTTCCATCTCCTTCGGCACTACCAGCACCGTATTCCGCGCAAGAGGACGGTCAATCCGGACAGACTTCACATCATACCGTGACGTCGCCACACGCTTAGAAAGCAGAGACACGCCAAAATCTTCCTCAATTAACCCTAGAATCGTGTCGACTTGATCACATTCAAATACAATATGAGGAACGATCCCCACTTGCCGGAAGGAATCTCTTATGATGGAATTCAAACTATAGCTTTTGTCTAAGATTACAAATTTTTCTTCCGCCAGTTCCTTCCAGGAAACGACCTCCCGCTCCGCCAGCGGATGATTCCGATTTACAACCAGATGATACTCGTCCTCCACCAATGTGTACCGGTCAAAGGCTGTTAAATCATAAGCATCTATATTGGAGGTATCTCTCTTTGCCGAAATGATATGAGCGATAAACGCCATATCAATCTTCTTTGAAATCAGAAGATTCATTAAACTTAAAGTGTCTCCCTTGTCAATTTCAATTTCCACATCGCCATCCGGAAATAAATTTAAGAAGGATGCGATTGGCGTTGTCAGCCCTACACGTCCCATGTGTTCAATACTCCCGATATGGAGAATCCCGCCGACCGTATACTTCTTCATAGCATTCTGCATCTGGTAATATCCATCCAACATCGCCCGCGCATACTCATCAAACTCACGGCCTGCCGGTGTCAGCTCGGTCTGTCGCTTGCTCCTGTCGAAAAGTTTTACCTTCAACTCGTCCTCCAGCTTGCTGATGTATTTGGAAAGAGATGATTGAGAGATCGCCACCTCATAGGAGGCCTCGGTAAAGCTCTTACAATCTACAACACTGATAAAACACTTAAGCTGAAACACATCCATTGGCTTTCCTCCTCTGTGAATCTTGTACAAAAAGAGATTTTTTCATCATACCATTTTACATTACAAAATGCAATGTCTTCATCTCTTTCCAATATGGAATATACTCTTTCCAAATTGAAATTGTTTTTCTGAAGCGAGATAGGTACAATACGAGATAAGAAAAACATGAGAGAAAGGAAACACCCTATGCACCATCAAAATCATTTCGATTTAGTCATTGTGGGCGGAGGGACTGCTGGTACGTTCAGTGCAATTGCTGCGGCCAGAGAAGGGCTGAGCACCGCTGTCATTGAGAAAAATTCATATCTCGGCGGCATGGCCACTGGCTCCGGGCTGACCGAGATGAACGCGGCCGGCTTTCGGGAATCCCCGCTCTACAAGGGCATTGAAAAAGAAATCTTCGATGAAATGATTGCCGAAGGATTTGCCGAGTACCATTTCGCAGTCCCGATGTCCTCCAACAAGGAAGTCAAAATCGACCGTCTTCGCTACAATCCGGAAATGCTAAAGATTCTGCTGGAGACCAAGGCAACGGAAAGTGGCGTTACACTCTTCTACCAGGCAGAGCTGGATTCCGCCGAAGAAAATGAAGACGGCTGTATCGTACACGCCCGCAGTCTGTATGAGACTTTCACCCTGACCAGTGATTATCTGATCGATGCCACAGGAAATGCGGATTTAATTCGAAAACTAGGCTGTGAAACAATCAAAACTCAGGCTGATAAACAGCTGGTCTCTACGCTGATGTTCCGACTTTCCAATGTAGATCTAACCAAACTGGACGCCTTCATCCACAGTGAAGAACTAGGAAAAATCATTCAGGAAGGCTATGAAGCCGGTATCTTAAAGGGAAAAATACTTGCCTTTACGCCAATTCCCGGCACAAAGGACGTCAGTTTAAATGTGACACGGGCCAAATTTGACTACGAAGATATCCGCGGCGCCTCCATGGGATTGGCTGAAGCCCGCCGCCAAATCCTCCCAGTTTATCATTTTGTTCAGAAGCGCGTACCGGGCATGGAGGCCTCCTATATCGCCAATATTGCTTCCGTGATCGGTGTCCGGGACGGCCGCCGTATTCAGGGACAATACATGCTGACGCTGGATGATTTGGAGCAGATGACCAATTTCGAGGACAGCATCGCCTGCGGCTGCTATCCCATGGATATCCATGACCCGGTCACGAACTCCGTAATCTGGAAGGTGCTGCCCGGCGTCTACCACATCCCTTACCGAAGTCTCCTTCCCAAGGGACTGCATCGCACTCTGGCAGCCGGAAAATGTCTAGGCGCCGAAAAGAAAGCTTTTGCCGCCATCCGCGTGATGCCGATTATGATGAACGTCGGTGAATCTGCCGGATACGCTGTGGCACTGGCTAAATGTGAGAAAAAGAAATTGGATGAATTGACGGCTGCTTCTCTCTCGCAATGCCTGACAGATAAGTATTCCCGTTAAATGTACAAAAGGAGATAAACTATGAAACAAAACAAAACCAAATTGATCATGATGATCGTATCCATCCTTTTTATCCTTGGTTTTCAGTTCATTCCTGCGCCGGAGGGCCTCTCGGTCACCAGCATGCAGGTCATTGGGCTGTTCATCGGTATTATGCTGATGTGGAACTTCATCGGTATTGACTGGCCCAGTTTCCTCTGTATGGCGCTGCTGGCTGTGTTCGAAATCATGAAGCCAGCCGATATCTTTAAAAGCGGTTTCGGCAACGCGACCATCGCTTTTCTTCTGGTATTCTTCATGCTCAGCCATGTACTGAGCCAAGTTGGTTTTTCCCGCCGTATGGCAATCTGGTGCATTACCAACAAAATTGCAAGAAAGAGTCCCTGGGCGTTTGTAATCATGTTTCTGTTTGGCGCTATGTTTATGGCTTCCTTTATGTCCCAGACTGCTGCACTCCTGATCTTTCTTCCGATCGCAGAGCAGATCTTTAAGGAGCTGGACTACATCAAAGGAGACCGTTTCCCTCAGATGCTGGTCCTTGGCCTTGGCATTGCCGTCGGAATCGGTTCCGCCAACACGCCTTTAGGACATGCGATTATCTTGATCCCAATCCAGCTTTTGGCTGAACAGACCGGGCTTAGCGTCAACATTGTTTCCTACAGCATTTTTGGTATCGTGACCGGCATCCTGATCTTCCTTGTGCTGATTCTGGTATACCGTTTTATTTATCGCCCCGACATCACAAAACTGCAAACCTACGACGTAACGACGCTGCGTTCAGAGATCAAGCCGATGAGCAAACAGGAAAAACTTTCTTCCGCCCTTTTTATCGCCGTTATTATCATCTGGATCTTGCAGGGCTGCCTTAAAAATTTTATGCCGACTGTTGGTGCTTACCTGGCTGGCCTTGGCAATGCCGTTCCAGTATTGATCGCTATCATTATCCTCTGTGTAGTAGAAATTGATGGAAAGCCTGTTATGAACTTTAAGGATGCCGCTACCAATGGTGTTCCGTGGAGTGCATTGATCTTTAACGCCGCAGTTCTGGTGCTTAGTGGCGCACTAGTTCTGGATAAAGTCGGCATCTCCGATTTCCTGGTTGCAAAGGTCTCTCCTCTGGTTCAGGGAATGAATCCTTCCATTTTCATTCTGGTGATTTCGGTGCTCTGCATCCTCTGCACGAACTTTTCTTCCAACACCGTGTGCGCCACCGTATTCTATACGATCTCCGCACCGATCGCTCTGGCAATGGGCAATGTAAACATGGTTGCACTGGCTTCCGTCATCGGCGCCGCTGCCTCCTACGCATTCGCCACCCCGCCCAGCACCATGCCGATGGCGGTTGTGGCCGGTACTGGCTGGGTTGATGTAAAAGCGATGTTCAAGTACGGCGGACTGATGGCAATCGCCAGCATGCTGATTCTGGCCTTCATCGGCTATCCGATTGCAGCAGCCGTGCTGTAACAATCAGTTCTTTCTAAAACGAAAGTATAAAACAAGCTCCTGTCTTTACAATAAGGCAGGAGCTTGTTTTATGCCATCCCTTTTCAAAAAAGCCTCTATTTTCTGGTAAAGCCAAAGGCGCACCCGCAAACGCCCCCTACAATGTGGGACAGATGCGAGATATTATCCGCCGTAAAAATTCCGTCGTAAACCTCCTGCCCCAGATACAAAATTGCCACAACGATCAGCGTCAGCGGAATCTGTCCGCGCCCCACGCTGGTCATCGAAGCCAGAACGATCATCATAAAGACAATCCCGCTGGCCCCCATCAGGGCCACGCCGGGAAAGAAAACCATGTTCACCGCCCCGGTCACCAGGGCGACCACCGCGAACATCTGCAGCATGGCCCGGCTCCCATACTTTTCCTCCAAAATCGGCCCCAGAAGCAAGAACAGCATCATATTTCCGGTCAAATGGGCCAGATTCGCGTGGCCCAGCACATGTCCGAACAGCCGCACGTAGGTCAGCGGATCCAAAAGCGAACTACGGTAGACGCAAAAAAGCATCTGATCGGTCCACCCGCGAGTCAGCTGCCCCAATCCCAGCACACAGAAAGACACCAGGGCAAAGGTTAAAACAACCGGCGAATTATACTGAATTTTTTTGAAAAATGATATCATAGCGTATGGATAAACCTCCGAAATGCAGTCCTGCCTTCCTTCGTCACTTTGTAAACTCCCGCGTCTTCCAAAACCCGGCGGAACACGTCGCCGGTTTCCCTTCGCAAGATCTCTGAAACGGTCTCACTCTCAAAGCGTCCGTACTTCGCTTTCAGCTCCTCCGCCCAGTCCGCATGTTTCTCTAAATCCGCCTGTCCGCGAATCTCGGTTCCTTCCACCAACGCCCGGCCCAACGCGTCCAGTTCCTTTTTCAGCCGCGCCGGAAGAATGGCAAGCCCCATCACCTCAATCAGACCGATATTTTCTTTTTTAATGTGATGCAGTTCCTGGTGCGGATGGTAAAGGCCCAAAGGATGTTCCGGTGTGGTCAAATTATTTCGAAGCACTAAATCCAGCTCAAACTTGCCGCCCCGCATCCGCGCAATCGGCGTGATGGTATTGTGGGGTTCCCCCTCGCTCTCAGCCAAAACCATGGCCTCGGCATCCGTGTATCCCCGCCATTTTTCCAGAACATGCCCGGCCAGACGCACCAGCTCCTCCCGGTCCTCCGAGGACAGGCGGATCACCGAGAGCGGCCAATGGACAATACCTGCCGTCACGTTCGAAAATCCCTCTACGAGAAACGCCTCTTCCACCTGCGCCCGCTCCATCGGAAACTCGTAGCAGCCTCCTTGAAAGTGATCATGGCTCAGGATGGATCCCCCCACGATCGGAAGGTCCGCGTTGGACCCGACAAAGTAGTGAGGAAACTGCGCCACAAAGTCCAGCAGGCGGCGGAACGTCTCCGTCTCGATCTTCATCGGCACATGCTCGCCGTTAAAAACGATGCAGTGTTCATTGTAATAAACATAAGGGGAATACTGGAACCACCACTCCGCTCCGCCGATTGCAACCGGGACGATCCGGTGATTCTCTCTGGCGGGGAAATCCAGCCGCCCGGCGTAGCCCACGCACTCCCGGCAGAGCTGGCATTTGGGATATCCGCCCTGCTTCGCCGTCTTGGCCGCTGCGATCGCCTTGGGATCCTTTTCCGGCTTGGACAGGTTGATGGAGATATCCAGAGGGCCGTAAGGGCTTTCCGCCGCCCATCGGATATCTTTTTTCACCCGGTAGCGCCGGATGTAATCGGAATCCTGGCTCAACCGGTAGAAATATTCCGTGGCCGCCCGCGGGGATTTCTGGTAACGGCGCTGAAACTCTGCGATCACCTGGGAGGGACGGGGCACCAGGCAGTTCATCAGCTTCGTATCAAACAAGTCCCGGCCGGTCACTGACTGATCCTTTAAAATCCCTCTCTTTGCCGCCTCATCCAGCAGCCCGGCAAGGATCTCCGGCAAGTCCTCTTCGCCTGGATTCTCCGGCTCCGTATATTCCGGTTCCTGAAAAATCTCCAGCAGCAGGTTCGTCGTATAAATTCGCTCGTACTCCGATATCAATCCGGTACGGATACCATAATCCACTAATTGGCGGATCCTTTGATTCAGCATGTCTCAATCCCTCTCTTTTTTATTGCGTTCCTCGGCCGCTCAAAAAAACTTCTTGATTGATTTTATTTTATCACAGAATCCCAAACTTTTCCTTGCTTTTTTCACAATCTATGTTAGAATCTCAGGGTGGGAGGAGTACCAATTTATGTTTACGATCCGAGAAGGCCTTGCAGCCATTGATTTTTCTAAAGTTACAGCCATGCTGGCGGCTACTCACTGGAGCCCCGGAATCACCGAAGAGGAGGTCCGCAAAGGGGCGGAGAATTCCGCGCTGGTCACCGGCGCGTTCCGGGAAGACGGAACGCAGATCGGCTATGCCCGCGTGGTCTCCGATAAGACCCGTTTTGCCTACCTGATGGATGTGATTGTGGAAGAATCCTGCCGGGCATCCGGCATCGGGGAGCAGATGATCTCCTATCTCTTAAATCATCCGGAACTGAAAGACGTCTATCAGTGGATGCTGGTCACCACCTACGCCCATGATTTCTATGAGAAATGCGGTTTTACCCGGACCGCCCGCGCTAATGACCTGATGGAGATCCGAAAACCGAGACCAAGATAAGATAAAGACTTTTATAGAAGGCTGAAAGATGGAGCAGCCGGGACTTACCCGTCCCGGCTGCTCCATCTTTCTTGTTTCATAGGAAATTCCTTTGGAATTCCCTATGAAACAAGATACGCTCCGCTATGGAGGCACACGCAAATGCAAAGGAAAATGTCGCTGACGCGACACATTTGCGGCGCAGAATTTCGCGGCGCGAAATTCTCTCTTACGCCTCTTCCTTCGGAAGAATGATATTCAAAATAATCGCCACAATCGTTGCCACCACCACCGGCGATTTTCCAAAAATCGTCGTGGCCCAATCCGGAAACTGGGACAGGGACGCCGACGCCTGGGACACACCCATGCCCAGGGCCGCAGCCAAGCCGACAATCGAGGTATTCCGGTAGTTCATCGGCGCCGACGTCACCAGCTTCATGCCGGTCATCGCAATCGATGCGAATACCGATATGGTAGCGCCTCCCAAAACGCACTGGGGAATGGTCGTCAGGATGGCCGAAAACTTCGGCACCAGACCGGCCAGCAAAATCAAGGCGGCCGCCATCCCTAAAACAATCCGGTTGATCACCTTGGTCGTCACCACAATGCCAACGTTCTGGCTGTAAGTCGCCGTCGGAAGGCCGCCCAGCACAGCGCCGAGAATATTGGATGCGCCGTAGGCCACGATTCCTCGCTGGAGCTCTCCGTCCGTAGGCTCCCGGTCCATGCCTCCGATCGTCGTCGCCGTATAGTCCCCGATGGCCTGTATGGAGTTGATGGCAAACAGGATCCCGATGGCCGTACAGGCCGATATATCAAAGGATATCCCAAAGTGCATGATCTTGGGAAGCTGGAAGAATCCGGCTTCCGCCACCGGACTTAAATCCACCATTCCGAAAAACGCCGCCACCACGTAGCCGAACGCCATGCCGAGCAGAATCGACGCCAGCTTCGCCAGCCCCTTGGCATAATGATTCAGAACCGTCACTGCAATCAGAGTCAGAATCGCGATCATCCAGTTCTGCCAGGAACCGTACAGCAGCGCCGGCGTGGCCAGCCTGGCTGCATCGGTATTCCCGGTGCCTCCCGCCATGTAATTGACCGCGGTCGGATAAAGGGAAAGCCCGATGGTAAAAACGACCGTGCCGGTGATCAGAGGAGGAAAGAGCCCCCGGAGCTTTTTCACAAAAAGCCCGACCAGAATCGCCACGACGCCGCCCACTATCTGAGCGCCGAAAATCGTCGCCACATCGTAGTCCCCGGCAACCGCCACCAAACTCGGCACATAAGCAAAGCTGACTCCCATGATCATCGGGAGCCGGGACCCTAAAACGCCGAAAATAGGAAACAGTTGAATGAATGTGGATAATGCGGCAATGACAAGCGCCGCCTGAATTAAAAGAACCCGGTCCTCCACGGCCAGACCCGCCGCGTTGGATACCAAAATAGCAGGTGTCACACACCCGACAATCATAGCCACCACATGCTGGATCGCCAGGGGAAGCGCCTGTCGAAGCGGCGGAACGCCATCCAAATCAAAAATGGAGCCCTTCCGCCCGGAAATCTGCTTTTCTGCCATAAATCAATCTCCTCCTACCATTCTTCCTCCAACAGGAATGAATCACCCTCACCATTCGTCGGATTCCAATTGATTTACTCGCTATCACCCGCCTACAGCATAGCATAGAATCCGTCCAAATTCAAGGAAATTTTTTTGTATTAATCTATAGATATTCTGTTTTCTTTCCTTATTTTCCTTCAAATTATTTGACGTTTCCGGAGTTATAGAATTGACAGGCCCAATGAAAAATGATACACTTTTTGTATAAAAAAAAGGAGGAACCGTATATGAAAAAATTTGTATCCGCATTCTTGAGTTTCGCGATGATTTTCAGCTTAGCCGCCTGCGGCAGCGGAAACAGCGAAACGACGGCAGCGCCTACCACGACGCCTGCCGCAACTACATCTGCCGACACCACGGCCGCTGAGAAAGACACCACAGCCGCCGCTACGACGGCAGCAGAGGCCACCACAGCGGCGACCGGCGATGTTGACTATTCCAAGCTGAAGATTGGCTTTGTCCATATCTCCGATCCCAGTGACAAGGGCTACACCTACAATCACGACCTGGGAACTCAGAAGATGGCGAAGGAGCTGGGACTGGATGTTAACACTCAGATCATCAACAAGTACAACATTCCGGAAGGCGCTGAGTGCGGCACCGCGCTGCGCGAGCTGGTAGACGCCGGCTGCAATATCATCTTTGCAACCAGCTTCGGCTTTGAGAACTATGTCCTGGAAGTTGCCAAAGAATATCCCGACGTTCAGTTCTGCCATGCCACCGGTTATCAGGCGGCTACCAGCGGACTGAGCAACGTACATAACTATTTTGGTGAGATTCATCAGGCCCGTTACCTGTCCGGTATCGCCGCCGGCCTGAAGACCAGCACCAACAAGATCGGTTATGTCGCCGCTATGGCAACCCCTGAGGTAATCAGCGGTTACGATGCGTTTTACCTGGGCGCCAAAAGCGTAAACCCGGATGTCACGATGGAAGTAATGTACACCAACAGCTGGAACGATCCGACCAAGGAGGCACAGGTTGCCAAGGCTCTGATCGACGACGGCTGCGACGTGATCGGCCAGCACTGCGATTCCACTGCGGCGGCCACCACGGCGGAGCAGAACGGCGTGTTCCACGTTGGATACAATTCCGACATGAGAGACGCTGCCCCGAAGGCTTCCCTGACCTCCGCAGTCTGGGATTGGTCCATCTATCTGGAGTACGCTGTGAACTGCGTGGCTAAGGGTGAGGCCATCGACGTTGACTGGTCCAAGGGCCTCAAAGACGGCGTCTGCGATATCTCCCCTCTGAACGACAGCATTATTGCCGACGGAACCAAAGAAGCCATCGACGCAGCCCGTGAAAAGTTCCTGACCTCTGATTGGGATGTTTTCACCGGCCCGCTGAAGGATAATGAAGGCAATGAGGTTGTAAAAGAGGGTGAAACCTTCAAAGAGCCCGCTTCCGCCCCCAGCTTCAATCATATCCTGGAAGGCATTACGGTTAAAGAGTAATCCGAGCTGTTTCGGATTTCCGGGACAGAGCCGCTTATCTGCGGCCCTGTCCCTTTTCTAAAAAGGAAGCTATGGAGGAAGAAGAGTGCAAACGCGGTTTGCCCTGTTCTTCACTCATAGAAACAAGGAGGGAGAAGGTTTGGAAAATACGAAGACGAATGCCGTGGAGATGAAAAACGTCACAAAAACGTTCGGTTCCGTCGTCGCCAACCACGATGTGAACCTGACGCTGCGTACCGGGGAGATTTTAGCTCTGCTCGGGGAAAACGGCAGCGGAAAGACAACGCTGATGAATATGCTGTCCGGCATTTATTTCCCGGACCACGGAGAAATCTACATTCATGGCAAAGAGGTATCCATCCGTTCGCCGAAGGACGCATTTGCCCTGGGGATCGGCATGATCCACCAGCACTTTAAGCTGGTCGACGTGCTGACGGCGGCGGAAAATATTGTTTTGGGACTGCCCGGCGGCGCCACAATCAACCGAAAACTGCTGTCCCAGAAAATCCGCGATATCTCTCAAAAATATGGTTTTGATATTGATCCGGATAAAAAGATCTATCAGATGTCGGTTTCGGAAAAGCAGACGGTGGAGATTATCAAAGTGCTTTACCGAGGCGCAGGTATCCTGATCCTCGACGAGCCCACCGCCGTGCTGACTCCCCAGGAAACGGAAAAGCTGTTCCGCGTGCTGCGGGCGATGAAGGACGACAACAAAGCAATCATCATTATCACCCACAAGCTCCACGAGGTGCTCTCGGTCTCCGACCGGGTCGCTATCCTGCGCAAGGGGGAATATATCGATACCGTAGAGACGGGAAAGGCCACCCAGCAGTCCCTGACCGAGATGATGGTGGGACACAGCGTAAGCCTTTCCATCGACCGGCCGGAGGGGATCCCGAAAAAGGACTGCCTGAAGGTTCATTCCTTAACCTGTATCAATTCGGACGGCGTGAAGAAACTGGATCAGGTCTCTTTCGACGCCTTCGGCGGGGAAATCCTCGGCGTGGCCGGTATTGCCGGAAGCGGCCAGAAAGAGCTCTGCGAAGCCCTGACCGGGCTCTATCCGGTGAAGGGGGGATCCATCCTCTTCCACAATGAGGTGGACGGCCATCTGGTGGATGAAAATCTGGTCGGAAAATCTCCCGACGAGATCATTAAAAAAGGAATTTCCATGGCATTTGTGCCGGAAGACCGGCTGGGCATGGGACTGGTCGCCTCCCTGGACATGGTGGACAATATCATGCTGAAAAATTACCGGCAGAATTCCGGTCCTTTTGTGGACCGGGAGACGCCGAAAAAGACGGCGGAGCGCCTAATCGAAGAGCTCCAGATCGTAACCCCAGGCGTCCACACGCCGATCCGCCGCCTCTCCGGCGGAAACGTCCAGAAAGTGCTTCTCGGCCGGGAAATCGAATGCAGTCCCCAGCTTTTAATCGTCGCTTACCCGGCGCGGGGACTTGACATCAACTCCTCCTATACGGTTTACGATCTGCTGAACCAGCAGAAAAAGAAAGGGGTTGCCGTCATCTTCATCGGTGAAGATCTGGATGTCCTTTTGGAGATCTCCGACCGGCTTTTAGTCCTGTGCGGCGGCCAGGTCAGCGGTATTGTGGATCCCCGCACCACCTCAAAGGAAGAAATCGGCCTGATGATGGTGCATGTCGGCGACCAGAATAAGGAAAATCAAGCAAACTTACAAAAAGAGAGAAAGGAGGCGGCCACTCATGAGTAAGGAAATCCGGGAACATCAGGAACCCTTTGTCCGCATGGTCAAGCGGGCCAGCATCGAACCGAAGAAAGCCTGGCTCATCCGCGGCATTGCCCTCTTAGGCGCAATCATCACCGGGGGGCTCTTGATCCTGACGCTTGGCCACAATCCCTTTGAAGTATACGCCAGCATGGTTCAGGGCGCTTTTGGAAAGAAAATTGCCATTCAGGAAACCGTGAAACTGACCATTCCTCTGCTGATCACCGGCATCGGCATTTCCCTCGCCTTTAAAATGCGTTTTTGGAATATCGGCGCGGAGGGCCAGATCTTGGCCGGAGCCATCGCAGCCTCTTCCATTGCCATCTACTTTGATCACCTGCCCCACGCAATCGTTTTAATCCTGATGGGCTTGGCGGCTTTCATTGCAGGCGGCATCTATGGGATGATCCCGGCGTTCTTCAAGGCCAAGTGGAACACCAATGAAACGCTTTTCACCTTGATGATGAATTACATTGCGCTCCAATTCGTGATCTTCCTGGAGCATCAGGCCAGTTGGCAGGATTCCCGCAGCACATTCCCCAAGGTCCGCATGTTTACGGACACGGCGCGCCTGCCGAAGGTTTTCGGTGTACATATCGGATGGATCATTGCCCTGATTATCGTAGTAGCCGCTTTTATCTATCTGACGAAGACCAAGCATGGATATGAGATTTCCGTCGTCGGCGAGTCCGCCAATACGGCACGTTATGCCGGTATGAACGTGAGACGGATCCTGGTCCGCACCATGTTTCTCTCCGCGGCCCTGGCAGGCCTGGTCGGTTTCCTCCAGGTGTCCGGTTCCGACGGCACTCTGACCGAGACCACGGCTGGCGGCGTTGGATTTACCGCCATCACAGTGGCCTGGCTTGGCCATATGAATCCCTTTGCAATGGTGGTGGTCTCCCTGTTCATCGCCATGCTGGAGCGCGGCTCCAACAGTATTCAGACCTCCCACAACATTCCGGCCTCGGCGGCCGATCTGTTGACCGGCCTGATTCTGTTTTTCATGCTGGGCTGCGAATTCTTTATCAACTATAAGCTGATCTTCCGCGGAAGCAGAAAGGAGGAGGCAAATGGATAATATCATCAATCTGTTGAACGCCGCCGTGGCAGCAGGTACCCCCCTGCTTCTCGGCACTCTCGGAGAAATCCTGACGGAAAAATCCGGCAACCTGAACCTTGGTGTGGAAGGCATGATGTTTATGGGCGCAGTCTCCGGCCTGGCCGGCGGGCTGGCAGCCGAACAGTGGCTGGGCGGAGCCGGAGTGATGGCAGCCGTAGGCGCTCTCTTGATCTCCTTTTTGGCCGGCGCGCTCGGCGCTCTGATCTATTCGTTTTTGACCATCACCCTCCGGGCGAACCAGAATGTAACCGGTCTGACGCTGACCATCTTCGGCACCGGCTTCGGCAACTTTTTCGGAGAGATCCTGGGCCAGCGCTCCGCCACCGGCTTTGCGCAGGTGACCCAGGGCACCCAAGCCATGTTCCAGCCCATCCATTTCGGCGCTCTCTCTGATATTCCGATTTTGGGGAAACTTCTCTTCTCCTACAACTGGATCGTGTATTTTTCGGTTGCTCTGGCAATCCTGATGGCCTGGTTCTTTAAGAAATCCCGGACCGGCCTGAACCTGAGGGCGGTCGGGGAAGACCCGGCAACCGCCGATGCGGCCGGGATCAATGTGACCCGCTATAAATACCTGGCCACGATTGTCGGAGGAGGAATCTGCGGCATCGGCGGCATGTACATGTGCATGGTCACCTGCAACGGCATCTGGGTTCACGGCTGCGTCAGCGGCTACGGCTGGCTGGCCGTGGCGCTTGTGATCTTCGCCACCTGGAATCCGGCCCGTGCCATCCTCTGCGGCATTATCTTCGGAGGCCTGACCGTACTCCGGATGTATTTCCCGATCAAGGGTCTGGCCACGCAGTTTTACGATATGGTCCCCTACATCGTGACCATCGTCGTGCTGGTGATCACCAGTATCCGGCAGAGCAGAGAACACAGCCAGCCGAAGAGCTGCGGGAATAACTATTTCCGGGAAGAGCGGTAAGGCTGGCTTTTCTTCACTTCTCTCTTTGATGAATGAGCGCAGCTCAGATCATAAAAAAGCAGACCTTCCGTGGGAACTCCATACAAGATTTGGAATCAAAGATCTTTTGAAACCTTTTCCTGCCGGAATCCCCATCGAAGGCCTGCTCTTTTTCTACGATCTTCCGTCACTTCCGATAAACAGATCGGATTTCCTGTTTCTACAAAACCGCCGGCAGAAAACCTTCCCCTTCCAGCACATATTTCATAAATTTCAGGCTCTCCGAGGCCATCTGATCCATTTCCTGCTCCGAGGCCCCGCCGGATAGGTCTCTCCATACCCCTAGTTCATTCCCGATACTGCCTCCCGGCAGAATGAACGGCTCCATCGTCACCGGTCCGTCAAAATGGATCTGCCGCAATGCGTGCCGGATCTCATTCCAAGGAATCCTTCCAGCCCCCGGAAGTTTTCGGTTGCACTCCCCTGTGTGAAAATATCCCAAAGCCTTCCCTGCCGTATGGATTGCCGCGGAAAAACTGTCTTCTTCAATATTCATATGGAAGGTATCCAGGATCAGGCGGACGTTTTCCTTTCCCAGTTCCTTTAAAAAGGCAACCCCCTCCTCTGCGGTATTGATGAGATATCCTTCATACCGGCATACGACCTCCATCATCAACGTAATTCCACAATCCCCTGCCTGTCCGGCGAGCCGGTCCATCCGGGCCAGCAGCCGCTCCCGGTCCCCTTCCTTGTCGATCGGCAAAGGGAGGGCCTGCGGAGCGCAAGAATAGTGGTTGCCGCCGAGATAAGGGATACCAAGCCGCTCCAGCACTTGAAAAATCCGCCCATAGTAGCGGAAGGCATGATCCACAACCGCCTGGTCCTGGGAAGCGAGATTGCAGTCCGGGCCGGGCCCGAACCCGGCGTGCAGTTCCACTTCCCATTCTTCCGCTTCCCGGCGCAGCGCATCCAGTTCCGCCTCGGTTTTCTCAACCAGATAGCCGCTGGACACGGCCAAAATATCAAAACCACACTTCTTAGCCCTCGAAACGAGCGGCAGATAATCCCCGCTCCAATCCCGCTTCCAATAGCCGTAAAACATTCCGTACTTCAAGTTTTGCCTCCTCTTCGACCATAGAATTAGCCTTCCCTTTCGGGGGCTTTCTTCGTATTGCCCGTCCTCTACGCCTCCTGTGGGGTAAACATGACCCGCATCACTGCTTTATCATTCAGGGCCGTATCAAACGCCTCCGTATACCGGGAGAGAGGATAATACCGGATTGGCACTTGATCCAGCGGGAATTCTCCTGTGGATATCACTTCCAAAGCTTTTGTAAAATCTTCCCGCGTATACTGACGGCTTCCAGTCAGCTCGATTTCCCTGCCAAGCAAATCCCGTTCCAGTTCCACCGGCTTCGCAGCCTCCCCCACATTGATCACCCGCCCCCCGCTTTTCACCACATGGACCGCCTGGGAAAAAGTAGGGCCAACACTGGCTGCGTCATAGACGACATCCACACCGCCTTCGCCGTATCTCTCCTGGATCGTCCGGATCAAATCTTCCTTTCCGGAGTCAATGACCTGGTCCGCTCCAAACTTTTCGGCAAGGGCCAGCCGTTCCGGAGCCACATCGCTCATGATAATTTTTTCCGCGCCTCCCCAACGGACTGCCTGGGCAATCAGGAGCCCGATCGCACCAGCTCCCAGGATCAAGACGGTATCCCCCTTTTGAATCTTTCCCCGCCCCAGGCAGTGCATGGCTACTGCCACCGGCTCCACCAGGCAGCCTGTCGTAAAATCCATCTCTTGGGGAAGAGGGATCACCATCCGGGCAGGAACCGAAACATACTCGGCAAAACCGCCGGGGAAACCGGGACGCCCCCCGATAAAATCCTGGGAGCGGCACAGGTTGTATGCGCCGGATTTGCAAAAATCACAGCGCCCGCATCCGATTCCCGGTTCCGCAGTCACCCGGTCTCCCGGCTGGAATCCAGCCGCCTTCCGGCCAACGGAGTGCACGGTCCCTGCAAACTCATGTCCCAACACCAGCGGGAACTTGGTCCCTTTGTACTCCGCCCGGTAAAAGTGGGCGTCGGAACCGCAGATCCCTGCCCTCTCCACGCGGATCACCACATCCTCATCCCCCGGCGCCGGTACCGGCGCCTCCTCCAGCTGCAACGTTTCCCTGTCAGTCAATACAATCCGTTTCATTTCATACGCTCCTTTTTCTCTAAAGGCCGCCCAGATAGGCCGCTTTCACGCTCTCATGATTCAGCAGTTCTCTCCCGGTGCCTTGAAGGACAATGTTTCCTACCTCCAGCACATAGGCTTTGTCGGCCAGCGACAAGGCCATCCGCGCGTTCTGCTCCACTAAAACAATTGTCACACCCTGCTCGCGGATTCGCAGGATCGTCTCAAAAACCTGCTCCACCACTACCGGGGCCAATCCCAGGGACGGTTCGTCCATCAGCAAAATTTTCGGCTCCGCCATCATCGCCCGGCCGATTGCCAGCATCTGCTGTTCTCCGCCGCTCAAGGTATCCGCCACCTGATGGATCCGCTCCTTAAGACGTGGAAACAGGCCAAAAACCCGTTCCAGGGATTGGCGTTCCTTTTTCTCCTTCCGATGGGTGTAATAGCCCATCATCAGGTTTTCCTCCACCGTCATGCTGCAAAAGCACCGCCGGCCCTCCGGTACCTGCACAATTCCCATCTGGGCGATCTTCGGCGCTCCCGCCGACTGAATCTCCCGGCCCTCAAAATAAATTTTCCCGCAGGTCTGCTTCATCAATCCGGAGACCGACATCAGGGTAGTGGACTTTCCTGCCCCGTTTGCACCGATCAAAGCGACGATCTCTCCTTGATCTGCCTCAAAGGATATTCCATGCAGCGCTTCGATCTGATCGTACCGTGCAATGAGATTTTCAATTTGAAGGATGCTCATGGTTTACCCCCTTTCCCAGATAGGCATCGATGACCAGCGGATTCTTCTGAACCTCTTTCGCATTGCCTTCCGCGATTTTCACGCCATGGTCTATGACGACAATGTGGTCGGAAAGCTCCATCACCATGTTCATGTCATGCTCGATCAGCAGGATGGTCAGCCCACTGCCCTGAAGCTCCTGGATCAGACGGATCATCGTCTTTTTCTCCGCCGGATTCATGCCCGCCACAGGCTCATCCAAAAGCAGAAGGGACGGTTCCGTAGCCAAGGCGCGGGCAATCTCCAGCCGCCTTTGATCCCCGTAAGACAACTCGCTGGCGCGGGAATCCCAGAGCTGTTCAATCCCCATATAGCGGAGCAGCCCCAGCGCTTTCTCTAGGACCCGTTCTTCCTCCTGCCTCTCTGCTTTTGTTCTCAGCATCCCGGCAATCGGTCCTGCTTTTGTCCTCGCATAGGTTCCGATCAGGACATTGTCCAGCACGCTGATCTCACGAAACACTTTGATTTTCTGAAAAGTCCTGGCCATCCCCAGCCGGCAGATCTGGTAGTCGTCCAGGCTGGTCACGTCCTGGCCCTGAAACCAGACTTTTCCCGAAGTCACCTGATAATAGCCGGTGATCAGATTGATCAAAGTGGATTTCCCTGCTCCGTTGGGACCGATCAGGCCCAATATTTTTCCTTTATCTAGTTGAAAGGAAACACCGTCCACTGCATGGAGAGCCCCAAAATATTTACAGACTCCCTCCAGCTTCAGCACGAGCCGGTCATCCGCCGCCGGTCCCGCCGTTTTCTTTCCGTCATCACTCACCGCCTTCTCCTCCCTTTTCATTTAATAAATTCCCTCTGGAAATCGCTATGCACTGTCGTGCCTTCCCACGATTGTTCCCAGTCCCAGGAAAGCTTACCGATTCTCGCCTGCTTCCAGAATCCGGCGCACCTGATCTTTTTTGATCCGGGATATGCGGTGGCTTGCCTTCCAGAGTCCCTGGGGCCTGCGGACGGCAAAGCACAACAGTAGGACCGCATAGAACAACATCCGTGTGTTGGTCATATATCTTCGCAGGGGCTCCGGCAAAATCGTCAAAAGCAGCACGCCGAGGATTACGCCAAACACATTTCCCGTGCCCCCGACTACCACCATGCTGAGGATCAGCGTCGAGTCTGTGGAAGTAAAATTAACCGGGCTCACAAAGGACTGGCTGGCCGCAAAAAGCACGCCGGCAAGACCGGCCGGCACCGCTCCGATTCCATTGGCCAAGATCTTCAGGTTCTTTGTATTCAGCCCCATGGCTCCGGCGGCGTCCTCATCCTCCCGGATTGCAGCCATCCCCCTCCCAATCCGGGACTGGGAGATCCGGTGCAGCAGGAACGCCTCCAGGGCGACCAAAATGGCAATGGCATAATAAAATTTCCCCGGGGAATCCAGAGTCAAAATCCCCAGATCCGGTTTGTCGATCGACATAATCCCCAGCGCCCCATTGGTCAGCTGCATGTTATTCACAATCAGATAAAAAACTTCCCCAAAGGCCAGCGTCACCAGCGCCAGATAGTCCCCCCGCAGCCGCGCTGTGGGAATGGAAAGCACCGCGCCCAAAATCCCGGTCAGAATCCCGGCAAGCACAAACACAAGAAGGAAGGGAACATGAAGCCCCAAGTGGGGAGAGGCTAAAATCGCATAAAGATATGCGCCAATCCCGTAAAACGCCACATATCCCAAATGGAACTGCCCAACGTTTCCCAGAATCACATTGAGGCCCAAGGCGCACATCAGCATTAGGCCGGTGTTGATCAGGATCCGTACCCACCAATTTCCAAAAGCAGGCATTGCTGCGATCAGGACCGCCAGGGCGGCGACGAGAAGCCATTTCACCGGTTTCGGCCTTTCTTCCATCCACCTGCCGGCCTGCTCCGTAAAAGGAATCCTGGAGCTTCGATCGGATTTTTTCTTTCCTACCATATCACGACCTCCCTTTAATCGGCTCTCCGAACAGGCCCTGGGGCCGGAACAAAAGCACCAGCATCAACAAAATCAGGGCAAACACCTTGGAATACTCCGAACCGATCACGCCATTGGTCAATAGCGGCAGATAGCCGGAACCAATGGTCTCCATCAGCCCCAGGAGCATGGCGCCTGCTACGGAACCGCGGATGCTTCCGATTCCTCCCACGACCGCTGCAATCCAGGCCCTGGTAGCCACCTGGCTTCCCATGCTGTAAACCGATTGGCCGTAATACATGCTGTAAAGCACCGCGCTGATACCAGCGATCGCCGGGCCTAAAATAAACACAACCTGAATGACCCGGTTTACATTGACCCCCATCAAGGAAGCCGCCGCCCGGTCCTCTGAGACGGCCCGGATTGCCCTTCCCATATAGGTGCGATGAACAATAAATGTCAGAAGGAGCAAAATTCCAATGGTAATCCCGCCGATAAAAATCTGTAGACTAGTCACATTGGCCCCCGCCACCGTAAAGGTTTTAGACGGCAGAAGCATCGGAAAACCCTTGGCGCTTCCCCCGGAGACCAGCATTGCCACATTGTCCATGGTCATCCCGGCCGCCATCGCGGCGATCACAACCGACAGCCGGCTGGCATTCTGCAGAGGACGGTAGGCCAACCGCTCCAAAGCCAAGCCGAGCAAAGCGCAGAAGGCAGCCGCAGCCACTGAAACCAAAAGGAATACCAGGATTTTACTCGTACTGCTCATCTCCACTGTCTCCGACGTCAACTGCCCTTCAATGACATGTAAGCCCTTCAGCATAAACCAGGCAAACATGGAACCCGACATAAAAATAGAAGCATGGGCAAAATTGATCATACGCATCACGCCGTAAACCATCGTATACCCCAGTGCAATCAGCGCAATGATGCAGCCGGAGACAAGTCCGTTTACTATCTGCTGTGCCAGCATACCGATCCCTCCTTACAGATCTCATCCTTTCCGGAAAAATCCGGGGAAGGAAAAACAGCTCTCCTTCCCTGGACGATCCCCCGTTGTTCTCTATTCATATTTGGCAGAAATTTTTTCAATCTGGGAGAATTCCCCGGCTGCCGTACACTGCCACACGAAAGTGATTGGTTCTGCCAAGCGGCCTTTCTCGTCAAAACTCCAATGGAATTCTTCCATACAGATCCCATCCATTTCCGTTTCACGGAGAGCAGCGATCACCGCCTCCTTCTCTGTCGATCCGGCCCGCTCAATGGCGTCCGCAATCACGAATACACTGTCATAGGCATAGAAGGACCACGGTTCCGGGTTCAAACCGAAATCTGCCTGGCAGCGTTCGGTGAATGCCCGCGTCGCATCATTCATGGTCTTTTCATTCCGGTCCGGAGCTGAACTGATCGTATAAGCTCCCACCAGGTCTGCCCCTGCCTGATCCATGATCTCCGCCCCATCCAGCTCTGCCCCGATAAAAATCATATCGGTCATGCCGAGGGACACCATCTGTTTGCGGAACCGTCCCGCCTCCACAGCCATACCAGTGTAGATGGCGTCCGGATTCTCATTCTTGATCTTCGTCAGGATTGCCGAATAGTCTGCGCTGTCCGTATCCACTCCCTGGAAGCTGGTCACGGTCATCCCCAGTTCCTCCGCCTTGGCTTTGAATTTTTCCGTCACGCCCTGCCCCCAGGTTGTTTTGTTATGCACAATCGCTACGCTTTTAGCGCCCAGGGTGTCGTGAAGATACATCGCCGCTACCGGCCCCATCAGGCTGTCATTGATACTGTTGATAAAAATATTGGTGGCTCCCTGCTCTGTAATCTGGGAATTGCTGGCATTGGTGACCTGGGGAATATTGGCCTCCATGGTAATCGGGAGGGCAGCCAGGGTCACCCCGCTGTAGGCAGGCCCCAGAAGCCCAGCATATTTGGAATCATCCACAATACCCTGAATCACGGTTACCCCCTGCTGAGGATCCCCCGCATCGTCGTAACAGTCCAAAATCACCTTCCGGCCCAAAACGCCTCCGGCTGCATTGATCTCATCCACCGCCATCAGCATCACCTTTTTTTGGACCTCCCACTGGTAGACATCCTCCCCGGTCAAGGGCATGGTCGCCGCCAGATAAATCGGGTTGCTCTCATCCAATGTGCCGGAGGCGGCGGCGCCTTCCGACGTGCCTCCCGCCGTAGTGGCCTCTGTCCCGCCTTGCGGCGTAGATGCCGGCTCTGCCTCCTTACCGCAGGCACAGACAGAACCCATCATCCCCAGGACCAATAAAACGGCTAATATTGACTTTTTTTTCATTTTCATCCTATTTCCCCCTTTGCTTTTTCCATCCTTCTTCTATTTTCCCGGTAATGCCTCCAACCCCTGATACGTGCCGCTCAAACAGCCATAGATTCTCCGGTACATCCCGTAGGTTTTATCATAAAGCTCCTCGTTCGCCGGAATCGGTACGGTTTTGATCGTTCCGCTTTGCAGCCATTGTTGGTAAAACGGATCCAGATCTGAAAAATATCCTGCTCCCATTGCCGCCAGATAACAGCCTGCCAGGGTCTCTTCCCCACACGGGTTGTAGATTGTCTCCACCCCCAGCACATCGCTGGTAATCTGCCTCCACAGGGCGCTCTTGGCCCCGCCTCCGCTGACGCTGATCCGGTGAACCGGCGTCACCTCTCCGTTTTTCACCATCTCTTCCATTGCCTGCCGGACACTGTAACAATAGGACTCCATAATGGCCCGGTAAACATGGGTAACACTGTGATCCAGCCGAAGCCCGTACAAAACGCCCCGTGCATGCGGATCCTTCGTTGGGTTCCTCTCCCCGTTCAGATGGGGCAAAAATATCAGCCGGTCCGCACCGATCGGAAGGCGCGCTGCTTTTTCATCCATCCAGGCAAAGAAATTTTTCCGGTCATTTTGGGCCTGTACAGATTCCGCCTTGGCAAATTCGGCCCGGAACCATTCCAGCAGGATCCCGCTGACCGGGAATGCCGGCCCCATTTCGATCGGGTCTTTTGGGAGCCCCATCATGGTTGGCTTTTTTAGAAAAACAGACAAATCCTCTGCCATCCCAAAATACATGCCGACGCTGCCGAAATAGAGCATGCCGTCTCCCCGGCCTCTGACCCCGGCCGCCATCAATGACTCATAAAAATCGCCGGTTCCCACACAGACCCTGGTGTTTGTTGTCAGGCCAGTCAATTCCGCCGCGTCCTCCGACAAGAAACAATTGGCATCAACCGGGGACTTTACCTGGGGCAGCTCGCAAAGCCCCAATCCAATCGCCGCCAGGACCTGGGGGTCGAATTCCTTCTTCTGCGGGTTGAACAAAGGCGTCACCCAGCAGGCCGTGTTGAAATCAATGGCATAACAGCCGGTGAGGCGATAATACAGGTAGCTGTGAGCATAAAAAAGCTTTCTCACTTTCCCGTATTCTTCCGGCTCATTCTCCCGAACCCAGAGAAGGCGCGGAATAATATAGGTACTCTTCTCACAATGATCCCACGGCGTCACGCCAAAATCGAAAAGCGTGTGTTCCGGCTCCCGGATATCCGACTGGGTGATCCCGTTTCTCAAAGGACGGCCTTCCTCATCGGTTAGCCCGATGGAAGGGCACATGCCGCTGACCATGATGGATCTCACTCCCTCCGGCCGGACGCCGGAATCCTCCATAAGCCGGCGGATGATCCGGACAGCATCCAGCCACCAGTTCTGTTCCATGTCATGTTCCGCCCATCCAGGCTGTGGGCTTTGAACCAGATGGCCGATTGAATGGCTGGAAAGCAATCTGCCGCCGGCATCCATCAGCGCCCCTTTGGTGTTGGTGGTCCCAATATCCACACTGATAAACAGTTCTGTCAAAGACTCTTCCTCCCCTCTGACCGGCTACCGGCCGCAAGTTTCCCGGTAAATCTCCACGGCTTCTTCCACCCCGGCTCCGTGGTGAACCAAAGCCACCAGCCCTTTCGTCATTCCGAGCGGACAAGGGTCCTGCCAAATTTGGCGTCCAAACACGCATCCGGCTGCCCCTGCCTTCAGGGCATCCTGCATCATAACAAACGTATCCCGCGGTGTCGCGCATTTTTTTCCGCCTGCAATGATAATCGGAACTGGGCAAGCCTTTGTCACTGTCTGAAAGCTTTCCACACTCCCGGTATAATCCGTCTTCACCAGATCTGCGCCGAATTCCGAGGCAATCCGTGCCTCAGAAGCCACCACCTCCGGCTCGTAAGGGTCCGCCACGCCGGGCGAAGGGCACGCGTGCATCTCTGCAATGCTGACCAGTCCATAGCGGTCGGACGCCGCCGCAAGTCCCCCGATGATCCGCAGAGTCTCTGCATCTACCCCGATCCCTGGAAATCCATAGGAGATCACCGCATCGGCTCCGATCCGCAGCGCATCCTCAACCTGATACACTTGGTGCCATTCACGGAACTGTTCCCAATCGTCCCTGAACCGGGTCGCCCCTGTATCCATGCGGAGCACCTTGGCCAGATTACCGTCCAAAAGACTGCGGTAATGCTTCATCACTCCATAAGAAGTCATAATCGCATCGGCCCCGCCCTCGATCGCCGCCTCCATGGCCGGAACCGGATCCTCCAGTCCCCGGAATATTCCATTCATTCTGGCATGGTCCATCGCCAGCATCACCACCCGGCCGTCCTTGCCGAGAATTCTGCCAACCGCCGGTTTTTTGTCATATTTCATTTTGCCTTCCTCCTTCCCAAACCTTGTCTGTGTATTCATCTTCCTTCCACGGCCGCTGGTAGGAAGTGTTTAAAATTATAGCAGAGATTATTTTTCCCGTATATGTCACACGCTTTTAAACTTTATCCTTCAAAATGTGCTATAGATACAATTTGTTTATTTTTTATCTTTTTATTCTTTTATTCTTTTTTATTTTTTCTGCTTATATATTATTATTTTTTAATTTTTCTTTGATTTAGGTACAATTACATTTAAATCCTTTGCCTATCCTGTTAATTATTTTTGTGTTTTTATACCAATACCCTGTTTCTTCTACTATTACCGTTGAATTGACAAACAAAAAAATATGTTGTACGATAGGAAGCATAAAGCGGATCGTTCTTTCCGGAGGTATCGAATATGGATGTTTCTGATCTCATTAACGAGCTATCTTCCTACCATCCCCTAGCTCTCAATATGTGCGACCACTGCCGTTCCTTCTCACAGGTCATGAAAATCCCGGAGTCCAGGGAAAACTTCCAGGAGGATACCCTCTACATCGGCACGGTATCCCAGGCCAAACGGCATCTCTCCAACATCAATTTCCTGCTGCTCCTCCTCATACGGGACCAAGAATCCATTCCTTCCGGCTGGGTCCCCGGCAATACGATTTACCTGTTCGACCGGATGTTAGACAGCGAAAAACTTTTGCTTCAATGCCGTTCCATTCTCAAGACATACGATGCCTATCTGCACCATTCCAGCAATCTTCTAAACCTGATGTTGACCGGTTCCTCTTTGGAAAGTATGGTGGATGCGGCAGCCCTTATCCTGCAAAATCCTCTTGTGGTCGTGGACCTCAACTTTAAAATCCTGGCATTCTCCCATGAGCAGCCACTGAGTAACCACCAATGGCTTCGAGCCATCAGCAGAGGCTACTGCTCCTTTGAATTCATCGCTGAATTCCAGCAGTCACGCCAGGTCCAGGAAGCATCCTCCTCCAAACGCCCTTTTTCCGTTCTCCTATCGGATGGAATGCAAATATGCGTCAGTAAAATGATGTTTCAACAGCAGCATTCCGGATATCTGATCGCTTTTGAACATAAATCGCCCTTTAGCTGGATGAACACGGACCTGATGGTGCTGGCCAGCAATGTGATTTCCTACATTGTAAAGACGCAAAATGAGCTGGACCGGACGATCCACGGCTATTATGGGGAGCATATCATCATTGAATGTCTGATGGGAGAATTCAAGAACCGTCAAGGTTTTCAGGAACGGATCCGGAATACAGAATTTGAGCAGCCGGCCCTTTACCGGGTGATTGTGATCGATGTGGAGCATTATCAAAATTTTGATCCCAAAAAAGAAGTGTTAAAAGAACAATTTTCCAAAATGTTTCTATCTTCGTGGACGATCTGGTGTATGGGGCATGTAGTCTGCGTGGTCAACACCAGCGAAATGGAGGATACCTTCCCGGAAATCCTGGAAGCGGAGCGGGAATTTTTCCTGGACAAGCATCTCCGGCTGGGAATCAGCGACACTTTTTCCGATCTGTATGAGATAGCCGCCTACGATAAGCAAAGTCTGAGAACTCTGGATCTGTCCGCCAAGCTCCGGCCGGAACACTGGTTCTGTTTTTACGACGATTACAAATTTTATGATTTGATTCAAAGCACATCCCACACAAGAATTGAGAACTTTTTCTCCGTCGCGTTTCGGAAGGTCCAAAATTATGATCAGGAAAATCACACAGACTATCTGGAGACCATCTATGAGTACCTGATCTGCGGAAAAAACCTGAACAAGACCGCCAACAAACTTTACGTTCACAAAAATACGGTCTCCTACCGCATCGGTAAAGCAAAGGAGTTGTTCGGTATTGACTTGGCCAATACCCGGATCAGCGTCTATTTCCTCTACTCTTACTGGATGATGCAGATGTTGGATTTACAAATGCTGGAGGAGGTGAAATAGGCACGTATCCCCCTCTTTCCAGCCGGTTCTATGTATGGAGACCCAAAATACCGCAGGCTTTCACAGCCTGCGGTATTTTGGGTCTCCATGTTAATACTTTCTTTTATCACCCATTAAACGTCAGAGGATCCAATCCCATATGCCCATTGCATTCCAGCCCGCGCATGGCTTCCATCTCCGTCTCTGTCAGGCTGAAATCGAAGACATCGGCATTCTCTCTAATGCGCTCTGCATGGCCGGATTTGGGAATCGGCACCGTTCCCCGTTGCAGATGCCAGCGCAGGATCACCTGGCTTGGCGTTTTCCCGTATTTCCCGCTCAGGCTCTTGATCGTCTCATTGTCCTGATAACGCCCGCGCCCGATCGGGCTGTAGGCGATCCTGACAATGCCCCGCTCTTTGCAGAAATCCTGAAGATCGTTCTGCTGGTAACCCGGATGCACTTCCATCTCATTGATGGCAGGATAAGCTCCGAATTGACGGCGAACCACCTCGATCTGATCTTCTTGGAAGTTGGATACCCCGACGGTCCGAATGAGCCCCCGCTCCCTCAGATTCAGCAAGACCTCATAGGCTCTCAGCCTCCTGGCCTCGTCGGTTCCGGGCCAGTGCAGCAGCATGGCGTCCAGATACTCCACGCCCAATTCCTTCATGGAGGTTACAACGGCTTCCTCTGCCGCATCGTAGGCGGTCGGCCAGACCTTAGAGAGTACGAACAAGTCTTCCCTTTTCCCGGCAAACTGCTTCAGCGCAGCACCGACCTCCGCCTCATTCCCGTACCGGGCCGCAGAATCGATATAGCGGTATCCGGTTTCAATCGCCGTAGCCACGGCCTTGGTGATTTCATCCCCATAAGAATTATAGCAGCCAAATCCAAAGACCGGCATCTCCCTGCCATCCAGCAGCTCTGTCTGATCCGTAATTGTCATCATTTTTCACACTCCTTCATTTTATTTTCCGCAGGCTTCTTTGATCTTCCTTACCACGTCCCGGAGCATCAAGCCTGTCCCATCCACGGTCACATGTGCGTATCGCTCGTAGAGAGGAACCCGTTCGTCGTAGAGATCCCGCAGGGACTGATCCTCCCGGACCGAGACGCCTCTCTGCGCCAGATCTCCCAGCCGCTCCTCGATCTCCTCATAGGTCAGCCTCAGGTACACCACGGTTCCGATGTTCCTCAGATGTTCCATGGCTTTGCACCCGTACACTACGCTTCCCCCTGTGGCAATGATGGATCGCTCGGCTTCGATGGAGGCATTGACTTCCTCCTCGATCTGATTGAAACGTATCAGTCCCTCCTGCTCAATGATTTCACACAGAAGCCGTTTTTCCCTGGCCTGGATCAGCAGATCGGAATCGATAAACTCATAGCCCAGATTTTTGGCCAATACCACGCCAACGGTGCTCTTCCCGCATCCCGGCATTCCGATTAAAACAATGTTGTCCACGTCCGCCTCCTTTGTCAATATTTTATCATCATACAATATTCTGCGTTCAAAATCAATGGGGACTTCTCTCCCGTTTTTCATCGAGTGATTGAAAAAGAAGAGAGGATTGCGGTTTCCAAAATAGAAAACGCTGTCCTCTCCTCTTTTCCTTTCATCCGCCTTCTTCTGTACCCATCTCTGCGGCCGGATAAAAACCGGTTAGGCTGCGCCGCCTGCCAGCTGATCCAGGGATTTAAATTGGTATCCCATCTCCTCCCATTTCGTCAAAAGCTCATCCATGATCTCCGCGTTGGTCTGGGAAGTGCTGTGCAGCAGGACGACGGCGCCGGGGTGAATCCGGCCGAGCAGCTTTTTAAACGCTTCCTCCTTGGTCGGCTGCTGATCCTGATACCAGTCCACATAGGCCAAGCTCCAGAAAAACGTCTGATATCCCATCTCCTTTGCCATAGAAAGATTGGATTCGCTGTATTTTCCCTGGGGCGGCCGGTAATATTTCGTCATCGGGGCTCCGACGATCTGTTCATACAGGGTTTCTACATCCTGAAGCTCCTTGGCAAAAGCTTCTTTCGTAGAAATCTTGGACATGTCCGGGTGGGTGTAGGTATGATTTCCGATGGTATGGCCCTCCTCGACGATCCGACGGATCAGATCCGGGTCGGATTTCATCAAAGTCCCGACTACGAAAAAGGTTGCCGGAGCATTGTGTTTTTTCAGCGCATCCAAAATGGCCGGCATATTTCCATTCTCATACCCACAGTCAAAGGTGAGATACAGCACTTTTTCCGTCGTATCCTCGGCATAGTAGGCATTATACTGCTTGAGCTCCTCAAAGCTGGCATTGGCAACCGGAGGTTCGCCTTCCTGCTGAAAACTCAATCCCCAGTCCCCCTCGGCCGCCGCGGGAACCGCTTCCGGCTGAAAATATTCGACGCCCCGCGCCGTCAGATCCCCGGCCAGGAAAGCCGCGGCAAAGAGGAGGAGCACCCTCGCTCCCTTTACAATCTTCCGTTTCATATACGACCACCAATCAGAGTTTGTATTAAATATATGGATTCGGCTGGCTTTTATGCCAGGCTTTTTGTTCCGTTTCCTCTTCCCGGCATAGGATTCCCTACCATCCCTAGTTGATCCAGCAGATCAATGGATCTTGTCCATAGCAAAAAGCAGTCCCCGGATCCCGGAAACTGCTTTTGCTGTCAGCGGCATGTTTCATTTTCTGCGGATAATGGGACTTGAACCCATACCTCGTGAGAGACAGGAACCTAAATCCTGCGTGTCTGCCAATTCCACCATATCCGCGCAATTTCTGATAGAAAAAACAAGCTTGAATATCAAGCCTGTTTCAAACGTGCGTGAGAAGATTCGAACTCCCGGCCTTCTGATCCGTAGTCAGACGCTCTATCCAGCTGAGCTACACGCACTGATTCTGCCATATTTATGGGCAACTGCCGGCAACCGGAATCGAACCGGTACGAGTGTCGCCACCCGCAGGATTTTAAGTCCTGTGCGTCTGCCAGTTCCGCCATGCCGGCATGGAAGCTGTATGCGACCAACGACCCGAATGGGACTCGAACCCACGACCTCCGCCGTGACAGGGCGGCGCTCTAACCAACTGAGCCATCGGGCCAAACAAAAATTTTCACACCCGGAGGATGCGCAATGGACCTTCGGGGACTCGAACCCAGGACCGACCGGTTATGAGCCGGTTGCTCTAACCAACTGAGCTAAAGGTCCAAGCGAAGTGACTCCGACGGGAATCGAACCCGTGTTACCGCCGTGAAAGGGCGATGTCTTAACCGCTTGACCACGGAGCCAAAAGCATTCCCCGGTAAGGGACTGACCTAAAATAGAATATCACATTTACCAGGGAAATGCAAGGACTTTTTCGCAAGGATTTTTTACAAATTTCATGATCCGCCGCAGCCTTCTTCCCGGCAAACTGCGCTTTCAAAAATGCAGGGAAGACCGGGCTATATTTAGGACAGCATCATCCGGTCGTTGGCAAAGTTTCCGCCGCTGGCCTGCTCGAATTTCTCCAGGAGGTCCGAAACCTTCAGTTTCTTCTTCTCCTCTCCCGCGACATCGTAGATGATTCTTCCCTCGTACATCATCACCAACCGGTTTCCGTGGGCGATGGCGTCCTTCATATTATGGGTGATCATGATGGCGGTCAGATGATCCTTCGCAATGATCCGGTCCGTCGCGTCCAACACTTTAGCCGCGGTCTTCGGATCCAGGGCCGCTGTGTGCTCATCCAAGAGCAGCAGCTTCGGTTTTTTTAATGTCGCCATCAAAAGCGTCAGCGCCTGGCGCTGTCCGCCGGAGAGCAGGCCAACCTTCGAGGTGAGCCGGTCTTCCAAGCCCAGATCCAAAATCCGCAGCTGCTCCTGAAACAGCGTCCGCTCCTTGTGGGTGATCCCTGGACGGAGGGTCCGAAGCGCCCCTCTGCGGGAGGCTAAAGCCATATTCTCTTCGATCTGCATGCTGGCGGCGGTCCCGGTCATGGGATCCTGGAACACGCGGCCCAGATAACGGGCCCGCTTAAATTCGGGTAGACGCGTCACATTGATCCCATCGATCTCGATTCTTCCCTCGTCCACCGGCCAGACGCCGGCCACTGCGTTGAGCATTGTGGATTTTCCCGCGCCGTTTCCGCCGATGACCGTGACAAAATCGCCGTCCTCCAGGTGAAGAGACAGGCCGTTCAGCGCTGTCTTTTCATTGACGGTTCCCACATTAAAGGTTTTACTGATTTCTTTGATATTAAGCACGGGAAGCGCCTCCTTTTTTCAACGATTTCACAGGCTTGGAGAAATACTTTCCTTTGATATAAGGGATCGCCAAAAACACAGCGACGACCAGAGCGGAAAGCAGCTTCAAATCATTGGAATTTAGGCCGAGCCACAGGACTATCTGGAGAACCAGATAATAAAGAATTGCGCCCAGGGCCACCGAGAGCAGCTTAAATGCGAAATTCCCGGAGATCTTTCCGAACACAACCTGTCCGATGATCACGGCGGCCAGACCGATGACAATGGCGCCTCTTCCCATGTTCACATCGGCAAAGCCCTGATATTGGGCGTACAGACCGCTGGCAAAAGCCACGATGCCGTTGGAGAGCATCAGGCCCAGGATCTTGCTGAAATTGGTATTGATCCCCTGGGCCCGCGACATGTTGGGATTGGAGCCCGTCGCACGGATCGAGCAGCCGAGCTCGGTGCCGAAGAACCAGTATAAAATTCCGATCAGGACAAGAATGATCAGCGCGACGATGAAAATGGTGTTCTGATAAAACGGAACATCCTTCACATTGCGCAGGGATACCAGCAGAGGATACTTGTCCACACTGATGGCTTGATTAGCCTTGCCTCCCATAATCCGAAGATTGATGGAATAAAGGCCAAGCTGAGTCAAGATGCCCGCCAGGATGGCCGGGATCCCCATGGTTGTATGGAACAGCCCCGTCACCAGTCCGGCCAGCATTCCGGCTCCAAAGGCGCACAGCAGAGAAAAGCCAACGGAATGGCCGTCCAGCATCAGCATGATACAGACCGCGCCGCCGGTGCACATGGTCCCATCCACAGTCAGATCCGCCAGATCCAAAACTTTGTAGGTAATGTACACGCCGATGGCCATGATGCCCCAGATCAGTCCCTGGGCGCACGCCCCCGGCAGCGCGTTGAACAGTGCAGTAATATCGAGATTCACACTACTATCCTCCCATTCTCCAATAATCGCTTTCGATCGAAATACCATCCCAATCAGAGTAAAGTGCAAAAATGGGATGCTGCAAAAACGCCCGGTCGGATGTTACTGCCGCCTATTCCTCAATGGCCACATAATCATCCGGCACCGTGATGTTCAGCGCTTCGCAGTTCGCCTTATTGTATTTCTTGACCACCTTGGGAGCGAACTCAACCGGCATGGCGGAAATATCCGCATTGTTTACCAGAATCTCGTAAGCCATCTCGCCGGCTTTGTAGCCGATATCGTAGTAGTCGATGGACAGAGTAGCTGCGCCGCAGCCCTTGCAGATTCCCTCTTCACCGGCGACAACAGGAATCCCGGCGGGCTGGCAGATGTTATTGATGATCTCGGTGTTGTTGGCCGCCGTGTTGTCCGTAGGCACGTAGAGAACTTCGCATTCAGAGACAGCCGTGGTCGTGATGGAGGCGATATCGTTGGAATCCGCAAAGGTGTAGGTCTTGCAGGTATATCCCAGCTTTTCCAGTTCCGCCTTCACGACATTCACCTGGTAGGTGGAGTTCGGCTCAGCCGAACAATACAGAAGGCCGACGGTCTTCGCATCCGGGAACAGCTCATGAAGCATGGCCGCCTGATCCGCCAGAGGAGCCAGATCCGAGGTACCGGAGATGTTTGTCCCGGTGGTGCCGTTCCAGTTGTCGATCTCCAGAGCCGTCGCATAGTCGGTGATGGAGGTTCCCAAAATTGGAATCTCGTTGGTGCCCGCCGCGGCTGCCTGAAGGGAAGCGGTGGCGTTGGCAAGGATCAGATCCACGTTTCCGGAAACAAACTGATTGATGATCGTCGCACACGTCGAAGAATCTCCGGACGCATTCTGCAAATCAAAGGTTACATGATCCTCTCCGAGGAGGTCGGTCAATGCCTTCTGGAACCCTTCCGTGGCGGAATCCAATGCCACATGTTGGGTCAGCTGGCAGATTCCAATCTTGTAAACCTTGCCGTCCGCAACTGCCCCGGTCGACTCCGCTCCGCTGGAAGCAGCCGGCGCAGTTGTCTCCGCAGCAGTCGTGGCCTCCGCCTTTGTGGTAGCCGCTTCGGTCGTCCCGGCCGCCGCCGTCGTGGTTCCGGAGCCAGAACCGCACCCCGTCAGTGTTGCCATTGCCATGACCAATGCCATGGCAAGCGCCGCCATTTTTTTCATAACTCTTTTCCTCCCATTGCTTTAATCCTGCCACGCTTTAACGCGTGCAAGCGTTAATGATAATAAGTAGACTATACCTCGAACCCTCTGCTTCGTCAAGCAGAAAATTCTATAATTTTCCTTTCTTTTCGAAACAACAGCCGGTTTTGACACTTTTGTCCTCTTTTTTCTTTGTACAATGAGAAATAGCGGCTACAGCGGAGCCCACCGGAGTATAAGCTCAAGGGCCTTGGCTCGCGGCGATAAAAAAGTGCGGAAACCTGATCTTTTTGATCCTCCAAAGAAGAGTCCAAAAAAATCGGATTTCCGCACGGATTCCTTTCTCTCATTTCCCGGATGCCTGCCCGGCAAAAGCCGCGCGCCCGGCTGTTACAGGTACCAGCCTCCGGTGATATTTACCGTGTCCCCGGTGATATAGGCGGACTTTTCCGAGGCCAGGAACACAAAGAGATCCGCCACCTCTTCCACCGTTCCGAACCGCTTCATAGGAATCAGCTTGTGGTGCAGGTCATTATAATATTGGTTGTTGGCAGCCGACATCTCAGTCTCGATCCGCCCGGCGGCCACGGCGTTCACCGTGACCCCGAAAGGGGCCAGCTCATAGGCCAACGCGCGGGTCAGGCCCACGACGCCGGTTTTGGAAACCGTATAGCAGGCGGAAGCCGGCCCGTGCTCGCTGGAGGTCAGGCCCACCACCGAGGACATGTTAAGAATCCTGCCGTATTTTTGCTCCATCATCCCCTTCGCGGCCGCCTTGGAAAAATAAAACATGGAATTCAGGTTCACATCGATCACCCGCTGCCACTGTTCCACGGTGATGTCATAGAACGGAAGTTTCATTCCACCCTCGGCTTTCGGCGAAATGCCCGCGATATTTGCTAAGATATCGATGCCGCCTAAAAATTCCGCCGCCGCCCGGACGGTCTGCTCCGCCTGCGCCGGATCCGCCACATCGCAGACAAACGCCTTGGCCCGCACCCCAAGGTCCAAAAGCTCCGCCTCAGACGCTTTCAGCTTTTCCTCATTGGTGCCGCAGATGACGACGTCCGCCTTATTTTTTGCAAAAGCCAGGGCCACGGCCTTTCCGATTCCTCTCGTGCCGCCGGTCACCAGGGCTCTTTTTTTCTCTAACATTTTATCCTCCTACTTTACATACCCCAACAAAGAGGGCAGGAACATGGTCAACGGTTTCCATGCACAGGTTACCACAAGAGTCAGCGCATTGCAAGCCACAAAGGGAAGGGCTGCCCGGAACAGCCGGAAGATGTCCACCTTGGCAATGCCCGAACCGATAAAGAGGCAATTTCCAACCGGAGGCGTCGTCAGACCGATTCCCAGGTTAATGGTCAAAATACAGCCAAACTGGATGGGATCGATCCCGTAAGCCTGCACCACCGGCAGTAAAATCGGGGCGAACAAGATCATGGCCGGAACCAGGTCCATCACACAGCCGACCAGGAAGAGGAACAGGTTGATCAGCAGGATCACCAGGATCCCATTGTCCAAGGTCTCTGAGAAAAAGTGGACCAGCAGCGCCGGGATCTGTTCCATATTAATAATCCACGCAACCACCGTGGCCACCCCGACAATCAAAAGCGCTACGGAGGTCGTGACCGCCGAGCGGATCAAAAGCTTGGGAAGCTGGCTGATCTTGTATTCCTTATAGATGAACACGCCGAGGAACAGAGCGTAGAGAACGGCCACCACGCCAACCTCAGAAGCCGTAGCAATGCCAAGACCGCAGCCCAGCAGAATGATCAGCGGCAGCACCAAGGCCAGACAGCTTTCTTTAAACGCAACGCAGATCTCCCGGAAGCTGGCGCGCGGGGAGCAGGGATAGCCGCGCTTTTTCGAAATGAAATAGGCCACGATCATCTGGGTAACGCCCACCATGATGCCGGGGAGCAGGCCGCCGATGAACAGCGCTCCGATGGAGACGCCGGCACAAAGCCCATAAATGCACTGGGGGATGCTGGGCGGAATCAAGACGCCGATGGTCGAGGAAGCCACTGTGATTCCGGCCGCATATTCCGCATCATATCCTTCCTCCACCATGGAAGGGATCATCAAACCGCCGATAGCCGCGGTATCCGCCACCGCGGAGCCGCTGATGCCGCCGAAAAACATGCTGGCCAGCACATTGACCAGGCCGCTGCCTCCGGGGATATGGCCCACCAGGGCTGTGGAAAACCGCACCAGACGTTTGGCAAGCCCGGTCTCTCCGCAGAGGTTGCCGGCAATGATATAGAGCGGCACTGCGATCATGCTGAACGAGTTGACACCATTCACCATCTTGTGAGTAAACGTTACCATCTGAAAATCACTGTTGAAGATCGCCACGATGGCCGCCGTGCCCAGAGCAAACGCAATCGGAGCGCCCATGATAATCAAAAGAAAAAAGAGTCCCATCAAAATTGCCGTCATAGTTCCTTAACCTCCTTTCCCATCAGGCGGGCGGTATAGCCCACCGCCATCAGCACGCTGGAAAGCGGCAGATTGATATACCAAAACGCATATGAAATCTTAATAGCCTCCGATAAGCTCCGGATATTTTCTTTCACCAAAACCGATCCATAGTAAAACACCACCACGATAAAAACATAGACGGACAGATGCGAAAGAAAGCGGAAGACAAGCTCCAGCCAGCTGGGAAAATGAAGCCTGGAAATATCTAACTGCACGTGCATTCCATTTCGGAGAGCAATGGCTGCGCCCCAAAATACCACCCAAACCAGCATCAGCTGGCAGAGCTCCGTGCTCCAGCGGGGGGAGTTGTTCAGAAGATACCGAAATGCCACCTGTATCGTGACGGAAACAATCAGTACGATTGTTGCAAGGCAGACCACCCAATTTGCGATCCGAAACATCCAGTCATCCAAGAAAAAGAGCACTTTCCTGCATGCTTTCATTGGTTTTCCTCCTGTTGATTTTTCTATTCTTGCCTATCAAACAAGCGAAACGGGCGGGCCGCAGTCCGCCCGCCCATACCGCCTCTTTGCTTCTAATCCGCCAATGCCTGAATGTCAGCCACCAGTTGTTTAGAGAAATCGTCCACCAGGTAATCCGGCCAAACTTTTTCCATCACGACATCCTTCATCTTGGCTACTTCTTCCGCCGGCATTTCCGTGACTTCCATCTTTTCCTTCAACTCCGCAAGGAGCTCCGAGTTCCTTTTGGTATTCTCCTCCCCGGCCACATCGCAGGCGTATTTGCCCGCCTCGGCCAGCGCTTCCTGCACGTCCGCAGGATAGGTATCCCAGACTTTTTTCGAGAATTGGAGCTGATCGCAGATCGTGGAATGGTTGGTCACGCACAGATAATCCTGCACCTCATAAAACGCGCTGGTGGAAATCAGCTGGTACGGGTTCTCCTGGGCATCCACCACCTTGGTCTGAAGCGCCGTGTACAATTCGCTGAAATCCAGCGGCGTCGGGTTGGCTCCCCAGGCGGAGAACGAATCCATCAGTACCGGCGTATTGGGGGTCCGGATCACCAGCCCTTTCAAATCTTCCATCTTCTCGATCTTCCGGCTGGAAGTAATCTGTCGGAAACCAGCCTCAAACATGCCAAGCATCTTGATTCCGGCGCTGTCGAAACACTCCGCCACGCGCTCCCTGACGCTTGCACCCTCGTCGCCTCTTAAAACCTTGGTCATATGCTCGTCGCTGGAAAACAGATACGGAAGGTTCAGCACGTCCAGGCGGGAATCAATCTGGGAATGCCGCCCAAAAGCCACCGCATCCAGGGTTCCCATCTGCATTGCCTCGATCATCTCGGTCTGAGTCCCCAGAACCGCATTCGGGTAAATGATGACCTCCACCCGGTCCGCTCCCAGCAGTTCCACCGCCTTATCCCGGAACGCCTCGGCGCAGACCTGATAAATATTGTCCTCCGACATGGAATGGCCGATCCGGATGGTAATCTTTTCTCCGCCGCCCGACTCGCTCGAAGGCGCCTCGGTGGCTGCTGCGGCAGCTGTGGTCCCTCCTGCCGCGCTAGTGCCGTCCGCAGCCGCCGTGGTGGAAGTATTTCCCCCTCCGCAGCCGCTGAGTATCAATCCCGCCGCCATGGCTGCGCTCAATACCAAAGACAGTCCCCGATTTCTTTTCTTCATACTTTAATCTCCTTCCCTTTTGAATGGGTTATCCCCATCTTCTCAAAACCATCCGGATCTACACGAAATCGATCCGCCTTCCCTCTTCCGCCGACTGGTAAGCTGCATAGAGAACCTGCGTCGCCAATTTCGCCAGCCCGATCCCGGACTCCGCCGGCCTTCCTTCCGCCGCGGCCAGAAGAAAATCCTGCATTTCTTCCGCATATCCGTAGATGCTTTCCTTTAAAATCTCCGGCTGGGTCCAGCCCAGTTTCGTCGAGAGCATCATGGCCAAAGGCTCCTCCTCCATCCCGCGCTCATCGGCCAGATATAGATTCATCAAATCGGTGGGGCCGATCTTACAGTGCATGACCGTATCATTGCAGTAAACTTCGACATAATCCTTCATCCCGCCCAGCACCGTATCGGTGGAGAGCACCACCGCTTTGGTTCCGTCCAGAAAGGTAACGGTCACATTGGCGAAGTCCTCCACATCATCCGGTCTTGCATGGATGTAGCGGTGTTCCCACTCCGACAGGCATTCGGTGGCCCGGCCGGTGTCGGCCAGCACGCTCCGAATGCCGAATTCCTCACCCCGGCACCGGCTCTCCCATTGTTTCAGATACAAAATCCCGGTCAGTGGGTGCGTCCCGCAGCGGATCAGCGTCCCGCCTCCGGTTTTCTTCCAGGTACCGGCGGCCAGGGAGGTGGACCCTTTCAGGCTGGTCTCCCCCTTTAGAAAAAGGATCTTGCTCTTCCGCTTTTCCAGAATCGACTTTGCTTTTTGGACCGCCGGTGCATAGATGAAATTTTCCGCATAGAAAAATTGTTTTCCGCTCTCTGCAATCAGCTGCTCCAGCTCTTTTAAATCCTCATCAATCTTCCGCCGCATCCGGCCGCAGGGAACCCGCATGCCGACCGGAGCCGGATCCCCGGCCTGGCCGAAATAACCCGTCAGCGGTTTTTCGCAGATCACATGTTTCCCGGCCCGCAGGGCATGGCAGATAAAAGGAAAATGCAGATACGGAGGCGTAAGAATATCGATGAGATCAATCTCCGGATCTTTCAACATTTCTTCAAAGCTTGCCGTCGCCTGCTCATAGCCGTACTCCCCCTTCAATTCCTCGGCCCGTCTCTGATCCGTGTCACAGACGGTTTTCAGCCGGAACGGCACCCCTGATACCTTTTTCAAAGCCTCTGCGTGCAGTCTGGCGGCAAATCCGCTGCCCACGGTCCCGATGACGAGGGGGCGGAGTCCGTTCCTATTAATATTGGAGCCCTCCATTGACATCTAAAACCTCCCCTGTGGTCCAGGCGGCGTCGTCGCTGGCCAGGTAGGCGATGGCGGCCGCTGCCTCCGAAACCTTCCCCAACCGGTGAATTCGCGTGCCTTCTTTCAGACGCTCGATGTGCTCCTGCGTCAGGGAAGACAGCATCCGGCCTGCCAGAGGTCCCGGCGCCACACAGTTCACAGTGATGTTCCACGGGCCCAGCTCATATCCAAGGAGCTGTGTCATGCCCACCAGACCGGCTTTGGACGCCGCATAGTTGACGCCGACGCCGGGTCGGCCGCGGCGGCCTCCGATGGAGGACACCAACACGATCCGGCCATAGTTTTGTTCCTTCATGATCGGAACGGCGGCTTTCACACAGTAAAACACGCTGGTGATATTGACGTCCATGACTTTGTGCCACTCCTCCGTGGTCAGAACATCGATGGGCTTATGGATCAGAATTCCCTGGGAGCAGACCAGAACATCCAAGCGCCCATATGTCTTTTGGATCGTCTCGGCGGTCTTCACGCAGCCTTCATAGTCCAGAGCGTCCCCCGCCAGATAGTGGATCCGGCCCTCATAGCCTTTTTCCTCCAATTTCCGGCATTCTTCGCCAAGGCGCTCTTCGGAGCGGCTGCTTAAAATCACGGTCGCCCCTTCCTCCAAAAGGCGCTCCGCCGTTGCACAGGCAATATCGCCGCTGCCCCCTGTGATCCATACAATTTTCCCCTCATACCGTTCCATGACAATTTCTCCTTTTATTCAAAATTTTTCTTGGCATATTCCAGGGCTCTTCTGGCGTGTTCTTCCAGGCCGATCTCCCCCAGCCGTTCCAGATGAGGCACCTCGATCCCCCGCGAGACGCCGGGCAGTTTTTTCAGGACTCCGGCGATGTCAATCTCACCCTCGCCGGGATACAGACGTTCCGCCCGTCCCGTATGTACCAGTGCTTCCTCCTCCTCCGGAATCTCCTTGTATGTATCGCAGAGATGAACGTAGTTGAACCATTCTCTCGGCATCGAGTCAAACTCTTCCAGCTTGCAGCGGGAACGGTGGAAATGCAGCAGGTCCACCACCACGCCGACATTCTTCTTTCCCGAACGAAGCAGCAGCTCTTTTACCGTCTTCATGTCCTTTACGCTGGCCCAGGTGACGAATTCCACGTTCACCGTCATATCGTATTTCTCAGCCAGCTCGCAGAGCTCGCAGAATTTCTCCGTGTAATAATCGGAATCCGGGGTCCAGATATTCGTCAGGATGTGATGAACGCCCAGACGGGAAATCGCTTCCAGCGCCGGTTCATAGGCTGCGATGTCGACGCCGTCATAGATCCTGGCGTTCTCCGTGTCGTTGATAAAAATCCCCGTATCCTTTAGCGCCTGCTCGGTATCCCGAAAGAGCTGTTTGTCCGCCGCAATATCGTGGGGGACTTCGCCTTTCAGACCCATCGGGATCGTCCGCAGGCTGACGCACTGATAGCCCGCCTTTGCCGCAGCATGTATGAATTTCGGCGGTGGACAGGTGATATCGCTCAGATGTACCAGAGAATAAACGGTTTCCATAGTCAATCTCCTCCTACTGTTTTGTGAATTATTTTTACTTTTCCTTCCATATAATCCGATTATACTTTCTCTTCCGTCACGTTGCCAATGTTATATTTACATCTTAACATGGCCAAAATTCATATTTTCCAGTCAGCGCGCTCTTGCACTTGATGGAAATATGCGCCTTTGCTATAATACAAGTGTTATCCAAATCAGCAGTGTTTCTGGCGGCCTTGCTGGCTATCTTTCATGCGCCGAGCATATCCTCTGCACGCGGAGGTAAATTTACCCAGTCAGCAATCAAGATTAGCGCTGGACCATTTCTGTCTTCAAGGCCGGCATGGGGATCTGCCCTGTTTTCTCTTATAATTCTAATCACCGCATTTCATAAAATCGGGTTTCATGACGCGCCAATGATTCATCATCCGCCGCCATGATCAAAGGAGGCTCTTGTGAATTTACAGCAACTATATTATTTTCAGGCCATTGTCAAAGAAGGTAGCTACACCAAAGCAGCGGAGAAACTGAGAATCACCCAGTCCAGCCTCAGCCATTCCATGGCCAATCTGGAGCAGGAGCTAAAGCTGGAGCTCTTTGAAAAACAGGGGCATCAAATCCGTCCGACCCCGTTTGGAAGACAATTTTTAGATCATGCCGGCCGGGCCATCAAAGAAGTGGAGGCAATCCGGGAAGAAGCAGAAGCCGCGGTCAATCCCAGGCATGGCCGGATCCGGCTCTCCGTGGCCCACACGATGACCTTTGGTTTTCTGCCCAATATGCTGCGGTATTTCCGCCAAATTCCGGAAAATGAAGAGATTCAGTTTGATTTTGTGGAAATGGAATCCAGTTTGGAAGCCATGAAGCAGATCGAGGAGGGTACGATTGATCTGGCCTTCGGCGCTAAGATTTTAAAGCCTGGATTTCGCTTTTTTGAAGTGATGCGGGAAGAATTGATTGCGATTGTGATAAAAAATCATCCGCTGGCGGAGCGGGAAAACGTCAGTTTAAGAGAACTTTTGGCCTATCCTCTGGTCACCTACAGCTATTCCTGCGGCACCAGGCTGATCATTGACCAGATTCTCCTGAACCATGGAGTCACCCCTCCTGCCATCAAGGAAGTCAAAAATGAAAAAATGATTGCAAGTATCGTCTCCGCCGGTCTCGGCGTGGGGATCATTCCGCGGCAGCCGGAGCTGGATTTGTATGATATCTCGGCCGTCACACTGGAAAATCACGCGCTGCGCCGTTCCCTTTACATGATGTGGAATATCAACCAGCCCATGCCCACAGCGGTGAAAAACTTTCGGGATTTTATTCTGGACGTCCTGAAAACAGAGGATTAGCGTTTCGTTATATCCCGTTCAGCTGATAGAATTCCAATATGTGATCCACAAAACGGCTGCATACCTGGGAGCGGAGTTCTCGCTTCGGGGCAATGATAGCCGTATTTCTTTCTATCGGCACCTCCATGCTGACCGCACAGATATGAGGGCTCTCGATGACCATCCGGCGGGAAAGAATGGAAATGCCGAAGTTTTCAAGGAGAAGAAGCACATTGTCGTGGACGCATGGTAAAAAAACCTATACCACCGGTGTCTTAGTCGTGGGAGGGTGTGAAAAATTCTCAGCAGAACAAAAAACGAATCAAATGGTAAAAACTGCATTTGGAAGCACCTCGTGCAGTTTACCGCGCAGTCTGCTGGCATGGTATCTATTGTACCTTTCTCTCCGCCGCCCGAATGGTTCTGTGCAGTTCACGGAACAGGACATTGATATCCACTGGCTTTGATACAAAGCCGGACATACCTGCAGCCAGGGCCGCATCTACATTTTCCTGAAAAGAGTTGGCAGTCATTGCAATGATCGGTATCGTTTGGGCGTCAGAACGATCCAGGCTTCGGATGGCTTTTGCTGCATTCAGCCCGTTCATCTCCGGCATCTGGATGTCCATGAGAATTGCCTGAAATTCTCATGGAGTGCTTGCTTCAAAGCGTTCCACCGCCAATTTTCCGTTTTCCACCCGCTGTATACCGGCTCCCTGGGCTCCCAAAAGTTCCATGGCGATCTCTGCACTCAGATCATTGTCTTCCGCAAAAAGAATCCTGACACCGTGCAGAGTCATGTCCGTTTTTTGGCACAGCTCAGGCTGCTGACTATGCTCCCCAAAAGGAAGGGTAATCGTAAAATAAAAGGTACTGCCCCGGCCCAGTTCGCTGTACAAAAGCAAATCACCGCCCATGAGCCGCACAATGCTTCGGCTGATGGGAAGCCCCAAGCCGGTTCCCATGCTCTTGGAGGTGCTGGTTCCCACCTGCTCAAAGCTCTGGAACACACGCTCCTGGCTTTCGGGTGCGATTCCCACGCCGGTATCAATCACCTGGACCGTCAGCGCCTGATCAGTCCGGCCGGCGGGTGCGCCGTCTACACGAAGCGTAACGCTGCCGCCCTCATAGGTAAACTTGAACGCATTGGACAGCAGATTCAAAATCACCTGCCTCAAACGGACATTGTCGCCCAGATAAGTTTCCGCACGCACGTTATTCTCGATCTGAAACTCTAAACCACGGCGTTCCGCGTCCATAGCCAGCATACTTTCAATATTTTCCAGTAGTTCGTCCATGGAGAAGGGCGCACAGTTTCATACTCCCCACAAAGTTTAATACACCATTTATTATTCTGCCTTAATATACCGTGCGCTCCGCGCCTGACCGATCCGCTTAATACTTCCGCTTTTCACCATAGCGCCCAGCACAGCTTCCACCGTAGTTGGGCTGACATCCGGCAAGATTTGACAGACTTCTGCCTTGGAAATGGGCGTAAGGCTGTTCAGCACGGTTGCCTCCACACGGGCCTTCTTCGTGATTTTCTTCCCATGCACAACGGCAAACCGCTTGTCCAGCTCCTTATAGCACATATACAGCGTGGAAAGAAAGTTTTCTATAAAAGGAAAGTAGCTGTTTTCGTTATTTTCCCAACCTTCTGAAGATTGACGTAAGGCTTCGTAATAGTAAGCTTTATAGCTGTTAATCTGCGCCTCGAAAGAAACATACTTTCCAGCATCATAGCCGTTTTTATAAAGCAGAAGCAGGGAAAGTAACCGGGACATTCTTCCATTACCGTCCCGGAACGGGTGGATACATAGAAAATCCAAAATCACACAGGGAATAAGAAGAAGCTGGTTGATATTGGCGTCATTTCTGGCTTCCAGATACGCCAGTTCCAGCTGCTCCATCGCCTGAGATGTTTCCGCCGCAGGCGTGGGACGAAAACGCACCCGCCTCTGGCCCTGGGCGTCCACCTCCAGAATCACGTTGTCATCAGTCTTATATTGACCGCCGTACTCATATCCGGCAATGGACATCATCATTTCGTGAAGCCGTAAAATATCGCTCTGTCGAAAATCCAAATGTTTGTATCCCAGATGGATAGTATTCAGCGCATCCCTGTATCCGGCAATCTCGGCTTCGTTATGATTTAAGGGAGCACTGTTTTGGTTGACAATCGCGTTGATACGCTCGTCGCTGGTGACAATGCCCTCGATAGCATTGGAGCTTTTGACCGACTGCACCTTGGCAATGGCCTCCAGTTCTGTAAAAATCCGCGTATACTCCTCCTTCCGCACACCCGCCATGGTTTTCAGCGATGCGATGCTGGAAGTCAGGTTGATAAAGTTTGCAGGTAGCAAACCATTGTTTAAAAAGGAATAATCAAATATCCTCATTCCATAGCCTCCATTTTTCCTGCATATAATTTTACCATATTATATGCAGGAATTCAAGCAGTTACACTCTTTTTCTGCATATATTATTTTAAAATATATTCAATAGGCTATGTAAAAGGGGCTGTTGCAAAATGACGGATATTCCGTCATGATATGCTCCCTTCTAGGTAGACAAGTAAAATAATAAAAACTTGTCACTTAGGAGGGAGTATATTTTTCACTTCAAAAAAACCCACAAACATAATGTCTGTGGGTTTTCTATACATTGCAATATGCAGCTGATTATCGTTTGCTGAACTGCGGTGCGCGACGTGCAGCTTTGAGGCCGTACTTCTTTCTCTCTTTCATACGAGGGTCTCTGGTCAGATAGCCTGCTTTTTTCAGGATCGGACGGAACTCCGAGTCTACCTGCAGCAGTGCGCGGGACAGGCCGTGACGGATTGCGCCCGCCTGGCCGGTAAAACCGCCACCGTGTACGTTTACGACCACGTCGAACTTGTCGCCGGTGCTGGTCGCTTCCAGAGGCTGACGAACCACTACCTTTAAGGTCTCCAGACCAAAGTACTCGTCAATGCTTCTCTTGTTGATCGTGATATTTCCATTTCCCGGAACCAGATAAACGCGAGCAATGCTCTTTTTTCTTCTGCCGGTGCCATAGCATTTGTTAGCCATTGTATTTTCCTCCTTCTACCCTGATTAGATTTCCAGCGCTTCCGGCTTCTGAGCCTGCTGCTCATGCTCCGGTCCGGCATATACGTGAAGCTTCGTCAGCATCTGAGCTCCCAGGGGTCCCTTGGGAAGCATGCCCTTCACTGCCAGTTCCACAACCTTCTCCGGCTTTTTCGCCATCATCTCGCGAAGGGTGGTCTCCTTCATTCCGCCAACGTACTCGGAATGTCTACGGTAAATCTTCTGATCCAGCTTCTTGCCGGTTACCGTAACCTTGGCAGCGTTTACAACAATCACATAATCTCCGGTGTCTATATGAGGAGTGAAAATCGGTTTCTTCTTACCTCTCAATACATTGGCAACTTCCGATGCCAAACGACCTAACGTTTTTCCCTCGGCGTCGACGACATACCATTTTCTCTCAATTGTCGACGGGCTGGCCATAAAAGTCTTCATGGGGTGAGCCTCCTTAATTTTATCTTTTCTTCCTATAAAGTGCCTATCATGAAGTGGTTCCGCCCGTTTCCGGGGCATTGGATTTCTGGCGTCTCCACCTGATGCCGCAGTAATAAATTATATTACACTTCGCGGTGTGTGTCAATCCCTTTTTGTGGAAAAAGTGAGGTAAATCACGGGTTGGGGGGATTTTTCAGCTTGATTTCCATCAGGCACAGCCCTTCTGCCGGAGCCTTGGGACCGGCGAAGGTCCGATCCCTTTTTCCCAAGATTTCTCCGACCTCATCCGGCGTCCAATACCCGGTTCCCACCCGGATCAAAGTCCCCGCGATGATCCGCACCATATTATACAGAAAGCCTGTCCCGCTGACGCGGATTTTAATCAAAGGCCCTTCTTTTTTTACATCCAGATCCAAAATCGTCCGGACCGTGGTCTCCACCTGGGAGCCAGCCGAGCAGAAACTCTGAAAGTCATGTTCTCCGATCAGGTATTCGGCTCCCTCCTTCATCGCCTCCACGTTTAAAGGCGTATAAAAAAAATAGGAATACAGGCGGAACACCGGATTGGGGAGTCTTCCGTTATAAATCGTATACTCGTAAGTCTTTACACTGTCACATTTTCTCGGATGAAACCGCGGGGGCACCTCCTCGGATTTTTGCACCGCGATATCCGATGGCAGACTTTGATTCACCGCATAACAGATCTTTTCCGCGGGGATTTTGGTCTCGGTGTCAAACACACAGAGGTTTCCCATCGCGTGAACGCCGGAATCCGTCCGGCTCGCGCCCTGCACCTTGACCGGCTCTTTGAGGAGCCTTGTCAGTTCCCGGTTCAAAACCTCCTCAATCGTGATGCCGTTGGGCTGAATCTGCCAGCCGCAGTAATGGGTGCCGTCATAGGCAACCGTCAGCATAATCCGCTTCATTGCCCTGCCCCCCTCCCCTTCGCTTCCGCAGCCCGGAACAGTTCATCGAATTTTGGCGCGCTTCGTTTCAGGGAAACTGGCCGGCCTTCCCGGTTGAGAAAGCAATGGCTGCTTGCGCCCAAACAACGCAGTTCGCCGCTTGCCGCATCTTCCACCCGGTAAGAAAGCGTCATCTTCACCCCATTGTATTGCTGAAGGCACAGGCGGACTGTCACCGTATCACCGAAGTGAACCATGGATTTATACTCCGCTTCGACGGAAAGTACCGGGCTGACGATTCCCTGGGCTTCCATGACATCATAGCCGAAACCAATCTGATTCATAAAATCGATTCTGGCTTCCTCGAACCAACGGATATAATTGGAATGATGGATGATTCCCATCTGATCGGTTTCATAATACTGCGCTTTATGCTGATAAGGGACATACGTCTCCACGGTAGTTCTCCTTCTGTTCGTTTCTAAAGAATCCGTTTTCTATCCTACCATATAATTTTTGATTTCTCAACGGTTTTTGGCGTCCTTCCTTGCGCAGGGCTCCCAAAATAGGGTATAATAGGAACAAAACCACTTGGCCGGAAGGCCGATGTAAACTCACGGGAGGGTGTTACATGAAGAAGGAACTATTGCGCTTGCGGGAGGCCATGGAAAAAAGAGGATTGGATGCCTATCTGATTCCCACCGCAGATTTCCATGGCTCAGAGTATGTCAGTGAACATTTTCAGTTCAGAAAATATGTCTCCGGCTTCTCCGGCTCCGCCGGGACTTTGGTCGTCACGCCGGAAGCCGCGGGTCTGTGGACCGACGGCCGGTATTTTCTCCAGGCCGGGCAGCAGCTTGCCGGGACCGGAATTGATCTTTACCGGATGGGGACCCCAAATACCGAATCCATCCACGAATTTTTAGGGAGGCGGATGCCGGAAGGCGGCTGTCTGGGGATGGACGGCAGAACCGTATCCTTCCAGATGGGCCGCCACCTGGAAAACATGTTGGAATACAAAAAAATCACGCTGGCTTATGAGGAAGACCTGGCCGATGAAATCTGGGAAGACCGCCCGCCGGTTCTGCCGCAGCCGGTCTGGTCTCTGCCGCTCTCCTCCGCCGGAGAATCCAGAAAAGAGAAACTGGCGAAGGTACGGCAAAAAGTCCAGGACAGCGGGGCCAATTCCCATCTCATCACCGGTCTGGACGACATTGCCTGGCTGTTCAATCTCCGCGGGAACGACATTCCCTGCAATCCGGTTTTCTTCTCTTACTGCCTGCTGACCCCGGAGAAGACAGAGCTGTTTCTCTATCCGCAGGCGCTTCCGGAGGAGGTACGCCGGGAGCTGACGGAGGATGGAATTGGTATCCGCTCTTACGAGGAGATCTACCGTGCTTTAGAGGAGCTTCCTTCCTCCTGCCGCCTTCTCCTTGACAATTCCCGCGTCAATTACCGCCTGAAAAAAACAATCCCCAAGCCAATCCACCGGGTTTTCGGGCCGAATCCGTCCACGCTCCTAAAGGCGGTAAAAAATCCTACTGAAATTGCCTGCCTGAAGGAAGCCAACCGGAAAGACGGCGCCGCCATGGTGAAATTCCTTTGCTGGCTGAAAGAGACCGTCGGCAAGGAGCCGGTGACCGAACTCTCGGCAGCCGCCCGCCTGGAAGAATTCCGCCGGGAGCAGGAAGGCTTTCTGGAGCCAAGCTTTGACACAATCGCCGGTTACGGTCCCCACGCGTCGGTGATTCACTATAAAGCCACCCCAGAATCAGATTCCCCGCTGGAACCCGAAGGCTTTTTCCTTGTGGATTCCGGCGGACACTATCTGGAGGGCACCACCGATATCACCCGCACCATCGTCCTGGGGCCGCTGACGGATGAGAAGCGGGCCCGTTATACCACCGTTCTGAGGAGTATGCTAAACCTGGCCGGCGCGCAATTTCCTTATGGCTGCCGGGGGGAGCATCTGGACGTTTTGGCGCGCCGTCCTCTCTGGGAGCAGGGATTGGATTACCGCCACGGAACCGGACACGGAGTCGGTTTTCTTTTGAATGTCCACGAAGGCCCCAACCGCTTTGCCTATAACACAGACCCGGAAAGGCCGAGCTGCGTGCTGGAACCCGGCATGGTGACCACCGATGAACCCGGCTACTATGAGGACGGAGCCTTCGGAATCCGGATCGAAAACGATTTGCTCTGCGTCTCCGGGCCGGAAACCGCCTATGGCCGTTTTCTCGCCTTGGAGCCTCTGACGCTCTGCCCTATCGATACGGAAGCCGTTGACCCCTCCCTGATGTCCCGCCGGGAGATCAGCCTGCTGAATCAATACCATGCGCTGGTATGGGAGCAGCTCTCCGGCCTTCTGCCGGAAAAAGAAAGAGCCTGGCTGCAAGAAGCAACCAGACCCATTTGATCATTCCTTTTCCCGTCTAACCTCTTTTCAGTACCCGAAGGGCGTCCGCATAGCCAAGCCCCATCCGGCGCCGGACCCCCTCCGGGGAAAAATCCAATGTTCCGTCAAAAAAATCTCCGATGCTCTCGCTGGGCCGGATCACCAAAAATTCCGCACCGGGAAATTTTTTCTCCGGGACCTCGGCGTGATCCGACAGTAATACAGCGATCAGTTTTCGATATCCTTTTTCATATAAAGGCCTCACCGGCAGGTTATCCGCCACGCCCCCGTCAATAAAGGGCTGCCCATTGATCTCCACCGGCGGGCAGACGCCGGGAAAGGCGGAGGAGGCCAGCAAAATCGCGCGACGTTCCGCGCTGCTTTTATCGTTCAGGCAAAAATAGCGGCATTCCTTCGTACCGGCCGGGCAGGCATTGGCGTAAACTTCAACGGCCCAGCCGGAACTCTCCGGGCCGCCGACTGCCTCTCCCATCCTTCCGATCAGAGCGCCCAAATCCTCCATCGTCACGGCCTGTTTTGGATCTCCCGTCTGCCTCAGCGGTTTTAAATTCTTCCACGTCTGTTCCGCCCGCTCCAGGTCGCCGCCAGCAAAAAATGCGGCGTTCAGCGCACCGATGGACGCTCCGGAGACCGCCTGAATCCGGCCGGTAAAACCGCATTGTTCCATTGCTTTCATTGCGCCGATCTGGTAAGCGCCTTTTCCGCCGCCGCCGGCCAGCACCAATCCATAAGAATCCATTGAAATCCTCCTGTCAGCCGGCTCTGCATTCTCTGCGGGCAGAACCGTCTATTTCCCTCGCTTTTCCAAAAACCCGGAGGTCAGCGACAGCAGCAGCAGGAACAGCGCCGTGGCAGCCGCTCCCAGGGGCAGCAAAAGCCCAACCATCCGGAACGTAATCCATTCCAGTGAAAACAATTGTCCCAGGAACAAAAAGGCCAGGACAAACGCCGTCCCCACTGCGCCGAAAAGCAGCACTCGCTGCCAGGTAAACGGAATACATACCTTAAACAAAATCATCATGCCGGTATACCCCAAAAGCACAACCGCCATAGTGGAAATCTGCGCGGTGGAAAAGTGCATGTTCCGCGCTAAAAGCACCAGTAAAATCGTATTGAACACGTTGGTCAGCGCCCCTGGAATCGCTTTCCGGATGATATTCCAAAGGAATTTCCCACGGACCCGTTCCCGGTTGGGCTCCAGCGCAAGAATAAAGGAAGGCGCCCCGATGGTCAATGAGCTGATCAGGGTGAACTGAATGGGCTCAAAGGGGTAGGTAGCGTGAAGGAAGATAAAAATCACTGCCAGGATCGCGCTGAAAAACGTTTTTACCAAGAACAAGGAGGCCGACCGTTGCAGATTGTTAATCGAACGCCGTCCTTCCGCCACGATATGGGGCATGGAGGCAAAGTTGGAGTCCAACAAAACCAACTGGCTGACCGTGCGGGCCGCGTCGCTGCCGGAAGCCATCGCAATGCTGCAATCGCTTTCTTTCAGCGCCAGCACATCGTTCACGCCGTCCCCGGTCATGGCTACGGTGTGGCCCTCGGCTTTCAGCCCCTGCACCAGCTGTAATTTTTGCTGCGGCGTCACCCGGCCGAACACGGTGTACTTTTTCGCAGCCTCCTGGACCTCTTCCACACTGTGAAGCGTCGTGGCGTCCACATAACGGTCCGCGCCGGGCAGGCCGACCCGCCGGGCAATACAGGCCACGGTTCTCGCGTTGTCTCCGGAAATCACTTTAAGATCCACTCCCTGCTCCACAAAATAACTCAGGGTCTTCTCCGCATTTTCCCGGATCGTATCGCTGACAAAAAGCAGGGCAACCGGCTCCAGCCCTCGTGGAAGCTCCTGGCCGCGGAACCGTTCCCGGCTTGCCGCAAGCACCAGCACCCGCTGTCCCTTAGAGGCCGCCTCGTCAATCTGGCCGCGGAAGGGCTCCAGCCCTTTCTTCAGCACAAACTGTTCTGCTCCCACCACATAAGTGCCGTGTCCCGGAAATTCAACGCCGCTCCATTTTCTGGACGAAGAAAAAGGAACCATCGCTCCTGGTTTCCACCCCGGCGATTTCGGGCAGAACTTCCGCATAGCCTGGGCCGTCGGGTTATGGTCCGGCAGAGAAGCCACAATGGAGGCAATCGCATTTCTGGCTTCCTCCTTCGTATGGCCTGCCAGGGGATGCAGGCGATCCACCTGCATGTCCCCGGTGGTGATGGTTCCGGTCTTATCCAGACAGAGCACATCCACCCGCGCCAGAGTCTCGATGGAGTAGAGCTCCTGAACCAACGCATTTTTCCTTCCCAGACGGATCACGCCGACCGCCAGCACCACGCTGGTCAGCAATACCAGACCTTCCGGGATCATGCCGACCAGAGCCGCCACCGTGCTGACAATGGCTTTTTCCTTGGTCATCGCCCCGAAGAAAACCTGTTTGCAAAACAGGGCGATGCCCACCGGGATAATCGAAAATCCGATCACCTTGATGATTTTATTGATACTGTCCATAATCTCCGAGTTGGGCCGCTTCAGATATTTGGCGTTCCGGCTGATCTGGGACGCATAGTTTTCTTCTCCGACATGGACTACCTTGGACCATGCGGTTCCGGAAACCACAAAGCTTCCGGAAAGAACCGAGTCCCCCGCGGTCTTTAAAATCGGGTTGGGTTCCCCGGTGATCAGAGATTCGTTGACTTCGCAGCTCCCGGAGAGGAGGATACTGTCCGCACAAATCTGGTTTCCGGCCTCCAGGACCATCACGTCATCCTTCACCAGTCCTTCGACCGGGATCACCTGTGTCTTCCCGTCCCTCCGGACATGGGCCTTCGGCGCCGCAATCAAGGACAGCTTGTCGATCAGCCGCTTGGCCCGGATTTCCTGTACGGTGCCGATCACCGCATTGCAGATGATCACTCCCATAAACAGCATATTTTTATAGGATCCCACCATCAAAATCAGCGATGCCAAAATCACATTTAGAATGTTGAACGGGGTCACAACATTGTTCCAAAGGATTTCTCCAAAGCTTTTGCTTCGGATTTCCTCCTCCCCGTTCACCAAGCCTTTTTCTATCCGCTCCTGAACCTCCCGGCTCGTCAGACCGGTCAGGCCGTCTCCCTCCATGGCTCACTCCTCGTTTCTATGTAAAATCATTTCTGTATCTCAGAATCCATATCCCAATCTGACAACCGTCCCGGAGACCGCCTATGCCAAAAGGCGGTCCCTCCTTCCCGTATGACGGAAATTTCCTGGGATGAAAGAAGAGCTGCCACAGGAGTCGGAAAACAGACTCCCTCCTGGGAATACTCTTCTCCTGCTCCTGTAACAGCCCTCTCCTCGTCTCTTAGTTAGCCGCCGTAGTCTCTGCCTGCGTCGTAGTCTCCGCCGCGGTCGTTTCCGCTTCGCTCGTCCCGGCCGCCGTGGTGCTCTCCTGTCCGGCCGCGGTGGTTGCCGCAGACGTGGTCTCCGCCGCAGTGGTCTCACCGGCTGCGGCCGTCGAGGCCTCCGTGGTCTCTCCCGCTTCCGTGGTGGCGTCGCCGGCAGCCGATGTCGATTCGGCCGTGGTGGCTTCCGTCGGCTTCTCCACGTAAATCATCTGATCCACCTTCAGGTCATCCCAGGCCTTCTGCACTTCATATTCTGGTGCAGCGGCCGCCCATTCGGCGTAAACGGAGTTAAAGTATTCTTCCCTCTTGGAATCCTCCACCTCCGCGCGTTTCTTCTCGGTGGCCTCCTCATCCAAATCCGAAGTACACTGAATCACATACCAGCCGGTCTCTGCAGTTACCTTCTTGATCTCTCCGGTCTTCATCGTGGAGCCTTCCTGATACAAAACCGATGTATTTTCCGGATCCACCTTCAGATAACTCTGGGTTGAACTGCTCGTCCCAAGCTCCTCTGCGAAATCGCTGAACTTCTTTCCTTCATTCAGCCTTTTTTCCATCTCATCCGCCAGCGCCTCGCCGGTCAGCTTTTCCGTATCGGATGCTTCCGTGCTCTCGGTGCTGTCCGTGCCGGAGCTGTTGCTGACGAACACATACTCCAGCGTAAATTCCTGGGACTCTTCGTCGGAGACGGTGACCTCTGTCTCCTGTTTCACTGCATCCCACACCTTAACGGCTAAAGCGTTCTTTTCCATCCAGCCTTGAATGCTCTCGTCACTGGCATCCGAGTATTCTTTGAACTCCTCCGCAAAGGCGTCCCGGAATTTCGCGATCTGCTCCGTGACCTTCGTCTTGTCCTCGTCGGTCAGGCTGATGCCCTTCTCTTCCGCGTGATCATTCAGGATGCAGGTCTGGATCAACTGCGCCATCACGTCTTCCTTCATCTGCTGGGACAGCGTCTTATTCCCGTCGATCGAAGCTTCCCACATATTGGCGTAGCCGTAATACTGGTACATCAGGCCGTACTGTGCTTCCGTGGCCCACTGTTCATACCGCAGCCAGAAATTGGCTTCATCCAGATACACCGTCTGATCTCCATACTTGAGCGCCGGCGTGGTCGCATATTCATCCATGGATGTGGAACATCCTGCCGCGGTCCCTACCATCAAAGCAGCCGCCAACAGCGCTCCAATCCCTTTTTTCCATCCCTTCATATCTGCCTCCAAAGGTTATATTCTCCGGTTTTTGCCGGACGCGCCAAAAAGTACGCAGTTTTTGACACACTAAGGGTATTATAAAACCTTTTTCCTTTTCTAGCAACAATTTTATTGGAAATCACGAATTTTTCATGATTCCGTAAGAATCAAAAAATGCGCGCGGGGATGGCCTGCTGACCATCACCCACCACATGCAGAAAGAGGCGCTGGAGCTATACGATGAAATCATCTACATGGATCAGGGACGAATCGTCGAAATGGGCTCTTTTGAGGAATTGATGGAGCGCCGGGGCGGATTTTACGAATTTTTCCGCCTGAAAAAATAGCCCTTCCGGAAACCCGTTCCGTCAGTCCTCGATTTTGCTAAAAACCCGTTTAGAATACAGTCCGATCAGTAAGGATACCACAGCCGCCCCAATCATTACCACCCATTCGCTTCCCGCGAACCGGTCAAACAGCACTCCGTAGAGAGCCTGCCCCACCGGCTGGGCGCACATGGAAATCGAGATCATAGCAGCAAGAATCTTTCCCACCAGATGGGCCGGGCTCTCCCTCTGAACCAATGTAAACATCTGCACCGAGAACAAAGTCGCCGCCCCCATGGCCGCAAAGCTGAGTCCGGTAATCACCCAGTAGCAGGCTTCTGCCGGGAGTCCCGCCATCAGGGCGAGGCCCACGATGCCAACCGCCAGGGAACAGGCGGCAAGTAAGAGCGGGGAATCTTTCAGATGAAGCCTCTGGGACAGAACCGCCGCCAAGAGTCCTCCGACCAGGCCGCCCAGGGCCAGCGCCGCTTCGGCCAGGCCCATCCGCATGTCGCTCATCCCCAGAACCTGGACCACCAGCACCGGAATTCCAATCATCATCACAGCAGACAGCACCAGATTAAATGCCGCCACCAAAAAGACCACCGTGAAGAAAATTGGTTTCTCTGTCCTGACGAATCGATAGCTTTCCGCCAAATCCTCTCTGGCCACTCGAAAAATCCCCTGGGTCCGCGGCTGACGCTGATGAGGAATATGGATGAAAATCTCCATGACCGCGGAGACCGCAAAGCAGACAATGCTGACCAGGAGGATCGGAAAGATCCCGGCCGCCCCAAAGATCGCGCCGCCGATCACCGGCCCCAAAAGTCCGGACAGCGTGCTGACCTGATTGATCACCGCATTTCCCGCCATCAGATTCTCATCGGACACCAGCGCCGGGATACTGGCCTGCACAGCCGGCTGGTAGGTGCCCGATATCCCGTACAGCAGCATCAAGACCACAATAAACAGCGGCACGGTCGGCACTTTTCCAAGAGACAGGTAAAAAACTGTAATCAAAATCGCCGTGGAAAAGTCTAAAATCACCATGATGTTTCTTTTATTGACCCGGTCGGCCAGGATGCCTCCGATCAGGGAAAGCACGATCATCGGAATCATCGAGCAGGCCGTCACCGCCCCGAAAAGGGATGAGGAGCCCGTCTCCCGAAGCAGGTAGAGCGGCAGGGCGAACCGCAGGATCGCATTGCCGAACAGAGAGATAATCTGCCCGATTACTACGAGGGTAAAGTCCCTCCGGAATAGTTTCTGGGTATTGGTTTTCATCGTATCCTCCTTTTATCAAACCAACCGTCGGTTTGTATAATGGTAAAATAAAATCCGTTTTCCCGGATTTTACTCCTTCTTTCCTTCCTGCTGAACCCGGCAGTACTCCTTGTACTGGTTGATGATCTCCTCATCCTCCAGATCAATCCCGGCGCCCTGCAGCAACCTGGCAAAGACCAGGCAGCGCCGTCCCATCGTCTCCTCGTCGGCAGGATAAATCAGCGGGTTCAGCCAGATATTGCTCAGAATAATCATGGCTTCCGCCAGCTCCCCCGGCGCTTCCGTTTGAATCGAACCGTCCGCAATGCCCTGCTCGATCACCGGCTTCACATACTGGGGGGCAACCATCTCATAAATCTCCTGGATCTGGGCCGCCAGAAAACGGGGATTTTCCAGCAGATTTGGAGCAATCCGAACCAGGGACCTCTGATTTCCATTGGAAACGGCCGCGCGGAACAGTTCCCGCAGCTTATCTTCCCCATTCAGGGAAGCATCGTCGCGGATTTTCGAGAGCAACTGTACATTTTCCTCTCCCATCCGGTCGCAGACCGCCTCAAAGATATCTTCCTTGGAGCCAAAATGATGATAGATCGCTCCTTTTGATAACTTTGTCTCATCGATTATATCCTGGAGCGAGGCACCGTCGTACCCCTTTTCCAGAAACAGATGGGCTGCCGCATCCAATATCTTCCGGACCGTCTCCTCCGGATATTTGTTTCTTGCCATCCCCAACCTCCAAACAGACCGTCGGTCTGTATAAAAGATACCACAGGGATGCCCTCTTGTCAAGCAATATTTCCCTTGCTTACCGAGGACATCCGGCCTCCTCCAGCAGTGCCTTTAAATCCCCAAGAATGCTGCGGACCGTCTCCAACATTTTCACTGGATCCGTATTCCGTTTCCGCTGATCCCGGTAAGTAAAACAAGGATTCTTTCCGGCCGATACCCGGAGGTCTCCCTTGTACTTTCCGATCATCGGCGCAATCCGGGACGGATCTACCGGCGCTTCCGCAAACATCGTAAATTTCAATTCTTCCTGATTGCCCGACACTTCGGTCACATACGCCTCGTGGGCCAGCGACTTTAACAGCGACACCCGGAGCAGGTTCTGCACCGGCTTCGGCAGTTCCCCGAACCTGTCGATCAGTTCGTCCTGCATATCCATATAGTCTTCGTCGTTCTCGATCCCGGCGATCCGCTTATAGAGGTTCATCTTCTGCGCCTCATTGCGGACATAACCGGCGGGCAGATAGGCGTCGATTTCCAGATCGATTTCCGTTTCGAAATCCGCCGTGCTCTTCTTCTCACCCTTTGCCTCCTGGACGGCTGTTCCCAGCAGCTTGCAGTAGAGATCATACCCCACCGCTTCCATGTGGCCGTGCTGCTCCGCACCCAAAAGGTTCCCGGCGCCGCGAAGCTCCAGATCCCGCATGGCAATCCGGATGCCGGATCCCAGCTCCGTATACTCCCGGATCGCCTGGAGCCGCTTTTCCGCGATCTCTGGCAACATCTTGTCCCGGCGGTACATTAAAAACGCATAGGCGGTCCGGCTGGAGCGGCCCACGCGGCCCCGCAGCTGATAGAGCTGGGACAGGCCGAACCGGTCGGCGTCGTGGATGATAATCGTGTTGACATTGGATATATCCAGGCCGGTCTCGATAATCGTTGTGGAGACCAGCACATCGATCTCCCCGTTGATAAAGTCCAGCATGATCCGTTCCAATTCATGCTCCCGCATCTGCCCGTGGGCAAAAACCACATTGGCCTCCGGCACCAAGGACGCGATATGGTTCGTCATATCCGAAATATTTTTCACCTGGTTATAGACATAATAAACCTGGCCGCCCCGGTCCAGCTCTCTCTGGATGGCCTCCCGCACCAGTTCGTCGTTGAACTCCATCACATAGGTCTGGATCGCCACCCGGTCCATCGGTGCTTCTTCCAGTACACTCATATCCCGGATCCCGATCAGGCTCATATGCAGCGTCCGGGGGATCGGCGTTGCCGTCAAGGTCAGAACATCGATATTTTCCTTCAGCTGCTTGATCTTTTCTTTGTCGGAAACGCCGAAGCGCTGTTCCTCGTCAATGATCAGCAATCCCAGATCCTTAAACCGGACATCCTTGGAAAGCAGGCGGTGCGTCCCGATCACAATGTCCACCATGCCCCGTTTTAATCCCTCGATGGTCTTTTTCTGTTCCCCCGGCGTCCGGAACCGGCAGAGCAGGTCCACTTGAACCGGGTATTCCTTCATCCGCTGGACAAAGGTATTGTAGTGCTGCTGGGCCAGGATCGTCGTGGGCACCAGGTAAGCCACCTGTTTTCCGTCCTGCACGGCTTTAAACGCCGCCCGGATCGCCACCTCGGTCTTGCCGTATCCCACGTCGCCGCAGATCAGCCGGTCCATGATCTTTCCGTGCTCCATATCGCTTTTGACCGCTTCGATGGCGCGCATCTGATCCTCGGTCTCCTCATAGGGAAACTGTTCCTCAAACTCTTTCTGCCAGACCGAATCCTCGCTGTAGACGAACCCTTTCTCATTCTGCCTAGCCGCATACAGGCGCACCAAATCCTGCGCGATCTCCCGGACCGCCCCGCGCACTTTAGTCTTGGTCTTATGCCACTCGGCACCGCCAAGCCGGTTCAGTTTCGGCACCTTTTCCGCATCGGACCCGGCATATTTTTGAACCAGATTCATCTGAGTGACGGGAATATACAGGTTGCCGCCGTCCCCGTAGGTGATTTTCATGTAGTCTTTGGCTACGCCGCTCACCTCGATCCGTTCGGTTCCCTTATAAACGCCTAGCCCGTGATTTTCATGGATCACATAATCCCCGACGGCGAGCTGGGAAAACTCCTGAATCTTCCGCCCCTCATAAGCGGTCTTTTTCTTCTTCTTTTTCTGGTTTTTGCCGAACAAGTCCCCCTCGGCCAGAACCAGGAAACGAAGCATCGGATAAGAGAAGCCCTTGTGAATGCTGCCGCAGGTCACCAACACCTGGCCGGGATGAACCGTCTTATTCTCCTCCTCCGAGAAAAAAGCGGCCAATCCGTATTCCTGGAGGTTGGTCGAAAGGCGCGCCCCGCGGGTCCGGGATCCGGAGAGCAGAACCACCCGGTAGTTCTCTCTTTTCCAGCGCTTCAAATCCGCAATCAGGGTCTCAAAGCTATCCTGGTAGGAATGAAGGGTCTGGGCCTGAATCTGATAGCGCCCTTCTACTTTTAGGCTGCCGCCCTTTTGCTCCAGGCCGGTCAGCGCCACCGCCCTTTTACGGCCCAGCAGGGAAAAGACCTCCCCAGCCGACAAAAGGGAGGGGATTTTGCCCGCGTCCTCCAGCCCGTTTTCCAGCCGGTGTACCATGCTCTCCTGGAATTCCTTTGCCACGCCGCCTGCCTTTTCCTCCAGCCGCGCAGGCTCATCCAGAAAGAACAGCGAGTCTTCCGGAAAATATTCCAAAAACGGGATCGTCGGAGCCTTCTCCTCCTCCCACTCATCTTCCGCCGGATAAATCCGCACCGACTCCAAATTTTCCATGGAACGCTGGCTTTCGATGTCAAAGCTCCGGATGGAATCAATCTCATCGCCCCAAAGCTCGATCCGGACCGGCACTTCCTCGGTCAGCGGGAAGATGTCGAGTATTCCTCCCCGGACGGCAAATTGGCCGGAGCCCTCCACCTGGGCCTCCCTCTCATATCCCATCTCCGCCAGTTTTTTCCCAAACCTGGTCAGATCCAGCTGCTGGCCGACTTCCAAGGATAGGATGCGCTGCTTCAGCTCCTTTGCATCCGCAATCCGGTCCATACAGCCGTCCACAGTGGTGACGATGATCCCCCGTCCTTCTTCCAGCATCTGCTTCCAGACCGCCATCCGCTGCTGCACCAGCAGATTTCCGTGAATATCCGCCTGATAAAACAGCAAATCCTTGGCCGGGTAGAAAAAAACGGCGTCAGAAAAACACCGGGCATCCTCGCAGATCTCTTTTGCCCGCGAATCATTGTAGGTCACGATCAGGGAAAGCGGAGAAGATTCCGCCAGCCGGCAGGCCAGATGAACCTTCTGCGAGTCCACACAGCCGCTGATTAAGAGCGGCCCCCGCCCCGTGGCCAATGAATTTTTGATCTCTTCATACTCCTTTAGTTCCTCCAAAGGACAATCAAAGCTCGCCGCCATTTTCTTCCTTTCTCTTGAACGCGTTAAACCGGTTCATTGCCTCCTTCACCCCGTCGGTGAGGATGAATTCCGCAGCCTCCGCAGCCAGCTTTACCGACTCTTTTATCGCCGCCTGCTCCTCTCTGCTGAAATGTCCCAGCACATAGTCGGCCAGATCCATCTGCTCCGGCTTCCCGCCAACTCCCACTTTGATCCGCGGAAATTCCTGGGTGCCCAGATGGCCGATGATGCTCTTCATGCCGTTGTGGCCTCCTGCGCTTCCCTTGGCGCGGATCCGGATCTGCCCGATCTCCAGGCTGATGTCGTCGTAAATCACCAATAGCTCGGACGGCTCCAATTTATAATAATCCATCAAGGGGCGGATACATTCGCCGCTCAGATTCATAAATGTCAGCGGTTTCACCAATAAAACCTTTTCGCCGCCGATGATCCCGGCGCCGCACAATCCTCTCTGCCGGTTTGTGTTCACTCGTATAGAATATTTTTCCGCCAGCCGGTCAATGACTGCAAATCCGGTATTATGCCTGGTTCCTTCATATTTTGCAGCCGGATTTCCCAGCCCTGCAATGATTTTCATGATTCCCTCCGTTAATCTGTCCTGCGGCAGCGATATCGTAACGCTGCCAAATCGTTTCTATTGTAACAAAGGGCCGGGCGGCGGTCAAGCCGAGGAATCCTTTTGTTTTGACAAAGATTCGAAGGATGGCTATACTAAAAATAGTAAAAGGAGGAAGATCCGATGAAACAGATTCTCCACGCAGTGCTTGTCGGCCTGGGAGCCGTCGGCATCATGTACGGAAAACAAATCGTAGACCATCTGGGGCCGGAGTCTCTGACCGTCATGGCGGATGCCGAACGGGTTCAGCGCTATCGAACCGGAGGCATCCTGGCCAACGGAGAACCCTGTCCGTTCCGCTACCGTTCCTGGGAAGAGGCGGAGGGGCCGGCCGACGCTGTCTTTTTTGCCACGAAATATACCACGTTTGCCGATGCGGCGGACCGTGCGGCGGCCGTGATCGGCCCGGACACGATTTTGGTCTCGCTGTTAAACGGGATTGTCAGTGAAGAGGATCTGGCCCGCCGCTATGGCGAGAAAAATCTGATCTACTGCTCGGTCCAGGGCATGGACGCCACGAGAACCGGGAATCACGTAACGTATCAAAACCTGGGCTATGCCGCCGTCGGGGAAAAGGATGGTTCGCAGAGCGAAAACTTGCTGGCCGTCCGGGATTTCCTCGCCTCCGCCGGACTGGACTGCCGGATTCCGGAGGACATCCGGCATCACCAATGGAGCAAAATGATGCTGAACACCGGCATCAACCAGGTGACCGCCGTCTATGGAACCACCTACGGCGGCGTCATGTCGGATCCAAAGCTCACCGCCCTGACCAGGGCAGCGATGAAAGAGGTGCAGGCCGTGGCCGAGCCGGAGGGCGTCCACTTGACCGATGAGGAGATCGACGATTGGCTGAAACTGGTGGCCAGCCTGGCTCCCGACGGCACCTCCTCCATGTGCCAGGACACCAGGAGCCGCCGGAAAACCGAAGTCGGCTTGTTCGGCGGGACCGCGGTCCGTCTGGGAAGGAAACATCACATTCCGACTCCGGTGAACGACGAACTGGTGAAAAGGATCCATGAGATCGAGGCTTCGTGGGAGTAAAAAGAAATATTAGCATTTATCTGTAAAAATACGGGTTCCGGCCCTGGCTGACGCCAAGGGCCGGAACCCGCTTTTCACTTAAAAGAACTCATTTTTGATCAACCCAAACGCCACTCCCTGTTAATGGGTTACAATCCGAACGGCTCCTTCCTCTCCCTTGATCTGGGTTCCCGCCATAATCTTGGTCCGGGACTCCACGATACAGTTCTCCAGAGCCACCCCGTCCCCGATGGAAACATCGTTCAGGATGATGCAGTTCCGGATATGGCAGTTTCCGCCGACAAACACTTTTTTAAAGATCACGGAATCCTTTATTGTGCCGTTGATGATGGTTCCGCTGGCCACCAGACTGTTTTCCACAAAGGATCCCGGATTAAATTTAGCTGGCGGATTGTCGTCCACCTTGGTGTAAATCTCAGGAAAACCATAGAAGAATTCCTGGCGCACCTCCGGCTTTAGGAAGTCCATATTGCACTGGTAGAAGGCGTCCACCGTCGCAATGTTTGCCCAATACCCTTTCAGATTATAGGCGTAAATCCGCTTCGCCTTCCGCTGGCGCATCAGCACGTCCCGCACGAAATCGAACCACTCCATCTCCTCGCACTGCTCCAAAAGAGAGATCAGGAGGCGGCGGCGGATGATATAGATGCCGCAGGAAACCGTATTCAGTTCGCTGATCACCGGCTTCTCCTCAAACCCGGTAATCCGCATGTCCTCATCCAGTTCCACAACACCGAAACGGCTGACATCCGTCCCGGCCGGGAGCTTTTTGCAGACCACGGTGATATCGGCTTCCTTCTGCATGTGGTATTCGATCACTTTGTTGTAATCCACTTTATAGACCCCGTCCCCCGGAGCAATCACCACATAGGGCTCATGGCTGTCCCGCAGGAAATTCAGGTTCTGCGCCAGAGCATCCGCGGTTCCCCGGTACCACTCATTGTTCTGAGGAGTGATTGTCGGGTTAAAGACGAACAAACCGCCCTGTTTCCGGCCAAAATCCCACCATTTGGAGGAACTCAGGTGCTCGTTGAGGGAGCGGGAACTATACTGGGTGATGACCGCAACCTTGCCGATCTGAGAATTTGTCATGTTGCTGAGCACAAAATCAATCGCCCGGTAGCTCCCGGCCACTGGCATCGCGGCCACGGCCCGCTTGTTGCTGAGTTCCCTCATCCTGCGGCCGTTTCCGCCGGCTAAAATGATTCCTAATGCTTTCATCCCATCTCACCTGCCTTCACAATGTATCCTCCGTCTTCCAGACGTCCGTTCGGGTAATCCTCCAGCTCCGTACAACCGGATATGGCCGTATTCTTTCCAACCGATACTCCGGCCGGGATAGAAGAATTCTCATCTACCGTCACAAGATCGCTGCAATACACCCTGGGATCCAGCTTGCTCTCCGCATAATTCCCCTGGCCCAGGACTGCATTCTCGCCGACCGCAGTATTGTCCGCGATAATCGCTTTTTCCACTCTGGCGTTCTTGCCGATCTTTACGCCGCTCATCACAATGGAGTCTTGGATCACGGCCCCTTCCTCCACCAGCACGTTCGGCCCCAGGACCGAATGGATCACAGTCCCATAGATCGAAGAGCCCTCGCCGATGATGGAACGCTCCGCCCGTGCGCCCGAAGCCATGTAAAGAGGCGGAAGCGCGGCCTCCCTGGTATAGATTTTCCAGAACTCCTCATAGAGATTAAATTCGGGCACCAAGTCCACCAGGCCCATATTGGCCTCCCAATAGGAGCTCAATGTGCCCACGTCCTTCCAATAGCCGTTGAACTCATAGGTGTAAAGGTTATTGGTCTTTTCAAAACAGTAGGGAATGATATGCTTTCCAAAATCGCATCCCTGCACGTCTTTCAGCGAAATCAGCGCTTCTCTGAGGATTTCCCAGTTAAAAATATAGATACCCATCGAAGCCAGGTTGCTCCTGGGATTCGCAGGTTTTTCCTCAAATGCCGTGATCTTCCGGTTCTCGTCGGTCACGACGATCCCGAACCGGCTGGCCTCCTCCCAGGGCACGGGCATCGAGGCGATGGTCGCATCGGCGCCGTTCCTCTGGTGGCATTCCAGCATTTCCTCATAATCCATCTTATAGATATGGTCGCCGGAAAGGATCAGCACATACTCCGGATGATGCTGCTCCATGTATTCCAGGTTCTGATAGATGGCATTGGCTGTTCCGGTATACCACTCGCTGTCCTCGCTCTTTTCATATGGCGGCAACACCGTCACTCCTCCGTCACGCTTGTCCAAATCCCAAGGAAGTCCGGTTCCAATGTGGCTGTTCAGCCGCAGAGGCTGATACTGAGTCAGGACACCCACCGTGTCCACCCCGGAATTCACACAGTTGCTCAAGGGAAAATCAATGATCCGGTACTTTCCTCCGAACGCCACCGCCGGCTTTGCGACTTTCGCCGTCAAAACACCGAGGCGGCTTCCCTGCCCTCCCGCCAGCAGCATGGCAATCATTTTCTTTTTCATCACAGCTTCCCTCCCTTTCTAACAAGTACATAAATCCCTCCGATTTTCTCCTCATTCCTCAAAAATGCTCATTTTTCCGGAACGAGGTTCGGTATGTACTTGAAAATCTTTGCTAATTCTATAAATTTACAGATATTATACCACAGGATTTCCGACTTGAAAAGCATGTTGCTAATACATTTTTCCTATAATCGTTTTTTGATAAATCGTGGAAATCTGCGAAATCCAGTTGAAGACAACCCTTAAATCTACTATAATCGGGATAGGCAACTTTTATGACAAGTTTTTTTGAAGGAGGTACTATTTTGCGTTTTCTGCACACCGCCGATATTCATCTGGGCGCCGTCCCCGACGCCGGAAAACCCTGGAGCAAGGAGCGGGCGGACGCCATCGGCGCCACCTTCCGCAAAATCCTGCAGGACGCCGTAGACAAAGAGGCGGATCTGCTCCTGATTGCCGGCGATCTCTTCCACCGGCAGCCCCTGAAGCGGGAATTAAAGGACATCAACTATTTATTCTCCAAGCTGACGCACACTCAAGTCGTGCTGATTGCAGGAAACCACGACTATCTTTCCGAAACCTCCTCCTATCTCGACTATCCCTGGGCGGAAAATGTACATTTCCTGACCTCCGCATCCATGACATCCGTCTATTTGGAGGACATCAACACCGAGGTCCACGGTCTCAGCTATCACCGGCCGGAGATCCGGGAACCGCTCTATGACGGCTGCCGGGCGCCTTCGGACGGGCGTTATCACATCCTTCTGGCCCATGGAGGGGACGCGCTGCATATTCCGTTCCGCCCCACTGCTTTTACCGGCTCCGGTTTTCGGTATGTGGCCCTTGGACATATCCACCAGCCGCAGGTTTTTGAGGAAGTGCCTGCCGCCTATCCTGGCTCACCGGAACCCTTGGACCGCACGGACACCGGCCCCCGCGGATATATCTTCGGCGAAATCCTTCGGGATAAAACCAGGCTGGACTGGGTGCCCGCCGCCTCGGCCCAATATGTGCCGCTGTCCATAACGACCGACCGGAATACCACGACGCCCCAGATTCTCGATATCATCCGCCCCGAACTAACAAGGCATCCCGGCGATATCTACAAGCTGCGCCTGACCGGGTTCCGGGATCCGGAAATCACATTTGACACGGAAAGTTTGAAAAATGCCGGGAGAATCGTGGAAGTCATCGACGGCACGGAACCGGAATACGATCTGGAGGCTCTTGAGAGGGACCATGCCAATGATTTGATCGGCTACTATATCCGCGCGCTGTCGTCCGGGGAAGAAGACCCTATCCGGAAAAAAGCGCTCTATTACGGGCTGCAGGCTCTGTGCAGCACCGAAAACAGATAAGGAGTTTTCTTTGAAGATTCGTCGCATTCACATCAATCATTTTGGAAAACTGGAAAATCAGACCATCTCCTTCTCACAGGGAATCCATGTGATTTCCGGGGAAAATGAGAGCGGTAAAAGCACCCTGCACGCCTTTTTGCAGGCCATGCTCTTCGGGATCGAGCGAAGCCGCGGCAGAGGGGCGCGGACCGACGCTTACAGCCGCTATCTGCCCTGGAACGGCAGCAATACCTATGGCGGCGTCATGGAACTGGAAAAGGACGGCGTCTGCTATTCCATCCACCGGAATTTTGAGAAGAACGTCCAGCCTTGTACCCTGGTCGATGAAACCCACGCCAAAGAACTGACCCCGTCCGGCGCCAACTTCAGCGAACTGTTCTCCGGCCTGACTCCCGCGCTTTACGCCAACACCCTGTCCGTCGGTCAACTGCGCGCGGCCACCGGCCCGGAGCTTGCCGACGAGTTACGAAATCACATTGTAAACCTGCGCTCTGCCGGGTCTTCCTCCGTGGATATCTCCCAGGCGCTGCTTTCCCTCAAAAAAGAGAAGAAGAAACAAGAAAGCGCCTTTTCGCGGGAGGCAGACCATGAGAATGTGGAACTTGGGAAGCGAATTCACATTCTGGAAGAAGAGCTGAAAACCATGCCGGCCGGCAAGGAAATCCCTTCCCTGGAGCATAAAAAAGATACGCTGGACCGGGAAATCCTGCGTTTGGGAGCCCATCACCAGCAGTTGACCAATATCATCTCCCGTGGGGAAGAAAGCCTGAAAAATCACCAGATCGCCCAGGAAGCAGACGTGGAAGAAACCCTGGAGCAGGTGAGAGAGCTGGAAGAAGACCGGCAAAAATTCCTTTCCCATTACCGGAAGCCTCTGACCGGGGCGCTTCGCCCTCTGGCAGCGGCACTGGGACTCATCCTGGCGGCGGGAGCTCTGGCCGGACTCTGGTTTTCCTGTACCTTGGTCCTGTCCCGCCACTATCTGCCCGCCATCGGGGTCTTCCTCGGCAGCATTGTCAGCGGCACGCTGGCCGTCCGGCTGGGCCGGAGGCGGGAGGCATCCTCGGATTACCGGGAAAACTGCCGCATGATGAGAGAAATCTATGAATACCACTTCGGGGAAAACCCGGATGTTCCGGATGAGGAGCTGGCTTCTCTGCTGGAAGAGAGGCTGAACCACTGCCGGAATCTCTATCAAACCATTGCTCAAAGCCACCAGACTCTGCGCCAGGACATGGACGCTCTGCTGAAAGCCCAGCAAAAGCAGCCGGCCATCCTGGCCCAGCTGGAACAGGCCCGCCGGCAGCAATGGCTGATGGAGCAAAAAGAAGAAGCGCTCCGCTCCCTGCAAAACCATCGGGATGCAATCCAGGAAGCAGTCCAGATGAACCGCCGGGTGGAAGAAGAAATCGCCGCGATCACGCTGGCCATGGAAACCATGCAGGAACTCTCCTCCACGGTATTCGATTCCTTCGGCTTTTTCCTGGAAGAAAAGGCTTCGGAGTTGGTGAAAGGACTGACTGACGGCGCATATGCAGGGCTTGCCATCGACGAGGATCTCAGTTTGTCCCTGATCCAGGACGGCAAGAGAATTCCTCTGTACCAGGCGAGCACCGGCACTATCGAACAGGTCTATCTGGCGTTTCGGCTGGCCTGCGTCGAATTCTTGTGGCCGGATGAACAGATGCCGCTTTTCCTGGACGACAGCTTTGCCTACTACGACAGCGAACGGCTTTCCGCCACGCTTCGGTGGCTTTCAGAGAATTACAGTGGGCAAATCTTCCTCTTCACCTGTCATCAGAGGGAGGAAGAAATCTTGTCCGCCGCAAAAATCCCGTACCACAGAATCCCCTTATCTTAAAAGTGCACGAAAAAACGGAGTCGTTTCTCACGGCTCCGTTTTTTACTGTAGACAAAGCCCGTCGCAGCAGGGCTTTTAATCAATTTTTGACCGCTGATTCCACCGCAGGGCTGTCCGGTGGCAGAAAAAATTCGGGAACAGTCAATCAGGACTGCAGCGCATTCGAGATCAGATCCCATACGCTGTCAGACTCCATGCCGAGTTTCCAGCCGGCTAATCCGGCCAGGTCAAAGGACTTTACAGCCTCCAGCTTTGCCTTGATCGACTCCTCGTCCTCCAGCCAAATCTGGTACGTAGTTCCATCCTGATCCATCTCCGCGTAGTTCTGGCCCAATTCCTCCTGCCAGATTACCGTGTACTCCGGACTGTCGGCCAGCGCCTTTGCTTCGTCCATGCTCTTCACTTCCGAAGTCAGCTCCGCTCCCTCGGTCTTCCAAAGCCGGGTATAGAAAGGAAAAGCCGTCACCACTTTCTCCGCAGGCACTTCCTTCAATGTGTCTTCCACTCCCTGCCGCACGAAATCCACCGAAGCGGTGGAACCGGCCTCGGATCCATTGTAATGCTCGTCGTAAGCCATGATGATGACATAGTCGGCCACCACGCCCTGCTCGGCCCGGTGATAGTGCTCCGTCCAGGCCGAGGGCACATAGTTATCCACGGACAGGATCAATCCCCGTTTCCGGCAGGCGACGGAAAGTTCGCGGATAAACTGGATATATCCCTCTCCGGCCGAGGAAGGAAGTTTCTCCAAATCCACGTTGATACCGTCGAGATCGTACTCTTCCGCATACTGGATCAGGCCGTTGATCAGATTGGTCCGGTGGGAAGTGACGTTCAAAAGCTTTTCCGCGTCGACTCCCTCAATGTTGATATTCTCCACCAGCGCCCAGATCTGGATCCCCTTATCGTGGGCCTTCTGCACATAGTCATGGTTTGCCCTGGACTCCAGGTTCCCCTCCTCGTCTTTGATGGAAAACCAGGTGGGTGCCAGTACATTCAGCCCTTTCGCATCGGCCAGCAGAGAATCCAGAGAATTCACACCGGATTCCTCAAACACCTGATGCCAAACCAGGAAAACTTTCTGATCCAGCGTGGTCCGTGTGTATTCCGGCTGAACCGAAGGACCTTCGTCCGTTTCCGTGCGGACATCCTTCAAGTCTTCCTTCGAAATATAACCGACATATCCGTCTTTCGTGTAGACCTTGTCCCAGTCCTCGCCCTGCTCCATCACGAGAAGACCGCTTCCCGGCTCCACGTCTGTGAGAATCGGACTCTTCACATCGGCTTCCGTGCGGACCTGGGCCGTCTCGGCCACATCCGCTCTCGTGCTTTCGCCCCACTGAGTTCGCAGAAATACCCGGTTAGGGTTGGAAAAAGAATCCACCTGAATATTTGTATACTGGGCAACATAATCTAAGGATACATAGATGGTATCCTCCCGATTCAGGAAAACCGGCCCGCCTTCAAATATCGTATCCGAAGCAGCCGTAGCCACCTCGGAGGCGGTCGTCACGACCAGCAGTTTTTCCGTACTGTCCCAATAAAACCGGCTGTTCAATTCCTTTTGTACAATGGAAAGGTCCAGATAGGCGCGCTTGGCTTCCCAGACCGCGCGGGTTTCCGATAGAACCCCGTTCGATATGACAACAGCCGACCCTTCGGACACCGGATATATTTTACCAAGGTCGGCCCGCTCCGCTGAGGGCGTGTTCATATGAATCAATTCATAGATGATACCTACAACCAAAACGATGAGGATCAGGGCGGCGACTACCAATACGGGAAGGTTCTTATTGCGTTTCGCGTTCGTCGAGCTCATGAAATACCTCCTTAACCTCCGACGATTATAACATAACATATGGTAATTTTCAAACGCTCTTCAGGAATCGCGGAAATTTCTTTTCGGCAGAAGATTCTCCGGCGCATCCGTTTCAGATATCGCTCGTTATTTTGTCAAACCGTATTTCTATCAGTTTGCCCCGTTCGTCCTGAATATAATCTCTCATGTAGGCTCCGGCCTCCCTGAACACACACAAATCGGCAATGTCCTCCGCGGACTTCGCCTTTCCCTCCACGGTCAGGGAGATTCCTGCCTTTTGATAAGCGAGAAGCGTTTTAAGTAAGATCTGATATTCTTCGTGATATATTAGAGATGATTGCTTCATACGTAACCCTTGCTCTCGTATTTTGAGATGAACAAAGACCTTCCCGCATTGGCCCCGGCAAACGCGTTTCATCTCGGAATACATTCTACAAAATTAGACCGTTTTCGTCACGCAATCAGCCGGTACGAATCGTATCAATTATTGCATAGCGACGACAAAGTACGTTTTTTGTTCTTATCCCCTCTTTTCAAACTTTTTCGGGTATGCAGCTATAAAATTTTAACCTTTTTCACATAATATTTCCTTTACATTCATAAAGTATTTGGGGTATACTAATGAAAAGACAGAGTTAGATGGGATGTGAGATCATGAAAATAGAACGTATCAGTGAAAATCAAATCCGCTGTACTTTAAATCGGAACGATTTGTCCGCCCGTCAGCTGACTCTTCGTGAGCTTGCCTATGGGACAGACAAGGCCCGTGTGCTGTTTCGGGAGATGATTCAGCGCGCCACGGCAGAAGTAGGTTTCGATGCGGAAGATATCCCGTTGATGATAGAGGCAATTCCTCTCTCCAGCGATGGGATTATGTTAATCATAACAAAAATTGATGACCCGGAGGAGCTGGACACCCGCTTCGCCAAGTTTACGCCGTCCGACCAGGAGGAGTTCAGCATTCCGGATGAGGAGGAAGATTTGGATTTGTCATTCCCTTCCGGAGTCGGCGATATGCTCGACGCCCTGAACCGCTATGTGGAGAATCAGCAGCCGGAGACGTCCGTGCGGACCCGCTGCTTCCGTTTTTCCAAACTGGACAATGTCATCGAATCCGCCCATGCCCTGCGGGGTCTGGAAATCGGAGCCAATACGCTATATAAGGCGGGTGACGGGATGTTTTATCTGACCGTCAGTAGCGCCGGCCAGTCGCCGGAGGATTTTACCCGGCTCTGTAACCGGATGCTGGAGTACGGTTCCCCGCTCCGCACGGTGAATGGAATCGAGCTCTACTACGAAGAGCACTACGACGCCTTGATCAAAGACAATGCGTTGGAGCTGCTGGCAAATGTGTAAAAGATAATGAAAACCAAATCTGTGAGACAAAGTTTGAGCCGCTCTTTGGAGCGGCTCAAACTGCGCCTTTCAGTAAAAGAAGGCAGCATTCCAAAGGCAGCACCGCTGACCAAATCCAAATCAGAGACGCCCACGTCCCTACCCCGGCCGCAATCAGCAGCAGAACCAGAGGAACCAGATATTTCCTTGGATGATGCCACAGGTCGCTCTCGGTTTTCCAGCCGCGGATCGGGCGCATCCATTCCAAAAGAACGGTTAAAACCGCACTTTGCAGGTCAAACAGCGCCGCCGTCCAGATATCCATTCCGCCCACGTTGCGGTAGATCAGCTGCCAGCTGCACAGGTATAAAAGATAGAGGAACCCGCTGACCATACAGAGAAACAGGCTGTAACGGCTGCAAAACCGGACGGTTTGTCCAGGCAGCATTCGGATCGACCGCTCCAGGTTTTGGTCGCTGGAAAGCAGGGTGCCGATGGGGGTATTGATGCTGAGAATAGCAAATCCAAACGGCAGCATCCTTATCCCTTCGAAGGACCCAAACAGCAGCGGCAAGAAGCAGGCGATGCCGCATAACCCCGCCGTGTTGGCCAGATAGCTCGGATTGGCCGAGAGATACCGCGTCAGATAGACAAAGACGCTCCCCTTTCTTCCCTTATGCCGCGCCGGCCGTTTCACCTGGGAAGCCGGGTAAAAAGCGTAGGCGTCCGCGGGGCGCAGAGATAGCGCCGCGCCGAACCAGCTGAGCAGGGAAACGGCGATAACCGCCGGAGCCTGACGGACAAAAAAAATCACGAAGAAGATACCGGCTATCCAGACGGCAGGCAGCCCATAATTCTTTTTCTGAAACATTAAAGTGAATGCCGCAGCCAGGAAACAGGCGTTGACTCCGCAGACAAAAGCCGCGGCGATCTCAAAACCGCTCCACGCTTTGACGACAAAAAACAAAGTCCAGACAGGCAGCGTTTTCGTGAGAATTGTACCTCCCCCTAAAGCCAGGACATAGGAAAACACAAAGTCCCGGTTCTCAAAGGGAAGCAGAAACATCCCATTAAGAGTTTCCGCTTGGCGGCTCCCGTGAAGCATCTGCCACATGATGCACATGCTGAAACCAGTGGAAGCAAAGAAAAGGACGTACGGCGCAACCGGCAGTTTGATTTCCGCCGCATAGACTGCGACAAACAAAATCACGCACACTGACAGACTGTGCCTGATACTCTCGTATTTTGCCCCAAAGAGTTGTTTAGTGAAGGCATGCAGCATTTTTTTCAAAGGAAAGCACCTCCCGGATGGTTCCGGCCGCAATTTCTTCGCCGGTAAAGGTCTGTCTGATCTTCCCCTGCTCCAGCACAAGGACCTGGTCCGAAGTCAGGCAGATGCTCTCTAAGATATGGGAAGAAAATAGAATCGTCCCATGTTCTTTATAACTTCCCATCTGCCGGTACAAAAACTCCGTGCTTTGAAAATCCAGGCCATTGACGGGTTCATCCAGTAAAAGCAACTCCGGCTGAAGGGCAAACGCAGTAATCAAATCTGCTTTTTTCCGGTTCCCGGTGGACAGTTCTTTTAGAAGGACATCGGTGTACGCTTCAAAATGGAAGCCTTCGATCCACTCGGAAGCATCCGGCAAGGGAACGCCGTAGGATGCGGCCACATACGAAAGATACTCCCGAAAGGTGAAATACGGAAACGAGCGGCCTTCCGCAAACACGATAAAACGTTCTTTTTTAAAGGCTCTGTCGCGGAAAGAAAACGGACGCCCATGCCAGGCAGCGCCGCTCAGCCGGAAACCGTTCAAAAGACCGGCCACTGTTTTGATCAAAGTGGTTTTTCCGGCTCCGTTTAGCCCGATCAGCCCCACCACTTCCTTTTCCCTCAAATCCAGAGAAAGATCCGAAAGGACAGGCTGATCCGGCGCGTACCAAACACTGAGATTTTGGAGGGAGAGAAGGGTTGTGCCGTTCATGTGAAATCACCTCCGATTGTCTTTATTTTTCTTCCAGAGCGAATAAGCGGAGAGTAAAAACACGCCTCCAAGAACAAGGTACATCAGCGCGAAGGGGATATTCGCGGTGAAGAAGCTGTAAATCATGCAGGCCAGAAAGACGATGCCGAGAATCAGGCGGAAATAAATGTGACGCATAATCAAACCTCCTATCCGAAGAACTTGTAATCGTTTCGATGAAGAAAGCATACACCAAAATCACAGGTTCTGCGGAAATGTCCGCAAACAGCAGGTTTTTGACCACGAAAACAAAGCGGACCCCAAATGGAGCCCGCCTGAGAGCAAAAGACTAGATTCGTTTCACAGGATGAAAGGACAAAGTGGCGACGGACCGGAACACGCCGCCGGCGTAGTCCGTATCGACCGAGCCGTCATAGCGCTCCACGGCGGTGCGGACGCTTTTTAGTCCCCAGCCGTGCATGGCGGCATCCTCTTTGGAAGTCAAAAGCCGCCCTTCTTCTTGAACCGGCGCTTGCCCGCATCCATTTTCCACTTTGATGATGAGCATATTATTAATGCGGCGGATGGTCAGGTTCAAAAAGCGCAGATGCTCCGGAGCCGTTCCGGCCGCTTCTACGGCATTGTCCAATAGATTTCCCAAAATCGTCGTCAGGTCAACGTTTCGGATGTTGGTGTTGCGGGGAAATTCGATATTTACCTTGGTCCTAACCTGCCTCTGCTCTGCTAGCGCCACTTTACTGCTGATCAGATAATCCACGGCCCGGTCGCCGGTCCAGACGGTCTCTGCAATCTCCTTCATGGGCGTACGCAAATCCTCGCAGTATTGCAGGGCCGCTTCCACTTCCCCCTGCTTTAGCGTTTGATAGATCGCTTCTATATGGTTGTGCAGGTCGTGGTACAGTTTTGCATTGGCCGAGTAGGTCCGGCTCAATGTCTGAAAATCCCGTTCCAGGATTTCCGCCTGTTCTTCTTTCAGGCGCGCGATTTCCGCTTCCATATCTCTCTGCCGTCCCATACGGTAGAATAAAATCGCAAACAGCAGCAGCATCGACAGGATAACCCAGGCGCCGGTCCTATCGTCGCCGATGGGCAGGATGGTTTGTTCCGACAGGGTAACCGTGCCGAAGAGCCCCAGCATGGCAAGGATCGAAACGACCCGGAACGCTTGTGGATTTCCCGGATTCCAGCGTTTGGCAAACAGCACGGCGAGTACGGCCAGGAACAGACGCGTCAGCCAGACGCCGGCCAGGGATTCCGGCGCTCCTGCATCCAGAAACGCTGCGGTCCGGAACAAGATCCCGAAGGCAGCCGAAAATAGAAACTCCCACAGCGCTACGCCGACTTCATAGAAAAAGATCAAAAACAGGCAGATTCGCAGCCGTTCCCGCAGGGAATACCAGGAAACCGCGGCCACGAGAAGGATTTCTGCGGCGATCAAACCGGCCGCAGGCACATAAGCCGCGCCGAAAATCGTGACGGCAGCTTCCCCAAAAACGGCCAGAATCCATGCGTTCCGGGGCAGCGAAACATTCAGCAGCTTCGTCAAAAGAAACAGCCCAAAAAACAACCGCAATTCGTTGGTCAGCAGACCGGACAGGACTTGATACCATTCGCTCATATGTGCGCCCCCCAGAACCGGTTGATCTGCTGTTTGACTTCGGACAGATGGGAACGGCTGATCGGAAGCCGCTCCCCATTTTTTAAAACCGCCGTCCCGCCGCTGATCTTCATGACCTGAATGATATTGACAATATACCCGCGGTCAATAAAGAGAAATTCCGGAGCATTCAATTCCTCGTAGACTTGCTGCAGGCTCTTTCTGACCTTCGAGGTTCCGGCGCGGGAGATAATGCTGGCGTTCTTCCCGTCCCGCTCGATATAGTAGATATCCTTGAAGGGAATCTTCTCCATACGGCTGCTGGTCTGAATGGTATATTCCTGCCCGGCCTCCAGCTCGATCCATTTTGCGGCGTCCGTCACTGCGGCGGCCAGCTTCTGATCCAAATTGTTTTTGGGGACATAGCGGAAGACCGACAGCTCGTAGGCGTCTATGGCATATTCGATGTGCGAAGTCACAAAGATGATTTTGACGTTTGGCAAAAATGCCCGGATCTTCTCCGGAATCTCCATTCCGCTGATCCCCGGCATCTCGATATCCAGCAAGATCAGATCATAGAAAAAATGATCATCCGCAATATCATCGATCAGATTGCTGCTCCTGGTATAGGCAGTGATTTCGTAACCGATTCCGCACTGCTGTAAGCTGCGTTTCACAACTTCCTCATCCAGGGCGATGGCCTTTTCCTCATCGTCACAGATTGCAATTTTGATCACAGCCGTCACCTCCCTTCTCTCTGTCCACTTAAAATATTTGATTAATCCCTGATCAGCCAAGGGCTCACCTCCCTGCCGGCTGTCCTGATCTGATCTCTTTTTCCAACGACCGCTTTCATTTTCGTTTTTCCGCGGAAAATCTCCCTTTCACCTGTCGAAACAACACGATGACATTTTCTTGCTTTCTCTCTTCCTTTTGTCATATAATGAAGGAGGCGGAGGCCTGTCCTCCCCCATCAGCAATAGGTCACAGGAACCGGAAAGGGGACAAGATGGAAGAACAACGCTATCTGATATCCGAGGCCTCCAAAATCACAGGCACAGAGGCACATGTTTTACGGTACTGGGAAGATGAGCTGGCATTAAAAATACCAAGGAACGAATTAGGACATCGCTATTATACGGAGGAGCACATCCGGTTATTCCAGGAAATTCAGGAGCTGAAAAATAAAGGCTACCAGCTTCGGGTCATCAAAGACCTGTTAGGCGGCGATAAGATCCTGCCCGACACCAAGGAGCTTGCGCTCCCCTCCGAGGAGGACGTCCAACAGATCCAAGCCGCGAAGATGGAGCAGTTCCAGAATATCATGACCAACATCATGGCCGAGGCCCTGGCCAGAAACAATGACACTCTCAGCAAAGAGGTCAGCAATCAGGTCGGGGACAAGCTGGTCAAGGAGATGAATTATGTGCTCCGGGAGCGGGAAGAGCAGGAGGAGGAACGCTTTAAGCGCCTCGACGAATCTCTTCGCGCCATGCAGCAAAAAAACAAAGTGCGCGCCGAAGCGGCGGCGGCCAAAGCACCCGTTGTCAAGCTGAAAAAGAAACGCTTTCCCTTTCGAAAGCAAAAGTAAAAGGAATCGCTGTGCAGGCTCTTGCGCAGCGTTTTCCTACTTTATAGGGGATTTTTCCGGAATTTCCCATCAAACAAAAAAACTGTCTCACAGCGATGCCAAATCACTCATGCGACAGTCTTTTTATGATCATTTTTCCATGTATTGACCGGTATTTTGTTCCCATTCGTCCGCTTCAAAAATCCCCGGACCGGGAACAACCGGCATTCACGGCGTCAGCTGAATCATCAGCCCTCGGAAATCGCGCCGTTCGGGCAGGTAGCTGCACAGGTACCGCAGTCGATGCAGGTGTCCGCGTCAATTACATATTTGTCATCGCCCTCGGAAATTGCGTTAACCGGACATTCTGCTTCGCAGGCGCCGCAGCTTACACACTCGTCAGAAATCACGTATGCCATAACTATATCCTCCTAAAAGATTGATTTTAGGATATTGTAATACAAGCTCCTTCAGAATTCAAGTGAAAGTTTCATTTTCTGATAAAATTTTGTTTTTCCCCTGGGACGCCGATCCAAAGCGGGAAAAAACCGGAAACAAGCTTCCAAAATTTCTCTGAATAAGACTTTGGTTTTTCCATAAACTATCCCCGATAAGCCGGCTTTCCGGCTTCGCTTTTCACTGGACAATCCTCCTGCTCTATGCTATACTGATACCGGAGCCGGAAGGCTTATGTACAGCGGAAATCCCGCCGAGACAAGGAAAAAAGGAGGAACTAATCCATGGCTTTAACCATTAATAAAGATATGCTGATCGGTGAAATTCTTCAAAAGGATATCAGCATCGCTCCGATCCTGATGGCAGCCGGAATGCACTGCATCGGCTGCCCCTCCTCTCAGGGCGAATCCCTGGAAGAGGCCTGCATGGTACACGGAATGGACTGCGACCAGCTGGTAAACACGGTCAACGAGTACCTGGCCAATAAAGAGAACGCATAAATAGGGTGCTGGATTCCATTTCCGGTCCTAATGCCGAAACGAGTCAAAAGGGAGCGTGGATGCGCTCCCTTTTCTTTTCCCGATTTGCTGCGTAATCACGCCAAAACCGAAGCAGGTATGCTCCGGTTTCCCATCATCCCGAAAGGAGAATCATCCCGTGGACCATTCCCACCACATTCATCTTCTGGCCACCGGCGGCACCATCGCCGGAAAAGGAAAGGCAGGAAAGACCAGCGGCTATGAAGCCGGGAGCCTGCCTCCGGACAGCTTGCTTGAGACGCTGCCGCCCCTTCCCTCTTCCATTCATCTGACCGTGGAGCAGATTTGCAGCATCGACAGCAATGAGGTCGACGATCAGCTCTGGCTGACCCTGGTCCGGAGAATCAACGAACTGTCCCAAACGGATATCGACGGCTTCGTCATCACCCATGGCACCGATACTATGGATGAAACCGCCTATTTCCTGAACTTGACGGTGAAGACGGAAAAACCGGTGATCCTGACCGGAGCCATGCGACCTTCCACCGCAGCCAGCGCCGACGGACCGCTGAACCTGTACCAGGCCATCCACCTGGCCGACAAGCCGGAAGCTTCCGGCAAAGGAGTGCTGGTTTGCTTCTGCGACAGCATCTATTCCGGCCGGGACGTACAGAAGATCAACACCTACAAGACCGATGCGTTCAACGAACAGGACCTTTCCTGCCTCGGCTACATGCGCGATGAGGAATGCTATTTTATGAATGAAAGCCTGGCGATCCATACCACGGCCAGCTGCTTTGACGTCAGCCGGCTGGACCGTCTGCCGCGGGTGGATATTCTTTTTTTCTATGCCGGAGCCCCGGCCGACGCGCTGGACTATCATGCCTCCAAGGCCCAGGGACTTGTGATCGCCGGGACAGGCAGCGGAAACTACAGTCCGGAATGGAAGAACAAGATCAGCGAACTGGCCGCCCGCCGGATCCCCGTGGTGCGGGCTTCCCGGATCGGCCACGGGATCGTCAGCCGGGATATTCATTTTGAAGGCTCTGAGAACTGTTTCCCGGCCTATACGCTGCCGCCCCAGAAAGCGCGCATCCTGCTCTCCCTGGCTCTGACGGTGACGGATTCCTATGAGGAGATGGAAAAACTGTTCCGGACCTACTAAAAAGAATTTCGCTCTGCGAAATTTATGCGCCGCAAATGTGCCACATCCTGTGGTAGAAAAGAGCTGCCGTAAAATTATGAGATTTTACGGCAGCTTTTCTATTTTTCTTCCATACAAATCCGGTAAATATTCACCGGCCGTCCCTTCAGCCCAAGGCGTTTCTGCCCTACGATCTGCGCGGCCCCGCCTTCCTCCAGGTGGGATAAAATTTTATTGGCCGTGCGCAGGGAGACACCCAGCCGGTTGGTCAGGATTTCCGAGGTCAGTTCCTCATTGCCGCTGCTGCGGGAAAATTCCAGGATCTTCAAAACATTTTCCGAAGACAGGCGGCAGCGGGATGCTACCTTTTCCACGAAGTCCGAGGAGACCGCCTCCGTCTGACCGTCCCCTTTCCGGACCCGGTGGTTGGCCAGGAGAATAATATTGTTTTGATTGTTGATCAGATAACTTTGAAAAACCCCCTCCGAAGCCCGGCGCGCCGACAGAGCCGCCGCCTCATAGGCATTTTCTCTGGCCTGCTGGAGGCTGATGCCGATCCCATAACCCACGCCGCCTTTAAAACGCAGCTCCTGGCGCAGATATTCGTACAGGGGGCTTCTCGTGAAATTCTCCGTCATCTGCTGCACGGTTTGAGCGTCTGTATAAATCTCAAAATCCGTCTGAACCGGCTTCAAAATCAGGTTATATCCGGTCTTCTGGCTGAAATTGTATATGGCCTGCTGGAATTTCAAACTTCTCTCTTCCCCACGGGCCCCAGCCTCCTCGGAACGCATATCAAAATAGATCAGAGCGGTCAGACCGTTTTTCATGGTCTGAAGTTCCAGCCCTTTTCTCAGCAGGTCAATCTTATAGAGGATTTCGTTCCGGGTCGGCTCAATGAAATGGTAGGGTACCCCCCGCTCCTCAAACATCCGGATCGCAACTACCGAACGGGTCACGAAAAAACGGATCCTCCCCTCCTCAATGGCTCTGCGGTGACGGGTCACCATCTCCTGCTCGTAAGTGATGGTCTGATCCTCCGTAAAATTCCGCACCATCACCACCTCGTCCGTCATCATCTGCTCTAAACGATTGTGGAGTACGATTTCCCTCAGATCATCCTGCTCTCCCATCAAATCCAGGCGGATGCTGCCCAGATCCAACCCCGGACTCAAGACGCTTTTTTCCAGCAGATAGCGGTAATAGCTCTCCACCGTCGTGTTGAAATATTCCTGCGGCACATCCCGGCGCGGGGACAGCAGAGATATAAACCGGTCAGAAAATACGCCGGAGCTCAAAAAACCGTCGTATTCCTTTTCCGTAGCCAAAAAAGCTTCCTTTAAGTCCATCAAGGAATCGACATAGTAATAATCAACCCGCAGGCCCGGAAATTGTTCCTTTACGATCTTCCCCTCCGTCTGCAGACGGCTGTAAAATGCAACCTTGTATTCCATAAACCTTCTCTCTCATCCCCCGCTGTCTTTCCTCGCGTTTCCAGCAACTATTAAAACTTTACCACAATCTGGACCGAAGTTCAATCTCTGTCGCTTTCCATCCGCCAAACAAAAAGAGCGCTGCAAAATTCGTTCAGCCGAGGCTTTCGGCCTGCCCAACCGGCAGACTTTCTGCTCTGTGACCCTTCGTATTTTGCAGCGCGTCTTCCTTTTCTCTATCTACTTTCTCTCCCACTCCGAAAATAGCTTCTAATCCTCAACCACTCCGGTCAAAAACGCGTCCGTACTCTCCATAAAGCTGCAGTTCCTAGTATGCTCCACAAAAATCCCGTTTCCCACAAAGCGGATCCGCAGAGTGTTGATATAAGAGGTTTCCTCAAAGCAGAGTTTCAGGCAGTAACTCCCATCTTCCTTCCAGGCCCCGCTTGCCGCCACCTTCTCAAACAGGATGGAAATGTCCGTGTCCGTATCCTTTGTCTTTACCGAGGTTTCCCCCTCGGCCCAACAGTCAAACCCGATCGGGGCGGTAAACACGCCTTCCCGGCTTTCCAGCGTAAAGGAATCCTTCCCTTCCTCCGAAAAGTGGAAGGTCAGAGCATTCCAGTTCAGCCGGTTATCCCCCAGGCGGTAGCGCCTTCCGGAATAAGCAAGACGCTCTTCGGCTCCGGAGGGGCGTCCCGCGGGAACCGGAATGCGGAACCCGGAAATCCGCTTCCGCTCTTCCTCCCAAAGGGCTTCCCCCTGCACCATTCCTGTCTTTCCCAGGGCTTCAGACGACTCCTTCATTCCCGGAACCAGAACCTCCCAGACCAGATTTTCAATGGCTTGGCGCTCCGGCCCATTGGCGCCCGCCGTGTAAACCACCACGGCTCCCAGTTCCGGGAACACGGTGCAGATCTGACCGCAGGCTCCGCGAAGGGAAAACGCATTTTCCCTGGAATCCACCCAGATCTGGTAGCCGTAGCCAGCCATGTCAGGGTTCGCCTTCGAGTGCATGGGAATCTGCACGGTTGTGGCCCGGTTCACCCAATCCTCGCTTAAGAGCTGCCGGTCTTTCCAGCGTCCTTTCTGCATCAGGAAAATTCCGGTTTTCAGCAGATCTTCGGTCTTAACCATCAAACCCCAGCCGCCGACATCATACCCCTTCGGGTCCAGCTCCCAGGTAGCTCCCGTGATGCCAAGAGGTCCGAACAGCTTTTCTTCCAAATATTCCAGTATGGTTCTCCCGGTCGCAAGCTGCACGATCACCGAGAGCATGTAGGTGCCGTGGGTACAGTAGACAAACTCTGTTCCCGGCTCATAGGCCACATAGTGGTGAAAGAAATTCCGGACCCAGTCAATGTCGTCCAGGATCTTTTCCTCGTGGAAGCAGCCGGGGCTCCGGGCCAGAACATCGTCGGGCCGCGGCCAGTTAAAATCATGGGGATCCGCGGCAAATCCGGTGCTCATGGTCAGGAGATGCCGCACCGTCATCTTTTCCATATTTTCACAGGTCTTAGCCGGAAGGCGGTCCTGAAAAAAGGAAACCACCGACTGGTCCAAAGACAATACCCCTTCCTCCACGGCAAAACCTACCGCAAGGCCGGTATAGGTTTTGCTGGCGGAAAACAGCGTGTGGCCCAGTTCCCTCCGGTAAGGCTCCCAGTAAGCTTCCGCCGCGATCCCGCCGTTCTTGTAGACCAAAAAGGAGTGAAGGCCCAGTTCGGGATCCTCCAGCTTCCGATACAATTCCGCCAACGAGGCGGGGGAAATCCCCGCCTCGTCCGCCGTAATCCGTTTAAATTCACTCATCTCCTATACCTCTTCACTCTTTTTCTTCCGGTCCACGCGGGATCTCCAGGCATGGAGGATCAGGGCGACGGCAATGATGCCATAGCAGGCCACCATCCGGAAGTATCCTCCGACCATGGAATTGGAGAACATGTTCTGGGCCGCCAGAGGGCTGACGTTGAACAGCAGATGGAACAAAAGCGTGCCTAAAATCGCCTGCCCGATCGTGGCCTTCTGCACCGAGGCTCCGCCGATCAAAATGGCGGCGACGCAGTAGGTTCCCACTTTTTCATGGCCGTAGTAGGTATCCATGGTTCCCAGGTTCTGGTAGAAGATAATCTGTCCCAGAGCGGCAATCACCGTGGAAAGGATGATCGCCTGGATCCTTACCTTATCCACCCGGATCCCGGCGGAGGCAGCCACCTTGCGGTCATGGCCGACCGCCCGCATATCCTGGCCCAGCTTCGTCTTCATAAACGCCTGGATCAAAATGCAGACTCCGATGATGACCAGATACGTCGGGATCGGCACCCGCACCATCATCTTATACATGACGAGGGCAGGCAGATTGTATCCCACCGCGCCGGCCACGATCAGGGCGGCGCTGATGCCAAGGCGGATCCGGTATTTCTTTTCCCGGTTCTTTTTGACCAGAACGCGGAAGAGATAGTAAAGCAGGAACAATGCTCCAAAGAACATCATAGCCGTAAACAGATCCACCTTCGTGCTGACGCCGAAGATCTTAATGTCATCCAGGGCGTACTGCATGGAATCCAGGGCAATCGTATTTTTGATGCCGATTCCGCTGGAAAGCAGCAGATCTGAGGAAAATTTGATCACGCCGCCTGCGATGAACAGGAAGATAAACTGATAGATTCCATTGGCAAAGAAGCCAAGGATCATGCTGGTGATCATTTCCTGCCCTTTGGTCTGGTTCAGCATCTTTCCGGCCAGGAAGCCGCAGAAGGAGGCCACCACCATCGCGATCAGCATGGCGATCAGGATCGCAGGCAGCCCCTGGATCTTCCAGATGCTGACCAGGATCAGCCCCACCTGACCGCTCATGGCGCCGAGGACAATACCGAAGTTCAGGCCCATGCCGCTGATGACCGGCAGGATCAAAGAGAGCACCAGGAGGGCGTTCCGGTCAAACCGGTTCACTAAATCCGACAGGATGGTCGGTATGCCGGTTCCCGAATAATAGACGCCGACCGCACAGAAACAGGCAAACAGCAGAGGGACAATGTTTTTTCCCAGGAAGCCCCTGACTTTTCCGTTCTTTCCCATTATCTTTCACCTCCTGCCTGAGACAGCGCGTACAAAATGATACCGTTGGATACGATGATCCGGAATACCTCGGACAGATTTCCGTCCGGAAGCAGCATGTTGGCCACCGGGAGCGCCGCGGTCAGCATGGTCTGGAACAGCAAGGTTCCGATGATTGCATGCCAGACGCTGACCTTTTTCATTGTAGCGCCGCCTAAAAGCACCGCTGCCATCGGGGTAAAGGACATGGTAAGCGGGGCTTCGTACATCGAATAAAAGCCATAGCTCTGCGCGTAAACCACAATGCCGAGGGCGCCCAGGGCCGTCGAGAGGGACGCGCCGATGATCCGGCAGCGGTTCACGTGGATTCCCGAAGAATTGGCGTACTCCGGGTTGTCCCCGGCTGCCTGGAGCGTCACGCCCACCTTGCTCTTACAGAAAATCCGGATGATCCAGCAGATGCCAAACACAAACAGAAATAGCCCGGTTGGGATCGTAACGCCGCCGATCTGAAATGACAGAAAATTATTGAGCACATGCTCGTAGTATCCGCTTAAGGTGACCGTGGAGCGGACACCGTCGCCGCCCATGGGCCAGATGATCGCCGGATTCTTAAAGGGCGCGATAAACCAGAACATACAGAGCAGATAGACCACCGCATAGCCCAGATAGTTTCCGATCAGCATCTCTGATCCTTTAACCCCGTTTAGAATCCGACCGTAAAGGACGCCGACGGCGCTCCCGATCACCAGGGCGATCAGGCTGGCGCAGGCGATGCCGACCCAGGAGGTCAGTCCCATCTCAATGCTGACGAGGCCGCCGAACAGGCCGCAGACGATGCCGATGGCAAGGCCCATGTTGAGGCCGATGCCGGAGAGAATCGCAGGCATCATGGCCAGCGCAAAAATCAAGTTCATCCCAAAGCGGACCAGGGAGTCGCTGACCAGCTGCTTCATATCCTGCCCCTGCAAAAAGGCGCCGATGAAGATCAGGATGATAAAGGCAATGATGATGATGCGGGGCAGCCCCAGCTGGTGCATCCGTTTTTTAACCGTTTCCATAGTATCACCTCTCTACTTTCCGCCCATGGCAAGGCCAAATTCCTCGTTGGTCGCATCCGGCGGCAGAATGTCCGCCACTTTACCGCCTGAGACAATGGCGATCCGGTCGCAGACCTGGCGCAGCTCCCCAAGCTCCGAGGACGTGAACAGAATGGTGACGCCAGTCTCCTCATTGATCCGGGAGATCGTCTCCAGCACGATGGATTTCGCGCCGATGTCGATGCCTCTGGTCGGTTCCGAGACCAAGAGTACGTCCGGCTGCAGCAGAATTGCCTTCGCAATACAAACTTTCTGCTGGTTTCCGCCGGAAAGGCTCTTCACCTCCTGTTTCGGCCCGGTGCAGCGGATTTGAAATTCTTCTATGTATTTCTTCGCGGTCTCCTCCACCTTTTTCTTGTCGATCTGGTGGAAAGGCCCGAATTTCCGAAAGAACTCATCGTGGTTTACCATGGCCGGAATCACCATGTTCATCTCGATAGAAAGATCCGGCGCAAATCCTTGCTGCTTCCGGTCCTCAGACACAAAAGCAAATTTTGCCCCGATGGAACTTTTCGGGGAATTCAGCTTTAAAGGCTTTCCGAATACGGTGATCTCCCCGAAAGTCGGATAGATTCCCATGATTCCGTTGGCAACGCCCAGTTTTCCCTGTCCGGCCAGGCCGCCGATACCGAGGATTTCCCCTTTATATACATCCAGATTGATGCCGCTGACCCGCTCCCCCGGCATATCCACCCGGAGGTTTTTGATCGACACGGCAATCTCTTTGTTTTCCGATTCGTCCCGGTCGCGCTGCTTTACGGCGACCAGCTCTCTGCCCACCATCAGCTCGGCGATCTCGCCGGCCGTGGTATCCGCAATTTTCATGGTCTTCACATTCAGTCCGTCCCGCAGGATCGTGACCGTATCCGCCACGTACATAATCTCGCCGATCCGGTGGGTGATCAGCAAGACGGCGATGCCAAGTTTCGACAGCCGCTTGATGATATCCAGGACGATCTCCGCTTCGGACTCCGCCAATACCGCCGTGGGTTCATCCAGGATCAATAACTTTACGTTACTCTTATCCAGCTCGCGTGCGATTTCTACAAACTGCATGTAGCCGACCGGAAGGGTTTCCACGTCGGCGTGGGGATCCAGCTCCACCCCCAGCCGGTCCAGGGATGCCTCGGCATCCTTTTCGATCTGTTCAAAATCCACATTGCGGAGCTGCTTGCCGAAAACGCGGCTCAATGCGCCGTTTTTCAGGGGTTCCCGGTTCAGCTTGATGTTCTCTCCGACCGTAAAGCCGGGGATCAGCATGAACTCCTGGTGAACCATGCCGATGCCGTAGGCAATGGCTTCCTGAGGTTTTTTGATCTGCACTTCCTTCCCGTCGATCAGGACCTTTCCCGTATATCCCCCGGTGGACGAGATCACCGGCATTCCAAACAGGATATTCATCAGCGTGGATTTTCCTGCGCCGTTCTCCCCGCAGAGCGCGTAGATCTCTCCGGGCATAATATCCAGTGAAACATCCTGAAGCACCTGGTTGCCGGAAAATGCTTTTCCGATATTTTTCATGGAAAGCACTGGTGTAATTTCAGCCATGTGTTTCCTCCTCTCAATTCTTTTCCCATGGATAACTGCAAGACTTTTTCTTTACGCTGATTCGCAAAAAGCACCATAGAGTGCCCCCTTATGGTGCTTTTCGCGTCAGCCAAAAGGCGATCGATACCGGATTACAGGGTTACGAAATCCATCAGGAAGGCAAAATACTGCGGGTAGGTCGTCCCGTTATTTTCCCATTCGGTCAGATAGACGTTCACATCCATACCGGCCATCTCATCAGCCCGCTTGTCGATGAGGTCGGTCATCGCTTTGATATCGGTTTTCTCCGTGATCGTGCCCTCGGCATAAGCGCAGGCATAATCATAGATTGCATAGAAGTAAAGTGCGGAAGAAGCGACCGGCCAGGTCGCGGTGCGCCCGGTCATGCCAAGCTCCGCCATCTTTGCCTTGATCTGCTCCACAGCATACTGGGCGTCGTTGGACTTGTCGTCCGGGATCTGGATACCCAGGCCGCTGATGAATCCCTGGAACGGGCTGGGGTCACAGGTGGAAGGAAGCATGGCTCCGCTCTCCACGGTGGCCTTCACGATCACGTCCATCATGGCCGTGTTGGTTCCAAAGAACGCGGTATCTTTGCCGTACTCGGTTACCTTCTTCGGGATGTCCTCCAGGATAAACTGCTGGGTTCCGGTTACACCGGCGTCGCCCATGGGATCCGGGGAGGTCTCTTCCACGAACTTGATGCCAAGCTCCTCACATTTCGCCTTCATGATGTCGCGGCGGTTTGCCAGAAGCTCCATGGCCATATGGCGCGGGAAAGAATAATGTACAAATGTGGTGGCTCCCATGGCCTTGGCCTGCTCGATAATCGTATTTCCCATGCCGGTCTGGTTCGGGTTCAGCATAACGTCGAAGGCGGCAGCCGACACAGCCGGGTCCTCGGCCACAACGCCGCAGGCATACCACACGTCCGGACGGACTTCCTTACAGGCCTTCACAGCCGCTGCGCAGCCGTCCTGCTCCTGGAAGATCAACAGCGCTTTCACGCTCTCGTCGGAAACCAGAGAAAGCGCCGTGGACATAATGGCTTCCGGCTCCTTGTTCGGAAGCACCGCGCCGACGATCTTATCGCCGTACTCGGCTTTCAGATTCTCATAGGCACGCACCGGCTCCTCGCCCTGGGAAGAATCCGTGTAAATGATGGCGATCTTATAATCCGAGGCCGCCTGGGCTCCGGTCGCGTCTGCCGCTGTGGATCCACCGGCCGCCGTTCCAGCTGCCGTCGTGCCGTCCGCTGCGCCTCCCGCCGCCGTGGTGGTGGTATTGCCGCCGGAACATCCGGCCAGCACAACCATCATTGCGGCCATCGCGATAGCCGCTGCTTTCTTACCTAATCTGAGTTTCATGGGATCACGCTCCTTTTCTTGTCTGTTTTTTTCACATTTTCCCAATGTGTCGAACACTCCTTGACTTCTCCTTCCGCAGATGTTACTATAATGCTGTATTTAAAGAATGCTTTCGGAATGTTCTTAATTATCATAGCATACTTTTTTACCATCCGCAAGTATTACTTGTCGAAAATCTACAACTCATCATAAAAAGGAGAGAACAGATGGACAACAGAAAAATAGAGGCGGCCGGCTGCATGGCGGATTTGACCCGTTGGTACCGGGACCTGCATCAAATTCCGGAGATCGGTCTGAATCTGCCGGAGACTTCCGCCTACATAAAAAAAGAGCTGACGGCCATGGGGTATCAGCCGGTCACTCTCTGCAATCACAGCCTGTGCGCGCTGCTCGCCGGATCGCGTCCGGGGCCGACCATACTCCTGCGGGCCGACATGGACGCTCTTCCCATGGAAGAAATCAACGATCTCCCTTTCCGCAGCCAAAAAAAGAATGCGGCCCACATGTGCGGCCATGACTCCCATATGGCCATGCTCCTCGGCGCGGCCAAACTGCTGAAAGCCCGTCAAACCGAGCTGGCCGGAAACGTCAAATTTATGTTCCAGGCCGGGGAGGAGGGGTTCAACGGTGCTCTGGAAATGGTTCAGGCGGGAATTTTGGAGAATCCGAAGGTGGACGCCGCCATGGCCCTTCACTGTCTCTGCGGAGACCGGTATCCCGCCGGGACCATGCTCTGCGCCGTGGACGGACCGGCCAAGGCTTCTGCGGACACCTTCTCCATCCGCGTCTATGGAACCGGCTGCCACGGCGCGATGCCGGAGACCGGCGTGGATGTGATCAATATCCTCTGCCATATCCAAAACAATCTCCAGACCATTGTCAGCCGGGAAATCAGCTGCTTTGCGCCTGCGGTCCTCTCCATCTGCCATATCGACGCCGGCAGCGCCGCCAATATTCTGCCGGAGGAGGGGATGATGGAGGGAACGATCCGCACCTTTGATGAAGCGGTGCGCAAAAAAATCAAACAGCGCCTTTCGGAGATTGCAGACGCCACAGCAGCTCAGTTCGGAGGCCGGGCAGAAGTGCTTTACGCCGACTGCCTCGGCGCAACCATCAATGATACAGATCTGGCTGCCGAACTGTTCTCTTATGTGAAGGATCTGTTGGGCCCGGAGCAAACAGACGTCATCGGACCGATCATGGGCGCGGAGGACTTTTCGGAAGTCAGCAGCCGGGTTCCCACCGTTTACATGGACTTAAGCTTTGGAAGCATCAAGGAAGGCTATCCCCACCGCGTCCACAGCCCCTACTTCCGGATCAATGAGGAAGCCCTTCCGGTCGGGGCCGCCTGCTTTGCGGAGTGCGCCATGCGGTATTTAGAGACCCACGGGAAGAAGGGGGCGGATTCCGCCTCTTAAACGCCGGAACTTTTCCACAGAAAAAGGAGCGGGAGGATTTTTTTGTCCTTCTGCTCCTTTGCTTTTCCCTTCCTGTTAACCGGGCCAAACGATCCGGCGGCAGGCAGCCGCGCCCGCCAATGTCCTAAGCCTCGCTCCGGTGAACTTCTTTCCCGCCCATGAATACAACCTTCAACCGGTTCAGGGCCGTGATGTCCTCCGCCGCATTTCCTTCGACCACGATCAAATCCGCTTGCAATCCCTCCTTCAGCTGGCCGGTCAGGGATTCGATCCCCAGCACCCTGGCCGGATTGCCGGTGGCGGTCTGGATCGCCTGCAGCGGAGTGATTCCATACTCCACCATCAAAGATAACTCCCGGTTGATCGGAAGAGGCGGCGCGTTGTACAGGACCATGTCGCTTCCGGCCAGAACCGTCACGCCGGTATCATACAGCTTTTTGAAATTATTTTTATAGGCAAAGTAGGCGGGCTCAAAGAAGCCCATATCCCGGATCGCCTTCGCCGCAATGCGGTCGCTGGGATCCGCACCGGAGGCAATGATCTCTTTGGTGAACTCGTACAAAACCGTGTAGGCCGTGATGGTCGGATCCCAAGCAATGCCCTTTTCCGCCATCTGCTCCGCCTGCTCCACGGTCAGGAATGTACCGTGCTCGATGGTGTCGAAGCCCGCATCGATACACATCTGGATCGAGGGTGGAATCCCCGCGTGAACCACGCACTTTCTTCCGACCCGGTGGGTTTCATCCACCGCAGCGTCCAGCTCTTCCTGGGTAAATTCCGGAATCGACGCCCGGTTGCTGGTTAGAATCTTGATCCAGTCCGCGCCGTCGCGGATCTGTTCCCGGATTTTTTTTCGGATCGGCCAGGGCCCGTCTACTTCCGGAATCCCGTCGTCATGGCCGTGGCCTCCGGTCATGCAGATTCCCGTGTCGGTGTGGAAAATCCGCGGCACCGTGAGATATCCTTTCTCGCCGGCCAGACGCAGCTGCTTCATCAGATTGTGGGGGGAAGAAACGTCACGCACCGTGGTAATCCCTAGCCGGATCGCATGCTTGGCCTGCTCCGCCGCATAGTAGGCAATCATGAAATCATCAAAATTCGCCTGGTCCGGCTGGCTGTAATAGTAGCCGAAATGGACGTGCATGTCGAACAGGCCGGGAAGCAGGGTAGCGTCCCCATAGTCTGTCACCGGCTCATCTGGATACCGCGCCGTTATTTCCTGCTTCGTCCCGACGCTGCTGATCGTGCCGTCCTCCCCGACACGCAGAGCGCCGTCCAGGATCACGGTCTTGCCGTCCCCAATCACCAGGTGCTTCGCAGTATAGATCATATGGTTTCCTCCTTTTTTCTCTGGAATTCACTAGACCTTGTTACGAACTGAATTCCAGACTCTCCATTTCTTATTGTAGCATATTCAGGAAGGAAATCAATATTTTGCAGAAAAATCTTTGCGAATCCCTGGAATGCCTGCCTACCGCACGTTTTTCTGGACTTCCCGCCGCCTTTCTCCCATCAGATCAAATGATACCGCCGGAGCAGTTCCTCCACCATGGTGCCGGAAACCTTTTTCAGCGCTTTCTTCTCCAAAAACTCCGCCATAAACGGCAGTTTCACGTCCGCAAGCTTTTTCCCGTCCATCAGTTTGGAGGTGGCATCCAGAAGGCAGCGCACATCGTAGACACTGCCCCAGACTTCCGGCACGCCCCGGTCAATGTCAAGGAGCGTATAGACAGCCTCCATTCCGGTGCGGACCGAGTATTCGGTGGTAAAGATCGTATCCCGCGGCGTTTCCGCAAACTGGCCGATAAAGGCAAAGTTCACGCAGCCCTCCGGCACCACATCGGGGCGGTCGCCTTTCCGGCGGGGCATAAAGAACGCGGTGATATAAGGCATCATGACCGGCACGCAGACGGCCGAGTGAGCGGCCATCTCCGGAATCTCTTCCTCCGGCACACCCAGGTGGTACAGCCATTCTTCCGTGATCTCCATACCGGTGCAGTCCCGCATGGGCTTTTTGATAAAGTCGCCGGGCCGGTCGGTATAAAGCCCGTACACCCAGACGCAGAGCTGATCTTTCGGCTGCTCTCTAAACTGGGGCTGGCGGTTCACGGTCCAGCTCATGTACCAGCCGGAATCCTTGACAGTCACAATCCCGCCGGTGACCACCTTGCCGGAGAAGGGGTCCCGCTTACAGATCTTTTCAATGTAAGGCGGGATCTTTCCGTCCAGGGTGGTGACGGTGGCGGATTCCCAATTGCTCTTTTCAATATCCGAGCAGAATTTTTCCGGCCGGCCAAAGGTATCATCCTGCGCCGCAATGTTCCTCCACAGATCCCAGCAGTCGCCCTCGCCGTCCTTGACCGTGACAACCGCCGGGTGGTTCTGGTCCCCATAGGCCGAGCTGTCCGTACAGCAGCCGTTGGTCACGAATACCAGGTCGTCCTCGATCAGATCGATGGTCTCTTCGTTTCCGTTCCGGATGCAGATGATCTGTCTCGCAATCTTTTTCTCCCCCTGCTTTTCAAAGATCACGTTCGTCACCTTCACCCCGTACTCAAAGCGGACGCCGTGGCTTTCCAGATACTTGACCATGGGCAGAATCAGGGATTCATACTGATTGTACTTGGTAAAGCGAAGGGCGCGGAAATCCGGAAGTCCTCCGACATGGTGAATATAGCGCTGAATATAAAGCTTCATCTCCAGAGCAGAATGCCAGGTCTCAAAGGCAAACATGGTCTGCCAGTAGAGCCAGAAATTGGACTGGTAAAATTCCTCGTCAAATACATCGTCGATGGTTTTGTCATAAAGCTCCTCATCCGGCGTGAAGAACAGCTTCATGATCTCCATGGCCGCTTTGTCGGAGAGGGCGAATTTCCCGTCGGTGTGAGCGTCTTCTCCTCGGTTCACCGTGGCACGGCAAAGGGAGTAGTTGGGATCGTGTTTGTTCAGCCAATAATATTCATCCAGCACGCTGACGTCCTCGGTCTCAATCGAGGGGATCGAGCGGAATAAATCCCAGAGGCACTCGAAATGATTGTCCATCTCCCGGCCGCCCCGCATGATAAATCCCTTGGTGGGATCTTTGATGCCGTCGCAGGAACCGCCGGCCAGATGAAGTTCCTCCAGAATATGAATGTGCTCCCCTTTCATCTGTCCGTCCCGGACCAGGAAACAGGCCGCCGACAGGGAGGCAAGTCCGCTGCCCACCAGGTAGGCTGATTTTTTATCCACATCCTTCGGCTTTTCCGGTCTCGCAAAGGCTTCGTAATTTCCATTTGAATAATACATTTGTTTCTCCTCCTTTGATTTGTTCTGTATATAGGATAGCCTTTTCTATCCCGGAATGCCATAGACAGAAAAACCGCTGTGCCGGAATTTTCGGCACAGCGGTTTTTCTGTCAAAATTTTATACATTCGATATGTTTTGTCTGGTTTTGCCGGTCTGGAATTTTTCCAGAGCCCGCGCGATATCCCCGTGGATCAGCACGGCCAGCCGGCCGACGATCTGCTCCGGATCCTGCTTCATCCCGCCGCGGATCCACTCCAGCATCAGCCCGACAAAGGCATACTTATAAAAGTCTGCAATAAATTTCTTGTCCTCCTCCCGGACATTCCGCCCGGTGGCCTGCTCTTCCACCACTCCGATCAGCAGCCCATAGGTGACTTGGTACAGATAGCGCTCCACCTGTTCTCTGCTGACGGAATGATAGACGTTCAGGATAAAAGGCTTGTTCTCCTGAACCGCCTCAAAAATCTGTAAAAACCCCTGCTGCCAGGTGTCATAGGTCTTTTTTCCGTCCAGCGCCTTCGAGGCTTCGTCCATACAGGTCCACTCAATCAGATCGTAGATATCCTTGAAGTGGTAATAAAAGGTCTGACGGTTCACCTCACAGTCCTCCACGATATCAATCACCGTAATCTTATCGAGAGGCTTTTTCAACAGTAGTTTTTTCAGGGAAGCGGCCAGCGCCCGCTTGGTAGTCTGAGACAAATTTTTGCAGCGCTCCTTATTTCTTCATATTTACGAACTTCGTGTAGTTCGGCAGCCATACCAGCTCCACGGTTCCGATGGGGCCGTTTCTCTGCTTCGCCACGATGACCTCCGCAATGTTTTTTGCGGTGCTGTCCTTGTTATAGTAGTCGTCCCGGTACAGGAACATCACAACATCGGCGTCCTGCTCGATGGCCCCGGATTCCCGGAGGTCCGAAAGCATGGGTCTCTTATCGTTTCTGGATTCCACGGCGCGGCTCAGCTGGGACAGAGCCAGCACCGGCACATTCAGCTCACGGGCAAGCCCTTTCAGGGAACGGGAGATTTCCGAGATTTCCTGCTGCCGGTTGTCGGAGCTGCGTCCGCTGCCGCTCATCAGCTGCAGGTAATCGATAATGATCACGCTCAAGCCGAATTCCAGCTTGTACTTCCGGCACTTGGTCCGCATCTCCGAGATGGAGATACCCGGCGTATCATCAATGATCAGCTTGGAGCGGCCCACCGTGTTGACGCCCTCCACCAGGCGGTCCCAGTCGTCATCGGTCAGATTACCGGTCCGGATCGCCTGGGAATCCACGCGGGACTCCATCGCAAACAGACGGTTCACCAACTGTTCCTTTGACATTTCCAAACTGAAGATCGCCGCACAAAGATTCTTTTTAAAAGCCACGTGCTGGGCGATGTTTAACACAAATGCGGTTTTTCCCATGGACGGGCGGGCAGCGATCAGAATCAAATCCGAAGGCTGGAGTCCCGCCATCCGGTAATCCAGGTCCGTAAAACCGGTCGGAATTCCGGTCACCGGGTTCTTGCTCTTCGACGCTTTATGAATCCGCTCCAAGGCGTTGAGAGCCACTTCCTGAATCGGCACAAAGTCGTCGCTCCGGCGGCGGTTCAGGATATGAAACATCGTTTTTTCCGTGTCCGCCAGGATGTTGTCCACGCTATCCTTGCCCGCATAGCAGGCGTTGGCGATCTCCTCGTTTGCCTTGATCAGGCGGCGGAGGACTGCCTTTTCCGCTACAATCTCCGCGTAATATTTCGCGTTGGCGGATATCGGGACCGCCGCGATCAGCTCGCCGATATAGGCCATGCTGCTGACCTCCGGCGGCACATCCTTTTCCTGCAGGCGGTTCTGAAGGGTCAGCAAATCCACCGGACGGCCTTCTTCGTAAAGCTCGATCATGGCATCGTAGATGATGCCGTACTGGCGATGATAAAAATCTTCTCCGCCGATGATGTTCTCCACGACGGAGATCGCCTCATTGTCCAAAATCATCGAGCCGATCACGGTCTGCTCCGCCTCAATACTGTGAGGCTGCACCCGCTTGACGAGAGCCTCTTCCATACCTGCCGTCTCCTTATACTTCCGTTACTACAACCTTCAGGTTCGCCGTCACATCCTTGTGGAGTTTTACCGGCACCAGATGGGTGCCCAGGGTTTTGATCGGTTCCGGCAGAACCACTTTCTTCTTGTCCAGCTCCAGGCCGCACTGATCCTTGGCCGCCTGCACGATTTCCTTTGAGGAGATCGCGCCGAAAAGGCGTCCGCCCTCGCCGACCTTCACCGCCAGCTTCACGCATTTCTTCTCCAGCTCCGCGCCCAAGGCCTGGGCTTCCGCCAGCTGCTCGGCCGCCTGCTTTGCCTCAAAGGCTTTCTGCTGCTTTAACTGGTTCAGGTTCTGGGCGGTTGCCTCCACCCCCAGCTTCTTCGGGAGGATGAAATTCCTCGCGTAACCATCGTTTACCTTTACCACGTCGCCTTTTTTTCCCAATGCTTTTACATCCTGCAATAATACAACCTGCATATTAAATAGCTCCTTCTTCTAACATCTGCAATATTGTTTCCTTGACCAGCGCCTTGGCTTCTTCCACCGTACAGCCGGCCAACTGGGTGCCGGCCGTGCTCAGATGGCCGCCGCCTCCCAACCGCTCCATGATCAGCTGCACATTGACCTCATCGATCGAACGGGCGCTGACGTAAACCTTATCCTCAAACTTTGTAAATACAATGGAAGCCTTCACACCGATCACGTCCAGCAGCTCATTGGCCGCCTGGGCTCCTACGATCATCGGGCTCTCGATTCCTTCGCTGGGACAGATCCCCAGGGCAAAAGAACCCTCAAAAATTTCAGCGTTCCGCAAAGTCTCCGCCTTGGCACGATAATCCTCCATACGTTCCCGGAACAATTTGCGCACCCGGGTCATATCCGCGCCGCTCCGGCGCAGGAACGCGGCTGCCTCAAAGGTACGGACGCCGGTTTTGCTGACAAAATTATTTGTGTCCACCACGATACCGGCATAGAGCGCCTCCGCCTCCACCGCCTTCAGCTTCAAGTCATCGGAAAAATACTGGAGGATCTCCGCCACCATCTCGCAGGCAGACGAAGCGTAGGGCTCGATGTAGGACAGCGTCGCCCGCTCCACGGTCTCTCCGCCCTGGCGGTGATGATCCAGCACCACAATGCTGGACGCCCGCTTTAAAAGCTCCGGACACTCGCTGTAGCTGGGCTTGTTGACGTCCACCACCACCACGGTGGTGTTCTCATCCAAAAGCTCCAAGGCCCGCTCACTGCCGACAAACATATCCTCCGGGTAGTCGCTGTTCCCCTCGAAGCGCTCTTTCATCGGGCGCACCGAGGAGGTTACATTGTCAATGACAATGCTGGCTCTTTTGCCCAAAGTCTTTGCCGCGCGGAAAATACCGATCCCGGCTCCGAAGGCGTCGAAATCCGCCAGCTTATGTCCCATAATCAACAGTTGATCCTTGGTCGCAAGGAGTTCCTTTAACGCCTGGGCCTTCACCCTTGCCTTCACGCGGGTCGTGGTCTCCTTCTGCTGGGTCTTGCCGCCAAAATATTTGTTGCCTTCCGGATTGCGGACAATGGCCTGGTCGCCGCCGCGTCCCAGGGCCAGATCCATGGCCATACGGGCATATTCCCCGTTTCTCGCATAGGTTTCCCCGCCGACTCCCACGCTGATGCTCAGGGTGACCGGGGTCTCATTTCCGATGTTCAGAGCTTTCACGTCTTCCAGCACGGAAAAACGTTCCTCCTCCGCCTTTTTCAAATCCTTTTGTTTCAGCAGAAGGAAAAATTTATCCTTCTCCATCCTGCGGACGATCCCTTCATGGGAACTGAAATACTGGTTGATCTTCCGTTCGATCAGCGCCGCTAAAAGGGATTGACGCACCGACTCGGTGCTGTTCATGACTTCCTCATAGTTGTCGACATAGATCAGGCCGATGGCAGCCTTCTGCCCCTCCATCTCCGCCAAAGTCGCCAGATGATCCGTCTCATCGAACAGGCTGACCGAGATCAGCGGGGTGTCGCAAGAGATCCACTGCATCTCCACCTGAAAGTCCGTCCCTTCAAAGTGGATGTGGTCGGTTTTTTCTTCGCCTTCTTTTGGAAGGCTTTTGGAAAGCTCCGGAAACAGATTGCACAAGTGTTTTTGATAGTGCGGATTCTCATAGGTGATTTTCTCAAAGCTTCGGTTCATCCACAGGAAATTTCCCTTTTCATCCACCAGCGCGTAGGGGATCGGGATCTCCTCCAGCTGCTTTTTCTGAACGCGGTCAAAGGATGTGGCAAAATCCACCATTTCCTTGGTCAGACGTGTCTTCCAGAATAAAAACCACCAAAAAGAAAAAATCGTATACGCACATGCAAAGATCAGCGCCGCCGCCACGGCCCCGCTTTCCAGGACGCAGGCAATCAGTGCCAACGCAATGACCGCCGGCAGTACATAAAAGGGCCAGTAGAGAGTCATCTTCAATCGGCCGCGTATTGTACCGTCATTTTTCATTTTTTCGCCTCCAGGCCCTATTCACTTCGGGACAGTGCCTTCACATTCTATCTGTACATAGCCCCATAAAATGGGAAAATACTGATTTTGTAGCTATAATAGTATACCATAAACCGCAAAACCTTGCAACCAGATTAGACAGGATGCCTCCTGCTGCACCGGCAAAAAGGCCGGTTTCTTATTTGAAGATACCGGCCTTTCCGTATTTTTATTTCATTCCTTGTATTCTCTCTTTATGGTACGTTGCGTCTGCCCCATGATTAATCCACCAGAACTCCCGCCTGATACACGGCCTCCAAGGCTTCCGTAAACGCTTGAAGCTTCTCGTAAGGGTTCTCCGACAGGATCAGCACATCCGCCGTCTTTCCTTCGTCCAGGGATCCGATCTGCTCTTCGAGCCCTAACACTTCCGCCGCAGTCAGGGTCGCGCTGCGGATCACCTCGGCGGACGGCATCCCGTATTCCTCCATGGTCAGCATTTCCTGGAAGGCTGCTGGCTGAGGTCCAAAGTTCGGGGACCCCGAATCCGTGCCCAGCGCAATCCGGACGCCCATCTCCCGCGCTCTCGCAAAAGTGCTCTTTTGATTCTCGGTCACAGCTTTGGATTTCGCCACCATCCGGTCCGGAACAATCCCGTAGCTTTCCGCCAGCACCTTATAGATTGCCAGGGTCGGAACCAGGGTCAGGCCTTTGTCCTTCATCATGCGGAGATATTCATCCGGGATATCCGCCCCATGTTCGATGGTATCGATCCCGGCCTTGATACATTCCACAATCCCTTCCCTCGACACCGCATGAGCCGCCACTTTCATGTGAAGCCGGTGGGCTTCCCCCACGATCAGCTGGAGCTGTTCCTGGGAATACATACTCGGCCCGACTTCTTCCATACCGGCCGCCCCACCGGTCGCCATGATCTTAATCCACTGGCAGGAGATCTCTTTCTCGGTCAAGAGAAGCTTTTTCTCCCGAATCTCGCGGATCAGCTCTCCGTCTGTGTCCGCAATCACACCGATGTTCGGCACATGGCCGTAGATACTCTGAATCGAAGCACCGCAGGGAACAATCCGGCAGCCCTTGGCGTATCCTTTTTGAATCGCGTATGCCACCTCCACGGCCACATCTCCCATGGATCCGGTATCCCTCACTGTTGTGACACCGGCTTTCAGAGAATCTCTGGCATGGTTCAGGCCGCGGACCATGGCCTGGTAAACGCCTTCTCTTTCATCCAGTCCAACCGGATCCGAACTTCCGTCCCAAGTGATGTGCACATGAGCGTCGATCACGCCCGGCATCACAAATTTCCCGCGGCAGTCGATCTTTTCCGCGCCGTCCCCGGTCAGTCCCTTTCCGACCGCCTTTATCTTGCCGTCCGCGCAGAGCACATCCAGCCCCTCCCGGATCTTGCCGGTTCTCACGTCCGCCACATTGCCCCCGCAGAACATTACCATTTTACTCATCATGATCCTCCTCTCAGATCAAAACCAAAGCGTCTGTTTCCTTGCCTACTTTTTCTCTTTGTCTGTTTCTTTTTCTTTCCCAATGATTCCGGCCTGGTACATTCCTCTGGCGACCAGAACCGTCAGCACGATTCCGCCCAGCAGGACCCACTGCATATCGATTTTTAAAACCAGCAGCCCTAAAATGCAGATCAGAATCGAGGCCACCGAAACTTTTACTTCTTTTAAGAACCACATGCCGGCCAGCGCGCCGAAGATGGCGGGCACGACGTTGTTAAAGGCCGGAGCCAAGAATTCGGAGTTCAGAACCGGCTTCAGCGGGGTCATCAGGAGAATGCCCAGGGCAATGATGATCGTGGTCGTGATACTGGACACCGCCACCGCCACCACGGATACCGCATTGGCCTTCTCCGTTCCTGTCTCAATCCCAGCCACACTCATGGCGGACAGGGCACAGGGAATTTTCTGATTTTGCAGATTTCCGGTGATATAGGTCAGGTATAAGCTTCCGGGCCCCAGGATCGGCGGGAAGGCAATCATTTCACTGAGCACATAGGAGGCCATCAAAATCCACATGGTCAAAACGCCGGGCCAAATCACGGCAAGATCCGGCCAAATTCCAAAATAGATCGATGCCATTACCGGAAACGCGCTGATGGCAAGCAGCATCGCCCAACCGTAGATCCGCCCATAACGGTGCATCAATTTTTCAAAATCCGACATAATTTTTCCTCCTTATGAGATGATCGGCGATACAACCAGAGAAACCACCAGTCCGAACAGGATGGTAAGCGGGAACGAATAGTCTTTCATCCATTTCAGCTTCGGATTCTTGGCCACCAGGGTGCAGATATACGAAAACACAAAGCAGGAGACAATCACGATCGTCGGCATCGCGCCCTTGATTGCATTGCTGACGCTGAAAGCCGCGATTACCGTGATCAGTGCGCAGAGACTGAATATTCCAATCCAACGGCTGTCTTTTTGCCGGAAGGTATCATAGGTACGGCAGACCGGTTTCAGAACAACCAAGACAATGGGAAGGGCGATGGAACACCCCAGGGTCATGGCCCAGGCGGCGTTGATCCAGGCAGGCATGGTCATACCGTTTGCCGAAAACTCCACGCCGGTCGCCTCCGCCGCCATGGTGGCTGCGATCAGTTCATTGTTGGCGGAGCCGATGACCGAGGTGCGCAGCCAGGGAAGCGCCACCCCCAGAACCGGGACCATCACCATCACGCTCAGCACAATCGGGATAGAGGGAACGAGGCTGATGCCTACGCTGTTTACTACAATCTTTTTTAGTTCCGCCTGAGTGACCCCCAGGGTTTTCGCCTGCGACCACCCTTTTCTCAGAAAAATGATACAGACAATCGTCACCAATAAAAGAATGACTCCAACAAAGAGGTTCAGAATACCGCTGTTTACCAAGCTAATGTAATCATCCATGCCAAAACTACCTCCTTTTCCTTTCTCAGGCCCTGTGGTATCATCAGATTTGCAGCTGCATAATCTTATTTTAATCAAACGGCTTTTATTACACATTGTATTTTTTATACAAAAGTTTCGGCCGATCTTTTCTTCTATTCCTATTTATTTTTGCCTTATTCTGTGTTATTGTTATTTATTAGGGGTATTATCTATATCTAACTACAAGAGGAGGAATTATGCCGAGAACATCTGACTTGTTAAAAACGCTATCCGCCCTTCCCATCCGCAGCAGGTCCGTGCGAAATGAGGATGCCAACATTTATCAGGTCTGCTTTTTGTCCGATTCCTCGCAAGCCTTTGACGAAGGCACGGTTTATATTTCCCTTCTCTCCACCTACTGCGAACACGCCACCATGAAACGTTCCTCCTGTCCCTCGCTTTTTTTTCTGATCGAAGAACCGGAGCCTTGTTATTTTGTGTCGGATTTTCCTGACAACTATGTGCTTTTTGCCGCTGGAACCAAACAGGACCAGCTGTTCCAACTGGTTTTCTCCCATATCAACCTGTACCACCGGGTTGGTCAGGCCAAGCTGATGATCAGCCACGCCCTTCTGGACCGGGTTAAAATCCCGGAATTTTTACAGCTTGTCTCCGATCTTTTGGGGAACCCGGTGCTGCTTCAGGATACAACGACCCGGCTTCTGGCCCATTCCTTCATCCGCACGGATTCGCGGGAAGGAGATGAAATCCTGGACAATCTGCTGAATCTTGGCTTCGTCAACGCCAGTCTGTTTTCCAAATACGATTACGCCAATGTCTTGAAAACGATCGAGAATCAGTCTCATGCCTTTTTCCTGGAATCAGAGAAAAAAAGCCGGCGTCTGATCGCCCCGATTCGGGTTCGGCAGCGTTATTTTGGCTGGGTTTTATCAATCGAGTGCCGTCAGCCCTTCCAGGAAGGGGATCTGGAAATCATGGATTTTCTGGCGGGAATCCTATCCCTTCTGCTGGAGCAGGAGCACCCTCTCGCCCTGACCAGCCAATGCGAGTCACTCCTTCTGGAGCTGCTGTCTCCCCACTCCTACACCGAAGAAAGCTTTAAAAAGAGAGCCTCCGGCTTTTCCTGGGAACTGAAAGGCCATTACCGGGTCATTGTGCTGTCCACGCCCCAGGGGCCCAGCGACAACCCGATTCGAACGATCCTGGCCTACAAAAACCACCTTTCCCTGGAGTTTCCCTCCATGAAGGCTTTCCTGTACCAGGAACGGCTGATCCTGTTTTTCGATACGCCGAAAATCCAGCTGATCTTAGAAAAACTGGTTCCTTTCTTGGCGCGTTACAACCTAAGGGGCGCCCTCAGTTTTCCGTTTCACCAGATCCTGGCGTTTCCGGACCGCTGCCGTCAGGCGTTGTCCGCCCTGTCGTTGGGTTTAAAATTGGGACGTCCGGAAACGCTGTTCTCCTATGAAGACTATCTGGTATACGATGTGGCCGGCCGATTAAAAGAAGCCGGAAATCCTCTTGTTTTTTGTATTCCCCAGCTGCTGGACGCCATCCGATATGACAAAAAATACCATCTGGATTATACGGAATCGATCCGCACCTTCGTCCATTCCCGGAGCCTCAGCGACGCCGCCGCAGAACTCCACATTCATAGGAATACCATGGTATACCGGGTGGAAAAATTTCAGGAACTTACCGGGCTGGATTTAAAAGACCCCGCGGTCCTCCACCGTCTCTGGCTCTCTTTCGCCGTCCTGGAACTATACCCAGAGATATGGGAAGAAATATAACACCGTATGCCTTCTCTAAATATTTCCAGGAAACCGGCCGCCGATGTGCTCTCCGCTTTGCGCAAAAAAACCGCACCGATTTCTCGGTGCGGTGCTTTTTTGAATTCTTCTGCCGAAGCTCAGGTTAGTCCTGTACGTAGGGCATCAGAGCGATATGTCTGGCGCGCTTTACAGCCGTGGTCAGAGCTCTCTGGTGCTTTGCGCAGGTACCGGTAATTCTTCTGGGAAGGATCTTTCCTCTCTCAGAAACATACTTTCTCAGCTTGTTCACATCTTTGTAATCGATTACCGCATTTTCCTCGCCGCAGAACACGCAGACTTTCTTTCTTCTGCGCATGCCGCCGCGTCTCTTCATCGGGCTATCCGATTTATCGCCTTTATTATAAGCCATGATTCAAAACCTCCTATTTTAATTGAACGGAAGCTCTTCGTCTTCCACGCCGTCCGGGATATTCATAAATCCGTCATTTACGGCTGCCGCCGGGCTGGGTGCCGGGCGGTCGGCCGGTGCATATCCACCGGCATTTCCTGCGGAAGCGGAAGCGTTTTTGCTCTCGGCAAACTCGATCTCCTCCGCAATCACCTGTACGCTGAAAACTTTCTGTCCTTCTTTGTTGGTGTAGTTGTCGTTTTGGATCCGACCACTGATCAGAATCTTCGTCCCCTGCTTTAAATACCGCTCTACAAACTCAGCCTGCTTGCCGAAAGCGGTGCAGTTAAAGAAGTCCGCTTCCGCGGTATCCCCGGCGCGCTTAAACCGGCGGTCCACCGCCAGGCTAAACCGGCCGATCGCCATCTGGCCATTGCTTCCGTTGCTGTAGCGGATATCCGGGTCTCTGGTTAATCTTCCCATAAGAATGACTTTGTTCATGCAATACTCCTTTTCTTTATGCTTCTTCCCTTACGCATAAATAACGGATGACCTGCTCCATCAAACGAACGTGGTTCTCCACTTCGCCAGGGCAAGCAGCGTCAGCCTCAAAATGAATGAAGTAATAGTAGGCTTCTTTCATCTTCTGAATCTCGTAAGCCAATTTCTTCTTACCCCATTCGTCTACGCTGGTTACCGTGCCGCCGAAACGAGTCACATAGCCCTTCACCTTCTCCAGGGCTGCTGCTCTCTCCTCGTCTTCAAGCTTGGCGCTGAGAACAACGGATAATTCGTACTTGTTCATGCTTTCTACCTCCTTGTGGTCTCTGGCCTCCTGACTCGCAGGAAGCAAGGATGTGTCTAATATGTCACGATTTGTTATTTTAGCATATTTTAGACAAGAAAGCAAGCGGGAAATCGTCAAAAATTTCCTTTATACGTAGAGATAATCGCTCATCACCGGCTGAAGCCCCCGCCGGGTCAGACTTTCCCAAACCTCCGCTACCGTACGGCCGTCGGAGATCTCAAACTGGCTGTCTCCTTTATCCTCCACCTCCTCGCAGTGGCTTCCGACCCCGGTGCTGACGCCGGCGGAAATCTTGGTGGCGGCCAAGCCCATCACATGATCGCGGAACCGGGCGCATTCCCTCGTGGACACCGTAATCCCGGCGTAGGGCAGGAAAAGCCGGTAAGCCGTGATCACCTGGAGAAGCTGGGATTCATGGACGTCCTGCGGGTTAATTTTTTCATTGTTGATGATGGGGCGAAGGCGGGGGCAGGAAAACGAGATCTCCGCCTGGGGGAATTTCCTTTGCAGCAGCCAGGCATGGATCCCCGTGGCAAAGGCATCTTTCCGAAAATCCGCAAGGCCCAGAAGGGCCGCAAAGCCGACGCCCCGCATCCCGCCCAGGAGCGCGCGTTCCTGGGCGTAAAAACGATAGGGAAAAATCCGCTTTGGCCCGGCCAGATGCAGCGTCTCGTACTTGCCGGCATGGTAGGTTTCTTGAAACACCGTGACATAGTCGGCCCCGCAGCCGTGCAGATACCGGTAATCCTCCGTGTTCATCGGATATACCTCCAGCCCGATCACCTTAAAATAGCGCCGGGCAATCCGGCAGGCCTCTCCGATATAGGTCAAATCAGACTTCGACGGACTTTCGCCGGTCAAAATCAAGATTTCCTGCAATCCGGTTTCGGCGATTTTCCGCATCTCCTTTTCGATCTCCTCCTCGTTCAGCCGGGCCCGGCGAATTTTATTGTGGCAGTTGAAGCCGCAGTAAATACAGTAGTTTTCACAGTAATTGGCGATATAGAGCGGCGTAAACAGGTAAACGGTATTGCCGAAATGCTTTCTCGTCTCCTCCTTTGCCTTACGTGCCATCTCCTCCAGAAAAGGGGCGGCGGCGGGCGAGAGCAGCGCGGCGAAATCCTCCGGCGTGCGATTTTCCTGAGCTAAGGCCCGGCGCACATCCCCGGCGGTATACCGGGCGGGATCATAGGCGTCCATGCGGGAAGTTACCTGTTCCAAAAGATCGGAGGAAATCCTCTCCATCCCCGGCAGGTACTCCATATGGCTGATCCGGTTTTCTTTTAAGTGTTCCCGGATCTCATCATTCAAAATACTTTCATTGATCTGCTGCACGCCTTACTCCCTCCCTTCCGCGTCCTGCAAGAAGCCGGTCAGCGGGGAGGAAGGGGACGCACCCTGATCCAAAACGCGGCCCAGCCCGGCCAGATAGGCGCTGCGCCCGGCCTCGATTGCTTTCCCAAACGCCTCCGCCATCTGAGGAATCCGGCTTGCCGTGGCGATAGCCGTGTTGGCCATCACAGCGGCGGCTCCCATCTCCATGGCCTCACAGGCCTGGGAAGGCCGTCCGATTCCGGCGTCCACAATGACCGGCAAATCGATCTCATCGATCAAAATCCGGATGAATTCTCTGGTGCAGAGTCCTTTGTTGGAGCCGATCGGCGCGCCGAGAGGCATGACCGACACGGCGCCGGCGTCTGCCAGATCCCTGGCCGCATTAAGATCTGGGTACATATAAGGCATCACGAGAAAGCCTTCCTTTGCCAAAATCTCGGTGGCGCGGATGGTCTCAGCGTTATCCGGCAACAGATATTTGGAATCCCGGATAATCTCCAGCTTGACGAAGTCCCCGCAGCCCACCTCCCTGGCAAGGCGGGCGATCCGCACAGCCTCCCCGGCGTTCCTGGCTCCGGAGGTGTTGGGGAGCAGGGTCACCCCTTCCGGGATATAGTCGAGGATGTTGGCCGCGCCGCCCGGATTTGCCCGGCGTAACGCCAATGTGATGATCTGCGCCCCGGCCTGCTCCACGGCGGCTTTGATCAGTTCCAGGGAATACTTCCCGGAACCCAGGATAAAACGGGAGGTGAACTCGCGTCCTCCAAGAATGAGTTTGTCTGTTTCTCTTGTCTTCATTGGAATCCTTCTTTCTTCTTTTCTTTCTTTTTTATATGTCCGGTGCAATGTTTCCGCCGGATGCCTCTTACGGCTCTTCCCTGCCTAAAATCAGGCGCGCTGCCATCAGAGCCTGCTGTCCGGCGCAGATGGCGACCCTGGCGGCGGTTAGGCCGTTTCCGCGATGTCCCTCGGAGACTCCGTCGCCGCACAGGTAGAAATGGCTGGATATTTTTCTGGTGATCACGGTGTTTCCGCTCTCAAACCCTGCCATGCCGGAGGAGGCAATGATCCGCTTTTCCGGGGCAGATTCCCACACGGCGTTGACCAGCATGGCCTTTTCCTCCGGCGCGTCAAAGGCTTCGCAGATAACATCCGAGTTCGCCGCCAGAGCAGGGGCATTCTCCGGAGTCACCCGAACGGTGTCGAGGCTCAGGTTCAGATAGGGATTGATCTCCCAAAGCTGCGCCGCCAGCGCCTCGGTTTTGTATTGCCCCACATGGCTCAGCAGATATTGCTGGCGGTTCAAGTTGATCAGCTCCACCCGGTCGAAATCAATAAGATGCAGAGAGCCGATACCCATGCGGGCCAGGAAAAACGCCGTGTGGCTTCCCAGACCGCCGAGGCCGAAGACCGCCACTCTGGCCCGTTTCAATATTTTTTGGTTTTCCGCGCCGTGCCGCAGGGACAGGGCGGCGTCAAATTCTTCTTCCGAAATTGGGTTCTGCCCCATACGATCAGCCTCCTCCCACAAATTGAACAATTTCCAGCGCGTCCCCTTCATCTAACCAGGTCTCCCCAAAACGGGACCTGGACAAAATCGCGCCATTTCGCTCCACAGCGATCCGGGCCGGATCATAGCCGTTCTCCCGGAGAAAATCAAGGAGCAGCCGCCCGGCGCCTTCCGCTGGACTTCCGTTTACAGTGATCATCAGCAATTCCTCCTTTCTATTATCGGTTCCTGAAAAAATTTCGCTCTGCGCAGGGCCTGCCCCGGCGAAACATAGAGATCACCAAAAAAGGTTCACGAAAGAATACACCCGCGGTGGTGTACCCCTTCGTGAACCTCTGGCTCACTCTCATCCTTTTTCTACCCAATCGCAAAAAACGGGAAATGCCATGAGCATCTCCCGCTGTCCTTTGCGTTCGTCCCTACGTTGGCATTATCCAAATCAGGTATATGGGTCGAAGTTCTCAACTTCCTCTCAGCCTATCTATAAGCTCCCCTATTCAATTAACAGGTTCAGTATAGTACAAGAAGGCGGGTTTGTCAATCCTCTGCGGCTTGTGCAGGAAAGTTTCCTTTCCCCGTGCCAAATAGAACGGCAATATTATAATGCAAACAATTATGTGCGCCAAGAAAAATTCATTCCGGCTCTTGCATTTTTTCTGATTTTTGATAAAATAAATATACAGCGAGTAGCAAACCTGCGTAAATCCAGTTGTTTGCCACTCGCTGTTTTATTTGTGCCGGGACGCTGGTTCCCGTGATTGCGGAAGGGAGGTGAATGGATGGAGCAAGCCAAGCCAGGCCAGGCCATATGGCGGACAACAACCGAAAAACGGCTGAAAGACCAAGCGTGTAGCCAAAAAGCGTAAATCCAGCTCTTTTGACTACACGCTATTTCTTTGTTTTGTAGAGAAGTATATCTATAAACAGAAACCCTCCGCTTTTGCCCCATTGCTTCACCAGCTCCGGGCAAAAAGCGAAGCCCTTTAGCAAGAAAGGAGGCATCATCCCATGGATCAAAGATCCAACGCCTTTCTGGAGACAGAAAAAATAGGCGTACTCATGCGAAAATACGCAGTCCCCTGCATTATTTCGCTTCTCGTGGCCGCGCTTTACAACATTGTGGACCAGATTTTTATTGCCAACGCAGATTATCTGGGCTCTTACGGCAATGCGGCCAACACCGTAGTATTTCCCTTAACCGTCGTGGCTCTCGCCATCGCCGTCATGATCGGCGACGGCTGCTGCGCTTTTGTCAGCATCAGCCTTGGTGCCGATGAAAAAGAGAACGCGCACCGCAGCATCGGCAACGCGGTAATTTTGTGTATTGCCGGCAGCCTGATTCTGACCGCCCTCTATCTGATCTTTCAGGATCCGATCCTGTCCATGTTCGGCGGTCAGGTCAACGAAGAAACCTTCCGCCACTCGAAAGAATATTTTATCTACATCTCGCTCGGTATTCCTTTTTACATGTTTGGGCAGGCTTTAAATCCCATCATCCGCTCGGACGGCAGCCCTAAATTTGCCATGATTTCCACGCTGGCCGGGGCTATGGTCAACATCATTTTGGACCCAATTTTTATCTTTGTTTTTCAATGGGGAATGATGGGCGCCGCCGTCGCCACCGTGCTCGGCCAGGTCTTGACCGCAGTCCTCGCCGTCTGGTACCTCTGCCATATGAAAGCGGTGAATCTGAGCCGCCAAAGCTTCCGGCTCAGCAGCAGGCTGATGAAAAAGTTTCTGCCCCTTGGCGTGTGCAGTTTCCTGTCCCAGATCTCTCTTGTGGCAGCCATGGCCGCTATCAATAATATGATCCGAAAATATGGCGCGGTGGATGCGGTATTTGGCCAGGAACAGTATGCCCAGATCCCCATGGCCGTTGTCGGAATCGTGATGAAATTTTTCCAAATCGTGATTTCCATCGCCGTCGGCATGGCGGCGGGCTGCATCCCGATCGTCGGCTACAACATCGGCGCTGGGCGGAAGGATCGGGCCAAAAGCCTGTTTACGCTCCTCTTGATCTCCGAAGCCGCCGTCGGGGCAATCGCCCTGATCATTGTGGAGTGTTTCCCCCGCCAGCTGATCGCGATTTTCGGCGCTGCCAACGAAAGCGTCCACTACACGAATTTTGCCGTCCGGGCTTTTCGCATCTATCTTTGCATGATGATTTTTGCCTGTGTCAACAAAGCTACATTCATTTATCTGCAATCCCTGGGGAAGGCCCTTGCCTCGACCCTTTTGTCCATGATCCGTGAGGTGGTTTTCGGCGTAGGCTTTGCCCTCTTGCTTCCGCTGTTTTGGCAGTTGGACGGTGTCCTGTATTCCATGCCGGTATCCGATATCCTGACCTTTGTTCTATCACTCCTCGTAATACGAAGTACTTACCGCGCTTTATCCGAAAGAAAGGAGCTCGCCACATGAAAAACCGCATTATCACCATCAGCAGAGAATTCGGCAGCGGAGGACGCACGGTCGGAAAGCAAACCGCGGAGAAGCTGGGAATCCCCTGCTATGACCAGGAAATCCTGGAAAAGCTTTCCGAAGAGAGCGAATTTGTTAAAGACTATGTGAAGGAACAAAGCGAGTACGCCAACTACGGCGGCTTTTGGGCCAATGCCTTTTCCAGCCGTTCCCTCTCCGGAATCTCCAATCAGGATTACCTCTGGATCATCCAAAAACAGTTGATTCTGGATTTAGCCGGGAAAGGGTCCTGTGTAATTGTCGGCCGCTGTGCGGATTTTATCTTAAAGGATACCACTGACTGTCTCACTGTATTTATCCACGCCCAACCGCAGAAACGGATGGAGCGTGTGGTCAAAATCTACGGGGAAACGGATGTCCCGACGGAAAAACGGCTCATGGATAAGGACAAACGCCGGGCAGCCTACTATCAATTTTACACCGACATGCAGTGGGGGCAAGCCCAGAATTACCACATTGCGCTGGACAGCGGAATCCTCGGCATCGAAACCTGCGTCGGTCTCCTGACTCAACTGTATCAACACGGCCTCCCCGACGGCCGCTGAAGGATAAGCCCGTCAGGCTGACTTGAGGAGGAAAAAGAAAGACCGGCGGGAAACAGGAAATCGCCTGTTATCCGCCGGATTTTTGTGTTATACTCCTCCTATGGAAAATCATTTTTATTCTCTCAACGATTACTGCCGGGAACAGTTCGGCGAAAAGTTATATAAACTCTCCCTAAACGCCGGGCTCTGCTGCCCGAACCGGGACGGGACGCTGGACACTAGGGGCTGCATTTTTTGCAGCGCCGGAGGATCCGGAGACTTTGCCGCTCCCGCCTTTCTCCCCATCGGAGAACAGATCGACGCGGCAAAGGAACGGGTTTCCAGAAAGTTTTCCGGCGGCCGCTACATCGCTTATTTTCAGGCTTATACCAACACCTATGGTCCCGTGGAATATTTAGAACAGATTTTTACGGAGGCCATCTCCCGGCCGGAGGTGGCGGCGCTCTCCATTGCCACGCGGCCGGACTGCCTGCCGCCGGAGGTGCTCTCTCTTCTGGCGCGACTTCGCGCCCGAAAACCGGTCTGGGTGGAACTGGGGCTCCAGACCGTCCATGAGGACACGGCCCGCCTGATCCGCCGCGGCTACCCGCTCTCTTGTTTCAGCGAAGCTTGGAGCTCCCTTCACGCCCTCCGCATCCCGGTGATCGCCCATGTGATTTTAGGCCTTCCCGGAGAGGGGCCGCAGGAAATCTATGAGACGATCCGGTATCTGTCGAAATCCGGTCCCTGCGCTCCGATCGACGGCGTCAAGCTCCAGCTGCTCCATGTGCTGGAAGGCACGGATCTGGCGGAACTTTACCGGGCAGGGCGCCTGACGGTCCTGCCGCTGGAAGAATATCTCCCGCTTCTGGCCGGATGCCTGAAACGCCTCTCCCCCTCCACAGTGGTCCACCGCCTGACCGGAGACGGGCCAAAACGACTGCTGCTTGCCCCGGCTTGGAGCGCCGACAAGAAGAAAGTCTTAAATGCGGTCAACCGCTATTTCCGTGATTCCGGCCTCCGGCAAGGGGAGCTTTATCCGGCCCCTAAAGAAACGGTCCTCATATCATTGCCGAAACGGATAAAGACGGGTCTGCCTCCCAGCGGATCCTAAAACGCTGCGGCTTTCAGGAAGAAAAGCAGGGAGAAACCATATGGCGGAAATTGTAAACGCTTCCTTCCTACATCGAGACAGCCAACGGGCAAAAAAAGAATGCTGAAAAAGGAACCTTCGTTCTTTCCCAGCACTCTTTTTTAATTTCTCCCTCAATCTATGGCTATGTGAAACTGCGTCTTTTCCGACGGTTCCGCATTTATCGCATTTCGTTTTTCTTTGCTTCCTGTTTTTCTTTATACTTTGCCAGACGGGTCTGGATCTTATCCACCGGATTTAACAAGGGCTCCAAAGACATATCGTGGTTCATCGTATCGATCAACAGGGCAATATATTTGCTCAGGTCAACGCTGACATAGTAAGGTCTCGCCAAGGTTTCCGGAGACTGGTAAATCGCGTTGGTGGTCAGGATCTTATTGATCAGTCCGTCGTTCACCGCCTGATCGAAAATCTCCATCCCCGCCGTAAACAGGCCAAAGCTGGCGCAGACAAACACCTTCCTGGCGTTTCTGGCTTTCAGCTGCTTGGCAACGTCGATCACGCTCTCGCCGGATGCGATCATATCATCGACAATCACCACATCCTTCCCTGCCACCGAAGAGCCCAAAAATTCATGAGCCACAATCGGATTCTTTCCGTTTACCACACGGGTATAATCTCTTCTCTTATAGAACATACCGACGTCCAGGCCGCCCAGCATCGTCGAGAAGTAAATAGCGCGCCCGACCGCGCCCTCGTCCGGGCTGATGATCATCATATGCTGAGAATCCAGCTGCAAATCTTTTTCCGTGCGCAGAAGAGCCTTGATAAACTGATAGGTCGGTACAATCGTCTCAAAACCGCTGAGCGGGATGGCGTTTTGTACACGGGGATCATGGGCGTCAAAGGTCAAAATACAGCTAACCCCCATGGAAACCAGCTCCTGCAGGGCCAGCGCGCAGTCCAGGGATTCCCGGCCGGACCGTTTGTGCTGACGGCTTTCATAGAGAAACGGCATAATCACAGTAATTCTCTTGGCCTTACCGCCGACCGCAGCAATGATGCGCTTTAAATTCTGAAAATGATCATCCGGCGACATCGGATTTTCCTTCCCGTACATCGGGTAAGTCAGACTGTAATTGCAGATATCCACCAGGATATACAGATCGTCGCCGCGGACGCTGGCGTTCAGCACGCCCTTGGCCTCGCCGGAGCCAAACCGCGGCAGGCTGTTTTCAATCATATAAGAGTCTTTCTTATAACCGTTGAAATCCTGTTCCCGTCCTTTTCTCCACATCGCCAGATAGGCGTCCACCCGCTCCGCCAGCTCTTCGCAGCCGGGAAGTGCCACCAACCCCAAAGGGCCGACCGGCAGCGTATGGGAAAATTCATCGTTTTCGGCAGCCATTTTGATCTCGCTCATTTTGTCATCTTCCTCCATCATCGTTTCTGTCCTTTGTATTCGCAGCTAAACCCAGCCGCTCTTCCCTTTTTTTCAGACGGATGTCCGAATTATACAGGCGCAGCAGCCGGTAATTCTCCATCAGACGGGACGCCACGCGTTCCGAGTAGCTGGCCCGGATTTGGTTCATCGTCAAATTGGTAGAAATCATCGTAGATCTCCGGCGAAGTTCCCGCTCGTTCAGGCAGAAAAATAATTCCGAGCTGACCAGTGAGTTGTTCAGCTCCGTGCCGAGATCGTCCACGATCAGCAGATCGCTGTCCAGCACCCAGTGATAATATTCTTCCTGACCGGCTTCCTCTCTGGAATAGGCGTGGTCCGCCAGCGCCTCAAAAAGCTGGTTGGCCGACAGGTATATCACAGAGATTCCCTTTTTCATCAGGGCGTCGGCGATGCAGTTGGATAGAAAAGTCTTTCCCGTACCGGCGCTCCCCATGAGCAGCAGATTTTCTTTCCCCGGCTCAAAGGTATCGACGAACCGCCTGCTCTGCAAGAGCACCTGCTGCATGTGCTCATAGGGACTCTCCCCGCCGGAAGGAGCTTCCCTGTCATAGTATTCCAGGGAGAATGTGGAAAAATTCTCCCGTTCCAGTTTTTCATGGATCGGATGCTGGGAAAACAGCATGTCCACAATCGCCTGCTCAAAGCACCGGCATTTTTTCCCGTTTACATAGCCGGTGTCCCGGCACAGCGGACAATGACACGGCATCTCCAGGTAATCCGGTGGATATCCGGCCGAAGCCAGAAGCACCTGCTTTCCCTCCCGGAGTTCCTGAAGCTGTCTGGCCAGCTTGTCCGCGGCCTTGGTATCCCCGGCCAGCAGGCGCTCCGCCCGCTGATAGGATAAATCAGCCGTGGTCTCCTCCATCTCCCGAAGCCTGGGGAGCCTGGAGTAAGCTTCCCGGATGTGCGCTTCCTGAGCCGTGCGGTTCTCCAGTTGTTTTTTATCATACTCCCGCCGGATCCTGTCATACTGTGGATTTGTCAGCCCCATAGAGTTCTTTTTCCTCCTGCATCAGCAGAGCGTCGTAGTCCGTGTTTCTCTGATTGAAATTGTGGAACCGGTTCGGCGCTGCGGTCTTCTCCGGTTTCTTTCTCTCTGCTTTCTGCTTTTCATAGTAAGCCTTCGCGGCCTCCGCAGTCGTGATCCCCGCCGTCTTCCAGGCTTTCACAATTTTGTCCGTGTATTCGAAGCTGGGGGAGTGGATCGCTTTCATGGTCCGGTTGCAGGCCTCCACCACGACGGACAGCGGCATCCGGTCTTCCCGAAGCCAGGTATTCAGGTACTTTCGCTCCTCCGGGGCCAGCATCCGACCCGTAATGCCAAATGCCTTCATCACCGCCTTATTTTCCTTCTTGAAGGCCCGGTTTGCTTCCTTCGCCTGCTGCAGGGTCAGGATGCCTTCGCTGTGCCAGCCCAAAGCCACGCTTTCCATGTAGCGGCAGCTTCGGTGTCCGCCGTCCACACAGTATTCCACCAGATATTCGATCAGATCATCCGGAAACTGCAAGGTCTCCTTCATATAGCCGAACAGTTCCACATCCTTGACGGACATCGTCCGGCCCAGATACCGCTCGGCGGCAAAGATCACAGCCTGAAAATCATCGTCTTCCTGAATCCGCTCCAGAAAATCCAGAGAACAGGACACGCGCCGTTCCGGTTCCTCCGCCGGCGCAGCCGCCGCGGTTTCCACTGCAACCGGATGTTCGGGCATTGGTTCGGCCTTGGGCGCTTCCTCCGGCCCGTCCTCGATCTGGGGTGCCGGCACATCCAACACGGCGACACGGGACAGCTTTCCGCCGGGCCCATACTCTAACTGCAAAAGATTCAGCTTTTCCCAATAGCACAGCGCTCTCACCACGTCTTTTTCCGTGTTGTTCAGCTTATCGGCCAGAAAGGACACGGAAAACTCTTTGTCCTCATCTGCTAAAAGACGCAGCAGATACAAATAGACTTTGACAAACTCGCCATTGGCATCCGCCATATACCCGTCAATAAAAGCGTTGGAAACCGCTGTCTGCTCCCACCGCCTGCTCTTTAATAACACCACTGCCAATTCCCCCGCTTCCTCGTACACGCCCTCAAACAATCCTCGTAGCCAAGTGTTCACATTATAGCACAAACCCTTCGGATTGGAAATAGCCAATTTCTCGAAAACCCCAGTAAAACCGCGGGTTCCGGGGATTGTGGATATTGTGGATTGTGTGGATAAGTGCCATTTTCCGACAAAAAATCCACAATTTTGTCAACCACTTCATTTGTTGATAAAATTGTGGATAATGTGGATAACTACTGTCCCAACAGCTTTTCCCCAACAATTACGATATCTCCGGCACCCATAGTTATCAACAAGTCACCGTTCACAGAATTTTCCAATAAAAAATTTTCGATCTCGTCAAAAGAAGGGAAATAATGGACCTCGGTCCCCCTGGCCGAAAGCCGTTCCGCCAGGTTCTTGGATGAAATTCCCAGGTTGTCAGTCTCCCTGGCCGGATAGATCTCCGCCAGGACCACCGAGTCCGCCAGAGATAAAGCGTCCGCGAACTCCTCCATCAAAGCCTTGGTGCGCGTGTACGTGTGGGGCTGGAATACACAGACGATCCGGTCCGCCTCACATTTTTTTGCCGCCAGGAGCGTAGCCCGGATTTCATCCGGGTGATGGGCATAGTCATCCACGATCGTAATGCCGCCCAGGTTCCCCTTCAGCTCAAAACGCCGGTGAGTGCCGGTAAAATTCTGGAGACCGTCCCGGATTTCTGCGAGGGACAAACCAACCTCCCTGCCCACCGCAGCCGCGGCTAAAGCATTCCAGACATTGTGTTCGCCGGGTACCGAAAGAGAGGCCGCCAGCTCCTCCCCGCCTTTTTCCTTCAGGAGGAACGAAGGGTTCGCATGGCAGTCATAGGTGATATCCCTGGCGCAGAAATCGTCTTCCGGCCTGGTTCCGACCGACCGGACCCGGCAGGACAGCCCCGCCGTGATCTCCTGATAATCCGGAATACCGCTGTCAATAATCAGAAGGCCGCCTTCCGGAATCCGCTCCGCAAACAAACGGAAGGACCGCCGGATATCCGCAATATCCTTGAAAAAGTCCAGATGATCTTCGCAGATATTTAAGATCACGCCGACGGTCGGAAAGAAAGAGAGAAAGCTGTTGGTATACTCACAGGCTTCGGTCACAAAAAGGCCGGATTTTCCCACTCGGATATTGCCTCCGATGCTGTCCAGCATCCCCCCCACCGAGATGGTGGGATCACAGCCGGCGGAAAGCAGAACCTCCGTGACCATCGAGGTTGTCGTGGTCTTCCCGTGGGTCCCGGCGATCGCAACAGCCGTCGGATAATTTCTCATCATCTGACCCAGAAGCTCTGCGCGGGTCAAAAGAGGGAGCCCCTTATTCCGGACGGCCTGAAATTCCTCATTGTCCTCGTGCACGGCCGCAGTATAGACCACCGCGTCGATGCCGTCCACAATATTGGCGGCGCGCTGCCCATAGAAAATTCTGGCCCCGTCCGCTTTCAGCTTTTCCGTCAGATCGGACTTTCTGGAATCAGAGCCGGACACCTGGAAGCCGCGCCCTAAAAGCACCTCCGCCAGGCCGCTCATGCTGATGCCGCCGATGCCGATGAAATGAATCCATATGGGTTTATTAAAATCAATCTGATACATGCCGCCACTTCCTATCGTTATTTGTAAACTTGCCGCTGCGCCCGGAAGATAACCGGGTATTTCTCCAATACCAATAATAAAACCGTCCCCAGGATTCCCACGGCTACAATTTCTCCGATCCCCACGGTAAACATTAGATAAGGCAGCAGTTCCGGAGCTCCATAGGCAGCTTTCAGCACCCACGGCACAATCAGCGTGTTGGACACAATCGGAGGCACGCAGACCAAATAACGGTACCGGCGCAGGGCATAGGAACCGAGAGCGCCCAGAAGGCTCGCCATGGTGCCGAAGATCACGTCCATCGGCACACCCCCTCCCAGAAGGTTCCCAAGGAAGCAGCCGATCGTCACTCCTGGAATCGCCGCCGGTGTAAAATACGGCAGAATCACCAGGGCTTCCGAGATCCGGCACTGGATCGGGCCAAAGGCAATCGGCGCAAACAGCAGGGTCAGCGCGGTGTAGAGCGCCGCGATCATCGCCGCCGTCGTCATGTTGCGGACAGTTTGTTCTTTTTTCATTGTTCATTCTCCTTTAGTTTTGTTTTCCGTCAGGAAGGTCTCGAACTGACGTCTATTCTAAATTCCCGAAAGGAATCAAGAAATCACATAAAATCTGTCATTCCTCTCCTTTCGGTTCGGAATGACAGTGAATGTTTTCCCGGTACAGGCCCACGATTGCTCCACAATCCTGGTAAATTCTATTCTATTCTTCCGTGTCCTCGTTTAGAACACCGGCCATATCGCTGACTACCATCTCGGTCCGGTTATAGTCCGGACGGCTGGCCTGATAGGCCTTATACTGATTGATCCCCGTCATGGCAATCGCAACCACAACAGCCACGGCAAACACAACGCCGCCTACCTTCCAAAGAAACAGTTCACGCTTTTCTTTCAGACGCTCCCGCTCTTTTTCTTGCTTACGGTTATATTTATTCTCTTTGTAGGAATCCACTTTTTCTTTGCTCATCAGAGGCTACCTCTCTTATCCACGTACTTGTACATATTTTACAACGAAAATGACGATTTGGCAAGGTTTTTCCTATTTTCCGAGGACCAGGCGCACTGCTCCGTAAATTCCCGCCTCATTGCCGAGCGTAGCCAAACGGATCTCTGCCTTCTCCGAGAGAATCTTCGTCATCTCCTCATATTTCTTCCGGATCAGGCCAACCAAAAACTCTCCTGCCGCGGACACGCCGCCGCCGATCACAAAAGCCTCCGGATCCACGATGTGGGTGACGCATGACATCGCCCAGGCCAGGCAGCCTCCCATCGCCTCCGCCACGCCGAGAGCCAGCGGATCGCCTTCCTTCGCCGCGTCCAATACATCTTTCGCGGTTAAATTTCGAATTTCCCGCAGAACGCTGGGAATCGTACTTTTTGCCATCTCCCGTTTCGCTTCCCGAACGATTCCGGTGGCGCTGGCATACTGTTCCAGGCAGCCGCGGTTTCCGCAGTTGCACGCCTCAGTCTCATCAAAGCGCACGGTCAGATGTCCGATCTCCCCTGCAATTCCGTGAGAGCCTTTTAAGATCTTTCCGTCGAAGACCGCGCCGCCTCCGACTCCTGTGCCGAGAGTGATCAGAAACATGCTGCGAAAGCCTGCGCCGCCCCCCTTCCAGGATTCTCCCAGGGCAGCCACATTGGCGTCGTTTTCACAACAGACCAAAGGAAGGCCCAGGCGGTCGCTCAGTTCTTTCGCCGGGTAGATATCCTTCACCCCAATATTTACTCCAATCTCCATCCGGCCGTCCGGCAGCAGGGAACCGGGCAGTCCCATCCCCACTCCTTTGATCTCGGAGGGCTGACCGCCGGCCTGAACCGCTTTATTCAGGATCGAGGCTGCGATGTCGTCAAAGATATATTTCCCATTCTCTCCCGTCCTGGTCGGAAGCTCCCATTTTTCCTGCAGTACGCCTTCTCCCTGGAAACGCCCCAGTTTGACCGTCGTACCTCCGATATCCACTCCAAAATACAAGCTTCTACCTCCTCTCCCCCTGTCGGCTCATTCCGGTTCCCTGCGCCCCGCAAAACCGGTCGCTGGGAACCGGAACCTCCGATCACTGCTTCATATATTTTTTCAGATCTTCCACCTTATCCAGACGCTCCCAACTTAAATCCAGATCATTCCGGCCGAAATGGCCATAAGCTGCCGTCTGGCGGTAGATCGGACGGCGCAGATCCAAGGTCTTGATGATTGCCGCCGGGCGCAGGTCAAAGTTTTCCCGGATAATCTCCACCAGGCGGGAATTCGGCAGCTTGCCGGTGCCGTAGGTGTCGATGTTGATCGAGGTGGGCGTCGCCACGCCGATGGCGTAGGAAAGCTGAACCTCGCACTTGTCCGCCAGACCCGCGGCCACCAGATTCTTCGCCACGTAACGGGCAGCATAGGCCGCAGAACGGTCCACCTTGGTGCAGTCCTTCCCGGAGAAAGCGCCGCCGCCGTGTCTCGCATAGCCGCCGTAGGTGTCCACAATGATCTTCCGGCCCGTCAGGCCGCTGTCGCCGTGGGGTCCGCCGATGACAAAACGCCCGGTGGGATTGATGTAAAATTTGGTCTTCTCATTGACCATATGGGCAGGCAGGATCGGATCAAAGACATACTTTTTGATATCTTCGTGGATCTGCTCCTGGGTTACGTCGGGATCGTGCTGGGTAGAAAGCACCACACAGTCAAGCGCCACTGGCTTTCCGCCCTCGTCGTACTCCACCGTCACCTGGGTCTTTCCATCGGGCCGCAGGTAAGGCAGCGTCCCGTTCTTTCTGACCTCGGTCAGACGGCGGGCCAGCTTATGGGCCAGGGCGATGGGATACGGCATGTATTCTTCGGTCTCATTGGACGCAAATCCAAACATCATGCCCTGATCTCCGGCGCCGTAGTTGCCGATCTCTTCCTCGCTCATCTCGTTTTCTTTGACCTCCAGGGCCTTGTCCACGCCCATGGCAATGTCCGGGGACTGCTCGTCAATGGCGACGAAAACGCCGCAGGTGTTGCCGTCAAAGCCGTATTCCGACTTGTTATAGCCGATATCCAGGACCGTCTCACGGACGATCTTCTGGATGTCCACATATGCCTTCGTGGTGATCTCCCCCATCACCACGACGAAACCGGTGTTCGTCAAAGTCTCACAGGCCACGCGGCTCATGGGATCCTGGGCCATCAATGCGTCCAGAATGGCATCGGAAATCTGGTCGCACATTTTGTCGGGGTGTCCTTCCGTTACGGACTCGGATGTAAATAAAGTTCTCTCCATCGGTTCTCCTCCTTAAAATAAAATGGGAAGAAAAAATCGAGCCCGCAAAAGCGGACTCGTTGAATATTCTTCATCGAATCCTCTTATTGTTCGATTTCTCGCTCAGGTTGGCACCTTCCATATCGCAGGGGTTGCCGTGATATCATCGATCCTTGGGTCTCCATCACTCTGAATAAGGGGCTCGTTTTCTCTCTTTACTTGTGGGTATATCATACACCTTTTTCGTGCACATGCCAATAGTTTTTTTTGAGAAATGAGGAAATTTACAAATTTTTAAGAACCAAAAATTTTGGAAGAACATAAAAAAACAAATCTTGCAGGGTATCCCCTGAGAATCAAAGGGGCTTGGCAAAGCGTTTTCCTAGAAAGCAGAAAAAGACCTCCGATTTCTCAGAGGTCTTTTTCTTCCAAGGCTGCCCTCAGCCCCGGCTTTTCAACTTATACCAGCTCCAGGATCACTTCCATCGCAGCGTCACCGCGGCGGGGTCCGATCTTGATGATGCGGGTGTAGCCGCCCTGACGGTTTGCATACTTGGGAGCAATCTCGTCAAACAGCTTTGCCGGAAGATCCACTTCCTTGGCGGCTTTCTTACGGCCAGCCAGCTCCTTCGGCATCTCGGTAACCGGATACAGAACCTTTAACATCTGACGGCGTGCGTGCAGACGGCTGGGCATATCCTTCTTGATGGTCTTTTCTTTGGTCTCGAAAACCGTGACTTTCTTGCCGTCTACGACTTCTTTGACTCTCTTTCCATCTTTATCCTTCTGAGCTACTTTGGCAGTAACCGTAACAGTCTCAAAATTGTCCTTTTCCTTTACGGCCAGGGCGATCAGGCCCTCCGCAATCTTCCGGACTTCTTTGGCTCTAGCCTCGGTGGTCACAATCTTGCCGTTGTTCAGCAAGCTGGTCACCTGGCTTCTCAGCATGGCCTTACGCTGGCTGGAAGTCCTTCCAAGCTTTCTATACTGTGCCATTTCTTCACCTCCGATTTATTCCTCACTGGGATTGAGTTCCAAGCCCAGTTCTTTTAACTTCGCCAATACCTCTTCCAGAGATTTCCGACCCAGGTTACGCACCTTCATCATATCCTCCGGAGTGCGGTTTGTCAGTTCTTCTACCGTATTGATTCCGGCTCTCTTCAGACAATTGTACGAACGAACAGAAAGCTCCAGCTCGTCGATATTCATCTCCAGAACCTTTTCCTTCTCATTGTCTTCCTTCTCCACCATAACCTCGGCGGTCTTGGCGTTCTCGGAGAGATCAATAAACAGGTTCAGATGTTCGCTGAGCACTTTCGCCGCGAGGCTGACGGCCTCGTCGGGGGCCAGCGTGCCGTTGGTATAGATATCCAGAGTCAGTTTGTCATAATCGGTGATCTTCCCGACACGGGTATTCTCCACCGTCATGTTGACGCGCTCAATCGGCGTATAAATCGAATCCACGGCGATCACGCCAATCGGAAGATCTTCCGACTTGTTCCGCTCGGCGCTGACATAGCCGCGGCCGCGCGTGATCGTAATTTCCGCGTTAAACTTGGTATCTTTTCCACCGCTGCAGGTAGCGATGACATGCTCCGGATTCATGATTTCGATGTCGGAATCCACCTGGATATCGGCCGCCGTCACGACGCCCTCTCCCTCAAACTCAATGTATCCGATCTTCGGCTCGTTGGAGTCACTGTTGTTCTTGATTGCCAGCCCTTTCAGGTTCGTAACGATTTCCGTCACATCCTCCTTGACGCCGGGGATGGAACTGAACTCGTGAAGCACGCTGTCAATCTTCACCTGGCTGACTGCTACGCCAGGCAGGGAAGACAGCATGATTCTGCGCAGGGAATTGCCCAAAGTGGTGCCATAGCCCCGCTCCAGGGGTTCTACTACAAATCGGCCGTATTTTTTATCTTCCGAAATCTCAACGATTTCGATGTTGGGTTTTTCAAATTCAAACACGATTCTACCCCCTCCTTCTGGGTTGTTGATTGTCTGGGGATGTCATAGCTCCGCTAATTATTTGGAGTACAACTCTACGATAAGCATCTCATCAACCGGAACGTCGATCACTTCTCTGGTGGGCTTCTCGGTGATAGTCACTTTCAGGTTCTCCAGATCGCTCTCCATCCAAGAAGGAGTGGTTCTGCCAGCGGTCACAGCCAGAATATCTTTATATCTCTGAGCACCTTTGTGCTTCTCTTTGATCTCAACCACATCGCCGGCCTTTACACTGTAGGACGGAATGTTCACGCATTTGCCGTTTACCAGCACATGCTTGTGGTCTACGATCTGGCGGGCTTCCATGCGGGTTCTGGCCATGCCGGCGCGGAACAGGACGTTGTCCAGGCGCAGCTCCAGGAGAACCATCAGGTTTTCGCCGACCATGCCGCGCATCTTCGCAGCACGATTATAATAATTACGGAAAGGCTTTTCCAAAACGCCGTAAATGAATTTCGCTTTCTGCTTTTCTCTCAGCTGAAGGCCGTACTCACTCATCTTCTTATTGGCTCTTTTGGGCTGTCTGTTTGACTTTTTGTCAATTCCCATGTGGATCGGGTCTAAGTCCAAAGCTCTGCATCTTTTAAGAACAGGAACTCTATTAACTGCCACTTTTTTTTACCTCCAATTATACTCTTCTACGTTTGGGCGGACGGCATCCGTTGTGAGGAACGGGCGTTACGTCCTTGATGCTCGTTACTTCCAGACCACAGGCGGACAGGGCGCGGATCGCAGCCTCACGTCCCGAACCGGGGCCTTTCACAAAAACGTCGACGGTCTTTAAACCGTGCACCAAAGCGGCTTTCGTAGCAGTTTCAGCTGCCATTTGTGCTGCATAGGGGGTAGATTTCCTTGAACCTTTAAAGCCCAGACCGCCCGCACTTGCCCAAGACAGAGCATTACCCTGCGTATCCGTAAGGGTAACAATCGTGTTATTGAAGGAGGATTGAATGTGCGCTTGTCCGCGTTCAACGTTTTTCTTGACACGCTTCTTTGTCACTTTTTTTGCAGATGACACTTTTTTTGCCATTTCTAAACTAACCTTCCCTTATGGGTTCCTTTCTAAAAAATTTCGTTAGTCGAGTTGCCAATCAGAGGATAAGCGGACTGCCTTTCCATAGTCTTTTTCCTGCACAAAAACGAAAGCCTTTTTGCACACGAAAAAGACTACGTCCAGTCCGCAAATGCCTCTTATTTCTTCTTGTTTGCTACTGTCTTCTTCGGTCCCTTGCGGGTTCTCGCGTTGGTTTTGGTCTTCTGACCGCGAACCGGCAGACCTTTTCTGTGGCGAATTCCGCGATAGCAGCCGATTTCCTGCAAACGCTTGATGTTCAGCGCAGTTTCTCTTCTCAGATCGCCTTCCACCGTGTGGTTCGCTTCAATAATTTCACGGATACGGTTTACTTCCTCATCCGTCAGATCCTTGACGCGGGTATCCGGATTTACATTCGCCTGCTCCAGGATTTTGTTAGAAGAAGTTCTTCCGATGCCGTAGATATAGGTCAGACCGATCTCGACACGCTTTTCTCTCGGTAAATCAACACCTGAAATACGAGCCATTTGTGTACTACCTCCATAAATATTTTCTATTGAATACCGGACGGACTAAGCCCATCCGTTTAGAATCGCGAAATCAACCCTGTCTCTGTTTATGCTTCGGGTTCTCGCAAATAACTCGGATACTGCCTTTCCGTTTAATGACTTTGCATTTCTCGCAAATCGGCTTTACGGATGTTCTGACTTTCATTTGCGTATCTCCTTTCAAAAAAGTGCACCAAATAGTATAGCACCTTTGTCTCTATAAAGCAAGAACTATTTTCGTTTTTCAAGGAATTTCTTTCCAATCCGTACCTGCTCTCCACGAGTGGCAGCGGACCGAACTCTTGCTCCTTCCAACCGGCCGTATTACTTATCGCGCCAGATGATCCGTCCTTTGGACAAATCATAGGGCGAAAGCTCCAGCGTCACTTTGTCGCCCGGCAGAATTCGGATATAGTGCATCCGGAGCTTGCCGCTGATGTGGGCCAGCACCTGATGACCGTTCTCCAGCTCCACCTGGAACATGGCGTTGGGTAACTTCTCCACTACGGTCCCCTCGATTTCAATCACGTCGCTTTTGGACATTCCCTGCTCTCCTTGATATAGCTTTGAATTGCTTTTTTAACTGCTTCATCGGTTCGGAGAATTTCTCCGCCCTGCTTCCGCCGGATCGGCTGCACATGTTTTTTGTTCTTGCGCTTAGGCTGCCCGATGGTTCTCAGGCGGCCATCAGCGACAAAAACAAAGCTACCTTCTTCACGGATGATAATGGAAATACTGTCCTTGTCGTGGCCTGCCAGAGACCTGACTAAATTTCCAGCGCTGTAACAATCCATCCTCCGTTACCTCTTCATGGTGAAGATTTCCGGCTCTCCCTCGGTGATCAGAATCGTGTTTTCATAATGGGCCGACAGCGCTCCGTCTGCGGTCACCACGGTCCAATCATCATCCATCCATTCCACGTCCTTGGTCCCCATGTTGATCATCGGCTCAACCGCCAGGGTCATACCCGGTTTCAAGCGGATGCCCTTGGTGTGCTGATAAAAATTGGGAACTTCCGGTTCTTCGTGGAGGTGGGTGCCGATTCCATGCCCAACCAGTTCTTCCACCACTCCATACCCGTACTTTTCAGCATATGCGGCGATCGCGTTGGAGATATCATGCAAATGATTGCCTGCTTTTGCGAACTTAATACCTTCAAAAAAGCATTCTCTGGTCACATCAATCAATTTCTGTGCCTCTTTGCTGATCTCGCCGACCGCGTGGGTCCTCGCCGCGTCGGAATGGTAACCTTTGTAGATGAGCCCCGCATCCAGGCTGACGATGTCGCCCGCATCCAGATGCCGTTTTTTGCTTGGAATTCCGTGTACAACCTCGTCGTTGACGGAAACGCAGATCGAAGCCGGATACCCGTTATAGTTGAGGAAGTTCGGGGTGCAGCCAAAGCTGCGGATGATCTCCTCGCCTAAACGGTCAATGTCCTTGGTCGTCATGCCCGGCCGGATTGCTTTGCCCAATTCATCGTGGACGATGGCGAGAAGCCTTCCGGACTCCCGCATCAGGGCAATCTCCTTTTCGGATTTAATCGTCACTGCCATGGGATTATTCCCCCAGACGGCTTACAATCGCCTGAAAAACTTCTTCCATGGGTTTGGTGCCGTCCACATCCACGACCAGTCCTTTTTCCTTATAATAATCATACAGCGGCCGGGTCTGTTCATGATAAACGGCGAGGCGCTTCTTTACGGTCTCCGGCTGGTCGTCCTTCCGGGTGATCAGCTCTTCTCCGCAGCGGTCGCAGATCCCGTCCTTTTTGGGAGGAATGTTGACCACATGGTAGCTGGCACCGCAGTTCGGGCACATCCGCCGTCCTGCCATCCGCTCTACGATGGCCTCGTCGGGCACATCCACGTTCACCGCGTAATCGATGTCGCCGCCCTTGACGCCGAGGGCCTCGGTCAGCTTCTCCGCCTGGTTGATCGTGCGGGGGAAGCCGTCCAGGATGTATCCTTTTTTGCAGTCCTCGTGATCAATGCGGTCCATGACCAGATCCACAGTCAGCTCGTCGGGAACCAGGGCTCCGGCGTCGATGAACTCCTTCGCCTTCTTCCCCAGTTCCGTGCCTTCCTTGATGTTCGCCCGGAAGATATCTCCGGTTGAAATATGGGGAATGGCATATTGATCTGCCAGCATTTTTGCCTGAGTGCCCTTTCCGGCGCCCGGAGCCCCTAACATTACAATCTTCATGAGACTGCTCCTTTCCTCATGTACCGGCAATTAGTCGTTCAAGAATCCCTTGTAGTTCCGAACCAGCATCATCGACTCGATCTGCTTTAAGGTCTCCAGGATAACGCCTACAATAATGATCAAGGAGGTTCCCAGGAAGCTCAGCGAAGAGCCGACCCCAAAGAGTCCAAAGAGCACGATCGGAACCAGCGCTACCACCATCAGGCCGACGGCGCCGATCAATACGATATAGTTCAACACATGGTTCAAGTAATCCGAGGTGGGTTTCCCCGGACGGATCCCAGGGATAAAACCTCCCTGCTTCTTCATATTGTTGGCGATCTCCAGCGGATTGAAGGAAATCGACGTGTAGAAGTAAGCAAAGAAGATCAGCAGCACAATGTAAAGCAGAAGGCCGATGCTGTAGACCGGCTCATCCAGGTTGCACCAGCTGCTCTGGCTCAATGCCTTGATAATATGGCCTGCGGTCGTGGTCGGAGCCACCGTGTTGATGCCGGCAAAGCTGGCTACCATCGACGGAATACTCAGCAGCGAAGCGGCAAAGATGACCGGGATCACGCCGGCGGTGTTGACCTTAATCGGAATATGGGAAGATTGGCCTCCCATCATCTTCCGGCCTACCATCTTCTTCGCATACTGCACCGGAACCCGGCGCTCGCCGCCCTGCAGGTAAACGACAAACAGGACCAGTCCGATCAGCAGCGCTAAAATGATCAATGTGATCACAACGCCGAGGGCGATGGACTTGCCCATAACAAAATGTTGATACAACGTCATCAGATCGCGGGGCAGACTGTCCAGGATGTTAATCAACAGGATAATGGAAATACCATTTCCGATGCCCTTGATGGTGATCTGCTCGCCGAGCCACATCAGCACCGCGCTGCCGGCGGTCATGATGATGGAGACCAGGATCACATTGTACCAGGTGTAATTGGTCAGGTAGTTGGAACCAAAACCAATCGCCATCGATACGGACTGGATGATTGCCAGAGCCACCGTCAGAAAACGGGTGATCTTAGTGATCTGCTTCCGGCCTTCAGCCCCTTCCTTTTGCAGTTCTTCCAGCTTCGGGATCGCAATGGTCAGAAGCTGGATGATGATCGACGATGTGATGTACGGGGAAATACCCAGCGCAAACACCGACATTGTCGTAAAGGAGGTTCCGGTGATGGTCGTGAAAAAGTTAAAGGCCGACGTTGTCTGGCTGTTCCACCAGGACGTCAGGTAAGCCGTATTGATTCCCGGTGTGGGAATCTGGCTGCCCAGCCGGACAATCACAAGCACCAGCAAAGTAAATGCCAGGCGCCTGCGAATGTCGGCAATTTTAAACGCATCTCGAAGGGTTTTGAACATATTATACCTCCTCGGCAGTACCACCTAACGCTTCGATTTTCTCTTTCGCTGCAGCGCTGAAAGCATTCGCCTTCACGTTCAGCTTCTTCGTCAGTTCTCCATTGCCGAGGATTTTTACACCGTCTTTCGGGTTCTTTACGATGCCTTCTTCCACCAGCTTCTCCACGGTGATCTCTGCGCCGTCCTCAAAACGCTCCAGAGCGGAAACGTTGATGCCGACGATCACCTTGGTGTTGATGTTGGTAAAGCCTCTCTTGGGAATCCGGCGGTACAAAGGCATCTGGCCGCCTTCAAAACCGGGACGGGGTGCTCCGGAACGAGCCTTCTGACCCTTATGTCCCTTACCTGCGGTCTTTCCGTTTCCGGATCCATGGCCGCGGCCTCTTCTGAAATTATCGCTGTGCTTTGCGCCTGCAGCGGGCTGTAAATTTGACAGTTCCATGGCTTACCTCCTATGCTTCTTCTACCTTAACCAGGTGCTTCACCTGCTGGAGCATGCCTCTGGTCGCTGCATTGTCCGGCAGTTCTACGGTCTTGTTGAGTTTTCTAAGGCCCAGAGCTTCCACGGTTTTCTTATGCTTGGGAATCGCACCGATGGTGGATTTCACCAATGTTACTTTTAATTTCTCTGCCATTTTCAGCTTCCTCCTATCAACCCAGAATTTCTTCTACGGATTTGCCGCGAAGCTTAGCAAACTCTTCCGGGGTCTTCAGGCTCTTCAGACCTTCGATGGATGCCAGCACCACGTTCTGCTTGTTCGTGGAACCCAGCGCCTTGGTACGGATGTTCTTGATTCCAGCCAGCTCCATGACCGCACGGGCCGGGCCGCCGGCAATCACGCCGGTACCTTCCGGAGCTCTCTTCAGCATCACGGAAGCGCTGCCGAATTTGCCGATATAATCATGAGGAATGCTGTTGTTCTCATCGATCGGAACCGTGATGATCTTCTTCATCGCATCCTCTTTGCCTTTGCGGATCGCTTCCGGAATCTCGGCAGCTTTGCCCATTCCGGCGCCTACGTGTCCATTGCCGTCGCCGACCACGACCAAGGCCGTGAACCGCATGTTGCGGCCGCCCTTGACGGTCTTGGATACACGCTTAATCGCAACTACTCTATCCTGTAATTCTAAATTGCTGATGTCAACGATTGTACGCTTCATGCTTTCCTCCTCTTAGAACTTCAGGCCGGCTTCGCGGGCTGCGTCTGCCAGTGCCTGGACTTTTCCCTGATAAATGAATCCGCCTCTGTCAAAGACAACCGTGTCGATTCCCTTTTCCAGCGCCTTCTTGGCGATGACGGTTCCCAGGTAGGAAGCCGCAGCAACATTGTTGGTTTTCTCAAGCTCTGCCTTAACATCCTTCTGAAGCGTAGACGCAGAAACCAAGGTAGTCTGAGCGACGTCATCGATAATCTGGGCATACATATGATTGTTGCTCCGGAACACGGCCAGGCGGGGACGCTCGGCCGTGCCGCGGAAACGATTACGGATTTTCAAGTGCTTTTTCACACGGATTTCCGTTCTGGATTCTTTCCTAATCATTTTTACTCGCTCCTCCTATTATTTCTTACCGGCCTTGCCGACCTTGCGTCTGATCACCTCATCCGCATATTTGATACCTTTGCCCTTGTAAGGCTCCGGTCCTCTCTTCGCTCTGATTTCCGCAGCGTACTGGCCAACTTTTTCCTTGTCAATACCCTTTACGATAATCTTGTTCTGGCCTTCGCAAACGGCTTCGATCCCTTCGGGATCCGCCATCTCAACCGGATGGGAGTAGCCCAGGGAAAGTACCAGGGTTTTGCCCTGCTTCTGAGCACGATAGCCGACGCCGTTGACTTCAAGAGTCTTCTCATAGCCCTGAGATACGCCGATTACCATGTTGTTGATTAAGGTTCTGGTCAGACCGTGAAGGGATTTCATCTTCTTCAAGTCATTGGGACGGGAAACGGTAACTTGGCCGTCTTCTACCTTGATTTCCATCTCAGCCGGAAGAACTCTCTCCAGGGTCCCCTTCGGACCTTTTACCGTCACTTTATTATTTTCTGCAACTTCTACCGTAACTCCGGCAGGAATTGCGATGGGCGTTCTACCAATACGTGACATTTCGCCTTACCTCCAAATTTATTTTCCGCCCGCATGGCCTTGCGGGCTCATTCAAAATTTCTGTATACGGGGATGTTCTTCTCGCTAGGCTCGAAACTACCTCGCCAAGCTCCAAGAACGGCCTCGCATCCGCGCTCGAAAACACCTCGCTGGATGCTTTCGGTCACCAAACAAACGCCAGAACCTCACCGCCGACATTCTGCTTTCTCGCTTCCTTGTCGGTCAGTACGCCCTGGTTCGTGGAAATGATCGCGATGCCGAGTCCGCCCAAAACCTTGGGAAGCTCTTCCGCATTCGCGTACACACGCAGGCCGGGTTTGGAAATTCTCTTCAGGCCGGTGATGATCTTTTCGTTCTTATCTGCGCCGTACTTTAAGGTGACGCGGATGGTCTTGAAGCTGCCGTCCTCCAGCAGTTCATATTTCGCAATGTAGCCTTCCTTCACCAGGATGTCAGCGATCGCAATCTTCATCTTCGAGGAAGGAATATCTACCGTATCGTGCTTCGCCGTATTTGCGTTACGGATTCTCGTAAGCATATCCGCAATCGGGTCACTCATCGTCATTTTCAGTTGCCTCCTTTACAATTTCTCTACCAGCGCCAAGTGCCGATCATAATGGAAGTTCTTTTCGCTAAGCTCGTGAAACACCTCGCTAATCTCAAAGAACGACCTCGCACCCGCGCTCGAAAATACCTTGCTGGGTGCTTTCGGTCACCAGCTTGCCTTTTTCACGCCGGGGATCTGTCCCTTGTATGCCAGCTCACGGAAGCAGATTCTGCAGATTCCGTATTTTCTCAGGTAGGCATGAGGACGGCCACAAATCTTGCAACGGTTGTATTCTCTGGTAGAGAATTTCGCCGGACGCTGCTGCTTAATCTTCATAGAAGTTTTTGCCATGGGAACTTTCCTCCTAATTCTTTCTAAACGGCATGTTGAACATGGTCAGCAATTCACGGGCTTCTTCATCGGTCTCGGCCGTGGTCACGAAGATGATATCCATGCCGCGCACCTTGTCGACCTTGTCATACTCGATTTCCGGGAAAATCAGCTGCTCTTTGATGCCCAGGGCATAGTTGCCTCTGCCGTCGAAAGCGTTGGGATTTACGCCGCGGAAGTCACGTACACGGGGCAGTGCCAGGTTGATCAGACGATCTGCAAATTCATACATCTTGTCGCCTCTTAAGGTAACCTTGCAGCCAATGTTCATGCCCTCACGGAGCTTGAAGTTCGCGATGGACTTTTTCGCCTTGGTCAGAATCGGCTTCTGTCCGGTGATGGTCTCCATATCCTTCATGGCAGCTTCCAGGACCTTCGCGTTTTCTTTGGCTTCCCCTACGCCCATGTTCACGACGATCTTCTCCAGCTTCGGAATCTGCATCACGTTCTTGTAACCGAACTTCTTCATCATGGCGGGAGCGATTTCATTGATATACTGTTCTTTTAATCTACTCAACGTATTGAACCTCCTCTCTCAGAATTAACCGATCACAGAACCGTCGATCTTTGCGACGCGGACCTTTTTGCCGTCCTTCACTTCAAAACCGACGCGGGTTGCCTTGCCATCTTTTACGAGCATTACGTTAGAGATGTCAATGGTGCCCTCTTTGTGAACGATTCCTCCGTTGGGGTTCTGAGCGCTCTGTTTGTTGTGCTTGGTAATCATGTTCGCGCCCTCTACGATGACGCGGCCAGTCTTGCGGTCAATTTTCAGGATCTTCCCCTCATGACCTTTATCTTTACCGGCGATCACTTTCACGGTGTCGCCAACTTTGATTTTGCTCGTAGCCATTTCGTACCTCCTTATAATACTTCGGGAGCCAGAGAAACGATCTTCATGAACTGCTTCTCACGCAGCTCTCTGGCAACCGGCCCGAAAATACGGGTACCTTTGGGAGTCTTGTCATCGCGGATAATCACGGCCGCGTTCTCGTCAAACTTGATATAGGAACCGTTTTTGCGGCGGGCGCCATGCTTCGTGCGGACCACAACAGCCTTCACTACATCGCCCTTCTTTACAACACCGCCAGGCGTTGCATCTTTGACCGTAGCAACGATGATATCACCGATATTCGCATATCTTCTCAGGGAACCGCCCATAACTCTGATGCAGAGCAGTTCTTTAGCGCCGGTGTTGTCGGCGACTTTCAGTCTGCTTTCCTGTTGAATCATATCTATTTCCTCCTGGCTTATTTCGCTCTTTCGACAACCTCGACAAGTCTCCATCTCTTATCCTTGGACAGAGGTCTCGTCTCCATAACTCTCACGGTATCGCCGATCGCGCAGGTGTTTTCCTCGTCGTGCGCCTTCAGCTTGTAGGTTCTCTTTACAATCTTTCCGTACAGCGGATGTCTTACGTGGTCCTCGATTGCAACAACGATGGTTTTGTCCATTTTATTGCTGATAACCTTACCGGTACGCGTTTTTCTCAAATTTCTTTCCACGTTACGCTTCCTCCTTATTACTCAGCAACTTTCGTCTGCTCAGTGATAACAGTCTGAATGCGGGCAATGTTCTTTCTGACTTCCGTAATTCTGCCGGTGTTATCAAGCTGATTCGTTGCATTCTGAAATCTCAGGTTGAAAAGTTCCTTCTTCGCAGCTACCAGTTCTGTATTCAGCTCTGCTACGGACTTATTTCTCAGGTCTTTTAAATATACATTACTTTTCACTGTTATTCACCGCCTTCTAAGTCTTCTTTGGAAGCGATTTTGCACTTGACGGGCAATTTGTGCATGGCAAGACGCAGTGCTTCTTTCGCTGTTTCCTCAGGTACACCTGCAACTTCAAACAAAACGCGGCCGGGCTTTACAACGGCAACCCAATACTCCAGGGAGCCTTTACCGGAACCCATACGGGTCTCAGCGGGCTTCGTGGTAACCGGCTTATCCGGGAAAATTTTGATCCAAACTTTACCGCCACGCTTCATATAACGGGTCATCGCTACACGGGCAGCCTCAATCTGGTTGGATTTGATCCAAGCGGGCTCGATGGCAACCAAACCATATTCGCCGTTGCTGATGGTGTTTCCTCTGGTCGCTTTGCCGGCCATGGAACCACGGAACTGTTTACGATGTTTTACTCTCTTCGGCATTAACATGATTATTTCTCGCTCCCTTCCTTGTTTTTCTTGGCGGGAAGCACCTCACCTTTGTAAATCCAAACCTTTACGCCCAGTTTTCCGTAGGTGGTGTCGGCTTCCGCGAATCCATAGTCGATGTCAGCGCGCAGGGTCTGCAGCGGAATGGTTCCCTCGCTGTAGAACTCAGTACGGGCGATATCAGCGCCGCCCAGACGGCCGGCAACCGCTGCCTTGATGCCCATGATCCCGGACTTCATGGAGCGGGACATGCTGGACTTCAGCGCGCGGCGGAAGGAAACACGGTTCTCCAGCTGCTTGGCAATGTTCTCCGCAACCAGCTGAGCCTCGCGGTCAGGTCTCTTGATCTCTTTGATGTCGATGAAGAGTTTCTTCGCGGTCATCTTCTGAACTTCCGCTTTCAGTCTCTCGATCTCAGCGCCGCCCTTGCCGATGACGATACCGGGCTTTGCGGTGTGGATGATCACTTTCACGCGGTCGGATGCTCTCTCGATTTCGATTCTGGACACGCCCGAATCATACAGTCTCTTCTTCAGGAATTTTCTAATATTGTAATCTTCTACCAAGTTGTCTGCGAAATCAGCTTCTGCATACCAATTGGAATCCCAGTCCTTGATGACGCCGACTCTTAAACCATGAGGATTAACTTTCTGTCCCATTTTGACCCTCCTTATTTCTCATCCAGCACGATGGTGATGTGGCTCATACGCTTTTCGATGCGGTAAGCTCTGCCCTGTGCTCTCGGCTGAATTCTCTTCATCGTCGGTCCCTTGTTTGCATAGCACTCTGCCACATACAGATTCTCAACGTTCAAACCATTGTTGTTCTCCGCGTTCGCAATCGCTGATTTCAGCAGTTTTGTAATCACTTCGGAAGCGTAGCGGGGGTTGTAGCTCACAATCGCCAGGGCGGTCTGAGCGTCCTTGCCCCGGATTGCATCTAATACAAAGCATGCTTTCTGAACGGATACTCTGGCATAAGACACCTTGGCGCTGGGTCTGGTATCCTTGTTCGCATTTCTTTCTCTCTTAATCTGACTTCTATGTCCTTTAGCCATGGATGAAACCTCCTTCCTGTTATCGTCTACTAGCGCTTGCCAGTCTTCTTCTCGTCTTTGCCGTGTCCGCGGTAGGTTCTGGTAGCTACGAATTCACCCAGCTTGTGACCTACCATGTCCTCGGTGACATACACCGGTACATGTCTTCTTCCGTCATGAACGGCAATCGTGTGACTTACCATCTGAGGGAAAATCGTGGAGCGGCGGGACCAGGTCTTGATAACAGTCTTCTGTCCTGCTGCGTTTAAAGCTTCTACTTTTTTCAGCAAATGGTCATCCGCAAAAGGGCCTTTTTTTAATGAGCGAGCCATAATTTACCTCCTAATTATTTCAGTGTTCTGCCGTCGCGTCTTCTGACAATCAGCTTGTTGGACTGTTTCTTCTGCTTTCTGGTCTTAAGACCCAGTGCAGGCTTACCCCAAGGAGTGCTCGGACCGGGACGGCCGATTCCGCACTTACCTTCACCACCGCCGTGGGGATGGTCGTTGGGGTTCATCACAGAACCGCGGACTGTCGGGCGGATGCCCATGTTGCGCTTGCGTCCGGCTTTACCAAGATTCACCAGAGAGTGCTCGCCATTGCCGACAACACCGATGGTGGCGCGGCAGATAATCGGAACCATTCTCATCTCACCGGAGGGAAGTCTCAGAGTCGCGAACTTGCCTTCCTTAGCCATCAGCTGAGCCGAGCCGCCGGCAGAACGAACCATCTGGCCGCCCTTTCCGGGATGAAGTTCGATGTTGTGGATCTGAGTACCAACCGGGATATTCTGTAAAGGCAGGCAGTTGCCGACCTTTGCTTCTGCATTCTCACCGCTCATGACCTGCATGCCGTCGGTCAGGCCTTCGGGAGCCAGGATATAGGTCTTCTCGCCGTCCGCATAGCAGATCAGCGCGATGTTCGCGGTACGGTTCGGATCGTATTCGATGCCGATGACCTTCGCAGGAATTCCATCCTTGCTGTTTCTCTTAAAGTCGATAATTCTGTATTTTCTCTTCGCGCCGCCGCCCTGATGTCTCACGGTGATTTTACCCTGATTGTTACGGCCTGCGTTCTTGCTCTGAGAAGTAACCAGAGACTTTTCCGGGGTGGTCTTCGTGATTTCCGCGAAATCCAGGCCGGTCATCTGTCTTCTGGACGGGGTATATGGACTATACTTTTTGATTCCCATTGTTCTATCTCCTTACTTATTTGGTCTCACGGCGTTGGTCTCGCCGTATAGGTCGGGTCCTTCGGACTCCGCTTCGCTCCGCCAATGGGGAGCGCGGGCTAATTATAACCCTTCAAAGATCTCGATATCCGCACTCTCAGCCGTCAGCTGAACGATCGCCTTCTTGGATTTCGCGGTGCGGCCGACCGTCGCGCCTCTGCGGCGCTTCTTGCCGTCGATGTTCATGGTGTTGACCGAAGCAACCTTGGCGCCGGAGAACATCTTCTCCACCGCTTCCTTTACCTGGATCTTCGTTGCTTCCGGATGAACATAGAACGCATACTTCTTCTCGCCCATCATGTTCATGCTCTTCTCGGTGATAACCGGTCTGAGGATTACGTCATAATATTTAATGTCAGCCATTATGCATATACCTCCTCAATCTTTTCCACAGCAGCCTTGGTGATGACCACGGTGTTGTATTTCAGAATGTCGTACACATTGATGGTGTTGGTCTGAGCCGTCTTTACATCCGGGATGTTTCTGGCGGACAGGACAACATTCTGATCGTTCTCGTCCAGAACCACCAGGGCTTTGTTCACCTTCAGGTTGTTCAGAACGTTCTGGAAATTCTTGGTCTTGATCTCGTCCATCTTCAGTTCATCCAGAACGAAGAATTTGGACTCATTGACGCGGGAAGTCAGAGCGGACTTCAAAGCCAGCTGCTTTTCTTTCCGGTTCAGCTTGAAGCTGTAGCTTCTGGGCTGGGGTGCGAACACTACGCCGCCGCCGGTCCACTGGGGAGCTCTCGTCGACCCCTGTCTTGCATGACCGGTTCCCTTCTGTCTCCAGGGCTTTCTGCCGCCGCCGCTCACTGCGGAACGGGTCTTCGCGCTCTGCGTGCCCTGACGGTTGTTGGCCAGCTGCTGCATCACGGCCATGTGGACCAGATGCTCATTCACGGCAACTCCAAATACGGCATCGTTTAATTCCATCTCGCCGATCTGGCTGCCTTCCATATTATAAATCGATACTTTTGCCATGTCTCGTTTCCTCCTTTCCTATAAAAGCCTTACGCCTTTACGGTCGTCTTCAGCGTTACCAGAGCCTTCTTCGGTCCGGGTACGGAACCTTTCACCAGAATCAGGTTGTCCTCAGCATCTACACGAACCACTTCCAGGTTCTGAACCGTGATTCTGCGGTTGCCCATCTGTCCGGCCATCTTCTTGCCCTTGAACACCCGGCTCGGATCGGAGCAGGCGCCGTTGGAACCGGCATGACGATGATACTTGGAGCCGTGAGCCATGGGCCCTCTGTGCAGGCCGTGGCGCTTGATCGCACCCTGGAAGCCTTTTCCCTTGGAGGTCGCGGTGGCATCCACCTTGTCGCCGGCTGCAAACGCTTCGGCCTTAATCTCCTCGCCCAGCTTCATCTCTTCCGCATTGTCCAGTTTCAGTTCCCGCACATATCTTTTATAGGAAACTCCGGCCTTCTCAAAGTGGCCTTTCTGGCACTTGTTGATCAGTTTTTCTCTCTTGTCAACAAAGCCAACCTGTACGGCACTGTAGCCGTCGTTTTCCACGGTCTTCACCTGGGTGACCACACAGGGGCCAGCCTGCAGTACCGTAACCGGAGTCAGTTCTCCGTTTTCGCCGAAAATCTGAGTCATTCCGACTTTTGTCGCTAAAATAGCCTTCTTCATTTTTTCTGTCCTCCTACAGCGGAACGCATCTTGGCGTTCATACTAGAATTGAGTCGTTGTTTGCTTGTTACTTGGGATCGGGCCTGCGGCTAACCGGTCAGCCAGCTCGGTTGCACCGATCACCGGCCAGCAGAAACCGCTGCGCGCTTTCTGCACGCGGGCTGTCGCCCGCTTCCGTCTTTGCCGGACCTTCCGCCATGTCTGCGAGCAGCCCTGGCGGCAGCCCCGTCAAACCCGGAGCCCGGCTCGTAGCCGTCGCGTTTATTTCATCTTAATGTCGATGTAAACGCCGGCGGGCATCTCCAGACGGGACAGGGCGTCCACGGTCTTCTGGTTGGGAGCGATGATATCGATGAGTCTCTTGTGAGTTCTCTGCTCGAACTGCTCTCTGGAGTCTTTGTACTTGTGTACGGCCCGAAGGATGGTTACTACCTCCTTCTTGGTGGGCAGCGGAACGGGGCCGCTGACTTTTGCTCCGGTTTTCTTCACATTCTCAACGATTTTTGCTGCGCTCTGATCCACCAGCTGGTGATCGTACGCCTTCAATGTGATCCTCATTACTTGACTTGCCATAAAAAAAGTCGCCTCCTTTTCGTACTTGCTAAGCACGACAAGCGGTGACTGTACACTTTCCCGTGTGTATCCTAAAGATTCTCACACGTCATCTCTGCCTGTTTCGCAGATGGTATGTTCGGTACAGTGACTTGTCGTCAGTTTCCTAACTTGACATTCGCTCCACGGAAAACCTGCCACTGAATGGGCAGCAACCTCACGCTTCACAGCTATCAATGTCACAGCCTTTGGATCATAACACAATTTTTCCCGAATTGCAAGGGGAAATTTATCTTTTTATCAAAAAAATGCCAAAAGCCGAAATTCCACGTTTCTGTGTGGTTTCGGCTCTCCGCTCTTCTCGCCTACAGCTGAATTAATTTTTCTTGTAGAACCTGGTACGACCATCGGATGTGGGCCCGGATCATCCGCTGCAATTCTTCCTGATCCCGCTTCTTCATACACTCCAGAAGCTCCAGATGCTGGTTTGTGCTCTCCTCCAGATCCAAAGAGACCGCATAGGAGATGGCCCGGTACCGGTCCACATTAAAATAGATCTGATCCATCAGATATTTCACATACCCGTTTTCCGACCGGTCTATCAGCATATCGTGAATTTCTCCGTCTGTCTGGGAAAAACGCGCCTCCTCAATTTTAATTCCATGCCGGAAATCCTCCAGCATAGCATTCAGCTTTTCTTCCAGGTCCTGAATATCCTGATCGCTGATATGCTTCAAAGCCGTCTCCGCCGCGAGCATCTCCATGTGCTCGCGGACCTCGAAAAGATTCCGGATGTCCTTCAGCGTCAGCGGTTTTAGAAAAGTTCCGGACCCTTTCCGCACTTCCAGCACCCGCTCCGCTTCCAGACGGCGGACAGCCTCTCGCACCGGCGTCCGGCTCATATTCAGGTAAGCCGCGATCTGATTCTCACTGACCAAATCGTTCTCCTTGATCTCACCGTTCAGGATCAAGGACCGTATGGATTGATACGCTAATTCTGCGCAGCTCGTTTTTTCGCGTTTCTCTTTGAGCTTTTGAAACTCACTCATGCCTTCTCGCCCTCAGTCGCCTTTGACTATATTCGCTCCATTCCAGGGGTGCGCTTCACTTCTTCCAGCAAAGCCTCCGACACCTGGATTCTTTCCAAGTCCAGCGTATTCTTTATCTTCACAATCCGAGGCGCTTTCCGATCCACATTCCGGCAGATCTTCAAAGCCACCCGGACAGCCTCCTCTTCGGTATCCACCATGCAGGGAATCTTGCAGTCCTCGATGCACTTGCAGGCGATGGCGTTGGCATAGGTCGCCTCCAGATCCATCTTTCCGAAGCATTTTTTTGTGATCACATCAAACAAACCGATACCGATGGCATTCCCGTGGGAAGCCTGCGTCACGTCCAGGCAGATCATGGTCTGGATCTCCGGATGATGGATCACATAGGCATCCCGGCAGGAGCTGCGGCCGACAATATTAGGATCAAAGCCCGCACCGGAAACCTCCTTGCCGATCTCTTCCATCACCAGGACATCAATTTTGCTTAACTTCAGTGATGGCATGGACTCGGCGCACAGGCGCACCATCTCCTTCTCCTCTTCCACCAGTGTTTCCCGCGGAAGAGCCCGGATCTGTTTGGTCTGGTCATAGGCATTCTCCAAAATCGCCAGCCCAAAGGCCACCGGCATTTTTTCCAGAATCAGACGGGCCGCCGCCTCGATGATTGCACCGAACCGCGCCGGAGGTTCCTCATGGATGCCGGAGCAGCCGATCTGATTGCCCAGCCCGATAACCAGCATCTTGCAGATGCCGCTTTGAAGCTCCCCGTTGAAATCGGTATGAAGCTTCACCCGATTGATCGGGATAATCAAATCCGCCCCGGCGGCGGCCCGGTCGAAATACACGGGGACATTCCCCAGGACCGTCCCGATCCGGTCGCTGTCCACCTTGGTCACCACCGGGACTCCCAGATTCTCCTCGGTAAAGCCATAACCGGCCAGCACCTCCCGCTGGCCTCTCTCTGTGCCGGAGCCATGGCTGCCCATAGCGGAAACGAGAAAAGGGCTGGCTCCCCTGCTTTTCAGAAACGCCAAAACCGTCTCTACGATTACGCCTTGGTTCCTTATCCCACGGCTTCCGACGGCCACGGCCACCTTGGCTCCCGGAAAAATTTTACTCTCAATCTCCGGCCGGCGCAGTTCCTTTTGCACCGCAGTCTGGACATCCGCCAGCTGATCTCCGGGAAAAATCTGCCTGACCGGATACATCCGGGGCAGAGGATACTCATAATCTTCTTTCAGCAAGTATGGCATCAATGCCACCTCCAGTTTATTATACCTTGCAAATGCAATTTGTCAAAGGGTAAAATCCATACCTCCCGCACAGAATGGCAGTCCGATCACCGGAAAACAGCCAGCGCGTCCTCCATCACCCCGGCGGAAGCCCACGCTTTGTAGCGCCGTCCGCTGGTGCCCCGGATGTGTTCCTCCAGCATTCTTCCCAGAAGCCGCCCAGTTTCCCGATCCGGCTTCCTGCCAGTCAGAGCTCGTTCCATGCCCCTCATCCGCAGCGCCTTCTCGCCGATGGCGCCGATGGCGATCCGGGCCTGTACCGCCGTTTCCTCTTCCAGGCGCAGTGCGATGGCTACGCCGAAGCGGGAGATGGATACTTGTCTGCGGGAGCCCAGCTTATAATAGTGGCTTACCGTATTCTCCGGGCACGCAGGAAGCCAAAACCCCAGGATGACGTCTTTCTTTTTCAGCAGCGTCTTCTCGGAGCCGGTAATCAGCCGCTCCACAGGAATCCGCGCCAGTTCTCCCCCTCGCAGCACCACGGCTTCCGAATCGAAGCACATCAGCGGCGCCGCCAGGTCCGCCGCCGGGGAAGCGTGGGCAATATTGCCGCCGATGGTTCCCCGGTTCCGGATCTGCACAGAACCCACGTCGGCGGCAGCTTCCGCAACCGCCGCAAAGGGTCCCGCAAGAACCGGACTTTGCTCAATCTGGCTCATGGTACAGCAGGCGCCGATGAACATGCCGTTCTCCGCAGCCTTCCATTCTTTCATCTCCGCCACGCCGCCCACATAGATCAGCTCCTCCGGCTGCCGCCCGCTCCGGCGCTCTGCGATGATAAAGTCCGTACCTCCGGCCAGGATCTCCGCGTTTAAAGCGGAATTCCGAAGAACCTCCTCCAGCTCCCGCAAATTTTTCGGCTGATAGGCTTTCAATGTCTCCCCTCCTCCGCCGCCCGCCTGACGGCCCGCAGAATTTGCTGATACCCGGAGCAGCGGCACAGATTTCCCGCCAGAGCGCGCCGGATCTCCTCATCCGTCGGATGGGGCCGGTGCATCAGCAGCGCTTTTGCGGACAAAATCATGCCCGGCGTGCAAAAGCCGCACTGGATCGCAGACTCCTCCGCAAAGATTTTTTGGAGAGCGGAAAGCTCCCCGTTTTCCTCCAGTCCCTCGATGGTGGTCACATGACATCCCTCCAGCTGGATGGCCAATACCATGCAGGCGTGGGCCGCCTCGCCGTCCAGGATCACCGTGCAGGCTCCACACTCCCCTTCGCCGCAGCCCTCCTTTGTTCCGGTCAGGCCCAGGTCTTCCCGAAGGAGATCCAGCAGTCTGCGGTCCGGTTCCGTATCCAGCTCAATCGGTTTCTCATTCACCCAAAAAGTAAGCTTCATCTCATTCTCTCCTAAGTATGTTCCTCCACCCATGCACAGATCCGGTCCTGGTTCAGCGGCAGCTGGCACAAATCGGAGCCCAACGCCTCATTGACAGCCCCGGCGATGGCGGCCGCAGGCGGGACATGGCACACTTCCCCGATGGATTTGCACCCAAAAGGGCCGTCTGTTCCTCCATCCTCTATCAGTTCTACCTGGATCTCAGGCGCCTCCGGAAGGTTCAGCAGGTGATACTTCCCCAGGGAAGACAGCCCGGCAGCGTCCCGTCCCAGCGGAATCTGCTCTGTCAGCGCCGCTCCGGCGCCCATCAAGACAGCGCCCTGAATCTGCGCCCGGCAGAGTTCCGGATTGATGGCCCGGCCGATATCGTGGACGGCCAGATAATGAAGAATGCGGACATTTCCCAGAAGAATATCCACCTCCACTTGGGCGAAATGGGCCCCGGTCACCCCAGGATTGCTCTCATTGCGATACTGCTCGACGGCAGAAACCTCCTCCTGAAGGCGGCTGTGGCTCTCCTGGACAATCTGGGCAAACGACCAGCTGCGCCCATTCTCCGCCTCCATCCTTCCGTCCTTGGGCATGAGTTGCTCCGCGGGTACCCCGTAGAGGCGAAAGACCGCCTGCTTCATCCGTTCCAGCAGCTGCCCGGCACACTTTTGCGCCGCCCGCCCGATCACATAGGTGGTCCGGCTGGAAAAGCAGCCGTAGTCAAAGGGCGTCACCGCGGTATCTCCCTCCCCGGCCTGAACCCGATCGACATCCAGCGTCATGGTCTCCGCCACAATCATCCGGATCGCTTCCACGGTGCCGCAGCCGTGATCGTGGAGGGTGGCATTTACCAGCACATCCCCGGTCTCCGTCATCCGCATATCCACTTCCGTGAAATCATTGACCCTGGGATAATAGCCGTTCAGATGCCCTCCGCAGGCCACCGCGCAGCCGCGGCGGAACCGTCCCTGGCTGAGATTAAAACGTTCGTTCTCTTTCCTTTGCTGATCCCAATGAAATTTCTCCCGTCCCAGCCTCAGGCACTCTTCGATGCGGATCTCTCCCAGCGGCACGTGGATGCGGATATCCTCGTCGCCAGGATGGGCCACATTCCTCAGCCGCAGTTCCAGCGGGTCGATGCCCAGCTTTCTGGCAGCCATGTTCAGCTGATGCTCCATACAAGCCGCAAGCTCCGGGCTGGTCCAGCCGCGGAACGCGCCGGATACCGGGGCGTTGGTCAGCACCGCCCGGCCGGTGTAGCGCATATGGGGATATCGGTAGCAGCGGAAAAACTTGTTGGCCATCGCATTGCAGTAGTCAAAGGAGTTGCCCAGATAAGCGCCTGCGTTAAGGGTGTTGTCCACCTGGAGGCTGATCAGCTTTCCCTCCCGGCTGTACAGTCCCTTTGCCTTCAAATCCATCGGAGCCCGGCAGCAGGTGGACTGAAAGACTTCTTCCCGGCTCATCACCAGCTGCACCGGCCCCCGGCGGTATATCGCGGCAGCCGCGGCAACGGGCTCCGCCACCCATTCCTGTTTCCCGCCGAAGCTGCCTCCCATCGTGGTCTTGATCACCCGCACCTTGTGATAGGGCAGGCCAAAGATATCTCCGATCACCGTGCGGATCCCGTGGACAGACTGGCTGGGGCTCCAGAGCGTCAGCACTCCGGTGCGGGGATTATAATCCGCCGTGCACACATGGGGCTCCATGGCCACATGGCTGATCCGCGAAAGAATGGTCCGCGACTCCACCTCGGTCCATTCCCCATCGGGCAGCTCCCCCTCCTCCACCTCGATCTCCCTGGTGACGTTCCCTCCCTCATGGATCCCTGGCGCCCCCTCCGCGAGGCTCTCCTTCGGAGTCAGGGCCGACGGGTACTCTTCGTACTCCACCTTCACCATCAGGGCCGCCCGCCGGGCTGTTTCCAAACTGCCGGCCATGACACAGCCGATCCGGTCTCCCACAAAGCGGACGTGACGGTTCCAGATCAACTCATGATCCACGGTATTCTGCCCCTTTGTCGTCCGGTACCGGCAATAGGGGGCTCCGCATTCCTCAAGGCAGCTCATAAAACCCGTCACGCCTTTCAGCTGTTCCGCCTCCCGGAAATCCATATTCTTTACGTATCCATGGGGAATCGTGCTGCGGACCAACGCCGCATATACCATCCCCTTCAGCCTCATGTCCCCCGCATAGACGGCCGCTCCGGCCGCCTTATCCAAAGCGTCATGGATGGGCTGAGATTTCCCTACAATCTTCATCATTTTTCTGCACCTTTTTATCCTGTTGAAACGGATCCGATCTCGTAAGGAAGACAATCTCCTCCCCTAGGCAGGATCCCGACTCTCCCTTCCGGACGTTCCGCAAGCGCCGCATCCACAGCCTCCTGCAGATCGGAAAAATACCGGCAGCCCATACGGTCCGCTTCCTCCCGGCTTAAACCGGTGGTGCAGAGAAAGATTTCCGCCTTCTCGCGGACCATCACCGCTCCCAGCGCAATGGCGGCCGCCACCAAATCCCCGCTGCCGCCGTTCTCCCAAATCCGGCGGATCCGGCGGGCCGCCTCCTCACTGTCCAATGCCAGCCAGTCCAGCAAATCGTCGTGGTTGTGGGCCAGCCCTTCCAGGCAGGGGGCCGCCAGAATCATAATCCCACCCTTCTTTACAGCGAAATATCCGGAAATCATAGCCTTTTCGCACTGCCAGTAGTCTGCATCGTACGGGTAAGAGCAACTGATCAAAATATCTACCGGTGCCGGAATCGGGACGCCGAAGGCAGCTTTTGCCATCCGGGTTCCGGCCCGGTGGGCCTGGATAAAATCGCCGGTCACAACCCCCGCCACGGAATTTTCCGCATCCAGCACCACATTGATGATAAAATCAAGCCCGGCCTCCCCCGCCACTTTTTCCAGAGCGCTGCGGCAGGCATTTTCTTCCATGCCTAAAGGCAGATACCCCATCAGCGCTGCGGCCGTGTGAATCGCGGACACGGTTTCTTTTCCGCAACACCCCGGACAAAGGATCTTCGCCCCGCCGGAATATCCCGCGTTGGGATGAGGGATGATATTGCCGGTACCGATGAGAAGATCCGCCTCCACTGCAATCCGGTTCACGGCGACCGGGATCTGCATGGAGCCGATCCGCACCTTGGGGAGCTCCACGAGGATCTTTTCATCCCGGTAATCATGCTGGCTGATCTTCAGATTTGTCATGGCAAAGCTGCCAAGCTTCTCCAGAAGTTCCTGCTCCGTTAAAATCCGGTGGCTTCCGGGGGCCACCAGAACCTCGATCTGTTCCAGCAGGCAGCCATGTTCCGCCAAATATCCGCACAAAATTGGAAGAATCTCTTTCACCGGCGTGTGGCGGGTCTGATCCTCCACCAGGATCACAATGTGCTGCTCCGGCCGGAGCAGATCCTTTAAGGCCGGGCCGGCCGTGGGACGTTCCAGCTTTTCTTTCAGCTCTTGCTTTAACGCAGCACAGCCGGCTGTTTCGGGTAGCGTTCCGATAAAATCCACCCGTTCTTCCGGCAGCTTTACGGGGAGGGCCGAACGTGAATAAGGAATTTCATATTGCTTCATCCACACAATTCCTTTCCTAATTAAAAAGGAAAGCCGCCGGGAATCCTCCGATCGTGTCCCCAACGGCAATTTCCCGATCTGCCATGTACTAAGCCAGCAAATTTACCAGGCCCATGGTAAGCGGCTGGAACATCATTGTCAAAACAGCCGCGAGCAGCATGGCCAGCATCAACGGGATGGCCCGCTTGGCAATCCGCAGCAGCGGAACCTTGCTGAGCTGGCTGGATACAAAAAGGTTGATGCCATAAGGCGGCGTGATAAAGCCGATGGCCAGCAGCATCGTCATAATAACGCCGAACTGCACTGCCGTCAGACCGCACTCCAGTACCGTGGGAAGCAGCAGGGGAGCCAGAATAATGGTAGCAGAGATATTATCCATAAAGCATCCGACGATCAGAAGCATTACCGTGATCAAAATCATGACCGTGATGGTTCCGCCGGGCAGATTGGCCAGGGTTTCGCTTAACATCTGCGGGATCCCTTTCATGGTCAGCACGCGTCCCAGGCAGGTGGTAATCCCTACCATAAATAAAGTGGAGCCGCTGATCAGGACGGAATCCACAAGGGAGGCCACGATCTGCTTCCATTTCAATTCTCTATAAACAAAGGTTCCGATAAAGAAAGAATAGACAACGCCAGCCACGGCCGCCTCCGTCGGGGAACAGATCCCCGCATAGATGCTGCCCAGGATAATGACCGGGGACAGAAGGGCTAAAATAGAATCTTTAAAAGCCTTCCAGATTTCTTTTCCGCTTGCCCTTTTGTCATTGCCGTGCCAGCCGTGCTTCTTCGCCTGGACATAGCTGACAATGATTAAAAAGACTCCGATCAAAATACCGGGCAGGACGCCGGCCAGGAACAAATCACTGACCGAACAGCCGACGGCCACCGCATAGAGGATGAAGGGAATGCTGGGCGGAATGATCACGCCGATGGCTCCGGCGCAGGCTGTCAGAGCAGCCGCAAAGCCTTCATCATAATTTTTTTGTTTCATTTCCGGAATCATAAAAGAGCCGATGGCGGACACCGTCGCCGGACCGGAGCCGGAGATGGCAGCGAAGAACATGCAGGAGACGGTGGTAACAGCCGCCGTCCCGCCTACGATATGGCCGATCAGGGCGTTGAACAGATTTAACAGACGGCGGGAAATCCCTCCGTACATCATAAAGTCTCCGGCTACAACAAAAAACGGGATGGCCAGCAGGGTAAAGGAGTCCAGCCCGGTAAAGCAGGACTGTGCCAGCAGCATGGGGGACATATCCGTGGTAAAAATCATCAAAGCCAGTGTGCCGCATCCCAGGCAGACGCCAATCGGCACTCCCAGAAGCAGGAGCCCAAACAGGCAGCCAAACAAAAGTACAAAATCCATATGCCTTACTCTCCTTTCTGCTTAATCCCCATCCACCGCAATCAAAGTCCGGTCATTGGGATCCGTCCAGAACCTTCGTATCCGCAAAAAGCCATATTGTAGGAAACGGAAGGTTCCCAGAAAACAGCCGACAGGAAGACACATGTAACAAAGGGTTTTCGGAATCTGCAGCGCCGGGGTCACCTGATTCATCTTGGCAATCCCCTGCACCACGCTGACAGACTGGATGCCGATATAGCCAAAGAAAGCGGCGCTGACCAAGAAGAAAATCAAATCCAGAACAAATTTCCCCTTGGGTCCCACCGTGTCCGATAAAATCTCCAGATGGATATGGCGCCCTTTCACGACAGCATAGGGAACGCCCATCCAGACCGTCCACACGAAGCAGTAACGGGCCAGTTCCTCAGACCAGGCCAACGATTGGTTCAGGCAAAACCGGGCGATAATCTGAAAAAAGATCAACAGAATCATAACGATTGATACAAACACCAGGATCGCTTCCTCAAAATGCTTGTTCAGTATATGCAAAAACTTCTTCATGAGCTCATCCTAACCTTTCAATCATGACCGGGGAGGCGCCGCCCGCAGCGCCCCTCCCCGCACTCAAAATACTTGGTTTCAACCGTTTACTGGGCGTACTTGGCTGCCATATCCAGCATCGTCTGACCGGCCTCACCGAATTCCGCCGCAAAATCGTCGCGCACCTTCTGCGTGGCATCTGCAAAGGCCTGCTTTTCCTCGTCGGTTAAGGTGACAACCTCACATCCCTTTGCCTTCATCTCTTCCAGGTATGCCGCTTCATTCTCATCGATCAGCCGTCTTTGTTCTGTGATCATATCATCGACCGATTCCCGCAGAGCTTTCTGATAGTCTTCCGGCAGAGAACGGAACCACTCCGCATTGACAACGACACAGTTGCCGCAGAACAAGTGCTCCGTCAAGGTGTAGTATTTCTGAACCTCGTAAAACTTATTGGTACAGGTGATCGTGATGGGATTATCCTGACCATCCACCTGATTCATCTGCAGAGCGGTATACACTTCGGAAAAAGCCATGGGAGTCGGATTTGCGCCCAATGCCTCAAAGGTAGCCAGATGATATTTGTTTTCCAGAACCCGGATCTTCAGCCCGGACAAGTCCGCCGGAGTGGTAACCTTTTTGGAACCGGTAGACAGCTGGCGCATTCCCGATTCTCCATAGCCCAGACAGATCAAACCGCAGGACGCTTCCAGACTGTCGGAGAGATACTGGCCCAGATCGCCGTCCAGCGCTGCCCTGGCCTGCTCTTTGCTCATGAACACATAGGGCACGTCTAAGATATACCAATTCGAATCAATGGTGGCCAGGGTAGCGCAGGCAGGGCCGGTCATATTCATGTTTCCCATGATCGTAGCCTCCGTCGTCTCCGCATCCGAACCCAAGGCGCCGTTTACCTGGACGTCAATGGTAAATTTTCCCCCGGTTTTTTCTGAAATTTCTTTTGCCAGAACTTCTACGGCCGCAACACTCTGGGGATGGTCTGTGGCCAGCATATTGCAGAATGTGGCAGTCACCGTTTCCCCGCTGCCGCCGCTTGCCGCCGTCGTATCGCCTGTGGCCGCGGTACCGGCCGGGGTCGTGCCGGGCGCCGTGGTGCCCGATGCGCCGGAGCTCCCGCATCCCGCCGCAGAACTTAGGAGCAGAGCCGCCGTCAGCAGCATCGCCGTCTTTTTCATGATCTGTTTTCTCATCATAACACGCTTCCTTTCTTCCTCCATAGAGGGAATGTTACACAGAGGGTTCCGTCACTGAATGGCCTTTTTCAGTTGCTCCAATAACTCCTCAACAAACAGGAAGGTTTCCCTCTTCACCGTCACGGAAATTCCGGCTTCCCGGATGATCTGACTCTTCTTTTTCATCTCTCCTTGTGCCAGCTCCACCGCCTCGGAGACCTGAAACCCTTTCCCTTGTTCCGTCAGATAGCGCTCCGTATCTTCCAGCTCCAGCACCTTTGTGGCAATCGCCCCCGCCGTCAGCCGGACCTGTCCGGGCTGATACCAGCAGGCAAAGTTAATCATGGGGAAATCAATGCTGCCCCGCAGGCTGTACTTACGGAAGCCTCCCCAGCTATCCTCCAGTTTTTCCTTCGGGATCACAAACTCACGCACCAGCATCTTTTCATTTTGATCCCTGCAGTGGGCCTCCACGAGTTCCCGGCAGCTTATGCGCTTCTCGCCGTCCGCCGTACGGACCACCGCCAAAGCCTCGCAGGCCAGGAGCACCGGCGCCAGGTCGGAATAATAGATGGCCCGGCAGACAGGGGAGTTGGGAATCTGAATGCACCGGTCGCCTCCTACCTTATAGCAGAGGGGGATCCCCTTGCGCCACTCCTTGGTCTGGTTGTAATAAAAGCAGCGCCTGGCCTGAAGGAGATTGCCCCCGATGGTGGCCCGGCTGCGGATCTGGGGGGACGCCACATTCCTGGCCGCCTGGGAGACGGCGGGGACTTTCTCCAGAATCAGCGGATTCTTCGCAAGATGGGATAAAACGGCCATAGAGCCGATATGGATTCCATCTTCCTGTTCCTCCACCCGGCGCAGTTCCTCAATTCCGGCCAAATCCACCAAGGCCTTGGGCTTGATGACAGCCGTCTTCAACTGGGGCAGCACATCCGAGCCGCCGGCGATGATCACACTGCCTTCTTCCTCCAGCAGCCGCCACGCCTCCTCGATTGCGGCGGGACGATGATAGGAATAATTGGCTAAAATCAGCATTCTTTTCTCCCCCCTTCCTCAAAGAAATCATCACACCGGTTGTTTCTGACAAAAAACTGGCGGCTCAGCGGAAGTTCCGTCACGTTTTTACCGCTGGCCCTCACAACAGCCTCCCGGATCGCAGCAGCCACGGGGATCAATCCCAGCTCGCCCACGCTCTTGGTGCCATTGGCGGACCTTGGTTCGTAGCTGTCCGCCACATAGAGGTGAATCTCCGGCATATCCAGCATCAGCGGGTTCCGGTAATTCAGCAGATCCGCGGCAATGATTTTCTTCGTGACCCGATCCACCTCCAAGTCCTCAATCAGCGCATAACCGACTCCCATCTGCATCTCTCCCTCCAGCTGTCCCTTGACGATCAGAGGGTTCATGACCCGGCCGATATCCACACTTTCCACCACATGTTTCAATAAAATGGAATTGTCTTTTTTCCGGTAAGCCACCTTGGCCAGGCAGAGGGCGAAGGGTTCAGGGGCATCCTCCAGATGTGCCACGGCGCTGCCCATGATGAACATATTCGTGCAGCCCTGGGAGATCTCAAGGATGGCCTCCTTAAACGTCAGGCGTTTTCCCGGATATACAATGTGAAACTTTTTTTCCTGCCAAAGTACCTGTTCCACCGGTACCTGGTACAGCTTCGCCAGCTCAGCCTTGGACTTGCGGATCACTTCCTCGCAGGCCATGGCGACAGCGTTTCCTGTCAGGAACATCTGGCCGCTGGAATAACTGCCGATGTTGTACGGGCTGGTGGACGTATCCAAGTCGGCATGGCGGACCTCGGAGAGATCCAGCCCCAGTTTCTCCGCGCAGACCTGGACCATGGCGGTCTCAGAGCCGTTTCCCATGTCGGTGGTGCCGCTCATCAGGCTGACCGAACCGTCCGGCAGACAGATGATGGAGCTTCCGGTCAGGCCCTGCAGGGAGGAGATGGAGCTGGTGTGGCTGCACAAGGCAATGCCCCAAGCCTCCTTCACATCCCCGTCGTCTCTGACTCCTTCCTTTTCATCGATCTCCTGCCGAATCCTGAAAGCATTCCCGAATACCTCTTCCGCCGGAAAAGTGCTTAAGGGCGCGCACCCATGTACCTTTTCACCAGGCTTCAGGACATTGTCAAAACGGAATTTCAAAGGATCCCAGCCCATCTTCCGGCAGGCGTCGTTGATCAGGCATTCGCGGCCAAAGGTCCCCTGAGGATTGCCGTATCCCCGAAATGCGCCGGAGACAGCCCCGTTTGTGGCCACGCCGATTCCGTCATAGCGGAAATAAGGCATATGATAAGGCATCTTGCGGTCCGGGGCCGCGGTGACCAGCGGGCTGTGGGTGCAGTAGCTCCCGCCGTTGGTGTACATCGTCTGGTGGAACGCCACCATCTGGCCGTCCTTGGTGCACCCCATCTTCACCTTGGAGTAAGAAGCATGGCGCACAGCCGTGGCGGTCATCTCGTCGCTCCGGTTGTTGATGATCTTAACTGGCCGGTAGATCAGGCGGGAGAGGCAGGCCGCCACATCCTGATGATACATCTCCTCTCTCTGGCCGAAAGCGCCGCCGATCATGGCCCGGTGACAGCTGATATCGCTCTCCGGTATACCGAACTGGGCGGCCAGAATCCGCCGGTCCTGATAGGGCACCTGGCTGGTGGCCCAGGTATGCAGCTTATTGTCCCGGTTCCAGTAGGCGATGCAGGAGACCGGTTCCATGGGGATCGGATGCTGGGACGGCGTGCGGTAGGTTCCTTCAAATATGTAGTCGCTCTTCTCGAAGCCTTCTTCCAAATCCCCCCGCGTTCCGATCTTATGGCAGTAGAAATTGTCCGGATAGAATTCCGGGTGAATCACCCGCGCCCCTTCCTTGATGGACTCGTCAATGGTCATGGCGGCGGGCAGAACCTCGTACTCAATCTGAATCGCCTCCAGGGCCCGATGCAGCGTTTCTTTGTCCTCTGCCACCACCGCACAGATCCGGTCGCCTTCGTGGAGCGGATGCCAGGTCAGAATACTTTGGTCCTCGATCAAAGCAGGGCTTTTCAGGGATCCGGTGACATTGAAATGCACCTGGGGCACATCGTCGGGCGTCAGGACTCCCAGCACGCCCCGCATCGCCTTGGCGGCGGAGGCATCGATGGAAACCACTTTTGCATGGGGATAAGGGCTGCGGATGATACCGCCGTAAGCCATGCCCTGCATCTCCAGGTCATCCAGGTACTGGGCGGTGCCCGTCGCCTTTGACGCAGACTCTACCCGCCGGATCGCATTCTTCATTTCACGCATTTTGTAGATATCCATGCTTACTCCCCTCTCAGCACCGCAGCCGCCTTTTTCACCGCATTTGCCACCGACACGTATCCGCTGCAGCGGCAGATATTGCCGCTGAGGGCATAACTGATCTGGCTGTCCGTGGGATCCGGATACTCATTCAGCAGCCGCTTAATGCTCATCACCAGCCCCGGCGTGCAGAAGCCGCACTGGATGGCGCCTTCATCCATCAAAGCTTCCTGAATCGGGCTCAGCTCATCGCTGCCGGCAATGCCCTCAATGGTCGTAATTTTCGCCCCGTTGGCCTGAACGGCCAGAACATGGCAGGAATAAACGCATTCGCCGTCCATCAGAACCGTGCAGGCGCCGCATTCGCCGTTGTCGCAGCCCCGTTTGGTGCCCTTCAGCTTCAACTCTTCCCGGATAAAATCCAACAGGGTCATGGATGTCCGGACCAGACGCTGATGTTCGACCCCGTTCACCTCCACACATATCGGCTCATAATACTCTTCCATTCTTCCCTCCTCCTATCAGCGCTTCCCGTCCGGCTGTTCCGGGCTGCCGCTGTCCGGCCGCCGGCCGTCTGCAAGCAGCGTTCTCTAGAGAATCTCCACATACCCTTCATCTGCGTTGACCACCACGGTGTCGCCGTCTTGAACGGTCTCATAGAAAGCCGGATCCACCTGATCCACCATGGGAATTTCCATGATAATTGCGCTGGAAACCAGCACGGTCTCCGGGTACTGGATGATCATGGCGGCAGGCATATTGCCGTGAAGATTCAGCTGATACATACCATCCGCCTGAACCACGGAGCTTCCCTTGCCGCCGGGAAACACCATTACCTTCTTTGCAATAGATTTGCCTTCCAGATTGTGGGAAGCTTCAATGACGACGCCGTCTTCCGGCCGCATCAGATAAAACATCACACGGTCCTTGGACACGACCGCTTCCGCCTGGGCCTTGCCCTCGGAAATTTTATGACAGGAATATTTTTTCGACATGTTATTTCACCTCACCGCTCATTGCTGCTTCAATACATTCATCTAGGTTCCGGATCACAAAATGAATCTCTCTGCGTTTTGGATAATACGCACATTTCGGCGACTCTGTCACGCCGTACTTTCCCGACAAGAAATGCCAGCACGGCTGATCCGGGCAAGTATCCGGAATGACCTCGGCGCCCGCGGCATTGAGAATCCCGGTCAGATCCATACGGTCTGCCATTTCTTTTGTAAAGCTGGATACCAGAATGTACATCGGAACAGCCAGTTTCTTCCCTTCCACCAATTTCGCAATGTGGCGAACCTGATCGAGATTAAAGTGAGGGCAGCCAAACATGGCAAACTCGATCCTGCGGCTGCCTTCTTCGCTGACCATGTCCCGCCCGTCTTTCAGATCTTGATTGGTGATCACCACCTCATATTTCGGCTTGCGTCCTCCGAAAGCAGCTTCAAGGGTCTGTGCTTCCGGGGTGAACCCTAAAATATGATACATGGTGTAAGCGCCGGAGGTATTCAGCTGTGCGCCCAGGTTTGTTAATGCTGCAGGTGAAATATTTTTAGGAAGACCGGAGAACACGGGAATCCCCTCTCCGATTTTCTTTCCGCACATGCCGAGATAGTGATAATCCGAATCATCCTTCATGTCAGCTTCCACATGAACCAGGATATCCCCTTTTCGGTTCTCACTAAGCAGCAGGCCATATTCCGGCACATAGCCGGTGATCGCGGCACATAAAGCGCTGTTGGCCCCCTCCCGGTTCGATCTGGCCCCCCAGACAGAGTTAATGTAAGGCGTGGCGCTGGACTCTGAGTACGCGCAAATCTCGCCGAACTTTGGAATGTTCATCTCCGTGTAGGGCGTACAGTTATAGGACAGGACCGCGCCCAGTCCTTTGTAGGCGTTGTGGGTCCGCATCATTAAATCCGCATACTCCGGCGCAACCATGTTGCGTTTGGTGAAATACTCATAGCAGAAGCCCGGATTGACCGTGGGGGCGACGCGGCACTTGGCCCCGCCGGCCAGCAATTTTTCCGCAAACCACAAATCCGCTTCCTGATTACTCAGGGCCACATGGGCACGGGTGATAGGCACCATCCGGGGCGCGTCAAAGGACTCCCCGATCGCAAACTGGATTTTCATGGCATAGGCTGTGCCCGCGCCGTATTCGCCTTCCAGCATCGCCTTTTGTTCCTCGTTCAAAACCATAACTAACTCCTTCTTCCTTTCACGCGGCGTCGCAGCCGCTTTTTATAAGTATAAAATTCAAGATTCCCGCCTGATTCCAATCCGATCAGCTCCCCTTTTCACCGTCCTCGAAAAATCCCCCCTTTTTCTAAAGAAAATAAAAAGGCGTGTTCCTCATCATATCCCAGAATGCTTCTTATCGAATTCTTTCAAGAATAAAGGAAGGCGCCTTTGCCCTTCGGACTGCTTGTATTTCACTTGTATGTAAGTATTATACTCTATCTCATCCAAAAGTCAATACTTTTTTAGCATGTGCCTATACGAATTCAATATATATCTAATTGAAAGGCTTATTTATCAGGGATAAGCCCAAAAAGAACTTCTTGAGCCTCTATTCAGAAGTTTCTCCCGGTATTTCTTGCAATGAAAAAAGGTGAAAGCCGCATCCCCTTACGGTCTCTCACCTCTTTTTCTCTCCTCGAATATCCAAAATACGGCCGCAGCGCATTTTACGGCGTCAAAACGGATAAAATACGGTCCATCTTATCATCCCCATACTGGCTCCGCAGAGCTGCCTCCACCACAGGGCCTGCGGCCTCTCGCATCTGTTCACGCAGTTCCTCCGAGAGCTCCAGGCTCTCTACTCCCGCCGCTTCCAGCGTCCGTTCGCACCGCTTCTGTTCCGCCTCGTCCATCTCAGCGGCGTAATCCGCCGTCTCGGCCGCCACTTCGTTCAGCAGGGCCTGCTCGTCCGCATCCAAAAGATCATAGAATTCTTTTCCCATCAACATACAATCAAAGTAAATTTTATGGTTGGTCTTTAGCAGGTAGCGCTGCTGCCGGTGAATCCCGCTGCTGACAATGATGGGCAGAGTATTTTCCTGGGAATTCACCAGTCCCTGCTGCAGAGCCGCAAAAACCTGGTGGATATCATAAACTGCCGTTTTCGCCCCCAATGACTGCCAGTAAGGGCCCTCCGTCGCATTGGAGGAGAAAATCCGCATGGTCAGCCGGGAGAAATCCTCAAAGCTCTGCACTTTCACGTTGCTGGTGGCCACCCGGTACTGGGGCGGAAAAGCCGCCAGCAGCTTCGTCCCCTTCTCTTCACACTCCCTCTCCATGATGCGGCGAATCTCTCCCTCCTGCAAGAGATCCGCGATCTCCGGCAGAGACAGGCGAGACAAAGTCGGAGCCCAAAGCATCGTCATCACCGAAAGGGTTCCACCGGCTCCAATCCTCATTTCAATGGAGCCATTGATCAAAGCGGCATCATTGTCCGTCACATAGCCTAACGTGTCGTCCGGAAAAATATCCACCCGGAAATGACCGCCCGACCGTTCCTCTAAGAGTGTCTTAAACTTCTCCGCCACCCGGTGGGCCGCGCTGCTCTCCGGCATGGAATGGGTCAGGAGAATCACCCTGCCGCCGTCCGGCAGCTCCGCCCGCGTTTCTGTCTGTTTCTGAATGGCGTCAAACAGATATGTTTCTCCGGAAGCCCCGGCACAGCCTGTCCCCAATAGGACTGCCGCCAGAAACGCGGCGCCTACCATCTTTTTACGCATGTTCTGCCTCCTCCTTCCGGCGCTGCCGGAACTGGCCGGGCGTTTCCCCCTCATAACGCTTGAATACCCGGATAAAGTTCTGAGAAGAATTAAAACCGGTTTTAAAGCCAATCTCTCCTATATTATAGTCGGTCTCTTCCAGCAGTTGTTTCGCCCGTTCCAGCCGGCAGCGGTTCAAGTAATCCAGAAAACCGGGCGGCTGGTACTCCGTAAACAGGCGGGAAAGGTAGGGGGCTGTCAGTCCCAGCTGCTCTCCGATGCTTTCTAACGACAGAGAGCTGTCGAAATACTGCTCTTCGATCCAGCGCTTCGCCTCCTCAATATGGGCATACTGTTCCTTCCGGCCGGCACGCCGGAGAACTTCGACGCCCTCTGAGAAAAAGTCGTTTACGGTGTCTTCCGGCACGCCGTCCTTTGGATCCGCCTGCTCCAGCTTTCTCCGGAGAAGCCGCATATGATCGGAGATCGGCGCCCGCAGCTGCACCATCTTTTCGATGAAAAGATCCCCCAGCGCCCGGTAAATCAAAAGAGCCTGTCCAGGGCGTTCCTTTGCCGCCCGCATCAAAACCCCCTCCAGTGGATTTTCCTTTCCAGGCCGCCGCAGAAACGGCTGCAAGATCTGGTCCGCCGCCTTTCGATATTCCTGAATGACCACGGAAGATTCCTCCTGCCTCTGCTTTTCTTTCTCCGAGTAATAGATCCTCTGCTGAAGCTCCTCCCTTGCCTGCCTGCGCAGTTCCCAGAGCTCAAAAAGACTGCCGCACAGGCCGCTGCTCCCCATCTCGAATGCAAAAGGCTGGGAGTCCAGGCTCCGGTTCAAAAACTTTCGAAAGAGTTCCACCTCGCGGCAGAACATGGTCTCCGACTTCTTTTGACGGGGACAGAGGATCAGGCTCTTCTCCCCCTCCTGAATCCCGACCATCTGTCCGAGATACTTCTCCTCCCAGAACTCCTGACATACACGGGTCAGCTGAAGGCCGTAGAGCTCGGCGTCCACCGGGCCGCCGCCCTCCTTCTCCTTGGGCCAAAAACGAAATTCCAAAACCAGATACTCACCGTCCAGCGGGAAGGGGCTTTCAATCTGTTCCATAGTCTCCCGCACGATCCCCGCATCACACTCCCGGTCGCTCAATAGCCGCGCAAACATATTTTCACTCAAAGATTCTCCCACCGATTGCAGGATCGCCCGGAATCTGGCGTTTTGTTCCGAGTGATCGGTGGCAATATCCTGAATCAATTCCCACTCGCTGGAATCGCTGACCGCAAATTCTTCCTCTCCCTCCCGTCTGCTCCGGGAGATCAAAGACAGCAGCAGCTGGCGGAAAGGACGGTAAATCCGCAAAATCAGATAATAAGAAGCCAGGAGCAAAAGTCCCAGGGCCACCAGCCCATAAGTTCCCAGCGCCTTTAGAAGATCTGAAGCATCCGGTATCACCGTGATCGCTTCCATCCGCTGCAAAAAAATCCAGCCGGTTGCCTCTGAGCGGCTGACCAGAAAATATCCGTCTCCAGCCGGATAGACGGCATTTCCGCCCTCCTCGGACTGCTCCGGCCCGACCAGGAGTTCTTCCCTTTTCGGATAGACCAGGAGACTGGGAAATACCGGCTCCCCGCCTCCGTCGTAGATGTAAACGGCACTGCCTCCGTAGACCAGGCCATCCTGCCGGATGCTGCGGTAGATGGCCGTGGAGTTCAGGCGGACCGTCATCACGCCAAGGGGCTTGGACTCCGGATAGGCTTTTCGGTAATAGACTGCGCCGTCCTTCACGACAACCCCGGTCTCTTTTTCCAAATAAACCGAGTCCAACCCGCTTTCCACTTCCATCACTGTCCGGTCGGAGGAAAGCACCTTGCGGGCATAGGGCAGATAGAGCCAGGCGCTCTCCACCCCTTCATCCCCGGCCGTGAACCCAGCCAGCTCCTGAATCACATTTAACGTCTGAGGCTGAAGCAGCTCTTCTCCCGCCACCAAAAGGCGGCTGCAATCCTGGGTTCCCAAAAGCGTCTCCATCTTGGCCGACACGGCGGAAAACACCTGCTCCGCCCGTGATCCAATCTCTTTCATCCAGGAAAATCGGATGTCCGCCTGCTTTTCCACATACTGTCTTTCATACAGCCTGCTCACAAAGTGATAAAAAAAAGCACCGATTACCAGCGTCAGTGCGAGCAGCACCAGCAAGGTCTGTCCAAACATGCTGGAAAACCGGAACGGATAATGTGCTTTTTTCATTTTTCACCCTAACCTCTCCCTTTTTCGATCCTCTGTCACCGAATTACATTCTGACAACATTATATCAAAAAAATCTTTGCAAAAAAAGCGAAATATGCGAAGGACCCCCGAAACGGCGGCAGCTCGTTCCGGGGGATCCAAATACCTCAAAGAAATTCTTTCTCAGGCTGACACGTTTGAATCCGTTTTATTTAAGCGGTGCGAAAGCGGAAGGTATACGTTTCCGTTGTGCTCTGATCCGGCCCAGTGATCACGACCACGGCGGGAGAACCGGCTGAAACCGTTACCGGGCAGCGGCTGGAAGCGTTTTTCCCATTCACCGTCATTCCTGCAATCCGGTCCGACATAGCGACCGGTGTAAGGGTGACGGTTCCTTGCAGGGATCCTACGATTACATCGTATTCATACTCATAAGGGACAAATTTTCCGGGGATCGCATACTTCAAACGTCCGTCCGGGAGCATCTCATTCTCCGTCTCCTGTCCGGCCTTGTACTTAAAGTCATGACCGACAAGCTCCGCGTCCTCAAAGGTTACATTGCTTAGATGCGCGTTGGTCCGGTAATCAAAATACAGATTGCTCTCGACCGTATCATTCTCGCCGGTATTGTCCAGCTCGATGCGGCGGAACGTTCTGCCGTCGTACTGTCCGGTGTATTCCGCCACCACCTGTTTGCCGGCCACGGCAAATGCGGTCCAGTTCAGTGTATCGAAACTGTTTCCGTCCTTGGCCACCAGAGCGCCGTCGCCCCGCCGGTCATCCGAAATACCATCCGGACCATAGTTCACCAGATTCTGGAGGCATTGTTCCCAGACCATCAGATAATCCGCGCCGACTCCGATCCGGTTGTGGCCAGTGTAAAGTTCCTTGACTTCCCCGCCGTCCTTCGCATATTCCTCCATCAACTGCTGATGCAGGGACAGGAGAAGATCCTGGCGCACGCCTCTTGCGGCGAACTGATCCGCCACCCAGTACCGGTTTACCCCGTAGATATCCGACGAGAACAGCAAGCCGTGCTTTCTGTCGTAAAGCAAGAGCATTCCGTCCTCATGGCCGGGCAGCTGATAAAACTCAAATTGACAGTTCCCAAGATCCAGCACGTCTCCTTCTTTCGCAGCATGGATCGTGCTTCCGCTGTAGGTTCCGGTCTCCGTCGAATCGATCACCGGGTTCCCGCTGGTGTAGTCCTTGGCGTAAACTTCGATACTCCACTCCCCGTCCACAGGTCCGACCCGGTCGCACAGGTAGACGTCCAGGCCGTCCCGGTAAGCGCTGGCCATCGCTCCCTTGTGATCCGGATGGTTGTGGCCCAGCACAAAGACAAAAGGCTTAGTCGCCAGCTCGCGCACCTGGTCGATCAGGGAGGTCGACGTGTTGGTCGGCATCAGGCCGTCATAGAGGATTCCCATCTTGCTGCCCTCAATATAGTAGGCTGCGGCCTGGAAATTATCAAAGAACCGGTAAACCGTCGGATAGTCGTCTGTTCCCTCGTGAAGCTTGTCCATCGCGAAATCGTGCCACGCCGGGCGGTCGATGCGCCAGATAAATCGGGAAACCGGGCTGTCCAGAAGCCCTTCCCTGGTGGCGTAAGCTTCCACCTCCACGCAGAAATAAACGTTATCGTAGGGAAAATCTTTGTTATTGTTGAGCCCGAACATTGGATCTGTGGAATAGCCGGGGATGTAGTCCGTCCATTCTCCCCACTCATCGCTGAGAACCACGCCGTTTCCCCGGTCCCCGATGAACAGCCCTTTCATGGCTTCATGGGAAATATTGAAGGCACGGCAGCGCCAATGAACCGTCGCCTGCTCGGTGGCGGTAAACCAGATCGGGCGGCAGCGGACAAACTTTCTGAGGGAAACCGGCATCGCCCAGACCGGCGCCGCCACCCGCTTGTCGATGGATTCAATCAAAATCCGCGCCTCCGTGTCGGTAATGCCGTCGGTCGGGTTGATGGTCTTGTTTGTCCGGCCCCGCAGGAAATTCCGTCCCACCAGGATATTCAGGGCCGAATAGCATTCTTTGCTGATCTTATCCGCATCGCTGAAAGCTGCCAGATAGTCGTCCTCCAGCTCATCCATCAGGAACGCGCGGCAGAGGATCACCGCGGCATCTTCTCTCGTCATTGCCGACATCGGATAAAAGCAGTCCTCCGGGGACTCGGCCTTCAAAACTCCCATATCCAGGGCGCACTCGATGGGTTTCACGTAGTCGTTGCGGCCCGTCACGTCGTGGTAGTTCCTGACCCGCTCTTCTTTCAGGATATTTCCGGCTTCGTCGATATCGGTTCCATCATCCATGACCCCGTTATAGTGATACCAGCCGAAGTAGTTTGCGAGGCGAATCATAAAGTCCCCGCGGGTCATCGGCCGGTCCACTTCGAGAGAGTGTCCGCCCGCCGTCTGGCCGGTGTGGAACATAACCTGATAACTGATATCACCCAGGCTCCAAGAGACCTCCACATCATAACCGCCCACGCCGTCCCGCATCAGAATGGTTCCGTCCGGGTCCACCGAGACCAGATGCTTGTTGCTGGTCCGCCAGGTTCCTTCTGTCTGGGTAACGCCGTCCACGACCGCCGTCAGCTTGACTGGCTGGATGAACTCCAGAGTATAGGTCTGGCCGTTCATATTCACATCTCCGCCCTCGATGTAAATGCCCCCCTCCGGCGTCTTGTCCGCTGCGGAGGCCGTAGTCGCCGGTTCCGTCCCGGTTGCCGCCGTCTCTTCGCTGGTCTGCGAAACCGCCCTGCTGCATCCGGGCAGGATCGCTGCCAGGCTGAGAGTGGCCGCTCCCATGGCCAGGCCCTTGACGAACTGCCGTCTTGTCAGATCCGGCCCGCCCGGAAGTCCGTCCGCCTGCTGCATTTTCGTTTCTTCCTTCATGCAAATTCCTCCTAACTCATCTCATCTTCATTTTCTTCCTGCATCCGCTTTTTTCTCTTCCGGAACAAAAGATCCGACAGAAAGAGGCTGATCTCAAACAGCAGCATCATAGGAAACGCGACCAGCACCTGTGAAGTCACATCCGGAGGTGTGATCAGGGCTGCCACGATGAAAATGGCCAATACAATATATTTCCGCTGCTTTCTTAAAAGCTTTGGATCCAGAAGTCCGATTCTGGTCAGCGAAATCGTGACGATGGGAAGTTCAAACACAAGCCCAAACGTGACCATCGTCGTGATCATGAAGCTGATATAACTTTCGATGGATACCATCGGGGAGATTGTCTGGGAGGCGTTGAGGCCGGATAAAAATTTCAGTGCAATGGGCATAACAATCTGAAAAGAAAATACCGCCCCGCCCACAAACAGCGCCAGCCCTAAAGTCAGGATCACCAGCCCGGCCTGGCGTTCCTTCTTCCGAAGGCCTGGCCGGATAAACCGCCACAGTTGATACAGGATCACCGGAAACGCAAGGACAATCCCTCCCAGAAAAGCCAGTTTTAAATAAGAAAGAACCAGCTCCGTCGGGGAGATGTAAACGAACTGGAACCCCTGCGCCTTTTTTATCATTTGATCCGCAACCCATTCCGCCTGGCTCAGGCAAGCCAGCATTGCGAGGATCAATGTCCCGGCGCAGACGATCAGCCGTTTCCGAAACTCGGCCAGGTGAGAAACCAGGGACATGCGCCCTTCCTCTGCGCCGATCCTCAACCGGCGTTTCACCGCGGCCACCACCATAGCCAATCGCTTTGCAATACTTGCCCCTCCGGTTCTCGAAGGGGCGCTCATCCCGCCGTTCACCCGCGGGCTCAGGCTTCTGCCTGTTCTTCTTCCATCGGCTCAGCTTCCGCCTTGGCGCTGCTTCTTTTAAAGTTGCCGATGGTCTTCCCGATTGCCTTTCCAAGCTGCGGCAGCTTCTTCGGTCCAAAAATCAACAATGCAATGCACAAAATAATCAGAAGTTCCTGTGTCCCTAATTTTCCCATCCTACTACTTCCTTTCTTCTTTTCTTCATTTACTCTTCCCCTTTGCCTCCGGCGGATCTTAAGCTTCCGACTGGACCGCAGATCCTTCTGTCTCCATGGCTTTCACTTCCACAACCTTTGCCTCCGCCTTTACCGGCGCTGTCTTTTCTTTCTGCTTCCTTTCCTCGTCCTCCCAGTCGGCTTCGTAAGAATTCACGTACTTCTTAAAGGAACCGATGGCCCGTCCGGCCAGTTTACCCAACTCCGGCAGTTTGGACGGCCCGAAGATGACCAAGGCCACCACCAGGATTAAAATCAACTCTGTCGTTCCGATTTTCAACTGCATCCCTCCTCACCGGCACGTCTGCGCCTGTTATGATGAGGCCACTTTAGCGGAAAAATAGAATTTTGTATATTTCCAATTCTTTTTCTCCGGATTTTTTAATTGAAAATATTTGCCATTGGGTAGATTTTTGTTCATTCGATTCTTCCCAGCGCAAAAATTGGCAACAAAAAAAGAAACCGCCGCGGTTTCCCGCGGCGGCCCCTTGGTAGAGAGAGATATTACAAACATAAGGCAAGATGACTTTGTTTTTCCAAACGCCGCGCGTCTTTCCGCCTGCGGCCGGCTTATTTCTTCAGCGCCTCGGCCAGTTCCAGATAGGCCAGAACATAGGGCTGCTGCATCTCCCGTTCCATCAAACGCTCCATCAAGCTCTTCTTATTCTGCTTTTTCATCATTTCTATCCTCCTAAATTTTGTTTATTTTCGAACAATTCCAACCTGCGCCAGATACACATCCGCTTCTCTTTGAGCGCTCTCGCTGATCATACGTACCACTTTATTTTCTTTTTTCTCATTCTTTTTCATCACAGATACCTCCTTAATTCTCTTAAACACAAACTCTATTTTCTGTAACGGACCTGCTCCAGATAAACCTCAGCCGCTTTGCTGCCCTCTTCCTGAAGTACTTCCAGGAAACGTTGAAACCCTTTTTTCTGTTTTCTCATAACAAGACCTCCATTCGATTCATCACAGCGCCTTCCGGAAAGCCGGTATCCACCGGCAGCTGTCCGCCAAGGCGTATCAGCGCTTTTATTCCCTTCTCCCTTGACATGGCAGTCCCATGGGAATTGTTACAAGATCTCCGGGCCTCCATCTCTACAATCCGGGTGAACATTCCATTTTCTCTTTTCATCCTAAGGCCTCCTTTTCTTTTTCTCTTCTCTTTACAGTTAGTAGGATACCACCGTTTTACTTATATGTCAACTTTATTTATTCTCTGTTATAATATTAAATATATATAATTATCACTTCATATGCTTGTTTTTCTGTCCTAAATATTTATAAAAAATTAGCTGTGATATTTAAGTAATATTTGTTTGTTTTTTGGCACGCTTTATGCTTTTATAAGCAATTAACCTCCCCGTTTTCTTTATCTTTCGTTTCGTTTTTCTTCATAAACCACAAAAAAAGTTATTTTTTTGTTAGAAATTCCTCATCTTTTATCCATAGCATGGTCACAATTTCCAGATATACTAGACTCATCAAAGGAAAAGGAATCCTTCCATTTTCTCACCAGAGGTATCGGCGGGCCGACATGCTAACCTGGCGTCATGTGTATTCCGCATGATTCTGAATGCTGCCTGAATCGGTACGGTACTTCGAAGGGAAAGGCAAGGGAGGGAATTCCTCCGGCTTCGCAGGGAACAGACAGACATGTGACCTTGGGGAACTCCCCGAAGGTAACCGTGGTTCAGAGGCAGCGCAGACCGGGTGGAGCTTTCCCAACGAAAGATTTCTGATTTCCAGATAATAAAGAAAAAAGGAGGCTTGCCTATCGAATAGACGTTTGAATCCAAATAACAAAACAAATCTAGAGTTAAAAATATACACTTCCTGAATTTCATCTTCAAGAAACTTTTACAATACATGATACGAAAAAGAAGGCTGCCGCATTTTTTTGCGGCAGCCTTTTCTCCGGGCAGTTCCAATGTTCTTATTTTCTATGTTACCAGAGTTCCGGACCTCCTCTCCCGACATCTTCCGTCTAATAGAATACCGGATAGAGCAAGGCCGCGCACGGCACCAGCACAATCACCCGCACCAGCCAGATTTCCATCTGTTCCTTCAATGAGCTTAAGCCCTTTGAGGCCAAAGTTAACAGCAGAGGAGCAATATAGACCATCTCGCTGAGGGTGAGACAGAGCATCCGGAGCACCACGCTGGGATCCGCCACCTCGGACAACACCACCGTCGGCATCACCACATCCAGGAAATTCAGTACCAGCACCGGAGCCACCTCCGTGCCCTGCGCGACGCCAAAGAGCTGCAAATACAATCCATAAGGGTAGGTCAGGATATTTACAATATCGGTATAAGCCAAAATCAGTTTCAGCACGGTTCCCCAAGCCAGGATATAAGGAATAAAGGAAATCATGCTCAAAACAATGGTGAGAAAATGGTCTGCCGGATGATACTGCATCCGCAGAGCCCGCTCCGAAGCCTGGCGCAGGCTGAGCTTCCATTTGCCACCCTTCTCTTCTTTTTCCGGCGCCGGAGGCTCCACCGCATATGTTTCAGGAATTTTCCGGATCGGATACAGCCTCACCACAATAATGCCAGCCAAAAGACAGGTGGCCAAGATATACACATACAGATGAAACCATTCATTCTCCAATCCGACCACGCTGCAGATCAGCATGGTGACAAACATGGTGGGAATCGTCAGACAGGTCAAGGCAGCCACGGCTTCCTTCCGGTTATAGACGCCTTTTTGATACTCTTCCCCGGCCATTACCGTGCTGGCCGCAACGCTGACAAAGCTGCTGGTCATCATATGAATCACCGCGCAGCCCGGCACCTTTAAGAGAGGCTTCATGATCGGGCGCAAATACACCTCCAGGAATTCCGAAAGGCCAAAATCGCTGATCAATGGCAGGGTCATTTTGGCTAAAAGCAAAAAGATGAACATATCGCCGCACATATCGATCAGGGCGCCGCTCTGATCATTCAAAAAGGGCACCGGGAGGAATTGATAGCAGAAGACAACCGCTAAAGCCACCGACAGCGTCACGGCCTGCATCTTTTTTCGATAAAAAGTACGTTTTAACCGCGGGGTATTCCGGATCAACGGGTGACGGAACAGGCCCATCACCGTAAATGTCAGGGATATCACCAGGAAAGCCATCAGAATCCAGGGGTAAATGGGAGCCAAAGCATCCTCACAGAGAGTTGCAAAGGCGGAAAAAGCCGGCCGCCCGATCCCCGGCAGGTTGACCGCAAAAAGGACAATACCGATTGTGGTACAGAGAAAAAATTTAATGACGCCTTTTCTTTTGATTTCCATGTTGAACCTCTCCTAACCCCTTTCCATATGGCAAATTTCCAACATACATAACGGGAAAACAGACCGCCGCGGCGGTCTGCTCCTTTGCGCTTTGTTATTGTATCACTGGAAAGCGGAGATGGCAAGAGAAAATCTTAATCTGCGTTTTCTCCCAGCATAATTTTTAAGATTTCCCGGTCCGTGCCGCTCATCCCGACCTTTCCCAGGCGTCCCACATTTTCCAACGTCTGCTCCACTCCTTTTGAGAGGATCCCATCGCCCCCGTAAAATTGCTGTCCCGCCTGATACATCCGGTAACCCAGGATCCCGGCATCCACAGCCGCGGCAATTTTACCGGCGCAGGACGCCTTCGCCCCGTCGCAGACAATCCCGGAGACAATGGCCAAAGCGTTCACTACCGTGTGGATCACATCCTGATAGGACCCGCCGTCCAGATAGGCAATGCCCGCCCCCGCAGCCGCCCCTGCGCTGACTGCGCCGCAGTATGCGGAAAGCCTCCCGATCCGCCGCTTCTGATGGATCGTGATCAGATTGGATAAAACCAGCGCCCGCAGCATTTTTTCCCGGTCTACGCCAAGCTCTTTCGCATAAAGAATCACCGGCACAGACGTGGTAATCCCCTGGTTGCCGCTGCCGGAATTGATCACCACCGGCAGGCTGCAGCCTCCCATCCGCGCATCGGAAGCGGCGGCCGCAGCCGCCTTTGCCCGAAACATAACATCCAGGGATCCGTAGGTCTCATTCAGCACCCGGCCGACGTTCGCCCCGTAATCGCCCTGCATCCCTTCCTGGGAAATCGCCATATTATAGGAAATCTGGCGGTCCAGAACCTCCTCCACATCGGAAAGCTCCACGCACTCGGCAAAATCAAAAATATCCTTCATATTCAACAGGCTCCGGTCTGCCATCCCGTTTTCCGCTTCCCCTTCTACGGGCAAATCCAATAATTTCTGTCCATCCCGCTCCAGATAGACCAGATTGGTGTGGTAATTCGCCAGGCGGAGCCGGACCATATGCTCTTCCTTCCATAGGGTGATCCAAATATCAAATACAAGGCCGCTGTTAAGGCTCTTCACCTGGACGGGCACGCGTTTCAAAAAGGCAGCGGTCTCCTCCTGCTGAGGCTGCGTCACTTCCGCAATCACCTCCAAAAGCCGGTCCGCCTGCCCGGCCACGATTCCCACCGCGGCCGCGGCCTCAATCCCTTTCATGCCACCAGTGTTCGGCACGATCACGCTCTTTACATTTTTAATGATGTTTCCGCTGGCTTCCACCAGCACCCGGTCCGGAAGACCGTCCAGGGTCTCCCTCGCCTTTGCCGCCCCGTACGCAATGGCAATCGGTTCCGTACATCCCATTGCAGGAATCAGCTCTTCCTCTAAAATCTGTATATACACACGATACGTTTCACTATCACGGTTCATCTTCCGTTCCTCCTTAGCTATTTTTTATTGCGCTCCTTCGTCGCTCCATAAAAAGGGCGGGAAGTCCGAACTCCGCTACGCTCCGTTTGGACAAAAATATCTGCTTCGCAGCTATTTTTTATTATAACCGATATCGGTTGTTTTTGGAATCCACATTTCGGACCGGCGGAAATTCCCTTGCAGTTTTCGCCGGCCGGGGCTATACTGAAATTGTCCCGCCGGTTCCGGGAGGAGTGCAGCGAAAGCTGTATTGCCGGTGTCTAGGCTCAACTTCGATTATCCCTTAGAAACACGCGGCTGCCGGCAGGGCTTTCCTTGATTGGCCAGAGATTTCCTTTATGAAACAAACGGTAAGTCCTTGAATGAGATAAATCAAACCAGGCAATGCTATCTTTAACTAAAATCCTTTTCTTTTCAGGAAGGAGCATTTGCCATGCTGGATCAAAAAATCATTTATTTGCTAAACGATCAGGTCAACAAAGAATTTTTTTCCGCTTACCTGTATCTGGACTTCTCCAATTATTATGAAGACAAAAGCCTGAAAGGCTTTGCCAACTGGTACCGGGTTCAGGCCCAGGAAGAACGCGACCACGCCCTCCTGTTCTATCAATATCTGCTGAACAATAACGTCCGGGTTCAGCTGAAAGCGATTGCGGAACCCGATGTGAAACTGGATTCGCTGAAAGCTCCTTTAAAAGCAGCTTTGGCTCATGAGGAGTACGTGACAAGCCTGATCCATACCATTTATGCCGCCGCTCAGGAACAGAAAGATTTCCGAACCATGCAGTTCCTGGACTGGTTCGTGAAGGAGCAGGGCGAGGAGGAAACCACGGCGCAAGACCTGATCACCCGGATGGATCTCTTCGGCTCCGATCCGAAAGGCCTCTATCTTCTCGACAGCGAACTGGCCGCAAGAACCTATGCGGCTCCCACATTAACCTTATAATTGTTCCGTAAATCTTCCTGCGCATAAAAACCGGCAGATCATTCTGTTTCTTTTTCCATAGAACGCAGAAATCATCCGCCGGCTTTTCTCTCTCCCTGTCATTCTTGAATTGATTTATAATTAGTCAAATTCTTCCTTTTTCTCACTTTAATTTGTCGAATCCTGTCGAAATCCTTTTGTTTCGTTACGTTTTGAGCGACAATGGAACTACAGACGATACACAAGGAGACATTCCCATGTACACTAAATTAGTTAAGTCCGTCATTCTCCGCATTGCCGGCCGTCCCACCGCAATCGGTTACCGGCAGTTGACCAAAGCTGTCACCCTGGTCTATCAAAGCGGGGGAACCGACCGCAATCTGACTACCGTCATTTACCCGCAAATAGCCGAAGAAATGGGCAGCACCCCTCAGACCGTAGCCCGCAATATCGCCCGCGCCGTGGAAGACTGCTGGGAGCACGGGGACCGAAAAAATTTGGAAGGAATCGCCAGACGGCGTCTGAACGAAAAACCTTCTCCTGGAGAGCTGATCTACTATATCTACCAATATTGCGCCGACATGCTGGACGGCAGAATAAAACAATAAGCTTCTCCTACCTGCTTTTACAAAAGAAAGCGGCGTTTGCAGGAACGCCGCTCCATAATTTCATAGGCGATGCCTAAAAAATCTCCTGCGGAATCATAAAAATAGCGGTGAAGCAGAGATGTTTGCCCAAGCGCAGCGGAATCCAGAGTCCGCTGTTTTTACGGGCCGGCGCAGGAGTGCAATAAAAAAGCCCGCAAAAATCAGCAGGCCTTTTAACGTATGAGTATAAAATGCACAAAATCCGAACTCCTTTCAGAGTCCGGATTTTCATTTTCCTGGAGCATAGGGGATTCGAACCCCTGGCCTCTTGACTGCCAGTCAAGCGCGATCCCAACTTCGCCAATGCCCCGTGTCAAATCAAGCTTTTATAGTATAACACATATTTTGAAAATTTCAAGCATTTTTTTCAAAAATTTCCGGTTCCTAAAATTCCCCCTTCTCTCTTTTCCCGGTAGATTTTTTTCCGATTATCAGTTATACTATTCGGAGAAAATTTGCGGCCGTCACGGCCGCTGGAATGAGGAATCAATGCGATGTGGATTGCCGATCAATGGAACGATTATGAAATATTAGATACCAGCCGCGGGGAAAAGTTGGAGCGCTGGGGAAACTATGTGCTGGTGCGCCCGGACCCCCAGGTGCTCTGGGACACGGAGCGCAGGCTCCCCGGCTGGCGGAAACCAAACGCTCATTATCACCGCAGTTCCCATGGCGGGGGGCAGTGGGAATTCTTTCAACTGCCGGAACAGTGGAGCATTCATTACAAAGAATTGACTTTCCAGCTGAAGCCTTTCAGCTTTAAGCACACCGGGCTTTTTCCGGAACAGGCTGCCAACTGGGACTGGTTCTCCGAAAAGATCCGCAAGGCAAAAAGGCCGGTTAAGGTTTTGAATCTGTTCGCCTACACCGGAGGGGCCACTCTGGCCGCTGCTTCGGCCGGAGCTGCTGTCACCCACGTGGACGCCTCAAAAGGAATGGTCGGCTGGGCCAGGGAAAACGCCAAATCCAGCGGCCTGGAAAGCGCCCCGATCCGGTGGATCGTGGACGACTGCATAAAATTTGTGGAACGGGAAATCCGTCGCGGCAACCACTACGACGGAATTATCATGGACCCGCCTTCCTACGGAAGGGGACCGAAAGGAGAGATCTGGAAAATCGAGGAGGCGATTCATTCTCTGGTCCAGTCCTGTGCCAAACTGCTCTCCGAGGAACCTCTTTTTTTCCTGATCAACTCCTACACCACCGGCTTGGCCCCCGCCGTTCTCTCCTATCTGCTGGGGATCGAAGTGGACCGCCGGTTTTCAGGAAAAATAACCGCCGATGAAATCGGGCTGCCGGTCACGTCCACTAAATTGATCCTGCCCTGCGGCGCCTCCGGGCGCTGGGAATCGAAATAGTTTGTTTTCCTTACTTCACCGCCGAGAACAAATCATTGAAACTTTCCGCCATCGTCGGGTGCGTGTAGATCATATCCCGCAGGAACGGATAAGGCAGTCCTGCGTCCATCGCCGTCTTGATCAGATTGATGATCTCGTGGGACTCGGCGCAGAACAGGTGGGCCCCCAGGATCTTCCCAGTTTTCGCGTCAATCACCGCCTTTAAGAGTCCCGCCGTCTCCTTTAGAACCTGAGCCTTCGGGATTGCCGCCGCAGGCAGCTTGGCGATTTTCACTTCATAGCCCTGCTCCCTGGCTTCTTTTTCCGTAAGGCCCACCCGTGAAAACGGCGGATCCAGGAATACGCTGTAGGGCACGGCCCCCCGGTTTTCCGTGGTGCGGCCGCCGTCTCCCAAAACCGCGGATTTCACAATCCGGTAGTCATCCAACGAGATATACGTAAACTGCCGGCCGCCCACCACATCCCCCATGGCGTACACGGCAGGATTGGACGTGCGCAAATGTTCATCCGTCTTTACCGCCCCGCGTCCGGTCGTCTCCACGCCTGCGGCTTTCAGATTCAGCCCGGCTGTGTTGGCCTCGCGTCCGGTGGCCAAAAGGATCGCTTCCGCCGCCAGTGCGGCCGGACCTTCCGGCGCATCCAGACTCAGCACGGCATAGCCGTCCCGGTCCTCAATCTTTTTCGGTTCCGCGGAAAACAGCACCCGCACCCCCAACTGGTTCAGGCGTTCCAAAACAGCCGCCGCGATCTCCTCATCCTCTCTGGGAAGGAAGGTGGAGCCGCGCTGAACGACTGTAACCTCGGAGCCGAAATTCGCGTACATAGAAGCGAACTCCATCCCGATATACCCGCCTCCGACGATCACCAACCGGCGGGGCAGCTCCGAAAGCTGCATCAGTCCATCGCTGAAATACACATACCGGCTGTTTTCTGCGCCCTCAATCTGTGGTTTTCTGGACGAGGATCCGGTATTGATAAAAATCTGGGGAGCAGTCAGCTCTTCTTCTCCGCCATCGGATACAACCTTCACGGTATTCTTGCCGGTAAAGGAAGCCGTTCCGGTCAGCACGTCGATGTTTGGCTGGCCGGCTAGCTTGTGATAATTTTTACCCCGCAGCATCGTCGTCACCCGCTCCCGCTCGGCAACAGCATCCGCATAGCGCGCAGCCTTTTCCTCAAAACTGCCGCCCCGGCCCTTCGACTGTTCTGCGCTGGTCTTCAGGGATTTCGACGGAATGCACCCGACATTGATGCAGGTTCCTCCGTACATCCGCTCCGACCGCTCCGCCAGCGCCACCTTTTTTCCCGCCGCCGCCAAGGCTCCGGCCAATGTTTTCCCGCCTTTTCCAAATCCAATGATAATCGCGTCGTACTGTTTCATGTACTTCATCCTTTCTCGGCGTTCTGAAAGATACGCCGGTCGATGTCCAAAATCGTCAGCAGTTCCATTTTTTTTCGGCAAATACCATCCAGATCCAGATAGATTTCATCCAGTACGGCTCCGATTCCGGATGCAATCTGGCAGTCCATATCCGGATCCCCGCTGGCTTTTCCGCCGCTGACAAACCGAGCCTCCACCGCATCCGCCACCTGCCGTAAGGTGACGCTCTCCGGCGCCAGCGTAAACTGGTAGCCTCCGCCGCCGCCCTCCCTGGTCTCCACAAGTCCGGCCTGTCTGAGCTTCGCCATAATCTTCCGCACCCTCGCCGGGTTGGTACAAATATTCTCGGCCAGTTGTTCGCTGTTCAAACTGCATTGTTTATGGTTTAGGTAGGTCAAGGCGTGTACCCCAATTCCAAAATCCCCTGTCATGTTTCTCCTTCTATTCCGCGTAAGAATCCACCGCCAAGATCTTCATGAGAGATTTTCCCGCATTGTTTCATCCGGTTCCTTTCCAGTGGAACCCCCAAAATTTTTCAGCGGTGTCCTTTGCCTTTTCTGCAATTATTTTTTATACTGTAATATTATCATTTTCAGTTTGCTCTGTCAACCGGAAAATCAAAAACTTGCGGCAGCAGCCATCCGAATATTCTAGGGATGTGCACAGTGAACGGAGCGCTGTATGCCAAACAGCACATATGTCTCCTACAACAGATGAGGAAATTAAAAAAGAGCTGTCACGAAAATGGCCTCTCAAACAAGATATCGGCTTTCATATCACAGCCAAGGGTATATCTTGTAGAAATTCTCCATTCTGTGGCAGCCCTTTTCAGGCCGGCGCACTTCACCCGCCGACCAGCTTACATATCATCCGGCCCAGGCGGCGGTCCGGGAGGCATATCCTCATATTCAATCCCGCCGTCCAGATGAAGGCTGGCATCCTGTCCCATCCCGTACATCTCACGGCCAACCACACGGGTATGTACCCTGGATTCCTCCACCATCTTGCTGATCATCTGTTTCACTTCTCTGCTGTTTACAATATTTTTCAGATAAATCACCTTATCGGAGATATCTCTTGTCGTCAGGCAGACCGTACCGGTTCCAAAAATCTTCTGGGCCAAGGTTCTCTCCAGGGAAATATCGGTGATACGGTACAGCAGGCATTCATTCTCCTCTGATTTCAGCAAGCCTTCTTCTACATACAGCCTTCCGTCCTCGATCCGGTATTTGGTAAAGGAAAACGGGAACCACATCCAATGCTTCCGGTCTTTCCAGACAAGCCCTGTATTCTGTTCCGTCTCCTGCCGGTTCTCTTCACCCATGGAATCACTCCCTCCATATTTTCATGGTATCACTTTAGCATAAAGCAGCCTTTTTTACAAGATGTTCCTGCCGCCGGACGGGAAAAGGCATCCGGGCCGCTGTTTCGTTCCCCGGATGCCTGAAAGTTCCCTTTTCTTATGAATCTCCTGTCGTCTCAGTCGTCGTGGTGGTCGTCGTGATCATCATGGTCATCGTCGTGATCGTCATGGTCATTGTGGTCATCATGGTCGTAATCATCGTCATGGTCATCCCACTCATCGTGATGAGTATTGCTGCTTTCTGTCTGATTCCCGGATCCCTGAGTCTCGCTTCCATGATTCCCGCAATGCTCCACATCCCAGTCGAGAACGGTTCCGGTATAAGCGTCGATCTCGAACTCATACTTACAGGATTGATCCCGCATGTGGCCTTCATAGATCAAATGATCGTCATCATGATGCTTCCGGATGCTGACAATTTCTGCCCCGCTGTCCTGAGCCTTGGAAAGTGCGATCGAGGAGGCCTCTTCCTTGCTGATGGTACTGGCGCCGTCGGAAGCCGTGGGCTGAGTCCCCGCATTCTGATTCCGCGTCTCTTTCTCCCATTTCAGCACAACACCAGTGTACGCATCGATCTCAAATTCATACTTGTAAGAATCGTCCCGCATATGGCCGTCGTAGACCAGGCTGCCGTGCTCTCTTTCCAGCTCCATCTTCGTGATGGAAGCATTTGCCGCCTCAGCTTTGCCCAGCGCGATTTCCTTTGCCTTCTCGCTCCCGATCTCTTGTCCGGATGCAGGCGTCGTCTGCTGTCCTGCGCTCTGGGAAGGCTACGCAGCCGCATCGGTCGAAGAAGTCTCTGTCGAAGCCGCCGTACTCGACGGCGCCCAATTGGTCACTTCACTCTCCTGCTTCAGGATCTCGCCGTTTAGAGCGTTGTAAGTCAGCTCATATTTCTTACCCTCATGCAGGAATTCCACCTCGTAGACATACTGCCCGTCTTCCCGGTCCATCTCCAACATGGTAATCTGACTGCCCGGATACGCTTCTTCCACCTTGGAGCGGATATCGGCTTCTTTCAGAAATGAGGTCTCCGCGGAAGTGCTTCCCTCCTCGGAAGGAATAACGATCGGATTCCCGAATTTCACCTTGCTCTCCAAAACAGCGCCGGTCTCTGCATTGAATTCCAGCGTGCCATACTTTCCATCGGCGCGAAAATAGACTTCGTAAGAATAGTAGCCGTCGTCCATTCCTAACTGGAGAGAGGAAATCTCAGCGCCGGGATAGCGCTCCTCCACAAGCGCTCTGATCTGGTCTTCCGACAAGGCAACGCTTTTCGAACCGGTTCCGCCGCGAAGTTCCGTCTCTACCTTACGGACTTCCCCGGATTTTTCGCTGATCTCCACTTCATACTCCATGCCTTCCGACTCGGAATAAAACTGGAACTGATACATCCCGTCGTCCCGCTCGCTGGTCTCCAGAACCGCATCCACAGGAACTTGGCCGCGGGCCGTATTCTCCGCCTCCTTGCGCTCCGCCGCGGAAACAACGGCGTGGGAGCCAAAAATAATCCCGCCCACGAGAACAAACACCAACACCCAAGTCCATTTTTTTGATAAGAATCGTTTCATCTATTTTCCCTCCGTCTGTGTTTTTCTTTGTGCCATAACTTTACCAAGCCAAGATGAATATCAGATGAAGAAAACCAACTTCTTTTTTCATCCTGCTTTCATGTTGTTTTCATATTTCCCCCTTAAAATAAGGAAAAACATATGATAGAATGGAAAAGAAAGAGGTGATCCCCATGAGACTCCTGTATGTAGAAGATGAAGATTCCCTGCGTTCTCTGACGGAAAAACGCCTGATTGAGGCGGGATACAGCGTTGACTGCTGTGCAGACGGTGTGGAAGCGTTGGATTTTCTGGCCGTTACGGAGTACGATGTGGTTATTTTAGATTTGATGCTGCCGCGGCTGGACGGACTTTCCGTGCTGAGGCAGATGAGGCGGGAGGGAAAGAATACGCCGGTCCTGCTTCTGACCGCGAAAGGGTCTGTCGCCGACCGGGTGGAGGGCTTAGACAGCGGCGCCGATGACTATCTGGTCAAACCCTTTTCTTTCGAAGAGCTGACCGCCCGCATCCGGGTTCTGGTCCGGCGGATGGCGGATTCCTCCGGCTCCAGTCTGCTTACTTTAGCGGATTTGCAGTTGGATCTGAATTCACACAAAGTGCTGCGGTCCGGAAAAGAAATCCTTTTGACCAGCAAAGAATACGCCATCCTCGAATATTTAATGCTGAATAAGGGGATCGTGCTGAGCCGCGAGAAAATTGAACACCACATCTGGAATTATGAATACGAAGGCGGAAGCAATGTGATCGATGTTTATATCCGCTGTCTCAGAAAAAAACTGGACACCGGATTTGATCAAAAGCTGATCCATACGATCCGGGGATCCGGCTATGTGATGAGGGAAGAAAAATGAAAAACTGGTCCATCCAAACCCGCGTTTCCCTGTTTTACTCCACCTTTCTGCTGGGTATCGCCGCCCTGATGGTACTCTTTTTATTATTAACCACAGATACCGCGGCCCAAAATATATCGGAAAGCACATTGCAAAAGGCGGTGAAGGAGTCGGCCAACGGAATCTCTTACTACGAAGACCGCATCGAAATCGATCCGGATTTTAATTTCTACGCCAAAGGGTCCAACATCCTGCTCTACGGCCCCAAGGGGACTCCCATGGCCGGCAGCACCCCTTCCGGTTTCCCCGCTCAGGTCCCTTTGACCAGCGACAGCTTCCAGACGATTGACAATGGGGAGGATTCCTGGCTGGTCTATGATCTCCTGGTCCACCATCCGGATGCCTCCAGCCTCTGGATCCGCGGCATCTATCTAATGGACAATACGGCAGCCGCCCTTCACTTCGTCCACCAGATCGCATTGTTCGCTCTCCCGGTTCTGTTTTTGACCGCTGTCCTGGGCGGATGGCTTGTGACGAAACGCGCCTTTGCCCCGCTTGCAGAGATCCGGAGCGCCGCAGCCGAGATCAGCGCCGGAGACGATCTGTCCCGGCGGATTGAACTGCATCAGTCCAAAGACGAACTCTATGATCTTTCGGTCACGCTGAATCAGATGATTGCGCGCCTGCAAAGAGCTTTCGAGAATGAGCGCCAGTTTTCCTCGGACGTCTCCCATGAGCTTCGGACGCCGATTGCCGTCATTCTCTCCCACTGCGATTACGCGCTGTCCCAGGACCGTACGCCCGACGAATACCGGAAAGCCCTGGAAAGCATTCAGACTCAGGGAAAGCGGATGTCGGCTCTTTCCGCGCAGCTCTTGGAGCTCTCTCAAAATTTTCACGCCGCCAATGCCCTTCAAAAGGAAGAGATCAATCTCTCCCTGCTCTGTGAAAGCATCTGCGAGGAAATGGGGACGGCGGCGGAAAAGAGGAGAATCCGGATCCGCGCGGAAATCACAGAGGATCTGACCGCCTGGGTGGATGAGATTCAATGGATGCGGCTGATGATCAATCTGATCTCCAACGCGATCCGTTACGGAAAAGAGGGCGGGACTGTTCTGGTTTCTCTGACGGCTCCGGCTGATTCCGAGATTATCCTAAAGGTTCAAGATGACGGCCAGGGGATTCCCAAAGAACAGCAGGATAAAATCTTTACCCGTTTTTACCGGACCGGCAGCTCACAAAGTTCCGGTGCGGAAGGAAGTTTTGGCCTGGGCCTCTCCTATGTCAAGTGGATTGCCGAAGCCCACGGCGGCTCAGTGGCGCTCTCCAGTGAACCTGGGGAAGGGAGCACGTTCACAGTCCGCATTCCGCGGGAAAATTAGGCCGCCCTTCCAATCGGCTTCACTCCCACCGCCTTCCGGACCCGGTACATCGAAGAGATGAAACAAAATCATATTTCCTATTACCAGAGCCCTGATATTACGGCGGCACTGTACTAAAAAGAAATGAAAGACCGGCAAGCCCGCTCCAATATGGCCGCTGGATTAACAAAAAAATCCCCTGTTTCCGCAAATCGGAAAACAGGGGATTTCTAAATTCACTTCAAGCGAAAGTGCTGATTACTCGATGATGGAAGCAACAGTGCCGGCGCCTACGGTACGGCCACCCTCACGGATAGCGAAACGCAGACCCTGCTCCATAGCAACCTTGTGGATCAGCTCAACGGTCATCTGAACGTTGTCGCCAGGCATGCACATCTCAACGCCTTCCGGCAGCTCGCAAACACCGGTAACGTCGGTGGTTCTGAAATAGAACTGCGGTCTGTAGTTGTTGAAGAAAGGAGTGTGACGGCCACCCTCGTCCTTGGACAGAACGTAGACCTGGCAGGTAAATTTCTGATGAGGAGTGATGGTGCCGGGTTTCGCCAGAACCTGTCCTCTCTCGATTTCGTTTCTCTGAACGCCACGCAACAGAGCGCCGATGTTGTCGCCAGCCTGGCCTTCGTCCAGCAGTTTGTGGAACATCTCAACGCCGGTGCAGACAACCTTGCGGGACTCGTCCTTTACGCCAACGATTTCAACTTCGTCGGAAACATGGATGATGCCTCTCTCTACACGGCCGGTAGCAACCGTACCACGGCCAGTGATGGAGAATACGTCCTCAACAGGCATCAGGAAAGGCTTGTCGGTGTCGCGCTCCGGATCCGGAATATACTCATCAATCGTGTGCATCAGTTCCAGGATCTTGTCGCCCCAAGGGCCTTCCGGATCTTCCAGAGCCTTCAGAGCGGAACCCTGAATGATCGGGGTGTCGTCGCCGGGGAACTCATACTCGTTCAGCAGCTCACGGATCTCCATGTCAACCAGCTCCAGCAGTTCTTCGTCCTCAACCATATCGCACTTGTTCATGAAAACAACTACGTAGGGAACGCCTACCTGGCGAGCCAGCAGGATGTGCTCACGGGTCTGAGCCATAACACCATCGGTAGCAGCCACTACCAGGATCGCGCCATCCATCTGAGCAGCGCCGGTGATCATGTTCTTTACATAGTCAGCATGGCCAGGGCAGTCAACGTGAGCATAGTGACGCTTCTCGGTCTCGTACTCTACATGAGCGGTAGAAATCGTGATTCCACGCTCTCTCTCTTCCGGAGCCTTGTCGATGTGATCGAAAGCAACGGCTTCGCCGGTACCCAGTCTCTTATTCAGAACATAGGTAATCGCAGCGGTCAGAGTGGTTTTACCATGGTCTACATGGCCGATGGTACCAATGTTACAATGGGGCTTAGTTCTTTCAAATTTAGCTTTAGCCATTTTAGAATGTCCTCCTTGATTTTAGCCCACCTTCGGGCAATCCATATTTTATTTCGGTTACAAATCAGGCTGTACAATATTATATTGCATAAGCCCTTTTTTTTCAAGCTATTTTTGTTATTTTTGACGGTTGGAGATGATTTTCTCCTGCACGGACTTCGGCGCCTGCTCGTACTTGTCAAAGAACATGGAGTAAGCTCCGCGGCCCTGGGTCTTGGAACGCAGATCCGTCGCATATCCGAACATTTCCGCCAGCGGTACATAGCCGCGAACCATTTTGGATCCGTTCAGATCCTCCATGCCCTCAATACGGCCGCGACGGCTGTTGATGTCGCCGATTACGTCGCCCATATATTCTTCCGGGGTCGTAACCTCGACTCTCATGATGGGCTCCAGGATCACAGGATTTGCCTTGTGCATCGCATCCTTAAACGCCATGGAACCGGCAATCTTAAATGCCATTTCACTGGAGTCAACCTCATGGTAAGATCCGTCGTACACCGTAGCTTTTACGCCGAGTACCGGGAAGCCTGCCAGGATACCGGCCTTAGAGGCCTCCTCGATTCCTGCGCCGACTGCCGGAATATATTCCTTCGGAATCGCGCCGCCGACTACCTCGGAGACAAACTCAAAGGTCTTCTCGCCGTTGGCGTCCATGGGCTCGAAGCGGACTTTACAGTGACCATACTGGCCGCGTCCGCCGGACTGCTTCGCATACTTGCTGTCCACTTCCACGCTCTTGGTAAAGCCTTCCTTGTAGGCAACCTGAGGGGCGCCCACATTGGCCTCTACCTTGAACTCACGCAGCAGACGGTCTACGATGATCTCCAAATGCAGCTCGCCCATGCCGGCGATTACGGTCTGTCCGGTCTCCTTGTTGGTGGAAACGCGGAAGGTCGGATCTTCCTCGGCTAGCTTTGCCAGAGCTTCGCCCATCTTGTCCTGACCGGCTTTGGTCTTGGGCTCGATGGCGATATCGATAACCGGCTCCGGGAATACCATGGACTCCAGGATTACGGGGTGTTGTTCGTCACACAGCGTATCGCCGGTGGTGGTGATCTTCAGGCCCACCGCAGCAGCGATGTCGCCGGCGTACACCTTGTCCAGCTCCTGTCTCTTATTCGCGTGCATCTGCAGGATACGGCCGACTCTCTCCTTCTTGCCCTTGGTGGCGTTCAGGATATAGGAGCCGGAGTTCATCGTTCCGGAGTACACGCGGAAGAATGCCAGCTTTCCGACAAACGGATCCGCCATGATCTTAAAGGCCAGTGCGGAGAAAGGTTCATTGTCGGAAGAATGGCGCTCTACCTCATTTCCGTCCAGGTCGGTTCCCTTGATGTCCGGGATGTCCACCGGGGACGGCATGAATTCGATGACGGCATCCAAAAGCTTCTGAACGCCCTTATTCCGGTAAGCGGAACCGCAGCATACCGGGATCGCCGTACACTCGCAGGTAGCCTTTCTCAGAACTTTCTTCAACTCCTCGACGGAAGGCTCCTCACCCTCCAGGTACTGCATCATCAGATCGTCGTCCAGCTCGCAGATCTTCTCCACCAGCTCGGTGCGGTACAGCTCGGCGTCGTCCTTCATATCTTCCGGAACGTCGGTGATGGTGATATCCTCACCCTTGTCGTCGTTATAGTAATAGGCTCTCATCTCGAACAGGTCGATGATTCCTTTGAACTCATCTTCCTTTCCGATCGGGAGCTGCAGGCAGATGGCATTTTTGCCCAGACGGGTGCGGATCTGATCCACGGCACCATAGAAATTCGCGCCCAGAATGTCCATCTTGTTGATGAAGGCCATACGGGGAACGTTGTAGGTATCCGCCTGACGCCATACGTTTTCGGACTGAGGTTCCACACCACCCTTGGCACAGAACACGCCGACGGCACCGTCCAGCACGCGCAGGGAGCGCTCTACCTCAACAGTAAAGTCCACGTGGCCAGGAGTGTCGATGATATTGATGCGGTGTTCCAGGGCACCGGGAGCCGGTTTGTGTTCCTTCTCCAGGGTCCAGTGACAGGTGGTAGCAGCCGAAGTGATCGTGATACCGCGCTCTTGCTCCTGCTCCATCCAGTCCATGGTAGCGGTGCCTTCGTGAGTATCGCCGATCTTGTAGTTTACGCCAGTATAATACAGAATACGCTCGGTCAACGTGGTCTTTCCCGCATCGATGTGAGCCATGATTCCGATATTCCTGGTTCTCTCTAACGGATATTCTCTTCCAGCCACAGGTTTTCCTCCTAATCCTAATTAAAAACGATAATGAGCAAACGCCTTGTTGGCTTCTGCCATCTTGTGCATGTCTTCTTTTCTCTTTACGGATGCGCCCGTGTTGTTGGAAGCGTCCATAATTTCATTGGCAAGACGGTCCACCATGGTCTTCTCGCCTCTCTTGCGGGAGAACATGGTCAGCCATCTCAGAGCCAGAGCCTGGCGTCTCTCGGGTTTTACCTCGATCGGCACCTGGTAGGTAGCTCCGCCGATACGTTTTGCTTTTACTTCCAGGACAGGCATGATGTTATTCATGGCCTCCTCGAACACTTCCAGGGCAGGCTTTCCAGCTTTCTCCTCCACCTGGGTAAAAGCGCCGTATACAATTTTCTGAGCAACGCCTCTTTTTCCGTCCAGCATGATATTGTTAATCAGCTTGGTCACAACCTTATTGTTGTAAAGCGGATCGGCTAACACGTCTCTTTTTTGGGTATGTCCTTTACGCGGCACGTTACTTCCCTCCTTAAATATTTTCCCATTCTTATGGGGGTTGTTTAATTCATCGGTACTCACACTATCCGTGTGTTCGTGCAGGACATAATCTATGGTTTCGCATGCCTACACGTACAGTTAGAGTGCTACGCGACTAGACCTTATTTCTTCGGTCTCTTGGCGCCGTATTTGGAACGAGCCTGTTTACGGTTTGCCACGCCTGCAGTATCCAATGTGCCACGAACGATGTGGTAACGGGTACCGGGCAGGTCTTTCACTCTGCCGCCTCTAACGAGAACGACGCTATGCTCCTGAAGGTTGTGGCCTTCACCGGGAATATAGCTTGTCACTTCAATGCCGTTAGAAAGACGTACTCTGGCGATTTTTCTCAGAGCGGAGTTGGGCTTCTTCGGGGTCGTGGTCTTCACAGCCGTGCAAACGCCTCTCTTCTGGGGAGCGGACTCATTGGTCGCTCTCTTGTGCAGGGAGTTATATCCTCTCTGCAGAGCCGGTGCTGTGGATTTCTTCTCCGATGTCTGTCTGCCTTTTCTCACTAACTGATTAAATGTGGGCATACGTTTCACCTCCTGTAGATTTCTTTGGGACTCTTTTTCCCATGCGCACAAAAAGAATACGCTTGAAATTGCGCGCTTTTTCATTATATCATAAGATTTTGAGAAGTCAAGGATTTCTTTTTTTCTCAGATAAGTCCGATGGTTCCGGGGAACCCCTCGTCTCCTTTGCATCCGGGCAGGCCTGCCCGCAGGTGCGGCAGCAGCCGCCGCATCCCTTCTTTTTTCCGCGGCGCAAGGCTGCGATCACCCCCGCCGCAATCAGTCCAATTAAAATGAGGTCCGCCATGATTTTTCCTCCGTTTTGCTATCGTAGCACAGCTTCCGCCGTCTGTCATCTAAAAATTTCCGGACAGACGTTGAAAAAGCGCGGCTGAACCGATATAATGGAGTTAGTCCTACCGATTCCCAAGAAATAACCGCGCGGCAGGTATTTTATCAAACGGTGTGAAACGGAATTCGAACCTCCCGTTATCTGTGGAGTGAGGAAGGAGCGGGATAAGAACTCTGCTCCGACGGTACGCTCTCCTACCTATTATATATAAGAAGGGATCGCTCATGAATATCCATTATTATCAGTTGACCGCCCCGCCGTCCTGTGACGGAGATCTGCTTCGCGTAGAGAATGGCCATTCGGAATTATTCCGTCCCGGAGCGGTGCAGGAATGGTTCCCCGTCTCCTTCGGCCCTGACCCGAAGGCTCAGGAAATCACAAAAGACGAGGCCTCCTGGCTGATGCGGTGGACGCGGCGCAGGATCCAGCAGATCTATACGCTGGCGGTTGAAATCGCGGCCGAGGCCCATCAGGGACAGGTGGATAAAGGAGGCGCTCCCTATCTGCTCCACCCGGTTGAAGTGGCGCGGCAGGTCCCCTGGATGGAAAGCAAGATCGCTGCCATGCTCCATGACGTGGCGGAAGACACGGCCATTTCCCTGGACCGCCTGGCGGCCCTCTTTCCGCCGAAAATTCTGGACGCCCTGCGGCTCTTAACCCACGATCCCAAAGACACCTACGAGGAGTATATCCAAAAAATTGGATATAATACCATTGCCACCCAGGTAAAATTAGCGGATCTCAAGCACAACATGGATATCAGCCGGATCCATCATCCCACGAAGAGAGATCTGGAGCGGTTAATGCGTTACCGGAAGGCTTATGCCTATCTGTACGCCCGGCGTCTGCCGGTAATGGAGGAAGCTCCGGCGAAATAGCCGGAGCTTCCTACATTACCGGGTATTTTTTGCCGGCTTTCCTTCTACCTTTGGTTCCTATATTCTAAGGGCGTGCTGCCGTACCGCTTTTTAAACTGACGGTTAAAGTGCTCCACGCTGGGATAGCCGACTTTTTCCGCCACCTTTTCCACGGAGATCGTCTCCCCTCTTAAGAGCGTGCAGGCCCGCTGCATCCGGATTTCCGAGACCGTGTCGCAGAACGTTTTCCCGGATTTTTCTTTGATGTATTTAGACAGGTAAGGGACCGACAAGTAAAAGCGGCGGGCCAGTTCTTCTAAGGTGACGGTCCGGTAATTGGTCTGGATGAATTCCAGGATCTCTCTCAGGCGGATGTCGGCATCCTGGCCTTTCCCCGCACAGAACAGGCAATGGTTGACCGCCACCACCAACGCATGGATCGATGCCCGGACAATGTCTTCGTCGATGCCAACGCCCCAGTCCGTCTTTCCGCCCCGGCACACGCCGATATAGGCCACGGCCTTGGAGGAAGATCCTCGTGTTAAGGCATGCTCTTCATAGACCGCCAGCTCATAGCTTAACTGAAAATACTGCTTGATTGCGTTGCTGACGGCATCGATGCGCCCATTTCCCGCTGCAGTCACCGTGGTCTCTTTTCCGTCCGACCGGATGACGGCCTCTGCAGTGATTCCCTCTTTCTGCGTGAAATGACAATCCACGACAGTAAACAGATCCTGATATCTCAGATACCGTGCTTCAAAAATACTGTAAATCCATTCGGGGGAAAGTTCCTTGTGCTCCCGGTCCGACACGCCTTTGACCGCATACCCGACCTCCTCGCGCATCTTTTCCGGCAAGATCAGGCCGTAATGGTTTTTCAGCACATAGCTGACCCCGCCCTTGCCGGACTGACTGTTGATTCGGATCACATCCGAATCGTAGGTGCGGCCGACGTCCTTGGGATCGATGGGCAGATACGGAACATCCCAGTAGGGGCTTTGTTTCTCTTCCTTCCAGGTCAGCCCCTTTGCAATCGCGTCCTGGTGGGAGCCGGAAAACGCCGTGAATACCAGGTCTCCCGCATAGGGCTGACGGGGGGAAATCTTCATATTGGTCAGCTTTTCATAGACCTCCACAATATGCTTCATGTCGCTGAAATCAAGGCCAGGATCTACGCCGTGGGAAAACAGGTTCATCCCGATGTTGACCACGTCCACATTGCCGGTCCGCTCTCCGTTACCAAACAGCGTTCCTTCCACCCGGTCCGCCCCGGCGAGGATTCCCACCTCGGCTGTAGCCACTCCGGTCCCCCGGTCATTGTGGGGATGGATGGAGAGGACGACCGCTTCCCTGCGGTACAGATTTTTGTGCATATATTCCAGCTGAGATCCGAACACATGGGGGAAAGCGTTCTCCACCGTGGTCGGAATGTTGATGATGGCCTTGTGCTCCGGGGTGGGTTCCCAGACTTCAAGAACCGCATTGCAGACTTCCAGGGCATAGTCCACCTCGGTTCCGGAAAAGCTCTCCGGGGAATATTCGAAAGAAAAGTTCCCCTCTGTCTCACCGGCCAGGTGTTTCAGCATCCGAGCCCCGTCCACGGCAAGTTGCTTGATCTCTTCCTTGGTTTTACGGAAGACCTGCTCACGCTGGGCGCGGGAAGTGGAATTATACAGGTGGACGATGGCATGCTTCGCGCCTTTTAAGGACTCAAAAGTTTTCTTGATGATGTGCTCTCTGGCCTGGGTCAGCACTTGGATGGAGACATCGTCTGGGATCATGTTTCTCTCAATTAAAGCGCGGACAAATTGGTATTCCGTGTCGGAGGCGGCGGGAAAGCCGACTTCGATTTCTTTGAAGCCGAGATCCACGAGGAGCTGGAAGAACTCCAATTTTTCGTCCAGGCTCATGGGCTCGATCAGGGCTTGATTGCCGTCCCGGAGGTCTACGCTGCACCAGATGGGGGCGGAGTCGATCTCGGTTTTCTTGACCCAGTCATAGGTCATGACCGGGGGAAGGTAGTAGGGGGGATGATATTTAGTTGGGTTCATGGTTTTTATTCCTCCGTGGGGGTGATGGTTTTTTGGGTGGGGTTGGCTAGGGAGTTTTGGGCATTGGGTTTTAGGGTCTTGGAAAGCTGACGGAGGAGTCCGCTTGTGGCTCTGGGGTCCGGGGGCTTGGAAAGCTGACGGAGGAGTCCGCCGGGCTCAAGCGAGATTCCGCTTCGCTGGGATCAAGCGAGATTCCGCTTCGCTGCATCTCGCTTGAGGCTGTCGCCTGATGCTCGCCTGATTGCCGGGACCCGCCGGTGTGCTAGCACCCCGGCGGGTCCCGGCAATCTGGCGAGCGCCCGGCTCGTAGCTAACAAAAAAAGTCCCTACAGCCATTTGGCTGTAGAGACGAAATGTTGCTTTCGCGGTACCACTCTACTTCATGTTTTCACATGCACTCTGGGATACTTGAGCTGGGCTCGTTATATCCTGTCCGGGTAACGGGGGACGGTCCGGCAATTCTTACTGGGGCGTTTTGGTCCTTTTCGGTTTGCAGCTCCGAGGCCAGTTCACCGCTTCGCTTCAACTGCCTCGCATCGCCCGGCAGCTTTCTGGAATCCACTTTGCGGCTACTCTTCCTCTTCATCGCCTTTCGAAGCATACTATAACACGTTCCTGTGGTTTTGGCCAGTGATAAATTTAATCATTTTTCTTGATCTATTTTAATTATCATTCATCCTGCAGGGCATCATACCCTTCTTCTCCGGTCCGAATCTTCACCACATTTTCCACATTGTAAAGAAAGATTTTCCCATCTCCGACATGCCCTGTGTATAAAACCTTCTTGGCCGTCTCGATCACCGTTTCTACCGGGACTTTAGAGACTACGATCTCCACCTGCATCTTAGGAAGAAGATGGGGTTCCACGGCGACGCCCCGGTAATAACCGGCGCTTCCCTTCTGGATTCCGCAGCCCAGGACATTGGTCACGGTCATGCCGGTGACACCGATCAGCGCCATCGCGTTTTTCAGCTCTTCGAATTTCGAGGCATTGGTCACAATATCCACTTTGGTAATCTTCGCTTCTTTTGCCTGCTCCACTTTCTCCAGCGGCATCGCCTCCACGGTCACAGCGGCTTCCACCGGGACCTCTCCCAGATCAACCGGCGGCATCACCGAGGTTACGGAGGAGGCTGTGCTCGGCATAAAGTCTGCATAAGAACTGCTGATCCCATGCTCCGTCACATCCAGGCCGCGGATCTCTTCTTCCGCTCCGGCTCTCAGGCCTATGGTATGCTTGATCGTCAGGAATACAACTGACATCAGCGCCAGCACGTAAACCGCTACGGTGACAACGCCCAAAACCTCAACCCCCAGGAAGTGGAACCCTCCGCCGTAGAGCAGCCCCAGCGGTTTTCCCGCTTCATCCACCAGGTATTTGGCAAATACCCCGGTCAGAATTGTACCGGTAGCTCCGCACAGACCGTGAACCCCGATAGCGCCGACCGGATCGTCGATCTTTAAAACGCGGTCCACGAACTCGATCCCGAAGACAACCACAAAAGAGGCAATCAGACCGATAAAAAATGCACCGGACGGATCCACCGCATCACAGCCGGCCGTGATGGCCACCAGCCCGGCCAGAGAACCGTTCAAGGTCATGGAGATATCCGGTTTTCCGTAACGGACCCAGGTGATGATCATCGTCGCCACCGTGGAGGTAGCCGCCGCCAGGTTGGTGGTCACGAAGATATTCCCTGCCGAAAAAATAGTTTCCGCGCCGGTCATGCTGACCGTAGAGCAGCCGTTGAATCCGAACCAGCAGAACCATAGGATGAACACGCCCAGAGCGCCCAGTGTCAGGCTGTGGCCCAGGATCGCCTTCGGTTTCCCGTCCTTATCGTACTTCCCGATCCGGGGTCCAAGAATCTTGGCCCCGGCCAAGGCCGCCATGCCACCGACCATGTGGACTGCTGTGGAACCTGCAAAATCATGAAAACCCATCTGGGAAAGCCAGCCGCCGCCCCAGATCCAGTGGCCGGAAATCGGATAGACCACCAGGCTGATGATAGCGCTGTAAATACAGTACGAGAGGAATTTTGTTCTCTCCGCCATAGCTCCGGAAACAATAGTAGCTGCCGTGGCGCAGAAGACCGTCTGAAAGATCAGGAAAGCCGGGAGAGGTACGCCTTCCGGCAAGACCGAGCTGTAGTCGCCGAGGACCAGCGGGTCCAGGCCTCCGACCAGAGCCCCTGCGCCGCCGAACATCATACCGAAACCGGCCAGCCAATAGAGCGGCGTCCCGATTGCAAAATCCATCAGGTTCTTCATGATAATGTTCCCTGCATTCTTTGCTCTCGTAAAGCCGGTCTCCACCATGGCAAACCCTGCCTGCATAAAAAACACCAAAGCGGCTCCGACCAGAACCCAGATTGTGTTTACTGCTGAATATTCCATATTTGAAACCCCCTACTCACATTTTGTTTCCTGTCTCCAGGCAATGTACATTTTCGGCCAACCGGAGCAGAAGGGAAAAAGCGCCGTGAGATTGCTCTCACAGCGCCTTTGCTAAATATGGGCTTAATTATAAAATCTATTTTCTGTTCTGTCAATTACTTTTTCCCTAGTTGCTGATAGGGAAACGGTATGACATACACGCCGTTTTACCGCAGGTTTGCCATATATTTCAGCGTGCGGACCAGCTGGCTGGTATAGCTCATCTCATTATCATACCAGGAAACGACTCTTACTTCATAAATCTTGGTGCCGCATCTCTGGGCCAACGTCTGGGTGGCGTCGAACAGGGAGCCGTAAGACATGCCGATGATATCGGTGGACACCAGCTGTTCTTCGGTATAACCGAAAGACTCATTGGCAGCTGCCTTCATGGCGGCGTTGATTCCCTCCACGCTGACGCTTTCTGTGTCATCCTTCAGCGTCGCATCCAAAATGGTGATGGAGCCGGAAGCCACGGGCACACGCTGGGCGGAGCCGATCAGCTTGCCGTCCAGCTCCGGGATCACCAGTCCGATCGCCTTGGCCGCGCCGGTGCTGTTGGGCACGATATTGATGGCGCCCGCTCTGGCACGGCGGAAATCTCCCTTGCGGTGGGGGCCGTCCAGAATCATCTGGTCACCGGTGTAGGCGTGAATGGTCGTCATGAATCCGGTGCGGAGTTCCCGGTACTGGTTCAAGACCTTGGCCATGGGGGCCAGGCAGTTGGTGGTGCAGCTGGCGCCGGATACGATCAAATCATCTTTGGTCAGCTTTTGGTGGTTGACGCCGTACACAATCGTCGGCAGATCGCTGCCGGCCGGTGCGGAAATCAGCACCTTCTTCGCGCCTGCTTCCAGATGCGCCTGGGATTTCGCCTTGGAGGCGAAGAAGCCGGTGCACTCCAGAACGATATCCACATCCAGTTCCTTCCACGGAAGCTCCGCCGGATTCGCCTTGGCAAAGATCGGAATTCTAACGCCGTCTACTGCGATGGAATCTTCATCGTTGGTCACCTGATGTTCTCTGGCATAGCAGCCCTGTACGCTGTCATATTTCAGAAGATAACCCAGCATATCCGGCTTGGCCAGGTCGTTGATGGCAACCACTTCAAACTCCGGATCTCCAAAAACTTTGCGAAACGCCAAACGGCCGATGCGGCCGAAACCATTGATTGCAACACGAATACTCATTCTTTATTTCCTCCTTCATTTTGCCGCCGGTAAATAATACCTTTCCAGCAGAAGTGTACATTTGCTCTCTATTTATATGTATTATACCCAAAAAGCTTCCCTATTGCAAGTTTCCCACATTTTTGATGGGAATATGGGTAAAATCGGAGACTTTTCTTTGCATTTTTACTCGTTTGGGGATGGATACTTTTTGAAAATGTTTTTATGGATTCCCATCCGCCGCAATTCCTCTGGATCGAAATCCGGAAAAGCAAGGACGGGCAGCGGCTCCGGTCCGTGCGGCCCGATTTTTTTCTCCATCCAAACCATGTTGTACCAGGTTCCGAATTTATACCCGCATTGATGAAATTCCCCAACGAGTTGATACCCCATATGTTCGTGAAACTGCACACTGTTTTTTGTCAAATACTGGTCTTCGGTTTCTGGATAGCCGATGCAGGCGTTCAGATTCCGGATATTTTGTGCTTTGGATATTTCCTCTAAGGCATGGTAGAGAATTTTTCCAACGCCCTTCCCCTTTTGATCTTCTCTCACATAAATACTCACTTCCGCAGACCAGTCATAGGCGCTTCTCCCAATAAACGGCCCGGTATACGCATAGCCTAAAAGGATTCCGTTTTTTTCCGCAACGAGGTAAGGATAGCGTTTCAACGTACGTTTCATCCTCTCCTCCCATTCCCGGAGGTCCGGCACCTCATATTCAAATGTGATTGCCGTTTTTGTTACATATGGCGCGTAAATGCGGAGGATTTCTTCCGCATCGTCCAGTCCGGCGGTTCGGATATTGATCTCATTTGGATTCATGCCCCTATCTCCTGTCAAATCCCTGTCTCCTCTCTTGTCAAACATGATTATACTTCATTACGCCCTCAAGAATCAATGCTGGATCCTGCATTTTTCCAGTACACCGGCAACGATTTCTTATTGCCAGGCAGTCCTGCCGGCGGGAAGACCGGGTAAATTATTTTTTTCACAGGCCTTGCTTTTACGGCTGTTCTGTCATATAATAAAAATGAGTTTCATATTGCACGTTATAAGTGCCTGTCAAAAACAGGTGAAAAGGGAATCCGGTGTAAATCCGGAGCTGTCTCGCAGCTGTGAGCGGGGAGCGCCTCTCAAATACCACTGAGAAATCGGGAAGGGAGAGCAGCGTTTGGATCCGCAAGTCAGAAGACCTGCTTATAATAAGATTTATCGACGACCCACCCAGATGGCAGATAGATGAAGGGATGCGAGAAGGAATCGCGCCCATCAGGATGCCGCTTAAAAGAGCGGTTTTATTTTTTCCTGATTCTGAGACGGGAAACCGTACGTGCTTATGAACTTTTACTCTTCGAATCCCGCACCCGCAGCTTTGCCGCCCTAGCCAAGCAAAAAAGCTGCCTGCGGGCAGGGAGGACGGATCGGACCGTTCTTTCCCAATCTCTCTATACCTTTTAGGAAGCCTCCCCAGCGTGGATAACTGGGGAGGCTTTCGTATTTCCGGAAAAGCCGAGAAGAAAAGAGTGACCGAACCTTGACGTCCAGTCACTCTTTTCTTCTCATGCTTGTCCGATCCCTTTTTCAATTCTTCCCTGTCAGCCCACGCGGAGCCGGAATTTCCGCGCTTCCCGCTCGTCGCTGACCAGTTCAATCATTGCTCCCAAGCCCTGGAGCTTTTTATCAAAGCCTTCGTATCCACGAAGAATGTATTCGATGTTATCTACGGTCGTGATTCCCTCGGCGCTTAATCCCGCCAGCACCAGCGCGGCTCCGGCCCGCAGATCCGGCGCTACCAGCTCGGCTCCGGTCAGGCGGTTGACGCCGTCGATCACAGCCACATTGCTCTCAACCTTGATCTGAGCTCCCATCTTGGTCAGCTCGTCCACATACTTGAATCGATTTTCAAAGATACTTTCGGTTACAATCCCTGTCCCGCCGGCCAGCGTCAGCGTCACACACATCTGAGGCTGCATGTCCGTCGGAAATCCGGGGTACGGCAGAGTCTTTACATTACAGGAACGAAGCTGGGGCTTCCCGACGACACGGATCGTATCGTCAAACTCAGCTACCTCGCAGCCCATCTCCAAAAGTTTCGAGGAGACCGCCTCCATGTGCTTTGGAATCACATTCTTCACCATCACGTCGCCCTTTGTCACCGCGGCGGCGAACATGAAGGTACCGGCTTCAATCTGATCCGGGATGATCGTGTACTCCGTGCCGTGGAGCCGCTCCACGCCGCGGATCCGGATCACGTCGGTCCCGGCCCCCTTAATGTTGGCTCCCATGGAATTCAGCATATTGGCGACGTCCACCACATGAGGCTCCTTGGCGGCGTTCTCGATGGTGGTGTTGCCCAGGGCCAGCACAGCGGCCAGCATCACATTGATCGTCGCTCCCACCGAAACCATATCCAGATAGATATGCCCGCCGGCCAACTGCTTCGCATCGGCGATCACGCAGCCGTGGAGCACGTCCACCTGAGCATTCATCGCGCGGAAGCCTTTTAAATGCTGGTCGATGGGACGGCTCCCGATATTGCAGCCTCCGGGGAGGGCTACCTCCGCATGACGGTATTTTCCGAGCAGAGCGCCTAAAAGGTAATAGCCGGCCCGGATTTTCCTGATGTAGGCATTATCCACGCGAACCTTGTGGATATTGCTCCCGTTAATTTTGACCGAATGGTTGTCCCGCCGTTCTACGATGACACCGATCTCCCGCATGGCATCCAGCAGGACCCGGATATCCTGGACATCCGGCAGGTTGTCTATGAAGACAGGCTCATCGGTCATGATGGCAGCCGCCAGAATTCCTAATGCAGCATTCTTAGCGCCGCTGATTACCACTTCGCCGACCAGAGGGTTTCCCCCCTTCATGATATATTGCATGTTCAGACTCCCCTGACTAATTGGTTTCTCTCACTGAATGTTATTTTACCATTATCCGTAAAGTTTGTAAAGATTTTTTAACATTTGAAAATAGGACAAGCAGCCCGGAAAGCCCGGAAAAGACCGCATTTTTCCTCTTTTTCCGCCACATCTTGACCTTCTGTGTCGATCCGGCAACAAGATGTGGCGCTCTGGATATTAATTCTTTTTTACATTTATTTCCTGGTTTTCCGGGGCTTCCCTTCTTATTTCACATACCCTATTTCACATAGCCCAGGAACTGGCTTCCGGCTTGCCGGAAATATTCCTCCGCATCGTTCTGTCCCTTTTTAAAGACGGTCCCTCCCACCGGGTCATAAAGCTCCACATTGTACTGATCGTATCCAATCAGCAAAATGGGCCCCAAGTCCTCGCTGAGGGCAATCACCGGCGTCCCCAGGTTCAGGTAATAGAATAATTGCTTCAGGGTACAGCCGCTCAAATCCATCACTGTGCCGGGGAGAAGTTCCGAGAGGATCGCCTGGGCATTTTCTCCCGACGCCAGCCGGTCGGAGATGTCTTCCTTTACTCCTTCTTTTCGCAGGATTCCCGTAATACAGCCTTTCAGCCGGTCACTCGCGCCGGTAACCACAGCTTCCTCCGGAATCGTAATGCTGACGCTTGACTTCCGCTCCGTCCGGCGCCAAATCGAATTCCCCTTGCTGTCGGTCACCCAGCCCATCTGGTCGTAAATCAGAGAGATCGCCTCCCCGGCCCGGTCCCGGATCTCCTGGAGATGGCCGTAGGCATAGGCATAATAACGGGTGTGTGCCGGCGTCCCGGCATAATGGGAAAGATCCATGGAGGATCCCTCGCCGTACAAAATCTTGTTGGGAGACGTTACGCTTAAGGTCTTCTTCCCCTCGCTGGCGGAGGTAAACGGCAGATACCAGATCCTCTCCCGCTTTTCCCCTTCTTTTTGAGCCAAGGTTTCCTTCACCGGCCCGGTCTCCGCGCTGCTCTGCATCAGCGTATCCTCGTCGATGTACTCGAAATCACCGGAAGCATTTTTCTTGAGGCGGCTCAAATGCACCTGGCCTTCCCCCACCGACACCGACGAGATATAGATCCCATCATACTGATAGCGGGAAATCTCCTTCCCCTCCTGGTCGGTGATGGTCAGCGCGTACTGCGGGTACAGGGCTTCCAGGCCGGAGCGCTGAATCTCCGAGGTCCGGCCGATGCTCAGGATAAAGTCCTGATCAATGAATCCCTGGGTCCGCAGATATTCCCCGTCCCCTGCTTCCAGCACATGGCTTTCTCCGGAATCCAGATATAAGACCCGGACCGAATCCGCCTCCTGGAGGTTGTCCCCCTGCTGCCAGGCGATCGCATCCTGGGCCTTGTTGACGACCAGCCCGCGCGCCTCGGCATTTTCCACCACCACGACAAACTCATTGCCCACATAGTCCACCGCATAGACATTGTTGTCGAATTTCAGGTAGAGAAGTTCCCGGCTGCTCTTGTAGGCCAGGGTGTCGATGCCTTCCTTTAAGACCTGATACGGCTTGTCCGAGGCAATATAGAACACTTCCTGGAGCGCATTGTCCGCTTTCACGTACCGGTAATAGGAAAGGCCGGTCTGCCCTTCGTGGGCGCCCTGGTTCATATAACCGAAGACAAAGAACTCCACATTCCCGTAGTTGTCCACGTTTACGGTACGGATCCCGTACTCCTGATGGTTGCGGCGCCAGCCTTCCTCTTTGTCGTCCCGGAAGGTGAAGATCTTAACGGCTTCCTGATTTTCCGGGCAATAACTCCAAAGCTCGCCGTTGACCACGAACACCTGGTACTCTTTCTCGCCGTTATCTTTGCTGGCAGGCTTTCCGGACTCGGAGAGGGAAATCCGCTCCGGCATCGTCACACCGAATTCAATGCCCTCCCCTGTGATGGTGTCGGAGGACGCTTCGAAAATCTGGTTGACATTTCGCTCATAGGCCATCAGATAAAACCGCTGCGGCGACCAGTTCAGGCAAAAATACTCTTCCGCAAGATAAGTGCCGATCCGGTCGTTTTCTCCCTCCGCCTGCAGTTCATAGCGCACCAGGAAGGAACCAAAGGTCTGATTCATCTGCAAAATCTGAACCTGTGGCTCCCCTACCTGGATGGGGGAGAGGTCCGCCCAGGTGATCTGGTCAAAGCTGGAGCGGATGTTCGTGTAGGCCAGCGTGCCGTTGTCCGCCGACTTGTCAGACTCCAGGTTTACCGCAAAGTTATTGCTGTCCGTTTTCGTGAAGGTCTCGTCGTGGAACCCGTTCACGTAATCCAGCATTTCCTTTGTCTTCATATCCTGGCCCCAGAGAATCCGGGTATAATAGGAGACTGCCTCCCGGTCTTTTGTGGATACCAGAATGCGGAGGCGGTACTCGGTATTGCGTCCGATCAAATCCTGCACGGGGATTTCCGCCTGGATCCGGCCGTCCTTTTCCTGCCAGTCGGAAATCGTGTTCCGCTCGATCAGGCTGCTGCCATCCAGGGTACGGATCTCATAGGAAAGACCGGTCACCGTGTTTCCGTAGGAGGAAATTGTCACCGGCAGCTTCCGGTCTTCCGGCAGCGGCGTCAGGGTCTCGCCCATGTAGGCCTCGTCCATCTCCGCCGTGTAGCCGTAGAGTACATTGACCTCCTGATCCTCCACCGTCAAAGTAACCACCGGCAGGGTGGCCGGTTCCATGGCTTCATAGGAAACGGTATCCCCTTCCCGGTCTCTGGTCAGAAGGAAAAATACGACAATGGCCACCACCAAAAAGATGCCGGCCAAAATCAAGATTTTCTTTAAAACTTTTCCCATTTATAACTCCAGTTCAACTTTTCGTCCCGTTTTCTGGTACTGGTAATACCGGACGCCGGCTGCGTCGAACATCCGCTTGGATGCCCGGACGGCATCGGAATCCGGATACTTATCCATCTCATAAACCACGGTACGGATCCCGGCCTGGATGATCGCCTTTGCGCACTCATTGCAGGGGAAAAGGCTCACGTAAAGTTTGCTCCCTTCCAGACTGCCTCCCCGGTAATTTAAAATCGCATTGAGCTCGCTGTGGGTCACGTAGAGATACTTGGCGTCCAGCCCTTCCGCTTCCCGCGACCAGGGAAACTCATCGTCCGAACATCCGCTGGGAAATCCATTGTATCCCATGGAGAGAATCTTGTTGTCTGCGCTGACGATGCAGGCGCCGACCTGGGTGTTCGGATCCTTGGAGCGCTCAGCGCTGAGCTTAGCCACTCCCATAAAATACTCATCCCAGGTAATGTAACTATTCCGTTTTTCCATGTCCGCCCCCGTCTTACTCTTCAATCTTGGAAATTCTCCGCATATGGCGCTCGTCCCCGGAAAACTCTGTGTTCAGAAACGTTTCTGCAATCTTAAGCGCCAGGCCGGAACCTAAAACACGTGCGCCCAGGCAGAGTACATTCGCATCGTTGTGTTCTCTGGTCATCTGCGCGGAAAAACAGTCTCCGCAGAGAGCGGCGCGGATCCCCTTTACCTTATTCGCCGCCAGGCACATGCCGATGCCGGTGCCGCAGATCAGAATTCCTTTTTCGCACTCTCCGTCCGCCACCGCATGGGCCACCGCGTGGGCATATTCCGGGTAATCACAGGATTTCTCATCGTAACAGCCAAAATCCTTATATTCCAGGCCTTTCTTTTCCAGATAGGCAATCAGTTCCTGTTTCAGGGCGTATCCGCCGTGATCGCTTCCCAGTGCTATCATATCGTGTCCTCCTTTAGTAATTTTTCCGCCGCCATCTTCACCATCAGATCAATATATTCATAGCATGCCCCATATTCTGCCAGCGTACCCCCGTGAGGCTGATTGATGTCTCCGGGTTTCCGGACAAACTCTCCGATGGAATAGATGTCGGCTCTTCCGTTAAAGCATTCCTTCGCCTGACTGCTTTCATACTCGGTCATGGTCAGCACCAGCGTGCCTTCCTCCTCCAGGTCCGAGAGAGTCAGCTGTTCGGAGCTCTCCTTGGAAGGCTTCAGCTGGTTCCCCTTTAAAACCGCGACAGCCTTCGGGTTCATGGGTTCCGGAAACAAGACCACCAATCCCCGCGAGAGCACTTGAAGTTTCTTCTTCCGGTTCACACTGTTCATGACCGCCTCGGCCATAATGCTCCGGCATGTATTGTCAATGCAGACAAAGATCACTTTATGATAGGTTTTCATCTTCGCCTCCCGCCGGAAGAACCCGGTATCCGGCCGCCTTCACCAGCCGGTTCATAATCGCCGCCCCCAGAGGGCCGTCCGAAAAGGCTTCAGAAAAAACATACTCTGCTTCCTCCTCGTCAAATTCCCGCAGGCAGCGGTACAGATTGTGGGCGATGGTCTTCTCATCGGCCCGTGTGCCGACGGTTTTCACCAGAGACGCATCATAGCGCCCCCTGCTTTCCTCCGGGCACAAAATCCCAACGCGAAATCCCAAGGCTTTCTTTTCTCCGGCCAGAGCGGCAATCGCCTTCACGACTGCCTCCGTATCCCCCTCCACAATCGTAAGCTCCGCCTTCGGCGCATAGTGCCGGTACTTCATCCCCGGCGCCTTCGGGCGCAGGTTTGGATCCGGCTTTCCCAGGATAGCAGGGTCAAAATCCCCCTGCCCCAGGACCTCCCGCATCTGCTCAAGGCTGATGTAGCCCGGCCGCAGGATCAGCGGCGTCTCTCCGGTCACATCGATGATCGTGGATTCCAGCCCGATCTCCACCGGCCCCGCGTCCAAGATCATATCGACCCGGCCGGACAGGTCCTCGGCCACATGCTCCGCTGTAGTCGGGCTTGGATGGCCGGATAAATTCGCGCTGGGCGCCGCAACCGGAACCCCGGCTTCCCGGATCAGCTCCTGCGCCACCGGATGGCTGGGAAAACGAACAGCCACCGTGTTCAGCCCCCCCGTGCTTTCATCCGGCACTCTCTCGCTTTTCTCAAAGATCAGCGTCAAAGGTCCCGGCCAAAACGCATCCATCAAACGCACGGCCGCCTCCGGAATCCGCTTCACCAGAGGGGAAAGTTCGCTTCGGTCTGAGATGTGAAGAATCAAAGGATTATCCGAGGGTCTTCCCTTTGCCGCATAAATGCGGGAGGATGCCTGCGGATCCAGGCCGTTTCCGCCGAGGCCATAGACGGTTTCGGTGGGGAATGCCACAAGTTTTCCCTCTCTCAGAAGCTTGGCCGCGCGCAAAATAGCCGGGCGGCGCTCTTCTTTTGTTGTCATCGGACAGATTTCCGTTTTCATTGCGCCCCATTCCTTTGATTGTTATTCTTTCCAGGTGATATGATTATAGCATCAAGGGGAGAAGGATTCAATAAGAAATCGAGGGAGGCGGCGGAGGCTTCCAAGTAGGCGGTTCCTTCTCCCAAAAAACCGAGGGTATTGTTAGGTTCTTCTTCGGTTTTCCTCCTGAACTTACCACTTTTTCCAGACCCTTTCCGCACATTTTTTTCAATTTTTCCCCAAACTGAATTCTTTTTTCAAAACCGGCTCTTTTCTTATCTGCTGTTCATCATCTGAAAAATCGTTCGTTTACAGCCTGTACTATCTCTGCATATAGTATAGAGGAAGAAAGAACGCGCGCCCTTTCGTCAGAATTTATTTTTGGGAGGTTAATATGATAGGAAAACGATTGCGATATTGGCTGGCTGCCGGAGCACTGAGCGCCGTCCTGGCCCTCGGCGGCTGCGGTGGGAATACGGATGAAATCACCACCACAGCCCCGGAGACGGATGCCACAACCACAGAGGCTCCGACCACACAGGCCACCACCACAGCAGAAGCAACCACAGCAGCCCCGGCCGCAAACGGCCTGACCGCACAGTCGCTGGACACAATGGAACCGCCGGAGCACGATTACTCCCGCGCCAATAAACTTCCTTTGACCGGCTATCTGGAAAAAAGTTTTGAAGGAGGACGGACCGCCAAGGTCTATCTATCCTCGGAGGCTCCGATCCGTACTTATTTTACGGTAATCACCGTCCCGGACGGGATCACCACCGAGGAATTTTTGGAAAAGAGCGGCTGGAAAGAGATTGCCGATGAGCGGGAGGAAGGTTTGTTCCTCTTGGAGCCCGGTTCTTCCGGCTGGGGAAGCGCCGAGGAGGAAGCCTCTTACATAGAGGAAGCGATGACCTTCTACGCCGGAAACGATTATTTTTCTATCTTCGGTGAAAATTACCTGGTGGGCTACGGAAATGGCGCAGCCGCGCTGGAGCATTGGGCGGCCGCCAACCCGCTCCGCGTCATCAGCCAGGTTTATGTGGATTCCCAGGGACTGGATTCCTCTTATCTAAATACCCTGGCGGATCAGGAATTCGGCGGGACCAATGGCAAGTATAATGAAATTCAGTTCCCGGAAGGCTTTGAAAAGATCACTTATGACGAGGTGGTCCTGCCCACCTGGTACATTCAGGCGGACCCGGCGAAAATAGCTGAAAGCCTGGATTATTGGCTGGAAGCCAATGACTGTGTGGAGACGCCGGCCGACGACGCGGCGCTTGGAAGCGTCTACGCCCAGAAAGAAGACTCCGACCGCTGGATGACCGATTACTGGGGACCGATCTCCAAGGTGGCCGTCAAGGAAGAATCCGTGGATCCGCTCTCTCCGTCCACGTCCAAGGAAATCCTGAATTTCCTGACCACTTACACCCGCTACGAAAACATGGTAGCTTACGGCAACACCCTGGGACTTCGGGCCGATTATAAAGAGCTTGGCATCGAGGTAAAGACCATGGAGGTAAATGGGGAACTGCGGGAATATATGGTCTATGTCCCGGAGAATTCCTCAGAAAAATTCCCGGACGGAGCGCCGGTAGTATTTGTCTTCCCCGGAGACAGCCAGACCGACAAGGTTTTCCTGGATGCAGCAGGCTGGTGGAAAGTGGCAAAGGAAGAGGGCTTTGTCATGGTCACGATCTGCGAGCAGTATAATAAAAAGGCGATTGCCGTCAGCCATAAGGACACGGATCTCTTCTATGAACAGCTCAAGGAGGAAATCCTCGGCAACAGCGCTTACCACGTGGATCCCAGCCGCGTGTACGCCACCGGCCAGTCCGCCGGCAGCATGAACAGCCAGAGCTTTGCCATCACCCATCCGGAGTATTTCGCCGCCGTAGCCTCCACCTCCGGCGTCGTGTCCGCCGACGATGCGGTGACCAAGGTAACCGGCGAGAACGGCACCGTCAGCAATCAGAGCATTCCGGTTTACCAGATCTATGGAACCGGCGACCTGGAGATGCTGAAAGGGAATCTTTGGGATGATATCTCCAATAACCTGGACGCTTGGGCCGAGTATCACATGAAAGTCAACGACGTTGCACTGATGGATCAGGAAGACAGTAAGGCCAGCGGAAAGCATGACCGTTATTCCACCTGGACCTGGGAAAAAGACTTTGACGGCACTTCGGTCCCGGTCATGAAGCTGACGGAAAATCATTACCGCTCCCACAACTGCATCGCGGAAGAGATGCCCATGCTCTGGAATTACTTAAAGCACTTCCGCTATGAGCTGGCAGACGATGGAACGGTCTCCGCCCGCTACTACAGCCCTTCCGGGTTTGAGAAAGACGATGAGGTGAAGATCATGTAAAGGGATTATCGCAGCTTCGTCCGACTCGTATCACAATAAAATAAGGTACTGCGCGTCTCCAAAAGAGAGATTTCCCCGCGCAGCAAATTCCAGGGGAACAGCCCCTGTTCATGGATAGCGGAGCATTTTTGTTTCGCAGGAGCATAGAAGGCTCCACTAAAAATAGATACGGCGCAAAGACCGGACAGGCACGGTCTTTGCGCCGTTTTTCTTTCTGCGCGGAAATATCGTCCGCCCTCTTTTCCTCCCGCCTCTTGGAACTGCTATAAATTTTATTTATCTGTTTCATTAAAATAAAGCATTTTACTTCCCCAGCCCAGTTTGCTATATTTATCCCATCAGAAGCGCGTGTTTCCAGACTATTCCCCTGGGAATAAAGAAAAGTAAAACTGGTTACAGCGTAATTCCTGGCATTGATTCAAAAAAGGAGGAAGAAATGAAAAAAATCATCAGTTTTGTCATGGCGATCGGTATGACTCTGGCTCTGACTGCCTGCGGCGGAAACGGCGGCTCTACGACAGCGGCGGCCGGATCCACAACGGCGGCAGGCGGCACGACGGCCGCGGGAGATTCCACCGCAGCGGCTTCCGCAACGGATTTCCCGACCAAAGATTTCCAGGGAAGCATCATGTGGTCCGCAGGCGGCGTCTGCGACACGGTTTCCCGCGCGATTGCCCCCTATGTCAAAGACGCACTGGGCGGAAAAACCATCATCTACACCAACCGGGCCGGCGCAGCCGGAGGCATCTCCACCCAATATGTACATGAACAGCCGGCCGACGGCTATAACCTGCTGTTCGGAGCGGAAAACCCTCAAATTGCCAAAGTAATGGGAACTTCCGAACTGGATTATTCCAACTTTATCCCGATCAATATCTTCTGCACCAGCATCGGAGTGGTGATCGTCAGCCCGGATTCCCCTTATCAGACGCTGGAAGCTCTGGTTGACGCCATGAAGTCCGGCACCACGCTGAACATGGCCGATACCGGCCCTGGCGGACTTCCCTATGCGGCGGCGGCCATGATGACCTCGGTCAACGGAGTCACTCCGAACCGGATCACCTACGACGGTGAGTCGGCCTGCGTCACCGCAGTGATGGGAGGCCATGCCGATTATTCCATCGTGACCATGGGATCCTGCGCGGAGCTGACCAATGCAGGGAAAGTGAAAGCGCTGGCGCTGATGCACAATGCCACCCTCGAAACGTTCCCGGATGTTCCGGCCATCACGACAGTCTATTCCGACTATGACAAGCTTCTCCCCTGGGGGCCGTTCTACGGCGTACTGGTCCGCGAGGATACGCCTCAGGATGTCGTGGATCAACTGACCGCAGCGTTCTCCGAGGCTGCCGGCAATCCGGAATTCCAGAAAATCCTGACGGATCTGGGCTGTGTGCCCTGCAATATCCACGGGCAGGAAGCCATCGACTATCTGGATAAATACCGCAGCGTTTCTTCCTGGCTGATGTATGATGCCGGAGCCACAGAGATTTCCCCGGATTCCGTCGGTATTCCCCGCGTAAGTGAATAAACCCGAATTGTCCTGAGCGTGCTGCGCACCGCAGCACGCTCACTCTCAAAGAAAGGTGGTCCTGCCGAACATGAAACCCAGAAAATTAAATCCAGGCGAACTCTCCTTCCTTGTCTTTTTAGGCATCGTAAGCGTCATCGCCTTTATCCTTTCTCTCCAAATGTTTTTGGAAAACCCCAGCCTTTCCGGCCAGGGTGCCTTTCCTCTGATTACCTCCTCGGTTCTGCTTTTGATGGAAATCCTGATGTTTTTGGAAATCCGCCGCTGTCCCAAAACCTTTGAAAAAGGCAGCCGGATTCCCGACCGGGTTCTCGCTGTCATCCGGCATTTGTTCCCGGATAAAATCGCCATCATCCTGGCCTATGTGATCATTTACGCCATCCTGCTGCCAATCGCCGGCTTTGCTATTTCCACCTATCTGTTCCTCTGGGGCTCCATGATCACGCTCAACCGTTCTAAGCTGGTTCAGTCTATATTTGTGGCCGGCGGCGTTTTGATCTTCATTCTGGTTGTGTTCCAGTTCGTGTTTAAAGTTGTCATGCCTTAAAGGAGGAACGTACATGGAAGTGTTATCCCATATGTTTGCAGCCCTGGCGGATCCGATGCTGCTGCTCTACCTGGCAGCAGGGGTCTTCCTGGGAATCTATATCGGCGCCATTCCGGGCCTTTCGGTCACCATGGCGGTCTCACTCTTGATCTCCTTCACCTATGCCTGGGACGTGCTGCCCGCCATGGCGGCCATGGTCGGCGTCCAGATCGGAGGCGTTTACGGCGGTTCCCGGTCAGCGATCCTGCTGAACATCCCCGGCGCTCCGGCAGCAGTAGCCACGGCATTGGACGGTTATCCTCTGGCCCAAAAAGGGGAAGCCGGGAAAGCCATCGGCGTCACCGTGATTCAATCCGTATTCGGCGGCATCATCGGCGCTCTCTTTTTGGCCATCGGCGCCCCGCTGATCGCGGACTTTGCGCTTTCCTTTGCCCCGCGGGATTATTTCCTGCTGGCAGTGATGGGCTTGATGCTGGTGGGCAGCCTGGGAAATGAATCTGCGGCCAGAGGAGTGTTTGCGGCGGCCCTTGGCCTTTTCGTCGGCTTTGTCGGGCTGGATATGGTCACCGGACAACAACGCTTCACATTCGGGAACGTTTACCTGCAGGGCGGCGTCAATTATGTGGTGGTGATGATCGGACTCTTCGGCATGTCCGAAGCGCTGATGCAGCTCCGGGATCTCAACATCCAGCCGGTGAAACAGGACGTGGGTAAGATCGTTCCGGGCTGGAAAAATATTATCAAGTACCTGCCGCTCTCCCTCCGCACCTCCCTGATCGGCGTTTTTGTCGGCGCACTCCCCGGAACCGGGGGTGATATTGCGGCTCTGATTTCCTATGATCACGCCAAGCGCACCGTGAAAAACCCGGAGGTTCCCTTTGGACAGGGCGCCATCGAAGGGCTGGTCGCGCCGGAAAGCTCCAATAATGCAGCGATCGGCGGGGCCTACATCCCCATGCTGACTCTCGGCATTCCCGGCGACGCGGTGACGGCGATTGTCATCGGGGCCATGTACATCCACGGTTTGAAGCCCGGTCCGATGCTGATGGTGGAATCGGCGGACGTATTCTGGTTCATCGTCGGCGCGGTGCTGATCGGAAATGTATTCCTCCTGATCTTTGGTTTTACGGGAATTAAGCTATTCACGAAAATCGTGGAGGTGCCAAAATATATTCTGATGCCCACGATTATCATTTTATCCGTGGTGGGAGCTTATACCATCAACAACAGTATCATGGACATCTACTGGATGATTGGTTTTGGAATCCTCGGATACTTAATGAAGCTCTATAAAATCCCCGTGGCCCCGGTCATTCTGGGGGTCATCCTCAGCTCCTTGATCGAACAAAATTTCCGCCGCTCCGTGTCCATGGTGGGAAACAGTTTTCCTCTCTTCGTCAAGGATCTCTTTACCCATCCAATTTCCATCGTACTGACGCTTGCGATTTTGATTATGCTTTTTGGTCAGACCTCTCTTTGGAAGAAATGGAAAGCAAAAAGACAGGATAATAAATAAGGAAGGTTGCTATGAAAACAGTTTCAATCGGCATGATCGGCGGCGGTTTTGCCGCCAGGCTTCACGGAAATTCGTTCCGCATGGTCGGCGGGCTGCAGCTTCGCCTCCGCGGCGTCGCCGACGTCAATCCGGCTTCGGCCAAAAAGACAGCGGAAGAGTACGGCTATGAACATTATACCACCGACTATCGGGAATTGTTGTCGGATCCGGAAATCGACGTGGTGATCCTGTGCACGCCCCCCTATCTCCACCCCGATATGATCATCGAAGCGCTGGCGGCGGAGAAACATGTGATCTGTGAAAAGCCTCTGACCGGGTATTTTGGGCTCCCAGAGGATCCGGATCCCATCGGTGACACGGTTTCCAAAAGAAAAATGTACCGCACGGTCCAAGGCGATCTGAAACGCCTGGAGCAGGCGGTCTGCTCCAGCAAGAAGCGGTTCATGTATGCGGAAAATTACATCTACTCCCCCAATATCCAGCGGGCTGCGGAATTCCTCCGCGCAAAGAAAAGCACGATCACCTTCCTGCGCGGGGAGGAAAGCGTGCAGGGCTCCCCGACAGCAGGCGCTGGCGCCTGGAAAAATATTGGAGGCGGCACGCTTCTTCGGATCGGCTGCCACCCGCTGGCTGGAATCCTGTATTTAAAGTCGGTGGAGGCAGCTGCCAAGGGGCGGGAAATCTCGATCCGGGAGATTGTGGCCGACACCGGCCGGATCGCCCCCACCCTCTCTCAGACAGACCGGCGTTACCTGATGGCTCATCCTCAGGACGTAGAAGATTTTGGAACCATGACCCTGACCTTTTCCGACGGCACCAAGGCAACGGTTTTTGCCAATGACAACGTGGTCGGCGGGATTCAAAATTATATTCAGATCTACTGCAACGACGCGACCATGCTCTGCAAAATCACGCCCACGGATTCGCTCCAAACTTATTTTCTGGATTCGGAGGGTCTGGACAATGTCTATCTGTCGGAGAATCTCTCCCACAAAACCGGCTGGAACCGCGCTTTTGTGTCGGAGAGCATTGAACGGGGCTATGTGGCGCAGCTCCAGGATTTTATGGAATGCGTCGCCTACGGCCGGGAACCTCTTTCCGGTTTTTCCCTGGCCAAGCAGACGATCGAGGCTCTCTACGCCGCCTATATCTCTGCGGAGGAAGGCCGGCGGGTGATTCTGCCGGAACTGTAAGCGTCCCTTTTGGAACGTCCGGTTTTCCGTCCGCCGAACACCTTTCGGTTTTCTGTGATGATTCAGCTTTCTTCCTTAATATATCGATCCAGAAAAAGCGCCCGCTCCATCACAAAATCCCGAAACCGCTCGGTAGCCGGAGACATATAGTGGGTGTTGCTCCAGATCATATAGAGATTTCGTCCGGGTATTGAGTCTGAGATGTCTAAAATTTTGACCCGCTCCGGCCGGTAGCCCAAGGGTTTGGGAATCAATCCGACGCCGAAGCCGGACGCTACGATTCCAAGAATCAGGTTGTCATACATGACCTCGGAGACAATCTGCGGCTGGCATCCCCCCTCTACCCCCTCCAGTAACCCGTCGATGTACTTGCGGATTCCGCATTCCTGGGTATATGTAACCAAAGGAACTCCGTCCAGCTCCTTTAAGGCCACGGACCGGCGTTCCGCCCAGGGATGGTTCTCCGCCACCACCAGAACTGTCCCATGATTTCCCAGATAGAACGAAGAGATGGATGGCAGATCTACCACGGAGCTGATGCCCAGGTCAGCCTTGCCGTCCAGGATCTCCCTCTCGATCTTTGAGGTGGGATACTGGGACATCTCAAACTTGGTCTCAATCTGTTCCGTGCTCTGGTAAAACTTCATGGTCAGCCACGGGACATATTGGTTCAGGGAGCTCAAGTAGGACAACCTCACTGTTCCTTTTTGAGGGTGGGTGTATTCGTTTAAAATACGCTTTCCCATGTCCAGGGAATCCAGCGCCTGATCCACATACTCCAGCCAGATTTCTCCGTACCGGGTCAGCCGCACGCTTCGGCCCTGGCGTTCAAACAATTTCACTTCCAGCTCTTCTTCCAGATCCCGGACCGCATGGCTTAAATTCGGCTGTGTGACATTGAGTTGCTCCGAAGCCCGCGTAAAATTCTCCAGCTCGGCAATCGTTTTAAAATACAGAAGGTGGTGCAGATTCATTCTGGGGCCCATTCCTCTCTCAGACGTCTACAATAAGTTTTCACCTTCTTATTATAAGAATATTTTACCCATTTGGCCAGTGTCGTTTGATTCGATTTTTTGCCGGACTACGCCGCGCCCTCCTCCCGGTACTGTTTCGGCGTCTGGCCCATCCTCTTTTTAAAGACCCGGTTAAAGTTCTGAACGGAACTAAAACCGCACCGGAACCCGACTTCCTTGATCGGAAGCTTTGTCATCCGGAGCATCTGTTTTGCCTGATCCAGCCGCACTTCATTCAAATAGGAAGTAAAAGGCTGTCCGGTCAGTTCATGAAAAAGGGAGCTGAGATATGCGGCGCTGATGGAGATCCCTTGGCTGATCCCGCTGAGTGATAAGTTCATATCCGCATAATTCTCCCGGACAAACTGCTTCGTCTCCTCCACATAACGAAGCTGACGCTTCCGGTTTCCGTCGCAGGCCTGACTGTCCTCCTGCGCGGCGAAGGACTCCTCCTTCCCGCCCCCGTGCAGCTGTTCTTCCGGCAAACCAGGGATCCGGCGGGGCTCCCGGCCCTGATCTTCCGACAATTCAGATTCCCGTTTGCTCCCCCGCCCGGAAAGGAGATAAGGCACCGCGGCCTCCTCCCCTCTTTTTACAATCATAACGCAGCAGATGTTTTCCGCTCCTTGGTTTTTTTCCAGCTCTTCGCAGAGCGTTCCGGGGGAGACCTTCAAAATCTGCTCCGCAGCCAGCACTCTCTGCAAAAACTGTTCGGCCGCTTCCTGTTCCGGCCCGGCGGTTCCCGTTTTTCTTCCGGCATGACGCCGGGGAAATCGTGCTGCTATCCCCAGATGCGCCAATCCCTTTTGGAACCAGTTTCTGATCATTCTCAATCCATTTCCCCCCATATCAGTGCGCGGAACGTTTCTGCCTGTCTGATCCCCGCGGCATCCATTTCTGTTCTCCATTTTACCGAAACAAAATGGCAAAATCCATCGAAACAAGGGGAACGCCAGCCTATAATTGAAAAATTACGGCAGGGCCATGGTTTCCGGAACCGGCTCCTCCAAAAACGGGATCGCTTTGTCCCGGTAGACAAAGAAATAACTCTTCTGATACATCACCCCGATCTCTTCCTGCGAAAGCTTCCGGTAATCCGCAAACCGGTCCCGCAGCTCCTGGAGATAACGCCGCCATTCTCCAGGGTCGATAAATGCGTCCTTCTCCCCCCGGAGCACCCGCTCATGCTTTTCGTACGTATCATTGTGGAACGGATGATTTCCCAGCATCACGTCCACTTTTTCGTCCCACACCTTGTCAATGGACCGGGAGAACGTATCCCGCATCTCCATGGTCAGTCCGCACTCCTTCAGCCGTTCCTCGCTGAGAGAGATAAATCCGGCACCACCGTAGATGCCGACGCGGTACTTCTTTCCATCCTCCTCGGTCTCCCAGAAATGGGACATGACGCCAACCGTATGGCCGGGAGTCAGCACGCAGCGGATCTTCGTGTTGCCCAGCTCCACCACGTCGCCGTCCTTCAGCGCTACATCCGCCTGAAAGCTTTCGTTAAAGCGTCCGGCTTCATGATTCATCCGTTCGAACCGCTCTCCTGCCTTCGCCATATCCGCCACATCCAGCTCGCCCATAAAAGTCTTCGCGCCGGTCAGATGTACCAGCGCCCGGACCGCGCCGTAGTGATCCACATGAGCATGGGAGACGATGATGTACTTGATCTGTCTCGGATCAAAACCCAGACGCCAGATGCCGTCCAGCAGATAGGCAAGTTCCGGCAGGCACGGCGTATCCAGCAGGATCAGCCCGTCCCCTGTGTCGATCAGGTGGGAGCTGCACCAGGTGTTCCCCACAAAGTACACGTTGCCTACCATGTGGAACGGATCCTCCGCCATCAGATAGGAGCGCCGCATGATTTCCTCCGGCGGCGACATGTTGCCAAAACGGTTGAAGTTACTCATAAATCGTTCCTCCTTTATCAGGAAACGCATGAAAATGGCTGGGGCCGGAAGAGCAGTCCGCCGGCCCCAAACACTTCGTTTCCCATTCTACTCAAAAAACGTTTGATTGGTGATCCTCAGGATATCCTGCCCGAAAGTCACGTTCTGCAAAGAGTCCGTGGCAAGGACATATGCCTGGATCGAGTTGACCGGAATCCAGATCAGATTGTCGGTGAAAATCTGCTGCATTTCCTTGCAGAGCGAAAGGCGCTCCGTATCGTCGTAGCAGGCGCGGATCTTGTTCAGGATATCCGCGTAGTCCTTGGCGCCTTCTTTGTCCATGGTGTAGAACAGGTAGTTGGTGCCGCCCACGCCGCTGAATTCCGGATGGGAATCCCTCCACAGACAAGACAGCGGGTCGCCTGCGCTTCCCACGTTGTCCAGCAGGAATAAATCAAAGCCTTCCCCGGTGGCCATGATTTCTTTTTGCTTTGCAAGCTCCATGGTCTGCACTTCCAGTTCAATTCCGATCTGAGACAGAGAAGCCTGCAGCAGCTCCACCAATGCCTGGTGGTAGGTCCGGGAGTCAGTCAGAATCACGCAGCGGAACCCATCGGGATATCCGGCCTCCGCCAGACATGCCTTGGCAGCCTCTAAGTCATAGGCGTAGGGATAATTTTTCTCCATGTCCGCATCCCATCCCCAGATGCCGGAAGCTACGCTGCAGTAGGCCGGAACGCCGACGCCGGGCGAAATGATGCTGGTCCAGGAGTCCCGGTCGATGCAGTGGGCGATGGCTTCCCGCACCTTCTTGTTACTCATATACTGGGAGTTGTGGTTAAAGTTGATGTTGTTGTTCCGAAGCACCAAGGTCGGCTCCGTGACCGCCTTGACGCCTTTGATCTCGCCGCCTAATACCCGCGCCACATCATTGCCGTCCGGGTTAATCATCACATCGGCGCCGCCGGTCTCCACCTCGATCAGGGCCTGGGATACCTCGGAGATGGTGCGGATCTTGACGGTGCTAAGCAAAGGCGCGCCTCCCCAATAGGCTTCATTGGCTTCCAGGGTCATCATGTCTCCGACCACCCAGTCCGTCAGCTTGAAGGGGCCGGTCCCGACCGGTTCATACTGATACTGATCCCCCATCTCCTGATATGCCTTCTTGTTTACCACCAGAAGTTCCGAAAAATAGCTGAGCTGTCCAGAGTTATCCTCCTTCATCGGAACCACCACGGTCTTCTCATCCGGCGTGGTGATGTGTTCCACATCGCAGGCGGAATAATTGGTCGCCTTCCCGCCGGTGGAGTTGTTGACCATCTCTTGGATCGAAAAGACAACATCGTCCGCCGTCATGGTCTCTCCATTGTGGAAGGTTACGCCTTCCCGCAGATGAAAGGTAATCTGCTTTTGATCCATCTCCCAGGATTCCGCAAGGCCGGGCTGAATCTCTCCTTTGGTATCCACCTCCACCAGGCCGTCGAAAATCAGGTACTGAGGGAGCCTCGCCCCGATACTGACGGTGTTGTAGGGGTGCAGGTTCCCCGGTTCTCCTGAGGTATTGGCGATCACCAAGGTATCCTTGCTGCTTCCCTCCGGTGTTTGAGCGCTGACATTTCCGGCCGCTGTCCCGGAAGTCCCCGGATCCGCAGGCTTTGTCGTCTCCGCGCCTCCGCCGGAACAGGCCGCCGCGGTCCATACCATCACGGCTGATAGTGCGAGCGCCATCCATCTTTTCTTCATGTTTCCTCCTCCTTAAGCTTGCTTATTTTCTGCAAAGTGACAGGCTACCAGGTGGCCGGGAGCAATTTCCTTTAACTCCGGCTCCTTCTTTGAGCACTCCGGCTTTGCAAAATTACATCTGGCTGCGAAACGGCATCCCGGCTTCGGATTGATCGGGGAAGAGAGCTCCCCTTTCAGCAGGATCCGCTCCTGCCGGTGATCCACATCGGGGACCGGGATCGCTGACAGCAGAGCCTGGGTGTAGGGGTGCGCCGGCCTCCGGAACAGTTCCGCCGCAGGGCTTTTCTCCACCAGCTGGCCCAGGTACATCACACAGATATCATGGGACACATATTTCACCACGGACAGATCGTGGGTGATAAAAAGGTAAGCGAAGCCTCTCTCCTTTTGCAAATCCAAAAGAAGGTTAATGATCTGTGCCTGAATCGAGACATCCAGGGCGGAGACCGGCTCGTCGCATACAATAAACTTAGGATTTAACACCAGGGCGCGGGCCACGCCGATCCGTTGGCGGCGTCCGCCGTCCAGTTCATGGGGATAGCTGTTCACCAGCCGCTGGGCCAAGCCGACCGTATCCATCATCTCCTTCACCTTCCGGTCAATCTGATCCTTCGGCACCAGCTTGGTGATTAAAAGCGGCTCCCGGATCGTCTCGCTGACCGTCATCCTCGGATTCAGAGAGGAAAAAGGATCCTGGAAAATGATCTGCATGCTTCGCTGAAGCTCTTTCAGCTTCTTTTTTCCGACGTTGGTGATATCCTCTCCCTCAAAGAGAATCTTCCCGCCGGTGGGTTCCAGCAGGTGAAGGATCACCCTTCCCAGAGTAGATTTCCCACAGCCGGATTCACCGACCACTCCCAGAGTCTTTCCCGTATCGATCGCGAAGCTGACGCCGTCCACCGCGTGCAGATTCCCGCCCGGAGTCTGAAAATACTTTTTTAAATTCTCAACTTCCAACAGCATTTCTTACTCCTCCTTTCCCGGAACCGGGCACCGGCGGCAGCGCACCAGATGTCCGTCCCCGAAATCCCTCAGGGGGATGGGATCTTTCTCGCACTCGTCCGTCCGGTAAGGACACCGTTCCGCAAAATGACACCAATCCGGCAGCTTGGTGGGATCCGGCATCATGCCGCTGATGGGTTTCAGCCGCCTTTCATCGAAATCCTGTTCATCGGCCGCCTTCATGTCCGGCAGGGAACCAAAAAGGCCTAAAGTGTAAGGATGATATGTATTTTTGAACACCTGCCTGGTGGTCCCCCATTCCACGATCTGCCCGGCATAAACCACAGCCACCCGGTCGCACATCTCCGCCACGATTCCCAAATCATGGGTGATCATAATCACCGACATCCCCAAATCCCGCTTTAACTGGTTCATCATCTCCAGAATCTGGGCCTGAATCGTCACGTCCAGCGCCGTGGTCGGCTCATCGGCGATCAAAAGCTCCGGATTACAGGCCAGGGCAATCGCAATCACCACCCGCTGCTTCATCCCGCCGGAGAACTGATGAGGATAATCAAAATACCGTTCTTTCGGGATTCCCACCAGCTCCAAGGTTTTCTTCGCCGCCTCTTCCGCTTCTTTTTTATGTAGGTTCTGGTGCAGAATCACGGATTCCGCGATCTGCTCCCCGATCGTGTGCACCGGGTTCAGGGCGGTCATTGGGTCTTGAAAAATCATGGAGATATGATCCCCGCGGATTTTCTGCATCTCTGGAATACTTTCCTTCAGCAGATCTTTTCCTTTCCAGAGAATCTCTCCCCGGACGATCCGTCCCGGCGGGTCCGGGATCAGGCGCAGGATGGACAGGGCAACCGTGGTTTTTCCGGCCCCGGTCTCCCCGACCAGTCCGACCGTCTCTCCTTTTCCCACGTTCAGGTCTATCCCATTGACCGCCTTCACAATGCCGTCCTCCGTCTGGTACTCGACGGAAAGATCCCGGATCTGCAGTAAAATTTCGCTCTCCTTCTTCATCGCTTTCCCTCCTAATCTTTCAGGCGGGGATCCAGAGCATCCCGCATGCCGTCGCCAAACAAGTTAAAGCCGTACACTGTGATCATGATCGCAAGGCCGGGGAACAAGGTCAGCCACCAGTTATAGCGGATCAGAGACCGGCCCGCCGACAGCATAGCGCCCCATTCCGGCGTCGGGGGCTGCACGCCAAGCCCGACAAAGCTAAGGCCCGCGGCCGCCAGGATCGACGCGGCGATTTTCAGGCTGTACTGCACAATCAGCGGCGCCATGATATTCGGAAGAATATGTTTAAAGATGATGCGGCTATTGCCTGCACTGATCGCCTTTACCGCTTCGACGTATTCCTGATCCCGGACCGAGAGAACCGAGGCCCTGGTAATCCGGGCGAATTCGCCGATGCTGCTGATGGAAATAGCGATCACCGTATTGACCAGGCCGGTTCCCATCATGGCTGAGATGGAGATGGCTAAAAGCATATTGGGGATCGAGAGCACGATATTGATCAGGCGCATCAGCACATTGTCCAGCGCTCCGCCGAAATATCCGGCCACAGCCCCGATACATCCGCCGATCAAAGTCGCAAGGGTCACGGCGGCGAAACCGACCAGAAGGGAGGTCCTGGCTCCATAGATGACACGGCTTAAGATACACCGTCCGTATTTGTCGGTTCCAAAGGGATATTTCGCGCAAGGCCCCAGCAGGCTGTCAGCCAAATGCTGTTCCTCATAGGGATAAGGGGCCACCACACCGGCGAAAACAGCGATCAGGATCATAAAGATCACGAGCACCAGCCCGAACATGGCCAGTTTATTCTTTTTCACGCGCCCCAGGGCCGAGACCCATTGGCTTTTTTTCTTCAGCTCCACGGTGGGAGTCATCAAAGCATTCGTCTGTGCCGAATTCATCATCTATGCCTCCTTCCTCTCCAATGGCCGGTTCCGTTTCCTGCCGCCTGCCTTCGCGTACTGTGTCTTGATCCGGGGATCCGCGTAGGCGTAAAGAATATCCACCAGCAAGTTCACCACGCTGAACACAATAGCCGTAAACAAGACACCGCCCTGGATCACCGGATAATCCCGGCTGGAAATCGAATCCACCAAATATTTGCCGAGTCCGGGGATCGAGAAGATGGTCTCTGTGACCATCGCGCCTCCAAGCTGAGAACCAATCTGCAACCCGATCACCGTGATCAGAGGGATCAGGCAGTTGCTGAGCGCGTGATGGATTACCACCGTCTTCTCCTTCACGCCTTTGGCTCTGGCCGTCCGGATATAATCCTGCCGGATAATCTCCAGCATGGTGGACCGGGTCATCCGCATCACCATGGCCGAGGTATTTAGTCCCACCGTAATAGCCGGAAGGATCCAATATTTCGGCCCGTAAAACCCGGTCGCCGGCAGCCACCCTAACTTTAGGGAAAAGAATTGGGCGAGAAGGAGCCCCAACCAGAAGGCCGGCATCGAGACGCCGAACAGTCCGATAAACGTGGCTGCCTTATCCATCCACGAATTCTGTTTGACCGCCGCGATAATCCCGGTCGGAACGCCGATCAGCACTGTGACGACAATCCCGCAGAGGGCTAAAAGAATCGTGGTCGGAAAACGGTTCAGGATCTCCGACATCACCTCGCGGCCGCTGACATAGGAGGTTCCCAGGCTTCCATGGAAAATCAGGTTCTTCATATAACGCCCGTACTGAACCACCAGGTTATCATTGAGCCCCAGTTCTTCCCGCAGCTCGGCGATTTCCTCCGGGGAAGCGGTGTCGCCCAGCATGCTCCGGGCCGGATCACCGGGAGTCAGGTGCAGCATCAGGAATACCAGAACCGTGATTCCCAGCAAAACCGGAATCATCATCAACAGGCGTTTTGCGATATACTTATACATACCAATCCTCCTCAAATTGTTTACGATAATCCACTTCTCCCCTTGCTTTTTTCATTTATCCGGACTTTTTCCTCCCTCTTCTTCCTCTTTTATGGCTAGTATACCGAATCGATCAGCAAAATCAATTTTCCATTTGATATACACTTATTCCAATCTGTTATCGATTTGATTTTACAACTCCCGTTTTTAAATCAATAAGGCGAATACTTCTTGCTTATTTTGCCTTATTTTGTTATACTACTTTCATCCATTTCTCCTTACTTTTTTATCTTTGACTCTCCCTCCTTCCCAAAAAGGAGGATTGTTATCATGGAAATGCAGCAGCTCCACGCGTTTTCCCTGCTTGCCCAGTATGAAAATATGTCCACGGTCGCACAGATCTTAAACACCTCTCAGCCCCAGATCAGCAAGCTGATCGCTTCCCTGGAGGCAGAGCTTGGCGTGCGGCTCTTTGACCGTGTGGGGAGGGGCCTTCGCATCAGCGAGCACGGCCAGCTTTTCTGTCAGTACGCGGAGGAAGCCCTTGCGTCAATGCAGAGCGCCAAAATGGCAATGAAGAATCTCCGCAATTCCCTCCTCGGCACGGTACGGATCGGTACTTTTGCCTTCGCGCCTATTTTGAATCCCTGCCTTCTCGCTTATACAAAAAAAGAGCCGAATGTAAACTTCTGTTACATCCAGCGCAGCCTTTCTTCTTTAAAACGGGATATTGATATTCTTCTTACCTCCAGCGAGAACGGGTATTATACAGCGGAGAATCATTTCCCGGTCTACTGCAATTTGTTTGAGGAGGAATATTATATGATTCTCTCGCCGAAATTCCGGGACTATCCGGAGGGGAAGACCTCCATTGATCTTCATGAAACCAAGTATTTTCCTTTTATTGTCATGGGCCAGTCTCACCCATATAAAACGCCCACCTATGAAATGCTTCAGGCATTCAGCAATCTGATTGGGTTTACGCCGCGGGTGGCTTATGAGGTGAATGAATTTGTCTTTAAGGTGCTCCTGGTGTCGGAGGGGGCCGGGATTGCGTTCCTTCCGAAGGTCTGCCTGCCTGCCGCCAAAACGATCGCGCCGGATCTGCGGATTCTCTCGATTGAAAGGTATGCTACGACACGCTCCGTAGTTCTGGCGCGCCAGAGGCGAAGGGAGATGTCGCCTGCGGCCAATGATTTTTGGGATTTTGCCATTGAGTATTTTCATCAGCCGGCGGATGTGCTGCCGTAGGAAGGCGTACATGAAAAAGCTGGAACACAAAATGTCCCAGCTTTTTCATTATGATTATGATAAATTCCTGTTCAAAAAATCAGTTACGGGGTCACATTACCATAGGTGAAAGTAAAGGTAACGGTTGCGGTATGATCACCAGCGGTTTTAAAAGCACTTGCTGGTTTCCCGACCGTAAAGCTGCAAGATGGGTTGGTTCCGTCTAATTTAGCGCTCCCTGTAAGCGCAAAACTAAGCTCCTGAGTATCATCTCCGGTCCCTACGGTTATTTTGTCTCCAACCACATCCGTCGAAACTGTTACTGCTTTGCCCGTCTCCAAAATAGCGTCTTTGATACTGACCGCTATCGTCGCACCGTTGTCTTTATCCACGGATACACCGCTAGGAATTAAAGCCGTATAAGACACCGGCTGTGTATAGGTTACTGTCGTTTGACCAGTGGCATTCGACGAATCGGATCCGGAAGCTTCCGTATCCGCTGCCAATACCGGCACACATGTCCCCACAGTCATCAGTACAGCCATACCCAGGGCTGCAATCGCTTTTCTCCTCATAGTACCATCCTCCTATTAAATAGAATAAATTTGCTCGCCAATAGGGACGTGCCGCCTTTTATATTTCCAATGCAGTTTCCTGCATCTGGATTCTCTTTATTCGGGTTCCGGCTGAAAGGTTACAGTGAAATTCAAATTTCCCCGGTAAACGCCAGCCCAGTGTGATCGTCCTTGATCCGGTACCACTTTTGCTTGACAAGAATGTTCCTCTGTCGCAAGTTCCACTTGGTTTTGAACCGGCGTGACCAAGTTCTCACCAATCTGGAGCTGGAATCCCCAATAGGCCTCCCCGCAGTAGAGAGCGAAACTATCGCCGTCCGGCGTCTCGGTTCCCTGCACCGTCACCAACACCCGCCCATCCGTTACCTGCTTCGCGGGAACGGTCTGGATCGTAAAGCTGCGTCCCTCGTTCAAAATGATCTGTGCTGGAATCTCTACGTAAAATGCGGGTTCCCCACCTGGAATCTCCTCCTCGGCCGAGCTGCTCTCCTCCAGAGCCCCCTCCAAGGTATCGACACTGCTCTCCAGCGGCAGTCCATCCTCCCCCAGACCGGTCTCCGTCTCCGGGCTTCCTGTCTCCGCGCCGGACGGATCGGTCAGAGCGCTCTGCCCGGCAGATTCTGTTCCGGTTGTCTCAGCTTCCGTGGATCCGGTTGTCTCCAAGCTTTCTGCTTCCGTGCCCGTATCCCCTGTTGATTCCATTTCGGTGGTCTCAACGCCTGCCGTCTGTGAACTCTCCGGTTCCCCAGTCTCCTGGCCTGCGGTATTATCCTCCTCGCTGGAACTACTCCCTTCCCCAGAACTACTCTCTTCCGAAGATTCGGCGGAGTCCGCTTCCGACCCGCTGGCCTCAACCGTCGCTCCTGTGGAACCATCGGAACTGCTCTCCGTCTGCACTTCTCCGGGGTCCGCCTCCAGGCCGCTTTCTTCCGTTTCTTCCGACGGAATTGGCTCCGAAACGTTTTCTTCGGTCAGACACTCCAGCCCTTCCTCCGGACTGCTCTCCAGAAGGGCCAGGAGACTGGCTTTTTCTGATTCTTCGATCGAGAGAGATTCCTCAATGCTCCGGGAGGCGTCGGAATCAACCACGGCGGCGGCCTGATACGAGGACAGAGCGATCAGGCCCACGGCCAAAGCTACTGCCATTCCTACCGGAAAAAGTCTCCTTTTCCGGTGAAAACCGCTCATAAGATCCCCCCTATTCCACTTTCAGCGTCGTTTCCATATTGGCGCCGTTCATCGGGGACAGATCTTTGATGCTTGCCGTTGTAATCTTCAGGACAGCCTCATAGCTCCCCGCATCCAGCGCTCGGCTCAGAGTGGCTTTTGTGATCGCTTCCCCCGGCGGAACCTGCTTGGACTCGTAGAGAACCTCATCATTTTCTTTCAGCACCAGCTGAAATGTGAAATAACAAGGGTTTCCCTCCGGATTGGCGAACGCCACATCCACCTCGGTTTGTCCCGCCGGCAGATAAATTTCCGGATAGCCGGGTACCGCAATATTTTCCGCGTCAGGATTTCCCTTAGGAGCCTGGGGAATCGAGCCGTCCCAGTCTCCAGCGTTCGGGTCGATGTCCGCTCCTGCGGCAGTCCCCGGATCAGAATTCTTTAATCCAAACCAATTTTTCTGATACCCGACGACGGCAACTGCTCCTGCCACAACCACACAGGCCAGGGCTCCGATCAAAAACTTTTGAAGCCGCAAAGCCTTCTTCATCTTCACGATGTCTCTGTCCGCAGTTTTACCTTCTTTATCTCCGGATGAATTTTTCTGCTCGCCAGAACCCCGGCTGCTCTTTTCTTTCTCTTCCACTTCCGTTCCCCCATTTGATCCCCGCTCTGCCTGCCCCTATCGCCCGATTTTGGTTCCGCAGAGTTATTGTTTTTGGGTACAAAAAAACTGCCCGCAGAGTCTGCAAGCAGTCGTATACAAACAAAATAGATAGAGCCCACCTATTATAACAAGAATACGGCAGCTGGCTGTCATTGTCATTGGATCTCCGACTTTAGACCCTATAGCTTTGTGTCATTGCCTTTCGGCAATTTTACTATGGACGTATATGAAATTTTATTTATAGTTATACCTTATACTTGTTTATGTAAAATGTCAACATGTATTTCAACTTTCCCTGATACTTCCAATTCCTCATCTATGGTTTTCATCAAACCGCTGCTTCTTCATGCCGTCTGTGCATTTAAATATCCCAGGATGCCTTTGCAGATGGCGTCGGAGACTTTTTCCTGATAGTCGTCTGTGATTAACAAGTCTGCTTCACCGGGGTTGCTGAGGAAACCGCATTCCACGATTACCACCGGGCATTTGGTGTGGAGAAGCAGATAATAGTTGTCGTTTGCCTTGGCTTTCCGGGTGTTTTTCTCCACGACCCCGTCGAAGGACGCCTGCAGGATCTCGGCCAGCTGCTGTCCTTCTTTGGAATCCTTGTAATAAAACACCTGGGGTCCGCTGATGCTGCTGTCGTGATAGCTGTTCTGGTGGATGCTGACCGTAATCTCGGCGCCGCTTTTTTCGATCAGACGGCAGCGGGCGTTGAGATCCGAAACTTTTTTGTTCTTATCGTTGGCCTGGTACAGACCGTCGTCATTTTCTCTGGTCATCAAAACTTCGATGCCGGCGGCTTCCAGTTTTGCCTTCACCTTCCCGGCAATCGCCAGATTGATTTCCTTTTCCAGCGCATTGTTGATTCCTACCTTGCCGGGATCGGAACCGCCGTGACCGGCGTCCAGCACAACCACCTTTTTTTCTGCGGCGCTTCCTGCTTCCGCCACTGCTTCCAACCCCTGGCTTGCCAGAAGGCTGATCATCAACAGCATCACCAATCCCAAAAATGTATCCATATACCGTCTCATAAAAAAAATCCCCCTCCGGCACTTACTGTAACATATGCCGAAGAGGGGGATTCTAAAACCAGTTTTGTCCTTGCCGGGACAAAATCCCTTTTCACACTCTTCCCAGCCGGCGCCCCAAAGCCCGGCCCAGCCCGACGCCGAGGAGACAGAGCAGCACGCTGAGTAGAATGTACGCCCCTCCTTGTATGGTTTTTCCATTCTCCAACAAATTCCATGCCTCCAAAGAAAAGGTGGAAAAAGTGGTGAATCCCCCGCAGACGCCGGTCTTCCAAAATAAAGTCCACGTTTCCGGCCATGCTTTTTCCGTGCTGATCCCGACAATACAGCCAATCAGGAAAGCTCCCAGAAGATTCGTGATCAACGTCAGCCAAGGGAAGCTTGTCTTCACCGGCAGCAAACTGATCGAATATCTTCCGATTGCCCCAAGAGCCCCTCCCAGGCCCACAGCAATCCATTTTTCCATGTATCTCTCTCCCATTCGTTTTACTCGGAAGCTGCGCTCCCCATTATTTTTTAGTTTATCCCTCCTTATCCGGGATGTCAAATAAAGATCTGCAAATGGTTCCTTCTTTATATAACGAAATTCGGATCAACTACTTGCGCACGCAAATACTTTATGCTATACTGTGTCCTGATATTTGCGGACGCAAACAACTCTTGAAAGGCGGAACTGCATGAAATCATCCAATTATACTTATTATCGCTACATCTCCCGGCTGTACCGGCTGGGCAAACCATACTTTGATTTTCTTTTAAAGGACGCCCATCTCACCAGCAGCCAGCAATATTTTCTGACCGGGATTATGGACCGCCCAGGCGTCACGCTCAGCGAGCTGAGCCGGATCGACCACTGTGACAACGCCACGGTCACCAGAGGGGTCCGCCGCTTGGAGGACATGGAATATGTGATCCGGAAAACCGATGAGAACGACGCGCGGATCAGCCATCTGTATCCCACAGAAAAAAGCAAAAGCCTCTGGCGGCAAATCAAGAAAGCGAGGAATCAGTTGAACCAGGTTCTGACCGAGGGTTTTAACGAGCAAGAACGGGCCCTGGCCGAAGATCTCCTCCGCCGGATGTCAGAAAACGCATTACTCCAAAAAGAGAAAGGATTTGATTGATTCATGGAAATGGAAAAAGAATCTCAGCCCAAAACCACTGTTTCCGACCGGAACTCCGTCATGGGAACAGCCCCGATCCCCAAACTGATGCTGCGGCTGGCCATCCCCTCGGTGGTGGCCCAGCTGATCAATGTGCTCTACAACATCGTAGACCGCATGTACATCGGCCATATTCCGGAAATCGGCGCCACCGCCCTGACCGGCGTGGGCCTGACCTTCCCGATCATCATGCTGATCTCCGCGTTCAGCGCTTTTGTCGGCGCAGGCGGCGCCCCCCTGGCCTCCATTCAGATGGGAAAAGGGGATCATGAACGAGCGGAGCGGATTTTAGGCAACGGCGTCACGGTCCTGCTTTTTTTCTCCGTCACACTGACGATTGTGTTTCTGATCGCCAAGCGCCCTCTGCTCTATCTGTTCGGAGCCAGCGACGCTACGATCGGGTATGCGGATACCTATGTGGGAATCTATCTGCTGGGGACCGTCTTTGTCCAGCTTGCGCTGGGTTTAAATATGTTTATCACCGCGCAGGGAAAAGCACGCACCGCAATGCTTTCGGTTCTGATCGGCGCGGTGACCAATATCGTGCTGGATCCAATCTTCATCTTCGTCTTTGACATGGGTGTGGCCGGAGCCGCCTGGGCCACCATCACCTCCCAGGCCTTGAGCGCCGCCTGGGTTCTGCGGTTCCTGACCTCGCAGAAAACCGCCCTGCGCATTGCCCGGCGTTATCTGAAACCAGATTTTCGGCTGATCGGAAGCTTTCTGGCCCTGGGTATTTCTCCATTCATCATGCAGGCCACGGAGAGCGCCATCAATATCGTACTGAATCATGGTCTTCAAGCTTACGGAGGAGACTTGTATGTCGGATCCATGACGATCCTTCAGAGCGTAATGCAGCTGATCGTCGTGCCGATCACTGGGTTTACCCAAGGCATTCAGCCCATCATCAGCTATAACTTTGGAGCCGGGAAATTTGACCGGGTGAAAAAGACTTACCGGATTGCGATTTCCCTGACCTTTATCCTCGCCACAGCCGCCTCCCTGGTGACCACCCAGTTTCCCACCGTATTCGCCTCAATCTTTACGGACAAGGCGGAGCTGATCGAGCTGGTCGGCCAGGTGATGCCGATCTTCATGTCCGGGATCTGGATGTTCGGGATTCAAATTGGATGCCAGACCACGTTCCTGGGTCTAGGCCAGGCAAAATTTTCTTTGTTTATCGCCCTGCTCCGAAAGGTGATCCTGCTGATTCCGTTGGCGATCATTCTGCCGAAGGCGACCGGAAGCGTCATGGGAATCTATTATGCCGAACCGATCTCCGACATTACGGCAGCGACCATCACCGGTCTTCTCTTCCTGTTCGCCAGGAAAAAGATCCTGTCAAAGGAAGCGCTGGAAAAACTCCATTAAGGGGTTCCGCAAGCGCCTCGTGAGAGAAATGTTTCTTCTAATAGGAACTCTCTCCGCAAAGCAAAAAAGAACTGCCGCAGCCTCGCACCATTCGTACGGATATGGCCTCCGCCATCCGGCCCCGCCGGTCTCCGTAAGAAAACAGCCTGTCTGCGGCAGTTCTTTTTCGTCTTTCGCCTCCCCCGTTACTCTTCCATCTCCCCGAATTTCAATTCCTTCCCGTCTTTCCCAAACTTCTTCCGCTTTCCGGTCATCTCCTGAATTCGAATCTTCCAGACCCCGGTCTGGGGAATGCTCCGGGCAACTTCCTCCTCAAAGGCATCCATATGGGTAGGGACATGGTGTTCGCACAGAAGGCGGATCACACGCTGTTTCTCCGCTTCCTCCGTCACTTCCTCGGCAATTCCCCGAAGGACAGCGGACTCGAATTCCGTCGTAAACTCGTGAATGGCCCGCTTGGTATCTCCGACACAGGCCATGCAGACCTTTGGATTGGCCCGCAGCGCATCGATCTTCCGCCCTTGCTTGGCGGTATGAAAATATACCGCGCCGTCTTCCCTCACAATCGAGATGGGGACGCAGTAAGGGCTGCCGTCCGCCTCCACCAGGGAAAGCACGGCCCACTCACACTTGTCGGCTACCTGCTCGGCAAATTCCCGCGGCATCTCACGGTCTTTTCTTCTCATCTCCGACACCTCCTCTATTCCTTTCTTTTTCTCTTACCGGCCTTTAACAGCAGCCCGGCCCGCCTCAGCACCGGCCGCACCGCGTTGTAAAGAATCACTGCCACTATGGAATTGGTTACCGCATTGATCAGCGTCGTATACGTGGTCACGGCCAACAAGGCTTTGATCGCGGACGCAGCCTTGTCGGGATTCGGGATCAGCAGCGTATACCATACGTATTTCAGCGCCGGCTCAAAAATACAGTTCACTCCCAGACCGGCCACTGCGGCGATAATCGACCATTTCAGAACATAAGGGGCCGGATGATCTTCCGATAAGTGCGCAATCCGGTGGGCTACCAGCCCGACCACCAGTCCGATCACGAGCTTAGTCAAAAAGGTCCGGGGCGCGGACTCGGCAAACCCGCCCAGGATATCCGCCAGGCTCAAACCGACGGCTCCGGAAAGTCCGCCGTAGGTCCCGCCCAGCAGATAAGCGGCCAATACCACAAAAGCATTTCCAAAATGGATCTTGCTCCCGTCAGCGCTGAGCGCGGGCAGCAGCGCGTATCCAATATAGCAGAGGGCCGCCATCAAGGCTGCCAGAACCAGCCGGTAAAGGTCTTCGTTTCTATCTTGTTTCATCTCACCATATCCTCCTCACGGTTCTCTATCCTACCACAGGACATGGAATGGTGAAAATATCCAGTTCCTACTTTTTTGCCCAGTCCAGTTTATCCCCTCGGCTTGCAGAGAATCTCCTCCACTTTGGTATTCAAAATCCGGGAGCTGTTGGCCGCCCGCAAAATCAGCGCCGTATCCGCCCCATGGCTGGATCCGCCGACGGCAATCACCGGCTCCCCGGACGGAATCAAGCCCGCGTCGGCCGCCATGGTCGCCACCTCCACGCAAACCTTGGTTCCCTGGCCGAACATCCGGAGCGCGGCCGCCAGGATTTCCAGCGGATAAACGCCGTGAAAAACGGATGACAGGCCTCTCTCCGCCCCGCTCAGGGCATGAGCTGCCGTACACACCTGATATCCCTTGGCCAAAAACGCCGCTTTCTGCTCCTCGCTGATCCGGCTTTGGTTGGGTTCTTTGCTGCCGTAGGCGGTGGTCACGACCACCACTTGGATCCCCTCGCAGTCCGGCAGACGCGTCGGCGTAAATCCATCGGAACTTGCCAAAACCAGATGACGGATCCCCCTCTCCCTCGCCGTTTTTACTGCTAAATTCAGAACTTCATCGGTGTTTTCTTTTCCCGCCTTTTCAAAATACATAGCTCCACATCCCTTCCCCGGCCTGCATGCCGGTTTTTCTTCGATTATACGCAAGGAATAAGAAAAAAGCAATCCCGTTATTGTCAGGCCATCCGTTCATAAACCTGGCTGAAATCCCGTATTCTTTTTTAGCTGCCCATAAAATCGCAGGATTTTCATTCTCACTGCACGGACCGCATCCGCGCAATGCCTGGCTTAAATTTGAAACTCTTTTCGTCCAATCGGATTTTTATCTAACAAGGGAGGTGTTGTCTATTTTGAACAACGCGAAACTCATTTAAGCTTTCCTTCTTCCCCCGTATTGACCGGAGCCGCACCGTGTTCTCCGGCTGGCGGAATCTGGCTCAGGGCGTTCACGCCTACGGCAGCTGCATCTTTATCCAGCTGACGCCCGGCCTGGGACGGGTCGGCCCGCCCCAATGTCTGTTAAACGAGCTGAAGCTTCCTGTGTCGGCGTCCCTGAACCCGAACTTTTACATACCGGAACTTCCCTGCCTGCCTCTGACGGACCTGGCGTTAAAAAAGATCATTAAAAACGGGGCTCAAGCGGCGTGCGACGCCAAGACCGCAGGCCTGGACGGCGTCTACCTTCATGGTCACGAAGGCTATCTGTTGGATCAGCTGACCAGCCCCGCCTTTAACCGCCGGACCGCAGGCCGTTATGCCTACTGGCAGAACTTCGGCATGGATCTGATCCGTGCCATCCGCGATACGCTGCGTTATATGGAAAACCTGGTCAAAGCAGGCGCCGACATGTTCGACGTGGACTTGGGCTGCTACGACAACTGGTGGCTGCCCCATCCTCCGGCCAGCATGCCGACCGGCTGCTTCCTGCCGATCTCCCGGATTGCCAAGAACTACTTCAAGGCCCGGAACATTAAGTCCAATGCCGGAATCGATGTGCCGATCGTGGCTGTCGGCAAACTGGGCTACCCGGATTTGGCCGAGCAGGCCCTCCGGAACGGAGACTGCGATCTGGTGATGCTGGGCCGTCAACCCCAGAACCGGCATGGAGGACGTGATTCCGGAATACCTGACTCCGGCCGAGGAGCCCAAGACCATCGGCGTCGTAGGAGCCAGACCTTCCGGTTCCAGCTGCAAGCCGATTTATATCAGATAATTTTATAAATAATAACTAAAAAAGGAAGATTTTTTCTTCTATGTGTGCTAAAATAGAAATGAGTCCAAAGAAATCAACGTGGGGCGACGATGGATTTGAACTAGAAATCAAACGATATTCAGGGGAACTCTATATGGAAGCGATTAAAATCAAAAATCGAAAAAAAGCGCTGGCAATGGCTGTCACGTTTGTGGTGGTAAATTTGATCGCAGTCTTTCTCATCGGAGGGAAAGAATCTGCAACCATTGACCGCAGCTTAACGGGACATGCCGAAAGCACAAAGGCTCAATTTCAGGATGTCATGGACAATTACAAGCAATCGTTTCAGCTCTTTGTCCAGATGATGTCCCATGAAATTGATCGCACTCCGGACCCGGATCAGGTGCTGGCTTATCTGAAAGACATGGACCCCAAACTCCTGGAAATTGAGGGAGATACCTACGACGGCCTTTACATGTACTATCAAGGACGGTATCTCTACAGTTGGGATACCCCCTATTCGGTTTATGAGGAGTCCGGCTATGTCGCGACCGAGCGCCCATGGTACAAGGATGCCATGGCGGGCAGAGGAGAGATTGTTTTTACCCCTCCTTATATGAGCTATGCGAATCACTATATCCTGACCACGATTTCTCAGCTGCAGCCGGATGGGGAAACCGTATTCGCCTATGATATCAAAATGGGGGATATCCAAGAGCTGGTCTCTTCTTTGGACTATTTCAGCGATGAACAAATTCTCATCTATGACAACAACGGCACCGTAATCGGCAGCACCAACACGGATTACCTGGGCGGCAACCTGCTTTCCTCGGTGGAGGAAACGGCTCAGGTCATTGCAGACGCGGAACAAGAGCTGTTGGAAACCGATGCGAATGTTGCCGATGAAATCAGCAAATTAGAGGAACAGATTGTCTCGGCGAAAGCCTTCCACGCCTTCCGTGAGTCCTTCGGCGATGAATTGTCAGCGCTGCAAGAATCCCAGGATGGAGCCTGCCGCATCAAGCTGGACCGCACCGGTTATTACGGCTATCTGCTCTCCGGCGATGATTTCAGTTTTCTGATCCTGGCGCCTTCCCTGTCGGTCTATCAGGGAACCCTGACAGCCTGGCTGATCCCATTCCTGATTGTAGAACTTCTCCTGATTTACGTCCTGGGACGAGTCAGCAAAGACCAGAAGAACCGGGAACTGCGAGCTGCTTACGTCGAGCTGGGCCAGACGCAGAAAAGGCTGGAAATCGCTTTATCCGCCGCACAAAAAGCGGCGGCCGTCGATGAGCTGACCGGTATGATGAACGCCCGCTCCTTCAAAAAAGCCATGACGGACTCCCTCTCTTCCATGGACAAGACGGAAGGCGGAATTCTGATCATGCTGGACGGCGATCACTTCAAGCAGATCAACGATACCTACGGGCACAATATCGGCGATGAGGTCATTAAGCTTTCCGCTCAGATGATCGTCGGCCGTATTCGGACCATTGACTTGGCTTCCCGCCTCCACGGGGATGAATTTGCGATTTTTGTATCCAACACCACCGACTATTCCGTGGCGAGGCGCATCATCTCGGATATCAATCACACCATTGAGAAAGAAGCCAAAAAGCGCAACATGCCTTCGATTACCCTTTCCGCCGGAGCTGTCATCGCCCACGCCGGGGATAGTTTCAACACGCTCTCAAAGAAAGCGGATGAATATTTATATCAGGCGAAGGAATCCCACGATGGCGGCTTTTCCCATCCAGGCGAGTAAAAAGCATTTTGCCGGCCTGCCATCAGGGAGCGTCTTTCTTCGGAACATAGTGTGCGCTTTGCGCACACTCGCGCCGGAGCGCGGCTGCGTCAGCAGCCATTTTCCTTTGCGCGGAGTGCGCCTCCACAGCGGAGCATTTTTTATTTGATAGGAAATTTCTTTGAAATTTCCTATCAAATAAAAAATTCTTCTACAATAAAAGGACAACGCTGCGCGGCGTTGTCCTTTTATTGTACTTGCCCTCTGACAGGCCTAATCTTTGCTTACTCTTCGTCCCCTTCCGGCAGTTCCTCAAAATCCTCTAAATCTTCGTCGGATTCCTCGTCTACGCCGTCCAGTTCATCCTCCGCCTCATCGACATCTTCCTCTTCCAGAGCCGGAATCTTCTTCTCCTCCTCCGGATAAACGATGCGCTCCTCTTCCTCCAGCAGATCGCTGCCGTCGGTATTCAGCTGCACGGAACGGTATCTCTTCATACCGGTGCCGGCAGGAATCAGCTTACCGATGATTACGTTCTCCTTTAAGCCAATCAGCGGATCTACTTTGCCGTTGATCGCAGCCTCGGTCAAAACCTTGGTCGTCTCCTGGAAGGATGCGGCCGACAGGAAGGAATTGGTAGCCAAAGCCGCCTTGGTGATTCCAAGCATCACCTGTTTGCCCTCCGCAGGCTCTTTGCCCTCGGCATTCAAAGCCGCGTTCATGTCGTCGTAATCCAGAACGTCCATGGAGGTGCCGGGCAGGATATCGCTGTCGCCGCTGTCCTCGATGCGGATCTTCTTCAACATCTGGCGAACGATCACTTCGATATGCTTATCATTGATTTCCACGCCCTGCAGACGGTACACACGCTGTACTTCCTGGATCATATAATCCTGTACGGCGCGGACGCCCTTGATCTTCAGCAGATCGTGAGGGTTGATGGAACCTTCGGTCAGCTCATCGCCCGGATCCAGAATCTGTCCGTCCTGCACCTTGATACGGGAGCCGTAAGGGATCAGGTAAGTCTTGCTGTTTCCGGTCTCGCGGTCGGTCACAATGACCTCGCGCTTTTTCTTGGTATCCTTGATATACACCTCGCCGCCGATCTCTGCAATGATCGCCAGGCCCTTGGGCTTTCTGGCCTCAAACAGTTCCTCAACACGGGGAAGACCTTGGGTGATATCGTCTCCGGCCACGCCGCCGGTATGGAAGGTACGCATGGTCAGCTGGGTACCCGGCTCACCGATGGACTGAGCTGCGATGATGCCGACGGCCTCGCCGACCTGCACCGAATCGCCGGTGGCCAGGTTGGAGCCGTAGCACTTCGCGCAGACGCCCAGATGGGAGCGGCAGGTCAGCACGGTGCGGATCTTAACGGATTTCACACCGGTCTTCATGACCGCGGCGGCCTTTCTCGGAGTCATCAGCTCATTGGCATGGCCCACGATCTCGCCGGTATTCGGATCCACTACATCCGCTGCCAGGGTACGGCCGGTAATTCTCTCTTCCAGGCTCTCGATCACTTCCTGTCCGTCCACAAAGGCGCGGATTTCCAGGAACGGGATCTCGCCGCCCTCGGAACAGTCGTCCTCCCGGATGATCAGATCCTGGGACACATCCACCAGACGTCTCGTCAGGTAACCGGAGTCGGCGGTACGCAGAGCCGTATCCGACAGACCTTTTCTGGCGCCGTGAGCGGAAATGAAATACTCCAGAACGTCCAGGCCTTCCCGGAAGTTGGACTTGATCGGCAGCTCGATGGTACGTCCGGTGGTATCCGCCATCAGTCCGCGCATACCGGCCAGCTGCTTGATCTGCTTATCGGAACCACGGGCGCCGGAGTCCGCCATCATAAAGATGTTGTTGTACTTATCCAGGCCGCCCAGCAGCTCTTTGGTCAAAATATCATCGGTCTCTTTCCAGGTCTCGATGACTTCTTTATAACGCTCTTCCTCGGTGATCAGGCCGCGGCGGAAGTTCTTGCTGATGATATCCACCTGGTCCTGAGCCGCCTTGATCAGATCCTTCTTCTTGGCCGGAACGGTCATGTCGGAGATGGATACGGTCATGGCTGCGCGGGTGGAATACTTATATCCGATGGCTTTGATCCGGTCCAGTACCTCGGCCGTCTCGGTGGTGCCATGGGTGTTGATGACTTTCTCCAGGATCTGCTTTAAGCCCTTCTTGCCGACGTGGAAGTCGACTTCCAGTTTCAGCTCATTGCCCGGAACCGAACGGTCCACAAAGCCAAGATCCTGCTCGATGATCTCATTGAAGATAAAACGGCCCAAGGTGGATTCCACATTTCCGGTCATCTCGGTGCCGTCCGGCATCTCCTTGGTCACGCGGACATGGATGCGGGCGTGAAGATCCAGCTCTTTATTCTCATAGGCCAGGATCGCTTCATTGATATCCTTGAAATATTTGCCTTCGCCCAACACACCGGGACGCTCCTGAGTCAGGTAATAAATTCCCAGAACCATATCCTGGGACGGAACCGCCACAGGTCCGCCGTCAGAAGGCTTCAGCAGGTTGTTCGGGGACAGCAGCAAGAACCGGCACTCGGCCTGCGCTTCCACACTGAGGGGCAGATGGACTGCCATCTGGTCGCCGTCAAAGTCGGCGTTGTATGCGGTACAAACCAGAGGATGCAGCTTGATCGCCTTGCCCTCGACCAGGATCGGCTCGAAAGCCTGGATTCCCAGACGGTGCAGCGTAGGGGCGCGGTTCAGCATAACCGGGTGCTCCTTGATCACGTCTTCCAGCACATCGAACACTTCGGACTGGAGACGCTCCACCATCTTTTTCGCGCTCTTGATATTGTGGGCAATGCCTCTGCCGACCAGCTCTTTCATGACAAAGGGCTTGAACAGCTCAATGGCCATCTCTTTCGGCAGGCCGCACTGATAAATCTTTAATTCGGGACCGACTACGATAACAGAACGACCGGAATAGTCGACACGTTTTCCCAGCAGGTTCTGACGAAACCGGCCCTGTTTTCCCTTCAGCATATCGGAGAGGGATTTCAGCGGACGGTTTCCGGGACCCGTAACCGGACGGCCGCGGCGGCCGTTGTCGATCAGAGCGTCCACAGCTTCCTGAAGCATCCGCTTCTCGTTGCGGACAATGATATCCGGCGCGCCCAGCTCTAAAAGGCGGGCCAGACGGTTGTTCCGGTTAATGATCCGGCGGTACAGATCGTTCAGGTCGGAGGTGGCGAAACGGCCGCCGTCCAGCTGTACCATCGGGCGCAGATCCGGAGGAATCACCGGCACCACGTCCATGATCATCCACTCCGGCTTATTGCCGGAAGCCTTGAACGCCTCCACGACCTCCAGGCGCTTGATGATGCGGGCGCGCTTCTGGCCGCTGGCATCTTTCAGCTTGGTGCGGAGGTCCAGAGAATCCTTTTCCAGATCAATCGCCTTTAAAAGTTCCTGAATCGCCTCGGCGCCCATGCCGACACGGAAGTTGTTGTGGCCGTATTTTTCCACAGCTTCCCGGTATTCCTTCTCGGAAAGCACCTGCTTATACTGCAGATCGGTGCTGCCCTGATCCAGGACAATATAGGAGGCAAAGTACAAAACCTTCTCCAAAGTCCGGGGGGACAGATCCAGGATCAGGCCCATCCGGCTGGGAATCCCTTTAAAATACCAGATATGGGAGACCGGCGCGGCCAGGGCGATATGGCCCATCCGCTCGCGGCGGACGCTGGCCTTCGTCACCTCGACGCCGCAGCGGTCGCAGATTACGCCTTTATAGCGGATCTTCTTATACTTTCCGCAGTGGCATTCCCAGTCCTTGTTCGGCCCGAAAATGCGCTCGCAGAACAGGCCGTCCTTTTCCGGCTTCAAAGTACGGTAATTGATGGTCTCTGGTTTCTTCACTTCGCCGTGGGACCAATCCAAGATTTTTTCCGGAGACGCCAGGCCTATTTTAATCGCATCAAATATCAATGGTTGGTAATTATCCTCATTGTTCATTGCAGGCATGTTGTTCTCCTCTCTTATTCTTCGTCAAAATCATCCGCTTCGGCTTCGGAGTCTTCCAGCCCTTCCAGGCTCTCCAACAATTCCTCCTCCGGATCCACGTCCACCAGCTCGCCGCCGGCAAATTCCTGCTCCTGATAGCCGTGGGCGCCAAAGGACTCCTGCTGGCGGGGTTCCCGGTCGCCTTCGATGACCGAGCGCAAATCCCGCTCATTGTAGTCCACGTTCTCCTGGACTTCCACTTCGGTTCCGTCGTCGCGCAGCAGCTTGACGTCGAGACCCAGGGATTGCAGTTCCTTCAGCAGTACTTTGAAGGATTCGGGCACGCCGGGGGTCGGGATATTGCCGCCTTTAATGATCGCCTCGTAGGTCTTCACACGGCCCACCACGTCGTCGGACTTCACAGTCAGGATTTCCTGCAGCGTATAGGCTGCGCCGTAGGCCTCCAGGGCCCACACTTCCATCTCTCCGAAACGCTGGCCGCCGAACTGGGCCTTTCCGCCCAAAGGCTGCTGCGTGACCAGGGAGTAAGGTCCGGTGGAACGGGCATGGATCTTATCGTCCACCAGATGGTGCAGTTTCAGGTAGTGCATGTGTCCGATCGTAACCTTGCCGTCGAAGTTCTCGCCGGTCCGGCCGTCGCGCAGCTGAACCTTACCTTCTCTGGTGATCGGCACGCCTTTCCAAACCTCCCGGTGTTCCAGGTGGCTTCCCAGATATTCCATGACGTCATCGCGGATGGCGCCTTTATATTTTGCTTCAAACTCTTCCCAGCTGGAATTGACATAATCATTGGCCAGCTCCAGCGTATCCATGATGTCGTCCTCATTGGCGCCGTCAAAGACCGGAGTGATCACCTTAAAGCCAAGGGCCTCGGAGGCCAGGCTCAGATGGGTTTCCAGCACCTGTCCGATATTCATACGGGACGGTACGCCCAGAGGATTCAGCACGATATCCAGCGGACGGCCGTTGGGCAGGTAAGGCATATCCTCCACCGGCAGCACGCGGGAGACAACACCCTTGTTTCCGTGACGTCCGGCCATCTTATCGCCGACTGAGATCTTTCTCTTCTGGGCAATATAGATGCGAACCGTCTCATTCACGCCCGGAGACAGCTCGTCGCCGTTCTCCCTGGTGAATACTTTTGCGTCAACGACAATGCCGTAAGCGCCGTGAGGCACTTTCAGGGACGTGTCGCGGACCTCTCTGGCCTTCTCGCCGAAGATGGCGCGCAGCAGCCGTTCCTCCGCGGTCAGCTCGGTCTCGCCCTTCGGCGTCACCTTTCCGACCAGGATATCTCCGGCGCGGACTTCCGCACCGATGCGGATAATGCCGCGGTCGTCCAGATCCTTCAGCGAATCATCGCCGACACCGGGCACGTCGCGGGTAATCTCTTCCGGCCCCAGCTTGGTATCGCGGGCCTCGGCCTCATACTCTTCAATATGAATCGAGGTATAGACGTCGTCGCGCACCAGACGCTCGCTCAAAAGAACGGCGTCCTCGTAGTTATAGCCTTCCCAGGTCATAAAGCCGATCAGCGGGTTCTTGCCGAGGCCGATCTCGCCGCCGCTGGTGGACGGGCCGTCCGCCAGCACGTCACCCTTCTTTACGATCTGGCCCTTATCCACGAGGGGCTTCTGGTTGTAGCAGTTGCTCTGGTTGCTTCTCTTAAATTTGATCAGATGGTACTCGTCTCTGCTGCCGTCCTCCGCTCTCACGGTAATGGAATCCGAGGACACCCGTTCCACGGTTCCGTTATGCCGCGCAAGGACGCAGACGCCGGAGTCCACCGCCGCTTTGCTCTCCATACCGGTTCCGACAATCGGAGTCTCTGTGATCATCAGCGGCACGGCCTGACGCTGCATGTTGGATCCCATCAGCGCACGGTTGGCATCGTCGTTTTCCAGGAAAGGAATCATGGAGGTAGCCACGGAGAACACCATCTTCGGGGATACGTCCATCAGATCGATTTTTTGTTTCTGGAATTCGGAAGTCTCCTCCCGGAAACGGCCGGCTACATTGTTATTGATAAAGTGGCCTTCCTCATCCAGGGGAGAGTTGGCCTGTGCGACAATATAATTGTCCTCCTCGTCGGCGGTCAGATAGACCACCTCGTCCGTAACCACCGGGTTCTTCGGATCCGTCTTGTCGACGACGCGGTAAGGCGCTTCGATGAAACCGTATTCATTGACCCGCGCATAGGTGGCCAGGGAGTTGATCAGACCGATGTTCGGACCTTCAGGGGTCTCGATGGGGCACATTCTTCCATAGTGGGAATAGTGTACGTCTCGAACCTCGAATCCGGCGCGGTCACGGGACAGGCCGCCGGGGCCCAGGGCGGACAGACGCCGCTTATGGGTCAGTTCGGCCAGCGGATTGTTCTGGTCCATGAACTGGGACAGCTGGGAGCTTCCGAAGAACTCCTTGACCGCCGCGGTCACGGGCTTGATATTGATCAGGGACTGGGGAGAAATATCCTCCTGGTCCTGGGTTGTCATACGCTCGCGCACCACCCGCTCCATACGGGACAGGCCGATGCGGTACTGGTTCTGGAGAAGCTCGCCGACCGCACGGATCCGGCGGTTGCCCAGATGATCGATATCGTCGTTGTTTCCGATGCCCTCGCTGAGGTGCATGCAGTAGTTGATCGACGCAAAGATATCTTCCTTGGTGATGTGCTTCGGAACCAAATTGGCAATATTTTTGCGGACCGCGTCCTTCAATTCCTCCTCGTCGGGGAACTGCTGAAGCAGATTCATCAGTTCAGGGAAGAAAACATTCTCCCGGATTCCGACATCCATGGGGTCAAAATTCACGTAGCCGGACATGTCGACCATCAGGTTCGAGAGGATCTTGATCTTCCGCTCCTCCCCCTGCAGGTAAACAAAGGGAATGCCGGCGTTTTGAATCTCCGTGGCCATCTCCTTGGTCACATTGGTCCCGGCCTCGGCCAAGACCTCCCCCGTCTCCATATCAATGACGTCCTCGGCCAGGATGTGGCCGACGATTCTCTTATTTAAATGAAGTTTTTTATTGAATTTATAACGTCCTACCTTGGCCAGGTCATATCTTCTCGGATCGAAGAACATGCTTTCCAGCAGGCTTCTGGCGTTGTCCACATAGAGCGGCTCGCCGGGACGGATTTTTTTATAGAGATCCAGCAGGCCTTCGTCCGCGTTGGTCGCGGTATCCTTGCCGAAGCTTGCCATGATCATCGGTTCCTCGCCGAACAGTTCTAAAATCTCCGCATTGGTTCCCACGCCGAGGGCGCGGACCAGCACGGTCACCGGAACTTTCCTGGTACGGTCCACGCGGACATAGAAAACGTCGTTGGAGTCGGTCTCATACTCCAGCCACGCACCGCGGTTCGGGATCACCGTACAGGAATAGAGGTTCTTTCCAATCTTATCGTGAGATACGCCGTAGTAGATGCCGGGGGAACGCACCAACTGACTGACGATAACACGCTCAGCGCCATTAATTACGAAAGAGCCTGTCTCCGTCATCAGCGGCAGGTCACCCATGAATATTTCGTGTTCTTTAATTTCGCTGGTCTCTTCGTTGATCAAACGAACCTTTACCTTTAACGGGGCCGCAAAGGTCGCATCTCTTTCTTTGCACTCTTCTATGGAATATTTTACGTCATCTCTGCACAAAGTAAAGTCGACAAATTCCAGACTGAGGTGGCCGCTGAAGTCGGCAATGGGTGAGATGTCTTCAAAAACCTCTTTCAGCCCCTCATTTAAGAACCACTGGTAGGAATCCTTCTGAATTTCGATGAAGTTCGGCATCCCCAGTACTTCTTTTTGTCTTGAGTAACTCATTCGCACGCCTTTTCCGGCTCTCACCGGGCGCATTCTGCAATTCTCCATAGACGATTCACCCCTATATTTTAATCTATATTTACACTCCTGTGTGAGGATAGGCATACATCACCACAATAGTGCACATTTAAGAATATCAAATAAAAGTCAACCTGTCAACGACTTTTTTTCCAGTTTGACCACTATTTATCCATACTTTTCCTGTTCTTTTTCCTGACCCGGCACAGAATCCGCTGCTGCTTCTTCCGAAAGCTCCCATCTGCCGGGAGGCATACGATCCCATTTTTTGCAGCTTATCCTTTTCCCATCTTTTTGTCAATCGTTTTCTGATTTATTCTATCCAATTTTTTCCTATTTTAGTCATATCGCCCAAGAACATCCTCCACCCGGAAAAGGCAGGTATCAAAAAAAGACAGGATTCCGCTATTTTCCCGGTCCTGCCTCTTTTCTGAAACGCCAAATCCTATTCGAGAACAATCCACTCCCCTGTATAGTCCGTCACATATCCCACGATCTTGGCATCCGGGATGTACTCCGTCAATTCCCGCCAACACCTTTCCGCCGCGCTCTCCGGCACTGCCATCAGCAGTCCTCCGCTGGTCTGCGGATCATAGAAAATATCCTGCATGGCCCGGCTGATCCGATCCGGAACCGCAATGCCGCCTTCCACATAGGTTCTGTTGCGGTAAGCGCCGGCAGGAATGAAGCCCATGGCGGCAAGTTCAAGAGCCTCCTCATAAAAAGGCACCCGTCCGGCGGTCAGATGGATGGTGCAGCCGCTCCCCTGAGCCATCTCAAAGCTATGCCCCAGCAGCCCAAAGCCGGTCACATCCGTGCAGCTGTGGACCGGATATTTCACCATGATGTCCCTGGCCGTCCGGTTCAGCGACGCCATCTGCCGGTAAATCCGATCCAGCGTATCTCCGGCCACCATCCCGGCCTTCGCCCCTGTGGTCAAAATGCCGATCCCGATCTTTTTCGTCAGAATCAACACGTCCCCCGGCTTTGCCCCGCTGTTTGTCAAAACCTTTTTCGGGTGGACGAACCCGGACACAGCCAGACCGTAAATCGGCTCCGCGCCATGGATCGTATGACCGCCGGTGATGATGGCCCCGGCCTCGTAGGCCTTGTCGTAGCCGCCGCGCAGAATCTCCCGCACCGTTTCCTGCTCCATCCGCTCCGTCAGGCACAGGATATTTAACGCAAGCTTCGGTTCCCCGCCCATCGCATAAACATCACTCAACGCATTTGCCGCCGCAATCTGCCCATATAGAAACGGGTCGTCCACAATCGGCGGAAAAAAATCCGTAGTCTGGACCAGCGCCAGATCCTCTTTGATCTGATAGACGCTGGCATCATCGCTCTTATCATACCCGACGATCAGCCGCGGGTCTTCGTGAGTCCGAAACCCTTCCAGCATATGCGCCAGCGTGCCCGCGCCGACTTTCGCACCGCAGCCAGCGCATTGAGCCAGCTTTGTCAATTTTACTTCTGTTTCCATCCCCGCCTCCTCAGCTGTTTTCCGCGCGGAACAAAATATGGTAACCGTCCGGCCGGACGGACACAACCTGTTCCACCTCCTCCGGCCAGGCTGCCGCCGGACAAGGATCCCCTGCTTCATACTGCACACAGATTCCGCAGCTGCTGCTGAGGTTCCGGGGGACAGGCATCATCTTCGCCGCCTGTTTCTTCTGCTCACAGAGCTTTTTAAAACGAATCGCCCCAAAATGGGAATAAAAGGTCGCTATGTATATCATCTCATTTCCTGATGTTGAGCGTAAACTCCCCATCCTTTTCCTCCACTTCCACCTGATATCCCTGATGCTCGGCATAGCGGGTCACGTTTTCTCTGGAAGCCGGATTGTCCACAATCATCTGATACTCCGCCTCATCGGAATTCATGGCGTCCCGGATTAAGATCACCGGTTCCGGGCAGGAAAGCCCTCTCGCATCCAATCTGTTCATCTTTTTCCTCCTTATGCTTTCTCTTTTCGAAACGTATTCATACAGGCAATTGCCAAAACCACGGCAATGCCGATCAGCACTCCGATCTTACCGTTCCCCGTCGGTCCCTCGCCGCTGGAGGCGAGGCCAAAATTGTGGGCAAACGCAGCGCCGGCCATCAGTCCGAGAACCGCAATGGCGCTGTCGCTATTTCCTTCCCCAGCCAAAACCAGCTGACGCAGCGGGCACCCGCCCAAAAGCACACAGCCAAAACCGGTCAGCAGCATACCAAGGCCATTCCAAAGCCCGTCGGTATGGGCCACCGCCTGGCCGTCCATTCCCAGCTTAAAATAGGTATCCGGGGTTGCTGCGGTGAGAATCAGATTACAGATCAGCGCACTGGCCAAAATGGCAAGAAACCCCGCCAAAAGCTTCCACTCCCGGAACAGCACGGCATCTCGGATTCCGCCGACCATGCACAGGCGGGTTCTCTGCGCCAGCGCGCCGACAATCAAACCGGCCCCCAAGCTGATCATCAGGCCGGCATGTTTCGCACCGGGTCCGCCGCCTGCTTCCGTAAAATGAATAAAGGAAGGCGCGGCAATCAGGAGAATCAAAAACACAACTTCCAGACCGGCAAACAGCCTGCCTTCCAGCGCTGGAAGCCGGTAAGTCCGTTTCAGGGAAAAGCCTTTGCTTAAGAAAAATACGCCGGCAAGAATTCCGCAGATAAATCCGGCCAGTCCGAAAACCGCATTCGAATCACCTCCGGCAAGCCGCAGAATCATGCGGAAAGGGCAGCCTAAAAACATTAAGCAGCCGATCATGACGAAAAAGCCCAGCAAAAAGCGGGTCAACGGCGCGCTGCCGCCCCGCGAAGAAAATTCCTTCCGGCAGCAGGCCAGAATAAAACTGCCGAGAACCAGCCCGATGATCTCCGGCCGTATGTACTGGACGGCGGCGGCAGAGTGAAGACCAAGGGCGCCGGAGGTATCTCTCAGAAAGCAGGCAATGCAAAATCCCATGTTGGATGGATTGCCCAAGTATACAAGCAGTGCCGAGAGGATACCGATGAGAATTCCGGCGAGAATGATGGTTGTCTTTTCTTTTTTCAAATTCATAGTTTTTCCTCCTGTATTCCATCGTAAAATCAGTATAGCAGATCTCTTTTTTCTTCTCCAATTATATTTATCGACTTATCCGATCGTTTTATTTGATATTCCGATAAGTATATGATAAGATAAAGAAAAGCCTTAATAGGAGCTGTCTACCGATGAAAAAAATTTATTTTGACCAGGCGAGCACAACCTTTCCCAAACCCCAAGCCGTGCCGGACGCCATGTACCGGTACATGACGCAGATCGGAAGCAATATCAACCGCGGCAGCTACGAAAAAGCCTATCAGACCGAGGAGGCCGTCTACGAAACAAGACAGATGCTTTGCCGCCTGTTCGGCGGACAAGACTGCAAAAACGTCGTTTTCATGAAAAACGTGACGGAAAGTCTGAATGTTATTCTGAAAGGTTTTCTAAAGCCGGGGGATCACGTCATCACGTCCTCGATGGAGCACAACGCCGTCATGCGCCCCTTGACCCAGCTGGCCAGACAGGGGGTCGAGTTTACGCGGGTTCCTTGCCGCCGGGACGGTACCCTTCCCGCCGAAACACTCGTTCATTTCCTAAAGCCCAACACAAAGGCGATGGTCATGACCCACGCCAGCAATGTCTGTGGAACACTTCTTCCCATAAGGGAGGCCGGGGAGTTCTGCCGCGCCCATGGGCTTCTCTTCTTTGTGGACTCTGCTCAGACCGGCGGAGTTTACCCGATTCATATGGAGGAGATGAAGATCGATGCGCTGGCCTTCACCGGCCATAAAGGCCTTTTGGGTCCCCAGGGCATCGGAGGCTTTCTGCTGAGAGACGGCCTCGCTTTGCAGATCGAACCGCTGTTATCCGGAGGAACCGGCAGCATCAGCCATACGGAGGAGATCCCGGATTTTATGCCGGACCGTTATGAGGCCGGCACCATGAATCTTCCCGGTATCCTCGGCCTGCGGGAAGGCCTCCGTTTTCTGGAATCTACCGGCATAGATCGGATCCGAGAACATGAGCTCCGCCTGACCGGCCGTTTTCTCACCGGACTTCACGGGCTGGATAACGGCGGGCGGCGGCTTCGAATCGTCGGGAAAGACGGCACAGACGGCAGGACCGGAGTGGTATCGATCCAGCTCTTGGATCAGGACATCGCCGGGGCTGCCTGGGAGCTGGATGAAACTTATGGAATTATGACAAGGGTCGGCCTTCACTGCGCGCCCTCCGCCCATCAAACATTAGGGACTTACCCCACCGGTACGATCCGTTTTTCTTTTGGGTGGTGGAACAACGAGGAAGAGGTGGACCAGGCCCTGCACGCCCTTAGCCTGGTTCTGGAAAGGCAGGGAGACCGATGGAACTAAAGCAGCTGCAATCCTTCGTCGCCGTTGTCGAATACAAAAGCTTCACCAAAGCCGCGCAACAGCTTTATCTCTCCCAGCCCACCATCAGCGCCCACATCCGAATGCTGGAAGAAGAATTGCGCTCCACCCTGATTACCCGGACCACAAAAAGCATTGAGGTTACGCCGAGAGGTCTGGAACTGTACGAGTGCGCCAGCACCATCCTGAATCTGAAGGATAACCTGATCCAGCGCTGGTCGAGCGAAGAAAATAAAATCATTCATCTGGGAGCTTCCACCATTCCGTCCGCCTATATTTTGCCGGAGATCCTCCCGGAATATGGAAAGCTGCACTCTGAGGTCTATTTTGTGATTCACCAAAGCGACAGCCAGAAGATAACCGAAGGCCTCCTCAACGGCAGTTTTGACCTTGGGATGATCGGCATGGACTGTGAAAACGAATCCCTGGCCTGCGTTCCGTTTTATCGTGATCACATGGTTTTGATCACTCCGGTCAACGAACATTTTCTCGCCCGAAAGGAACAGGGGCCGGTGGATCTGCAAATCTTGCTCCAGGAACCCATGATCCTGCGGGAACAGGGAAGCGGCAGCAAGAAGAGCGCCGACTATTTTCTCGACAGTATCGGATTGCAGGAATCCGACTTAAAAGTCGCCGCCCGGATCAATGACCAGGAGTCGATTAAAAACCTGGTGGCAGGCGGATTCGGCATCTCCATCATCTCCGAGCGGGCCGCTCAAAATTTTGTGAAAGAAAAACGGCTGCTGATGTTCGAGCTGCCGGAACCGGCGGCGGCCAGGAACCTATATCTGGTTTATAAGAAGAATGATACCGGCAAGAAATACATCCTGGATTTCATTCATTATCTGACAAAGTATTATTTTTCAATTTGTCCCTAACTTCTGCTTGCAAGCCCTCCGGACCGATGCTATAATCAGGTAGGATTTGTGCGAAAATCTAAGAGAATTGAAAGCGGAGGAATGAATATGTCAGTTTGGCAGATTATTACCATTATCCTCTTAGTCATTCTGGCCGTCCTGGTGGTCCTGTATTTTGTCGGCCGCCGGATGCAGAAAAAGCAGGCCGAGGCCAGCGTTCAGATGGAAGCGATGAAACAGACCATCTCCATGCTGATCATTGACAAGAAGAGGTTAAAAGTCAAAGAGTCCGGACTTCCCCAGGTCGTCATCGATCAGACGCCCCGGTATCTGCGCTGGACCAAGCTGCCTGTCGTAAAAGCCAAGGTAGGCCCGAAGATCATGGTGCTGGCCGCCGACCGCGCGGTCTGGGACGTGCTTCCGGTCAAGCAGGAGGTCAAGGTAGAGGTCAGCGGAATCTATATCGTATCGATCAAGAGTGTCCGCGGCGGAAGCATTCAGCCTCCGCAGAAAAAGAAGGGCTTTTTCGCCCGGTTTAAAAAAGACAAGAGCGAGAAGAAATAATAAGTTCCGACAGCCGGACAAGAGGGCTCCTGATGAGGAATCCTTTGATCCCGGTCAAAAAGCAGGCATGCCACGCCACGGTGGTCTGCCTGCTTTTTTGGTAGGGACGAAGTCTGGTTCACAATTCCAGCGATTCGGCTTTTTACTGGTTACAGAATCCATCATCTCCCCAGATTTGGTTCCATGCAAATTTATATGAGATCCTCCTCTTTTTTGCAACAATTAGAATGGTTTCCCCTCTTTCAGACAAGAATATAAGAACCTGTGGTATCGAAGAATTTCCGCACACAAAAAGCAATGAAAAACAAATTCGGAAAGGCTTTCAAAAAGTCCTTGCGCCCATCTACATATTGTGCTATTATACTTTTTGCATACCACATATGGAATTTAAGGAGAGAATATAGAATGACAATCGAAGAATGGCTCGGCAAAGACAATCACCTGGGAATCGACATTTGGAATAACAAATATAAAAATCACGGCGAAGACTTCGAAGCATGGGTGAACCGCATCACCGCAGGCAACTCCGAGGCGGCCGGTCTGGTGCGCCAGAAGAAATTTCTGTTCGGCGGCCGGATCCTCTCAAACCGCGGCCTGGAACAGGAAGGCAGGAAGGTCAGCTTTTCCAACTGCTATGTGGTGACCCCGCCGGAAGACAACATTGAAAGCATTTTCGACTGCGCCAAGAAACTGGCCCGGACCTACAGCTACGGCGGCGGCTGCGGCGTGGATATCTCCCGTCTGGCCCCCAGAGGAGCAAAAATCAATAATGCCGCGAAGGAAACCAGCGGCGCCGTTTCCTTTATGACACTCTATGCTCTTGTCACCGAACTGATTGGCCAGAACGGCCGCCGCGGCGCTCTGATGATCTCCATCGACTGTTCCCACCCGGATGTCGAGGAATTTATTGATTTGAAAACCGACCTGGAAAAAGTGACCAAGGCCAACATCTCGATCCGGATCGACAACGCCTTTATGGAGGCCGTGAAGAACAACGCGCCCTATCTCCTCCACTACACCAGGGAGGCCACCGGGGAGGCGATCGAACGGGAAGTCAACGCCCAAGAGCTTTTCCGTCATATCGCGGAAGTTAATTGGGACTATGCGGAGCCCGGCGCTCTTTTCTGGGACCGGATCAAAAGCTGGAGCCTTCTCAGCGGCACAGAAGAGTTTTCCTTTGCCGGGGTCAATCCCTGCGCGGAAGAACCGCTGCCGGCCGGGGGAAGCTGTCTATTGGGGAGCTTAAATCTCTCGGAATTTGTCAAAGAGCCCTTTACCAAAAACGCGGTCTTTGACTTTGAAGGCTTCAAGGAAGCCGTTGCCGTTGCAGTCCGGGCTTTAAACGAAGTTTTGGAGGAAGGCCTTCCGCTGCATCCTCTGGAAGAACAGCAAGAAAGCGTCCGGAACTGGCGTCAGATCGGCCTTGGCATCATGGGACTGGCCGACATGCTGATCAAGCTTGGCATCACCTACGGGGAAAAAGAGGCTCTGAAACTCTGCGACAAGATCGGCTTCATCATGGCCGACACCGCCATCGCCGCTTCCGCTCAGCTGGCAAAGGAACTGGGCCCGTTCCCGAAATACCGAATGGAAAATGTGATTTCCACGCCCTTCTTCCAGGCCAACACCTCGGAGGCCACGGTGGAGTTGGTAAAAAAACACGGAATGCGCAATTCCCAGCTTCTTACCATTGCGCCGACTGGAACCCTCTCCACCATGCTCGGCATCTCCGGCGGAATCGAACCGATCTTTGCCAATTATTATGAGAGAAAAACCGAATCCCTCCATGGGACGGACGTCTACTATAAGGTTTACACCAAGATTGTGGACACCTACATGAAAGCCTTCCAGATCACGGACGACCGGGACCTGCCGGACTTTTTCGTCACGGCCATGACGCTGGAATACCACAGCCGGATCGACATGCAGTCCGTGTGGCAGCAGCATATCGACGCCTCCATCAGCTCCACGGTCAATGTGCCGAACCATTTCACTGTGGAGGAGACGGAAAACCTGTACCGTTATGCCTATGAGAAGAAGTTAAAGGGCATCACAATCTACCGGGACGGCTGTAAGCGCGCCGGTGTGCTGACCACGGAAGACACCTCCGGCCCTGCTGTGGCAGGCGACGGCTTAAAGCGCGGCGAGATTGTGCTCGTCACCGACGACGTGGTCGGAAAGAAAAGAAAACTGATCACGGGCTGCGGCAGCCTCCACTGCATCGCACTGTTTGATCCCAATACCGGCGCACTCCTCGAAACCTACCTGAGCAAGGGCTCCACCGGCGGCTGCAACAACTTCATGATCGGCCTTTCCCGGATGATTTCTATCAGTGCCCGCGGAGGAATCGACATTTACACGATCATCGACCAGCTGAATTCCACCGGATCCTGCCCGTCCTACACGGTGCGCCGGGCGCTTCACAAGGACACCAGCAAAGGAAGCTGCTGCCCCATGGCCGTCGGCAACGCTCTCCTCGACATGTACAACGAAGTACAGCAGGAGCTGGCGGCTCAGAAATCCACAAAGCCTGCCAAAAAACTGCCCAAGCCCCAGGCCGTGCAAAACGCAAGGGACAAGATGCGCTGCCCGGAATGCGGGGAGAACACGGTGATGGAAGGCGGATGCACGATCTGTAAGAACTGCGGGTGGAGCAAATGCCTGTAAAAGGAGGTCAAGCCGGTTTTTAAAATATATCGGGATGATTTTTTCATAGGAAATTTCGATGGGATTTCCTGTGCATTACAAAAGGACAGAACCAGCAAACTGGCTCTGTCCTTTTGCATGATCTTTCACTTCCACGCATCTGTCTCCGCTATCTTCTCCGCGCCTGCGAATACCCGGCCTGCCGCCGTCTCTGCTGCTGGCGGAGCTTTCTTCTTTTCCTCCTGCGCTGATTCTTGATGATCTGAATCACAACCCAGGCGATCACCAAAATCGCCGCTAAGACAGCTAGCACCACCAGGATCCAGAACCAGAACGGCTTTCCGGAATCCTCGGCCTTTGCCGTCACCGGCAGGCTGGACTGGGCATTCTCCACGGTTCCCTGAATCACGATCGGCTGCCGTCCCAGTGTCGAAGCGCCGCTGCGGTAGAGCAGATCCCCGACTGTGCCTTCGGGATCGCCCTCCTCCCTGCCGATGAACTCTAAGGTCAGGCTCTCCACCCCGCTGGGGATCGTCAGTTTGCTCTCCCCGGAGAGGGCCAGAGGCATCGGATATCCGGCACTGAGGCCTGCGCAGAAATTCCGGCTGGTGGCTCCCATGTCCACCATACGGAAATTCTGGAAGCCGTAGTCCAGAATGCTTTTGGTATCCTGATACACCACGCCGCCGCCGGCATCCTTCATCACCACGCAGACCAGCTCCATACCGTCCTTCTCCGCATAGGTCACCAGCGTATTCTTCGCAATCGAGGTGTAACCGGTTTTCCCGGCCTTAACCCGCTCGTCGTGGTACTCACTGGAAGATAGCATCATCTTATGGTGCATGGTGCACTTGAACCCCTTGGGATTCTTCTCCGTCGGCGGGATCTCAAAGGACGTGGTGGAATCAATTCGATAAAACGTCTCGTTCTGGAGCGCCGCCCAGAAAATCAGCGCCATGTCGTGGGCCGTGGTCGTGTGATTGGAATCATTGAGCCCGTGCGGGTTGGCGAAATGGGTGTTGGTGCAGCCCAGGGACGCGGCCTTCTGATTCATCAGATCCGCAAAAGCGGACAGGGACCCCGCCACATGCTCCGCCAGCGCATAGCCGCTCTCATTGACGGAGTTCAAAAGAAGCAGATACAGACACTGCTCAACGGTCAGCGTCTCCCCTTCCAGCGCCATCCCGCTGAAATTTCCGCCGGATTCGATATCCGTCACCGCTTCATGGGAAAAAGTCACCTGCTCATCGAGCTGGCAGTGCTCCAATACCACCAGAGCCGTCATCACCTTGGTGATGCTGGCCGGAAACCGGGTTTCATTCTCATTTTTTCCGTAGAGGACCGCTCCGGAGTTGATCTCCACCAGATAAGCGCTCTCCCCGGTGATGGACGGTCCCGACGGCCATCCTTCCATGTCCCGTGCGTCGGTCTGCTGCAGATCCGTACGGCCGCCCACGGCAAGCGCCTGCATCGGATTGACACACAAAAGCACGGCCAGCAGCATTAGACCGAAAATTGTTCTGTATCCCCTTCTCAAACTTCAAAACCTCCTGCGTCGTTTTCCGGACCGGCCGGTTCATCCCTCGTCCTCTAGGAAATCAGGGTAAAATCTTTTGACTCCTTATCCTGGACATGAATCTTGATCGAACAGTCCGAGATATGTTCATAATTGATTTCCAAGGCATACTCCACATTCACGTGGATTCCGCCTTTTTCTTCCATCACTTCCAACTCGTTGGCGCGGATCCCCAGGACCAGATTGCCGAACGGTGTCGAATAGTGAGACACGTTTTCTTTTCCCTTGGTGAAGGTCAGCTCCGTCTCGATCAGCCCTTTCTTGCGGATGCTCACCGTCTCCGGTGAAATTTTCAAAAGATTGTGGACCGGCTCGGTGAAATTTTCCGCCATCTCATCGTAGGTAATATAATGCTTCCCGTTCTTCCAATAATACTGGCCGGGCGCAATCACTTCGATATCCTGCCGCTCCGCCTCCTCGTCCGCCATAAAAAGCAGGCCGCTCACCGTCACCAAAACGTCTCTGTCCATCTCGTTTTCCCCTCTAGTATTTTTCGATGTCTACGACCTGGGTGGCCGGAATCTCGCGGGGCAGGATGGAGTTGGCGAAAACCCGGAATTTTTCCGCGCCGTCGCTGACATAAAACTCGTATTTCCCCTCCGCCGCAGCCAAGCCGTCCGAGAGCAGCCCCTTCTCCGTCAGGAGACGCCGCAGACTCAGCGCGGTTTCATAGGCCGGATTCACCAACTGAACGGAGTCCCCCATCACTCCGCCGATTAAGGAGCGGAGCAGCGGATAATGGGTGCAGCCCAATATCAGCGTATCAATCTCCTTCTCCTGCAGCTCTTTCAGATACCGTCTGGCGATCTCCTCCGTCACAAAGTCGTGGGTCAGACCTTCTTCCACAAGCGGCACAAACAACGGACATGCTTTTCCGAAGACCTGGATTTCCGGGTTGATGCTCCGGATAAAATCCGTGTACAGGCCGCTGCCGATCGTCGCGTCGGTGGCGATCACGCCTACTTTTCCGTTCCGGCTGGTCCTGGCCGCGGTCTTGGCTCCCGGCTTGATCACGCCGATAATCGGAACATCGATCTCTTTTTCAATGGTTTCCAGCGCGTAGGCGCTGGCTGTATTGCAGGCCACCACAATGGCTTTTACTTTTTTCGTCTCCAGAAAGCGAATGATCTGGCGTACAAAGTGGAGAATCGTCTTTTGCGATTTGCTTCCGTAGGGCAGACGGGCCGTGTCGCCGAAATAGACCAGCCGTTCCTCCGGAATCTGGCGCATGATCTCCCTCGCCACGGTCAGACCGCCGACGCCGGAGTCAAAAACCCCGATGGGCGCATGAATCCCCATGGTTACGCCCTCCGCAGAAACGCCGTCTGGATCAGCTCCTCCACCAGCTCCGGCAGCGCGCGTCCGCGGGCTTCCCAGAGCATCGGATACATGCTGATCGACGTAAATCCAGGCAGCGTATTGATTTCATTGAATACCACTTCATTGGTCCCGTCCTCTAAGAAGAAATCCACGCGGGACAGGCCCAATCCGTCCACCGCCTCGAAGATTTTCACCGCATCCCGCCGGATCTCCTCAGCCACGCCTTCCGGCAGATTAGGATCCACGACGGTACGGGACTCATTGCTGTTGTACTTGGCATCGTAATCATAAAATTCCGCAGCTGCTAAAATCTCTCCGACTCCGGAGGCTTTCGTTTCCCGGCCGCCAAACACCGCGCACTCCAGCTCCCGGCCCACAATGGCCTCCTCGACCAGGATCTTGGAATCCTCGGCCGCCGCACGCTTCAAGGCCTCCTTCAGGCTTTTTCTGTCCACCGCTTTGGAAACGCCCTTGGAAGAACCGGCATTGGACGGTTTGACGAACACCGGGTAAGGCAGACTCTGTTCCACCCGGTCCATCACGGCCTCATCATCATTCAGCTCCCGGCGCAGCACCGGGACAAACTTGGCCTGGCGGATGCCTAAGCCGCCTATGATCACTTTTGTATAAAATTTATCCATGGAGACCGCGGACGACAGCACGCCGCAGCCCACATAGGGAATACAGGAGAGCTCCAGCAGCCCCTGTACCGTGCCGTCCTCACCGTAAAGACCGTGAAGCACTGGAAACACCACATCCACCTTTTGCAGCTTCGCATCGTCCCCGTCCAGGAAAAGAATCCCCTTCATCGCGGTGTCCGGAGACAGGACCGCGCGGGTCCGGTTCTCCCGCCAGGCGCCGGAGCGGACCTCGTCCAGGGAGTCCACCTTCAGCCAGCGCCCTTCTTTCGTGATTCCGATCAAAAAGACCTGGTATTTTTCCGGATCTATATTTCCGGCTATGGTGACCACCGAGAGACAAGATATTTCGTGTTCCGAAGACTGTCCGCCGAAGAGAACGGCGATCTTTATTTTAGACATGACAAAGTTCCTCTGTTTTTTCTTTTTAGTTTACTCCAGAAAGAGGAATAATTCAACCACAAATGGGAAATACTCTGGATGCCGGCGGAAAACCCGGCCTTGCAATCTACCGGGATTGCTGCACAATCGCGGGGAAGCGCCTGGCAGCGCCGATAAGGATATGCCGGTGGTAAAATGTGGTACATAGAAAGGAAAGACGATGAAACGAGATCTGCGTTTGGTGGTTTTGGTAATTATTCTCAACAGTTTTTTAACTCTTGGATGCTGGGAGGGGCTGCGCCAGGACCAGATGGTTGCGCCGGTAGCCGCGGAGGTGCTCCGGTTCCGGGTCCTTGCAAACAGTGATTCCGAGGAGGATCAGAAATGTAAGCTGATGGTGAGAGACCGAATTTTGGACGAGCTCGGCAGCAAACTGGATACGGCGGCCAGCCCGGAAGAGGCGGAGCAGTACGCCTTGGCCCACCGGCAGGAACTGGTGGAAGCAGCGGAGGCAGCGGTCCGGGAGGCTGGTTTTTCCTATCCGGTCAGCCTGTCGGTCGGAGATTTCTATTTTCCGGAAAAGACTTACGGGGATATGACCTTCCCCAGAGGGACCTACCGCGCCTTAAAAGTAGAAATCGGAAAAGCAGCGGGGAACAACTGGTGGTGCGTGCTGTATCCCCCGCTGTGCTTTACGGATGCGGTTACGGCCGAGGTCCCGGAGACGTCCCGCGAAAAGTTGGAACACGTACTGACGGAAGAGGACTGCCAAATGCTCACGGGAGAAGTGGAAGTCCGGTCCGCGTTTTTGGACTGGGTGGGAGGGCTGTTTCACTCCTGACCATGCCTTTTAGCCATTGTAGGTAAAGGGATCGGATCCCGCCCGGATTCCGGTCTCCATCTCATCGATGATCCGGATCTCGTCCGCCGAAAGGGCAAAGTCAAAAATTTCACTGTTTTCCCGGATTCTGTCCCTGTTGCTGGACTTTGGGATTGGGATCTGGCATTTTTCCACATGCCAGCGCAGGACCACTTGGGAGATTGTCTTCCCATGCCGTTCTGCAATCCGTATCACCTCCGGATTTTCCCGGTAGGCCCCCCGGTTCAAGGGACGGTAATCAATCACCTGGATCCCCCGCGCTTTACAGTAATCCGATATTTCCTTTTGCTGAAACGACGGGTGGCACTCCATCTGGTTGAGGACGGGATAGTCCCCGAAAACCTCTTTCAGCTTTTCCATTTGATCCGGCTGAAAATTGGAAACGCCTACGCTCCGGATCCATCCTCTTTCTTTCAGCTTCAGCACCTGCTCATACGCGTTCAGGCGCCTGCTCTCCTCTGTTCCCGGCCAGTGGAGAAGGTAGGCATCCAGATATTCTGCCTGAAGCCCCCGCAGCGTCTTTTGGAGGGCCTCTTCGGCCTTTTCATAATCGGAAGGCCAAAGTTTGGACAGGAGATAAATTTCTTCCCTCGGCACCCCGCTTTTCTTCACGGCCCGGCCAACCTCCGCCTCATTTTGATAACAGGAGGCGGAATCAATATAACGGTAGCCCGCTTCTAAGGCGTTTCCGACCGCATTTTCTTCCTCTTCCCCAAAAGAATTATAATTTCCAAACCCCAAAGCCGGGATCTCATATCCATCCCGCAATTTCCAGGTTTTCTGTTCTGTTTTCATTTTTTACCCCTCTCCCAAATACTGTTTGGTCCGGCGGAGTGCTTCCGTGACATACGCCAAAAATCCGGATTCCGCCATACGTTCCGGATTCGGCGCCTCGATACCGCGGACCACTGGAGGCAGGCAGTCAAGAATCCCCCGGATATCCACTGCGCCTTCCCCCGGAAAAAGCCGCCCGGCAAGCCCGGTTTGAATCAGCTCCTCCCGGCTCTCCGGAATTTCCGCCGGACAGTCGCACAGGTGGACGTATCGGAACCATTGCTCCGGCAGCCCCTTCAACTCGCCGGTCGTGTTGCGGGACCGGTAAAAATGGAGGGTATCCAGTACAATTCCCTGATTTGGCCGGCCTGTCTTTTGTAACAGCCGCACCGCATCTCCCAGCCCCATAACGCCGGACCAGGTCACGAATTCCAGATTGATATTCTGGCCGTAAGGGGCCGCCAGCTCGCAGAGCCTGGCAAACGCCTCTTCATAGAATGCCGAATCCTCCGTCCAGATATTGGTCAAAATCTCTCGAATCCCCAGCTCCGCAGCCGCTTCTAAATCCCGTTCGTAATCCCGCACGTCCACGCCGTCGAAGATCCGGGCGTTCTCCGTGTCATGGATCACGATTCCCTCGGACCGGGCCGCTTCTCTGGTCTCTCGGAGCAGCTGCTTATCATCTGCCAGGGCGAACGGCATTTTTCCTGTCACGGATTCCTGTACGGATTGGACGTTCCGTCTCATCCGGGTTGGAATGCTTCTCAGGCTGACACAGTCAAACCCCGCCTGGGCCGCGGTCCGGATCAGTTCCGGAGGCGGACACAAGGCGTTTGTCAGATGGACCAAAGAATAAGAAGCCTTCATCGCTTTCCCTCCTGATCATAAATTTCTATCACAGCCGCCTTCTCCGGGCTCTCCGGCGCGCTTTCCATCAGTTCCCGCACCCCTTTCATCCCCAGAGCAGGGAGCAAAAGGTCCCGGTCGATCAGCGGAAGGATCTCCAGAAAACTTTTCCGGAAGGAATCCGACTGTGATCTCAGCTTTCGGTGCATCCGGCGGATCAAATCCGCCCGCTCCGGCGGGTAGCCTCCCCCGACGGGCACTGAGAACGCCTGATCCAGGATCAGGCGGATCTGCTCTTTTCCGGCCAGGCCCCAGCCCCGGTTGAAAGGCAGGCTGAGACAGTTTCCTGCATTCACCTGCATAAAAAGCCAAGCTTCCAGAGGATCATAGACGAGCCCGCAGAGCACTCCGGGAAATGCCATCACCCCATTGAGAAAACCCTGCCCGGTCCCGCAGCCTCCGATCACAAAGTCCACCGCTTTGGTATTTAATAGAATTCCGGCAAGGAGGGAGGTGTGGAGGAAAGTCAAACTTTCCTCCCCTTCCTCGCCCCGCATCCCCACCTGATAACATTCATGGGCTTCATAGCCGGACAACACCTCCCAGATATCCTTTGCATGGTGGCTGGTAGAGCCTTCTACAAGCAACGCGATTTTCATTTTCCACACTCCTATCTTTTTCTCAGCCCACACCTAACGTTGCCGGGATCGGCAGGAACAGCGCCCCTAAAAGGGCAATTCCGAAGATCACAAAGGCACAGATCATCTGACTGGTTGTGTACGTTTTTAAGCCGCCGCTGACCTTCATGCCGGACAAGTTGGCCGTCACCCAGAAGGCGCTGTCATTCAAATGCCCCGGCCCCATACCGCCGCTCAGGCAGGCCACGGCAAGGAAAAATGGATGGATGCTGAGTCCGGCGGAAAAGCCCGCCATAATCTGCATGCTTGTGATCCCGGCCACGGTTCCGGACCCCTGCGCCACCTTAAAGATAAACGCAATGCCAAAGCCCACCAGCATCAGAAGGATTCCACCGGAGGTTCCCTCGATTCCCATGCTCTCGATGATGGTATTCCCAATATCCGTCGCCTGAATCACCGCTCCGAACGCGCCGCCGGCCGCCGTTACCATCGCGGCAATGCCGCTGCCTTTCAGCGCAGCGTTTCCCGCCTCGTCCAGGCCCTTTTTCCCCAGGCTCTTATAAGAAATCAGGTAGGCCGCCAGCGTGCCGAGAAGCATGGCGGGAAGACGGTTTCCCAGAACGGAGATAATCATCGGAGGTTCCTCCCAGATCACGCTGCCCACGGTTCCGAGCAAAATGCAGACCAGCGGGATGACCACGGGGAGCAGGGCCGCCCCGAAGCTGGGACTGTTTTCTGTTTTCGTCTCCGTGATTTCAATCACCGCCGCAGGATCCAGATCAGACTCTTTAAAAAATCCTTTATCCATAATTTTCGTGTAAACCGGTATTACGATCAGCACATTGAGCAGCCCGATCACCAGACCGCCGATCAGCATCCCGCCCAAGTCGAAGCCAAAGATTTCCGGCGCAGCCAGAGGGTTCGGGGTCGGGGGCACCAGCACATGGGCCGTGCAGCCTCCGATGGCGATCGCCCCTACCACATAGGCGATGGATTTTTTGATTTTCTTGGCAATCGAGATTCCAATCGGAATCAAGATAATGAAGGTAATATCAAAAAATACCGGGATGGAGAGAATAAAGGCCGTCAGCGCAATCGCATACAGCGACTTTTTTTCCGGAAAGATCCTTACCATGGTCTCTGCAATCACATTGGCCCCGCCGGACTGGCTCAGCAATTCCCCGATGATTACGCCGAGGATGATCGAGATTCCCATGCTGGACATGGTGCTTCCAAATCCGCCGCCGATGGAAGAAATCGTCTCCATCCACCCAAGCCCGCAGGAGACTCCCATGTACAGGCTGGCGAGAATCAGGGAGATCACCGCATTCAGATGAAATACCATGATGGTGATCAGGATAATGGCAATGGAGATTGTCAGATTTACAATCAAAAGTGTCGTACTCATGCTTTTCCTCCTCTGTTTTTTTCAATTACAACAAATACGCTCCGGGAGCAGCTGTGATACCGGTGCCAGGGATATTCCCCCCGCTCATCCCAGATTCTCCCATTGGCCGTTCCTGGACAGAGCGGCAGCTCACCGCAGAGGGTTCCGGGATCGGAATCCTGAAAAATCTGGACGCGGCCGGTCCCGCACACCTGCAGATGGATCTCATCAAAATCCTCCCCGTGCTCCCGGTGAATTGCCGAGGGCGCATCGGCCTCCGCCAGACAGAAATTCATCCCAATCCTTCCGCCTACCACGGCGCGGGGAGATTTATAGTAAGGGACATTCCGATTCCGCTCTTGGCGAGAATATTCCCAAAGAGACTTCCAGGTTTGCTTCATCCGCTTTGCCGTCCGGCCGTCCTCCACCGAAAAAGAACCGAAATTCCGGATCACCAGCGCCTGCCCCGGAATTTCCAGATTTGCGCCGGTCACAACCGCGCTGCAAAAAGATTCCAGCAAAAACGTTCCGATTCGGACCGGGGACTCGGACCTTCCGGCGAGATTCAAGATCAGGCAGCGCTCCCGCACCGGGTAGGCCGGCTCCGCCTCCACATATTCCGCCTGAAAAAAAGGTTCCGCAAAATCCAGTTTCTGAATCATTTTCCTTCTTCCCCCTTTAAATAAGCCTTGGTGCGCCTCAGCGCCTCTGCGGCATATTTTACGTATCCCATTTCTTCCCAGCGTCTCCGGTGGGGAATCTCGATTCCATAGACGGCCCAGGGCTTCCGCCCGGCAATCTTCCGGATATCGATTCCTCCCTCGCCGGGATAAAGCCTTGCTTCTCTGGCCGTATAAGCAAGTGCGTCCGGATCCTCCGGGATCTCCCCCGGCGCGTCGCAGATATGGAGGCAATACAGCCACTCTTCCGGCAATTCCTCCAATTCTTTGAAAGTTACCCTAGACCGGTGAAAGTGGAGTGTGTCCACCAGAATCCCCGCGTTGGGGCGGTTTACCGCCTCCAACAGATTCTTGGCCTCCCGAAGGTCTTTCACCTTAGACCAGGTCACAAATTCCAGATCAATCTGTTGGCCGTATTCCGCCGCCAGATCGCAAAGCTCTCCGAATTTTTCCCGCGCGTACCCGGCGTCGGCCGACCAGACATTGGAGAGGACATGGCGGACTCCCAGTTCCGCTGCCGCCGCCAGACAAGGTTCATAGTCTTTTACCGACATTCCGTCGAAAATCCTTGCGTTTTCTATGGAATCCACCCATACCCCTGTTTCCGCCGCCGCCCGCCTGGCCGCTTCCAAAAGCCGCCGGTCTTTCGACAGGTCAAAGGGTTTTTCACCAGGCAGCCCCATGGGAATGGTCCTGGCGTCAATACAGTCGTATCCCGTTTCGGCGGCAATCCGGATCATCTGCTCCGGAGAACAGCATTCGGTTGTCAAATAAATTAAAGAATATTTCTCTTTCACTCTTCCCTCCTGACTCGATTTTTGCTCCCCAGGCGCCTGGAGAGCAAATCGGAACGCGCAAATCATCGCGATGCAAAGCGGTTCCGTAATGGTATGCCCGATTGAGCATATTTTCTTAGACAAAAAAAGTATAACAATTTTTCTTGTTTTTCTAAAGAATCCATCCATCCGTCCTGCGCAACAATCCTGCTGTTTTTTCTTCCGTTCCTTCACGCTTTTCCACGGTTTCAGGCCAGCGCTTTCCAAGAATCCTGTTTTTGCCGTAAAATTTCCTGCCAAACGCTCTCTTTTCTTTTTTCCTTCTTTCGGTTATACTAAAGCCAAATTCAAAAAGTCCGGAGGTATGCCCATGATCTTTTTGCCTTTTCAGCCGGTACAGGAATCGGTCTTCACGGATAACACTAGGCTGGAACTTGTAAAAATCGTCCATTCTTACAACCAGCCGGGCTGGATGCTTCCCTCCCATTCCCACCCGGATCAGACGGAAATCCTCTATATTGCAGGCGGAAAGGGAATCTACACCGCGGACAACACCCCGTACCATGTCCAGTCCGGCGATATTGTAATCTTTAACAGCAACGTGGTGCACTCGGTGGAGTCGGATGATCAAGCGCCCCTGGACGTCTGGTCCTGCGCGGTCCGGGGCTATCAGCTTCCCGGCCTGACACCCAACCACATCTTGCCGGCAGGATCCAGCCCAGTCCTTTCCACAGGGGAGCGTCATGCCGTTTTTGAAGCAATCTATCGGGAAATCTATTACCAGGGAAAACAGCAGGATAAGGGATATTATTCCATCTGCACAGCGCTTGTAACCGCTCTAGTGCTCCTCTGCATCCAGCTCTCCGAGGAACAGCAAAAATATCAGACAAAGGAAAAGGACTCCCTGGCAGCGGATGTCCTCCTGTATCTGGACGAGCATTTTTCCGAACCGGTTACCATGGAATCCCTTTCCCGTCACTTTCATGTGAGCGCCAGTCATCTCAGCCACGAGGTAAACAGCGCGTTTCATCTCTCCCCCATCAGCTACCTGATCGGCCGGAGGATCCGCCAGGCCCAGTGGGAACTGGTCTCCACGGACTTCTCCCTGAAAGAAATCGCGCTGCACGTCGGTTACGAAAACGCCAATCATTTCAGCAACTTATTTTATAAGAGGACTGGAATGAAACCGCTGGAATTCCGTCAACATTATACCGAACAAAAAAAGACGACATAGCAGCCATGTCGTCTTTTTTCCTATCATTCCTCATGTCCAAGGCCAAAATGTTTTTTCTTAGGCGGCCGGGATTCTCAGCACGTTTCCGGTTCCGGATACTCCACGTCGAAGGTCTCCGCTGTCATGCTCTGGATTCGCTGGGACAGCAGCGGGCGATCCATATAATTGGTGGGCACGGCGGCAATCGCATCGATCACTTCCACCCCTTCGGTCACCTTGCCGAACGCAGCGTATGCGCCGTCCAGATGCGGAGATTCTTCGTGCATGATAAAGAACTGGGAACCCGCGGAATCCGGGTGCATGGAACGGGCCATGGAAAGCACGCCTTTGGCATGCTTCAACTGATTTGTAAATCCATTCTGAGAGAACTCTCCTTTGATGGAATAGCCGGGGCCGCCCATGCCGGTGCCCTGGGGATCGCCGCCTTGAATCATGAAACCAGGAATCACGCGGTGAAAAATCAATCCGTCATAAAAGCCCTTTTTTACCAGGCTTAAAAAATTGTTGACCGTATTCGGAGCAATCTCCGGATAAAGCTCCGCCTTCATGACGGAACCGTCTTCCATGGTAATCGTTACTACTGGATTCTGTGCCATTGTTTTTTGTCTCCTTTAATCGTTCTCTTAATAAATAGGATGCTTCAAGCCGCGCCCGGCCATTCACCGAGTGCGGACACATCTTTAATCCGTGTGCTCCCGCCAGGCCGGGGCATTAAAAACTTCTCCCGCCTCCGCGGGAATGGCCGCCCCCGCCGGAGCTTCCTCCGCCGCCGGAACTGTTTTCCTTCGGCTTCGGCACCGGGGTTCTCACCACTGTCGTATGGGTAAACTGATCTCTCTGGCCGTGCATATGGATGGAATTTCCCATGTAGACCCGTTTGGAGGAATTCTCAAGCTTCCGTTTGCTGGTCTTTGCCATAATGAAAACCACGGCAGCGGCCAAAACCATGCTGCCCGCCAGCGCTGCCGCCGCTGTCCCTGCATTCAATGTCACCTTGACATCCGCGTACTTTTTGGCCCCTTTCAGGAACTGCCTGCAAGCATCGGCATAATCCCCGGACTGCATGGCCGGCGTGATCCGATCATATATTTTTTCTATCTCCGTGTCGGTATACTGGCTGTCGCCGATTCCGGCTGTCAGCAGAAAGAACTGGCGGTGCTCCATATCAATTAAAAATTGAACGCCGCTTCCTCCCGGATATTCGTACCCGAAAGAATGGGTGTTGTAAAAAAATTCATTGTAATCCGACGTACTTCTGCCGCCGGTGTCGAATGTGGTGACCAGAATCACATCCATCCGGATCTGATCCGAAAGCTTTACCGCCTCTTTCTGGAGTTCCTCTTTTTCCGCCTCCGTCAAAAGCCCCGCGTCATCATAAACTTTTTGCTGATTCGCATCAAAACTGCAGAAAAACAGCATGCAGACCGCCAAAAAAATGAAGATCTTCCTTTTTCTCATACGCCGCCTCCGAATGCCAGCCCCAGCAAGGAGATTGCGAAGAATACGGCAGTCAGCCCGCCGAACCAGATCCCCATCTTCTTTTTCTCCTGGGGAATGCCGCCGACAATCTTGCCGGTCTGCCCATTCATAGCCAGCGTGTAAGCCTGCCCCTGATAGCGGTAGGATAAAAGCCAGACCGGAAGCAGCGTATAATCCTGACTTTTCACTAGGCAGTCCGCCTGGGACTGCCGCACATCCACCACGGAATACCCTCCGATCGTGTTCCGGGCTTCGCTGACCGCAGAATGACGGATTTTTTCTTCCGCCCTTGGCTCCATCTGGGAGCTGTCATAATCATAGCGTTCAGAACAAAAACCAGCCAGATACGGCATCCGAAAGGACCGGAGCTCCTCATAGCGAAACGGCTCCAGCCGGTCCATGGTATCATCGTCCATCTTCTCCGAGGCATCCACAGGGATCTTTTCAAATTCCACATCTAAGTCCCGGAAAATGTCATAGTGGTCCGTATAGGTTGTAATCCAGTCGCCGGTCCGCATGGAGCGCACCTTGGTCCCGTGAGCCTGCATCCGGATGTGCACATCCATGTCATAGATCCAGTAGGGGACGTAGATTCCGGCGATTGATTCCAGGGTACTCTGTTTTTTTAAGATTCCCGGCGTGAATACGCCCTTTTTGGTCCAGGCCCGGAACAGTTCCTGGGCTTTCTTTTTATCAATCGTAAAGGGCAGCACCTGCGATGGCTTCCACTCTCCGGCAAGACGGCTTTCCACCAGGTTCGGTGTTCCGCAGAATCCGCATACCGTTGCCGAAGTCTGCTCATCCGCAATGACCTCTGCGCCGCAGCTGGTGCAATGATACACCCTCATCTCTTTTTCCGTCTGTCCATGGCCGGAGTCGGCCTCTTCCACCGTGCAGCTGTTTCCGCAATGGCCGCAAAGCATCCGTCCGCTTCCCGCATCGTAGACCATCGGCGCCCCGCAATTTTTGCAGGGGTAACTCACTGCCAATCCTACCACCTCTCTTCCTTCTCCTGATCTTCATTTTATCAGATTCCCTTGCTCCTGTCTATTGTTACTATTCATGCCCCCGTAAAAAACGGGTGAATTTACCTTTGTCTAATTGTCAGTTTTTCTGGTATTTGCGCAGTTTTTGCGCTTAACTTCTCAGTTTATTTTTAACAACACATTTTGTTTAGACTTTTTTTACAACATTTAGGAATCCTTAAGTAGACGGACATATTTTTGTAACGATTCCAGGATATACTAAATATAACAACAAATAGTTGTTATTCATAGTTTTTCCGATAAGGCTCTTGTCTCATCCACAAAGCCTTATCACCCTCTCCTTTCTCACAAAAGGACCTGCTGCGAGGCAGGTTCTTTTGCTTCTGAAAAAATCTGTTCTGATCCATCCGGTTCTTCCTTTTTCCTTCAGATTTTGTTTCGAATTTTTTTCCAACCTTCCAAAATCCTTAATTGGAAGGACACAGTTTCGTCACGGTTTTTCGCTATACTGTACTCATCAACAAACAATGTTGTTATTCATAGTTTTCCGATAAGGCGCTTGCCTCATCCACAAGGCCTTATCATCCTCTCCTTTCTCACAAAAAGAACCTGCCGGACGGCGGGTTCTTTTGTATTGATCGGATTTGATTTTGTGCCGCAGCGCATCCATTTGATCAAAGCAGCGAACCGATTTGATTATCAACCGTTCCAAATTACGCGAGATCGGATTTTGAAGGGATCCATTAGAGGAAATTAGAGCAAGTAAAGTCAAGCGTCAGCCTCTTCTTTCCGTTATCATAGAGACAGACGGCTGAAACGAGGTGAACAAATAATGTACGAATGGCAGAAGCAAGTTCAAATGATGGTAGATGAAATTGACAAATGTATCAAAAGTTATCACGATGAAGCCCTGACTCTGCGCTTTCTTTCCCGTAAACTGGGATATTCCGAATTTTATACAACCAGGAAATTTAAGGAAATATCCGGGATGCCATTTCGGGACTATCTCCGGAACAGAAAATTAGCCTTTGCGTTAAAAGAGGTTCGGGACAGTGATAAAAACCTCCTGGAAATCGCCTTTGATTACGGTTTCTCCTCCCATGAGGCCTTTACCAGGGCTTTCAAAGGAGCATACGGGGTAGCGCCCAGCGAATATCGAAAGAATCCTAAGCCGGTTGTTCTCCGCACCAAAATCAATGCCTTTGACCGCTACTTTTTCGGATTGGAGGAAATCGGCATGGTTCAGCCATCCGGCGATGTCAAGGTTTATTTTGTAACGATTCCCGCCCACAAATTTCTGCACATTGAAAATAACAAGAGCAACGGATATTGGGATTTTTGGCAAAAGCAAAATCTCATACCGGGCCAGGATTACGACACCATCTGCGGCTTGCTTGATAGCATCAAAGGGAAATTGGACGATGGCGGCGGATGCGAAGCCAACTGCGGGAGCGGTCAGATCATGGCCTACCGGAATGACCCGGACGGCAGGCTTTGCGATTGGGGGATCCCGCGTACGGAGTGCTGGGGCGTACGGCTTCCTTTCGACTATCAGGGGGAAGTACCGCCGCAAATGATTTTGCTTGATGTCCCCGAATCCGAGTATATTGTTTTTGAACACGGACCGTTTGACTATGAACGAGAAAATTGCAGCGTTGAAGAAAAGATTGAAAAGGCGATGGCCGCTTTTGACTACGCAGACAGTGGTTACCGCCTCGATTCATCCGCCGGTAGGATCATGTACTTTTATTACAATCCGGAACAGTATTTTAAGTATATCCGTCCAGTGCGAAAAGCGTAAGCCCTCGGACGCCGGCCGTATTCGGCGGATCAGCGGCGCTGGTTTTGACGCTGGGATTGTTGTATTCAGGCGTTGGAGATAGAGGCAATGTCCGGGCCGCAGGTTCTCCGCCTGCACTTTTCATTTTTTTTATTGTTTGTTTGGATGTTTTTCTCGATTTTACCAAAATCCTTAAGTATCCGGCCACATTTTTGTCATGTCTTTTGGGTATTCTATTATTAACAACAAACAAGTTGTTTTTCATAGTTTTTCCGATAGGGCTCTTGCCTCATCCACAAGGCCTTATCACCCTCTCCTTTCTCACAAAAAGAACCTGCCGGATGGCAGGTTCTTTTGTTTGTCGATTCCACTATTTTCTCCGGTCGCTTTTCCTTTCGTTTCTGTTTCGATTTTCTTATTAATTTTCTAAAATCCTTAAGCGGAAGGACACATACCGGTCACGATTTTTGGGTATACTATATTCAACAACAAACAAGTTGTTTTTCATAGTTTTCCGATAAGGCTCTTGCCTCATCCACAAGACCTTATCATCCTCTCCTTTCTCACAAAAAGAACCTGCCGGGCGGCAGGTTCTTTTTGTTTTCTTCTTTTATACCTCAAAGATCAAATCCCCGTAAGACGGGAACGGCCACAGATCTTTGTCGACGATCATTTCCAGCTCGTCAGCCGGAGCACGCAGCGCTTCCATGGCAGGAACCACCCGGTCGTGATAGGCCCGCGCGGACTCCATCACGCCTTCCACCTGGGCGGCTTCACCATTGACCCGGATCAGTAAATCCAACGCCTGCTGCATCTCGGCGAGAAGCCGGGAAGCTTTCATCAATAGTCCCTGCTGAACACTGACGTCCGCTTCCGGACAGGCGTCCCGCACGGAGCGCAGGGAAGAAGCCAGGTCCGATGTATACCGGATTACCGCCGGAATAATCTGCTTTCCGGCCATATCGATCATGGTCTTCGCCTCGATATTCACGGTCTTGGAGTAGCCTTCCAGCTTTACTTCCGCCCGTGCCTCCAGCTCCGCCTTGGAGAAGACCCCGAACCGTTCAAACATGGCGATGGCTTCCGGCCGGATCAGCGCGGGCTCCGCGTCCACCATGCTGGGCAGATTCGGCAGCCCGCGGCGGGCGGCCTCCTGTACCCATTCCTCGGAGTAACCGTTTCCGTTAAATACAACCCTTTGATGCTCCGCCGCATATTTCTTGATCAGATTGTGACATGTCATCGGCACATCGTCCGACCGTTCCAATTCATCGGCCACTTCGCAAAACGCCTCGGCGACCATCGTATTCAATACCGTGTTGGCGCAGGAGATGGAATCAGAGGAACCGACCATACGGAACTCGAACTTATTTCCGGTAAAGGCGAACGGGGAGGTCCGGTTCCGGTCAGTAGCGTCCTTGGAAAAAGCCGGCAGCGTGCTGACGCCGGTTTTCAGTCTTCCGCCCTTGATGCTGTGGGTGGCGGTGCCGGTATCGATCAGCTGGGAAAGAACGTCTTCCAGCTGTTCCCCAAGGAACACTGAGATAATCGCAGGCGGCGCCTCCTGGCGGCCCAGACGGTAGTCGTTCCCCACGCAGGAAGCAGATGCCCGCAAAATATCCGCATGTTCATCCACCGCTTTTAAAATACTGGTCAAAATCAAGAGAAACTGTATGTTTTCATGGGGCGTTTTTCCAGGCTCCAAAAGATTGATTCCGTCATCCGTGGTCAGGGACCAGTTGTTGTGCTTGCCGGATCCGTTGATCCCGTCGAAAGGTTTTTCGTGGAGCAGGCAGGCCATGCCATGGCGGGCCGCCACTTTTTTCAGCGTCTCCATCATCAGCTGATTCTGATCGGTGGCCAGGTTGGCCTCTCCGTAAATCGGAGCCAGCTCGTGCTGGGCGGGCGCAGCCTCATTGTGCTGGGTCTTTGCCGGAACACCAAGCTTCCACAGCTCTTGGTTGACGTCTTTCATGTAGACGCCGACCCGCTCCCTGATACTCCCAAAATAGTGATCATCCATCTCCTGGCCCTTCGGCGGTTTCGCGCCGAATAACGTCCGGCCGGCGTAGATCAGATCCTTTCGCTGCAAGAATTTCTGCCGGTCCACCAGGAAATATTCCTGCTCTGCTCCGACCGAAGGGGTCGCCCGCTTCGAGGTCGTATTGCCAAGGGCGCGCAGCAGCCGCATGGTCTGGATATTCAGCGCCTGGATGGAGCGGAGCAGAGGGGTTTTTTTATCCAAAGCTTCCCCGGTATAGGAACAAAATGCAGTGGGAATGCAGAGCACAACGCCGCTGGCGTCTTCCTTTAAAAAGGCAGGTGACGTACAATCCCAGGATGTGTAGCCCCTGGCCTCAAAGGTCGAGCGCAGGCCGCCGGATGGGAATGAGGACGCGTCCGGCTCTCCTTTGATCAGCTCCTTGCCGGAAAACTCCATGATGGTCTTCCCCTCCGGTCCCGGCGCGCAGATAAACGAGTCGTGCTTTTCCGCCGTCACGCCGGTCAGGGGCTGAAACCAGTGAGTATAGTGAGTGGCCCCGCGCTCCACGGCCCAGTCCTTCATCGTATTGGCAACCACTTCGGCGGTCGCCCGGTTCAGCTCGGCTCCCTCCCGGATCGTCCGCTTTAAATCCTCATATACTTTTTTCGGCAGACGTTCCCGCATCACCACATCATTAAAAACATTTGCGCCGAACAGCTCTGTTGCCGCTTCGCTCATTTCCTTATCCTCCTGGTCATTGTTTTCGGCCAAAAGATCCGTGAGGCATGCCCCACATTTCTCATGCTTTTCTGAAATAATATCTAAGCATACATCAAAAAAGCTTCGGTTTCAAGTCATTTTTCCTGCATCCGGGCTGAAATTTCATCGCATTTGCGTACCCTAAGGGACAGACCCTGTGCATCCTTAATGGAGCGTTTTTTGTTCGATCGGGAATTCCAAAGGAATTTCCTATGAAATCAAAAAGTCCTCAACCCCTTGGAAGGCCGAGGACTTTCCTCCGATGGCGGCTGGACAATTAGGAAGCTTCCGCTTTCCCGCCGGACGAAGCCAAGTTTATTTCTGGTGCTTATTTACAATCCGGGTCTCATAGGTTCCCGTAGCAAGATCAATGTAGCGCACGAACAGGGATACTTTGTTGTCCTCGTTCAGATTGTTCCAGACAAGGTCCGTAAAGAAATCGATGTCGCCGGGGATCGCCACCCAGGTCGGCTCTCCCTCAAAGCTCGGAAGCGGGTTGCCGTCGCCCACGTAGGTGTGGATGAAATGCCCCTCCCCTGCCTTCGGGTTCTCGTAGGCAAAGGTAAAGCGGTGACAGGACTCCGGATCGCCCTGATTGCTCTTTAAGATGGAAAGGGCGTAATTGTATGTTCCGTTCTCAATGTGCATGATGCCCGAAATCCTAGGGGTATAGTTCGGCGCATCCGGCTCAAACTCGCGGCAGCGCAGAGACTGTTCAAAAGTAAGCTGCTTGTCCATGCCCTCATAGATGGTGTCTGTCTGGTCCCCGTTTGTCACAATGGTTTTATTTCCCAGGACACGGACCGGCGCATAAATAATCAGGCTCGGATCCACCAGCTTGGAAGGGTCGAAAGCCTCGGTGCGGATGCCCTCTCCGTCCGTGACAAATACACGGTTGCGGCTGTTCTCACTTCTTCCCATAATAAAGTAGGCGGTCACAGCCTTCGTGCCGTCCTCCGATTTGCCGATCACGATGCCCCGGCCGGGATAAGCGTTGCTGCTAAGCTCTGTCTTCAGACATTTCTTTTCCATTTTCTGTTTCCTCCTGAAGTGGTATTTGCGCCCTGTGGCTTTTCTCGACTTTCATTCATGGTAATGTCTGCGTAAGCAGACATGTCTGTTTCATAGGAAATAAAAAAACCCAGGTACTCCAACGTAGTGCCCAGGCGGTCGACTTTGATTCCTGCGTGCTCCCTGTGGTTTTTCCACTCATCCGCCAGTTACACGCTCTTTTTAATCATACCCTACTGAATCTCCGTTTGCAAGCAGATTTTGTAAAAGTTTGCCTCCAAAATAATCATTGACAAAGTAAGAAATTCGGTATAAAATAACATTAGATATATAACATATGCTCTTTAAAGGAGAAACCATGCCTCCCAAAACAAAAGTGACAAAAGAAAGTATTCTCGCCGCTGCGCTCCAGCTTGTCCGCGAGAGCGGAGCCGCCGCTTTAAATGCGCGGGCCGTGGCAAGGCGACTGGACTGTTCGACACAGCCGATTTTCAGCAACTATGCCTCGATGGAGGAGCTGAGAGAAGATGTCCTAAAAGCAGCGGATGAACGTTACCAACAGTATCTGGCGGATGGCAGGAAGGACCCGTCCTATCCGCCCTATAAGGCAAGCGGTATGGCCTATATCCGCTTCGCCAAGGAGGAACGGGAGCTGTTCAAGCTCTTATTTATGCGGGACCGCTCCGGGGAGATCATCGAGGAAGACCGGGAAGGAATTGCAGATCTGATTCAGCTGATCGCCGCCAACACCGGACTGTCTCCGGATGAGGCCTACTTGTTTCATCTTGAAATGTGGATCTATGTCCACGGCATCGCCACCATGGTCGCCACAGCCTATCTGGATTGGGATTGGGAGATGATCAGCAGGCTCATGACCGACGCTTATGAAGGGATAAAGGGGCGTTTTACCGCCGTCTCTGCCAGGAGGTAAACATATGGATTCCATTGTCATTCAGGGCCTGACCAAAACATACAAGGATGTCACGGCCGTCAACCATTTAGATCTGTCCATCCGAGACGGCGAGCTTTTTTCTCTGTTGGGCGTCAACGGGGCGGGAAAAACCACCACCATTAAGATGCTTTCCTGCCTGACCAGTCCCACCGGCGGCGACGCGCTGCTGAAGGGTAAAAGCATTAAAAACGATCCTCAGGCCGTCAAGTCCATCATTGCAGTCTCTCCCCAGGAGACCGCGGTTGCCCCCAATCTGACGGTAAAAGAAAATCTGGGGCTGATGGCCGGCGCCCACGGCTTTTCCAGGGAAACGGCGAAAAAGAAAGAGGCCGAATTGATGGATCAATTCGATCTCCGCGAGATTTCCGGCAAGAAAGCGAAAAAGCTCTCCGGTGGCTGGCAGCGCAGGCTCAGCATTGCCATGGCCTTGATTTCAGAACCTCAGATCCTGTTTTTGGATGAACCCACGCTGGGCCTGGATGTGCTGGCGCGCAGCGACCTGTGGGATGTGATCCGGTCCCTGAAAGGAAAAGTAACCATTATTCTGACTACGCACTATATGGAGGAGGCTGAGGCGCTCTCAGACCGGATCGCGATCCTGAAAAATGGCAGTCTGCTGATCGCCGGGACCGCCGGTGAAATCAAAGACCGGGCCGGAACGGAAAAATTTGAGGACGCTTTTGTAAAGCTGGTTAAGGAGGGAAAATAAATGGGCGCTATGACTTGCTCCGAACGCACGGCAAAAGAAATTCTGCGGGATCCGCTGAATCTGGCTTTTGGAATCGGATTTCCCCTGGTGATCCTTCTTCTGCTGTCGGCCATCCAGGCGAATATTCCCGTCAGCCTTTTTGAGATCAGCTCCCTTACTCCGGGAATCGTTGTCTTCGGCCTCTCCTTTCTGACGCTTTTTTCCGCGACACTGATTTCCAAAGACAGAACCAGCTCTCTGATCCAGCGGCTTTATACAACGCCTTTGCGCGCAGGCGATTTCATTCTCGGATATTTGCTTCCGATGATCCCCATCGCCATGATGCAGAGCGTCATCTGCTTTCTTTTCGCCCTCTTCCTGGGGCTTGAAGTCACCGTTCAGCTGATCTACTGTGTTCTGTTCACCGTACCCATCTCCCTGTTTTTTATTGCTCTTGGGCTTCTGTGCGGCACGCTCTTTAATGATAAGCAGGTGGGCGGCATCTGCGGCGCCCTGCTGACCAATTTGGCCGCCTGGCTGTCGGGAACCTGGTTTGATCTGGATCTGGTGGGAGGCGCATTCCGGAAAGTCGCATACGCTCTTCCCTTCGTCCATGCCGTGGAGCTGGAGCGCGCCGTATTGGCGGGCAACTGGGAAGGAATCTTCCCACATCTCTGGTGGGTGCTGGGATATGCCGCCGCCGTCTTAATCCTGGCGGTCTTCGTGTTTACCAGAAAAATGCGGGCAAATTAAAAAGGAATTTCCTATGCCGGTTCGTTCTTATGGTCAGGCTAAAATTAAACGCAGGTGTAGCCGCCGTCGATGGGCAGGATCACGCCGGTCACATAGGACGCCTCGTCGCTGGCCAGGAAAATCGCGCCGGCATTCAGCTCTCCGGATACGCCGTAGCGGCCCAGCGGCACCGTCATCTTCATGTAGGCGGTGAACGCCTCCGTCTTCAGCGTGTCCACCGTCAGCTCCGTCTCAAAATAGCCGGGGCAGATCGCGTTGCAGGTGATGTTATATTTGGCAAGCTCCGCCGCAACGGCTCTCGTAAAGTTGACCACGCCGCCCTTGGATGTATGATAGGCTACGGTATCCATCGCCGTATTGCCGACCAGGCCGTACATCGACGCGATGTTGATGATTCTGCCGTACTGTTTTTTCTTCATGATATTGCCGAAGGCGCGGGTTACGTAAAACACGCTGTTCATATCGGTATCAATGGTGAAATCCCACTCGTCATTGGTCATATCGAGAACACCGGCGTTCTTCGCGGATCCGGCGCAGTTTACCAGCACGTCCACCTTTCCGAACTCAGCCTCTACCTGCTTCGCGGCCTCGTCCACCATTGTGGAATCCGTCACGTCGCAGCGAACCGGCAGGCACTTCCGCCCCATCGCGCGGATCTCCCCGGCCAGGCTGTTCAGTTTTTCCATTCTTCTTGCCATGATTACCAAATCAGCCCCCTGGCCGGCGAAACCTCTGGCCATCTGGGCTCCCAATCCGGAGGAAGCTCCGGACACTACTACGACTCTTCCAGTCAAATCAAACATATCAAATCCTCCAATCCTACTCTCTGCCTCCTGAAAATATTTCCCGGCAGACAGGGGCAGCCAGCTGTTAAGACGGCTGCTTCATTTATTGCCTATTCTATTATAACGAATATCGATATTTTTTCAAGTGAAGATCGCAGGATAAAACGAAGGGATTCGTTCTCAAAATTTGGACGGCGGCTTGAAAAAAGATATGGGTTCCTGTATCAGAATCCTTTCCCTCACTTCCAAAAGCCCCCGGTTTTCCGTGACTTTCCTAACAGTCCAGTAGGAAATTCCCCGGATTTCATTGACTTTTCCCGCGCCGCCCGCTATCGTATAGGCAGGCTTGCAAGACCAAATCTGCTGCTGGTTTTCCGGCAGAGTCAGGAGACAGAAAAGAATGGAAAATAAGAAGACATTCGGAGCCTATATTCTTCGGCGGCGAAAGGAACTGAATTTAACGCAGCGGGAATTTGCCGAAAAACTGTATGTGACGGAATCAGCTGTCAGCAAATGGGAGCGAGGAGTTTCCCATAGTTAAAGATATTACATCCAGTGTGCAATACCCACGCTTATACATCACTTGTCACGCTCCAATGGGCGGAGGCAAAGAATTTTTTATAAAAATACAGTCCTGTTCTGAGTAATAAAAAACCTCCTTTAGAATTGTATAAAGAACACAAACCGTTCTGAATACAACAAAGGAGGTTTTTTTATGGAAGGTAAAACTTACGGTTATGTCCGTGTATCTACAAAAGAACAATGCGAGGATCGCCAGATCATCGCCCTGTACGAATTTCCTGTTTCGGAGAGCAATATTTACATGGATAAACTCAGTGGGAAGGATTTCAACCGACCGCAGTACCGGAAACTGCTGAAAAAACTCCGTCCCGGTGATCTTCTGGTCATCAAATCTATTGATCGGTTGGGACGCAATTATGAGGAAATCCTGTTACAATGGCGGATTATCACTAAGGAGAAGCAGGCGGATGTGGTGGTGTTAGATATGCCTCTCTTAGATACTCGAAAATCAGGTGATAATTTAACAGGAACCTTTGTGACTGATCTTGTACTACAGATTCTTTCGTATGTAGCGCAGACCGAACGCGAGAATATTCATCAGCGGCAGAAGGAAGGTATCGCTGCGGCAAAACTGCGGGGCGTACAGTTCGGGAGGCCAAGAAAAACTGTACCGAAGGAATTTTGGACACTCAAAGAGGCGTGGGAAAACAAAGAAATTTCTTCACGGGAGGCCGCACGGCAGCTTTCCATTGCGCAGGATACTTTTCTGCGGTGGGCTCACAAGTTTACCACATCACAAAAATAAAATTTATGCGAATGAAAATGTAGACTTTTTCATTCGATGTTTATTTTAGATATTCCAAGTTCATTTTACTGGTTTTTCGTTTCTTATCATAAAAATGAGAACAGAATTCTAGCTTTCAATATTATATAATGCTCGAATGAAAAAGTCTACAATATCGGGTAAAAGTGAGGAAGGCAGCAGGATATCGTGAGGAAATTAAAAAAGAAAAAACAAATGTTCAAAAATAACGCCGAGATCCAGCAAAGGTTTAGCGAAACACATTTCATTGCTGTAATATTGTTTCTCACATTTTTTATATTGACTTTTGTTGGTGCAGGAAGCTTTATCGTGGTATCTCTCGTGGGTTTGTTCCTGTGCGTCGCAGGGCTTCTACAAGGATCTGTAAAGGCGGATCTTTGGATATTGATACCACTGATCCTCTATAATATCATCAGCCTTCTCTCGGGATACCGGATTTATGGCAACACACTGGAGGGACTTGCTTCTACTCAATCGGTTTTTCCAGTAGTCTATCTGCTGGCGGCATATCTTGGCAGCAGTGAACGGACGGTTCTCAAACGATGGTGTGCTATATGGGTCGGCGTAATGGCAGTAATGGGAATCGGGCAATTCATTATGGCGGCATTTACCTCAACAGCCTCCAGGCTGTCCGGCGCCATGGGAAATCCAAATGCCATGGGCGTCATGCTGGTTTTCGGCTGGTTTGCGCTGCAAAGCTGCCTTTTAGATGCTAAAGAGGGACCGCCGTTACTTAAAAAGCTCCTGCATGGGTTAGAGTTTTTTATATTGGCGGCTCTTGCGCTGACCTTGTCGATGGGAGCTTTTGGAGCCCTCGCTGTCGGAATGCTTGCGATGCACATCTATGGAAAAGAAAACTTCTCCGCTTTGCTTTGCAGAGGGGCTGAAATCATTTTCGCTGTTGCCTGCGGTATTCTCCTTTACATAGTCGGAGATTCCACAGATTGTCCCTGGCTTTGCCTTCTCCTCTGTGTCTATATCTTCGTCGGCGCATGGTACAGGGAAGAATTCAAACATTATCTGGAGAATGCGCAATGGCTGACTGTCCTGATCTGCTTGGCGGGGATTTGCGGTACAGGCCTATTGTTCTTTTTAAGACCGAATGCGGCTGCGACCTTCACGGAACGTCTGGCCATGATAAAAAATGGGTTGGGCTATCTTGGAACAGCTCCTCTATTGGGAGTGGGGCCGTATCAATGGCGATGGCTGAATTTACAGGACACGGATTTGTACTTTAATACATGGCACATTCATAACATATTTGTCCATATTGGCGTGGAATTGGGGCTGATTGCCATGGCTATGCTGATTGTTGCCGCCGTTCGCCATGTGATGAAAAAAGAAGATTCGGCGCAGCGGGGCGCATTTTTTGCCGCTCTTACCCACAACCTGATGGACACCAGCTTTTTCTATGTCGCAACCATGCCGTTTCTCATTATGATTTCAGATAAAGACGAAAAAAGAACCCGACTGTTAAGTGGTGCCGCCGTGAAGTGCATTTTGGGTTTATTTGCAGCGCTGTTTGCCTGGAATACGCTTCAGTGTCTGTTATAAGGAGGTGAGCAGGCGGTTGAATAGTAAAAACAAGTCCGTGCCGCCGCGGTACGTGATGGCTATTTTGCTGATTGGTTTCTGTGTTTTGTCTGCCGTTACCCTGGTTGGGGCGTATCAGGCGAAAAAAGCACTTCCGCCTTACGTGGGAAAGCAGCTAACGGAAGCAGAGATGAACGAGGTCATTGCAAGAAATAGCCCTTTTACTTCCTATGTTCATCTGTCTCCTAATGCGGATTTTCCCCGGGAGTCGGAAATTACGAAGATTACCATTCACCATATGGGTGCAGATCTTACCCTGGAGCGGCTTGGGGAATCCTTTGCCAAGAGGGATCGGAATGCTTCTTCCAACTATGGAATTGACCGAAACGGCAGCGTGGCGCTCTATGTGGAGGAAGCAAACCGGTCATGGGCAAGCTCTAATGCAGAAAATGACCATATGGCAATCACCATCGAGGTAGCCAATGAAACCATCGGAGGCGACTGGCGGGTAAGCGAAGCATCTTACCAGGCGCTGATTGAGCTATGCGCAGATATTTGCAGGAGAAACGGCATACACCAGCTAGAATATACAGGAGATGCCGGCGGAAATCTGACCACCCATAATATGTTCCGGAAGGATACGGAGTGTCCGGGTCCTTACCTGGAAGGGAAAATGGCAGAGATTGCCGAAGCGGTGAATCAAAAGCTGAGTGATTCACGGGAATGAGCCATTTAGTAAAAGAGCATCGCTTGATAATGGAGTATACTTGCATGGTTATGGAGATTAAAAGAAAGAGGTAAACAGTAATGAGTGAATTAAAAAAACATGTTTATTGCGGCATCATAGGACTGATGCTGTGCCTGGCCGGCTTAATTGCTCTGGGGAGTGGCAGCATAGTTGTCAATGCCGAAGACGGTCCATATGACACTTATGTGGGAGGCAAGGGGAACACCCTGATCTTCCAGAAACAGTGGGACGATGATAATGACACAGAGGGCAGGCCGGAAGAGATTACTTTCAGCGTATACTTAGAGGATAATGATAGACCAGGTGGATACGTGGGGCATTCAAAAAGAGAAACCATTTCTCTGAGCGCGAAAAATAATTGGACTTATACATATACAGATAGCGGCCTTAGCTATGTGCCGAATACTGTGAAGGAAGTAAATGTTGATGGATATGCGTATGGCGGGGTAACCGTTGATAATAAGTACGATTACTCCAAATACGAAGGCACAGTCACAGTCACATTAACGAATAAAAAACAGAAATTAGAGGTAACTAGCGCAGAACTTGGAATCAACGGCATTAAGACCTTGACAGGACGGGAATTTCAAATAGGGGATAAGTTTAAATTTGAAATCCGAAACAGCGCCAATGCACCTGCAAATCAGCCTCTGCCGGATAAAACGGTATGTGAGATTACCCCGGCATCCGGTAACAGTGCAGATATTGGGTTCGGTACCTTTACTTTCAAAAATCCGGGAACATACATCTATGTTATTTCGGAAGTTCTGCCGCAGCAAGGCGGCGCAGAGATCATCCCGGGCGTCACCTACGATACAACCGGTTACCGGCTGACGGTCGATGTTACAAACGATGACACGGCCAAAGAACTTAAAATTTCAAATGTCAAAATTGAGTCATCGCCGCGGCAGGAAGCCGGCGCCTGGACAGAAATATATAATGGCGCGGCTTTGCCCGGCCAGCAATATTGTAATTTTACCAATACGTATACATCGCTGGAACAAACCATATCCTTAACCGGTACAAAGGTGTTGGAAAACAAGAAACTGGCCGATTATGGGAATGACCAGTTTAAGTTTATCGTGGAAGCTGTCGGTAGAAAAGCCGCGGACGGCAGCTATGAAAAGGATCCTGACCAACCGATGCCTGCCGGAAGCGCTGATGGTGTTTACACCTGCAAAAACCTTGTCACAGGCGGCATTGTTCTAGCGAACAACACATTTACACAACAGCATGTCGGCAAGGAATACCGTTATACAATCCGGGAGGCACAGCCGACTGCAGACGGGACATTTAACGGCGCTCCGCTAGAGGGGGCATATAAGGTAGACATCGTAACCGGGGCCCCCACAAATGAAGAGGTTACAGCGGACGGAACGATAAAATGGGTATACAAAGGCGTAACTTTTGATAATCATGTCCACACAATAGATGTAACAGCGGGAAAAGTAACGAATGATGCCGGACAAGAGGATATCAAAGTGTCAGTCACCCATGATACGCATAACACCAGCGGCAGCGCTATGCAGAATTTTGTCTTCATCAATAAGTACAACTCCGACGCCAGCATTGCGCTGACCGGCACGAAGAAGCTGACCGGCCGCGACTTTGCGGCGGGGGATGCATTTACCTTTGACATCATCCCCATGTTCGACGCGCCGGTTCCGGTTGACGGCGAAGGAAATGAGTTGACGCAGGTCACCATTGAGCCTACCGGCGGTACGGAGGCTGCAATCGACTTTGGAACTCTCCTTTTTGATGTCACAGACTTGGGCACGGATGTGGACGAAAAAATATTTAGTTATAGCGTCAGTGAAAGGAACGGCGACGCCGAGGGTATGACCTACGACAGTCGGCAAAGGATTATCCAAGTCAAGGTGACGAAGGGCGGAACTGGCAAGATGAGCGCGGAACTGGTATCGGATCAAAGTGAGCTTATCTGGAACAATGTATATCAAAGCACGCCTGTCACTCCTGATCCCGATGAGACCAGTCTTACGGTGAAGAAAGAGTGGGTGCTGAATGACGGCGGCAAAGCAACGGATTCCATCAAGGTGGAACTGCTGCGAAACGGTGAGCGCTTTGACGAGATCACGCTGAACGCTCACAATGGCTGGGAGTATACATGGAACGATCTGGCTGGCGGCTACCGTTGGTCGGTGGCCGAAGTTGATGTGCCGGAGGGCTTTACTGCGGAAGTTTCAAATCAGGGGAACACATGGATTATCACCAACGATGATATTCCCTCGAAGCCTGTAGAACCCACTGATCCGAAGAAACCGGTTGATGATGCTCCCAAGACAGGGGATGAAACGAATTTGACTCTGTGGATGGCTCTTTTCGGAATTTCCGGCATGGGTGTAATTATTACATTGCTGGGAAGCAAACGCAAATATAGAGGAAAATGAGTATGTTGAAATCTATGGAAAAAAATAAGAAGTATATTTTAAGGATGTTTGCTACACCCTTTCCATGTGGCTGCAATTTGATTTTTCCGTATGGAACAGCATACAGACCTCGGTCAATGTTCTGGCCATCCTCCTCATGGTTTTACTGGTCTCATCGGCCGTATTCGGGGTGATGGGAGTCATTTCCTGCCACAAACAAAAAGATTCGATATCATAAAAACGAAGGCTGGCTGAAAAAGAATTTCCTACAAAACAACAATCGGGGGAGTGCCAAGCACTCCCCCTGATCCATTCCATCGTTTTTACGCTTTTCCCACTGATCCGAACAGGGTCAGTTTTTCTTTCACTTTTGCCTTGATGGCTTCCGCGCCGGGAGCCAGAAGCTTTCTCGGATCAAAGCCCTTGCCCTCCAGATCCTTGCCGGCCTCGATGTATTTGCGGGTCGCTTCCGCGAAGACAAGCTGGCACTCGGTATTCACGTTGATCTTCGCCACACCAAGGGAGATCGCCGTTTGAATCATATCCGCCGGGATGCCGGTGCCGCCGTGGAGCACCAGAGGCATATCGCCGACTTCTTTTTTGATATTTTCCAGGATATCGAAACGCAGTCCCGGCCAGTTCGCCGGATATTTGCCGTGGATATTGCCGATGCCGGCCGCCAGGAAATCAATCCCCAGGTCCGCAATCATCTTGCACTCCTTCGGATCCGCGCACTCGCCCATGCCGACCACGCCGTCTTCCTCGCCGCCGATGGCGCCCACCTCTGCTTCCAGGGAAATCCCCTTGGAGTGGCAGACTTCCACCAGTTCTTTCGTCTTTGCGATATTTTCTTCGATCGGGTACTGGGAGCCGTCAAACATAACGGATTTAAATCCGGCGTCGATGCACTTGTAGCAGTGTTCATAGCTGCCGTGATCCAGGTGCAGGGCCACCGGCACGCTGATCTTCATCTCTTCCAGCATTCCATTTACCATGCCGACAATGGTCTTGTAACCGGCCATATATTTTCCCGCGCCTTCCGATACTCCCAGGATGATCGGGGACTGAAGCTCCTCCACCACCTGCAGCACGGACTTGGCCCACTCCAGATTATTGATATTGATCTGGGCGACCGCATATTTTCCTTCTCTTGCCTTCTGAAGCATCTCTGCTGCTGAAACAACCATGTTAATCTCCTCCCGTTCTTTCCGACTGTCCTCGGAAGCCGACACCGGACCGCTCTGCTGCGGCGCAGCATCACATCTGGTTTATTATATCATAAAAATACGACATACGTCAATACACGCGGATGCAGCTGGCGATTTCCCGCACTGTGGAAAGGCTCTTCAAAACCGTCATGGCGTCCTGGAATCCGGACTCTTTGACCTGATCCGTGATGATGACCAGCTCGGCGGTTTCCGCCTGTCGGCTTTTGCTTTTCTGCACGACCTGGGCAATGCCGACGCCGTTATTTCCCAGCACGCTTGCGATACCGGCCAGGACGCCGGGGCGGTTGGCGGCCCGGATCCGAAGGAAGAAGCGGCTGACCGACTCTTCAATCGGCTTCACCGTAAGCTGCTTGTAACAACTGCATCCGACTCTTCCGCTGCACCCGTGAATCAGGTTGCGGATCTCATCGATGATATCCCCCATCACGGCGCTGGCCGTCGGCATCTCCCCGGCCCCGCGGCCCATGAACATCGCGTCGTCCACCGCGTCGCCGTGGACAAACACCGCGTTAAAAGAATCCTTGACCGTGGCCAAGGGGTGCTCCGCCGGAATCAGCATCGGATGGACCTTTACCTCAATGCCGTCCCCATCGTTCCTCGCCACGCCCAAAAGCTTGATCTCATAGCCGAACTCATGGGCATAGCGGATATCCTTAGAGGAAATCTTCGTGATTCCCTCGGTGTAAACCTGGGAGAAGGTCACACGGGAGTTAAACGCCAAGCAGGCCATAATCGCGATCTTTCTGCCCGCGTCGTAGCCTTCCACATCCGCGGTGGGATCCGCCTCGGCATAGCCCAGCTCCGTGGCCTTGGCCAGCGCCTCCTCGTAATCCATGCCTTCGTCGGACATTTTGCTCAAAATATAATTGGTGGTGCCGTTGACAATTCCCATGACCTCGGTCAAATGATTGCCCGCCAGGGACTGCTTTAACGGACGGATGATCGGGATCGCTCCCGCCACAGCCGCCTCGAACTGCAAATCGCAGGAATTGGCATCCGCCGCTTCCATCAGCTCCCGGCCCCGCTCCGCCAGCAGGTCCTTATTCGCCGTCACCACCTGCTTGCCTGCATTCAAGGCTTCTATAATATAAGTCCTGGCCGGTTCAATGCCTCCCATCAGCTCCACCACCAATTGGATTTCCGGATCCTCGATGATCTCCTTCCAGTTGTCGGTCAAAAGCTCTCTCGGTATGCCCGGCCGGTCTTTCTTCACATCCCGGACCAAGATCTTGCAGATGGAAAGGGCGGCTCCGGCCTTTTCCACCATCTCATTCTCCAGGCTTTTCACCAGTTTATATACACCTCCGCCCACTGTCCCGATGCCGAGCAGCGCGGCTTTGATCGTCCTGTTCTCCATTTCATTCCCTCCTGCACGTTCCAGCCCCATTGTGCGGGGAAGCCGGAATCTGCTTTTCACTATAGCGCAAAACAGAAAAGAAGTCAACGAAAGCCATTCCTCAAAACGCTGCTTCTAAAAAGAAAAAGCGGCGGCGCATTCCAGGGCGATCGTCAGATAGCGGTCGCCGGAATGAATTCCATAATCCGTCAAATCCCTGGGCTCCCATTGGGCTGCGTCCAGATTGTCTGCGCCGAATAAAAACTGCATCAGCGGGATCCCCCGAAATCTCCCAACCGCCAGGGACGCGGAGCACTCCATCTCAACCGCAATGCAGCCCTGCTCCTTCCTCTCCGCAATCCTTTGGGCCGTCTCCCGATAAATTCCATCGGTCGTCCAGGTCTTCCCGGCGACATAGGGAATCCCGTGCTTTTCCAGACATGCTTTCAGGATCCGGAGACACCGGGGATCCGCCTCGATTTCCTCTGCGCCGGGCAGATAGTGATAACTGGTTCCCTCATCCCGGACAGCAGAGGAGGGGAGGATCAAGCGATCTCCCACGGCGTCTTGGTTTAAAACGCCGCAGACGCCAAACTGAACCAGTTTTTTCGCACCCATGGCAATGACCTCCTCTAAACCGGCCGCACAGGCGGGCGCGCCGACCCGCGAAAGAAAAAGCCCGATCTTTTTCCCGGCATAGCAAGTCTCATAGACCGGAAGGCTTCCGTTCGCCGTGCAGAGTTCGGCAATGGCCGAAACTGCATTCCTCTCCGCATAATTTCTTATGATTCCCTCGGAAAATGTGGTGATGCAGACCTCTGGGAAGCCGGGAACCGGTTTCGTCGTATCGCCGGGGTTGATAAATGCGGTCTTCTCCTCACTAAAATGCTGAAAAACAGTTGCCATCGGATTCCCTCCTTACCAATATCGCTCTGATTTCCCGAAGCATCCCGGCCGACCGGCATCAGTTTGCTGTACATTCGGATCCCCTGATAGGAAAATACGATCAGGTCAAAGACTGCCTGCACATCCACATCGGCAAATTCCTTCCGGCCGACGCCGTATTGGATCAGCTTCTTCCAGGCCCGAAAGGAGGCCTGATACTGTTCCGCCAGCGGATTGTCCTGGGCCGAGTTTTCCTTCCTGCTGTAATACTCATAGATGGCGACGCTCAGGGAAGACTGGCTGTCGGTCATTTCCTCCCGGTAGCGTTCCAAAACCTCATCCAGAATGCTGACGGCGGATTGGTCTCGTTCTATTTTTGCATTTATCTCGTCTTCCTGGCTGCTCATAAGATCACGAAGGATCTCCTGAAAAATCTGCTGGGTGCTCTCATAGTGGCAATAGAGCCCGCCCCTGCTCAGGCCGGATACTTCGCAGACGTCCTTCATGGTCACATCCTTGAAGCCTTTCTCGGCAAACAAAAGGGCGGCTTTTTCTTTGATCCACTTTCTTGTCTCGATTCCTCTCTTATTCATAAAAAATAGGAACATCCGCCGGCACCATGCAGCCGGCGGATGTTCCTTCTATATTTTATTGTGACTTCGCTTTTTCGAAACCGCGTGGCTTCCCTGCCTGCCGCACGCTCTATCCCGTTTTACACGATCGCTCCCCCGCCGTCCACAACGATGAATTGTCCCTGGACATAGCTGGAAGCGTCGCTGGACAGATACAGGACCGTTCCGTTCAGCTCTCCTTTATTTCCAGGGCGGCCCGCCGGGTTCATCGCGGAGTAGCCCTGTAAGAATGCCTCGGACTTAAACAGAGTCCCCGCCGTCATCTCCGACTCAAAGAGGGCCGGGCCGATAGCGTTCACCGTGATTCCATATCTCGCATAGGAGCAGGCCATTCCTTTCGTCAGGCCGAGCACGGCGGATTTGGACGCATTGTAAGAATGGCGGATGAAGGTATCGTTCTTGTCGGCGATCACGGCGTTGACCGATGCGATATTCACAATCTTTCCGTAGCCCCTCTCCTTCATCTGCGGCACCACGTATTTGGACACGAGAAAGATTCCCTTTACGTTGGTGTCGAAGGACCGGTCCCACTCTTCCACAGACATGGAGTCCACGCCGCCGCGGACCGCGACCCCTGCGTTGTTCAGCAGGATGTCAATGTGTCCGAATTCCTTTAAAACTGTCTCGACGGCAGCCTGAACGCTGTCCTCTTTTGTGACGTCACAGCCCACCGCCAGGATTTTCCGGCCGGTCTTTTCGAGTCCCGCCTTCACCTCGTTCAGTTTCTCCACACGTCTTGCCAGCAGCGCCACATCCGCTCCGGCCTCTGCATAGGCCAAAGCCGCGTCCGCGCCCAGACCGGAGCTCGCCCCGGTTATCACCGCTACTTTTCCAGTCAGATCAAATAAATTTGCCATATTGGACTTCCTTTCTTCTCTCATCTTTAAACGCGCCCGGTCTCCATGAACGCGGTCCTGTCGTAGCGCCCGGTCAGGAGATACGGAATAATGGCGTCCGCATCCAGGTTTTCCGCCAGGTTCAGCTTGTGAACAAGCAGGCTGTTCTTGGAATAAGCCCCTCCAATGATCGTGTGAACCGGCAGCTCGGCCCAGGGATCGTCCACGCTGGACTCCAGTGTCAATTCAGCAAATCCAGGCTCCCAGGACTGATAATTGTATTCGCACTGGTTCATCAGCAGAGCTCCGTTTCTGAAATGGGACACGCCGTTCTCATCGGGCTCCCGGTCAAAGTGGAAATAAAAGCCGCCGCCAAAGGTCTGCTTTCCGGCCGCCGGGGCCTGATAGAGGACATGGGTCAGAGGGCTGTTGTACTCGCCGATCTGCAAGGCGGCGTTCACAAGCTGGGTACCCCGGCGGGTTACACCGGCGGTCACCTGGTTTCCTTCCCGTCGGATCACGAACTCCGCTCCCAGCTTCTTCGGAATACTGCCGTTGTCCCGGCCGCACTGCACGGCCATCTCAGCTCCGGGCCCTCCCAGCACCAGACCCAGGGGGTACAGGCCCAGGTTCTTCCCGTAGGTGGCGTACACGCCAAGAATCGCCTCATAGTAGTCGTCGGCAAAGGAAGGCTTGCGCACATGGCAGACCGAGAGAGTAACCACCGGCATCGAAAACGGCGCCAAAGGCGGCGGAAGAAGTCTTGCGATGGCAGCCGGGTCCGTCAGATAGGCCAAATACAGCCCCTCCTGCTCATCCATCAAGGATACCTTGCCGAAATTCGGCAAATCCTCCTTTGGAACCAGGAAACTGGGAGCTTTCTTTTCCGCAAAGAGCTCTCTTCCGGCTTCATATCCGGTGCGGACCGCCGGGGCAATGGTCCCGTCTTTCACCGCGCTTCCGACCACCTTCACCTCCACGCCTTTTTCTCTCAGCGCATCGGCTAGAGCATGGTCCGGCCGAAAGCCCAGGGACAAAATTACAGCGTCAGCTTCCAGCGTTTTACTCTCATGGCTTTCCACCTGTTCCAGCGTCACGCCGTCCGGGCGGATTTCCTTTAAAGCGTGGCCCAGCAGGAAATTTGCCCCGTATTTTTTCAGGCGGCCGCAGACATCCATCACATTGGTGTGATTGGCGCCCGGCGCAACCGCGTTCAGCATATCCACAACCGTAACCTGATTTCCTCCGGCGGCCAGATATTCCGCCGTCTCCAAACCGGTCAGCCCTGCTCCAATTACCGCGAGACGCTTCCCGGACAAAACCACTTTCCCGGTCAGCACCTCCTCAATCGTATGGACATTATCCCCATGGATTCCAGGAATTTTCCCCGGTATGACCGAGGCGGATCCGGTGGCGATGATCACGGCGTCCGGACGGCAGTTCATCACGCGCTCCACCGTGGCTTCTGTGTTCAGCATCACTTCCACGCCAAGACGGCCGAATTCTTCTTCATAATAATCCGCCACCCACTGCATCCGCTCTTTCAGAGGAGGCTTCTTGGCCAGGTTGACAGTTCCTCCCAGTTCTTCCTTCCGGTCCATCAGCGTCACTTTGACGCCCCGGAGAGCCAGTGTCTGCGCCGCGCACATTCCGGCGGGGCCGCCGCCCACCACCACAACGCGGTGTCCTTTGGGATCATAGGGCAGTTCGGCGTATTTCCTTTCACGGGCCAGCCGCGGGTTCACCGCGCATTCCGGCGGCATCCCGGCCGCATTGTACTCGTTTAAACTCTCAAAGCAGCGCAGGCAGGAAATACATTTCCGCAGCTCCCTCTCCCTGCCTTCCTGCACCTTTCTGCCCCACTCCTCGTCGGCCAGCCAGGCGCGGCCCAGGGAGATAAAATCTTCCACGCCGTCCTCCAGGAATTTTTCCGCCGTCTCCGGCTCCCGGATGGCGGACACGCCGATGACCGGAACCTTGACATGGCTCTTCACCACGGCGATCATCTCCCGCCGCCAGCCTTGTCCGAAGGACACCGGTTCCACGCAGGTCATCCCCGTCTCATAGAGGCCGCAGCTGACATCCAGGAAATCTATCCCCGCCTGCTCCAAGGTCACGGCGATTTTAACGCCGTCCTGAATATGAATATAGTCCTCGGTCACGCCGGTCTGATCCAAAAATTCTTCCACGGAAAGGCGGACGCCAATCGGGAAGTCCGGACCGCAGGTCTCCCGGATTCCCTGGATGATCTCCGTCACGATCCGAAGGCGGTTTTCAAAACTTCCGCCGTACTCATCTTCCCGCTTATTGGTGTAAGGGGACAGGAACTGCTGCAATAAATAGCCGTGGGCCGCGTGGAGCTCCACCCCGTCGCAGCCTGCTTTCTGAACCCGGACCGCGCCGTCGATGAACTGGCAGATCAAGGCTTTGATCTCCTCCGTGGTCAGAGCCCTGGTCTCCTGCTGTACATATTTACAGGGAATCGGGGACGGCGCCACCACAGGCTGGCCTCCGATCAGAGCGGAAACCGTCTCGCGCCCTGGATGGTGCAGCTGAATGAAAATCTTTGTTCCATGTTTATGTACCGCCCCGGCCAGCCGGGAAAGCGGCTCAATGTGGCGGTCCTTGGTGACGGAAAGCTGGCGGAGAAGTCCGGCTCCGTGGACGTCGTTCACCCGTGTGATTTCCGGCAGGATCAGCCCGGCGCCCCCGATCGCCCTCGCCTCATAGTAGGCGATCATGTCCTCCGACGGCGTTCCGTCCAGATTCGCAAGGCCGATCCCCATCGGGGACATGACCAGCCGGTTTTTCACCGTTACCGTTCCGATTTTTCCCGGCTCAAATAATTTTTCGTACATTTTTCTACCTCCTGCATTCCTCTGGCGCTTCCCTATCGTGTTGTTATAACCTTATATAATTTTCTTTCATTTTTCAACGTGCATCGTGAATGATAAATAATTGACATTTCGTGCACCATGCACTATACTGAACCCAAAAGAGGTGCAGCGCTTGCTGCCGGGCGGCGAAAACCAGAGGTGTGCAGATGACATTTTCCCAGTTGGTTCAGCAGATTGGCAAGACACAGGAAATCGAAACTTTGTCCCAGGAAATCGACGGAGACCTTCAAGACGTCGCTCTGATCGACGGGATGCAGGAGCACTACCACAAGAATACCCTCTATTTTGGTTATGACAACCAAATCAAGGCCGGTTCCCCTCTCCCTCCCCAGTGCATCCTGGCCCGTTCCTGGGATCCGGACACACCGGACGTGTTTCCCACAGGTGGAGTGAACCTTGCCCTGGTGGAGTCCCCAGCACTGTTTTCGATCTTCAATCAAGCGAAAGTCCGGGTGGAAGCCACGAGAAGCCGGGGCCTATACGAAGAACTGACCGCTCTGGCGGATGAGACCCGCTCCCTGGAGGCTGTGCTGAACGCCGCGGCCATCCGCCTCGGAAATTCTCTGGTGTTCAATGATACCACCTTCAAAATCATCGCCAGCTCCACGTCCATCCCGGTGGTGGATCCCCTCTGGAAGGAGAATATTAAGCAGGGCTATTGCAGCTATGAATTTATCCAGACGGTCCGGGAGCTGGAGCCTTTAAGGAACATGACTTCTTCCACGGAAGCCGTGGAAGTCACCTGCCCGGAATCGCCCTACCGGAAACTCAGCTGCAAGGTCTTTCACAACAGTGTGCAGGTCGGTTTCGTGCTGATGATTGAAGGGGAAACCTTATTCTTGCCTTCCCACCGGGAGATGCTGCGCTCCGTCAGCCATGCTCTCAGTTACATCATCGACCGGTATCATCCGGAACTGCATCAAGGCGCCAGCCTCTACCAACAGTTTCTCTACGACCTTTTGATCGGAGCGCCCTCCGATGAAATGCTGGCCCGCCTGAACGGCATCGACTTTCCGCCCCGCATGTTCGTTCTCTTCCTCCAACCGACCCAGTTTCTGGGCCGCAGGCATTTAAAGGAGCAGGTGACCCAGCGGATCAAACAGACCTTTCCGGGAACCCATGTGACCTACCACAAAAACGGCGTCGTGGCCCTGGTTCCCCTGAGGCAGACCGTAGAGATTCTGCCGGAGCATCTGGCGAGTTTAAAGGAATTCTCTCAAAGCGAGCATGTCCGAGCCGGTATCAGCAATGCGTTCTCCCATATCGAAAACTTCGTCACCCACTATGAACAGGCCCACGCCGCCATTGAGCTGGGGCAGAAACTGGCTCCGGACGAAACGGTCTGCCGCTACCTGGACTACCAAATCTTCGACCTGTTCTCGGAAGTTAAAAATCCAGATTCCCTCGGCCGTTTCTGCCACCCGGCCCTGGCACTCCTGCGGCAGTATGACCATAAAAATAACACACAGTTCTATCAGACCCTGTGTGTCTACCTGGAATGCGGCGGCAGCATCAAGCTGACTTCCGAACGGCTCTTCATCCACCGGAACTCTCTGGTCTACCGGATGAACCGAATCGCCGGGGTCTGCCAGATCGACCTGGAGGACCCGGACACCTGCCTACTGCTGCGGATCTCCTACTTCATCGACCGGTATAATGGTTTGCAATCCTTTTGAGAAATAAATTTTGAAAAAAGCGGGAGAGCCATCCGATGGCCTCCCGCCTGTTTGTTATGAAAAAAAGTCAAAATCACTTTGCTTCTGTCCCCCAGGGTATCCCTTTCAGCGCCTTTCTCAGGAACAAAATGGAGAGAATCAAGGAGACAATCTCCGCCAGGGGAAACGCCAGCCAAACCGCCTCCAGATTTCCGGTTTTAGACAAAAGCCAGGCAATCGGCACCAGGGCCAGAAGCTGGCGGCCCAGAGAAATCCAAAGACTGTACATGCTCTTTCCCAGGGCCTGGCACGCGGAGCCGCTGATTACGCAGAACCCGGCGACCAGGAAGCTGAGAGAGATGGTGCGCAGGGCGGGCACGCCGATCGCCAGCATATCCTCCGAAGCGTCGAAGGCCTTTAAGAGCAGGTCCGGCGCCAACTGGAATACGGCAAAACCGATCAGCATAATCCCCACGGCATAAAACATACTGTACTTGATGGTCTTGTGCATCCGATCCCTTTTCCCTGCGCCCAGGTTAAAAGCCACAACCGGCACCATGCCGTTGTTCAAGCCGAAGATCGGCATAAAGAAAAAGCTCTGGAGCTTAAAGTATGCGCCGAACACGGCTACCGCCGTGGTGGAAAACGCAAATAAGATCTGGTTCATCGCAAAAGTCATCACCGACCCGATGGACATCATCAAAATCGAGGGCACGCCGATCGCAAGGACCCGCAGGGAAATCTGTTTCTGCGGGCGGAGATAATGCCTTCCAAACTGTAAATCCGGGTTCTTCTTGAAGTTAAAGAAGACCGCCAGGGTCCCGGCCGCGCACTGCCCGATCACCGTGGCCGCCGCTGCTCCGGCCACCCCCAGCTTTGGCATGCCAAACAAGCCGAAAATCAGAATCGGATCCAAGATAATATTGAGCACGGCTCCTGTTCCCTGGGTGATCATGGCGTAGAACGTCCGCCCGGTGGATTGAAGCAGGCGCTCAAATGTCACCTGAGTAAACAATCCGAAGGAACAGATGCAGCAGATTTTCAGGTAAGCTGCGGAGGGCTCCCGGATCGTATCGACCCCGGTTTGGGTCGATACAAAAAAGTCCATCGCAAAAATTCCCAGCAGGATAAAAATCCCGCATCCCACGGCATTCAAAAAAATCCCTTGCCCGGCGGTCCGGTTGGCCCGGTCAAAATTCCGCTCCCCCAGTGACCGGGACAGCAGGGCGTTCATGCCGACTCCGATTCCGGAGCTGACCGCAATCATCAGGTTCTGCATCGGAAAAGCGATAGACACAGCCGTCAAGGCGTCTTCACTGATCTTTGAGACAAAGACGCTGTCCACCACATTGTAAAGGGCCTGGACCAGCATCGAAATGATCATCGGCACCGACATGGAGAGCAGCAGCCGGTTCACCGGCATCACGCCCATCTTGTTTTCCGTTCCTTCTTTTTGTACTTCCACTCTGATAAATCCTTCTTTCTACTATAAATGATACCTGTTTCGATTGACAGGGTATCAGTATAAAAGAATAAAAAATTTATGTCAAGCGAATTCGGGAAAGAAAAACAGCTTCCCAACCATCCACTGTGCTTCGCCTGCCGGGCAAACACAATTGATGATCAAGAAGCTATTTTTTATTGAAACCGTATCGAAAACCGGGAACCGCTGATCCTATGGCTCCGCCAGATCAATGCCTGTGCTTCTTATTTATCCCCGCACACTTCCGCCATGTGGGCCGCCAGATCCAGCACCTTGTGGCTGTAGCCCCACTCGTTGTCATACCAGGCGATCAGCTTGACAAAGTGATCGTTCAGCATGATGCCGGCCGTCTCATCCAGAATGCAGGTATGTACCTCGCCCAGCATATCGGAGGAGACCACCTCGTCGTGAATGCAGGTTACAATCCCCTTCATGGTCGTCTCGGAAGCCTCGCGGACCTTCTCGCAGATCGCTTCATAGGTCGTGCCGGTCTGCAGGCGGGCCGTCAGGTCTACCACGGAGACATCGTTGGTCGGCACGCGGAAGGACATTCCGGTCAGCTTTCCGGCCAGGGACGGGATCACCAGGCCGCAGGCCTTCGCCGCGCCGGTGGTGGAAGGGATGATATTGTCAAATACGGAACGGCCTGTCCTCCAGTCGCGGCCGGCGCGGGCATCAACAGCCTTCTGCTTTGCCGTACAGGAATGGATCGTGGACATCAGACCTTCCTCGATTCCGAAATTGTCGTTTACGATCTTTACCAGAGGAGCCAGGCAGTTGGTCGTACAGGACGCATTGGATACGATATTGTACTCCGGCTTGTACTCCATGTGGTTGACGCCCATCACGAACGTGGGCATGACCTTATCTTTCGTAGGAGCCGTAATGACGACCTTCTTCGCCCCTGCTACCAGGTGAGCGTTGGATTTTTCCACCGTGTTGAACGCGCCGGTCGATTCAATGATGTACTCTGCTCCACACGCCTTCCAGGGAATCTCGGCGGGATCGGTCTCACTGTATACCGGAACCTTTTTACCATTCACAAGGATCCCGTCCTCCGCGGCTTCCAGAGTGCCATGGAAACGGCCAAAGATCGAATCATATTTCGCCATATAAACCATGTGCGGAATGTCGGCGTTCCGCAGATTGATGCCGCAGAGATTGAACTCCTCGCTTCTTTCCGCCAGGATCCGGAAAATGACTCGGCCGATTCGTCCAAATCCATTGATTCCTACTTGAATTGCCATACTTACTGTCTCCTTTAATTGCCTCCCAAATTAACAGCGAACCTGTCTAATATCATCATACCATATTTTCCCGAAATGTCATCTGTTTTTCCTAATTTTTTCTAGCAAACTCTTTCAGAGCCGAAAGAGTTTCCTCTCCCGGAACCAATTCCCGCAGATCCGCCGGAAGAGGGATTTCCCAGGAAAGCGGGGCTCCGGTAAACGGCTGGAAAAGCGCCGCCGCCGCCGCGTGAAGGGCGGCCCGGCCCAGGCCGGATTCCTCGGTTCCATACAAAGGATCGCCCAGAAGCGGATGGCCGATGGCAGCCATGTGAACCCGGATCTGGTGGGTCCGCCCGGTCCATAGGAGAAAGGCCACGAGCGAATAGGTTTTGTATTCCCGCACCACCCGGTACTCGGTCCGGGCCGGTTTTCCGTCCGCGCAGACCTGCATCCGCATTCCTCCCCCCGGCATCCTTCCGACCGGGGCGTCGATCGTTCCTTCGCTCTGCTGGGGCCGTCCCAACACAAGCGCCAGATAGACTTTCTGGAACCGGCCATTCTCTCTCTGCCGCGCCAGGCGGAGCGCCGCCGCCTTATGCTTTGCAAAAACCATCAGTCCCGAAGTATCCCGGTCCAGACGCCCGATGGAGTGAAGGTGGGAGAACCCCTGACCTTCCAGACAGTTCAGCAGAGAATCGGCGTAGTGTCCGGGAGACGGGTGGACCACAACCCCGGACGGTTTATTCACAGCCAAGATATCTTCATCCTCATAGATCACAAAAACAGCGCCCTCAGCCGGGACAAGAAGGCATCCCCCGGTCTCCCGGAACGTCACACTCAGACAGTCGCCTTCCCGCACAACAACGTCCGTCCGGACCCGTATTCCATTCAGCAAAATCCCATCCGGCTGGAATTTTAAGCTGCGGATCTGCCTTGCCGAAAGCGCCAGGCTGCTGTCCAGAATCCATCCAACAGTCTTTCCTGCTTCGCCTGAGGAAACGGCATGGTCTAATTTTCTCTCCACCCTGCCCTCCTTTAACACAAGAACTGGTAGAACGCCGTCATCACCGGCATCGTCACAATGCACAAGATCACCGACATTACGTTAATGGATCCCGCGATTTTGGCGTCTTCGATGCTTTTATATAAGTTAGCAATCTGCGTTACCGCCACCGCTACCGGGGCGCTGACCGCCAGCATGGTGACCAGGAGGACACTCTTGATCGTTTCATCCCCCATGGTAATCCCGGAGATCCGTACGCCGAGGATAAAGAGCGCCGGACAGGCCAAGAGCCTTGCCCCACAGACCAAATAGTTTTTCCCGCGCCGGAACACTTCCTTTAAATCGGAATCCGCCATCAGCATCCCGATCAGAAACATACAGACCGGCCCAATGATCGCTCCCACATTGTCCACCGTGGTCGCCAGGATAGAGGGCAGGGGAATCCTCGCCACAAACAAGGACAAACCCACGACGATTCCGACGATGTTGGGATTCGTCACGATTTTTTTCCAGCCCCCGTTCTCGCTTCCTCCCATCAGCCAGACGCCGTGGGTCCAGATCAGCACGTTTTGGGCCGCGATGAACGCGCAGGTGTAAAATACAAATTCTTTCCCTAAAAGAGCGCTGACCAGCGGAATCAACAGGTTCCCCCCGTTGGAATAAATCATGGAGCTGCACTCAACGGCAGATAATCCCAGAGGCTTTTTCACCAGATGCCCCAACAGAATCAGAACCACCTGGGCGGTAATCGCTGCCACAAACGCAACCACAAGGCCGTGCAGCTTATCCGCGCTGAACTCAATCTGAAAGGCGCTGATAATCATGCAGGGGCAGGCCAAATAGACCGTAACCGCCGAGAGCACATTGCTCTGCTCCGAGCGGAGTATCTTCTTTTTCACCAAGGTAAATCCCATCAATACCATCAGGGCCATGGACAAGATCTGTTTCATCAACAAGTAACTTAATTCCATCTCTCTTCCTCCCGCCTGCCGCAGATAAGGCACAGCGAATCTATTATACTCCCGGCTTCCCGGAGAACGCAAGCGGAATCCTTAAGAGAGATCAGCCCGGATCAGAACCGCCCTCCGCTTTCTGGTTTTCCTGCTTCAGCGCCTCCAAAAGCTCCTGGGGCACGATCGCTTCAATCTCCTGAAAAACGGGCTGGGCCAGGCCGCGCAGCGCTTCCTGTTCCACTTCTGTCAGATGGTACACCGTCAGCCCTTCTTCCCCCCGTCCTTGGCTGTTCTCCCTGTACATCTCTTCCTGCCGGGCGCCGAACAAGTCCCGGAGAGTCCGTTTCAACACTGTCTGATACTCACTGGGAAGGGACTGAAAAGTTTCGGCGTTCATCACAAAGGCGCTTCCCATGACAAACAAGGGACATTTCAGCGCATAGGGCTGCGCGTCCAGCAAGTTTTGGCTCTTTAAAATTGTATATGTGGTCTCAATTCCGTCCACTCCCTTCTCGTCCAGGATATAGGGCAGGCCGTTCAATCCAATATCTTCTACCCGCGTCATGCCTAAAAGATCGAACAGCTTGTTGTGGAACGCGCTGCCGCTGGTTCTGAGCCGGATCCCCTGGAGCTGCTTTAGGGAAGTGATTGGGGCTGCGGAGGAAATCAGCCAGTATTCGCCGGTCCGCAGATACAAAAGTTCCAGCCCTTGTTTTTGGAAGCATTCATTCATCCGGTCAAAGAACATGCCCTCATACACCATATAGGGGCGGATGTATTCCTCATAGCAGGCGGGAATATCCAGCACCGTCGCTTCCGGCACGATGGACGCACAGGCCGATGTGCTGCACGCCACAATGGATAAGGTCCCGTTTTGAACGGCTTTTAGCATCTCCTCGCCGCTGCCCAGGACATTGTCCCCATACAAAGACAACTCCACATCCCCCTCGGTTCCCTCGTACATCCGATCCTTCCACTGCGTTAAACTGGCCGTATACCCTGTGCCGGAATAGCCGACGCCAAAGCCATAGGCCGCCCGATCCCGCTCCGTCTGTACCGGGGCGGTTTCGGATTCCGAAACCAAAACGCTTTCCCTGCACCCCGCCAGGCTGAGCAGGCCAAGAAGCAGCGCGGCCGCCATCCATCTCCCTTTTCCTGTAGTCATCTATTCCTCCCGCTGTTTTTCTATGGTCATCCTTGTTTTCGATAGGTACCCGGAGTCATATTTTTATACCGCTTAAAAACCCGGTTAAAATTTTGCAGGGAATTAAAACCGGTTTTAAAACCAATTTCCTTCACCGGGATCTTCGTCTGCCGCAGCAAGATTTCTGCGCGCTCCACCCGGCACTGATTGACATAGCTGACAAAATTCATTCCGCAAATCTCACAGAACAGGCGGCTTAGATACGCGCTATTGATTCCCACCATCTCCGCCACCAGATCCAGAGACAGGCTGCTGTCCGCCGAGTGCTCCTCGATATACTCCCTGGCCTGCTGGACATACCGGTTCTTGCTTTTTTGGCCGTAATGGCCCAGGCACCCGATCGCACGCTGGCTGGTTTTCCGCACCACCTGTTCCAGATGTTCCCGGTCATCTTCTTCCGCGCTCTGGTGGTACGGTGCAAAAAGGTCCATCTTGTCCTCCGTGGCATGGAGGGAAATCATCCGCTCCGCCAGAGCGCCGATAAGTTCCTCGTACCGCCCCCGTATTTCCTGCTCGTCTCCCGCGGCCTCCCGGATCCGGTCCAGCAGTCCGTCCAGAGCGGCATAGGCCTTTTTCCAATCCCCGCCCACAGCCGGTTCTAAGATTTCATGAAAATCCACCCTGCTGCCGCTGTTTTCTTCCTCCTGATCCCAGTGATAACGCCGGTACCGGAAATCCTCGCGGGCTTCCCGATAGGAATCCGGGAGATTTTGAATCCCCCGGTAAACGCTGCCGGAGCCGATCAAAAAGGAATGCTCCGCTCCGCACTGTTCGCCGAACGCGGTCACCTGATCCGCGCAGTCCGCCTTCCACCTGCCGGCCTGCTCCGCCGTCCATTCTTCCGGCAGACGGACAATCAGAACCAGAGAAGCGTCATCCATCAAAACCGGCTCCAAAATCACCTGAGATTCCAGGGCCTCCTCCTTTGCCAAGCTCTGGCACAGTTTTCCCATCACCATATCCGCATCTCCGGGAAAATCCTCGGTCAGCCCCCCGACAAACACCAGGTAGCGTCCGTCTTCTCCCAGGCGGCCGCCCAACTGGTGGAGACGTTCTTTTAGGAGTGAGTCGGGGAACGTTCTGCCCATCAAAAGGTTTTTATAAAACCGCTCCCGGACAATGGGAGCCATGGCTTCCACCTCCTGGGTTAAGTTATCTTTTTTCTCCAGCGTGGTTTCATAAATTCTCCGCACGGTATCCAGTTCCGTCTCCCCGTTCCCCGCTCCCGGTTCTTCTTTTCCGCCGACAAAGGAACGCAGTTTGTGAATCGGGGTATAGATGGTAAGCGTCACAAACACCGCGGCGGCGGCGCTGATTCCCAAAAAGAGGACTGCCCAGACGCCAAACACCCGCAGCGTGGCCCGTAAGTCCAGCACGTTGTTGTCCGAGTCATTCTGAATCCCGAATTTCCACCCGGTTTCCCCGGTATAATCCATTGTGAAAGGGACAGCCTGCTCCCCATTCCCCGCCGTTCCCGTGCCGTAGATCTCATCCCCGGACGGCGACAGCACCGCCAGGCAATCCGACGGATCCGTTAAAAGATCCCCCAGGAAATCGAACAAGACCTTCCTGTCGATCTCTGCCAAGATCGCCCCATTGGTCTCCGGCGTCGGATAATCGACCAGCACGGCCACCTCCTCGCCTACCGTAATCAAATGCACAGAAAAATCTTCCTTTCCCAGCTCGGTCCGGACAGCCTGGGAATGAAATTCCGGAAGATATTGCCGGAACGCGCTTTCCTTGATTTCCCCGATATTCCCCTGATCATCATAGAGCATTCCGTCATGGTAGCTGAACAGGACCGCCGATTTTGCCAGAGGGTAATCGCTCTGAAAACTTGAGAGGGTTTTGATGATTTCCGTCTTATCGTGATAAGTAATCCGTTCCGGAATCAGAACGGCTTTGGTGATCTCCGTATTCCACAAAACGGAGCGCATGGCGCGCCCCAGATCCAGCAGGGCCGTATCCGCGTATTCGCTGGCGGTGATCAAAATCTGCTCTTGATAATTTTTGCTTCTCTCCCGGTAGCTCTCAGACAGATAAGAATGGACAAAGAAAAAGACCAAAAGAAACATCAGAAAAACCATTGCCACAAGAAGCAGCAAAATCCGATAAAATAAACGCTTGGATTTCATATTCTGAAAGATTTTCATCCCATTTCCTTCCCATTTCCTGCTAACTTGGCTGCTTTGTGCTAATCATGATAGCACAAAAAAATCCCGCCGGAAAGACACACTTTTCGACGGGATGGTAAAGAAATGTTACTTTTCGGGTCCCTGCGCTTGCCGGGTCCCGTTTTTATCCGATTACGGTGATCAAATCCGTTGCCACAGCCACCCAGGTCATGATCACGGCGTTGATCACGGCGCCGGTATGGAAGCCGCCAGTTTTTTTGTAGCAGTATGTCGTCACCTTGCACGTGATCAAATAGGTCAGGATACAATTCAACAGCGTGGAATTCGCGCGGGACATCTGCACATTGGTGATGGCCGTGTAGCCGGTGAGGAACAGTTTTCCGTATGTAAAGATCAAAAACGCAGCCGCCGGAATGGTGCTGGAAAGCCACACCAGGAAGGTAAAACGGCCCTCCGACTGGTTCCGGAGTTTCAGGCCGATGGTCTGGCTGAAATTAAAGATACCAAAGAAGAGCAGGTACAAGGGGAAGTAAGTCAAAAACAGCCCCCATCTGGTATCGTTCAAGACATTGATCTGCACCTTCCACAGCCGGGGAGACAGCCCGAAGAACGTCTCTCCCGCCTGAACGAGTCCATACACCACAAGGACCGCCAAAAAGCCCAGCAGCAGGGATTTGAAAAAGTTCGGCCAGGTGGTCTTGGCGTGAGTCAGGATCCGTTCTTTATTGATGTTTTTATCCCATTTAAAACGGATGGCGAGGATCACCACCGTAAGCAAAGCGCTGCATCCGAACCAGAACACAAACCCGTTGGTATTGTTGATCCGCAGAATATTTTTCACATGGCCCAGGATTGTCTGGCCATTATAGATGGCCCACTTGCAGATCAACGTGTTGATGATGGCCGGCATGATAAAGTAAAACAGGAACGGCGCATTGACGCCGGATACCGGTTCCGGCATCGGACGCTTGATACTCTGGAAAAAGCGGCGCTCCAGCAGGAAAGAAATCATCGGGAAGAGCATCATCAAAGCGCCCACCATGGCAAGGGAGGTGCCGAGCTCCTTTACCCCGTAGATCGTCCCCTCCGCTTGAAGCAAAGCAGGCGCCAGCGCTTTTTCAAAGAAGGCAACCGTATCCAGAATGGGAGTTTTAAGGACCAGGGCTGTCGCATGGCCTGAATTTCCCGTATAGAGAATCCGCCCGGTTCCGTCCTCTGTGTTTCCGTACCAATTTCCCATCTCGATTTCCGAGACGCCCAGCTGTTCCGTAAAAGGCGCCGCCGTGGCAATATCCCGCGGGGAAGATTTTCCCTGACCATAGGTGTTGTCCCAGCTTCCGATAAAGACGCCCATGTTGATTCCTTCCAGGTTAAAAGTTCCGGCGCCCAGATACATCACCGCTTTCATGCCCTCCGCTACCTGGGCCGCGTCGTCGCCGGTGGTCACCGCATATTTCGCCCGTCCGCTTCCGGCCGAATGTCCGACCGCGCCCATCCGGGTTTCATCCACAAAAGCCAACTCTTTCAGGTACGCCATGGCACCTCTGGATCCCACATCCGGCCGTGTCACCACGTCGGACCGTCCGATCGTATAGGGATCCACAGCCATAACCACATAGCCGCGCCTTGCCAGTTCGATGCAGACGCCGCTGAGATTTTCCAGGCTTGCATTTCCACCGGGAAGCCCCAAAATTCCGGGAGCCGGCGTCTCCGGCGTAGCATTGTCCGGAATGTACATTTTCGCGCTCATCTCATAGCCGTCGTTGGTAACGAATTCAATCCGGTCCACGCGGACAGTTCCTCCGCCGGTCTCCGCATACTTCGCGATTCCAAATCCTGCCGTGAGAATGATCAGAGCCAAAATCGCTACCAGCAATTTTTTGTCTAATTTCTTTTCTCTCATATCATGATTCCTCCTCTCCTCTTAAGGGAATTGATTGTGTCGAAATCATCATAAGAGATTATCATTCCAATTTCCAGAAACGATTTTTTGTAAGAAAACCGATTTCCACGAAAAAGTAAAGAATTGTTCTTTATTCAAAAAAATGTTCCTGATTCTCCTGATTCAGCCCTGTTGTTCCCGCTCAAGCCGGTTCCGAGAAAAACAATAGGTTCAGGGAAGAGAGCTCCTCTCTTTTCCCTGAACCTTGAAAGCTGCGGTTCCTCCGGCTTCATGCCAGCCCCAATAGCCAAACAGCGCTGTGAAACAGAAAACACACGGTAATACCCGCCAGGGTCGGCACCAGGAAGGCCGCGGCGGTCCATTTCCAGCTCCCGCTCTCCTTTTTGATCGTCAGACAGGTCGTAGAACAGGGCCAGTGCATCAGGAAAAACAGCATAACGCTGACCGCCGTCACCCAGGTCCAGCCGTTGGAGACAAAAAGTTCGCGCAGCAAGGTCAGGTCGCTGATGTCGATCAGGGAGCCCTGGGCCATATAGGCCATGATCATGACCGGTATCACGATCTCATTGGCTGGAAACCCTAGAATAAAGGCCATCAGGATCACTCCGTCCATGCCGAGAAGGCGGGCGAAAGGATCCAGGAAACCGGCACACCAGGCCAAAAGGCTCTGTCCGCCGGCGGACAGGTTCGCCATCACCCAGATCAGGACGCCTGCGGGAGCTGCCACCACCAGAGCGCGGCCCAGCACAAAGAGGGTCCGGTCAAAGATGGAGCGGACAATCACCTTGCCGATCTGGGGTTTCCGGTAAGGGGGCAGTTCCAGGGTGAAGGAGGAAGGGACCCCTTTTAATACGGTCTTGGAAAGAATCCGGGATGAGACAAAGGTCATCAACACCCCCAGCACGATCACCATCGCCAGAAAAATAGAGGATAAAATCGAGGCCCCAAAGCCGCTGGCCCCGCCTAAAAAGAACATGGTGATGACCGCGATCAGCCCAGGGAACCTCCCGTTGCAGGGCACGAAGGCGTTTGTCAGCATGGCGATCAGCCGTTCTCTGGGAGAGTCGATGATCCGGCACCCGACGATGCCGGCGGCGTTGCATCCAAAGCCCATGCACATGTCGAAGGAAATCTGCGGCGCGCAATGTCCCTCTCCTCCTCTTTCCATCCGTAAAAAATACGGATTACCTGCGTGCAGCGGCCGTCCGCTCCCGGCTCCCCCTGGCAGACCTCGATCCGCTCCACCAGCCTGTGCAACAGAGAAAACGAAGGGTCTTCTCCCCGGAGCGCTTCATCCAGCCAGGAAAAGATGTCCCCGCTTTCTATCTCCCTATTTCCGCCGTTATCTTTTTCGGCAAGCGCCTTCCGTCTCGCCGTCACCGTTTTCTGCTCCGCCTCATAGCCGTCCAACAATTTGTAAAAGCGGGGCTCATCCAGCTTTCCGCTCTCCCGGTCCTCATAGAGGTGGCGGATGATCCCGTCCAGTTCTGCTTCCCGCCGTCGGAGCTGTTTTTCCTGCGTCTTTCTGGATCTTCCCGCCTGTTCAGTGTTCCGCTGTTTTAGGCATACCTTGAGCTCTTTCTTTTCCTCTTCTGATAGAGACAGAAGCTCCCGGAATTCGCGGCCCATGATCTCCCAGAGATTCTCGTAGGAAATCCGGTGGCTACCACATTCCCGGATTCCGTAGCGCTTGTATCCGCCGCAGACCAGAGCGTAGCAGCCAGAACGGGAGGCGGCCGTAGACATCCCGCGCCCGCAGTCCCCGCACCGGGCAATGCCGGAAAAGGCGTTCTGAAAGCCATTTTTCGGCTGCCTTCTCCGGGAAACACGCCGTCTCATCACCCGGTGAAAGACCTCCTCGGTCACCAGGGCTTCATGGCGGCCCGGCACCACGGTCCACGCTTCCTTTGGCTTTGCCAATGTTTTCTTGCTTTTCAACGTCGGTTTTTCGGTCTTTCCCTGAACAACGCAGCCCAGATACACTTGGTTTCCCAGCATCTTGCACACCATTGATGAAGTCCATTCTCCCCGGACGGAACAGCCGCACGGCGTCAGATCCGGCCGGTTCCTGCTCCGGTACAACGCCGGTGTCAAGATCCCTTTTTCATTGAATACGTCTGCAATTTGGGCCGGAGAATCTCCCCGGTCTGCCAAACGGAACATTTCCCGGACCACCTCTGCGGCTTCCGGGTCCGGGAGCAGATGATTCTTGTCCTCCGGATCTTTCCGGTAACCGTAAGGGGCGAAATTCCCAATAAAAGCGCCTTCCTTCCTCTTGGTCCGGAAAGCGCTGCGGATTTTTCTGGAAGTATCTCTGGCATACATCTCATTGATCACATTTTTAAAAGGGGCGATGTCGGTGTCCTCCTGCTCCGAATCATAGCCGTCGTTCACCGCAATGTAACGAACCCCTTTGGCGGGAAAATAGATCTCCGTATACCGGCCTGCCGCGATATAATCCCGGCCCAGGCGGGAGAGATCCTTGGTGATCACCAGATTGACGCGCCCGGCCTCGATATCTTCTATCATCCGCTGCCACTGCGGCCGGTCAAAATTGGTTCCGGAATACCCGTCGTCGGCGTACTCTCCGTACACGGAAAAACCGTGCTCTTTTGCAAAGGCGCGCAGCATCTTTCTCTGGGTGGCAATGCTGGAACTCTCCCGCAGACCGTCCTCCCTGGAAAGCCTCATGTAGAGAGCGGCGTGGTATGCTTTCTCTCCCTTATTCAAAGGCTCTCGCCTCCAATCTCTCTTTAAGAATTTCCCCGATCCGCTCTTTCCTGGACTTTTTCCCGATAAAATACCGCTCGACCTTAACCGTTACATCCGGCAGTTCATACCGGCGGACCTCCTCTTTCCTTTCTTCCACTCGGCGTTCACCTCCTGGAACAGCCTATTCCGGACGGCTTGTTCCCTATGCCCGGAAGAGGAACTCCGCTCCCGACAACTTTATTCTATACTCCCGCATTCCGGCTACATTTTCCGTTCTTCTTTTTTTGACAAAAGATGCCGAAATGGATTGCAACCATTGGTAAAACAATGTATAAATAGATTATAAACTTTGTTGAAAGAACCGTTTCTTTTCCGGGCGGCAGACATAAGAGGAAGAATTCCAATGGTTTTAGAAATTGAATCGCAGCTGCACCCCCTATCTCTCAGCCAAAAGAATATTTGGAATCTGGAGAAAAGCATTCCGGGAACTTCCATTAACAATATCTGTACTACAATTCGCATTGAAGGACGGCTTGACTTTTTACTCTTACAAAAAAGTATTCACCTGCTGTTAAAATCCGACATCTCCCTCCGCACCCAGCTCACGTTAAAAGATGAAGAGCCTTGCCAGTATTTTGTTCCTTACCAGGAAGAAACTCTGGAGGTCTATGATTTCTCCCACACCGGGGAGGACGGCATCCATAGCTGGGAGGAGGCCACGACAAGAGAAGTCCTGCCTCTGCTGGATGCCCCGCTGTACCGCTTTTATCTGTTCCGCGCAGGCGAAAACAAAGGCGGCGTGCTGATCAAGGTCCATCACATCATCTCCGACGGCTGGTCCCAGGTCCTAATCTGCAACCGGATCGCGGAAACCTATCTGAAACTGCTCTCCGGCGAAACGCCGGACATGCCGGAAGCTCCCAGCTACCTGCTCCATGTGGAGGAAGAAAACGAGTATCTGGCATCCCGCGCCTATAAAAAAGACCTGGCCTATTGGAAAGAAATGGTGGAAAAATCCGGGGAACCCTCCTCGATCAAATCCGTCAAGACCGCTGCGGTCAGCCCGGTGGGAAGACGCCTCAGCTTTGAACTGCCCCAGGTTCTCAACCATGCCATTTACTCCTTCTGCCAGAAAAACCGGGTGGCGCCTTTTGCTGTTTTTTATATGGCTCTCGCCATCTATTTCAAACGGATCGGCGGGGACCGCCGCTTCACGATCGGCGTTCCCATCTTTAACCGCACCAATTTCACATTTAAGCAGAGCACCGGCATGTTCGTCAACACGCTGCCCTTTTTCAATGAAATCAGCGACGAATGGAGCCTATCGGAGTTCAACGAACAGTTGATGGAAGCCTGGTTTGACCTGCTGCGCCACCAGCGGTTCCCCTTTCCGCACATTGCCCGGCTGGCCGCCGAAGGAAATGGGTCTGACGGCCGCCTCTTTCAGATTGCGCTTTCCTATCAGGACAGCAAAATCTATGAGAGCCCCATTGCCTCGGTTCACTTTTCCGGCCGCTGGCACTACGGGGGGTATCAGGCGGAGCAGCTCTGCATCCATCTGAGCAACATGGAGGATCACCGGAGATACTCGGTGGACTATGATTACCTCAGCCAATTTTTCAGCGAACAGGAGATCGAAGATCTCCACCGCCGCATCTGCAACATTTTGGAGGAGGCGCTGAAATATCCGGACAAACCGATTCACAGCCTTTCGGTCCTCACCAGTGAAGAGCGGGAGCAGGTGCTCTATACCTTTAATCAGACAACAAAATACTGGGAAGAAGGAAGCCTTCAAAGCGCCTATGCGCGGATCATCCGCGAATATCCGTCCCGCGCCGCCGTGATTCAAAACGGAACCCGCACCAGCTATCAGGCTCTGGCAGAGAACGCCCACGCCATTTCCGCGGCGGTCCGCCGGACCATCCAGGAGCCCAACGCCCTGGTCGCGGTTCTGCTCCCGAAAAGCCCTGCTTTATTTGCCGCGATCGCCGGGATCCTGGAATCCGGCTGCGCCTTTTTGCTGATCTCCGCCGAATGGCCGGACCGTCGCATCCTTGACGTCCTGGAAAGCAGCGGCTCCGCCGCGCTCCTGACCGATTTCTCCGTGTGCTCGAAGGATCTCGCGTCCCGCGCGGATCTCCCGGTCTTGTTTGCCGGCCGGCTTCCGGAACAAGAGCCGGATCCTGCCATGGAAGGTGGCCTAAAAATCAGTGACGAAGACCTGGCTTATGTGGTTTATACCTCCGGCAGCACCGGAAAGCCCAAGGGTATTGAAATCACACGGCGTTCTCTTTTTCAGTTTGCCATGGCCATGGCACCGGTTTACGGAAAAGGAGCCGTGCTCTCCGTGTGCAGCGTGGGATTCGACGCCTTCTTGATCGAAAGCGCCGCGGCAATGCTGAACGGACGCACGATCGTACTGGCCGGCGAGGGAGAGGAAGAGTCCCCCAGGGCTTTGGCCGGGTTGATCCGCGGCTATGCCGTGGGTTTTCTCAGCATCACGCCCTCACGACTCTCCGCCATGCTGAAAGTACCGGAATTCCGCTCCGCCATGCGGCTGATGGAAAGTATTGTCTGCGGAGGGGAAGCCTTCCCCAGCGACCTTTTAGGGCAGCTTTTCGCCTGCACCCATGCAAGGATTTTTAATCAGTACGGACCTTCCGAGGCTACCATCGGCGTCAGCTTAAAACTGTTAAACGAGGCTCATCGCCTGACGGCCGGACGGCCCATGCCCGGCTGCAAACTTTATGTGCTGGACGACTGGATGAATCCTCTCCCGATTGGCGTATACGGAACCCTCTATATCGGAGGAGTCTGTGTCGGAAGGGGCTACCGGAACGCGCCGGAGCTGACTGCCGAAAGTTTTCTGGAAAATCCTTTTGAGAGCGGCGGAAGGCTCTACAATACGGGAGATGTGGCCTGTTGGACCAAGGAAGGGGAAATCCTTCTGGCAGGGAGAAAGGACCGCCAGGTAAAGCTGCGGGGCCTTCGCATCGAACCCCAGGAAGTCGCCGCCTGTCTGGCCTCCCACCCGGAAGTCACCGAAGCGGCCGCGCGGGTCTGCCTGATTCAAAATCAACCGGTTTTAACCGGATATTACTGTGCCAGCGGAGACGTTACTGTCTCCGAGCTTTTAACTTTTTTAGCCTCCTATCTTCCCCGGTACATGGTGCCTGCCGAGCTGATCCGTCTGGAACGGCTCCCTCTCACTGCAAACGGGAAGGTGGATGAATCCCGTCTGCCGGACCCGGAGCCGTTTGCCGCGCCGGCAGGTGGCCGGGAAAGCTCCCGCCTGGCCGGACAGATTCTGGAGATCTTTTCCCGGATCCTGGGACAGGATGAATTATCCTGCGACAGCGATTATTTCCTTTTCGGAGGAAATTCTCTAAATGCGATGGAAACCCTGGGGGAAGTGGAAGCCCTGACCGGAAAAAGGCTTCGCGTCACAGACCTTTACGCCTGCCACACGGCGCGCCGCCTGGCGGAGCTTTTAGAAAAGGACGGCTCCGAAGGGAAGGAAGCACAGGAGTCTCTTTCTCCTGCGCCGAAACTGGATCGGTATCCGCTGACGCCGATTCAGCAGGGAATCTATGTCCAGTCTTTCCTGGACCCGACCGGATACGCTTACCACATGGCCGGAGCCTTTCTGCTGCCGGAATCTCCGGATCCCGAACGGCTGCAGGACGCTTTCCGCCGTCTGATCGCGGAGGACGCCATCTTCCGGACCGCCTTTGCCCAGGATCCGGATGGAATTTTCGCCCATGTAAAAGAGTCCGTCTCCTTTGATCTGGGAAGATTAAGCGCCGGCTGCTTCGACGAGGCAGAACGCGCCTTTCTTGCGCCTTTTGACCTGGCTGCGCCTCCGCTGCTCCACGCTGCTTTGTGGGACGGCGGCGAAGAAGGATGCTGCCTATTTCTCGACATCCATCACATGATCGGGGACGGCATGAGCACCCCTGTCCTGCTGGAACGGCTCAGCGCCGGCTATGCAGGGACCGCCGCTCCTTCAGCTGCCCTTAGTTATCTGGACTATGCCTGGGCAGCATCCCGCGCGGAACAACCGGGGAATGAAAAGGACAAAGGATACTGGAAGGAGCATCTGACGCCGCTTCCCTCTCCTTTCCTTCTCCCGGCGGACAAACCCCGGCCCAAGGAATTCACCTTCCGGGGAAAGGCAGTGCTCCACGCCTTTTCGGAAGAGCTCAGTAAAAAATGCAGGACGTTTTGTCAGGATCACGGCGTCTCTCCCTACGTCCTGTTTTTATCGGCCGTTGGGGTACTGCTTTCCGCCGCCGCAAGAACCACGGATTTTCTGATCGGAACGCCGGTCTCCGGGCGGCGCCGTCCGGAATACAAAAAGATCTGCGGACCGTTTATCGACACCATGCCGGTTCGCCTGCGGCCAGAAAAAGATCTGCCCCTTGCCTCCTACCTGGCCATGGTCCAGGATGAGGTGACCGGACTTTTGGACCACCCCGGCTGCTCCTTGGAAGAGATGATCGAAATGTTCTCTCTTCCCCGCACCGTCAATCAAAATCCGCTGTATCAGACGGCGTTTTCCATGCGTCCTTTTGAAGCCGGCGCCCTTTGTTTCAACGGAAAACCAGCGCTGTACCGCCCGGTTTCCACCGGTACAGCCAAATCTGACCTGAGCATCGAGGCCGCGGTTGAACAGGGGATCTGCCAGCTCCGGCTGGAATATGCCGATGATCTTTTCACGGAAGAGACCATTGTCTTTTACGGGTGCTGTATCGAACAGATCACGGCGGAGATCGTAAGAGGAAAGGCCAAAACCATCGGAGAGCTTACCCTGATGAGTCCTGCGGACCGGCTCCGCCTGATTGACCGGCCAAACCGCTCTTATTATCCGTTCCTGAACCTGCCGGTTCATCAGCTGGTAAAAGAGCGGGCGGAACTGTTCCCGGAACAGGCCGCGGTGATCTTCCACGGACAAGAATTCACTTTAGGGCAAATAGAATCACAGGCCTGCGGCATCGCCGGGCTGCTTACATCCTGCGGGGTTACAAAAGGAGAGGCCGTCGGCCTGATCTGCCGCCGTACCTCTGCCCTGTTCGCAGCGATGCTGGGAATCCTAAAAGCAGGCGCAGCTTATGTCCCGATGTTGACCAATTACCCGGCCGCACGGATCAAGACAATCACAGAGACCGCGGGCATACGCCGGATCCTCTGTGACTCCGATTCCGCCGCCATGCTTCCGGAGGAAGTACAGGAACTCCTCCTTCCTCTGGAACAGGCAAAAGAAGGCGATTTTGAAGATGTGCCTGTGTCCGGCCAGGATCCGATCCATATTTTGTTTACTTCCGGTTCCACCGGAAAGCCCAAGGGAGTCCGCATCCCCCACCGCGCCGTCTCGAACCTTTATGAGAGCGTGCGGGAGATGATGGAGGAGCCAAAAGCGCCGGTTCTCTGCGCTAGCCAGGCAATTTTTGATATCTTTATCACGGAAAGCCTGCTGCCTCTTGCCATGGGGAAACCGGTGGTCCTGGCCGATGAAGAGGAGATGCTTCTGCCCTGGAAAATGGCGGAGCTGGCTGCGGCCAACCAAATCGGCTATATGCAGTTCACCGCCTCCCGGCTCCAAATGTGTCTCGGCAACCATAAGTTTTGCCGGGCCGCTTCGGGACTTCACTTCGTCATCGTCGGCGGGGAAGCCGTTGCGCCGGAGCTGGTGAAGAAATTTAAGCAGGTCAGTTCCGGCCGCCTGGTCAACCTGTACGGGCCGACGGAAGCCACCGTCTACACCACGATGATTGATCTTCTTCCCGAAGAGCCCGTCACCATCGGCCGTCCGATGCGGAATATGCGGGTGTACGTGATGGATGAAGAGCAAAAGCCGGTGCTCCCCACGGCCTGCGGCGAACTCTACCTGGCCGGGGCCGGGATCGCCGACGGCTATGAGGGCCAGCCGGACCTGACCAGGGAAGCCTTCCTCCCCGATTACTATTTTCCCGGTGAAAAAATGTACCGCAGCGGCGACCTGGGCCGCCTTCGCGCGGACGGAACACTGGATTACCTGGGCCGGAAGGACGCTCAGGTCAAGGTAAACGGCGTGCGAATTGAATTGACGGAGATCACCAGCGTGATGCTCCAATCGGGCCTGGCGGCTCAGGCTGCCGCCCTGCCCCTGAAAAAACCCGACGGATCCGCGGAAATCTGTGCTTTTTTTGAACAGACAGAGGAAAGGGTGGACGGAGAAGCGATGAAAACCAAGCTTCGCGCCATGCTCCCTTCCCACATGATGCCGTCCCGGATCTTTGCCCTAAAGAAGATGCCGCTGACCACAACGGGAAAGACCGACTTGCAGGCCTTAAAAAAGCTCTGCTCTTGCCCGGAAGTTTCCCCCTCTCCCAGCGTCCGGGAGGAAAGAGATCCATTCCCTGCTGCCGGAGATTCCTTGTTGCCAGAGGAGGAAAATCAGCTTTCGGAGCCCGGAGAATTCCTTTCCGGCGCTCCCTTGCAGAGAACCGAGGAGCCTCCCTCCTCACTTTCCGGCCAGGCTCCCACGGCAAAAGCGCTGCTTTCCATCTGGAAGGAAACGCTGGGCCGGGAGGATCTCTCCGAGGAGATTTCCTTCTTTGAACAGGGAGGCAGTTCTCTGGCCGCGCTGAGCGTGCTCAGCCGTTATTACAATGAACATTGGGAAATGACGCTGGGTGAATTTTATCAAAACCCCACCGCGTCCGCTCAGGCAAGCCTGCTCGCATCAGGCCTAAAAGTTTCCTCCGGACAGGTTGAAGAACCGGATTGCGCAAAAACAGACGCCCCTTATGGGACGCCCGAAACGCAGCCGGCCCCTCTTTCGGCCATGTGGCCTCCGCAGCCAATTTATCCCCGTTTTGTGCCGTCTTCTTCCGGTGAAATCAGCCGGAGGGACGGTATGATCCTGATCACCGGAGCCACCGGATTTTTCGGCTCCCACCTGGTCAAAGCGCTCTTAGAACAGGGCGCCGGTCCCATCTGCTGCCTGGTCCGCGGAGGAAAAGAAGCTCTCCTCGATGCTCTAACCTGGTATTTTGGGCGGGGCTGGGCCATGCAGGCCATCCACTGCATCCACGTGGCAACCGGCGATATCACGCTGCCAAATCTCGGCCTCTCCGAGACAGACCGCCGTTTTCTGTCCGGGCGAACCGCCCTGATCTACCATTGCGCGGCGGATGTGCGCCACTACACGGAAAGCAGTATTTTGCAGCGCACCAACACCGAAGGAACCAAGAATCTGATCCGCCTGGCTCTGGAGGAAGGGGCCGGGCTCCACTATATGTCCACCGCCAGCATCAGCGGGGAATATCTGGCGGACGCTCCGGATTCTTCCGCCGTCTTTACGGAACATGATTTTCAGATCGGCCAGAATTGGTCGGAGAACGTGTATGTGAAGAGCAAGTTTTTGGCGGAGGCCGACATCTATCGGGCCATGAAGCAGGGACTCCATGCCAAAGTCTTCCGCCTGGGCCGCCTGGTCGGCCGGGATGCCGACGGAGTATTCCAAAAGAATCCGGACAGCAACGCCTTTTATTTAATGCTTCGGGCCGGTATCCGGCTGGGCGCTCTCCCTTTGTCCCTTGCGGACACGGGCATTGATCTGACGCCGGTGGATATCTGCGCCGAAGCGGTTGTGGCTCTTAGCCGCAGTGAGGCCACCGCCTATCATCTGGTGAGTCCCCAAGAGATATCTCTGCGCCGGATTACCGAATCCATCGCACCCCAAGTGATGATTTTGGAGGACGCCGTTTTTTCCGAACGGCTGGAAGCGGCCCTCCGCCAAGATGACCGGCAAATTTTGGCGCCTCTGGTGGAGTTTTGGAACCGGGCCCGCCAAAAGCCGGTCCGGATCTCGGTCAGCGCCCAAAAGACCCACCAGGCGTTAAAAGAGCTTGGCTTTATCTGGCCGTCCCCGTCCCCCGCCAGACTCTTGTCTGGATTTACGCATCCTTTCAACGAGGTGAACTGAATGATATCTGATCTTTCCGCCGCTATTTTCGTCGGGGCTCTGGTTGCAATCCTGGTGTTTATTGTCTGGAACATCCGGACTCCCCGGAAATTGCAGCTCATCAATAAGCTGTACCTGGCAATCGCCGTGCTCTATGCGGTCTGGGTGCTGGCGCTGCTCTTCATCCGGTTTACCCGGCCGGAACAAAGGGGCCTGCTTTTTATCTGGGACGCCATCACCAATTCCGTCGGCACCTTTTTGCCTCCTCTTTATTTGTGTATCGCCCTCTCCTTTGTCAAGGGAGGCGGACAGCTGCCGCGGTGGCACCGGTATCTCTTCATCATTCCGGTCATCAGCAACATTGTAATCTGGACCAATCCGATTCACCACCTCCAATACCAGGTATTTTCGGTGGTGAAAAGCGAGATTGTCTTTGGGCCCTATGTGGTGGTTTCCGGTTTGTACTGCTATCTCTGCCTGGCCTCCGGCATCGGCCTGATGATTCGCTTCGCCCTGAAAAACCGGGTCGGCCTGTACATCAAACAGTGCGTGCTGTTTGCGCTGGGCGGACTGTGCCCCCTTGCCGTCGGCATTTTGGCCACGATCTCGGAAAATATGCCGATTACATCAACGCCAATCAGCTTTATCTCAACCATTGTCTGCAATGGGATTGCAATTTACCAGCTGCACTTTTTGGATATCCAGCCCCTGGCCACCCAACAGGTGTTGGATTGGATCTCCGACTGTTATCTGGTTCTCAGCGACAAAGGCCTGGTGATCAGTTATAACCGGCCCTTTGCCGAAGTTTTTGCCTCCCGGTATGGGATCGCAGAAAACCGTTTTCTCCGGGACTGCGTCAAAAAGGAAGACGTCTCCCATAAAACGGCTGTGTATCATTTGATCACGGCCGTGGAATCCTGCCGCCAAGCCCAGTCGGTGATCTCCTATGAACAGGCAGTCACTATCCAAAAGGATGGCGCCGCACAAAAGTATTATTATATCACCGATATTTCTCCGCTGATGGTCCACAATGAGCTTTCCGGTTTTGTCGCGATCTTTAAAGACATCACTCAGCTAAAAAAGAGTATGCAGCAGCTCTCGGAAAGCCAGGCGAGAATGATGGAGCAGGAACGGCTGGCATCCCTGGGCCAGATGATCGGCGGCGTCGCCCACAACTTGAAAACTCCGATTATGAGCATCTCCGGCTGTATCTCGGCCGCAGAAGCCCTGATCGAAGAATGCGAGGACAGTCTGGACGATCCCCAGGTAGAAAAGGACGATTACCGGGAAATCTACGGAGAAATCCGCACCTGGTTTGATAAGGTGCGGGAATCCACCGCCTACATGTCGGATATCATCACCGCCATCAAGGGACAGGCGACCAACGCCGCGCTCACCCAGGAAGCGACGTTCCCCCTCGACGAACTGATCAAACGAGCGCAGCTTTTAATGCGCCATGAACTGTTCAGCGGAAACTGCCGCCTGATCACAGAGTTCGGCCCATGGAAGGAAGTGACGCTTCACGGCGATATCAACAATTTGGTTCAGGTGCTGAATAACCTGATTTCCAATGCCATCGACGCGCAGAAACAGGTGGGCGGCGGCGATATCGTCATCGGCGCGAAACGAGACGAAGAATCCTTCCAGATTTACGTGAAGGACTCCGGTCCGGGGGTAAGCCCTGGGGTACGCCGGAAACTTTTCAAAGAAATGGTCACCAGCAAAGGGACGCATGGCACCGGGCTGGGACTCTATATTTCCAACGCCATGATCCGCGGGAAATTCGGCGGATCCATGTGGGTGGAGGACAACCCCGACGGAGGAGCGGTCTTTACGATCTCCATCCCGTCGAGGCTTGTCGCCATAACCAATGCGGAGGAAAAGAAAGGAGGGGATACCAATGAGACGGAATAAAACATCCGAGAAAAAGGAATATTCCATTCTGGCGCTGGATGATGATCCGATCATGACTTCCACGCTCCAGGCTTATTTTGAACGTTCCGGCTTTCAGGTGGACGTTGAGAACGACCCGAATCAGGCGATCGAACGGATCCGGGAAAATCATTATGATATTCTTTTGCTGGACTTTTTGATGACCCCGATCTGCGGCGACCAGGTGGTCGCGGAAATCCGCAAATTCAACAAGGAGCTTTTTATTATCCTGCTGACCGGGCACAAGAGTATGGCTCCACCCATCCGGACGATCCGGCAGTTGGATATTCAAGGATATTATGAAAAAAGCGACCGGTTTGACCAGCTGGAACTTCTGGTGGAATCCTGTGTCAAATCCATTAAACAGATGAAAACCATTCGAAGCTATCAGAACGGACTTTCCTCCATCATAGAATTTCTGCCCCAGGTTTACCATCTGCAATCTCTGGATCACATGGCGGAGCAGATACTGGAGGCATTGTCGTCTCTGTTTTCCTGCACCGGCTGTTTTCTGGCGGTTCTGCCCCAGAAAAATGCCAAAGATGCCAAGGTTCAGATTTTTCAAAAGGGGGACTTAGAGGATACTGGACGGATGATCGAAGAGATCCGCACCGGTTCTTCCTCCGAACAAAAAGAGGAATCTGTCCTGACGGCTCTTCTTTCCGCTGAGACGTTTTCCCCTGTTGTGTTAGGCGCCGTACTGGCCCAGCCTCCGCTTTATGAAGAGCGCCAGCTCTTTTCCATCTTTGCCCGGCAGACAGAGGCCGCGCTGGGAAACAACGCGCTGCACGGCTTGGTCCGCAGGAAAAATGAAGAACTGACCCAAGCCTACGACAAGCTTGGCGACAGCTACATGGGAATCATCAGCGCCATGCGCCTGATGGTGGACGCCAAGGATTTCAATACCAGAGGCCATTCGGACCGGGTTTCCGAAATCTCCTACCGCATTGCCAAGGAGATGGGGAGGGAGAAAGAATTCTGTGACCGGGTTCGCATGGCCGGCTTGTTTCACGATATCGGAAAAGTCGGCGTTCCGGATCAGATCCTGTTAAAGCCTGCCAAGCTGACGGACGAAGAATTTGACATCATCAAGCGCCATTGCAGCGCGGGCGCGCAGATCCTTTCCGCCGTCCCGTTGTTCCAAAGTATTGTGCCGGCTGTGCGGGCCCACCATGAAAGGCTGGACGGAACCGGGTATCCGGATGGGGTGAAACGCGATGAGATTCCCCTGGAAGCCAGGATTATTTCCGTGGCGGATTCGCTGGATGCCATGATCTCCGACCGGCAGTACCGAAAAGGCTTCCCTCTTTCCAAAGCCCTCGATGAGCTCCGCCGAGGAAAAGGCACGCAGTTTGATCCTGATCTGGTCGATATTCTTTTGGGTCTGATCGAGAAGATGGGGGCAGAACAATTTTTAGAGGAGACCGGGGCAAAGAGGAATTCAGAGCCGCCTGTAAAGTAGGAATCGATTAGGAAGGGAACAATTAATGAAGAAATTTCTATGGAACGAAGTGGATACTTACGACAACTTCGCCGATTTCTGCACCGGAATGAACCAGAAATTTGGTCCAAAACCAGCGGTTTCCTATTTTGACCGCCGCGGCGATGAAATATGCTATACCTATCAGGAGATGACGGATCAGGCGGCTGGACTTCGGGAAGCCTTGATTCACCGCGGGCTCGGCGGCCGCCATATCGCGATTGTAGGGGAAAATTCTTACGAATGGATCGTCGCTTACCTGGCCATTACCTCCTGCGGCGGCACGGCCGTCTGCATTGATGCCGAGCAATCCGACGAGGCGATCCGGGAGATGGTTGCAAACGCCGACTCCCAGGCTGTTTTTGCCGCCCGCACCTATGTGTCCATCTGCCGCCCGCTTTTGGACGACAAGAAGATTTCCTTCCTGTTTTCTCTGGAAAAGGAGAAGGGCGAAGATGAATTTTCTTTCCAGTCTCTATGCCAGGAAGGCGAAGAACGGATCAAAACAAAGGGGATCACGCCCTGTAAGGTCGGTCCGGATCAGACAGCGGTCATTGTCTATACTTCCGGTACCACCAGCATCTCCAAACCGGTCATGCTCAGCCAAAAAGCTGTTTTGCACAACGCCAGCAATGCCGTCCGCTTTGTTTCCACCGAGGAGAAGGTCTACACGTCTCTTCCGTTTTATCATACTTACGGGATGACCAGCGCGGTCCTGACCACTCTGGTTCACGGCACGCACCTGTACATCAACGGAAATTTAAAGACGGCCATGCGCGATCTGCATCTGGCCCAGCCGGACTCCATGCTCACCGTTCCGCTGATGGTGGAAGCCATACACAATCAAATCTGGCTGAACGCGGAAAAAGAAGGGAAGGCGGAGGACTTGCGCCGTCTCTTTAAATGGCGTTCTTCCCTGAAACGACTGAGGATTCCAGGGAAAAGCAAAATCTTAGAGGAGCTCCGCCGGAAGGCCTTGGGAAATCTGCACATCATCATTTCCGGAGGCGCCCATCTGAGCAAAGCGATCGCGGAAGAATTTCAGGCCATGGGCGTCCTGGTTCTGGAGGGCTACGGTATCACCGAATGCGCTCCAATGGTTGCGGTGAACAGCAATCGTTCCTACAATCTGGAGTCGGTCGGCTATGTGCTCCCCGGCACGGAAGTTAAGATTGTGGAGGAAGAAATCTGGGTCCGCGGGGAATCCGTGATGAAAGGATATTACAAACGGGAAGATCTGACGGCCGAGGCCCTGGAAGACGGGTGGTTTAAAACCGGCGATCTGGGATATCTGGATAAAAACGGCTTTTTATTCATCACCGGGCGCAAAAAGAATCTGATCGTCTTTAAAAACGGAAAGAAAATTTCCCCGGAGAAGCTGGAGGAGCTGATTCGCGCCATTCCTCTGGTCAAAGACGTGGTGGTCTACGGCGCAGCCAATGGAACATCCGCCGACGATGTGACGCTGGCCGCCAGCATTTATCCGGACCCGGCGCGCTCCGAGGGCATGTCTTCCTACGAAATTTTAGAGCATTTGCAGGGAGAGATCAACCAGATCAACGCCGCCCTGCCGCTTTACCAGCAGATCCAGCTGGTCAACATCCGGGAGCAGGAATTCTCCAAAACCGCCTCCCAAAAAATAAAGCGGCACATGGTTTAATGCCGGAGACTTCAGCCCGGCCCGAAGCGGCCATCCATTCAGACAGCAGCAGGGAAAACAGGAGGTTATTTATGCTGGAACTCATACAGAGAATCGTATATGAAGCAACAGGGAAAGAGGGAATCACTTACGACACGGATTTTGTCCAGGATCTTGCCTTAAATTCTTTTGACATTATGAGCATTGTCAGTGCGTTTGAGGTGCATTTCGATACGGAAATTCCAACGCGGGACGTCTGGCAGCTGCACCAGGTAAAAGATGTGATTGCGTATATGAAAGAAAGAGGAATCGAAGAGCCCTGAGCAAATGCGAAACGCCTGGTCTGCGCAGCCCTGATTTCCCTTGACACATGGTCAGCGCTTGTTTTCCGCAGGCGCAGCATTTTTGAAAGCACTTATCCAGATTAAAGGCAACCCGCGGCAGATATCCAAAATCCTCCAGAAGAGTAAAAAGCGGAAAGAAAATCGCCATGGGCGGCAGCATCACCGAGATAATCCAGGCCACGACCCGGTACACGCCGCAGATCAGAAGATCCGTCAGCCAGACAGGGAAAATGCTTCCGGCAGCCAGCTCCAACAGACGGTCCTCAATCCAGAAAAGCCCTTTTGAGAGCAGTTCCGATGGGTAATTGGCTCCGGTGATGGTCAGCCAGAAAACACCGCATAAAAGCAAGAGCATAATCGGGAATCCGGTAGCGCGGCTGGTAAACAACCGGTCCAGCTTCCGGTCCCTTTTATTGTAGGAGGATACAGTGCAGTGAACTACCCCGTCGCAGACCTCCTCTGCTTTTTTCACAAAGGATGCGGCTACATCGTCTTTTCGCTGCCGTTCCCCGATTTCATCCTGTTCCAGATCGCCTTTGATCCGCGCCAAGCAGTACACCAGGCGCTCTTCCTGCATCAGCTCGACTCCCAGGCTCTGGGATAAGGCTTCCAAAAGTCCGGCGTCCGCATCCAAGAGGCGGGCGCAAAGCCAGCGGGGGTTCGGCCAATCGGGGCAAAGTTCCTGCACGACCGGCATCAGCTTCTTGATCGCGTCTTCCAGGTAATCCGGATATTCCACCACCAGCGGTTTCACATCCCCATAGCCGCAGACTGCCTCCACCGCGTCCATCAGCTCCGTCAGTCCCCGGCCGCTGCGGGCCGCTGCTCCCACCACCGGCACTTTCAGGCGTTTTTCCAGCAGCTCCAAGTCCAGGGTCAGTTTTTTCTTCTCCGCCTCATCCATCAGGTTCACACAGACCACCGTCCGGGGAACCGCTTCCAGCACCTGGATTACCAGGTTCAGGTTTCGTTCGAGGCAGGTCGCGTCACAGACTACCACAACCGCATCTGGATTTCCAAAGCAGATAAAATCTCTGGCTACTTCTTCCTCCGCCGAATGGGCCAAAAGAGAGTAGCAGCCGGGAATATCCACCAACACGTAGCCCCGGTCCCGGTGACGGCAATACCCTTGGGCATTGGCCACGGTTTTTCCTGGCCAATTTCCTGTGTGCTGATGCATTCCAGTCAGCTCATTGAATACAGTGCTCTTCCCCACATTCGGGTTCCCAGCCAGCGCAACCACCCGGTCCCCCTCGTCTTGTTTTACAATCACCAGTCCCCGGTCCAAGGACTGGATTCCCACGGATTCCCTGCTCAGTCCCATCGCATCTTCCTCTACTCGGCATACCGGATAAAGATCCGGTCGGATTCCTGACTGCGCAGCGCAATCACGGCTCCTCTCACCAGATAAGCGGCGGGATCGCCCAGCGGGCTTTTTCCCACACACTCCACAGAAGTTCCCTCAATCAGCCCCATATCCTGCAGTCTACGGCGGATGTCGTCTGCCGATTCCAGACGGGCAATCACAGCTTTCTGCCCACGGTTTAGTTTTTTTAAGCTCTCCATATTCTTCATAATCGGTTCTCCTTCATTCATAAGATAAAACAGGCGCCCTCAGGCTCACCTGAAATTTTTTATTTGATTTTAGTGTCCGGAAACTTTGTTTCCATACCCTAATATATGGGTTGGGGCCGTTTCCGGTTCCGATATTTCAGAAGATTTTTGAAGCCGTTTATAATCAAAGCCCCACAGGAGGAAATATGGAGAACGTTCCAAAATTCTATACGCTCGCAGGCTACTCACGCCTGGAAAAAAAGAAGCTGACCGCTTCCATGGAAGATTATCTGGAAATGATCCTCCGCCTGGGAGAGAAGGAACAGCCCGTCCGCATCCATCAGCTGGCCGAAGCTCTTCATGTGAAAGCCTCTTCCGCCTCCAAAATGGTCTCAAACCTAAAAGAGCTGGGCCTGGTTGATTTTGAAAAATACGGGTCTGTCTCTCCGACGCAGGAGGGTAACGAGGCGGGAGCCTTTCTGCTGTTCCGCCACCAGACCCTGCAGGAATTTTTCTGCTGGCTGAACCAAAGCGAGGACGAACTGGAGCAGGTGGAGAAGGTGGAGCACTTTATCACGCCCCAAACCTTAACCAGCATGCGGCGCTTTCTGGACGGCCGCAAGGACAGCGCGGGGGAGGAAAACAACGCGGGGGAGAAAAGGTCTTAAACCGGCCCTCTCTCCCCCGCTTTTGTTCCTCACAGGTATTTTTTCAAGACAGAAAATAAGTTCTTCCGGTCAATCGGCTTTGCGATGTGGGCGTTCATCCCGGCATCCAGGCATTTCCGGACATCCCCGGCAAAAGCATTGGCCGTCATCGCAACAATCGGGATACTTTCCGCCTGCGGATGGCTGCTGCCCCGGATCACTTCTGTGGCTTCATAGCCGTCCATCAGCGGCATCTGGATATCCATCAGAATCATATGGAATTCTCCCACTTCACTTTCGGTAAAGGCAGCCGCGCCTTCCTTCCCGTTATTTGCCACCGTAACTTTGGCCCCCAGTTTCTCCAGGATTCTTCTGGCGACTAGCTGATTGATCGGGTGATCTTCCACCAGCAAAACGCTCCGCCCGGACAGATCCGGTTCGCTTTTTTGCACACCCAAAACCATCTCGTCTTCCATCGGCTCCTCGTCCGCAAAAGAGAGGGGAAGCGTCACGATAAACCGGGTTCCGCCTTCCGGCTCGCTTTTCACCTCGATCATGCCGCCCTTATAGTCCACCAGGTTCTTGACAATGGAAAGTCCCAGGCCGGTGCCCTCGGTGCGCCGCACCTCCTGATTCTCCACCCGGTAAAAGGGCTCGAAGATCCTTGCCAATTTATCCGGCGAAATCCCGATGCCGCTGTCCGAGATGGTAAAACGATACCAGCCAAGCCGTTCATTTTTAGGGCTCAGCTCCGTCACATCAAAGGCAACGGTTCCCCCTTCCGGCGTAAACTTGAACGCATTGCTCAGCAAATTATCTATAATCTGCTGAATTCTCAAAACGTCCCCCACACAGCAGTCGTGCTTCACATGAATCGACGGCTGAAAACAGATCCCCTTTCGGTCCGCCAATACCTGGTTTCTCTCCACTGTCCGCTTCAATTCTGTACTGTGGCGGAACGGCTCACGCGCCAGGATCATCCGGCCGCTTTCAATCCGGCTCATATCCAGGATATCATTGATCAGCCGAAGCAGGTGCTCCGAAGAATTCTTGATCACTCCCAGGCTCTCTATGGTTTGTTCCTGGTTATCCGGGTCTGCCAGGGCGAGATCCGTCATCCCAATGATTGCATTCATGGGAGTCCGGATATCGTGACTCATGGAGGAGAGAAAGTCTGTTTTTGCTTTGCTGGCTTCCTGGGCCATCACCAGTGCATCTTTTAATTCCTCTTTTGTCTTCTGCTCCGCCAGGAGCATATCCGTCACATCCGCTCTCACGATACAGATCGTGTTGCGGGTCTCATCTCCCCACAGCACATTAAACTGCTTGTGCCGAAGCCCGTCCTTGGTCTGAAAAGAAACGATAAACTCGTAGCCCGTGGTTTTCTCTTCCAGCTGCCGCCGCATGTTCCCCACCTGAAACTGATCCCGGATTTTTTCTAGTTCCTCCCCGCGGACTTCCTTCAGCATAATATTCTGCAGCACTTCGGAAAAACGTTCTGACCGGTAAGGTGCCAGGTTATTCAACACGCTCTCCCTGGTATACATCACGAAATTCTCTGTGGCCAAGTCGATGAACCCTGCCAGCTCAAAGGTATAAGCCAGCATATTGAGAAGACCCTGCTGTTCACGCACCGACTCCGTAACGTCAGTCCGGGACAGGCAGACCCGCCCCAGCCGTTCATCGATATAAAAAATCAGCATATTTTTGGTCTGAACGATGCCGTCCGGGGTCATCAGGGAATAGTGAAACGAATAGGAGCCGTCCTCCGTCAGTCTTCTTTTGATGGTTCCAAGATCCAGCATCTCGGAGCAGAGATCCTTGTCTTTCGGAAGAACCCCCTCTTCCAGAAAAGGCTTTGCCTGTCCGGTAAAACTTCCAAGGGCCGTCGGAAGTGCCCCCTCCTTCTGTCCTCCGGAAATCAGTTTGTACCGGTCGTGGATCAAATCCACATCTGCAATAAAATCGGAATTGATGTTCACAAGACGATGAAGCACCCGTTCCGACATCACTTGTTCCGTATCGTCCGAAACCGCCAGAACTCCGATCACATCCCCGCTCTCCGGAGACCGCACCAGATCCACATTGATCCGGACATACCGCCCCTGCGCTTCCTGCGGCAGGCGGAGGAAGCATTTCAGTTCATGCTTTAGGCTGCCCTGTTCAAACGCCTCCCGCATCGGCTGATTAAGGAACAGCTGATAGAATTTCTGCTGATCCTCCTCGTCCAAAATCAGGCTGCCGAACGCAGTAAAAAATTTCTCCCGGTCCATTCCGAACTGTTCCAGAAGGCGGCTGCCGGTCTTATCCGTGACTTCCACCATTTTTCCCTGCGTTATATTGCAATGCCCCGCCATAATCTCATTGGTGTCCAAAGTCCGGTGGTGGCGGATCAGCATGTCATCGTATTTTTTGCGGAGACGGATCTGTTCTTCCATGTCCTTCGTGACATCGTGGCAGACAGAATAAATACGGATCGATCCATCCGCTTCCACAATCCGGCTGGAATTATTCCTCACCCATATATAGCTTTCATCTTTTCTCTTCATCCGGAAAATCGCCTCGGAAAAATCCAGCTCCCCCTGTAAATGCCGGTCGATAATTTGGAACACGGGGTCCACATCCTCCGGATGAATGCAGGACCTGAGATCGGATCCCAACACGCGGCATGCCTCTTCCTGGCTCCTTCCGGTCATAGCGGCCAAGCCTTCGGATAAAAATTCAACAGCCAAAGATCCGTCCGGCCGGTAGCTTAGCACCAGCACCCCGCCCGGCAGATGCCGGATCAGCGTCTGATAATATTTTTCCAGTCGTTCCTTTTCCTTCCTGGTTGCAACGTCCTTTGTGATATCCGCTACATAAACCACGTAGGCCGGAACCCCATTCCAATCATACGCCTTGGCTCTCACCGAATAACTCTTCTCGTATTCGGGAATTACCATCTCATGGTTTTGATGATCCGCCAGGCAGTCTTTCATAACACAAAAAGGACAAGGCTCCTTCATTCCATGGAGCGCTTCGTAACATTTTTGTTCCATCAGACCGCCGGAATCATTCTGAAACAGGTGAACGGATTCATTGGCGTAGAGGAGGCAGTACGTTTCCCTCTCAATCACATAAATGCCGTCCGCAGCGTCATTGGCTATGCCCTGGTACAGCTCCGCCCCGGTAGATACGGAAGATTTTTGCTGGGTGACGTCCAGGAACAGGGCCTGCATCATGATACTGCCATTCTCCGCCCACGTTTTCTTCACTCCGGCAGAGATCCAGCGAATCACTCCGTCTGCGCCGAGAATCCGGCAGGTGTATTCCGCATCTTCCTTTTTCCCTTTCAGATAGCTGCGATGCGCATTTTTCACCGCCTCCCTGTCCCTTGGATCAATCAAAGAATACCATTCCAGCTCCCCGCCGGAGATCACAGCTGTACTGTCGGAAAAGCCCAAAACAGCCAGCGCTTTCTTATTGCAATACCTTATCTTAGGATTTTCCTCTATCGTATACCAGATGGAACCGCAAGGAAGAGCCGAATACAAATCCCGGAGAGATTCATACATCGCATCCCGCACATCCGCCCGATTCTCCGAGCCGCCCATATTGTCTCCTCCTCAGCTATCGAAGTGCTCTTATCTTCTCAAATTCTTCCGTAATCTTCCGGTATTTCGAATCTAGATTTTCCGTAACGCCCGACCGCAGCGGCTCCACGATTTCACAGACCGCATCGTATAAAGGCTGGAACCCCATGTTGCCCACGACTCCCTTTAGCGTGTGTGCGGCGGCAAAGGCAACTTCATAGTCTTTTTTTTCCAGTGCATCACCTAGATTTCCCAAACTTTCATCCCGTAAAAACATGTCGAAACAGCGCTGATACAGCCCCTCATCATTTAAGAAGCGCCCCATCGTAGTCTTGAGATCTACGCCATATTGCTCCAATCGCTTCATCCATTCACTCATTGCCGAGTTCTCCTTTCCGGTAAATAAAATGATGCAGGGTCTGATATAATTTCTGCGGTTCGATCGGTTTTGCCAGGTGTGCGTTCATCCCCGCCCGTTTACTCTTGTCAATGTCTTCGTCAAACGCATTGGCCGTCATGGCGATGATCGGAATCTGCGCCGCATCCGAATTGCTCAGATGCCGGATGCTGGAACAGGCCGTCAGCCCATCCATCAGCGGCATCCGGATATCCATCAAGATGGCATCATAATAACCTGCCGGAGACTTGCTGTACATCTCCATCGCCCGAAGGCCATTGTCGGCAGTTTCCACCTGGAATCCTACTTTTTCCAGAAGTTTTAAAGCGATCTCCGTGTTCAGTGGATGGTCTTCCGCCAGCAGCACCCGCTTTCCCTGAAATAGATATTCCTGTATGGTTTTACTCTGAATTTCTTCTTCCTTCTGTCCTAAAGCCTTGCCGAAGGCTGAGATCAGTGAAGACTTGAACATCGGCTTGCTCATCAGCAGATTCACCCCTGCCCGCTTCGCCTCATGTTCTATTACAACCCAGTCATAAGCGGTCATGATGATAATCGTCACTTCCGGTCCCACCAATTTCCGAATCTGTCTCGCGGTCTCGATGCCGTCCATTTCAGGCATTTTCCAATCGATCAAAATCATGTCGAAATATCTCTTCGCCGCCCAAAGCTCCTTTACCCGGCCGATCGCTTTCCGCCCGCTGTCCACCCATTCCGCCGTAACCCCCATTTCTTTCAGAGTTACAATCGCGCTCTCGCATACCGCAACATCGTCGTCCACAACCAATGTTTTCAGGCGGGAAAAATTTTGAATACGCTTTTTATCATACCGGCGCTGCTCTTCCTCGGTGGTCCCCAGCTTCACATCCACCGTAAATTCTGATCCGATCCCTCGGATGGAGCGGACAGAAATCTTTCCGTCCATCATATCCACGATACTCTTGGAAATGGCAAGCCCCAGCCCTGTGCCGCCATAGGATGAGGTGGTGCCGGTGCTTTCTTGCGCAAACGGCTCAAAAATATGGGGCAGGAACTCTTCGCTGATTCCGATTCCCATATCGTTGATGACGAAGCGGAGGATTGTATCCTTTTTGCTTTTCTCCCTTCGGGAAACAGAGAAAGAAACTTTCCCTCCCTCTTCGGTAAATTTCACCGCATTGCTCAGGATATTGATCAGGACCTGCTGCAGTTTCATCGCATCACCGATATAATAATCGTCCAGCGCCGGATCTACAATACACTCGAAGTCAACCCCCTTGGCTCCCGCCTGGGAGGAACAGATGGCGTTGATCCCATTCAGGAATTCTTCCATGGGAATCTTTTCATTTTTGAGCAGCATCTTTCCGCTTTCAATCCGGCTCATATCCAGAATATCATTGATCAAAGACAGCAAAAAGCGGGATGAGATCCCAATCTTGGAGATGCAGTCTGCAACTTCCTCGTCGTTACCAATGGCCTGTGCCGCGATGGTGCTCATGCCGATGATCGCATTCATCGGCGTCCGGATTTCATGGCTCATACGGGACAGGAAATCGCTCTTCGCCGCATTAGCCTGCTCCGCAGCCACCAGCGCCGCCGCCAGGTTTTCTTTCTGGCGCCGTTCCTGTTCCACAATATTCGTCACGTCAATCCGCGTCAGGCAGAGCCGTTCCATGGTCCGGTCCAAATAAAAACATTGCAGGCGCTTTACGCGGACTTCTTTCCCATTCTCCTGCACCCGGAACTGGAAGGAGTAGGAATCTTCTTTCTGCAAATACCGCCTCAAAAAATCAAAGTCGAGAATGGTATAGCAGACTTCCCGCTCCTCTTCCGGAACAACGCTGTCAATATAACGTTTGTTCTCACTGATAAAGCGTCCCCGCTCCGGCGGAGGACTTCCCGCCTTTTCGTTCCAGGAAATCATCCGGTATCGGTCATGAATGAGATCCACATCCGCGATATAGTCGTAATTGATATCGACCGACCGTTTTAAGATTTGCTCCATGATTTTTTGTTCTGTGGTGTCAAAGGAATAAAAGAAAAAAATCAGATCCCCGTTTTCTGGGTTCTGATAGGAACGGATCGTCGACTGGTTCCAGATTATCGTCCCATCCGCGCACTTTCTCTGCATCTCAAAACTATAGTGCCGTCTTCCTTCCGAAAAATCCTCCAGCACCCGTTCCCTGTTGAGCATCCGGAGAATCTCCTCCGCTTGATCCGGTTCCACCGCGGACCGGGCCAGATTTTGAATAGCCTCGTCATAAGAAATGCCCGCCTTGGCAAAAATCAGATTCTTTTCGGCATAGTAGGACTCCACAATGCCTTTGGTCACGTTGATGCGCCCTTTGGTCAACAGATTCGAGGTGGACAGCTCCGACGAGTAGTTCAACTCCTTCTCGTACTGTTCCCGAATCTGTTCCCGCTGACGGCGCTGCTCAGTGGCATCTACAAAAACACAGTAAAGTGACTTTTCTCCGTTTTTCTCTAAAAACGGCTGTATTTTCATCGAGATCCAGCAAACCTCCCCGTCCTTACGCACCACACGGACTTCCAGCGCGCCTCTCTCCTGCTTTTCCAAAAGCAGAAGGAGGGTTTTCTTTATCTCAGGCAGGTCCTCCGCGAACGTCACCGCCGCCATCCCGCCGCCCATCGCGGAAAACTCCTGTCTGGTATATCCCAGAAATTCAAACAATCCGTCGTTGGCCTGGATCACGGTCCATATGGCATCGGGCCGGCAGCGAAAAACAGCGCCCGGAATATTATTGTAGAGATTAAAAACCTCCTGTTGAGCCAAGCGCTGTTCCGTAATGTCGATGCAGACCGAGATAACCGCAGGTTTTCCATTCTCAGCAATTATTTTTCTTCCCACGCTGTGCATCCAAAGATAACTGCCATCTTTTTTGTGCATCCGGTATTCCACTACGTATTCATCCCCATGGGCTAATTGTTCCATGATCCGGTGTTCCGTCTCTGCTTCATCGTCCGGATGGACGCAGTTGGTAATCTGTCCCTTGATGTCTTCCACAAATTCTTGTTCGGAGGAATAGCCCAGATATTCCCGCATTCGTTTATTGATAAAATAAAAAGGAAAATGCGGCTCCAGATAGCCGCCCATCATTCCGCCGGCAACCGTATCATCAAAGAGCGCTTCTCTCTGCTTCCGGACCTTCTCTAATACCAGCGTTTCCGGATAGTGCTCCTCGCCGGTCTGGCTTCCTCCTGGCTCGGAAAAATTCAGGTGCCGGATCAGCCAGACTCCGTCCAGCAAGGTCAAAGCAAAGACTGCCCGCAGACGCCAGGTATAGGTCTGATTATTCAAGGTAAAATCCATAACGGCCAACATAACGCCGCTTTCCAGCTCTTGCTCGTAGGAGCCCCCATAGATCACCTGAAAAGGCTCCCGGATCTCGGCGATATCCCGGCGCAGATAATCAAACATCGCCGTCTTTCCGTTGGCGTCTTCCGACTTCCCGGTTCCGACAAAGGTGATATCTTCAGCCAGATAAGAGGCGGCGCCGGCGAGGTCTCTCTCCTCAAACCAGCACCGGCAAAAATTTTTTACTGTGTCCCATATCAACTCGTTCCCCGTCATGATTCCTGTTCCTCCCAAAGGCAGCAGCGCCCTTTCCCCAATCCCTTTGCCCGATAAAGCGCTTTGTCCGCCCGCAGGATTACTTCATCTAAAGATTCTCCCGTCCGATACATCGTCGTTCCGGCCGAGCAGGAAATCATTCCTAACTCTTCGCCCAGTTCACAATTTCTGGCCGCTTCGCAAATCCTCTGACCTTTTTTTTGCGCCGCCTCCGCAGAAGGCATATTTTTCATCACAACCAGAAATTCATCACCGCCGATCCGAGCGGCGATATCATCCGTCCGGATCTCAGAGCGCAAGATCACCCCAAACTGCTTAAGCAGCCGGTCCCCGACCGGATGTCCAAATGTATCGTTGCATTGCTTTAAATCATCCAGATCAAAGATAAAGACCGCGTGGTTTTCTTTCCGGTTTCCCAATTCCTCCACAGCAGCTTCAAATCCCCGGCGATTGAGCAGCCCAGTCAAAAAGTCACTGTAGGCGGCGCGCTGCATCAGGCTTGCCTGGTTTTGAATCATATTTCCCTGCTGTTCCAGCTGGGACGCCCGCACCACCAGGCGTACGGTATTCTTTAAAATCACAGGGTCAAACGGGCTCTCCACATAGTCTTCGGCGCCCGCTTTCAAGGCTCTCCGTTTGTTTTCCTTGCCGGGGGCTCCAGTTAAAATCACCGGGATCTCCGCCAGCTCAGCCTCCCCGCGTATCCGGTCCAGCAGCTCCATCCCTCCGATTCCAGGCAGGTCCAAACTGATCAAAGCCGTTACGATATCTCTGGATTCTCTCTTTAGATAATCCAGCGTAGCGTCCCCGTCTTTCATCTCCACCACTTCGTACGTCCCGGTCAGCGTCTGTTTGGCTGTCTCCCGGCAGGCCGCCTGGCCGTCGGCCACCAAAATCACGCCGCCCTGGAATGCTTCGCCGGATAAGGAGTCTTCCGGATCCTCCCCTTCCTCGCCTTCTGCATTCTTGTTGGTTAGAAAACCTTCAAATTCTTCATTCGGCACCGGCCGGGCCAGGTAATATCCCTGCGCATAGCGGCAGTTGATGGCCAGCAGTTTCTGCATCTGCTCTTCGGTTTCCACCCCTTCCGCAATGACCTGAAGGTTCATCCACCGGGCCAGCTCAATGATAAAGCGCAGGATGCTGCGCTTGCCCACCTTCGCCGTCTCATTCTGGATAAACTTAATATCCAGCTTCAAGACATCGATCGGAAGTTCATTCAACATATTTAAGGAAGAATAGCCGCTTCCAAAGTCGTCCATCTCAATCACAAAGCCTAAGTCCCTAAGCGCCGCCACTGTGTCGATGATCTGCTTGGGATTTTCCGTGTAAGCGCTCTCCGTAATTTCCAAGTGGAGCTGGGCAGGGCTTAACTGGTATCGTTCCACCATGCTCTTTAAAATTACCGGCAGGTTTTCATTATAGATATCCGCGCGGGATACGTTGACGGAAATCGGGACAACCGGAAGCCCCCGGTCCATCCAGTTCCGGATCAGCGCACAGGTGCCTTCCCATATATATTGATCCAATTTCGTAATAAATCCATTTTTTTCGAACAGGGGGATGAATTCCCCCGGAGAAAGGAAACCGCGCTCGGAATGCAGCCACCGCACCAAGGCTTCCGCCCCGGACAGCCGCCCCGTCTGAATGTTATATTTCGGCTGCAAATAGATCAGGAACTGCTTCGTGGCCAGCGCCGTCTCCATGCTGTCCGTAATGGACTGCTCCAGCAGCATTTTTTTTCTCAGGTTCTCGTCATAGTAGGCAAAATATTTTCCATAGCGGCCTTTGATGCTCTCAATGGCCAGCGCCGCACGGTCGCACATTTGGTCGACGGAGATGGTGGGATCCGTGATCCGGTAGATTCCCCATTTCATCACCAGCGTCCCTGCGTCGGTGAACTGATTCAGCTCCTGGTTTGCCCGCTCAAAAAGATCCGTCGTATATTCCGCACCGCGCTCCATGAGGCACACAAAAATATCCGATGACATACGGCCAAAGATCCCGTTTCCTCCGACGGACGGAAGGACATGATCTGCGATATAGCGCAGGAGCCTGTCTCCGTTTTTTACGCCGAAAACATCGTTGACCAGCTTAAAGTTTTCAATATCGGAGCAAATGATGTCGTACTGTTTCTCCGGATTCTGATCCAGGATCCGCCTGACTTTCTGATAAAAAAATTCTTTGCTGTAGAGGCCGGTCAGACGGTCGTATTCCATCAGGTTCATCATCGCGGAGGTTTCACGCAGATTGATGATGCTGGCCACCCGGTGGCGGATGATCTGCGCCTTGTACGGCTTCGTGATGAAATCCGTGGCCCCCTGAGACAGGGCGGAAATCTCGTCTTCCTCACTGCCGCTCTGCGTCGCCACAATCACGGGGATGGAGGAGATGGCCGGGTCTGCTTTCATTCGTCCGAGAAACGTAAAGCCATCCATCACAGGCATGACCAGATCCAACAGGATCAGGGATATGCCTTCTCCATACTGATGAAGCAGATCCAACGCTTCTTTCCCGTTTTCTGCCTCTACGACCTCATATTCTCCTGACAAAATCCCAAGAAGGATCTGCCGGTTGATCTCCGCATCTTCTACCACAAGAATTTTTTTCCGTGAAAACATAGCCGAACCCATACCTCATCTGAACCGTTCCAAAACGGTTTATTTCTTCCTCTCAAAATTCCAGAAAAATCAAAGACTGTACATTTTTTATTCGGTAAAATCAGCTTTACCGTCCTATGTTATATGATACCTCTTTTTTCCGGGCCGGTCAAATGATATTAAATTCATTTGATCTACTTTTCCGTCATCTCAGGATCATATTTCGTATTTCCTGAGATTTCGCCATCCGTGCCGATGAATCTACGCGGAGATAGACCTTACCGGAAACCGTGCATGGCTTTTCTCTCAGCTCCGCCACGTCCAGGATCAGAATCGCCTTTTCTCTGGAACCGGAAAGCCGAAACAGCTGAAAGTCCACCTCCGGACAGGGATCGCAGAGATCCCGGATGGAATTGATGATCCGAAGCTTCATTTCATCGGCCCGGCTCAGTTCCACCCCTACCACCTCGCCGCTGTCCTCCACGCCGATCAGGATCAGGCCGCCTCCCGGCGTGTTGGCGAACGCCCCGATCTCATAGGAGATATCCCGCCCTCCCGGCAGCTGACGTTTAAATTCGAAATTCTCCTGTTCTTTCAAAATCAACAACTCATCCAAGGAATAGCCCAGCCTTTTTTCCAGATATAAATCAACGTCCGTGGTCAATTCCCGGATCTGCTCTCCTTCCTCCGGCTGGCCGAGTCCCAGGACGACAAACGGATATTGGAGCGGCAGAGGCGACAGTCCGGTCAGGATTTCCTCGATATCCTCAAAGGAAACGCACCGCAGCGGTCTCCGGACGCTCTTCATGAACAGCAAAACCACGACCAGGCTGATCTGACCGGTCTTCACAATCAAGGGAAACTTCACAAACAAATCGCTGATCAAAAAATCCCGCTTCCCCAAGGCCAGGGAAATTCCCACGTTCCCCTTCGCCCCGTCGATATGCTGTACTTTGTCCTGTCCATACCGGATGACAACATCCCCGTCCCATTCCTTTTGTTTCAAGGCCTCCAGAAATCCATGTTCAAAATCCCGCAGGGAAATCTCTCTCCGGCTTGGAAATCTTTCCCGGAGAAAGTCCTCTTCCTTTATCTGTGATATGGTTTTCCGGATTTCTTCCAACTGTTCCGGATACTGTGTATTCAGCAGATTCCAGCCTTTAAAATGGCTGATGATTTTCCCGATTTGCATGGTCGTCCACCCCGCTTCCACCGCCTCCCGGACCGTATTTTCCACGGAAGAACCGGTCGACGCAGTTTTTCTTTGTAGTTATACTATATCATATCTATACCTGAATCGGTATAGATGGATATAAAAATCCAAAGGGGCCCAGGCATTTGCCCGGGCCCCTATCTATAAATCCTCGCTTTGGTTAGGGTACGAGGAATTGTCTTTACCCTTCAATCATGATATGCTTCTGCTGCTCAATTTGTTTCTTTTCTTTTTTCGGGACGGACAGTTTCAGGATGCCGTCCTCGAACTTCGCGTGAATCTCATCCTGGGTCACTGCCTCGCCGACATAAAAGCTGCGGGAACAGCTACCGGCATACCGCTCACGGCGGATGTAGGTTCCCTTCTGATCGCTCTCATCTTTGTCCAGACTCTTGGTGGCGCTGACTGTCAGATAGCCGTCCTCCAATTTCGCGGAAATATCTTCTTTTTTAAAGCCCGGCAGATCGATCGCCACCTCATAGGTTCCGTCCGTCTCCTTCACGTCGGTTTTCATCAGGTTCTTTTCTCTCTTGCCGTACAGCGGATTGCGTTTTCCGTAAAATTCGCTTTCAAAAGGGAAATTCATCATCTCATCAAATAAGTTCTCTCCAAAAATACTAGGCATCAACATAACTCATTCCTCCATTCTTTCTGACACCCTGTGCCTTTTTTGGAACTTATTCTCCGGTCCTTTTGATCGGGGAAATCGGATCGGGATCCTTTGATTGGATCCTCTTCCTTTGTTCTGAATCTGTTATAGCACATGTTGCTAGCACTGTCAAGAGTCGAGTGCTAATTTTATATTTATTTTAGTTTTTTCTTTTTTTATTTATTCAATTTAAAATATCATAATGCTTTTAACTGTTTACACTTGCTTTTCTTCCATACCAGTTAGTTGTTTTCAGACATTTCTTTGTATTTTTTATCATACCCCAAAACAACCTGTATCGATTCGCTCATCAAGATCAACCCCGGCCTTTTCCTGTCATCGCCTCATGCTCGGAGTGGATCTCACGGTAAAGTTTCCGCACGTCCCAGTCCTGATTGGTGGCCGTCATCACTGCCTTATACGGAATGCGAATCCCGGCTTTGCGCAGCGCCGCCAGCACCGCATCCACCCTGCCGCCGGAGAGTCCGGCCATCACAAAAAGTTCCTCCGCAAGGTCTTCCGCTGTCTTGTCCTTCGCTGCTGTTTCGCTTAGCACCTCCCGTTCATCGGGCGGTGCTTCTGCTGCCGTTTCACGCGGTTCTCCCCGTCCATCCGGAGATCCACTACCGGGTCTAGCACTCAAGTCCTCTCTCCCAGCGCCCTCGGTTTTCCCCTCCTGCTGGTCTCTCTGCTGGCCTGTCTGCTTCTCCCCGGCCAGGACGCCGACCGGCAGGTCATACTGGTCCGGTCCCACGCTCTTTAGCCGCAGGCGCAGCGGCATCAAGGCTCTCTTCACCTGATTCCGCCTGGCTGTATCGTTAAAGTTGATCAATAAGATGGTTTCTTTCATTCTCCGATTCCTTTCCCTGATTCTCCATATTGTTTCCGGATAAACCGCACGAAGGCCTTCGCCTCGGTGCTCAGCTTCCGGTTTTTCTTTGACACAATCCCGATCTCCAAGTTCGCCTCCGGTTCCGCCAGCTCTGCAAAGCATACCCTTTTCTGCCCGGCGGCAATCTCCTTCATCACGAAATAGCCGAGATTTCCCTCCAGCATCCGAAACGCAGTGCCATGCTGCTGGGTGCACAAAAACACTTCCGGCTCCAGCCCCCGGCGCCGGATCTGGCGCTCAATCACCGGAAGATTTTTGCTGTCGTTCTGTTCCAAAATCATAGGGTAGCGGACCACCTCCGGAAAGGTGACCCTGTCTCGGCCGGCCAAAGGGTGCTCCGGCCGCATGCAGTACACCACGCAGGACCGGGTAAACGGCTCCACTTGGAACTCCTCGCGGGAAATCCGGTTGGTGACCAGGATGGCGAGGTCCGCCGCCTCATGGGAAACGGCCTCCAGCGCGCTTTTTTTGATGGTTTCGCTGATCTTAACAACCAGATCCGGGCGCGTCCTCCGGTATTTCCAGATCGGCTCCGCCACAGCAAAGGCTCCGATCGGCGACATGGTCGCAATCCGAAGCTCCTTGTTCCGCCGCCCCAGCTCACGCATGCCGGAAAGCGCCTGGTCTGTCTCAAAAAGCAGCTCTTTCGCCTGGAGGAGAAAACGCTCCCCCTCCGCCGTCAGCTCCAAACGTCTGCTCGACCGCTGGAAGAGAATCACTCCGAATTCCTGTTCCAGCGCGTGGATCGCCTTGGTCAGCACCGGCTGAGTTACATGGAATTCCTCAGCGGCCCTGGTCATGCCTCCGTACTTGCAGACCGCCGTGAAATACCGCACATGGGACAATTTCATCGCCCGCGCCTCCTGTTCTTCTCTCCCCTCAGACACCAGAAAATCCCGCCCATTCTCCGGCCGTCCGGCATGTTAGCTCTTTCCCTGATACTCTTCTTCAATAAACTGCACGAACTGGCTGGTATCCGAGTACAGCCGCTTTCCCTTTTTCCAGACCAAACCGATCTCCAGGTCGGCCAAGGGCTCCGCCAGCTCGGCCGTGCAGACCCCGTCCTGCATCCCGGCCAGCTCCCGCATCACAAAATACCCGGTATCGCCGTCCAGCACCTGGAAGGCCGTGTTGTGCTGCTGGGTGCGGAGAATGATCCTGGGAAAGAGGCCCTGTCTTCTCATCTCCCGCTCAACGGCGGGCATATTTTTCCGGTCATGCTGCTCTAAAATCATTGGGTACGGGGCAAGCTCCGCAAAGGAAAGCTGCTCTCTTCCTGCCAGAGGATGCTCCGGCCGCATACAGTAGACGACGCGGGAGCGGGCAAAAGGGAGAACCGAAAAATCCTCCCGCGAAATTCGATTTACAATCAGGATTCCCACGTCGGCCCGCTCCTTTTTGATCTCTTCCAGCACCTCTGTCTTTACGGTTTCCCGGACGGAAATTTTCAATTCGGGTCTGGCCTTTCGGAACTCCCGGACCGGCCCATCCACCACATAAGCGCCGATGGGGGACATGGTAGCGATGTTCACCACATTGCGTTTTCCGCCCAGATCCTGCATGTTCCGGGCGATCCGGTCTGCATGGGCCAGGAGTGACTCGGCCTTTTCCCAAAAGACCTGTCCGGCCTCGGTCAGCACCAATTTTTTTCCGGCCCGCCGAAACAGCTCCACCTCCAGCTCTTCCTCCAACGCCTTGACGGCTTTGCTCAGAGCGGGCTGAGAAATCTGAAATTCCGCGGCGGCCTTTGTCAGGCTGCCGCACCGGCAGGCGGCGACAAAATAGCGAAGCTGAGAAAAACGCATAAAAGCCCTCCTTTGCGGTCATTATACCATGTCTCCGACATGGTACCGCTCCGCTTTGGATGGCCACTTCGCTTCGCTTCGGGCCGGTATCATGTCCACTTCGTGCACATTATACCATCCTTTCTCTTCTTTTTCCATCTATACCCGGTTTTCCTGGTTTCATTCCTTCTAGTTATATGCAAATAATTTATAACCATTTCCTTTTTGAATGGGATCTTGTTAAAATACAGCTAGATTCTTAAGAACAGTTGAGGCGCGCCCTAGCTCACACAGGCGGCGGCAGATTCGGCCCGGCTCATTCCGAGCAAGCTGTGCCAAACATACCGCTCACAGGAAAGGAGTATCTTCATGTTCACCCAGCCTCTTTTACCCTCCGGGCGGAGAGTAAGATTCATCCACGAATTCCACGGTGTCTATTTCCGCTCCGGCTATGACAAACTGTTTCTGGATCGCGCCCTCTACGAGCCAGTCTTCCCGGTCTTTGAGCAGGACGGCGTCTTTTTCCTCTCCCTGGAGGACCTTTCCCGCATTTACTCCCCGGACCTCCTCGTCCAGGTGGAGGGCGGACGGATCCGCCTGAGGTTTCAAAAATATCTGGACACCATGGAGCGGGTTCAGATTGACAGGCAGTGGTATCTCCGGGAAGTTCCCGCAGAAGAAGCCGTCCTGGCCGTCGGGGAGCCGCTGGCCCAGGCCCATGGAGAATGGATCGAGCTCTCCGCAGGTCCCAGGGAAATCGGCGGCATCCTTTATCTTCCGGCCATTGAGGTGATGACGAAGATCTTTGGCGCGCGGACGGTCCCAGCCAAAAACATGACCGTACTCACCTTCTATGAGGACCTGACGTTCCCCCTCGTTTTGTGGCGGTATTACAGCTCGGTTGTGCGCGGCCGGACGTGCGGGGAGATTCACCGCTCCTTCTGGTTCGAGGAGGGCAGGCGGGTCATTCCGTATCACATGTACATTCCCACCGGTTATCAGCCGGATACCCCTAACAAAGCGGTATTCTATTTTCACGGCGGCGGCGGCAATGAAAGCCGCTTTTACGACCAGTCCGGCCAGAAAGCCCAGCTTTATGCGGAAGATAGAGGCTATATCGTCGCCGGAACCAACGGCTATATCCTCAGCTCCTTTTACGGAAGCCTGGTTCCGATCATTCAAACCCTTGACGTTCTAGATCCGGAAAAGGTCGCATATGAAAATCCGGAGGGTTGGCCGGAGGAAACTCTCCTGCTGCGCCGCCTGGCAGGCCTCTCTATGGAGCGGCAGTTTGAAGAAATCTTCGGGCGCTGGAATCTGGACAAAGAAAATCTGTTTGCCGCGGGAAATTCCGCCGGATCCGTAGCCTGTATGCAGTATGTGCTGATGAGACCCGGCCTGTTCAACGCCATCTGCCCCACCGGCGGCTTCGTCAACTATCATTTTTATGACTTGCGCCAATTCGCCGCCAATCTCGCCCCCCGGCACGCGCTTTTTGTCTGCGGCACCGAGGATGAGCACGGTTTCGACTATGTGATGCGGGGCTGGGCCGAGATGGACCGCCTCGGCATTCCCTACCAAAAGCTTGTGGTCGGAGGCGGCGATCATCCCTCCGGCTGGAGCCAGGTGACGGACCGGATCTTTGACTTTTTTGACAGCTGTCTGACGAAATAAAGATATCAGGAGAAAAGGAGAACACTATGGCGGAGCAAACCAAACCCAAAGGCGGCGGCTACCTTCAAGCGCTGAAAAACATTTTGACCAACCGGAACTTTCTTTTGCTGATTTTGATCCGGGCCAGCTATTCCATCGCTACTGAATTAAATAAGACCACCATCAGCAAATTTGGGGCGGCGGTCGGCGCTTCGGCCGCGGTACTCGGCGTGGTCGCAAGCCTTTATTCCATCACGCAGATGATCAGCCGGCCGATTTCCGGGCGGATTATCGACAGGCTAAACCAAAAAAAGGTGCTGATATCCACATTTATCCTCTATATCCTTGTGAATATCCTATACGTCTTCACCTCCAATGTCCCGCTCTATATCTTTGACCGGATGCTCTATGGTTTTGCCAGCGTATTTGTCATGACCAGCATGGGAACCGTGGTCGGCGCTTCCGTGGATAAGAAGGCGATGGGAACCGCTTTCGGCGTCTATCTGTTCATGCCGAAGGCAGTCTCCGCCATCGTGCCGGTCCTCAGCGTCAATATCTACAATACCATGGGACCCAACGGCGTTTTCTACGGCAGCGCGGCTTTCTGTGCTCTCTGCGCCGTTCTGTCCTGTTTCATCCGTGTGGAGGATGCCAGCAAGCTTTACCGGGCGGCGGCCGAGAAAGCGGGAAAGATCAAATTCAAGCTCTCCAACTTCATCGCCTTCGAGTCTCTTCCCGCCGTGGGAATGCGCTTCTTTACCAGCTTTCTGTTCACGCTGACCCAGACTTACCTGGTGCTCCACGGCGATGAATTGGGCATCGAAAACGCAGCAATTTATTTCTCCATGTACACCCTGCTCTCCATGTGGGGCGGTATTGTCGGCGGGCCGCTCTATGACAAACTGGGCATGGATTTTATCATCTTCCCAATGCTGGGAGGCGCGGCGATCGCCACCTTATTCTGCGGCTTCGCCACGTCGGCCACCCACTTTATGCTGGCGGGCATTGCTTTTGGCTTTACCTACGGCATGTCCAACCCGGCCTGCTCCGCGGCGGCCATTGCCATGGCTTCCCCCGAACGGAGGGGGATCGCCACCGCCACCAATCTTTTGGTGCCGGATGTCTGCTCGGTGGTCACCGGCTTTCTGATCGGATATCTGGCGGACGCCTTCGGCTATGCCGCAACGTTTCGGGTGATGGTCGTTTTCCCGATCCTTGGATTTATCTTTTATCTGTTCAGCCGCCGGAAAATCCAAAACGCCATCTCGGCGAAGACCGATGCTTAAATCCGCTTCTTGCCCCAAGCTTCCGGAAGCGGGAAAAGGGGAAGCCGTATGAAAAAATATCCGAATTCTTTTTTGATCCTGATCGCCTTGATCCTGGTTTCCTGCGCTTTGACCTGGCTGATTCCCGCCGGTTCCTATGCGCGGGAAGCCGGGGAGTCCGGCGATTCCACCTCCGTGGGCCAGTTTTCCTATGGGGAACCCACGCCGGTCAGCCCCCTGGCGCTCCCCGGCTATATCGTGGACGGCTTTGCCAAAAATATGGATCTGATCCTGGTCCTGCTCTTTTCCGGAGGAGCCTTCTCCCTCGTCAATGCCTCCGGCGCTCTGCAAGCCCTGATCCACGGTATCGCCGCCAAATGCCAAAAGCGCAGGCTGCTGCTTCTGATCCTTTTGACCTCTGCCTTTGCGCTGATCTGCTCAAATCAGGCGCTCCAGCTCTTCATCCCTTTTGTGCCGGTGCTCGTCCTGCTGACCGTCTCCATGGGATACGATTCCATCACCGGCGCCGCCCTTTTGATCCTCGGCGGCGGGGTTGGCTTCTCCACTGGAACGCTCCGCACCACGACCACCCTGATCGCCCAAAAGATCGCCGGTCTCCCGCTCTACTCCGGCCTCTGGTTCCGGGCCCTCTGCCTGGTAATTTTCCTGGTTCCCACCTGCCTGTTTCTTTGCCTCTATGCAAGAAAAATCGAACAAGGCCCGAAAATAAGTCCCATGTATGACCTGGACCGGCAGCTTTATTCCGACACGGACCGGATCGGAAAGCGCCTCTCCTCCCATGCGGATCCGTCCGGACAGGCACTTTCCTGTCCCCTGACCAAAAAGCACAAGCGTGTGCTGGCCATCCTGATCGTTGCCCTGGCTTTGATGGTTTACGGCACGCTCCGCTTTTCCTGGAGCGTCCGGCAGCTGGCGGCTGTATTCCTGGTTTTGGGGATCGGAGTGGGAATTCTGGAACGCCTCCCGTCCGATGAAATCTCCGGCTTATTCCTAAAAGGCAGCAGTTCCCTGCTGTCTGCGGCCTTTTTGGTCGGCTTTGGAACTTCCATCTCCCTGATCCTGTCCGCAGGGGGGATTACCGACACGATCATCCATGCTCTCTCCCAAACCTTGAGCCTGGCGCCCCGTTGGAGTCAGGGCGCCTGCATGTACCTGGCAAACACCTTGGTCAATGTATTCATCACCTCCGGCACCGCCCAGGCTTCGGTGGTAATGCCGATCTTTATTCCGGTGGCAGATCATTTGGAAATGACGAGGCAGACCGCGGTTTTAGCCTACAATTTCGGGGATGGTTTTTCCAATTATATTCTTCCCACCTCCAGCGCTCTGATGGGGATCCTGGGCGCGGCGAAAATCCCGTTTGGGCGGTGGGTGAAGTTTATGGGGAAAATGTTTCTGATCTGGGCCGCGCTCTCCTGCCTCCTCGTCACCATCGCCCAAGCGATCCGGCTGGGGCCGTGCTGATGGATTGCCGTTGATGCAATCTCCTTTCAGTGTTATACTAAAAAAGATAAGCCGCCTGCCGCGGCTATAAATAAAGAAATTTGGGGAATTGCATGAAACATAGAGAGAAACTGACAATCGGAATCCTGGCCCATGTGGACGCCGGAAAAACCACCTTGGCCGAGGCCATCCTTTATCTGACCGGCAGCATCCGAAAACTGGGGCGGGTGGACCACGGGGACGCCTTCCTGGACACCTACAGCCTGGAAAAAGCCAGGGGGATCACCATCTTTTCCAAACAGGCAGGATTTCCCCTGGGGGACTACGATGTGACTCTTCTGGATACGCCGGGGCACGTGGATTTTTCCGCAGAGATGGAGCGGACGCTGCAGGTCTTGGACTACGCCATCCTGATCATCAGCGGGGCCGGCGGCGTACCGGGACACGTCCGCACGTTATGGCATCTCCTGGCCCGGTATGGAATCCCGGTTTTTCTATTCATCAATAAGATGGATCAGCCGGGGACTGATCCGGAGGCCATCCTTGCGGGGCTCCGGGAACAGCTGGACGACCGGTGCGTGGATTTTGACAAGTCTCAAAACCGGCAAACATGGATGGAGAATCTGGTTCTTTGCGACGAAGCTTTGCTGGAACAATATCTCGATCAGGGAACCATCGCGCAGGGGGAGATCATCCGCCTCATCCGGGAGCGGAAGGTGTTCCCCTGCTATTTCGGTTCCGCGCTGAAGCTGACCGGGGTGGAAGAATTCCTGGACGGCATGGCTTCCCTGATCCAGCCGCCTGCCCGCAAAGAAGCCTTCGGCGCAAAGGTCTATAAAATTTCCAGGGACAGTCAGGGGAACCGGCTGACCCACATGAAGATCACCGGCGGAAGCCTCAAGGTGAAAGCCCTGCTTTCCAACCGGGAGGAGGGGAACGACAGAGAAAAAGAGACCTGGGAGGAGAAAGTGGATCAGATCCGGGTCTACTCCGGCTCTGGATTCCAAACCGTGGAGGAGGCCCCTGCCGGAACGGTCTGCGCCGTGACCGGGCTGAGCCGCACCTACTCCGGCCAGGGCTTTGGGGGGGAGCACGCCTCCGAGCTGCCGGTTCTGGAACCGGTCTTAACCTATCAGATCTTACTGCCGGAAGGCACTGACATCCCCGGCACGTTTCAGAAGCTGACGCAGCTCGGTGAGGAAGAACCACAGTTAAACATGGTCTGGGACGAGCAGGCCGGGGAAATCCGGGTTCAGCTGATGGGCGAGGTCCAGTTGGAGATACTGAAAAGTTTACTCTGGGAACGCTTTGGGCTGGAAGCGGAATTCGGGACCGGGAGGATTGTCTATAAGGAAACGATTTCGAGCCCAGTGGAAGGGGTGGGCCACTTTGAACCGCTGCGCCACTATGCTGAGGTTCACCTGAGGATGGAACCGGGAGAGCCGGGCAGCGGCCTGGTATTTGGTACAGAATGCAGCGAGGACGTACTGGACCGGAACTGGCAGCGTCTGGTTCTGACTCATCTGGAGGAGAAAAAACACCGGGGCATCCTGACCGGATCGGAGATCACCGACATGAAAATCACCCTTGTGTCCGGGAGAGCCCATCCCAAGCACACCGAAGGGGGAGACTTTCGGCAGGCGACCTACCGGGCGGTCCGGCAGGGTCTGATGCAGGCCGGATGTAGGCTTTTGGAGCCGGTCTATGAATTCCGTCTGGAAATCCCATCGGACAAAGTAGGCCGCGCCCTGACGGATATCCAAAACATGCACGGCAAGTTTTCTCCGCCGGAACTGTTAAAGGATCAAGCGGTCCTGACCGGCACGGCGCCGGTATCTTTCATGCAGGGCTACCAGCGGGAGGTGACCTCCTACACCAAAGGGTGCGGACGGCTGTTTTGTACCGTCAAGGGCTATGAACCCTGCCACAACGAGGAGGAAGTGATCTTAGCCTCCGGCTATGAAGCCGAAGCCGATGTGGAAAATCCGTCCGCCTCTGTTTTTTGTTCCCACGGAGGCAGTTTCCTGGTCCCCTGGGATCAGGTCCCGGAGCACATGCACCTGGAATACCGGCGCGGGCCAAAGGAACCTGCGTCGGCTCCCGCCCCGGCCATCCCCCGGCCGTTTCTCACCGGCGGACAGACCTCGGATGCCGACGAAAAGGAGCTGGAGGCGATTTTTACCAGAACCTACGGCCCGGACCGAAGGGCGGAGCGCAGCAAAAAAAGCCGGATGGACAGCGTCCCTCAGACCAGGTTCCGCCAGCCTCAGCCGAAAAAGGATCCGGAAAAGGAATACCTGCTGGTGGACGGCTACAATATCATCTTTGCCTGGGAGGAGTTAAAAGAGCTGGCCAAGGTCAACATCGAAGGCGCCCGGAATTACCTGATGGATATTCTCTGCAATTATCAGGGATTTCAAAAAAATAACGTGATCCTCGTCTTCGACGCCTATAAAGTAAAAGGAAATCCCGGCGAGGTATTCCCTTATCACAATATCCATGTAGTTTACACAAAGGAAGCCGAGACGGCGGACCAATACATCGAAAAAACTGTCCATGAAATCGGACGGAAATACGAGGTGACCGTGGCCACCTCTGACGCGCTGGAACAGGTCATCATCCTGGGCCAGGGCGCCACCCGTCTCTCGGCCCAGGGATTGCGGGAGGCGGTGGAAGCAGCCAAGATAGAGATCCGGGAAATCTGCGAAAGCCGGACAAAGGAGGAGAAAAACTACCTGTTCAACCACCTTCCGGAAGATATGGTGGATTGGATGGAAGAAGTTCGCTTGGGAAAAAAGACGCTGGAATGAGGAAGGGAAAAGGGTATTGTAAAGTGGACACCGCACCATAAGGTTATTTTACTTCAGCCCCGCTGTTCCTGGGCGTCGTCGTCACCTGACAGACGGTCAGTACACTGTCCCGAACGTTGAATTTAATCTCCCACCCGGCAAAGCGGAAGCCATAGACGCGCTCCGGGTCGTTCTGGTAGGAAGGCCTCGGATCGCTGGCCAGGACGCCGATCAGCGCTTCCCGGCGTCCCACAGGAATCTGCTCCAGCAGGTCCTTGGGAAACTCCACCGAAAGGCGGTAATCCTTGGTGCTCTCGGCAAATCCTCCCCTGGCCTCCGGATGGCTGTCCACAAAGGACAGATAAGGCTTGATGTCATAAATCGGCGTCCCGTCCATCAAATCCGCCCCGGTGATATGAAGAACCGGCCCCAGATTAGGATGAAGCTCAATGCGCTCCAGCTGAACCGATGACAGCCCAATCGGGTTAGGGCGGAAGGGGGACCGGGTGGCGAACACTCCCATGCGGCGGTTCCCTCCGAGCCGGGGCGGCCGCACGGTCGGGGACCAGGTTCCCCGGACGGACTCGGAGAACTCCCAAAGAAGCCAGATATAGGAAAAATCCTCCAGCCCCCGCACCGCATCAGGGTTCCGGAACTCCGGCTCAAAGACAATCTTCGCTTTCAGGGCCTGGACGAGGCCGCTCTGTCGCGGGATTCCAAACTTGGTTGGAAAATCCGTACAGATCCTGGCAATTACTTTCATCGGCTGAGACATCTTCTCCTCCCCTCCACTCTCCTTTTTGCAATTCTTCCGAGTACTGCCTCCGCTGTTTTCTCGCTCTATCTCGGAAATCCTCTATCGAAGGCAAAAACTGATATTTCTGCTTCAAATCCCGGTTTTTTAACCGCTGATCTGTTCAAAATTTCTGTCCGTCAGATAGGATTCCAGATCATCCTTGTTTTTATCCTTCAAGTCTGCAATCGGCGTTCCCTGGTATTGGTGGGTATAAGCATGCTGCTTTGTGCTCTGGTAAATCTTACCGTCCACATAAACCAAGGATGCGCTCCAATTGGCGTGGGATTTATTATTCCCAGGGGCCGCGTACAGGATCACCGTGCCGTCGAACAACGTATACGGCCGCCAATACAAATCCTGATCGGCAAAATGGGACGCATTTTTCATCCGGTCCGCCACTTTTAACAACGATCCCCGTTCGTCATAGACGTTGGAAATCAAATCTTTTCGGTCAAAACCCGGCTTATTAATATCTTTGTAAACCTTCTGTGACAGAGAAATATAGCTCTTCTCGCTTTCCACGCAAGGACAGAGCACCTCCACCGACCGCACGCCGTCGATGGTGGACACCTCCAGCGTATATTTTTCATTGTGCACCGGGCAGTATGCTTCCTTCTCCGCATAAAAACCCAGATCCGCCATATAGTCGATGGGATCGTCTCCCAACACCGCTTTTACCTCCACGGTATCCTTACATTCCCTCAGCTCCTGGTTTTCAATGGAAACCATCTGGAAAACCCTGGCAATCTCGCTTCGCTGAATCTCGCACCGCTTTAGCTGCGCCTTATGTATATATTGTACACAGGTGGGGACCAGGATCGCCATCAGGATCGCAAGTATCACGAGGACCACGATCAGCTCCACCAGGGTAAAGCCCTCTTTTCGATTTTTCATGAAATGGCAACCGCCTTCCCAGCCAAAGCCGTCCGTACCGCTACTAATAAAAATCAGAGGGCGCCGCCTTGGTTCCTTTGCTCAGTAGATCTATTCTATCATCTTCTCTCCAGAAAATCCACCAAAATACATGAAATCTCCCGCGCCTGAATCGAGTGCTCCGTTTCTCCGGAAGTGCCGCCGCAAAAAAAGCAAGTCAAGGATCCCATGGGTTCCTTGGCTTGCCTCTTTGTCCCTCATCTCTTTATTACAGCGTTTTCCTTCTCATGATCCGGATGGCAGCCGCCAGGGCCGAAACCGCCAGAACTGCGCAGATCAGCAGAGGCGGCAGAAAGTCTGAGACAGTCAGATTTCCATTTAACAGTTCCATGTTATCCATGATCAGGCGCACCGGGAGATAATCCCGGACCGGCGGCAGCAGCTGAAGAAGCATCATCGCCAAAAAGGTTCCTCCGGCAACAAACAAGCTCCCGGAGCTCCCCTTGGTCAGGGTGCCACCGAGCAGCAGCAATTGAATCAGCAGCGCGCCGAAGGCCCAGACGAGAAACACGGCGAAGCCGAGGCGAGGGGGCCAAAGCGTTTTCCAGAAAATCCAGCCGTAAAGCAGACTGGCTCCAAAGGCCAAACCATAGCAGACCGTCCAAATCAGCAGGGCTGCCGTGCTTTTAGCCAATATGACGTCGGAACGGGACAGCCCCTTGGTCACAAAATTAACCAAAGTGCCTTTCGTGAACTCTGCCGAGAGAATCGTGCTGAAAAGGATCACCAGCACAATCAGGCCAATCTGGGGCACGTTTTTAAAAAACTGGGCCCAGGAATCGAGAATGGCCGGCTCGCCGATTCCCAGGTTCGCTCCTTCCGGCAGAAAAGCGGCCACCAGGTCCGGCAGGTACTTTGCCGACAGGGGACTCATAATCCCCAGGGCCAGAAACACCAGCGCCAAAATCAGAAACTTATAAGTGCGGAGGTTTTCCATCATTTCCTTTTTGAAAAATGCGCAGTAGCCGTTCACTGTACCACCTCCAAAAACAGATTTTCTAAGGTCGGCTCTTCCCGCTCCAGTTTTACCGGCATCAGGCCATGTTCCCCAAACAGTGTGAAGAGCTCCGCCTCTGTCTTTCGTATCTCCGCGGTACGAAGGGTCAGGGTATGCCGTCCCTCCAGAGCGCAGATTCCCAATTTTTTCTCCTGACAGAGAGAAAGCAGATGCCTGGCATCCGTCTCGGATTCCAGTTCCACCCGCAAAGTATCGCTCCCGCCGGCCTCTCGGAGCCGTTCCAGATCCCCGCCAAGAGCGATCCTGCCGTCTTTTAAAATCGCAATCTGGTCGCAGATCCGCTCCACATCGGCCAGGACATGGGTGGAGAAAATCACCGTCGTATTCTCTCTCGCCCTGCTCAGCAGATCCAAGATTTCTTTCCGCCCCATGGGGTCCAGCGCGGACGTGGGCTCGTCACAGATCAAGAGCCGCGGCCTGCCGAACAGTGCCTGGGCGATTCCAAGGCGCTGTTTCATGCCTCTGGAAAAGCCTGCGATCCGTTTTTTCCGGAAAGAGGAAAGGCCGGTCATCTCCAAAAGTTCCTCGCACCGTTTCCCGCATTCCTTTGCACTCACGCCCGCTACTTTTCCGCAAAGTGTCAAATACTCCGTTGACGTCATGTACCCGTAAAATTCCGGTACGTCCGGCAGATAGCCGATCATCCGGTTCGTCCTGGCGTCCCCAAAGCGCACCGGAGTCTGACACACGCTCAGATTGCCGGCATCGGCCTTTATCAATCCCAGAATGATTTTCATCGTGGTGGTCTTTCCCGCCCCGTTTTGTCCGATCAGGCCAAATACCGAATGCTCCGGCACCGCCAGGTCCAAGCCCCGGAGCACCGGACGGCCGCCGAAGCTCTTTTTCAGCTCGGAAATTTCTAAGACGTTCATTCCTCTTCCCCCCGTCCAAAAACAAAGTAGGCGATCGGGCCCAAAAACTGTACGAGAATTACGACCACAATCCAAATCCCTTTGCTGCCGTGGCGGTAATGAGGATGGCGCAGCACATGGACCAGCGCAAACAAGGCAAGGCCCACTTCAATGAGAATCAGCGGCAGCAGAGCCGGTAAATATTCCATCAGCGTTTCCATGGCTCCCCCTCCTTATATTTGCTTTAATTTCTCTACGCAGCTCCGAAAGCGGAAATCATCCCGGATAAAATCAAACACCGGATTTTGTTCCAGCGCGGCCACGATGGATGCTTTCACCAGCTTCGGCCCCCGCGGCGCCCTTGCTCCGAGGCTGAAATCCTGGAACCATTTTTCCAGGGAATAGAAATAATCGTCCCCGTGGAGCTCTAAGATGTCGTCCCGCTGGCAGACCGCCACAAACCGGTCCAGCGCGGCCAACGTCCGGTCCTTTTCCTTTCTCCCGGCGTATACCGTAGCGGCGATCAGGGATAGGCTTAAGGACGTGGTCGCATGGAGGCCGTCGAGCTGAAAGGCGCCGGCCACAGTGAAAAGCCGTTCTAAGGTAATGTCCTCCACTTCCTTCTGTCCGGGACACAGTGCCATATAGTTGATCAAATCCTGAATTAAGAACAACAGGTGCTGATAGGCTGTGATCAGGAATATTTCCTTGGCCCGGTCCGGGTTTCCCAATAACTGATAGGACGCGGCAATCAGTTCGGCATCCTGTGCCATCGGGAGGATATCCTCCCCCAGCACGTTCAGGGCTTCTGCCGCTCTGCCGGTCATCAAATAAACATAAGCTTCCACATAAACAGCGTCATGAATCAACGCTGCGTCCCTGCTTTCCTCCGCCACCCGGCGGCAAAGCTCCAACGTCTCTTCCTGCAGCGCCGCGTCCGCCTGCAAATCACAGTTGTTTAAATAGAGCACCGCTACCTGCAACAAAAACGGAAAGCAGGAGTAATATTTTTTGACATATTCCCTTGATTTTTCCAGCGCCTCCGCCTTATTTTCACCGGTAAGCGCCTCCGCCAATTCCTGATAGATCTTGCGGATCGCCTCCTTGGTCAGCTGGGGCTCATAACCGATCAGCTGATCCACGGAAATATTAAAAAGCGACGCCAGCTGGGGCAGAAGCAGAATATCCGGGTAGCTGTTTCCCGTCTCCCTTAATTAAAGATATTGTTGGGTAAAAAAGAAAGGTCAGTCGATTTTGCCGATGAAGCGGTAGTAGATTTCTACTTCCTGCTCACGGCTTCCGTCCTCGCCCTTGACAGCTTCGTGGACGGTTATTTTTTCAATTAGAGTGTTCAGAAGTTCGGCGGTCAGCTCCACAGGGTTGACATACTGTTTCATCAGGGCAATCCACTTTTCAGCATCCGCTGCGGTCTGTACGGCGGCTTCCATCGTTTCGTGAAGCTGTCTTATTTTTGTTTCAAGCTCCTTTTGCTCGTTCTGGTACTTCTCGGACAGCATATTGAAGTTATACTCGGTTATGCGTCCGGCAGACCAGTCCTCATACATTTTAGCAAACAGCCCGTCAACCTCGGCTTTACGCTTCTCTGCCTTTTTCAGCTCCGCAGCCTGCTTTTTCTTCGCAGAGTTTCTTTCCCTGTCGCTGGCATTGAGCAGGCGTTTCAGCAGATTGTCCTCGTCTTTCTGTGCCAGCATAGACCAGTATTGCAGTCTTGCAAGCACATAGGCATACAGTACATCATAGCGGATATAGTGCATGGAACACTGGCGTAATCCCTGCCCGTGCTTGCTGCAATGGTAGTACCCGTATGGGTTCTTATTCTGCTTGTTTTCCCCATAGGCTAAAGACCATCCGCAGTCTGCACATTTTATCAATCCTGCGAAAATCTGTGTCGTACCGTTTCTGCGTTTCCTGCGTCTGCTTGCAATCAGCTCCTGAACTTTTTGGAACACTTCTTCAGAAATGATGGCTTCGTGGGTATTTTCCACACGATACCATTCTTCCTGCGGCTTCCGCACCTTTTTCTTGTTCTTGAATGAAATGTTGCTCTGCTTGTTGTGAATGCTGTGACCGATGTAGGTTTCCTCTTTCAAAATGCTCTTGACCTGTGCTATCGTCCACGCATAGGCTTTTTCTGCGGGCGCACCGGCGTAGATATTGGCGAAAGTCCCGTATCTTTCATAGTTCAGCCAGCCGGGGGTAGGTACTTTTTCCTCCACCAGAATCCGTGTAATGCTGGCGGCTCCACGCCCGTGTACAGCAAGGTCAAAAATCTTCTCTACAATCCAGCGTGTTTCCGGGTCGATCAGAAGATGACCTTTTTTGTCCGGGTCTTTTACATAGCCCAGCGGTGCATAGGCTCCATAGTGTGCGCCATTGGCAAATCTTGTGTGCATGGCAGCCTTGACCTTTTTGCTGGTCTGTCGGGCGTGCATTTCATTCAGGATGTTTAAGAACGGTGCAAGCTCGCTTTCTCCGTTGATGGTGTCCACATTGTCATTGATGGCAATGTAGCGTACTCCCTTGCTGGGGAAATAGATTTCCGTGTACTGACCGGTCAGGATATAGTTTCTTCCCAGACGGGATAAGTCCTTTGTGACAACGCAGTTGATTTTCCCGTCTTCGATGTCATCAATCATCCTTTGGAAACTTGGACGCTCGAAATTTGTCCCACTCCATCCGTCGTCAATGTACTCGTCTACAACGGTCAGCCCATGCTCTGCGGCATACTGTCTAAGCATCATGCGCTGGGTCTGGATACTGCCGCTTTCCCCCTGTAATTCATCGTCACGGCTCAATCTCAAATATAGTGCAGTGTTATAAATCGTTGTATTGTATGGTTGTTTCACGGTTAAAAATCCTCCTTCTAAAAGAAACAACCCACGCTTATACAATACTCGCTGGTACAAGTATATCATAAGCGTGGGCTGATTGACAGTCGTTATTCCGTATTTTTTCAGGAAGCGGCGGCAGCGTGCTGGATCACATCTTCCAGCAGGCTGTCAAGCGGCTTCCCATCCTGTGCGAAATGCTCCGATACCTTGATACGGACTTTCCCCATGACAAAATACTGGGTGCCGTCTTTTTCGGTAAGCAGGGTGCCGCTGTTTTTGTTATTGCTCTCGTTTTTGCTTTTTGCCATAGGCAGTTACCTCCATAAATGAAATATGCCCGACAAGGGAATGTCAGACAGGTGTACAGCCGCAGACTGTCTCCGTGTCAACCAAACCGTGTCAACCGGCAGAAAAGACTTTGAAAACAATCCATAGGCGCTCTATTATTACTTTTTACTTTTTCTTTGATTTCTTGGTTGACATGGTTGACAAAGGAGAGAAATGCCCCAAATATCAGGCTTTTCCCCGTCAACCGGCTGTCAACCAAAGCGTCAACCAAACTGTCAACCGGTGGCTTTTCAGAATGGAAGTTCCATTTGCCGGGCTTCTTCTTCCGTGATTTCCTGAAAACCGTCCCCCTCCGGCGGAGCTTGGTTGACACGCTCCCAGCCTTTTTGAGAACCGTATTTCTTATACCGCTTCGGGCTTTTGTAGGCTACCCAGCCCTGTATGATGCCGCCCGCAATGCCGGTATTCATAATCTCGCAGATTGCCCGTGTCTCCCAGTCTGCCGGGGAATTTAAGTTCCCCAGCGCTTCCTCATAAAGCTGCTTGGAACATACCCTGTCGCCGGTGTAGTCCTCCAAATAGGCGTAGATCATGCCCGCCTGCGTGTCCTCCTGCATGAAGTCCTGCTGATGGGCGTTCAGGTATCGGTTCATTTCTATGCTGAATGACAGCTTATACTTCCCGCTGCGGTAAACCGTCATGGCTTCCGCCCACATCTGTTCGATATATGCCCTCGCTGCCGCTTCATCGTCCAGTATGTGAACCTCCGCCCGTTCTGGGTACACCGTTACGGGGAGAAAGCGCCGGTTGCCAGTGCGGTCACGGGGTAAAAAGTCCTGCCGGTTGGTCGTCCCTCCAAATACACATTGCCGCAGCCGGTCTGCCGGGTGTGTCTCATACGGCACTTTGTAGGTTTCTTTCTGGCGGCTTAAGAATGACTTGATTTCCTCAATGCTCTTGGCGTTGGCTGTGGCAATCATCTCCGACATCTCGATAATCCAATGCCCTTGCAGCTTACGGTACACGTTTTCATCGTCCAGCTTCTTCAAATCGTCTGAAAACCATTCGTCCCTGCCTGCCAGCAGCCGGAAAAAGGTAGATTTCCCGGCTCCCTGACCGCCAACCAGACAGAGCATGACCTCAAACTTGCTCCCCGGTCTGAATACCCGCCGGATGGCTCCCATCAGGAACAGTTTCAAGGCTTCATAGGTGTATTCGTCCGTATCGGCTCCCAGAAAGTGATGCAGGGCGTAACGGATGCGCTCTGTGCCGTCCCATTGCAGGCTGTTCAGGTAATCCCTGACCGGATGGTAGCGGTTTTCATTGGCAACAATCTTGATGGCGCTCTGCACCTTTTTCTCGCTGGTAAGCCCGTAATTTTCTTCCAGATACAAAAGCAGGTAGTTCATATCCATGTCGGTCAGCGTGGCACTGGTGCGCTCCCAGCCCAGCGGCTTCACAATGTCAACCTGCTCCGTCAAAAGGTTCAGGCGCAGCGCCCCACGGAACAGCGGGTCACGCTGGAACACCGTCAGGCAGTTTCGGATGCTGTTCTTCACGCCGCCTTTCTGCGTCCCCTCTAACGTCTCCCGGATTTCTGCCGGTGTCTGCGCCGGTTCCATTGTGTCCATCGTCCTTTTGACCGCTTCCTGCGTTTCCGGCGGCAAGCTCTGAAATTCGCTGTTCAAGCCGCAACACCTCCTTTCCCTGTGCGGCGATCAATGCCGCTTTTTCTTCTATTTCTCCGTATAACAAAATATCCAAAAGGTATTCTGTGTAGCTTATCCTCTGCAACGCTTCCACAAACAGAGGATGCCAGATGCCATCCTGCGGCTGTGGGGCGTATGCTGTTTTCCAATGCTCCAGCAGGCGCAGATAATCGCATAGCACCCGGAAACAATACCGTTCCGTTTCCTTAAATCGCTGCTCCGCTGATTTTTGCCGGGGCTGTGACCTGTTGTGACGCTTCCTATCTGGCGGTGCACTGCCGGATTTCTCATAGGAAACGCCGAAGTCCTCCGCAAGTCTGACCGCAGCTTCCCGTTTCCCCAATCCATGCAGCAAAGCGGCAAAGTCGATCACATCCCCGGAAGCTCCGCAGCCGAAGCAGTAAAAGTGGCTGTCCACTTTCATGCTGGGCGTGCGGTCATTGTGGAATGGACAGCAGACCATGCCGTTTCTCCCCACCCGGATTCCATAGAATGAAGCAGCCTGCCGGGTGGTAACAGACTGTTTCACCGCTTCAAATACATTCAAGTGCTCCCTCCATAAAAATGCCGGTAGCGGTAAAGCTGCCGGTTATGTCATAGCTCCATCTCGTTCTTCTTTCTCTGCACTTCCTGCGGCTGCTCCCTCCGGCGCAGTGCGGTATCTACGGCGTTCTGCACCTGCCGCAGCCGTATGACTTCCTCACGGAGCGGCTTGTGCTGCGGGGACAGTTCGGCATACTCTGTTTTTAACTGTGCGTATTCCTGTTTCCATGCTTTCAGGGCAATGGGTTTTCCATCCAGTTTTTCTTTCAAAATACGGCGGGCGGCATAAAACAGCCGTAACTCCGCACCGTGGGATGTTTCAAATTTCTCCCTCTGTTTCTTAAACTTGATATTGTTCAATTCCGTATGGACAGGTTTTAGCCGCTGGTAATTCTCGCCCTTCCTTATCAACTCCTGCAATTCCTTTATCCGGGCAGATTTCTTTTTCATGGAGCCGCTTAACGCTTCAAATTCTTCGCTGACAGAGGAAAGACGCTCCTGCAAATCCTCCAATGTGAGCAGCTTATTTTCTGTCAGATAATTGACGGCTTCGGCAAACTGCTTTAAGTTTCCGGTTCTGGCTTTATTGCTCCATGCCCCTGCGTTGCGCTGGTTGTAATAAGCGATCAGCAGGTCGGCAAGGTTCGGTATCTGCGGTTTGGAAAGTTCTTCTTTTACCTCTGCCATCCAGCCAAACAGGGCTTTGATCTTCTTTCTCACATCCTGTATGAGCCGGTTGGTGGCTTTAATCCAGCGGTTCAGTTCCCCTTTCTCGGTACGGATGCCCTTTGCTTCCATCTGCCGGACATTAGCGCCCTCGTGGACAGTAGGTATCAGGTCAAGCCCCTGCCGCACATAGGAACGGTGGTCGATACGCACATCCAGCCCTTTTTCCTCAAATTTTGTATTAACGGCAACCGCCCACTGCTCCCGCCAGTGTTCCAGCGTTTCCGGCTCGTGCCAGTCGGTGGTATGGACAGCGTTAAACATATAATCGCCGTTTTTATCCCGGATTCGGTTTCCATCTTCATCAAGAAGATATTCACGCCGCTGTTTTTGTCCCCATGTGCCATCCGGGTTCAAGGGGCGCATGGTTGTCATCACATGGAAATGCGGGTTGGGGATGCCGCCGTCCTCTTTCTCCGGGCTGTGAAAAGCAAGGTCGGCAATCATGCCTTTTGCCACAAACTGCTCCTGCACGAACTTCCTCGCCAGCCCCATGTTTTCTTCCAGCGTCAATTCATTCTGCATGGCAATATCAAAGGAATAGGCAAGCTGGGCTTTTGGATGTTTCTCGCAGCTCTCCACAGCATTCCAGAGGGTCGCCCGGTCAAGATATATTTCCGGCGCATGGGGCGGCAACATGATTTCCGAAGCGATCACGCCGCCCTTTTTGGTGTAGTCGCTGACTTCCCCATAGTAGTTGCTGTAAAGACGCTCCCCGGCTCGGTAGGCTGCGCTGGCAATGGCGCTCTGACCGGCGCTGCGCTTTATCTGTGCGATTGAAAAATGATAAAGTGCTATTCTTAGTCACCGCCTTTCTCCTGCCCGGAAATACGGGCGTGGTTCTCTGCGGCAGACCGGATGAAATATTCCGCCTGCGGCAGATTCAAAATGCTTTCCATGAGGGAATAAAATTTCGTTTCGGTCAGCTCCTTTGTCTGCGGCGCAATGCTCTCAATGGCTGCCCCACGGGTAATCAGCCGGTGCGTCCTCTGTTGCCGGGAACCGCTTTCCAGATACGTCTGCCGGTTTTTCAAACGCTGCATTTTCCGCTTTTCCTGTTCCAGCAGAATGGTAGTTTTTTCATATTCCTGCTTCAACTGTTCCAAAGATTTCTCCATGTTCTCACATCCTTTTCTTAGTAAGATAAAGAAAGACCATCCGCAGACAGTCTGTGTGTCAATGCTTCTATAAAACCCGATGAAAAGGGAAAAACGCAGAGCGGATTTCTCTTTTCGGCGGGTGCACAGGGGATAGCCGCTTTAGCGGCGCAAGGGGGTGCAGCCACCTTGTCGGAGCGAAGCGAACGCAGACCTCGGATTGCTGATTTCATCAGCGGCAGAGGTAAGCTCCGCAGGACGCACGATACGGGGCTGAAAGACCTGTATAGAAGTGCGCTTTTAGTTCCTAAGGGATTTTGCCGTTTCCGGCAGTCCTGACCTTTTTCTTGGAACGCTTGGAAAGATATTTTGGACAGTCAATCACAACCGCCCGGAAGCTCTGTTTACATTTGTGCTGGCATTTCCGGCACAGTTCGTTGTAAGTGATACGGCTGCGGTCATTTAAGAAGAAAGACCATTCCAGCCGCCGCTTTTTGCTCATTCTTGCCATAACCGGCTCCTTTCTCCGTTTCTATCTGATGTACGCAGACAGGCGGTTTTTGTGTAGCGTTTCGGTATCATTTTCAAGGATTTTTCCCTCTGTATGCCCCTTTGGAAAGGGCGGCAGTATTGAGTCGGGGAATGATACTTCACGCTTATTTGTCGCTTCCCGGTACGGTTTCGGAGCCTTTTGCCATCCATTCAAAGAAAGCAATTTTGCTGACCTTGATAAGCCTGCCCCTGTGGAATGCCGGAAAGCCGGGGGTGTGTACCAGCTCATAGGCGCTCGCTCTTGAAATTCCCATAATCCGCTGGATGTCCGCCACATCTAAAACCAGCGGTAAATCCTCGTAGCTGTTCAATCTCTTTTTATCGTTCATTCTGTTCCTCCCATAAACCAAATAGGTTAAAATGCTTCCTGCTGCCGTTCTCCCCAAAAGCCGTTTTCCTGCCCCATTCCTGCGGTGTTTCCCTGCATTGGTGCGCCGGATGCGTCACTTCTCCTGCCGGTCATATCCCTTTTGGACGGTCATTCGCTTGTCAAGGTACTGTATGGTACGAAATTACCAACTGCAATCATCATAGCGGACTATCCTTGACAAAACAATGCTTATGCGATACCATGAGTGTAACGGATATAACCAAATTATATAATTACCATAAGCAAAGGCAGGGGATAGGGATGGAGAATCAGTTTATACGGCATGAGCCATGTTTTGAGAGGATTTTGTTTATCCTGACGCTGGACAGGAAGAAAATGAAAGAGCGAATTTTGATTGGGGAAGAACAGCAGATCCGCTTCCGGCTGAACGGGAGCCAAAACACAGAGGTGCTTTGTGATATGACACGACCGCTTGGAACTTTTTTGATAAACTTTGAGCGTGACACGGGCAGAGATTGGAACTTATACGGGCTTTCTCCGCTGCGGCAAGCTCTCCACTCCAACCGATGGAAACAGCCGGAGCTGGAGCAGGCGGCAAGCGGATTTCTTTGGGAGAAATATCTTAGCAACGACCCTCTGAAAATGTATGTGGCGTTCCGTATCTGGAACAGCTATCTGCTTGCCAGAGAACCCCGTGACCGTAACGCTGCCTGTGACCGCTTCATGGATAAAATGAGCAGCCTGATCGGGGTATTCCATAACGAAGCCGTGAGCTTTGACAAAGAGACAGGAAAACCGAAACATTTTCAAGCTGGCAGCCTTTATTTCAAAGGCGCACCGTCAGAAGATACCCGGCTTGACCTCTGGTTCCCGGACAACCGGCGCACAGAAGAATGTGTGTCTGCCTATGCGTCCCTCTACCCGCTGATTACCTATTATCTGAACAGGTTGAATGACTGGGGACTTTGCTTCCGGCGGTGCAAGGTCTGTGGGAAATATTTTCTGGCAAAGAGCCAGCGGTATGAGCTGTGCAGCGACAAATGCCGCAAAGCGCAGGCACTTCAAAACAAGCGGGAATTTGACGAGAGGGCAAGAGAAAATAACTATGACCTGCTTTATAAAAATGAATGCCAGAACTGGCGCAACAAAATAAACCGGGTAAAAAATACCGCAGGCTTTCCGGCTGACCGTCTGGAAAAAATACAGGCTGCCTTTTCTAACTTTAAGAAAGAAGCCTTACAGAGAAAAAAGGCGGTAAAAACAGGAACAGCCAGCCCGAAAGAATTTACGGACTGGCTGTATCAGCAGAGTAATGTAATTGTGGGGCTGACCGACTATTAACCAAAAAACGCTGCAATATCGCAGCGTTTTTCAGAATTTCGTTGCTTTTTTGCAGCGTGTGTGCTATACTTAGACAAGTCAGGAGGCTGGTCATGAAACGATTAGGAGAACAGCTGAGAAAACTTCGTCAGGATTCAACTTTCAGTCTTAACGACGTTTATAAAAAAACGGGAATCCACGATTCGGTTCTCAGCCATATTGAAAAGGGCGAAACTCAAAATCCAGCCCCAGCTACATTAAAAAAGCTGGCTGGATTATATGATGTAAATGTAATTTCTTTATACTTGCTATGTGGATATCTTGATGAAAACGACTTGACACAATATCAGAGGTGCTTTTCTGGCGTTGATTTATTGACTGATGAAGAAAGAGACCTTGTTCAAAAACAAATTGATATACTTACAAAGAAATCTCAGAGGTGATTCCGTATGATTTTTAGATTAGGTGAGTTGTTCTGTGGCCCCGGCGGGTTGGCTTACGGAGCAATGAATGCTCAGATTGAAAACCCCAACTTTAGAATAGTCCATCAATGGGCAAATGATTATGATGGAGATACCTGCGAAACATATAGGCACAATATCTGCCCGAATCATCCTGAAACGGTTTACCATGCAGACATACGCAAATTCAATTTGAAGGGGCTTCCGGATATAGATGCTCTGGCATTTGGTTTTCCATGCAACGACTACAGCGTTGTAGGCGAACAAAAAGGTATGGACGGTGTGTATGGGCCACTTTACTCTTACGGCGTAAAAGTTTTAAATCTATATAGACCAATGTGGTTTCTGGCTGAAAATGTAGGCGGTCTCAGAAATGCTAATGACGGAAAAGCATTTTCAAAAATTTTGTTGGAAATGAGTGAAGCGGGCTACACATTGACACCACATCTATATAAATTTGAACAGTATGGAGTGCCGCAGGCTCGGCACCGTATTATCATAGTTGGGATTCGCAATGACCTTAATGTTAAATATCATGTCCCTTCACCTGAGCCATACAAGGATATTGACAACACCTGCAAGACTGCAATAGAGATTCCGCCCATTCCAGCAGATGCTTTTAACAATGAAGCCACCAAGCAATCGCCGACAGTTGTAAAGCGCCTAAATTATATCAAACCCGGCGAAAATGCTTTTACAGCAGACATTCCAGAAGATCTCCAGCTCCATATCAATGGAGCTAAAATCAGTCAAATATACAAAAGACTTGATCCAACCAAACCTGCGTACACTGTAACAGGAAGCGGCGGCGGAGGAACACATATTTATCATTGGTCTGAACCAAGAGCCCTCACTAATCGTGAGCGGGCGCGGCTCCAAACTTTTCCTGACAGCTACCAATTTATCGGAAGTAAGGAAAGTGTTCGCAAACAAATCGGAATGGCTGTTCCCTGTCAGGGTGCTCAGATTATTTTTGAGGCAATACTAAAAAGTTTTGCTGGAATTGACTATCCTTTTGTCGAACCTAATATTAACGAATAAAAATGGAGGAGTGAACTTCAATCCTAAAGTTCACCCCTCCATTTTTGAATTATAGTTTTTCAATTACGATTTCCGTAGGGCTTGTCCATGTAACCCTAATCTTGTCGCCAATGGAAGCTTCTGTCTGATAAAGCCAATTACCTATTGCTTTCAAGTCTTTATCGCCGGAAAACTGTTTCGCATATCGAGGATTATCTTGATTTCCTTGTGCTCGAATAACTCCTTGATATAAACCGTCTGCTGAGCTACAATAAAAAAGATTTTCTCCAAAAACATCTTTCCCATCAGTTCCATTTTGATTAAAAATATTATTGGAATAAGCGACGTTTGCTGGTATTGGTATGTATCCTTCGCCATATACAACCCCACGGGAATTCGTATATCGATAGGAACCCCATTCTAAATGTGTACGTTTTAATGTGATTTCATAAGATGTTATCATTAAGTCAACCTCCTTAGTCAAATTTATGTTTCTATGATTTTATCATATAGTATTTCCAGATTTTGCTCGGCAACCTTTTTCTTTAATTGACACTCCCATATTATCAGAACTCGCCATCCTTGTTCAGTGAGCAACGCAATGTTCTGAGCATCACGCTCAACATTGCGGTTGATTTTCTTGCTCCAATATTCCACATTTGAAGAAGGCCATACAAATCTTCCACAGTCATGCTTGTGCCAAAAGCACCCATTGACAAATATCACTGCTTTATATTTTTTCAGCACAATATCTGGACATCCCGGAAGCTTCCTGACATTTTTTCTATATCTCAATCCTTTTGAAAACAGGTATTTCCGAACAATTTCTTCTGGTTTTGTGTTTTTACTCCTTATATGTGACATATTCATGCTTCGAATTTCTTTTGTGTGATTATCGGCCATTTTATCACCACACTTTCATTGAATGTCATGAACAGCAAAATCCATATAATATTGTTCCTCATCCAATTTATAAAAGGTTACATCCGTTCTTCCATACGCCTCCAAATCTGCTTTTGTTACAAAAGCACCATTGGACAAACCAAGTCTATTTCGGAAGTATTCTCCTAACTGTGCATTGCTGAGAGGCGTTGTGATAGCCTTGTCGCCTTGCTGCTGAACGCGGAGAATCAGCTGATGCCTGTCATCAGTAAGAACTGTAAAATGCTGTTCATCCAGAGGGAAAAATCCTGTTCTGGCTATTTTGGTAGGCAACGGGATATAAGCTTCATTCTTATTGCGTTTCCCCCTCTGCCCCCAGTTAAGTCCAGATTTTTTCCCAACATCGCCTGAGCGTGAAAGCAGTGAAAGCGTAACAGATGGGATGTCTTGTCCAGTGATACTTCCAACCAAATTATTTTCTTCATCAAGAATAGGATGTGTTGCATGAAGCACAATCTGATCTTCAATCTCGCCATGATTACAATAAATTGTATCTTGTTCTATTTTATTATAATATGCCAACGCTTCCTGCAAGTCACATTCAGTCATAACTTCTCTGCGTTCACGACCAAATGCGCTCTGTGTGAAGTTGGCAGAGCCAATAAATGCTCTCATTGGAGTTGTTTCTTTCAGCCAGATATACAGCTTTGTATGCACAGGAGCATTTTCACACACATAACTGCATGAAAAACTACCTACTTCTGCTGGCAGAGTTGCCGAATCCACAAGAGATTTAAAGCCTTCATGAATTGATATGCTTAATCCATCATAAGGAACCATGCCAACAATCAGCGATATGTCAATTTTCTTTTCTGTTTTCTTCTCAATATTTTTAAAAAGCCATGAAGCCATATTGGGTGTGGCATATCCGCTTATAATAAGCAGATGGTCTGCCCCTGAGGACAGCGGCTCCCAAAATATCCTTTCCAGAAGTTCTGTGTCAAACATTTTTTCACCCCTGTAATCCTATATTTTATTCTTCTGTTACATTGTAGTACACAACCCCGGACGGCAGTTTAATATTAGGAATCCACAATTTTCTTCCATCCCACCCTTTGTTTCCAGTAACTTTATACATAGTCAAAACAGTCTGCTCCGTGTATGCCGCACCAAGAGACCAATCATTCGGGGACAGCAATGCACCGGTTCCTTTTGCAACATCTCTGTTTCTGCGTACAATTAAATATCCCTGAGCAGTCGGCTTGTCAGAGAGCATTATATTTAGCACATCAGAAAATGCCTGTACGCTAAAGTCGTCCGCAGACGAAATATGTTTTAAAATTTCCTGCATAAGCCGGAGATTCACTTGATATATCGGTTCTTTATCGTCAAACGGAGCCAATAAACTGTCCAATGCATCTATACTGTCGTTTTCCGGTGAAAACGGGTAGTAATTTGTGCCGCCTGAAATCATAGAAACTTTTTTGTTGTTCAAAACATTTGCTCTGGTTGGATTTAACCCTTCCGGGTAATAAACTCTAATTCTCTCGCCTCCATTTTCCACCTGTGAAATTATGGAATTATTTGTTGCGTTTATATCTGCAAACAGCTTATATAAAGGTTCATCAATGAAAACTTTCATCAGACCAGGGTCTCGATCATATCCAAACATACGGCTGTGCTGCCACATTGTATCTGCCTGTGGCTTTTTGCTGGTTCTCGTATAATAAATCGTATGAAGCCCCGGAAAAGTTACCCCTCGCCCTAATGTATTTCCGCCTACTACTATGTTATATCCGCAGGCATATTCTTCACTGGAAACTTCATTTTTTCCATTCATAATCAGTATTTTAACACTGTTATTCAACAGCATTTTTTCTGTTTCTGCAAACAATGAATTAAAGGACACCTTAACGCTCTTTTCTGGCTTCAAGCTGGCATATTCTTTTTCCAGAGCCTCTTTAAACGCACCATGCAGATTATCCAAACACCAACTTAATTCTTTTTCAAAATCTGCTGCAAATTTGCTGTGAACATTTTGCCTTACACTTGGATGAATTAAGCAGTTTGATACCTTTCCGCCAGAAGCCGCAGTTTGTCCGGCAACAGCCAAGTGATGTAGAAGAACCGATCTGGTTGGATTATCCAAATCTTCAAGAAAAGAAATACAGTCAGCTCGCTGGTTTTTCGGAAAAAAGAAATCTCCCCCTAAATACGCTTCTCCAGGCTGGAAATAGTATGTAAAATACGGATGCCAGCCCGAAGCCAATGTTTGAAGCAGCAACGCCTGCGGTGTGCCGGTTACCTGCAAATAAATACTGCTGGAAGATTCATTTTTAATCATATCCAAGTATCTATTGATTGATGATTTTTTCCCTTTATTTATAAGCGTGTTAAGCGAGGCGGCATCCGCTTCATCGTCAATAATAAACAAAGGATTCCCTTTCATAAAACCCGTAGAGTTCAAAATGCCAGCCCATAATTTTAAAATGCGGTAATTTTTCTTCAGCACAATAATGGTTGGTTCAATCAAACTGTTTTCTAAAAAGAGACCTCCATCTGTTTCTCCACAAATACAAAACCCTGAAAGATCTGACTTCACTCTATCAAGAGTTTGTTGTTGCAATACAACATTGTCTGTTGTCAGCAACACAAAAACAGGGAATCCCAAATCAGCTGCTTTGCACATGATTCCAAACATCTGTCCAGTTTTTCCTGACTGCACATTGCCAAATAGGAGACCAATTTCATGACTGCTGAATGAAAATGTTTTAATGTACTGATTTCCTACATCTTCAGCTGTTTTAGAAATTGATTCTGCCAGCTTAATATTCCCCCGATCTGATATTGTTTTTAGATATTGTTTAAGATATTTCATTTACTGCTCCTCGTCTATATCGCCTGATTCAAAAGAAAACAGCCAGACATCTAATTCATTCCCATTCTCATCTAACGCCTTTTTAGTGGTTTTCGTCAACACCAACTGATTACAGCCGTATGCCTCCAACATTTCTTGTGTAATCATACCAATTCTGTCTGTATCTCCCCCTGTATCGTTTACTGGAGAAACAAGCCCTGCCGTCGCAAGTCTGCCTTTAATCCACCGTCCCATAATCAGCTCATTGCCAACTGCGCTGAACTGTTTGTTTCCATCACTTGTGGTATGCACTTTAAACCAATATCCATCATCCGTAGCTACAAAGAACGGCTTATTTTTCTCCGGATAGCCTTCTGCTCGTGTAATGCCTTTGCTTACCGTCAGTTGGGTTTCATACCAATCTCTCGCTTTTCTTGCACTTCTTGGGGCAGCATAGCAAACATTTAAATTTGATTTAGTAAAATGTTTCCCATCGTCCAAATGGCGTTCTGCATATTTAGGAACCTTTAATGGAAGCACAAAAGAAATTTCAGTCAAATATTCCTGATAAAGAGAAACCTCAGACATCGGAATTTTTTCAACATTTTCAATGTTATTCAACGATGTGTTTTCTTCGTGAATCAAAGTCATTCCGGTAATCTCAGAAATATTTTCAGAACAAATTGGCTGTTTTAACCTATGGACAAGACGAGCCGCCTGACTGCATTCTGCAACACTATCAATAAAAACAGCCGTTTCAAATTGTCTTCTATTTGAAGCCTCCAATTTTATAACGCCTAAATTTGCAGAGCCAATAATAGCTGAAAAAATGCCGTCGTCCTTATAGAAGCAATACATCTTGCCGTGATATTTAAAAGACTTTACCAACCGTATTTCACCAATGCCTTTGCGATTCCATTCAGCATTTATATCCAGTGCTGTACGATAGGAACTTTCAGGCATCCCTTCGATAAAGTACATTCCAATATTCAAGCAGATTTTCTGAATGCTGTATCGTTCAACCATATCATTCAGTTCTATCAATGATGCTTTAGAAATATAGCCTACCGCCAACTCTACCTGATCGGCTTTTTCAAACTGTTCATGAATACAATCAATTATGGATTGCTGTCCATTTTCCAAACCAACCGGAAGCATATCCGAACAAATCAATTTCATCTAAGTCACTCCTTCCGAGGTGAATGTGTTGGATTTATTATACACTATGACGCTGTGAAATTCCACCTCCGAAGTCGGTCTCAGGCGAAAAAAGGGCAGACACTTCGCTCTATCGCGGAATGTCTGCCCTGCTCAATCCCTATAAAGTTTTTTGATACTAATAAGTAATGTATAAGCGTGGTGTTGTTATGTCTGGTGTGGTATCTTTAACTATGGGAAACTCCGGTTTCCCACTTGGAGACCGCAGACTTAGAGACGCCCAGGTATTCCGCCAGTTCGTCCTGCGTAATCCCCCGTTCCCGGCGCAGACACAAAATATTTCTTCCCAATTTCATTTCACTCATGGCAATCCTCCTTTCTATGGGCTTATTATAGGGTGTTCCGGCAACGAATACAATCGAGTAGCGCGAAACATCGGGAGAAAAAGTTTCCGCGCAGGAAACTTTTTCTTGCTCTGGAAAGGCACGTAGGATACCATCCAGCCTTTCCTTAGAAGAAATTCCCAAAGAAAAAAACCGGCCTCCCATTCGTCAGATTTTCGGTCTGACTTTTGGGGGCCGGTTCACTTTTACGGACTGCCCAATTCCTTCCTTCTTCTGCTTTTCTTTTTACCCAATCTTTTTCCGCTGCCAGGGAAAGGGGGCCTTCTCTTCTCCCCCGGCATAGCCCTTATAATCCTCCGTGTGCAGCAGCCGGTTGGCATTTTCCACCCGCTCTTTCGTCGGAGGGCGGACGCCTTCCAGGCGGTAGGGAATCCCCAGCTGCGCCCACTTGAATGTCCCAAGCGTATGGTAAGGCAAGACCTCCAGCCGCTCCACGTTTTTCAGTGATTTCACAAACGCATTAAGACGCCCAAGGAACACGTCGTCATCGTTTCTCTCCGGCACCAGCACATGGCGGATCCAGACCGGCTTTCCGGTCTCTGAGAGATACCTGGCCAGATCTAAAATATTTTCATTCCCCCACCCGGTCAGCTCCCGGTGTCCTTCCGGGTCAATATGCTTTAGGTCCAGGAGAACCAGATCCGTATCCTTCATCAACAACTGGAACTTCTGGAAAAACGGCTCTTCTCTGGTAAATGGGCCGCCGGAAGTGTCCAGAACCGTGTGAACGCCCTCTTTCTTTGCTTTCCGGAACAGGTCAATCAGAAAATCAATCTGAAGCAGAGGCTCCCCTCCGCTGACCGTGATGCCGCCGTTCTCCCCCCAGTAAGGTCGGTAGCGGAGCGCCTGAGCCAGGAGCTCGTCCGCGGTCCGCTTCGCCCCGGCCGAAAGTTTCCAGGTATCCGGGTTGTGGCAGAACTGACAGCGCATCCGGCAGCCCTGCAAGAAGATCACGAACCGGACGCCGGGGCCGTCGACGGATCCAAAGGTTTCGATGGAGTGGACATAGCCAAATCCCGCATTAGATTTTTTCATGGGAACTCCTCGCAATTACATCCAGCTGCTGTTCGCGGGTCAGGTCAATAAACTTCACCGCATAGCCGGACACACGGATCGTAAAGTTCTGATACTCTTCTTTTTCCGGGTGCTCCATGGCGTCTTTCAGCGTCTCAATGCCAAACACATTGACATTCAGGTGATGCGCTCCCTGGTCAAAATATCCGTCCAGGATGTGCACCAGGTTCCGGACCCGTTCCTCGTCGGTGTGGCCGATCGCGTCCGGGTTAATGGTCTGGGTGTTGGAAATGCCGTCCAGCGCCCACTCATAAGGCAGCTTTGCCACGGAATTCAGGGAAGCCAAAAGTCCATTCTTCTCCGCTCCGTAACTGGGATTCGCTCCAGGGGAGAGGGGCTCTCCGGCCTTTCTGCCGTCCGGCAGCGCTCCGGTAGCCTTGCCGTAAACCACATTGGAGGTAATGGTCAGGATCGAAGTGGTCGGCTCGGAATCCCGGTACGTGTGGTATTTTTTGATATCCTTCAGGAACGTGTGGAGCAGCCATACGGCAATGTCGTCGGCCCGGTCGTCATCGTTTCCGTAGCGGGGGAAATCGCCTTCAATCTCGTAATCCACAACCAGACCGCTTTCATCCCGGATGGCTTTTACCTTGGCATAGCGGATCGCGGACAGCGAATCCACCACGTGGGAGAATCCGGCGATGCCGGTGGCAAAAGTCCGGCGCACGTCCGTATCGATCAAGGCCATCTCGGCGGCCTCGTAGTAATATTTATCGTGCATATACTGAATCAAATTCAGGGTATTCACATACAGACCGGCCAGCCAGTCCATCATCTGCTCGTATTTTTGGATCACTTCCTCATAATCCAGGTACTCCGAGGTAATCGGGCGGAACTCCGGCCCCATCTGCTCGCGGGTCTTCTCGTCCACGCCGCCGTTGATGGCATAGAGCAGGCACTTGGCCAGGTTAGCGCGGGCGCCAAAAAACTGCATTTCCTTTCCGGTCTGAGTGGCGGAGACGCAGCAGCAGATGGAGTAATCATCCCCCCACACCGGCCGCATGACATCGTCGTTTTCGTACTGGATCGAATTGGTTTTTACGGAAATATAGGCTGCGTACTGTTTGAAATTCTCCGGCAGGCGGGATGAGTACAGCACAGTCAAATTCGGCTCCGGCGCAGGCCCCATGTTTTCCAGGGTATGCAGAATCCGGTAATCACTCTTGGTCACCATCGAACGTCCGTCCTGGCCAAGGCCGCCCACTTCCAGCGTGGCCCAGACCGGATCTCCGGAAAAGAGCTGATTGTAGGACGGAACCCGCGCGAATTTCACCATGCGGAATTTCATAACCATGTGATCGACCAGCTCCTGGGCTTCCTTCTCCGTCAAAACACCATTTTCCAGATCTCTTTCAATATAGATATCCAGGAAGGTGGAAATCCGGCCGACACTCATGGCCGCGCCGTTTTGGGTCTTGATCGCAGCCAGATAACCAAAGTACAGCCACTGAGCCGCTTCCTTCGCGTTGGCGGCCGGCTGGGAAATGTCAAAACCGTAGGCTTCCGCCATCTTTTTCATATCCGAAAGCGCCCGGTACTGCATGGAAATTTCTTCCCTCTGGCGGATGACATCATCGGTCATGATCCCACAGCCGCAGCTGTCGTAATCTTCTTTTTTCTTTTCCATCAAAAAATCCACGCCGTACAGGGCTACCCGGCGGTAATCGCCGACAATCCGGCCGCGGCCGTAGGTGTCGGGCAGGCCGGTGATGATCTTATTGTGGCGGGCTTTTTTCATCTCCGGTGTGTAGGCGTCGAACACGCCCTGATTGTGGGTTTTGTGGTACTCGGTAAAAATTTTGTGAAGCTCCGGCGCAGGGGTATAGCCGTTGGCCGTGCAGGCGTCCTCCGCCATCTTAATCCCGCCGAAGGGCATGAACGCGCGTTTCAGCGGCTTATCAGTCTGAAGGCCAACTACCTGCTCCAGATCTTTCAGATCTTCCCTGATATAGCCAGGCCCATGGGAGGTCAAAGTGGACACGATCTCCGTATCCATATCCAGGATTCCGCCCTTTTTGCGCTCTTCTTTTTGCAGCTTCTGCAATGCGCCCCAGAGCTTTTCCGTGGCCTCGGTGGGGCCTTCTAAAAAAGAAGCATCTCCCTGATAGGGAGTATAATTGTTCTGGATAAAATCTCGGGTATTGATCTCTTCCTTCCAGAGCCTTCCTTTAAAACCATTCCATTGCTCTCGTTGTGACATCATTTCTTCCTCCTTCATCGCATACGATTCCGCACAAGTCTTTCTCGTTGGTTTTCTCCTTCCTAAGGATTCCCAAAAATCGAAAAATCTTCCAAAGGGTACAAAAAAACCAACCCTCTGCAGCGGCTTCAGCCCAGACGGTCGGCTCAATACTCGTTATACTTCCTGTGGTCAATTCCACTTCCGTCAGTCATATAACGTTATTAATATATCATGTTTTTAAGGAATGTCAAGGGAATTCAAATGGAAATTCCTCGCGGAATTGTGGCCGTGAGAAGGAGCCGCTGGTTGCTACAATACGATTTTCTGCATTACCTTCAATATTTGATCTGCAATATTTTCCTTTATATAAACGGGATTCAAATGATTTTTGGAGTATTTTAAATACGAATCTGCCGATAGTGCTACCAGCAGTTTGGTAAAAAAACGTTCCCAGCTAAAATTTTCTGCACTTTCAATATAATCATAGGGCTCATCTAATATTTTTTTCAAATCCCGATCTTCCAGCAACCCGCTTTTTAATATCATCCATTCAAAGGATTCCGGCAAATACAGATGAAATCTTGGCTCTAATTTCATCAGATTTAACAATTTCTCTATTTCCGAGCCAAATGCTGCACCATCCGCAACAATCAAAGTTTCTCCAGCTTTTGTACTCAAGGCAACAGAAAAAAGGTTCTATTTTCCTTGCGCGCTCAGACAGTTTTTCCCTTTTCTCTTACAGATATGGGCAAAAAATTGAAAACCTGCATTGGAATCTTCAGTTATAACCTGTCTGGGAATAATCGGAGATGTATCGTCCTGTTTTCCATATAGATGATAGAACTCATTGTAAATCTGCTTCAAAGTACCGTATTTCCCAGAATTGCGGATCCCATAGACCTCTTCTACACTGTAGGGCAACGTGGGCAGCCCCTCTCTAGCTACAATCACATAATAATTATCTGTTTTCTGAATATAGGCTGCAAATTCCCTTGAGGCAACAAAACGATTTCCTTCATCAATAAAAACAATGCTGTCCTGTATGACGGATAATGACGCTTCCCAATTCCGTCCGGATAAAGCCGTACATTTTTTCTCACATTTTAAATTAATGCCACTGTCCGTACCATTTTCATCGAACTCCCGGACCATTTCCACCAGTATTGTTTTTCCTGTAGCGCTGTCCCCACGAATCAACGTTATATTTCGTTTTATTTCGAAATCATAACGAATCCGCTTATTTTCTATAACAATCCGATATTTTCCCTTCATCTACACCACCTACACATAAAGTCCGGCAATCAGGATCAGTTCTTTCCAGTTATGGACCATTTTATCCTCATTCAAAACATGAATCTCAAACTCGTCCTCCCCAAAATCCATCAGGTGTCGTAAGTTAATGGTCAAGTCCTGTTTCTGTGCTATTTTCAAAATCCATTTTGCACAATTATCGCCACAGGCTGAGGCATTGAATATTTTCTCCGGAACATTTTTCATCAAAATCAACGTTTTGACACCTCCGGACAGACTCATCGGAGAAATTTTTCCCAAAACCGGACTGTCAATCACTGCGCTGTCCAGCACACACGATTGATCAATATCTAAAATCATCTCTTTTGCAAAAGAATCCGTAATCCATTCGTCCTCATACACATTTTTGAAATATACAGGAGGATTATAAATCGCTTCCGGCATCTCGCCGTAAAATATGTGTAACAATAATGTTACCTCCTCGTCCATGGTCTCCACAATAACTTCTTTATTTCTGTGATTATACCATATCCCAAAATAAAATAAAACACCGAAATAGATCGCAGCGTTCCGTCAAAAATCCATATCAGCGTTCCAATAAAAAGACGCCGCCCGATCCATCGTTCTTTCCGCTGCGTCCCGCCAGATCGGGGGGCCGCGCCGAACGAAACCTTTCTCATTGGCAGCGTCCTTTCTTTTTCCCTGACAGTCAAGCCGTGAGGGAATCTGTCCTTCTGTCTTACAGATTTTTTACCTTTTCCGTGATCTCCAAAAGCTGCTCCTCCTTTGGCACATACTGGATCCGGATCTTGTCCAGGCAGATGTCAAAACCGCAGGCTTTCAGCTCGTCTTCCACCAGGCCGATGCTCTGGCCGCCCCAGCCGTAGGAACCGAAAGCGAATGCCTTGCGGTTTTTCGGAGAAAGGCCTTTCAGGTAGCACAGGAACGAGGCCACCGTCGGAAGCATCTGATTGTTCAGCGTCGGGGAACCCACCGCGATGTACGTGCAGTCCAGCACATCCGTCAGGATATCGGAATTATGGCAGCACTTCAAGTCAAAGAGCTTTGCGCAGATTCCCTTTTGGGTAAAGCCCTCCAACACGGCGAGAGCCATCTGCTCCGTGGAATGCCACATGCTGTCGAAAACCACCAGCGCCTTTTCTTCGGTCGCGCCGGATGTCCATTTCCCGTAGGCTTCCAAAATCTCCTTGATATGGCCGCGCCAGATCACGCCGTGGCTGGGGCAGATCATCTCGAAATCCAGTCCGCCGCAGGCCGTCACCGCGCCGCCCGCCTGCTTGCTGTAGGGCATGACGATGTTGGCATAGTATTTCTTTGCCTCCTGCAATACCACATCCAAAGGCTCCTGGTCGTCGAACCGGCCGTTGGAAGCATAGTGCTGTCCAAAGGCATCATTGGAAAAAAGAATCTTCTCCTCCGGGCAGTAGGTGACCATGTTATCCGGCCAATGCACCATCGGCGTAGTCACAAAGGCAAGGCTCCGCTCCCCCAGAGAAAGGGTGTCGCCGCCTTTAACCGGCATATAGTCGTATTCTCCGTAGTGAGCCGTCAGCCCCTTGATGCCGGACGGAGCGCTGGTGACGACCTTCGCGTTGGGGCATGCCTTCATGATAACCGGAAGGGCCCCGGAATGGTCCATCTCCACATGGTTGGAAACCACGTAATCGATCTTTTCCGGATCCACGACACTGCGGATTCTCGCCAGCAGCTCTCCGGCAAAGGGCGCTTTCACCGTATCAATCAAGGTAATCTTTTCATCGATGATCAGGTACGCATTATAGGTAGCGCCCCGATTCGTTGTATATCCATGGAAATTCCGAACCGACCAATCCACGGCACCGACCCAATAGATGCCTTTTTTCACTTCGATAGCTTTCATAGGGACCTCCTATTTTCTTAATTGTTTTCTCAGCTTTTTATTATAGCAAAGAGCTTCTTTTTTTACAAGCTGGAATAGAAATAGGAATCATTTCTTTTTTAAAGAATCAGAGGTTCTTTTCTTATCTGCAATACCGGCCCCGCTGGCATAAGAAACCATTGATATAACTTAATGTGTAATAATTAATATGTTAATCTCAAGAAATAATCTTTATAGAATGAATTTCATAGTCTAATAAGTTGACATTACGTGGAAATAATGCGATAATATACAGAAATGCCATTACAAATTACAGAGGAAAATCGCCGCGCCGCCAAAAGCGGCCCGGCTCAACCATCAGGAGGCCATCATGACTCTAACACAGATGCAGTATTTTGCTACCGTATGCCAGCTCCAGAATATTTCCATGGCAGCAAAAGTCCTATACATCTCTCAGCCCGCGCTCTCGGCCGCGCTCTCCGATCTGGAACGGGAAGTCGGCTTTAAGCTTTTTAACCGGAAGAGCAAGGGAGTCTATCCCACGGAGGAAGGGCTCCTTTTTCTGGATCATGTTCTGGCCGTGCTCAAACGCTACAATCTTTTAAAGAGGGAGATCCCTCTGATCTCTCTGAATCAGAACATCATCAAGGTAGGTTTTCGCCCATTCGCCGGAGAAAATGACTTTTTCCGTATCTACAAAGACTTCGAACAGGAGCACAAAGACATCATCCTCCGGGTGAATGAAATGAGCAATAACTCACCCAGCATTTATCTGGACGAAGGACTGATCGATTTTCTGATCGCCCCCAGAGCCAGAGTTCCCGACGACTGGATCACCCGCTACGAATATCACCAGATCGGTGTCGAGAATAGGCAGTTGTACTGCCATGTCGACTGCCCTCTTGCCAGCCACCAGACCATCACCCTAAAGGATATCTCCGAATATCCCTTTGTCTTTTGGGAGGGGCATACCTCGCTGATTGAAAACCTGACCGAAATATTGGCTCAGGAAGGGCTTACGTTAAACATCGCCGCCGTACTGCCTCAGCTGACAGGACTTTTGCAGTTCATCTGCAACAATCTGGCCGTGGGCTTTTTAACCGGAGACTTTTTAAAATACATCTCCATTATTCAGGAACTTCCGCTGCCCACCAAAGACGGAGAAAACATCCTCACCCCATCCGTCAACGTGTACGCCTTTTGGAAAAAGGAAATCGAAAAATTCAAAAACAAAAAACTTTTTATTGATTATATCAGGAGCCTTTGAGAAAAGGGCCGCCGGGCAAAAGCTTGGCGGCCTTTTCCTATCTCGCATTATAAATCAGATTCCCGCAAGTGTAAAAGACGAATCTCTTTTCTGTTATAAGTTTTATTTATATAAGCGCGAAAAGATATATTTGCGCAATTGCCGCCGTTTTCATAAGATAGAGCCATAGGAACAGAAAGGAGCTTTATCATGGCATTGCTTCAGGTAAAAATTGAATCGGGAATCGTAGAAGGCATTCCGGGATGGAATCAGGCGGTAGGACTGTTCCGCGGGATTCCCTACGCCGCTCCCCCGGTCGGGGAACTCCGTTTTAAGGAGCCGCAGCCGGTGAAACCTTGGGACGGCGTGTTAAAAGCATATAACTACGGCAATATTAGCTATCAGGAACGGCGCGCTTCCGAGGGCGGCGGCGACCTGATCGGAAACGAGTTTTACTGCGTGGACTGGCCCCGCAGTGAAGACTGCCTCTACTTAAACGTCTGGACTCCGGCCAACAGTGCGGAGGAAAAGCTCCCGGTGGGCGTGTATCTCCACGGCGGCGGCTATGCCCAGGGCTACGGCCATCTGAACTGCTACGACGGCGAAGGCTTTGCCAAGAGAGGCTGCATCACCGTAACCTTAAACCACCGCCTCGGCATCTTCGGCTATCTGGCGCATCCGGAACTGACCGCAGAAAATGAACATCACAGTTCCGGCAACTACGGAGTGCTGGACATCATTGCAGCTTTAAAGTGGGTGAAGCGCAACATCGCAGCCTTCGGAGGCGACCCGGATAAGATCACGGTTTTCGGCCAGTCCGGCGGCGGCAGCAAGGTGATGACCATGATTGCCTCTCCCCTGACCAAGGGACTGATCACCGGCGCTATCATGCAGTCCGGCGGCGGCCTGACCCGCGTCCGCGGAGAACTGACACTGGCGGAAGCGGAGAAAAAGGGAGCCGAGGTGCTGAAAGGAATCGGCTATGAAAGCATAAAAGAGGCCCGCGCGGCCAGCTCCGAGGAACTGTTGGCCGGCATCCGCCGGTATGTTTCCGGCAATGCGTTCCAATCCATGAACCTCTTCGCCCCCAACGCGGATGGCTATGTCTTCCCGAAACACTGGAACGAACTGTTTCTCACCGGTCAGTATCCGGATATCCCCACCATGATCGGCTGCACTTCCGAGGAATTCGTGGACGACAACTTCATCACCGGGGGAAAAACGAATCTTCCCTCCCGGCAGGAAGCTCTGGCCGACGGGGAGAACCTGTTCGGGAAAGGATACGGCGAAGCCTTCCTGAAGTCCATTCACTACGACGACAATCCGGAGATTGCCAAGGAAATGTACCGCAAGTATGTGAGGATGACCGGCGCGACCCTGGCGGCGGATCTGGCTTGGTGTGAAAACCAGCTGGCGCAGGGGAAACAGCCTTCCTACCAGTATTTCCTGACCCTGGTTCCGCCTTCGGCCACCAGCGCTCATCACAGCGCGGAGCACCACTACGTCTTCCAGACCCTGACGAAGAGCAAACGGCCCTATACCGGCCGGGACTGGGATCTTTCCAATCAGCTGGCGGACTACTGGGCCAACTTTATCCAATCAGGAAACCCAAACGGGGAAGGCCTGCCGGAATGGACGCCTTATACCAAGGAGTCCAAACAGGCGATGGACATCGATTACGATCTCCATATGATCGACGAGCAGACCAATGATTTCGTGGATCTGATCACGGAGTATAATCTCAAAAAGAAATAACATGCGCGGGAAATCCTCTCTGTCCGGCTGAGCCGTCCGCCCGATCAGGAAGGATAGGGATCCGGACGAAGAGGATTTTTCGCAAATGGTGAGAAAATTGGAGAATAGAAATGAATAGCGAAACTACATCTATAAACAAATCAAAAAGCAGTTCCATCTGGACCCCAACGTTTATCAGCATATTCATCGTAAACTTCGCCTTGAACATGGGACAGTTCATGATGAATACACTGATCCCCAAATACGCCGACCACCTGGGCGCCACAGCCTCCATCGTAGGGCTGGTTTCCAGCATGTTCGCCGTCACCGCCCTGGCGATCCGTCCACTGGCCGGTCCTGCCTTTGATTTTTTCAGCAAAAAGAAGCTGTTGATGCTGGCGATCGGTGTGATCGCCCTGGCCTTCGTCGGCTACAGTCTGTCGAGCAGCGTTCAGATGGTCATGGTGTTCCGCCTTCTGCACGGCTTCGGCGTGGGCTGTACGGCTCCGCTGGCCTTGGCCATCGCCAGCGACGCGCTGCCGGATGAGAAAATGGGATCCGGCATCGGAGTCTTTTCCCTGGCCCAGGCTATATCCTCGGCCATCGGCCCCTCCCTGGGGCTTTCTCTGTCCCAGAGTATCGGCTACAGTGCTACTTTTGCCATCGGAGCCGTCACCGTAGGGTTCTCCTGCGCTCTGACGCTGATCATCAAAGAAGCGCCGAGGCCGAAGGACCGGGGACGTTTCCGGATCAGCCCGGACAAAATCGTAGCAAAAGAAGCGGTCATGCCCGCGATCATCATGATTTTCCTGGCCATGTCCTATTCCTGCATCAACTCCTTCATTGCGATCTATGGAGCGGAGCGGAATGTGGAACAGATCGGCCTGTTTTTTACCGTCTATGCGATCTGCCTGCTGCTGAGCCGTCCTTTGAGCGGTACGATCTCCGACCGGTTCGGGTTGGATAAATCCATCGTGCCCGCCTGCATTTGCTTTGCCGCCGCCTTCTTATTGATCAGCATTGCGGATTCGCTGCCTCTTTTCCTGTTGGCCGGGGCAGCCTCCGCCTTTGGTTACGGCGCCTGCCAGCCTGCTATCCAGGCCCTTTGCATGCGCTGCGTGCCCAAGGAGCGGAGAGGCGCAGGGGCCAACACCAACTACATCGGCGTGGATATCGGAAATCTCCTGGGGCCGGTCATTGCCGGACGGATTGCTGAGGCGGTACAGGCGTCCAGCGGTGTGGCGGTGCAGGGATATTCTGTAATGTACCGGTGTATGATTCTCCCGATTGGGATTGCATTGGTTTTGTTTCTGGCCAACCGGAGGAGCCTGCTGGCAAAATCGAAAAATTAAAAGGGGGTGAGGACGGTGCGGCAGGTGCGGATTCCTTTGATCGCCTCCATTGCAGCGTTCTTTGTGAACATATTTTTCAACTGGGGCTTTATCTTCGGCAAGCTGGGCGCGCCGGAGATGCAGATCGCGGGCGCGGCTTTAGGAACTGTCATCGCTTCCTGATGGTGGCCGATCTCTTCTTCCTTTGGGCGGTCTCCGTACCCCTCGGCGCAGCGGCCGGTCTGGTCTGGGGATTATCACCGTTTTGGATTTATATCTGTCTGAAACTCGAATACCTGCTGAAAACTGTCTGGTGCATCGCCCGGCTGCGGAGCCGCAAATGGATCCGCACCGTATAGACAAGTCTCTAAAAGATTCACTCTAAAACGTTCCTTTGCCGATCCGCTCCATCCCTAGGCCGCCGCGCCTTCCGGATGGAGCACCGCTGGCCGGCCGTATATGCTCAGCAGACTTCCGCTTCCTATTATCACATCCCATCCGCATGTCAGTTCTGATATCCCATTTGATCTATAAACTTAATCTTTCTAAGGGTTTCGTTACACTTTTGATACATTCCGGAGGCTTTTTCGATGCAATCCGCCGATATGATAAAGAAAATCAAGAAAACAGGAAGAGTGTGATTGCTTATGAAGATGAATCAAAAACGAATTTCCATGTTGGCCCTGTGCCTGGGAATCACCCTGGCCTTCTCCGCCTGCCAGCAGTCGCCGGAAAAAGAAGTGGTAGTGGGGAAAGAGACGATGCAAAATCAGACGTCCGGCGCTGCCGGTAAGACCGGTGATTCGAATCCGACCGCCGCCGCCCCAGGCGCCCTCCAGGAAACAGCTTATCAAAAAAGCTTTGAACCGGCGGATAACCTCCGCTATGTGGTGGATGCAACGGTAACCAGCTACGACTCCTCGATGCCGGTATTCCGCGCCAAGCCCTATGAGTTTACCGCCGAGGAAGTACGTACTCTGACCGAGTACTTCTTCCAGGGCGAGACTGCCTATGAGAACCGGTCTATCCTGACCAAGGAGCAGATCGAAAAGCGGATTCTGGAGCTGACTCAATGGGCCAGCGACACCGAAGGCCTCCTGGTCTGCGCCGGAAATGAGCAGGAAGCCCAGAAAATGAAGGAAAATTACGAACAGCAGATTCAAACCTGGAAAACGCTCTATGAGAGCGCCCCGGAAACCTATCAGCCGAACGAATGCGACTGGGAGTTCCACCCGGAAAGCTATTTTTATGATGAAATGAGCGTGGTCGATCAAACTCCGTCCGAAGGCGGTATGACCGCCGAAGCCTCTTGTATTCGAGCTACCGCTGCGGTAGGCGGCCACACCCTGGAGATGGATGCGGTGAACCGAACTTCCGATTCGGATCCGAGCCACTCGTTTCTTCTCGCCCGTTCCTGGGAGGACGATGCGTGGAACAAAGGCGGCACCACCGGTACTGAGGAAGAAGCGATTGCCCGCGCCGGGGAATGCCTGAAAGCCCTGGGTCTTGACAGCCGCTGGACACAGAAAGACTGCACCCGAATTCCTGTCTATGCGGGCTGCCGGGAAGATGCGCCGGAATCCGGCTATTATTATACGATCACCTACTTGCCGCTCTATAATGGCTATTCCCTGTCCGATCTGCCTCAGCCCACCGACGAATCGAAAAAAGAACAGTACGCCATGTTCTATGAGTATGAATCCTTGACGATCACGGTCGCCGGCAACGAGATTATCCAGTTTAGCTGGTCGAATCCCCTGGAAATCACTTCGGTGGAAAATGCCGGGGCAACGGAACTTTCTTTTGACCAGATCATGGAGCGGTTCGGGGAGCAGATGGAACTCTCCTATCCGATCGACTGGTTCCGGCTGGTGCAGGCGGACGTTCAGGAGGCTGAAATCCGGATTTCCAAGATCCAGAGGAACCTTGCCCGGATTCAGATCCCGGATGCAGACATGGAATTTTATTTGATCCCGGCCTGGTCTTTCTACGGAATCGTGGGAACCCGCGACAGCGGCAGTCAGGACTTGTCGTTCGGAACAAAATCGCTGGATTCCGAAGGAAATTCCGTCCAGACGGAACCTTATGTGCATGCTATCCTTGCTTTTAATGCCATGGACGGCAGCGTCATCAATATTATCCAGGGATATTGACATCCCCTATGGATATCCTCGCTTCGCCGGGGGCAGACCGATTTGGCCTGCCCCCTGAGGTGCGTTAACAAAGGAATTTGCCGCGCAGCATGCTGCGGCGCAAATTCGTTCCGCAAAGCGGAATGATGGATCACTGAGGAGGAGAGAGATGAAAACAAAGCGAAAACGAAGCTCCCTGTTGGCCCTGTGCCTGGGAATCACCCTGGCGCTTTCCGCCTGCCAGCCTTCGCCGGATAAAGAGGTGGTGGTGGGCAAGGATCAGATTCAGGATTTGGTCTCCAACACCAAGGAGGCAGAAACCGCCGCGCCGAAGGAAACAGCTGCTTTTACTGAGGCCGCGATAAAAGAAAGCACGTTTCAAAAGACCTACGAACCGGCGGAAAATCTCCGCTATATTGTGGATGCGACAGTGAAAACTTACGATTCCTCCATGCCGGTGCTGCGCGCCAAACCCCATGAGTTTACCAGCGAGGAGGTCCGCTCCCTGGCGGAGTATTTTTTCCAGGGGCAGACCGCCTATGAGACCCGATCCGTTATGACGAAGGAACAGATCGAAAAACGAATCCTGGATCTGACCCAGTGGGCCAATGATACGGAAGGCCTCCTCGCCTGCGCCAACAATGAGGAAGAAGCCAGGCAAATGAAAGAGCAGTACGAAAAAGAAATCCGGATCTGGGAGGAGCGCTATCAAACCGCTCCGGAAAAATACCAGCCGAAAGAATGCGACTGGCAGTTTTACCCGGAAACCTATTTTGACGAAGAACTGGAAGTAAGCGAAGAACTCTATACGGATATCTGCGAAGTGGACAAAAATTATTACATCAAGGCCAGCGCCACCGTAAACGGGCGCGAGGTCCAAATCGAGGCGCTGAACCGGACTGCGGGCAGCTATCTCGGCCATTCTTTTTCCTTTGGGATCCCCTGGAGCGACAGCTTCTGGATGAACGGAGGAACCACCGGGACCGAAGAGGAAGCCCAGGCCGCCGCGGAACAGCTTTTAAAGGACCTGGGAATGTCGGGCCAATGGAAATTTCAGACTTGTTACCGGCAGGATCTAAGCCGCGCCGACCAGCCGGATAAAAAAGGCGGTTATACCTATAATCTTCGATTTCTGCCGGTTTACGAGAACTTTCCCCTTTCCGATCTGCCTTATCCTTCGATGGAATGGGACGAGGAGCGCTACGCTCCCTTTTACAACTACGAAGAACTGGAAATTATCATAGCCGACGGGGAAGTCGTACATGTTTCCTGGTCATCACCGCTGGACGTCTCCGTGGAAAATCCTGCCGTGGCGGAGCTTTCTTTTGATCAAATCATGGAGCGCTTCGGAGAACAGATGGAGGCCTCCTATCCTCTGGACTGGTTCCAGCACGGGGAAACCTGTTTTAAAGTCCATGAAGCGGAAATCAAAATCACGGAAATCCAGCGTGGATTTGCCCGGATACTCGTCCCGGACGCCACCATGGAATATTATCTAATCCCCGCCTGGTCCTTTTATGGCGTCATCGGAACGCGGTACGATGATCAAACAAAACTAAGCTATGGCTATGATACGACCGATGATTTGGGGAACACGGTCCATCACGAGGAAAAACCGGTTCACCGGCTGACGCTTAACGCGCTGGACGGCAGCGTCGTCAATACACTGTTGGGATACTGATTTTATCCCGGCAGACCAGGGCGCCTGCCGCCTTATCTGAGGAGAGGATCTCCTGAAAGCTGGTTTTGAGAGGGGCGAAAATGCTCCTCTCACTCTTTTTTCAGCGGGCTCCGGATATCAAATCCAGGGTTCAGCCCCTGTATTTCCGGGAGTTCCCAGAGCTCCAACAGAAACGTCCTGGCAATCTTCGACAGCGTTTTGTTGGCCGGGACAGACAGAACGATGTTCCTCTCCCGGTCCGAGGGGACCGGAAACGCCACATACTCGCCGATCCGGGTAAATGCCTCGGCGTCGCACTCCGGGACCACCGAGACGAGATTTCCTTCTTTCAGGATGGAAAGCATCACGGTCCGCTCATCGGTGATGCAGGCCACTTTCGGGGTAAAGCCTTCGCTCTCACAGAGCTGATATCCGGGCGGCATTTTATTGGAATTCGGCGTCACAAAGACGAACTGCTCGTTCCGGATCATGTCTAATGTAACGGGATCTTTTTCCGCCAGCGGATGGCTCTTCGACATCAAGATGCAGTGCCTGTCCCGATCCAGGATCAGCATCTCCCCGGATTCCGATCCCGGCGGCTCCGCGCAGATAAAGAAGTCCAGGATATCCGGGTCAAGGGAAGCCAGACTGACGCAGTTTTTGACGGAGATCAGCACATCCGGATGCCGGGCAAGGAAACGGGCGATAAAAGGATACAGCTTTAATTCGCTTTTTGACCCTCCGATAAAGACAGCGTTGGACTTTCCAGAGGCAATCAGGTTCCGTTTCATCTGATTCCGGTTCAGCAGTTCAAAAACAGAATTGATATCCCGCAGGAAATTCTGTCCGTCCTCATTTAAGACAATGCTCTTTCCTTTCCGGTCAAAGAGCTCGATGCCTAATTCCTCTTCCAGATGTTTGATGGAAGTGCTTAAGGACGGCTGGGAGACATGCAGGATCTCCGCGGTCTTGGTGATATTCTGGTATCTTGCCACTTCTTGAAAATATTTCAGCTGTAATAAATTCATGCCATCTCCTTTGTACGGTGTTTCCCAACCATTTTCCGGCTGATCTCATTTGTATTTCTCATTATACCGTTTCTGCTTTCCCATTACAATGGCTGAAATAAGCGGCTTTCTTCCCCCTCCCCTATATCTAATAACCAAATTCGTATTTCCGTTTCCTGTCCCGAAAAGATATAGTGAATACAAAAGAACCAGGAGGATCGAGAATGAATCTATTGATTGAAAAAGATGTGGAAATTCCCATGCGGGACGGAGTCTTGCTGAGGGCGGACATCTACCGGCCGCAGGATGACGAAAAGCACCCTGCTCTGGTACTCCGTTCGCCCTATGAAAAAGAAACCCTGGACCGTAGATGGGGGCAGTTAAGTCCCATTGGCTTTGCCAAGGCCGGATACTGCGTGGTCTATCAGGATGTCCGCGGGACCGGCACCTCGGACGGTGCTTTTAACTTCCTTTTTGACCAGGGAGACGATGGCTACGATACCATTGAATGGGCCGCCGCCCAGCCCTGGTGCGACGGAACGGTCGGCGCCTTCGGCCACTCCTACTATGCCTATACCCAGCTGGCTGCCGCGGCAAAACTGCCGCCCCATTTAAAGTGCATCTGCCCGTTCATGCAGAGCTGCAAGCCCAAATATTCCGGAGGCTTCCTTCCCAATGCCCTCCACGCAGACTGGCTTTTGCAGCAGGCGGAGCGCTATCTGAAACGGATTTTGGACCCTGAAAAGCAGGCGGAAGCCCGTCGCATGCTGGATCAGTACACCCAAAATATGCCGGAGCAGTTCCTGCACGTGCCGGAAATCGACATGCCCGCCATGCAGCTTTACCCCTGGTTTCCCTACATGGAGGAGTACCGCATCAAAGTCGCAGGCTTTGACGACCCGGAAATCCCGAAAAAGGAAGGCCGCCCCATCGACCTTTCCCACGTCCTGACCCCTGCCCTGATGTACTGCGGCCTTTACGACACCTCCTCCAAAAACGGTCCCATTGAAAATTTTGAGACACTGACCAAGGAAAATCCCAATGAACAGGTGCGCCAGGGAACCCGGCTGGTGATCGGCCCCTGGAATCATTCCTGTATCTTCAGCAATCAGCAGGGAGAACTGAGTTTTCCCGGAGCCGACGGGGAAGCCCTTGGCATTCAGGGCCACATCATCCGGTTTTTCGACTATTGGCTGAAAGGGGAGGAGAACGGCATGGACCAGGAACCTCCGATCCGTCTTTATGTCATGGGGAAGAATCAGTGGAGGGACGAATACGAATGGCCGCTGGCCCGCACGGTCTACACGGATTTTTACTTGAGAAGCCAGGGCTCTGCCAACACGCTCCACGGGGATGGGGTTCTCTCGCAAAATCCGCCGCCGGAGAACGAACCGGCGGACACCTTCCTCTATGACCCGGAAAACCCGGCGCCTTCCCGGTCTCCCGGCGGCTGTGCCGGACCGATCCAGGATTTCCGCCCCGTGGAGGAACGTCAGGACGTGCTGGTCTACACGACGCCTGTTCTGGAGCAGGGAATCGAGGTAACCGGCAAGGTCCAGGCAGAGCTTGCCGTCTCGTCTTCCGCAAAGGACACCGACTTTTTCTGCCGCCTGCTGGATGTCTGGCCCAGCGGAAAAGCATTAAACATTACGGAAGGGATCGTCCGGGCCCGATACAACAACACCTATCAGGCAAAGCTTCTCACGCCGGGTGAGATCCGAACCCTTACGGTGGACATGGGAAATACCAGCATCTATTTTAAGAAGGGCCACCGGATCCGGCTGGAAGTTACCAGCAGTTGTTTCCCGATGTACGACCGCAACCACAACACCGGAAACCGTCCCGGCACGGACAAAGAGCTTGCCGCCGCCACCAATCAGGTCCACCACTCGCAAAAAGCCCTATCCCGGCTGATCTTGCCCGTGATACCGGAAAAAGCGCAGTAGCCGCCGCGATTCCACGCGGCCGAATCACCCGCCGGGCCCGCCCGGCAGTTCTTACCATGAGGAGGAAGAGAGATGGAACAATCCTATATCGTACTTATCATTCTGGCTGTCATGATCCTTGGTTTTATTCTCAACAAGTGGTCCTACGGCCTGACCACGATGATCTGCTGCGCCCTGTTAGCTCTGACCGGCGTCCTGCCGATTCAGGATGCTTTTGCCGGTTTCTGCAATAAAACGCTGATCATGATCGCGTGCATTTTTGTGATCAGCTACGCTTTTGGAAAGACCAGTTTTCTGCATTCCGTCCAGGTGAAAATCCTGGGAATGCAGGGCGGGAAATCCGCGCTGGCCATTCTCTTGATTTTCTGCGCGCTGATCGCATTCTTCGCCCAGATGATGGTCGCCACCACCACCGTGGCGCTGATGATCATGCTGCTGGGAATCCTCAGCGCAGACAATGAGCTCTGCGCTTCCCGCGTCCTGCTCCCCACCGCGCTTCTGGCAAGCCTTTGGACCTCCAAAGTCCCCGTGGCCATGGGAGCCACGGCCTCTTCCCGTCTGAACGCTTTTTTGGAGGCTTATGGGGAACAGTTTACCTTTGGTCTGACCGATGTCTTTAAAGTCAGCATTGTTCCTCTGATCCTGCTGTCGGTCTACTTTATTCTCGGCTATAAACTGCTTCCGAAAAATGAGATCGACGCCTCCAAGATCGGAAGCGTCAAGGAGTACCAAGCGATTCCCCGCAGCCAGGAGATCGTCACCTATCTTGTCTTTATCTGTGTGATGGGTTCTTTCTTCTTCGGCCGTACGCTCGGCGACGTGATGTATCTGATGCCTGTCCTCGGAGTAATCGTGCTGCAGATCACCAAAACCCTGACCATGAAGGAAGTGCTGCAAAACTTGAGCACCGATATGGTATTTATGCTGGCCGGAATCTTTGTCCTGTCGGACGCCCTGACTTCCAGCGGCGCCGGCGAACTTCTGGGAAATGCCATCAACAGCCTCCTCGGCAGCAATCCTTCCCGGCTTGCCATCGTCGTGGTATTCACCCTGGGCAGCGGAATCATGACCAACTTCATGAACAACACCGCCACCTATAATGTCTTAGTTCCCCTGGCCGCCGCGGCTTCCGTGGCCGGAGGCTTTGATCCGAGGGCCGCTGTCATGGGCGCCGCCATGGCCAGCTATTTCACCATCCTCCCCTACGGCGCCACCAATGTGGCCATGGCCTTTGCCGCCGGGCATTACACCCTGAAAAACACGCTGAAATTCACACTTCCGTTTTTCTTGATCGCTGAGGTCAGCACCATCCTCTGCGCAATGTGGATCTTCCCCAGTTAAGAATCAACAGCGGAAAATCTTCCTGCAACACACAAAGCCCCGCCGCCTGACAGAATCTTCTTTTGTCAGGCGGCGGGGCTTTTTTCTTCTATTCTCCGGATGTCAGCCGTTCCGCCAACTCGTTTAGCAGCCCGTCGCAGGCGGCTAAGACCTCCTGAATCAAGGCCCGGTCCGCCCCGTCGTAATGGATTCCGGCAGCGACCGTGCAGGGTTCTCCAATGGCATCCGCCAATGACTTCGCCCAACGCCCGGTCACAGCGGCTTCCTTATGGGTGCCGAAGGAAATTGTTTTTTCCTCCGGATACCCGGCCCCGGTGACCGCCCCCACATGGGTGCGCGATCCTCCGGTCACCAGAACATGGAGGCCGTGATCCAGCCGGACCGCCTCCACTAAGATCCGGCTTCCTCCTACCATCCGGCTTAGCTCGATTCGCTCCATTTTATCCCTTCCCATTCATAGAGATCCCCGGTGTCGATGTCCAGCTGGCGAAGGATCTTCCCCACCACGTGATTGGTACAGTCCTCCACCGTCTCCGGGTGCTGATAGTAGCTGAGCATCGGCGGCAGAACCACCGCTCCCAGCTGGCTGACCTCCAGGAGATTTTTCAGATGAACCGTTCCCAGAGGACACTCCCGCGCCACCAGGATCAGTTTCCGCCTCTCCTTTAACATCACATCGGCAGCCCGCAGCAGCAGATTGTCGCTGTAGCCGCAGGCGATTCCCGCTACAGTCTTCATACTGCACGGCACAACCACCATCCCGGCGGCCGGAAAGGTTCCGCTGGCCGGTCCTGCTCCCAGGTTCCGGTTCTCATACACCACATCCGCCAGGGAACATAACTCCTTTAGAGAACATTTGCCCTCCTGCCTCACCACATGTCCGGCCGCCTCGGTCAGAATCAGATGCGTTTCCACTTCCGACATCTCCGCCAGACGCCGCAGCAGCGCCTCGGTCAGCGGAATGCCGGTGGCGCCGCTGACCCCCACGATCAAACGCTTCTTCTTCATTTCTTTTTCCCGAACAGCTCCGGCACAAAACGGCTGGGATCGCACTCCATGAACCGCGCCCGGCGGAAGCGCTCTTTCTGCGGATACGGCACCGTACAGTCAAAGATCGTCTTGCAGGCAATCCCAACGTCCGGAATCGAGGCATGGTAAGCCGGGTTCGAGCTGGGATCCAACGGATGGCAGCGGACGCCGGGGATAAAAATCGTATCCAGGTTGCCCTGATACCGCGTATTCATCGCCCACAGAACGTCGTCGGAGTCAAAAATATCCACATCCTCATCCACGAGAATCACGTTTTTCAGCTCCGGGAAAGAGCTGAAAGCCAGAATCGCGGCCTGTCTCTGACGCCCCTCGTCGCTGGGCATGGATTTCTTTATCTGAAGCACCGCCATGTATTTTCCGCCTCCGGCTGCATGGGCGTAGACGTTCTGTACCCGTCCCGGCATGGCCTTCTCCGCCATCTGGAGGATGCTGGCCTCCGTGCAGATGCCCGCCATATTCACGTGCTCCATGCTGGGACCGATACAGGTCTGCATGATCGGCTGATTCCGGTGGGTCACTGCTTTCACCTTGATCTTCCAGCACTGGCTGCTGGCCGGGCCGGTATAGCCAGGGAATTCCGGCATGGCGTAGCCGCTGCCGCTGTTTTGATCCTCCTGCAGGCGGACGCCGGGGATCACCTCTCCCTCGATGACATACTCGGCATTGGCGATGGCTTTCTCCGGGATTGTCAGACACGGACAAAGTTCCACCGGTTTTTCCCGAAGCGCTCCGGCAATGGAAAGCTCGTTAAAGCCGAGAGGGGTTGTCGGCGGTTCAAAACACGAAGTCACTTCGATGGCCGGATCCACGCCGATGCTGATGGAGATCGGCAGTCGCTGCCCCAGCTCCTCGGCCCGCTCCGCCATGGCTCCGATATGCCGGGCTCCCGGCGTAAAGAAAATCGAAAGCTCGTCCTTGCCCTGGATGCAGAGACGGTGAATCGTCACATCCCCGCGCCCGGTGTCGGGATGGCTGGCGTAGCACATGCCAAACGTTATATAGGGGCCTGCGTCGTCCGGCGTATTGGTCGGGGCCGGAATCAGACGGAACAAATCGAAGTCTTCCTCCTCCGCCCGGTGAACCACTTCCTGACAGGGAGCCGGTCCCTCTTTTACCACGGGTTCCAGGGGACGTCCGGCGCATTCTCCAAGCAAATGGCCCAGCCGGTCCGGCTCGCAGCCAAGCATCCTGCCGACCCGTGCTCTGCTGGACAAAAGGCCGATCAGGACCCGATCGTCCGGATGGCCGTTCACGTTGTTAAAAATCATAGCCGGACCGTTTACCTTGGTCGGACGCTGCACCGTGCCGCCTGCCCCCACATAGCGGTACACACCGGCCAGCTCCGCCATGGGTTCCACCGGCACATCCGTCTCCACCAGCTCGCCCGGCGTCTCGGCTAAAAGGGCTAAGGCCGACCGCAGGTCCGTGATATCCGTTCGATTGTTCATGTTCTGCCTCCTTCAATGAGAAACCAGGATCCTTCCCTCCGGACTCCTTCTTTCGTGAAGTTCCTGTTTGGTTTCACTTTTACTCTCTTTGTTTATGATTATAGAAGAGAACGCCGGCAAAAGCAATTCAACTTCCCCTCCATGGTATTCCATCATGGAATAGTCGGACAATTTACACTTTACAAGGGACGGCCGGATATGCTAAAGTAGGAAAAGGGAATGCTCCTGCGGCAAACGAAAGAGATGAGTCTATAAGCAATACATGACAAGCATAAAACAAGCTGCGTAAAATGGGGCAAGGCAATAGAGAAACAGGACGCAGAAATCAAGAAACAACAGGAGGAGGGAACAGCATGAACATCGAACGGCTCCGTTATCTGGTGGTTTTATCGGAATCACGCACCTTTTCCGAAGCCGCCGACCGGCTTTTTACAACCCAGGGAAATGTGTCCAAACAGATCCTGGCATTGGAGAAGGAACTGGGAGTTCTTTTGGCGGACCGCTCCGGCCGGACCGTCACTCTGACAGAGGCGGGAAAAGCCGTCATCATCCGCGCCAGAACGATTTTAAATGAATATGCGGCTCTCCGCCAGGATGCCGCCGCCTTCTCGCCTTCCAGCCGGCCGGTGGTCCGGATTTGCTCCATCCCGGTGATGGCCCACTACCAGATCACGGAAATCCTCAGCAGCTTCCACGCCGGACACCCCCGGTTTCGGATGGATATCCGGGAAGCCGAGGGCGTCAATATACCGGAAGAACTGATCAAGAGGACAGCCGACTTGGCTTTTGCCCGCAGCGACTACCTGGACAACGAAGAGTTCGAGGCGCTTCCATTCTGCCGGGATGAGCTGGCCGCGGTCCTCCCCTGCTCTCATCCTCTGGCAGGCCGCTCTCCCCTGAACCTGAACGAGTTAAAGGGCGAATCCTTTTTGCAGTTAGGTCCCTCCTCCAATCTCTACGACACCTTTGAGGAGAGCTGCCGCCTGGCCGGATTCGAGCCGGACGTGGCCTACACCGGCACCCGGATCGAGAATATCCTGGAGCTGGTGGAAGGGGGGATGGGAATCTCCTTGATGATGCGGCGCGCCGCGGAATACAACCGGACCGGGCCCATCGCCATCCTGCCACTGAAAGAAAAAATCACCAGCGAAATCGCGCTGATCCGCCTGCGCCGCGCCCGCCACTCTCCGGCGGCCAAAGAATTTTGGAACCATTTTCAAGAATCCATCGGATCCGATTTTGACGCTTAGGCGGAAATCATTCTCATTTTTTCCTATCGTTTCTGCAGTTGCTCAAAAATCGCCTGGCCCGTCGGCGTTCCGGCCAAACCGCCTCTTCCGGTCTCCCGCAGGTCCACGCTCATCACGTCGCCCACATTCCGCATCGCGTCGATGACCTCGTCGGGCGGAATCACACTGCGGATCCCGGCCAGCGCCATATCGGAAGCGCTGAGGGCGTTCACCGCGCCGATCACATTGCGCTTGACGCAGGGGATCTCCACCAGGCCCGCCACCGGGTCGCAGACCAGACCCATCAGATTTTTCAAGGCCATGGCCGCGCTGTGAAGGATCGCCTCGGTATCCCCTCCCCCCAGATAGGTCAAGGCCCCGGCCGCCATGGCGCTGGACGCGCCGATTTCCGCCTGGCAGCCGCCTTTTGCTCCGGAGATGCTGGAACGCACTGCGATCACGCCTCCGATCCCGGCCGCCACATACATGGCTTTTAGAATCGCGTTCTCGCCGGGGCGGCATTCCTCCTCATAGGTCAAAAGGACCGCCGGCAGCACACCGCAGGACCCGGCCGTCGGCGCGGCCACGATCCGTTTCATGCAGGCGTTGCTCTCGCCCATCTTCAGCGCCTTTGCAATCACACGGCCGAAGAACGGCCCGCAGAGCCCCTTTCCCGCTTCCACGTAAGCCTCCATCCGGCTTCCGTCTCCTCCGACCAGGCCGCTGGCGGATTTCAGGCTGCCGTCATACCCCTGGTCCGCCTCCCTCATGGCCTCATACATCTCCTGCATCTTTTTCCAGGATTCCTCCGGCTCCACCTGGGAAAACATACAATCGTCCTCCAAGACCACACGCCAGAAGGAAAACTCCTTCTCTCTTGCTCTCTCTGCAATATCCGCCAACGACGTAAATCCCATCACGCGCCCTCCTTCAGACTCAGATAGGTCACCTTCTGCACCTCCGGCAGCCGCCTCAGCTGTTCCCGTATCTCTTCCGGCACTTCCTGGTCGCACTCCAGCACCATCACCGCGTCGCCGCCGGGGCTGTCCCGGTACAACTGCATGGTTGCAATATTAACCTCTTTTTCCTTGAGCAGAGAAGTGACCTCGGTCACGGATCCCGGAATATCCTGGTTCCGGATGACCAGCGTAGGGCTCTCGCCGCTGAAATGGGCCTCAATGCCGTCCACCTGACAGATGCGGATCCTGCCGCCGCCAAGGGAAGAACCGGTCACTTCCATCGTCTGCCCGCTCACTCCAATCATCCGAATCCGGGCCGTATTGGGATTGACGTCCCTCAGGTCAGCCTGTCCAAAGGTGATTTTGACTCCGGCTTCCTCCGCGATCCGAAAGCTATATGGAATCCGGCTGTCATCCGGCTTCATATGAAGCAGGCCGGCCACCAGCGCCCGGTCGGTGCCGTGCCCCTTGCCGGTGGCGAGAAAGGAGCCGTAGAGATCGATTCTGGCCTCTTTCACCGGTTCTCCCAGAAGAAGCCCTGCGATATAGCCGATGCGCACGGCCCCGGCTGTGTGGGAACTGGACGGGCCCACCATGATCGGGCCGATAATGTCAAACACTCCCATAGGAATTTTCCTTCCTTTCACAAAAATGCCTCTCAGGTTTTTCATCGACTTGAGAGGCAAAATGAAGTATCAGATAAAGGTGGCGATCTCCTCCAAAGTCTTTTTCCGAAGCTTAGGGAGCTCATAATTCGGGTCGGGCTTCCCGACGCAGAGGACCATGACCGGAGTTTCCCCCTCTGGGCGGCCCAAAAGCGTGCGCAGGAAAGCAGGCGGAGCCGGCGTATAGGTCAGGCTGGCATAACCCGCATTCCGGATCGCATTGATCAGAAATCCAATGGAGATGCCGGCGGATTCCGGCACATAATAGTTCTTATCCTGGGTTCCGTCCGGCAAGGTCCGGTAGAACTCCTTAAAGATTACGATCAGGCAGGGCGCCTGGGTTAAAAAGGGCTTTTCCCAATTCACTTCCAATTTTGCCAGATCCGCGCGCCATTCGTCGCTGATCTTATTTTGATAAAAATCCTTTTCCACTTCCTCGGCCTGTTCCCGGATCTTTTTCTTCATCTCCGGGTCGGTCACCACGCAAAAATGCCAGGGCTGCTTGTCGGCTCCGCTGGGCGCTGTGCCCGCGGTCAAAATGCAGTCCTTGATCACCTCCAGGTCCACCGGTTCTTCCAGAAAAGAACGGTAAGTCCTCCTCTTGCGGCTTTCCTCCAACAATTCCTTTGATGTCAGCGGCATCCTCTTCCTCCTCGCTCACACCAGCTTCTCGGAGCCGTTTAACACAGCCTCCGCCAGCCGGTCTCCTTCATAGGCTACCTTTAAGGTAAAAAACGGCGCGTCTCTCTCCAGCAGATCGAAGAAAATCCGATCGCCCTCCCAGAGATTCAGCCGGTCCAGCTCCTTTTTGGAAACCCATTCCAGCGTCCCTTCCGGGCAGGGGCCGATCTCTCCCTCATATTTGTCCGCGGTAAACAAGTACATGTGCTCGGTCTCCCAGCGGTCCGAGATAAACGTGACGATCCCTCTCAGGCGGAAACTCGTCAGGGTGAGGCCGGTTTCTTCCCAGACCTCCCGGAGCAGACAGTCCTCCGGGCTTTCCTTTTCCTCAAACTTTCCGCCTACCCCGATCCACTTGTCCTTATTCAGATCATGTTCTTTCTTCACCCGGTGCAGCATCAGGTAGCAGCCGTCTTTTTCAATATAGCAAAGGGTTGTAAACAGCATCTTACCGATACAGCGGATACTTTCCGCAAATCTCAGTCACCATGGCCCGAACGGCGCCGGCCTGGTTTTCAAAGTCCACGGCGGTCCGGTGAATACATTCCGCTATCACATCCATGTCCGCTTCCTTTAAGCCTCTGGTGGTCACGGCCGCCGTTCCCAGGCGTACGCCGCTGGTCACAAAAGGCTTCTCCGGGTCATTGGGGATCGCGTTCTTGTTGGCGGTGATGTAGACGGAATCCAGGCGCTTCTCCAGCTCCTTGCCCGTGATGTTAAGGGAACGCAGGTCCGCCAGCATCAGATGATTGTCCGTACCGCCGGATACCAGATTGACGCCGCGGCTTAAGAGCCCGTTCGCCAGGGCGCCTGCATTTTTCACGATTTGGGAGGCGTACTCCTTAAACTCCGGTTTCAGAGCCTCGCCAAAGCAGACCGCCTTTGCCGCGATCACGTGCATCAGAGGGCCGCCCTGGGTGCCGGGGAAAATCGCCTTATTGATGGCAGGGCCGTGCTCGGCCTTCGCCAGGATCATGCCTCCGCGGGGCCCGCGCAGGGTCTTATGGGTGGTGGTGGTCACAATATCCGCATAGGGCACGGGAGACGGATGCGCGCCGCCGGCCACCAGACCGGCGATGTGGGCCATGTCCACCATCAGCAGCGCGTCTACTTCCTTTGCGATCTCGCCAAGGCGCTTAAAATCGATAATCCGGGGATAAGCAGATGCGCCGGCCACAATCATTTTCGGGCGAACCTCTTTCGCCTTTGCTTCCACCGCGTCATAGTCCAGCAGGCCGCTGTCGGTCACGCCGTAAGGCACAAAATGATAAAGCTGGCCGCTCAGGTTCACCGGCGCGCCGTGGGACAGATGGCCACCGTGAGCCAGGCTCATACCCATCACGGTATCGCCGGGCTTTAAGAAAGCAGCATAGACCGCCATATTGGCCTGGGCGCCGGAATGGGGCTGTACATTGGCAAACTCCGCGCCAAACAGCTTTTTCGCCCGCTCAATGGCCACATTCTCCACCACGTCCACTTCTTCGCAGCCGCCATAATACCGCTTTCCCGGATAGCCTTCGGCATATTTGTTGGTCAATACACTTCCCATCGCAGCCATGACGGCCGGGGAAACGAGATTCTCCGAAGCAATCAGCTCCAAATTCCGCTGCTGGCGCGCCAGCTCCTTTGCCATAGCGCTTCCGATTTCAGGGTCGGCCTGTGACACGAACCCGATCGTATCCATCATATCCTGATACATTTGTCTGTCCCTTTCTTATCCGTAGTCTCCCAAATATTTGAAATAAAATAATTTAGTACGCTTTTCCCCAATATACCATGGCTTTCGCCGGACGGCCGCAGCAAATACAGGTATCGCTTAAATGCTCCTGCTCAAACGGCATACACCGGGAGGTGGCGCCGGTCTCTTCTTTGATCTTCAGCTCGCAAGCCTCGTCCCCGCACCACATGGTTTTCACAAACCCAGGCTTCGTTGCCACAGTTTCTTTGAAAGTCTCATAGTCGTCCGCCTGATAAATATGGCTCTCCAGATGCGTCTTGGCCCGGTGAAGCATATCGTTCTGCATCTGCTCCAGCATCGCACCGGCCACGGCGGTCAGCTGCTCAAAAGGAACCACCCGCTTTTCTCTGGTATCGCGGCGGACCAATACGGCCTGTCCTGCTTCCAGGTCCTTGGGTCCGATCTCCACGCGCAGCGGGATTCCCCGCATCTCCTGCTCGGAAAACTTCCATCCCGGACTCTTGTCGGAATCATCCACTTTTGTCTGAAAGCCCGCCTGAATCAACTGTTCCTTGATTTCCATGGCCTTCTCCAGAACGCCTTCCTTGTGCTGGGCGATGGGCATCACCATGATCTGCGTCGGGGCAATCCGGGGAGGCAGAACCAGTCCGCTGTCGTCGCCGTGCACCATGATAATCGCGCCGATGATCCGGGTCGAAAGTCCCCAGGATGTCTGATGCACGTACTGCAGCTTGTTCTCCTTATCGGAATACTGAATCCCGAAGGCACGGGCAAAACCGTCGCCGAAGTTATGGCTGGTGCCGGACTGCAATGCCTTACCGTCGTGCATCAGCGCCTCGATGGTGTAGGTGGAGTGGGCTCCGGCAAATTTTTCCTTATCCGTCTTTCTTCCGCGGATGACCGGAATCGCCAGAACATTCTCGCAGAAATCCGCATAGATTTTCAGCATCAGAACCGTGCGCTCCTCCGCTTCCTCTGCGGTGGCGTGAGCGGTGTGGCCTTCCTGCCACAAAAACTCCGTGGTTCTGAGGAACGGCCGGGTGGTCTTCTCCCAACGGACCACCGAACACCACTGATTATAGAGCTTCGGCAGATCCCGGTGGGACTGAACAATATTTTTATACAGATCGCAGAACAAAGTCTCCGAAGTCGGACGGACGCAGAGCCGCTCCTGCAGTTTTTCATTTCCGCCGTGGGTCACCCAGGCAACCTCCGGAGCAAATCCTTCCACATGTTCCTTTTCCTTCTGCAAAAGGCTCTCCGGGATGAACAGCGGCATCGCCACGTTCTCCACGCCTGTTTCCTTAAATCTTGCGTCCAGCTGCTGCATAATGTTTTCCCAGATCGCATAGCCGTTGGGCCTTAAAATCATACAGCCTTTGACGCTGGAATATTCCACCAGCTCCGCCTTTTTCACCACATCGGTGTACCACTGGGCAAAGTCCTCCGCCATCGGAGTGATTGCCTCGACAAACTTCTTTTCCTTTGCCATCTATTTTCTCCTTTAATGTAATGCGCTAAAGTGTTCCTATGATAGCATAAAAACTGCTAAAATTCAACCGCCTGCCGGGAAAAAAGCGAGGTTTTCTTAGGATTCCGCAACAAATTTGATACCTGCCCGGCAGCGGCAGAAATGATTGACCAAAGAGAGATCCCGGTACCGGAAATTTTCCGGTCCGTGCTCCAATCCCGGCACTTTTCTATGGGGAAGGACTGGCCTAATGCAAGTGCAGATAGCACAGTGCGCATCCCCAATAAAAATCAAGATTTCCCGCGGTTTTCCGCGGGAAATCCTTCTTCTCTTTTCTGATTTAGATTTTGAACCGGTAGCCCACGCCCCAAATTGTCTCAATGTACTGAGGCTTTGAGGTATCGAACTCAATCTTCTCCCGGATTTTCTTGATATGCACGGTCACGGTCGCGATGTCTCCGATGGATTCCATATCCCAGATATTCCGGAACAGTTCCTCTTTGGTATACACGCGGTTTGGGTTTTCCGCCAGGAAGGTCAAAAGATCGAATTCCTTGGTCGTAAACTGTCTTTCCTCCCCGTTTACATAAACTCTCCGGGCCGTCTTGTCAATCTTTAGGCCGCGGATTTCAATGATCTCATTTTTCTGGACGCTGCTTCCAATCAGCCGGTCATAGCGGGACAGATGCGCCTTCACCCGCGCCACCAGCTCGCTGGGGCTGAAAGGCTTTGTAATATAATCGTCGGCGCCCAGGCCCAGTCCGCGGATCTTGTCAATGTCGTCCTTTTTCGCGGAGACCATCAGGATCGGTGTATTCTTCTCCTGACGAATCTTTTTGCAGATCTCAAATCCGTCCATGCCTGGAAGCATTAGATCCAGAATAAACAGATCAAATTCTTCCTTGAGCGCCCTGGTCAGCCCGGTCGTCCCATTGTTTTCGATCTCCACCTCAAAACCGGAGAGCTCCAGATAGTCTTTCTCCAACTCCGCGATGCTCTCTTCGTCTTCCACAATCAAAATTCTGCTCATTCCACAGGTACCTCCTGGTATTTTCTCAGGACAAAGTGCATGATCGTCCCGGTGTTTTCTTTGCTGGTGGCCCAGATCCGGCCGCCGTGATCCTCAATGATTTTCCGCACGATGGAGAGCCCGATCCCGCTGCCCCCGGTGGACGAGTTCCTAGAAGCATCCGCCCGGTAAAACCGGTCGAAGATGTAGGGCAGATCCCGGACTGAGATTCCCCGGCCGTTGTCCTCGATCTCCACCTGGACAAAATCGCCGGAATCCCGGATCCGCATATTGATGATCCCTTTTTTCTTGTCCATATACTTGACGGAATTGCTGATGATGTTGTTGATCACCCGTTTTAACTGCTCGGCATCCCCGATGATCGTCACATCCTCGGTCAGATAATTATAGTAGGTCAGCTCAATATTCTTTGCCGAAAGCTCTAATTTCAGCTCCTCGGCGCAGTCGCCGAAATAATCGTCGACCTTGATCTTGGAGAAATTGTACGGAATCCGGTTGGTGTCGATCTTGGTATACAGGGTCAGCTCATCGATCAGCTTATCCATGTCATTGGCTTTATTATAGATCGTCCTCACATATTTATCCAACTTTTCCGGTGAGGAAGCCACGCCGTCCAAAATCCCTTCCACATAACCCTTGATTGCGGTGATCGGAGTTTTCAGGTCATGGGAAATGTTGCTGATCAGCACCTTATTGTCCGCGTCATACTGCATTTTCTCCTCGGAATTTTCTTTCAGGCGCAGACGCATCTCCTCAAAAGCCATACAAAGCTCGCTGATCTCGTCTTTCCCGCTGACGTCGATGGAGAAATCCAGATTCCCGTTTTTGATCTCCCTGGTCGCTTTTTTCAGCGTGCCGAGAGGACGGAGGATCGAGCCGTACAGCCAGACCGTCAGGAGGATGGCTGTCAAAATCAGTACCAGGATGATCACATAGATCACATCCATAATCACGCTTCGTACCTCCGGCAGCGCCGGTTCCACATTGGTCACGATAAAAAGGCTTCCCTCTTTGCCGTCCGGAAACAGAAAATCCTGCTGGCTCATCAGGCACTGGGCGTCCCCGCCCAGATAAATGCCTTCCTGATTCATGCTGTCCGAGCCATACCCATAGCCAGGCAGGCGGTGAAAAAGCGCTTCGGCCGCCGCGTCGCCGTAATACAGGATCTGTCCGTCTTTTCGAACGATCAGATAAGAATGCTTTTCCACCAGCCGCTGATTCAGGTTTTTCAGATAATCCGGATCCTGGAGCGCCGAAACATCTTCCTGGAGGATCAGCTCCACCTCGTCCCGCATGCTCTGGGTCAGCGCGTTAAAAAGCTGTAACGAATTCGAGGAAATCAGGCCCTCCGTGTCGCTTAGCCCGTAAATTTCCCGCAGGGCTTTGATCTGAAAATTGTTCATCACCATCACGGACGCCCCGATCAAAAGAATCGGCGCCAGGACAATGGTTAGAAAGGAAATGGTCAGCTTTGTCCTCAGTTTCATTTTAATTTTATCTCCCTCAGACCCTGGTTGCTGAACTGGAGAAACCGGCTGCCGCTCAGGAAGTACAGTTTTCTGGTGGTTCCCTCCAGGTTTCCGTGGAATTTTTCTTTCCCGCTCTGATCCAGAACCAGACATTCCGTTTCGTCATAAAAAATCAGATAATCTCCGGAAAACTCCCCGTGTGTGTAGGAAAATGGGATTTCCGCATTCATTTTTTCTTTTCCGGACGTGTTGTAGAGATGCAGGCGGTATTTGCCGCCGTCCTCCTTCTCCACAATGGCGATGCTGTCGTCCGAGGTAAAGACGCTCTGCACTTCCTGCTCGCAGGGGATCTCCGCGACCTGCTTCGGCTGGGCCTCATTGGCCAGGGAAAACAGATAGGCTTTGCTGTCTCCAAACGCGCAGACTAACTGATCGTTCAGATAGCGGATTTCCGGGAACAGCATTTCCCCATATTTGAAGAACCCCACGACGCGGTCCGCTTCGGTCTTTCCCACGTCAAAGTTGTAAAAAGCAATCCGGCTCTGCATGCTGCCCTGGTCCATATAGACGATGGAGACCGCAAGCCCGGTCCCGGTCGGCGACAGGGACAGATCCAGCGGATAGCCCTCACCGGCCAGCGCCGTCTTTACCTTGATATCCAGTTTTAATCCGGTTTTATCATAAAAATAAATGTAGCTGGCATCCGTATCGTCTAATACCAGCGCCAGGACTCCATGGGCAGAGACAGTCAGATTTAAAATGGATAGGTTTGTCTGGACCGTCCCCTGGACACCTTCCTCGTTAAATATAAAAGCGGTCTGGGATTTCAAGTCTGCAATCGCGCCGTATTCTCCGTTCACAGCGACCGATGGATTCCGCATGGAATAGCCATAATTCCAGAGCAGGTTTCCCGACCGGTCCAGGTAAGACATGCCGTCTTTTCCGTACTGCAAAATTCCCATGCCGAAATCCATGAATTCCGACACGCTCTCGCCGGCCGCCTCTTTTTCCCTCACGATCTCGGCGGTCTCATAGTGGATCCGGCTGCTGATAAAATTCCATAGCAGAAAAACCAGCAGGGCAGCCCCCAGCGCAGCCGCGGCAATGCAAAGCCTTCTCAGCCGGTATCGCCGGACCTCCTCGTGCATGGACTGCAGCTCCTCCTCGGAAGGCTCCGGCGGTTCCGAGACCACCCGGCGGCGCAGCTGCATTTTTTTCTTCTCACGGGAGTAATTTTGATCTTGGTTCATCTATCTAAATTCCTGTCTTATGCGATTTTCTCACCTGCTCCTCCCCGATGGAAAAGAACCAGGCCTCACTTTGTTACATATGGTATCATGTCTGGCGACATTAAGCCATGTCTGGCGACATTATACCACATTTTCCAGTAAAGTGCATAAAGTTTTTGTAAACAGTCCTTCTTCGGACGCGTGCTGGCAGAAGGCGGACGGCCCGATATGGCGGGGCGGCATGAAACAGAAAAAGGAAAGCCAGGGGACCCCCTGTCCCAAACCGGCTTTCCCCTTGCCTATTCACTCCGGCAGAATCAGTCTTTGCCCGCTTAAGATCTCATCCGGATTTTGGATGTTATTGATCTCACAAAAACGCTTCATCGGCCCCAAGGTCCCGTACAGCTTCCAGCAGATTTCGCTGAGAGTCTCCCCTTCTTTCACCAAATAGATGGAATCCGCCGATACTGCCTTTGTCTCCGGCTCAGTCTCTTCCTCCGTGGGTTCCTCTGTCGGCTCCTCCGTAGGCTCCGTCTCCGGTTCCGTGGTCTCCGGCTCGGTCGATTCCGGCTCCGTGGGAGAGGCCGTCGTGGACGCTTCCGTCGCAGCCGCCGATTCGCTGGATGGAACCGTCACCGTCACTTCGCTCTGGGAGGCCGACGCAGAAGGCTCCCCCGAAGCATTGGACGGGGTCACGGACCCGGCCACCAGGCTTTCTCCCGTCTCCGGCACGGTCGCAGACACCGCTGCCGTTCCATTCTCCAAGGACAGCAGGTCATTTACCGAAGTCTCCAGCCCCTTTAGCTTTTCTCGATAATTGAAAAAGGTTACGCCAACCAAAAGAATTGCCACGCAGGCCGCGGCCAGGCGAACCTGTTTCCAGCCGCTCTCCGACAGAAAACTCTGCTTGTCCTTCGGCTTCGGCTCTTCCCCGCTTGGTTTCGCCGGTGCTTCCTGCTGCGGTTCCTCGTTTTTTCCCGGTGAAAGCCAGCTTGCTTTTTTCCCGCTCAGAAGGCGAGGCCCCGGCTTTCCCGCCTCGTCCCCGCGTGATGCTAAAAAATTTCGCTTGTCCCTCCGATCCCGCTTCTCATTTCCGCCGGATTTGCGCATCTCCTCCATCCGGGCGCGGAACTGCTGAACCACAGCTTCCCGCCCCTCTTCCCGCGGCGGTTCTATTTTCCGTTCCGACTCCATGTAAGCCTGCATCGGCTCATTTCTCTCGTAATATATGTAATACCCTTTCATCCGGTCCAGTCCGCCCTTCCAAAGCATGTAAAAGGCTTCCTGATCATCGTCATCGTGGAGCAGAAGGACCTTGTCCCCCTGGGCAAACGCCTCCTCATAAGTTTTTTTCAAAGACAGCTTGTCCACCAAGCCGCCGGATTTTTCATAGACAAACCAGCCGCATACTCCCATATCCGGAAAAAATTCTTCTTTCCGCCGAAAGATATCCTTCCAGGTGCTCTCTGTAAACCGCAGCCGTCCATTTTCGAAATCAGCCGCCCGCGTCTCCAGCGCGCCGGAAATGAACAGGCAAGGTACGCCCTCCCGCACCTGATGTCTGCCAAACAACACGCCGACCCGCCAGGATTCCGCAGACAGCTCCAGTTTTTGGAAATAACTGCAAACATAGTCTTCAACGTAAATCTTGATCCGATCCTCTTTTTCTCCCATCTGCCGCATATTCTTTGGCAGGAGCTTTTCATTTTCCGCCATACCATCACCCCATTATCAAATTTCCCGAAACCTGCGGGCCGGATCCGGCCCGCAGAATCCTATGGGGTATCGTAGCACAGGCAAAGTGAGAAATTTATCAATTCCTGTCCGTAATTTCCAAAAATGTTTCGACAGATTTTATGCCTGAGCAAATCGCGTCGGCCAACTCCATCACCGTTCCCAGACGGATGCTCTGCAGCATCATTGGTTCCCGGCATTGTCCGTTTCCGACCACGCCGGTAATAAAGATATCACCGACCCGGTTCAGCCGCTTCCGCACGCCAAGACCGGGACGGATTCCCCCTCTTCCGAGAGAAATCGTGCCTACTTGTTCCTGCCTTCCGATCGACGCGTCAATCGCCACCACCACATGGGCCGGATATCTTCGCTGGATTTCTTCGACGGTCTCCTCCAAATTTACCGCATGAACCGGCCGGGAGAGAGTTCCGACGATCCGGCATCCCCCCACCAGTTGGTGCTCCAGCTTGTAACCGATAATAGGACCCAGACTGTCGCCGGTGGACCGGTCGCTGCCGATACACAGAAACAGTACTTCCCTTTTGGCCTCGGTCTGTTTTACGCCTTCAATCAGGCTGCCCAGATGGGCGGCGAAGGAGCGGGGCGAAAAAGAGGGCCCCGGCTCATAATAACAAATTTCATTTTGCATTTCTTTCACAATCATCACCGCTATCCAGTATTTCCAGATTTTACAGCTTTATGCGGAAAAGCCAATAACCGAGTTTTTCAGCAGGCCGGTACTGTCGGAATCCAAACATCTCCGCAACCCGGTAATCCTGGTTCATACTGTCGCCCGGCACCCCGATAAAATACAGTTCCTCCTGGACGTCCTTCGCCAAAATCAGATGACGGTGAGCGTAATATCCGTTCAACAGGAAATCGTTCCCGCCCAGATGCCAGTATTCACGGGGCAGGCGGCCGATATCCTGAACCGAAATCCTCAGCACTTCCCAGGGGTCTTCCGGGCCGAAGGGCTGATATATCGGGTATGTATTCCAGAGCTGGTTCCAGGTGATCCGGGGATCCACGTTCCAGGCAAGGTCAGGCTCCAGCGCCTGGGCCGAGACATCCGCCACTGCTTCCTGTCCGGTTCCTCCGGCCGCAGACCGTTCCCTCTGTTCCCCTGCGCTGGGCGTCGCCTCTTGATTCACTCTGTCCGGCTGAATTTCACGGGGCCTCCGGCTTTCGGAAGGCTCCGCCGGTTCAGGAGCGGAGTTCTGCATTCCCGGTCTTTGTTCTGGAGCCATGCCGTTCGTCAGATCTGTCTCCTCCGGCTCTTCGGCCCGGACGCGCCGCTCCGGCGCAGCGGGATTTTGCCGTTCCAGAGGCTCCGGGTTCTCCGCCGGATTGTTCGGCTCCGGCGCCATACGGCTCTGACCCGGTCCCGCCTCATCTATCCCAGGCGCGATTTCCGGCGAAGGCGCTTCCTCCTGGAACTCTTGCTCCGGTTCTTCCGTCCGGCTTGCTCTGTCCAGCTCCGAAGTCTCGGAAGATTCTGCTCCCCCGGAAGGAATTTCAGTCCGGCCGGACATCTGTTCCGGGAGCGGGCGTTCCGCCTCGCCGGGAACCTCCGGCCCCGCCGCGGAATCCGGACTGATCTGAGGCGGCATCTCTTCGGCAGCCCTCTCTTCCCCCTGCCGTCTGCTTCTCTCCGGCGTCCCTTCCAGGGGAGTCTCTCCCTCTTCGTTTTCCCGACTCAAAGAGGATTCCCGGCGGCTGTTTTCCTGCTCTGCAACGCGTTCCCCGCCGCGGGTTCCCTCTGCTTCCTGACCGGGTTCCATCCTCTGTCTGCCTTCCTGTTCCTGCTCCACGGATCCCAGCGGCTCTCCCCCCGGCCCCTGATCCAGGACCGCCGGTTCCTGCTGACCTTCTCCCGGATTCTCCACATTCTCCGCCAGCGGCTGCTCCGGTTCCCGGCGCGGTTCCGGCGCTCCCTCGTCCGCATTCTTGCTGTTTTCAGCCTCTTCCTCTTCCCAGGGCCTGCGCTCATCCCAAAAGCTGAAATACTTCTTTCCGCTGCCATCCGGGAAAACACCGATTCCACAAAATTCACCGAGGGGAAGGCCGCTTCCCGCTATGTTTTGCGCCTGGGTTAAAAAGGCCCCCTCGGCCCCTGATGCCCGGACCGGCATGGTTCCAAGAAAGATCTGTCCAGGCTCCCTTCCGCAGCGAAACATTTCGGCCCGTCCGACTTTTTGGCCCTCAACGTCTCCTTTCAGAAAGATCCGCAGGCGGCACTGCCCGTTCCTCACTTCCAACCGGACAAAGCCGACATTTTTTCCCTGGGTTCTTCCGTGGTATTCGTACAAATAAGAAATAACTCTCCGGTATTCCATCATAAAAAATCCCCCCATACAACACTGTTATTAAGCATTGTATGAGGGGCAAGCCATTTTCATGCCTGATCGGGCAAAGCCCATTTCTGCGGAATTTTGAAATTTCGATGGGCTCCCATCGTGGTACCTGTTTTAGTCGGCGATTTCCTCATAACCGGTCAGATCCGGAAGATTCAGGACCACTTTGTCCCCAAAATTGGTATATTCCTCCGTGATATCATACGTAAGCGAAGCGGTGAATCCCTCGGCCGACAAGTCCACCTTAAGATGAAGTTCCGTCTTCTGGGGCACATTATCCTCGTTCATCAGAAAGCTTCCGTCCGCGTCCACAAAGTTCATGGTCAGCGCTTCCCCGTAAGTATCCTGATATTCCTTGATCTGCGGAATGCTGTCGGAGATCTTTCTCACATCCTCCGCGCCGATCCCAAAATTGATCGTATAGGTTCCGTTCTCTTCCTTCAACTCCATGTTCCGGTAATCCTTGGCTTCCAGCCTAGAAAAGAGGTTCAGTCCGTTAAAAATCTGGGACGAAGCCTGATCTTCGGTCACCGACTGCTGGTAGCGGGTTCCCGCCATGTCCACATACAGCTTTCCACCGGTATAAACATAGGAGATTGGGACCGTCATCGGGCTTCCGGTTCCCATATCCAGGTTCATGTTCGCTTCAAAAAGCAGGGCCCGTTCCGCGCCTCCTTCCCCGCTTCTTCCCGTCTCTTTCACCGTGCCAGTCATTCCATTCTGCGCAGAGCCTCCCTCCTGGGACACCGCCGCATTCATTGTCAGACTAATCTCAACAGCATCCTTTTTCGACCAGGATTCCGCCGCTTTTTTATAAACCGATTCTGCAGTTGCTTTTCCGGAGCACCCTGCCAGGGAAATCCCCAGCACAATGCCAATCAACATCGCCGCCGCTTTCTTCATCTCTGTCTCCTCCTCCCGTATGCTTGCCTATCTATCGGGCCCCCAGGTAACTTTCCCTGCGGACTGTGCCTCCACGCTTTTCCATTCTTGCCGGGGCAGCTGCCCGCTTGTTTTTAGAGTCTTCGCCCACTCTTTAGTCAGTGGGGCGACGGCGGCTGAGATAATTGCTCAAAGCCGCAAACTGCTCTAACGTTAACGCTTCTCCCCGCACACTGGCCGGAAGCCCCAGCTCCGCGATCGTCTCCTGGATTTCTTCCTTAGAAAAGGAGAGCTCCGGAGAATTGTTCAGCCCGTTGGCCAAGGTCTTCCTCCGCTGGTTAAAGGAGGCCCGGATCAGCCGGAACAGGAGAGCCTCATCCTCCACCTGAACCGGTTTCTCCCGGTGAGCCGTCAGACGGATCACCGCGGAACCGACATTGGGCCTGGGAATAAAACAGTTCGGGGGGACGTTGGCTGCCAGATACGGCTCGGCATAATACTGCACCGCAAGGGACAAAGCGCCATAATCCTTGGTTCCAGGACCGGCTTTCATCCGGTCCGCCACCTCTTTCTGCACCATAATGGTGATATTGTCAAGCGGTACGCCGCTCTCGAAAAGTCCCATGATAATCGGGGTTGTTATATAATAAGGAAGGTTGGCCACCACTTTCACCGGCTTTCCCCCATTCCTGCTTTCCGCAAGCGCCTTTACGTCAAGCTGCAAAATGTCCCCGTGGATAATCTCCACATTGGCGCAGCCGGAAAGAGTTTCCTTTAAAATGGGAATCAGATGATCGTCGATTTCCACCGCCGCCACCTGGCGGGCCGCCTCGGAGAGAGCCTGGGTCATCGTCCCGATCCCCGGACCAATCTCCAGGACAAAATCATCCTTTGTCACGCCGGCGGCCCGGATAATCTTATCCAGCACATGACTGTCTACCAGAAAGTTTTGACCGAACCGTTTCTGAAACGCAAATTCATTTTTCCGTATGACCGCGATCGTGGCCTGCGGGTCTACCAGTCGTTCCATGGCTCCTCCTTACTCTCTTGGCTGTGGCAGCCGGTAAAACCGAAACGCATTTTCCCAGGCCGCCTGCTCCACCGTCTCCGGCGAAACCTGCTTCAGCCCGGCAATCGCCTGGATTACCCCCGGCAGATAGCCCGACCAATTTCTTTTCCCTCTGTGGGGAACCGGGGCCAGATAAGGGCAGTCGGTCTCCAGCAGCAGCCGGTCCAAAGGCATGTAGGAGACGACCTCTTTCAGTTTCTTTGCATTGGCAAACGTTACCACACCGCCGATTCCCAGGTAATATCCCATATTCAGGTACTCCCTCGCCATCTCCACGCCATAGGAGAAGCAATGGATCACCATCGAAAAATCTGGCCCTCCGGCCTCCCGGATCAAGTCCAGCGTATCCTTCGCTGCGTCCCGGCTGTGGATAATCACCGGTTTTTGAAGCGCCTTTGCCAAGGTGAGCTGGGCGGAAAACCACTTTTTTTGAATCTCCCGGTCCGGCTCATTCCAATGGTAATCCAAACCGATCTCCCCCACCGCCACGGCTTTCGGATGCCGGAGGCACCGGCGGAGCCAATCCAGGCTGGCGGCTGGTTCTCCCTCCCGGATCGTTTCTTCCGGGCTTCGTTCGAATTCCGCCGTGTCCGAAGGGTGCACACCCGCCGCAGCATAGAAAAAGTCATATTCCTCCGCCAGCTTTAGGCTGTTCTCGGTGCTTTCCCTGTTTGCGCCTACATTGACCACCCGCCGGATTCCAGAGGCGGAGAGTTCATTCAGGACCTCCGCCCGGTCCGCTTGAAATGCCTCATCGTCATAATGGGCATGCGTATCAAAAATCATCGAATTTCCGCTCCCGCCGGCATCTCTTTTTCCGGAACCATCAGAGAAAGATTGCCTTCCGCATCCTCGGCACAGAGAATCATCCCCTCGGACAGCACTCCGGCCAGTTTTGCCGGCTTCAAGTTAGTCACAACCATCACTTTTTTGCCGACCATTTCCTCCGGGGAATAATGGGCCTTGATGCCGGACACGATCTGGCGCACCTCATGGCCGATCTTTACCTGGGAGCAAAGGAGCTTTTTGGATTTCTTCACAGCCTCGCAGGCAATCACCTCTCCGATCTGGAATTGCAGCTTTCCAAACTCCTCGATATCAATCTCCGGCTTCTTTTCCAGATCAATAACCGGCTCTTCTTTTTCTTCCTGTTTGGGAGGAAACAGGGTGTTCACCTTTTCCATCACTTCGTTCAAGTCCTGTCTGGCGAAGAGAATCTCCGGCTTTTCCGTCACCTTGCCGCCGGACGGATATTTTCCGAACACATCCAACTCGTCAATGGGACGCAGGGACGCGGACAGCTGGGCTGCAATCTTCCCCGCTGTCTCCGGAAGGAAGGATTCCAGGAGGGACGCGCCGATCAGAATGCCTTCCACCAGGTTGTAGAGCACGGTCGCCAGGCGGTCTTTTTTGTCCTCTTCCTTGGCCAGCGCCCAGGGCATGGTCTCGTCGATATACTTATTGCAGCGCTTGAACAGGTTAAAGATCTCGGTCAGAGCGTCGGCCACGCGAAGTTTCTCCATCTTTGCGTTCACTTTGCCGACCGTCTCCAGAACCGTCTTTTTCAGGTCTTCGTCCACCGGCTCCGCTGCGCCGGTATCCCTCACTGTTCCGCCGAAATATTTGTTGCTCATGGCGATGGTCCGGTTCACCAGGTTGCCGAGAGTATTGGCAAGGTCCGAATTCACCCGCTCCACCATCAGCTCCCAGGAAATCACGCCGTCGTTCTCAAAGGGCATCTCATGAAGCACGAAGTAGCGCACGGCGTCGACGCCGAAGAAATCCACCAGAGTATCGGCATACAGCACATTTCCTTTGGACTTGCTCATCTTGCCGTCACCCTGCAAGAGCCAGGGATGTCCAAAAATCTGCTTCGGCAGCGGCTCGCCGAGGGCCATCAGGAAAATCGGCCAGTAAATTGTGTGAAAACGGATGATATCTTTTCCGATCAAATGCAGGTCCGCAGGCCAGAGCTTCTTGTACTGCTCGCTGGAATTTCCGTCCGCGTCGTAGCCGATGCCGGTGATATAGTTGGTCAGGGCATCCAGCCAGACATAGGTCACATGCTTCGGATCAAAGGAAACCGGAATTCCCCAGGTAAAGGAGGTCCGGGATACGCACAGGTCCTGAAGGCCCGGCAGCAGGAAGTTGTTCATCATCTCATTCTTCCGGGCAACCGGCTGGATAAAATCCGGGTGGGTGTTGATGTGCTCGATCAGGCGGTCTGCATATTTGCTCATGCGGAAAAAGTATGCCTCTTCCTTCGCGGGCTGGACCGGGCGGCCGCAGTCGGGGCATTTGCCGTCCACCAGCTGGGATTCGGTGAAGAAGGATTCGCAGGGTGTACAGTACATTCCTTCATAGTAACCCTTGTAGATGTCACCCTGGTCGTAGAGCTTCTTGAAAATCTTCTGCACCTGCGCTTCATGGTCCACATCCGTGGTGCGGATGAACTTATCGTAGGAAGTATTCAGGAGATCCCAGAGAAATTTTACCGTACCGGCTACCTGATCCACGAATTCTTTCGGAGTAACACCTGCCTCCTGAGCCTTCTGCTCGATCTTCTGGCCGTGTTCGTCGGTTCCGGTCTGGAAGAATACGTCGTAGCCCTGGGCCCTCTTGTAGCGCGCGATGCTGTCGGCCAATACGATCTCGTAGCAGTTTCCAATATGGGGCTTGCCGGAAGTGTAGGCGATAGCCGTTGTAATGTAGTATGGGGTTTTACAGTTTTTGCACATGTTCTTTATCCTTTCTTAGGTGATGTTTCTTTTTTTACTGAATATAAGCCAGAATAGTAAGCAGGAATTTCGCTTTGCGAAATTCTGCGCCGCAATTTGTCGCGTCAGCGACATCTTCCTTTGCATTTGTGAGTGCCTCTTTAGCGGAGCTTTTTTGTTTGATAGGAAATTCCAAAGGAATTTCCTATCAAACAAAAAAGCTCCCGTCCTGTATCCTAGGACGAGAGCCTGCGCTTCGTGTTACCACCTGGGTTCGCTCCCGCCTCGCGGCGAAAGCCTCTGTGAGTACGGGAAACTCCGATACTCCGGCGCGTTTACGGGCGCTCCCGTCGCATCCTAATGCCGTCAGGCAGTCGGGTGCGCAGCTCCAAGACCATCTTCTGCTGCAGCTCCTGCACTCCTTTTCAGCTTCCGGAGCTCTCTGTGGCTTCACCTGCGGCATACTCTTCTCTTCATTGCTTTTGTCTTTATTGTTTCCGGGAACCCCGGAAATCCTTGTGTTTTCTCATTCTACTATGTTTTCCGGCGGCTGTCAACCCCAGGGCATTAGCAAGCCTCCGACCAGGCACCACTCCCCGTCTATTTTTGCCACCGTCGCGCTGCCCTTTAAGCTGCTGTCCCGGACGCTGCCATTGGAAAACAGAAAGTCCTTGATATCCTGAATATCCAAGGCATCCTCATCATCCGATTCCAAATTTACTTGAACCCGAAGAGCATAGGCGGCATCGATCTCTTCGATATCCAGGCCATACCCTTGGAGCTCTTTGGTCAGCGCCCGAATCTTTCTGTCCGTCATCTCCTCTTCTTCCAGGACTTTATAAGTCAATTTAATCTTCGTCCCATCCAGCAGGTCTTCCAGCCGCTCCTGGATGATGTCAATCATCTCCTCTTTATCCGAATCCACATAGGAGGTCTCCCAAAACGCCTCCGGCACCGCCTTCATCAGTTCCTTCGCGTCTTCATTTTGGATTCCATGAATCAGGTGATCCAGCGGTTTTTCATAGGAATTTCCTCCCACCAGCTTAACGATCAGGATGATCAGTGCAATCACAACAACAGCGATCGCAGCCACCACAATGATCCCGATTTTCCGGTTCTGACTTTTTGCCTCCACAAATCCGCCGTTATCGCCCGAAGGCGCCCCTCCCAGAGGCGTCCCGCACGCACTGCAGAACCGAACCCCATCCGCCAGCTCTTTCCCACATTTTGGACAAAACATTTCTTTTTCCCCTTTCTCTATTCTGCACTCCCGCCGGAATCGCATCAGCAAAAATTATGATTCCCGCTGCGCCCGCTCATCCACGGCCGGGAAGGCTTTTCTGCTTTAATACATCAGACCGCCAAGAATGCCCCACTGTCCGTCTACCTTTCCCACCAGGACCGACAGTTTCACGCTGTTCCCGCGAATGGTTCCTCCCAGAGAAAAATCCTCCTCAAAATCCTTTGCGTTATAGCTATCCTTGGATTCAACCGTGATTCTCAGTTTCAGCTCATAAGCTTCGGTGATCTGCGTCTCATCCAGCCCATAGTCTTCCATGCGCTCCTCGTAGAATTCCCGCCGCTCGGAATCCAGTTTTTTCTTTCCCGTCACTTCATAGGACAAACGCAGCCGGATTCCGTCCCGTTTCTCCTCTAACTCCTCCTGGACATTTTCAATCCATTCTTCCTTGGTCCAATCCGCTTCTTCCTGCAAGCTCCAGTAGATCTCCGGCATACCTTTCAGCATCTCCTTGGCATCCGTATCTTCGATTCCTTCCAGAAAATATCTGATTGGCCTCTCAAATCCGGGAGTGCGGAGCGATACCACGGCCAAAAGCAGCAAGAGGACAATCAGCAAAGCAAAGCCGCCCACCGCAAACATGCCGATTTTCCTGTATCTCCTGACGTCTTCCTCTGCATTTCTCTTCTCTTCCAAGATCAGCGGCATCGTGCCCACAGGGCTGCCGCAGCCGCTGCAAAACTTTACGCCATCCTTTAGTTCTTTCCCACATTTCGGACAAAGCATCCTATTTTCCTCTCGTCACATAGCCCTTCTCTTATGAAATCTATGCCAGTTATAAGGGAAATTCCCCATTTTCCGTCAATCTTCTATAAGCATATCGCAAAACCAGAAACTGTGCAAGTATCAATCCATGGGTTCGGGCCTTGGATCCAAAAAAAGGCTGCCGCAAAAATGGGCTTTCATACAAGATATCGGCTTTTGTATCAAAGCCAAGCTGTATATCTTGTAGAAATTTCCCATTTTGCGACAGCCCCATCTTCGGACACGCGCTGCCCGCAGAGATACTTGATCGCAGTATTCTCTGCTTTATGCTTCTGTAAATTGATCTTTTCCTACGCCGCACAGAGGGCAAACAAAATCTTCCGGAACATCTTCCCATTTCGTTCCGGGCTCAATGCCATGATCCGGGGCCCCGTCGGCTTCGTCGTATTCCCATCCGCAAACTTCACAAATATATTTCATCTGCACTTCCTCCTGATCGGATATATTCTGCGCATCCAACTGCCTGGCTCTGCCCGAAAACAGCTGCCGCCGGCTTCGTCTGCGTTTGCTTATTTTATCACATTCTCATGAAAAAAGCAATGAAATTTCAGACGCAGGCGGATTCTTGAAATGAGATACAAAAACCAGCGGATAAAAGCCGGTTTGTGCTTTTACTATATTTTTTTTCTCATTCATGCTATACTGATACCCAAATACAAAATTTATCGGAATCATGAAAGGAGGTCTCCATGACCAAACAAGAATTCGCCGATTTAGCCGGCAAGGGCCTGATTCTCCTGGACGGAGCGACCGGCTCCAATCTCATCAAGGCCGGCATGCCCCGCGGCACCTGCACCGAGAAGTGGGTGTTAGAACATCCCGATGTCTTGATCGATCTGCAAAAAGCTTATGTTCAGGCCGGAAGCCAAATTGTTTTTGCCCCGACTTTTGGCGTCAACCGTTTTAATATGGAAAGTTTCGGCCTTGCCGGGCAATTAGAGCCTATGATCCGCCGCCTGGTTGGTTTCTCCCAGGAGGCAGTTGGCGGAAAGGCGCTGATCGCCGGGGACATCTCCACCACCGGCCAGATGCTGGAGCCAAGAGGTACGATGACTTACGAACGTTTGCTGGAAATCTATAGTGAACAGATCACACTGCTGGTGGAAGCCGGCGTCGATCTTTTAGGCGCTGAGACGCTGATGAGCATTGATGAGGCCATGGCGATTCTGGACGCGGCCGCTTCCGTATGCGACCTTCCGGTCATGTGCAGCTTGACCCTGGAAGCCGACGGCACGGCCCTCTACGGAGGAAGCGCTGTGGAAACCATGGAAACCTTACAGGAAATGGGAGCGGCTGCGGTTGGCGTCAATTGTTCCGTGGGGCCGGACCAGTTGGAAGCGGTGATTGCCTCCATGAAATCGGTCGCCAAGGTCCCGGTCATCGCCAAACCTAACGCGGGCCTCCCCACCATCACACCGGAAGGCGAAGCCATTTACCGGATGGGGTCCGAAGAGTTTGTCCGTTACATGAAAGTGTTGGTGGATGCGGGCGCCGGAATCATCGGCGGATGCTGCGGTACTACGCCGGAATTTATCGAGGGATTAGCCGCAATGAAACAGTCACTCTTATAAGGAATGTTTTCAAGTTCTCGGTTCATCCCCTTTTACCAGATTTCTAGAAACGTGAAATTGGGAACGCGGACGACTATTTTAGCGTCACCGCGTATAAAATAAATAGAAAAGATGGGAAAGCAGTATTCTATGAAAAAACGATTTATTTCTCTGACCGCCTGTCTGCTGGCATTGCTTTTGATCCTGGGAAGCTGCCAGTCCGGCGGACCTTCAGGGCCTGCGGAAAACAACGATTCTTCCACGGAAGGAACGGCCGCCGAAAGTCTCTCCGAAAAGGACCGCGTTCAACAGGAATTCGATCAATTTACCGAAGATCTGTTCCTGGAAAATGTGGACTCCGACACCATTTCCCTGCACTATGTCCTGGCCGACCCGGCCGCTCTCGGCATCACGGATGTCCCGATCACGTTTGGGGAAATGAGCGCTGCCTCCTACCAGGAGGCGGTCCAAAGCATCAAGGATTCCAGGGCGAAGCTTTCCGCCTTCTCCTATGAACTCCTGAGCGGCGATCAGCAGCTGACCTACGACATCTTGATGTCATACCTTACCACTGAACTTGCATCGGAAAAGTATGAGCTTTACGCAGAATCCTTAGGCCCAACTACCGGGATTCAGGCGCAGCTTCCGGTGCTTTTGGCGGAGTATACCTTCTATACGGTAAACGATATTGACGTCTATTTGAAGCTTCTGGAAAAGCTGCCGGATTACTTCTCCTCAATTCTGGATTTTGAAAAGCGCAAGTCCGAAGCCGGGCTGTTCTTTTCCGATGAGACGGCGGACGGCGTCATTGAATCCTGCGATAACTTCATTGAAGATCCAGAGAACAATTATCTGATCGAGGTGTTCAATGACAAGATCGATGAGAGATCCGACCTGACCGATGAGCAGAAAGCCGATTATAAAGCTCAAAATCAGGAGCGGATCGAAAAATTTGTAATCCCCGCTTACCGCCTGCTATCGGAAGGGCTGCAGGCGCTAAAGGGCACGGGGACCAACGACAAAGGGCTGGCAGGCCTGCCGGACGGCGCCAATTATTACGCTTGTCTGGCCGCTTCTGACACCGGTTCTTCTTGGACTCCGGAGGAAATGATTAAAAGACTGACGGCCCGGATGGCCCAAGATATGATGGGGATCAGCACCGTCATCCAAACCGACAAAGACTGGATGACGAAATTTGATTCGTTCCAATTCGGCCTGACTGAGCCGGCCGACATTTTAGAAGATTTGCAGAAAAAAATCACGGCTGATTTTCCGGAACTGGCCGGGACCAGCTATAAAGTAAATTATGTCCACGAGTCGCTGGAAAAAAATATGAGTCCCGCCTTTTATTTGACTCCTCCGATTGATGTGGATACGGAGAACGCCATCTATATCAACCGGGCCAGCGGATCCGACAGTCTCTATACCACGCTGGCCCATGAAGGATATCCGGGCCATTTATACCAAAACGTTTATTTTGACCGGACCGAGCCCTGCCATCTGCGTCATCTGCTGAACTTTGTCGGCTACAGTGAAGGCTGGGCGACCTATGTGGAAAATCTGGCCTATGGATTTAATACCAATGCCGATGCCCCGGCGATCCAATTACAGCAGCTAAACAACTCCTTATCTCTGGAGCTTTCCGCCCTGGCGGACTTGTATGTCAATTACAAGGGATATTCTCTGGAAGAGTTGCAGACTTTCCTGGCCGGGTTCGGCTATGATGACGCGGCGACCGCAAAATCCATCTTTGATTATGTGGTCGCGGAGCCCGGCGCTTACCTGCCTTACGTGATCGGCTGGCTGGAAATCGAAGATCTGAAATCTTCCGCGCAGACGGCTCTGGGCGACCGGTTTAAGCTGAAAGAATTTCACCGGTTCCTGCTGGATATTGGCCCCGCCCCTTTTGATGTGATTGAAAAGTATATGAACGAATGGCTGGAAACGCAATGATAAAAAATAGCTGCGAAGCAGTTATTTTTGTCCAAACGAAGCAACGCGGAGTTCGGACTTCCCGTTCTTTTTATGGAGCGACGGAGGAGCGAAATAAAAATAGCTGCGAAGCAGTTATTTTTGTCCAAACGGAGCGAAGCGGAGTTCGGACTTCCCGTCCTTTTTTATGAAGCATCCCAAAGAGCGAAATGAGAAATCGTTCCGCTCTTTGGGATGCTCCGCGCCGCTGCGCGCCGGGAAGCCATCAGAATTTTTGATGTCAGAAAAAGCCCCTGTCTCTGTAATCGAAATTACAGGAACAGGAGCTTTTTTACGGTTCCTCTTTATTTCATTTTCCCTCAGCCTTTGCGGCAGGAAAATTCACCTTTTCTAGGTGAGCTTTACTGAGCGGCGGTCGTGGCGGCAGCCGTGGACTCAACCAACTGTTTGGAGAGATCCACCAGATCCTGGAGCGTCATCTCCGCAGTGGCGGAAGTGAAATAAGAGTCAATCTGGGTAACCAGTGCTGCCACCTGGCTGTCGATCTGAGCTTTTACTTTCTCATCAGTCTTCGCCAGCTCTACCAGAGAGGAGAAGTTATCCATCATGGCATCGCCGATGTCCATCAAAACAGCATTGGCCGCAGCGGTTTTCTCTTCATCCGTAGCTTTGGACCATTCCGTCTTGGTCCAGCCCATGTAAACAGCGTTATCGCCAGCTTCCGTGGTTGCGCCGGCTTCCGCCGCCGTCGTAGCTGCTGCGGTGGTCTCTGCCGCCGTCGTAGGCGCAGCGGTCGTCTCCGCCTCTGTCGTAGGTGCAGCAGTCGTCTCTGCCGCTGTGGTGGATGCCGCCGTCGTATTCTTATCGTCCGAAGAGCAGGCAAGCATCATCGTGCTGCAAGCAAGCAGCGCCAGTACCAACATTCCAACTTTTTTCATTTCTTAAAATCCCCTTCTAAAATTGATTTCCTTACTCGCCAAATACGGCTTTATAATCCGCCTGAAACTTTGCAATTCCCTGATCTGTCAAAGGGTGCTTTGTCATCTGTTCAATTACTTTATAAGGAACCGTGGCGATATCCGCTCCGGCGAGTGCGCTGTCTGTTACGTGTATCGGATTCCGGATGCTGGCGGCGATGATTTTCGTCTTCAGCCCCTGTACGGCAAACATTTCCGCAATGGTGCGGATCAGATCAATCCCCGGCACGGAAATGTCGTCCAGCCGGCCTAAAAACGGAGATACAAAGGTCGCCCCGGCTCTTGCCGCCAAAAGCGCCTGATTAGCTGAAAACACCAAGGTCACATTCGTCTTGATTCCCTCTTTGGACAGAATCTTGCAAGCTTTTAAGCCTTCCGCCGTCATCGGGATCTTGACCACCATATTCTTATGGATTGCAGCGATCTCACGGCCTTCCTGAACCATCCCCTCGGCATCCACCGTCGTGGCTTTCACTTCGCCGCTGATCGGTCCGTCCACAATCGAGGCAATCTCTGCAATCACCCGTTTAAAATCGCGGCCTTCCTTTGCGATCAAAGAAGGATTGGTCGTCACTCCGCTGATCACGCCCATGTCGTTCGCCTTTTTAATCTCCTCAATATTGGCAGTATCGATAAATAATTCCATTGCCTTTCTCCTTTCCGTATTTGCCAGCATTGCTGAGCAATCTTGGGTATCGTCCAGGGGTCTGCCCCCCTGGGTACAACAGTATAAAAGATCTGCCAAGGGCAAATCAACAAACCAAATTTTCCTTCCCCATAATACACCGAATTCCTCGGTTTGGCAACCGAAAGATTCTCATTGCCATGGATTGTAGGGATTTTTTTTCGGCCTGCGCTTCAAAAGATAGAACACCAGGCCCACCAGGATTCCAAATACCAGCCCCGAGATGTGCGCTACATTGTTTACCTCCACCGATAAATAGCCGGAAACCAAGGTTAAGGCAATCAGAAGAACCATCTGCTGTAAGGAAATCCCTTCCGCGTCCCGCCCCAGAAGCGCCACGGCGAACATGCCGCCGCACACCCCGAACACAGCGCCGGAAGCGCCGGCGGAAATGACCGCATAATCGTTGGTCGTAAAGTATACGAATACAGAAACCAGGTTCGCTCCCACCGCGCTGACCAGATAGAGCACCAGATAGGGGATATGCCCCAGAATATTTTCCAGCCGGTATCCCAGCACAGCCAATATTAGCATATTCCCCATCAGATGATTGATGTCAAAATGTAAAAAAGCAGCTGTCAACACACGGTAAAACTCCCCGTCCTGAACTCCGGTCAACGTAACGCCCCCGCCGTCTAAAACTTCGTAAAGCGCAGCCGGGATTCCGAATAGGTCCGGCCCAAAAAAGAAGAGCGCATTCACGCCCACCAGGAAAATCGTAATCACCGGATATTGCCGCCAGATCCATCGAAAATTCACAATAGCCTCACTTTCTAACATTGCTTTGCCTGCGGTTATCGTACCATTCGTCCCGGCAATTGTCAACAGAAAAAGGAGCTGCAAGCAGCTCCTCTCCGGCCGGCTTCCGTATGGGCGTTACGGAAATCAGATGCGGGCTGCATCCGGTACCGGCAGCGCACGGGCAATTGGGGAACGGAGAAAAACGCCTCGTGCGCACGACTGTCTTTTGACAATGTAACGCTATTATAGAGGAAGATCAGCTATTTTGCAAGAGATTTTTTGTCTTTTCTGGAAATCGGTGGACTTATTCTTTGTTTTATGACTCTAGTTTGATCGGCTGTACAAAAACTGTAAGGCTACAATTGTTTCTATGTCCGCCGGATCCCCGTAAAAAGTCCATCCTTTCCACAAGAAAAGCCCAAGGAACCTAACGCCTTTACTGGAACAGATATTTTAAATCCGCCAACATAATCTCATCTCCCGCCTGAACTGGATACCGCCGGTTCGGCTCCAGCTTTACACCGTTTAGATACGTACCATTTGTTGAATTGCAGTCGATCAGGTAGATCTCTCCTTCCTGCTGCTCTAACCTGGCATGAATCCGGCTGATCACCGACCGTTTTAGCTGGTAATCACAGGCCCCTTCCATCTTACCGATCACAAAAGGCATGCGGGAAATATGAATCGTATCATGCTTCAGAGAATTCTGGCTGATTAGCAGCCTTTCTCTGGTTTCTGGGACAAAATTCCCCTGCAAAAACTCCGTGACTGCCTCCCCGCTGTCCGGAAAATCGAGGGCGGGTGCTTCTTCTTTCCGCTGTGGCCGCCGGCGCATCTCCCACTCCCGGAGAAGCAAGCCAGCCAAAAAGACCAATGCTACCGCCAGGATCAACACTCCCCAAGAAACCGTATTATCCGGCGGCTCCCATAGTCCCAGCAAATAGAACAGACCAATCGTCCCCATTCCGGCCGCCATCACCACCGTACCTGCCATGGGCCTTTTTTGTTTCTTTTTAGGGGGAAGGATCACCGGATCTTCCTCTTCTTCCGGCATCCAGGCTTCCGCTTTCTCCGGGGCGGAAATTGCTTCCTCCTCTCCGTCCAATGCGGGGAACAAATCTTCAAACCCAAAGAATTCTCTGCGGCTGATCTGAAACAACTCGTAGGCCGCCTGTGCGCTTTTTTCCTCCATCGGATCGATTTTATTCAAAAAATACTGAATCAGCTGACGCAGTCTGCCGAAAAAATCTTCTCTACGCCCAGGATGACAGCACAAGCGCACCTGGGAAAGCCCTTCTTCCGGAACATAAAGAAATTCCGGCTCCAACAGCACATGGTTAACATCAATCAGGTACTCCTCCAAATGTTCCAACACCCGATAGATCCCAAACAGCAGTTCCCGGATATCCTCCAGGCACGCTTGCTTTTTCTCCCAAATTTTATGCAGCGGGCGGCAGCCTGTGATCCCAAAATAGTATTCCTCTCTCCCGTCCGCCCAATGGATCCGGCAGTCCAACAGCCCTGGAATCTGATTTTCCTCCATGATGCGCATGGCGTAAGTATCCGGTTTCATCTCCCCGTCCAGAATCAGGTATGTCTCATTCAGTTCCCTGCGGTAGCGCACATCCAATTGCCTCACCTCGATTCCGCAAGCAGACGGCCAGTCCGCAAAAGCCGGACCGGATCGATTTCCTTCCGCTTCACATAACATTGAAAGGTTCCGTTCTGTTTTATACCAAAAATGCTCTGCCCTCCCCCGGCAGTAGCGCGGAACGTCTTCCCCTGTTTTTCCACGTCCGCACCTTCCGGCTCCGCCCAGAATAACCACTCCAATTCCTGATTCAGCCAGGCGGATGCCGAATCGGCAGACTCGCGTCTAGTCCTCTGTACACTCTCCAAAGTCAAAGCCTCGGCTACGCCTGCGTCTCTCAGCCACATCCCAAAAGTAATCACGAAGAAAATCGCGCCGAGAACCAACGGCATGACAAGAGCCGCTTCCACCGTGACGCTTCCCTGCCTTTTCAACCCATCTCCTCCTTTTCCGCTCATATGCTTCCTTCATTGCAGAAATAAAATGCCTGTCTCCGCCGCCCATAGAAACGGCACAAAGGCCAGCCGTTTTTTTCTCCCTGCCTTCCCGCAGAAAAATAAGATCACAGCCCACAGGGAGGAGAGTAGTAAACCAAGAATCAAGAGAGAAAAGGCTTCTCTTCCGCCAAGAAACCAACCGGCATCCATCAAAACCCAGCCATCTCCGCTTCCCACTGCGCCATTGCTGACGCGGCTGAATAAAAGGATGATCGCTCCGGTCAAAAGGCATTCAGCCGCAGCCAAAGGATCCCAGCCGTTTCTCCAAATAAAACTGATTCCTCCCAGCAGGAATCCTCCGAGAAGCCAGGGAAACGAAAGCTCTTTCGTTCGGAAATCCTGAACCGACAATATTCCCAGCAGGCCCCACGCCACCCATTTCTGCATCCTCTATTCCTCCGCATATCAAATTCTAATTTTTGTCCACTCAGTCTCTCCGGCGCACCGGCAGCCGGGGAACATTCTACTCACCATCTCTTTTACAAAACCTTCCGATCATCCGTAAACTCGGCTTCCCCCGCACCGGCTGCAAGGCGGAAGCGTCACTTCTAATTTCCGTTTGGTCTGAACGTTTCGTTTGAGTCCTCCGCATTCTCTGTCCGTATGATACCGGTTTCCTTCTTGCGTAATCCAGACAATCGCCGGAGTATCCGAATATTTCGCACATCTCTCACAGGGCCGGTACCGTCCTCCCGCTTCATTGCGCCTGCCGTCCACCGAACCAAAAGCGACTTCCCGGATGGAAAGATTCAAGTGTGTGCACTCCATGGAACGATGATAGACCGTGCCGTTCTCCGCCACATACACCAACGCTTCCTCTTCCCCGCTTCCGCCGTCCTCCGCCAGATTCCCGGTCCAGGCGCGGCGGCGGCAGATCTGTGTGACCGGGATTTCCGTCAGACTGCCGAAGGAAATGGGAAGCCGGACCCGGTAAGAAACGCGTATCTCAATCCAATCTCCGTCCTCCATCCAGGAACTTCCCAAAAAGGAAAGCCCTCCGCTCCCTCCGCTGACGCAGGATTGCTCCAGCCGCTCCCGCCCAATCTTCCCGATCACCCGCTCCCTCAAGACCGCAAGCGTCACGCCTCCAGTGACCCACGCTTCCACGCCGCTTCCGGAAAGCGCTTCCCCGTGGTCCTCTCCCCCCTTAAAAAGGGATGCCACGCCGAAAGCCGCCGCCATCTCTTCCCCGGCCTCCTCCGCCGCCGCCTGAATTTCCAGGCCCACCTGCATTGCGGGTTCGATCCCCAAAAAACAGATCACCGCTATCAAAAACAAGGTCATCACCAACGCTGCCTCGACAGTGAGACTGCCCGGCGAGATACCCTCCGATATCTTCCCTGCGGGAACACAAGAAAGTTTCATTCGGGGTCTTGGGGAATCTATTGTGAGTTTTCTTTCTTGCTCCCTTCCTTCGGCAGAAAAAGACTTGTCCCGTAGGGAAGACATCGGAAGGCACCTCCATTCTGTATTCTATCACCAAGGCGGCAATTCGCTGATGCCGTGAAATCCGCATTCCATCCATTCCTCGTTTAATAATGATATCCTGTCTCCGCCTCCCACTCCTGCCTTTTTCCCCAAGCTTCCGCCGGCTGAAAAGCCGGGAGAGCCAGAAAACGAAAGCGGTTCTCCGCCCGCAGGGAAGCTTCACAGGAATAAACCAAACAGTCAAAGCGAAACCCAGGCGAGAGACGTTCCATGGACTGCTGGATCATATCCATCGCCCGATAGCACTTCTCCCCGCGACCGGCAGAAAGAAGCAGCAGCCTCAAATAATCCTCGTAGGACAGCCCCTCCGCGTCCTTCTCCTTTGCCGCCTGATGGTTCTTCTCCCAGTGGATCAGCCCCTCTAAGCTTGTCTGCCAGGAGTCCTTCCCTTTTCTCAGAGGCACAACCCCACCATCCAGCAGCAGCCGGACGTCCGCCAGCGACTCGCCATAAGCCCAGGCTGCCAAAATAAGACCGCTTAACCCCGTGACTAGAAAAGGAATTCCGGTCCAGCCCACCAGGGCGGTGGCCGCAGTTTGCGCCACGGTGCGGCTGGAAGAATCCGAGAGGAGGTAAACCAGATTAAACGCCTCCCGAACCCATAAAATCCGGTGAACGACTTCGCTTAAATTCTCCCGGTCGCTCTCCCCTCCGCTAATTACGTATTCCAACTGGCAGACGGTTCCTTCCTGCGGCGGATCGGAGGTGTAGCAGTCCAAAAAACGCAGCAGATATTCATCAAATAAGAGGGTATCCAGGATATTGGAGACGCCGTCGGAAGCCTGCACCGGACTGTTCTCCGCCGCCCGGCCCCGTTCATCCGCCTGCATCTCGGAGGGACAAAACGCCCAGGTATACGGTTCCCCCGAAAGTTTTTCCGGGTTTTCCACAACCAGTGCCAAAACTCCGGAAGAAATCAACTGTTTCACCGCGTCAATCACATTGCCCTGTGGAATCACCGGCGCTTCTTCCGTCCGATCCGACTCCCCGCCGCTCTCCGCCGCTCCTTCCATGCCCGTTTGTTCCCCGCCGCTTTCTGCCGCGTTTTCCTGTCCTGTCTTTACAGCATCCTCTGCTTCTTTTTTCCAGTTCTCATATTGTTTCTCAACCTCCGCAAAAGAGAATTCTCCCTTCTCTGCACTTTCCCCGACCACCTGGGCCACCGTCTTCGAGCCGTCCCCTAATCTCTCCTGTAACTCCTGCCATAAGATCGCCACGCTTCCCGTCTTCATATAATCCAACACTGCTTTTTCGAACACAGCGCCCTCTTGGTCCGTGGCAAATACCAACTGGGATACCTGAACTTCAGAGACGTCCGGCGCCGTCCAGTCCAATCCGGAGAGGGGAGAGGGGTCTTCTCCTAATTGGGAAGCGCAGGCAAGCATCTCCTCCCGGATCCGGCTCCCCTCCCGATCCCCGCCCGAACAAAACAGGAGCTGGTATTTTTCCCAGAGAATCCGGTCATATCCGGCAAATACAGACTGTAAAGAAGAATCCGCCGCCAATTGAAGCCGGTATCGGAGTCCCGCGCTTCTGGCCGACTCCAGGCACACGCACAGGAATGACAGGATGACCGTGAGGATCAGGCAAAGAAATACCGTAATCTGACCGCTTCGTCTCATATGCCTCCTCAGTGATAGATGTTCTGGGATTTCTGGGAGATGCTGCTGAAAATATTGCTGACCAGCGCAGTGAGCTGCGTCTTAAAAATCAACACCAAAGCGATCAGCACGACCAAGATCAGTAAAATTTCCACGACGCCCACGCCTTCCTCGTCCTGCAAAAAATTCTTCCTATTATCCATCTTGTCCTCCTCTTCTTAAAATGCCAGAAACGCTGGTACCATCAGTAAAACCAACACCAATCCGAATAAAAGAATCATCGGGAACAGCAGCTTGGAAGAAACCTCCTCCCCTTGCTTTCTGGCCAGTTGAAGCCGCTCCTCAAAGGCATCTGCCGCTTCTTTTTCCAAAAGGACTGCCAACCCTTTCGTGCCTTTCCTTCCGTTGGCCTCCAGCAGACTGCCCAAGCGAAGATAAGGGGGCAGCCCGCATCGCTTCCCAAAATCACGATACGCCCTCTCCTCACCGGCCCCCTGCTCCATGGCATGAACCGTTAAAGCCATCTCTTCATACAGATACCGGCGTTTTCCATCTTTTAAATCCGCCTCCCGAACCATCCGTTCCCAAGCCTGGCGAATCGGAAGCCCGGCTCCGGTCAGCACATTCAATTTGCCGACCATTTCCCCGTAGTCCAAAGTCAGCTCCCGGTTCCTTTTTGCATACGCTTCCTTTAGCTTTTGGTCCTCCCAATACAGCAGAGCGCCTGCGGCTAAAATTCCCAGTACGAAAAACATCCCTGCATTTCCCTTCGATGACGGACGGGAAAAGGCCACCGGCTCCCCATCAATCGCATCCGGGAGCGCCAGGAAATCACTGTCCCTCCCCTCCCGGTCTGCCTGCCGGATCGCCGCTTCCGTTCGTTCCAGGAAGGCTTGTTCCGGCGTTTTCCTGGGCTCCACCAACACAATCGGAACCTCCCTGCTGCGCTCCACCGGAGCTCTCCCCTCCGCTTCATAGCGCAGCGTCATGTCCAGACTGGTCTTCTTGCCTTCTCCAAAGACCACCTCCGTGGTGATCGTGCCGTCCGCGTCTACCAAACAAGATTCCCGCGGACTCCAGGAAACGGTCATTCCGTCCGTGGCGGATTCCGTCTGAAAATTCAATTTTCCCCATACTTCATCGAGTGATGCGTTTTCACCGAGGACCTGGAAAAGGGCCTCCTCCTCCGCCTCCCGAAATAAGGTGTCCAGTTCTTCCTCCGTATAGCGGCGGCCCGTCACTTCAGCCCGGATCGGAAAGGAGCCGACGCTTCCCTCCACCTCCAGATCGACGTATGTCTGCGCCCCCTCCCCATCCGGCCGCTCTAAGCAGGTCTCCGGCGCCTCCCCCGATGCCAAATAGCAGGCCAGAGATAAAAGTCCCGCGGCAAAAAAGCAAACCGATGCTCCGGCCAGACGCCGCGCATCCAACTCTCTCGCCGCCTGTTCGGGAATTTTTCCCGGATAAACCGCCCGCAGTCTGGCCTTCCTGGTCTCGGAGACAGCCGGTCTTCCTCTTTTCCGCATCCAGGCATAATAGGCATCCGCCAATCTTTGGCCTCCTCTGTTCCTCATGACTCTCCCTCCAACGTCCGGCCGATGATCCGCTCCCCCCAAAAAACTGCCAGCCCATAAACCAGGAGACACCCGCTCATCACGGTGCGCCCCAGGATTCCTTGATACAGCGGATCCGTAAAACCTGGGTTCCCGATACTGACATAGAGGAGCATGGCCGCCGGCATGCCGCTCATGATTTTCTGTTCCAGCCTTTTTCCCGCCATGATGGTCCGAATTTCCTCCTTCATCCTCGCCTCGCTTCGCAGCGTTTCGGCGGTACGGTTCAAAATCTTCACCAGATCGCCTCCGCTTCGCTTCGCAATGGCAAACACATCAGCCAATTGCCGGATCTCATCGAGCCCGCTGCGCGCCGCCAGGTCGGCAAATGCCTGCTCCACCGGACAATTCATCCGAAGCTTGCGGTTCAGGAATTCCAGTTCTTCCACAATCATGCCCTCTCTTCCATACACGGATATCATTTCTTTTTTCGCTTCCTCCACCGCATTTTCCACAGAATACCCGGCGGACAAGGCGGAAGCAAGAGACGTCAGGCTGTCCCGGAACTGCCGGGCCAGACGCTCCTTTCGGTCACTTTGCATTTTCTTTTGTCCCCGCCGGACCGTCAAAACCATAAAAGGGATGCAGAGGATCAGGGCGAAAAAACTTCGGTAAAACAGCCAGGCAGCGCCTGCGCCCAGGGCCAGGCCTTTTACGGAATAAAATCCCCATTCCTGCACGCTCAGTTTATATGTCCGATAATCCTGCGGCTTCCAGCTTTTGTCTGGAGCAGAGCTCTCCGACTTGTTCCAGACGGCCCTTTTCCCTTTGATAGGAATACAAAGGATTCCAAGAAATTCTGCCTTCTTCATCTTCCCGCACCTCCGTAATCTCCAGAACTTTTCTGCTGCCGTCCCGCATCCGCCCCAGATGCACCATTACATCCAGGGCTGAAATAATCTGTCCCCGCACGGCGGACACAGGGAGGTCTCCTCCCATCAGCACCATGGTCTCCAGCCGGGAGATCATATCCTTCGGACTGTTTCCGTGGCCCGTGGACAAAGATCCGTCGTGGCCTGTGTTCATCGCTTGCAGCATATCTAAAGCCTCCGGCCCCCGGACCTCCCCCACCAGGATCCGATCCGGCCGCATCCGCAGGCTGGCCCGGATCAAGTCCCGGATCGAAACCTCATTTTCCCCTTCCAGATTGGCGTTTCTGGCCTCCAGACGCACCAGGTTTGCGATCCCGCGAAGCTGCAGTTCCGCAGAATCTTCGATGGTGATCACCCGTTCTGTGCCGGGAATAAACTGGGAGAGCGCGTTCAAAAACGTGGTTTTTCCGGATCCGGTCCCCCCGCTGACAAAAAGATTGTATCTGGCCTCCACCAAGCGTTGTAAAAAGCGTGCGGCTTCCCCTGTCAGGCTTCCCCATTCCAACAATTTCTCCATGGTTACCGGATCCCCTGGAAACTTACGGATGGTGAGAATCGGCCCGTCCGGCGCCACAGGCGGCAAAACCACATGGACACGGGAGCCGTCCTCCAGCCTGGCGTCGACGATCGGCGAGGAGGTGTTGACGGTACGGTTTACCTTGGATACAATCTGCTGAATGACGTCCTCCAGCTTTTCTGCCGAAGAAAAGCGCCGGTTCCAGCAACGGACTTTCCCCTCCCGCTCTAAAAAGACCGCTTCGGTTCCGTTCACCATAATCTCTGTGATAGACGGATCCTCCACCAGTTCCTGTAAAATATCCAGGCGGCGGAACGAGTCAAAGATCCTTTTCCGGCAGGCTGCTCTCTGGCCCACCGACAAGAAACGCTGCTTACTCTGTCTCACCAGCACCCGGTCAATTCTGGCCAGCAGTTCCTCATCGCTGATCTCCTCTGAAAGATCCAACTCCGCCATCACAGCTTCCTGTAATTGTCTTTCGACCTCCATCCCTTCTCCTCCTCATCCAACAGATTCTTTACATATTTTCCAAAGGCACTCCACCGCAGCCCCCGGTAATCTCCGCACCCTCCGGCAAGCCAGGGATAGTACGGCAGTGTGATCCGGCGAACCCGTTCCAGGAGATCCTCTTTTCCAATCTGCCTGGCATAGGCCTCAAAAGCGTCCGCTTTTGCCTGGGAAGTCCGGTCTTCACAGACCGGCATGTAAATCCTGTGGCACAGCTCCAACGCCGGGACCGGATCCGCCAAAGCAGCGCCGAAGTCGATCACCAAAGACCGGTAGGAATCCCCTGCTCCAACTTCACGGATCAACTGCAAAATCTCTTTTGTGGAGCTGCCGCGGATATCCGCCGGACAGGAAACCGGAGGAAGGTACGCGAGCTTGCCCAAAAATTCCATGCGGCCGGCTAATCCGCCGGACTCCCGGCCCACGCGCCGGTAGTATAGGACATCCGACAAGTCTTCCTCATACACTTTTCCAAACAGCGCAGGAAAACCAGAGTATTCCTCCAAGTTCAGATAGAGTGCGGCACCTTTTTCTGCCAAAAGCTGTCCTAAAATTAAGGAAAAGGTGGTTTTATAGCATCGGCCCACCGGCGAATACACCCCAAACCCCTTTGCCCGCAGTTTTGTCCCCTCCGCCGTCTCGGCGGTTCCACCGAAAAGCCGTTCTGCTTCCCGCAGAATCCGTCCGCAAGACTGGTATTTATAAATCCCCGGATGTGTTCCGCCGGAATACTCTCGTTCTTCCGTCAGCAGCAAAATTTTTTCCGCCTGCTGTTCCAGGCGTCCACTCAGAATTTCCGGCGGCACCAGCGCCAAGTCCGCTTGCTGTTCCTCCAGGAAGCGTTCCAGTTCTTCCTTTTCTGTAAAAGGAAGTATCTCAAATAAAGCGCCCTCCCGATGATTGCCGAAATCCGCAAACCTCGCCGCATAATCCCGGTCTTCATCATAAAAAATCAATTTCCTTTTTCTCACCGCATCTCATCCGGCCGCCAATAATAGAATCGTCCATACGCCTCCTAGAATCGGGAGCGCCAACGGCAGTCTTGCCTGCGGATCCTCCCTGGCCGGATATGGTAACACCTCCTTTCGGGCTATCATCTCATGAATATATCGGAAAAAACAGTGAATTCGGGCTTTCCAAAAACCGTTACGGCGGCGGACGGCAGCGACTCCCGCCACACCATATAGGCAAGACAAGAAAAAGAGAAAGAGAACGTCCCGGTAACCTAGATAACACCCCAGAACGCCAAGAAGCTTTCCGTCCCCGGCTCCCAACATGCCGAGACGAATCAGCGGAGAAAGAATCAGAACGGTCGCGAATCCCCTGAGAAAATAGGAGGGGTACGGGTCCCAAGAAAAGCCCAGCAGCCAGAAGACAGCCAGCAGCCGGTTGGGAATCCGCCCCAGGGAAAGATCCCAGAGCGCAGCCAGGGACGTCAGCAGCAACAGGCAAAAACATTTCCCGTCACACAAGCAAAGGAACACCTCCCTTCCCGCAGATCTTTAATAATACCGGTGAAAAGCTTTTCGCTTTGGTCCAGCGGCCTATCCTTTCAGGAAAAGGGCGCAAAAAATCCAGCGTCACCGCCATAGATCAGATGATTTTCATCCACGGAATCATGGAATCGGAACATAGAAGATCAGGAATAAAGACAAGATAAAAAATAAATTGAGATAAGATTGAAAACGAAACAAAAACAGAAACTAGATCTGTAATGCTTATGATTTTCTATCATAAACCCTATCCGGTAAAATGTCAAGCTCTTTCTTCTACAGTTTTAAATAAATATGTATTTTCAGACAATCCACACAAAAATCCCATTTGTCCGGTAATATTTACTTATGCAAAATCTGCCGGCCCTTCTGTAAGTTTCCCCGTCCGGATCCGTCGAAAAAAATGCCAAAGGCGAAACGCTTGCAGCCCGGCGGCCTCCAAGGCAACCGCTGATTTTTTATTACGCTCCTTTTTCCATAATAAAAAAACGGAAAGTTGTTTTATCTCAAATGACAGAGCATGATATATTCTTCTTCATCCTCGTCAACAACTTCAAATCCCATTTTTTTATACATTCGTACAGCATAGTTTGTTTTTTGTACGGCAAGTGACGCTTGTTTATATCCTTTATCTTTTAGAATACGGAGCATTTCTTTCATCAAGGCAGTACCTATTCCCAGCCCCCGATAGTCCTTATACAATGAAATTGCAAAGGACGGGGTATCATCGTCTATATGCCCATAGTCATTCATAATGCGTACCCAAACTGCGCCGACTACCTTTTCATCTACTTCCGCAACTAAACCGATATCGTCTTCTTTCTTTCCGAAATCAGTTATATATACCTTCAATTCTGACTGAGTGATAATTGATTTCGGCGGTGCAGACATTCCCTCTGGCACAAATATAGCTTCATATAAAAAAGATTCTAATAAGCTATATTCTTCCTCCGATATCTTTCTGATTTTACAGTCCATAGCCGCCTCCTACAACTTCTGATTTCTCAAGTACGTCTTCTCCGCCAAAGGCGAACGTTCTTTTTCCTTTTACTCTAATTTTAAACGTTGAATCTGTCAAGTTATCCTACATATCCTTATATCGTGTTTCAAGTCTTTAATCCATTGCTATTTTTTATTTCGCTCCTCCGTCGCTCCATTAAAAAGAGGCGGAGAGAAATTTTTCTCTCCGCCTGCGCAGCTCATAGGTAACATTACTGAGCCAAAGAATTCTTGAAAGCGTCAACTGTCGCATCGCCCAGAGCTTCGCGAACCAGTTTCTCTACCGTTTCCGTGCCCATATCCTTCATCTTCTGAAGTTCGGAATCCGGAAGCTCAATGTAAGTCAGGCCAGCGTCGATCAGAGCCTGTTTATCGGTCTCAGCGCTTTCCTTCATCAGGTTTTCCGCATACGTTTTTGCTTCCTCTGCCGCCTCATCAAACTGAGCCTGTACCTCAGCCGGCATGCTCTCATACAGAGCCTTGTTTACGATGAACAGGTTCGGGTACAGAATGTGATGCGTGTCCACCAGGTAGGACTGAACCTCGGCAAATCCTGCGTTCAGAGCGGTGTCGTAAGGATTCTCCTGAGCGTCCACCAGACCCTGCTGCAAGGACAGATACAGCTCATTGAAAGCAACCGGAGTCGGGTTTGCGCCTACCGCTTTCCAGAAAGCAATATGGTTGTTGTTCTCCAGGGTACGGATATTCAGTCCCTTGAAATCCTCAGCTGTCTTCAGTTCCTTCTTGGAGGTTACCTCACGGAAGGTAGCCGCCTGCGCAAAGCTCATGACTTTGTAGCCGGACTTGTCAAAAGAATCGTAGAGGATCTTGGAGAATTCGCTGTCGTTTAAAACCTTGTCGATCTGCTCCTGGGTGCAGCCCAAGAAAGCATAGGGAATATCCAATACAGCCAGTTCCGGTACAAAGGATACCGCGGGCGAAGGCTGGAAAATCATTCCGCCGATATCGCCGGTCTGCAGGCTCTGCATCATCTCGCCGTAGGTTCCCAGCTGGGATCCGGAGTAAACGTCCACGGTTACTACGCCGCCGGTCTTCTCCTCCACCAGCTCTTTAAATTTCAGGCAGTACAGGTCGCCGATGGATTTCTCCGCCGCGCCATGGCCCATGATGTAATGATAATTCTCGCCATCCGCCGCAGGCGCCGCCGTGGTGCCCTCCGCTGCCGCTGTTGTGGCGGCGTCATTTCCTCCCGCCGTGGTGCCTGCCGCTGCCGTCGTGCTGCCGGATCCGCTTCCGCAGGCAGTAAAACACAGACATCCAGCCAGCAGAAGGCTCATCATCGCTTTCTTCATCTTCATATCTCTTCTCCTCTTCTTGCTATATTTCCACCCTGCCGGAACACTCCGGCAGGAAATGGGGGCCAAATGAAATTACAGGAACATCAAACTCAACGCCGGTATGTAGGTAATCAGAAGAACCGCTATCAGGAATACTAAAATGAACGGTATCGACTTTTTCCCAAGCGTCATCACCGGCGTATCCACCATCGGCGAGACCACAAACAGGTTTAGGCCAAACGGCGGAGTAACCAGGCCGATTGCCAGGCAGACAACCAGGATAACGCCGAAATGGATCGGGCTTACGCCAAAATTTTGCAGAGTCGGCAGGAAAATCGGAGCCATGATAACGATGGCGGGACCGGTATCCATGACCATACCCAGCAGGAAAAACAAGACCACGACCGCCAGCAGGAAAATCGCGCTGGAGCTGATATTCGCGGCCATGAAAGCCGAGATATCCTGCGGCGCCCGCAACAGGGTCAGCACACGGCTGAACGCCGTGGCAATGGCCAAAATAAAGCAAAGCGGCGCATACCCTTTTACCGAAGAAATCACTAAATCCCAGATGTCTTTCACCCGGATCGTCCGGTAAATAAACAGGCTGACAAACAGGGAATAGAACACGGAAATACAGGCTGCCTCGGTCGGAGTGGTCAGACCGGAGTAGATGCCTCCCAGAATAATGACCGGGGAGAGCAGCGCCCAAAAGCTTTCCTTTAACAGGTGGCCCAGGCCCTGAGCTTTGATCTTGGTATAATTCTCCAAAATCCGCTCCTTGTCTTCCCCATTTCTCTTACAGTAGACAAAAGCGTAACCCATCAGGCAGAGGCCGACTAAGATTCCTGGAATGATACCGGCGATAAACAGATTTCCCACCGAGGCGCCCGTAGCCAGGCCGTAGAGTACAAACGGGATGGACGGAGGAATCACAACGCCAAGGCTTCCGGCCGTTGCGATCATCGCCGCGGAAAAGTCTTTATCGTAACCCAGATTTCTAAGAACCGGAATCGTCATGGCGCCGACGGCAGCGGCCGTTGCCGGGCCGGATCCGGAGATCGCGCCGTAAAACAGACAGGTGGCAATGGCTGCGCAGGGCATGCCTGCCGTCCGTTTTCCTAAGAAATAGGCAAAAACATCAAACAGTTTCTTGGAGATTCCTCCTCTTGCCATCAGTACGCCGGCAAGAATAAACAGCGGAACCGCGAGAATCGAAATCGTATCCGCGCCGCCAAAGATTGCGCGGATCAAAGCCTCCACAGTCGGAGCGCCCTTCACTCCTACCATTGCAGGAAAAATCGAAGAGATCGACAGGGAGGATACAATCGGCAGTCCGAGAACCAGGCAGACCGCAAATACCAAAAATACTAAACCAGCCATGCTTTTCCCCCTCCTACAGCGATTCCGACGGGTCCGTCGGCTTCACATCATTTTTTCCTGTCAAATCAAAATAAATTTTCTGAACGCTCCGCAGGCTTGCCAGGGCAAACCCTACCGGGATGATCATGTAGATCAGATACATTGGGATCTCCAATGCCGGCGACGTCTGGCCGCTGACCTGCACGTTCTGTACCACGGAAATCGAGCATTTGCACAGAAACGCGTACAGAACCACATTGACCAGGTCCAGCACCAGCTCGGCAATCTTGTGGATTGTCTTCGGCAGCATTTCCAAAATCAAATCCACGCGCAGAATATTCTTCATCCGAATCGTACAGCCAATGCTCAAGAACACCGACCACACATAGAAGTACCGGGCAATCTCTTCCGCCCAGGACAGCGAGTTCTTTGCGAACACGCGCATCAGAATCTGTGCCATCAGGATCAGAGCCATTCCAACCAGCAATACGCCCAGAATGGACTCTTCCAGATTCTTCTCCAGTTTGTGTAAAAACTTCACAAAACTCCCTCCTCATCCATCATTTTTTGTCCAGCCCCATCTCTTTCAGATTTTCCTTCACGTGTTCCAGGTCCTCTTCCAGAAATGTCTGAAAATCAGCCGAATTCAAGAAACTTTTTTCCACCCCGTACTCCTCGCAGAAATTCTGATACTCCTCCGATTCATACGCTTCGGTGAACAGCCGCTCCAGCTCTGCTTTCCGCTCATCCGGCACGTCGCTGGGACAGACAATCCCCTGGAAAGAACCGGCTACAATCGGATAGCCCAGCTCTTTGCAGGTCGGGTACTGCTCGAATGCCTTCAGCCGTTCCTCCGACATCACCGCCAGAATCCGCGCTTTTCCTTCCTCCACATAGGGTTGAAACACCGACGGCTCCAAAGTTACCAGATCCAGTTCCCCATTGGTCAGCGCTACGGCGGCAAGGGCCGCTCCTTCAAATGAAACATGGGAAAACTTGACGCCGGCAGCCTCTTCCAGCTTCGCCGCGCAGATGTGCCAGATGCTTCCGATCCCCACATCTCCGGTCCGCAGCTCTTCCGGATGTTCTTTGGCATAGGCCAGCAACTCCTCCAGCGTTTGAAACGGCGAATCCGCCGGAACCGCGACGCAGGCCGGGATGGTGTTCATCCGGATGATCGGATAAAAATCTTCCAGCTTATAATCCGCCTTCCCCTGAGCCAGCAATGTGTTCAGCTCCGCCGTCACAATCCCCAGCGTGTAGCCATCCGGTTCCGCCTCCTTCTGTGCGGAAAAACCGACGGCTCCTCCGGCTCCGGTCTGATTGGTGACCATCACCACCTGGCCGATTTTTTCTCCGACAATCTGGCTCAGCCTCCGGGCATTGACATCCGCGCTTCCGCCGGGCGCCCAGGGACAGATGATTTCCACCTCGCTGTTAAAAGAAGAAAATTCCGGCGTAGGGGACTCTTTCTGTGCCAGCTCCGGATCCGACCGGCCGGAACAGCCGCCCAAAAGCATAGCAGCGATTCCCAGTGTCAGCAGAAAATACCCGTTTCCTTTTTTCATTTTCCTCCGCCTTTCTGCCTCAGCTGTTCTAAGGCCAGTGTAAAAAAAGTCATGATAAAAAACAAGAAGAAATACTATGCTGTCTTTCTGGATTTTGCATAATATTTCTTCCATCCTAAAATTTGTTCTCTTTTCTGAAATATGTTTCATTTTACGGTTGGGAGGAAGTCCGGACTTTCTCCGCCTCCGCCAGCATTTCATCTACTTTTTCATCCCCCAGGTTCTTTCGCAGCAAGTCCAAAACCACATTGCCGCCCTGGCGGAACATCTCCTTCAGCTCCTTCGACGGCTCCACTACCTGTAGCCCATAGTCGTTTCGCAGCGTCTCCAAGACCTGTTCTTCCCGCTCCGGCATCTGGCGAATCAGTTCCTCGCGGAGATCATCGGCAAACCCCATGATGAATTTTTCTTGTTCCTCCGTCAGAGATTCAAAGCGATCCTCATTCATTGCCAGCACATAGATCATCGGCATGTGCTTGGTGATGGTGATCGTGGTCTGCAGATCCATCAGATTCTCGGCAAGCAATGTCCCGATCGGATTTTCCTGCCCCTGTGCGATGCCTTCTTGCAGGCAAAAACGAAGCTCTTCAAAAGAATAGGGCACGGCCTGCGCGCCGAGACTATTCCAAAATGCTTCGTGGTAGGCATTCTCGATGACCCGCACCCGCAGCCCCTTTAAATCCTGGGGCGTGACCACCTCCCGGTCGCTGCTGAGCTCTCGGTAAGAGCAGGCAAACACAGCTAAAAGTTTGATTCCCGCTGCCGAATAATATTCCCGCATAACATCCAGATAAGGACCTGCCAAAAACTCGTTCCACTGGTCCAAAGAATCAAAGAGCCCCGGCACTTCCAAGAGGGCTGCCTCAGGGATCGCCGAAGTCTGCGACCCCGGCACCGACTGAATCATGTCCAAGGTTCCCAGGCGGACGCCGTGGACGACCCGCACATCGTCCCCCAGCCGGTAACGGTCATAGCTTCGGATTTTCACCAGCCCCCCGGACTGTTCTTCCAGCTTCTCCAGCTGTTCCGCCAAAATGATTCCCTGAGGGGAATCCGTCCAGTTCCCGCAGGATGCCAGAGACAAATACAAAGCCTCTGATTCCGGCGTCTTCGTCTCTTTCGAAACTGCCTCCGTGGGAGGCGCGGACACCGGATTTTCGGAAGCACAGGACGTGAAAAGAAGAACGGCAAGCAGCCAGATTCCGTATCTCTTTATTCGTTTCATCTTACTCCTCCCCCATCCGTTTTTCCGCCGTCCGGCGCTCCCGGTACTGTTTCGGCGACATGCCGGTATATTTCTTAAACACACGCCCAAAGCTCTGGGCGGAATTAAAGCCGCATTTATAGCCGATCTCCGAGACATTGAGCCTCGTCTCCATCAGAAAGCGCTTGGCCTGCTCGACCCGATAATGATTCAGCCAGGAAGTCAGGCCTTCTCCGATTCCCTCAGTGAAAACGCCGCTGAGGTAAGAATAAGAGATTCCCATGGCCTCGCTGATCTCGTTTAAACGAAGCTTTCCTTCCATATAATGCTGGGCAATATATTCTTTGGCCTCCGAGACATAGCGGTTGTGGCTCTTCTTTCCATTCTCAGAAAGCAGGGTCAGCGCTCTTTGATAGAAGTCTTCCACATCCGACTTGGAGGGGGCCGGTTCCAGAAGATCGATTTTGGCCTCCCGCAGCTCTTCCTTGCTGATCCGGCAGGAAATCAGATGTTCCATCACTTCGTCCACCAGGAAACGGTAACAGGCTTCCTCGCCTTTTTCTCTGGCATGAATCTCTGTCAGCAAAAGGCGGCATTCCTCCAGGGCCGCCTCCGGATTTCCCTTTTCCGCCAAGTCGCAGATTCTCCGGGACCGCTCCGTGTAATACCGCGCCTCATAGGGCACCGACTCTTTCTCCGGCTCCTCATCCTCAGCCAAATACTGCTGATAGCGGATATTTTCCAGGGCCTCATGGTAAGAAAACGGCAGCGACATCAAGTCGTCATATACATTTCCGCGGCCAAGTTTCAGGCGGTAGGGAAGATTTCCCGCCTGCTCCTCCACCGAATCCTGTATTTTTTTACAGTTCTCCCGAATTTTCAGCACCGACACGTCTTCCGAAAAACAAAACGCAGCCGCCGCTCTCGTCGGGCTCATGGAGCAGACGCAGATCCGGTATTCCTGTCCTTCCATCTCATTTAATATTTTGAGAAGGCTTCTCTGATAGAGCTCTTTTTCCAAAATCGTCAGCTCTTCGTCCTGGGTGTATTCCAATTCTCCCACCAGGACAATGTAATAACCCGATCTCAGTTCCGGCCTTCCAATGGCTTCCAGCGTACTCAAAACCTGAGAGGTGGCGACTTCCTTTCCAATCAGGATGCTTCGGATCTGCTGCTCTAAAACATCCCCGGATATCGCCTCCATCAGCTCACGGTGCTGTTCGTTCTTATCCCAGGATTCCAGGTAGGCCAGCTCCAGGATATCCGCTTCATTCGGCGTCTTCCGATGAGTACCCGGTTTATCCCTTCGTTTCTTCGGGTTCGTGGTAATCTGGATCAGCCGGTTGATCGGCTGGTAAACGCTTTTCGTGATGTAGACGGTAAACATCTGGCTGACCACGATATAGACAAGCAAAAACGGCACGATTAAACTCAGCAGCGAGGAAACCGACGCTGTCTTCTGCCCTGTATCCGTGCGGATAAAATAATTCCATCCCAGCCGCGGCGAAATGTAGCGGTAATACTCTGCATGGGGATTCCGGCTGTCTTCCGTTGTAAAAAGAGAGGTTTTGTTCAAATCCTCCCGCTGGGGACCGGCCGCCATATAATCAAACAGCAGGGTGCCGTTTGCGTCCGTCACATAGATCGTTGTGTTATACTGGGAATTTTCCATTTGAATGATATCGTACAGAGAACTGCGGTCGATTTCATAGAAAAGTACGCCGACAAAATTAGGAAGGCAGAAGTCAGAGGCTAAAAAGATCCGGCGGTTGTACAAAAGCAGTCTCCATTCGCTGGTCTCTTCCGGGTCGCGTCCCTCCTCCCGAATCTTTAAGTAGGAGTTGACCATATCCTTATCTCCCAGCTCTTCCAGGGGAATATGGGTTCCGCTGTAAAGATAAACCTCATTATATCCAGGCAAAAAGAGATAGGACTTTCGAACCAATTCGTTTTCTTCCACCGAATCCTGAAGAATGCGAATGACCCGGTAGGCCAAATCGGCGTCCTGGGAATCCGGGCGGATCATCAGGCTGATAAAATCCTCCGACCAGAGGCTTCTCGTCATGCCTTTCGCCATCAAGTCAAACGTGAGATCTACGTTGGAACTGACTCGCTGCAGTTGGTGAAGATTTAAATTTTCTATATTCTCTTTTTGACTCTTCACTGTAATCTGGTTAAAAAACAAGCCAAATGCAAGCGCTGTCAGAAGAGATAAGCCGGTCAAAAGGCCTAATGTTTTGAAGAATAATCGCTTGTGCCGGAAAACCCGCCCCGCTTTCTCCCAGGGTTTCTCTCCTTCCATAGACATCCTCCTCTTTGGTATGGGACATTCGGGTTTTATTATATCATAAAACTTTAAGAAAATCTATTTTGGGTTTCAGTTTTTGGTCTTCCGCCTCCATCCCAGCAAGTAGCGTCCGGCTCCCGCCAGATCCGCCAGCACCCATCCGATCGGTACCGCCGCCCAAATGCCCAGCACACCGATTCCCGGCACCGCGGACAGGACGTACGCCAAGATCACGCGGGTCCCCAGCGAAATTACCGTCAGGACCACTGACATTCCCGGCATCTTAACCGCCCGGTAAAATCCATACAGCAAAAACAGCAGGCCAATGCCAAAATAAAAAGCTCCCTCAATGCGTAGATACCCTACGCCCACCGCAATAATTTCCGTTTCCTCCGGGCGCACGAAAATCTGCATCAGCGGGCGCGCAAAGACGCAGACCACGAGGCTCACCGCAGCGCTGAACACAAAAGAAGTGCACACGGCGCTGCGAATTCCTTTGGTGATCCGGTCGTGTTTTTTGGCCCCGTAATTCTGGGCAATAAATGTGGAGAACGCATTGCCGAACTCCTGCACCGGCATGTAGGCGAAAGAATCTATCTTCACCGCAGCTGCAAACGCCGCCATCACCACGGCCCCAAAGCTGTTGACAAGCCCCTGAACCAGCAAAATGCCGAAATTCATCACCGACTGCTGGATACATGTTAAAAAGGAAAGGCTTGCGATTTCTTTCAAAATCCGGGGATTCCACACCATATGGCGCCGGTTGATCTTCAGCTGCGGGAACCGTCTCCACGTATAAATCACGATCCCAAGGCCGGAGCCATACTGGGCGATCACCGTTGCGGCCGCCGCTCCTTCCACGCCCCAATGAAAACCAAGAACAAACAGAAAATCCAGAGCGATGTTCAGCCCGGCCGATATTCCAAGAAAGATCAAAGGCGTGGTGGAGTTTCCCACCGCTCTCAAAAGAGAGGCAAAATAATTGTACAGAAACGTCGCGCTGATTCCCCAAAAAATAATCCAAAGGTAGGCCCGCATCAACTCATATAGTTCCTCCGGGACCTGCAAAAGCCGGATAATCGGGTCAATGCCCAGCAGAACCAAAAGATTAATCAAAATGGATACCAGCGCAATCAGCACAAACGAATGAAAGATGCTGGCCTTTAATTTTTCCTCGTCCTGCTCCCCGAAAGAAAGGGAAAAAACAGCCCCGCTGCCCATGCAGAGCCCCAGCAGAATCGAAGTCAAAAAGGTCATTAACGTATAGGAAGAGCCGACGGCAGCCAAGGCATGGGAGCCCAAATAGCGGCCGACAATCCAGGTGTCCGCCACATTATACATCTGCTGCAGTAAGCTGCCGAGCATCATCGGCAGCGCAAACCGCAGCAGGTTTTTTGTTATATTGCCGTTCAAAAGATTTTGCTGCACAATCTAGTCTCCTTTATTCCACAGATACCTGGCAAGCGTCTCCCGCGCTGAGATCAGAGATCCCACACTTCATAGGCCGTATACCCATGATCCAAATGATACCCCAGCTTCTCCGCCAAGGCCACCGACCGCCTGTCATGGGCGTCCCAGCTTGGGTACAGCCCCCGTTTCAGGCATTCCAAGATCAGCCCCGCGCCGCAGGCGTAGGCCAGCCCCTGCCCCCGGTATTCCTCCCTGGTATCGATCTCAATTTCGATCCCCTCCCGGTACCGGGCATAGGAGGAGGCCCCGGACACCAGCAGATCCCCTTTCAAAACCGCCATTCCCAGTCCCAGATCCCGGTACCGGGCATAGCTGTTGAATTGGGAAACCAAATCCCTGCTCCAATCGTTTTCTCCACATTTTTCATACAGCTCCCGGTCAATGATCCGCATGGAATAGCCGGTTTTCAGCGAATCTGCCGCTGCCTGAAGGTGCTCCTTCGAAAATCCACCGGCTTCCTTCCGGATCGCATACCGTTCTATTTTTTTCGCGCTGCTGCCAAAGCAAGCCTCAATCAAGCGTCCCCACGCTTCATTCCCTGGCACCAGAATCCGAAACTTCGTGGAGCTTTCCGGACGGAATCGAACCAATTCCGGATCCGGCTGTCCTGCAAAAAGGCAAAAGTCTCCCAGGATTGCCGCCGCTGATTTCGGGTTCTCCGGCGCGTCCCCATAGACCGCCCCCATCACGCCCTGGAGGCAGGATAGAATCATTGCCTCCTGCCACCCTTTAAAAAGCCGTTCCGCTTTTCCCGGATCTTCCATTTTAACAATCATTCGTTTCCTCCTCTATCCCGCCCGCAGATTGGCGCTCAGCCAAATCTGCATCACGCGTTCCCTGTCTTCCAAGCGAATTTTACGAATCATGTCCTCTCCTCTTCATACAGGAGCCTGAAATGAGCGCCGTTCCACGCTTCGCTCTCCAAATATTGAATCCGGTCCGTGACCAGCCGCGGATTTTGTTCCGCTGCCAGCTCCAACAGGCCGTAGATCTCCTTCTCATCCACAAGCTGCCCCATGACCTCGGAACGGACCGAGGAGTCCGTAAAACGTATCACAAGATCCGCCTTTTCTTCCGCGGCGGCTTCTGAGAACACCTGCTGAAGCCGTTCTTTCTCATAACCGGAAAACAGCAGGTTGTTCTTCACAAAATAATTGCACGCGGTGGCGGTACACACCGGGAGTTCCCATTGGCCGTCGGGCTGGTGGGTTCGGAACAGCTCCCCCGACGTGACGCAGAAATAGCTGTAATCGATGAAGTCTTTCGGAGCTTCTGTTTCACCGGAAAAAACCGGGTCCCCCCAGGTCGGATCCAAATAGTAATAGTCGCCGTCCAGCCGGACCAAATTCCAGGCATGGCTTCCGCCTTCCGCCGTCCCGCTTACAAAGGTGCAGAAAATCCCCAAACGGTTCAAAAGATACTGGACCGTCCTCGCATAACCGGCACACACCCCTTCGCCCTTTGTGATTACGTGGTACATTGACTGGTCGTTTTGTCCCTCCTGGTAATCGGTCTGCAAAATGACCCGGTCGTACACGGCCTTTACCTTTTCATAATCCGTCCAGGAGTCCGAAATCCCGGAAAGCAGACGGTCCGCCGCAGCCTCCACTTCTTTCTTCGCGGCAGGAAGCTCCTCTTTCCCCATGGAATATTCAAAATAATAAGTAATATCCATCACAATCCCATTTAATGTGTGGGTATTCAGTCTGCTCCCCCCGGACAGCCAGAAAAACTCCGGCCAATCCATCCGCAGCGCCTCCCCGGCCCGAAGGATTTCCTCCTCCGAAACGCCCTGGGTGATCACGGACGGCTCACAGTCGGCAACTGCCGCTGCCATACGATCATATACTTCCTGCTCCCGGCTGTCTAGGACTCCTCTTGCGTAGCGGTTCTCGCCGGTTTCCAGGGCCGCCGCGGATTCTCCCGCCGCGTCGCTTCCCGCCGTCTGCCAATCCGTCCGGCTTTCCTCCCCACCCCAAAAAAGACCTTGTTCCGTGTTTCCCCGATTGCAGCCATTCAAAAAAAGTACCGCTGTCAAAAAAAGCAGGGCGGCTCTCTTTCCCCGTTTTTCTCTCAAAATCATTCTCCTCTTTGATCCACTTCCGTGTACAGCCTCGTTTGTCTCTTCTACCATCTTATCAGAAATGATTGGATTGTAAATAGCTTTTTCCCGCAGCCCCGGAGGCCTTGACCGGCAAATGCCGGCTGAATCCGGCGAAAGCCCTTGCAAAGAATGTCTCGATTTACTATACTGATATCATAATAGGTTTACAACATTTTACTGAAGCCGCTGAAAATCTCACCTGGGACCGCGCATTTCCTTCGTTTTATGTGATGGAAATGCCTCTCTGTTAAATGCTTCCATGCAAAAAGTGTCCCTTCCATGAGGTCCGCCGCACACCTCGCGTTAAGCCTTTTGCGGGAATAATCGTCGGTATAGACAAAAAGGAGTAACAAAAGATGAAGAGCTGGGCCAACCACATTCTTAAGACCACCATCTTATTTCTGACTCTGACTGCTTTCTGCGTTCCTGTACATGCGGAGGAAACGGATTCCTCCACGGTTTTGACCGTCGCTTTTCCGGAAAATACCGGAATCAATGAGGTCTATGAAGACGGTACGTATGGGGGCTGTGTCTATGACTGGCTTCACGAGATCTCGAAATATACGGGCTGGAAGTACGAATTTGTCACTGGAGATGCCAGCGAATTGTTAAACGAAATGACCGAGGGAAAATATGATCTGATGGGCGGCATGTACTATGGAGAAAATTATAAGGAATATTATTGCTACCCGAAGTATGTGATGGGTTCCAACTACTCCCTTCTGATCTACCGTCAGGACGACAATTCCATCAAAAATTTCGACCATACTACTCTCAATGGAAAGAAAATTGGCGTGTTGAAAAAAGCCACCAGCAAAATTAATCGTCTAGAAAAATTTCTAGATTTCAATAAGATCGAATGCGAGCTGGTCTATTACGAGACCATCGAAGATTATGAAGCCTGCTTAGAGAAGCAGGAAGTCGATCTCCTATACGGCAGCGACGTCTACATGAAAGATTCTTATAATGTTGCCGCCAAGATCGAAGCCGACCCTTACTACATTGTCACGTCCAGCAAAAGACCAGATTTGTGTGAACAGCTGTCCGAGGCCATGAGCGCCATCTATTCCGCAAACCCCAATTTCGCCGCCGATCTCTACAATAAATATTTTCCAAGCCAATACATCAATTCCATCGTCTTCACCGAGGAAGAGAGCCAGTTTATCCAAAACAGCAAGCCTATTTCCGTTGCGGTGTTGGAGGACCGGCATCCCCTTTATTATGAGGAGGATGGGGAAATCAAAGGGATGATCCCCGCGTGCCTGAATCTGGTTGCCGGTCGGACCGGACTTACGTTTGAATATACCGGCGCTTCCTCCTATGGAGAACTGCTGGAAATCGTTCAATCCGGCAAAGCGGATTTAATCGGATGTTTTATGAACGACGACTATTCGGCGGATTCGCTTCAGCTGGTCCGCACTGCGCGCTTTGCCGCGCTGGATTCCGTCATCCTGCGCAACAAACAGTCAAATCCCTCCTCCGGCTACCTGATGATGGCCCTGCCGTCCGGAAAGGACACGAAACCGCGCAATGAGGGGGATTCCATTCGGTATTATGAAACCTATGAGGATTGCCTTAATGCCGTAAACCGGGGGGAAACAGATTACACGCAGATTCCGGCCGCCTTTGTGGAAGACTTATACACGAAAAACTATTATGCCAATATCACGATATTAGCTGATACCAATGAGGAAGAAGAACTGACGCTGGCCCTCGCCTCCCCGGCCAATGTCTGCCTGTACTCCGTATTAAACAAAGCCATCTATAACCTGTCGGAGGATGAACTGAACAGCATTTCCTCTCAGGATTTGCTGGCCACCCGCTCCAGCGCCGTAACGGTCAAGAGCCTGCTTTACACGAACCCCGTCATGGTGATTTCCATCTGCGTAGGTTTTGTCATTCTCGTATCCGCCATCATTTTGCTGGTCAACATCTATAAGATGAAGACAAAGATGATGCGCCTGAAATTGGAGAAAGCCGAGGAAACAAGCAGGGCAAAATCGGATTTCCTGTCACGGATGTCCCATGAGATCCGCACCCCCATGAACGCGATCATCGGTTTGACCAATCTGGCCCTGATGACCGAAGAAGCCCCTCCCGTCGTCAAGGAGGACCTGCTTAAAATTGATTCCTCAGCCAAATTTCTGCTCTCTTTGCTCAACGATGTGCTGGACATGTCTAAAATCGATTGCCAAAAAATGAAATTGGAGACAGCCCCGTTTGACCTGGGCGAGACGGTTGACCAACTGAAAAATATGTTTTTGATTCAGGCGGAACAAAAAGGGGTTCGCCTTCTTTTCGACTGCCCGCCGTCCAACTCCCTATACATCGGCGATGAAATGCGGATCCACCAGATTTTAACCAACCTGCTCTCCAATGCCTGTAAATTTACGGACAAGGGAGGAAGGGTTACCCTATCCATCTCGGAGACAAGCCGGAGCGGGGACCTGGCTGGCCTTTTATTCTGCGTCAAAGATACCGGGATCGGGATCAAGGAGGAGGATCTGGAACGCGTTTTCCACTCCTTTGAGCAGTCGGAAGGCGGAAACCGGAAAGTGCCGGGCACCGGACTCGGCCTGTCCATCAGCCGAAGTCTCGTACGGTTGATGGGGGGTGATCTCCAGGTAAAAAGCACTGCTGGAGAAGGCTCCGAATTTTATTTCACCATCCAGCTTCCCATGTACCGGGGAACTTGGGAAAAGAAACCATCTCTCACCGAAAATGAACTGCCGGAATTGAATGGGCTTAAGGTTCTTCTGGCAGAAGATAACGAAATCAACGCAGAAATCGCCATGGAGCTCCTTGCACTGCAAAATATCCAGGTAGAATGGGCGGAAAATGGACAGCAGGCCGTTGATCTTTTTGCCAGCCATCCCGCCGGGTATTATGACTTAATCCTTATGGACGTCAATATGCCGGTCAAGGATGGTTTGACCGCCACAAGGGAAATCCGCGCCATGGACCGCCCTGATGCAGACGCAGTCCCGATTCTAGCCATGACCGCCAATACCTTCCAGGAAGACCGGGAACAGGCATCGAATGCCGGAATGACAGGGTTCCTTCCCAAGCCGTTCGATGTGGAACAGTTGTACCGCGTCCTGTGGGAATCGGTGGGGCAGAAAGAATAGCTCTCATGGCCCAAAAGGCTCCCGCAATTCCTGTTCCCCGAAATAAGCCCGCGCTATTTGATCCAGCTGTCCGGCGATCTCCCGGAAATCCCGGTTCAAATCCAAGGTCCTGGCGCTGATCCGATTGCCGCCGAAGGAAAACTCGCAGTCCGGGGCGATGGCTTCCTCTGTTTTCGCATAGAGCAGCAGGCCGGATACCCGGCCGGTATTCTCTGCATCCCGATTTTTCACGTAGGTAAAGATCTGATACAGGTGGCCGGAATGCAGTTTATGGTTTCCGTACTGCGACTGCATGGTGTGAGAATAATATTTGGTATCCACGATCAGCACCTGTTCTTTATACCGCAGGGTAATATCAGTCTGCATCACGGGCAGAAACCGGATCATGCTCTCATCTGCCCTGTCATCCAGATTCCAGGGAATCTGCGCGCGCTTCACTTCGTCCAGATACGGATGGTGGCGGCGGAAATATTCCAGCACAAACCGCTCGAACAGCTGCTCCATATGTTTTTCAGTGAAAGAAGCGATTTTGTACCGGCCTTGCTCCGCCGCCGGGAGAAGGCCGTCCAGGACAAAATAGCAAATATGGATCAGCATCCGGTAGTTCTGATTGTTCCGCTGGAAACGGAGCTGATCCCAGCGGATCTTGGCCGGATCAATCCGGTCTACGCCATCCAAGTACAAAAGCACCTTTTTCAGCTCTGCTTTATGTTTTTGTTTTACCGCCGGTTCCTTCAGCAGGATCCAGACAGCTGTCTTTAGGATCTGGTTCCACTGATTATTCTCGGACAGCTCGTCAAACTCGCAGGCAAGCCGAGGCTTGCCCTGCCAGTGATTTTGTATGGTTCCATATAGATTCAGCTTCCCCTTAAGCGCCGGCAAATCCTTCTGCCGCACAGCATACTCCCGATAGAGTCCCTGCTTAACCTGGCGGGCAATGCCCTTTGCGAGAATTGCCGCAAACAAATCCGCCGTCTGGTCAAACTCTTCCGCCGCCACTTCCTCGAAATCCGACTGCCTCAGCACCTGAAACGCGTAGGTCAGCATATAGTAAATATTCTTAATCCAGATCCCTTTGTCTTTAATCATGGAAAACACCGCTCAGCGTATTCTTCCACTGCTGCAGTTTCTCCGGTTCGTCAAACCAATATTCCTCCAGCATCGGAAAAATATCATAGAAGACAACCTCCCTCATCCATTCTTCCGTACATTCGCTTTGTCCGCAAAAGTAGCTGTGTCCGATGCAAAACCCCTTTCCCAGAGAACGGTCCGCCGTGATTTCTCTGTTCAGCGCATCAATCCTTTGGATCAAAACGTCGAACATCTCACTGTCCAGCTTCTCCCGGTAGGTCTGAAACCCTTCCGAGTGAAAACCTGGTTCCAGCTCGAAAAAACCGAACCTCCTGCGCAGAGCGTAATCAATCATGGCCAGACTGCGGTCCGCTGTGTTCATCATACCGATCAGGTACAAATTTTCCGGGACGCTGAAAGGCGTGCCGCTGTAAGCCAACGTCGCTTTGGTCCCGCGGTAATCCTTTTCGATCAGCATCAGCAGTTCACCGAAAATCTTGCTCAGATTGCCGCGGTTGATCTCATCAATGATAAAAAAGTAATCTTTTTCCGGGTGGTTGGCCGCCTGCACGCAGAACCTGTAAAAGATGCCGTTGGTCAACTGAAATCCATCCGCCTGGGGCCGGTATCCCATGACAAAATCCTCATAGGAGTAATTTTGATGAAACTGGATGAATTCGATCCGCGAATCGTCCTTCTCCCCCATCATGGCATAGGCCAGGCGTTTCGCCGCAAAGGTCTTTCCCACGCCCGGAGCCCCTTGGAGAATCAGGTTTTTCTTGTGCCGCAGCAAGGAAACCAACGTGTTGAAAGAATCCGGCGGCAGATAGACTTCCGATAAAAAGGCACTTCTGTCATACAGTTCCTTTTCCTTTGCCGCCGAAGAGACCGGATTGCTCTCACGGATCAGGTCCAGAATAAAATCGTATTCCCCTTTGGTAATCCGGAACAGGCTCCCCTGGGAATTGGTGAAATACTCCATTCGTTCCAGCTCCGGGCAGCTCTTTAAGACCTGATAATCCACCGGGGATGTCAAACTCTCCACCTTTTTGAAATAAAGATTCTTTCCGTCGTTTTCCTGCGCGATGACAGCGAGCGCCACCACCTGCTTGACCGGGTAGGATTCATAGCCGATCACCAGGTCCCCGGCTTTTGCATTCAAGAAATTCTGAAAGATTCGCCGCTTATTTCCATTGTCATTGTATAAGGTATAGCTCTGCACATCCCCGACGGCAAGACCGGCAAAACTCCAGATCTTCGGATTCGCGTTCAGCCACCAATAGCCCCGGACATCGTGGGAATCCTCCAGGAGCGCGGGAAGCGTCAGGCCAAAATAGGGCTGCAAGATCAACGCTTCCCATTGTGCCCGGTCGCCTTCCCGCACCTCGATGCAGGTAGAATTGTCATTGGGCGTCCACCACTTTTGCGCGCCCGTGTAGGGAGATGTGTCTTTTGATTTTGCAATCAGCGTATATTCCCGTTGATACCATCCGCCCTGTTTTTCCGGATTTTCCGTCGCCTCATCCGAAGAAATCCTGCCCAGCAGCTGAATGCTGTTTCCGTAGCAAAGATAAAAATAGTCGCCCTTTTTCATGGACAGCATAAAACTGTCGCCCTGGCTCACCTTGCAGGTCCCTTTGGGCTTTGTGTCCTTATTCACCACAATCACTCGCTTTTCTTCGAGCGCCCGAAGTTCGCTGTCAGAGAAGAAATCCGGACCATGGCTGATCTTCCAGAACGCCGGCTCCGTTCCCGCATAGAGAGAAATGTCGGACAGGTCGGTCTGATCCAGCGCAGCGTTCAATTCCTCACGCAGTTTCCAGATGAAACTGCCCTGTATTTCTCCATCGGCTTTTTTCCCCATATATAATATCGGCCACCATCTCGTATTTCCTTCCGCATCCTGCATCAAGGGGCAGCCGGTCTTGTCCGCGACTCTCTTCGCCAGAAAGGCGGATCCGGTCTTGTAAAAATTCTTGTCCTTGCCGTATTTGACCGCAAGCTGGGAACAGGTGGCCTTTCCCCCGTAATCCTTCAACCGTTTCATGATCTCCAGACTGCTGACAGAAAACACTGCATCGTCGGACAGCAGCTTTTTCCATTGATCCACGGAAAGATTGGGGCTGTAATCCGCCGGAAACCACTCTCCGGCATCGCCGGAGGTTTCCCTGGAATAAAACCGGCTGATAAAAAATCCAACGTCGATAGTCATGGTCTTTCTCTCGGTATCCGGGTCCATGGCGCCGGTGACCACGTTTCGGAACATTTGATCCAGCGCGGGATCCTTTATCAGCTCCTCGCAGATCTCATCGTAGAGCTGAAATCCTCGGATCATATTGGCGGCGGACAGCTCCTTTTTCGGGATAAAATCGCTTTCCAGCTGTTTCGCTACGGCGAGGCACTCGGAATACTTGTATATGTAATACCGGTCGGGATAGCGCAGCCACAAGTAGGTGCTGATGGCATTGGTATTCTGATAGTGCTGTTTCCAATGGCCGTCGTCATATTTTATACGGAGACGGTCGGACTCGGACTGGAACCAGTCGACGCGGCTGCTTAAGCTTTTTGTCTCATCATACAGGTTCTGAAACATGGACCGGACCGCTTCCGGATCGGCTTTTGCGAAATTCAGGATCATGGTCCTGGGGTAGAAATATCCGGATGTCAGAAGATTGTCGGTTTTCTCGGTGGCAGTTTCCAGCATAGACGCAAAATTGGGAGCCGAAAGATCCCAGTGGGACTGGAAGTGTTTAACCGCCTCCCACTTATACTTTTCTTTGACCCAGTGGCCGGGAAAATATTCTTTGTATGCTGTGATCACGGCGGATAAGGCTTCTGAATTGATCATGGCGTGTCCTCCTAAGTGGTTTGATGGAAAGCGCAGATGGCTGGTAAAATTATACCATATATTTCAGTATTTGACTCTTTTCCATTACAAATTCCGTTAGAAATGTATTCTTGCTCCCCGGATTCAAACCGCCGGAGCTCCATCCTTGGCCGCCGCAGCCGGCTTTCACACGCCACTGTCAGACATCCTTTCTGACCCTGAAAAATCATAGCACAGCGGCAATTTTCTGTGGTATGCTATGAAAAAGGAACCAATCAATCCGCAAAATAGGAGGAGCCATGACTGTATTAGAATTCGGAAAAAAGCTTAGAGAAATGTATGAGATCAAAGGGGCAAACAAGGTCGCTATGGTCCATCTTTTCGGGATCATCTATGCCGACCAGATGAATAAGGCCGGAATTAAACCGCTTGAGGTAGCGATAGCCGCTCAGATCTCGGAATCTTATTGGACGGAGATCAATAAGGGCAAAAATCTGGCTCGGTATGTGGAGTTAAAACCGGAATATGCCGGGAAATTTTAAGGGGATGGGATTTTAGATCCAGGGAATTGGGGAACCGGGTGGGCCATCGGGAATTCCATTTGCAGCAGCGATCCTGGATTTGATAGAAAAAGCACGGGTCGTATCCACGCGGACAACGGGGAGTCCGCCTTCTTTTATGGATTGGAAAATGTCAGCGACTGCCGGGAGTCAAAACCCATCTTCTTAAATTCCGAACAGAGGAAATCGATCCGGATCGGAGTGATTTTAATACAATACATGGTATGGGACAGTTTTCTCAAATTCTCGGCTGGAATCTTTTTATTGGCGAGCACGCCCAAATACGCCTCTGACCACGGCTCCACCATCTCCGCCGTGCCCATCACCTGCATACCGGCCAACGCATGAAAACCGCTGTATCCGTCAAACTTTCTCACACCGCTCCGTTATCATTGAAACTCCGTTGTACCACATGCCCGAAGGAAGTTCTTAATATTCTCTTTTTCCCGCTTTACATCCGCATTTCCGCGCCCCATCCTGTCACAAAATCCGAACAAGGCAGCCTCTCTGATATCGACCCGGCGTTTCATTTCCTTTAACTGCGCATGCTTTCCTCCCTTTGTCACAAACAGGATCTGCATGTGATAACGCACCAGCCCGCAGACCTTTTCAATCAACATTTTTTCCGCCTGAACTGCTTCCAGGAACTCCCGTGCCAGCTTTTCGCCAACCAAATTATGATTGTAGGAGGTAATCCTTCCCTTTCGGTATTGGGTGGCCGCCGGTTTTCCGATATCATGGAGCAGGGCCGCCCACATGAATGCCCGCGGGGCGCTGCTGCGAGTCCGATATTTTGCCGCGGTGTCCACCACCATCATCGTGTGAATCCATACGCTGCCTTCGGGGTGGTATTGGGGGGATTGTTTCGTTTCTTTCATCCGGCTCAGCATCTCAAACGGATACCGGCAAAACATCTCGGATTCTCCCGCCCTCTCCAGGTATTCTGATGGCTTTTCATCCAGAAGCAGATGATTTTCGATCTCCTGAAAGAATTCTTCCGGGTTCATATTTCTTCCTCCCGCGCTGAAATCGAACCGATCCATTTGGTATCGGCCCCATGTCTGCTTATAATACAAAATTGAAAACGTTTTGGGCTGAGAGATCGGATTCTCTCTGGTTTCAAAACTGGTTTTCTTCCTTTCCTATTATTTCTAAATCAGAGGAAAATTATCACTTCATTCCTTATATCCAAGCTGCAAAAGTCTGCAGTAAGACTGCATTACCCCTTCTCTCGTTCCACACTCGATTGCACAAGTAAAAGCTCGTCCTCTCAATGAATAGAAAATACGATCCACCGGGACATTGCCGCAGCCCAGTCCAAGGTGCGAATCCCGGCTGCCGGAATTGTCATGAAGATGCAAATGGGTGATATAGTTTCCCAGGTTCTCCGTCCAGTCACAGATCGGGGCTTCGGAAAAACAGTTGGCGTGTCCGGCATCAAAGCACAGCCGAAAATTGGGCATTCCCACCTTTTCCACGACCTCTTTCAAAGGTTCCCATTTCCGGTCAAAAACATTCTCTAGTACAATCTCCATTTCTTTTTTGTTTTGAAGAAATTCCCGGTAAAATTCGGCTACCCGATCCGCCCAGCCGATCAATAAATAAGCGTCCGGATACAGGCAAGTATGATACACGATCTTCCGGGCCCCCAGCTCGCAGGCCGCGATGTATGCCTGTTCGTACCGCATCTTTGTCACCCGGTAGATTTCTTTGTCAAATGCCATGGGATTCAAATCTAAAAAGGGCCCATGAATGGTCAGTTTCTCCGTTCCCATCATCTGAAGGCGTTTTTTGTAGGAACGAATGCTTTCTGACAAATGATCCAGATTTTCCGATACAGAAAATTCAATACTTTCTACTCCTGCTCCGGTTTTTTCTATTACGTCTCTCATCTCTTCGTCCGGGAGCAGATGGCTGATATATATCATTGGGCTACCTTTCTTCATGGAAACATCGCATTTTAATGTAATCATACCACTGTCACGATCACTTTTAAAGTCTCCCTTTTAACTGCCGCCTCCCTTTGCCTCCCTGGGGTAGATTTTTCTGGACAAACCAGGGGTCCCGTGATATATTGAAAGAAATTCGGGGACGCTTCCTGCCTCCATAGGCCAGCTTGGCGGAGTCCGGATGTTTTGACAAATGAATTTGTTTTATCGTGCCTGCCGGCAGCGGGAATCAGGTGAAAATCCTGAACGATGAGGTCACTGTAAGGGGATTGATTATCCTTCAAGTCAGGTTACCTGCCGATAGGCGGAATGAAGCTTCCGTTCAAAGCAAATCATTCTGAGAGAAATTGGCCAGACAGGTTTACTCACCGGAGGTGCGCCTGTCTTTTTTATTTGTTCCGGGAACAGGAGGAGGGAATATGACAGAAAACAAGAACGGTTCTAAGGGGCTGATCATCGGCTTGATTGCCTTGGCAGTAATATGCGGGGCAGGATGGCTCCTCAACTACTATGTTATGCCGAAAGGCGAAGAAGGCGCCAAAACAATTCAGGTCCAGGTCGTGCACAGTGACCAGAGCGCGAAGGATTTGGAGTATCACACAGACGCCGCTTATCTCGGTGAAGTTTTGAAAGCAGAAAAGCTTGTGGAAGGGGAGGAAGGCCAGTACGGCATGTTTATCACGACTGTGGACGGCGAGACAGCCGATGCTTCCCGGCAGCAATGGTGGTGTCTCACCAAGGGCGGCGAATCCGTCAACACTTCCGCGGACCAGACTCCGATCGCGGACGGTGACGTATTTGAATTGACATTGACGGAAGGTTATTGATTCCTGGTTTGGAAGAAGGGATTATATGAAGACAAAAGACCTGGTGATCCTTGCCATGCTGACCGGTATTATTTTTGCCGCGCAGGTGGGCATGGCGTATCTGCCTAATATTGAAGTCGTGACTTTGCTCGTGATCCTCTATACGCAGATTTATAAGAAAAAAGTATTTTTCATCATCTATGCTTTCGTGGGCCTGGAAGGTATTTTCTATGGATTCGGAATTTGGTGGCTGAATTACCTTTATATCTGGCCCTTATTGGCGCTCCTGGTCTTGCTGCTGGGAAAAAAGAACACTTCCCCGCTTTTTTGGGCAATTATCTCCGGCGCTTATGGGCTGAGCTTCGGCATGCTCTGCGCGATTCCTTATTTTTTTGCTGGCGGCGTGGGCGCTGGGATTGCTTACTGGATCGCCGGAATCCCCTATGATATTGCTCACTGTATTGGAAATGTTGTGCTATGCCTGCTTTTGTACCGCCCTCTCCATTATGCGATGACACGGATGGTGAGGACCGCTTCGGGGGAGAAGGATGCGTTAAGCCAGACGTAGGCTTCCTGACGGTGGATTTTAAGGGGGACATTGTTACGCCCCCGTATGGTCTTATTGTGATTTCACGTTGTTTTCGCTAATATCTACGGAAAGATATCCGATTCGCTCTGAGCGCCTCATTCAGGTTTTCTATTCATTCAGCTTTTATCCCAGACATACTGTTCTTTTAGTACCCTGATTTCCTCTGCATGTCCCTTTAAATCCGTCGGCGTTTCTAAAATAAACGACAGTTGATATAGGCAGGGATGATTGATAATCGTTCGGATGGTATCCTCACCTATTTTTCCATTTCCAATAAGCGTATGCCTATCTTTATGGCTTGCCCTATCGTTCATGCTGTCATTTATGTGGAATGCTTTTAAATATTTCAGGCCAATGATACGGTCGAATTGCTCCAGGACTTCATCCAAATGATTCACAATATCGTATCCCGAATCCCACATATGACAGGCATCCATGCAGATTCCTATTTTATCCTTCTGCTCTACCCTGTCCAATATATTCTTTAGCTCCTCGAAACGCTGCCCGACTTCGCTTCCTTTTCCAGACATGGTTTCCAGCAAAACTGTTGTCTGCATATCCGGAAACATAACGTGATTGAGCGCTTCTGCGATCTGACCGACCGCACAGCCCACCGACTGTTTTAACCGATTGCCCGGATGAAGGTTATAAAAATTCCCTGGCATAAATTCCATCCGCTTCAAATCCTCATCCAACATCTGCACAGAAAGTTCCCTTAGATGCCGGCTGGATGAACAAAGATTCAAGGTATATGGCGCATGCGCCAGAAAAGGGGTGAAACTGTGCTTTCTTAGGATATCCCGGAATGCCTCGAATTCATCTTGTTTGATTTCTTTCGCCCTGGCTCCTCGTGGATTGCGGATGAAGAGCTGAAACGTATTCGCTCCGATCTGGATCGCATTTTTTGCCAACGCTGTGTAGCCCTTTGCTACGGATAAATGAGTGCCTATTTTTAGTTGTGCTTTGGTTTCCGAAGAGGATCCGGCTGTTGAATTGTTTGTCATGGGGTTATTGTTTGTATTTGGTGATATATTATGTGGGGTGGATGGTAGATGCGGTAAGTAGTTTAGGAAACTGGCGCAGATTACGCTTGCTTTATTGTTAAATTGAGGGGTACCTGCTACGATATGGCGAAGGTGTACCAGTCGATAATTTTGTCCTGTCATTTGAACCATATTTCAATATTATAGAAATGATTTAGATATACTATTGACTATTTCCGATAGCGATAGTAACTTTATAATAAAAACAATTTAGATAGTGTCAAGTGATGTATGAAAAAAACGAGTCAAAAAAACAGGCTCAAATGAACCTTGAAAACTGCAAATATTGATAGTTGAAAGCTCTCCGAGGGTATAGGGCAGAGCCCGAACCCACCCTCGCCGGAAGTCAGGAAAAGGGCGCAGCTGCCCCTTTTCTGCTGAACAGGATAATCCGTGTACCTCATGTCAAATGACTTTAACGGCATAGCAGAACTCCGTTCCATTATTCCACGGTTCACCTGACAACGGTTCCGCTCCGTTATGCTGATGCCTGGTTTTGAAGATTCAGGATCGTCTGTTGTCCGAGGAAAATGAGAAGCTGCCACTTGCCAGGCATGTTATCGGCTCCGTTCAGCATCTCAACCTCATTCAATCCTTTATATCCGGCATATTTATGTGGCCGGAGAGAGTTATAATAGGCAACCCAGAGAGCCAGGTCATAGTTGGCGCCGTTGATGTTATCAAAACCGTTCGTAGGCCTGTAAGAAGCCTTATAGGTACGGTTCAGCCGTTCGATCATCTGATTGAACGGACGAAACTCTTTGGATACTTCATTGTCGTTGGTAAGTCCAATCACCTGAGTATTCTCAAACTTGAATTTTTTGCCAAACTCGTGGAAGAACTGCTGGGCGGCGAGAGGGTAGGCGATATAACCTTCAAGTGGCGGAAAGCCATTCTCATGGCGAGAATGCAGAGGCCGACCCCGCGGTTGAAAGATACCCGATAGCCGATGATAGAGCGTTTTGCAGCATCCATGATGAACCAGATATAAGTCTTGATACCACGGATTTTGATATAGGTTTCGTCAGCAGCAAAGACACTGCCAGAGCCGTAATCATAGTTGTCAACAAAAGGCTTAATACAGATAGCGACAGTCTTGCAGTAATTCGCTATCTGCTGATGGGAAATGGAGATGTTGTACAAATCCTTTAAGGCCTGAGAGACAGCCCGAGATTTACGTGAAGAGTCAGTCACAGGGCCATTGTGTTGGAATCAAACTTGCTGAACTTTAGGGAGGAGGCATTCTTTGGCAAAGAGTTTAGATCCATGCGAAAACAATCTATCTCAAATTCGCGGTAGATGTAGTGGAGTTTATATTTATATTTACCATAGTCTTCATTCAGATCCTTTTTATCGACTTTACGAAGATTGTGAAGGTAGTAAGGACACTTGGGGTTCACACATTTATGGATGATGAAGTGCTTGCGGTTCTTTTTGGGAACGAGGGTATTCCCACAGTGCGGGCAGCGGAGCTTGACTTAGGAAAAACGGCTTTCTTCGGGAGAGAATCGGGTATCACAGACCTTGCAGAGAAGCTGTCCTTTGTAACCGTTGTTCTTGTAAGGATAAGGTGCAAAAAACAATAGTCTTCACGCCTCACCACACAACAACGATCCAACCTCACAAAATTATTATTTAACGCTCTTCTGCAACAGGACAATTCTTCCCAGATGCGGTGAAAGTTATCTTTAATGCTACATGGCAAAAGGTTCGGCTCTTTATTTATAATAAATTAACTGATTTGGAATATCCCCCCTCTTTCCCCTTTGGTTTTCCCCCCTGGTAAGAATTTCACTCCTTTTGCCCCACCTTAAATATCGAATATATGTGCTTTATTATCCTACCAATAAATCTTTTATCCATTTAAGTGCCACCAGTACTTCCTTCCAGGCGCAAGGCATTTTCACAATTATAAACTTCACCCAGAAATGTCAGAATGTATAAAATTCACTAAAATAATTGCAGCATTGATATGTACAAGAACTCATTGATCCTGTTTTCGAAAAGGCCACAAGCAGGAAGTACAGGCGTTTGGTGTAACCACCAAAGAGCTTCTTGCAATAGCTGGCTGGAGCAGGAATGGTAGTTACGAAATGACTACAAAGGAAGGCACCGCACCCTATTGGAAGCGTCTATATGGCCTTCTTGAATCTTCTAACTTGAACGCCATGGTGGTCAATACCCACCATATGGAATCCTTTTCCCTACAGACAGGCATATTTCCTCGTGGATCGTGTTACGCTCCGGCGATAATAAAAATGCTAATAACGGAAGTTCGGTAAGGCCAGAAACGGAAACTTCTTGCTGCAGACCGCTCTGATTACCTGCGTCCACGCAGCTGTAAAGAATAAAAATTCATACTTACATGTGCAGTCTATAAGGATCAGTACCTCTCGTGGAAATAAACTCACGTATGTTAAGACTATCCCTTCAATGTTCATTGCCATTTATCATGTCCTCAAATACGGAGTAGTTTTCAAAGATCTTGGTGCTGATTATTACATCCAGTTTAACAAGGAATGCATAATCAATTATTGTAAATCATTACCTTTTATTTGATTGCAATATCTATGTAACAACTGCGCATTTTTGAGATCAGTAGATCCACCTTTAGAAAAAGGAATAACATGATCTATTTCGCAATCATTCATATTTAAAATTTCATTTCCACAATAGCCACATTTACATCCTTTATAAAAGAGCTGGTTTCTCACATTGTCTGTAAAAAATCTATTTCCTTTCTCCATTCCACTTTTACCAACTACCGTTATTAACAGACTCCATATTCTACTAATTCTTCCAAAAACCTTTTTTCTCGAATTTGTTCCCGCATAAACATTGTTTTTATAATTTTCATCAAACATTTTCACTTTTTCTATCGCACTCCTAATTGCATCTGCATGATTTATCAAATCACATTTTTCATAAAAAGAGAACGGAATCATAATAGAATCATAAACCGCACCGTTAAATTTTTTCCTGCCTTTTTCTTCATAAGCAAAAAAAGCTGTATTCCCTAAAATCATTTTTACAGTATCAATAGTGCTGTTAAACAAAAGCTTTGCTTTTTGTATTTCAGAATCATTATCATTCTGATGAATAGACATATATTTATTCATAGCATTTACATAAGTATCATCAAGAATCATTGATTCTCTTAAAACAAAGAACCTTAATATTCTTTCCTCATATATACTTCTATTGTCTTTATCGTGAAATAATTCAATCAGCTGACTATTTTTTAAAACAATTTCTTTTAGCATATTATTAAAGCTGCCTCGATAAATACAATTACGCAATTCTTGTGGTTTTAGTGATACTGCACCTAAATTAAGCCTGGAGAAAATTTCATACTTTAAATCTTGAGATTCTCTTCCCAGACAAATAGTCTTCAGACAACTTACATTTAACTTACGTTGTATATTTTTATCCAAATTTTTAAAATATTTGTCATTTAACATGCTTAGTTGAGATAAACCAATTAACGAATACTAATTCTTTAGAAATTTTACAAATGACGTTATCCGTTGTTGCCCATCAATCACTGAATATACGCCGTCGTCTTCTTCACATAAATATATTATTGGAATGGGTATTCCTAATAAAACCGATTCTATTAAACTAGATGCGCGTTTAGTATCATAAATATATTTGCGTTGATAGTCCGGATCTGTAATAATATCATTTGCATCATACATTTCTTTTAGCTGTGATAATGACAATTCTTTCGACTCTGTGTGAATAGTGACTCCATTATATGTATTCATTTATCTATTAGTTCTCCTTAACTATCATTACTTAATCATCAATTCGTATGCCAATTGTTCTCACTGAATTCATAATTTTAGATTTACTTTTTTGGTGTTATATTAATATAACACCTCACCACATGCTTTGCATTGTATACAATTCTTTATTATTTTCATAGCGGTTTCTCCCGTCCTTTATCGAATCCCTATATTCCTATTTCCGACGCAATTCGACACAAACCTCGCAATGTGTTGAGGGTGTGAAAAAGATTCCCGAAAGGCGTGATTAGACCTTGGCGAAAAATCCGGCACACATAAAAACCTTTCCTTTTGTAACCGGCGATAACTCAAAACTTATCTATATCTACCTTTACACTTTCTCATTCTGCGTAAAAAGGTAAATAACAGAAACTATTTCCCTTATGCATATATGGCAATCGGAATTACGATTACAGCAGGACCTGAAATCTTCGTCTTTAATTCTGGCAAGTTAAACTGTTTAGTATCATCCGTATTAAAGCCTGCAAACATTTCGTTCAACATTTCCTCGGGCAAAACTGACAGCGTTGTTTTTCTCAAAAGATCAATATTTTCAGTCTGATTCTTACAAATTGCAATAACCTTACCTAATACCCTAAAACGCCCTCCAAGAATTTCCGAAATATTATCATTAGATAAATACTGTTCCTGTGCAGAAAGGACTACAGTTCCTTTTTCATCTGTCAGTATAAAGTCAATAGTCCCTGTATGTTTTAACTCATCAGCAAAAGATTTAATTTGCCGTACCGTTTCACTCTCCTGCTGTTTTTGATTCTTTGCCTGATTCTTACCACCTAGCTGGGGTTTTTCAGTAAAAATATCTGCCATACGAAAAACATCAACAAATATGTCCATGTAATTTATCAACGGATTCTTTTGAAGTTCTCCTTCAACTTCAATGAAATCACCAATTCGCATTTTTGAAACATCAAAGTCTAAATTCAAAATTTTTTCATTAAGCAAAAAGCTGCGAAATTTAGAAAGCAATGATACGTTAGTATGAACCTTTTCTTTCTCAACGCTTTCATTCTCACCATTATTTCCGCTATGGGCCAATTCTCCAGATATATTAATTTTAAGCAGTTTGCTTAAAATAGTAGCGGATGTTGATACACCACCCTCCAACCTCTGTGAAGAATTATTTTCTTTATGCTCCGTATAATTTACCTGACTGACCATAGAAAAGCCATCTTCCATAATGGCAAGCATATCTAAAACAATTTTTTCATTAATATAGGCAGGAACAATGAGGTGTTCCAATTTAACATTATTATACATTTCATTATCCTTTCTTTATATGTTTTTGTAATTCTACTTTATTTTCGACACAATTTCACACAAACCTCACAATATGTTGAGGCTGTGATACGGATTTTCCGAAAGGCACAGTTTGTCCTTGACGAAGCCATTATAATTTCTTATAAAATAGATACTTGGCCTTTTTAGCACATATCTATCATATCCTTTACCGCCTTATCAAAATCTGATTCAATAGGTTGCGTTCTATTAAAAATTTCGTACTCTTCATGTGCCTTTTCAATTGCCTGTTTATGTGATATCCGTCCATTATCCTTAAGAATCTTATATTGCCTGAATTCAAGAAATGCATTAACACTCCTTTCAAATTCAGCCATAGTGAATACATTTTCCCGTTCAATCAAATCTTCGATATAGTCAAAATATCCTGTAACAGCACGTTCCAACTGTCGAATTTGCTTCTCATCAAGATAATTTTTTGCAATTACCACATCTGATTTTAATACCCTGCCATCCGGAGCATTTTTCCATGTTGTCAGTCCCATATGTTCTTTATTATGATCAGCAGTCTTATATACAATCTCTGCTGCCGTATGATTTGTGATAGCATAATGAAACTTGTTTTGTATAGTGGCATAAAAGTGATAAGCGACTTCTGAATCTTTCGTATAATCAATACTGCATTCGGCAAATATATCAGTAATTTGCTGCCATATTCTACGTTCGCTTGCCCGAATGGAGCGAACTCTTTCAAGTAGTTCTCTAAAATAATCTTTACCGAAGGCGGCGCGCCCCTGCTTTAGTCTCTCGTCATCAAGTACAAATCCCTTTTGCATGTACTCTTTTAGAACCTTAGTAGCCCATATTCGGAACTGCGTAGCTTTTTTAGAATTTACTCTATATCCAACAGAAACAATCGCATCAAGATTATAAAAATTAGTCTCCGAAGTCTGTGTTTTCCCCTCAATCGCACCGTGCTGGGTGGTTATTTCCATTTTGGAAATAACCACTTCTTCAGCCAATTCACCATCCGCAAAAATATTTTTTAGATGCTTACTAATTGCGGGGACTTGAACGCCAAATAATTCTGCCATCGTCTTTTGGGTGACCCACAGAGTTTCATCCTTTATATATGCATTTACAGATACATCTCCGTCTTCAGAATTATACAGCACCATTTCCATCTGCTTTGGAAAATCATCCATAATAATCTTCCCTCCCTTCATACAGTAATCAAGAGCGTACTCTATTACTATTTCTGGCAAATCTTTACACAAACCTCACAATGCCCCGACATAGGAAACATATCCACCGGCTGCCCCTCAACCATCCGATATCCCCCCTCCCCCAGCACCTTCACATCCCGCGCCAGGGTCGCCGAATCGCACGACACATAAACAATTCTTTCCGGCTGCATCCGCACAATCGTCTCCAGCAGCTCTCTCTCGCACCCTTTCCGGGGCGGATCCACCACGATCACGTCCGCTCTGGCCGTTCCTTCCCGGTACTTCTCCGGCAGCACTTCCTCCGCCTTCCCGACAAAGAATTCCGCGTTTGTGATTCCGTTCAGCGCTGCATTCTCCCGTGCGTTTTCAATAGCCTCCGGCACGATCTCCACTCCGTACACCATCTTCGCCTTCCTGGCCAGAAACAAAGATATGGTCCCGGTCCCGCAGTAAAGATCCCAGACCGTCTCCTCCCCGGTCAGCCCCGCGTACTTAAGCGCGGTCCGGTACAGAACTTCGGTCTGTCTTTTATTCACCTGATAAAAGGCCAGCGGAGAAATCCGGTACCGGTTCTCCCCGATCCGATCCTCAATCGCCAGAGGCCCAAAAAGCGGAACCAACTGCTTCCCCAGAATCACATTGGTCCGCTCCTGATTCACATTCAGTGAAATGGAAGTCATTCCGGGAGTCTCCCGCAGCCTCTCCACCAGCCGGTCTGCCGCTGGGACCCGCTTCCCATTGATCACCAGGCAAACCATAATCTGCCCGGTCTTCTCCGACTCCCGGATGAGAACATGACGAACCAGGCCGCGCCCGCTTTCCTCATCGTAGGGCTCTACCCGATTCTCCTTCATCCATCGTTTTACGATGCCCAAAATTTCCTCATTGACCGGGCTTCCCAGAAAACACCGCTCAGTCTCCACGATCCGGTGGCTCCGGGCCGCATAAAAGCCGGCCACAATCTCCCCGTTTTTATCCCGGCCCACCGGAAACTGCGCCTTGTTCCGGTACTCCCACGGGTCTTCCATCCCAAGCACTGGCAGCACCTTCGGGTCCTCCATGCTGCCGATCCGGATCAGATGCTCCCGCACCTTCTTTCGTTTCCACTCCAGCTGGCTCTCATAGCTCATGGCCTGTAATTGGCAGCCGCCGCAGGGTCCTGCCACCGGGCATCGAGGTTCCACGCGGCAGGGCGAAGCCTCTTTCACCTCCATGACGCGTGCATAGCCATAGGTCTTTTTCGCCTTGATTACCTTGGCCTCCACCACATCCCCGATCACCGCATCTTTTAAAAAGAGGGTATAGCCGTCAACCTTACCAATACCCTCTCCACTCTCCGTCATATCTTCAATTTTCACTGTAACCAGCTGATTCTTTTCCATTCCACCTGCCGGATGGAGCCCTCCCCATCCGCTTCCTTTCCCAATCCCTCTGCCGGCTTCCGCAACCCCTTCTCAACTCCGGGTAGTCTTCCTGACATTCGTCTCCAGCAGCCTTTGATATCCCAGCCACTCTTCCCCGCCGTCCCCGGCGCTCTGCAGCAGCTCGCACATGGTCTCCAGCTTCGCATCGGTATTGTCCGCGAAGTGCAGCGCCACCGCCTCAATCAGCGCCGGCTTTTTCGGGGATCCATATTCCAGTTCCCCGTGGTGGGACAAGATCAAATGCCCCAGCTCTGTGGCGGTCTGCTCCGGAAAGCCCGGAATCGTACGGACGTGCTCTCGAACCATCTCATATCCGATTACGATATGTCCCAAAAGCTGCCCTTCGTCGGTGTAATCATTGGCCGGGAACGGAGCCAGCTCCTCCAATTTTCCGATATCGTGGCACAGCGCGCCGGTGATCAGCAGATCCCGGTTCAGGATCGGATAAGCGCTGCAATAGTAATTGCAAAGTTCCGTGACCCGCAGGGTGTGCTGGAGCAGGCCTCCGACAAAACTGTGATGCACGCTTTTCGCCGCCGAATGGCTCTTGAACCGGCGGGCAAATGCGTCGTCTCCGAAAAAGCTCTCCGCCAATTCCCGCAGCTTATCGCTTTCAATGCTTTTCACAAAACCCATCAGTTTCCGGTACATGTCCTCCACCGGAAACGGAGACACCGGCAGATAATCCGCCGCATTGTACTCCCCGTCCTGAGCCACCCGGACCCGGCGGATATTCATTTGAAGGGAGCCCTGAAAACTGGTCACATCGCCGTCCACCTGGATATAATCCATGGCCTCAAAGTGGTGAATCGCATTACCCAGCTCCCAGATCTTCCCGTCCAGGGTGCCGGTTTTGTCCTGGAGCACCAGGGAGTAATAGGATTTCCCCATCTTGGTCTTGGCGCTCACTTTATTTTTGCAGAGGTAGATCTCGGAAATCCGGTCTCCCTCGTGTAAAGTCTCAATGTATTTCATCCTCTTATCCTTTCTCTACCGCGGCACCAGCTGTACCGCAAATACCTTTTCGGCATAGCCTTCCCGGCCGCCGCGCTGAATCGTCACTTCAACCTGTGCATCCGCCGGAAGAGTCTCCAATAGCGTCTGCAAATCTTTCATCGCCGCCACGGCCGTGCCGTCCACCGCGGTCAGAATGTCTCCGCTCTGCAATCCGGCCAGGTAGGCGGGCTTGTCCGTCACACACTTGGTGATGTAGATGCCCATCGGAATCCCCCGCTCCTCCGAGACCGTGGCCGAGACGCTCTGTCCTTTGATTCCCAGACAAGCAATCTGAGCACCGTTGGAGAGCCGTTCGATCACGCCTTTCATATCGGAGACGGACAGCGCCCGAATGACATTGGTCTTGTCCGTCGAACCATACTTTCCGGTGATCCATCCCACCACTTCCCCGTCCAGGTTGTACAAAAAACCGGAGGAGGAAGAGCCGCCCACGATATCCGTGTACATCACACGGAGCTGGCTGTCCTCGCCCTGCACATTGTTATTGATATAGGAAATAATTCCAAAGCCCACCGACTTCATCGCGCCCATCGGACTTCCCATGGCGATAACCGGGCTTCCCTGGGTCGTCAGATAGGAATTCCCCAGCGCCGCCGGCTGAATATAGGCGCGCAGATCGTCCTCCAGCGAGTCCGCCGGGACAGCGACCACTGCGACTCCTGTGGTTTCGTCGATCTGTTTCAGATAGGCGTCCCCTTCCCCATGGTTTCCAAAAGAGATGTGAACGCTCTCCTGCCCGCTTACGATGGCCGAATCCGTCAGGATCAAGACTTCCTGGCTGGTAATGGCGACGATGATGCCGCTGCTTTGCTGATCGCTGGAAAATTCGTTGTCAAACCAATCTTTGTCCGTGAACTCGGCCGTCACAGTCACCAATCCCTTGTTGGCCTCCACCATGGTATTCCCAACCGCCGTGTAGATTCCCTTTACGTCCTCGATCCCATTCCTGCTGCGATCGACGGCAGCCTGCACCATCCGTTCCAGTTCCTCCCGGTCAACGGCCGTGCCGGATTCCGCCGGAGCCTGGGTTGCCGGAGCCTCGGTGGTCACGGGAGCAGTCGTCAGATCGTCCCGGTTCAGCGTAATGCTCTCCGGCGGTTCGGTCTCCCCGAAACGTTCCTCCCAAAACGGACGTGACACTACAAAAGTCAGACTGGCTGCCAGACCAAAGACAAGCCCCATTCCTAAGGTAAACAGCGCCAGCCGCCCCCATCTCCTCGGCGGCTCTCTCTTCACGATTGTCTCACGGATAAACTCCCGCTTTTCCTTTTTCTCGTCCTTCGATTTATCACCGGGGTTATCTGCCATACCGCATTACCTCCATGGGGCTATTATAGTAGATTTTTCGTGCTTTGTGAAGCATTTTCCAGTGGAAACTTCGGCCGCGGCGCACTGGACAGGTTTTTCCTCCTGTGCTATACTCTCCTTATGAACGAAAAAGCATTGAAAACCTTAGAATATTACAAGATTATCCAAAAGTTAACGGACTTCGCCAATACGCCGGCCGCCAAGGAAATGTGCCGGAATCTGGAACCAATGACAGAGATTGCGGCTATCGAACGAGCCCAGAAAGAGACCAGCGACGCGGAGATGCGGATCATTGCAGGGGGCAGTCTCTCCTTTTCCGGCGTCCGCGACATCCGCCCCGCTGTCAAACGGTTGGAGGTGGGCAGTTCCCTCAATATTCCGGAGCTGCTGCAGATCGGCTCCCTGCTTGGCGTCGCCGCCCGCGCCAAAGGCTACGGCCGCCGGGAGGACCGGGAAAATCCCGATTCCCTGGAGGACTTTTTTGCGTCCCTGGAACCGCTGACGCCGCTGCGCCAGGACATTGACCGCTGCATTCTCTCCGAAGAGGAAATCAGTGACGACGCCAGTCCCGGACTGCGCCATGTACGCCGCTCCATCCGCAGCGCCAATGATAAAATCCACACACAGCTGAACGCCCTCGTGGTCAGCGCCCGCAGCTATCTGCAAGACGGCGTTATCACGATGCGGGACGGCCGCTACTGCGTCCCGGTGCGGCAAGAGTATAAAACCCAGGTTCCCGGCCTGATCCACGACTATTCCAGCAGTGGTTCCACCGCCTTCATTGAGCCCATGTCCGTGGTGAAGCTGAACAATGAACTACGGGAACTGGAAATCCAGGAAAAGAAAGAAATTGAGGCGGTTTTAGCCGGCCTCAGCAATCAGGCAGCCGAATTCAGCGCGGTCCTGACGCAGAATTTCCACATCCTGACCACCCTGGATTTCATCTTCGCCAAGGCAATGCTGTCGCGGAGCTACAAAGGAAGCGCCCCGATCTTTAACCTGGACCGCCAGATCCAGATCAAAGAAGGACGTCACCCGCTGCTGCCCGCAAAGAGTGTTGTGCCCATCGACGTGTGGCTGGGGAAAGACTTCGATCTTCTCGTGGTCACGGGCCCCAACACCGGCGGTAAGACCGTCTCCCTGAAAACCATCGGTCTTTTCACCTTGATGGGCCAGGCCGGTCTTCATATCCCGGCTGCCTCCGGTTCCCGCCTGGGCGTTTTCCAGGAAATCTTCTCCGACATCGGCGACGAGCAGAGCATTGAGCAGAGTCTCAGCACCTTCTCGGCCCACATGACCAATATTGTACGCATTCTGAAACAGGCCGATGAAAATTCCCTGGTCTTGTTTGACGAATTGGGCGCGGGCACGGACCCGACCGAGGGCGCGGCCCTGGCGGAAGCCATCCTCTCAAGGCTTCACCGGCAGGGAATCCGTACCGTGGCGACCACCCACTACAGCGAGTTGAAAATTTATGCCCTTTCCACCGAAGGGGTGGAAAATGCCTGCTGTGAATTCAACGTGGAAACGCTCCGCCCCACTTACCGTCTTCTGATCGGAGTCCCCGGCAAGAGCAACGCCTTTGCCATCTCCCAGAAGCTGGGGCTCCCGGTGGAGATCATCGAGGAGGCCAAAGAGTCCATCGGCCAGCAGGAAGAAGCCTTTGAGGATGTCATCTCCGATCTGGACGCCCAGCGGCGGATTCTGGAACAGGAAAAGAAGGAAGCGGGACGTCTGCGCGCTGAAGTGGAAAAACTGCAAAAAGAACTGTCCGGAAAACAGGACCGCCTGAACGAACAGAAAGAACGGATTCTGCGGGAGGCCAAGGAGGAAGCCCGCAATATTCTTCAGCAGGCCAAGGATTCGGCGGACAAAACCATTCGCAGCCTGCACAAACACGGAATGCTGATCGACAAAGACCTGGAAGCCGCGAGAAGCGGCCTGCGGGAACAGATTTCCGGATTGGATCAAGGGCTTTCCCGGAAACAGCAAAAGCCGAAGAAGCAAAACGACGCCAAGGATTTCAAAATCGGCGACGCGGTCCGCGTGCTTTCCCTGAACCTGAACGGGACGGTCAGCACCCTTCCGAACGCCAAAGGCGATCTCTTTGTCCAGATGGGAATCCTTCGCTCACAAGTCAACATCTCCGATTTGGAACTGCTTCCGGACGACGGAATTTCCGTGGGCGGGAAGAAGAATTACAGCGGGGCCGGATCCATCAAGATGTCGAAATCCGCTGCGATCCGCCCGGAGCTGAACTTGATTGGAAAAACCGTCGACGAAGCGCTTCCGGAGCTGGACAAATATCTGGACGACGCCTATCTCGCCCATCTGTCTCAGGTGCGCATCATCCACGGCCGCGGCACCGGCGCACTAAAAAAAGCGGTCCAGAATTTCCTTCGCACGTATAAGCATGTGGCCAAGTACCGGCCAGGCGAGTTCGACGAGGGCGGCTACGGTGTTACGGTTGTAGAATTCAAAGAATAGGAGGCGTTATGGCAAAACAGAAAATCCTGATTGTCGATGACGATACGAATATCTCAGAGCTGATTTCCCTCTACCTGACCAAGGAATGTTTTGAGACGAAATGTGTGGAGAACGGGGAGGACGCGTTGGTGGCGTTCTCCACCTTCCTCCCGGATCTGATTCTGCTGGATCTGATGCTGCCTGGCATGGACGGCTACCAGGTCTGCCGGGAGATCCGGAAGAGTTCCCGTACCCCGATCATCATGCTCTCCGCCAAAGGCGAAGTCTTCGACAAAGTGCTGGGGCTGGAGCTGGGGGCCGACGACTACATGATTAAGCCCTTTGACTCCAAGGAGCTGGTGGCGCGGGTTAAGGCCGTACTGCGCCGCACTTACGTGGAAGAAGCTCCGGCCAAGGAAAGCGGCAGCCAGATCGTGCGCCTGCCGGATCTGACCGTGAACCTGACCAATTACTCGGTCACTTACATGGGAAAAGCGCTGGATATGCCCCCGAAGGAGCTGGAGCTCTTATATTTTCTGGCCTCCTCGCCGAACCAGGTCTTTACCAGGGATCAGCTGTTGGATCATGTCTGGGGCTACGAGTATGTCGGAGACAGCCGCACCGTCGATGTCCACATCAAACGGCTGCGGGAAAAACTAAAGGACAACGAGGCTTGGTCCCTGTCCACGGTCTGGGGGATCGGCTACCGTTTTGAAGTAAAAAACAGAAATCGGAATTAAGTCCCCTTTCTGTCACGGAGGCACTTTATGCGTAAACCATTGTATTTGAAGTTTGTCCTGGGCTACCTGCTCTTTGCCGTCGTCTCTTTTCTTTTTATTGCCACGGCGTCGGCCCGAATGACTTATCTTCACTGTCTTGACAAGAAGGCGGACGAGCTGAGAGACATGGCGATCCGGATCTCGGAGAGCTGCAGTGGTTTTTATAAAGGAAGCACCGACGGATATGACGATTTTTTTCAGCCGCTGACCCAGCTTGCCCTGTTTTCCGATACGCGGATCTGGTTCATTGACCCGGAAGGCACCCTGGCCTATGATTCGGCCGGGATTTTGACCGATACCACCGTCGAAGATTTTGACCCCAACGACACGGACTCCCCTTACCGGACCGGGACCTTCTATGACACCCTCACGGAAAAATCCGTCTCAGTCTCGGCGGCGATTACAGGAAACTTTCAAACTTACGGCTATGTGGTCGTCCATCAGCCCTTGTCCCAGATCTCCCGGATCAGCGACGGAATGCTGATCCCGATTTACCTGACGTTTCTCGTAATCTTTGCCATCTCCCTGATCATCCTGGTGATCTTCCGCTATTGCGTGGCCCAGCCGCTCAAAGCGATCACCCAGGGAGCCAAGGAGTACGCGGCCGGGAACCTGAAATATACCGTCAAAGTGGATTCCGACGATGAGATGGGGTATCTGGCCGACACACTGAATTTTATGGCGCATGAGCTGAACAACTCCGAAGAATACCAGAAAAAATTCATTGCCAATGTCAGCCATGATTTCCGTTCCCCTCTGACCTCGATCAAAGGGTATCTGGAAGCGATGGCCGACGGCGTCATCCCGCCGGAAAATCAGGAAAAATATCTCCGCATCGTGATCAGCGAAACGGAACGGCTGAACAAGCTGACCCAGGGGCTTTTGTCCCTGAATTCTTTGGACCGCGCCAATCTGCACCTGGACAAATCCGATTTTGATATCAATACGATCATCAAAAGCACCTGCGAAACCTTTGAGGGGATCTGCGGACAAAAGGGCATCACCTTTGACCTGACATTCCCGGACGTCACCACCATGGTCTGCGCCGATATGGGGAAAATCCAGCAGGTTCTTTACAACCTGGTGGACAATGCGATCAAATTTTCGCCGGAAAATTCTTCGATCGCCATCCAGGTCAGCGAAAAGAATGATAAAGTCTTCGTCTCCGTCAAAGATTTCGGAGTGGGCATTCCAAAGGAAAACCTGAAAAAAATCTGGACCCGTTTTTTTAAGAGCGACGAATCCAGAGGAAAAGATAAGCGGGGAACCGGCCTCGGCCTTTCCATTGTCCGGGAGATCATCCAGGCCCATCAGGAAACCATCGATGTGATCAGCACCGAAGGCGCCGGGACCGAATTCATTTTCCGCCTGCCGAAAGCCCTATGAAATCGGAAGGCGCTTTTCCGCCATGTGACTGCGGGGCGCCGCATCAGTCCTCTTTTTTCCGGATCCCCAGTTTGTCCTGAAGATATGGCATCAATCCCCCGGCTTCAAACTGCTGCACCAGGTTGGCGGGAATCGGCGAGCCCTGAATCGTGAGATCCTTGGTCCAGTTATAAATGATTCCCGTGGCCGGGTCCACCTCCAGCTGATCTCCCACGTCCGCGCTGGCTGTGATGCCAGGGGCCTCAATGCACACCAGCCCCAGATTGATGGCGGAGCGGTAAAAAATGCGCGCAAACTCCTCGCCGATAATAGCCTTTGCCCCGCACATCTGAATGCTGGTGGGCGCAGACTCCCGGCTGGACCCGCAGCCAAAGTTCACGCCTACCACCAAAATCCCGCCGCCTCCGGCCGCCATTTTTTCCGGAAAGTCACGGTCCGCCACCCGCAGGCAGCATTCCGCCCAGTCCTTCGGCCCATATCCCTTTCCCTTGCTGAACTGATTGGAAGAAATCATATCCGTGTCGATATGGTCGCCCAGTTTTACATTGACTTTACCGCAAATTTTCTCCATATGGTGTCCCCTCCCGTCTACATAGTTTCTCTGGGATCGGTTATATAACCGGTCAGCGCGCTTGCCGCCGCCACCGCAGGCGAGGCCACGTACACCCGGCCTTCCGGGCTTCCCATCCGGCCGACATAGTTCCTGTTGTTCGTGGCAAGGCAGTTCTCCCCAGGCAGCAGCGGGTTTTGAATCCCGCAGGCGCCGCAGCCGGGATTTCCGACAATACACCCCGCCTCCGCCAGCGTTTCCAGATAGCCCTCGCGGGCCGCCGCCTCATAGACCACATTGGAGGCCGGATAGAGAATACACTTTAAGCCGTGCTTTATCTTTTTTCCTTTTAAGATGCCGGCGATCACTGCGATATCCTCCAGACGCCCGTTCGTACAGGCCCCCATCAGAATCTGGTTTAGCGGAACCTTACCCACCTCTCCCACCGGAACGCCGTTGGCCGGGCTAAAGGGCACCGCCACCATGGGATCCAGCTCGTCCGCATTGATTTCAATGGTGCGGCAGTACTCGGCGTCCTTATCGCTCTGATAAAACATCATTTCGGATTCGTCCACACCGCGTTCCCGCATAAAATCTGCCACGATCTCGTCCGGCTCAATGATTGCGTTCTTTGCCCCGCCCTCCACCGACATATTGCACATGGTAAACCGAGAGGAAACCGATAATTGATGGACCAGATCTCCCGTAAATTCCAACGTTTTGTAAGTCGCCCCATTTGCCCCGGTGATCGAGAGCACTTTCAGGATCAGATCCTTTGACATCACATATTTTGGAAGGCTGCCGCTGATATGGACGCGGATTGCCTGCGGCACCTTAAACCAAAGTTCCCCTGTCGCCATGACCGCGCAGGCCTCGGTGGAACCGATTCCGGTGGAAAACGCTCCCACGGCCCCGTAGGATACGGTATGGGAATCCGCCCCTACATAAACCTTTCCAGGTTTTGCCGTTCCGCTTTCCAACATGAATTGATGGCTGATTCCCTGCATGTAATGCAGCTGTGTCCCATAATCCTCACAGAATTTTATATTTTCCTGAACCTTCTCCGCGTAGACCCGCGTGCAAGGAGGCGCAAAATGGTCAATAAACACATGTACATGCTCCGGATTTTTCACCCGGAACCCGTGATCCCGGAAGATATAATAAGTCATTGCGCCTGTCGCGTCCTGAATGATCATATCCTCGATTTTGGCGGTCACGATCTCCCCCGCCTTCACCTCTTTTCGGCCCGCGGCATGTGCAAGGATTTTTTCCGTTATCGTCATGCCCATAAAAATTCCTCCTGATTACGAGGCTGCTGCAAAAGGGGACGAGTTTCCTCATACCCCTCGGCCCGATGGCCGCCGTCCCATTTACCGGAACGCTTTTTGCAGCAGCCCCACTCTTGTCAGCGCTCAAAGATCAGTTGCTGAACGCATCCTCAACCGAGCATTTCATATCATAAATTTCCTTGCCTAATTCGCCGAACTCCGCCGCATAGGCATCATATACCGGGTTCATCTTCTCCTGCATTTTCGCCCACTCTTCATCGGGCAGCTCGATGTACTCGGCCAGATTTTTCTTTACTTCCTCCCGGTCCGAATTCTGGCGGTCCGGATAAACCTCGATCGTACGGGCCAGGCATTCCTTGGCCGCGTCCGCCATAATCTGCCGCTGATTCTCGGAAAGCTGATCCCAAGCTTCATTGCTGCAGCAGACAAAGTAAGGGCTGTAGCTGTTGTTTACACTGGGAACCACCATATAAGGACAGAGTTCATACAGCTTGTTGTTCAAAATCGTGTTGGGCGTCGTCATTGCTCCGTCCACCACCCCCGTCTGCAAACTGAGATACAGATCGGAAGAGCTGATGAAGGTCGGCGTACAGCCAAGTGCATTCAGGATATCATCGGAAATCCCGCCGGTGGTCCGGACCTTCCAGCCGGTATATTCTTCCGCCGTATGGATTGGTTTGCTGAATACCATATCGACATATCCCCCTTGGCCGATCGTACCGATATACTTGACACCGGCGTTGTCAAAGGCGGTGAAGATCTGGTCATGGCAGGCTTCCATCACATCGTAGCACAGTTTAAGCCGGTCTGTCAGTTCCTTGGCCGGAGCCGTGCAGGGCATATTCATCACCTCAAGGTCAGGCACCGATCCCTCTACATAAGAGGTATTGACCAGGTACATGTCGATGGTTCCCATCACCATCGCGGACACGGACTCGGTTCCTTTTACTAGCGTCTCCGAAGGGTAAAGCTCAATGGTGACAGTTCCGTTGGACAGCTCTTTGACGCGGTCGGCCCACCACTGCAGATCTTCGCCTCGGTAGTCCTCCAGAGTAAAGGTTAGCCCGCACTTTAAGGTAACGGAAGGATCCTCCGCCGAAGCTGCACCCGCCGACCCGGCGGAAGCGCCCGTGGTCCCGGCAGGGGCCGCCGTTGTCTCCGCCTGTTTTTCTCCGCAGGCGGTCATGCCAAGCGCCATCGTAAGCGCAAATGCAAGGGCAACAATACGTTTTTTCATGAATTTTTCCTCCTTTATTTGTGTGAATTCTTAATTCCTCCGGTTTAAATCAGACACAACGCAATTCCAGGGAAAATGCAGAGCAGTACAATCATGACGATATCAATCAGCAGCATCGGCAAAGCGCCCATCACAGTCTCATTCAGGGAAACATCCGGCGCCAGGCCCTTCACCACGTATGCCGCAAGACCTACGGGAGGGGTAACCACCGCAATACAGAAGTTCACGATACAGGTCACGGCAAACCAGACCGGATCGAACCCCAGTGCCGTGATCAGCGGGAAAATCACCGGCATGGTGAGCAGGAAAATGGACCCGCAGTCGAAAAACATTCCCAGGAACAGATAGGCAATATGGATGACAAGAAATACGACCCATTTGCTGAGCCCCTGCTCCACAATCCAGTTGCTCAGCATCTGCGGCAGGTTCAGCGCCGTCAGCACATAAGAGAAAAGCTGAGCCGCAACCATGATCAAAATGATGGTGGCGCAGGTTTTCACGGATTTCTTTAAAGCTTCAAAAAATCTCGGAAAGGTCAGCCTTCTCATGCAGAGGGTGATCAAGATGGCTCCCACCGCGCCGACGCTCGCCGCCTCCGAGCAGGTGGCAAAACCGCCGTAAATGCTGCCGATCACCAGGAAAATCAGGATAAGGACCGGAAGGATGGTCTTTAAGGAGGAAAGCTTTTCTTTCCAGGAGTAATGCTCAAAAGTGACTCCCTTCATTCTTCCGCTGGCCAGAATGATGTAGACGGCATACAGCAGACAAAGGGTGATGCCGGGTACAATTCCCGCCAGGAAAAGTTCTCCCACCGAGGTCTCTGTGATCACGCCGTAGCTGATCATGGGGACACTGGGGGGAATCAGCATCCCCAGGCCGGAGGTGGCCGCCACAACGCCGCAGGCCAGCTTTGGATCATAGCCTTTCTTTCGCATTTCCGGGATAGCCACGCCGCCTACGATGGCGGCCACGCCGATGGCTGTCCCGCTCACCGCTCCGAAGATGGTGGAGGAGGCCGCCGTGCCGATGGCCATGCCGCCGGGAAGCCGCCCGAACCATTTTTCCATCGTGCCGAAAAGGTCTGCGCCAATGTTGGTGCACATCAGCACTTCCGCCATCAGGATAAAGATGGGAACGGAGGCAAGGGTGGAGTTATTGGAAGCGGCCCAGGAAATATTGGCGACCGCCGCCAGCGGCTTCGGACCCAGAAAAAGGAGAATTCCGATGACGCTGGTAACGCCGATGGAAAAGGCCACCGGAACCCCCAGCATCAAGAATGCAATCAACAACGCCAGTATGGTAATGGCAGGTATCGCCCAATCCATTATTTTTTTCCCTCCTTTGTCTTTTCTTTTTTCTCTTCTTGATACTCATAAATGGTTTTCAAAAACAATACAATGGAGGTAAAGCAAAGAAGCAGTGATCCTGCCGGGACTGCCAGCTGAGGGATCCACAAAGGAGTCGCCAGCGCAGAGTTGGATTTCCAGCCCTTCGTCAGGGAAATCTGCATCAGCTCCGTGGACTTATAAAACAAGACTGACAGAAACACAAAGCTCATCCCAATACTGAAAAGCTTGACAACAAACTGAATCCTTGGCTTCATCTTCTGGATCAGCGCATCGACCGTCGTCATCCCTCCCTGACTATACGCGTAGGGTGCAGCCAGAAAAGCAATAAAGGCGAACAGGTAGCCGCTGTATTCTCCCACCCAGACATTGGAGTGGTTAAAAACATAGCGGCAGATAACTTCATAAAATGTTGAAAATACGATCAGAACCAACATCAAGGAAGAAAGATACCATAACGCCTTGTTGACTTTATCCACGGTTGCAAAAAATTTTTTCACTGTGTTACTCTCCTTTCCCGTTTTTTCTCTCAATGAATTAATTGTTCTATCTATTTTCTATCATAATTTCTCTTTTTAAGCTAATACCTATATCCTCATACGAGCCATAGCTTCCCGGTTATACCACCTCTTTGTCCCGAATTTATCCTTTGTTTTATTCCCCTTTTTCGCTGAAATGTGCTATAATTACACAGAAAAAAGATAGGATGATCCTACTGCCGAAAAGGTTCACCGAGATAGGGAAAGGAGGGAAAACCCATGACGATTGCTCAGATTGCCTGTTTTTTAAAAGCAGCTGAATGCAGGAACATCTCCAAGGCCGCCGGGCAGATGTACATTTCCCAGCCTTCGCTCAGCAAGCACATCACCTTGCTGGAGGAGGAACTGGGGCTTCGGTTATTTGAAAGGAAAAGCCAAGGAGTTTCTCTGACGAAATCCGGCGAAATCATGCGGGATTTTTTCCTCAGCGCGAAAGAACAGTACGAGACGGCGATCCTCACCGCGAAACAGTACGATAAAGAGCCGGTGAGAACGCTGCGGGTCGTCTGTATTGAGGGAAGCGACATTTCCTTCTTCTACCCCAAATTCAACCAGATTTTGCAGGAAAAAAACGCCAAAATTCAACTGCTTTTGGAGGGCTATAACTATTCCAGCATGATTCAGGGGCTGCAGTCCGGCTCCATCGACGTCGCCCTGGCCATCTCCTGCAATTTTAAAGAGAGCAAGGACATCGCCGTACAGCATCTTTTTACCATCGGCGGCAAAGTCCTGATCGGCAACAACCATCCACTGGCGAAAAAAGAGAAGCTGTCCCCTGCCGATTTCCGGGGACAGACGCTGTATTCCCTGGCCCCGTCCACCATGTCTCAAAGCCACCGGAGCTATTATACGGAGCAATTCCGAAAGCGTGGGATTGAGATCGAAATCTCCTACCTTCCTTCTCTCTCTTCTATTTTTACGAAGCTGCAGAGCGGATCCGGCTTTGCCATTGTCGGGGACTGGATTATGATTCCCCACAATATGTATGTGTGCACCTTTCCCGATGATCCGCTGGACTTTTCTTTTGATATGGGAATCGCCTGGAAGCCCAAGAAGTGCTCCAGCGTCACGAAGGAATTTATACAAATTATCACTGAATACTATGGGGCAAGGGCGATGCTTAATTCCGAAGCCAAATGATCGGATATCGAACCAACACTTTTCTCCTAGGTTTATTCCATAAAAACTGTCATTTATATTTTAACAAGTGATTTCTCTTGTATTTTCTGATGTAGTTATCTATAATAATAGAATAGATTGTAAAATTAGGACGGAGATTGTCATACATTGGGCAGCAACTGAAACAGCAGAGATAGAATATTATTTATTCCAAGGAGAAGCGATGAAAGAGATTACAAAATCTGAATCAAAAGTCATGATGGTGATCTGGAGTTCCTCTCAGGACCTGGGGCTCCAAGAGATTATGGCCCTGCTGGAAACCAACTATGATTCCTTATGGAAGCCTCAAACAGTGTCTACCTTCCTCGCCCGCCTGACCAAAAAAGGATATTTAAATATGTACAGGCAGGGACGCCAATTTCTCTATCGGGTTATGGTAGAAAAAGAAGACTACATTCATTGGATGCTCTCCGGTATGATTGATTTCTGGTTTGACGGGAAGAAAGAAAACTTAATTCAAGTGCTAGATCGATAAAAAAAGGGCTGCGCAAAATGGAGTATCTGGAAGGAAAATCCATTTTTGTGACAGCCCTTTTTTAATAAAGACTATATTTCCGCTCAGAGCAGCTCCTCGCTCTGGTGAATCCCGGTTATGGAGTATTCGACCCACTCGGCGATATTTGTCGCATGATCCCCGATGCGTTCCAGATACTTGGCAATCATGATCTGATCGATGGCCCGGCTTCCGTCGCCCCTGCCGGCTGCAATGGAGGAAATCAATTCGTCCTTGATCTGGTCGAAAAAGCGGTCCACGATATCGTCCTCCGCGATCACCCGCTTCGCCAGCTCCCGGTCTCCTTTCACATAGGCGGACACGCTCTGGTTCACCATACCGGCGGCCGAGCGCGCCATCTTTCCGATCTCTGCGAGAACTTTTCCTTCCGTCATTTTTCCGGACTGAATGATCTCCGCGATATCCGCCGCCTGATCCCCGATCCGCTCCATATCCGTGATCATTTTAAGCGCAGCCGAGATCTGGCGCAGATCACCGGCCACCGGCTGCTGCTGCAGCAAAAGTTTCAGGCACAGACTCTCGATATCTTTTTCCATCCGGTCAATCTCGCCGTCGGCCTCCATCACTTCTTTTGCACGCTTCAAATTTCCTTCATCCAGGGCCTTTGCCGCCTCCCCGATCGCTTTCTCGCAGAGCTCCCCCATACGAACCAGTTCTTCCTTCAGTTGTTTGAGCTGCTTTTCATATTGATCCCGCATCAGCCGAACCTCCCTGTAATATAATCCTCGGTGCGCGAATCCGACGGCAGGGAAAAGAGCTTTTCCGTATTCCCTTTTTCCACCACCTCTCCCAGGAGGAAGAACGCCGTGTCGTCTGAAACCCGGACCGCCTGCTGCATGTTGTGGGTGACGATGATGATCGTATAATTCTTTTTCAGCTCCAGCGCCAAATCCTCAATCTTTGAAGTGGAGATCGGGTCCAGGGCCGATGTCGGTTCATCCATCAGGATGATGTCCGGCTCCACGGCAAGGGTCCGGGCAATGCAAAGCCTCTGCTGCTGGCCGCCGGAAAGTCCCATCGCGCTCTTGTGCAGCCGGTCTTTCAGTTCGTCCCAGATCGCCGCCTGGCGGAGGCTTCGCTCCACGATCTCATCCAGCTGATGTTTTCTCCGGATACCATGAATCCTCGGACCGTAAGCCACATTGTCATAGACGCTCTTGGGAAATGGATTGGGCTGCTGAAAGACCATGCCTACCCGGTGACGCAGCTCAATCGAATCCATGTCCCGGTAGATATCCCGGCCGTCCATCCGAATCGTACCCTCGATCCGCACATTCTCCACCAGATCATTCATCCGGTTCAACGTTTTTAAAAAGGTGGATTTCCCGCACCCGGAGGGACCGATCAGAGCGGTAATCTTATTTTTCTCTATTTTCATATCAATCTGTTTCAGCGCGTGGAAATTTCCATAATACAGATTCAGCGCACTGATGTCGAATTGATTTCCATTTTGAGGAATCGCTATTTTATCTTCCATTTTTACTCCTTATTGATCGTCTCAACTCTTCTCGCCGGAATTTTTCCGGCTGATCCGCCTGCTCAGCGCGTTGGCTGCAATGCTGAACACCAAGACCAAAATCATCAAAACTGCCGACGCCAGATTGGCAAGGTCTCTGTCCTGTCCGTTGGTCTGAAGGTTCCAGATCTGGATGGACAAAGTTTCCGCCGGACGGAAAGGGTTAAAAGGGCAGGTCGGGGAGGTAATATCCCAGTTGCCCCAGCGCAGGTCGCTGCCGGAACCGGTGGTATAAAGCAGCGCGGCCGCCTCGCCAAAGCCCCGTCCAGCCGCCAAAATCACGCCGGTCATGATCCGCGGCACACAGGCCGGAAGCAGCACGTGAAAGACGGACTGCCATTTGGTCGCGCCCACGCCCATGCTCGCCTGGAAATATCCAGGCGGCAGGTCCTTGATGGCGTCTTCCGTTGTCTTGGTGATCAAAGGAAGGGTCAGGATCGAGACGGAAAGCGCGCCGGCCATCAGGCTCTTTCCCATTCCAAAGAAAACAAGGAATACCAGATAGCCGAACAGACCCACCACAATGGAGGGCAGGGAAGAAAGCGTCTCGATGCAAAGGCACAAAAACCTTGTCGCCTTTCCCTGCTTCGCATACATCGCCAGGTAGATTCCCGCCGAGACGCCGATCGGGACGGAAAACAGGAGGGAGAGGAACACCAGATAAACCGTGTTGAATAGCTGATTCCCAATACTTCCCTTGCGCAAAAAACCAAACATTTCCGGCGTCGCCCCGGCCAGCCCTCCTAGGATTACCTTGGAGGCGAAGGCAAACAAAAGGGCAAAAAAGAAAAATGCCACCGCATAAAATACAAACGTCATCCCCCGGTCGACCCGTTGGGAACGTCTTACTTTTTGTTTCATTCAGTACTCCTTCCTACTGTTTTGCCGCATACTCCCGCTGTTTGGAGAAATGGTGAATCAGGAAAATGAAAAACAGCGAGATGAGAAACAGCAGTAATGCCATGGACCACAGCGCCGACTTGGTTTCTCCGCCTTCCATCGCGTTTCCCATCTGGGCGGCAATCTCGGTGGTCAATGTCTTGGTCGTAGAAAAGATACTGGTGGGAAGTGCCGTTGTCTGGCCGATGACCATGGCCACAGCCAAAGCCTCTCCAAACGCCCGCGCCAACCCTAAGATAACACCGGACAGAATCCCTGGCTTTGCAGCTGGTATCACCACACGGTAGATCGCCTGCCATCTGGTGGAGCCAAGACCGTAGGCCGCCATCCGGCAGTCCTGGGGGACAGAGCGGATCGCATCCGCCGATACGCTGGTGATCGTCGGAAAAATCATCACCGCCAGCACAATCCCGGCGGCCAGGACCGAATGTCCCACCTGCCGGTCAAACACCGTCTTGATCGCAGGCACCAGTACGGTCAGGCCGACCCAGCCGTACACCACCGACGGGATCCCGGCAAAGATTTCCACCACCGGTCGGTAAAACCGCTCCCCGAATTTTGGGGAAATATCTGTCATAAAGATCGCGGTCCCCAGGGAAAACGGCGTTGCAATGATCAGGGCCAGCAGGCAGGTCGTCAGGGATCCCACGAGAAAGATTAAAGATCCAACCGCTCCTCCCCCCGCCATGCTGTCCTCCGGCGCCCACTCGGCGGTGCCGATAAATTCCCAAAGGGAATGGCCGAAAACCGTAAATGTGGCGGACCCTTTATAGACCAGAAAAGCACCGATGACGATGGTCAGCAAAATGACAAAAAGCCCGCCGGCGGTCATCAGGCTGCGCCAGAAATATTCTTTGGCAAACATGCTCTTTTCTTTGTTTTTATTCATCTTTCCTCCCAGGTACAAGGAAAAAAGGATCTTGCCCCACCGATATTTCCGATGGAATCGGAAGGCGGCCGTTTTCCGACGCCCGCCTTCCTTTTTGGATCCCTTTCCTGTTTTAGTGTTCCGTCTTGGTCATCTTGGAGGAAACGCCGTATCCCAGGGCTTCCATCTGGCCGCCGTATTCTTCGGACATGATGTAGTCGAGAAATGCCTTGGTCACCGCGTCCGGCTCGCCTTTGGTGTACATATGTTCAAAGGTCCAAACCGGATAAGTTCCGTTATATGTGTTCTCAAGCGTAGGCTCCACACCGTCGATGGCGATGGTGGCAACACCGGGGTCGCCGACCAGGTAGGAAAGAGCCACGTAGCCGATCGCGCCCTTCGTGTCCTTTACATTCTGGAGCAGAACGCCGGAATCATCGGTCTCCATGGATACATTGGAGGCTTCCTTGTTGCCGTCGAGGGCATATTTCTGGAAAGTGGCGCGGGTTCCGGAGGATTCCGGACGCGTAATCAGGACAATTTCCTCGTCCGGTCCGCCGACCTCGCTCCAGTTTTTGATTGTTCCGGTAAAGATTCCGATCAGCTGCTCTTTGGTCAGGCTGGTCACGCCGCCGTCCTTGACATCCGGATTGACAATGGGGGCCATGGTAATCACGCAGACCGGATGATCCACCAGATCCGTGCACTGGGCCGCGTCCAGTTTTTCTTCGGCCGTCACATCGGAGTTCCCGATGTTGACGGTGCCCTCGGCCACCTGCTTTAATCCCTCGCCGGATCCGCCGGCATCGATGGTGATGGAAACGTCCGGATATTTTTGATTGAAGGCCTCCGCCGCGTCATCTGCGAGAGGTTTTAAGGCGGAAGAGCCTGCCGCTGTGATCGTTCCGCTCAAATCAGCGCCCGCCTGGTTCGCGGTGGTATTTGCCGCGCCGGTCGATGCCCCGGCTGTCGTGGATCCGGCCGCCGTGGTTTTTGCCGCCGTGGTTTTTGCCGTCGTTGTGGTCTGTTCATTGGTGCCGCATCCCGCCAGAGCGGAAGCCGCCATCAGTGCGCTCATTAAAATTGCTGCTGTCTTTCTTTTCATAACACATTCTCCTCTTTTCTTTTTCAACTTTTTCTCTTTTACAAGACGCATTTTAGCAAGGTCTTGTAAAAATCAGAGGATGGTTATGTTAGATTTATGTAAAAAAACGCAGGATTTATCCTCGATAAATCCTGCGAAAAATTAAAATCGTTCTCTTCTCTTCTAATCCGCCGGGAAAAATCCGTTCCCAGTCCCAAAAGATCCGGCTTCTCCCCTTTCGCACCGCCCGCTTTTCTTACCAATGCAGCCGGTGCAGCTTCCCTTCTCTCTGCATCCCTGCGAAGTTCTGCTGCCGCAACGCTTCATAGAGCACAATCGCCACTGAATTAGAGAGGTTCAAAGACCGGATTTCCTCATTCATCGGAATCCGAATCGCCGTCTCCTTATAATTTACCAGGATCTCTTCCGGTATCCCTGCGCTCTCTTTGCCGAACATCAAGAAGCAGTCCGGCTCGTACTCCACCTCGGTGTAGACCTGCTCCGCCTTGGTGGTCGCCATATAAATCTTCGCGCCGGGATTTTTCTCCAAGAAATCTTCAAAGTTGTCATAAACCGTGACGTCCAGTTCCTTCCAGTAATCGAGCCCCGCCCGCTTTAAGCTTTTTTCATCCAGACGGAACCCCAGCGGACAGATCAGGTGAAGCCTGGTCCCGGTCGCCGTGCAGGTACGCCCGATATTTCCGGTATTGGCCGGCATTTCCGGCTGGTGCAATACGACGTTCATGCCTGCTGCTCCTGATCCAGCCGCTTCACGAAGCGCTCCAGCCGGTCCAAAGCTTCCCGGAGGCTGTCGAGGGAATAGGCGTAGGAGACCCGCAGGAATCCTTCACCGGACCCGCCGAACGCCGTCCCCGGCACAACGGCCACCTTCTCCTCTTTCAGGAACCGGTTGGCAAACTCTTCACTGGTCATCCCAAACCGCTTGATATTCGGGAAACAGTAAAAAGCGCCGTGGGGCTCAAAGCAGGGAAGGCCCATCTCCTCGAACCGGCGCAGCAGATACCTCCGGCGCTGGTCATAGGATTCCCGCATTTCCTCGATATCCCGATCCCCGTTCTTCATGGCCTCGATGGCCGCATACTGGCTGTTGGTCGGCGCGCACATAATCGTATACTGATGAATCTTCGTCATCTGCTCGATTAGAAACGCAGGTCCTGCCGCATAGCCCAGCCGCCATCCGGTCATGGCATAGGCCTTGGAGAATCCGTTGATCACCAGCGTCCGCTCCCGCATCCCCGGCAGGGAAGCGATACTGGTGTGCTCCCCGTGATAGGAAAGCTCCGAGTAAATCTCATCGGACAGCACAAAAACATCTTTCTCAATCAGGACATCCGTCAATGCTAAAAGCTCCTCCCGGTCCATCACAGCTCCGGTCGGGTTGTTGGGGAAGGGCAGGATCAAAACTTTCGTCTTCGGCGTGATGGCTGCCAGCAGTTCTTCCCTCGTCAGCTTAAATTGATTTTTCTCCTGCAGCTCGATCACCACCGGCTTGCCGTCGGCAAGTAAGGCGCAGGGCAGATAGGACACATAGCTGGGCTCCGGAATCAAAACCTCATCCCCAGGGTTCAGCATGGCCCGCAGAGCCAGGTCGATGGCCTCGCTTCCGCCCACCGTGATCAAGACTTCCTTTGACGGATCATATCCCGTATGAATCCGCCGCTTCAAGTACCGGCCTATCTCCTCCCGAAGAGGCATCAGGCCGCTGTTGGACGTATAAAACGTGCGGCCTTTCTTCAAGGAATAGATCCCCTCTTCCCGGACATGCCAGGGCGTGTCAAAATCCGGTTCCCCGACGCCGAGGGAGATCGCGTCGGGCATCTCGCTGACGATATCAAAAAATTTCCTGATGCCGGACGGCGCAAGCTCAACAACTTTATCCGCTAAAAAATTTCTCATGGCATTACCAACATCCTTTCATCCTTGGCTTCCTCGGCCAGCACGGTTCCGTGATCCTTATATTTCTTCAGCACAAAATGGGTGGAGGTGCTTAAGACCGCCTCCATGGGGCTCAGCTTATCCGCGACGAACTGGGCCACCTCCCGCATGGTTTTCCCTTCCAAGATCACCGTAAAATCAAAGGCTCCGGACATCAGATAGACTGCCTGAACCTCCGGATAGTTATAGATCTGCCCGGCAATGCTGTCGAAGCCCATTCCCCTCTGAGGGGTAACCTTCACTTCGATCAGGGCGGTCACTTTATCGGTTCCGGTCTTGTCCCAGTTGATCAGCGTGTGGTAGCCGCCGATCACCTTTTCTTTTTCCATCGCCGCAATCTCTGCCGAGACGGCCTCTTCGGTTTCCCCCAGTAGGATTGCCAGATCCCGCGCCGTGATCCGTGCGTTCTTTTCCAAAATCGTCAGAATTTTTTCTCTCATTGTTGCTCCTTTCCGGCTGTGGCCTGCCTGAGGCAGACAGCCTCATACCCCCTTGCCAAATCCTGCGTCCACAAATCAGACTCCGGATCCCAGCCGAACCGAACCAATTCGTCCGGCTGAGGCTTGGTCAGATACCGCGTCCCCTCCTCGCTTACGACGACGCGCCTCTTTCCCGGATCCGTGCGGCCGATCACAGTCCCCGGCAGCCAATTTCCATTTTCCGTTATATACAGCAGCCCGCCGGACAGCAGCCCATACGGTGTCACATCCAAAAGCTCGCAGATCTCAACGGTCTCCTGTTTCACAGGAATCCGTGAAAGCTCCACATAGAGCCCGGTCTCCGCCGCCTCTCCCAGCCGCCAGAGCGCGCCGAAAACGCCGCCCGGCCCGATGGGAACCGCGGCCAAATAGCCGGTAACCGCGGCCGGTTTTTCCGGAACTAGTTTCGCCTGTTTTACAAAATACGCCGGAAAGCGCTGAAAAAGCTTTTCTTCAAAGCGGCCCGCCAAAAGCGCGCCGCCCAGATCTCCGGCCGATCCGGTCATCACGATATCCATTAAAACAGGGTCAAAATACCGCTCAAAAGCGGCACCACCATACAGAGCACCAGCAGGCCGACGATGACCCAGACAATCCCTCTTTTTGACTTCTTATCTTTAAAATTAAACATAATTTCTTCCTTTCTGGCTCAGGCCTTTGCGGAAGGGCAGACGTCCTTCAGGAAGCAGTTTCCGCAGTCCGGTTTCCGCGCCGTGCAGATACTGCGGCCCAGCGTAATGATATGAATGTTATAAAGAATCCAGTGGTCCTTTGGAATGACCTCCATCAGATCAAACTCCACTTTCACCGGATCGTCCTCGCCGGTAAAACCCAGCTTTTTTGAGATCCGCTTCACATGGGTATCCACCACGATACTAGGATCATTGTAAATATTGCCCCGGATCACATTGGCCGTCTTGCGGCCCACGCCGGCAAGCCCGGTCAGCTCCTCTAGGGTACCCGGCACTTCCCCGCCGTATTTCTCCACCAAATCCTTCGCGCAGGAAATGATGTTCTTCGCTTTATTATGGTAAAACCCGGTGGAGTGGATATCCTGTTCCAGCTCCGCCAGATCTGCATTTGCAAATTTCTCCAGCGTGTCGTATTTCCGAAATAAATCCTTTGTCACGATGTTTACTCGGGCATCGGTGCATTGGGCGCTCAGCATCACGGCAATTAAAAGCTGCCAGGGTGTCTCATAATTCAGATAACAGCGGTATTCCATCCCATACTCGGCGTCCATACGCCGCAGGACCTCCGCCACCCGTTCTTTCGTGGTCATGGCTTATGCTTCCAGATTTGCTGCCTTTTCCGGATGTTTTTCCATCCAGCCTTTGGCATAGCTGCAAGAAGTGCGCGTCTTCCATCCCTGTTCCTCGATCCGGGCGATGGCTGCAGCCATCAGCTTTCCGGCCACGCCCTGGCCTCTCAGCTTGTCGGACACAAAGGTATGATTCAAGTCCACCACGCCGGGCGCAACCTCCGGAAAATCGATTTCCGCCAACAGTTCGCCGTCTTCCGCCTCTGCATAAATGCGATGTGCCTCATAAATAAATTCCATGATTCGCTCCTTTCCTTCGCGCCGCCCCTCTGGGCAGGCCAACTTTTCCGCCGCTTCCGGGCGGGTCCGCGATTGCTCCGCAATCCTGCGATTTTCCGGTCCGTCAGTCCAATGGGCAGGACAGAATTTTCGCATTATTCGTCAAGGGGCTGCGGCGCCGGTAATCAAATATCAGCAGCCGCGTCTCCCCGGTTTCCGTATGAAAAACTTCCGTATGAACCGCCCGCGCCAGCTCCTTGGCCCCGCAGTCTTCATAGTGGGGAAGCAGTTTATGGGTCTCCGCCTCCCTGGCAAGAAAACGTCTGATCCGATCCCGATAAGGGGACAGGTCCCTGCCAAAGGACGGACGGCTTTTCAAATTTTCCCTGGCATAGCAATCCACCAACAGACGCATCCGGAACCCTTCTTCTCTCTCCGGCGCGGCCGTGCGGAAAAACTCCAACAGGATTTCATATTTCCGGATGCGGGACGGCTGTAAAACAAAGAGTCCGTGTTCCCGGTAATATCCGGCCAAGGCTTCATACATGGCGAAAGGGCCGGCAAACTGGCCTTCCAGTTCCTCCAACGAATAAGAAAACTGGCCGCTGTTGTAATAAAGTTCCAGGACTTCTTCGATTTCTTTCAGGCGAAGAACCTCCTCGCAGGAGAGCCAGTTGGTCATAAGGACCTCATAGGGTGGTTTTCTCGTGGCCAGAATCCCATATTCCGCCGCCTTTTCCTCCATGTAAGAGCCTTTCAGCACTTTCAGAAAGCCCAGCTGCAGCTGTTCCGGCCGCAGGGCATACACTTCGTCAAAAGACCGGCCGAAGCTTTGATAATCCTCATAGGGAAGACCTGCGATTAAATCCAGATGCTGATGGATATTCCCCCAGGAATTGATCTCGCGGACCAGGGCAGCGACCTTGGAAAAATCCATCTGACGCCGGATCTCTTTCAGTGTGCGCGGATTCGTGGACTGAACGCCAATCTCCAGCTGTACGGCTCCCGGCCGCATTTCCTTTAAGACCGCCATCATCTCAGAATCCAGCAGATCCGCCGCGATTTCAAAATGAAAATTGGTCACGCCGTTGTCATGATCCCGCAAAAAACGCCAGATGGCCAGCGCATGATCCTTCCGGCAATTAAAGGTCCGGTCGATAAACTTCACCTGGGGCGCCTTCCGGTCCAGGAAAAAGGACAGCTCTTTCTCTACCTGAGCCAGGCTGCGGAAATCCATCCCCCGCTCGATCGAAGACAGGCAGTAGCTGCACGAAAACGGACAGCCCCTGCTGCTCTCATAATAAATGATCCGGTTTTCAAAACCGTCCGCGTCCGAATACCAAAAGGGGATTTCCGACAAGGGGATCACTCCGTACTCCCCGCTTCGAAGGATCCGTACAGGCGGCGCGGAACGTCCCGCCCGGTAGCGGTTTGAAAGCCAGGCAAAAACCGCCTCCCCTGGGCCTGTCATCACGCCGGTGACCGGCAATCTTTCGAGAACCTTCTCCGCATCGTAGCTGACCTCCGGCCCTCCCAGCCAGATATCCGTCTCCGGAAGCATCCGCTTCAGGTCAAAAATCAGCTCCTCCACATAGGGCATATTCCAAATGTAGCAGGAAAAGGCCAGCACATCCGGATGGCGGCGGTACAGGTCCCCTCTTACCTCGGATATCGGATGATTGATTGTATATTCCGCGATTTCCACCGATTCCGCCGCGGCTCCCGCACAGGCTTTTAGGCTGTGCACCGCCGGATTGGAGTGGATATACTTCGCATTGATAGCAGCCAGCAAAATTTTCATGTGTCCTATTATATAGCTTTTGCGAAAAGAAGGCAAGTCTTTCCCTTGTGGGAAAAAAACTCCGATGCTATAATACATACGCCGGCGGTCCGAAAAATCGTCATGACCGTCCAGGATGGAAGGAATGGATCAATATGGAAATTGAAAGAAAGTTTCTGGTCAAAGAAATGCCGGAACAGTTAGAACAGTATGAGCGCCTCTCCTTAGAGCAGGCTTACCTGTGCACCTCCCCGGTGGTCCGGGTGCGCCGTCAGAACGATGATTATTATCTGACCTATAAAGGCCGCGGAAAAATGATTCGGGAAGAATATAATTTGCCCTTGAATCGGGATGCCTATGAACATCTTCTGGAAAAGGCGGATGGAAATAAGATCACAAAAAAGCGGGTGAAAATTCCTCTCGCCCCCTATGTGGTGGAACTGGACCTTTTCGAGGGAATCCTTGCGGGACTCGTCATCGCAGAAGTTGAATTTCCCACGAAAGAGGAGGCCCTCACCTTTCTCCCGCCTTCCTGGCTCGGAGAGGACGTCACCGCCGACCACCGGTTCCACAACAGCTTTCTGAGCGGGATCCAAAGCGCCGAAGAGGCGGCCGGGATTTTTGGGCCGCAGTTTCCCTCAGCGTCCCTTCAGACACTTTAAAATCGCCAGAGCCGTATACAAAAAAGGCCCGGCACCGTCACGTGCCAGGCCTTTTCTTTTTATTCGTGCATATAATCCAGAGGATCCACGGGCGTCCCGTCTTTGGTCATGCCAAAGTATAAGTTACAGCCCTCCACCACATAATATTTGGTGGGAGTGTCCAGAGAAGCCATGACCTCTCCGGCCTCGACGGTATCGCCGGTGGAGACATCGACGGTTTTCAGCTGGCCGTAGGTCGCTTCATAGCCGCCGCCCATATCCAGGACAATATAGTTGCCAATCTCTTCGTTGTTGTTGATCTCTTTTACCACGCCGGACGCAGCCGCCGTAACCTCCATGTCGGGCTCTCCCTGAATCAGGATGGCCGGACTGACCTTATAGGTTTCCAAAGTCGGATAGAACACGGTGGTGTCCATGCTGAACTCCCGTAGGATTTCGCCCTCGATGGGCCATTTCAGCGAATCTTCCTCGGAAAATACCGGAGCAGCCACTTCTTTTTCTGTGGTCTCTTCGGTTTCCGGCTCGGTCTGCTTTTCCGTTTCCGGCTCCGCCTCCGTCGTCTCTTCCTTGGTCGGGCGAGCCGCTACCGGCTCCTCGGCGTCGGTAGCCTGAGTCTGCGGGACCGTAGGTGCGGACTGGGTCTGCGGAACTTCGCTCGTGCCGTACACGACCTGTTCCGGAGATTCATCCATAGGCAGGTACTGATTTTCCTTATTCTCATCGGAACCCTTGCTGAGCAGCATCGCGCCGGTGGCCGCGATACCAACAGCTAAGAGCCCCACCGCCAGAGAATAAAACAAACGTCCATTGAAAAATCTTTTGAATTTATTCACGTCGTCACCCCTATCTTTACTTCTTGTTTTTACTGTTCACAAGTTGATAGGGATAGTGTTGACATGTTACGGAAATGTTATTCATTTCCCGTTCGACTTTTCCTTTGTTTCCATCCAACCCCTGCCGGCTCGCAAGAACGCGGCGCTGCCCGGAATCAGAAAACGGGCGGAAGCTCCGCCCATCTCTGTTATATTTCGATTTTATTCAGATGCCAGATTTCATCCACATATTCCTGAATGGTCCGGTCCGAAGAGAACTTGCCGGAGTGAGCCACATTCAAGATCGCCGCGCGGCTCCACCATTCCTGGTCCCGGTAAGCGGCCTCCACGCGTTTCTGCGCGGCCTCGTAGGCGCGGAAATCCTTTAAAATAAAGTAGGTATCCGCCTTCGCCGTGCTCTTGGTGTTCAACAGGGAATTGTAGAGCGGGCGGAATAGCTCTGGGTTTTCCGGGGAATAAAATCCGTTGATCAGCTGCATCAGCACCTGGCGGATCCCAGCATCCTGGTTAAAGATCTGCATCGGATCATAGCCGCCCTCTTTTTCATAGCGGATGACCTCCTCGGCCGAGAGCCCGAAGATAAATGCGTTCTCCGCGCCGACCTCCTCGACGATCTCCACATTGGCGCCGTCCATGGTCCCAAGAGTCAGCGCCCCGTTCAGCATGAATTTCATGTTCCCGGTGCCGCTGGCTTCCTTGCTGGCCGTGGAAATCTGTTCACTGACATCGCTGGCCGCAAAGATGATCTCGGCGTTGGACACCCGATAATCCTCGATAAACACCACCTTGAGTTTTCCGTGGATTGACGGATCGTTGTTCACGACCTTGGCCACCGCATTGATCAATTTGATCGTCAGCTTCGCCACCTGATAGCCCGCGGCCGCCTTGGCGCCGAAAATGAAGGTGCGGGGCGTCAGATCCATGCCGGGATTGGCCCGCAGCTCATTGTAAAGGTACATCACATGCAGGATGTTCAAAAGCTGGCGTTTGTATTCATGGAGCCTCTTCACCTGTACGTCAAAGATCGACCCCGGATCCACGTCAATTCCGTTGTTTTCCTTAATGTATTCCGAAAGACGCAGTTTGTTCTGGTATTTGATCATGCGGAATTCCTGCCGGCATGCCGGATCATCCGCCAGGGGTGCCAGCTTCCTGATCTGGGAAAGGTCTGTGATCCAGCCGTCGCCGATCTTCCTGGTTACCCAGTCGGCCAGCAGAGGGTTCCCGTGGAGCAGGAAGCGGCGCTGCGTAATGCCGTTGGTTTTATTGTTAAATTTCCAGGGCATCATTTCATAGAAATCTCTGAGCTCCTGGGTTTTCAAAATCTCCGTGTGCAGTCTCGCCACGCCGTTGACCGAAAAACTGCCGACAATGGCCAGGTTGGCCATCCGCACCTGCCCGTCATAGAGCACGGCCATGTTCTTCACCTTTTGCGGCTGATTCGGGTACTTCGCCCGGATCTCGTCGACAAAACGCCGGTTGATCTCATCCACGATCTGATACACCCGCGGCAGCAGCCGGGAAAACAGGTCGATGGGCCATTTTTCCAGCGCCTCGGCCATGATCGTATGGTTGGTGTACGCGCAGGTCTTGGTGGTGATCTCCCATGCCTCATCCCAGCCCAGATACTCTTCGTCCAGGAGAATCCGCATCAGCTCCGCCACTGCAATCGACGGGTGGGTATCGTTCATCTGGAAGCAGACCCGCTCCGGAAGCCGATGGATCTCCCCGCCGGACTCCTTATACCGCTCCACCGCCCGCTGAACCGTGGCCGACACGAAGAAATACTGCTGTTTCAGACGCAGTTCTTTTCCGGCATAGTGTTCGTCGCAGGGATAGAGCACCTTGCAGATGGTCTCCGCCAGGTTCTCCTGTTCCGCCGCCCGCTGGTAATCGCCCTGGTTAAAAGCATTCAGCTCCAGATCTTCCACCGGCTCGGCGCTCCAAATCCGAAGCGTATCCACCACACCGTTCCCATAACCGATCACCGGCAGGTCGTAGGGTACGGCCAGCACCGCCTGGCAGCCTTCCTGTACATAGTGAGGCTGGCCGTTGGGGCCGGTCTCGCAGCGGGTGTAGCCGCCGAACTTGATTTCCTTCTTATATTCTTCCCGGCGCACCTCAAAAGGATTCGGCAGACGGAGCCAATTATCCGGCACCTCTTTCTGGAAGCCGTTTTCGATCTGCTGCTTAAACATTCCGTATTTATAGCGGATCCCGCAGCCGTACGCCGGATAGCCCAGCGTAGCTAAGGAATCTAAAAAGCAGGCGGCCAGACGGCCGAGTCCGCCGTTTCCGAGAGCCCAGTCCCGCTCCTGATCCTCGATCAGGTTCAGATTCACCCCGAATTCCTCCAGGACCTCCTGCACTTCTTTTAGCGCCTGGATATTGATGATATCGTTTCCCAGAGCGCGGCCCATCAAAAATTCCATCGAAAGGTAGTAAACCATCTTACATCCCTGTTCGTCCGTCAGCCGCTTCGTGTCAATCCAGGCGTCGATGATCTGTTCTTTTACGGCATAGCCGACAGCCAGATAGATCTGCTCCGGGTTGGCGTTTTCAATTTTTACTTTTGAGTTCAGTTTCACCAGCTCGATCACCCGGCGGCGAAATACTTCTTTGTCAAACTGATATTTGTTCATGGCACCTCCAATGTCTGTAACCGATACCGTACCGCCAAGTACGGAAAAGAAGGCTGCCTTCCGATGATACGCTCATCCGAGACAGCCCTCCCAATTGCTGTATTCCCAGTCTTATCCGATTTTTTCAACGCCGAGCGTTACGTTCTCGCCATTGATGTTCCATTCTTTACTATAACCGATTTTGTCGTTAAATACAAGATCCTCCGCCAATACTTCCGGCAGAATTTCCTCCTTATGATTTTTCAGCAGATCTTCGATCTTCGCATTCCCCTCGGCGGAAATCCGAATATGGTCCATGACCTCAAAGCCAGCTTCCTTCCGCATGGTCTGCACCTTGCTGATGATCTCGCGGATGAATCCTTCCTCCAAAAGCTCAGGCGTCAGCGCCGTATCCATGACGACGGTCATCTCGCCGGACGCCTCGGAGACAAAGCCCTCGGTCTGCGCCGAATCGATCAGCAGGTCCTCTTTACCTAAGACCGCCTTTCCGGTGGAAATCGTCAGTTTTAGCTCCCCGGTTTCATTCAGCTCATCCATGGCAGCATTGCCGTCGATCTCGGAGAGAAGCGTGCGGATCTCGTTGAGCTGCTTGCCGTACTTCGGCCCCAGCGTCCGCATCTGCGGCTTGAAGGTGTAGGAAGTGAACGCCCGGACATCTTCGGTAAACTTCACGTTCTTAACATTCAGCTCCTCGCGGATGATGTCGGTGTAGAAGCTGTCCAGCGCAAACGGAGCCTTCACAAACATCTGGGCCATCGGCTGACGGTTTTTGATGTTGGACGCATTCCGGCAGGCGCGGCCGAGCACCACGATTTTTAAAACCTCATCCATGTCGGCTTCCAGCTTTTTGTCAATCCACTCTTCGTTTACGGCCGGATAGTCGCACAGATGGACGCTCTCCGGAGCCTTCGGATCGATGTTTCGCACCAGGTTCTGGTACATATCCTCCGTGATGAACGGCACCAGCGGAGCGGCCAGTTTGGCCACCGTCACGAGAGCCGTGTACAGCGTCATATAGGCGTTGATCTTATCCTGCTCCATGCCCTTTGCCCAGAAACGCTCCCGGCTGCGGCGGACATACCAGTTGCTCATATCATCGACAAAACTTTGCAGCGCTCTTGCGCTCTCCGGAATCTGGTAATTGTCAAGGCAACCATCGACGGTCTTCGTCAGGGTGTTCAGCTTGGACAGCAGCCATTTATCCATGACGCACAATTTATCATATTCCAAGGTATACTTGGTTGCGTCAAATTCATCAATATTGGCATATAAAACAAAGAACGCGTAGGTATTCCAAAGGGTTCCCATGAACTTTCTCTGTCCCTCGGTGACCGCTTTTCCGTGGAAACGGTTGGGCAGCCACGGGGCGCTGTTGACATAGAAATACCAGCGGATCGCGTCGGCGCCGTACTGCTCCAAAGCTTCCATCGGGTCCACGGCGTTGCCCTTTGATTTGCTCATCTTCTGGCCGTTTTCATCCTGTACGTGGCCCAGGACAATGACATTCTTATAAGGAGCCTCATTGAAGACCAGCGTGGAGATGGCAAGCAGGGAGTAGAACCATCCGCGGGTCTGGTCCACGGCTTCGCTGATAAAAGCAGCCGGGAAGTTCTTCTTAAAGGTCTCCTGGTTTTCAAAAGGATAGTGGTACTGGGCGAACGGCATGGCTCCGGAATCAAACCAGCAGTCGATCACCTCCGGCACCCGGTGCATCTCTTTTCCGCACTTGGGGCAGGTGATGGTCACTGCGTCGATATAAGGGCGGTGCAGCTCAATATTGTCCGGGCAATTCTTCGACATGCTCTTTAATTCTTCAATGCTGCCGATGGAATGCTGATGTCCGCACTCACACTGCCAGATATTAAGAGGCGTGCCCCAGTAACGGTTCCGGCTGATACCCCAGTCCTGGACATTCTCCAGCCAGTCGCCGAAACGGCCCTTGCCGATGCTCTCCGGAATCCAGTTGATCGTATTGTTGTTGCGGATCAAATCTTCCTTCACCGCGGTCATCTTGATAAACCAGGAATCTCTCGCATAGTAGAGCAGCGGGGTGTCGCAGCGCCAGCAGTGCGGATAGCTGTGCTCAAATTCCAGCACGCGGAACAAAAGGCCGGACTCCTGTAAAGCCTTGATCACCTCTTTGTCGGCATCCTTGCAGAACATACCGGCCCAGGGGGTTTCTTTTGTCATCTGCCCTTTCGGATCCACCAGCTGAACAAAGGGCAGGCCGTAATTGCGGCCCACATTGGCGTCGTCCTCACCGAAGGCAGGCGCGATATGAACGATGCCGGTGCCGTCGGTCAGGGTGACATAGGTGTCACAGGTCACATAGAACGCTCTCTTGTTCACCTTAGCGAACGGGAAGAGCGGCTCGTATTCGCGGTATTCCAGATCCTTTCCGACGTACGTCTCCAGGACCTTGTACTCGCCCTCCAGGACACTGTCGCAGAGAGCCTCGGCCAGGATGTACTTCCTGCCCTCGTTCTCCACCTTGACATAGGTTTCCTTCGGATTCACGCAGAGGGCCACGTTGCTGGGCAGGGTCCAGGGGGTCGTAGTCCAGGCCAGGAAATAGGTGTCCTCCTCGCCGGCCGCGCGGAACCGGGCGATCAGGGATTTTTCCTTGACGTCCTTGTAGCCCTGAGCCACCTCGTGGCTCGAAAGCGGGGTGCCGCAGCGAGGGCAGTAGGGAACAATCTTAAAACCTTTGTAGAGAAGATCTTTGTCCCAGATCTGCTTTAACGCCCACCACTCGGACTCAATAAATTCATTGTGGTAGGTCACGTAAGGGTTCTCCATATCGGCCCAGAATCCGACCTTGTTGGAAAATTCCTCCCACATGCCCTTGTATTTCCAGACGCTTTCCTTGCATTTCTTGATGAAAGGCTCCAGGCCGTACTGCTCGATCTGCTCCTTGCCGTCCAGGCCCAGCTGCTTTTCCACTTCCAGTTCCACCGGCAGGCCGTGGGTATCCCAGCCGGCCTTTCTCGGCACGTTGTAACCCTTCATCGTGCGGTAGCGCGGAATCATGTCCTTGATGACGCGGGTCAGGACATGTCCGATGTGGGGCTTTCCGTTCGCGGTGGGCGGTCCGTCGTAAAACATATATTCCGGGCTGCCCTCCCGGATTTCCATACTCTTCTGGAAGATATGGTTTTCTTCCCAGAACTTCTCAACCTTCTTTTCCCGTTCCACAAAATTCATGTCCGTGGATACTTTCTGATACATGAGTGGATCTCCTCCTTTGACCATTCTCTCCATACACAAAAACCTCCATCCCAAACAGGACGAAGGCCATTCGCTATACCACCTATTTGCTGCATACGCCCATCCGGGGATATGTGCTCTCGATAACGGGAGAAACCGTCTGAGCCTACCAGCCGTCCGGCTTTCGGTCAGAAACTCCGAAGTGATTTTCCGCAAAGCTTACTGGCGCCGGCTCTCATCCTTCCCGGCTCGCTGTGGCGTTTGGTCTAAGCGTACTCTCTTCCTCTACGTTGTTCGTCAATTTCGTGTTCCTTATTATAATGTCTGCTTGAAGAAATGTCAAGTGTTTTGGCCGCAAAAACACCAATTATCCAGGAAAGGTAAGTTTTCTCTTGTGAAAAGGGCTCCTACTATGCTATAATCACGTGGAATAGACAAGCACTCCCCGCCGGAACCCACCTCCGGGGCGCGTCAATACAGTGATAGGAGGCTTTCATGAAGAACAGAAATCTGACCCTGATGACAGATTTATACGAATTGACAATGATGCAGGGTTATTTTAACGAAGACACCCGTGAAGTCGTGGTTTTTGATATGTTCTACCGGAAAAATCCCTGCGGCAGCGGCTATGCCATCGCAGCGGGTCTGGAGCAGCTGATCGACTACATCCGGCATTTGCAGTTTACTTACGACGACATCACTTATCTGCGTTCCCTGGGAATTTTTTCCGAGGAATTCCTGGAATACCTGCGCGGCTTCCATTTCTCCGGCGATATCTATGCGATCCCGGAAGGAAGCGTGGTCTTCCCTTATGAGCCGCTGGTCAAGGTCGTCGCTCCGATCATGGAGGCGCAGCTGATCGAAACCACGCTCTTAAATTTGATCAATCATCAAAGCCTGATCGCCACCAAGGCGTCCCGCGTCTGCTGGGCGGCCGAAGGCGACGGCATCATGGAATTCGGCCTTCGCCGGGCTCAGGGCCCGGATGCCGGCACCTACGGCGCACGGGCGGCGATCATCGGAGGCTGCTGCGGCACCAGCAATGTCCTGGCCGGCCAAATGTTCAACGTGCCGGTAAAGGGTACCCACGCTCACAGCTGGATCATGAGTTTTCCGGATGAGCTGACCGCCTTCCGGAACTATGCCAAACTCTATCCCAAGGCCTGCATTCTCCTGGTCGATACTTACAATACCCTGCAGTGCGGCGTACCTCATGCCATCCAGGTGTTCCAGGAGATGAGAGACGCTGGCATTGAATTTGGCCTGTATGGAATCCGTCTGGACAGCGGCGATCTGGCCTACCTCTCCAAGGAAGCGCGGAAGATGCTGGATGAGGCAGGCTTCCAAGACGCCGTCATCTCAGCCTCCTGCGATCTGGATGAGTATCTGATCCAGAGCCTGAAAGACCAGGGCGCGCTGATCACTTCCTGGGGCGTAGGCACCAACATGATCACCTCCAAGGACTGCCCGTCCTTCGGCGGCGTCTATAAGCTGGCCGCCATCCAGGATGAAAAAACCGGAGAGTTTATCCCGAAGATTAAGCGTTCCGAAAACAACGAAAAAATCACCAATCCCGGAAATAAGATTATCTACCGGATTTATAAAAAAGATACGGGGAAAATCATCGGTGATCTGATTGCGCTGGAAGGGGAGACTTTCCCGGAGGACAAGGATCTGATGATCTTTGATCCGACCTTTATCTGGAAAAAGACTCTGCTCAAAGGCGGCACTTATACGATGAAGGAAATCCTGGTTCCCATTTACAAAAAAGGGCTCTGCGTATACGAGTCCCCCAGCGTCCTGGAAATCCAGGAATACTGCAAGAAAGAACTGAGCACACTGTGGGATGAAACCCGCCGTTTTATCAACCCCCACAAGGTTTATGTGGATTTATCCCAGAAGCTTTACAACCTGAAGATCCAACTTCTGGACAGCCTGAACTGACCGGAGGAAACCATGTTACGATTTTTACTAGTCGCCGCTTTGGTCATCCTGTTTTTGACAACCGTAGGCCTGATCCTGCTGGGCGTCGAAGGGGTGATCGGAAAAGTAAATAAAAAACGAAAAGATACCAGCAGCCTGCATATCATTCAGGCCATGTTCCGGATTATCTTAAAAGTATCCGGCGTGAAGATGAACGTGATCGGGCAGGACCGGATTCCCAAGGACACAGCGGTTCTCTACGTCAGCAACCACCGCAGCTACTTCGACATTGTCAGCGGCTACACCCTGGTGCCGGGGCTGACCGGCTTCATCGCCAAGAAGGAGATGGAAAAAATCCCGCTTCTAAGCCAGTGGATGAAAAACCTCTACTGTCTGTTTTTGGACCGGGAGAACTTAAAGGCCGGCCTGAAAACGATTTTGGAGGCCATCTCCTATGTCAAATCCGGCGTCTCGATCTGGATCTGCCCGGAAGGCACCAGAAATCACGGGGAGACCATGCTGCCCTTTAAGGAGGGAAGTTTCAAGATCGCTGAAAAGTCCGGCTGTCCCATTGTGCCGGTGGCCTTTTTCAAGACCGACGATATCTACGAGAACCATCATCCTGCCATCCGGATGACGGAAGTCACCATTCAGTTCGGAGAGCCCATCGAAGTCGCTTCGATGAGCAAAGAAGAAAAAAAGGCCCTGAGCCATCTGGTTCAGGGCAAGATACAGGAAATGTACAGCGAAGCGGCCGCAAAGGCGGCGGAAGAGGCAGCCAGGAATTAAGCCGCGCCCCCCGTCACCTCCGCAATTTTCGCATCGATCATTCCACGGACCATGGAGGCCACCTCCATGGTCTTTTTGTCTTTGTATTCTTCATAAGGAATGGGAGGAAGATAGTGGATCTGGATCGTCACCGGCGCAATCGAGTTGGTGTCAAACGCCTTGTAGCAGTCCACCAGAGCCACCGGAACAATCGGACATTTGGCGTAGTAGGCCGCCTTGAAACTGCCGCCTTTAAAGTCCAGGGTCTGATTTCCCTTCCGGCTGCGGGTCCCCTCGCTGAAAATCAGATAATTCCGTCCCTTTTTCACTTCCTCGGCAATCGCGTGGATCGTCCGCATGGCGCTTTTCACATCGTCCCGGTCAATCGTAATCCCCCTCAAAATCATCCGGACCTGTTTCAGCATAAAAGTGTTGGTCACTTCTCTTTTCATGACGGGCACAAAAGGATGGGGATCCGTCTCAAAAAATGCGAGCGTGTCGTAGAGCCCCTGATGATTCGGATAAATCATATATCCCATCTCCTGCGGGAGATTTTCCACGCCGGAGCTGACCACCGTCACCCGCCCGGCTTTGTTCGCCTTGGTCAGAATGCGCTTGATCAGGCGGTAACGGGATTCCTCGGTGCCGGCATTGGTGTACGCATAGATCATTAGACGGACAAACCAATAAGGGACAAAGAGAATCAACCGGAATACCATAAACGTAATACGTTTCATTGCTTCACCTCCTCAGGTCAAAGACCATTTGTCAGTATACAAGAATTTTTCCGGAAATACAAGGGAAACCCATCAGCGCCGGATGGTTTTCCCTTCTTTCTCCCCGTGCAAAAGCGCCTGCACCGTCATGAGCAGGACGTCTGAAAGCAGCTCTCCCTCCCCCGCCGTTACGCAGCGCTCCGGGTCCCGATCCACCAGGGGCCTCAGGGCTTGGGGAAAGAAGGCGAGATCTGCCGCCTCCAGCAGGGGAAGGTCAAATTCACTGTCCCCGGCGGACCAAATCTCCGGGCAGCCGGTCCTCTCCTGCAGACGCCGCACTGCCGCCCCCTTTTCCAGTGATTGGGGGAGAGCGTAAATCTTGCTCCCGTTCCGGTATACGTTCAGCCGGGAGTATTTCTCTTCTTTCAGGCGGGAAATGCTTTGCTCCGGACGGCCGCTCTTGGTGAATAGAAACAGACCGTCAACCAGCCGCACCTCAAAGTTTCGGTCCGGGTCCTCCTCCATCCTGCGCCGGGCGTCCAAAAGCTCGTCCGCCGCATCCCGCATCCGTTCTTCCGTCTCCGCTCTCCACTCCGGGTCTTCTTTTCCTCCGGTCAGAAGAGTCCCTCCATTGCTGACCAAGGCAAAGTCCGGGGTCCAGTCCGGGAAGAAGCAGATTCTTCGATATTGGTCTGCGGAGCGGGTCGAGACAGGCACAAAGAGGATTTCTTCGCGGAGATCCCGGAGCAGTTCCCAGGATTTTCTGGTCATAAAGGAAAGTTCTTTATCCTCCATGGTCTCCACCAAAACCTTGTCCCGTCCGATGTCCTGCTTGTAAGAATAAATCAGCGTATTGTCCAGGTCGGACGCCAGCATTCGTTTCGCCATCGTTTTCTCCCTCTCTTCTCAGCGGAGCGTTTTTTGTTACACAGAAAATCCCGCAGGATTTCTCTTGGAATCACAAGAGTGCGGCAAATGTTCTGCCGCACTCTCAGCCTCTTACTTATTCCCGGCCCGGAAAATCAGCTTCCGGATCAAGTCGATGGGATACATGGTCAGCGCCATCAAAATGACGATCAGCCAGCCCTTCAGGCCAAACCGCTCACAGCTGAAGATCTCACCGATCACGCCGCCCACGGAGACCATCACGATCTGGACCAGCATAATCAGGCACCACACCTTGATAAAGACAGGGTTCTCCTTGATGTGCGCCAGCACATTCAAGCTGTCGCTGCGGACATTAAACGCATTCACCATGAAGGCAAACACAAACATGCAGAAAAAGCCGGTGTAGAACTGGGCCTCATTCTCAAAGAAGGTGGAAAATACCGGCACCTTAAACCACAGCAGGCTCATGATGGTCAGCCAGCCACCCATGATCAGGATCTGGATCGCCATGGGCTTGCTGATGATGGATTCGTCCCTCCTCCTCGGCCGGTGGCGCATGTATTCGGTCAGCGCAGGCTCGCCGGCAAACATGATCGAAGCCAAGCTGTCCATACAGAGATTAATCCAGAGCAGGTGCGTCACCTTTAACGGTGCTTCAATGCCAAGGAACGGGCAGATCGCGGATACCAGCACCGCAGCCACGTTGATCACCAGCTGCATCTTGCAGAATTTCAGGATATTGATATACAAGGTCCGGCCATACCAAACCGCATTTTTAATCGAGTTGAAGTTGTCGTCCAGGATTACCAGCTTGCCGGCTTCCTTGGCGACGTCCGTGCCGCTTCCCATGGCAAAGCCGACGTCGGCCGCCTTCAGGGCCGGGCTGTCGTTGACTCCGTCGCCGGTCATGCCGACCACCAGGTTCAGTTCCTGACAGATCTTTACCATACGGCTCTTATCCGTGGGCAGAGCGCGGGAAATCACGCGGATATTCTGGATCTTCTCCTTGACCTCCTCGTCGCTCATGGCATTCAGCTCGGCGGACGTCAGCGCCAGATCCGTCTCGTTCTGGAAGAGTCCCGCCTCCTTGGCGATGGCAACCGCGGTCTCCTTCCGGTCGCCGGTGATCATGATAACCTGAATTCCGGCCTCCTGTACTTCGCGGATCGCCTCCTTGGCCTCCGGCCGCACATCGTCGCGGATGCCGACCAGTCCGACCAGAACCACGTCGTCATTAATCTCATCGCGGACCAGGGGGCTCGGACTGTAGCCGAACGCCAGGACACGCATAGCCCGGTTTGCCAGAGCATCGATCTTCTCATTGACCACATCCAGATCCAGATCTTTTTCCTGACCTTCTTTATCCAGATATTTCTTCGCCTTTGCGAGAATCCGCTCCGGAGCGCCTTTATAGAACGTGCGTCCCTGGGCGGCAATATAGGCCTGGCTGAATTTGTTGGCGCTGTTAAACTCCTGCAGGTCCGTCACGACGCACTCTTCGTTCTTTGCCAGGATCTGATAGGTCTCCTCGCCGAGGAATTTCAGCAAAGCCTGATCCGTCATATTTCCGCCGACTACGTGATGGCGGCTGTCAAACATGGCCCCGGTATTCTTGCCGATGCAAAGATCAAGATTTCCTTTGATCGCCGTCGCCGCTCCGCTGGCCTTCACGTCCAGGACCTCGCCGTCGCCGGTCAAAAACTCCACGACCTCCAGCTGCCCCTTGGTGATGGTTCCGGTCTTATCGCTGAAAAGAATATTGAGGGATCCGGCTGTCTCGATTCCGATGGACTTCCGGACCAGCACCTTGACCTTGTAGAGCTTTCCGGTATTCTGCATCAAGACCAGAGCGATTACCAGCGGCAGGCCTTCCGGCACCGCGCACACAATGATGGTGATCGCCACGGAAACGGCGGTCATCAGCCCCTTTAACACGGCCACCCAGCCCAGCGCCAGGTAAGCGGAGACGCCTCCGGCCAAGATCACGTAGTGGATCAGATATGCCACGGCGATCACAATACCGCCGATGTAGCCAAAGATAGAAATCTGATTGGCCAGCTTATTCAGCTTTACTTTCAGAGGGGAGTCCGGCTCCTTGTCCTCCATGTCTTTCGCCATCTGGCCCATCATGGTGGCCGCGCCGACTTTCTGGACTTCCATATAACCCTCGCCGTCCAGCACGGTCGCCCCGCGGAACAGGCTGTGGGAATCCACGAAAGTATCTCCGGTGATTTCCTCCGGGATCACGAACCCTTCTTCAGCGGCCGTCTTCTTACATTCCTCGGCTTCGCCGTTCAGGGCGCTGTTGTCCACGGACAGCTTGCCCTTCACTAAAACGCCATCGGCCAGCACCTTGTCTCCCGACTGCAGGATCACCACGTCCCCTACCACAAGGTCGTCGACCTCGATGACGGTCAGCACGCCGTTACGGAGAACTTTGGCCACATCCTTTTTCTGGGATTCCTTTAATTTCCGGTAGGCGTTATCGTTGGATACGCCTGTCTTCGCCGATACAAAGTTTACCAGCAGCACGGCGATGATCGTGCCCACCGGCTCAAACCATTCGCTCTGCCCGGCAAAGAACATCACCAGCATGATGACGGCAATCACGCAGAGGATCCGGATCATCGGGTCCTGGAATCCCTCCAAAAACTGCTGCCAAAACGTTTCCGGCTCCGCTTCCTGGATATAGTTGGAGCCATGTTTCTTCCGGCTTTCCTCGACCTCCTGGTCGGTCAGCCCCTGATACCTTTTGTCCATTTTACTCATTTCTCCATCGAAATCTTTTCAAGCTTTGTTCTGCCCTCAGGAAATACGAACCGTTTCGCTTTCCCGGTAACAGAAAAGAAAGGGGAGACTGGTCTCCCCTCTTCCCCCTTTGAAAGAAGTTTTACATGTACCGTTTTGCGAGATCTCCGAGGCCCGGATCCTGGGTGGCCTGGCCAATGGCGCTGAATTTCCATTCTCCGCCGTGACGGTAAATCTCTCCGAAAATCATGGCGGTCATATTGTCGTAGCTCTCAGACAGGTTGTAGCGGCACATTTCCTGATTGTTTCTCGCGTCAACCAGGCGGATAAACGCGTTCCGGATCATGCCGAAATGCTGCTTTCTCTTCACCGCGTCGTAGATATTGACCACCAACACGATCCGGTCGTACTCCGCAGGAATTTTCTGCAGTTCCACAACGATCTGCTCGTCGTCCCCTTCGCCCGCTCCGGTCAGGTTGTCGCCCATATGATGAATCGCACGGCTCTTGTGCTCCAGATTGCCGAAATAAACAATATCCTTGGTTCCGCCGACCAGTTTGCCGTTCTGCAAAATCAGCGCGGAGGCATCGCAGTCGATGGCAGCCGGCTTCATGGAGAATAATCCCCGCGGCCGGGGCGCCTCGTCCCAGCCCAGGCCCACGATCACGCGGTCCAAACCGGCATTGTCCTTTGACAGGCTAACTTTTTGTCCCTTTTGTAAACTAACGGCCATTTTAAAGCCCTCCTATTCCGTTTCCACCCCATAATTTGCACAGAGCGCCGCCAGGCCTCCCTGGTAGCCGCTTCCAATCGCATTAAACTTCCACTCGTCGCCGTGGCGGTACAGTTCACCGAACACAGCCGCCGTCTCGATCGAGAAATCCTCGCCCAGATCATAGCGCAGCAGCTCTTCGCCGGACTGCTCGTTCACAATCCGCACAAACGAATTGTCCACCTGGCCGAAATTCTGTCCTCTGGCCTCCGCCTCGTAGATCGTGACCGTAAAGGCAATCCGGGTAACCTGAGCCGGCACTTTGGAAAGATCGATCCGAATCTGCTCATCGTCCCCCTCGCCTTCTCCGGTCCGGTTATCACCCATGTGCTCCACCGCACCGCTGGGATCCTTTGCGTTGCCAAAAAAGATGAAATCCTCCGAGCGGGTCACCTGTCCATTCTCTCCCAGCAGGAACGCGGACGCGTCGAGATCAAAATCTCCGCCCGTGTCATATCGGTTCAGATCCCAGCCCAAACCGACCAGAACCTTCTGCAATCCCGGATTTCCTTTGGTCAGACTTACTTTCTGACCTTTTGTCAAACAAACCGGCATATTGTCCTCCTTTATTCCGTATCAATGCCATAGTTGGCGCAGAGCGCCGCCAGGCCGCCCTGGTAACCACTTCCGATCGCGTTGAACTTCCACTCTCCTCCATGGCGGTAAATCTCGCCGACCACAACCGCGGTCTCAATGGAGAAGTCCTCACCCAGGTCATAGTGGATGATTTCCTGATTCGTATCCTCGTCCACAATGCGGATGTAGGAATTGCTGACCTGTCCGAAATTCTGACGGCGGGACTCCGCGTCAAAAATTGTTACGGTAAACGCAACCCGCGCGATATTGGCAGGAACCTTCGTCAGATCCACTTTGATCTGCTCGTCGTCGCCTTCGCCCTCGCCGGTCAGGTTGTCGCCCATGTGCTCCACAGACTCGCTGCTATGTTTTAAGTTGTTATAGAAAATGAAATCTTCTCCGCTGGGAGCCTTGCCGCTCTCGTTCAGCAGGAACGCCGCTGCGTCCAGGTCAAAGTCCGCTCCGCCGTCATACTGGTTTACATCCCAGCCCAGGCCGACCATGATGTGCTTCAGTCCCGGATTTCCCTTTGTCAGATCTACTTTTTGTCCTTTTTGAAGATTTACAGGCATTTGATTACCCTCCTTATTTTGAGATATGATAAATTGCCGTTACCGGCTGGTTACATTTTCTGTCCCTGAGACGTCATCATTTTCTGGAACTCGCCTTTGATCGCGGCCAGACGCTGCTGATCCTCGGCCCGTTTCTGTTTGGCGTTCTCCTGGATCTGCTTGGTCTCTTCGATGCCGGTGACGATGGTATGCCACGTATTTTCCAAAGTCTCAATCTTGATGGAGCTTCCGGAAGCCAGCTGAGCCGTCATCTTAGACTGGTTCACCGTGTTCTGGGCATTCTTGATCAGCATCTCGTTGGTCTTCTCATCCAGCGCGGACATGGCCTCGGCCTGGATCCGCTGGCGTTTTAAGAGAATCGCCTGGGTCAGGGCCTGCTTAAACACCGGCAGCGTGATGATGAAAGCGGAATTGATCTTGCGGACCAGGTTCATGTTGCTGAACTCCATGGTCTTCAGCATGGGGATCGACTGCATCGCCACGTTCTCGGCAATCCGCAGATCCTGGGTTCTCTGCTCCAGCATCATCTGGGCCTGTTCCAGGCTTTGCAGCTCAAACTGAATCGAAGGATCCCCGCTGGCCTCAAAGTCTTTCTGGCGCTGTTCCCGGTACTGGGCGATTTCATTTACGCCCTGTTCCCCGGCCAGAATATACTTTTCCAGCTCGTGGAAGAATTCCACGTTGGTCTGGAACATTTCCTCCAGCTTTTTATTGGACTGCTTGATCTCCGCCTCATACTGCTTTAACTGCACGTAGATCTTGTCCACCTCTTCGCCCATGGTATGGTATTTGGCCAGGATTTTGTCCAGCTGCTTGCGCATGTTGTTGAACAATTTTCCGAAGAGGCCAGGATTTTCCTTGATCTCCTCGATATCAAATTTCTCCATGATCTTGGCCAGGGTGTTCAGCATCGCGCTGGAATCGTCCAACTGGCTCATATTCATGTTGTTTAACACCGCGTCGGAGCAGCGGGACACGTTTTCCGCCACCTCGCCGCCGAAGCTGACGATGGTGTCCAGCTCATAGACGGAAATGGTGCTGGCGATCCGGTCCACTTCCTCCGAATTTACCATCTGTGTCCGCAGCTTCTGCTGATCCTCCATAACGTCGAAGGGCACGATTTCGGTTTCCTCGACCGCCGGAGCCGCCGGCTTTGTTCCCGCCGGTGAGTTAAAATTTAATCCCATATCTGCTCATCCTCTCTTGAATATTTTATTCCATAAGCCGCCCTGCTGGCTTCCCCCCGCCGTAGAATCCCAGTTGGGAATCCGCAGATCGTAAAGGTACTCCCCGATCTCATGCTCGATCAGCCATTTTTTTTCAAAATGCTGTTCTACGACCTGATACCCGGTCGGCACGAAGAATACCACGTCGAAACCGATCAGAGAAAGCAGCGCGGCCGCAATCCCATCCTCCAGGCTCAGCACCCGCTCATCGGGGCAGACAAAGATCAGCTTTGGATTTTTTTTCGTAAAGTCAAATTTCTGGATCCTTCTTAGGATCTCCCGGTTCAGGCTCAGTCCCACGGCTAAAATCCGGTATTCAATCCCCTGGGTAAAGGTTCCCCGGATCCACTGACGGTCGATCAGATATTGGATCCTGCTGAGAATATAATTCTGAATTTCCTCCCGCAAAATTCCGTAGGTATAACACTTGTGCGCCTTGATTTTCTGCCGGTCCAGCCGCCGGTTCTTGAAGAACTGGGCGGTGTACGCCATCAAAGGATCGCTGTCGCTGAGGCGGAAATCCCGCTTCACAAAAACCGCGTCGGGTGTCAGAAGTTTCCGGATTTCTTTCCAGTATTCCTCCACGTTCCCATTTTTCACGCCGCTGACTTTGGCCGCCAGCACCGGCAGCACCACTTCGTCCTGGAGAACCTCGAAATTCGGCCGGTAGGTCAATTCCTGATCCCAGAGAAGGCCGATCTCTTCGTACATGGTCTGCAAAATCAAGGGCTCTGCTTTCTTATACTGCCGCTCCCGGTACATGCCCGTGTCCTGATACAGCATGGTGTTTAATTCCTGCTCGGCATGGTAAGCTACGGTTCCCGCATTGAGATCCGAGACGCTTTTCGGAAAATGGGCGAGGACCACGGTGTTTTCCTGTTTCCGCTCAAAGAGGCGCGGATCGCTCCACTCCCCTCCGCCTCCCGCCTGGGGGCTGATCTCCCAGACATCCACGGGCAGCAGGGACAAAAACCGGAGGAACAAAGCTTCCTGTTTCCGGCAGGTTCCAAAGTAAACGGCGGTTGGGTAGGCATCTTCCTTCCATCCTTGAAAAAGCTCCTGGCAATAACGGTTCCACCAACAGGCAAGATATACTGCCTGATTTTTCAGCCGGTTCAGGCTGATGCCCGGCTCCCCGGCTTCCTCATCCAAAAGCGCGGCAAAGGCTTTTCGGACCATGCCATCCAGCGCAGGCTTTGCGAGATACCGAAGTCTTCCGGCCAGCCCGCCGGCGATCTGCCCCAGGCTTTGGTAATTCTGTGGATTTACGGCCTGGATTTCTTCATTGGACGGAGGCGGCAGCGATTCCCAAACCACGAACTTCCGGCCCTGGGCCTCTATATCCACCTTCCAGCGAAAAAGCTCCTGGCTGTAAGTAACCGGATCTTCCGCGCCGGTCATCCGAATCAGCATGTTGTAGATCACCTGGGGCTCGCCGCCCCGCTCCGCCCTCTTTTTCCGGGAATCCCCAAAAAGATCGCCGGACAGCCACGCGTTGGTCCCGACCAGGGGACGCTCGGCTCCTGCCGGACGAACCGGGGAAGCAGCCCGGGCAGACGGCACAGACGGCCGGACCGGCGGCGTGGCTGGTCGAATGGGCGGCACAGACGGACGAACCGGAGGCGGTGTCATTCTGACCGTCGTGGGACGCGGCCGCGCCGTCTGCGGCGCAGGATTCCCTCCCGGCGGACTCATTCTCACCGGAGCGCCTCCCGGCCGGACCGAAGGCCCCTGCGGCGCGGTCCTGACCGGCGCCCGGTTTCCGGCCGCGGCCTGCAATGCTTCCTTCTCCAGCGCCGCTATGGAAAATCCCGGAGGAAAATCCGATGCCGCCGCCCCCGTATAGGGGAAAGAGCGACGGGAGCCGGGATCCAGTTTCAGGTATCCCTGATCCCCCTGGTATTCCAAGAGAATAATATCGCAGCCAGCCTCAGCCAGGATCGAAAGTAAATCCAGCTCATAGCGGCTGACCGTGCCTTCGTACAAGATCTTCGGCACCTGATCCTTTCCCAACTGGTTCAGGATCCGCTCAAACTTATAATAAAGCCAGCACATAAACTTGATATACGCGTTCCGCAGCATATCCTGGCTTTTTCCTTCCCGTTTTAAAAAATCCAGTGTGCTCATCATTGATAAGACCACGTCTTCCCGCTGGCCGTCGCTCAGGCGGGGCAGCCAGCGCTTCATGGCGGCCGCCACGAACTCCTTGTCCGGGCGGAAGTCCTTCCCCATGATCTCCTCATAGTAGTCCAGCTGTTTTTCATTTGGATTCGGCAGCTTGCCCAAAAGCACGACGCCGCACTGCTTTGCCTGTTTTAAATAGAGTTCAATAAACCGCCGGATTTCCTCGCTGTAGCGAAAAAACCGATAGAAATAAACCCCCTTCTCGCTACGCGAGGACAAAGGGAGCCAGAAATCCTCCAATCTGTGAATTTGAACTCTTCGGTACATGATCCCCTACCCCTATCCTGTTGTTTCCGGCCACGCCCGGCGATTTCGCGGAACGCGGCTGCCGCTCTCACCGATGCGCGGCTGGTTTTCCTGTCATCCGTACTGTCTTTCAGTGTAACACATTTACCGGTCCGCTGCAATTATTTTCAGATATCCCTGCATTTTCGGATAATGCCGCAGGCCCTGTAATGCTCCAGGGGATAGAACTCCACCGGCACCTGTTTTTCCTCTGCCAGCCGGAGCAGGTGGCGCAGCATCGGGCTGTCCTTTTCCGCCTCCCGGATCAAAATCTGATGCGGCACGCGGCGCAGCAAAACACGGGTAGTCTCCCCGATCCCCGGCTTGACAAAGTTGATATCCGAGATCCCAAAATGGGAGACAATCTCCTCCACTTCCTGAAACCCATTTCTCAGACGCCCGGCATTCTCCGGATCCAGAGCTTTTGTTTCGCGCTGGCTGCCGTTCCCGTCAAATTCCGCCTCCACCGTATGGAGGAAATCGTAGGACAAATCCTGTTCTTCCATCTCGCCATAATAAACTGCCCCGTGAAAATCATCTGGTCCGATCAGGTCATCCCTCAGGACCGTGCGGCTGATCAGCCCGGAAACCGTGCAGTTCAGGCAAGAGCTGGGAATCAAAAGATCCTCCCTGGTCCCGGCAAGACGCGTCAGCCCGGCAGGATCGGCCAGAACCGCCAGTTCAGGGCTGACGCCGGGAAATGCCCGGCACTCCCGTTCCAGTTCCCGGAGAATCGCGCCTTTGCCAATCCAGCCGTCGACAAACTGAAGCTGCTCCGGCCGAAATCGTTCCAGGAGATACCGCATCGCATTTTTGTCGATCCCCCGGTCCCGGATAATCGATATGCCGTAGTGAGGCACCTCGAAACCGTATTGCCGTCTCAGGTAGTGTTTCATTAAAATTCCGGCGGGAATCCCGGCTCTTGCCAGAGAAACCAGCACCAAATCCCGGCCCTTTTCGGCATAGACCAGTTCCGCAGCTCCTGCGGCCGCCTGGGCCGTCCCGGCTGCGTAGTGCCGCAGCGCTTCCCGGTAAGCTTCCATATATTCCGGGGTTGGCACGTATTCCCGCGGCAGCATCTCCGAATAATGGGTGCCGGACTGGATCCGCCGTTCCCTTTCCTCCGTGGACTGGGGCGCGAGCATTCCTGTAATGTCCTTTAACAGCAGGACAACATCCTCTTCCTTATATGTGCTTCTCATCGGTATCCACCAACCAAAATATTTTGACTTGATCGTTTCCCGCCTTCTTCAAAGCAGAAAGCAGCGAGGCCATGCCGTCCGTCCTCCCCTGCGCCGCATCTGTCAGCACAAACACCTGGTCGTAGGCTGCCAGGTTGTAGACAAATGTGGTCCGCCCCTCCTCATATAAGCTGTTCAGCCGGTACCGGCTGTGAAGGGGATAATCCTCCTCCCTGCTTGTCCGGATCGGGCTGCGGGTCGTCGCATGGAAGCGAACCTCCCTCCCGGCCGTTTGCAGCCGGGAAGCCGTAATCAAAGCCGGATACATCAATTCCTCGGTTCCCAGCACCAAAACCCGGCCTGCCGAATCCGGAACGGTTTGGGAAAGCTTCTCCGCCAATGCTTCACATTGTTTCTGGTATTCCTGAATCTCTACGGCCCGGCGGGTATTCCCAGCCCCCGGCAGCTGATATTCTTCCACCTGCTCCGGAAGAAGGCCGTCCGCCGCGTCCTGCATCTCGCCGTCATAGGCAAACCGGTCCACCTGCATTCCCAGCTTTTGATTTTCCGTCTCCAACAAATAAAACAGCTCAATCGAATCCTTCCGGAACCGATCCCGCACAGCAGGCTCCATACCGTTCAAAAATGACGCGATTGCATAGCGGCAGTCCGGCCCGCATTCCTTCTCCAGTTCCCGGATCAGATTTAGAATCGTGTTTCCGGTCGTCACCTCGTCATCCACGAAAATAACACGGTCCGCCGCCCTTAAAATCGGGATCAGCCCGTCTTTCACCAATTTCTGCTCCGTGGCATGGCTGTGAACTTCGGAAAAATAAAGGTATTCTGCACCGGTAACATCTTCCCGCGTCGTCTGAATGTACTCCGTCTCCTGAGGCAGGGCGGCTGCCACCCCTGCTCCAACCGCAGTCGCCGTCTCAGCAAAGCCGATGACCAGCACGCGTTCCTCCGCCCCGGTCCGGGAAGCGATCTCACCGGCCAGCGCAGAATAAAGGGCTCTCACGGCAAGAGGATCCGCTGGGACATGCTTACCTTGAAGCGGGTTTACAAGAAGATAGGGACGCCGGCTGTTGTTCTCCCGTCCGGCCACCCACACCAGATCTGATTGTGTATATGTTTTCTGTTCATTTAATATCTTGTTCATGGGTATAATTATACTACATACCTTTGCAAAAAATCTATTAATATTCTTTAAATTTATATATAATTCATGGAAAATGGCAGGGACGGATCATCCCTACTGCGGCAGAGAGAAAACTCCGGATGAAAAAGGCGCCGGATCCGTTTGTAAACCCCGGAGGGGAAAGGCTTGCCGCTTGTAAAAGAGCCTGGGTGTGCTATAATCATTTTAACACAACAAGACTGCCGGAGAAAATACCTATGAACGATCATCTATTTTCCACAGTAATCAACAAAATGGGACTGACCGATATGGCTGCTTTCTGTCAGATAAACGGGCGTTTTTCCGACTATCGGAAAGATGTCTGGTTTTTTGGCCTTTTGACCCGTGCCGGGCAAGAGGGACCCGCCCGCGAGCTTCAAAAATGCACTGAACTCTTAGAAATCCGGCGGCAGAGAACGGAGGCGGGATATCTGTGCCTCTCCCGCTTGGAGAACCGGATGTCCCCTGATCAGGTGGCATTCTATCGGGACGTGCGGAGGGAATTCGATGAAAATCCCCATGAGCTTGCGCTTTCTTTCCGCTTTGAGGATTCCACCCTCCAAGATTCCCTGATCGTGCGCTTTCATCAAGTGCTGCGTACCTACCGGGAAGGCGCTCCCGGCGCAAGTCCTTCCATGCTGGAAAATTTTTCGGTCCGGCTGCTGTTTTGGATCGACTTATATTTCCCCGCCCTGTTTGCGGGAAAATTGATTCTCGCCGCCTCCCCGAAGTTTCTCTACTCCGGTCCTCTGAAATGGCCGGAATATCTGTTTTTATATTTTCTCGTGCAGTCCGGCTGCGACGTCCTTTTTCTCGTGGAGCAAGACCGTTTCTGTCTCGATGAAAAGTGGAAAAACCTGGCCATGATCCGGCCTTTTCAGGAGTCCCTTTTGTTTAAAAAGGAACACTCGCCCACGGCGCCGGTTTCTGCGCCGCGCCGGCCTATCGCTGCCGCTTGCCCGGCATCTCCTGTGCCAGAACGCCGTCCGGGCGTTTCCCCGCCTGCTGCCGGATCCGCCCCTGTGACAAGACAGCCCATCCGTCCGTCTCTGGCGCGCCCTCCGAAAAGGACTAAGCCGCCCGCAGGTTCCCGGCCGCCGGGGACGCCTCCTGCCTCCCGGCCCGCCGCGCTTCCGGCGCGGGCGCAGACGCCTTCGGTTCCAGCCGGACGTCCCTCCGCCGCTTCCTACCGCCCAGCCCCTTCCAGGGAACCCCTGAGCTATGAGGAGCTGGCAAAGCTTGCGGCGAGTGTGGTCATGATCCAGGTTTTTGACCGGAACAACCAGTGCTTTAAGACCGGATCCGGCGTTTTTATCGGGGAAGAAGGCTATATTCTGACCAACTTCCATGTGGTCAGCGACGGCGCGTATTACCGGGTTCAGCTGGAAGGGGAGACCGAGACCCATCCAACCGATGACCTGCTGAAATACCATCCTCTCAGCGATCTGGCCTTGCTGCGGATCGACCGCCGCTGCCATCCGATCCCGCTGATGAAGCAGGGTGAAACTCTGGTACGCGGCCAGAAAGTCGTTGCCATCGGAAGTCCGCTGGGGTTGTTCAACTCCGTCTCCGACGGCATTATCTCCGGCTTCCGTGACATCGACGGACACTCCATGATCCAGTTCACCGCTCCCACCTCCCACGGGAGCTCCGGAGGGGCGCTGCTGAACCTGTACGGAGAGCTGATCGGAATCCTGACCGCAGGCTTCGACAACGGGCAGAACTTGAACCTGGCTGTGGATATCAAGACGATTTCCCAGTTCTGCCGCGGATTTCTTCCCAGCCAATAAAAAACGGGAAACACCGATACCAAAACAAGAGATACAGATTTCAAAGAAAAAAGTTGCCGCCGCCGCGGCAGAACGGAGATCCTATGAGAAAGCAATACCAAGGTGACTATGAATTGAACGGGGTCCGGAACGGAAAAAAGACCTACCAATATGTCGGAAGATGGTACCATATTCCGCTGGAGCCAAAAGAATACCGAAAATTTTGGATATTACAGCTGCTGCTTGCCCTAGCCCTTCTGGGTATCCTGATTGCGGCCGGCCTCCTGCCGACTATTTCCCTCTACGCCATTTATGCTGCCCTGCCTTTCGGCGCCAGCTTCATTCTTCTGCTGTTTTTCCTGATTGAGGCGGCCTTTTGCCCGTTCCGTCCGGAAAAGATGGAACGAATGCAGTACGAGCAGCAATATGGGCGGCTGCGGAAGATTTCCTTTGCCAACTCCATCCTTTTTTCCGCCAGTTTCGTGACAAATTTGATCGCCACGCTGGTCCATTCGGCTGTTACGCCCCAGAGTCTGATCCAGCTGGCCCTGCTCCTGGCGCTAAGTCTGCTTGGAGTGATCTTGTACCGGGTAGAAAAGAAGCTACCGGTTGAAATGGACTGAGAAGAGATTTCGGTTTCGAACCTCCTGCCCGCGGCTGCATAAACTATGAAAAAAAGGAGATATCATTATGTCATTTCCTTTTCCTGGATATTATCCGCCGCGGCCGCCTGTAGGCCCCCCTCCTCCTCCGCCAAGACCGCCGGTTCCACCGCCGCCGGGTCCGCCCGGTCCGCCCCCTCCTCCGCCGCCTGGCCCTTGCAGCGGCGGATGCCGTCCGACTCCTCCTCCGCCTCCTCCGCCCGGTCCCTGCGGCGGCGGATGCCGTCCGACTCCTCCTCCGCCGCCGCTTCCGCCGAGACCGCCCTATGGTCCGCGGCCCCCTTACGGACCAAGGCCGCCCCGCAGGCCGCTGTTTCCTTTTGGGCCCTTCGGGCGCTGGTAGCTTGCTTATTCACATTTTGTCTTTATTTTTTTAACAATTATTTCACGCAGGAAACATAATTTCTTCACGTTCCCTGGGTATACTAACATCATCAAAAGGAAATCAGAAAAACATCTGAGGAACTTCAAAATAGCGTACTGGCGATTGATTGATTGCTTTTTTTCATATTTTTCCTTCCCTTTTTCAAACAGGGCCCGCAAGGGTCCTGTTTGTTTTTGTTCTGGTGCGCAAAAAGCGCAGGAAAAGAGGCTCTCCTGCACCGCGCCCTGCAAAATTGAGTTGACGTAGGAAAGCTAAGACTCGGAACGAAGATCTTTTGCCTCCTCCTGCTCCATCAGCCGGTAAGAAAAATTCAAATACAGCAATTCCTCCGGATCCGAAAGCTCCGACTCCAAAATCTCTTTGATCCGTTCCAGCCGGTACAAAAACGTGCTCCGGTGGATAAACAGACGGCGGGCCGCCTGGGTAGCATTCGAATTCTCCTCCAAATAGATCCGAAGCGTTTTGTAGTATTCGGTATGCTGGTTCTCATCCTGCTTTCGAAGTTTCAAAAGCCCCTCATGGCACAGCATATACCCCGGAAGGCGGCGGGCGGACTGTTCCAGGATATAGGAAAACGCCACGCTGTTAAACCAATGGATCCATAAATAAGGCTTCCGCCGGCTGCCCACGTCAAGGGCGATGGTTGCCTGCACGTACTGGCGGCGCAGGTTGGAATGTCCCTGCATCACCCGGCTGTATCCGGCCTTCAGGAAACTTTCCCGGATAAAATATTTGAGACGCCCGCTCAGTTCCTCTATGTCTCCCCCTGCCAGGGTCAAGTTAAAAAACGTTACGATATCCTTCTGGAAGGTAAAACTGCATGCCGGAGAATACCACTCCTCCATATAGCTGCAAGTTGCATTGGCAGTCAGATTTTTCTCGTCCAGATACGTGGTCTGGAAGACCAGGCAGAGGTAGGAATCCTGCTCCCCCCATCCCAGAGCCGAAATCTTGCGGCTGTTCTCCACATAGTCCGCCGTCCGGTCCGACAAAATTCGTTTAAAAACTGCCCGCAGACTATCGCTGTCCGGCAGCGCCGTGCCTTTCCGGTACAGAAGCCTGCCTGCAAAACAGGCCAGGCGCTCCAGGATACAGGCGTCGCCTTCCCCCAGTTTTCTTTCTTGCTCCATCAAAACCAGCCGGTGCGTCGAACTGCCCTGGCGGCGAAGGTTTACATTCCAGGAGCCAAATCCCATGATATGGCCTGGATACCAGAACGCGCCCTCTGTTTCCAGCATCTGATTGTAAAGCTCGTCCTCTTTCAGAGCATTGATGTATTCCATCTGCTCCGGGCCGGGGCGGAAAAATTCCGCTCCCGCCGGAAATTGATCCAGCCCTGCCTGGGCGGTCAGGGAAAAATCCCGGGCCACCACAGCCAGGGGATTTTGAAATACCGGATGAGACCGCTCCAGCAACTCCCTCACACTGCCGTCCCGTTCCAAAATCTGCTCTAAATCTTCCTCCCACGTTTCCAATTCGTCGAAGACAGTTTGAAGCGCATTGAAGACCGCGGCCAATTCTCCCTGTTGCACTCGGATCCAGTCGCTTTTCCAGGGAAGCTCCGAGGCCTCCCCGCAAAAAAGGAAACAGCACGATCCGGCATGCTCCGGTTCCTTCACCGGACGGTCCGTGAGGTAAAAATGTTCCGGAAGGATATCCTGGCCTTCCACATACAAAAGAGGGCGTCCCAACCGGGGCCCCCCTTTTCGCAACTCATATTCCAGGCTTGGAAACCAGGCTTTCAGCCGTTCTGCCGCCGTAACCGCCGTTAATTTCATGGGCCCTCCCGTTAATTAGTAAATTTCTTCGCCACCTCAGCCGCATCCACCGCCGTCTCCGTATAGGCATCCGCCCCAATTTCATCAGCGAACTCCTGGGTGACAGAGCCTCCGCCGACCATGATCTTTAGATTCGGCGGCCCGCTCTCACGGAGACTTTTCACAACACGGCGCATCTCCGGCATGGAAGTCGTCAGCAAGGATGAGATGCAGACAATCTGCACCTGAGGGTTGTCCTGCACCGCTTTTAAAAATTGTTTTTCCGACACATCCACGCCCAGATCGATCACGTGGAATCCAGCGCTTCGAAACATCATGGCAACCAAATTTTTTCCTACGTCGTGCAGGTCTCCCTCTATCGTCCCCAGCAGGACAGTCCCTAAAAAACAGACTTTGTCTTTTTCCAAATAGGGCTCCAAAATATTCAATCCTTTCCGCATGCTCCTCGCAGCGGCCAGGATTCTGGGAATGTCGCCGTCATTATTCCGGTAGTACTCTCCTGCGTTTCGCATCGCCGTTATCATCGCTTCTTCCAGGATCACAGAAGGGCGGATTCCTTCCTCCACTGCACGGGAGATCAGCCGCTCTGCATCTTTCGGGCGGCCGTTTTCGATTGCCGCCTGGATTTCTTCAAGGATAGGCATTTATCTTCCCCCTATCACGATCATGCTTTTAGTATAACGGCTATCGGAACAAAAAACAACTGGTATATGCGATTGTCGCAGGTCCATAATAGTACTGGAGTCCGTTATCCCTGCACACCTCTGTCACCAGCATTCCATAAGCCTCCATGGATGCGAAGCACTTTTTTGGAAAACGGCAGGGCGCATCCGGATAGGTACAGGCCTTGCATCTGGTGCAGCATCCGGCGCCGATCGCCAGCACGTCCTCACCGGCAAGTAAAAGGCGGTCATGCAGTTTCTGGAAACTCTCTTTATGCCTGGCCTCGGTTTCCATCATACCTTCTCCGTCCATCTCATCTTCCAACTGTCCCACAGTCTGAACCAGAATACCCGAAGAACAAGCCGCGATCCGCTCCCGGCATTCCTCCAGGGTGCCGCAGCCAGGCGGGCAGCTCCAGTTTTTTCCGTACATCCGGCAGGAATTACTCTGACACATCTGCCTTACCTCCGGAAGCAGCCTCAACGTTTTTACTTCAAGGGGAACCACATGGGAAAAGCCAATCTCTTTTCCTATTTGCCCCCAGTCCTCCCAATTCATCTATTTCCCCGCTCCTTCCTCATCTGGAAATTCCAATTCATCCACGAATGCATCTTGAAACTGCGGCAGGGACGCCAATTCCAGAAATTCGGTCTTGTCTGCCAGCTTGGCTGCATCTTCCCATGCCCCGGCCTGGAGCAGCACCCGCTTTGCCCCCTCACCTGCCGCATTTCCCACGGGGATCAGCTTTTCTTTACATTCCCTGGGAATCAGCCCGATCGCGCAGGCGCTCTCCGGATTGAGATACGTTCCAAAAGCTCCGGCCAGATAAACCCGATCGATCTGATTCAGGGATACCCCCATGGCCTCGGCCAAAAGATGAATCCCCGCCGCAATGGCGCCTTTTGCCAACTGTACTTCCCGGATATCCTTTTGACTGAGGAACACGCCCTTTTGCCCCTGTTCCGGCCGGATCAGCCAATAAACTTCCGAGCCATCGACCTTGCCGTCCCCGCACAGCTTGCCGCTCTCATCCATGGCTCCCAGCTTCAGGAGAGCGGCAATCCCATCAATCAGCCCGGATCCGCATATCCCCTGGGCCGGACCGCCGCCGATCACCTGACAGCGCAGGCCGCCGTCCTCCAGGTCCACATGCTCAACCGCTCCCTGGGTCCCCCGCATCCCGCAGGATATTTTTGCGCCCTCCAGCGCAGGACCAGCTGCTGTCGAACAGGCAATACGCCGTTCTTTATTTCCGATTACCAGCTCCCCATTGGTGCCGATGTCAATCAGAAGAGACAGGGACGTCTCCTGACCTAGCCCGGTGGCAAGCAGGCCCCCGATGGTGTCCGCTCCGACAAAACCGGCGATCAGCGGCAGGAAAAAGAGTTCCGCGCTTAAAGCCGCAGTAAATCCGCATTCCCCGGCAGGCAGGATCAGACCCTCCCGAACCGCAGGCTGGTAAGGCGCATGGACCATGGAATCCGGCGAAAAGCCCAAAAACAGATGGTGCATACAGGAATTCCCCACCATGCTGATCTGATAAACATCAAACCGGGAAACTCCCGCCCTTTCACAAAGCTGGCCAAGAAGGGAGTCCGCCTCCCGGCGCACGCACTGGGTCAGCTCCTCCTCCCCATTGGTCAAAGCATGGTTGGATCGCTGGATCACATCCGCCCCAAAAGAGACCTGCGGGTTCACTGCGCTTCCGGACGCCAGTTCCTCTCCGGTTTCCAGATCCAGCAGATAGGCGGCGATCGTTGTGGTTCCAATGTCAAAGGCCGCGCCTAAAAGGCGTCTTCCCGGCTCTGAAGATAAATACAAATCCAAGATTCGATCCCTGCGGCGGACCACGGCAAGCTCACAGCCGCCGCCTGTTTTCAATTCCGAAAGCCGCCGGACCATCTGCTGCCGGGGAGGCACCGGTTCCGCGAGGGCAAGCTGGAGCCGTTCCCACTCGGAAAGTTTTTTCTGGTGCTTTCTCGGCGGCAGCGTGACTAGTTCCTTCCGGATGGAAGGGGAGAAAACGACCTCAGTCTGAAACCCTTCCGTCAAAATCCGCAGCTTCCTGTTTTCTCCCAGGGTCTCCACACAGAGATCCTGCTCCACCGGCGTGCAGCAGGCCTTCACCAGGCGCGCCGTCTCCCCGGGAACTTCTAGCCTGACCAGGCATTTTCCGCACTTTCCCTGACCGCCGCAGGGAGCGTCCGGCTGAATGCCGGCCTGGATTTCCGCGTCCAGCAGAGTGGTTCCCTTCTCCACAAGGATTTTCACATTCTCTTTCCGAAAAAAAACGGTGTATGCTGACATAGTCCCTCCCTTTTGATTTAAGACCAGTATAACAAAAAAGCAAGAGCTGCCGCAACTATTTCCGTTCCGGCAGCTCTTGCTTTTCCCTTTGATTAATTATGCCGCCAGCTCTTTTGCTTTCTGAGCAGCGGACGCAGCGTCGGCCGTATAGGCATCCGCACCGATTTCGTCTGCAAAAGCCTGGGTAATCGGAGCCCCGCCGACCATGATTTTAATGGATCCGCGGAAATCCTGAGCGCTCAAAGCCTCCACCGTCGTCTTCATCGCCGGCATCGTCGTGGTCAGCAGCGCAGACAGGCAGACAATCTTCACTTCCGGATCCGCCTTGACCGCTTCCACAAATTTCTCCGGAGCAACATCCACGCCCAGATCGGTCACTTCAAACCCGGCACTCTCGATCATCATGGATACCAGGTTCTTTCCGATGTCATGGAGGTCTCCGGCCACGGTTCCGATGATCACTTTTCCGTTGGTAGCAGTGCTGCCGGACGCCAGATGAGGTTTCAGAACCTCCACGCCCTTCTTCATTGCACGGGCCGCCACCAGCATTTCCGGAACAAAAATCTCATTATTTTTAAATCTCTCTCCAACCACAGCCATCGCGTCAATCATTCCATTCAGAATTTCCGTGGCAGGGGTGCCCTCGTCCAGCGCTCCCTGTACCGCAGCTCCGACTAATTTCGACTTTCCACGCTCCACAAGATCTACTACTTCCGCTAATTTACTCATTTTCTTATCCTCCTTCTATCCTGGTTATTTTACCGGTCCGATCAGACCGTCCCGGTAGGCTCCGATATATTCCATACAATAATCATCCATACCCAAAAGCGCTTCCGTTGCATAAATCAATCCCAGCATATCCCGGTTGGTCGGATCCAAAATTCCGCTGTCCAGGCCGGCGTTCATCGCCAAGACTAAAAAGCCCTGATTGATCAGCTTGCGTACCGGCAGGTTAAAGGAAATATTGCTGACCGCGGCCGTGATATGAATCTCCGGATACCGCTCTCTGACTGTCTGAATTACTTCGATATTCGTCGCAATCCCGTCCTCAGAGGTGCAGAGCATCTCGACCAGAGGATCAATATGGATCCGGCTGGGGGCAATCCCATACTCTTCCGCTTTCTTCATAATCTTATCAAACACCCGAAGACGATCCGCCGCACATTTGGGGATTCCGGTGTCATCGCTGAGCAAGGCAATGACCTGCCAATCCTTATTTTCCGCCTGCGCCATGATCGGAAAGATCGTGTCCAGCTTCGATCCCTCGCCGGAGACCGAATTAAACAATCCCGGCTTATTGCAGAAACGGTACGCCTCTGTCAGAACCGCCGCGCTGGGGCTGTCAACGGAAATCGGGAGATCCGTCACTTCCTGAATGCAGTCAATCATCCAGTGAAGCGTCTCGACCTCTTCCACTTCCGGAACCGACGCGCAACAGTCAATAAACGTGGCATTCGCCTCCGCCTGCATTCTGGCGCGGTTTTTAATGAATTCTCCATCTCTGCGGGCAATCGCATCCGCCACGGCAGGGATGGAACCATTGATTTTTTCGCCGATAATAATCATTTTTCAGCCTCCCATCTTCCTTGCTGACTTTATTGTATCAAAAGGGCTTTGAAAAGGATATCCGGCAGACTTGGGAATTTTTCCTTTTCTCTTCCTACACTTTGTAGGAAGAGAATTTAAAGTTGCTTTTTTGTTTCTCTTACCTCAAAAACGACCAAAAGAAAGCAACAATTGTATACGCAGCGAAACATTTCTGCTCATATCGTAATTATTTGTGTCCAATTTCGTCCATCTATTTCCTTTTTACGCTAAAATCCTCCATGATTCTCTTAACATAACAAGGGAGGATTGTCATATGAACACAGAAAGTATTGGGTCTACCATTCAGGCTATTTCCGGACATCCGACAATGCTCGGATATCAGTATCTCCAGGACGCTGTTTCGCTCTGTATAGAAGCAGGATCCTTTCCCAACCGTCAGGTCATCCAGGTACTGTATCAATCGATCGCCGAAAAGTATGGCACTGGCACAGGAAACGTCGCCCGGAACATTGCCAGGGCGACAGATGACTGCTGGGATCATGGAGACCAAGAAGAATTAAAGAACATAGTCGGGCACAAACTGGCCGACAAACCGTCTCCGGCGGAACTGATTTACTACTTGTTTCGCTATCTCTCAAAATAAGAGAATCGTTCCAGAAACGGAAAGGACGAAAAAAGAAAACCCCCGGCAATACGCTTGCGCGCCTGCCGGGGGTTTTGGCTTTTCTGTAATTATTTGAGGGTAACCTTTGCTCCCTCTTTCTCCAGAGCTTCCTTGGCGGCATTGGCCTCTTCCTTGGAAACTTCGCTCTTGAATACCTTCGGAGCGCCGTCTACGACTTCCTTGGCTTCCTTCAGGCCCAAGCCAGTCAGCTCGCGGACAACCTTGATAACCTTAACCTTGTTCGGTCCGATCTCGGTCAGCTCTACGTCAAAGGAATCCTTCTCCTCAGCAGCCTCGGCAGCGCCGCCAGCAGCAGCAACCACAACACCCGCAGCAGCGGATACACCAAACTTCTCTTCGCAGGCCTTAACCAGGTCGTTCAGCTCTAATACGGACAGCTCTTCTACAGCTGCAATGATCTCTTCAATCGTCAGTTTTGCCATTTTCTTTTCCTCCAATAAGATTTTTGAATGGTTTTGTTTCAGGCGTTAAGCCTCAGCCGGCGCGTCTTTCTCAGCGATCTGCTTAATAACGCGGGCAAAGTTTGCAATCGGAGACTGCAGGCTGCCAAGCAGCTTGGACAGCAGTTCCTCTCTGCTGGGAACGGCGGCAACAGCGGCGATTCCCTTTTCATCATAGTAGGTTCCTTCTACAACGCCGGACTTCATCGAAAAGCTTTCCACCATCTTCGCATACTTCGCGATGATTCTGGCCGGAGCCGTCGCGTCGGTCTTAGAAACCGCAATCGCAGTCGGGCCTTCCAGATCTTTGGACAGCTCTTCAAACGAAGTGCCCTTGACCGCCAGATTCACTAAAGTGTTCTTGTACACCTTGTAAGTAATTCCGGCTTCTCTCAGCTCTTTCCGAAGCTGGGTGTCCACATCTACCGTGATTCCTCTGTAATTCACGAGGACAGCAGACTGAGCGCCGTCAAGCAGTTCGGAAACCTCCTGAACGATCGGCTGTTTTAATTCTACTTTTGCCATGTTTTCGGTTACCTCCTTATAGATTGCCGCGGCAGGCCGCGGTTTGTGGCTGTGATTCACGGCCACGGAGCACCTCTGTCGAAAGATATATGAAAAAGAATTTCCTATGGAACAAGAAAACGCCCTTCCATCCAAAGACGAAAGGGCGGCAATACGCTTCTATGCGAATCTCCTTCCTCGGCAGGCGGACAAGTCCTTACGCCTCACGGCACCTGCTGTCTTCGGCAGCGGTAATTCTTAAATAAGATAACACAGTTTCCTGTGGTTGTCAACAAAAACTTAAGCGTTCATCAGCTTCGTCGCATTCAGACGAACGCCGGGGCCCATCGTGGAGCTCATGGTAACGCTCTTCAGATATGCGCCCTTCACAGCCGCGGGCTTTGCCTTCATGATCGCGCCCATCAGAGCGTTGAAGTTGTCGGCAAGCTGCTCCTCGGTGAAGGAAGCCTTTCCAACCGGAACATGGATGATGTTGGTCTTATCGAGACGGTACTCGATCTTACCGGCTTTGATGTCGTTGATGGCCTTGGTGACGTCCATCGTAACAGTACCGGCCTTCGGGTTGGGCATCAGGCCCTTCGGTCCCAAGACACGGCCCAGACGTCCCACAACGCCCATCATATCAGGCGTAGCGACAACTACGTCGAAATCCAGCCAGCCTTCGTTCTGGATCTTCGGGATCAGCTCCTCAGCGCCCACATAGTCGGCTCCGGCAGCCTGCGCCTCGTCGGCCTTCACTCCCTTGGCGAATACCAGGACGCGAACCGTCTTACCGGTTCCGTGAGGCAGAACAACAGCGCCGCGGACCTGCTGGTCGGCATGACGGCCGTCACAGCCTGTGCGGATATGAACTTCAACGGTCTCATCAAATTTTGCAGTAGCGGTCTTCTTTACCAGTGCAATCGCCTCTTCGGTATCGTACTGAGCGGTACGGTCGACGGCTTTTGCAGCTTCTACATATTTCTTTCCTCTCTTCATCTGCGTACCCTCCTATCAGTCTTCTACTACGATGCCCATGCTTCTGGCCGTACCGGCAATCATGCTGGTGGCGGCTTCGATGGAAGCGGCATTCAGGTCAGGCATCTTCAGCTCAGCGATCTTCTGAACTTCGGATCTCTTGATCGTAGCAACCTTCGTGCGGTTCGGAACACCGGAACCGGATTTGATCTTGCAGGCCTTCTTCAGCAGAACAGCGGCCGGCGGGGTCTTCGTGATGAAGCTGAAGCTTCTGTCCGCATAAACCGTGATCACGACAGGGATGATCATGTCGCCCTGATCAGCGGTTCTCGCGTTGAATTCCTTTGTGAACTGTACGATGTTCACACCGTGCTGACCCAGAGCGGGGCCGACCGGCGGTGCCGGGGTCGCTTTGCCAGCAGGAATCTGTAATTTGATGTAACCTGTTACTTTCTTTGCCATTTGGCTTTCCTCCTATTTTCTTCAGCCTTTCGGCTGATGGTGGTGTTTGGCGGGGCGGATCCCCCTCCCACACTCCACCCGCTTTCGCGGATGTTTTTACAGTTTTCGAACTTCTGTGAAGCTCAGTTCCACCGGGGTCTCCCGGCCGAACATATCGACATGAATGGTAACGCTTTGTTTCCCTTCATTGATCGCTTTGATAACACCGACTGTGCCTTCCCAGATTCCGGCGGTCACCGTAACCGTATCACCCACCGCAAAATCGATGACCAGATCATCGCTTGCAATGCCCATATGATACATCTCTTCCGGCGACAGCGGCACCGGTTTGCTTCCCGGTCCCACGAATCCGGTCACGCCGCGGGTATTTCGAACGACATACCAGGTATCGTCGTTCATGACCATATTAATCAGAACATATCCAGGGAACATCTTTTTCTGGACCGTCTTCTTCACTCCGTTTTTCAGCTCTACCACATCCTGCATCGGCACTGCCACTTCCAGAATCTCGTCGTGAAGCTTCCGGTTCTCTATGGTCTTTTCCAAGTCTGCTTTTACCTTATTCTCATATCCGGAATAGGTATGCACAACGTACCAGTTTGCTTCTGCCATACAATCACCCTTCGCCTTTACAGAATAAAGCCAAGACCGAACTTAATCACCGTATCCAGAATGGCAATCAGGACACCCAGGAATACGCCGGAAAGGATGACGGCAAACGTCTGTTTTCCCGCTTTCTTTTTATCTGGCCAGATGATTTTCTTAAACTCTGCCTTCAGATTTTTGAAGTGGTTCTTCTTTTCCTTTTTCTCGGCTTTCTCCTTCGGAACCGCTTCGTTCGTATTCTCTCCCATAGGCTCAAACCTTTCTAAACGACTTCGCTAAGCGCCGTTCTCTATCTGAAATCCCGCTTCCGTAGCGGCCAGGGGCCGCGGCGCCGGATTTCATCATAAATCATGCCGCGAAACGGCTAACCGGTGACAAATTATTTGGTCTCTCTGTGCATCGTATGAGTCTTGCAGAATTTGCAGTATTTCTTGGTTTCCATTCGTTCCGGATGGTTTTTCTTTTCCTTCATCATGTCATAGTTTCTCTGCTTGCACTCGGTGCATGCCAAGGTGATCTTCACGCGCATTTCTTTTACCTCCACTGGGATTGTTCTATTGGTTTTGGTCGTTTTTATACACAAAAAAAAGACCTAAATCTTCTGACGTGTTCTGTAAATATACCACAAGAATGTTGTCCCGTCAAGTGGTTATAGGCGGTTTTTTCCAATGCTAAAGCAAAAATTTAATCCTACTCCCTTTTCAGCTTTGCCTAATCAAACGTAAACAAGGAATCCAGCGGTTTCCGCTCCGGCAGGCTGGGGATTTGGCCCGCTTTTGCCACGGCAAGCATCTCCTGATAATCGGTCCGGATCGAGGCATAAGTCTCCATTATTTTTTCTCCGGTATGTCCGATCGTCTCCATGAAATCATCGTAATGATCAATCACGGCCTTTACCCCGCGGCGGCCTATTTTTCCTTGATCCGCCATCTCTTGAAGCACTCTTTTTGTCTTTTCCTTATCAAAAGCTTCCTTATAACTTCTGCGGCGGACCAACGCGCTGACAATATCCGAAATGGCGCAGACCCGCTCCTCCAGAGACAAGTCTTCCGCCTTTAACCCCAGCGGGTATCCGGAGCCGTCCAGTTTCTCGTGATGCCGCACCGCGATCCGGTATGCTTTTGGGTTCACATACCCATCCAGAATCTTCCCTGTCTCCGTCACGTGCTTTTTCATAACCTCAAATTCTTCCGGGCTCAGTCTGCCGGGCTTTTCCAAAATCTCTACAGGGGTCGATACCTTCCCGATATCGTGAAGCAAAGCGCCGTAATAAAGATCCGAATAACTGTCTTCGGGGATCTCCAGCAGCCTGGCCAGCGCAATGCTGGCTCCCACCGTCGTGATCGTATGAAGCACCATAAATTCACTGCGGAAATCAATGGATAGAGCCAGCATCTCCAAAAACCGCCGGCGTTCCTGAGCGGAAAAGTGCATACGGCAGACGACATTTTGCAGCTCTTCTCCGTATCGTCCGGAAGATAGCCCTTCCCGGATCCTGCTCTCCGCCGAGAGGCACAAATCCACGTTCTCTATTGAAAAGAACCGGTCTCTGCGGGGTTCCAGATAGCTCCTAAAATCCAGTTCATTTTTCCAAACCGAATCCACCCGGTCCGCAAGATGAATGATATCCGCCAGCCGCAGGCTTTTCCCTTCGATACCAGCCTCCTGAAGCCGCTTAAAACCGACGTGATGGTATAAAACGCCCTCTGCTCCGCCGGAAAGGGGTGACAGGCGTTTGAGATACAGCGCCCCATAGATCGAGTGCTCCCAAACCGTCTGGGATTCAAATTCCATCATCCGGTCGATCTCATCCGTCTTATAGGCCCCGATATCGTGGAGCAGGCAAAGCACCAATACCGCTGCATTTTTCCGCGCATTCAGATCGACCCCTGCGCTGCGCAAAAGTTCCAGCGCAATATAGGCCACCCGTTCCCCATGATCCACCAGCCTGGGATCCACACAGCTCAGCGTGCGGCGGATAATCCCCCAAACCATCCGATCCTCAATGATCTCCATCCCGTTTCTCCGTTCCCATCTATAATCTCCAAAAGGCGTCTCTGTCCGAAGATTTACCCGCGGGCACAAACGGCGGAAATCTCCGCCGGCTGACTCTGCCTGTTCTGCTTACTGGTTAGATTATTACATGTAACCGAAAAAAAGACAAGAGCAGCGGATCACTTTTTATCGACAAATCTGAGAAACTCGCGGATCCATTCCCATCACTTTTTCCTTCAGCTCCCGGTCCACGGTCACCCGCCCCTCGATATGGCGGAGGATCTCATGGTTCAGCCCCCAGAGGTCGCCGAGATATTGGTTTAAAACCAGTTTCTCACCCTTCACCCGGTATTGAATCGGACAGACAGAAGTAAAATCAAAGCGTTCTTCCTCCACCTGTTCAAAATCTTTCCACAAGTATATTTTTTGCTTCCTCCCGTTGACAAAGACGAGTCCGTCCGCCCGGACCTGATAATAAGTCCGTTCCGCCACCCGCTTTGCCCCCCATTGGAGCAGATAGAGGAATGCCATTTCCACCAGCAGGAATAAAACCGTCAAAGGCGCGCCTTTAAGATAAGGGAAGCGCGGAATCACCAGCGCGTCATAAAGAAAATAGAAGGAAAAAATCATCAAAGATCCGGCCCCCATTCCCAGCGTCCTGTATTTAAAAAATCTTCTTCCCAGACGGTAAATATTATCCTCGCGCATTTTTCTTTTCTCCTCCCGATCAATAGGTGCAGGTTCCTCATGCCGCCGCTCAAGCACTTTTCCAATCACAGGCCGGCGGTCAGAGGATATCCTCTTCTTTTGAAAAAACTTCTTCCGGAAAACCGGTCAGCGTATCCCGCCGCCTTACTTCCATATGGGGCGATTGGTCAAAAATCATTTTGTTTTCCCCTCGGTAGGGTTCCCAGGAAAGCTCAGGAGTTTCCGGATTTCCGGTCAGGATAAACCGGCGGATTCCGGCCCTGAGACAGGAAGAAATCCTGCTTGCCTCCGCTCTTTTTTCTTCCGTAACGCCAAAGGACGGAAGACTCCACTGCCCCATCAAAAAGTGAAAGCCCATCCCATGGCAGGCTGGAGGATATTCAAAGGAATAGCACCAGACCGGATTTTCCTCACGGTAAAGCTGATTTGCCAATTCATCACTGTAATAGCGGTACATAAAATCCGACAGCACCTCCGCCCACGCTTCTTCTTGGTCCTTTCCCTCCGCCTCCAGTTTCCGGTAGTGGTTCCAGGCGATTTCACTGTGAGTCCCAAATAAATCTTCCAGAACCTGCTCCCTGTTTTCCGTAAAAGCCGGTTTCCCCGCCAGCGGAGAAAGCTCCCATCTGCCGCTCCCAATCACAGCCGCGCCCTTCCAGCGCGCCCCCTCCTGCCAGCGCCTTTTCCAGCCTGAATCAAACAATTCCCCGTCCAGCACCGGGCCGAAAAAGCAGGTGGATCCTTCTACGCCGCACAGCGCGGCCTGTGCCTGAATCAATTCCTCTCCGGAAAGGGTAAGGAGGGAAGCCTCCTCCGGCAGATACCGGAGATACCTGTGGGTAACCTGATCCGCAGTCTTTTTGCCCCGAAAGGACTGCATGGCTCCGCTTTCCAGGATGACCCGGCGGCAGACCTGCTGGAATTCCGGCAGTGTCAGCAAGGAGGCGATTGCCTTGGCGCCGGCGGAGATTCCAAGTAAGGTGATATTTTCCGGATCCCCGCCAAAGGCGGATATATGGTCCCGGACCCACCGGACCGCCAGCAGCAGGTCCTTAATGCCGTTGTTTCCGGAACCGGCGTAATCCGTTCCGTACTCCTCCCCCAGCTGGAGAAAGCCCAAAACGCCGAGGCGGTAATTGACGGACACAAACACCATCGCATCCTCCTCCATGAACCGGTCCCCCGCACGCTCCGGCGCTGAATTGCTTCCCACCTGGAACGCTCCCCCGTGGACATAGACGGCCACCGGAAGCCGCGCCTTTTCGTCCGGACATTTTGTCCAGACGTTCAGGTTCAAGCAGTCCTCGGATCCCACCACATAAAGATCCGCATCTCTGGGCTTTACCCCCAGAAAACTGGGCTGCATCGCCTTTGGCCCGTAGGAAACGCAGTCCCTGATCCCGTCCCAGACTACCGGCTTTGGCGCTCGGAAGCGCTCTGCCATGCCGTAAGGGATCCCTAAAAATTCATATCCATTTTCTGTCTTTCTTCCGCGAATCCTGCCGCAGGAAGCGTCAACAATCCATTCTTCCATGGAACCTCCCACATAGAAAAGCTGCTGCATGATGGATGGTTTCTCATTTTGCAGCAGCTTTTCTTCATTTTAGCAAACTCGATTACTGAATTCCCAAAGATTTCATCACCAGGTCCACGGGCTCATCGCCCGCCAGTTCCCGGATCAGGGGCCAGCAATTCTTACCTGCTTCCAAAACTTTGGCGTAGTCCTCGTCGGACCACTGGATCAAAGTGATTCCGGCTTCTTCCAAAGCTTTTTTGGCGTTTTCTTCTTCTTCCACGCCTACCTGATACAGATAAGCCTCGGCAGCTGCGCTGGCCGCTTTGATCAAAGCCTGATAATCCTCCGGCAAGCCGTCATAGCAGGCTTTGTTCATCCAAATGCCCGCCACGAACATCTGGTGATTGGTCTCGGTCACATACTTCTGTACTTCAAAAAACTTATTGGTCACAATCGTATTATAAGGATTTTCCTGCGCATTGACCAAGCCCTGCTGCAGGGAAACATAGAGATCGTTGAAGGCGAGAGGCGTAGGGTTCGCGCCGCAGGCTTTCCAGAATGCCATCTGCACATTGTTTTCCGTGACGCGAATATCCAGCCCGCTCAGATCGTCGAAGGTCTTTAATTCCTTATAGGAGCTGGTGACCCGGAATCCGTAAGGGGTCAGCATCAGCAGCTCAAATCCAAGATTGTGGAAGGCCTTGTCCGTGTACTGGCGCACCTCGGTGCCGCTTTCGGTCAGTTTTAAAGCGTCCTCCCGGCTGGTCATGGCCCCGTTCATGTCAAAATATCCCAGAGAGTCGTCCACCAGACCGCCGACATTTCCGCAGCCCATCTGGATTGTGTTGGCTTTCAAATTCTGGTTGATTTCCGTGGCGGTTCCCAGCGTACTGTCCGGGTAGACTTCCACCTGGATATTTCCATTGCTGCCGTCTTCAATCAGTTTTTCCAGGTAAGCATAACCTTTGGAGCTGGCCGACTGGGAAGATCCGTTGTGAGCCCACACCAGTTTCACCGAATCCGTGCTGGTCACCGTCACGCCAAGTTCTGCGGCAGTCAGCTCGCCTTTTGCCGCCTTTTCCCGGTCAAAGCCGCCGGAAGAATTCTCTCCTGTCTCCGCCTTCGATGAGGCTTCCCCCGCAGCCCTTGTCCCAGAAGCCGCTGTTGCAGCCTCTGTTTTGGATGCCGCAGTCTCCGCCGCAGTTGTCCCGCTCTCTCCGCTGCCGCAGCCTGCCGCCGATAAGGTCATAGCCGCCGCCATTAAAATGGCCATCATTCTCTTTCCGTTTTTCATGTTTCTCCTCCATTTTCATATGATCATATTCCAATCCCCGCCCGCTCTGCGGGCCAGGGCAGATCCACTGAATTCAACGATCCGTCAGACAAGCCCAGCCGTTTTCCCCGGATAACCGCTACAGGAACAGTAAAGACAGCTGCGGCACAAAGGTTACAATCAGCAGCGCGGCCAGGAAAAAGAGCATGAACGGCACCGCCGCCTTGGCTATCCGCATGGGGGATTCCCCCACCAATGGCGCCGCCACGAACAGATTGACGCCGATCGGAGGGCTGACCAGGCCGATCGCCAGGTTGATGATCAAGATCACGCCGAAATGAATCGGGCTGACGCCAAAGCTCTGCGCCGCGGTCAAAATCACCGGTCCCATGATGATAATACCGGACGTGGTCTCGCCCACCATTCCCAGAAACAGAAACACCACATTGATCAGCAGCAGAAAAAGGACCTTGCTGTCGATGGTGCTGGTCAGATAGTCGGAGATAATCTCCGGCGCATGGAGCAGGTGCAGAATTTTTCCAAACGCGCCGCCAAATCCCAGCAGTAGGCACATTGGGGCGTAGCTTTTCACCGCGCCCGCCAAAAACGCCGGGAGTTCTTTCAGTTTCATGCTCTTATAAAATGCCAGGCAGACAAAGATCGCATAGAAAATGGATACGCAGGCCGCTTCCGTCGGGGTGACGATCCCACTGTAAATCCCTCCCAGGATAATGACTGGGGTCAGGAGCGCCCAAAAGCCTTCTTTTAAAACCCGCAGGCAGCCTTTCTTTTTCAGCTCCTGATGGTTTGCCCGGATCTTTTCCTTGTCTTCGCCCCGGCGCTTGCAGTAAAGATAGGCGTACAGCATCAGCACAAAGGCAACCAGAATACCCGGTACAATACCGGCGATAAACAGATCGCCCACCGAGACGCCGCAGGCCACACCGTAGACAATAAACGGAATGCTGGGCGGAATGATTACCCCAAGCCCTCCTGCCGTGGCCACCAGAGCCGTAGAAAAAATCTTGTCATAACCAAGCTTCGTCAGGATCGGAATGCACATGGCCCCGACTGCCGCCACCGTAGCCGGCCCGGATCCGGAGATCGCCCCGTAAAAGAGGCAGGTGACCACCACCGCACAGGGAATTCCGGCCGTTACCTCGCCGATAAAATAGGCGAACACATCGAACAGACGGCGGGAAATTCCTCCTCTTGCCATGATGGAGCCGGAAAGCATGAACAAAGGAATGGCAATCAGCGACGTGGAGTCCAGGGCGCTGACCACTGCCCGAAGCACAAACTGATAGTTGCCGGTAAACGTGTTGTCCGCCACATAGGGAAGAATGGAAGGCAGCGCGGTACAGGCTGCCAGCGGCACTCCTAAAAAGATTAAGACAAAAAATAAGATAAATACAATACCCAGCACCTTTATTCTCCCTCCTCTTTGGTTTCCGCCTCTCCGCGGCCCTTTTTCTCCTCCGGGCCGTGGATCATGCTCAAAATGATGTTTTGAATCTGCCTCAGCGTTCCCAGACCAAATCCGACCAGACAGCTCGCATAGACATATTGGAGCGGAAGGCGCAGCGCTGTGCTGAGCGCTTTGGACTCCGCCGCCATCTGTACCAGAAATATGGACTGATAAAAGAAGAAGGCATAAGTACCCAGCAACAAGATCTTTGCCAGATAATCCAGGGCTGTACCAATCCCTTTGGGCAGGACCGACGTCAAAATGTCCAGGTTAATCGCGTTATTCTTTCTGACGCAGTAACCTGCGCTCAGCAGTCCGGACCAGACAAAACAGTAGCGGCTCAGCTCTTCGGGCCATGCCATCGCGCTGCGGAAAAAATAGCGCATAATAACCTGAAACAGAATGACACAGGTGATCACCGCCAGCAGCCCCACCATCAGCGTTTCTTCCAAATGCTCGTCCAACCAGTGAATTGCTTTTTTCATAGTTGTCCACCTCTCTTCAACCATTGATTTATCAGAATTTACCTTTTGTTTGACCTCTTATTTTTTTATTGTCAGCGGCTTTTCTCCATCCCTTTCCCTCCTGTCCCTCTTTTCCAACAGCATACCATATATGCAAAAAATCATGCTCTCATGGTGCTCTAAAACATTCCCATCTTTTGAGTTGTTCTTTTCATTTTCATTGTTTTACCGGGTAAAATGCAAAATTCTTATCATCATCCACAAAATTCCCACCTCATTTTTCTTTTCCCTGCATTGAATGTAAAGTGAATTTATGTTAGGATAGCAATATCCACTACCGGTTCCCATTCTTCACCGTCCACGTCCTGAAAGGAGCCTTTGCCATGTACATTTATGATAAGCCCGGCTTTGAAAACAGCCCGTTCCGCCAGCCTCCCTTTATGCACATTACGCAGGTCGGTCATCTGAAAAAAGTCCTCCCCTGGATCCAATACCCGCATATCCATGAGGATGAGTATGAGATTTCCTTCATCATGAACGGGTCCGGCATACTGAACCTTCCCGGCACCGTCCTACCGCTGCTGGAAAACTCCATCACCATTATCCCGCCCAAGGTGGCTCACTGTTACAGCCGCGAGCAGGGAGACCAGGAGATGGAGTATTACGTCATCCGGTTCCGGGCGGATTCCTCCGGTTCCCCGGTTCAAAGGCAGTTGGAAGCTCTCGATACAGCCACTGCGGTCAGCTCTGAAAAAATCCCCTATATTCAAAAGCTGCTGGACATTATCCTGGCACTTGCCGCGGACACCGAAGGAAAAATCGATGAGACGATCCAGACAATTTCTCTCTCCGTCCTCCAAATGACGTCCGACGAGCTCCGCCGGGCCGGGCGGACCGTAATCACTCACACACCCGTCTACGCCAACGATATCCTCCGTTACCTGCAAAACCATGTGGGCCGCACGGTCACGCTGGAGGATCTCTCCCGTGAATTCAATCTCAGCCCGTCCCATATCTCGCGGGTGTTCCTGAAAACTTATCACACCTCGCCGATCCACTACCTAATTTATTGCCGGATGAGGGAAGCGCGGACCTATATCCTGAATCAAAATATGCCGTCCCAGGAGATCGCAAGAAAGCTGGCCTATAAGACGACTTATCACTTTGTAAAGGCTTTTGAAAACTTTTATGGCTGCCACCCGGATCAATATTTGGAGTTTGTGGCGGAGATTGAACCATAGGAGGAATTCCAGCGGTTATCCCGCCCGTATATCCAAAAATACGATCCCAATGGGTATCCGGACTACGGCGGCCTCGTGATGAAAGTGACGTCTTTGGGCAGGGCATCTGCTATTGCCCGAACTGCTGGCCCTAGGAATAAGGTGAGAGAAAAGATAGAGATACGAATCAAAATAATCATGAAATGAGGAAGGGTATTGAGCCAAGAAAAAACATCCAATTATGAAACTGCCTGCGAACAATGGCGAATCCGTTTTCTAGAAATGGATCAAGATCAACTGATGCAAAGGCTTCCTGAGCTGAAGCCGGAGGGAGACTTCCTTTGCCTCTTCCATTTTGGGAAGAAATACGGAATTCACCGCAGGACAGGTGAAATTGTCCTGCTTTCGGAAGAAGGTTCTGTCCCCATCACGGTGAAGCTGAATCTTTATACTCTTTTTGGATATGTCTCCCCCAAAGCAGCCCTTCGCGGAGAGTGGGTTCCCTTTGAAAACCTGAGAGGAACCGCCCCCTTTGCTCCGGCATTCCGAAAAGGCGTAATCGAGTCATATGCCCGCACGTTCACCGGGCATATGGACCGCCTCCAGGCTGCGATGGAATCCATGGGCGGAATCCGGCTGCCCTACTCAGATTTAGGGTATCAGGTGGATGCTTTCGCGTGCATTCCAGTTCGCTTCCTTTTCTGGGAGGGTGACGATGAATTTCCGGCCCAGGCAAATATTCTCTTTGACGCCAGCGCAACGGATTTCATCCATGGGGAAAGCATCGTGTCCATCGCCATGGTCGGACTGGCGCAATTGGCGGAGTCCGCCGGGCTTTTGATGGATCCGAATGCGATTCCGCTGATGTAGGAGCATCTGATCTTCTTTCATGGAAGAACGGACCGCCAGGTTGCAGAAACTGCTAAACTCACTTATAATAAAAGAAAAGGAGACCTTATATGACGGACAAAAAATGGGAAGAACTGCAGATCAAAGATGACTTTATGTTCGGCATTATTATGAGGAATCCGGAAATCTGCCGGATGGTGCTGGAGCGGATATTAGAAATTCAAATTGAGCGGGTAGAATACCCAGAAGAGCAAAAGAGCATCCGGTTGTTAAAGGACGCCAAAAGTGTACGACTGGATGTATATGTCAAAGACAACCGGGAGACGGTATACAATGTAGAGATTCAAACAACGAATCCCGGAAATCTAGAGAAGAGAAGCCGTTATTACCAGGGTATGATTGATTTGAATCTGATCAGTCAGGGAGAGAGCTATACAAAGTTAAATCAATGCTACATTATTTTCATCTGTACCTTTGACCCCTTCGGTGAAGGCTGGTATCGGTATACCTTTGAAAGCCGGTGCCGGGAAAACAAAGAGCTGGTATTGCAAGATGAGGCCACAAGAATCTTCCTGAATACAAAAGGTACGCGGGACGATGTATCCGGCCATGTAAAACGTTTTTTACATTTCCTGGATTCCGCATCCGATCCGGATCCCGGAGACGATCTGTTGGTAAAAATAAACCAAGAGCTGGAAAATGTCCGCAAGAACCAAGAATGGAGGCGAGAATATATGACACTGTTGATGGAACTGAAAGAACGGGAAGAACGTGGGAAAGCTGAGGGTAGGAAAGAAGGGCGGAAAGAAGGACGAAAAGAAGGACGAAAAGAAGGGCGAAAAGAAGGGCGGAAAGAAGAAAGAAAAGAATTAGTCCGCACTATGAGGAAGAATGGAATTTCACCAGAGCAGATTGCAAAACTAACTGGAATTTCACTGGAAGAGATTCGGTCGGCGGAAATTGACGATCCGGATGCGTTCTAAAAGATTTCCAATAAAAAAATCCGAGTCTCCCAAAGCGGGACTCGGACTTTTTTATAGCGCACTGTGTTTACTCTTCGATCACTACCAGCACGTCTCCGCCCTTAACTCTTTGATCCTCCTCGACTAGAACTTCCGCCACAATTCCCGCCACAGGGGACAGAACCGGCTGAAACATCTTCATCGCCTCGATCGTGGCTACCTGTGTCTTGACATCCACATGATCGCCTTCTTTTACTTTTACTTCTGTGATTACTCCGGGTACTCTTGTTTTGATCTCCATTTTTTATCCCTTTCTTTTTGCATTACGCCCTTGGCGTTTTTTATGAATAGAAGGAAGATTCTTCTCCCATCCGATCACATCCATGTTCCTGCTTCCGCTCGCCCGCCGCGATTGCCGGATCAGGTTTTAAATCAGCTCTTTTCTCTCAAAAATACCGGCATAGTCCCATCCTTTCACCAGCACCGTCCGCTGGTCCGACAGCCATTCGGCAAGTTTTACGCCCCTGCCTCCGGGAAGCTGCAGTTCCAAATCCAATTTCCGCCCCCAACGCCCGGATAAAGCTGTGCACGCAGCATAAAATTCTTGCAGATTGCCGCCGTCTTTTTCCCGCACCAACAGGTCCAAGTCTGAATCCTGGTGCAGGTAGGGAAGGCCGGTCAACGCTTCCATGGCCGCCGCCCCCGCCAGACCCAGCGAAATTCCAAGGGTCTCTCCCAGATCCCTCAACTCACCGAGGAGCCCGCGGAAAGCTTCCGGCCACCTCTCGTTTCGTTCAAACACCTGATAAGGGGAGAGAAGCGTATCCACGGAACTGAGAGGCACTGCGGAGGCAATACGAAAACGGCTCCCCGAATCCCGCAACCAGGAAGACCACCCCACCTGCAGCATCCCTTTTCCCGGATGGTCCTGTCTCCGGACAATCGCCGGTATGGGCCACTGGCCGCAGCGCCCCAAAATCAATTCTTCCAAATGGGGAATCCATGCTTCCCCACAGTCCTCCTTACTGTTGCCAAACGCATACAGCCTTCCGCTTCCATTGACAAAAACAAAATCATGCCGATTGATCTCTCTCACCGCTTCACCCACGTTCCATCCCTCTTAGGATTTTTTTGATAATTTTTCTGTGCCTCCACCAAAGAGTCCAAGAGCATCGTAGCTTCCGGTCCTTCCAAAATAATCCCTTGTTCCTGCCGTGCATCCGGAATCAGCTTTACCCGTGTCTTGCCGCCCGGCACAAAATTCTCGGATACCCGGACGATCCGGCTTTTTATCCGAAGGATACTCTTTGCCGCCCGCCGCGCCGTCAAGACATTCTCTACCCGGCAAGATAAAATCTGAGTCTCCCAGGAAACGCCTCCCTCTGCCGGAGCATGGGTGACCAGCCGTCCCTCGGAATTCAGGCAATGACTCCCCTTCCGGAAAGAGTCTCCCACCACCAGCGCGCCGACCGCCGGATAAACCACATCCGGTTCTTTGGGATGTTCTATCAGACGAATATCCGGCCTCAGCAAAATCCCGTCGAAAGCCAGCCAGCCAAATTCCTGACAGCCGTACAGGTCGTGGAGCTCCCAGCCTTTTTGCCCTTCCAAAATTTCCGACAGCCGTGAATCCAGGGGCGTCCCGGCAGCCAAAAGAATCATCCGTTTCGGCAGCAGGCCGCCAATGCCCAGCCGGAACGCGTCTTCCAGGGCGGCGCGGAGAAAGGAGGATTCCCCGACCGTCACCGTTACGTCTTCCCGGCACCAGGCCAAAAGAAGCGCCTCCCGGCTGGATCGCTCCAAAAACACCGGCCGAAGCTTTGCTTCTTCCAGCGCGCCGCGGGAAAAAACTGACACCAGAGGGGCATAAGTCACCAAAATCTTATCTCCCTTGGAAAGCGGCAGGCGGCGGAATACTTCCGCTGCCGCCTGCCGCCTGCCTTCCAGCTCCTCATAGACGACTCCCACCGGCGTTTGAAATGCGCTGGTCCCGGTGGTAAAGGCCATGTACGCATAATTTTTCGGGACATGGACCTCCTCCCGGACATGGGCGGCTGTTGGACCATCCATCCATTTTTGAGCCAGCGAACGCTGCTCCATCTCTGGAAAAGAAGGGGCGGTGCGGCAGAGCTGCTCCATTCGTTCCAGTTCTTTCAAAGAGGCTTTGTAACTTGTCTCCTCTTCCAAAGCTCTCCGATGGTTTTCATCTCCCATAGGCTTCCTTCCGCCAAGGACGGTACGAATCCGCGATTTCGGCGTATTCCTCCTCCATTTTTCGGATCACGCGGGAGCGCCAGACGCGGCCTCCCCGTTCGTTTCCCAGCGCTGCCCTCCCCATAGGACCCGTTTTTCCTTCCGCTTTCTGTTCCCGGACTTCCCCGATCTGCCGGATGACGCGGGGGCGGATCTCCTCCACCGAATCAATTATTTCTTCCACCCCACCGAGGCGGTAAAAGAAATCCGCGCCGGCGGCAAATACCGGATTTGTCTTTGACAGAGCTTCCAGCTGCTCAATATCCAGCTTGGTAATCCGAGAAATACTGCTGACCGGCATGACATGGATCATGGTGCCAAACCCAGGGTTCATAGCTAAGATCCGGTCCGCCTGCAGGCCGTGGCAGAGAAATGCCCCGCTGATGGCCCGCCCAATCACCACCGCAATCACCGGATGACCTGCCATCCTCGCTTCCGCCAGAGCCAGCTGATACGCTCCGGTGGCCTTGTTCATTCCGGCGATTTCCTCCAATTTTCCCGGCGCGTTTCCAGGCGTATCCACCAATAAAAGAAGCGGCCGTTTCTGAGACGCCGGCTTCTTACGGTCCGCCTCCCGTACGGCGTATACTGCAAGTGCCATCTTGTATGCTTCTTCCAGACCGATGACGCCAAAATAAACCACCGGAAATTTTTCGTTTATGGCCTGAGCGTCATTGGCCAGGACCGTCACCTCCTGGCCGTCCAAAAGGCCGCTACCCACAACAGCTCCCGGACCGAGATCAGCAGGAAAACGCTCTCCCGCCACCAAATTTTCCCGGAAACTTCCGGAATCCAACAGCCAGTCGATGGCTTCTCTTCCCTTTCCGATCAAACTTTCTGTCACTGCTCTCCCCTCCTTCTTCGAACCGCATGGGTCAAAAATTCCTCCACATCCATGTCTGGATACTCCTCGGCCATCGGATTTCCCATGGCCTTCCAGACGTCTCTGGCGTCCGACGGCGCCAAATCCGCCAGCCATTCTGCAACGTCCAGCTGCTCTTTCACCAGTGCCGGAGACCCGATCCTGCGGCACTTTTCCATTTCCTCATAGGGCTTTTCCAGGATGTCTCCGATCGCCTGACGGAATGCTTCGATGGAATCCGGAACCAGCACATTGCAGTCCCGCATCAAATACTTGTGCTTGCCGCCGGTCGTTCGGGAAATCAGCGATTTGTCCGCGGAGTCAAATTCTTCCTTTCCGATCTCCTGCTCGATCACCTCCGGACCGGTCAGCCCCAGACGTCCCTCCGGGCTCATGACAATGACATCCACGGCCGCCGCCACAAAACCCATGCCCCCAAAGCAGCCCACCTTGCTCCCGATCAAGCCCAGCACCGGCACCTTTCCCCGGCAGCACTGGATCTGATCCATGACTTCGGCGTGCGCCAATAAACCGGCGTTTGCCTCGTGGAGCCGCACCCCTCCGGTCTCAAAAGAAATGATTACCGCCGGACGGCAATCTTCCTGTGCGCCGTGGGATTTCCACTCTTCATATTCCGCAAGGGCCAACTGAAAAATCCCCACCATCTTTGCCCCGCCGACCTCTCCGACCGCGCCGCCGATGAAACGCCCTTCCTGAGAGATCACGAAAACCGGATGCTGCCGGACCATTCCTACCCCGGTTACGATCCCATCGTCAAAGGAAACCGCCTCGCCCAGCACCGGAAGGTGCGGACTCGTCAGCCGGTCCCTGGGCCCGGCCAATTCCTGAAAAGTTCCGGCATCGGTCAGCCCGGCCGCCCGCTCTCTGGCAGTTGCCCCAAGAAAACTTTGTCTGCTCATGTTTTCTCTCCTTCTCTTTCTAAAAATATTTCAGGAATACCTGCTTCTCTCAGCGCTTGTTTCAGGCGCAGGGACACCACAAATGGGGTCGCATTGTTGTCATTAATGGAGACCGCCAGATCTCCGATCTGATTTTCTTCCACAAAATCTTTGAGCACCGCTTCCCAAATGTACTCGAACCCATGTACCGGGGTGACCACCTGAACCGAGACCGCGCCAGCCTGTGCTTTTTGCTCCAGCAAAATTTCCAGGTCGCCGGAACCCACCACACCGGTATGGCTCCACTCTTTCTTTATGGTGCAACCCGTTTTCCCCGGAAACGTATAGGTCAACGTCTGTAATGCCATAACTTCCTCCTTTACCATGTTTTAAAACGGACCGGCGGATGGTATAGCCCCTTGGACCATTCCACCAGCTCCCGGATACTCTTTGCAGCCAGCAGACTTCGGTTGGCGTCGGAGACGTCGATCCCCAGATCTTCCGGCGTCTTTACGATTCCCCTCCGCCTCAGCTCTTTGGTCTTTTCTCTCTCTGCCTTTCTCCCCACCGGAGTATAGCCGGCCACTGCGCGGATGGCCGCGGTGCGTTCCTCCAAGCTCGTGCATTTGTGCAGGTAAGCGATTCCGGTCTCCGTCACGATATGGGTCAAGTCATCCCCGTAGATCATGACCGGAGGAATCGGCAGATGGGCCGTTTTCTGCAAGTTCCAGGCATCCAGCTCCTCCACAAAACCGGGGACCATCTTTTCCCGGAAGGTGTCCTGCATTTGGACCACCAGACGGCGTCCCCGCGGCATATGGCCAAGAGTCTCCCTCCGCATCCCGTCCTCCTCGCCGCATTTGAGCCAGGCCTCGCTTGCGTGGCGGCGCCCTCTGGCATCGCAGCCCATGTTGGGCGCCCCGCCGAAACCGGCGATCCGGCTGGCCGTGGCCGTTGAACTGTTTCCTTCTTCATCGATTTGAAGCGTGCTTCCGATAAACATATCGCAGGCATAATGGCCGGCGGTCTGACTCATTGCCCGGTTCGAGCGCAGCGTCCCGTCCGGTCCGACAAAAAAGATGTCCGGACGGTTCCTGATATATTCCTCCATGCCCAATTCCCCGCCGAAACAATGGATACCCGTAACCCATCCGGACTCGATGGCTGGAATCAGCGTGGGGTGGGGATTCAGGGCAAAATAGGAACAGATCTTTCCTTTCAGCCCTAATTGCTCTCCGTAAGTCGGAAGCAAAAGCTCAATGGCCGCCGTGTCAAACCCGATCCCATGGTTCAGGCGCTGGACTCCATACTCCGCGTAGATCCCCTTGATCGCCATCATGGCCCGCAGAATCTGCGCCTCCGTGATCAGTGCCGGGTCCCTGGTAAATAAAGGCTCCACATAGAACGGCCGCGGCGCCTCCACCACGTAGTCAATCCAGTCCCCCGGAATATCCACCCGCGGGAGCCGGTCCACCACCCGATTGACCTGGGCAATCACGATCCCCTGTTTAAAGTGGGTTGCCTCCACCACCACCGGTGTGTCCTCCGTGTTAAAACCGGTATACAAGTTTCCTTCCCGGTCTGCCTCCACCGCGGCCACCAGGGCGACACGAGGAATCAAATCCATAAAGTAGCGTCCGAATAATTCCAGATAGGTATGGATCGAACCCAATTCCATTTTCCCTTTTTGGACCAGTTCCGCCAACTTTGCTGCCTGGGGGCCGGAATAGGAGAAGTCAATTTTCTTTGCGATCCCCTTTTCCAGTAATTTGATGTGGCTGTCCATCGCCACAGCTGACTGAACCAGGTGAAGATCGCGGACCTTTTCCTGATTCACGCGGCAAAGTTTTTCGGCCAAAAAATCCGCTTGTTTTTGGTTGTTCCCCTCCAGACAAACCCGGTCTCCCGGACGAATGACCGCTTCCAGAAGGCGTCCGGTATCTTTCGCCGCCACCAGCTTCTTTTCTATCCGGTACGCATCCCCCTGTTTCAGGCGGCTTTCCCGGTCCTCTTTTAGACGACACCAATCCATATTTCTCTTATTCCTTTCCTGTATGTAGTCTCTTTCATTCCCTTTCGATGGCAAATATTTTCCCAAATCGAAACAGGCAGGGCTCAGACACTTCGTTGAGGCAGCCGCGCCGGAGATGGATCGAAAAGGGAAAAAAGAAAAAGAGGACAGTTTCCCCTTGTTTGGGATCCATCCTCTTACTCTCGTCATCATTCAATTTTAACGTCATCGAACCGCGCTTTTGTGCCGAGCCCGCGCTGTCAGATATTCATCACACCGAGTCCGCACCGCTCATGGCTGGACATTGGATGGATCGCCGACTCTCCAAACATGGCCACCGCCAGCCAATGCTGCTTTCGAATAATCGCCACCTTCAAAGCCAAATCCGTATCCGACGCCACATTGATAAACACCCCGCGTTTTGCTTCCTCACAGGCATGGAGCAGCGCATGCATCTCGTGGCCCAGCTTTTCAATCACGCCGCCGTTCAGGCTGGCGCCGATCACGGCCCGGTTGATTTTCTCCTGGAAATCCCGGCTGGACTTTCCGCCAACCTCCGTCACCACCAGCTTCCATCCCTCCTTGGCAAAGGAAGCTTTCACGGACTCTTCTTCTGCCAGCGTTCTGGTCAAAGCCAGCCGCATCGCGCGGTATCCGATTCCTTCCCAATAATTGCTTTCCATCTCCGGATGATTCATTCTCTGCCTCTCTTTCTCTCAAGCAATCCTTCCCATGGGAAATATGCCATGTCCCTCGATTCTGTTGCCCCGGCGATTTAGTGGGGCATGATGTTCTATAGGCCTGCTTTGCTTTAAATATCAGACTTCCGCCATTTTGCGTGTTCCGGGGCCGTCTCCTGTCTGACTGCATTATAACATGCCCCCATAAACCGGACAAGTCTTCTCCGTCCCGGATTTTATCCGACCAGTTTTTATCCGACCAGCCCGATCGTGGATACGAACACGCCTGCCACAATCGCGCTGGTGATCACGCCGCAGATGTTGGCCCCCATGGCTAACGGCAGCAGCATCGCAAAAGGATTTTCCTCCTCCGCCGCATGCTGCGCCAGCTTTGCGGTGGTCGGCACACAAGAAACCCCCGCAATGCCGATCACCGGGTTGAAGTCCCCCTTCTTTACCTTATAAAACAGCCAGCCGCCCAGCAGACCGCCGATCCCGGAGATCGTCAGCGCAAGAATCCCCAAAACCAAAATCACGATCACAACCGGATTCAAAATCGTGGACGCCTCACAGAGCGTTCCCAGCAGCAATCCCAGGAAGAAGGTCGACACGTAAGTGATGCCCTCCTCCAGCATTTTCTGGTAGGGGAGCACTTCCGCTTCCTTGACCGCCACCCCAACAAAAAAGGAAAAAATCAAAGGCGCAGCCATCGGCAGGAGCAGGCAGAGCACGCCGCAGGTGATCACGATAAAAATAAACTTCGTTTTCTGCGGTACGTCCGGCGGATATACCTCCACGTCGATCCCCCGGTACTTTTTCGGCACGATCAGACGGATCAGATACGGATAACCGCCGTAGGTCAGGCTCAGATACAGGTAGGCAATGATCGAAATCGGCACGAAGATTTCCGGGGAGAGCATCAGCGATGTAAACAGGACCATTGGTCCGTCCGCTCCCCCGATGGTGGCGATGGCCGCCGCCTGGCCGGCATCCAAATGAAACACCGAGACGCCGAGAATCAGTGCCGCGAAGCTACCAAGTTCCGCAAACAGCGCGATCGTGATGGAAGTCCAGGGCCGCGCCAGCAGAAAGCTGATCTCGCTCCTGGCTCCGATGCCCATGAAGACCAGGCAGGCGATCAGACCATTGCTGAAGGTCAGATTATAAATCGGCTGGAGGAAATTTACCTGGATCGCGTCGATAATCCCGGCGGCATCGCCGACCAGGGGATCCAGGAACAGGGTTCCGATTCCCCCGCCCTCCAGAAACATCTGTCCCGCGTTGACTGCGATCATGCCAATGCCCATGGGAATCATGATCAAGGGTTCCAGTTTGCGGGTAAAGCCCATATAAGCCAGGACAAATCCCAATGCAATTAGAAGCAGACGTGCGATTGCAATGGAAAGATCCGATTGAAAAAGGGTTCCGATCCCCGGAAAAAGCTGTGCTAGAAAATCCATGTTACTTCCCCTCCTTTTTCTTCTCCCGTTTCCGGAAAGCCCGATCCGTCGCCACGATGATGCCGATCACCAGATAGGACAAAACGATCGTCAGAAGATAAGCAAGGCCGCTGTAGGCTACAATATTCATTTACCCCTCCTAAAAGACAAAAAAAGGAAAGCGAATCTACACTCACTTTCCTCAAACTCTCAGTCGCTATGAAATTGATCAATTTCTCTTTTTCTCTCGAACTCTGGCTTTAGAGTAGCACACTCTTTTTTAAAATGCAAGCACTTTTTTTAACTCGATTGAGGCCGAATCATTTTTCACTAATCTCAATATTCCTGACGGAACCATCTAGCCTTGACAATAGCAAAAAACCGATTCGACTAGATGATGCGAAGAGAAGCCCAGAATGTAATTTATAGTTTTTATTTGAATAAGACTGTACACTCCATAGCAGATATGATACCATGAGAGTACTCATTTCAAACGGGAGGATGCGACATGACGGATCGAGAAATACTGGAATCTATGGCCGATATCATTCGGCCGGTTATTGATCGGCTGGATCAGCTTGAGGAATTGTTAAACAAGCTAGAAGCTGAGGTTAAAAAAATCAATGTAACGCTGGAAAAAGTGACGAACCACAGCATTCAGATTATCGCAGAGGGACAAGATAACATGCACTGTAGATTAGGCGCCCTGTTGGAATCCCCTCAAAATATGGCCGACAGGATTCGGCTTAATGAACTGGAAGGGAAAGTGAACCGCTTGCAAGCGGATGTTGATGAACTGAAAACAAAACTAGCGTAAATGATAAATACAGAGAGTGCAGAATCCTCTTCCATTTGGGAAGGGCTCTGCACTTTTCTCTTTTCGCTGGTTCATAGATACGGACTAAAACGATAATAATAGGTCGAAGTAGTTGGCTCATACAGTTGCTACCGCTTAATGGCTGGGCCGCCGGAAAATACTAGATATCAGGGACATGTCCAATAACGTTTCCGCATCCTGCAATCTCGAAATGCAATCGCAAGGAAGCCTAAACTCCCCTGCACTCCGCTTGGACAAAATTCCCTGTTCCGCATCTATTTTTTATTACGCTCCTCCGTCGCTCCATAAAAAAGGGCGGGAAGTCCGAACTCCACGTTGCTCCGTTTGGACAAAAATATCTGCTTCGCAGCTATTTTTTATTTCTGATAACAGTTTCCTGTGCTATAATAAAAATAGAAAATAACAAAGCGCAGAGGCCCCAAAGGGGCGGACCTACGCATCCATAGAGGAGCGTTTTTTGACACAAGTTTCTAGCACCATTCCGCCTCGGAGGTGACCAATATGGATTTCAACCAAAACCCAGAATGGAAAGACAGCACGCGGACACCGGAATTGGATCCGGACGCCACATCCGGCGCAGCCACCCCCTCAGCCAATTCCAGCAGTACCGAATCACCGGACGCGCCTTTCTCTGATACCGTCCCAAATCCCTCAACCGCTCCCAATCCCTGGCGCGCTCCCTTCGACATGATCTTAGGGGGGCTGGTCCTGACATTTTTCAACCTGAGTTCCGGTCTCATTTCCCATTTCTTTACCGTCACCGGATATCTTCTCTTAATTTTCGGTTTCCGCCGCCTGGGTCGGATCAATCCACACCTTCGCAGGGGGGAAATTCTCGCCGCCTTTTTACTCGTCTGGCATACGTTCTGGATCATTGCCGCCGCCACGCCGTTCTCTTCTATTCCAGAAGGATACCTCCTCGCGCCCATCCTGGGAGCCGCCGCTCAGCTTGCGCTGCTTTGGGAATTCCGCCAGGGCTTGCTGGAAGTATACCGCGCAGCCGGGCAGATTCCCACCAGAGATCCGCTTCGCGGGGCGTTGATTCTATTTTGTCTGCCGCTGGCACTTACTTTCTTTGGCTGGGTCATGCAAGGATGGGCCGCCTTGATCTATGCCGGTTTTTATATCGCGGTTCTCCGCTCCCTGTCTAAACTCGGCGATGAACTGGCTCAAATCGAAAACCCGTTTAAAGAAGCGCCGGTAAAAATCCAAGGTGCGGTTTTGGGTATCAGCTATCTGGGGGGCTGCGCAATCCTCCTTGTTCTTTGTTGTTTCTATTTCAATCATTCGCTTCCGGCTGCTTCCGCTTTTTTGCCCGCAAATTCTCCCGGTGTTTTAAGTTCCTTGTCTGCTCTGGGAATCCCCTCGGACATTGTTTCGGATCTTGCCCCGGAGGATGCGGCCCTCCTGGCCAAAGCGTTCTGCGCAAAAGTAGAAAAAGAGACGTTGATATTCTACGACGACAATACCTCTTCCCGGCGCAGCAAAAAGGATGACTCCCCTCAGCTTCAGACAACGACAATCTTTGCCCTATGCCCCGATCACACTCTATACGTATTGGAGCATTTCCGTCTGGAACAGGGAAACGCTTACTGGCAGGACGGCTTTTCCCTGAGGGGTGGAAACGATTTCTCCCTGAGGAGCGGGCTACTGCTCTACGACAACGGACAGGCAAGCTATGGTATGCCGGTTCCCCGTCTCAAACAAGAAGGGTTCACCTCGTCCTCCTGGATGGGTGAGATCTACACCGAAACGATTACCGGCGCCGTCAATTATCCTCTGGGGGCGGAAAATCAGCGAGGATATATTCTCTATCAGGAACTTTTGTCCGGCGAGAGACCTTATACGGATCTCAGCATGTATTTCGCCCATTTTACTAACCCTTTCCGTTTTCCCTATGAGAACACCGAGGACCGCATCCGGAGCGGCGAACTTACCTCCGACCGGCAAAGACAGCTATTTTTAAATTTTGAATCCCCCGCACTGCCCTGATTTTTTGCCCACTCCCTGATTATGAAAATCCATCCGTCTCTATGTCCGCCGGCTCTCCGCCAGCGCAATCCAGTGCTGCATGGCGGGCGACCGGTATTTCTGCTTGTGATAGATCAGGCAGACCGTATTCTGAAAAGAAAAATCCGCAAGGGTTATCCTGGCTAACCCTTACTTTTTCAGCTCAGCCTCCGCTACCTTTTCGGGCAGTATCGTAACCCCTAGTCCGCAGCGGGCCGCCTCCAACAGCGCTGTCTCGGAAGCGCTCTCCCAGGCCGGCTCGACGCTGCGTTCTTGACTGACGAAGAGATTCAAAAAGCCATTGCCGCCTATTATGCTCTGGTGACCTTCCTCGACAGCCCGGTGTGCGTAGTTCTCACCGCCCTGCGGGAGGCTGGTCTGACGGAGAATATCAGGATTTTATATCTGGACGATCACGGAGATTCCGCTGGGGAACACGGTCTGTTTTTCAAGTCTACGATGAACGAGGGGTCCGTCCGCATCCCCCTGATCGCTGCGGGCCCCGGTATCCCTTGCGCAAAGGGGATTATAAATTGATCCGGTATATGGGTTATGAGCAGTGCCAGTTGTTTGATCTGGGAAAGGATCCGGAAGAAAATTACGATCTGGGGAGTCTTTTGAAATACCGCCCTGTGGCGGCGAAACTAAACCGGGATCTGGAAAAAATCTGCGATCCGGAAGCTCTCAATGAAGCTTCCCAAAAAGCCCAGCAGGAACTGATTGAATCCAAAGGAGGGTTTCCGGCCGTGCTGGCAAAAGGTCTGACCCCTTACTCCGCTGTTCCCAAGGGTCTGGGAATCGGACCGCATGGAGAGGAAACAGAAAATGCCTGATGGAACACCCATTATCCCCCGATACGGTGGGGCGAATCCAGGACAAACTGAATAAACGTATCCACCACAGGCACATGCCGCGCCGCCTCTGCCACCGCCAGATAGACATACCGGGACAAGCGCGGCTCGATCTCCACCACTTGGACGTTCTTCCCGCCATATTTGCCGGCGCTGTTCCTCGTGACCAACGTAGCGGCAAACCCATTGGCTACCAGGCTGATGTTGGTCAGGATATGAGTGTTTTTGGTGATCCTGGTACGGAAAAACGCTTCTCCCCTCTTGGCGGTGTCCAATGTATCGTTTCTCAGCATTTCCTTTAACAGGCTGCTGTCCCCTTCCCGGATACTGATTTCCACCTCCGGGAATTTTTTCTGGTAGGAGGAAACCAGATCCGTCAGCAGATACAAAGAGCTGCATTGGGCCAATCCCACGGAAATGCTGCCTTCGCCGCTGTCCTGGAAAATGCGGAAGGATTTTTTCATCCGCTCCTCCTGGGATAGCATCTGCCTGGCATATTCCAGAAAAATCTCCCCTTCCTTTGTGATCATGACGCCCTTCTTTGTTCTTCCGAAAATCCGGATCCCAAGTTCTGCCTCCAGTTTCCCAATCTGCACGGAAATGACTGATTGGGAGACATAGCAGGCTTCCTCCGCCCACGCTCCGCTGCCGGCCCCCGCAATCCCGCCGGTCTGCAAACCGCTTTATCGGGCTTTGGTCGAAAAAGAAATCCTGGCTGAAGAAAGACCACTTTTCATTATCAAACATGACACATAGATGTCGTCATTCCATGTTATAATAAAAATGTCCTGAAAAAGGAGAAAACGCGGCTCGCCGCCGCAGAATAGAGGATCATATGAGCGAATTTGAACAGTTGGGATGGGTCACGGTCGGCCCGGAGAATATTGACAAAGAACATATCTGCTGTGCCATCACTGATAAAAAAGGCGAGACCTGCGTCTCGTCGAAAAAAGCATGGATGAAGGAGCGTTTCACGGACGGGCTTGTCTTTCTCCGCCTGAATGCCAGGGGAAAGGCCTTCATCGAATACATCCCAGCTGAAAACGCCTGGTGCCCGATTGAGGCGGACGGCTACCTGCACATCAACTGCTTCTGGGTGTCCGGAAAATTTCAAGGCCATGGGATTGCGGGACAGCTTCTTGAAAAATGTATCGAGGATGCGAAAACCAAAGGAAAACTCGGCCTGACTGTGATTGCCTCGGAAAAGAAAAAACCATTCCTCTCCGACCCTGGATACCTGAAACGCCATGGTTTTCTGGCGGCGGACACAGCGTCCCCTTATTTCGTGCTCTACTATCTGCCTTTCACAGAGAACGCGCCGGCGCCGAAATTCAAAGAATGCGCAAAGTACGGGAAGGTGGAAGAACCCGGTATGGTTCTCTACTACACCAACCAGTGCCCTCATACGGACAAGTACGCGCCTTTCATCGGGGAAGTTGCCAAAAAACGGGGAGCCGCCTTTACGCTGCACAAAATTGAGACAATCAAAGAGGCTCAAAACGCTCCGACGCCGTTTCCCACGTACAGCTTCTTTTATGAGGGGGAATTCGTCACCAACGAAATTTTCAGCGAGAAAAAATTTTTACAATTTTTAGAGAGCCATGGCCTTTAGGCCGTCCAGCCATTGACTTTTCAAATCGATTCCATTATAATGAAATTCCAAAACCGTGTCATACGCGGATGTGGATTTTTCTAGCGTCAATCCCTTGACCAGCTACTTTTCGCCACACAGCTACCCTGGTAACTGTGTGGTTTTTTTATTGTCAAAAAGTTCAAAGAAAGAGGTGTCCCCATTGGATCAAACATTTATGAAGGAAAAATCCATCCTGCCGCTGGTTATCACCATGGCGATTCCCATGAGCATATCCATGCTGGTCAGCTCCCTTTACAATATCGTAGACAGTTTTTTTGTCGCCCAGATCAGCGAAAATGCCATGACCGCCCTCTCCTTCGTCTACCCGGTCCAAAACCTAGTAAACGCGGTTTCGGTTGGCTTTGGCATCGGCATAAACGCCTCGGTGGCCTATTATCTCGGCGCTCAAAATCCGGACCGTGCCAATGCGTCCGCCGCCTATGGAATCCTGCTGAACAGCCTGCATGGACTTATCCTGACCGTCGTCTGCCTTGCCGCCATGCCCGGCTTTCTGCGCCTTTTCACGTCCGACGGGGACGTGATCGGCCTCGGCCTCCAGTATTCCAATATTACTCTTTTGTTTACGGTTCCGATTATGATTTCCATTTCCTTTGAAAAAATCTTTCAATCGGTGGGAAGAATGACTGTCTCCATGTTCAGCATGATCTGCGGCTGTGTGGCTAATATTATCTTGGACCCGCTCCTTATCTTCGGCATCGGCCCCTTTCCCGCATGGGGAATAAAGGGCGCGGCCATCGCCACCGGATTGGGCCAGACCCTTTCCTTGGTAATTTATATTATCATTTTCATCCGCAGGCCGATCCCTGTCAAATTCCGGCTGCACTGCCCTGGTTCCAAAAAGATGCTGCTTTTCCGGCTCTATGCCGTCGGAATCCCGGCCACCCTGAACATGGCCCTGCCGTCGCTACTGGTCTCGGTGCTGAATTCCTTCCTCGCCGCGTTTTCACAATCCTACGTCCTCATTCTCGGCGCTTACTATAAGCTGCAGACGTTCCTGTACCTGACGGCCAACGGCGTTGTTCAGGGGATGCGGCCTCTGATCAGCTATAACTACGGCGCTGGGGAATACCGGCGCGTCCGCAAAATATTTCAGACCGGGCTCTTTTTGATCTCAGCCATCCTGTTGTTTGGCACCATCCTCTGCCAGATCATTCCGGGAAGACTGATGGGGCTGTTCACGGAAAATGAAGCCACCATCTCCGAGGGAGCCATTGCTCTGCGCATCATCAGCCTGGGGTTCTTTGCTTCCTCTTTGTCTGTCGCCGCCTCCGGAACGCTGGAGGGGTTGGGGAAAGGCCTGCCTTCGCTGGTCATCTCGCTGTTGCGCTATGCGCTCCTAATCCTTCCCTGCGCCTTTTTCCTCAGCCGGGTTTTGGGTGTGGAAGGGATCTGGCACGCATTTTGGATCACGGAAGCCGTGGCAGCCGCGGCCTCCCTAACGCTCTATCTATCCGCCATGCGTACCACCTCCAGAAGGCCGGAAATCTGATCTGCATTTCCACAAGCAGCGGTATTTGGCATCACTTTTTCCACATACGAAAGCCTTTTATCCCTATCCGATGGGGACGAAAGGCTTTTTTGTGATATAAAACGCTCCGCTGAAGATGCACAGGGTCTGCCCCTGGGGTACGCAAATGCAAAAGAAGATGTCGCTGACGCGACACATTTGCTGCGCAGAATTTCGCTGAGAGAAATCTCTTTTCATTTAAAAGGGATTGACAAATGCACTTACCCTAACTATAATGTACTTATTCAATAAGTACATTATAGTTAGGCAGGAGGGCCCCCTGTGGAAATTATAATCAGCAGTAACACCAGCAAGCCGATCTATGAGCAGATTACTTCACAGATCAAGGCCATGATCATGAGTGGTGAACTGCGCACCGGCGATCCCATCCCTTCGATGCGGGCGCTGGCAAAATCCATTCATGTCAGTGTCATTACGGTTCAAAAAGCATATGAAGATTTACAGAGAGACGGATTTATCGAGACAACCGTCGGACGCGGCAGTTTTGTCTCGGCTCAAAACAAGAACTTTTACCAGGAAGAACAGCAGCGCCAGGCGGAAGAGCATTTGCAGGAAGCCGCCGGCATTGCCCGCGCCAGCGGGATCCCGCTGAGCAAGTTGGTGGAACTCTTAACGATGTTCTATCAGGAGGAGGAATAACGATGGATGCCATTTTACAGGTGGACGGCTTGACGAAGCATTATCCGGATTTTATGCTGGATCACGTTTCCTTTTCTATCCCGAAAGGCGCTATCATGGGATTGATCGGTGAAAATGGAGCAGGAAAAAGCACTACCATCAAGGCCATTCTGGATCTGATTCGCAAAGAAGAAGGTACGGTAACTTTTTGGGGGCAAGAACTGCGCTCCGATGCCAAACAGCTGAAGGAAGAGATCGGTGTCGTTTTCGACGGAGTGAATTTCTATGAAACGCTGACGCCGGAGCAGATCGGTAAAATTTCGAATTCCGCTTACACGCAGTGGGATCCGCCGGTTTATCAGGATTATCTGAAGCGTTTTCAGCTTCCCGCCCGGAAAGAGATCAAGACATTTTCCAAAGGAATGAAAATGAAACTGTGCATTGCCATCGCGCTTTCCCACCACCCGAAGCTTCTGATTCTGGACGAAGCCACCAGCGGCCTGGATCCGGTGATGCGGGACGACATTTTGGAAGTGTTTCTGGACTTTGTGCAGGATGAGAACCATTCGATTCTCATGTCCTCTCACATCACCACGGATCTGGAAAAAATCGCGGATTATATTACATTTATCCATCATGGAAAAGTTCTCTTCTGCAAGCCCAAAGATGAACTCCGCTATCAATATGGTATCATCCGGTGCGGCAGCGCCGCCTTTGACGCCATCGACAAGACAGAAATCCTGGCCTGCCGGAAATCCGATTATCAGTGGGACGTCTTGGTGGCGGATAAAGAAAAGGCAAAAAGAAAATATAAGAATACTGTTGTGGATGATGCTTCAATCGATGATATTCTTCTTCTCTATGTAAAGGGGGAATCCGTATCATGAAGAGTTTGATCCAAAAAGATTTGTACAATATCGGCCACAATATGAAAGCAATGGCCTTGCTCCTGCTTGTTTTTGCCGTGATTCTTATCCCGTTTTCCGGCCCGCAGACCTATGTCATCGCCTGTACCGTCCTGTGCAGCATCATGATCACCACCACGTTCAGCTTTGACGACCAGTGCAAATGGAACAAATACGCCATGGTGATGCCGATTTCGAAAAAAGACTTGGTGGGCGGAAAATTTATTGTTCTGCTGATTTTCTGCTTAGTAGGCGTCGTCAGCGGTTTTCTCATCGGTCTGGCCGGCGGAGTAATCACCCACAAACTATCCTTTCAGGCGGACGGCATTTTGACTTTGCTCCTTACATCCCTTGCCGGACTTGCCATCGCTGAGATTATGGGGAGTATTTCCATCCCTCTGGTATTCAAATTCGGAGCGGAGAAAGCGCGGATGCTGCTGTTAGTCTCAGTTTTGATTCCCATGGCCCTGTTTTACGGGGTATTCTGGCTGATCCGGACGCTGGGCGGAACTACGGAAGACCAGGCGGTTCTGATCCTGCTCTACAGCGCTCCGGTTGTTGCGATTCTGTGCAATATAGCTATGTATGGAATCAGCCTTCGGATATTTTCGAATCAAGAGTTATAGAAGAGATCTCGCCCTGCAATCTTCCCAGCCGCAAATATGTTGCGTCAGCGACATCTTCCTTTCCATTTGCGAACCTCAGAGGGCAGATCTTGCGCCTCTTCAGCAGCGCGAGATTTGTCCCGCTCGAAGCTCTCTGTCAGACGCAAGTTGCCAGCTGCCGGTCAATTGATTTTGCAGTAGCTGGCAACTTGCGTCTATTTTGTTATCCTTTTTTACGATTTATCCTCATTTCCGATCCCAGAGTCAGACTAGGTGGACAGATCTCTGCCGCCGGAAGTCTACCTCAATAATGCCTCCCACCGTCTCTGATACAAGCCCTCCCCTTCGCGGCATTCCTCCAGGAACGGCTCTGCCTTCCGCCTCACTTCCTCTTCCGTCAGGTTCCTGCCGCTGATCGCTTCCCAAACCCGGCACAGCTGATTGAGCGAAAATTGCTCCGGCATCAGCAGCAGGGCGATGCCTTCCCGATCCGCCTTCTTTTTCAGGCATTCCAGCGCAAAACCAATGATCTTCGCATGGTCAAACGCCAGCCCGTCGTTGTCAATGATCCGCCACTCTTCCCGGCGGTTCGAAACTGTCACCGTGACCCTCCGCTCCAAGTGGGCCCGAAGCAGCGTTCCTTCATTTATCAACGTTAAGGTATAAAAAAGGCTTCGCCGGATTCCATCGGTCAGATTTTCCTTATGCTCTTCCTGAAGTTTCCATTCCACGGAAAACCAGCGGGCATCCCTGGCGTCGTCGCCTGCTTTAACGGATACCCGGCTCCCATCGATCAGGGCCATATGGGCGCAGCTCATGACCCACATCCGGGGATCCCTTCCCCAATCGCTGAAAACCTGGAGCTGCTCCAAATACCCTTGTTCTACATGGGTCTCCTCAAAAAGTTCCCGGACCGCAGCCTCCTCCGCAGACTCCCCCTCGTTCACAAAACCGCCAGGCAGCGCCCATTGGCCGAGAAACGGATGGCCGCCCCGCTTAACCAGCAGGAGGCGAAGCTCCTGCTTCTCCTTTTTTTGGCTGTCCACAGAAAAGATAACCATGTCCGCCGCCACCGACGGCTTTTTATAGCGGTCCGGGTTGTAGGAAGCTAAAAATTCGGCTTCGGTCAACCCTTTTTTATCTCTCAACTCATCGCTCATTCTCTAAATCCCTTTCCGGCATTCCATAAAACATCCGGCATTCCGGACCGTCAAGATGCCAATTTTACGTCCAATATACCGGGGGAGTCAGCGGTTCGGAGATCCGGACAGCCGTCTCCCGCAGAAAATCATCCAGTTTTGCCAGCGCCCGCTCCCGCAGATCCTCCGGCGCCGGTTCATATGCTTCGGCCAGGCTTCCCGCGATGGCCGCAATCGTATCACTGTCCCCGCCGATGGAAATCGCAAGCCGGATCACATCCGAAAAATCTTCCCCCTCCAGAAACGCCTCGATCGCCTGGGGCACCGACCCTTCACAGCTGACGTCAAACGAATAGGACGGCCGGATTGTATCCAGGGTAAATTTCATGTCGTAGAGTTCTCCTGCATATTTTTGTATTTCCTCTTTTCCGGCTCCGGTCCGGAGCAAATAGATGCAGGCGGCAACCGCTCCGGCTCCCTTAATCCCATACGCATGATTGTGGGTGATCTCCGCGGACAGACGGGCAAATAGTTTGGCTTCCTCCAACGATTCCGCAAGCCAGCCGCAAAAGGAGGCTCTCATAGCCGCTCCATTTCCCCAGCTTCCATAGGGCTCCATGGATCCCTCTCTGGCCCAGGCAAGAAACCGGCCGCCGTACCCGGCGGAAGGGTATCGCAAAGTAAAGTCCCGGACTGACCGGGCAATGGAACTGCGCACCTGAGCCTGCATTTCCTCGTCAACAAAAAGACGGCTGCGGTCCGCCTCTTCCAGCCCGCGGAGAATCCCATCAGCCACCGCGTATGTCAGAACCGAATCATCGGTAAAATGGTCCCGGTCCGTGATCAGCTCTTTTGGTTTCTCCTTTGTATTATGCCACTCATACCAGGAACCGGAAACATCGCCCATCAGGGCGCCGGTCATCAAAAATCCTTGCATTGGAACACCTCCTCACTCTCATTTCCTAGTCTTCTCTGTTTCCTGTGATCCAAACAGCGGATCTTCTTCTTTTGAGAAAAGCATAGCACAAACCGGGCGGGGCTTCAATCCATAGAAAAAAATGACCGGGTGCCAAAGCCCGGCCATTCCGTTTTCCTCATTCTTCATCGTCCTAAGCGTCAGATTCGGGGGCTCCTGCGAACCATCTCTTCCGCCTCATGCGATTCCGCCTTTTTTTGCCTTCGGCAAACTGCTGGAAATCCGTTTCCGGAACATCCGGCCGGCCTGTCGTTTCCGCCGGTGCGCCTGTCTCCCCGTCCGTATTTTTCGTCTCTCCGCCGGCATTTCTAGTCTCTTGGTCCGCTCCCTCGGAGGTGCCGGTAAAATCCACGGCGGCATCGTTTTCTACTGCCGTGGCCGTCGTGGCCGTATCTGTTTTCTCCGCCTGAGCCTCCGTTTGTTCCGCTGAGCGCTTTGTCGGATCCGTTTTCTCCGATATATTCCCGTCCCGACCTTTACACCCGGCAACCAGGAGCAAAACTGCCAGTGCCAAAAGAAACGCCAGTGCCGGCAACCGTTTTCTTCCTCTTCTTTCTTTCATGCCGCCCCCTGAATCAAATCTGCATTTCCTCCGTACTTACATAGCTTCTGGCTAAAGCATATCATAAACCGGAGGCAGATTCAATGGAGCAGGCGGGTCAGCCGTTCTGATCGCCTCCGGACACTTTTCCCTTAGGCAGTACCGCCCCAGATGGGCATTTCTCAAAGCAGTTGCCGCAGTGGAGACAGTGCTCTTGTAAAATCTGATAGGGCATACCGGGGAGAATCGCCTGCTGAGGGCAGCACCCGGCGCAAATCCCACAGCCAGTACAGGCGCCGGTAATCTCGTAGCCTCTCCCTGATCGGGCTCCTTTTCCGATCAGATAGGTTTCCCGAAAAATCGGGCTGACTCCCAGATTAAAATACTCAATTTCCATATCCCGCAGACAAAATACAATTCCAATTTCTCTGGTTTCTCCGGGATACACATTGGCAAGGTATGGCTGCTCTTTAAAAATAGCATCCACCCATTTCTTCTGCTCCCCCGCAGGTGCGGCAAAAGCTTTTCCGGAAACTCGGATCATTTCCTTATATCTGGTGTACCCCAATATCTGCACACGGCCGTCGGAGAGCAATTCCCGGCAGAAACTTTTTCCCCTGGCGGTAAAAAAGCAGAGTGCGTCCGGCTCATAATGAATGGCGCTGATATTGCGCACCTGGGGATTCCCCTCGCCGTCAACCGTAGCAAAGCTCAAAACTCCTACATACTGCAATTTTTTCAGACATGTCAGCGCGTCCATGCGGTTCCGCCTCCCTCAATGATTATGCTCCGCCCGGTCCTCCTCGGCTTCTCCGCCGGATAATCTCCGTCGCAGTAGCCAAGCAATACAAAACAGCGGGCAATATAATTTTCTGGAATTTTCCATTCTTTCAAAAACCCTCTTCCCGCTTCATTGTCAAAGGTCGCCTCCCCTCTGGCAATGATACAGGACGCAATCCCAAGTTCCGTTGCCGCCAGCACCATATTTTCCGCGCAGCAAAAGGCATCCGGAATGCTATATAAAAAATTCTTCGGTCCAAACAGAATGCAGACGGTCGGCGCGCCGTAAAAACCGCTTTTTATGGACGGATCATCAATGATACTTGGCTGATCCTTGGATACATAAGAGCCCGCCAGATTTTCCCGGCTGAATTTTGCAAGATTTAACCTGCCGATCTGGTCGCTCCGTTCCTTGTCGTGGAGAGCGCAAAGAATGGGGCGCTGTCCTCCCCCCGCATTCGGGGCCCAGAGCCCGGCTTCCATAATTTTCTCCAGATCCCCGCGCTCGATTTGCCTATCCTGATACTTTCGGATGGACCGGCGGTATTTCATCAATTGGAATAATTCCATTCCTGTATCTCCTTCCAACATTGCGGGTCGGCGGCATAAAAATTTCCGCTTTTCCCGCTGCCGACGGCCGGGCATCCCCGGCACCATGCTAACAGTTCACATTTTGAGCATTTTTCAAATTTTGTATAGTCTCGATAGTTTTCCATCTGACAGACCCACACATCCGCCAGCCGGTCTTCCAATCCGTTGCCGACTTTACTGTTTTGAACACGGCGGCAGGCATAAATATCACCGTTTGGCAAAATCGTTATATGGCAATTCCCACAATTGCAGCCACCGTAGATGGTCCCTTCCCCTGCGCTATCCGGGATTTTAAAAGTACCTTTTTCATATTCATAAAGAGTCCAAAGATGATCTTTTTTGTTGAAATAAGTCGAACATCCCGCCGCCTCATATTCTTGGAACTTATGGTCACAAATTTCCAGTAGTTCCCGATACTCCTGCGGCGTCATACCCGTGTACTTCTCCTCGCTGGTGGGGCAATAACGGGCAAAAGCAAACACATCCACGTGATGGGCGACAACCGTATCAATGATCGCGGCAACCTCTTTTCTGTTCGTACCCGAAACCGTAGTCATAATTACAGACTGGATGCCCGCTTTATTGATGCAATCAATTTTTTCAAGCGTGCAGGCAAAGGAACCCTGTTTGCGGAACCAATCGTGTGTTTCCTGCATTCCATCCAGGGAAAGCTGATATTTCTGACAGCCGTGATCCCGGAGTCTCCGGCACACTTCATCCGTCAGATGGAAGGGGTTTCCAAGAATCGTAAATGGAATCCCATGCTCCTTCAGCAGAGCCAGCAGTTTCCAAAAATCCGGGTGCAAAATCGGGTCGCCGCCGGTGAGATAAAAGTAAGGAAGACGGTCATATACCTCGCAGAAATCCATGCAATTATAAAAGATCTCCTGTATTTGTGCCCAAGTCATAATATTTAATTTTATCCGGTTATCTTCCGAGAAAATATAGCAATGCTTACACCTCTGGTCGCACTCATCTGTAATGTGCCACTGAAAAGAAAAATACTCTTTCATTATATTATCCTCTTAAAGGGAATGGTTCTCCCTGTTATAAGCGAAGTTCCCGACAGGTCTCCCGCCGGGAACTGATTGAATATGGACTGTTTACTTTGCACCGGCGCCGCAGGCGGTTCCGCAGGCCGCGGGTTTCTCCTCCGGCTTTCCTTCCGTTCCGCAGGCAGTACCGCAGACCGCGGGTTTCTCCTCTGGCTTTCCTTCCGTTCCGCAGGCTGCAGGTTTTTCACCTGCTCCGCAGGCGGAAGCCGGGGCCTGTGCCTTCTTTGTCCATCCAAATAAATTTGAAAGCGCCATCCTTTCTTACCTCCAATCCAGTTTTACGAATCCATTTCCTTATTCGCAATCTTATTGTAAATCATGGCCGCATCAAAAAACAGTACGCACAAATCTATTACTTAGGCACCTTTTGGTAACCTTCTTGCAATATGAATTCACCTATACTATAATTTCAATGTAACATTCCGTTTTGACTATTGGAGGCAACTATAATATGTTAACCAAGGAAGAATTGCCGGAATGTCCGGTGGCCGTCACAGTACAGATTATTGGAAGTAAGTGGAAGCTTTTGATCTTACGGAATTTGCTGCAACGCCCATGGCGTTTCAATGAACTGAGGAAGTCCCTCGCCGGCGTCAGTCAGAAAGTATTGACGGACAGCCTGCGATCCATGGAAGCGGATGGAATCATCACACGTACCGTTTATCCAGAGGTTCCGCCTCATGTCGAATATTCCTTAAATGAATTGGGAGAATCCATGCGTCCGATCATGAAATCCATGGAAGAATGGGGCGTTAGCTATAAAAACAATATGAGATGACTGGATACAGGCCGTCGGATTTTTAATATTGTCGGAGTGGCGATCCCCTGCTTCCTATTGATTTTGTCTTTTTCCGAAATCCCGCATGAGAGCTGCCGCAGCCACTTTTCAGGCGGATTGTCCTCCCCTTTTTGGCTGCCACAGGAAAAAGTGATGTAAATGCAATCTATGCCGATGAGAATGTGTGGCTTAGTCAAAAATTCAGTTGCTCGAATTTTTCGAGTAACTGCCGGCGACGGAAAAGGATACAATACAAAGCATTACAATTTAAAAGCAATTATATCAGTCGGAAACAAAGTGGATTCCCCTCGTGCAGTACAATTTCGTAAATGGGCGAATAATATTATAGAGGAATATACAATCAAGGGCGTCTGTATCGTATCGAACAAAATCTTAAATTTGTTCATCTGAAATACACAAAAGTAAACCCCACCCCCGCTGCTCATGTTTTTGGCATTGTTTCATATTTTGATTGCAGAATTACATTATAATAAAAATGTGCGCGGCATATCAATCTCTACGCCACGCACACTTCGATTCTATTTTTTTATCTCCCCTGGGCAATATTGCAAAGAGATTCTATCTATATCTGCTCCGCCTGATACTTCGTAATCTTCGTCTCCACCTGATACTGTTTCTTCTTCTCTCCCCAGGCTTTGAAATGCTCCGTCTGCTGATGCGTCTTCAGCGCGTCTTCATCTTTCCACACCTCGACTAACAGCAGCTGATCCTCCACGCCGACCGGCTGATAGTAGGTATATTCAATATTTCCCTCCTCCTGCCGGGACATCTCGCCGATCTGAGCTTCCTTTAATGCGGCCTGGAATTCCTCCAGGCTGGTCCCCTTCATCTGAAAATGTACATGTAAGATAATCATAAAATCCTCCTTCCGCCGCAGCGCCGCGGCTATATTAACTTTAATCTACTGATTTTTCCCAATACAGACGGAGGCCAGATAGACTTTTTCCGCCCCGGCCTGTTTCAGAACCCTGGCACATGCCTCCGCTGTGCTTCCGGTGGTAAAAATATCATCCACCAGCAAAATCCGCCTGAGCCCCTGAAGCGTCCCCGTGACCTCCATGGCCTGTTCCAGGTTTCTCTGCCTGGCCTCGGCGTTCAGCTCTTTCTGGGCTGTGGTTTTCTTTTTCCGGATCAGCACGCTCTCCCAAACAGGAAGTCTCAGCTTCTCCCCGATCCGCTCCGCCAGCACCTCCGCCTGGTTATAGCCGCGGAACCGCTCTCTGCTTTTATGAGCGGGCACAGGGAAAACCGCCTGAGGCCGCCAGCGCCGGAGCCGGTCGCCATACCGCTTCACCAATTCTTCCGCATAGAAATCCGCGTATTCGGGCCGTCCTCCATATTTAAATCCCTGGATGGATTTCTTCGCGGCCGCATCATAGTTTAATAACGCCACGCCGCCGTCAAAGGAACGGCCCCGCTTGGCACAGTCGTAGCAGTCCTCCATCTCCGGCTCTAAAATCTCTTTCCCGCAGTGCATACAGGTCGGCTCTTTTACATAGGAAAACAGTTTCCGACATTCCGGACAGATCAGTCCTCCCCTTGGCTTTACAATATCTCCGCAGGCTGGGCAGCGCCTGGGGTAAAGCCATTCAAGAACCCGGCTTCTTCCAGCTTCCAATCCTCCACCTCCCGGATACAGTCGGTAAGTCCGGAGTAGCGTTTTTGCTCCTCCGCATTGTCCACCATGGCCTGAAAGGCTTCCGGCAGCCCGACGATGCAGACGCAAGACCTGGCCCGCGTCACGGCCGTATAGATCAGATTCCGATTCATCAACATGCGGGGGCCGGTCAAAACCGGGATCACAACCGCCGGATACTCGCTTCCTTGCGCCTTGTGCACCGTCACCGCATAGGCTAGTTCCAGCTCGTCCGCCTGCTTGAACGGATAAGACACCAGGCGGCCCTCATCGAATTCCACCAAAAGTTCCTCGGAAAAAAGGTTCATCTCCCGGATGGTGCCCATGTCGCCGTTGAACACACCGGTTCCCTTCTCCTTGGGAATCCCGTAGGAATCCCTCATCTCCCATTCCACCTGATAGTTGTTCCGGATCTGCATGACCTTGTCGCCTTCCCGGAAGATTCCCTGGGGAAACTGCTTCTCTTTTTTAGAAGCATCGGGCGGATTCAGAAAATGCTGGAGCACACTGTTTAGATGTTCCACCCCCAGCACGCCTTTCCGCATCGGCGTCAGAACCTGGATATCAAAAGGTTTCGCATGGACATAGCCCGGAAGCTTATCCCGGACGAGGCCAATCACCGCATTGATCACCTGATTGGCCTCGTTCCGTTTGACGAACAGAAAATCCCGGCTCCGCTTATCCGCATTGATCCAATCCCCATCGTGGATCCGATGGGCGTTTAAAACGATATCGCTTGCTTCCTCCTGCCGGAAGATCCTGGTCAGGCACACTACATGAAAGCTCTCGGAATCAATGATATCCCGCAGAACATTGCCCGGCCCGACCGACGGGAGCTGACTCGCGTCCCCGACCAAGATCAGCCGGGTTCCCACCTGTACCGCCTTTAAAAGCGAGTAAAACAAGTGAATGTCCACCATGGACATCTCGTCGATCACAACCACATCCGCGTCCAGAGGATTGGACTCGTTCCGCTCAAAACGCACCGACGCGTCGGAACCTTCCCCGCCGGGCATCCCCGAAAACTCCAGCATCCGATGAATGGTCCTGGCTTCGAACCCGGTGGCTTCGGTCATGCGCTTAGCTGCCCTTCCGGTGGGCGCCGCCAGCTGAATCTCCAGACCGGCCTGCTCGAAATACCGGAGGATCGCGTTGATCGTCGTGGTCTTGCCGGTGCCCGGTCCGCCGGTGATCACAGTCACCCCGCCGCGGACCGCGACCTGCACCGCCTCCCGCTGCAAATCGTCCAGTTCCACGCCCTCTTCCCTCTCGCACTTGAGGAGGAATTCTTCCAGTTCTTTTTCGTCGGCTTCATAATCCACGTCGAGATCCTTCAACATCTTGGCCGTGTTCATCTCCATATAGTAATACATGGCTGTATAGACCGCCGGCTCCCCGTTTTTCTCCTTCACCACCAGGCGCTTGTCCAGCACCAGATCCATGATGTGCTTGTCCATCGCGCCGTCCGGCACGTCCAGCAAAAGAGACGCATTCCGGAGCAGTTCCTCCTCCGGCAGATAGACGTGGCCGGAAGAAACCGCCCGCATCAGGGTATAATAAATCCCGCTCCGAATCCGAAAATCCGAATCCGTGTGGATTCCGGCCTTCTGGGCGATCTCGTCCGCAATCTTAAATCCAACGCCGGGAATATCATCCGCGATCTGATACGGATTCGTTTGAACAAGACTGTAGAGCTGCGGTCCATATTTTTCATAGATTTTTACAGCTAGATTCAGGGAAATTCCATATTGCTGGAGAAAGAGCATCGCCTGGCGCAGTTCCCGTTTTTCCGCCACCTGAACGGCTATCTGCCGGGCGCCGTTTTCGCTGATGCCTTTCACCTCGGACAGGCGTTCCGGCTCTTCGTCAATGATGCGGAGGGTGTCCGCCTTGAATTTTTTCACGATGCGGGCCGCCAGCTGGGGACCGATGCCCTTCACCGCACCGGAACCCAGATAGCGCTCAATAGAAATGACGTCCTCCGGAGCCGTCACCTGATACCGCTCCACAGACAACTGTTCCCCATATAGGGGATGGCTGGTAAATGTCCCCTCGGCTTCAAGGGGTTCGCCTTCGCTTACATGGGGAAGTATTCCTACCAATGTATAGGTTTCGGAATCTGTCGTCAGTTCCAGAACCGTGTAGCCGTTTTCCTTGTTGCGGTAAACGATATGCTCCACATATCCTTTCACAGTTTCCATTCATGCCTCCGTCTGCCGGCCGGGCCGGATTACTTCTTATTAATATCCGACTTCGCCTCATGAATGAATTCGATAAATTTGCCGGTGCCGATGGCAACCACGTTCATCGGCTCCTCGGCGATCATCGTATTGATGCCGGTCTTTTCCTCGATCAGCTCGTCCAATCCGCCGAGCAGGCTGCCGCCGCCGGTCATCACGATTCCGCGCTCATAGACGTCCGCCGCCAGCTCCGGGGGCGTGCGCTCCAGCACATTGTGGACGGATTCCACAATCTTTAAGGCAGGCTCCTTCAAAGCCTCCATCATCTCATCGGATGTGATGGTCATGGTCTTCGGCAGACCGGTCACCAGATTCCGGCCGCGGACATCCATGGTCAGCATCTCCGGGCGCGGATAAGCGCAGCCAATGTTGATCTTGATTTCCTCTGCCGTTCTCTCACCGATCAGAAGGTTATGCTTCTTTCTCATATAGCGGACGATCGCTTCGTCGAAATCATCGCCGGCCACCTTCACCGAAGTGCTGACGACGGTACCGCCCAGGGAAATCACCGCGATATCCGAAGTACCGCCGCCGATGTCCACGATCATATTGCCGCAGGCCTTGGAAATGTCGATACCGGCGCCGATGGCGGCCGCTACCGGCTCCTCAATGATGCTGACCTCGCGGGCGCCCGCCTGATAAGTCGCATCCTCCACGGCCTTTTTCTCCACCTCAGTGGCTCCGCTGGGAATGCAGACGCTGATCCTCGGTTTTCTCAGGGTCTTCTTCCCCATGGCCTTCTTGATAAAATACTTTAACATCTTTTCGGTGATGGCGTAATCGGAAATCACGCCCTGACGCAGAGGGCGGATCGCCACGATGTTGCCCGGCGTACGGCCAATCATTTTCCGGGCCTCTTCACCGATTTCCTTGATCTCGTTCGTGTCCCGGTCGAAAGCAACGACCGAGGGCTCCTTTAATACAATTCCTTTTCCTTTTATATAGACCAGAATGCTGGCTGTTCCCAAATCAATTCCGATGTCCATGGAAAGCATAGATGAATACCTCCTTTTTTACGGTCTCGTTTCTATTATATACAAATCACCGCCTTTTTCAAATGGTTTTTCTCTTAAGATTGAAATTAATGCGCGCGCCGCAGGCGGAAAGCAGGCCCGGCCTGCGCAGTTTGTCGAGCCCGCTTTCTTTCTGTCGAAAATGGCCGCTTTCGGCATCCTGCGGCGCTTAGAATCCCAGCGTTTTCAAAAACTCCGAAGACGCCACGCCGTCACTCCCTATGAATGGAGCTTGTCCAGGAAATGGAGAATGGCGGCTGCCGCAAGGCTTGCCAGAACTCCGATCACAAAATCTGTCATAAGGTGAATCCTCCTTTCTTATCCTCCTTGAGGCCTCACCTTAAATATGACAGAATGAAAGCAAAAAATTTTTTCGCATGCAGGAAATTTTCATCCACCGACCACAGGAATGTGTGGTTTTATGTGTTTTACCTACTTTTCTTTTGTGGTTTTCTTGATTCATCCATGTCCTTTTTCATTTCGCTTAATAATTGCAATATTTTAACGTTTAAATCATATTTTATTTATAGATATTTTATACTTTGTTTGTGATTTTGCGTCCCTACGATCCCAAAAATCTCCTTTGGCCCAAATTTACAGCCACAAAAAAGGGAACGGAGCCAATCCACAGCGGAACTGGCTCCATTCCCTTTTCTCATATCTCAACCGGTAATTCGGCAATCGTTGGGGGGATTGGCGGTGGGAACGGGGAATCCCACCGCCAACGAGCATAAAAAAGCTTTTTCACCACGAAAAGTGGTATATAGGAAGTATAAAACGTATATGTGAATAAATTATGAACATCTTAAGAAAAACGTAAGGTTTTTTACAAATTTTGTCGGAAGAGGGAACACTCAATGTGTTCATTTGTAGTTACATGATGTTTTTAGCCGAGAACGATCCAGATGTTGTTGAAAGGGGTTCCATTTTGTGGATATTTCTGTGTTTTGCCAACAACCGGAAGGCAGCCGCGCGTGAAATCCCTCCGGAACAGCTTGACAGAACAGCGGCTTCTTCGTTATAATTCGAATTCAATATCATTGCATTCAGGAAGCAAACGCAGGGCAGAACAACAAAATGACGGGACAAGGTGATTGAAAATGGCAATGTGGAATCCATGGCGCGGCTGTCACAGGCACAGCGAAGGCTGTCAATACTGTTATATCCATAAAGGCGACTTCAAGCGCGGGGTTGATACGAACCAAATTGTAAAGACAGACAATTTCTATGCTCCTGTCGCGAAAAACAAGTCGGGAGCCTACAAGATCAAATCGGGACAACTGGTGTATCTCTGTTTTTCCACTGATTTTTTGATTGAGGACGCCGATCATTGGCGCGAAGAGTGCTGGCGTATGATACAGGAGCGCCAGGACCTGCACTTTCTCTTTCTGACCAAACGGATCGAGCGTTTTCTCGACTGTATTCCAGAAGACTGGAACGACGGATATGACAATGTGACCGTCGGCTGCACAGTTGAAAATCAAAGCCGGGCGGATGAACGGCTTTCCCTTTTTCAGAAGCTTCCCATCAAGCATCGGAATATCATCTGTCAGCCGCTGATCGGCCCGATCGATCTTTCCGCCTATTTGGAGAATACCGAGTTGGTTGTGGTTGGCGGCGAGTCAGATAAGAATGCCAGGCCCCTGAATTATCAGTGGGTGCTTGCCATCCGGGAACAATGCGTTTCTCATCATGTGCATTTTGAATTCCGGCAGTGCGGGACGCATTTTATCAAAGACGGCAAAACCTATACCTTAAATGTCCGTGATCTGTGCAGCCAGGCAAGAAAAGCCGGAATCAACTGTTGAACCGGTAAATCAGGGTTTTGCGGACAGAAAGCAAGAACCCGCGACCTTGCCGCAAAAGGCAAGCAATGACCTCTCTTTTTTGTGCAAGCAGAGAGAGGAAAAGTTATAGGAAAAGCATTATAATAAGAAACGTACATGGATCTGCAAAAAAGGAGGCGTCCCGATGGAATGGGTGGAGCGATTAAACCAGAGCATGAATTACATTGAGGAACATTTGACGGAGGAAATTGACTATGAACAGCTTGGACGGATCGCCTGCTGCTCTGCCTATCATTATCAACGAATGTTTACCTATATGGCAGGCATTTCCCTGGCAGAGTATATCCGCCGGCGAAAAATGTCACTGGCGGCGGTGGATCTGAGGGAGGGGAAGGAGCGGGTGATTGATGTAGCCGCGAAATACGGTTATCATTCCCCCACCGCATTCAACCGGGCGTTCCAGGCTTTTCACGGGATTGCCCCATCGTCGGTGAAAATCGAAGGCGCAGCCGTAAAGTCTTTTTCTCCCATTGTATTTCGAATTGCTGTGAAAGGAGCAACAGAAATGAATTATCGAATAGAAACCAAAGATGCTTTTCGTATTATCGGTGTATCCGCACCGCTTGACAAAGAAATAGAAAACAATTTTATGGTGGTGCCGAAGCTGTGGCAGGATGCCGCCGAAAGCGGAATCATTCAAAAATTGGCGGGCATGATGGACGCGCCGCCGATGGGGCTTTTGGGGGTCAGCGCCTGCCATGATGCAGACCAGTGGCGCTATTTTATCGCGGTTTCCAGCACCAAGAAAAGCGACGAATTTGAGGAATACGCGGTCCCCGCGTCCACCTGGGCCATTTTCTCCGGAACAGGAACGAACCAGTCCATTCAGGAATTGGAACAGCGCATCATAACGGAATGGCTTCCGACTTCCGGATATGAGTACGCCGACGCTCCGGACCTTGAGGTCTATCTCAATCCGGACCCGCAAAACGCGCAGTACGAGGTATGGATTCCCGTGACAAGAAAACAGGCATAAAGAGAGGTGTTTATGGATGAAAAATTCTGTCTATTTCTGGAAACTGTTGATGACCGTTATCGCGATTTCGTAAATCAAATCCACGCGTATTTAACGGAAAAAGGCTGCAAGTGCAAGATCCAAACCGCGAAAAGCGGGTATACCGTATCGTATGTATTCAACAATAACAGGACTTTCGCGACCTTTCTGTCACGAAAAACAGGGATGAAGCTGCGGATCTATCCCAAACAGCTTCAAAAATACCAAGGATTTTTGGACTCTCTTCCGGAAAAGATGAAAGAGGAAATCAAAAAATCCTCTGTCTGCAAACGACTGGTCAATCCCGACGAATGCAATCCAAAATGCGTGATGGGATACGCCTTTATCATGGATGGCGAACCTTACCAGAAATGCCGCCATATGGCGTTTCAGCCTACCCTGAGCGAGGAAAACAATCCGTTCCTGCTGCGTTTCTTGGAATACGAGCTTGAGAACAGCTGCTGAGCCTCTCACTCTTTGTCCTTTGCCTCTTTTTTTTGCTGCCTTTGAATCCGAAGCATCTCCCGACGGAACGCCGCCTGTTTTTTCAGCATATGGAAGCTGTCCCGATAGCGGCCTGATGTTGCGGTCGGGTTCCGCTTCAACATGCCGGAGGAAGACTCCTGGGCTTTCCTTAGCAGCTCCTCAACCTGATGACCGGCAAGCTTTGCCTTTTCCCGGACCATCTGGTATCCCGGATTTTCCTCCCGGCGCGCTCTCTCGATTCCTCTGGCCGTCCACCAATCATCCAGGCGTTTTTCCCAGGCCTCGGTTCTTCCTTCCGCCTTATCCTCCATATTCTGACGGATCAATTCCAGCCTCTCGCTGATGGCCTGGGCCGCGTCGTCCATGCGCTCACCCAGCTGTTCGTAGGCTTCCCGCAGCTGCGCCTCCATTTCTGCTTTGGCCTTCTCCAGAGCAGACAGGACTTTGGCAAGATCCAGAGCCGCCTTGACCGAAATCACGGTGTCGTAGACAAACGCCGCGCCGATCGTGCCGTCCAAAACTGCCAGAAGAACAAAGGGCATCGCCATCACCATCTGTTCTAAGGGCTTATGGGCGATCTCCGTCAAAAACAGGGTAAGAACCCCCCAGAACAGGGAGGATTTTAGACAGATCACACCTTTATAATTCCATTTCTGGTTGCTGTAATCCCAATACTTGACCTTAAAAATGGCCTCCATCCCCAGCCCCACCACCAATTCCAAAAGGGTGGCTCCGACCACGCCGGAAAGGTAGGTCAGAATCAGGTTCCCCCGAAACGGCAGGGAGGCAAAGAGCATGATCACTGCGCCCGATCCGTACAGCGGCAGCATGGGAAGATGCAAAAAACCGCGGTTTACCCACCGCTTTTCTTTCACGGAGACGAAACAGCTTTCCCAGATCCAACCGATAAAGCAATAAATAAAAAAGAACAGCATCCACTGCAAAGGAGTGTAGGAATACATAAAATCCTCTTTTCTGCGCATTCATGGCAGCGTAAAAAATGTCTCACATTAAACTGCCGCGGCCGTTTTTCTCAAACGGATTGTGTTATTTTAGAATAACAGACCCTTCCTCCTCTGTCAATCCGGGGACAATCAGAATTTTTCCCCGATTTCATACTTTTTCATTCTGCGCCACAGGCTGGACTTGCTGATCCCCAAAAGCTTCGCCGCCTCCTGACGCTTTCCTCCGGTTTGGTTCAAAGCCCAGGTGATCTGCTCTTTTTCCTGTTCTTCGTCCCCCTTTTCTCCGGCGGGCGGCATCCGGACCGTCAAGTCTTCCTCCCCGGCCAGATAAATCATCTTTAACTGCCGCAAGATAAACTCCGGTTCCAGGGCGCATTCCCCCGCCACCACCACCAGCCTCTCACAGAAATTGCGGAGCTGGCGCACGTTGCCTTTCCAGGAAAAACCGGCAATCACATCTCCCGCCTCCGGGGTAATCCACACGTTCTTGTGATACTTCTTTCCAAAGTCGTCCAGAAACCGCTTTGCCAGAAGCACCGAGTCCCGCCCCCGCTGCCGAAGGGGCGGAATTACGAGGGAAAGCACGTTCAAGCGATAGTACAGATCCTCCCGGAATTCCCCCTTCTCCACCTGGCGGATCAGGTTTTTGTTGGAAGCTGCGATCACGCGGATGTCCACGGGGATTTCTTTGTCGTCCCCGACCCGCCGCAAGGTCCGCTCTTCCAGGACGCGCAGAAGCCGGACCTGCCCTTGCAGGTCCATCTCCGAGATTTCATCCAGGAAGATCGTTCCCCCGTCGGCAATCTCGATCAACCCCTTCTTTCCTTTCCGCAGGGCGCCGGTAAACGCGCCTTCCACATAGCCGAACAGCTCGCTCTCCAGCAGATTCGGGGAAAAGGCGCCGCAGTTCAGGGCCACGAAAGGCTCGTTTTTTCTGGCCCCTGCATTGTGAATACTCTGGGCAAACAGCTCTTTTCCCGTTCCGGTCTCCCCCATCAAGAGAACATTGGAGTGATAATGGGCAAACTGTTCCGCCATCTGCTTTATTTCGTGCATCTCAAAGGAGCTGCCGAGAATATCGGAAAAATGATATTTTGCCTGATGCCCTTTGGCGTAGAGCTCCTGCTTGACCGCGGTCTCCATCCCTTCCAGCTTTTGGATTTCCGTCAGGTAGACCACCGCGCCCGACGGTTTCTCCTTTTGGGTTCCGGCATGAAGGGAAGTGGCGTTGGCCAAAACCGTATTTCCCCGCAAAGTCAGGATCTTCCCGAAGAGATTTTTCTCCTCCCGGATCACCGCCAGGATTTCTCCGCTCAAAAAAGCAGGGATCCGGTCCCAGACAAAAACGCCCAGAATCTCTTTCTCCGAGCAGTCCAGCAATTTTGACGCCGCCAGATTACAGAAAGAAATTCTCCCCTCCGAATCCGTCATCAAAACAGCTTCGAAGGCGTAGTCCATCAGTTCCCGCATCTCCCGCGTCTTTTCTTTATGGGCCTTGACGCCCCGCGCCACCACCGCGGCGGTCCGGAGCGCCTCCCAGATCATTTCCATGCTGGCGGCTTCCACACGGAAATAGGCTTCCAGCCCCACTTGCTCCGCAATCCGCTTCATGTTCTGGCCACAGATGACGAGATCAAAGCCCTTGGCCTTTTGTTCCAGGAGAAACTCTTCCCCCCGGTTCAGCATTTCCCTGGGAACCACCACATTGGATATCTCCATATCGAAAATTTCGCTGTACATATCTTCCTCGATATAAAGACGCTGATGGGTGATCAAGGCAACCTTTCTTCTCCGGCCCGCCTCCTGCCAATAAGCATCCCCTTTGTGCTTTTTTAAGTGATAGAGAAGACGGGTTGTCATCATCCCAACCACCGGGTCCGTCACAATCGGGATGGGGCAATTCAGGCTTTGCAGAAGCGCGAGAATCCTCCCTTTTGCTAAAATGACATCCACATCCAGGTTCTCCGCGATCGCCGCATATTCTTTTACCTGCTCCCAGTCATCATTCGGAACCACATTCGGATAAATTTCCACATTCAGCTCTTTCGCCATCCGGATCGCGTGGGTCAGCTCTGCCTGTTCCATGGTGAGATACATGATTTTAATCAAATGGCTCCCTCCTCTCTTTCTACTCCTCCCGCCGCCAAAATGAAAAAGGAGCCGCCACCGAAAGCAACGGCCCCTGAATGAAAAACAAACCTTACTGGTTCAACCAGATATCCTCGGCGGAATAGCCGTAAGCCACCCGGTTCCGGTTCATCCCTTCCACATAATCCTGGGAGAAAAGGTAGGCCGGACAGATCCACATGGCCTCCAGCACACACTCATCGTAGCTTAAGAGCCTGCTGCATTCCTTCAGGTACTGCTTCTTTTCCTCCAGCGTTTTCGCCGACAGCGCCTTGGTCAGAGCGTCTTCATATTCATCGGAGACGTTCATCACCTTTCCATAGGAGCCTTCACGGGAGTAGACCCGTTTTAACGTGGAGGCAATATCCAGATAACCCGGCGACAGGCCCAGCAACAGACCGGGGGTGGTGCCGGATTCCCTGAGATCGGTCAGCGTGGTCACCACCTGCACCTCTGCCCGGATTCCCAGTTCCGAAAGGCTGGCCTGGATGGCCGTGGCATCCTTTGAATTGCTGGCAGTGCAGAAAATCGTCGTATCGAATCCGTCCGGATATCCGGCGTCCGCCAATAAAGACTTGGCCTTTTCCGCATCATAGGCCGGATCTTCCAGCTCATCGTCGAAATGATAGGAGCCGGTGATGCCAAACTGATTGGAAGCGTAGGCATATTTTCCCTTGGCTGCAAAGGCAACGGCATCCCAGTCGATTCCATAGCGGAACACGGCCTGGCGCACCGCCACGTTGTTCCAGGGATCGCCTTCCACGGTGCTGTTGGGGTAGAATACGCCGATGCTGATGTCGCCGGGCATTCCCAAACTCTGATTTTCATAGCCCGCGGCCAGGATCATGTCGATGATCTGGCTGTTGTCGCTGTTGTAAAAATCGACCTCTTTATTTAGGAAGGCGGAGGCAGCCGTGGTCCCCTCGGTCAGGCAGATCACCTCGATGCCGTCCAGATACGGTTCTCCCTGCCAGTAATCCTCATTTTTGACAAAGGTCAGCTTCGTGTCGGCCTCATAGCTTTCCAGCTTATAGGGGCCGGTGCCGACCATATTGACTTTGCACCAGTCCTCGCCGTGCTCTTCATAGGCTTTTTTCGAGTGCATGTACATCTTCCCGATCAGGTTCTCCCACTCCAAAGAGAAAGTGGCAAAGTGAATCTCCACCGTGTAGTCGTCCAATACTTTCACCTCGGTGGGATTTCCCAATGAGGCGGCTCTTCCCGCGGCCAGAGCCGTATCAAAGGTCCACTTTAAAACCTCTGCATTCAGATCCGATCCGTCGGTAAACTGGATTCCCTCCCGAAGTTTCACGGTCAGCGTCAGCTTTTCATCGTCGCGGACCATTGACTCCGCCAGAAGCAGATCATAAGTGCCGTCCTTGTAGATCCGGGCCAAAGGCTCGATCGCCGGTGCGATAAAAAGGTCCGCGTTGGTGCTGGACGCCGTCACCGTAAAGAACGACATGGGAACTACGGCCTCCGCGCTGCGGAATACGCCTCCCTTTTTCGGCTCCGCCTGTCCTTCCGCGTGAGTGGCTGAGGCAGACTCTTTTGCCGCTGTGCCCGTCTGGGTCGCCGCCGCAGATGTACCGGCTGCCGTCGCTCCGGCCGCCGCGGTCTCGCCGGAGCCGCCGCAGCCCGTCAGAGAAACCGCCATCAGTCCGGCCAGCAGGCAAGCTGTCCATCTTTTCCTGTTTTTCATAGATTTCCTCCTTTATTTTTTTATATAAACCCCGGTCCGCTCCCATTTCCAGTAACGGGCCGAAGTGCATACCGCGGGCAAAGACCTGCCGCCCGTTTGAGTGATCTCTCTTCCGGCCAGGTCCGATTCCCGGACAACAATCAGGCATCCTCCTGCTGTTCATAGAGAAAACAAGCCACCCTGTGTCCCGGCTTTACTTCTTTCAGCTGGGGCGTCTCTTTCCGGCACCGGTCTTCTGTCAGATTGCACCGGTCGCTGAAGGGACAGCCCGCCGGGCGTTTTAAAATGCTGGGAACTTCCCCTTTCAGGGGAATGCGCTCGCGCCCCGCATCGGGGTTGGCATCCGGCACTGCCGAGAGCAGCGCTTTTGTGTAAGGATGAAGCGGCTCCTCGTAGAGATCCAGGCAATCCGAGAACTCTACGATCCTCCCCAGGTACATGACCATAATCCGGTCGCTGATGTGCTTCACCACCGCCAGGTCATGGGCGATAAAAAGATAGGTCAGCCCCAGGCGGCTCTGCAGTTCCTCCAGCAGATTGATGATCTGCGCCTGGATCGAGACATCCAGGGCGGAGATCGGCTCATCGCACACGATCAGGGACGGGTTGGAGGCAAGCGCCCTGGCAATCCCCAGGCGCTGACGCTGGCCGCCGGAAAATTCATGGGGAACCCGTTCCCGAAGCTCCGGGCTCAGGCCCACCAGCCGGAACAACTCGTCCACCTTTGCCTCATATTCTTCCTGACTTTTTGTCAGGTGGTGGATCTTAAGAGATTCCCCCACGATGGATCCGGCTGTCTGCCGCGGATCCAGGGAAGAAAACGGGTCCTGAAAGATCATCTGCATTTTGGGCCGGAAGGAGATCAGTTCCGAATCTTTCATCCGGGCAATATCCGTTCCTTCAAAAATCACTTCCCCCTCGTCCGGCCGGTAAACCCGCATCAGGCAGCGGGCCAACGTCGTTTTTCCGCAGCCGCTCTCCCCAACGATTCCTAAGGTCTCCCCCTTACGGACCTGAAAGGTGATATCCTCGATCGCCTTTACCTCCCCGATCTTTTTCCGGATCAGCCCTTTATAGACCGGAAAGTATTTCCGAACCTTCCGGATATCCAGGCAGAGCTCCGGCTTTATCGTCTTTTTTGCCGTCTCTTTTTGAAGCTTATGGGAAAGCTCCTCTTCTCTTTGTTCCAGTTCCTCCCCGCTTAAGAAACAGGCGATGCTGTGGCCCTCTTCCGTCATCCGCAGCGGGGGAATGCCCTCTTTGCATCGTTCTTTCCGATACTCACAGCGGGGATAAAACGGACAGTAGGGCGGACGGTTTGCCGGGTTGGGGGGAAGCCCGTCGATGGGTACCAGTACTTTTCCCTTGGGATCGCTGAGCCTTGGAATTGCTTTCAAGAGCCCGCGGGTATAAGGGTGCTCCGGCCTGCGAAACAGGGCTTTCGTGCCCGCATGCTCCATGATATGGCCGGAGTACATGACGTAGATCCGCTCTGCATACTGAGCCACGATTCCCAGGTTATGGGTCACAATGATGATGGAGGTTCCGGTCTTTTTCGCAATGTCCTGCATCATCTCCAAAAGCTGGGCCTGGGTGGTCACATCCAGCGCCGTGGTCGCCTCGTCCGCAATCAGGATTTCCGGTTCCGCCGCCAGGGCCATGGCGATCATAATTCTCTGGCGCATCCCGCCGGAAAACTGCTGGGCATAGTAGCCGAAACGGCTTTCCGCGTCCGGGATATTGACCAGTTTCAGCATTTCGACGGCTTTGGCCCTGGCCGCCTCCTTGTCCAGGCCCAAATGCAGCATGATGGTCTCCTGGATCTGGTAGCCCACGGTCAGGACCGGGTTCAGGGAGGTCATGGGCTCCTGGAAAATCATGCCGATCTTGCCCCCGCGGACCTCCCGCATTTTTTCTCCGTTGGGAGGGTAGCTCAAGAGGTTGTCTTTCCCATTTTCCAGATAGACTTCGCCCCCGGCCACCCGCCCTGGGGAGGAGATCAGCTGCAAGAGGCTCATCATGGTCACGGATTTTCCGCTCCCGGATTCCCCGACCACCCCGATGATCTCCCCCGGATTCAGATAGAAAGAGACGCCGTCCACCGCGTTCACCACATTTCCGTCCGTGACGAACTGAGCTTTTATATTTCTTACTTCCAATAACTTGTCCACACCGGTTCTCCTTTCCTCAAATATCGCCGCGCAGCCGGGGATCCAGAGCGTCCCGGATGCCGTCGCCGAACATGTTCAGGCAGATGACCAGGATGGCAACGCAGATACCGGGCGTGATGGCAAAGACCGGATTGGTCAGCAGATACGCCTTTCCGTCGCTGACCATGGAGCCCCAGGAGGCAGTCGGAACGCTGACTCCGACGCCCAGGAAGCTGAGACCGGCTTCCACCAAGATTGTCTGACCGACCTGCTGGGTCATCATGACAATGATCGGGGAAAGGCTGTTGGGTAAAATATGCTTGTACATCAGGCGCAGGTTTTTGCTTCCCTGGAGTTTTCCAGCCATCACAAAGTCGCTTCCCTTGATCTTTAACACCTCGGCCCGCATCATCCGGACATAGCCCGGCACCGTGGATAGGCCGAGAATAATCGCCAGATTCCGAAGGCCGCCGCCGAACACGGCAATCAGGGCCATGGCCAGCACCGTGTTTGGAATCGACATCAGTGCTTCACAGGAGCGCATAATCACCGCGTCGGCCCAGCCGCCGAGATAGGCGGCGCACATCCCTAAAAAGGTTCCTGCCACACAGGCAATGGCCACCGCCAGAACGCCGACGGCCAGAGAGACCCTGGAGCCGTAGATGATACGGCTTAACACATCGCGCCCCAGATCGTCCGTTCCCAACAGATGCGCGCCGGAGGGACTTTGCAGGGCCGCAAAGAAGTCTGTTTTATTGGGGTCATAGGGGGCCAAAAGAGGCGCCAGAACGGCAATCAGGATGAACGCCAAAACGCCGATTGCCCCGAACAGCACCACTTTCCGCCGGAACAATGCCTTTACAAACTTTCGTCTGCTCTCCTGCTTTCTCTCCTTGGCCGTCCGTGCTTTTTCCAGTATTGTTTCCATCGTCCGACCTCCTTCCTACTCCGATTCCACCAGGCTGATCCGGGGATCCACCAGCATGTAGAGCAAATCCGTCACGATGTAAGCCAGGCAGGATACCAGCGCCGTCAGCAGGACGCAGGCCTGGACCACCGGGATGTCTTTTCCCCCGATGGCTTTCACAAACAGAGAACCCATGCCGGGGATCTGAAACACCGACTCCACGAACATGGAGCCCCCGACCATGAAGGCCAGACGATTTCCCAGCATCGTGATGATCGGGATCAGACCGTTTTTCATCACATGGATCAAGATAACTTTCTTCTCCCTCAGCCCCTTGGAACGGGCGGTCCGGACATAATCCTGCCGGATCACCTCCAGCATGCTGGAGCGGGTCTGCCTGGTCACGCCTGCGATACTGCCGATGGACAGGCAGATCAGCGGCATGATCAGCTGCTTCATGTGCATCCCGAAGTCTTCCCAGGGCCAGGTAAACCCGTAGGACGGCAGCAGCCCCGACTTCAGGGCAAGAAAATACATCAGACAGATGCCGATCCAAAATTGGGGCAGGCAGTTGCAGAGGTTGGCGATGAAGGTCAGAATAGAGTCCGCCTTCTTCCCCCGGTACACCGCGGTCAGCATGCCAAACAGGATGCCGATGGGATAACCGATCACCGTGGACAAAACTGCCAGATAAAGGGTGACGGTCACCCTTGAAGCAATCAGTTCTTCCACTTCCACATGATATTGATAGGACACGCCGAAATCGCCCTGAAACACTCCTCCGAGCCAGCCGGCATACCGAGTAATCAAAGGTTTGTCCAGCCCCAGCTGTTCATAGGCGACCTGATATTCCTCCGGCGTGATGTCCTCCCCCAGCATGGCGTACACCGGATCCCCCGGTATAAAGGACATCAGGAGGAATACCAAAATGGAAACTAGGAACATGACGAGAATCGTCTGCCCCAGCCGTTTCAATAAATACTTCCCCATACGGTCTTGCTCTCCTTTCTACTTACAGACCCGCCTTTCCTCTCAGCCGTTCCAGGGCGTAATCCCGCAGGAAAGCCGACATAGGGGTCTCCGGCATGGGAATCATTCCGTTGCCGCCGCCGAATTCCCGGACCAGAGGACATTGTTTTGTGTAGGGAATCCAAAACGGATGCGCCCCGTCGTTGGGCGTGCCGGTTTTTATGAAATTGCACCAGGAATCGCACATGCAGTTGGACAGGTCCAAGTCTCTTCCCGTGTAAGGCCGGTCTATCCTCAAAAAGGTCTGAAAGACATAGGCATGTTCGCCGGAATGGAACGCGCCTTTATGATCGTCCCTGGAACCGGGTGGGAAAAGAAATACTGAAACACCGGCCTGCGGCCCAGCTCCAGCTGCTTTTCCGAGAACGCCTGGGCCGAAGCCCACATATGATCCGCCGAACTGCGCCGCTCCGTCTCCTCCGCCCCGGCTTTGGTGTCCGCCCGCGCAGCTTTCAAATACTGTTCTGCAAAAACACCGTATTTCTCCCCGATTTCCCGGCGGTATTTTTCCAGATCAATGTCCCGTCTCCCCATGATATAGGTGAACTCGTCCGCCATGGTCCCGGTCAGATAGTCCACATCCGCATAACGGCCCGCCCGGACCGCATCCATGGTGCTCTCAAAAAACAGTTCGTTATCCTGGCAGCGGCCAAAGGGACTGTAAGAATCCCCTTCCTTCTTCGGGCGCTCCCGGCAGAAATCGTAATAATACTCCACCAGGCGGCCGCCGGGTATCCGCCGGGCTTCTTCCACGGTCCGGACTCCGATGTACCGGAAAAACTCCTCTCCGATTTGCTCCGCATCGGCAAGCGTCACATCCTTGTCCTGCACGATCCCTCCCAGGCCGCCTCCGCTCTGCATGACGCAGCGCTGAAACAGTCCCTGGGCTTTCGGCATCGCCGCCAGATCCATCACCGCCCCGGCCCCGCCGGACTGGCCCAGAATGGTCACCCGGTCCGGGTCCCCGCCAAAGGCCGCGATATTTCTCTTAACCCATTGCAGAGCCGCCAGAATATCCCGATACGCGTAATTGCCCGACGCGGCGACGCCCCTCTCTTTCCGGCTTTCCTCCGTCAGCTCCCGGTGAGCCAGGAAACCGAACACATTGAGGCGGTAGCCGATCGTGACGAAAATCACGCCCCGTTTGGCAAAGGCTTCCCCGTCGTAAGCCATGTTGATGCAGTCTCCGTGCTGCATTCCTCCTCCGTGAATCCAGAAAGCGACGGGCAGCCGGTCTTCCGGGGTTTTGGCCGGAGTCCAGATATTGGCGGTCAGCACGTCCTCACTGTAACGGCGCTCCACATAAAATTCCTTCTGATAAAAGTCTCCGCCTCCCAGGACGCGTTTTTGATGGCAGGCGTCCCCGAAAAGATAAGCCTCCCGGACGCCGTCCCAGGGTTTCATGGGTACCGGCGGGCGGAAGCGGAGCGGACCTACGGGCGGAGCCGCATAGGGCACGCCTTTATGTACGGCAACTCTCTGATTTCCTGCAAAAGTTCCTCTCAGTTTTCCTTCTTCTACCTCAACTTCCAGAAGCGCCATCGGCTATTCCCCCTCCTTGTTTTTCAATCTGACAAACGGCTGGCCAAACAACCGCTTCATCCCGGCGTTTGGCTTCAGCTCCATCACCTCCGGACACTCCTTGGTGTAAGGCGTCCACTCCGGCAGCCCCTCCCCGTTGGGGTTCCCGAATTTAATGAAATTCGTCCAGTAGCCGCAGGCCAGGTTGGACAATTCCATATCCTCCCCGCGGTATGGCCGCCAGATCCGGAACAAGGTCTGGAATACATAGGGATGCTCCGCCGAGTGGAAGGCTCCCGGATGGTCATCGCCGGGCGGCGTGTGGCTGAACAAATATTGATAAACCGGGGTTCTGCCCTGCTCCACCTGAAGCTCGCTCCAGGCGCAGCATCCGCAGATGTGCCTGGCCGGCATCTCGGAAATATCCTCCCGCTCTTCCTTTGGAATCTCAAAATAGTACTCGCTGGCCGGTCCCATCTCGTCCCGGATGATCTCATAGGAACTCCGGTCTTTGGGCGCCTCCTTCGGAGCCTCCATAGGGCCGTTCGCCATTTCATCTAAGGTACCGCCCATCAGATAGGAGATCCGGTGATGCTTATTTTTCAGAACCTGGTTCAGCATATCGTCCTCCACCGCGTACCCGTCGACAACCGGCTTAAAGTAAAGGCCAAAGCGGCCTCCCTTAAACTTGATATATCGGGACAGCAGCTCTTCCCCGGATAGCCCTCTGGCCTCTTTTATGGAAGAAACGCCGATCTTATGAACGAAATCCGCTCCGAATTGCTCCGCAGCGGCCAAAGGCTTGTTGATTGGCTCCCGCAGTGGGGCCAGCACAATGGAACTCTGGATGATCGCCCGGCGGATATCCCCGCGGGTCAAAGGGGAACCGCAGAGAAGCTGTACGCTGCCTCCGCCCGCCGACTGGCCGAAAATCGTGATCTGCTCCGGGTCTCCGCCGAAAGCTGCAATATTTTTCCTGACCCATTTCAGGGCGGCAATCTGATCCAGCAGGCCATAATTTCCGGAGGAGGCGTGCTCGTTCTCCGCGGTCAGCTCCGGATGAGCCAAAAAACCGTAAACGCCGACCCGGTAGTTGATGGTCACCGTGACAACCCCCCGTTTTCCGAAAGCCTCCCCGTCGTAGCTCTTATTGATTCCCATTCCGGCGCTGAATCCGCCGCCATGGATGAAAAAGGCCACTGGCAGCCGGTCCTGATCCGATTCCGCCGGCGTCCAGATGTTCAGATACAGGCAGTCCTCGCTCATCGGAAAGCGGACTTCGTAAAACTCCTTCTGATAAAAAGATCCTTTTTCCGCCTGTTCCTGAAGGCAAATATCGGAAAATGTATAGGCATCCCGCACGCCCTCCCATGGCTCCGGCGGCTGCGGTTCTCTCCACCGCAGTTCACCCACCGGCGGCGCCGCATAGGGAACTCCCTTGAAAACGCTGACTTTGTCGTTGCCGGAATACGTGCCCCGCAGGACTCCGCTCTCCACTTTTGCTATCAATAGCGCCATTTTCTCCCCCTTACGATAAGATTCCTTCGTATCCGGCCTGTTGAAACCGGTTGTCCTTGTTCTGGCCTTATATACCGCAAGTTCCGTGCCACTTATATCGCGTTTTTCCCACAAAAATACATTTACTTTCACTTGATATTGCATTTGCCTGGATTTTTCTGGATATTTACAAGATTATAAAAAAATATTTTCAAGAAAAGCATTTAGATTGTACGACAGGAACCATTATTTCATTTCAGTTGAACGGTTTAATTCTGAAACGTTGGGTTCTCGCTGAAAAAAGCCTCCCCTCCTGCTGTCAGCCGGATTTTCCGGTAATCCGGCTGACAGCAGGAGGGGAGGTACATAAAAAATTTTAGAAAAGTGGTTTCCAGAGCAAACACAGATTCTGGAGATTAGCGGTGTCCGTTGTGAAGCAGGTATTTCTCCCGCGTGGCCAGGCCACCCCGGATATGGCGCTCCGATTTGTTTACATCTAAAACGACTCTGGCCTGCGCTGCCAGGGCAGGGTTGATCAGAGGAAGTCTCTCGGTCACATCCTTGTGAACCGTGGACTTTGAAATCCCGAACTTTTTGGCCGTCTGACGGACGGTAGCATTGTGATCTATAATGTAATTGGCAATCGCTACCGCGCGTTCTTCGATATAATCTTTCAAGGAAAACCCCTCGGAATAATTGTTTTTACAATGTATGCTTCAGGGCCGCCGGTCATGCACACGGTTTCTGTTTTTATGGAACTGTTTCCAGCGTCACTCTCCGCCCTTCTTCCGCGGACTGATAGGCGGCATATAAAATGCGGATCGTATCATACGCCAGCGTAAAATCTGAGTCTGGAACACGGTCAAACGCGACGGCTTCCATGAAATTTTGAAGCTCGCCGGTATATCCCCTGACAAATTCATCGTTTACCCAGGCGCGGTTCCATCCGGTTTTATGGGTCAGGAACTGAGAAATCTCTATATCTTCCAGCCCTTTCTCATCCATAAAATAACTTTCCAGCATGTCCGTAGGGGTAATATTGCATTTCAGCGCGCAGTCATTGCTGTAAATCTGGATATAATTCTGGGACCCGCCCAATACGGTATCCGCCGCAATGGCCAGTGCTTTGGTGCCGTCGGAAAAGGTAACCGTCAGGTTGCTGTAATCTTCCACGTCCTCCGGGCGCGCCAGCAAATGTTCTTTTTCCCTGTCCGTCAGGCATTCCGTGGTAACGCCGCAGTCCGCTGTCACGCTGACCGCGCGGATCTCCTCCCCGCGGGCCAGCGCTTCCTGCCGCTTGAGCCACAGCATTCCCGCCAGAGGGTGACAGCCGTTTCTCATCAGAATCCCTCCGCCGGTGCCGCTCCACTTCCCGGCCAGCGAGGAACTGCTTCCATTGAGACTCAGTTCTCCTCTCATACAGAGAATTTTACTCTTCTTTGCCCGCAGCATTTCCGCCGCCCGCTGGACCGGGGGAGCATAGACAAAGTTCTCCGCATACATAAACTTCTTCCCGCTGTCCTCCGCCACGCTTTTCAGCTCTTCCATGGACCGAAGGACTTCCCGGTACATGACGGATTTCGGCGTGGTCCGGCCAACGTTCTCCTCTCCCCGTTTTCCGAAATATCCGGTCAGCGGCTTTTCACAGATCACGTGTTTTCCCGCCCGCAGCGCCTTCACCGCCATCTCGCAGTGTAAAAACGGCGGCGTGACAAGATCAATCACGTCGATCTCCGGATCCCGCAGCAAGTCTTCATAATCTGAAGCCGCGTGTTCGTATCCGTAGCGCTCTTTGATTTGCTCCGCCGCTTCCAGGCGCACATCGCAGATGGTTTTCAGCCGGACATTGACACCGCAGACTCTTTGATAACCGCTTGCGTGAAGATCTGCCGCATATCCGGCGCCAATGGTTCCTACTACTACGGTTTTTTTCTCGGTCATTTTCTTCCCTCTCCTTTATCTGGTATACCCGGCCGCCTTCAGGTAAGCGTCCATCAGCGCCGGGTCAATGGTCTCCTCCATGCGGGCAATGGCGTTGTCCAGGGCCGCCGTTTTCAGCGCTTCCCGGATTCCGGGGATCTGGTCAAAATCCAGGAAGGTCATCCCTTGCTCTTGAAGGAATTCCAGATCATTCTCCATGGACTCGTCCGCCACTTCCTGGGCATAGGGCAGTAATTCTTCCATGGTTTGGTCCACCATCTTCTGATATTCCGGCGGAAGGGCGTCATAGGCTGTCTTTCCCATGAAAATCACGTTGCACTGAGGAACATGGTTTGAGTTCGTCACATACTTCTGAACCTCATAGAATTTGGAGGCAACCGTGGTGCGGTAAGGGTTTTCCTGGGCTTCCAGCAAGCCCTGCTGCAAGGACAGGTACAGTTCGGAAAAGGCAAGGGGCGTGGGCGCCAGCGTGGCGTCGGTCCAAAACGCGATGTGATTGGCATTATCCTGCACACGCATCTGCATCCCGGCAAGATCTTCAAAGCTCTTGATTTCGCGGTTCGTCGTGATACAGCGGAATCCCTGGTCCGCCACCAGCATCAGTGCAAGGTCCTGGGCTTCAAACTTTTCCTTCAGCAAAGAAAGGAAGGTCTCATCGGAAAGCGCTTTCCGCACCGACTCCACGTTGTCAAAGAGGAAGGGGAGATCGGCGATTCCACAGTCGGAAACCGTGTTGGTGACCGATGCCGTATTGGTGCACTGCATGGTCAGATCCCCCTGGATCACGCTGAGAATCATCTCGGAGTCGCTCCCCATCTGACCGTTGGCGTAGACATTTACCTTTATTTTTCCGCCGCTGTACTCCTCCAATTTCTCTTTGATTTTCAAACACATGGAATGATTCCAGGAATCCTCGGTTCCGGTGTGCCCGATGGAAAACGTCATTTCCGGTAAATCCGAAGCAGCGGCGGCTGCCGCGGTCGCACCTGCCGCGGTCGCACCTGCCGCGGTATCTCCTCCGGCGGCCTCGGTGGTGTTCGGCGAGACGGTCGTCGCCGCGCCGGAGCTTCCGCACCCGTATAAGGAACAGGCCAGCGCCATTGCCAGGATACCACATAAGATTTTCTTTTTCATTTTTTTCCTCCTCATAAATTTGTTTTTATATAAAAGATGCCTCAGACGCTTACAGCAGCATCAGGCTGATCGCAGGAATATAGGTAATCAGCATCAAAGCAATGAAAAACATCACGATGTAGGGAAGAGCCTTCTTGGCCAGAGTGATCACCGGGACTCCGGAAAGAGACTGGGCCACATAAAGATTTACTCCCACCGGCGGCGTCACAAACCCAATCGCCAGATTCACCACCATAATAATTCCGAAATGCACCGGGTCAACCCCAACCGCCTGCACCAGCGGGAGCATCACTGGGGTAAAAATCAGGATATTGGGAGACGTGTCGATGATCATCCCCATAAATAATAGGAAGAGATTCAAGACAAAGAGCAGCACAATCCGGTTTTCCAACAAACCGCCCGCCAGGGAAAATACAACCTCAGAAGCCTGCATCAGGGACAAAACCCTGGAAAACGCGGAGGCCGCCCCGATTACCAGGAGCATGGGCGCCGTCGTCTTTACCGCTTCCACACAGAGAAGGATCAAATCCTTGGGCCTTAAGGTACGGTAAATAAACAGGCCCACCAGCGCCGCATAAAAGACGCCGATCAAAGCTGCCTCCGTGGGTGTGACGATCCCACCGTAAATGCCGCCCAGGATGATGATCGGAGACAGCAGCGCCCAAAAACTGCTTTTTAGCACCCCTAGGAAGCCTTTCTCACGGAGCACGGCGACCCGGTTCCGGATCCGTTCTTTATCCTCCCCTTTGGTCTTGCAATAGTAGACCGCATAGATCATCAGGCACAGGGCAATCAATATTCCTGGGATCACTCCCGCCAGAAACATATCTCCCACCGAAGCGCCGCTTGCCATGCTGTAGACAATGAAGGGAACGGAAGGCGGGATGATCACCCCCAATCCACCTGCAATCGCTACAGTGCTGGCATTAAACGCATGATCATATCCCATGTCATCTAAAATAGGGATTGTCATGGTGCCGACAGCCGCCGTGGTAGCCGGGGCGGAACCGGAGATTGCCCCGTAAAACAGGCAGGTGATGATGGATGCACAGGGCATCCCTCCGGTCTTATCGCCGATCAGGTAGGCAAATACATCGAACAGTTTCTTGGCGATTCCGCTTTGGGCCATAATGATGCCGCCCAGGATAAACAGAGGGATTGCCAAAAGGGGGGTGCTGTTTAAACCGCCCACCACATTGCGCAGAACAAAAGGCACGGTAGCCGTAAAGCCCGGATCCATCAGACTGGGGATCAGCGCGACCGCCAGCAGCATCACGCCGATGGGCACGGTCAATACGAGCATTACAGCCATCGCTCCAAAGATAACGCCTAGCATTTTTTCTCACCATCCTTCCCCATCTCCGTCATCCGGGATTTCTCCGCTTCCTCTTTCGCTGCAAACGCCTTTGCATTTTTGGCGTCCGGTTTGCTTTTCAGCGTGAGGATCAAGCCTTGCGCCAGCCGCAGCACAGTCAGGGCAAAGCAAAAAGGAATCGCGCCGTACACGTAGTTCATTGAAATGTCGATGCTGGACCATCGTTGATTCGTGCTTCGCACAATGGAAAAGGATTGGCAGGTCAGATAGGTGAACATAACCAGCATAAAGACCTGTACGAGCACGCGGAGGAATTTTAAGACCGAAGCCGGTAAGATCGTATCGAGTATTTCCAGCCGGATGATGGTATCCGCGTGCAGTGTATAGCTAATACTCAGAAATCCCATCCAGACAAACAGATACCGCCCCAACTCCTCTGACCACTCGATGGAGGCTCCCAAAAATTTCCGCGCTACAACCTGTGCCCCCATGACAAAAACGATCACCAGCAGGGCGCAAACCATCAGTAAAATCTCAAAATTTCTGTCAAGCCACTTGATTGTTTTCATCTTTCACCTCAAATTCTTGCTTTGCTATTCCAGGCACTGCTTTGCCGACTGTAACGCCCTTCGCGCATGTTCCTCAAAGCCGATCTCCTCTAGGCGCTTCACGTGCGGTACTTCTATCCCCCTGACAATATCCTCCGGCAGTTTTTCCAGGATCGCCTTCAGGTCAATGGCGCCTTCCCCCGGATAAAGACGTTCCTTTCTTCCGGTATGAATCAGCATTTCCGGATCGTCGGGAATCTCCCGGATTGTATCGCACAGGTGCATGAACCGAAACCACTCTTGCGGAAGCCCCTCCAGCTCCTTCAGATTCACGCGGGAGCGGTAAAAATGAAGGGCATCCACCACAATTCCCACATTTGGCAGGGCCACCTCCCGCAGCAGTTCCACCGTCTGCCTGAGATTTACTACGCTGGCCCAGGTTACAAATTCCACGTTCACGTCCTGGCCATAGACCGCCGCCAGCCGGCAGAGCTCGCCAAACTGCTCCGTATAAAAGCCCCGGTCCGCTGTCCAGATATTGCTCAGTACATGCCGGATCCCCAGCTCCGCCGCCGCTTCCAGGTGCGGCTCATATCTATGCACGTCCACCCCGTCATCGATTCTCACATTTTCCGTGTCATTGATCCGAATACCTGTCTCCCGGCATGCCGCCAGGGTCTCGGCCCGCAGCTTGCGGTCTGTGATATCGTGCGGAACCTCTCCCGGCAGTCCCATGGGAATCGTCCGCAGGCTGACGGCATCATATCCCGCCGCTGCAGCCGTGCGGATAAACGCAGGCGGCGGACAGGCGATGTCCGTCAGGTGAACCAGTGAATAGGTGTGTTTCATGATCATGTCCTCCTAAATTTAATACTGTAAGCCTCCATTGACATCCAATACCTCGCCCGTCGTCCAGGACGCGTCGTCGCTCCCTAAATATGCCACCGCCGCAGCCGCGTCATCAAAGGTTCCAATCCGTCCCAGCCGGATCCCCTCCAGCAGCCGCTCCTGCTCTTTGGCAGGAAGGGAGGTAAACATACCGCCTCCGATGGGGCCGGGGGCCACACAGTTGACTGTGATATTCCATGGCCCCAATTCATAGCCCAGCAACTGCGTCATCCCGACGACGCCGCCTTTCGTCGCCGCATAATTCACCCCCACTCCGGGACGGCCGGTCCGGCCGCCGATGGAAGAGATCAATACGATTCGTCCATACCGCCTGTCTTTCATATGGCCGGCAACGGATTTCACAGAATTGTAGGTTCCCGTCAGGTTGACATCAACCACATCCTTCCAGTCCTTCTCCGTCAGCAAATCAATCGGATGATGACGCAGAATACCTGCCGTGGTCACCAAAATATCGATTTTTCCGAACCACTCCACCCCCTTTTGAACCGCTGTACAGCAATCCCGGTAAATTCTCACATCGGAGAGCAAAAAACGGGTGCGGTCAGAGTAGCCCAATTCGTCGAATTCTTGCTTTAACCTAGCCAAAGTGTCCTGGGTATGATCCGTTACAAGCACACGGCCCCCCTCAGACAGCAAACGAAGGGCAACGGCCCTTCCCATCCCTCCGCCGCCGGTGATGAGGGCGGTCTTTTCCTCAAAACGCTGTAAAACCATGATTCAATCACCTCAATTTCATTCAATATATCCGCTGACGTCGCTTTGCAGTTATTTTTCGTTTTGTCGCCTACATTGTTCGTGCTGTCAAGCAAAATATATATTGTTCAGCAACATTTCGCTTTTTTCTTATTTGCAAGATTTCAATCTCAACAATATCAACTCAGCGGCCTGTAAATTCATATTACATCAAATAGTCTCGAATTACTAATGCGATTAATACATTGCACTATGTACGAAATACATGGATTCTTTTTACTTACGAAACCAATCGCTCTGCCCTGAATGGATTGAAATTTCCGAATAAAACAAAAAAGCCTGCATGATAGGCGTTCGCTTATCACACAGACTTTTTCCTGCAATACCAATCCGGTCACTTCTGCTCCCGTTCGTTTTTTACCGTGTTGACAACAAATTTCCGAAACTGCTCCACCACTGGCAGGCGAAATTCCTCCTGCCGCCAAAACATATACAGCGAGCGTTTCAGCCGGTGATGCTCCAACGGTACGGAGACCACGTGATATACATTGACCTCCTGGATCCACGGCATAATGCTGACGCCTATGCCGGCCGCCACCATACTTGCAATCATTTTTTCATTCTGGGCCTCGATGATCTGCCTGGGCCTTACTCCATATTCCCGAAAAAAAATTTCCAGGTCGCAGCGAGTACCGCACTGGCTGTTGTAGGTGACCAGCGGCTCCCGGCAGAGCTCCTCCAACGTAATGTTTTCCTTTTGAGCCAAGGGATGGCTCACCGGTACCACCGCCATCAATTCTTCGCTCATGACTTCAAAATATTGAAAACCGGGCCGGTCTATTTTTGCGCCGAACCCCAGATCCACCTCCCCAGCCTCGATTTTCGCAAGCCCGATCCCCGTGGCCTCCATATCCAGAATCTGAAACTGTATCTTCCGATATTCCGGAATCTCTTTATATCCCCGCATTAGATTCGGCAGAAAATGATAATGCAGGGTATGGGAAACCGCCAGCCGGATGGTGCCCTTCGTCGGATCCGCCGCTTCCTGAGCCTCGCTTTGCGCCAGTTCCAATTCACGCAGGATCAAGGCCACATGTTCGTCGAACTTTTTTCCATGGACCGTCACCTCAATGTTTCTCCCCTTTTTCACGAACAGGGGAACGCCCAATTCCTCCTCCAGCTTCGACATGGAGTGGCTCAAATTCGATTGGGAAACAGACAGTTCCTGAGAAGCCTTCGTGTAATTTTTTCGTTCTGCAATTTTATGGAAATAAGTGAGCTGCTGCAGGTTCATAATTCCCCCTCGATTCCTCGCATCGTATGGATTGCTGTTTTTTCTATCTTTCGTGTCTATTATAAGCAAAAAACAGATTATATTCAACTAAGAATCGTTCCCATCCGAAGCCTTTTACCGATTTTCCCTCTCTTGCTTCCTTTCCCGGTATTGTGTTGATTTTTCCCCGGCGGCAACGTATACTAGAACCATCGAAACGAGCAAGCGCTTCCCTTATGAGGTATCCCATGGAATTAATACAAATGCAGGCGTTCGTCAGTCTGGCTCAGACCCAGCACATGCCGAGGACCGCCCAGGAAATGAATACCAGTCAATCTCACATCAGCAAACTGATCTCCTCCCTGGAAGCCGAATTGGGCATGAAGCTGTTCAACCGGGTCGGGCGGGGCGTGGTTTTAAACGAGCACGGCCACATCTTCTATGAGTATGCTTCCAATGCCCTGCAGACGGTGCGCAACGGCGAAACCGCATTAAAAAGCCTCCGCGGCTCCGTGATCGGGACTGTCCGCATCGGTAATTACGCCTTTGCCTCGGTTCTGCATCCCTGCGTCCGCGCTTTTTCCGAAAAAAATCCGGAGGTAGACTTTTTCTTCTCTGAGGTTCAGCAGTCCGACGCCAACATCCTGATGAACACGACGGATCTGGTCTTGGCCGGGGCCCACGGGGATTCCTATCCGCTGCGGGCTTATTTCCCGATTTACCGGGATTTGCTGGAGGAGGAATTTTATGCGGTTCTGTCTCCCAAGCTGATTCCATACCCTGCAGATAAAAAATCAATCCGCCTGGAGGAGCTAAAACCCTATCCTTTGATTGAAGTGGCCGACTCCCCTTTTTATCAAAACTGGCTTTTCCAGGGACAGAATGTCAAACAGCTCCGTGAATTATTCGGAACCACCTTTCGGGTCGGCTACATGGTCAATGATTTTTACGCCAAGGTTTCGCTGCTGGATCAGGGGGTGGGCTTTTCCTTCTTCCCGCAGGTCTGCCTCAAACCGGCCCTCCGGTTTGCCCCGGACCTCCAGATCTTCCGCATCGAAGGCCATGCCACGGCAAGGCGGGTTCTGGCCGCCAGAAAACAGCGGGAGCAGATGACTCCTGCCGCCCGCGCTTTCTGGGACTTTTTATTGGAATATTATCATCTGGATCCGGACGCCGGGGAGGACTAAAAAGCCGCAGACGCGCTGGAAAAGCTCCTCTGACGCGTCTGAAGTTTATGCCAGCGTCCAATTCTGGCTTTCCGCCTGCAATTTCACCATGCGGGCATAGATTCCCTTTTTCTTCAGCAGCTTTTCGGGCGTTCCCTGCTCCGCCACCGTGCCGCCGTCCAGCACCACGATTTTGTCCGCGCCCGCCACCGTGCGCATCCGGTGGGCGATGACCAGAACCGTCTTATCTTGAATCAGGCGGGAAAGGGCAGTCTGGATCAGGGTTTCATTTTCCACGTCAAGGGAAGCGGTGGCCTCGTCCAGCAGGATGACCGGCGCATTTTTGAGAAACGCGCGGGCAATGGAAATTCTCTGCCGTTCCCCTCCGGAGAGCTCACAGCCGTTCTCCCCGATGCTGGTATTCCATTTCTGCGGCAGCCTCTCCGCAAATTCGTCGCAGTTGGCCAGCCGCGCGGCAGCCAGCACTTCTTCATCTGTCGCTTCCTTCTTTCCAATGCGGATATTTTCCATGATGGTGTTGTCAAACAAGGTGACATCCTGAAAAACAATGGAGTACAGAGAGAGCAGGGCTTCCGGATCAATATCCGAAATGTCCATGCCGCCTACGGTGATTTTCCCTTTATCGATATCCCAAAACCGGGAAGCCAAACGGGAAACCGTTGTTTTCCCGCCGCCGGACGGGCCGACCAGCGCCGTAACATCCCCCTGTTTCGCTGTAAAGGAAACGTCTCTTAAGACAGTCTCCCCTGTGTTGTAGGCAAATCCCACATGGTCAAAGGCAATATCATAGCCTTTGTTCGTCAGCCTGCTTTCTCCCTGTTGAATCGGGTGATCGAAGATTTCATTCATGCGGGCAATGTTGGTGCGGGTGCTGATCACCGCCGCCAGGTTCTGCAAGGCCCCCTGCAGCGGATCGTAGAGGCGGGATACCACCAGCAGGAACAAGAAGAAAGTAAGAATGTCCAGCGACCCCTGTATGAGCAGAATCGAACCCACCAGCGCTACGGTGGCAATGCCCAGTCTCAGGATAAGGGATGCGGATACGACAAAGGCCGCCAGGCTGAATTCATTGATGATGGAACGCTTCTCCACCGCGCGGATTTTCTTTTCCAAACCTTTCAGATACGCCTTTTCCGCATTGTTCGCTTTTAGATCCCGGACTGTTTCGATGCACTCTTGGATTCCGCCGGCGCAGGCCATTTTGGCATCCATCGCTTTCTGGTTCAAGTGTTCTTGCACCTTTGCGGAAAAACCCACGATGGCAAAAGAAACCGGCATCACATACAAAGCGGCCAGAGCCATGCGCCAGTCATAAACAAAGAGGCTAACGGAAATGAGCAGCGTGGAAATGACAGAACCCGCCAGCTCCGGGATAAAGTGGGAAAAGCTTTGTTCCAAAAACGTGCAGTCCGCCATGATGGTGCTGGTCAGATCGGCAAGGTCTTTCTTCCCGAAAAAGGACAAGGGGATTTTCCGCAGCCGTTCCGCGAGGGTGATCCGCCGCACACCGCTTTCCACATACGTTGCGAAGTAGGTGGCGTTATACTGGAAGTAGGTGGCGAGAAGAATCAGCCCCACGCACAGGACGCAGCCGGCAAGATAAAAAACAGTGTTGCCGCCGGCTCCGCCGTCCATCAGATCGCCGACGAGTTTATATAAAAGTCCCACCGGGAACAGAAAGGAAATATTTTGAAACACGCAGGCAATGCAGCCCTTAATCAAATCCTTTGCCCCCTGTTCGGACAGGGCGTATCTTTTTTGCAGCAGTCTTACCATATCTTATCCCTCCTTTGAAACCTTCCACTGTACGGAGCTCTGATAATTGTCCCACATCCGGCGGAACAGTCCGTCCCGTTCCAGCAATTCCCGGCTGGCGCCGCTCTCCGCAATGGTTCCGTCCTTCACCACATAAATCTGATCGACTTTAGCCACGGTAGAAAGCCGGTGAGCGATCATAATGACCGTCTTTCCTTTGGACAGCCGGGAGAACGCCGCCTGCACCTTCGCTTCATTGTCCGGATCCGCAAAGGCCGTGGCTTCATCCAAAATGATCACCGGAGCATCTTTCAGCATGACGCGGGCAATGGCGATCCGTTGCTGTTCGCCGCCGGAGAGAAAAACGCCTTTTGTGCCGACGACAGTGTTCACGCCGTCCGGCAGCTTTTCAATGATGTCGCCGCACTGGGCGTGAAGCAGAGCCTCCCTGACCTCCTCATCGGTGGCGTCCGGCCTGCCCATCCGCACGTTTTCTAAGATCGACGCTTTGATTAAGCGGCTGTTCTGGAAGACAAAGGAAACGGTGTTCATCAATTCCTCTTTCGAAATTTCCTTCACATCCACGCCTCCGATTTTCACCACGCCGCTCTGCGGGTCGAAGAAACGGGAGATGAGATTGGCAAGGGTCGTTTTCCCGCCGCCGGACGGGCCGACAAAAGCCACGGTTTGCCCCGCTGGTATGGAAAAGGAGATATTTTTCAGCACATCCTTTTTTCCGTCATAGCTGAAACGTATATTCTTGACTTCCACCGACCCGTCTTTGGGCGATTTGGGATGTCTGGTTTCTTTTAAAGGAGCCAAATCCAGCACGCTGTCAATCCGCCGGAGGGCGTCGTCCACAATCATGGCGTTCTCACTCTGGAACATAATCTTAGTCAGAGTCACCGAGATGATGGGCGTAATGATGATATAAAAAATCAGATTCAGCAAGAATTCCGTTGTCACTCCATCCTGAGTAAAGAACAGGCTTCCCGCAATCAGGAAGGCAAACACCCCGTTGATGGCCGCCGTGTAGAGCATCATGGGAGTGCGGAGCTCTTTGGTATAGGCGATCACCCATTTTTGATAACGGTCGATGGAACCTTTAAACTTTTTGAAAGAGAAAATGGTCTGGCCAAAGGTTTTCACCACCGGAATTCCCCGGACATATTCTACCGCTTCATTGGACATATCCTCCAACGCATTCTGATATTCTTTCATTCTTTGCTGCATCTTCTCCCCAGTCATAGTCATCATGATCAGAAAGCCAAGGAGCACCGGCGCCAGGCTCAAAAGCCCCAGCCGCCAGTCGAAGACAAACAGCAATAACAACAAGCCGCAAGGCGTGGCGATTGCCCCTGCACGGTCGGGGAGCTGGTGCGCCAAATAGGTTTCCGTCGCCGCGCTGGATTCATTGACGATCTTCCTCAATTTCCCGCTGCCGAACTCCTCCGCAGCGCCGAGGGGCAGCCGGACCACATGTTCCATGGCGGCAATCCGCAGATTCGTGGCGATGCGGAAGGCTCCCAGATGGGAGCACATGAGCCCGGCTATGTACACCAGCACGGCAACCACCGCATACAGCACCGCCATTAAGCCGTAATGCGTCAGATTCTGGGCTTTATCAAAATCCGGCGCCGCCTCCAGCACTTCTTTCATGATCCACCAGATATACCAATAGGGGATCAGAGCAATCAAAGCGCTGGCCGCGGATAAAATCCACGAAGCATAGGTCAGGTATTTGTGGCCGCCTGCAATCCTCAGCAGGCGTGACAAATTGGATTGCTTTTTCAACAAGAATTCCTCCTTTGACATTGAATTTATGATACAGAAGGCGTTGACATTGCCCTCGGATATCCCTCTTGGTTAGTTATCGCTAACCATATTTGAAAAATTATAGAGCATTACTGCCCCATAATTTTCATCCATCCCGCGGTATAAAAAGCCCGCATTTCCTCGACATAATTTTCCGCGTCTGCCAGCGGCATTTCATGGATCACCAGTTCAAAGAAGGTATGAAGCATACCGGTAATCAAAATATGCTCCAGCGTGGAATCAATTCTCGGTGAAGGCCGGCCCAGCTCCTCCAAAACACGTTGGTAGGCATGGGTGCTTTCCGCTTCCGTCTCCGCCATCTCGTCGATCAGCCTGGCAAAGCGCGTACCCTCCGCGCAGCAGAGAATCAGCTTCAGCTCGTCTAAGTGTTCATAGGCATAATGCAGAATATCAAACAGGCAGCTTCCGGAAAATTCGCCCATGACCTCCATCTGCCTCTTTTTGGGAAGCCCGGCGAACTCCCGATGAGCGTCTTGGTAGCGGTTGATAATAAAGCGATAAGCGTCTCCGGCCAGCGCCTCGAACAATTCCTCTTTGCTTTTGTAATAGCCGTAAAACGCCCCGGTCGTCATCCCGACGGATTTTACGATATTCCGCAGGGATGCAGCTTGGAAGCCTTTGTTCAAAAACTCCTCTTTCGCCGCCTGATGAATCCGCTCCAGTGTGGTCGCATGTTCCGTTGTCATTGATCCGCCTCTTTATAACGTCGTTATATAGCACTGTTATATCATAACGCCGCGCCAGCCGGCTGTCAAGTCCCAAGATTTTTCTTTCTATTGCGGAGGGACAAATATAGAGGGCAAAAAGCAAAAAGGATTCGCGTCATTTCCGAAAGAACTCATTGACAAACAGGCAAGGATACGGTATACTTTTTAATCAGTTAGCAAGCACTAACATTGCTTGCTTTTTCTTTTCCTGCTTAGTTAGTTCATACTAACATCGTATTTATGATGAATTGATCAGGAAGTGGATCTCCCGCTCCTGCCGGCGGGTCAAAAAAACAAAAAAAGGCGGGCAAAACCATGATGATCCAGAAACGGCTGATCAGGACAGTCAGCGAAAGTAAAAAATATATTGCAGGGAACGTCCTCTTGCAGTGGTGCTCCCTGGCAGCGAACATTGCTTTGATGCTCAGCATTGCCCGGATGTTTTCGGCATTATTTTTTAAAGCCGCAGACTCTGCCACCATTCTTTCGGCGATGGCAGCCGCCGTATTGGCTCTGTGCATCCGCTTTCTCTGTACGATCGGAGCCAGCAGAATGGGATATCTTTCCGCCAAAGCGGTCAAGAAGGTCCTGCGGGAACAAATTTACCAAAAACTGCTGCGTTTGGGCGCGTCCTATGAAGAACAAGTCAGAACCTCCGAGGTGGTGCAGGTAGCGGTCGAAGGCGTGGATCAGCTAGAAACCTACTTTGGGGCTTACCTGCCCCAATTCTTTTACAGTATGCTGGCGCCTCTGACATTGTTTGCCGCCCTCTGTTTTGTGAACGTTCCGTCGGCAGCCGTTCTTCTGGTCTGTGTGCCGCTGATTCCCATTGCGATTGCGGCGGTGCAGACCTGGGCGAAAAAACTGCTCTCAAAATACTGGGGGCAGTACACCGCTTTGGGCGATACTTTTTTAGAAAACTTGCAGGGCCTTACCACCCTGAAGATCTATCAGGCTGATGAATTCAAGAATCAGGAAATGAATGAGGAAGCCGAGAAATTCCGCAAAATTACGATGAAGGTGCTCACCATGCAGCTGAATTCTATCATCATTATGGATTTGGTCGCCTACGGCGGCGCGGCTTTGGGTGTTATTGTGGCGGTGACCCAATATGCCGGCGGACATACCTCTCTGGCGGGCTGCCTCCTGATCCTCCTGCTGGCCGCGGATTTCTTCCTCCCCATGCGGCAGTTCGGCTCGTTTTTCCATATCGCCATGAACGGCATGGCGGCCAGCGACAAGATCTTCCGGCTGCTGGATCTGCCGGAAATGAGACACGAGTCCTCGCAGGACATACCGAAAGACAGCGATATCGTCTGTTCCGGCTTAGGGTTCTCCTATGAGCCGGACCGCCCGGTCCTCCAAGGGGTTAACCTGCGGTTTCCGGCGGGGAGTTTCACTGCGCTGGTGGGCGAGAGCGGCTGCGGAAAATCCACTGTCGCGTCGATTCTTATGGGGCGGAATCGGGGATATTCCGGTTCCGTATCCATCGGCGGCGCGGAGCTAAAAACGTTGGGGGAGGAGAGTCTGATGCGCCACATCACCTATATCAGCCATGAAAGCTATTTGTTCAAAGGAACGGTGCGGGACAATCTGCTGATGGGAAAACCGGGGGCGTCCGACAAAGAGCTGTGGGCGGTCCTAAAGCAAGTCAAACTCGACGGATTCCTAAAAACGGAACAGGGACTTGATACGCCGCTTTTAGAGAGAGCAGCAAACCTCTCCGGCGGGCAATGTCAGCGGCTGGCATTGGCGAGGGCGCTACTGCATCACAGTCCGGTCTACCTATTCGACGAAGCTACCTCCAATATCGATGTAGAGAGTGAAAACGATATCATGGCGCAGATTCATGAGTTGGCAAAAACAAAGACGGTTCTCCTGATTTCCCACCGGCTGGCAAATGTCGTGACGGCAGACCAGATCTATGTGCTAGACGGGGGAAACGTCGCCGAGCACGGCAGCCATAAGGAATTGCTGCAAAACCACGGTCTGTATAAGCGGCTCTGGACCGCCCAGCAAGACTTGGAAAACTACCGGAAGGATGGTGAGACTGCGTGAAAAGACGAAGTGGTTTTCAGGTGATGGCAAGGCTGATCGAGCTGGTAAAGCCTTTATCCGGCTATATGCTGCTGGCAATTCTCATGGGACTGATCGGCCATCTGTGCGCCGCCTTCCTCACCATATTCGGGGGCTATGCGGTGCTGAACGCTCTGGATGCGAAAACTCCGTTCTCGATTTCCGCCCTTTTTGCCGGCATGGCTATGTTTGCCCTGCTGCGGGGCGTCCTGCGCTACGCGGAGCAGGCGTGCAATCATTTCATTGCGTTTCGGCTGCTTGCCCTGATCCGCGACAAAGTATTCCGGGCGCTGCGGCGTCTCTGTCCCGCAAAACTGGAGAGCCGGGATAAGGGAGACCTGATTTCGGTCATCACTTCCGATATCGAATTGTTGGAGGTCTTCTATGCCCATACGATTTCCCCCACCGCCATTGCCTTCGCCTTCACCCTCGTCATGTGCCTGTTTATCGGAAGTTATCACTGGGCGCTGGGGATTTTGGCGCTGGCCGCGTACTCCATCGTAGGCCTTGTGATCCCTCTGGTTACCTCAAAATACAGCGGGGACAGCGGGATGAAGTTCCGGTCAAAATCCGGAGATCTGAGCAGTTTCGTACTGGACAGCCTGCGAGGGCTTTCCGAGACGATTCAGTACGGCCAGGGACAAAAGCGCCTGGAAGTGATGAGCCGGCGCACCGGCGAACTATCCCAGGAAGAGGAGCGCATGAAGCGGGCCGCGGGCCGGAATATGGCGGTAACGAACACCGTTGTGCTGGCGTTTGATCTAATCATGCTGTTTGCATCCGCCCTCCTCTTCCAGAAGGGAACTGTGGCCTTTGACGGGGTTTTGATTCCCACCCTTGCCTTATTTTCCTCCTTTGGCCCGGTGATCGCGCTGGCCGGCCTCGGCAGCACCTTACAGAACACCTTCGCAGCGGGAAACCGGGTGCTGGATATCTTAGATGAAACCCCGACGGTGGAAGAAATCATCGGTAAAAAAGAAGTGTTGTTCACCGGCGCTTCGGCGGAGCATATCACCTTTTCCTATGGAGAGGAGACCATTCTTTCCAATGTCTCTGTTCCCATACCAGAGCATTCCGTCATCGGGATCATCGGGCGCAGCGGCAGCGGAAAATCAACGTTGCTGAAGTTGTTCATGCGGTTCTGGAAGGTGCAGCAGGGGAGCGTGAAACTGTCCGAGATCCAGGTGGAGGACATCAACACGGCAAATTTGCGGGAGATGGAGAGCTTTGTAACCCAGGAAACCTATCTGTTCCACGACAGCATACGGAACAATCTGCGAGTCGCCAAGCCGGACGCCAGCAATGCGGAAATTGAGAAAGCCTGCCGAAAGGCGTCGGTGCATGACTTCATTCTGAGCCTCCCCCAGGGGTACGACACTCCGGTCGGGGAGCTGGGCAGCACCTTGTCCGGCGGGGAACGGCAGCGGCTGGGATTGGCAAGAGCCTTTTTGCACAACGCACCCTTCTTGCTGCTGGACGAACCGACCAGCAACCTCGACAGTCTGAATGAGGCCGTGATTCTCAAATCCCTCCATGAAGAACGCGAGGGCAAGACCGTGGTTCTGGTCTCCCACCGGCAGTCCACCATGCGGATAGCCGGCACCATCTATTCCGTAGAAAACGGGAGGATGAGCTGATGGCAAAAAGTGTTGAGACAAAGCGGGGACGGGAAAAAGAGATGGTTTCCCAGATGATTGCCCTGTATTGCAAAAAGCAGCACCATACGAAAAATGGCCTGTGCGCTGCATGCGCGGCTTTGGATGCTTACGCCAGACAGCGGTCGGAAAAATGTCCGTTTATGGAGACAAAAACCTTTTGTTCCAACTGCAGCGTGCACTGTTATAAGCCGGTGATGCGGGAAAAAATCAGGGCGGTGATGCGTTTTGCCGGCCCTCGCATGATCCTTTATCACCCGGTGGCGGCCATAAGGCATATGGTGGAAAGCCAAAAAGAAAAGAGACGATTGGAGAATACGGAATGAAATTCAGAAAAATCTTGTATCTAATCCTCGGATGTATTGGGTTGGGATTGGGAGCCGTAGGGGCTGTTTTGCCTCTGCTTCCGGCCTTTCCGTTTTTGCTCCTGGCGGCCTTTTGCTTTGCCAAAAGCTCGGAAAAGCTGCATCTGTGGTTTACCGGAACCAAACTGTATCGGAACAATCTGGAGAGCTATCTTAAAGGCCAGGGGATGACCTGGAGCACAAAAATCCGTATTATGATCACCGTGACTTTGCTGATGACCATTGGATTTTTGATGATGAACGAAATTATGGCGGGGCGGATCGTCCTGACTCTTGTCTGGGTGTTCCACATTCTTTATTTTCTGTTTGGGGTGAAGACGAGGAAGACGGTTTCATCCGAATAATGGAAGTGAGAGGGATGTCTGTCGTCCCTGCCGCACGATAAAAAAACTCTATGGGAACCCGGTCTGCTTTTTGGCATCCGATCCGTCCCATAGAGTTTTTTTATATTCCGGCTTTTCAGCAGATTTCACGGATCCAGGCAAACAGCTGGTCCATCTCATAGTCCCCGGCGTGGGGCACTTCCCAGGGCATCGCGTAATCCACTTCCACGCCGGTCCGGCGCAGCGCGGCGGCAAAGATCGCGGAAATCGCCATGGAGGTATCCCGGTCCAGGGTGCCGAAGCGGATCCGGTAGTGGCGGCAGGCCCTATCTTCCACAAAGGTCATGGGGTTCATCATCGCCACAACCTCCGGATCCGCCAATTTTCCATTCACCACACTGTGCTCCTTCCCGTACTGGGTAAAGTGCTGGAAGCGGGTGTCTGCGGTTCCGAACAGCTCATTTTCTGGGGATCCCAGATCCCACTGGTCAAAGGCGGGGAGCTGTTTCATCCGGGTCGCATAGCGTGCATGGGCCGCCAGATCCAGAGACGTCACCCGGCCGTCTTCCACGGTAATCCAGGGCATCGAAGACAGGTCGGCGCCCTCATCCAAAGCCTTCTGGGCGGAAGCCATCACAAATCCTGTCACGTAGTCGCGGAAACTTCCGCTGCCGTCTTCTTTTAAGGTCAGTTCCCGGCCGTCCTCATCCTTAAGCCCCAGGCCGTTCACATAGTCCGCAAACCGAGCGACCAGAATGTCGGATTCTTTTTGCTGCTCCTCGGTCATATCCCCCTTGACCCAGGATTCCAGCAGCTCGCCTCCCACATTTTTTACAATATGGAGCTCATAGTGGTTGACCCCGTGGAACATCCACTCATAAGCCATATCCGAATGTTCCAGATTCATCACTGGGGTGAAGCAGCTGGCCGCATAGACGTCGTCCCTCTCCCCGGCAGCCCCCAGCTCTTTCAGATAGGGTTCAAAAACCGGACTGTTTCCTGAGGTTCCAAGCAAGGCCGACAGCGCGCCCCCGGCGCTGGTCCCATTGCTGATGATGCGTTCCGGGTCTCCCATGATCCGGTCCCGGTTGTGGCGCAGATAGCGCACCGCCGCTTTCAAATCCACGATGTGGGCGGGCGCGCAGCCCAGGAAGCGTCCTTTCTCATCCGTCACCGTCCGGCCGCGGGAACCGGGCGCCGCAACCACAAACCCGGCAGCCAACGCGTAGAACAGCCCGTTGGGCTTTCCTTTCGCCCAAAGACGGAAACTGGGGCCAGGCCGGTCCGCAGGCCCCGACGCATAGGCTCCGGACGCGTTGGAGAAAAAGATCGGCACGGTTTTCCCCGTGTAGCCATGAATGGTTTTCCCCTCGTAGTATTCCTCCGGTACGTACAGATTCAGTTTTTGATGCTCCGCATCCACCGGATGTTCCACGTAGACCCGGTCTTCAAAGGCCCGGAACCGTATTGTGATTCCATCTAAGGTTAAAGTCCGGACTTCATAATCCGACTCATTGAAATCCAAAGAGATCGACATATTGATTCATTCCTTTCCAAACGGATTTGCCCGCTGACGCGGGCAAGTCCTTCCTAAAAATTTACAGCAGGCCGAAATAAAACGGCACCCAGACAGCCGATACCACCGCCTGCACCAGTACGATCGGCGCGCCGAATTTGATCATGTCTTTATAAGAATAACCGCCCATGGTGTAAGCCAGCATACCGCCGGGTCCGGACAGAGGTGTCATAATAGAGGCCATGGAGGACAGGTCGATGACGCAGACAATCGCCAGCGGGTTCAGGCCCACGCCGATGCAGGCGGCGATCATGATCGGCGTCATGATATTCACCAGCGCATTGTTGTCCATAAACTGGGTCACGGTTGCACAGAAGACGAACATAATAATGCAGAGCAGCACCAGGCTGGATTTCGAGGTGATCACCTTGCTGGAAACCTCGGCGATGATATCCACGGCTCCGGAGGATTGCAGGGCGGAGCAGATAGCGATGCCGAATCCCACCATGAACACGATGGACCAGTTCACCGAACCAAACGCTTCCCGGTGAGGCAGGATGTCGAGCAGCATATAGAGTACCGCGCCGGCAAAGGAAATCTGACCGGGAGAAAGGCCCAGCTGATTATTGAAAATCAGGCCGGTCAGGACGGCGAGAAAGATGAAATAGGCCGCTTTCTCCCTCCAGGGGCTTAAAGTACTCTCCTTTAACGACATTTCCGCCGGGATATCGCTGCTGGTCCGGCCCGGCACGCTGGGCATCAGCTTGTAGCCGATCAGGACCACGAAAATCATGGATGCGATGACGCCGGGCAGACGGGTCAGCATGATGTCCCAGAATCCCAGATCCACTCCTGCGTTCAGTGCGGTCAAGTATTCATTTTTCTGCATGAAGATCGTGGCGCTCATACCGATCGGAAACAGGCCGATTCCGAACTGAGATCCAACCAGCGCAGGGAGAATCAGCTTGGTCCGGGGAACATCATTGGTATCCGCCAAGCCCACCAGCAGGGGAATCGTTGCCATCAAGGAACTGACGCCGCCCATAAACTGGCAGAGGATAAAAGGCACCAACATAGCTACGACGTAGAGAAGGCGTTCTCCGCCGTTCATCTTCTTCACCAGTTTGGTGATGTGATGAAGAATATTGGTTTTCATCAGGCCTGCGCTGCAGATCATCATGCAGACCATGGTGATGATGGTATTTCCGGAAAACTGGCCGAAGGCCGTTCCGGTATCCAGGATTTTCGTGAACCACAGGAAACCCAGCGTCAGCATCACGACGATGCAGGGCTCAATTTTCCCCCAGATCATAAATACAATCATAAACAGGAAGGCGGCAAGGACCATTGCCATTTGGACTGTCATATTTGCTCTCTCCTTTTTTGTTACTTTTGTGGGATACCGGTATCTTTCGTTTCCATGTCTACTGTACCAATTTTCTCTGCTGGATTCAATCTATGGATCTGCATGGATCGTTTCCATTCAGGAATTGAATTTCCTTGTTTGCGTTTGGTATATTTAATCTATGGTCAAAAAAAGAACGGCTGCGCCTGAAACGCATCCGCTCTTTTTGCCAGGTATACTTCCCTATTTTCACAGCCTGCCGAAATCCTTACTCCCGCTGCTGCCTCATTCTTTTATAATTTTTAAACGCTGAGGGGTGCTTCGAAATAAAAAGCGCATAGATCAGAGCAAAAACCGGATAAATCAGGAGAATCAGGCAGAACGTGGTTCGGTAGGAAAAGGCCGTGATCAATATCCCGGAAAAGAGGCCTCCGACCGCCGCGCAGACATCCCAGCCGCAGGAATAGGTGGACGAAGCGGCGCCCCGCCGGTCCGGGGAAACGATCCGCACCGACATGATCTGAAAGCCGGTGACGGTCAGCCCGTAGCCGATCCCCATCAAAAAAGCCCCTGCCAGCACCAGCAAAGGAGACGCCGAAAAGGTAAGCGCCAAAATACCGGCGATGAACAAGACGGCGCTGATGTAGACAATCGGAGCTTCCCCGTAGCGTCTGCTGATCTTTCCGACGAAGAGCCTGGCACTGAACGTGCCGCAGGCCTGGGCCGTATAAAAAAGACCAGGCGTTTGCAGGACCGCCCTCTGGATCAGGAAAACCGACAGGTAAGGATTGATCGCACCGCTGCCCAGGGCGATAAAGCCTTCCAGCGCAGAAGCCGGAAGCGCCTCCTTCTCATAGATCAGATCCCGCACTTTTTCCTGGTGGAACGGCGTCTTCCTTTCCGCCAGGATTTCGCGGAAGTGGAACTTACGAATCAAGAGAAAGGCAGCCAACGTAGCGGCCGAAATCGCGCCGAATACGCCGGCGGCCCCAAAACGTGCCCAAAGCCAGAGGCCGACGCCGGGGGCAATGGCGTTCGCTACGGAATTGCTGAATCCAAAGTAGCCGACGCCTTCCGTAAACGTATCCTCGGACAGCGAATCATAGGCGTTAGCCATCATCGCCGTGGTTGCAGCCGCCGAGACGGCTGCGTTGATAAAGCGGATCAAATAGATCAGGAGAATGGACGCAGCAAACACATAGCCCATCTGGATAAAGACGAGGGAAAACAGGCCGAAAATGAGGATGGATTTCCGGCTTCGGTGGTCCAGAAACCATCCGGCCAAAGGCCGGATCAACAGGCAGGCGGAGGCTTGGATATACGAACAAATACCGACGTCGATCTCCGCGCCTCCCCTGGAAAAAATATAGAGGGAAAAGGTGCTTCCCATGGCGTTTCCTGCTGTCAAAAGAAGCAGGTTCGCCAAAAGGATTCTGCAATAATCCGGTGTCCAAAGACGTGCATTCTCTGTATTCATATTGCTGCTTCCCCTCCACAAATGTGATCTTCCCCGCGGCCGAATGTACACCGCCGATGTCAAAAACAGCGGAAGAACATTACAGTTCTATCAGGTCATGAGAAACACGGATCAAATTCTCATTTCCGCCGTCTTTTATGATGACCTGATCTTCGATCCTGACGCCGCCCCAGCCGGGGATGTAGAGGCCCGGTTCGATCGTGGTCACGACATTTTCTTCATAGACGGCGGCGGCGCCTGGCCGGATAAAGGGCACCTCATGGACAAATAGGCCGATGCCGTGGCCCAGTCCGTTATAATGATAGGGATAATACGGCGTATCCTTGATGGCCTGAACGGAAGCTTCGTAGACATCTTTGCACTTCGTGCCCGCCTTCATCACCGCCAGAGAGTCTTCCAGCATCCGTTTCACCAAATCGTAGACTTCTCTCTGCTTTTCGCTGGCCTTTCCCACCACAACGGTGCGGGTCATATCACTCATATAGCCATTGAATTGACAGCCGTAATCCATCAGGACAAAGTCGCCGTACTGCACCGCCCGCTCGGAAGGGATTCCGTGAAGGAGGCTGGTGTTGGGGCCGGAAATCAAAATATTGCCGTAGGGCTTCGTGTCCGCCCCTTCGAAAACCATGTAGGAGGACAGTTTGGCCGCCAGCTCTTTTTCGGTCACACCCACGCGGATGTCGTCCAGAATCCGGTAAAACGCCCGGCAGGAAATCTCACAGGCCGCGCGCAGATCCTCGATCTCTTCCGGCGTTTTAATGCTGCGGAGATTCTCCACCACGTTCTCGGTGGGAATCAGCTCTGCGTCCGTCTCTGCCTTCAGCTGACTATACTCCCCAAAACTCAGGGCATCCGACTCAAAGCCAATGCTTTTGATATTCTGTTCTTTACAGACATGGGCGAGGGCCTTCATCATGGTGCCGCCCACCGCGCGCCAGTTGACCAGCGTGAAGTCCGGCGCTTCCAGCTCCGCCTGTTCGGTGTATCGGGGGTCGGTGATCAAAAAACCTCCGTCCGGCGTCATCAGCACACAGGAGTCCTTGCCCTTAAATCCACTGGCCCAGCGGACATTCGGATCCTTTTTCAGAAACAGCGCCTCTATCTTACTTTGACGAAACCAGGGAATCAACCGCTCATTGAACATAATCATTTTTCCTTTCCATTTCTTTTTTATGAACCGGGAGCTGGCCACCAGAAAGGCCGCCGCCGAAAAGAATCAGCAGGGCGATACAGCACCCTGCTGATTCCACTTCTCCTATAACAGCATAGGCCAAGCAATGCTATTTCTTATCCATCATCATTTTGCCCAATGAACCAGAGCCATCTGGTAGAGGCAGGCGTCGTCCATGGTCAGCTGGTTGCTGTGGGCTATCGCGTTGACAACCGCATACATGGCGACGGAAGGGACTTCCTCCATGTAGAGTTCGATCAGATCCTTATAGTAACCTTTCCGTTTCTCCACATCGCTGGTCCCGTTGCCGAGAGCCACCAGTTCGTCGGCCTTCGGATTGACATAGCGGCTATAGTTGCCGGAAACCGGAATATTGGCGGAGTTCATATAGATGCCGACAGCCGCGCCAAAGTCAAAGGAATTGTTGGACCAGCTGAAGGGGCAGATCTCCACTTCGCCGTTGGAGCACTGATCCAGGAATGCAGAACGCTCCATGGTCTCCACCTTCGCGTCCAGGCCGATAGCGTTTAAAGTGCCTTGCAGCCAGACAGAGAGCGTTGCATAAGGCTCCGTATTGTAGGACTTGATGGTGCAGGTCGCGCCGGTATTGCCGCACTCTTCCACGAGAGCTTTGGCCTTTTCGACGTTGTACTCATAGGTGGTGGAGGGGACAAAATCCGGGTTGCCGGTCACCCGGTCGCCGAGATCGCAGGGATAAGTGACAACCTGGCCCTGGCCGCTGCCGCAGACTGCAAGGGCTTCTTCTTTATTGATGGCGTAGGCAACCGCCTGGCGCATCCTTACATCGGTGAACAGACCGGTCTCACAATTCATATAGATAGACTCGTTCCGGCAGGTCAGCGCCTCGCTGATGGCAACGTTGTCCGCCATTTTGAGGGTGTCGAGGGCCACGCCTGAGACCGGATTGAAATACAAGTCCAGCTCGCCGGTCTGAAGGGCCACCACCGCCGCGTTCATGTCGGAGATCGCAACGAGCTTTAAATGTTTCAGATCCACCGGATCGCCGTAATAGTCATCACGGGCTTCCATGGTCACGGAGACATTGTCCTCCCAGCCGGTAACAACATAGGGGCCGGAGGAAACAATCTTATCCGCCGAAGTGCCGTAGTCTTCCCCGTACTGCTCATATGCCTTTTTGGAGAAGATGCCGCCGTACTGGATCAGACACAGGGAAGAAATCCGGGACGCATCAGCCGACTTGTAGTGAAGAATACAGGTATGATCGTCCACAACCTCTACGTTGTCCAGATCTTTGTGCACCCAAGCCCACTGGCTGCACTCATCGCGGATAAATTCCATGGAAAACTTTACGTCTTCCGCGGTAATCGGGTCGCCGGTGCTGAAGGTCGCATCCTTCAGATGGAAGGTATAATCCAGCCCGTCCTCGGAGATCTCCCAGCTTTCCGCCAGATAGCCGACAATCTCGCCGTTGATTTTGCGGATCAGGGTATCATAGACCTGGTCGCCCGCCGCAATATCGTTTCCGGCGGTGATGTACTTCATGTTGAAGTTCACGATCATGCTGGCGCTGCCGTAGACGATCTGGCGGTCGTGGTCAATATCGCCGGCCTCTCCGCCCTGCGCCTGGCTTTGCTGTTCACCGCCTCCTCCTTGGGTTCCGCCCTGTGTACCACTGGCTGCATTGCCGCCGCAGGCGGTAAGGGACAGCGTCGTACAAAGAGCAAGAAGAACTGCGAGGAACCTTTTTGGCTTTTTCATATGATTTTCCTCCTCATTATTTTGTGCAGTACGGGCTGCACGTTTATCTACCATCGGCGGGAGCCGATAATAACAAAGTTAACTGCCGGCGAGGACGCAGGCGACCTTGTGGCCGTCTCCAAGATCCACAAGTTTGAGATCTCTTCCGGTACATTCTGGCCGGCAATGTTCACAGCGCTTGGCAAAGCGGCAGCCGGCCGGCGGGTCAATCGGACTTGTCACCTCGCCGCGGATCAGCTTGCGCTCCTTGTCGGAGCCGAGTACCGGCTTTAAGATTGCATCCAGCAGTGCCTGGGTATAAGGATGCTTCGGATTTGCAAAAAGCTCATCGGACGGCGCAATCTCCACGCACTGGCCGAGATACATGACCATGATGACATCGGAAATATGCTTGACTACCGCCAGATTATGGGTAATGAACAGATACGTCAGCCCCAGGTCTCGCTGCATATCCATCAGCAGGTTCAGAATTTGCGCCTGAATGGAGACGTCCAGCGCAGAAACCGGCTCGTCGCAGACAATAAACTTGGGGTTCAGGGCTAATGCCCTCGCCACACCGATCCTCTGTCTGCGGCCGCCGTCCAGCTCATGAGGATAAGAGTTGATATAGCGTTCCGCCAGACCGACGGTTTCCATCAGCTCCTGGACACGGCGCAGAACTTCCGCATTGCTGGAATAAACTTTGTTCATGATAAGGGGCTCGGCGATCAGCTCATAGATGGACATTCTGGGATCCAGAGATGAGTAGGGATCCTGAAAAATCATCTGAACTTTTCTCCGAACCTTTTTAAACTCCCTCTTGGAACAGGACACAATGTCCTGACCATCCAGGTTAATCTGGCCGGAGGTGGCGGGAAGCAATCCCATAACCACACGGCCCAGCGTCGATTTGCCGCAGCCCGATTCTCCGACGACTCCCAGGGTCTGTCCTTCCGGAATCTCAAGGTTAATGCCGTCCACCGCGTGCAGCTGGCGGTTTGTGCCGACCGTAAAATATTTTTTGAGGTCAACCGTTTCAACCAAGTTTTTCATCGTTAACCTCCTTTCGATACAGGTTGCACAGGATCCTGTGTTCGTTTTCTTTATATAAGTAAGGGGCTCCCTGCCTGCATTCCTCCATGCAGTGGGGGCAGCGCGGTCCGAATTTACAGCCTTCCGGCAGATTGGCAGGGTCCGGCATCAGGCCGTCAATGGGATTCAGCCGTTCCGTCTTTTCATCCAAATTCGGGATGGCGTTAAAAAGCCCGACGGTATAAGGATGATGGACTGCGCCGTTGAAGATATCTTCTGCCGTACCGGCTTCCACAATCTCACCGGCATACATCACGGCAACTTTATCGCAGGTCTCCGCCACAACGCCCAGGTCATGGGTAATGATGATCATGGATGTTCCCAGCTCACTCTTCAAGGTTTCCATCAGCTTCAGAACCTGCGCCTGAATCGTAACGTCCAGGGCCGTGGTGGGTTCGTCCGCAATCAGCAGCTGCGGCGCGCAGGCCAGGGCGATCGCAATCACGATACGCTGCTTCATGCCGCCGGAAAACTGATGGGGATACTCTTTTTTCCGCTCCGCGGGTATGCCGACCAGATTGAAGAGTTCATCGACACGTGCATTTAGCTCTTCCTTGGATTTCCCGGCGGTATTATGGATCTCCAGGGATTCCAGAACCTGATCGCCGACGGTCAGAGCCGGGTTCAGGGCAGTCATGGGATCCTGGAAGATAATCGATATTTCCGCCCCGCGGACATGGCGCATCTCCGGAATCGTCTTTTCAAACAGATTTTCACCGTGGAACAGGATTTTTCCGCCCAGAACACGGCCCGTGCGCTCCGGCAGCAGGCGCAGGATCGTTAACGCCGTCGTGGTCTTCCCGGCGCCGGTTTCCCCCACCAGGCCGATGGTCTCCTTTTCATTCAAGGAAAAGCTGATCCCATTTACAGCATGGACGGTAGCTTCGTCCGTCTGATAGACGACCTCTAAATTTTCAATTTCCAGTAATGGTTTTTTTTCTTCCATTTTGTTCCCCCTTTAGTCCTTCAGCTTCGGATCCAGCGCGTCGCGCAGGCCGTCGCCCATCAGATTCATCGACAGCGCCGTAAAGCCAATGGCAAGGCCCGGGAACAAAACCATGTAGGGATACATCGTCATGTAAGTCCTGGCCTCGTTCAGCATCGCGCCCCATTCCGGAGCGGGAGGCTGGATTCCCATGCCAACAAAGCTGATTCCCGCGGCAGAGATAATCGCGCTGCCGACCGCCATGGTTGCCTGTACGATAATAGGTCCGATGGCGTTCGGGAGAACGTGCTTTAAAATAATCTGAAAATCGGGGGTCCCGCAGGAATGCGCCGCCTCGATGTAGGTCTGGCCGGTAACGCCTAAAACAGAGGAGCGGATAATTCTACAGTATCGCGGGACGCTGGAAATCGTCATGGCCATCAGAACGTTCCCCAGACTGGTTCCGAGAGCAGCCACGATAGCCAGCGCCAGCATCGTGGTGGGGATACACATGATGGAGTCAAGGACACGCATGACAATCGCATCAAACCGGCCTCCCAGATATCCGCAGACTGCGCCCAGCATCCCGCCCAGGGTCACTCCGATGATGACGGAGCCAAAGCCCACCAGCAGCGAGTTCCGGGAGCCGTGGACGATACGGGCGAAAAGATCCCGGCCATAATTATCCGTGCCGAACCAGTGGGATGCGGAAGGGCTTTGCAGGCGCTCCGACGCGACCTGCGTGACGGAGACGTCATAGCTTACGATCACATCAGCCAGGATCGTGACCAGCAGAATGACAGCGAATAAAATCATCCCAAACAGAGCCAGCTTATTCTTTCTAAAGCGGCGCCAGGTCTCCTGGCTGCGGCTTTTCTTCTTAATTTTTGATTGTCCCGTTTTCAGGACTTCCTTCTCTTTACTCATAGTCACCCCTTACCTTCTCATTTCTTCACGTAGCGGGCCTTGATCTGGGGATCGATGAATCCGTAAAGAATATCGACAACCAGCATGACCAAGGTATAGCATACTGCAAGAATAACGATTGCGCCCACAACGACAGGAATATCTTTGCTGCGGATCGACGTCAGAATCAAGGTGCCCACACCGTTCAGGGTAAACACGGTTTCCACCGTAACCGTGCCGCCGAGCAGGGTGCCGAAGTTCATGCCGGCCATGGTAACGACAGGCATCAGCGCATTGCGGAGCGCATGGCGGTAAATGACAATGCCTTCTTTCTGCCCCTTGGCCCTTGCAGTGCGGACATAGTCCATACGGATGGATTCCAGCAAGGAGGTCCTGGTCATACGCAGCTGAGACGCAATAAAGGAGCATGCTGTGGTAAACCAGGGAAGGATATAATGTGCAAAACTGCCGGTTCCGTAAGATGGAAGCCAGCCTAAATTCTGCGCAAAAAGTATGACAAGCATCATGCCGATCCAAAACGCCGGGAAGGACGCCAGTATCATCGCAAGCGTCGTGCCCGCGACATCAAAAATACTGTACTGCTTCACCGCCGCCAAGATCCCAAGCAGAACGCCGACAACGATTCCGATTACGGTCGCGCCGGCCGCCAGGGTTACGGTCACCGGAAAACGAGCCAAAACGGATTCCAAAACACCTTTGCCGGTCACCCAGCTGGTGCCGAGGTCGCCCTGGCAAAGCTGCAATATGTATTTTCCGTAGCGGACCAGGAACGGCTTATCGTAACCCAGCTCGACGTTTTTCGCTTCAATCGCTTCTTCCGACGCCATCTGGCCAAGGATAAGCTGGCCAGGGCTGCTCGGCGTCAAATCCAAAATAAAATAAACCACAAACACAATAATGAGAATGGTCGGGATCAACGCCAACAAACGTTTTAATACAAATTTTCCCACGTATTTTCCTCCTGACATTCACGCAGCTCATTTCCGGTCCGCGCCGGGCGGATCCCCAAACAGAGGATTGCCGGGAAAAAGCTTCTTTTGATCGTTCGCTGCGGGTTAGACGCCTGCCTGATATTTGATATCACCTTCGCCTATGGTGTATACAACGCGCGCTCCCATGTCCGTACCGGGCAGGCCTTTGAACACAGCAAAGTTTGCATCTTTATTCACTTCAATCGATCCGAGGCGGTCCTGCAGCCCCAATACTCTGGCTGGGTGAATGGTCACCATCTTCAACACGCGAAGAGGATCCGCGCCCTCCCGGACAGCCTGTTCCATGTGGCTTAGCAGAGCGTCCAGACCCTCCAGAGGAGAGTCAACGGTCAGACAGCACTCCGTCCCCAGCGCATCCAGCTTGGCAACGGCGGACACATCGACAAAACGAGATTCAAAAAAGGATTTGCGGCCGCCGATAGGTCCATAGACAATTCCGCATCCGCTTTCTGCAATTTCATCGAGATAATTTCCCGCACCCCAGGCGTGCTCGATCGTAAAGCGGACGCCGTATTTAGTCAGGCACTGAATGGCGGCGGCCATATCATTGTGCGTACAGTGAATACGGGCCGGTATCTCCTTTTTGAGAACCGGGATCGCCACTTCATACTGTTCGTTGCACTCCACCTGTTCCCCGCGCTCCTTGGCATCCAGGTACGCCTTTGCGTTGGCAAAATACTCTTCCAGGATGAAGGTGACGCCCATGCGGGAATCCGGTTCCATTCCTTGATTCTGAAACATGCCTTTCGGGTTCTCGCCGAGGGAGAGTTTCAGGCACATATTTCTTTTCAGGCACATCTCAAAGATGTTGTCGCCCCAGGTTCTGGCCGCAAAGCCGGTGCCGTCGATCACATCGCTGCTGCCGGGAATAACGCCCAGGGTGGTTATGCCGTTTTCCAATGCGTAATGGAAAACGGGATTCAACGGATCGGCGCTGTAGATTGCTTCCATCTCAGGGCTGACCGGGTGCGCCGTGTCGGTTCCGTAAAGAAGGCCGGTTGCCTCACCGTCAGGCCCAAGTCCTGCATGGGAGTGGCTGTCAACCAGACCGGGGAGAAGATTCAGACCGGTCAGATCCAGAACCTCCGCGCCCTCTGCCGCAAGGTTCTCTCCAATTTTTGTGATCTTCCCGTTCTCACAAAGGACATCGCCAACGAAGGGGGCCTCGTCCGTCTGGGGATAAATCGTCGCGTTTTTCAATAATAGCATGTTTCTGGCCTCCTCTTTACGCCTGATAAACCGTCTCGCCGCCGATTACGGTTTCCAAAAGCTTTGCTCCGCATTTTTCCATAGGATTTCCATCGTACACGACATAGTCTGCGTCGAGGCCTGCTTTTAAGAGACCGATCCGATCAGAAACGCCGAACAGCTCCGCAGGGTTTGCCGTCAGCATACTGACGATAGTTTCGCTGTTCTTGCAGGTCTGCATCAACTTGGATACGTTCCAGAAAAGCATCTCACTTCCCCAGGACATGTCCGGTCCAAGAACTGTGAGGCCAAATTTTGTGCCGCTTTCCGCCATAGCGGTCAACTTCGAAAAATCAATTTTGTGCGCCAGCTGTACGGAGCTGCGGGAGGTATCGCCGAGGACGACGGCTGCGTTTCTCTCCTTGATGGAATCGCATGCCCGGTCCGCCTCGTAGGAAAGCGTCAGGATGATCTTCATATCCGGATAAGGTTTGGTAATCTCAAATAAGCGCTCCATTTCAGGCGCGTTCTCGCACGCGAAAAGAAGCGGCATCCGCCCGGAGCGGACCGCATCCATCACTTCTCTCGTTCTCTGACTGCGGTAGTCTGCGCCGTATTCCGTGCGGGCCAGCGCTTCCCTCAGCAGATTCGCCATCGACATCGGCGTCTTCGGGCCGCCCTTTCCCTTAAAGATTCGGATCACTTCGCTGGTAAAAGATCCTTTCAGCGCCACATCACGGCGAACCGTAATCTTGTTCACATTTTTTCCCACCGTTTTTACAACGGCGCAGGTTCCGCCCAGAACCCCTTCATTTCCAGGGGTTACGACCATGCTTGTGATCCCTGCTTGATACAATTTCTGAAAAGAAAGCTCGTCCGGATCCAGGGAGTGCCAGATATCCAGATAAGGAGTGACCGGATTGGAGTTTTCATTGTAATCCTTTGCAAAATAGGCCATGTCTTGCGTGCCGAGGAAATTGCCGGAATCAATAAAACCGGGAAAAATGTCTTTTCCTGTCATGTCACGCATGCCGCCGCCGGATAAAGACTTCCCGATTTCTTCGATCTTCCCGTCTGCGATTTTCATGTCGCCCAGAAAGACTTCCCCATTTCCCACATGGATGATTGCATTTTTCAAAATCATACCCACTGTTCGCCGCCTTTTGTATCCAGCAGCTCTCCTTTCCACTTTCTATTAAATTATTGGCAATAGAATATCCTATTCTATGTACTTTTGTGACTTCTTAGTTTTGTGTCTATAGTGGTTCCATTTTACAAAAAACTACATTACTTGTCAATATATGACAACAAATATCTGAGATACCATCAAAATTATTCGGAAAAATGTATAAAACAGTCTTTTCCTCTTTATTATCCATCGTTAAATTTATAATGATCAGAAACGATAGGCCTGTTTGCCCCGAAAAGAAGAAAATATCTCTAAACAGGAGAACAGACAACGGCGTTAGGGCCATATAAATGCTCGCGCCCGATAAAGTATGATAGATATGACTATCTTTCCCTCTTTCACATTTATAGGCTGAAAAGGGAAATAGTAGATTGATTTTTTCGCCATCTTGCTCTAAAATAAGCCTTATAGCATTGGCTAATTGCACAAATTCAAGCCCGAATTTTTCACTTTCGACGGACAATTCCGCCTCCTCGGCTTTTCTCTTTGATTTTTAAAGGGCGGATGGGAGAATGAAATCTTATCAATTCAAAATATTTCTAGTCTGTGAGATAAGGAGAGAGCGATATGATATTACCATTTGACCCCTTAAAGTATTCTTATGCCTCCCGCCGGAGAGTCATGTATGCAAAAAACGGCATGGTCTGCACCTCTCAGCCGCTGGCGGCCCAGGCAGGCCTCGCCATTTTACGGCAGGGAGGGAACGCGGCCGACGCCGCTGTAGCGGCAGCGGCCTGTCTGACCGTGGTGGAGCCAAGCTGCAATGGGATTGGCGGCGATGCTTTTGCTTTGATCTGGATTGAAAAAGAGAAGAAGCTATATGGACTCAACGGAAGCGGACCGGCACCGATGCTGCTGGACGTCTCCGCTATCCGGGAAAAATATGGCGCCATGCCGAAATATGGCTGGATACCGGTTACCGTTCCCGGAATTCCATCTGCCTGGGCCACCCTGTCTGGCCAGTATGGAAAGCTGCCGTTTGAAGACCTGATGAAACCTGCCATCCGTTACGCCGAGGAAGGATACCCCCTTTCCCCGGTGATCTCCGAACAGTGGGGCCGGGCCTACCGGGAATTTGAGAAAAATTGCCGGGAGGAGAGCCAAGAGTATTGGTTTCGGACATTTGCGCCCAAAGGACGGGCTTACCGCGCAGGCGAGATCGTCACCTTGCCGGACCATGGAAAAACGCTTGCGGAAATCGGGCGGACCAAGGCCGAATCCTTTTACCGAGGCGCGCTGGCGGAGAAAATCGACGCCTGGTCGAGAAAAACCGGCGGCTATCTCCGAAAGGAAGATCTTGCAGCCTATCATGCGGAAGCCGTCACTCCCATTGAAACCAACTACCGGGGGTATACCGTCTCTGAGATTCCGCCCAACGGCCATGGCGTGGTCGCGCTGATGGCTTTAAATATTCTAGAAGGATTTGAGTTCCACACCCGCGATACCGCAGAGACCATCCACCGGCAGATCGAATCCATGAAACTGGCCTTTGTGGATGGCCAGCGCTATGTCACCGATCCTCGTCATATGAAGGTGACGGTGGATCAGTTGCTTTCCAGACAGTACGCGGCAGAACGCCGCCGCCTGATTGGAGAAGAGGCCGTGGATCCGGTCTGCGGAGACCCGGCCTGCGGCGGCACGGTCTATCTCTGCGCCGCGGACGGGGAGGGCAATATGATTTCTTATATCCAGTCGAATTACATGGGCTTTGGTTCCGCCGTCGTAATTCCGGAGACGGGCATCGCCATGCAGAACCGCGGCGCCAATTTTTATTTGGATCCGGCCAGCGAAAACTGTGCCGCCCCCGGAAAAAGACCTTATCACACCATCATTCCGGGCTTTCTCCTAAAGGACGGCGAGGCCGTTGGTCCCTTCGGCGTGATGGGAGGCTTCATGCAGCCCCAAGGCCATTTGCAGATGGTAACAAACCTCGTCGACTTTCACATGAATCCCCAGGAATCCCTGGATGCCCCTCGCTGGCAGTGGGTCGGCGGAAAAAACATCGAGGTGGAGCGGGATTTCCCGCCTGTGCTTACAGAACAGCTGATGCGGATGGGCCATATTGTCAAGGTGGTGCCGGATGGAAGAACCATGGGATGCGGACAGATTATCTGGAAAAATGAAGAAGGGGTTCTGGCAGGCGGTTCGGAACCCCGCACGGATGGAATTGCGGCGGCCTATTGACAGGCCGCCGCCGAGGTTTTTATAAGAACTGTTCCAGGGACTGACGGTCCAGCAGGTGCAGCACGTGACCTTCGATCCGAAAGTACCCGGCTTCCTCCATGCGCCGGAGCTCCTGGTTCAGGGAAGAACGGGATACATGAAGGGTATTGGCCCAGATCGTCTGGGACTTAGGCAGACGAATATATTCATTCTGGGACAGGTTATTCATGCTGAGAAGCCAAAATGAAATTCTCTGCTGGATCGTCTGATAATGTAGGCAATTGAGCAGCGTCTGATTTTTCATCCCCCTTTCCGCTGTGTACAGCAGGAAGGAGTACATCATCTCCGGATCTTCCCTCAGCATACGTTCAAAAACAGAAGTTGCGATCCACGCAACTTCTGTTTTTTTCACAGCCACAAGGGCATACGTATATACTTTTTTTCCGGTGAAATAAAGGAACTCTGGAAAAACATCGTCATTTTCAAAATAAGCGCAGCACAGCTCATTCCCGTTAAAGGTATACTTTTCCGCTTTCAGGCAGCCGTCCACAACAATCCCAAATTCTTTGATGGGATCATGGATCGGATGAATGAGGCTTGCCGTCTTGTACGTAGAAAACCTCAGGTACTTGGCGAAGGTTTCATGGTGAAGGCATTGGCTGGCAAACGATGTTCTCAACAGAGTCCCTCCTGATACTTATGCGAGCGCCTGATCCAAGAAATCACAGACATCGTCGTAGGCTCGTTCCCCATTGAAGCGCTGCAGCTCTTTCCCGGCCCGGTAGACCGCCACAACCGGAATCCCTTCCACATGGCAGCCCTCCGCAATGTCTTTATTCTCATCGACATTGACAAAACGGACGTGGAAATTGTCGCTGAATTCCTCCTTTAAAGCTTCTTCTAAGACCGGGTGGAGAGCTTTGCAGTGTACGCACCGCTCCGCGCCGAAGAGTACCAGCACTGGTTTATCTCTTACCTTCAGCACCTTATCATTCCAGTCCGCCAGGGAGGAAACCGGCTCAAACACGCTGGTATCCACAGTGAATACCTTCTCCCGTTTGCTGACATCTTCCTCATCGTCCGTGGCGACGCACAGAGCGACATCCTGATAATAAGGAAGCGTTCCTTTCACATCGATCACTTTCTTCGCGCCGAACGCGCCTGCGTTCGCAACCCGGAAGGTCGTATTCTCCATCTTGGGGATTGGGACCTCCACAGGCACAGGCTCTTGGGGAACATAACTGTATGGATAACGGTAGGCACGGTAAATCATGTTGTTCCTCGGCCCTGTCTCATTATGAGTATAGTAGGGTGAAATCCATTCCCATACAATTTCATGTTCTTTTGTCACCTCTATTATACGTCCGTCGCTTCCTTCTGTCACTAGGGTATTTCCATTGGGAAGACGCTGCGCGCTGGAAACATAAGGGCTATAGAACTTGCTGGCGTCGGTGGGGATGGCGTTTCCCAGTTCCTTCGGCGTCAGCTTCCATACGACCTCCAGGGTAACGGGATTAAATTCCAGTACGCGGCTGTAATCGCGCAGCGCATTTTTGGTCCCGTTTTTCGAACCCGGATTGGGCACGCCGTAACCGGCCCAGCCGCCGTTGTCGAAAACCAACAGGTTCCCCTCTCCCGGCAGTCCCTTCGGGATCATGTGGAAATGGTGCTGGCCAATGATCCATCCGAGTTTCTTCAACTCCGGCGTCGCGTTGAAATCCGGTCCGATTTTCCAGACAATATGCCCGGTTTCTTTGTCAAGAATTGCCAGAATGTTGGATTCGCGGCAGTCAAAGATGATGTTATCCGGCTTAAAGCGTTTGTCCCCCTGGTCATACCACTTGTTCGGCCCCAGATAACTCATGCAGTTGACATGCTGGTAATCCCCGATCCCGCCGTCGGAGGAGCGCAGATTCGGATCACGGGCCAGGACGTTTAACGCCGCCTCATCAAATCCCATTTCGTCAAAATGGTCGGAGATAGACCATTTCCAGAGAATATTGCCTTCCCAGTCCACTTCGATCATACAGTCGTCCAGCAATTTTTTATCCGAAACTTTCGGATTGTGCAGCGTCTGATGCACCAAAATCAGGGTATTTCCCGAAAGGGGCTTTGCCTCCATGCCGGGCACGTAATATCCCACAGGATTTCCTTCCCGCTGGTAATCATGGTGCTGGCGGGCCATCCACCGGTGATCCCTGCCCGGATCGTTGATCTCCTCAAATTGATCAAATTTCCATACAATATTTCCATCGTAGTCAATTTCAATTAAGTTGACGCCGTCCTGCATGCCATAATCTGGATGACGGTAACCGGATAAACCCATCACATATCCGCCGGGCAGAAGCTTGGGCGGCATGGCGTGCATATTCCAGCGCCGGATTTCATTGCCGTTCATATCGAACAGCAAAACCCCATCGTTGATCAACGGTACGATTGTGTATCCACTCCAGCATTTTTCCGGGTCATAAATTGTGACTCCGTGAGGGAAAATACTCGGCTGTCCCATGTTTCATTCCTCCATTCGTTTACTTTTCCAGGTTTGTCAGTTTCCCATTCTCATAATAAGCGCAGGCAGGCGACGCGGTTAAACCAAGCTGCTGATATAAAAGCGTCTGCCTTGTAATATCCTGGCGGATGACACGGTATTGGTCTTTCAGCCTCAGTTCCATCTTGGTAACCGCCTCAATCTGTGCATTGTCATAAGGATTGTAGAAAAGAAAAGCAACCTTTCCGCTGTCCGGCGAGAGTATCGCATCCAGCTGCTTTTTCTCTTTCACGTAGCGCTCGCTGGCAGTCGCCGCAATCGCCCCGTCGGACGCGGAGGTAACCACCTGCCTCAGGAACGTCTGCGTACAGTCGCCAACCGCGTAAATCCCCGGCACGCTGGTTTCTTTCTTCTCATTCACTTTGATATAGCCTTTGCCGTCGCATTCCACCAGATCCTTGACAAAATCTGTCTGCGGAACCATTCCTACAAAGAAAAAGATCCCGTCGGCTTTTACTTCCGTGCTCGTGTTGGTCACAACATTTTTGATCACGAGGCTCTCCACGCTGGCGTTTCCTTTGATCTCCTGTAAAGTGGAGTTCCAGATAAATTTTATTTTGGGATTGTGGAAGGCTGTTTCCGCGGCCACCTCGTTGCAGTCCAGATGGCCCTCTTCATGCAATACAATGACTGTGACACTGGAAGCAAATCCCGTCAGATAATCGGCTTCTTCAATCGCCTGGTCTCCGGCGCCCAATACATAGATATTCTTTCCTTTAAAAAATTCGGCGTCACAGGTCGCGCAATAAGCGACTCCATGGCCGGTAAACTCGGTCTCGCCGGGTATCCCCAGGCTCCTGGGCTTGGTTCCCATATCCAGTATCACACAATTCGACTCAAAATCGCCCCTCCGTTTGGTATGTACGAGGAAGTTCCCATTTTCCAGCTTTTCTAACCCGATTACCGTGGTCCGCTTAAATTCGTTGGTCGCATAGCTTTGCGCGTGTTCCCGGAACCGTTCCATCAGTCCGGCGCCGCTTTCGGAAACCACGCTCGGGTAATTCCGGATTTCCACTGTATCGTTAACCCGGCCTCCGTAATTGCCTTTTTCAATCAATAGGGTCTTCCTCTGCGCGCGTCCGGCATAAATTGCCGCCGCCAGGCCGCCGGGCCCTCCGCCGATAATGATGACATCGTATGTCCCGCCCATTTTTAATGCTCCTTTTCTTGTCTCGATTCTATGTTACGGATATTCCGCCTGCTGTCCCATTACTACTATGATCAGTTACTATTATGATAACACTCTTTTTTTCACAAAACTTGTTGGAGGTCCAACAGAGCGTTAAAATTATATTACTCTAAATCAGGTGAAAAAAACGGCGTGGTTTTTACAAATCACGCCGTTCGCCGCAGGTAGCCCTTATTCTAATTCCTCTTTATTTCCCTCACTGCGGATTTCCTTTAAAAACCGTTCGCCGTACTTTTGGAATTTAAACTCTCCCACACCGGGAACCGACAGCATTTCCGCTTTCGTCGTCGGCTGCATCCGGCACATATGCGTCAGGGTTTTATCGGAAAATACCACGTACGGAGGCACCTGTTCTTCCTTTGCAATCGCCATCCGAAGCGACCGCAGCGTCTCAAATTGAGCCTGCTCCTCATCGGATAACACAATGCCCGCCGTCTTGCTTTTTTTCAGCTTGCGGCCGCTCTTTTTGCCCTCGCTCTTCTCCGGCTCCCTGGCCATCTTCATAACCAGTTCTTCTTCCCCGTCGAGGAGTCCTCTGGACTTTGCCGTCAGCTTCACCACCGCGTACTCATCGTTTGTCACCGTCAGATATTCCTGCAGCAGCAGATAATTTAAAATCTGGCGGAGCTGATAGACCGGTGTCTTTGCCTCACATCCATAATAAGGGTTCTCATCCATGCGGTAATTCCGGATCTTCGCCGTGTTGGCCCCCCGCAGCGTATCCAAAATCACATTGGTTCCATACCGCTGGCGGCAGGACTCCACGCAGCCGGTCAGCGCCCGCGCCGTTTCGGTCACATCCACCGTCTCAAACTGGGTCAGGCAATTCCCGCAGTTTCCACAGTAATTTGCCCCGTATTCTCCGAAATAGCGCAGGATATAATCCCGCAGGCACTCATTGGTGAAACAATAAAAGGTCATCTTCCGCAGCCGCTCCCGGTCCCGCTCTTTGATGATCTCCCGCGTCACCGCATCCAGTTCCCGGTTATCCTGGTTATTTTCTATGAAGAGCTGGTTCGTAATCACATCCTGGCCGCCGTAAAAAAGGATACACTCCGCAGGTTCTCCGTCCCGCCCGGCGCGGCCCGCTTCCTGATAGTAGCTCTCCATATCCTTCGGCATGCTGTAGTGAAGCACAAAACGGACATTGGACTTATCGATTCCCATGCCAAAAGCATTGGTCGCCACCATGACCGGCGAGCGGTCAAAGATAAAGTCCTCCTGATTTTTCCGCCGCTCTTCATCCCGAAGGCCGGCATGATACCGGGTGGCCGGAATTCCGTCATCCTGCAGGCGGCTGCAAACCTCCTCCACATGCCTGCGCGTCAGGCAATAGATGATCCCGGAGGCGCCGGGATGAGCGTCAAGGTAGGCCTTGACCGCCGCGTACTTATCTTTCGGCGTCTCCACTCCGAAAAAGAGATTTGGCCGGTCAAAACCGGACGTCAAAACCGTGGGTTCCCGCAGCATCAAGATGTCCATGATATCGTCGCGGACCTCCTTGGTCGCGGTGGCCGTAAAGGCGCTGACCACCGGCCGTTTTGGCAGGCTTTCGATAAAATCCACGATTTTCAAATAACTGGGCCGGAAATCCTGTCCCCACTGGGACACGCAGTGGGCTTCGTCCACGGCTACCATGGAGATTTCTACACTCCGTGCAAAGTCCAGAAAGGCTGCGGTGGCAAGCCGCTCCGGAGCCACATAGATGATGGGATATTTGCCCTCCCCGGCCAGCCGTAGCGCTTTTGCATACTGTCCCGGCGTCAGGGAGCTGTTTAAAAATGCGGCCGAAATCCCCGCCTGGTTCAAAGCTCCCACCTGATCCTTCATCAGAGAGATCAAAGGGGAGATCACCAGGGTAATCCCCGGCAGCATCAGGGCCGGGACCTGATAGCACAACGATTTGCCCGCGCCGGTCGGCATGATGCCGAGGGCGTCCCTCCCCTCCAGGATACTGTCGATCAGGACCTCCTGCCCGGTCCGGAATGCGTCGTATCCAAAATATTTCTTTAGTACCTGTTCCTTCGTCACTTCTGTTCCTCCGTTTCCCCCCAAGACCGTTTTTGTTCCACCTCGATCAGGTAGATCTTTCCTTTCAGCCGGTTCAGTATCTCATTGGTCTCCGCTCCCCTTCCAAGAGAAAGATCCCCCAGCACCATCACCTCGTCCCCGCGGCGCATCCGCCGGTTCCACTGCTCCACCATAAAATCATTCATTTCCTGACCAGAGCCAAATCCCCGCCTGTCCATCTGGTTATTCAGCGATTCGTGAAAGAAATGCAAATCGGATATATAATATCTCATTGGAACACCCCTTTCCTCTTTTTCCATGAGATTCACGGTACAAATTCTTTATCTGTTTTTGCGCCTTCCTGCGGCCTCTATTTTCATTTCCCGTGTTTGTCCCCTAATTCTTGCCTTTTATTGCTGATCTTTCCCACGCTCCAATTATTTATTATACTGGAAAAACAGCGATATGATAAGTCTGGTCTTTCCTTTGTCCTCCAACTATAATAGAAGGCGGAACTATTTTCGACAGTATTAGTCAAAAGGAGGGAGCCCCATGAAAATTTCATACGACGATTTTTTTCTTGTCCTGCCCGACAACAAGCGGCGCCGTGAATTTGCCGTCACGATCAGCGAGGCCGGCCGGTTTTGCCTGAACAGCAGTCTCCGCCAGGAAGTCGGCGAATCCGCCCTGGAAATTTTCATGTCCAGAGATTACAACACCGTGCTGATGAGGTTAAAAGAAGGTGGACTCCGGATAAACAAGAATGGATATTTTAACTCAAAGCTTCTGATCAAGGAAATGGCGGAGAAAAAAATCAGCCTGCCAGCACATTATATCATGGAATGGGAAAAAGGAGAAAAATTTTGGATTGGAAAACGGGAACAACACCTGATTCCCCTCTCTGCAAAAAAACGGCAAGCCTCAAAAATTGTGAAACTGGAGGAATTTGTATAAATGAAACTGCCAGAAGCGCCGGAGGTTTATGAAAAACTGATTCATAATATCTGCCGGGAATATATCGGCCCGCTGGACTTTGGGGAAAGAGAATCGCTGGCCTGGGCGGCCTTGTTCGTGGCCTTTCTGACCTATCCCCCGCACCTGTACAGGGAAGAAGAGTATATACGGAAATGTATTTTTGAAGCGTTTGACCTGGCCCGCCGGAAGGCCAACCAACGATTTCATCTAGAGACGCCGTTTCCCTTTGACCGCACCGGCGAAGCTGCCGGACTTGCCCTTGGCACAGACGTATTTTGCCGCTCAGAGGCCTCTCCGGAACAAGATGTGATTTTTCTGGATTTTCTCGACACACTGAGCCGGGAAGAACGGATCACCGCCTTGTGTTTCGCCCACAGATGCGACCGGCAGGATATCCTGGAAATGCTGCGCTGGCATCCGCAGAGGCTGGAGCGGCACATGGAAGAGATCCGGCAGAAATGGCGATGGTATCATCTCGAAGGGGAGGCCGGTGATTGGGCTCTCCGCCATGGCAATCCATAACCGGCTTATCCTGCCTGCCGGCGGACCTTAAAAGCTCCGCCGGCAGGCGCGTCCCTGTCCCTAATCCACCCAAGGGCGGATCCGGTAAACGGCGCCGATGGACTCGCAGATCTTCCGGCATTCTTCCTCTTCGGCCTCGGTCAGGGTGGTGGCCACCGTCGTCAGCACCACCGTCGGCACATATCGGGTACAGTCCTTTGCAAATTGCAGCATGGCATCGAAGGAAATATCGCCGAATTTCGGCCGCACCAGCTCATGATATCGGTCCTTGTTCGGCGTATTCAGACTGATGGAAACCGTGTCGATCAGGCCGGCCAGCAGCGGAGCGACCGGCTTTTTATGAATCAGGTCCGCCAGGCCGTTGGTGTTGATACGGATCGGCTGGGAATAGTGGGCTTTACAGTATTTCGCAACTTCCAGCAGCACAGAAAGAGCCTCCATCGGCTCTCCAAACCCGCAGAATACAATCTCCCGGTAACGGGTCATATCAAATTTCGCAAACTCTGCCAGCACCTCTGAAAGGTCCGGTGTGTGCGCAAGCCACAGAGAGCCGGAATTTTCCATATGATCCCTGGTCTGCCGCAGACAGAACGTGCAGGCGCAAGGACAATGATTGGTCAGATTCACATAAAGGCTTTCGCCCACTTCATATAAAATCGTCATTTCCATTCCCTTCCCGGTATCGATTCCGTTTTATTTTAATTTACACAAAAACTCTTCAAAACAAACGCCGTCCGTCAGCGGCAAATCCATCTCAATGGAGCGCAGAATACACTTTTTGATAAAATTCGAGGCCTTTTTCACCGACTCCCGGAACGGCACCCCATTGACCGCATCGGCGGCCACAATGGCGGAAAAGATATCCCCGGTGCCAGAGCGCTGGGTCCCTACCCGGTGAGTCCGAAGGATCGCTGGTTTTTCCCCCTTTTCATAACAGTAATTGGCAATGAATTCTCCCTGAGGGATCCCGGTGATCACGATCTTTTCCGGCCCCTCCGCACAGAGGGTTTCCGCTAGCTGCCGCAGATCCTTCTTCCGCCAGCGGTCCGGCCGGTAAGGCGTATCCGTCAGTAGGCAGGCCTCAGTCAGATTCGGCGTCAAAATATCGGCATATCCCACCAGCTTCTTCATCTCCTGACACATCTCCGCCGTATAAGTCGCATAGGGCTTTCCGTAATCCCCCATAACCGGGTCCACGAGAATCCAGTTGTCGTCCCGGCCGAAATCCTGCAAAAAGCGGATTACGATTTGTATCTGTTCCTTGGACCCAAGAAAGCCCGTGCAGATGCCGGAGAACTGAAGGCCCAGTTTTTTCCACTCGTCAATGTACGGCTGCATCCGGTCCGTGTAATTCTCAAAGAAAAAGCTGGAAAATCCGGTATGGTTGGAAAAAATCGACGTGGGAACCGGGCAGCATTGAATCTTCATGGCGGATATAATCGGAAGGGCCACTGCTATTGAGCAGCGGCCGAATCCCGATATATCATTGATCACAGCAATTTTTTTCTGATGGTTATGAGAGGTCATTTCCTCTCCTCCTTTACCGATTTCCTTCTCGAATCCGCGCTATGCCTCCCGGATGATCCGGCCGACATGGGCTTTTTCAAACAAAAAGCCAACGGCGTAGAATAAGACGATGGCAAAAATTCCCTTGACCGTAAGCCCCGGAATCTGGGCCGCACCGGCCGCCAGGTTTCCGGCCAGGATGGTTCCCCCGATAAAATATCCGAAAACCATCTCCGCGATACCTACCACAGAAGCAATCAGTGTGCGGGGCGCCGCCATCCGGACTTCCCCTTTCTTCCTCGCCAGATAGCCGATCAGCAAACCCATCAGCGCCTTGGTGATCAGAGTGGTGGGAACCCACTGGGCATAGCCGGTCAAAAGATCCGCTAGGGCGGAACCGATTCCTCCCGCCGCCGCGCCGGCCGCCGGTCCTAAAAATACGCCAACCAGCAAAATCACCGCATCCCCCAAATGCGCGTATCCCAAGGGAATCGGAATCTGAATCACCATCGTGCCGATGCAAACCAAAGCAATGGCAAGAGCGCCAATGCTGATCTTTTTTGTCATATCCGTCTTCATTTTTCTACCCTCCAAAGTGAACTCACTTTGAAGCCGACGCGTCCTTTTCAAAGTAACTGTATCATAATAGAAAAATGCACTTTTTAAAACAGCCAGTTTTGGACATTTTAACCAGTCCAGTTGCAGTAACCCCTACGCTCCTTTTGTTCCGATCTGCTCTCCCAACCTGACCGGGTACTCCTCGCCCCGTGCGGTCGCGTTCAAAATCTCTTCTTTGATCTTTACGGCATCCCGCTGCAGCAGCAGGAGAATCGTCGATCCGCCGAACTCGAACCGGCCTTTTTCCTGTCCCCGCAAGATCCGCCCTTTTCCCGGCTGATCGTTGCAGATCCGTCCCACCAGCATAGCGCCGACTTCCATCATCACCATGTCCCCAAAATTCTCGGTCCGGAGCACCGTATATTCCCGGCTGTTCTGCCGGTATACCGGGCACGCCTCGGTGGCGATGGGCTGCACGGTGTGGAGAATCCCCGGCAGAAAGCGATTCTCACTCTTGATCCCGTTGTCCGGATAGCAATAATGGTGGTAGTGGGACGGCGTCAGCCGGAAAATCAAACACTGCCCGCCGGAAAAAGCCTCGGCCAGCCCGCGGCTCTTCAGCAAGTCAAAAACCGTATAGTAGGAATCCTTGATGGCAAAGACCGACTGCCGGTCAATGGGAAGCGCAGTCAAAAGCCCGTCGCACGGAGCAATCAGGTGATTTTTATCCGGATCCACCGGGCGGATGTCCTCCTTCAAGTTCCGTACGAAAAAGGAATTAAAACAGGGCCACTCCTCTTTTCGATAGTCGGAAAGGTCCAGCCGGTTCTGCCGGATAAACACAGGAATCAGGAAACGGGAAGCCGGAGAATCCAAAAACCTGCCCACGGTTTTTGAGAGGGCAGGTTTTGTCAGCGCTTTTAGTAAACAGCGGCCTACAGGGGTGTGGTAGAGAAAGGTAAGCATGCGATTCGATCTCCATATTTGTAAACTAAGAAAAATACAACGGTTCCAAAAGCAGCGACCAAAACAAGGCCGTGCATATAAATCTTCTTTACTTTCATTTTGCTCAGGAAAGCCAGGCCCAAAACCAGCAAGGCGATATTATAGAATCGTACTACGGAAAATTTCGTCGGGATATCCAAAAGCAGCATGGTCGGAATCAGCAGCGACACATTGGTGACCGGAAGACCCAGATAATACTTTCGCTTACCGCCCTCCTCCTGTACCCGGTTCATCTCCTGAACGTTGAAATAGCCCAGGCGGATCACCGCAGCCAGAACATAGAAAAACATGCAGAAATAGCCGAATGCCGAGCGGATCCCAACCGCATAGCCGATCACCGCCGGGAATACGCCAAAGCAGACAAGATCACAGAGAGAATCAATCTGGATTCCAAAGTTTTTTGCATCCTCCGAACGCTTACAGGTCCGGGCAATCGCCCCGTCGAACATATCGCAGAATCCGCAGACCATCAGACAGAGAATGGCAATCCGAAGATTCCCTTCCATCGCCTGAACCATGCCGAGCACTGCGGACCCCAGGCCCACATAAGTAAGGATTACAGAATAGTTATAATAGCCAATCATTTTGGCGTTCCTCCTGAATTCGTAAGATTGTTGGGGGGTGTTTGTGTTTTCTTCTTTTTGAACATTGTGGACAGTTGAATCCCGCTGATCACAATTCCGGACAGCAGCACCATCAGGTAAAAAGAAATTCCGCGGGAAAGCAAAACAGCCGATGTCAGAAGATGGTTTCCAAAAATAGGACCGAACAACACTAAAAAGGCTTTCTCACTGATCCCGACCGCTCCGGGCAAGGGCAGCATATCCACACACATCGACAAAAGCAGCTGCACCGCCAAAAGCTGTGTGATTCCATATCCACGCAAGCCAAAGGAGCGATAGATCAAATAAGGAATGATTAACAACGCCAAACGTTGAATCACCAATACCCCGAACGTACGGAGCACAATCACGGGATGGGCTTTCATGAAACTGGTGCAGCGCCGGTATTGGACGCTCTTCCGGGCCAAAGAAAACACATGGCGTTCCGCGTCTTTCACCAGATGCAGCTTCCCCAAGAGCCTTAAAACAGTGGTACTCAGGAAATAGACCAGCCGCTTCGAAAACAGCAGACAGCAAAGCCCGAAAATCAAAGCCACGTTTAAGACCAGGCCCAAGATAAACAGATAGCGCATCACAAAGATCTTTTCCGCCATCATCGGCCAGTTGATCAAAAAGAAAATCAGCGTAAGCATTAAAAAGGCCAGTTTATATAGGGCGGTAACCGCCAATAATATCACCGAGGAATCAGAGATGCTGTAACCATCTTGCTTCATGTAGACCAGCTGCATCGGCTGCCCGCCTGTGCTGGAAGGTGTCAGGGCACTGAAGTAAAATTCCACAAAAGAATACTTGAAGCACCGCCAGATTGACATCGATTGTCCCAGTCCGTGCAGCAACACCCGGATACACCAGCCGCCGCAGAAAATATACAGCAGCATAGAAGCGACCGCCAAAAGGATGTAACCCTTTTTTGCGGCCATCACCGATGCCCAAACCATTGTGATGTTCCGGTCACGCAGCAGCAAATAGAACGTAACCCCCATCAGTGCCACGAGAACAGACATCTCCAGCACAACTTTTTTGGGACGACTCATAATTCAATTTTCCAATCTAGAGTATTCCGGACCTCACCAAAGTCCGCTTATTTATCAGGTTCCTACTGAACAGTTAGTATATCATGAAATTCTTATTTTGTCTTTAAGAAATCCTAAATTTTATCGATAGAGCACAAATCTCCTTGAAATAATAGGCTATTGCGGTTAAAATTAGAGGGAAGCTCCAAAAGGAATTCAGAAAGGCAGGAACATCATGAAAGACGAATCGTGCATTTTTTGTAAAATAGCCAATGGAGAAATCCCTTCCTCCACGATCTATGAGGACGAAAATTTCCGTGTGATCCTGGACCTGGGTCCGGCCAGCAGGGGCCACGCTCTGATTCTTCCCAAGGAACATTTTGCGGATGTCTGCGCCCTCCCGGACGGCTGGGCGGCAAAAGTTCTGCCTCTGGGCGCAAAGATCGGCGCCGCCATGAAAAAAGCGCTCGGCTGCACCGGTTTCAACCTGGTCCAGAACAACGGAGTCTCCGCCGGACAGACGGTCTTCCATTTCCATATGCACGTGATTCCCCGCTATGACGGCGCTCTCTCGATCGTTTCCTGGGAACCGGGAAAAGCGTCGCCGGAAGAGCTTGCGGAACTTGCAAAGGAAATCAAAGACGCGCTTTAACCCTACTGAGACCATGGCCGTTTTGAAGCAGAATCATAAAAATTCCGGAACATAGCCGGGATTTTTATGATTTCTGTCCCCGGAAACATCAATCTTCTTCAATCACCTGGAGCTCTAAATAGTCAAAAGGAATGGTCTCCACAAAATTATCCTGGGAAAACCGCGTTTTTGACCGGCGCTGGAATTCGTTTACATTCTGGTCCAGCCAAATCGGAACGCTCAAGTCAAACTCCATACACAAATCATGGAGCGCCTCAAATATCTTGGTAGTCCGGGTCTGATCCGAAACATTCTCAATCACAGAATCCCGAACCAGCCGGTTCTCTTTCCAAATTTTTCCCCAAATCCTCATAAATTTCTTCCTCGAATGTTTTTTAAAAACTCTGTCAACTCTGCAAAGCTGCCGGCCAAACGTTCCTTTTCCTCCGGAGAATACTGCCGGAGCGCCGTAGTCACCGGCTCCAGCGCTGATCTGGCAAATTCATCCATGCGCCGCTGGCCATCCGTAGTGATCCGAATATAAACCAATCTGCGGTTGACTTGATCGTGAATCCGCTCCACATAATTTTTCCCCTCCAGATCATTGACCAGCTTGGTCAGCTGCTGTTTGGAAATTTGGAGCGCCTCCGCCAGCATCGTCATTGTAATCGGGACTCCCTCAGAATGAGTCAATGTGAACAAAACAAAAAATGTATGTGAGTTCATCTTTAACTCTGCTTCCGATGCCGCCGATTTTTTTAAAGTAAGCATGAAATCTGAGAATACGTCAAAAAATAAAGAAGCCAGTTCTTCGTCTTTCCGTGGATTCATGCACCTGCCTCCTTCTTTCGAACCATTGGTCGTTTCTGCTCCCGGCCATTTTCCGGAAGCGTCCTGCGGACAAGACCGCGTAACACACATTATAAAGCATTTGCGAGAAAAGTCAATAAATACTCTAAAGTAAATATTATATTTATATTAAACGCTTGACAATGATTTCAGAAAGATGTATTGTTTCCCTGTAAGAGGAGGAACTGCCATGCAGGAAGTGAAAAACACAAAAAAGCCTTTACTTTATTATTTTCTGATCGCTACACTGATCTTAATGCTCTTAAATATTTTCGTATTCCCCACTCTGACATCCGCTAAAGTGACCGAAGTGGACTACGGCACCTTTTTGCGGATGATTGATGAGAAGAAAATTAAAGAGGTGGAAGTCACCGATACGGAAATCGTGTTCTCCGACAATGAGGACCAGCCCAATTACTACAAAACCGGTAAGATGGATGATCCCCAGCTCACCGAACGGCTTTATCAGGCGGGCGCCAAGTTCGGCCAGGAAATCGTCGAGCAGATGTCGCCGCTTCTCAGTATCCTTTTGACCTGGATCCTTCCGTTCCTGATCATGATCTTTCTGGGACAGCTGCTCTGGAAATCCATGGCAAAAAAGATGGGCGGAGGCATGGGGAATGCCATGACCTTTGGAAAGAGCAATGCCAAAGTCTATGTTCAGTCCACCACCGGCATCAAATTCGCAGATGTCGCCGGGGAGGATGAGGCCAAGGAGATTCTCACCGAGATCGTAGATTTTCTCCATAACCCAGCCAAGTATACGGAAATCGGCGCCACCATGCCGAAAGGAGCGCTTTTAGTCGGCCCTCCCGGAACCGGTAAAACCCTTCTCGCCAAAGCAGTGGCCGGGGAAGCCAACGTTCCGTTCTTCTCGATCTCCGGATCGGAATTTGTCGAGATGTTTGTAGGCATGGGCGCAGCCAAGGTCCGCGACCTGTTCCAACAGGCCAATGAAAAGGCTCCCTGTATCGTTTTTATCGACGAGATCGACACGATCGGCAAAAAACGGGGAAACGGCAACCTGGGAGGAAACGACGAGAGGGAACAGACGTTAAACCAGCTTTTGACCGAGATGGACGGTTTCGACGGCCGGAAGGGTGTTATGATCCTGGCTGCCACCAACCGGCCGGACAGTCTGGATCCCGCCTTGCTGCGTCCCGGCCGCTTTGACCGCCGCGTACCGGTGGAGCTCCCGGATCTGAAAGGCAGAGAAGAGATCCTGAAAGTGCATGCCAAGAAAATCCACATCGGGGACGGCGTCGATTTTGGAGCCATCGCCAGAGCCGCCGCCGGCGCATCCGGCGCAGAGCTCGCCAACATTGTCAATGAAGCCGCCCTGCGCGCGGTCCGGGAAAATCGGAAATTCGTGACGCAGGCCGACCTGGAAGAAAGCGTCGAGGTCGTCATTGCCGGATATCAAAAGAAAAACCGCGTTCTGTCTAACAAAGAAAAACTGATCGTGGCCTATCATGAAATCGGCCACGCCCTGGTGGCGGCTAAACAGACTGAGTCCGCCCCGGTGCACAAAATCACCATCATCCCCCGCACCTCAGGAGCCCTGGGCTATACGATGCAGGTAGAAGAAGGCGACCATTTCCTGATGACCAAAGAAGAGATGGAAAACAAGATCGCCACTTTAACCGGCGGCCGTGTGGCGGAAGAGCTGATTTTTCACTCCATTACCACCGGAGCTTCCAATGATATTGAGCAGGCAACCCGCCTGGCAAGAGCCATGATCACCCGTTACGGCATGTCAGACGAATTCGGCATGGTAGCGCTGGAAACCGTCAACAACCAATACCTCGGCGGCGACGCGTCTCTTGCCTGTTCGGAGACCACGGCGGCAGCCATCGACCAAAAGGTAATCGAGGTCGTCCGCACCCAGCAGGAACGGGCCTCCAAAATCCTGACGGATAATATTCAAAAGCTCCATGGGCTTGCCAAGGTGCTTTATGAGAAAGAAACCATTACCGGCGAGGAATTTATGGAAATTCTGGAAAGACCGGCGCTGTCTCTGGAGAAAAATCCGGTGGAAGCAAATTAAAAATCACGTTTATCTTCGATTATAGAAACAGGAGATGCGATCCGGCAGTTTCACGCTGCCGCGCATCTCCTGTTTCTCGCTGTAAACCGGCCGCGCCGTCACCCCTGTTCCGTATGATTCAAAAGTTCCCGTCTTTCCTTCCAATCCGGAAGATAACGCTCCACCAGCTCCCAAAACTCTTTTCCGTGGTTTGGAACCTGAAGATGCGAAAGTTCATGGACAATTACGTATTCCAAACACTTCTCCGGCTTTTCAGCCAGATGCAGGTTCAGCCAGATATTTCCCGTCCTGACATTGCAGGTCCCCCAACGCGTTTTCATCTCTCTGATCCGCCATCCCTCCGCCCGGAGTCCCATTTTCCTTTCCCAGATCGGAAACAATAAATTCGCCTTGTCCTTTAGTATCTGCCGGTACCATTCCCGGAGACAGGCCAGCTTTTTTTCCTCCGTGCTCCCTGGCCGGAGCGACAAGATCACGCGTTCCTCCGCCATCCGCACAGAAGGCTTCCTGATCCGTTCCTCCACTTGGAGCAGATACGGTTTTCCCCAGACCCAGATCCGGCCGTCAAATACCCAGCCCATAGGGTCCGGCCTGCCGCTCATCTCTTCTCTTCTCTCGCGGATCCAGTCCAGTCGGGAACGGACAAAACTCTCAATCTCGGAATCCGGCGCCAAGCGAGGCGCAGAGACAAAAACCGCCCCATCGGGCGGCTTTACCCTAAGGTATAAATTCTGAATCCGTTTTCGCTGAATCTCCACACGGATTTCTTCCACCTGTATCGCCATCACAAATCCTTTCTTTTCCAATCCGGCGTTTTCAGCCGTATTCTTTTTCAATCCCCGGCCCTATTGGGAAAACGCTGATGGAACAGTGCTGTTATCATAGCAGTATCGTCCCGTGAAGTCAACCAAAAGAAGTCCGGCGGAGGGGAAAGGCAAAAAGGCAGAGAGCCCACATCCCCGTATGAGAATTTCAAAAAATCCAACCGTGATTTCTTTCTTATCAATATAATTCCATTTTATATAGTTAATCATTGACGATTTGTTGGGAATTTAGTAGAATTTTTATATCATACGATTTAGGAGGATGGGGAATTGAAGGGAAAACAAATCATTCTGTTATTGGCTGTATGCTTGGGCTTAACCGCCTGCTCTCCGGGTGAAAGCAGCACAACCATAAGTGTGGAGGAAACCTCTGCCCTTACGGTCACTGCAGTGGAAGAAACCACCGCTGCGCCCACCGCTGAGGCCTCTGCTGCCTTTGCTTCTACTGCCGTACCGGAGACAACCGCTGCAGAATCCACGACTGCGGCTGCGGTTTTATCTCATGATTTTGACAGCAGTTCAAACCTAAAAAAAGCGGTAAGACAAGTCTGCTTTGAAGTGCCGGAGAAATGGACGGAAACCCGTTCCGGCGATGATTTAATCTTTTATTATCCGTCCGGAGCAATGATGATGGTCCAATATTTAGACAACGACAAAGCAGATTTTACAAACGAGACGGTTCAGCAGGCGTTCTTGGACGGCGTCGCTCAATCTTACACGGATTATCAATTAATCCGCTCCTATATTGATTCACAGAATATCTTTCGTTTTTCTTTCTCCGGCCAGCTTCAGGGACAGTTGTTTCTCATGGACGGCGCGGTAATCGCCATGGATGAAGGAATCTGCAACATTATGTTCGGCACGGTTCAGCCCGCCGCCGTCGACTATTCAGAAGATTTTCAGGCCGTGCTTGATTCCATTGAAATCAAAGATCCGGAAAATCCGTCCGAAGATTCGCCTCAGACTGAGCCCGCTGCGGAAACTACGGTTCCGGCCTCCGTTGTACAAGGAAAAGAATCGACGAAAGAGGACTCTGGAGTTGAAAAAGTCTGGATTAGTAAAAGCGGAAAAAAATACCACCGAAATTCCAGCTGCAGCAATATGAAAAATCCAAAACAGATCCCCATCGACGAGGCGGAGGCACAGGGAAGGCAGCCATGTAAGAAGTGTTACTGATTCATCCCGTCCGATGCTGTTGCAAGGTCCGTCTCAAGTTCTGTGTTTCCTTTGAGCATTTCAAAAATTAGAAACGCCGCCCCTGACGGACCCTTGGCCCGGCAGAGGCGGCGTATTTTTCTATCTGTTTTTCCTCTTCTGCCCTGCCATTTCTTTTGGGCAAAAGATATCATTTTTTCCGTATACTTAGCTGTTTGGCTTTCTTTTTGTATTCGGCCCCATGCCTTCCCTGCGGGAATTATGGGTCTGATTTTGGTTTTCTGGCTTTACTTTCTCGGTAATACTGTTAAATTCCTCATTTGATTTCTTCTGTGCCTGTTGTTCCAGTTTATCTTTATCCATCCAATCACCTCTTCTTTAGTATGGATTACAGGATCAAAAATATACCAAAGTTTTTCTTTCTTTGCCTTTTACCAACTTTCGTAAAAACTATCTAGCAGATATCAGTGAAGGAGACAGTTGTTATGCCACAATCCATTGATTCCTGTATTGACCGGATTGCCGGACATCCCACGCATATTGGCTATCAATATCTCTCGAAGGCAGTCCATCTCGTACTCCAATACGGTTACCCCACACGCAGCCTGACCATCTTTCTTTATCCTAAAATCTCAGAGGAAACCGGCGCCACCGCTCATAATGTCGCCAGAGCGATCGCCCGCGCCGTAGAAGATTGCTGGGAGCATGGAAGCCGCCGTGAATTGGAAAAGGTCGCAGGCCGGCATCTGCCGGAAAAGCCGACTCCTGGAGAGCTGATCTATTATCTGGTCCGCTATCTCTGCGATTAACCGCGCTGGATTAAAGAAACGCCGCCCCCGCAAAGCTTTTCGCTAAACGAAGATGGCGTTATGAGTGGGCCATTGGGGGCCCGAACCCCAGATATCCTGATTAAGAGCCGAATGAGTCTTGTCTCATTTCGGGTTGACAGCTCCTATTCCTTGTAGTAAATTTATTCTGGGAGCCAATAAGGGCGCATGGCAGGCCGTCACTCGCAAGAGAAAGGGGGCCTGGCCGATGGTTACATATGGTGATTTGTTCACTTTCGTGATCATGTTATTCGCTGTTGCAGCATTTTTTCGCAACAAAAAATAGCGCCCTCACCCTGAGCAAGTAGAGGCGCTATTTTTTGGAAACTCGAAAACCGGGCGGCCAGTTATGCGCTGGCTTATTGGCTCTCTTGTTAAGTCTATTATATGTCAACCTTGGCGTTTTTGTCAAGTCCCAGCCGGTGGCAGATCGCAGACAATAATTTTTTACATATCGCGGCAACCGATCAGCTGATGCACTATGATATTTACCGGCTTGATCCCATTTTCTTTCAGTCGGCTTATAAATACTAAGGTGGATACTCTTTGGCTTACGATCAAGTAATTGCGGCTGGTTAAAAAATACCAGCTACAACTACTCGTGACACATTTCGACAATCCCAAACACGAGGAAACGCCACCCCCGCAAAGCTTTTCGCTAAACGAAGATGGCGTTATGAGTGGGCCATTGGGGGCTCGAACCCCAGACACCCTGATTAAGAGTCAGGTGCTCTACCAACTGAGCTAATGGCCCGTATCATTTCCCGTCGGTAACGGAACGAGACTTATTATAGCGTATACCGACGAGAAATGCAAGTACTTTTTTGACAAATTATAAAACTTTTTTCAGGACCGCTTCCAGGCTCGCTTCCGGGGTCAAGCCCAGTACAGAGTCCACGATCTGACCATTCTGAAACAGCACCATATAAGGGATCGAACGAACTTGGTATTTCGAAGCGGTGGCGGTATTCTCATCGACATTCAGCTTGCCGATCACAAGCTTTCCCTCATAGCGGTCCGAAAGCTTCTCCAACACCGGGCCCATCATCTTACAAGGGCCGCACCAGTCGGCGAAAAAATCCACAAGCACCGGCTTGTCCGACTTCAAGACTTCTTCTTCGAAATTGCCGTCCGTAAAAACCTTTGTCATTTTGTTTCCTCCTATTTTCGTTGGTTATTCAAAGCATCCTTCACTTCATCCAGCCGTTTTTTTACCAGAAACGCCCTCTTATCCAGATTCCCTTTCCGGCTGGTCATTCTTGCCAACTTCGCCTGCCAACTTCTCCGGACACCCATATTGCACCCCACATCTGCCATTCTCATTTCTAGTATATGGAGCGCGGTCCCGTCCTATTCCGTTCCTTGATCGGCAATCAGCTTATAAATCGGATTTCCCATGGCAGAAAACCGTTCCTCATACTCTGTCATGATATTTCCTTCCTTCAGCTCGCTGTGATGCAGGTCATTGGTACTTGCGATCAGCCGCCAACCGCTTTCTGCCACCGATTCCAGAGAAAATTCAAACAGGCTCCGGTTGTCCGTCTTAAATTCCAAGCGGCCGGTCCGTGTCAAAATTTTTTGATAACGGGCCAGAAACGTGCCGGAAGTCAGCCTGCGCTTGGCATGACGGTCCTTCGGCCATGGATCCGAAAAATTCAAATAGATCCGATCCACCTCGCCGGGCGCAAACACCTCTGTGATATCCTCCGCGTCCATCCGGATCAGACGCAGATTTGGAAGCCTCAGCTCCTCCTGCTTCTGAACCGCGCGCAGCAGCACGCTGGAGTATTTCTCAATTCCAATATAATTAACATCCGGATGCGCCATGGCCATTCCTGTCAAAAATTTGCCTTTCCCCATTCCGATTTCGATATGAACCGGATCATCGTTTCCAAAAAGCGCAGCCCAATTTCCTTTTTGCTGCTCCGGGTATAAAACGACAAACTCGCTGTCCGCAATGACTTCGCGGGCGCCCGGAACATTTTTTAACCGCATGGTTTTCTGATTTCCTCCTCTGTCCCCTCAGGGTATTATGCCTTTCATTTTACCTGAAAACCCCAAGCATTTCCACTGTTTTTTTCAAATGATTGAAAATCATTCCATTTTGTGATATAAATACAAACGAAGTCCACAAGACCTCTTTTATTAATAAGGAGATAACTCATGAAAAAGCAACCGATCATCCGGATCCTCGCGCTTTTTTTGGCGTTCTGCCTTTTCGGTATGCCTCTGCCGGTTCTGGCGGGCACCGAAGAGGAAGTGCTGACCGATCTCACGGTTCTGGAGGGCATGCCCGCCACGCCGTCCATCGAAGCCCCGAACGCTATTCTGATTGAAGCGAAAACCGGCACGATCCTATATGCAAAAGGGGCAAACGAGTCCCACTACCCGGCCAGCATTACCAAAGTGATGACTGCGCTGCTGACCATTGAAAATTGTTCTCTGGACGATGTTGTCACCTTTTCTTACCGCGCCACCCACGAGCTGGAAGACAACAGCAGCGGAATTGCCCGCACGGAAGGGGAAGAACTGTCGGTCCGCGACTGCCTCTACGGTCTTCTGGTGGCGTCCGCCAATGAAGTCGCTCAGGCTTTGGCGGAACACATCTCCGGCTCCCTGGAAGCCTTTGCGGATCGGATGAATGAAAAGGCGGCTGAGCTGGGCTGCACCAACACCCACTTCGCCAACCCTTCCGGCCTGAATGACCCGGAACATTACACGACTGCCCATGATATGGCCCTGATCATGCGGGCCGCCGTTTCCAATCCCACCTTCCTGGAAATTAACTCCACCACCAGCTACACCATTCCTGCCACCAATAAGCACAAAGACACGCTTCCGATCACCATGAAGCATAAACTTCTCCTGCCTGGGTCCGGTCACTATGACTACGCTGTCGCGGGAAAGACCGGGTACACGTCTTTAGCCGGTTATACCCTGGTTACCTATGCGGTAAAGGATGATATGGAGCTGATCTGTGTGATTTTAGACGGACCGACCTCAGAATCCCGGTACACTTCAACCACCGCCCTATTTGACTATGGATTTAACCATTTTCAGATGTACCGTGTCTCACAGATCGACGATGGAACCCACTCCGGAATCGCCGCCTCCGACAACTCCTATCTGGACAACAGCATGCTGTCCCTGTCCGTATCGGCGGACGAATGGATTGTCCTGCCGGACTCTATCCCGGCAACCTCTCTGGAAACTCAGTTTTCCTGGAACGGAGGAGGGGACGGAAGCTCTCTGGCAACGGTCACTTATTCCTATCGCGGCGTCCCGGTCGGCACGGCCAATCTGACGGTAAAAACAGAGGAAGACTCCACTTTCCCCTACAACGGAGCATCGTTTGACAGTAAGGAACGCAGCAATATCAGTGTCTGGACGGTTGCCGGAATTCTCTTGATCGCAGCCGGCGCCCTCTTGGTTATCCTTCTTTTGGTCACACTCTTAAAGAGAAAGAAAAAACACTTTTATTCCGCTCCCCGCTCCCGCAGAAAAAGACCCCGCTCCCGCGGCAGATACTGAGACAAAAAGAACCCGCCGCAAGGCAGGTTCTTTTTGTGAGAAAGGAGAGGGTTATAAGGTCTTGTGGATGAGGCAAGAACCTTATTGGAAAACTATATAAACAACTTTTTTGTTGTTACATACAGTATAACCAAGAAACATGACGGTTATGTGTCCTGCCTCTTAAGGATTCCGAAATTTTAAAAAGAAAATCGAAACAGAATCGAAACTAGGAAGGAACACAAGCAGGCAGAAACCATTCGTAACAGGTCCCCATCTGTCATGATCTTCCTTTTTTTCTCCGATCCCTGCGTCTCGACCGAATCTGTTCCTTCTTTTCCCTTAATTTCTGAACTGCTTCCTCATCGGCCGGCTTAATCGTTTTCACCGCAAACACCCGTCCGTCCGGGGTCTTTTTTATTCTGATTTTTCCTTTGATATAACCATGCCTCGGACACTGCACCAAAGAAAGGTACACATTGGTCCCGGCGGAAAACCAGCGGATCCGTTTCCACACCGGCAATCCGCATCGGCTACATCTCATCGAGTTCACCACCCGGTCCATCATGGCTTCTTCTTTCGTCGAAAAGCTTTTTGAGACAAACTTCGTATAGGTGCCAAAATCCCGGTAAATCTCTTCCTGGCGGCAGGTGGGAATCCGGTGATAGTCCACAGATTCATAGCGGCTCACCTCTTCAAGATCCATCCGTTTCATCACCTCAGCCGTATAGTACGTGTCGTCAAAGGCCCGATGAAATGGGATCGTTTTCTCAATTCCCAAATATTCCACCGCCTGCTCCAAGGCCAGCCTGCTTTTTCCGTCATCGTAGAGAAGACTGAACATTTTCTGCAGATCATAAAAAAACAGAGGATTGGGCAGCGTATTTTTGATCCGGTAATAATCCATATTCCGTTGTAATTCATTTAAATCCAGGCTTCCCCAGGTCACAAACTTGAAGTCCTCCCCGCACCATTCTAAGAAATCACGGATCACGGGGGAAAAGGTCCTGGCTTTATCCAGCTCCTCCTGCTCCATATGGATCACTTCCTTGGTGCGAAAATGGAGGCGGCGGTAGACCAGCGGCCGGATCACTTCCTGAAACCGTCCAATTTCTTTTTTTTCTTCGTCCAGCTTGATCGCGCCGATCTCCACAATCTCAAAGGGAAGTTTCGGATTTTCTTTTTCCTTCCCTTGCGGGCACTGGTTCCATTCCAGATCAAAGATTACATAGTTCATAAGCGTTCCTTAGATTTGTTTATTCTAATACGGAAAAACGAGGTATTAGGCCAGTATCATGTCTTACGACATTATACCATGTCTTCGACATTGTATCGCTCCGCTTGGGATGGCCACTACGCTTCGCTTCGGGCCGGTATCATGTCTTACGACATTATACCATGTCTCCCCCAAAAAGGGAACTTTCTCGGTCTTTATTTTTTTCCGCGCAAATTCTTCTTTATTTCGTTTGCGTTTTCATGTATACTAGAGGAAAACGGAACGAAAAGCCAGCGCGGCGACTAATGCCGCGAGGTTTTTTCATGTCTTCGGAAGCGCAGGCCCCTGCCTGATGGTTCCGACATTATTTTTTACCGTAGATGAGGGGAAGCTATGGACATCCTATCTTTTTTGCCGCTCTTTGCCGGCATCGGCCTGTTCCTGTACGGAATGAACCTGCTGGCCAAGGCGATTGAGCGTTTGGCAGGCGCCAAACTGGAAAAAACTCTGGAAACACTGACCAGCAACAAATGGAAGGGCCTGGCCCTTGGCACAGGCGTCACCGCAATCATCCAGAGTTCTGCCGCCACCACGATCACCGTGGTCGGATTCGTCAACGCCGGCATGATGAAACTAACCCAGGCGCTCCCGGTTATCTTCGGAGCCAACATCGGTTCTACCGCCACCGCCCAGATTCTTCGTCTGGGAGATTTGGAATCCGGCGGTCTTTTTCTTTCCTTATTAAAGCCCTCCGCTTTCGCACCGATTATCATTGCCGTCGGAGCCGGCATTATGCTGATGGCCAAACGAAAAAAGACGAAAAATATCGCCAATCTTTTACTTGGCTTCGGCATTTTATTCTGGGGTATGACCACCATGGAGAACACCCTGTCGCCTTTGCGGAACGATCCCAATTTTCAAAAACTTTTCCTGGCGTTTGAAAATCCGCTTCTCGGTATTTTAGTCGGCGCACTGGTTACTGCTGTGATTCAGAGCTCCTCGGCTTCCGTCGGTATCCTGCAGGCGCTCTCGTCCACAGGGACCGTCTCCTTTGCCATGGCGTTTCCCCTGATTCTCGGCCAGAATATCGGCAAATGTCTCGCCGTGATCCTGGCAAGCTTCGGCACCAGCCGGAATTCCAAGCGCGCCGTGCTGGTTCATCTTCTCTTCAATATTTTTGGCGTCATCCTCTTTGCCTGCGGCATGTATGGGTTAAACGCCGTCTTCCACTTTACCTTTTTCAGTGAAATCGTGAACCGCGGCGACATTGCCACCATTCACACGGGATTTAACTTAATCACTGCTTTGGTCCTGATGCCTTTCGTCAATGCGCTGGCCAGACTTTCCGAACACCTGATCAAAGAAGATGAATCCCTTCATACCAGCCATGCCCTGGATTACCTGGACGAGCTGTTCTTGAAAAACCCCGGCGTCGCCCTGGAGCAATGTAAGAAAGTGCTCTACAGCATGGGGGACTCCATTCAGGAAAACCTGACGATAGCGGAGAGCCTTCTCCTGGACAAATATGACCTTCGCCAACTGGCCCAGTTGGAAGAAAATGAACGGTTTCTGGATAAGTGTGAGGCATCCTTGGGAGAATATCTGGTAAAAGTCACCAGACACAGCCTGTCGGAGCAGGAGTCCCACGAGGCCACGGAAATCCTCCAATGTGTCAGCGATTACGAGCGGATCGGCGACTACTGCGTCAATATCTCGGAAACCGCCGAATACATGTCGGAAACCAATATCGCATTTACCGAACAGGGGATGCGCGAGGCCCGAATCCTTTTTGAGGCCGTGCACAATATTGTCAATGAAACCCTGGCTGCATTCCAAACCGAGGAGAAAGACCATATTTCCTCTGTGGAACCGCTGGAAGAAGCCATTGACGCGATTATCGCCGAGCTGAGAAACCACCATATTGAGCGGCTGCAAAAAGGGACCTGCGCCGTTGATACTGGGATTTCGTTTATCGAACTGCTGAACAACGTCGAGCGAATCTCCGACCATTGTTCCAATATCGCAGTCTATATCGTTCAAAAGCAAAAAGTGGATGAAGACTTTGACCGCCACAGTTATCTGAAAGCCGTCCACCGCGGAGAGCTGGCCGGGTATCAGGAGCGTTTTAACAAATACTGTGAGCAGTACCTGGTTCCCCTCCTGGAAAACAAACCCAAGAAGGAAGGAAAGTCATGAACATACCCGCTCTCACCGCCGCCGATATTCATTACCTTCCGCCGGCAGTAAGCTGGCAGGACGCCATCCGCCTAAGTCTTCTCCCGCTCCTCGAAAGAGGCGCGGCAGACCCGGAATACGCGGATGCGATTATTCAAAACACATTGGAATTCGGCCCCTACTATATTCTGCTCCCGGAAATCGCTTTGATTCACGGCCGTCCGGAGCAGGGTGCCCGATCGGAAGGGCTGGCTGTAACGGGATTTTCCGCGCCGGTTGAGTTTCCGGAGAACCGGCCGGTCCGGTTAGTTTTCGCTATGACTGCGTTGGACAGTGAAAATCATCTGTCCGTTATGGCTTACCTTTCTCGCCTGCTCTCGGATGAAGAACGCGTGAAAAAGTTGCTTTCCGCTGCCAGCGCGGAGGAACTTTGCGCCGTCTGCCTGTCCGATTTGCCGATTCCGTGAGAATCCGGTCAAAAAACGGCAAAAAAAGTGTTTACATCTTCAAAATCCATGCTATAGTATTATCGGAGTGATTCGCGGCAACCGCCAAAGCCTCGTGGGATTGGCTTGGCTCTTGCTTTGCGGGAATAAAGGAGAGGAAAAAATGGCAATACAAAGAATTCTTTGCTGCTGCGCCTCCGGCGTGGGGTCGTCCCTGCTGATGCGGATGAATGTTGAACAAGCTTTGAAGGCGATGGGAAAAACAGGAATTACCGTGCGCCATTCATCCCTGGACAACGCATCCGCCGAGAACGCTGATTTGTTCATCGTAGGCGGAGATCTGGAAAAGTTTGCCGGAAAGCTCCCAAAGGTCATCGTGCTTTCCAATATAATGTCGATGCCGGAACTCACAGAGAAGCTTGCGAAGGCTTTTCACGAATAGAAGAATCTGGAGGTCAAATCATGGAGAAAAAGGAACTGCAGGCATGTAAGATCCATTCCGCAAAGGTGCGTCTGGATGTCCTGAAGATGCTGAAATGGAGAAGGTACGGCCATCTGGGCGGCGCCATGTCCATCATTGAGCTTCTTTCCGTCCTGTACAACCGTCACCTGCGCCACGACGCGAAAAATCCGAACTGGGAAGACCGGGATTATCTGGTATTGTCCAAGGGACACGCCGGCCCCGCCCTTTACGCGACGCTGGCCGAACAGGGCTATTTTGACAAAGATATGCTGTTTACCCTGAACGAAGGCGGCACCAAACTTCCGTCCCATCCCGATAAAACCAAGACGCCCGGAGTGGACGCCACCACCGGTTCCCTCGGCCAGGGCACTTCCCTGGCGGCTGGTCTGGGTTATACGCTGCGTCTGGAGCACTCCGGCCAGAAAGTCTATTTGATTGCCGGCGACGGTGAGCTGAACGAAGGTCAGTGCTGGGAAGCTTTCCAGTTTATCGCCTCTCACAAACTGAATGAGGTCATTGTTTTCATCGACGAAAACAAGCGCCAGCTCGACGGCTGGACGGAAAATATTATCCGCCAGTTTGATATTGCGGAAAAGATGCGCGCTTTTGGCTTTTACACCGTACGCTGCGACGGTTCCGATGAGGAAGCGATCGATAAAGCAATCGAGGAAGTAAAGGGTGTAAAAGATCAGGCGGTCTGCGTCGTCATGAATACGATCAAAGGCCAGGGATCCCCCTACTGGGAAGCTCTGGTGGACAACCACGCACCGAAATTCAACGCCGAAGCCGACGCTGCGACCGATGAAGATATCGCCCGCATCGAGGCCTGGCTGAAAGAAAACGGAGGGCTGTAAGCATGTGGAAATTAGCGATGGATGGAAAGGATCAGGAGCTTCGGGCCGTATTTGCCGACACCTTAAACGCCCTGATCGATGAAAATGAAAAAGTGTTTGTCATGGATGCCGACTTGGCCGGTGCATCCAAGTTTGGAAAAGTTCAGAAAGCCCATCCGGATAACTTTCTGAATATGGGAATCTCCGAGGCGAATATGATGTGCGCGGCCGCCGGCATGTCGATGCGTGGATACGTGCCGTTTGTCCATACCTTCGCGCCTTTTGCCGCCAGACGTTCCCTGGACCAGATTTTCCTCTCCGGCGCCTACGCCAAAAATACGATCAACATCTACGGTTCCGATCCCGGCGTGTGCGTGGCCGCCAACGGCGGTACCCACACTTCCTTTGAGGACGTAGCCATCATGCGGACGATTCCGGAAGCCATGGTTTTTGACCCGGCCGACGGCGCTCAGCTTGCCTGGCTGATCCGGGAGCTGGTTCCCTTAAAAGGAGTGCACTATATCCGCGCCAACCGGAAAAACACCGTGAATATCTATGCCGAAGGCTCCACTTTCACGATTGGAAAGGGAAATATCCTCCGGGAAGGTTCCGACGTTCTCCTCATTGCGATGGGCGAAGTCCTGCACGATGCGATCTACGCGGCGGAAGAATTGGCTGCCGAGGGAATTTCCGTGGAAGTCGTGGATATGTTCACGGTAAAACCGCTGGATTCCGAGTTGATCTTAAGGGAAGCTGCCGGCAAAAAGCTGGTCGTTACCTTTGAAAATCACAGTATCATCGGCGGACTGGGCGGCGCTGTCGCCGAGGTTATGGCCGAGGGAGGCTGCGGTGTAAAACTGAAACGGATCGGCGTAAACGACCAGTTCGGCCAGGTTGGAACGCTCTCCTATTTAAAGAGCGCCTTTGGCTTGACTCAGGAGAATTGTGTAAAGGTGATCAAAGAGAATCTGTAGTTTAGGAACCCCGCCGAACGAGTGAAAGGAAAAAGTTGCCTGCGGTCCAAGATCATCCGCAGACAACTTTTTTAATTGTTCTTCCAAATACGAAGTTTGCCCGGAAAAACAAGAGAAGCCTTACTCCTTCACCTGCGCGCCCAGCTGCAAGAGCCCGCCAATCCCAAAGAACAAGACCGCCCCGGCCAAAAGGATTCCGATGGTGAGCCCAAAGGAACTGCCGATCCGCACAAAAAATACCGCCAGCTTTTCCGCCAACCCAACGTTAAACTCCAACAGCGCAGGAAGCAGGACAAACAAGCCGACCGGCAGGCCAACGGAAAGTCCGATGGTCACCGCTTTTCCTCCCCGGTAGGAGAGCGCTGCCAGAAGATATCCAAAACTGTAAAGCATCAGGTATGCAGCAAGCAGGATCACAAAATTCATTGGGATATGAGCGAAAATTCCATCTTCCCACTGATAGAGCTGCACCAGCACAGGCCGGTAGGCGGTAAGATCCAAAGCCCGGTTGATCAGCGTCGCAAAAGAGGCTAACAACGTATCCATCATGGCCATCCCGGCACAGAGAATGGCATAGGAAATACACTGGGATTTCAGGATTGTCTTCCGGCCCACGCCACCCTGGATCAAAAAGTAAAAGTCTTCCTTAAACGAACAGCAGCCAATCACAAAGACGCAGATCAGTGTTGCCGATTCCATGCCGCCAAATCCTCCAGCATGGAGTACCCGGCTAAAAACCGTCATAAACACCAACAGCAGGATAATAACCAGATAAAAGGATCCGACCTCTCGTTTCATTGCGTTGAGCTGATAATAAATTGCTCCTTTTTGTTTCATACTTCTCCCTCCTCACCGGTCAGCCGGACAAAAAGCTTTTGCAAATCCATCTTGGACAGCTCCAGCCCCTCCGGAAGTGTATTCGGACTCTTTTCTCCCCAGAAATATGCTGCTTTCAGCCCGCCGAAACTTTCTTCGGCAATCACCGGCCGTCCCTGCTTATAGCGGTCCACATCCGCCGCTTTTCCGGAAACCGCATAACCCTGCTCCAGCAGTTCCTCCCGTGATCCCTGGTAGATCAGCTTTCCTTTTCGTATCAGCAGCACATCCTCAATCACATTGGCCACTTCCTCAATCAGATGGGTGGAGATCACGGCCGTAAACGGACGTTCCATGTACTTTTCCAGAAAGATCCGGTAAAACAGTTCCCGGTGATTGGCATCCAGTCCGAGTACCGGTTCGTCAAAAAAGATAATCGGATTGTTGGAAGAAAGAGCCATGATAATTTTAAAGATCGAACGGTATCCGGTGGACAGCTTATTCACTTTGGTCTTCATCGAAAGGCGGAACTTCTCCGCCAGGCTGTCAGCGTACTTTCTGTCAAAGTGCGGGTACAGTTTTTCACCGTAGCGGAATGCTTCCCTAACCTTCATCCCATCCGGATAAAGATCCAGTTCACTCATCAGATAAATCTTTCCCATCGCATCCTCAGACTTCAAGACCGGATTTCCATCCACCTTGGCCGCGCCCTGGTCGGGGAAAATCCAACCGGCTAATATCTTTAGGAGGGTGCTCTTCCCGGCCCCATTTCGCCCTAAAAGCCCATAAATTTTATTTTCTTCCAAGGTAAAACCGACGTCGTCCAGCGCCCTGATCGATCCATAGCTCTTCCCGATTCCCCTTGCTTCAATTCTGCTCATGATCAAATCCCCTCTCAATCATCTGCTTGATATCGTCTTTGGTCAGCTGAAGGCGCTTCGCCTCCTCCACCAGAGCTCCAATGTATTTATCGTAAAATTGTTCCTTTCGCTTTCCCCGAAGCTGCGCCGCAGCGCCTTCACTGACAAACATGCCGATCCCCCTTTGCTTATAAACCACGCCCGCGTCCACCAATAAGTTGATCCCCTTCAGAGCCGTCGCCGGATTGATCTTGTACCGGACGGAAAATTCCGTGATCGACGGAATTTGGCTGCCTTCGGGAAACACCCCGGATAGAATACCGTCCTCCAACCCTTCCGCTATCTGGAGGAAGATCGGTTTTTCATCGTCCAAATGTATCATTCGGCTCTTCCTTTCCACTTGTCTTTTGGTTAATTACTTGAGTGATTAACCATGCAACAAGTATAGCCAAGAATTCTTTGTTTGTCAAGAGTTTTTTGAAAATTACCGATAAGAACCGTTGCGGGTTTTGTCGGAACATGTTATACTACACTCAATTTCTATGAGAAAAGGAGAAAAACTATGGAAGGTTATGAAATGCTACAGGTCGGCTGGCTTTCCATCCTGCCGCCGCTCCTAGCCATCATTTTGGCTCTGCTGACCAAAGAAGTGTATTCTTCGCTTCTGATCGGCGTTGCCTCCGGCCTCGTCATCTACAGCTGTTCGGCTGGAACCGGCGTAATGGAAGGACTTTTTATGGTCCCGAAGATGATGGCGGAACAGATTGGGGGGAACGGTTTTATGATCTTGTTCCTGTCCCTGCTGGGCGCTTTGGTCGCTGTGGTCACCATGGCCGGGGGATCGCGGGCCTACGGGAACTGGGCCAGCAAAAAGATCAAGTCCCCCGCCGGAGCCAAGACCTGTACGGCCGCTCTGGGCTGCCTGATCTTTATCGACGACTATTTTAACTGTCTCACCGTCGGTACCGTAATGCAGCCGGTTACGGACAAATTCAAAATAGCCAGAGAAAAGCTGGCCTATCTGATCGACGCCACTGCCGCGCCGATCTGTATCATTTCCCCGATTTCCAGCTGGGCCGTCGCCGTAGCAGGGCAGCTGGGTTCGGAGGAAGACGGATTCTCCGCTTTTGTACAGGCAATCCCCTATAACTTTTATGCCCTGCTTACGATTATTATGGTCTTTTTCCTGTGTCTGACCAAATTTGATTTTGGACCGATGAAAAAGGCACAGGCGGACGCTCTGGACAGCGAATATCAAGAAACTGGAGTTTCCGATGAGATTCAGGGAATCCACGTCTCCCCGAACGGGAAAGTCCTGGATCTGGTCATCCCCATCATCGTCTTGGTGATCTGTTCCATCCTGGGAATGGCTTATGTCGGCGGGTATTTCACCGGGGAAGTTGGTTTCATCGAGGCCATCGGCGACCAGCCTACCTTCGGCCTGTCCCTCGGCGCTTTTGCCGCCCTGGTGGTTGCGGCCGTGATGTATCTCCCCCGCAAGCTTCTCACCTTCCACGACTTTATGAACGGCTGTGTCAGCGGTGTAAAGTCTATGGTCCCGGCCATCATGATTCTGACCTTTGCCTGGTCCCTCAGCAGCACCTGCCGTTATATGCTGGGCACCGGCCCCTTTGTCAGTGGTGTGGTGGAAAGTTCCGGCGTGCCGCTCAGCATCCTGCCTGCCTTTGTCTTCCTGATCGCAGCGTTTCTGTCTTTCTCGATGGGAACTGCCTGGGGAACTTTTGGCATTCTGCTGCCGATTGTGATTTCCATCTGTTCCGGCGAAGCTGGCGCCCCTTATATGCTCTCGGCCATGGGCGCCACCCTGGCTGGTTCGGTTTACGGCGACCACTGTTCCCCGATTTCCGACACGACGATCCTATCCTCCACCGGCGCCAAGTGTGATCACCTGAAACATGTGTCCACACAGCTTCCGTACAGCACATTTGTGGCGGCGATCTGTTTTGTCGGATATCTGCTGGCAGGCATCATGAAGAGCCCGTGGATCCCGCTGCTCTGTTCCGTGGCGCTGATGTTCTTCTGCTTCTTCCTGTTCAGCAAATTTGACGGGAAAAAACAGACAGAATAACCGTCTGTCCGGCAAGAAGGAGGCAGATCCAAATGGTTTGGACCTGCCTCCTTTTATTTTTTTAATAAATAAGGAATCCTTTCAAGTCTGCAACTTAGAACAGACCGCTGATCTTTCCGTTCTCATCCACGTCGATCTTCTCCGCCGCCGGCGCCTTCGGCAGACCAGGCATGGTCATGATATCGCCCGTCAGCGCTACGATGAATCCGGCTCCCGCCGAAATCTTCAGGTTTCTCACCGTCACCGTGAATCCCTTCGGCGCTCCCTTTAACGACGCGTCATCCGAAAAGCTGTACTGCGTCTTCGCCACGCAGATCGGGCACTTGTCGAAACCAAGCTTCGTCAGCTGCTCCGCCTGCTTCTTCGCATTTGCCGTCAGCTGCACTCC
>NZ_JALIFO010000015.1 GCF_022867805.1 Cuneatibacter sp. NSJ-177
GTTGCCCGACTTCCTGAAATAGCGCTTACATTATCCGAGGAAATCTTCTTGAAAGCCTTTACGGATGGTGTTTTTTAAGAATTTCCTCGGATAATTGAATATCTGGGATAATGCGCCCTTTCGTTCCTCAAGGGATTTCTGCCGTTTCCGGCTCCGTTTCCTTTTTCCTCGCCCCTTTACGGGAACGCTTGGAAAGATACTTCGGACATTCGATCACAACTGCCCGGAAGCTCTGCTTGCAGTCATGGCAGCATTTCCGGCACAATTCGTTATAAGTGACACGGTTTCGCTCATTTAAGAAGAAAGACAGCTCCAACCGGCGCTTCTTACTCATTCTCGACATAACAGGCTCCTTTCCCCGTTTCTATCCGGCATACGCAGACAGGCGTTTTTGTGTAGCGTTTCGGTATCATTTTTAGGGATTTTCCCCTCTGTATGCCCTTAGAAAAGGGCGGCAGTATTCCAGACAGGGGAAGATACCTTTCCCTCATTTGTCGCTTCCCGGTACGAGTTCAGTCCCCTTTGCCATCCAGTCAAAGAACGCCTTTTTGCTGACCTTAATCAGTCTACCGCTCCGAAATGCCGGAAAGCCAGGCGTGTGTACCAGCTCGTAGGCGCTCACTCTGGAAATTCCCATAATGCGCCGAATGTCCGCCACGTCCAAAACCAGCGGCAGCTCGTCATAGTTATTCACTCTCTTGTTATCGCTCATTTTGTTCCTCCATACTTAAAATCAGTTTCAATGCTTCCTGTTGCCGTTCTCCCCAAAAGCCGTTGTCCTAAAAGCCGCATCCCTGCGGCTGCCCCATTTCTGCGGCGTATCCCTGCATTGGTGCGCTTCATGCGTCACTTCTCCTGCCGGTCATATCCCTTTTGGACGGTCATTCACTTGTCAAGGTACTGCGTGGTACTAAATTACCATGTGCAATCATCATAGCAACTTCTCCTTGACAAAACAAGACTTCTGCGATACCATGAGTGTAACGAATATTACTAAATTATAAAATTACCATAAGCAAAGGCAGGGGGATAGGATGGAAACAGGATTTGTGCGGCATGAGCCGTGTTATGACCGGATTTTGTTTGTCCTGACGTTGGACAGAAAGAAGATGAAAGAGCGGATTTTGATTGGGGAAGAATTGCAGGTGCGCTTCCGTTTACAGGGGGATAGGGATGCGGATGTGCTGTGCGACACAACCCGTCCGCTCGGTACTTTCCTTGCGGACTTTGAGCATGACCCGGACGGGGAATGGAACCGTTTGGGGCTTGCTCCGCTGCGGGAAGCTCTGCACTCAAACCGCTGGAAGCAGCCAGCGTTGGAGCAGGCCGCCGGTGACTTCCTCCAAAAGAAATTTGACAGCGGCGATCCGCTGCGGATGTATGCGGCGTTCCGTATCTGGAACGGCTACCTGCTGGCAAGGGAACCGGCGAAACGAGATCAAGCCTGTGACCGTTTCATGGATAAAATGAGCCATTTTACCATGATGTTTCAGCAGAGAAGTCCTCTGCAATTTGACAGCAATACCGGCAGGCCAGAACCGTTCCATATATCCAGCCGCATTTTCGGCTCCGTACCGGCAGCGGAAACACGGCTTGACCTCTGGTATCCAGACAACCGGCGCACAACAGAATGTGTTGCCGCCTATGCCACGTTTTATCCGCTGATAACCTACTATTTGAACCGCCTGAATGACTGGGGGCTGTGCTTCCGAAAATGCAAAGTCTGCGGACGTATTTTCCTCGCAACAAGCCAGCGGTATGAGCTGTGCAGCGATAAGTGCCGGAAGAAACAGGCGCTTCAAAATAAGCGGGAATTTGACGAGAGGGCAAGAGAAAACAACTACGATCTGCTCTACAAGAACGAGTGCCAGAACTGGCGCAATAAAATCAACAAGGCAAAGAAAACAATCGGCTTCCCGGCTGATCGGCTGGAAGAAATGCTGGATGCTTTTGAAGCGTTCAAGAAAGAAGCACTGCAAAAGAAAAAGGCTGTAAAAGACAGAACAGCCAGCCCGAAAGAGTTTACGAACTGGCTATATCAGCAGAGTAATGTTATCGTTTCGCTGGCTAATTATTGAATCACAAATGCCTTTCCCTATCTATGAGTAAGCTAAGGACATTAACAAAAAGTATCCTTAGCTTACAACACTTTTTAGTAAAATAATTTATTCCTCCATATAATCCAACATCTGTTGATTCAGAGTTTCTTTCACATCACGCCAATTAGGAAAAAATTGATCCATATATTGCTTAAATTGATCGTTGTGCTTGCGTTCCAAAAAGTGAACCAGTTCGTGAGTGATAACATAAGCTAAACATTTCGGAGTTTTCTTGGCCAACTGTAAGTTCAACCATATTCTTCGTTTTTCTATATTGCAGGTCCCCCATTTTGTTCGCATATTTTTAACCTGCCATTCAGCACAACTCACACCAACAACATGCTCACATCTTTCTAAGACCCCCGGAATTGTTTGTTTTAGTTGTTCGCGATACCACTCATTTAAAACATTTTCTCTTTGAGCAGGTGTGCTTTCTTTACGAACTTGCAGTATTAATTTTCCGCCCAAAATTCTGACTTCATTGCGAATATTTGAATATCGCACATCCAGTCTGTAACGTTTTCCCCAAACATAGTAGCTTTCTCCAGTTACATATTGTCTTTTGGTTTGACGAGCCTGATTCTCAAAATTCTTCCTTTGCTTTTTTATCCAAGAGATTCTGGAAACCGCAAACATACGAATTGTTTCCTCGTTAGCGCCATATGGAGCTGTAATCTGTACTGCACCGTCTGGTGGCAGAACTCGGATATACATATTTTTAATATTCTTCTTTATAATCGTAATTTCAATACCGCCAATTATTAATTTGCTCACTTAATATTCACTTTGCTCCTTTACCAATGCCAATAACTCAGTTGCCTCCTGGTCATCTTTCACAATCGAACGAATCGCTCGCCAAATTTTTCGTTCTTTTATTTTACTTCCCCGAAAATTATCCTGCTTGCTGAGCATAACCGCCTCGTGCAACTGTTTTGCTACATTTGCATTTCCATCAAGATAATCGTAAAATGCCCGTTTAGCAGCACTTTCCCGAATGTCTGCCGGATATTCCACACCGCTTTCTGGTTTATGCACTTTCTTTGCTAATTCTACAATCTGGCGCAAATACTCCTCATAATTAATTACATCATTTTTGCGTTTTTCAATCAGTTCACGCAGGAGTGCAGACATTTTCTCATAATACTTCGGATTGCTCTGCGTCTTTTCAACGATTTCCTTTCCAACATTGTTTTCGATCGTTTCCGCAACTGCTTCCTGCTCTTTGGGAGTGGAGGAGGGCATATTTTTCAGAGCAGAAATTCCATTATCCACCAGTAATTCTACCAGTGTTGCACCTCCAAAAGAAGTCAGTACGCGGCTAGGATCTGCTGACAAATAAGTATCAATTAGATGACGCATATCCGGATCATATTTTTTCAAATCCACATAATCTCCGCTGGCAAGCCGTACATCATCACGTACTTTAATATAATAAGTGACTTCCCGCTCAATCGCCTTAATCTGGTCAACAGTGTAGTAGTATTTTTCTTGTAATTCTCCGGATACTTCACCGAATGCTCGGAGCGCAGCAGCAGACAAATTATATAACTGCTCCCGTTTAGGCATATTTTCCTCAAGCTCACCCAGATCAAAGGCTTCTGTGTTTGCACCGCAAAAATAATGATAGTAATCCACCATGTCTTTTGGCGGAGCTACGGGCTCACACAGAGCGCGCAAGGCTTCCAATGAATCTTCAAGCTGCTCTTTCGCTTTATCCAAACGATCTGTGAGTAACCCAGAAACATCCTCTTTGTCGTAACAATCAAATGCTTCACAAGTATAATCAGCAACCGCCAGCTCCAGTGAACGGAAGAGATCCTTATAATCAATGATGTACCCGAATTCCTTATCCTCGCCATCCAAGCGGTTTACACGGCAGATAGCTTGGAACAAGCCATGATCCCGCATAGATTTATCGATATACAAATATGTAGCAGGGGGAGCATCAAAACCTGTGAGCAGCTTGTCCACCACGATCAAAAGTTTCATCTGTTCCGGCTGTTTAATAAATTTCTCTTTGACTTCTTTTTCAAATGCCTTGGGGTCTTTTCCGTTCAGCATCTTCTTATAAATCTCATATTGCTCTATAGCTTCCGTTTCCCCGTCATCGCCAACCGTTTCCGTGCGAATATCCCCTACAGCTGGCTCGTAAGAAGTCACAATAGCGCATTTGCCTTTTAACTCAGTTTCTTGAAACAGCTCATAGAATTTACAGGCTTGATAAATACTACCAGCAACTAGCATAGCATTGCCTCGCCCATCATGAAGGCGCGGTTTCGTTTCCATATCGAACACAATATCCGCTACAATTTGCCCCAGACGCGCTTTAGAGCTGAACATCTTTTGCAGATTGCCCCAACGCTGCTTCAGCTTGGCCTTGGCTACACCGGTCAAACCTCTGGTTTTAGCTTCAAACCAGGCATCAATTCTTTCCTGCTGAACAACGTTCTGCTCTACTTCGCGGGCCTCGTAGCGCAAATCTAGAACCACTTTATCCCTCACAGCTTCATCGAATTTATATCGATGAATATAGGGTCCAAAAATCTCCAGGCTGGTTTCTTTATCTTTTTTCATCAACGGAGTGCCAGTAAAGCCAATGAAAGTAGCCTCCGGCAAGATCATCTCCATCGCCTTGTGGAGCTTGCCGGATTGGGTACGATGGCACTCATCCACAAACACATAGAAATCGCCTTTGGGAGAGAAGTTTTCCGGTAGAGAGCGTTTCAACTCCTCGATAAATCCGGTGTAATCTGTCTCGCCGCTTTTGCTTCGGTTTTTCTTACCAAACTTGTGAATCAGCGAACACATCATAACAGGCGAAGTATCATTGATCTTGTGAATCAACTCACTGCCCCGACGAATGCGGACGATTTTTTCGCTTACACCTGCAAAGACCTGCTCAATTTGAACATCCAGTTCATCCCGGTCGGTAATAATCAAAATTCGACTATTGGGAATATTTTCTTTGATCCATTTACTGAGCCACACCATTGTGAGCGATTTTCCGCTTCCTTGGGTATGCCAAATGATACCACCCTCATGCCGCCACACAAAATCCCTCGCTGCCATATTGCCAAAGAATTGGTTGGGGCGGCAGGTCTTTTTCACCCCACTGTCAAACACGATAAAATTGTGCAACAGTTCCACAAATCGCTCTTTCTGGCACAGCGAAATCAGGTTTTTGTCCAGACGCAGCGAATACTTTTCAATTTGAGCACGTATCGCCACAGAAACCTCATCTTTAGCGTTAGGATCTTCTTTCCAGGAAAGATAATACTTTTCCGGCGTACCTGCGGTGCCATATCGAGCGCCTTCTGAATCGTTGCCTGCCAAAACCAGCCCGATAGTAGCAAAAAATTGCATAATCATATCAGGGCGCTGATTGGTTAAGTTTTGTCGAATGCCTTCCGACATAGAAACTGTACTGCGCTTTAACTCGATTACTGCAAACGCAATACCATTGATGTACAATACCAAATCAGGTCGCTTATGCTTAATAGTCACTTCCTCGGCAATATAGAAGTCATTCTCCAGTGGATGCTCCCAGTCCACAAACTGGACAGTAGTTTTGTGCTGCCCTACCGTTTCACTGGTCTTAACCCCATAGCGCAGCTTTTTGTAAGTCTGCTCATTCAGATCATAGAGATTCACCGATTGATTTCCTGCGGCATCATGCAACTCCTTCAGGGCGCGGCTGATAAGCACCGGCGAATATTCCTTTCGGGTCAGAAATTTTGTCAGCAGTTCTGTTTCAATATTGGAGTTTTGCCTGTCGGTGAAGTCGCCAAGATAAGTATAACCAAGCTCCTGGACAAATAATTTTATCACACGCTTTTGTGTGGCTTTTTCCCGTTGACCGACGCTCATCCTTTTCCCTCCCCACACGAGTATAGTTTCTCAAAGCACTCTGCATGCTTCGAAAAATCCAACTGTTCAATATTTTGGATAACTGCCTGATTCCAGTATTTGTATTTCGGATTAAAAAACAAGTTTTTGCGCCTTTCTTTGGGATACTTCGGATCAAACATTTCCATGGCGCAAAAGGCTAATGCCCAGCTTTGAATTGGAACAGTAAATTTTATATTTTGTGTTCCTATCTTTTGTAAAAACAGTGCTGCTTTTTCTAATATCCATTCATTCTCAGGCGCCCACTCCATTTTTGTATCCCAACAACGTACAATAGTATTTATTATTTTGCAAAAAATACTCGCAACATTATCCGCTAACTGAATCAACTCATCCGATTTACTGTCTGTAAACTGAATTGCTATTTCAAATTGTTCCAGTTCTTGCTTCAACAATTCACCAATACCAGAAATATTATCATGGATAATGTCTATTTTTCTGGCATCATATTCACGCTCTAGCGAAATTACCTCAATTAACTCTGATAGGGCATTTAAATTAATTAGATTGGCAAACTTTCGGTTTGAATAGCAACCGAACTGAAGAAAATCATTTACAAAAGTTTCTTCAATTTCCATTTCCTGAATCTTTGATATAGCCCAAAGCAAACCGTTTCCATATGGCGAAACGTGTCGATAAGGATATTTTTTCAAGAATTCAAACAATTCATGAACACTCTCTATCGTAGCCCGTTTTGTTAATTGGCAGAAAGTTGCAAACAGATCATCCGGTTCTTGGGAAAGATCACTTACGAGAGCATAATATTCTACTGGGCATTCTTCTCTGGCCCGCTCTCCTAATATAGAAAATAACAAAAGCGATGCCAAATAGAACTTTTTATCATATAGGCATATTGAAAAATGAGAAGAATCCAATATGTTTTCTAGAAAATATATTAGCGCGTCATTACATTCTCTTGTAAAAAGAGAATTACCTTTTAGTTCCCCATGAGGTGAAAAATGCTCCTTAAATGCGGCATATTTCTGCCGAATCAGCTGTTCTTCTTGCGCATCATTAACTACCACAGATGCCAGACAAAAATGGCGCTGTGTTCCATAATTCAATTTTCCATTTTTATCAATAATACTGCCAGTATTTCCCGCTTCATCAAGAAAAAGCCGCATAGAATTTTCACCTCCCACAAACAATTATTTTACAAAAAGCTCCTGACACCGTTTGATTGCCCGACGGATATCTGCATCACTGAAATAGGTCTTGTTCAGTTTATCTCGCCATTCCTTATTGGAGCGAATCAAATCCTTGATAGAAGTTACCGAAATTTCTTTGCCGGTCAAACGCAAATCACACATTGCCATATCCACTGTTGCCAAAAGCTCCAGTTCATTGACACCGGTGTACTGAAACTGGGATACCAGCCAAGTGATGTCTGCCTGTTTTCCCCAGTCCTGCAAGTAGGAAAGCGCCTGCTGCATCTGCGTGCCCTTTTCAAAGCAACTTCCCTTATCGCTCCTTTTAATTTGGATATAGCGATTTTTCTGAGCGATTGGTTCGCCGCCTTTGTAGCGAACCTCATCGGCATAAGGGCCTGCGGCTTTTTTATGGAACGCAGAAATATCCGCCTGTTCTTTGCGGCGCACCAGGTAGAGAAGTTTCTGAACTTTCTTGCGCCCTAAAGGATATTTCTCGGAGTAGAAGGCATTCACAATTCCTGCAATCATAACAGCATCATCAAAATGCTGATTATGTGCGGGGTGAGGTTGTTTTTCCTGAACAGCTTGTGTTTTCGGTTGCTCTTTGCCATCCACATCCACCAATCGAATACGACCGGTAAGCAGTTCCTGCATCATACCCTGCTTGATCTGCTGGTACTTGGTCAGTTTCTTTTCTAGTCGCTCAATTTCACTGTCCATATCAGAAAGAACTTGAGCAATAGCTTGTTGTTCGGCAAACTCTGGAACAATTATATCGAGTTCAGCCAAATCTTTTTTGGAGATTTCCAAAAAAGTAGAACCAATAGCTTTTTCCAACATATCTTGCTTCAAAATACGCACTATGTAATATAGCCACTCATTGCTAATATTCTGATGAACAACCAGGGACTTAAAGCCTTGATTAGTGCAAATCTCATTACCTGCAATTCGCACTTCGCCAATTGTAGCTCGGCTACAGAGTAACAGAGCTCCCTTTGGTAGGAGTGTTGCTGAACTAGCCTTCAACCCACTTTCTGTGATTTTACTCTCGGTAGTGTAAATATACTTTGTTGCGCAGCTAGTTATATCTGTCGGCGTACACCACAAAATCTTACCATTCCAAAATTCTGCTATTGAGGTTGATGGTGTTCCTCCATTGATAATATCACAAATATTGCCTAGCTGTTGTTTTGACCACGCTCCGTAAAACCCCGGCAGGCGTTTTTTGCCGGTGAGCAGTTCCTGCATGGTTCCCTGCTTGATGGCTTTCTTTTTCTCAATCAGCTTTTGCAGGGAGGAAATTAAACTGTCTATGTCGGAAAGAGCCTCGGCAATGGCAATTTGCTCTGTAATATCTGGTAGTGGAATAAGAAATCTTTTCACACTTTCTGCAGATAAATTTGGCTGAGAACTTCCGTTGTTTTCAGATAATATTTGTTTCTCTATTATTTCTGAGCCAAGTAGCTGAAAAAGAAATTTATTATTTAACCTATTGCTCTTACAACGTAAAACAGCTAAAGATGACGCAGGTGCTCCTTGGTCTATTTTAAGCATAGCGTATTTTCCAAGAGAGCCTCTTAAGCAAAAAACTATATCGCCATTTTCGAATTTCGCACCACCCAAACCATTGTATTTAGATTCTGCTATAAAATCTACTTTCCCGAAGTTAATCTTCTTATTTTCTATAGCCCCAGCATTGATGAATGGAATTCCATACAAAACAAAATCTGAACTTGAAGGATAGTTTATTCCTCTATCTCCATTTAACACATCACAAACAGTAACCAATGTCACTTTGTTGAAGCTCAGCATACGAACCCCATCCTTTCTAGATGAGATTTGACCTTGGCCTCGTACTGGTCTACTTCATCCTCGCATTCCTTCAATGTATACTCATACCGCTCCACCAGCTGGATCACACGGGCGGAAAGATGGTGGGACACCGCCTCATGAATAGCATCAATTCCGCTGTAAATGGCGGCAAACCACTTTTCCTCCACCAGCAGATGACGAATTTCTTCCAACGTCAGCTGGGGGTATTTCTTCTCCAACTTGGTGTCCAGATCAGTCTCGGCCTGCTTGATTGCCTTCTTATAGTTGCTTTCAGCATCCAGCAGAGACATATACTTCTGCAATGCCGCTAATGCTTCCTTTGCAGTGGGGTCTTTCTTAATAGCCTTAATACGAGCGTTGATGGTTGCTTTTTTCAAATCATCCAACTGCGAAAACAGTCCGTCTTCGCCACCGTTTTCCTCGGCCATTTCTTCCAGCTTGGCCGATACTTCATCCAACTGCCCGCGAAGGGTATCCAATGCTTTCACATCTTCCGCGAAAAAGTGTATAGCAACCAAAGCCTTGGGGAGCAGTTTTCCCTCAAAGCCCTTAATTTTATCGGTTTTAATTTCAATGGTCTGACCGTTTTGCTTCTTCTTCTTGATTACGTATTCATAGGCTATTTCACGACCGGCCTCGTAACCATCATAACAAACCGCATACACATCATCCTGCATGGTTTCCGCCCAGTATTCCATCAGAACCTCATAGACATCGTACTTGTCCAGCAGCGGTACCTGGGCAAAGTTGGCCAACAGGGCTTCGGAAATCTTGCCAATCAGTTCTTTCGGAGAGACTTCCCGGCTCAGTTCCATCAAATCCGGGATAATACCCTCTTTCCAACGAGAATAAGCATCATCTACCTGATCAGCATGGCAGATAAACTCAGGGTGGGAGGTGATAACAGAAACTGCCTCATCCTTGCTCACCGCTGGGCGCAAATAACCCGGACGCAACGGCTGAAAAAGGATTTCCTTCAAAGAGGGATATACAGTCCAATATTCGGCCATGCTGTCCACATCGTTTTGGGGGATGCCCCCGTTCAGGTGGGCATTGATGTCCTGCAGATCTTCCGGTTCGCTGCTGTCAATGTACCGAGGGATATTCAGATTGTACTCATTGGTGACTTTGATTTCCTCATTGGGCACAAAGCGGGCATACTTTGGATTCGATTTATCCATAGAGAGGAATGTAGTCACAATTTTGTGAATATCCTGCTCCCGCAGGCGGTTCTTATTGCCATCCTTTACATAGCCTTTACTGGCATCGATCATGAAAATTCCCGTACGATTAACGGCATCCTCCTTGTCCAAAACCAAAATGCAAGCAGGGATGCCCGTACCATAGAACAGGTTCGCAGGCAGGCCAATAATACCCTTGATATATCCACGGTCAATGATCTCTTTTCGGATATCCGCTTCGGCGTTACCACGGAACAGCACACCATGGGGCAGAATGATCGCTGCCTTGCCGTTGGATTTCAAAGATTTCAAAACATGCAGCAGCCATGCATAGTCGCCATTTTTCTCTGGCGGCACACCCAACACGGATTCACTATACCGGCCGTACACATCGGGAATAGTAATACCATCCATCCAAGATTTATCTGAAAATGGTGGGTTAACCACGATGTAATTGAAGGTTTTCAGTAACTCAGGGTTGTTCTCATCTTTGTATTGGGGCGCAGACAAAGTGCTTTTATTGCCGACAATGACACCAGCCCCCTTATTGTGCAGAACCAGGTTCATGCGGGCCAGACCGGCGGTGGAGTTGTCTTTCTCCTGCCCATAGATGGAGATTTCACAGGGAGCCTCATCCGCTGCACGGATCAGCAGCGAACCAGAACCACAGGCCGGATCGTAGACCGTCATACTGGGGTCAGTGGCCTTATCAATACCGATTACTTTCGCCATAATGCGAGATACCTCGCCGGGTGTATAGAACTGCCCCTTACTCTTACCGGAATCTTGGGCGAATTTCCGCATCAAAAATTCGTAAGCATCGCCTAAAATATCATCGCCACCAGCGCGGTTATTTGTAAAGTCCAGCTCTGGCTTCTGGAAAATCTCCACAAGCCCGGAGAGTTTATCTACCGCTTCTTTATCTGTGCCCAGCTCCTCGCTATTGAAATCGGCAATATCGATAATACCCTTCAGATCATTGGTCTCTGCCAGTTTGCCGATAATAACATTGATTCCCTCGCCAATATTTTTCTTATATTTCAAAGCAACAATGTCATCAAAGCTGCCACCCTCCGGCACCTCAATATCCCAGTTATCACTACTCTTGAACCGGTCGGAAACATATTTCACAAACAGCAACGTCAAAATATAATCTTTATAGCGTGCCGGTTCCACACCGCCGCGCAATTTGTCACAAGCAGCCCATATTTGGCTGTAAATCTCACTTTTCTTAATGGCCATTTGTCAAATCCCTCTTAATTCTTTTGTATTTTAAGTTCCTGCAATAGACGTGCTGAAACATTTTCTCTCTCACACAGTTCAACTAATGTCACAATTGCAAGCTGATTTGGCGTCACATGGCCGTTTTCCCAACGGTTTACAGTGGAAAAACTAACATGCAGCTTATTAGCAAATTCTTTTTGCGATACTCCCATTTCTTTGCGAACCGCTTTAATTAAAGCTCCAATTTCCATTGTAAAACGCCCTCCTTCGTCATCAAAAGTATAGCATATGCGATATTCCTTGACAAGTCAGAAACTTTGGCCGACAGACTTACTCAGTTATATTTATAAAACAAAAAAGAATACCTGGTGCTGTCTGTTTCATCAAACCACACAAGCTATTCTTTTCTTGCAAATATTCTTTTCTGTCACATCAAAGCTCTAACCCAAATCTAAATGGTGTAGTAGTGGTGTAGTAAGTGCCTTTCCTCTCCATGAAATCATTGATTTTACAGGCTTTTTCAGGATTGTTCAAGATACTGCCGTGGCAGACGAATAGTATCTTTATCATATCTTTTATATCCCTTCATAAGCCTTCAAACCTTGATAATGCTGGCTTTCCGGCACTTTTTCGATTTTTGTGTTTTGCCCAAAACCTACGTGATTCTTTGTAAATCCACGCAAATTCACGGGCAAATGGTATAGTAATTGGTGTTCTTCTAAACCAAATAGAATCAAAATATCTTCTATTTCAAAATACGGGTTAGCACAGTATTTACACCTTCTTGGTTAGCTTATTCCGTCGCTTGGTTAGTATGACTAACCAAGCTTTTTCAGCCTTTCCGCGCATAACCCGCAACTGACTGCATACCGTTTTTCATTTCTTGTTGAATATCGATTCTAATCAGCTGGCTTTAGCAGCTTGATTGCCATGCTTATTCAACACGTTCAGCATATATTTCTGCATTTATATCCCATTCGCCATCTTCTTTAACAGTGACATTTTTCCAATGAAAACAATCATCCTCTATTTTAGTGAAAATCCACTTTCTTCTTTCGTCATTGATGTAGGTAAGCACGATCATGTCATCTTGTTTTTTTGCTTCAAGCCGTATTATGTTTCCAGTATAACCATAAGCTACATCCCATACGTGCGTATCAGGATTATAGATCCGAAGTGAAGACCCATATTCATAATCCGGCAAAATAATGACATCCTGAATGGCCATTCCTTCAAGTACCCATGAAAAATGCCACTCTCCTTTTATTACACGGGAATCTTTACGTTCCATATAGTTTATTTTCCAACTACCAATAAGTTTTCCAAAATAGTTAAACGTTTCGGGTAATGCTTTGTTTTTTCTTTCACTTCTTAATGCTTCAAAAAAATCCTGCATACGTTAAGTCCTCCAATATAAATAATGTCTGTTATAAATTCCATTTATCTATTGATCATATAAATTATTCAAAACACCGCAGCCAACACATCAAATACCGCGACAAACAGCAGGGCCGGGAGCATATTTCCGACGCGAAATTTTTTGCCAAACGCGAGATTCACACCAACGCAGAAAATCAGTACATTGCCCGTGAAGGAAAGATCAGAAATGATCTGCGGGGTAAGGACTGGTTCCAGGAAACCGGCAAAAATCGTGATGCTTCCCTGCCAGAGCCCCACGGGAAGTGCGGAAAATACAGCGCCTTTTCCATAAGAGGAGGCAAAAACCATTACAATCACCGCGTCTAGGACGGCTTTGGCTGCCAGCATAGAATAGTCACCGCGGATCCCGTCTTCCAGGGCCCCTACAATGGCCATGGCGCCCACACAGATGACAAGGGACGCAGAGACAAATCCTTCCACGAACTGGCTGTCATTTTTTCCGCCCGCCTTCCTGCGAAGCCACTCACCAAAATGATCCATCCCTTTTTCGATCTGAATCCATTCCCCAAGGAGAGAACCGATGACCAGAGAAGCAATCAACAGCATGGTTCCCGTTGTTTCCAACACACCGTTTTCTATGCGGTACATCCCTTTCAGAGCGCCCGCGATACCAATAAATATGGTACAGGCGCCAAGTGCCTGCATCAGGATCTGCTGATATCTTTCTTTCATGCCGCCCTTGAAAAGCGCGCCCAGGCCGCCGCCCAAAAGTACGGCCGCCACGTTAATAATCGTCCCGAATCCTCTCATCTTCGTCCCCTGTCATCCATATATTCCGAGTTTCCTCTCCTCATCCCTATCCCCAAGCCGCTGTCAGAGCCGCAAATCCAAGTTTGCCCATCCCCCACTCACCAAAAAGGCTCTCCTCGGCCGGACAGCCAAAAAGAGCCCTCTTTCTTCGATGCCTTTGCGGCCAGCCCTAATCCTCGGCTTCGTCAAATAGATAAATGCTAAAAAATGCCACCTTATCCTCCCCGCACCAGTAATCCATCTCACATTCTTGAGCCATCCGATAGGCATCAATGCAGTACGCTGATAGACAGGACGCGACTCTCTCAGGGAAATGACAAGGTTCTTCCTGCTTCCTGGCACAGACCGCACACAGCGAACAGGGTCCGGCCATCACTGGCAATCCATGGATCCCAGCTTTTCGAAACTGATCAGTAAGGGAAAGGGAAATCAGATTATGGGCGCGGCGCACTTCCTTGATCTGAGCTTCGTCCATCACGCTGTCGACCTGCTGTATGGTCTGAAGAACCAATGCCTTTTTGTACTTCCGTGTTTTTGCCTCCATCTCGCCCGGAGTCCCACAGTCAGGCGGACAAGCATAGTTCGCGCCAAAATTTCCACAGGTGTTCGCCTCACAGTACCGGCGAAGCTCTGCGTCAAACATCAGATCGGACTGATCCATCACTTTTGCATGGAGAAATCCGGCGTCCAACGCCATCTGAATCATATCGTTCTCTTCCATTTTATTCCTCCCTCTTAGCAATGCTGCAAACACCCGCAACAGGCTTCCTCTGAATTTTCGTTTATCCTGCTAATCCGCCCCATTCCCGGACACACTATCCAAAAAAGGAAAGGAGTCCTATGAAACTAAAAAGCCTTCTCCTGGTTCTTGCCGGAAACACGCTCTACGCTCTGGCCATTGTTCTCTTTCTCCTGCCGGAAGGGATGATCACCGGAGGATCCACCGGACTGGCGCTGGCCGCCAACCATTATTTATCTCTGCCGTTATCCAAGTTCCTGCTGCTGTTCAACTTTTCCATGCTCGTTCTGGGAGCCGCCATTCTTGGCCGTAGTTTTGCCTTTACCACACTGGTCAGCACTTTTTACTATCCCTTTATTTTACAGGTGCTGCAAAAACTTCCTATCCCAAACGGCCTGACCAGTGACCGAATGCTTTCAACCATCTGCGGCGGTCTTTTGATCGGCTTTGCCATCGGGATTGTGATTCGGACCGGAGCATCCACGGGCGGAATGGATGTTCCTCCCCTGATTCTGCAGAAGAAACTGGGAATACCGGTTTCCGTCTCCCTCTATGGCTTTGACCTGGTCATTCTTCTTCTGCAGGCATCATTTTCCGACAAAGAAAATGTCCTCTACGGGATTTTGCTGGTGCTTATCTATACTGTCACCTTAGACAAGGTACTGGTCCTTGGAACCGGGCAGGTCAAAGTGGAAATCATCAGTCAGGAATACAAAGAAATCAATCATGCCATCCTGCGGGATCTGGACCGCGGATCCACTTTGATTCAGGCAAGCACCGGATACCTGCATCAAAACCAGCCCATGGTGCTCACCGTCATGCCCAACCGGGAGCTGGTTCGCCTAAACCGATTGGTTCTTGCTGTTGACCCTGAAGCGTTTCTCATTATCAGTCAAGTTAAGGAAGTCAAAGGACATGGTTTTTCTCTGAACAAAGAGAGAAATCACCCCTTCGGAAAAAGCTGAACAATTAGCTTTCCGCCATTACTTTCCGCAAAACCTTGGTTAAAACTTCTGCATCCACCGGTTTGGAGAGGAACTCTGTCATTCCTGCCTTTGCCGCGGCAATCTGATCTTCCTTGAAGGAGTTGGCCGTCATCGCAATAATCGGAACAGCCGCCCCGTCCGGGTGCTCGCTTGCCCGGATCTGCCTCGTGGCTTCCAGACCGTCCATCACCGGCATCCGAATATCCATCAAGACCGCCTGGTACCAGCCGGCCGGGCTGGCCAAAAACTGTTTGACCGCTTTTTCCCCATCGGCGGCGCGCTCTACCAGAATATCTTGGTTCTCCAGCAGCGCTGCGGCAATCTCCGCGTTTAAATCATTGTCTTCCACCAGAAGCACACGTTTTCCTCTTAGATCAGCCGGATTCGATAAAATCGGATCCTCTTTTGAAGTATTACTTCCAAAAGAAAATCGAATCTGGAAATAAAACTGAGATCCGTCTCCAGGAACACTCTCTACACAAAGCTTTCAGCCCATCGCCTGGACTAAACTTCCGCTGATGGCCAGACCCAGACCGGTTCCTTCGCTCCTCGCCACATTGGTGCCAATTTGCTCAAAGGAATGAAAAATTCTTTCCTGGTCTTCCAGCGCAATACCAATTCCCGTATCCTTCACCCAAAAGGTATAATCCGCCGTCCCCTCTTCTTTCCCGGTCTCCTCGACTCTCAGGCATATGCTGCCGCCATCGGGAGTAAATTTAATCGCATTGGACAACAGATTGGTCAGCACCTGGCGCAGCCGGATCGGATCGCCAATTAGGATATCGTCGTCGATCTCGATTTCACTGCGGAAAGACTGCTGCTTCTGCCCTGCCTGGGTTTTCATCATAACAATCAAATCATCCAGGACCTGGCCTAAGGAAAATTCTTCTTGCACAAGCTCCATTTTTTCATTTTCGATTTTAGACATATCCAAGATATCATTGATCAGCGCCAGGAGGTATTGAGAGGAGGAGCGAATCTTCTCCAGCTTCTGCTTCACCTGTTCCGATATGTCCTTCTCCTGGCAGACCAAATCAGATAATCCTACAATCGCATTCATCGGGGTACGGATTTCATGGCTCATCCGAGAGAGGAACTCACCTTTTGCCTTGCTCTTTGCCTCCGCCCGCTCCAGTTCACTTCTCATCAACGAGTTTTTCACCTTGCTCCGCGCAATTGCCAAAAACCCAATCAGGATCATCAGTAAAAACACACAGACGATTACGATAAAAGTAACCGGATTGGAGTAAATTAATTCTGAAAACCCCAAAGAGCGGTATCCCATGGACACCAGATTCCGATCCATCATTGTATTCTTTTCCTGGGTTGACAGATTTCCGATCGCTTTATTTAAAATCGTCAAAAGCTCTGTTTCCAACGGCCGGGAAAGAGCAAAAGAAATATCCGTGTTATTGTCCATGCGGGTAACCGGGACCAAATTGGTATATTGATGCTCCTGCATCAGCCGGTCCATCTGCGCCGACAGGCCATAGAAAAAATCAATCTCTCCGCGGTCAACCGCGCGCAGTCCCTCCTGGACGCTTGCATAGTACAAAACCTCACCGGCTTGGATACTGTCCGGCATCGTACATCCGGCAAGAATCCCTCCGGTCAGACCATCTTCCGGATAATTAACCGATTTATTCTTAGAAATAATGCTATTCAGGCTGATATAAGTTTTTGTCGTCACGAGATTTTTTTCAAAAGCTTCCTCATTCGTTCCAAAAAAAGCTCCGACAATATCTGCTTTCCCTTCCTGCACCAGACGAACCGCATCCTGGTAACTGTCAGCGTAGACATAGGAAAAAGTCAATCCGGAGTACTCGGAGATCTTTTCCAGCAATTCCGGGAGAAGGCCGTCATGATTTTCCTCCTCTTTGTCGACACAGTAAAAAGGGTGCCAAGCCTCAAGAATCGCCACTGTCACATTCTTCTTTTTCGAAATATATTCCAGCTCTTGCTCGCTGAGCTGAGGATCCGCCGTCCGAATATCTGGATAATTGATTGAATATCGTTCCTCAGAAAAATCCGGATCCGACTCCAAAATATTTTCCAAAGCCCAATTCAGTCCGTCCCGCACTTCGTCGTTTCCGATCGTTGTGACGATATAATACGGCTGGCCGGCAAAGGAGGTCACCAGGCGAAATTCATTTGCCATTAAATCCGTGTCGTTTCCCAGTAACAGATCTACCTCTCCGTTTCTCAGCGCTTCATATAAATTGCCTTCCACAGACATCTGCTCTTTGGTATAATACTTCAAGGTACAGTCCAGGCCATTGATGCTTAAAAATTCTTTTAAACGACGGATTTTCTCGTCTGCCTTCTCATAGACGCCGATTGTTTTTCCATTGAGGGACGACAATTCATATCCCTTCATGCTGCGGTCATCTTTCCGGCAAAGAAGGGTAGTCCGGCTGCTTCCCATACTATAATTCGGATAATTAAAATATTGTTCCAGATCAGGAGAGTAGTATGTTCCCCCCATCAAGTCAAACTTTCCTTGAAGAAATTCGTCGGTCATCAGTTCGGTATCTACATCGATATATTCATACTCCCAGCCCGTATACTTAGCTATTTCATTGAGATAATCCACCAGAAGTCCCGTCCGGTTTCCGTATTCATCCACTTCGCTGATTCCCGTTACCGGAGCAAAGGCAACGCGCAGAACTTTTTTCTCTGAGTCCTGGTTCTCCGCTGCCGCGCCATATGCTGACCCGCTCCAGGTGAAACTGCTCATCAAAAGAATCAGCACCAGCAACACCGCCGCCGTTTGTTTCTTCTTTCTATTTTCAAAAATGTTTCTTTTCATCTGATTCCCTCATTCTGCGCCCATCAAACGGCCAAACTCCGGATACTTACCAATCCAGGATTGATCTTATACAGAATTGAATTCTTGGCGGCTGCCTTGTTACTCTGCTAACCAAAAGCGCCGTCAAGGCAAAGTTGCCCATCAACAGTTTTTCTCTTCTCACTTCTCTTCCGGCAATAGCTGAAAAGATTTCAACATATACTATTCTAAGCGAAAGGGCGGAGAAAGACAACCCAAAATAAAAATTAGCTAAGAAGCAATGATCAGCCCCTTGTCTGCTTGACAAGGGGCTGATCGCTTTTTCCCAGTACCCACGGCTCTTTTCTTTTCCATTTATTTCAAGGTAAGTTCACACCAGAACGTTTTTAATCATTGGTCAAATGCAGCTTGTCCAGCACATAAAACGCCAGACTCATCAGCATCCCGACCACACAGGCCAAAACCATTCCCTTCAGCTCTACATTTCCCAATTTTAACGTGATTCCCGAAAGACCTGTGATAAAAATCACGGATGTCAGAGTTAGATTTCTCGACTTCCCGTAATCCACCTGGGAATCCACCAAAATCCGGAGGCCGGAAGTTCCGATCATCCCATAGAGCAGGAAAGAGATTCCTCCGATCACCGGACCGGGAATCGTGCTGATCAGCGCCGCCAGTTTGCCAAGAAAGGAAGCACAGATCGAAAGAATTGCCGCTCCGCCGATTACCTGTACGCTGTATACCCGCGTAATCGCCATCACACCAATATTTTCGCCGTAAGTGGTCGTCGGCACCGAGCCCGCACAGCCGGATAACGCCGTGGAAAAGAAATCGGCAAACAGCGTGCGGTGAAGGCCGGGAGATTTCAACAAGTCCTTTTCCACAATCTTGCTGGTGACGACCTGATGGCCGATATGTTCCGATGTGACTAAAAGCAGCGCAGGAAGAATCGTGAGGACCGCCTCAATGTTAAACTTCGGCGCCTGGAAATTCGGAAGCGCGAAGAAGGAAGCCGCCTGCACCTCGGTAAAGTCCAGAATCCCACAAAACGCCGCGGCCACATACCCGGCGATAATCGCAACTAAAATCGGTATGACCGACAGAAAACCACGGAATAAAATCTGCCCTAACACAGCGACGCCCAAGGTGATCAAGAACACAACCACACTGCGCATATCGATCTGATCCGCTAATAGCCCTGCATTATCCGCAGCATTTCCAGCCAGCTCCAGGCCGATCAAAGCGACCACAGGCCCCATCGCCGCGGGAGGAAGCACAATATCAATCCACTTGGTCCCGCATTTTCCGATGATCAAGGCGATCCCCATACCGCACAGTCCCAAAATCACAAAACCCCCCAGCGCATACTGGAATCCGAACTTATCAATCACCAGTGTCGCCGGTGCAATGAAGGCAAAGCTGGATCCCAGGTAAGCCGGAGCTTTCCCCTTGGTGATCAAGATAAACAGCAGCGTCCCCACGCCGTTCATCAGCAAAACAATCGCCGGGTTGATGTGGAACAGGAACGGAACCAATACCGATGCGCCGAACATTGCAAACATGTGCTGAATACTCAGCGGGATCAGCAGTTTCGCAGGAACCTTCTCCTCCACTTGAATCGTACGTCTCTCCATGTGTTACCTCCCTCTCTCTGATATAATCTGGTACACCAAAAGCTAGTGTATCATATCTTTTTTTCCCTGGCAATGCGGATTTTTCTAATAGCCCAAGACAGAGTAATTTGAAGGAGGCGATAAATCCAGTCGAGCAAAAGCGCTGTCAGGAAAGAGCAGAAAAAGACGGCAGGCACGATCACAAAATAATAAAATAGCCGGTCCGTCATGACAGGCACCTTTGTGTTGAGAATCTCATAAAACTTCTGGTCAAAAATCCAGGATACCAGATAGATTCCCAGGGAAATTCGGGAGACGCAGGCCAATACCTTTTTCAAAATTCCCGGCATTCGATTGATTGAAAGACTCTGCAGCCAGGCAAAAAGAAGGGACGCTGAGATCACATTTTCAAATCCGTACCAGTCGGCGTACATGCCCCACTCATATTTTCCGCCTCCGCTCCGATAGATATTAAAAGCAGCGCAGAGCGCCACCCAAAGGCCAAAAAACAAAAGCAAAACATGTTTCCGCTTCCACTGTACGGGGTACTCTTTCAGGTAACAGCCAATAAAGTAATATAGGAGCGGATAGGTATGCAGCCAATAGGCGGGAACAAAATAGCTGGATGTGTTGATGAGACTGGTCAGGCTGGTCAACACAAACAGCGTCAAAATCAAAATCTGCTTCTGCCGCTTTCCCTCCAGATTCCGATAGATTAAATTCAAGAATGGAATCAGGAGAAACAGGCCAATATACATTTCCACATACCAGGCATAGGGAGCGCCGGTAAAATCAATCAAATCCTGGATAGCAGTGTGCCATGTGTAAGGCGTTTCTTTAAAATGAACCACAGCCATACAGCAAAAACTGGCGGCCAGATAGATAAATAGGGTATGGGGGATTCCTTTGTAATAGCGCAGGCTCAGTTTCTTTTCCGACATCAAAAATCCGGTTGTAATTAAAAATAACGGTACGCATACCATAAAAGCGGTACGCATCGCCATCATGAGGTACATACGTTCTCCCTGCACCGGCACTTCGTAAAACTTATTATTCAAAAAGAAATGTACAGAGATGACCCCTAGAACTGCGATACATTTAGTCAAATCAATATTTACATTCCGCTCTCTTTTGCTCACGTATCTCTCCCCCGTAAAATAAAAGGCTGCGTAAAATCGATCTCAGAAAGTCCCCCCCTTTTCAGCGTCTTTTCTGGAACCAATCTCCCGGCAGCCTTTCTACTTCGCACATCTATTCCATAGAATACAGGAAACGATCCTGATAAAAAGAAGACTTCTTCGCAAACTCTGCATCCATCGCCCCCAGATCGCCTCCCAGCTTTTCTAAAAGTGTTTCTTCCTCCGAGAACAAGTTCGTCCCTAAGCCAACCCGATTTCCTTCAATCTCCACTCCGAGTCCTCCCAGTGTGGTCGCCATAAAATCCAGCGTGGTACAGGCACGATTTTTTTCCTGAACGGGCGAAACCGAAGGATTGATGAATACGTCATAAGCGCAGCGAACGTATCCTTCCGGCGTATCGTCACAAAAGTTACTGTCCATGGTCAGATGGTCCCCAACCAGAACAATCATGGTATCGTCTCCGAATTCCTGAGCCTGCACCCACTTGACAAATTCCGCCAACTGGCGGCTGGAACACGCCATTACGTTTGCATACTGATTATCTTCAAATTCATTCTGACACAATTCACAGACATACCCATCCTCAAAATGAGTATCGATTGTGGTCATCGTCAGATTAAACGGCTGTCCCTCCTCTGCCAGCTGCAAAAGTTTTTCTTTGGCTAAATCAAATAACTTGGCATCTTCCATGCCCCAAAAGACATAGTAATCTTCCGGGATTTTTCCTTCTGCTACGGCCCAATCATAATCACAAATTTCATAATTCCCATGCTGAGAAAACCAGTTGCTTGTCCCCCCGAATCCAGCAGACGAACCAGACATAAATACGTTTTGGTATCCATTTTCCTCTAAAATTTCACCGATACTCGTGACCGCTGGCATAAATTGTTCATACAAGCTCATGGAATTTGCCTCAACAGGCGTTAGGAAAGGGAGCCCGCTGGTCTGGCAAAACATCGAGGCGATCGTCCAGCCTGCGCCATAGCAAGGTTGATACCCGCCGACCCCATCCGTGTATGAAAAGTTCACATTTTGCCTAGCCAGCTCCGTCAGTTCCGGAATGCAGTTAAAATCAAAAATCCCACCCTCATCCTTCGATTGGTAGGAGGATTCCATTGATTCCAAGAACACATAAATTAAATTTTTCTTTTTCTCCGGAAACGCTAATGCAATGGAATTGGGATCCACATAATTTTCTTCGATCAGATAGGACTCCTCCGATTGATATTGGATATACTCCACAATTCCCAGCCGATCCACCGCATACCAAAAACCAGCGACCAGTGCGATCAGAGAAAGGAAAGGGAGACCATAAATGCGGAACGGATTTTTCCACATTCCTTTTTTGATCGGAATCCATACAAGAATTGCCAAGCAGGTGGTCAGTCCCAAAGGAATCACCACACAATTCACCAGAACCTGCCGGACATAGCTCCAAGACATTCCATCCATAGGACTGGTAAGCTGAAAAATAATCTGCTCAAACGTTGGCTCATTATAAGCACGATTGACAAAAATCACCGATGCAACCGCCAGAATTCCCAAAAATACGAACAAAAAACAGACACCGGCTAAAATTTGATTCTTTCTCTTTTTCATTACAACCCCGTTTCCCCCTGAATATCACTTCAAAACATGAATCAGTATATCACAATACCGCCGGCGATAGCAACTTCAGAATCCTTTTTGTGACAAAATATACTTTATTTTTTCAATTTTCAACTTTTCATTCTAATTTTTACTGCCCAAGTGTACCAGCTATCTTCTGCAGGCTTCGCCCAACCTTTTCCATGCACAAAAAATCCGCGCCCGCTGCTCTCATTAACAAAAAAAGAAAAGGACTGCCCGGCAAACACGCCAGGCAGCCAACTTACTTCTCACTTTTCCAATACCGTGCCCGTATCTGTTCTCGCTCTGTTTCGTCCAGCTCCACCCATTCAACATAGGGAGTGTGGCAGACCACCATCGGTCTGCCGCACTCATAACAACTGGCTTTCAGATATTTGGACACTACCCGTACTTTGCCGCACTTCGGGCAGATAAATACACGTATCATGATGCTTCCCCCCTATTGCCGGGAGTATTCCCTTCTCTATTATTATACATAAATTTACAAGAAGAGAAAGACTTGCTTTTTCTTTTTTTTTGTAATAAACTGGTTCATAGTTTATATCCGCCGTTTGTGAGGCATGATAAGAAAAACCGAGTATATTACCTGGAGGATTTATGAAAACCATATTAAAACAAATTACGGCAGTGATGGAGGAGGCGTTTGAGGCATGCGGATATGAATCCCGTTTTGCCAAAGTCAGCCTGTCCAACCGCCCAGATTTATGTGAATATCAGTGCAACGGAGCATTGGCAGCTGCCAAGACCTATCATAAAGCGCCGATTCAGATCGCTTCCGCCGTGGCCGAACATCTGCAGGGACATCCGATGTTTTTGGAGGCCGCTGCCGTTGCCCCCGGATTTTTGAACCTAAAGCTTTCCGGCAGCTTTCTGTCCGGGTATCTGAATCAGATGAACCAAGAAGGGCAATTAGGCTGCGAGCCCGCCGGACAGGGAAAAACCGTTGTCATTGACTACGGCGGCCCCAACGTAGCGAAGCCGCTCCACGTCGGACACCTCCGCGCGGCAATCATTGGGGAAAGTTTGAAGCGGATCTACCGTTATAATGGTTATCAGGTCATTGGAGATGTGCATCTTGGAGACTGGGGCCTGCAGATGGGACTGATCATTGAGGAAACGCGGTCTCGCCATCCGGAGCTTCCTTATTTTGACGAGTCCTATACCGGAGAATATCCGTCTGAGCCTCCCTTTACCATCTCCGATCTGGAAGAAATCTATCCTACGGCAAGTGCCAAGGCAAAGGAGGATGAAGTTTTCGCCAAAGCAGCCCATGACGCGACCGTGAAACTGCAAAAAGGAAACCGCGGCTATCAGGCGATTTTCCGCCATATTTTAAAAGTTTCCATCTCGGATTTGAAAAAGAATTATGCTCGTCTGAAAGTGGATTTTGACGTCTGGAAAGGGGAAAGCGATGCGCAGCCCTATATTCCGGACATGATTCAAAAGATGAAGGACGACGGCCTCCTCCATGAAAGCCAGGGAGCCCTGGTGGTCGATGTAAAGGAAGATTCCGACTCCAAGGAAATTCCGCCCTGTATCGTACAGAAATCCGACGGAGCTTCCCTCTATGCCACCACGGATCTGGCCACACTCGTCGAGCGGGAAAAGTTATACCATCCCGATGAGGTTCTCTATGTGGTGGACAAGCGTCAGGATATGCACTTTACCCAGGTGTTCCGCACCGCCCGAAAAGCGGGGATTATCCGTCCGGAGACAAAGCTGACTTTTCTTGGCTTTGGAACGATGAATGGAAAGGACGGCAAGCCCTTCAAGACCCGTGAGGGCGGCGTCATGCGTCTGGAGCATCTGATCAGCGATATCAATGAGGCCGTATACGCCAGAATCATGGAAAACCGTGAAATATCCGAAGAAGAGGCCCGCGGGATTTCTCAGATCATTGGCCTGGCCGCGCTAAAATACGGAGACCTGTCCAACCAGGCTACTAAAGATTATGTCTTTGACGTAGAGCGGTTCACCTCTTTTGAAGGAAATACCGGGCCGTATATTCTCTACACCATGGTCCGGATTAAATCCATCCTGGCGAAATACAAAGCGTCGGAACCCTCCGAAACGCTTCCGGAGACGCTCCGTGCGGCTGAGAGCGGCAGTGAAAAAGATTTGCAGCTTCTCCTGGCCCGTGCCAATGATGTGATCGCGGCGGCCTGCGAGGAAATTGCTCCTCACCGCCTGTGCCAGTATATTTATGAAGTCTCCAATTCCTTTAATAAGTTTTACCATGAGACAAAGATTATTGGTGAAGAGGACCGGGAAAAACAAAATGGCTGGATCGCGCTGCTCTCCGCTACACTGGCGGTTCTGGCCGACTGTATTGGACTTTTGGGATTTGATGCACCGGAAAAGATGTAAGTGCTTTTTAAGAATTTAAACTTTGAAAAAATAGCCGCCTACGCAGAGGTGCGGCTATTTTTTATTGCGCTCCTTCGCCGCTCCATAAAAAGGGCGGGAAGTCCGAACTCCGCTTTGCTCCGTTTGGGCAAAAATATCTGCTTCGCAGCTATTTTTTATTGCGCTCCTCCGTCGCTCCATAAAAAAGGACGGGGAGCCCGAACTCCGCTTTGCTCCGTTTGGGCAAAAATATCTGCTTCGCAGCTATTTTTCATTCCACAGTTTCTTTACTATAGCGTATCCGATCATTCCGATTACGGCTCCCAGTGTGTTTAGGATCATGTCGTCTACGTCGAATTCTCCCAGCAGTGTAACGAGCTGAACGGTTTCTAAAAACAGAGAAAATAGGAATGCTCCCAATACAGTGGGAATCAGGTAGCGGCGCCCGCGGCGCAGCATGGGGACTAGAATACCGAAGGGAAAAAACGCAGTCACATTGTACACCAAATTGGCAAAGGCCAGCTTCGGGATTTTTTCCCAGTGCCGCAAATACAACTGGATCATCCGAAAGGGAGTGTAGTTAGCCGTTTCGGCATGAGCGCGCACGGCATCCACACTCCAGTGAGACAGAATTTCCCTGGTCCTTGCCCCACTGTACTTAAAAATAATCAGATCCACCAAGGCCAGCAGATAAAACAAAAACGCGGCCCATAAAAACCAGTGGAATACTTGCTTCTTTCTTTTTTTCATTCTGCTTCACAGCTCCCGCAAAAACAAACCGGTCTCTTTGGGGTTGGCCGTCTCTGCAATCCGGCGCACCTTGGTGCCCCTAGTCACTGTTTCGGACCATGTCCCGCAGCACCGCACGCTTCCCGCTCTGCCTGAGCGTCCAGCCGGCGGTTTCTCCAATACAAGGTGCAGTCGATCATCACCATCACCAAATCCAGAACATAGAAGGCAACCACATAGGTCACATTTCCCGCTGCAATCTTAGATGCAATCCCGCACAGATATCCCAGCATAATCAAATACATAAAACCAGCGCTGCGGCCTTTTGCCGTACGGGAGCGGATGGATTTCACAATATTAAACGGCCAGGAGCATCCAAAAAGAATCAACATTGCCGTCTCCAAAAATTGTGCCATTTTCCTCTTCTCCTTAGTTTTCCTGCATACTGGACAGTTTCGCTGACTGGTCCGCTGCAATCAGACTGTCCAAAATTTCGAACAGGTCTCCGTCCATGACCGCGTCAATCTTATATAGAGTCAGCTTAATCCGGTGTTCGGTGACACGGCCCTGAGGGAAATTGTAGGTCCGGATTTTCTCCGAACGGTCCCCGGTACCGATCTGGCTGCGCCGCTCCGCGGCTTCGGCATCCTGTTTTTTCTGGCGTTCCAGATCCAAAAGACGGGAGCGCAGCACCTTCAATGCTTTATCCTTATTCTTTAACTGGGATTTTTCATCCTGGCAGGAAATCACAATCCCAGTAGGAAGGTGAGTCAGACGCACGGCAGAGTCTGTCGTATTGACGCATTGGCCTCCGTTTCCGGAAGCGCGGAATACGTCAAACTTGCAGTCGTTCATATCGATCTCCACATCGACCTCTTCCGCCTCCGGCATGACCGCCACCGTACTGGTAGAAGTGTGAATCCGTCCGCCGCTCTCGGTCTCCGGCACCCGCTGGACCCGATGGACTCCGCTCTCATATTTCAATTTGGAATAAGCGCCCTGCCCGCTGATCATAAAGACCGCTTCTTTAAAACCGCCGATGCCGTTCTCATTGACGCTGATCAGCTCCACTTTCCAACGGTTCCGCTCGGCGAACCGGCTGTACATCCGGTAAAGCTCGGCGGAAAACAAAGCCGCCTCATCGCCGCCCGCACCGGCGCGGATTTCCATGATTACGTTTTTATCGTCATTGGGATCCTTCGGCAAAAGCAAGATGCGAATCTCCTGTTCCAACTGTTCCATCTGCTTTTTCGCTTCCGTCAATTCCTCTTTTGCCAAATCCCGCATCTCTTCGTCTTTTTCTTCATCCAGAATCGCCAGACTGTCTTCCGCGTCCCGTTTCGCTTTTTTATAGGCCCGGTAAGCTTCCACTAAAGGCAAAAGATCGTTCTGCTCTTTCATCAGCTTACGAAAACGTTTCGGATCGGACGTTACGTCCGGTGTGGAGAGCTCGGCCTCAAGCTCCTCATAGTGAATCAGAATATCTTCCAATCGATCTAACATGTCCATTCTCCTGTTACCACTCTATCATTTCCTGCCAGATCCGGTATGATCCGCAGGCCAAGATAACCTGCTTTTTTCAGAATTTCCTTCACTGCATCCGCCTGATTCCATCCGATCTCCCAGTAAATCCGTCCTCCGGACGCTAAAAATTCTTTTCCTTCCTCCGCCAGCCTCCGGTAAAAATACAGTCCGTCTTCCCGTCCGTCCAGCGCCATCCTCGGATCAAAATCCCGCACCTCCGGCATCAAGCCAGAAAGCTCCCCGTTGGGAATGTAGGGTGGGTTTGAGACAATCACATCAAATTTTTGAGGCGGCAGGGCTTCGAACAGATCTCCCTGATAAAAAGAAATCTTACACCCATTTTTATCCGCATTCTCTCTCGCCACAGCAAGCGCCGCGCCGGAAAGATCACAGGCCGTCACCTGAAAATGCCCCAGCGCCGCCAAACCCACTGCCAGGCAACCAGAGCCGGTGCACATATCCAAAAGCCGCCTTCCTTTGCCGTCCGGAAAATCTTTCAGCACTTGCTCCGCCAGTACCTCCGTATCCGGCCGGGGCACCAGTACATCCCGGTTTACCCGGAAAGTCAGTCCCAGAAACTCCGTCGTCCCTAAGATATGCTGTAAAGGCACTCTTTTTTCCCTTTTTTCCAGCATTTGTTCAAAGGACCGGACCCACCCCGGATCCGGCTCCTCATTCTGCTCCATCAAATAGCGGCCGCGGTCCATCCCCGACGCCGCCTCCCAAAGGCAAAAGGCATCCCAATCCGCCTCCGGCACGCCGGCACGCCGGAGCCTGGCGGTCCCCGCCGTCAGCCGCTCCCGGCAAGTCACGGCGCGGCCTCCGCAATTTGTTTTTCTTCCGGAAACGCCAGGCCAAATTCCTCCGCCTCATACGCCTTCCAGTCAAACACAGCCTCCACGGCCCGGATCGCCACCTCGATCATGTCGTCCTCCGGCTCCTTGGTGGTTAAACCCTGCAGCCACAGTCCCGGACGGCTCAAAGCATTCACCACACAGTTCTCGCTGCTTCCGGCCAGCCGGATGAATTCATAGGCAACCCCTGCAATAAACGGAACCAAAAGGACACGGCTCAGCATCCGCAGCCAGATATTGTCGATCCGCAGAAACATAAATACAAGGATACTAATCACCATCACTAGCAGCAAAAAACTAGTCCCGCAGCGCTTATGCTCCTTGGAGCTCTTTCGCACATTCTCCACATTCAGAGGCAGGCCATGCTCAATGCAGTTGATACATTTGTGCTCGGCACCGTGGTACATATAGGTCCTCTTGATATCTTTCATCAACGCAATCAGCGCCACATAGGAAATGAAGATCACCATGCGGATCACCCCCTCTAAAAGAGCAATCAAAAAGGAGGAATCCGTCACATGGCGGAATAAATTGGCTGCCGCCACCGGCAGCACCATAAAGATGCCGATCGACAGTGCAATCGCCGCTACCACCGCCACGGTCATCATCAGTTTATCCAGCTGCTCTGCGGTCAGGTGCCGTTCCAGAAAAGATTTTTTCTCCGGCTTTTGCTCCTCTTCCTCGTCATAAAAACTGGCAGAATAGGTCAGACACTTCATTCCGAGCACCAAGGAATCAACGAACCGGAAAATCCCTCTTAGAAACGGAATATCCATCCAACGCCTTCCTTTTGTGATGCCCGGATACTCCTGAATCTCCAGTGCAATTTCCTGGTCCGGTTTCCTCACAGCCACCGCATACTTGTCCCCGTTTTTCATCATAATACCTTCGAGAACCGCTTGGCCGCCAATTCCGGATGATTTCATATTTCGCCCTCCTGCTAACGCGATAACAGAAAAAGGCTGAGGCTTCCGGGAACCCCCAAACCTCAACCTTTCTGCATGTCCAATCATGATCCATCCGCCCGCCTCCGGCAAATCTTTTACGCCGCTGCCGGGCTTCTCCATGATTGCTTTGTAATCCTGGTAAGATCTTAATCGTTCGTAATGCCGTACTTGCGGTTGAATTTGTCGATTCTGCCGCGAGCCGCCGCTGCCTTCTGCTGTCCGGTGTAGTAAGGATGGCATTTGGAGCAAACTTCCACATGGATCTCCTGCTTCGTGGAACCGGTCACGAACTCATTTCCGCAGTTGCAAGTTACCTTTGCCTGATAGTATTTGGGCTGAATGTTTTCCCGCATATCGTTCACCTCTCTATTCCTATTTTAATGGGCGGAGCAGTTGCGCCCTGCCCCTGTTTTTTTACAGACTTCCGCTGTCAAGAAGGACAGCGAAAGATATTATAGCATAGTCCCTTCACAAATGCAAGACTTAGTACCGCATTTTCTGCCGAAAAACTACCGAAAATTTGCCATTTTCCTCCTTATACCGCTCTTCGGCCGGCCTCCGGAAACAGGGGACGGCGCTTTTTTTCCTGTTCAGCCTCATGCCCCTGATTAACCAGCCGGGTATGGCTGAAACGGCAGTGGCAATAATCCTCCATCACCCCGGTTTTGATCAGCACTGTTTCAATGATGAAAAGCGGCACCGCCAGAATTCCAAGCAGTCCGGTGACCAATAGCAAGCCATAGTGGATCCCGTACTGAATCGCGCCGGCCGGTTCGCCGTCCTCCCCCACCACCTCAATGTGCACCGCGCGTTTACCGGGCGTCTGACTTCCCATTGCCCAAGGAAGCGCCACAAAATAGACAGCAGCCAGCGCCAGGAAATACAAAGGCTTGCCAATCAGTGCTCCCAGGCTTCCGAGGCTGACCAGCTGCCCTGCCACAGCAATGAACAAAAACAGCGTGCAGTCGATCACAAAAGCCGTCAGCCGGCGAAATATAGTCACACGCCCGCTGTTTTGGTAGGCCATCTGGTCCACCTGTTCCCGGCTGGGAACAAAAGCGGCAAAGAGAGGGGCCAGGCCATAACCAATCCAGCCGCCGCAGGTATTCAGCATCAGATCATCCACATCAAAAACCCGGTAACTTCCCGGATAGATGCCATAAAGCCCGGTCAACTGCGTCAGTTCCAAAAACAGAGTGAACAGGAAACTGATAGTAATTGTTTTTTTCAGCGAGCACCGGAAATAATAGCGCAGATACACGCCGAACGGGACAAACATCAGCACATTAAACACCACTTGCGTTACCCCGCGTTCCGTCAGCGCCTTGACATACGTTCCAGGATCCGTAATCACCAGGCTTGTCTCCCGCATAAAATCCTGGACAAACTGGAACGGAACCAACTGCATGGTATGAACCGGCTTCACCGAACCGATGGCAGGCAAAGGCAGGATGACCAGAAAATATACCACCATCAAATACAGAATGAACGAATACACGACAATGGTCCGGATCATCGGAATCGAGCCATATTTTTTATACTGCACCAAAATATACGGAATCGTGAACAGTGCGGAAAGAACCGGGAACCAGATCATTGCCGCTTTTAAAGCGATGAACAAATTTGACATTTTACCGCCTCCTCCGATCAGAACAAATTTCTTTATCTGTCCCTATTATAAAAAATCTGAGGAAGGATTGCCTTAACTTTACCTTACATTTCGCTTACTCTTTTGTCACAATACCTGTTATATTAATTTGGCTCCAGCCTATTGCTCCGCTATCCCGGTTAATTTAAAGCCCTAAAAGCGGATTTTTTTTGCCATCTGAACGAATTCCCGATTGTTTTTCGTCCGGGCGAAGAGATCTAAAATATGCTCGACGGCTTCCTCGGATTTCATCCCATTGAGGGCCTTTCTCAAAATATAAACCGCCTCATACTCTTCCCTGCTTAAAAGAAGGTCATCTCTTCGGGTGCCGGATTTCATCAAATCGATTGCAGGGAAGATTCTCTTTTCCGACAGCTTCCGGTCCAGAACCAGTTCCATATTGCCGGTCCCCTTGAATTCCTCGAAGACCACGTCGTCCATCCGGCTTCCTGTATCCACAAGAGCCGTGGCCAGAACGGTTAAACTTCCGCCTTCCCTCATATTTCGGGCGGCGCCGAAGAACCGTTTCGGCATATGCAGGGCCGCCGGATCCAGGCCGCCGGATAAAGTCCGGCCGCTGGGCGCCACCGTCAGGTTATAAGCGCGCGCCAGCCGCGTAATGCTGTCCAGCAGAATGATAACGTCCCTGCCGTGCTCCACTAAGCGTTTTGCGCGGCCCAGCACCATCTCGGAAACCCGCTTATGATGCTCTGGCAGCTCGTCAAAAGTGGAATAGATCACTTCCACATTTTCTCCGGTGATGGATTCTTTCATATCCGTCACTTCCTCCGGCCGCTCATCAATCAGCAAAATGATCAGGTGCATCTCCGGGTGATTCATCGTAATCGCCTTTGCCACCTGCTTCAACAGAGTTGTTTTTCCTGCCTTGGGCGGTGAAACGATCATACCGCGCTGCCCTTTTCCGATCGGGCAGAGCAAATCCACCACCCGCATCGGCAGCTTGCCGCCGAGGGTTTCCAGATGAAGCCGGGAATTGGGGAATATCGGCGTCAGATCCTCAAAATTCTTCCGTTTCTCCGCCACCGAAGGATGCTCCCCATTGATCGACTTCACAAAGAGCAGGGCCGCAAATTTTTCTTGTCCGGTTTTAATCCGGATCGAACCGCTGATGATGTCCCCGGTTTTCATATTGAACCGGCGGATTTGAGAAGGGGATACATAGATATCATTTTCACCGGGCAGATAATTTTCGCAGCGGATAAACCCAAAGCCGTCCGGCATCACTTCAAGAATTCCATTGGCCGACTCTCCGCTGTCCAGCACGCTGATATCATCGATAGCCGCAGGGCGAGGGTAGGTCTCCTCCTCCGCTCTGGAAGCATAGGCCTCGCTGCGGGAAAAGGTTCCGCTGGATTCGGATTGGGCGCCATATCCCTCCCCTTCCCCGCGGGAACCGTATCTTGCGCTCTCGTTCCGGGAACCGTTTCCTTCATTATCACTGCGGAAATTATTTCTTCCGTTTTCTCCGCGCGGAACGTATCCTTCATTTTCGCTGCGGGAATTATTGTAGCGGGAACCGCTCCCTTCGTTTTCTGTGCGGTTATTGTTTCTTCCGCTTTCATATCGGGAGGACGCGGACTCGCTTTCGTTGTGAGAAGAATTTCTCCCGTTGTCATAGCGGGAGGAATTTCCCTCATTTTCACTGCGGGAATTTCCTCTTGCATTTTCATTGCGGGAACTGTAATTTCCGTTTTCGCTCCGCTGCGATCCCGCGTGGCCTCTCTGCTGGGATGGTTCGAAATGCCGCGTGGAACGCCCGGATGATCCGGCTGCATTCTGAGGGCGGCGCACCATCCGCATGGAATTCTGCGTCCTTGCCGTATTCTGGCCTGCGTTTTGCGCAGCCGACGAAGCTGCATTCTGTCCCGCCGGGGCAGAACCGCCGGCAGAAGGCGCCGGTCCGGCAGCGGATTCCTTTGGCCTGCGCTCTGCGTCGGAGCGCGTCAAAGCCTCTGCCAGATCGTTCTTGCGAAGTCCGCTGACGCCTTTCAGCCCCCTCCCCTTCGCAAGCTCCCGCAGCTCCGCCAACGATTTTTCCAGATAATTTTCCTGCATATATTAAGCTCCTCTAATTTGATAATATTTCGGGGGAAAGAAATTCAGAATGCTTTGAATCTTTTCTCATTAGGTTAGATCTACACTAGAACATAATATTATCTTAGCACATCCTCGAAAAAATAGGAAGATCTTTTTTAAGCTACAAGCAGCGCAGCGGAATCTCGCTTGTGCGCTGCGGACAGCACAGCCCGCCATCCCACTTCCACCATTCCTAACCTATTTTTTAAGATTTTCTTGATTTCGCCCAAAGAAATTGCTATGATGTATCCAAACGTTGTATTACACCTAGAAAGAAGGAAAAGAACAGCTATGACTTTGGATGAAAAAGCCCTTGCACTGCACGAACAATGGAAAGGAAAATTAGACACTACTGCAAAATTGAAAGTAGATTCCCGCGAGGCCATGTCTCTGGCCTACACCCCCGGCGTCGCCGAACCCTGCCGCGTGATTGCCCGCGACCCGGAATCCGTTTATCGATACACCATCAAACAAAATACCATTGCAGTTGTCTCTGACGGAAGCGCTGTGCTTGGACTCGGAAACATCGGCGCAGCCGCCTCCATCCCGGTTATGGAAGGCAAATGCGTACTCTTCAAAGAATTTGGCGGAGTCAACGCCTTTCCCATCTGTCTGGATACCCAGGACGTGGACGAGATTGTCGAGACCGTCGTTCGGATCGCCCCGGTCTTTGGCGGAATCAACCTGGAAGATATTGCGGCCCCCCGCTGTTTTGAAATCGAGGAGAGGCTGAAAGAACGCCTGGATATCCCAGTGTTCCATGATGACCAGCATGGTACCGCGATTGTCGTCCTGGCCGGCGTCATCAACAGCCTGCGCATCACCGGAAAGAAAAAAGAAGACTGCCGGATCGTCGTCAACGGCGCCGGATCCGCAGGCGTGGCCATCACCAAGCTGCTGCTTCGCTACGGTTTTGCCCATATTACCATGTGCGATAAGAGCGGAATCCTGCACAAGGGAGCGGAAGGGCTAAACTGGATGCAGGAAAAAATGATGGAAGTCACCAATCTGGAAGGCAAGACCGGCACGCTGGCGGACGCCATGAAAGGCGCGGACATATTGATCGGTGTCTCCGCCCCCGGCATTGTGACGAAAGAAATGGTACAAACCATGAATAGGGACGCCGTCATCTTTGCCATGGCCAATCCGATTCCGGAAATCATGCCCGATGAGGCAAAGGCGGGCGGAGCCCGGATCATCGGCACCGGCCGGAGCGATTTTCCGAACCAGGTCAATAACGTTGTGATTTTCCCGGGTATCTTCAAAGGCGCCCTGGAGGGCAGAGCGACCGCGATTACCGAAGAGATGAAACTGGCTGCCGCCGAGGCGATCGCAAGCCTGGTTCCGGATGAAAAACTGTCGGATGATTTTATTCTTCCGGAGGCATTTGATCCCCAAGTATCCGAGATCGTAAGCCAAGCCGTCAAACGCTACATTTAGAAGGAGAGCCGCCATGCTTTCAGATCCCTTGACTTTGTATAAGCTGATGATCTTATACCTGTTGAAACAGGCTAAGTTTCCATTGTCCAACTCTCAGCTTTCCGAGTTTTTTCTGGAAAAAGAGTACACCACATATTTTACTCTCCAGGAAGCGCTGAACGATCTTTTAGAGGCTCATTTGATGACCCAGGAAGTGATCCGCAATAGTTCCCGCTATGAAATCACACGGGAAGGCGAGGAGACCCTGGTCTATTTCGGCAACAGTATCTCGGAAGGCATCATCGAGGACATGGATAAGTTTTTAAAGGAAAATAAAATCCGCCTGCGCAATGAGGTGGGCATCGTGGCCGATTACTACAAGTCCACCGCAGGGGATTTCATGGTGGAGTGCGAAGTCCGCGAAGGAAAAAGCACCTTGATCAAGCTGGAGCTGGCTGTACCCAGCGAGGATCAGGCCGAGCTGATGTGCGACCGGTGGCAGGAAGCGAATCAGACGATTTATGCGTTTCTGATGAAGGAGCTGCTGAAAGAGTAGAATGCGGGCGGCGATTTTTTGTGTTTTGTCCAAGTGTACCGATCTTTAACCAGGGTTCTAATCGCTGGAAAGGAACTCTCAGAAATAAAAAAACCGGAGATTTTGCCGCCTTGCAAAAAGGCGGACAAAATCTCCGGTTTTGAATTTTCCGTATGTAGGCTGCTGAACTCCGCCGAAGGGAAAGCTCCTCCTTATGGAGGAAAGCCGCTCGCATCAAATCAGCGGTGCAAAAATCCGCAGAAGTTTCTGCACCAGCCGGATCATCGTGCCGTGTTTGATGGTATCCAGCGTCAGAGCCGTACTGTGTCTGTAAGTATCCTCAATATCCGCTTTAATCTGCGCAAGGCACGGCGTGTCGTAAAGAAGAATCCCACATTCAAAATGGTGATAAAGGCTCCGATAATCCAAATTCACGGTGCCGACCGTCGCCAGTTTTCCATCACAGAAAAACACCTTCGCATGAAGAAAACCCGGCTGATAACAGTAGATCTTTACGCCCTGCCGCATCAAATGCGGAAAATAGGACTCCGCCACCCAGCCGATAATCTTGTGGTCCGATACGGCCGGAATGATCAAACGCACATCCACGCCGCGCTTGGCGGCAAGGCAGAGAGCGGTTACCAGCTGATCATCCAGCACCACATAAGGGTTTAAGATCTCCAACGATTCCTGGGCGCCGTGAATCATATTCAGATAGACATTCTCCCCCACATTCTCATCGTCCAACGGGGAGTCGCTGTAGGGCTGCACAACCCCCTTTCCCGTAAAAGGCTCCGGATGATAGGTGTGGGGAAGGTACTGCTCAAAATGTTCATCGGTAGGGCGGATCCCGTTCCACATTGACAGAAACATCACGGTCAGACCCCAGACGCCTTCCCCGCGAAGCAGAATCACATTGTCCTTCCAATAGCCGTATTCGCTGGTTACGTTGATATACTCATCTCCCAGATTAATCCCGCCGGAAAAACCGGTGTGTCCATCGATAACCAGAATCTTCCTGTGATCCCTGTGGTTCATCACCACCGACAAGAACGGAACAAAACGGTTGAAGGCTTCGCAGCGGATGCCTTCCTGTTCCATCTGTTCCCGGTACGCAAAGGGCAGATAGGTCAGGCTTCCGACATCATCATAGATAACCCGCACATCCAGCCCGGCTTCTGCCTTTTCTTTCAGAATTTCATGGACCTTTCCCCACATCTCCCCTTCCCGGATGATAAAATACTCCAGAAAAATGAAGTGTTCCGCTTTTCTTAGTTCCTCCAGCATGGTCGGAAATCCAGCCTCGCCCGACGGGAAATATTCCGCTTCCGTGTCCTCAAACGGCACGTATCCGGCGATCTGCTGCAAATACCGCATCTGGCCCGCCGCAATTTTGTTTTCCTTCGCCGTCCGGTTCAAAATTTCATGGCCAGAAGGAACGAGAGGGCGCACCCGGTCCGCCGCCGCTTCCAGTTTTGTGCGCAGCCCCTTTGTCGGTTTTCTCTGATAAAATAGCAGATACATCAGACCGCCCAACAGAGGGAACAGCAGGATCGGGACAGTCCAAGCCAGCTTCGAATCAGAATTCATATCCGTGCTGACCAACTGAATCACCGCAGCTACGCTGATCAGTTTTAAAATCAGATTCGCAATCATCGAATAATCCGTCAACCGGTACATGAAAACCAAGAACCAGGCCGCCTGCAAAGCGATCAGGCATCCGACAATTAAAATTCGCGAAAAAATTTTATTCAGAACCTTTTTCATTTTTCCACCTCGCTAGGGCTAGTATAGCGGATTCTGTTTTATTTTGCAAGAAAAAAGGAGCGGTATCCTCGGTGGATCCGCCCCATTTTCATTCAGTTATCTGTTAATTCTGATAATCCGATTTGAGCCCCAATGTAACGCTGAGCTCCTTCTCGACGTACTGTCCTTTTTCCAGGCGCTGTACCGTAATGGTTACCGTCGTGCCGCCGGAATAGTAGGCCAGCTGCTTATTCAAGTCATCGTAGGTAGAAATCTTCTCGCCTTCAAATCCGGTGATAATATCCTGTGTCTGGAGACCGCCCTCCGCCGCCGGGCTTCCTTCCTCCACGGAGTAAACCAGGACGCCGCTGGGAATTCCATAGGCAGACGTATAATTGCTGGAAAGGTCTTTCAGCTGTACTCCCAGGTAGGGATACTGATCATCCGATACCTTCTGGCGAGGCTCCTTGGCAGATAGCTCTTCAATGATATCCTTCGCTTTGGAGATCGGAATCGCAAAGCCCATTCCCTCTACCTCATTGTCCGAATACTTCGCCACATTGATGCCGATCAGTTTGCCGTTCATATCGATCAGGGCGCCGCCGCTGTTGCCGGGGTTGATCGCCGCATCGGTCTGAAGCAGATTCAGCGAAGATCCGTCGCTCATCTGGATCTCACGGTCAACGGCGCTGATGACGCCGGTGCTGACCGACTGGCCAAGCCCAAGTGCATTTCCGATGGCAATGACTCCCTGGCCAAGACGCAGGGCATCCGAATCTCCCAGTTCCATCTTCGTGATGGAATTTTTCGTTTCCTCGCTCAAGGAATCCATGGATACGCCGACCACAGCCAGATCGTTTTCGGAGTCAGTACCCTTAATATAGGCGTCCACCGTGGTGCCGTCATTAAATGTCACTTTCAGGGACTCGGAATCCGCCACCACATGGTTGTTGGTCACAATCCAAAGCTCTGTGCCGTTATCCCCGATGATGATGCCGGAACCTGCTCCGGTCACTTCTTTCTGACCGCCGTTCTGGCCGTAAAAATAGCCGTAATAGTCGCTGTAGTTATTGTAAATAATCGTGCTGGTGATGGCGACGACCGAAGGCATACTGGCTTCCACCACATCGGAAGCATCCGTCACGGTTGCCTGGCCGCTGCCATTGCTCTTGACCTGGCCGGTGGGAATTGCAGATTCTGCCGCCGGGGTTTCCGGGCTCTTTGTGCTCCCCGCCTCCGTCGTTGTGCCCTGGGCTACTTGCGGTCCTTCGTCTCCGCCCATCAGACGGCCGATCCCCCAGGCTGCCCCGCCAATAATCGCACAGACTAAAACAATGCCCACCGGGATGCCGATGATTTTCCCCCAAGGTTTTTTCTTCTTCGGTTTTTTCGGAGGCTGACCGCCGCCGTAGGCCTGACCGTTCCGATAAGGGTTCTGATAAGATTGGCCATTGTAAGGCTGGCCGTTGTCATTCCCGTTTTGATTCTGATAAGAATAAGCCGTAGTATGGGAGGTACTGTCGCTGGTATAGGTTTTCTCCCCGCTCTGATAACGGTAGATCCCCTCCCCTTGATAATCGGCTCCGGCGGAAGTTCCGCCTTGTGTATTGTCCTGCATACGCCCGGCATCCTGACGCGGTACGTAAGGATGCACCGTCTCATTGTCGTGATTCTGCTGGTTGTCATTTTCCCACTGTTCGCTCATATCTGTCACTCCTTCCAAGGATATCTTGTACGTTCACGGGCAATGCCCGCCCCTGGTAAGCATTGAAATTTTTCTCTGCTTTTTAGGGGATCTGATTCAGGTACCGGAAAAGCCTGCCTCGCTCTTCCTTATTGTTTATGGTTCGAGTTTAGCAGGCTTTTGTGATGAATTTGTGTAAAGTCAGTTAAAAAACCTTGAAGAGTTCCCCGGAAGTTCTGTTTTACGAAATTCCGAAATTGACAGCGAAACGTTTTCTATTTATGGGACTGACGGTACTCATCAATATAATCGCTGATTTCCTGAACCGTCTTGGTAGGCTGATAATCCGTGGTTCCGTACAGGAACTCATGCAGCTTAGTGACATTGTCCGTCAGATGGTAATAGTAGACGTAGGCAGGCCCTTTGTCCTCTTGATCCCGATACATATTGTCAAAAGGAATCCGCGTCTTCTCGCCCATTGTATAATCATTGACATCCAGTACCAGTCCCAAAATATCCGACAGAGTAAGGTTCGTGGAAATGCCGGGTACAATCGTCTCAACAATATCCTGGAGCTGGCCCACGCTCAGCGTTTTCGCCTTTGCCATCATAGCTGAGATCACATCCTGCTGGCGTTCTGCACGGGTCAGATCGTGGTGTCCGACGCTTCGGATACGGGCAAAGGTCAATGCCTGCACCCCATCCAGGTGATACATCAGATTTCCGTCTTCCTTCACCTGGTCCGACTCATAGCCGTCGTTCACGTCTACCTTTTCCGAATCCAGGCCGGTTACATCGATTACTTCTCCAATGTACTGATTCAAAGCTTTTACCTCCGCAGAGGAAAGCTCCAAATCCAAACCGTCCATCATATTGATCGTATCCGCCACGGCCTTCCAGTTCACCGTCACATACTGATCGATGGTCAGATCCAGATTCCGGTTGACCGTCTGAATTGCTTCCTTTACCCCATGCTGGCTATAAATATCCGTCAGTTTTCCGTGTTTTCCTTCCGTCGTCTCGAAGAAAGAATCACGGAGAACAGATACCAGCTTCACTTCCTTCGTCTCATTGTTGATGCAGGCAATGATGTCCGTATCCGCATTGGCGCCTGCCGAGGTCAAATTCGTGTTGCTTCGGGAATCTACGCCAAAAAGCAGGATTGTCGTAAACTTTTCCTTTGCCTGCTTCACTGAGTCGGGAATATTCTCATTGGTCTGAATTTCCTCTTTCTTAAAATCTGTGGGTTTATCTACCTTGTCCCAAAGATTTTTTACGTAGAAAAAGCCAAAGGCCACCGCCGCTACGATCAGCAGCAGAACCACTTCTACGACAACAAGAATAATCCTCTTTCTCCGTTTTTTCTTCTTAGCCATTTCGCGGCGTTCCCGTGTGTTTTTCCTGTTCGGATCATCCCGGTACGGCTGGCCGCCCTCTTCTTCTCCCGGATATACCCGACGGGCGCGGGAACTTCCATTATAAGAGCTATCGGTACGGGAGCTGCGGGTGCGGCTGTCTTTACTGCCATAGGAGTCATTGCCGCGGGAATTGCGCGGGCGAGGATCGTCGGTGCGGGGACGTCTCGGCTTGTCGCCGCGATACCGTTCATCTCGATTTCCCATGAATATCTCTTCCTCTCTTTATTCGTATCGTTCCAAATAACATCTCCTATCATACTCGATTTTTTGGGAAAGTTCAATCCGATTTTTCTTAAGAAAATCATACAAATGCCGTTTTAGAATAAAGGTAGGCGTGAAAAAACCAGTTAATTTGAATTTTTTGTATGGATTTTTAATTATTTAGGTATTTTTTAATCCTGCTTTTTAATACAAACACCGGGAATTTCAGCCTGGCCCTAATCTGGGCGTCAAGAAAAACAAGTTTGAAACTGCAAACACCCGGTTGTTCGTTCCGTCTTCCGTCAAGTGTTTCTATCAGGAATCCCAAGGATCAGGCTCCGCGGTTCTCCCGTCATCTAATTCAATCTACGCCCCTCCCCTTGGGCATGATTCCAGCGGACCTTTAGAGTGCTGATGTATCTGGTAATGTGTTCTCTTCTATTGGACATAGCCCCGGCAAAAACACTGATAAACCGGGATGACCTTCCATCAGCAAGGCTGCTGTGTGCGGAATCTTTGATGCAGCGTTCGTTCGAAACAGTCGGATAAAGCAAATCCCCGCATCCCTTCTCCTTTTGCAGCAGCCTTGGTTTTCCTATTTTTCTTCCTTACCCATCCGAGTCCTGTCCCGCTTACTCTTTGCTTTCAAAGGTTTTCTCTGCCTTGTTTCTTATATCGGCATAATTCCCATAATGACAGCGGTTGCGATGGCGATGAGGTTTGTGATGCTTTGAATCCGGACAGCGGTACCAAAGTAGTGGTTTGCGTCGATTTCCAGGAGGGAGCAGCCTAAAAAGTTCGGCGGGTTCAGCGGTGTGGAACCGGTGGCCAGAGTCAGGTTGATGATAAAGGGAGCGATCATTGCCATACCGAGGAAGCCGTATTGGGCTCCGGTGGCAACCAGCACCGGGTACAGCATGGTAAAGACACGGTTCGGCACATAGCGGATGCAGACCACGCAGACTGCCAGAAGGATTATGTGCATATAGCGGGCCAGAAAATCCGGGAAGGATCCGGCAATCGCCTCGCCGAGGGCATTCACCATCCCCATATCGGTGAAAACGGCTAGGTAAATACTGATTCCGATCATGAAAAGGAACAAACCCATAAACTGTTTGCCCGCCCGCTCCAGCAGAGGGCCGAAATCTTTCGGGTAGTTTACCAGGATCATGTAGGCGGTTCCGATCATAAACAGCAGATACGCGGGGATCCCAAACTTTAAAAGGCCTACCATCAAAATCAAAAATACGAGAAGATTCGGCCAAAACAGCTTCGGGCGAACCAGCTTTTTCTTTTCCTCCTGCGCTTCCTCAGCCGCTGCCTCACTGGCTCCATCCACGGTCAAAAACAAACTTCCCGTGTCCTTTTTATGCCTCCACGCCATATAAATCCACTGGAACAGGATTCCGGGTACCATACAGACAGCAGCTTGGGAGGCTGCAACGGAAAGCTCGGTAGCCTCGCAGCCCAGCACGACCGATACATTCACGATGGCCGGGCTCCAGGGAAGCCACATCATCACGGCCAGCGCTGTCTGACAAAGAATGAAGCAGTATTCCCGGTTCAGTTTCAGCTTTTTATAAAGAGGAAGCAGGATCGGGAAGATGATCAGATAAGTAACAGAGATCTGTGCGGTCAGCGCACAAAGCAGGCTCAGCACCGTGGTCAAAATAATAAGGATAACCACGTTCATCCGGCTGCCAAAAGGCTTGATCATCACGTTGACGATGGTCTCAAACATCCCGGTCTCCATCAGCAGATTAAAGTAAATCAGGGCGAACAGAAGCAAAAATCCGGCGGATGCCATCGTTTCGTTCAGCTTTCCCATGATGGACGTACTGATGTCCGTCAGGGAATAGCCTAAGAACAGGGCAGCCAAAATGGGGATCAGCATCAGAACCAGATACATGGGAATTCTTTTCTGGAAGGCTGCGAGAACGATCACCAGCACCATCAAAATTGCGATCAATGTAACATTCATTTTTTCTTCCTTTCTCCTCGTTTGTTTTATTGCCGGTATGGCTCCATGTGAAACTCGCGCTGGAAAGCTGCCGCCATCAAATCATGGAGCAGGTCACTGTAGGGATGGGGAATCCGATTATAGCAATGTCCCACCCGCGCCGCGCAGTAAATCTCGCACTGGACGCCGTGCTCTAACAGGCGGTTTGCGTAGCGAAGTCCGTCGTCCCGGAGCGCGTCGTACTCAGCGGCCACCACCATATGGGGCTCCAGACCGGCCAAATCCTGACAATACATGGGAAACGCATAATAGGGAACAGGATATCCATTATAGCCGCCGAGATAACCGGGTTCCGCAAAGAGCTGGGGCGTAGCCTTTCCCACTTTATAATCGTACCATTGGTGGTAGGCTGCTGTTTTAGTAAAATCCACGGACAGCGGCGGGCACACCAGTGCGGTAAAGACAGACCTGGGGCCGTTGTGATCCCTGGAATACAGGGATACCCCCTCCGCCAGATTGGCCCCGGCGCTGTTTCCGGTCAGGCCGATCCGTTCCGGATCCCCTCCCAGCTCCGCCGCATGCTCAAATATCCAGCAAAAAGCGTGGTAACAATCCATCAGCGGAATCGGATAGACGATTTCCTTCCCGTCCACCAAGCGGTAGTCCACGGTTATCACGATCGCGGGGATCCGCTCCGCCAAGGCGCAGCAGCGGAAGGTATCCAGCTCCAGATCCCCCTGTCTCCATCCCCCTCCGTGCAGGCTCATGATGACAGGTGGCTTTTCTCCTGCGCCGGCCGGTGTAAAAATCCGGATGTTACGTTCCGTTCCCGCCTCATCCACCGGAATCATCCGATCTTCTATCTTCATCCCCTCCGGGATCTGGAATTGATCTGCCAGGCGGTTTAACTCGGCCTTCGCCGCCTGAATCTCTGGTGTATCTTCTTTTCTGGCCGCCAGCATAACCGGCTCAAAACCAGGACAAGGATTACAAATCATAGTTTTTTCCTTTCTGTTCCGAATCCCTTTGCGCGCATGTTCTGAATCGAATCTTTCCTGATTATATCAGAATTCTCCCTGCCGGTTGATTCGTCCTGCTTATGAGTTGATACCTATCCTGCATAAAGAAACCGGTCTCTTTCCACAGCAGGTTGACTTTTTTTCCCGCCTTCGCTATAGTGAAGCAAGATACACGAGTCTGCGATCAAAGCAACACGCTTTCGAGGAAACAAAAATGGATATCTTTCAGATTCAATACTTTCTTGAATTGAAAAAACATGAGCACATGTCGGTAACCGCCGATCTGCTGAACATCTCCCAGCCGGCGCTGAGCCGGAGCATCGCCGCCCTGGAGGCAGAGCTTGGAATTCAGCTCTTCGACCGGATCGGAAAAAGAATCAAGCTGAACCGGAACGGGGAAGAATTTGCCAAATATGCGGAGAAAGCGCTTCGCTTTCTGGATTACGGCGTGGACGCAGCCAAAAAGGTGCACTATGAGATCACCGGACAGATTACCCTTCTCTGCTACGCTTACTCCCCGATCCTCCACCCTTGTCTGGCCGCTTATGCCAAACTGAATCCATACGTCCACTTTATGATCAGCCAGTTTGCTCTGGGGGAACGGCTGAAACGGGCGGAATCCCCGGATTTTATCCTTTGCAGCTCCAGCAGCACTCTTCCCTTCAGCCCGGAACAGTTTTGGATCTCTGAGCCTTTGGCGGAGGAAGACTACGTACTAGCCGCCTCAGCCAGCCTCCTTCCCCCGCAGCCGGGCCAAACCTCCCGGTCCCTCGCGGAGCTTGCAGACTACCCCTTTATCACCCTGACCCATAATTCCATCTTTTTTCGGGATATCACCTTTCTTTTATGCCAGAACGCAGGATTTTTCACCAAAAGCCCCATCCAAACGGACAGCTACGACGCCCAGCTGGATCTGGTTCGCCAGGGCCTGGGCCTGGCCATCCTTCCGGCCGGTTACATCCGCTGCCTGAAATTTCCGGATTCCGATCTGGTATTTTACTCTCTGGAAAACTGTCCCTACCGCCATACCCTCTCCCTGCTCCGCCAGCGGAAAGCGCTGATGACGGAGGCGGCTCAGGATTTTTGGGATTTTGTTTTGGACTACTACGGAAGGCCTCAGGACAGCCGGGACTAAACAGCCTTTTCCATAAAAAACGAGATGGACGTTTCGCCGCCATCTCGTTTTCTATTTTATTTCTGTGTTTCTTCTATGATAATAAATCCTTCAATAGCTCACGGATCTTACCCGGATCCGCTTTCCCTTTGGTCGCCTTCATCGACTGGCCGACCAAAAAGCCAAAGGCTTTCTCTTTTCCTCCCTTGTAATCCGCCACGGGCTGCGGGTTTTGCTCCAGCACCTGCCGAACCGCCTCCCGCAGCTCCTCCGCATCGCCGGTCATGCCGAGACCATGCTCCTTGACATAGACTTCTGGATCCACGTCCTGCCGGAAAATCTGTTCAAAGACCACTTTCGCCGTGGTGCGGTTGACCTCTCCCGCTTCCACCATCCGGATCAGCCCAGCCAAATGCTTTGGTGAAAAGGAAAAATACCCGTTTCCTCCGCCGCTCTCCTTCCGCAGGCGCATCGCTTCCCCGATCAGCCAATTCGCCGTCTCCTTCGGCCGGCGGCAAAGGGAAACCGTGTCTTCAAAAAATTCCGCCATTTGGCGGGACTCCGTCAAGATCCCGATGTCATACTCAGAAAGGCCATACTCGATCCGATAGCGGGCTTTCTTCTCTTCCCGCAGCTCCGGGATCCGACCGCGGATCTCTTCCATCCATTCATCGGAAACCACCAGGGGAGGAAGATCCGGTTCCGGGAAATACCGGTAGTCCTTGGCGTCCTCTTTGGAGCGCATCGAGTAGGAACAGCCCTCGTTCTCATCCCACCGCCTGGTTTCCTGAACGACGCGCCCGCCGCCAGAAAGGATCTCTTCCTGCCTTTTTGCCTCATGGGCAATGGCCTGGGCAATCGCCCGGAAAGAGCTGAGATTTTTCATCTCTGTCCGCACGCCGAGCCCGGCCTCCCCTGCTTTCCGCAGAGACAGATTGACGTCCGCGCGCATGGATCCTTCCTGAAGCTTACAGTCGGAAGCGCCCAGGTACTGAATCGTGACCCGAAGCTGTTCCAGATAGGCAATCACTTCCCCGGCCGAGGCAAGATCCGGCTCGGAAACAATCTCGATCAAAGGCACGCCGCTCCGGTTATAATCGATCCGGGATCCCCCGCCGTTTTCCTCATGGATCAGCTTTCCGGCGTCTTCCTCCAGATGGATCTCATGGATCCCGATCTTTTTCGTTCCATCCTCCCCTTCGATCTCCAGATATCCATTCCGGCAAATCGGATAATACAGTTGGGAGATCTGATAATTCTGCGGGTTATCTGGATAAAAGTAGTTCTTCCGGTCAAAATAGCTGACCCGCGTGATCTCGCAGTGGGCCGAAAGGCCCACCGCCACCGCATACTCCACCGCTTTTTGGTTCAGCACCGGAAGCGCGCCGGGCATCCCCAGACAGACCGGGCAGACATGGGTGTTCGGCTCGCCGCCAAAGGCCGTGCTGCAGCCGCAGAATATTTTAGATTTCGTCGCCAGTTCCACATGGACTTCCAGCCCAATGACGGTCTCATATTCTCCCATCTCACGCCTCCTTCCGGCAAGGGCATACCAGGGCCGGAACCTCTTTTTGATAGCTGGCCGCCGCGTCGAACAACGTTTTCTCGGCCAAAGGCGCCGCCATCAGCTGAATCCCCAGCGGCAGCCCATTTTGGGCCAGCCCGGCCGGAAGGCTGACCGCCGGAAGTCCGGCGAGGTTCGCCGCCACGGTATGAATATCCCGCCGGTACATCTGGAGCGGACGGCCCAGGCTCTCGCCGAGCCTTGGAGCGCCGGAGGGCGCCGCCGGCCCCAGGATCAAGTCAAAATCCTGAAAAACACCGGCAAACTCACCGCGGATCCGCTTTCTTGCCTCACAGGCTTTCCGGTAATAATCCTCATAGTGACCGGCGCTGAGCACAAAAGCTCCCAGCAGCATTCTCCGTTTCGCCTCCGAACCGAACCCTTCCGAGCGGGTCTTGCGGTACAGTTCATGAAAATCCTGGTATTCTCCGGTCCGATACCCGTATTTCACGCCGTCAAACCGGGCCAGATTGGAACTTGCCTCGGCGCAGGCAATCAGATAGTAGGCCGGCACTGCGTACTTTGCCGTCAAAGGCAGGCGGATCTCCTGGATCTTAGCCCCCAATTTCTCCATGATTCCGGCTGCCGATTCCACCGCCGCAGCCATCTCATGGTCCGCCTCCCCCTCCAGCCACTCTTTCGGGATCCCGATTTTCTTTCCGGCAAGTCCCTGATCCGATAAAGGAAACATTTGCTTATCGCTCCGCGTCAGGGAAGTGCTGTCTTTCCGGTCCAGGGCAGCCATGGCGTCCCAGATCAATGCGCAGTCCCAGATATCTCGGCCGATCACCCCGATCACGTCAAGGGAAGAGGCGTATGCCACCAGGCCGTAACGGGATACCGTGCCGTAAGTTGGTTTCAGCCCTGTCACGCCGCAGAATGCCGCCGGCTGACGCACCGAACCGCCGGTATCCGAGCCAAGGGCAGCCGGGACAAGTCCCGCCGCCACCGCAGCCGCGGACCCGCCGGACGATCCGCCGGGGACATGTTCCGGATTCCACGGATTTTTCGTGCTCCCAAAGGCGGAAGTTTCTGTGGTGCTTCCCATGGCGAATTCATCCAGATTCGTTTTCCCCAACACCACCATCCCGGCCTCTTTCATCCGTTTAACAGCCTCCGCGTCATAGGGAGGCACAAAATCCTGCAACATTCTGGAAGCACAGGTGGTCCTCAAGCCATCCGCACAGATATTGTCCTTTACGGCAATCGGTACGCCTGCCAGAGGACCGGTATATTCGCCCTTCTCGATTTTCCGCTGAACCGCAGCTGCCTGGCTGAGTACCAGTTCCGGGTCCACGGTGATAAAACACCCATACTGGGAATCCCGGCCGGCAATCTCCCGTAAAAATTCTTCCGCCGCCTCCGGCGCGGACCAGCGTTTTTCCCGGATCCCTCTTCCGATTTCGCGGGCTGTCCTCTCTCTCATGACTGCCTCCCCGCTCCAATGGTCCTCGGCACACGAAAACAGCCATCCTCTGCCTCCGGCGCATTGGCAAGCAAACGCGCTTTCGGAAAGCTTTCCTCCACCACATCCTCCCGCAGTACAGGGGCAAAGTCGGATGCCGCCTCTTCGGTCCACACGAGATCCTGTACGGTCTGCGCATACGCTAAGATCTCCGTCAGTTCTCTGCCTGCCCGCTCCCTCTCTTCTTTCGGAAGAGAGAGCTGGACTAAAACCTCCAGCTCTTCTACGATCTCCTCGGTAATCTGCTCTTTCAATTTCTTCCCTCCTCGATCCATCTCGCCGCTTGCCGGGACTTTCACAGTAAACAGACATGTCTGCTTACGCAGACATCACCATGAATGAAAAAAGCCCCGGCCCTGCATCCTGCCGGAATCGCCGGAGCGGACGCAGGGGCCAAGGCCTTCTGGTTCCTATCTTTAAACGTTGAATTCGCCGGTAAATACTTCGGTGGCCGGGCCGCACATATCGACATGACCATCGTCCTCATCCCAGTGAATCTGAAGGGTGCCGCCAAGCAGGCGGACATCGGTCCGGGTCTCGGTGTAACCGGCCAGCGCGCAGGCGACGGCTGTGGCACAAGCGCCTGTCCCGCAGGCCATCGTCTCCCCGGAGCCCCGTTCCCAGACGCGCATCCGGACGGTTCTCGCATCGATCAACTGCACAAATTCCACATTGGTGCGGTCCACGAAACGCGGATGCTTTTCGATCAGAGGACCGTACTTTTGAATATCCAGCCCGTCCACATCGCCGACAAAGAAAACCGCATGAGGATTTCCCATGGAAATCGGTATCATCCGCCACACTTCTCCCAGGACTTCCAGCGGCTCAAAAATCTGCTCCGCATTCAAGTCCGCTTTCTGAGAGGGCGACACCTCCAGGTTGGCCCCGTGGCTCAAAAGCACCGGGCGGCCCATGTTGACCGTGGCCAGGCGGACCTTTCCATCCTTGACGGTCAGTTCGATATTTTTCACTCCGGATAAAGTATCAATTTTCAATGCCGTCATATTGGTCATGCCATGATCGTAGACGTACTTGGCCACACAACGGATTCCATTGCCGCACATCATGGCCTGGGACCCGTCTGCATTGTAGATATCCATACGAAAATCCGCAACTTCGGACGGCCCGATCAAGACCAAACCATCCGAACCAATTCCAAAGTGGCGGTCGCTGACCAGTTCAGCCAGCCTCCCTGCATCCATCGGAAGCTCTTCTTCCAGACAGTTTACATAGACATAATCGTTTCCGATTCCGTGCATTTTCGTAAATTTCATACTGCTAGCCTCCCAGGGCAACCCTCGCCCCTCCCATTTTTCTCCTTTTGCCCGCAGACGGACAACTTTATCTGCACAGCTCAGCCACCACCTGGCTGATCACCTTTCCATCGGCCTTGCCTTTCAGCTCCGCCATCACGGCTTTCATAATCTGCCCCTTATTCTTCGTCGCCAAGACCTCGGAGAACTGCTCCGTCAAAACTTGGCGGACCTCCTCCGGACTCATCATCTGCGGGGCATACTCTTTCAAGATGGCAAGCCGCGCCTGATAGGAAGCTTTCAGCTCCGCTCTCTCATCGGGGCAGGTATCCACCTGCTCCTGCACGCTTTTCATCTCTTTTACAATTACCCGATTTACGATTTCTTCTGTGATCTGATCCCGGCAGCCCTCGTCAATGGCCACCTTCTTCGCCGCAGACACCAGGGAAGAAACTGCTTCCTTTCGCACCTTATCCTTGGCCTTCATCGCGGCAATCATGTCTTTCTGCAAGGTTTCAAACTGCAAGAAATCACCTCTTTCTATGCTTCTTTCTCTACCGCCGCTACAGGAATATGATCCTCAAAACGGACCTGCCTCCGGTAAACCTCCGGCGGGAACATTCTGCGGTACAGCGTGTCCAACTCAGCCTTCAACATCTCGTCCGACTCGTCCCTCCGGCACGGAAGATACATCACCCGATACCCGACACCGAACACACGCGGCCGAATCTCCGTCTCTTTTAATCCGTTCTTTCGATAAAATGCAATTCTGCGCTCCCGGATCCCGCGTTCTTCCGCATTGACCGCCTCATCCGGGCGTTCCACCTCAAAGAAGATTCCGCCCTTTTCTTTATAGTGGCGGTGAATCATCTTCAGGAAACGGCTGCCATAGCCGCCGCCCCGCTTTTCTTCTAATACCGCATAGTAATCCAGAAGGCAGAATTCCCCTCCGGTCACAAAAAATGCGTATCCTTGAAGGGCTCCGGCCTCATATAAGCCGTAGGGTTCGTAATACCCGTCCTTCGTCATATTCTGAATCTTCGTCAGCGGCTTCAGTTCCGCTTCTGGAAAATCGGCTTTCATATAATGTTTGTAAATTACTTCTATTTCCCGGCCGAACAGGAAATGCAGTCCGTCTCTCATCTGTCTACTCCTTCTAAAATTTTTTCTGCCATCCCAAATCAGACCTGCAGAATAGGTCTTTTCCCGCTCTCTCACCTGTGGATTCGGCAAAAAAGAAATCTTGTGTACCGAATTCTTTTATCATACCATACCCTTTTTATTTTGTCCATTAAATACCAGACATAAAAACGAAATTACAAATTTTTTCCATTTTTTATTTAATCTGCATCGATTAGGCAAAAACATTCCTTTAACCGGATATTTTTTCAATACCGTCTTCCGTAATGCGAATCCGTCCCGTCTTTAACAAACGGCCTGCCGCCCGCTTAAAAGCATTTTTGCTCATCTGCAATTCTTTCTTGATTTCCTCCGGATCGGATTTGTCATGAAGGGGAAGCTTTCCGTCGTATTCCAGAACAGCCTGCCATACCCGCTCCGCGTCCTGGTCCATCTGGACATACGCCTTCTCCCTGTTGCTGAGATCCAGCTTTCCGTCCGGCCGCACCTGAAGCACGCGGGCTTCGACCGAATCGCCGGGGCGCAGGCTGGAATACAATTCCTGCTCCGGAATCAGGCCATAATACCGGTTGTCAACGGCAACCAGGGCTCCGACCTCGTCCTTTACCTGATACACCGTACCGGTCACCTTATCGTTTCTCTGATAGGGAGAGTCACTGCTCAGATATCCATATATTTTCATTGTGGCGCACAGACGTCCGCTTTTATCCACATACAGAGCCACCAACACCTGCTGGCCTTCTTTCAGCTTTCCCCGCTGCTCTTTAAACGGAAGAAACAGATCCTTAACCAGGGCCCAGCGCAGAAAAGCTCCAATCTCCGTCACCTGCGACACAGTCAGAACCGCCAGCCCGCCGACCTCAAATTCGGTCTGCGCCGTCGTGGCAATCAGCCGGTCTTCGGAATCTTTATAGAGGAAAACGTCCAGCGCATCCCCCGGCTTGGCTCCCGCAGGGACTTCTTTCTTGGGCAGCAGAACGGTCCGCTCCGATCCCTCTTCCCCCAAATATACGCCGATCTCTTTTTCTTTTACAATCGTTAAAACCTGTCTTTTTCCTAATTCCATTCTATCCTCTTTCCACTTCGGAAAAATTACCCTGAACCGCTGCTACGGCGTAAGGCCTTCCCTTCTCATCGCAGAGGGCCGCCACCGTCCAGCCATCCTGCCGGCCAACCTTTGGATAAATCCGGTCGCCAAGCCGCGCCGCTTTTTTATACTCCATCCGGAACTCGGTTACCTTTCCTTCCGGAAAATATTCTTCCGCCATACGGACATACTGACCATTATTGACATGCCCATTGGTATCCAACTGAATCCGCCTTACGGAAAAAGGCTCCCGCGCCTCCATCTGATCCGGCAGCGGAATCTTCCGGCTTCCCGCATAATCCATGGTGATCCGTTCATCCATCCCATAGATCTCGATCATTTCCGCCGGCGGCCGCTCCGGCCTCTCTGTCCCTGCATTATAATAGAACCAAAGGGAGTCGGCTCTCGCCAAAGAGCGCCCGGAGGCGGAAAACAGTTCAAAATTTCGCTTTCCCATAAAATGCTCAAAAGCGTAAGGCCGCGTCTCAATCCGGACCTCTTCTCCTAGTTCCGGGTATTCTTCCACTGTCACCTGCCAAAAACTCATCAGCCAAGCGCAGTTTCTTTCCTGCAAATAAGAAAGCCCCACGCCAAGATCCTCGGAGTGAAACGTGCTGCAGTCCTGAAAGTAATTCACCAAAGCCGGAAGCGTCAGCTTCCCGTCCGGCCCTACCTCACTGAACCGGATCCGTTCCGTTCTACTGTACATCGATTTTGCCTTTCCTTATTGACCGGAGAGCTTTTCATATAGAAACAATGCACACGCGGAACCTTGTTTGCTTCCAACCGCCTTTGCTGTCACCGTATTCCGTCGCATCTCATCTCGACTCCTCCGGCTGTCAAAGCCTTCTTTGTCGAAATATTTCATCTAATCACATTTAATATTCGACAAATACATCAGGATAAAGAAAAACCCTTGTAAGGATTTACAAGGGTTTTGTATCGCTGGGCTACAAGGATTCGAACCTTGAAATGACGGAGTCAGAGTCCGTTGCCTTACCATTTGGCGATAGCCCATCGCTCACAGCGATAGTAATTATAGCGCATCCTCCGCCATTTGGCAAGACCCAATTTCAACTTTTTTCCGAGAATCTTTTTCCCAGATTTTCCATCTTATTTCAAATAATTTTTCAAAAATCCGTATAATCTTCCCATCTCTTCCGGAGTTCCCACGGTAATTCGCAGATAATTGTCAATTCTTGGTTGATCAAAATACCGGACAAAAATATTTTCCCGGCGCAGATCCGCGAAAAGTTTCCGAGCCGGAATCGTCTCATGGGTTACAAACAAAAAGTTCCCCATGGGTGCCGGGCAGGAAAAACCCAGCTCCTTTAACCGGCGTACCGCCGACTCCCGCGTATCCACAATTTTGTTCAGAGTTTCCCGGAAATAGGTCTCATCCTTCAAGGCCTCTGCTCCCAGAACCAGCGCCGTCTCATTCATTGTGTAAGAGTTAAAAGAATATTTGACAGAATTCAGCGCCTGAATCAGTTCCGGGCTCCCGATGCAAAAACCGATCCGCATGCCCGCCAGAGACCGGGACTTGGAAAAGGTCTGCACGATTAAGAGATTGTCGTATTTCTCAATCAGCGGCAGCGCCGACTCTCCTCCAAAATCAATGTAAGCCTCATCCACGATCACCACGCTCTCCGGATTGTGGGAAACAATCTCCTCCACAAAAGAAAGCGGCTCAAAGATCGAAGTCGGCGCGTTCGGATTCGGAAAAACAATCCCTCCGTTGGGCTTAAAATAATCTTCCTTGACCAAACGGAACGCCTCATCTAAAGGCTGCTTCTCATAGGGGATGCTGAACATCTCGGCCCATACCGAATAGAAAGCGTAGGAAATATCGGGAAACAGCACCGGAAGCTCGGAGTTGAAAAACGTCTGAAACGCCATGGCCAGCACGTCGTCGGAGCCGACCCCGACAAAAACCTGATCCGCTCCGACATGGTAATAGGAAGCCAGCGCCGAAACCAACTCTTCGCAGGCGGGATCCGGATACCGGCGCAGGGAATCTGCCCGGATCGCTCCGAGGGCTTTTAAGACCCCCGGAGCCGGCGGATACGGATTTTCATTGGTGTTTAATTTCGTCACGTCGAGTGACTTCGGCTGCTCTCCCGGCACATAGGGCTCCACCTGACGCAGATTTTTCATCCAGGGCTTCATCTCTACTCCTTCACGTGTCCTTTGTACGCCAAAACCTCGATCACGGAGTCCACATACTTCTCGCAGATCTCGTAATTTGCCGCTTCCACCATCACGCGGATCACCGGTTCCGTCCCGCTCTCCCGGACGAGAATCCGGCCTTCGCTGCCGAGCGATTCCGCGACTTCCAGCACTTTCGCCTGCACATCCGGGTCGCCCTGGGCGTCCGGCTTGCTCTCCACCCGGACATTCTTTAAGACCTGCGGATAGATTTTCAGGTCCTCGCAGAGCTTGCTCAGCGGCTGCTTCATCTCAAGCATCACTTCCATCACCTTCAGGGAGGTCAGGATCCCGTCGCCGGTGGAAGCGTATTTGCTGAAAATAATATGGCCGGACTGCTCACCGCCGAGACGATGGCCGTTTTCCAGCATATTCTCATAGACGTATTTATCGCCGACCGCTGTCTTCACATAGTCGATGCCCGCCTCCTCCAGCGCTTTGTAGAGGCCGAAGTTGGACATGATGGTGGTAACGATCGTATTGTTGGCCAGCTGGCCCTTTTCCTTCATATATTTCCCGCAGAGATAGAGAATCGAGTCTCCGTCCACGACGTTCCCCTTTTCATCCACCGCGATACAGCGGTCGGCGTCGCCGTCATAGGCAAAGCCCACGTCCAGTTTCTGTTCCTTGACGAATTCCTGCAGCACATGGATGTGCGTGGAGCCGCAGTCTCGGTTGATATTGGTTCCGTCCGGATCATTGTGGATCACATAGGTTTTCGCCCCTAACGCGTCGAATACGCTTTTGGCAATGGTAAAAGAACTGCCGTTGGCGCAGTCCAGCCCCACCCTCTTATTTTTAAAGGAACGGGTTGCCAGCGTGATCAAATAGCCGATATAGCGGTTCCGTCCGGCGGAATAGTCGATGGTACAGCCGATCTCCTCCCGCTTTGCCAAAGGAGCCTCCGGCATCTGACCGTCCAGGTAGCGCTCGATCTCCACGATCACGGATTCTTCCAGCTTTTCCCCCCGGCTGTTTAAAATCTTAATTCCATTGTCATAAAAGGGATTGTGGCTCGCGGAAATCATGATGCCACAGTCAAAATCCTCCTCGGTGCGGACCACATAGGCAACGCTGGGGGTCGTCGTCACGTGCAGCAGATAAACGTCGGCTCCGGACGCGGTCAGGCCGGAGGACAGGGCGTCTTCAAACATGTAGCTGCTTCGTCTGGTATCCTTTCCGATCGCAACCTTACACTTGTGATCTCTTCCGTAATACCATCCCAGAAAACGTCCGATCTGAAACGCATGCTGTACCGTCAAAGTTACATTTGCTTCCCCGCGGAAGCCATCAGTTCCAAAATATTTTCCCATAAAAACAGTTCCTCCCGAAAGGTCGCTTCCCGGTAATCCGCCGGTCTTCGCGCCTAATTCGGTGTTAGTATAGCACAATCCGCCTCCATGCGCAACAAAACTCATTTTATCTTTCTTTTTTTGACTGTTTTTTTCGCTCATCCGACCAACCTTTGACCAACTCTGTTTTTTTATGTTATTCCGTCCCGCGCCGCTTCATGCGCCCAGCCGGGCAGGAAAAAAGGGGCTTTCGCCCCTTTTATTAATCCTTTGCTTTTCCGTCGTTTCTCTGGAGATTTTTCTGCATCAGATCCGGCAGATCATCCTGCCCTGCGGCCAGATAAACTTCCAGATAGTGGTACTGTTCCTCCTCATAGAAGGTGACCTGCAGCAGCATAAAATCTCCGTCCGCCTCGACCTGCCTGGTCCCTGCCAGATCCAGCAGTTCTCCCAATTCCCGGCCGCAGGTCCGGCTCTCCTCCCAGTCCTTCTTGTTTTCCGACTCGTCTTCTTCCCCATAAGGATTGATTGAGAAACTAAGGTTCGTGTAAAACCGGTTTACGCCCTGCTCAAATCCGCTGGCATAGCAATCGGTTACGACAGCATCCTGCTTCTTCAGGCGTTCGGCGATACTTCCAAGGTCTTCCTGGTTCACTGCCTGGTATTCCTTCACGTACTGGGCAAAGGTTTGCGGCATTTTCGTAGAAACCGGAAGCGTGCAGGTCAGCAGTTGATTGTCTTTGTATGTCTGCATCATTACACGGCCGACAATGGTCGCTTCTCCCTCATTTTCCATCCCTTGCACCAAAGCATACCATTCATCAAACTCCGTCTGAGCGGCTTCTTCCCGAAGCACAGCGTAAACTCTCCCGGCGGCCGCATCGGTCAGCCGGTCGATGGAGCGGACCGTGGTAGTCTTTCGGTCATTCTCCGGCAGACTGCCGAACAACTGGCGGACCTCCTCTTTCTCCTTATATTCCTCCATGATCAGTTTTCGGTCCGCCTCCGTCAAAAAGATGTTCCGGTAAAGCGTACGGCCGCCGTTTTTGATCGCCACCAGCTGGACTCCAATGTTATTGCTGCCCAAAAGGCCGCCGATCCCGCCCTCATAGCCGTCGGTGTAATACCGGATGGTCTCGCTCAGCCGTTCGCTGACCAGTTTTCGGACCTCCGGGGAATCCAGGCGGATCTCTTCCAGATAAGCGTCGAAATAATCGACCTCGCTGCTGTCGTAAGAATAGGAATAGGCGGCAATCGCAGAGTTGGCTCCTGCCTGCAGCGTCACATAAGAAATCTCATCCGGGGCAGGCTGCTGGCTCTCGGTATACCGGTAAATGCCAAACATTCCAAAGATAAAAACCACATTCAGGGCAGCCAAAATTCCAAGGCCCGGCACCGCAGCAGCCAGATTCCGCAGTTTTCTCGTCGCAATCAGTTCGTAGACAAAATAGACCATCACGGCAATCAGATACAAAACCGCCACGCCGAACAGACTGGAACCGGTGACATCCTCATTTGTAATCAGACTGAATACAATTCCAATCGGAATCAGGCAGATGGTCATGGAAACCGCCAGGCGGAACACCGCCTGCATTTTCCTCGATGGAGCCGCCTGACCAGCCGCCTCGCTCTTCCGGCGGACAAACATAAAGCGGGCCAGGATCCCATATAAAACAGCCAGAATCAAGGTATAAGCTCCGGCGGAGTAACTATAAATCACCTGTCCCGACACGCCGGTGAACCATCCGAACATGATTCCCGTGATCACGTTCCAGGAATAATCCATCAGAGGAAACAGATGGGTATCGCTGACATACGGCATGGCGGAGCTGAGACAGATGCTCATCACCAGCATCACGGCGCGGGGCAGAAAAATTACAAGCAGCGACACGACAATATTGGTAAACAAGGTCCCTGTGATACTGACCGCAAGCAGCACGCTGGCCGCCACCAAAAGGCTGGCCGCCGTCATGGTAAAAACGAGAGCCGGAACCGACGCCGTTGTCAGCACCAGATATTTTCCCAACAGCTTGCAGGTAATCAGGCAGATCGCCGCCGACCCCCATAGGATCACGAAGAGCCAAGTCAAGAGGGCCGCCGTCAGGCTTAAAAACAGACAGTTTCTGGTCTGAGGGATCACATGGTAGAAATCACTGGAACTTCTCCTATCCAGAAAATGAAACAGATACAGACTCATAATCGGCGCCAGCACAGGGAATCCCAGCATCAGCAGAGGGTGCGCCCGCATCAGCGTCATGATTTCCGGGTTAAACTCTGCTCCTGCCTGGGCGGTCTGAACTGCGATCTGCGATGAGTAGCTGATCGCTTCCCCCACCGGCACCAAAATCGCGCCCAACGCCATCACCACAAAGCTCAGGATCCCGATGACCCGAAGCTGCCGGAGTCCTTCCCGGTACAGACGGGCGTCAAACCAGGTTTTCTTCATGCTTTCACCTCCTTCTCCTCCACAAATCCATAACCGCTGGGATCAAAGAAATAGCCCAGCGCCTCCATTTCATAGGTAAATACTTCTTCCAGAGTCAGCGGCAGCACATCCAAAAGCACCGGGTGCAAAGCGGCAATCCGGTTAACCGTCTCATCCTGCTGTCCGCGCACAATCAGGTTCGCAACAGAACCGCGCTTGGAGTAATGCAGCAGCTCGATTCCTGCGAACAGCTTTTCATTGAAGGATTCATGAAACGCCACCTGGACCTTAAACAGTGATGTTTTCAGGTTCTGAATATCGCTCTCCAGCACCAGCCCGCCCTGGTGCAGCAGCGCCAGCTGATCGCAGGTATCCTCCAGTTCCCGGAGCGAATGGGAGGTGATGATCGCTGTGGCCTGCCGTTCCAGCACATCTTCGCAGATCAAAGACTTGACCAGGTTTCGCATTACCGGGTCCAGTCCGTCGAAGGTCTCATCGAAAAACAGATATTTAGGATGGGAGGACAGCGCCAATATAATCGCGGCCTGACGTTTCATGCCTTTGGAAAAATTGTTGATCGGTTTTTTCGGATTCAAGCCGAAGGTCTCTGTCAGATATCCGTAGCGGTTTCGGTTAAACGCCGGATAGATGGACTCATAAAGCCTCGCCATCCGGTCCATCGTAGCGCCGCTAAGAAAAAACAAATCGTCCGGTACATAGGCGATCTCTGCTTTTTTCTTTGGATTTTCGTAGACCGGCTCCCCGTCCATCTCAATCTTCCCGGAGTCCGGGCGGTAAATGCCGGTGACTAGACGCAGAAACGTGGATTTTCCGGCGCCGTTGGACCCTACCATGCCATAGATACAGCCATGGGGAATCGTACAGGAAATCTTATTCAGGGCGGTAAACTGATCAAATTTTTTGGAGAGTCCATCCACTTTGATCATTGAACCGCCTCCTTCTCCCGGTACGCCTCTTCCACGCAGGCGATAATCTCTTCTTTTTTAATCCCGGCCAAAGCCAATTCGCTGACCAGAGCGATAAATTCTTTCAATTTGCTTCTCCTCCTCTCACCAATTCGCTGCACCGCCCCCGGCGCAACAAAACTTCCCTTACCGGGCACAGAATACGTAATACCCCGGCGGTCCAATTCCGAGTAAGCTTTCTGTATCGTATTGGGATTGACTGCCAATTCCACTGAAAGACTGCGCACGGACGGAATCTGTTCGTCCTGATGGATCACGCCAATCAGGATAAAACGTTCCACCTGATTGACCAACTGCTCATAAACTGGTTTCCGGCTCATGACATCAATTTGGAACATCCGCTTCCTCCTTCCTTTTCTATTTTAGTACAGAGCGGGGGAAAAAGCCAGTCTAATTGATCTGGCTGATTTTTCCTCTCCTTCCGTCCTTGGTGTATTATGTCAACTAGTACAGATAGAATATATCAAATCCGGGGCTGGATTACAACCCCGGATTTCTTAATAGTTTATGTAGGCATTCTGAATCAAAGCCAGTTTTTCTTTCCTTTTCAGCTTCTTAATCGCGCACTCCCGCTTCAAAGCTTCCGATTTTGTTGCATAAGTCTCAAAGTACACCAGCTCCACCGGCCTTCTGCTCTTCGTATACTTGGCTCCGGTCCCTGCGTTGTGCGCCCGGATCCTTGCTTCCAGATGAGTCGTCCATCCGGTATAGAGACTTCCGTCCCCACACCGGAGGATGTAGACCGTATGACAGAGCTCTTCACTCATGGCCTGCCACCTTGTAAGTTTCCTCCACGATACGTTCCATCGCATTCAGAATATTTTCATACCCGGTACAGCGGCAGAGATGCCCGGAGATCAGCTTCCGCAATTCTTCCCGGCTGTATTTTTTTCCCGTTCCCACGATCTCCACCGCCGATAAGATCAGCCCCGGCGTACAGAAACCGCACTGGACTGCCGCCTCGTCGACAAAAGCCTGCTGGATCCTGCTCAGCTCGCCGTTCGGCGCTTTTAAGCCTTCCACCGTCAGAATCCGCTTTCCCTCGGCCCAGGTGGAAAGATACAGGCAGGAATCCACAGCCTCTCCGTCTATTAAAACAGTACAGGCGCCGCACTCGCCGACCTCACACCCTTTTTTCACGCTGGTCAGATGCAGCCGGTTCCGCAGGGTATCCACCAGGGATTCCCCCGGTTCCACCGGGATTTCCACATCCTTGCCGTTCACATTCATATGCAGAATCTCAAGCATCGAAACTACCTCCTCCCTTTTCCACCGCCTCCCGGAACGCCCGCTTTACCAGTTCTTCCACCAGTTGAAGACGGAATTCCTTCGTAGCCCGCCAGCTGGACCGGGGATGGACCTCCGCCAGGACGCCTTTCCCAATCTCATTGATCAGGGATTCGTCCAGTTTTCTGCCCTTTGCCGCCGCTTCCGTCTCAGTGCACCGCATCGGCACCGGTCCGGCCACCCCGAAGCCAATCCGAAGGTCTTCCAAAGCGGTATGATCCGGGGAAAGCTTCACCCGCACCGCACAGCCGAGAGTGGCAATTTCCATGGCGTTTCGTTTTCCGTATTTGATGTATTTCCCGGTATAGCCTTCGTATTCGCTCTTTGGAATCTGCACGGAGAGAAGAATCTCGTTCTGCCTCCGGACGGTCTTTTTGGCGCTGAGATAAAAATCTCTGACCGGCACCAGGCGCACGCCCTCCGGCCCGAACAGTTCCAATACCGCGTCAAACGTCATTAGAGTAGACGCGCTGTCCGCGCTGGTCACGCCATTGCAGACATTTCCGCCAATGGTGCCCATATTCCGGATCTGCGGGCCGCCCACGGTGTCCACCGCTTCTCCCAGCACCGGCGCGTAGGTCTGAATCAGCGGATGATTCGTGATATGGGAAAAGGTCTCCGCCGCGCCGATCACCAGCGTTCCGTCTTCATCCATCCGGATGCCCGTCAGCTCCGGCAGACCGTGGACGCTGATGAGGGAGGCCCCGGCAAGTTTCCCCTCCCTCACCTGGATCAATACATCGGTGCCGCCGGAGATCACGATCGCCGTCTCATCCTCCATCAGGGCCCGGACTGCGTCCGCCGCATCCTTTGCCTGGTAACATTTTGAAATATCGTACATGGCCGTTCCTCCCTTCTACATCAATCCGGCTTTGCGGAAAGCCTCGGACAGGCGTCCCGGAGACAGCGGCAGTTCATCCACCGCCACGCCGGTCGCGTGCAGCACGGCGTTCCGAACCGCAGGAGCCACCGGGATCGCTGGAGGCTCGCCCAGCGCCTTATTGCCGAACGGCCCGGTCGGATCTTCCAGTTCCACAAACTCCACGTGAAGATCCGGCGAATCCATGGCAGTCGGTAGTTTATAATCCAGCAGATTATCCGTCAGAGGACGGCCTTTCTGGTCGTAAAGCATCTCTTCGCTGAGCGCATAGCCGAGCCCCATGCTCATACCGCCGTGAACCTGCGCCTCCGCTAACTTCGGGTTGATCAGCGTCCCGCTGTCGTGGACATTCACCAGTTTCAAAACCCTCACTTTTGCCAGAGGGATATCCACTTCTACCTCGGCAAAACAGGCTCCGCTGGCAAAGGTATTTACCTTGCAGTGGGCCGTGGCCTCAGCGGTCAGATGTACGGAGCGGTCAAGGCTGTAAAAAGCTTCCTCCGCCAGCTTCGCCAAAGCGGCCACCGGCGCGCCGGTCTCTTTCTCCACCACCTGATTTTCCCGGATTGTCAGATCTTCCGCCGCCCGTTTGGTCGAGTAGGCGGCATAATCCAGGATTTTTTCCCGGAACAGCTCCCCGGTCTTTTTCAGCGCCATGCCGCTGACATAGGTCTGTCGGGACGCATAGGCTCCGGTATCAAAAGGCGTCACATCCGTGTCCTGGGTGGACTGAATGTAGATATTGTCCTCGGTGATTCCGGTGACCTCGGCGGCCATCTGGGTAAACACGGTGTCCGCCCCCTGGCCGATCTCCGTGGCCCCCATCTGGAGCTGCATGGATCCGTCCTGGTTTAAGATCATCCGGCAGGACGCTGTTTCCAGGGAAATGGGATACACGCCGGTCTTGTAACAGAAAATCGCCATGCCCACGCCGCGGCGCACCGGGCCGGTCTGATTTTCATAGTCCTTTCGTTTCTGCTCCCAGCCGATCCATTGGGCCCCCTTCTTCATGGCCTCTTCCAAACCATAAGAGTGGAACCCGATCCCCAGATGCGGATCCGTATACCCGGCCTTGCTGCAATTTTTCAGCCGGTATTCCAGCGGGTCCATGCCAATGGCGTATGCCATATCTTCGGTCAGACATTCAGTGGCAAAACAGGACTGGGGAATCCCGTAGCCCCTCATGGCCCCGGCTGTAGTGAGATTGGTGTATACCGTATAGCACTCGCATTCCAGCGCCTTTTCATCCTGATAAAGCTGTTTAAACATGTTGGCCGCATTGGCGGCAATCGCATGCCCGTGGGAAGCATAGCCGCCCTGATTGGACCAAACCGTAAGCTTCCTGGCCACCAGGGTCCCATCCTTCCTGGCCGCGCCCTGCAAGTGGAATTTCAGGCCGTGGCGCACTCTGGTGCAGGCCAGCGTTTCCTCCCTGGTCAGTTCCAGCTTCACCCCGCGGCCGCCCACCTGCTGGCAGAGATATGCGTTTAGCGGCTCATAGAGCACATCTTGTTTATTTCCGAAGCCTCCACCGATATAAGGCTTGATCACCCGGATCTTGCCCACCGGAATTCCCAGCGCCTGGCTGATTACCCGGCGGACGATATGAGGGATCTGGGTGGACGTCGTCACGACAATCTTTCCCTCCGCCTCATAAGCATAGGAAACCGGCACTTCCAGATGGCAGTGCTGAACGGGATGAGTCTCATAAACCCGGTCCACAAAGGTCAAGCCATCTTCCCGGACTGCCTCTTCATAAGGGATCTCTCCTACGGTAAATTCCGAGTGGGCCAGCACATTTCCCGGCTTTTCCTCATGGACGGCCGTGGCCTCCGGAGCCATAGCCTGTTCCACGGTGAGCAAAGGCGCATACTCCTCGTATTCTGCCTTGACCAGGCGGGCGGCCCGCACGGCGGCCAGCTCGTTCTCTGCTATCACCGCGGCAATATCATCTCCGTAAACCCGCACCCGGCGGTTCAGCAGCTTCCGGTCCCGGACATCCTGATGGGCCGGTTCCACCGACCAGGGATGCCCCGGCGTCGGAAACGGAAGATCCGGCACATCCATGCAGGTCACAATCTTCACCACTCCCGGCACCGCCAAAGCCTCGCTCAGGTCAAAACTTTTCACCCAGCCGTTGGCGATCGTGCTGTGAACCACTTTTGCCACCAAAAGCCCTTCCGGCATCAGATCCGCTGTATAGCGGGCCTCCCCGGTCACCTTTGCGAAAGCGTCTACCCGCTTCCTGGATTCTCCCACACCCATTTTTACGCCTCCTTCTTTCCATGCCGCTCCGCTTGATCCGGCGGCATTTTTATTCCCGCCCATAAAAGAACCAAGCCGAATTTCCTGGCAATCCGCACAATTTTGATCGTTTCCTGTCAGATACGGTTCTACCCCGTCGCCTTCTGACGAAACGGGCGAACGATGCCCCGTTGACAGGCTTCGTTTTCTTTGTTATGTTACTTCCAACAACGTATAAGGGGAAATCTTTTTGGAATTCAATCGTAAAAATATCCGCGTTCTCATGCGCTTAATCAGCTTTGCCATTGTTCTTACTGTGGGCCTGCTAAACCTCGGCGCCGTGGCCCGCGGCTTTTCCTGGCTCCTGGGGGTATTTTCGCCGCTTTTGATCGGCTTTGCCATCGCATTCGTACTAAATGTCCCCCTCATCGCTTTTGAAGAACGGATCTTCCCGATTCTTCCCTGGAACAACCGGCCGCTGTTCCAGAAAATCCGCCGTCCCCTGGCCATTGTGCTGAGCGTTGTCTTGATCTTTGGACTGATCCTACTGCTCCTGCTGCTCATCCTTCCTCAGCTCAAGTCCTCAGCCCTTTCCCTGGCCCAGGTCCTTCCCGGTTACCTCAATGATTTCAAGGATTTTGCCATCTCCTTTCTCGGAAAATGGGGCATCTCCCTGGACTCGCTGAACCGGCTGACTTTGGATGCCGGTAAACTGGAAGAAATCGTCACCGCCTTCTTTTCCCGCGGGGACTCTTCCTTTCTCGGCGCGGTCGGCGGCGCCGTAAACCTGGCGACCGCAGTGATCCACACCTTTGTCAATATTGTGTTTGGCTTTACCTTTGCTATGTATATGCTCTTCAGCAAGGAAACCCTCAGCTATCAGACGAAAAAAATTTTGCTGGCCGTGCTGCCGGAAAATGTGGTGGAACGGATTTTTTCTCTGTCCTCCCTGTCCTACGAGGTCTTTTCCCGCTTTGTATCCGGCCAATGTATTGAAGCGGTCATCATCGGCGGTCTCTGCTATCTGGGAATGCTTCTGTTTTCGTTCCCCTATGCTCCGATGATTGCGGCTCTGGTTGGCTTCACCGCTTTGATCCCGGTGATCGGAGCCTTTCTCGGCACCGCCGTTGGCGTTCTTTTAATCTTTATGGATAGCCCGTCAAAGGCTTTCTGGTTTGTCATTTTTATCATGATCCTTCAACAGTTTGAAGGGGATTGGATCTATCCCAAAGTCGTCGGGAAATCCATCGGGCTCCCCAGTCTCTGGGTCCTGGCCGCCATCACCATCGGCGGAAGCGTAGGAGGGATCTTGGGGATGCTCTTAGGCGTTCCCCTTTGTTCCGTGCTCTACTGCCTGACGCGGGAAGCTATCAATGGAAAACTGAAGGAAAAGATCACGGAGCCGGAGGAATCAAAAGGATCTTGAAACGTCCATTATTTTTATCGGATTTCTCTCCCGGCCACATATTTTTTCCAGATATCCCGGTCGTCCCCCAGATAGACCAGGCGTTCCAGCCGCTGCTTCACGGTAAGCGTCTGGGGATGGGCCAGTCTCATATCATCCAGAACCACTGCATCCAACTCATAGCCTGGTTCAAAACTTCCGACCTTTCCAAAGAAAGAACCGCCTCCCTTGGTGGCCAGATAAAGCGCCTCCTCTAAAATTAAAGGTTTCTGGGATTCATCCACCAGCCGCCAGCGAAGCTTGGATGCCTGAATCGCATCCGTCATGGCCCGAAGCAGCGATTCACTGCTGCCGCCCGCCACATCGCTCCCCAGGCCAGTCGGGACGCCCTCTTTTAGGAAGGCGCGGACCGGAGCAATGCCGGAAGCGATATTCATATTGGACTGGGGGCAATGGACTGCAAATACATTCCGCTTCTTTAAAAGCGCCCTCTCTTTCTCGTCCGACCAGACACAGTGAGCCATAATCGTCGGGCCGCCGGTTCCCAACAACTCTCTCCGGTCGTATGCCTCCCCATAGGAATCCGCATCCGGACAAAGCTCCCGCACCCAGGCAATCTCCCCCTGATTTTCCGACAAGTGGGACTGGAGCGGCAGATGGTACTGTTTCTGAATGCCTGCCAAAGCCTCCATCAGTTCATCGGTACAGCTCGGAATAAAGCGCGGCGTCAAGATCGGCCTGGTGTGTTCATATTTTCCAATGGTGCGCTCCAACCACTTCACGGTTGCCTGGGCAGAGGCTTCTGCACTCTCCTCCCGAAGATAATCCGGAGCGTTCCGGTCCATGTTGACCTTACCCACATAAGTAATCAGGCCGGAAGCTTCCATCTGATCCATCAGGATTTCCGTGGCCTCCCCGTGAACCGTGGCAAAGATACAGGCGCGGGTGGTCGTACTCTTCTTTAAGTTCTCCGTAAAGATCCCATAGGCTTTCCGGGCATATTCTGGATCCTGAAATTTCGCCTCCTCCGGAAACGCGTTGGTGTTCAGCCAATCCAATAATTCCATATCCATTCCCAACGCCCGGAAGGCATATTGGGAAGCATGCACATGGAGATCCGTCATTCCCGGAAGGATCAGGCGGTCGCCGCAGTCGACAAGCGGCAGGTTTTGATAACGTTCCGGAAGAACCGGAAAGACGCCGGAGGACCGGCCATTTTCACAAATAAGATAGCCATCTTCCTGTACGGCCAGCTCCGTGGGAGTCTGGTTGTAACAAATATGGCCTTTTAAAACAAAATTCTGCATTGAGGTCACCTCTTTTTTCCTGGATCCGGCATCCATTCCAGCGGGAATTCTGCTCCGGATCGTTTTGGCTTTTCTGTGTAATAAAAACGGCTGCCGTTCCGACACAAATTCCCGCTCAGATCGGGAACTTATAGTCGGCTATTTCCGGCAGCCGGTAGAAACGCCCGCCCAATCGCGGGTCTATATAAGTTCTTTGTTTTCACTTCTTTTCATTATTATAGAAGAATGTAAGAGAAAAAGCAAGCGTTGGCCGCAATAATCTCAGAAATAATAATTTTTCTTGTTACCATTCACAGCCACAATTCCGCGAGGTGTTTTCGTGCGTATTTTGCACGAAAATCCCAAGTTAGAGGGTGCGAAACGATGTTTTTTATCGTTTCTGTGCATCGCGTAGCGTGTTACTATTCATGGAACCGTGTTTTTTACGGAGCCATGAATAGTAACTTTTGCATCCCGGCTCTCTGGGTTTCTCCGCTGGAAAGTTCCATGAATCCGGAATTTTCCTTACCCTTCCGTTTTCTGATATCTTCCTCTCTTTATATATCTGCCAAGACCTTCCCTGGTCACTTTCCCATTTTCCGCAGCCAGTGTCCCGCGGAGGAACACCTTTTCTACTTTCGCCTTCATCTTCCGCCCCTCAAAAGGAGCATAATCCACATGCTGCACCTGTCCGGCAGCGGTTAACACCGTCTCGGCATTCGGATTCAGCACGGTGATATCCGCGTCGCTCCCAGGCGCCAAGACTCCTTTTTGGGGAAACATGCCATAAAGCTTCGCCGGATTCTCCGCCAGCTGTCGGCACATCTGCGGGAGCGTGATCCGGCCTTCGCAGACCCCATAGGTATACATTAAAAGGGGCCGCGTTTCCACGCCAGGCATCCCGCCGGGGATTTTGGTGAAGTCCGAAAGCCCCAGCTCTTTTTGTTTCAGCGTAAAGCTGCAATGGTCCGTCGAAACCGTCTGGATCTCACCGTCCGACAACGCTTTCCAAAGCGCCTCCTGATCCGCTGGTTTCCGCAGCGGAGGAGCGATCACATAGCGCGCGCCCTCAAAACCAGGCAGCTGATACCGGCTGTCGTCCATCAAAAGATACTGCGGACAAGTCTCCACATAGACCTCTTGGTTCCAGTCCTTCCGGGCGCGTAAAATTTCGGTAAGCCCTTCTTTCGTGCTCAGATGCACCACAATCACCGGAGCCTCAGCCACCCGCGCAATTTTTAAAAGGCGCGCCACCGCCTCGGCCTCCATCGCAGCCGGCCTGGTCTTCGGATGACAGGAAACCGCATTGTGCCCGGCAGCCTTTTCCGCCTTCACCAAGGCTTTGATCACCCCGTCGTTTTCGCAGTGAACCCCGACGATTCCGCCGGTCTCCCGGAGGCGTACCAGGATCTCATAGAGCTCCTCGTCGTTAACCATCGTATCGTAGGTCAGATAAAGTTTAAAGGAAGTGACGCCGTCCTCCATGATCTTCGGCACATCCGCAGAAGCCTGGGAATTCCAATCGGTGATCGCCAGGTGGAAACCATAGTCGCAGGACGCCTTCCCATCCGCCTTTTTGTGCCAGTTGGCAATTCCTTCTTCCAGAGTCTCCCCCTGGTATTGGGTGGCGAAATCCACGATTGCCGTGGTCCCGCCGGCCAAAGCCGCCTGTGTGCCACTGGCAAAATCGTCGGCTGTAACCGTCCCGGCCACATGCAGGTCAAAGTGAGTATGAGCATCGATGAAGCCAGGGAACAAAAAACGGCCCGTCACGTCGATGATCTCATCGGCGTCCACAGCCAGATCCTGGCCAATCGCTTGAATTTTTTCGTCTTGTATCAAAATATCTGTTTCCCGGCAGCCATCGCCGGAAACAACGGTGCCGCCTTTTAAGAGAATTTGCATTTTGTTCCTCCTATTTAATGGGATTATGAGGGGCGGGTGGGGATTTGGCTTCTGGGGGAAAGGGCGGGTGGAATGCGGTTGAAGATTGCGTGGGAGCTGTGTGTGTCTGATTCTGGCTGGAATGGCAATATCAATTAAAGAAGGCCATAGAATCTACATTCTGTTTGAATCCCTGCTCCGGCCAAGATAACGATGTAGGGGAGCCGCGGCATACCAACACCGTCCAGGTCATTTATTTCAATCCACGTTCCCAAGCGGAGACGACGATAATGAGTATATTGCAATGTCGATTGTTGACAGTTTAATCCACATCCCAGCCAGGATGGCAACGGCCGGTGCAACGCTGCAAATCCAAGACACAGCGGGGTTTCAATCCACATCCCAGCCAGGATGGCAACGGCATCATCATATCGTGATCAACCATATAGACACGTTTCAATCCACATCCCAGCCAGGATGGCAACCGCAAAAACACCAACAACTCCCCATGATCTTTCCCCACCATCTATCAATTTTTTCAACATTCCCCTCTCCATCACCCGTCATCCAAACAATTCTCAATCTTTCCAACCACTTCCTTCAATCATCCCAGTGCGAACCTCCCGGCTTTCCCTGTTTACTTCCCATTCGCACCAAGCCAAACATTTACCCTTTCAAAATTTCAGAAAACATTCACACTACTTTTCTCCTGCATAATCCCCCGCGTATTCTCACTCGCCTTTTGCTCTATTCCCTTCCAATTATAATTCTTTCCTCTCAACAATGCAATCACCACTCCAAAAAACTTATTTCCTCTTTTCCTTCTCCCCGCGTTATCTTTCCCGCCTCCAAAATTAAGCCACTGCGGAATTCCCCTTATCGGGCAATTCCGCAGCATCCTTCGTTTTACTTCTCAAGCTTTCTTTTTCTTCTCATACGGCGTATCCGCCAGGGGCAGCGACGTCCGGAATTTTTTGTCCCACCGGTAATAGGCTCCCTGAACCGCGGGCGCCGTCGGGATGGAGGTGATCTCCCCGATTCCCACTGCTCCGCAGGCCAGCTCATCGTGGTTTTTCTCAACGATGATGCTCTTTACATCCGGCGTCTTATCTGCGCGGAACAGGCCCAGCGTGCCGAACTTGGCCAGCGGTTTTCCGTGATCCAGAGGGAACTGCTCAGTCAGGGCGTACCCCAGCGACATCACCACGCCGCCTTCGATCTGGCCTTCTACGGACAGGGGATTGACCGCTCTTCCCACATCGTGGGCAGCCACCACCTGCTGAAGGGTTCCATCCTCATTTAAGATCACGACCTGGGTGGCATACCCATAGGCCACATGGGAAACCGGATTTTTCTTCTTGCTCCCCATCGGGTCGGTGGCGGCCAAATACTCGCCGTAAAACTCTCTCCCGTTTAAAGCGGAAAGCGGCCGTCCGGCCAATTCCTTCATCAGATCCTGACATGCCCGGCGCAGGGCTTCCCCGGTCACCAGCGTCTGACGGGATCCGGAGGTCGTGCCGGAATCCGGCGCCAGATTCGTCTCTGCCGCCACATATTCGATCTGCGATAACGGCAGCCCCGTGCACTCGCAGGCCATCTGTAAAAGCACGGTCCCAAGTCCCTGTCCGATACAGGAAGCGCCGGAGCGGATTACCAATTTCCCATCCTCCACCGTCAGACGGCAACGCCCAAAGTCGGGAAGGCCGACGCCGACCCCCGCGTTCTTCATCGCACAGGCAATGCCTGCATAAGGACTGCTGTCAAATACCTCTTTCACGGCCTCCAGCGTTTCCGCTAAGGCGGTTCCCGGACAGGCGATCTGGCCGTTGGGAAGCTCTTCGCCCGGATGAATCGCATTCCGGTATCGGATCTCCCACGGGGAAATCCCAACCAGATCCGCCAGCAGATTCAAATTACACTCGGTTGCAAAGCAGCTCTGGGTCACTCCGAAGCCGCGGAAGGCGCCTGCCGGAGGGTTGTTGGTGTAGACAGCCTTGCCGTCAATCTCTACATTTTGATAATTGTACGGTCCGGCGGCATGGGTGCAGGCGCGCTGCAAAACCGGGCCGCCCAGGGACGCATACGCCCCTGTGTCCGAGACGATGGTCGCCTTCATGCCGGTCAGGATCCCATTTTCATCGCATGCCGTGGTGAAATCCATCTCCATGGCATGGCGTTTCGGGTGGACTAAGATACTTTCCTGGCGGCTCAGCTTTACCTTCACCGGCCGCCCGGTATGCCAGGACAGAAGCGCCGCATGGTGCTGCACCGACATATCTTCTTTCCCGCCGAACCCACCGCCGACCAGCGCGTTGATCACGTGGACCTTTTCTCTGGGAAGCCCCAGCACCAGCGCGCATTCCCGCTGGGTGTCATAGGTTCCCTGGTCCGACGAATAAATCAAAACCTCACCGGCCTCCCGGTCCGCCGCCGCCAGGGCGCATTCCGGCTCTAAAAAGGCATGCTCCGTAAACGGCGTGGAGTAATGCCGGGTCACCACATATTTCGAAGCAGCGATCGCCGCATCAGCGTCCCCACGCACCAGCCGCTCATAGGCCAGAATATTTCCTTTTTCGTGGAGCAGAGGGGCCTCATCCGCGAGGGCCTCATCCGGAGAAAACACACCGGGCAGTTCCTGATACTCCACCTTCACCAGCCCTTTGGCCTTCTCCAGAATCTCCGGCGTCTCCGCCGCCACCAGGGCCACTGCGTCGCCAAGATACCGCGTCACATCGCCCACCGCGATCATGGTATCCCAATCTTGTTTCACATGGCCGACCTTATTGCTTCCCGGAACGTCCGCGGCGGTCAGCACCGCATGAACACCGGGCAGGGCCAATGCAGCTGTGGGATCGATGGAAAGCACGCGGGCGCGGGGATAGGCGGAGCGGACCGCGCTCCCGTACAGCATTCCTTCCGCCGTCATATCGTCCACATATTTTCCGCTTCCCAGCACCTTCTCTGGCACGTCCAGCCGTGGAATCCGCTTGCCGATTCCGGCCCGCTCCGGCTCTGCTGGGATCGGGAGCTCTTCCCGAAACATTTTTGCGGCCAGCGCAATGGCATCTTCGATCTTTTTGTAACCGGTACACCGGCAGATATTATTTTTGATTGCCCCGGCAATCTCCGTCCGGGTCGGATTCAAATTCCGGTCCAGCAGAGCCTTTGCACAGATCACCATGCCGGGAATGCAGAAACCACACTGGACGGCTCCTGCTTCCCCAAACGCATAGACGTAGACCTCTTTTTCCCGCTCCGACAGCCCTTCGACGGTTAAGATTTCCTTTCCCTCGAACCGAGCCGCTTTCTGTACACAGGCTTTCACAGGTTTTCCGTCCACAAGAATCGTGCAGGTGCCGCAGGCGCCCTCGCTGCATCCATCCTTGACAGAGATCAGGCCGCAGTCCTCCCGCAGCACACGGATCAACTTCTTTTCTCCGTCGGCCTCCACCTGTCTTCCATTAATAAGCAGGCTAACCATCCCAAACCCTCCTGACCGTTCAAACTCCCGCTTGCCCATCAAATGTCGGTGCGAAGCTGCAAGCAAGCTTGCCCATTCACACCGCCGTTTGCCGGGACTTTCATAGTAGTAAATACCGGTAATCTGTCCGCACCGCATCCATCAGGCGCGCCAGTTCTTCCGGAATCCGTCCCTCCGTCTCGGAGAGACGAAGCGGAAATACTTCTCCCAGATACCGGATCAGACATTCCCCGCTCTCCGCATCCAACACCGCAAAGCCCTGATTTTCGCTGTTTTCCAAATCCTCGCGGTTTGCGAACAAGGTAAACTTATCCTGGTACGGCGCGCTGCTGTAAGGACAGAAGCTCTTACAGTTTCCGCACTCGTTGCACATATAGTCCACATGGATGATCTGATGCTTCGCCATCCCCGGCACGCGAATCGAAACATTTGCCCGGTTGGGGCACACCTCCACGCAGTTTTCACAGATCGCCTGGCAGTTCAGACAGCGGTGGGCCTCATGGATCTCATCCACAGTCTTCAAAATACCCCGGCGGCTAATAATCTCTTCCTCCGGCAGCGGATCTGCGAAATCCTTCGCCAGCGTTTTTCCAAGGATCGCTTCGGCCGCCGCCTTGGCGTCCCGGATGGCCTTCACCACCGTGGAAGGCCCCTGCCATGCGTCTCCGACTACGTAGACGCCTTCCGCGCCGGTGCGGTAGGTCTGATCCTCGGTCAAAGCCCGGCCCCGCCGGTCCACCGGAACCCCGTTCTGCTCAAAGAATTCCGTGTCCACCTGCTCTCCGGTTGCTCCGATGACCAGATCCGCCAAAAGCTGCACCTGTCCGCCCGCAGGCACCACGCTTCTCCGTCCGCTGGCATCCATCTCGCCCAGTTTCATCTTGTCGCAGATTAAAATCCCATTCTTCCAGGATACGGGAGCCAGCAGTTCCCGGAATTCCACACCGTCCGCCAGGGCCAGATTGAGTTCCTCTTCCTCCGCCGGCATCTGCCTCTTGGTTCTCCGGTAGACCAGGGCCACATGGGTAACACCGCTGGCCCGTTTCGCCGCCCGCGCCGTATCCATGGCCGTATTTCCGCCGCCGATCACCACCACGTTTTTGCCGGGCGTCAGCGTTCCGCCGCTGCGGTTAAAATAGTTCAGGAAATCCAAGGCGTTCATCGCATCGCCCTCGGCAAGCTTCAGCACGCCGGGCTTGGAGGCGCCGACCGCCACCACAATCTCAGTAAATCCCTGATCCTTTAAGGAACGGATCTCCTTTACTTCTTCATTCAGCCGGATTTCCACGCCCATGGCTGCGACCAGAGCCGCATCTTTCTCGATGGTTTCCTCGGAGATCCGGAAGCGGGGGATCACGTGGCGCACCACGCCGCCCAGCTTTCCAGTCTTTTCAAAGATCGTGACCGCCGCGCCGCCCCGCCGCAGGAAATAAGCAGCGGCAAGCCCAGCCGGTCCGCCTCCGATCACGGCGATCTTCTTCGGACTGGTGACCGGCGAAGGCTTGATTTCCTGCATCAAGTCGTGGTACGCCTGGTAAGCACATTCCAGCTTGACGCCGCGGATGTTGACCGGCTCCTCATAAAAGTTTCTCGTACATTTCCCCATGCAGTAGTGGGCGCAGAGCGTGCCGGTGATAAAGGGAAGGGGATTCTTCTCCGTAATCACCCGCAGGGCTTCCAGATGACGCCCCTCCGCGGCCAATTTCATATAAGTCGTAACGTCCTGATGAATCGGGCATCCCTCTTCGCAGGGGGCCTCGAAACAATCGATCAGCGGCACGGCCTCCGGACGCTTCCGGTTTTCCAACGGTTTGACCGCCTTCACATGGTGGACGTCGGTCTTGGCATTTTCCGCAAGCTTCCCGGCCGCCTCCGGGTCAACGCCGGAGAACTCTCCGTCTCCTGCTTGCTCCAAAAGCTTTGCCAGCTGTTCGCACCGCTGGTAGCCGCCGGGTTTTAACAGGGTCGTCGCCACGGTCACCGGCCAGATGCCCGCCGCGACGATTCCTTCGATATTAAAAGCATCCGCGCCGCCGGAATAGGAAATCCGCAGTTTTCCGTCAAACTCTTTCGCAAGCTTTGCCGCCAGAGCGATGGAGAGCGGGTACAGGGATTTTCCGGACATGTACATTTCCTCGCTGGGAAGCTCGTTCTCCTTCACGTCCACCGGGAACGTATTGGTGATCTTGACGCCGAATTCCAGCCCTTTTTTCTCACACAGCCCCATCAGACGGTGAAGCATCGGCACTGCGTCTTCATATTGTAAATCATCCTTAAAATGAAAATCTCCGAAGGCGATATAATCATAACCCATGGAATCCAGGGTTTCTCTGGCAAACTCGTAGCCGAGGAGGGTCGGATTGCATTTGATAAAGGTATTTAGCCCCTTCTCTTCAATCAAGTAGGTGGCAATCCGCTCGATCTCCTGGGGTGGGCAGCCGTGCAGCGTTGAGAGCGTCGCCGAGTTGCAGATCGCAGCCGGGATCGCCTCGATGTCTTCCCTGGTCACGCGGGTAAACCGGTGCAGGTTATCGAGAAGAACCTTTCGGCATTCCGCAAAGATGGCGGTACCGGAAGCATCCATCATGCTGTCGATAAAGGTGTTTACCTTCTCCTGCTTGATCCCTTCCAGATCGTAGCCGACGCTCATATTAAACTGGAATCCATCGGCAGAGCCCAGCTCATATTCTTTCGCCAGCACGTGGAGCAGAAACCATGCCTTGATATATTCTTCCATAGCCTGGGGAACCCGAAGCTCCGTGGACCATTCGCAGTTGTAGCATTCATCGTCGGCCTTGATGCAGGGCTTATTCACCGGAAGATCCTCCCCGTCGAGAATCTGAACCGTTTTTAATTCAAAAAACCGGCTTCCGGCATAGTAGGCGGCCACGATGTTCTGGGTCAGCTGGGTGTGGGGACCGGCGGCGGGACCTACCGGCGTCTCCAACTTCCGCCCAAAGATCCGGCGGACCGTGCCGTTTCCCGCCTGGTAGGGGCGGTGCACGCCGAAGACTGTGCCTTTCGTTTCCTTCTCCGTTAAAATCCAATCTAACAGTCCCGCAAAGGGGATCGGGGTCATGCGATCACTCATGATTTTTCCTCCTCGTCATCCGTTGATATCGTTCCAAAGGCCGGCGGCAGATTGGCGGCAGTCCGCCCACGCTTTTTCCTCGTCGATTCCGGTCAGAACCCGGTCTTTCATCAGAACCTTTCCATTGCAGACCGTGGTCACCACGCTGCGGCCGGTCATGCCGAACAGGATATGGCCGTTGCAGTTGGAGGCGTCCATCGGCGTCAGGGGCACGTAGTCCGTAACGATCACGTCAGCGGCAGCCCCCTCTTTCAGCACGCCCAGGGGGCGCTCAAAATACCGGCCCGCAATCTGAGCGTTTCCGTGAAACAGCATTTCCGGGACTTCAGCCCAAGCTGCCGTAGCGTCGCAGAGATGGTGCTTGTGGAGGATATTTGCCACCTTGTAGGACTCCGTCATATCGTGGGTATAGCCGTCGGTTCCCAGGCCGGTCAGAACGCCTTGATGGACGATCTCCATGGTGGGCGGGCAGCCGCAGGCGTTCCCCATGTTGGATTCCGGATTGTGAACCACCATGGTATCGGTCTCTTTTAACAGCTCGATCTCATGCTTGTTCACATAGATACAGTGGGCGGTGATGGTCTTCGGCCCAAGAATATTGCAGTCCATCAGACGGTCTAAAATCCGCTTGCTGTAATGCTTTAAGCAGTGGTGCAGGTCTTCGATCCCTTCGGCCACATGGATGTGGTAACCGCTCTCCTCAGTCTTCTCCGCAGCGCAGAGCTCCAGGGTCTCATCGGAAAGGGTGAAGGAGGCGTGAAGTCCCATCATACCGGCCAGCATCCCGCTTTTATCCTCCCTTGCATGGCGCAGGAAACGGGCGTTTTCCATCACCGACTGTCTGGCCTTCTCCTTGCCGTCCCGATCGGACACCTCATAGCAAAGGCAGGTGCGGACCCCCAGCTCCTTCGCGGCCTGCTCGATGGCGGAAAGGGAATCTGGGATCTCACCGAAGCTGGCGTGATGATCGAACACGGTGGTCACGCCGTTTTTGATCGAATCCATGTAGGTGGCAATGGCGCTGTGATAGGTCCGCTCATTGTTCAGATGGCGGTCGATGGTCCACCACATGCCGTCCAGAATGTCCAAAAAGCCTTTGGGGTCATACCCTTTGACCGAAAGCCCTCTGGCCATGGCGCTGTAGATATGCTCGTGGGTGTTGATAAACGCGGGCATAATGACGCCGCCCTTTGCATCAAGAAATTCCGCTTCCGGATATTTCTTTTTCATCTCTTCGGTGGTTCCGACCTCGCGGATCACCGTGCCGTCGAGAACAACCGCGCCGTTCTCCAAAAAGGGCTGTTCATCGTTTCGGGTCACCATTCTTCCGTTTCCAATCATCAGCATTTGCTCCAAACCCCTTTCTTTTTTCGCACTATTATGGAAATCATTTCCTTATTGTATATCTATATTTACTCTTAGCATACCATGTTTTTTTCCTCATTGCAATAGAGAAATGAAAAATTTTTAGATTGCCTAAAAAATTTTTAGGAAATGGATTGCAATTATTTTTTTTTGTGGTATGATACTAGGCGTAAGGATTCATTTTTCCCGCCGGAGCGCCGCATATCACCCCATGGAACTTCATTTACTCAGCCTGGCGCGCCGGTCTGGTGCATCATTCCGGAAACCGGCAGGAAAATTTCGCGAAAGGAATCTCACATGAGTTATTCTTTGGAACTGCTGAAACAGCTGGCCCATGGCCTGGCCGCCCAATTCGGCCGGGACTGCGAGATCGTGATTCACGACCTCACCAAACAGGATTTGGAATCCTCGGTGGTCTATATCGAAAACGGCCACGTCACACATCGGGAAATCGGCGACGGCCCTTCCCCGGTGGTCCTGGCTTCCAAATTGAAGACGCCCGAAACCCTGGAGGATCACCTTGGCTATTTGACCCGAACAGCCGAGGGAAAAGTGCTGAAATCCAGCACCATGTATATCCGGGGCGACGATGGGAACGTGGATTATATCCTTTCCATCAACTATGATATTACCGGACTGATGGCCGTAGAATCCGCCCTTCACTCTCTGACGGGCTCGGAGCCTCTGGCTCCCCGGACGGAACCGACCAAAATTACCCACAATGTCAACGACCTCTTGGATTCCCTGATCGAGCAGTCGGTGGCGTTGGTCGGAAAGCCGGTCCCTTTGATGACCAAGGACGACAAAGTGCAGGCGATTCAGTTTCTAAACAATGCAGGCGCTTTTCTGATCACAAAGTCCGGAGACAAAGTATCACAGTATTTCGGGATCTCCAAGTACACGCTGTACAGCTACATCGGTGAAAAAAAGTAACCAAAGAAAAGAACGGACTGCCTTTCACACCCAAAAGGCGGCCCGTTCTTTTTTGTAGTCCGCGCAGGCAGAAACAGGAAAGAACGGCTGACCCTGAAATGGATCAGCCGCTGACTACATCTATTCTTCTATAAAATCACAAATAATTTTTGCAGCGAGTTCTGCATTCGTAGCGATGGCGGGATGTCCGCCGGTCGGAAAAATATGTACTTTGTTATCCGGAATCTGCCTGTTCATCTGGGCATATTCCTCTTTCAAGTCTTTCCGGCACATAGAATCTTCCAAGCTTCCCATCAGTAAGACGGGGACGTTCAGCTCCTCCAGCGGTTTCAGAAACAGCGGGAGCTTTCGGTGTGCGCATTCCAAAAGCGCTTGTGTGTCAAAATCCACCGTGGTTTCCCAATCTTCCCCCAGACACCATTGATAGAACTGCCTGCTCCAAGGATCTTTTTTTGCCTCCGAACGTTCTTTTAGCAAATTCTCCGAAAAATCTTCCGCCAGCGTTCTCCCGTCGAAACTGTCCGCGACGACTTTATCCACCAGCTCCGGACGCTCCAATGCGGCGTTGACGGCCACCCATGCTCCGCCGCTCGTACCGACTAAACTGACTTTTCCCAAGCCGAGGAATTCCAGAAGCGCGACGGTCTGCCTTGCTTCCGAGAACCATAGATCAGCCGGAAATTTTCCGATCCGGTCTGACTGTCCGTGTCCTAAAAAATCGATCAAAATCACTTTGAAATGTTCTTGATACAAGGGCCGCAGCGGTTCAAACAATTTGGAAGAAACCGCATTCCCATGAAGGAAAAGGACCGGTTTCCCATTCCCTGTGATTTGATAAAAAATTTTCTTTGTTTCATACATGAAATACGACATATTCCTTGCCTCCTAATCTGATTTTTTTGATCCGATTAGCAAGGCGAGAATAACAGAAGTTCACGCCTTGCTGTTATCCTAACATCCAAATTCCCATCCCTGAATCCTCCTTTCCCTCAGGGCGATTGCCACAGGATCTCCCCGCAATGCCCGCTTTGCGATTCACCTGGTTTCCCAGGCGTTACCGATAGTATACAATAGGAAGCGGAAAAAATCCATACGGATGATTCATTTGCCGCAAAGCAGAAGAAAACGGCTGTTTTGTTTAATCAAAGCTAGGCAGAGTTCGGACTTTCCATGCAAAAGAATTGATTTTCCTTCCTGCTTATATTATACTTTCTCTATCAATTTACCATCGAGGATAACATTTATGGATTTACTGGGCCTGGAATATTTTACAAGAGTGGCGGCTAGGAAAAGCATTACAAAAGTGTCGAAAGAGTATCATGTTGTCCCGTCTACCATCAGCAATCAGATCAAATGTATGGAGGAGGAATTGGAAACCTCCTTATTTTACCGCGGCCCCAACACCATGATCTTAACCGAGAGCGGCGAACTGGTCTACCGGTATGCCTGCCGGGTGCTCTCGTTGGTCAACAGCGCCGTCAATGAGCTGAAAGATCAGAACAATGCGCTGGAAACCATCAACCTCTACGTGGAGACCTGCCCGCTGACTTTCCCGAAAATCATCAAAGGCTTCAAAGAGCTGTATCCGCATGTATCCTGGAACCTGATTCAAAATCTCAAGCAATTCAATGGCAAGGACAGCTCCTGCAATCTGCTCCTTTATGCCAGCGACGAGAAGTTAGATCTCCCTAATAACATTACGCTCTTTGAAGAAGAGTGCCTGATCGGCGTCTCGGCCAAAAACCCTCTGGCTTCCCAAAAAGAGGTCCGCCTGGCGGATTTAGCCCAGGTTCCTTTCATCCAGCGTTCCAGCCTGTCCGTGGATTTCAATGCGTTCCTCAATCGGAAGCTGGAAAAGGCCCATTTTCATCCGGTCTCCTATGACTGCTGCGACCATTCGATTACCCTGAATGAGATGATCGCCCAGGATATGGGGATCGCGTTCCTCCCCTGGCTGACCTGGTTTCACTACAATGACCCGCAGATCGCATTGATCCGGGTGCCGGAGTTAAACATCGTCCGGTACATCAATATTTCCTGGGAACCGGATCAGTACTTGTCGAAAAACGCCAGGGCCTTCATCACCTACACCCAGGAATTTTTCGCCCGGCTGACCGAGGCCCGGTGACATGCCGCTCAGAACTCCGCTTTCCGCGGGGTTTGAAGCAGGAATCTGCTTCCGCTTTCAGGCGCGCAGAGAAAGGAGTCCCATGGAACTATCACAAATCCGGCAATTTCAAAAAGTCGCCGAGCTGGAACATATCACCCAGGCAGCCAATGAACTGCATATCGCGCAGCCAGCCCTCAGCCGGACCATCAAGGGTCTGGAAAAGGAACTGGATCTCCTCCTTTTTGACCGGGAAAACAAAAAAGTCAAACTAAACGAGAATGGAAAAATCCTCTTTCGCTACGCCAGGGAAATTGACAGCTGCCTGAATGAAATGCACCAGGCGGTGGCGGAAAAGAACGCCCACGACCGGGATACCATCCGGATCCTGCTTCGGAGCATTCCTCCCTCTCTCAGCCAGATGATGCAGGAGTTTCGGGAGATCTGGCCCGAAGCTCATTTCAAAATCAGCACCTACGTGGAAAACGCCACCATCTTTGAGGATCAATTTGATTTTGAGCTTGGCATCAATCTCCCGGAAGATATCAAATTCCATTCGATCACACTGAGAAAAGAAGAACTGGCGGTGGCGGTCTCTTCCTCCCATCCGCTTGCCCAGGCGTCCAGTGTGCGGCTTTCCGATTTGTCCGAGAACACGTTTATCGTACTGTCCATGGACCCGGCCTCCCAGAAAAACATGACGGATTACTTTAATTCCGTCCAGTTCCATCCGACAGTCATGCTGGAATGCACCGATTCCCAAAGCATGTGCGGGTTGATTGAAGAAAATATGGGGATCGGTCTCACCAGCCGGTATCAGTGGAGCGGGTCACAGAAAAAGGTCTCCCTGATCCCAATTGAGGGACGGCAGTATCAAATCTCCACCAAACTGGTCTGGAGAAAAAACAAGCCGTTGTCCCCCATCTGCGAAGCTTTTCGGGAATACAGCCAGCAGGCCGCGGATTATGAAGGGGAGAAGGACAAGAAAGCATAAAATGTTAGAAATCCGATCCTGATTTTTTCAAACCGTCTCATTGCATTCGGTACCGTTTTCGATTATGCTGGGACAAAGGAGGATGCTGAAATGGCCAATGAAGACAAAAAAGATTTCAATGAAATGCTGCGCAGAGAGAACGGAATGCCGAAAATCCAGATCGTAACGGATGCGAAAACCATAGAAAAGTATGGGGGAGAACGAATGTTTTTTGCTCCTCCCGCCGCCTACGATCAGGTCATGAAACGGATTCCGGCCGGGAAGCTGACAACCGTCGGGGAAATCCGCCGGTACTTTGCGGAGAAAAACGACGCGGACTTCACGGACCCGATCACGGCCGGTATCTTTGTCTCGATCGCGGCCTGGGCAAGCGAGCAGCGCCAGGAAGACAAAACCCCCTATTGGAGAACCTTAAAGGCAAACGGGGAGCTGAACCCCAAATACCCCGGCGGAGTGGAAGCGCAGAAAATGAAACTGGAAGCCGAGGGGCTTACCATCGCCGCACGCGGCCGGACCAATATCCGTTACTATGTCAAGGACTATGAAGAAAACCTCTTCCCCCTTGGCTGACAACAGGCAGGCAAGCGCCGAACAAAAAAGGAAGCCGTCCTGGCCAACCAACCAGCCTGGAACCGCTTTCTTTTTTTGCGCCCGCCGAAGCGGAGCCACTTTTTTCCGTTGTAAAGCCTTAAATCAGAGTCGCATCGTCCCCATTGCGAAGCCCTAAATCAACAGGTTAAACAAAAACAACCCCAAACAGCAAAGATAAAAGAAAATCATGCCTCCGCTTCCTAAAATATTTCTCTTCCAACCCTCTTCCGGATAACCGAAAGCAGAAGGCCGGAACCGGAAATATTTCCGGTCTGCGATCAAAAACACAATGCCTACTGCCACCACGGCCAGCAGTAAAATCCCATAAACCGCTGTCAGCCACAAAAGATCCGCTTCCAGCACAAAAGTGGAAACCAGGCTTCCCATGCTGTTTAAAATGATGTGCAGCCCTATGGTATACCGGAGACGCCCGCTCCTGGCATAGATCAGACCAAAGATGATACCGACAAAAAACGCATAGAAAAACTGATACAGGTTTCCATGAAACAGCCCGAACATCAGCGCCGAAGTCAACACAGCCACACGCTCTCCGCAGACCCAAAGCCGGTCAATGATCAGCTTTCGGAAAAGAAATTCTTCAATGATGGGCGCCGCCACGGAAACCAGGATCAGATTCAGCCACAAGGAGGAGTCTGTGACGATATTCTCCACCCCGTTGGCAATCCCTTTTTCCAGAAAACGGGACATCACAAAATTTATTCCCTGGCCGATCAGATTTCCCAGATACATCAGGGCATAGCCCACGACAAAATATTCCGCCAGCAAACCGGGACGAAACCGCTGCTTTTTCGGCGGAACCGAAGGCATCCGCCGCACGCAGAGCAGCACGGCCGGAATCCCCACCAGATATTGAATCAGCAAAAGAAGCCAAGTCACCCATTCTTCATACAGAGCGTCGGGCCAGAACCGCTGCAAAAGCAGGCTGAACCCAAGCTGAAAGATTACGGTTAAAATCATCATCAAGGAAAAGCCGATCGCAATTTTCCCGGCGCCCTTCCGAATCTGATCCGTCTCCCAATTTTCCATTCTAAATCCTCCGGATATTGACATTCTTTTTATTATGCTCTTCCGCAGCTATTTTTTATCTTACCACAAACCCATCCCTTTTTACCAGACCCACTATATTTTAACGGCTTTTTGTTTGATTTTCCTCTTTTTCCATGCTACACTGATAACGCAGCGAAAATCCGCTGCCGGTAAGAGAAAAAACCAAAAGATCTTGCGTAAAACCTCTCAAGATTTTTTAAGAAAGGAATGATGAACATGAATTTATCCGCCGTATTTCAACATTTGGATGAGCTGCTGGCCCGGAAAGCCTGGGGGGAGGCAGAAGAATTTCTAAAAAAGAACCTGGAAGAAGCGGAACCGGACAGTCAGGCGAAACTGACCCTGACCAATGAGCTGACCGAGCTCTACCGCCGGTCCGGAAAACCGGACGCCGCCATCCCTACCGCAGAGGAAGCGCTCTTAATGGCCCGGAGAATGGGGTACGCCGAAGCCGGGCTCTACGCCACTCTGCTGAATAATGCCGCATCCGCCTACCAGGACGCAAAGGATTACGAACATGCGCTGGCCCGCTATCAGGATGCTTTGGATTTTTACACGAAGAAAAATATGGGCGCAAGCTTTGAGGCAGCCGGGATCCACGAGGCTATCAGCCGGGTAGCCCAGGCGCAGGAGCAATATGAAACCGCTCTCGGCCATCAGCAAAAAGCGCTGGATATTCTGGAAATCCGGCACAGAGAAGATCCTCAGGATATCCGCTACGGAGCAGCCTTAGCCGAACTGGCCGATCTTTTTTACCGGGCGCGCCAATATGAAAATGCAGTCCCGGCCTACGAGAAAGCGCTGGAAGAGATCGTCCGCGTCAATGGGGAAGACGAGTTCTACCGGATCACCAAGCAAAACATGCTGCTGGCTTTAGCCGCCTCCCGCCTGTAAGGAGGCGATGGAATGATTCTGCCCAGGGCAAATACAGAAAAAGGAACGCTTTTAAGGAATTTCATCGTCACGGTCGGCCTTTTGGGGATTGCTTCCCTGCTCTCCTTCCTCTACCATACGCTGGCCAACAACACCGTCAATATTGCGATTCTCTATATGCTGGTCATCGTCATTGTCGCCCGGAATACCACCGGCTATTTATGGGGTGTAGCGGCTTCGGTGGTCGGAGTCATCGCCATCAATTTCTTTTTTACAGCGCCGTTTTTTGAGCTGAATTTTTCGCTGGAGGGGTACCCGATCACCTTTATCGGAATGCTGACCATCACGTTGATCACCAGCACCACCACCACCCATCTGGCGGAGCAGACCCGGCTGAACTTGGAGCGGGAAAAGATTTTGATGGAAGCGGAAAAGGAAAAGATGCGGGCCAATCTGCTCCGCGCCATTTCCCATGACCTGCGCACGCCCCTGACCAGTATCATCGGCGCCAGCGCCACCTATCTGGAAAGCGGCGCTTCTCTCAGCGAGGAAGAAAAACGCCAGCTGATCGGCAATGTCCACGAAGATGGGGAATGGCTGTTGAACATGGTGGAAAATCTGCTTTCGATCACCCGGATCAGCGATAAAAACACCGCCAAGGTCAACAAATCCCTGGAAGCCGTGGAGGAAGTGATCGCCGAGGCCATCACCCGGCTGAAAAAGAGGATCCCTTCCGCCAGCATCTCCGTTTCTATGCCGGATGACCTGATCCTGGCCCCGATGGATCCTACCCTGATCGAACAGGTCCTGATCAACCTGATGGAAAACGCCATCCGGCACTCTCACAGCGAAAAGCCCATCGACTGCCGGATCACCACGGAAGACGGCTTTGTCCGTTTTTCCGTCTATGATTATGGAATTGGGATCGACCCCGACCGCCTGGCGAACATCTTTGACGGATACAGCTCCGATGAAAACAACAGCGGCGATTCCACCAAAGGCATGGGGATCGGACTTTCCATCTGCAAAACGATCGTGACCGCCCACGGCGGAACCATCGAAGCCCGAAACCATGAGCACGGCGCCGAGTTTTCCTTCACCCTGCCTTTAGAAGAACAGTCGTAATCCGGCACGCGGCGGATTTCTAAAAAAGCCCTTTTAAAGGCGTATCGAAACCAAACCCCCAAAGTTAGATTTTGTTTCTAACTTTGGGGGTTCTTCCGTCTTTTGCCGCCGGTCAGAGAGCCCTTTTTATATTTTTGCTGCATGGTTTTCCTCCGCTGCTTCCAATAGAACATCGAAGAATATCCGATTTCCAGAAAGCCTGGCGGACACCTTTCCGCCGTGCAGTTCCATGATTTTTTTGACGATGGGAAGTCCCAAACCAGTGCTGGCGCTGCTGGTCCTCGCTTCATCCGTCTTGTAAAAACGTTCAAATAATCTTTCGAGGTCTTCTTCCTGGATCTTTGTGGTTTCATTTGACAGGCAAAGATGGATCAAGGCCCCTTCCCTTTTGGCGCTTAAGACAATCTCGGAATCCGGATTGCTGTATTTTCTTGCATTCTCCAACAGATTTTCCATTGCCTGCATGAATTTCCCCACGTCCAAATTCACCGGCAATTCTTTCTGATCCACCTTTAGGCACCACCTCCGTCCGGTTCTCCGGAATATGGTTCCGTACTCGAAATCGATATATTGCAGCAGCAAGGCGAGATCCGTATCCTGTCGTTCCAGGCGGAAATCGCTTTGATTCAACTTGGTAAATTCAAATAATTGGTCGATCATCAATTTTAAATTATTCAGCCTCCGGTCTACCACTTCCAGGTACTGTTTTGATTTTTCCGGATTGGAAAACCCCTCTTCCTTCAAGAGGTCCACATAGCCTAAGATCGAGGTGAGCGGAGTCCTGAGGTCATGAGAGATATCCGCAATCAGCCTGTTTTTTTGCTGCTCCTCTTCTTTTTCCCGTTCCTGCTTTTCTTTAATCGTAGCGGACATACTGTTGATCCGCTTGCTCAGATGCGCCAGTTCGTCGTCCCCTCTCACCCGGATTTCCCTTCCAAAGCCTTCCTTCTCCATTTTTTCCAATTCACCGGAAATCTCTTTGATATAATTGACTTTCGGCTTTAAAACCAGGACAAGGCAAGCCACAAAAACCGACAGTATGGCAATCAGAAACAGCAGGACCAAATTGTTTAATAAAATTCGCGTTCCTTCATTTTCCAACCCGTTCATAATGGCATGGCCGACAGCCGGCGTTCCGGTTATCTGAGTGATCACCATGATGAAACCCAGCGAAGCAGAAAAGGAAAGGACGAGCGATGATAGAAAATACCGGACCAATCCATGGTTTTTGTTCTTTGTAAACCGCCGTACAATCAGGAAAAAAAACAGCAGTGAAAGAAGTCCCGTAACCAGATCCAGTACTCCGGAATTCACCTGCCCGGAAAGAATCTGAGTGTGAAACAGGATGTTCTTTTCGGCAAAGAGGAAAATGACCGCACAGATTCCGACCAGTCCTCCGAGGATTTGATTCGACGTGATTTTTCTCTTCATATTTTATATCCGGTCCCCCACACGGTCTTGATATAACGATTCTCCTCCGGATCTTTTTCAATTTTTTCCCGGAGGTTTGATATATGCGTCAGGACGGTTTTGTCATTGGCGATAAATTCCTCACGCCATACTTTTTCATATATTCTCTTTGCGCTCAGCGTGATCCCCTTGTTCAAAAGCAGCAGTTCCAGAATGTCAAATTCTTTGGGGGTCAGACGGACTTCCCGGCCGTTAAGCCAGACCTGCCTGGACTCCCGGTTTAACAGCAGATCTTTATATTGGATCACATCGGTCCGATTTCCATCGTTGTACTGCCGGTATCTCCTGAGCTGAGCCTTCACCCTGGCGATCAGTTCCAGCGCGTGGAAGGGCTTTCCGATATAATCGTCCGCGCCCACAGTCAACCCCTGGATCTTGTCCATCTCCTCAGACTTAGCGGACATGAAGATAATGGGGATTTTCGAGGTTTCCCGAATCTTCATACAGGCCTCCAGGCCATTGATTCCCGGCATCATGATATCCAGCAGAATCAAATCGATTTTATGATCTTCCAAAGTTTGAATGGCTTCGTCCGCATTCCGGCATTTGATAAAGTGAAAACCTTCGTTTTCCAGGTATATCCCCAACATATTTCTGATATCTTCATCGTCATCCACAATCAGGATATATCCATCCACGTTCTCTTCCGCTCCTCTTCTTTCCGTCATTCTGCATGGTCAGCACATACGCCGGCGGAAAATTTTTCACTTCATAGGACGTATGCGCAATGCGAAAATACTCCGTAAACAGTCTTTTTTTCAACAGGGTGTACTGAAAGGTGATAAAGGAGCCCGATCGTCCCATAGCGCGCCTGGTTGCGTTTAAAATATCTTTCGCAACCTCCTTCGGCAGCGATGCAAAAGGCAGTCCGGAAACAATATAATCCGCATGATCAATCCCATACCGTTTCAGGTAGTCTTCCACCCGCCCGGCATCCCCGTGAAGGATAAACACGTTTGGGACGTTCTCAAACTTCTTTCTAAGCTCCGCGCAAAAGCTTGCATTTTGCTCAATCACAAGCAATCGGGTGCTCTCCTTCTTTCTCCTTGCGAGTTCAGCCGTAAAAACTCCGGTGCCCGGACCATATTCCACAATGCAGCGGCAGGTATCAAAGTGAATCGGCGCTACCATCTGCCTGGCAAGATTTTTCCCGCTCGGCAGAACGGCTCCTATGATTCGGGGATGTTTCAAGTATTCCACAAAAAAATTCATCTGCTTCCCTCCTAGATTTCGTTGACTGATATCAGCATAACAGCCAAAACTAAAAATCCGGTCAGGAGAACCTAAAGATTTCTTTAGAATTCGAAAAGGACTTTCGCGTTGCAAAAGTCTGCGCCGCAAATGCGTCGCGTCAGCGGCATTTCAGCATCCGAATCCATTCCTTTAAAATTTCCACGCAGTCTCCCACCACCGCATAGCGGCTGACCGAAAAAATCGGCGCGTGGGGGTCCGTGTTGACGGCCACGATAGTCTCCGCACGGGAAATCCCGGCCAGATGCTGGATGGCGCCGGACACGCCCAGACTGATCAAAAGCTTGGGCGCTACGCTGCACCCGGTCTGCCCCACCTGGTGCGGATATTCGCACCAGCCTCCATCCACCAGCGGGCGGGAGCAGCCATACTCTGCGCCGATCAGGGAGGCAAATTCCGTGACCAGAGAAAGATTCTTCCGGCTCCCGATCCCGCGGCCCGCCACCACCAGAATCTCCGCGTCCGCAATGGATTTTGCCGGAGGCAGGGGAACCCGTTTGATGCCCTTTATCCGCTCCGGAAACTCCGGCAGCGGCACTTCCCTCACAATCCCGGAGCGCCCGGTATCCGCCTGGGCCGGAGGCATCACGCCGGGCCGGACCGTGGCCATCTGAGGACGCCTGGCAGGGCAGAGAATCGTGGCCATCAGATTTCCGCCGAAAGCAGGGCGGGTCTGGCGCAGCAATCCGTTTTCTTCCTCCACGGAAAGTCCGGTGCAGTCCGCCGTCAGCCCGGTCTGAAGCCGCGCGGCCAGGCGCGGGGCCAGAGATCGGCCGAACGCAGTGGCTCCGAACAAAAAAATCTCCGGCCGGTAACGCTCCACCATCTGCTTTAGAACAGCCGTATAGGGCTCTTCCCGTTTGTCCGCCAGCTTTTCATCCCGGCAAAAATAAACCACGTCCGCTCCCAACGAGATCAGCTCCGCCTCCCGGAACGCATTGCCCCCGCCGATCAAAGCCGCGGCCAGCCGGCAGCCCTTTTGATCCGCCAGCTTTCGCCCTGCGCCCAGCAGTTCCCTCACCACCGGAGCCAGACGGTCCCCGGTCAACTCGGCAAATACCCAGACATCCCGGTAAGTCCTGTCGGCTTGCTGTTCTTCCTTCTCAATGGAAATCGCCTGGAAGGGACACACATCCACGCACATGCCGCAAAGCGCACAGTTGTCATTGGCCTCTGCCTTTTTCTCCTTGATTTCCAACGCCCCAAAGGCGCAGGTCTTTGCACAGATCCCGCACCCGACGCATTGATTCCGGTCAATCCGCAGTCCCGTCATCGTCTCACCTCCCGGAGTAAGTCCAGCACGGCAGCCGCCTGTTCGGCCTGCGTTCCCTCAAGATAGGTACATTCCTGCTCCCTTCTTGGCGTCTCGGTCTTTACCACCTGAGTCGGCGACCCGGAAAGGCCCGCCCGCTCCGGATCCGCCCCCACATCCGCCGCTCCCAAAAGCCGGAACGGCCCTTTTTCACTGTAGCGGATTCCCGCGATGGAAGGAAGCCGCGGCATATTGATGTCCTTGCTGACCGTCAAAAGCGCAGGAAGTTTCACCGACAAGGTTTCCAGAAAACCGTCGGCCTGCTTTTCCACCACAGCCTCCTCCTCGGTCACCGAAAGAATCCGGTTCACTTCCGTCACATGGGGGATTCCCAGCATCTCCGCCAGCTCCGGCCCGATCTGAGCCGTATCGCCGTCCACGGCCATTTTTCCACAGAGGATCAAAGAAAACGGACCCAGCTTCCGCACGCCAAGAGACAGCGCATAGGACGTCGCCAATGTGTCGGATCCGGCAAACACCCGGTCGCTCAAAAGCACCGCCTCATCCACCCCCCGGCTCATGGCGTCCCGCAGCAGGCGTTCGGTGGCCGGAATCCCCATACTGAGGGCCGTCACCGCGCCCCCGCAGGTTTCCTTGAGCCGGACCGCCTCCTCGATGGCGTAAGCGTCAAAGGGATTGATCACCGACTGCTTTCCGTCTCTTACAATCGTCTTGGTCACCGGGTCCAGGCGCACTTCATTGCTGGAGGGAACCTGTTTGATACATACGATGATCTTCATCTCAGCCCTCCTCCTCTCCCAGCACGTCCGGCGCAAACAGATTTCCGCGGCCCAGCAGGAAGGCAGGATCAAAGGCTTTCTTTGCCATGGCCATCTCCCGGATGTGCTCTTTGCCGTACATGACAGTCAAATAGTCGGCTTTCAGCTTCCCGACTCCATGCTCTGCTGAGACCGCGCCGCCCATGGCCGTCACCTTTTTGGCCCACTCCCGGTAAAGTTCCTTCCCCTTCCGGTAGTCCTCCCCGTCCCTGGGAAGAATGTTCACATGCAGGTGATTGTTGCCGATGTGCCCCCAGGTCGCGCTTTCGAGGCCGCAGCGGGTAAGCCCCTCCCGGTACAGGGCAACCACCTGGGAGAGACAGGAATCCGGCACCGACATGTCGGCGGCCAGTTTCGTGATCACCGGGTCCACCTTCCGGCGCTCGTCGATCTGCATATTCACGCTCTCCGGCACGGCATGGCGGAAGAATTGAAGCTGCTCCCGGTCCCGGTCGTTCCGGGCCACCCAGGTGGCTTCTTCCCGGCCCCCCGACGCGGTAAGCTCCCGGCCGATTTCATAGAGGTGTTTCAGAGCTTCCTCCTCTTCGCCGCAGTGAATCTCCGCATACACGCAGGCGGCAGCCCAGTCCTCCACATCCGGCAGCGCGGAAAAAGCCGTGCTTCTCTTTTTTTGAAGGCGCAGGATCTCCAAGGCGCCGCCGTCAAAGTACTCGATGGCGGCAGGCTCCGCGCCGCTTTTTCTCAGACGTTTCACAAAGGCGACCGCCTGATTCTCCGTCTCAAAAAAGCAGCTGACGCCCCAGATCACCGGCGGCAGCGGCAAAAGCTTTAGCTCCAACTCAGTCATAACGCCCAGGGTGCCGTCGGATCCCACGATAAAGTCCACCGCATCCATGGCCTCCGCCGCGTAATAGCCGGACGCATTTTTCGTCTCCGGCATCTGGTAGGTGGGAAGCTCCACATAAATCCGCCGCCCGCCCTCGGTGACCAACGAAAACCGTCTCCCCTCGGCAAGGCATTGTCCGCGGCGAAGGGAAAGCACATCCCCGTCGGTCAAAACCAAACGCAGCGCCTGAATATAATTTCTGGCCGCCCCATAGCGGAAACTTCTCGCTCCGGAGGCATTACAGGCCGCCATGCCGCCGAGCGTCGCGGAGGTCTCCGTGGGATCCGTCGGAAAAAACTGCTCCGGCGCGCGGCAAAATTCCACAAAAGCCTGCCGTTCCTCTTCCCGCCAGCCCTCTGTGTCAAAGTTTTTCTTTTCCAGCCCTTTTCGCAGCTCCAAGAGGGCAAGGCCCGGCTGGACCCGGACAAAAAAGCTCCCATCCTCCTGCCGGATTCCAAGCACCCGGTTCATCCGGCTCAGGTTTAAGATATGGCCGCCAAACGGCACGGCCGCAGCCGCCAGGCCGGTCCTCCCGCCCTGAATCGTCACCGGAACGCCTGCGGCGCACACTTGCCGCAGAATTCCGCGGACTTCCTCCTCCGTCTCCGGAAAGGAGATGCTGTCGGCCCGCCCGGTTTTCCGGGACTCGTCCCGGAGATATTCGGCGTACTCCGGCTGAAAAGTCAAAATCTCCCTCATATCCACCGCTCCTTTTCTGCTGTGACCTGCTTCGGCCCCTTCCTCTTTCTCATTCGTTCTGAATCCAATTTACTTGATCGGATTCACTCACTTTCCACCCGTTCCATTTTCTTCGCCTCCCGCAGCTCCCCGGCCAGTTCCGAGACGGTCTTGCCGAACACCGGATGGCGCGCCCAGGGCGCAATCTCTTCCAGAGGAAACAGCACAAAATCCCGGCGCTGCATATCCCGGTGAGGCACGGTCAGCTCCGGCAGGTCGATGATCTCCTTGTCATAAAAGATGATATCCAGATCCAGCGTCCGGGGCCCCCAGTGAATCTCCCGGACCCGATTTGCTTTCTGCTCGATCTCATGGAGGCGGGAAAGAAGCTGCAATGGCGGCAGCCAGGTCCGAAGCCGCAGGCACCCGTTCAAAAACTCGTCCTGCTCCACATAGCCGTAGGGCTCGGTCCGAAGATAAGAGGAAACTGCCTCCACCTGACACCCCCTCGTCTCCCGCAGCTCCTGGACCGCCAGATTCAGATAGCCTTCCTTATCCCCCAGGTTGGAGCCCAGGGCAATATAGGCGGTATGCCACCCCCGCTCGATCTCCACCGACACGGTTTCCAGCGGAAGGCCCACCGGAGCCCAGGGCTTTTTCAGTTCCAGACGCACCTTCTGAAGAAGCGGATAGGTTTCCAGCAAATCTTCCGCCAGTCCCTGGGCCACCCGCTCCAACAGCTTATGGGTGTGGGTTTCCATATAGCGCTTCATGCGCTGGCTGACCTCCCCATAGTGAATCGAATGGGAAAGCTCATCGGTCTGTCCCGCCGCCCAGGTATCGGTGAAAAGGGAAGCGGAAATCACAAAACGCTGTCCCAGCGCGTTTTCCTCCGGAAACACCCCATGGTGGGCGTAGACCTCCAGATTCTTGATATGTATCTGATCCATACTGATTCCTCCTCAATCGCCATGAAAGACTTTATCCCGGAAAATTTCACTCCAACCCTAAGATCGCTCTGGTCATCCGGATCGCCCGGAGATTTTCTTTCACGTCGTGAACCCGGAAGAAGGAACAGCCCTTCATCACGCCGACCACCGAGGTGGCGATGGTGCCCTCCACCCGCTGATCCGCCGGAAGATCCAAGGTCAGGCCGATCACGGATTTCCTCGACGTGCCGAGAAGCACCGGATAGCCGAGGGTCAAAAGCTGATCCACCTCCCGGATCACTTCCAGGTTGTTCTCCCTGGTTTTTCCGAAACCAACGCCCGGATCCAGCATGATTTTCTCATCGGCAATCCCCGCCTTTTTCGCCAGAGCGATGGTCTCCCTCAGATCATCCAAAAGATCCGGCATGAACTCCCGGTAGTTGGCCTCGTCGCGGTTGTGCATCAGACAGCAGGCCGCACCGTGCCGGGCAATCACCCCGGCAATCGTCTCATCGTACTTTAATCCCCAGATGTCATTGACCAGGCCGGCTCCGGCCTTGAGGGCAGCCTCCGCCACGCTTCCTTTATAGGTGTCGATGGAGACCGGCACGTCAAACCGGCTGTGGATGGCCTCGATCACCGGCGTCACCCGCTGGATCTCCTCCTCCTCAGTGATCTGCTGGTGTCCCGGACGTGTGGATTCTCCGCCCACGTCGATGATGTCCGCACCTTCCGCGATCATTTCTTCCGTATGTTTTAATGCGGCGTCCAGCTGGTTCCACTTTCCCCCGTCGGAAAAAGAGTCCGGGGTCACGTTCAAAATCCCCATGATATACGCGCCGCGTTTGGTGTCAAATTCCCGATTCCCGATTTTCATCTGTTACCTCCTATAAAAGTATGCTCTTGTTTTTCTTTTCTTCCGCCCAATGGCATTCCGGCTCCGCCGGGCAGGCAAAGCAGCACCGGGATTCCTTGTCCGCCCGGAAGAAAGAGGCGGCAAGCCCCTCCCGCTCCCGGACGCCCCGATGGGAGCCGATCAGTTTCAAGATTTCTTTTTGTTCCTCCTCGGAGTAGCCGCAATCCGGCAGGATCTGCTTTGCCAGAATGAGGCTCCCCTCTTCATGGGAAGCTCCGCCCTGATACTCCCCGGCCCGGCCAAGATCATGGAGCAGGGCCGCGCCGTAGATCAATTCTTTATCTGGTCTTCTGCCTGCTTCCCACTCCAAAAGGCAGGCCAGCCTTGCCACGTCCAGGCAGTGGGAAAGGCCATGACAGCAAAATTTCCGGTCCGCCTCCATCAAAAGAAGCAGCCGGAAATTTTCCTGATACAGCGGATGGTTCCAGATTCGATTCACCCGTTCCATATATCCTCCTGGTCTCAGCCCCGGACCATATCCATAAACATTTTCTGCAGTTCAAAATTATCCCGAAACGCGCCGCGGGCCACGGTGCTGACGGTCTTGCTCCCCGGCTTTTTGATCCCGCGCATCGTCATACAGGTGTGCTCGGCCTCCACCATCACCATCACGCCCTGGGGCTTTAAATTCCGTTCCAGCGCGTCGGCGATCTGTACCGACATCTTCTCTTGAATCTGAGGCCGGCGGGCAAACACGTCCACGGTCCGCGCCAGTTTGCTTAAGCCCACTACCTTGCCGTTCGGAATGTAGGCGATATGAGCCTTTCCGTAAAACGGCAGCAGATGATGCTCGCACATGGAATAAAACGTGATGTCCTTTTCCAGCACCATCTCATTATTTTCAACGGTAAACTGCTTTGCCAGATGCACATCGGCGTCCTCATCCAATCCTCCGTAGACCTCCTCGCACATGCGGGCGATTCGGGACGGCGTTTCCAACAGTCCTTCGCGGCTCACATCCTCCCCGATTCCTTCCAGATACAGACGGACCGCTTCTTCGATTTTCTTTTTGTCTACCATAGTAATGCCTCTTTTCTGCGCCTTGGCGTTTTGCTTTCTCCCAACAGAAGGCAAAATCCCCCGTTTCAGTTATGAAGACGGGGAATTCCAAGGTGGATAAACCAAGCTTTATGACTGCAACGGGTGCGGACCTCATATCGCAAGACGAGCTTTTCGTTTCCATGGCAACTCCCCATCCATAGAACACTTCACGCATGAGATCCTATTTTGCAAAAATATAAGGATAGTATAACATAATCCATAAAAAGTGCAAGTCTTTTCCTTAACAGAATCCGTATTTTTTTAACGAGACAAACTCTCTTTCCCCCTTCCGCTTTTTTGAAGCAGCCGTTTCCGGTTGAACAGGAAAAAGACGAACGCCGCCGCCATCGGCAGGATCATCACGCAGTACATGGAAGAGTACGCCGATGCCGCAGGGGCCGCGGCTCTCTCAATGACCATGCCGCCGATCGTAGGCCCCAGGAGCATGCCAAGGTCCGTCCCGATATAGTTGGTGTTTCCGGCTGCGCCCCTGCGCTCCTTCGGCACGCATTTCATGCAGAGAGACTGGACCATGGGCTGACAGATCCCGTAGCCGCAGGAAGAAAAGACGGCTGAGACCAGAAAACCGGCCAAGCTCTCCGCCCGGCTGACCAGGAAGAAGGAAAAGGCGAATCCGATGATTCCCGGAATCAATACCTTGTCAATCCCGTACTTGTCCGCAATCCTCCCGCTGAACGGCCTTGTGACCAAAAGACAGACTGCATACACGGTAAAGTAGAGGCCGATATTTTCCACGCCCCGCAGGCCGCCGTAGATGGCGATAAACGAGTTGACGCAGGAATAAGACATGGAGAGAAAAAACATCAGCACAGCCGGAAGAACTGCCTCTTTCACCACGATCTTGTGAAGCTTAATTTCATACTTTGAGGTCCGGTGAAACTCTGGCGTCTTCATAAAGAAAGCCAGCACGCAGGCCAGGCTGATCACGGCGGCCCCGATCCGGAACGTATTGTTATAGCCGATGTTCCGGCTCAGAGACAGGCCCACCGAGGGACCAATGGCCTGGGACACGGCCTGCCCCAGGGAGAACATGCCGATTCCAGAGCTCAGCAGATGGTCCGGCAGCGCGTCGCTGGCCATGGCCAAGCAAAGCGGGGCCACACAGCCGATCCCGCAGCCGTGAATCAGCCGCGCCGCAACGATGACGGGAATCGACGTGGAAATACTGTAAATAAAATAGGCGGCGTCCATGACGATCAGCGCCGCCAGCAAAAGCTTCTTTTTCTGAAAACAATCAAAGGCTGGTCCGGCGATCGGGCGGATCGCCAGGGCCGTCACCGCGAACATGCTGGAGACCATCCCCACCACCGAGGCAGAGGCTCCAAGGGAGTCGGCGTATTTCGGAATCAGGGTATTCATCATCTGCTGCCCCATGCTCTGGCAGAAGTTGATAATAAAAATGTTGAGGAACAACGCATTCCATATGGTTTTGGTTTCCCCCTCAGCCGTCCCTTCTAACGTTTTCTGGCTCATTGTCTTTCCTCTCTTCCACAAGCAAGTGTTCCGGCAGAACCCAGCAAGGTTCCGTCAAAAATGGCCGGAGAATCCCATCCGCCTCAGATTTTCGCAGGAAACCCGAAGGCTGTCCCAGACGTCCCCGCCGTACAGATATTCTTTTTCAATCAAGACACGGCGGATCCCGGCGGCCTCCGCCGCCGAAAGTAAGGCCGGAATCGCAAAGTTTCCCTCTCCGATGTCCGCGGTCTTTAAAAGCTTAGCATTCGGGGAGGGCTCTCCCGGCTCCGGCCGCTTCATCGGCACCGACGGATCCCGCGCTTCCACCTGGTAATCCTCCAAATACAGGATTTCCTCGCGCCCTTGATATCTCTCGATGATGTCCTGGGGCTTTAGGCCGCCGTACTGAATCCAGTAAGGCTGAACCGCCAATTTTAAAAAGGAACTGTTCCCCATCAGAAGTTCAATCCCATTGACCATTCCATATCTGGTGCACTCAAAAATCCAGGTCTGGTGGCTGTAGGCGACGCCGTGTTTGGCAAGATCACAGGCAGCGGACTCGCTGTCCCGGATATAGGAAAGAGCGCTCTCCCGGCTCTCCCACACCTCCGGCTTCGGACGGACGCTGCGAAAATGCGCGCACCCCATCAGCTCTGCCAAGGTCAAAAAACGAGCCCAGCCGCAAGTCCCGCCGGCGTTTGGCTCATCCGTTCCATTCTCTTCTTGGACTGCCGTCACCATGGAGCAGATTTCCATGTCATAGATATCCTTTACCTCCAAAATCTCCTCCGCTTTCGCCTCCTCCCAGAGGGAAAGAGGAAGTTCCAAAGTGGAAATTCCCATCTCCTTCAGTCTGCAAAAAGTCTCTTCCACGCCTGTCTCCCGGAACATGCGGGCGGTCAAAGACGCCCCTGCCCCGATCTTCCATGTATCCTTCATTCTTTTCCTCCCGACTACAGATTTTCCCCGAAGCCCATCCGCCTTAAATTTTCATAGGATTTTTCAATGCACTCAAATTCCGTACGGCCATAGTGCTGGTCCTGCTCAATAAACATGTACGGCCTCCCGCACAAAGCCCCGGCCCGGATAATACCAGCCATGTCCAGATTTCCTTCTCCGATCTCCGCGGTCTGGCACAGTTCGAAGCGGGGCGGCGCTCCTTTCTCCTCTGGAAGGAGAATCCGCTCCTTCGGTTTCCCGATCCGATAATCTTTCAGGTGGAGCAGCCGTCCCCTTCCCTGGTATCGCCGGATCAGCTCCTCGGTATCCGCCCCTCCGGCCTGCATCCAGTAGGAACAGATCTCCATCCCCATATGAGGCGCCTGTTCCAGATAAAGGTCAATGGCAAGCATCCCGTCAAACCGGCAGAACTCCGGGCAGTGGCTGTGATAGGAAAAATTCACCCCCCGGTCCAAAAGACGCAGGGCAGCCGCTTCACAAGCTTCGGCGTAGGAAATCACGTGCTCCCTGCTGCTGAAATCCAAAGGAGGGGCCGACACGATCCGGAGCTCCTCACAGTGAAGTTCCTTCATATAACCCATCAGCTCCTCGAAATCTTCTTCTAGGGATAGGATCCTCCCTGGAAAAAAACGGTTCGGCAGAAGCCCGGCTGTCATGGCCAAAATCTCAATTCCAAAATCCTCCATGCCACGATGCAGCTCTTTCACCGTATCCGGATACAGGTCAATCTGAGACAATTCAATATAGTGAACGCCCATGAGAAACAGTCTCCGCATGGTCTCATAGATACCGGCTTGTGCCACGGAATCCTTAAACAGCGGCCCATTGACGCCGATCTTTACGTCTTCCAGCATATGCTCCCTCCTTTTTGAGAGCGCCGGGAAGAAAGAAATCTTCCCGGCGCCATCCGCCGTCTGCTACCGCTTGTTTACTCCCAGGTCATCTCTCCGGGCCAGAACGTGGTATCAATCTGAACGTTTACATTCTTCAAACCGGCTTTATATACATAGACCTGCTGGACATTGACCAGCGGAAGGATCGGGATCTCCTGATCCCACAGCTGGACCGCCGCGTCGGAGGTAGCCTCGTCGTAGACGGTGAACGCTTTATCAATGGCATCGAGGAGCTCTTTTCCGGTATAGCCGGTCTTCTCAATCTGGGTCGTCATCAAAGCACCCGCGTAGATTTCCGACTGGTTTACCCCCATGTAGGCGTCCCAGGCCGTGCGGTCGCCGATATTGGCCTGGAAAACCGCGCTTTCCAGCTGCTGGATTTCCACATTGATCCCGATCTCGGAGCAGGCTGCCTGGATGATCTGGGCCGATGCCCTCTTGATTGCGGTCTCGTCCGCCATAATGGAAATGGTTAACTCGCCGGGCTGATAACCCGCCTCACTTAGCAGGGACTTGGCCTTTTCGATATTCTGGGGATAGAGAACCTCAGACCGGTAAGCCTCCCGCCACTCCATGGTGACCGGGTGGGCGATGGAGAAGGAAGCATTTCCCAACCCTTCGCAGGCAGCCACGGCTACCGCCTGGCTGTCGATGGCGTAGGCAATGGCCTGGCGGATGCGGACATCCGCGCAGGGGGAATTGTCGCTGCAGTTAAAATAGCAGTTCAAAACCTTGGAGCCGTCCTGAATATCCGCCACATAAGCGTCGTTGTTCTGGAATCGGGACAGATCCGTGGCCTGGCAGTCGTACATAATGTCGATGGCCCCGGTTTCCAGCTCGATGGCGCGCTGGGCTCCCTCCGAGATGATCCGGTAAGTGATCTCATCCATGTTCTGGGAGAACATCGGCGTCGGAGCCGTATCCCAGTAGTCCGCATTTTTCGTGAATGTCAGAGAACTTCCCACCGTCCAGTCGGAGAGCACATACGGTCCCGTACCCACCGGCATGTTGACCATCTCGTTGGGATCAGCCTTATAGGCGGCTTCGCTGACGATCGGGATCTGCTTCACCACACTGGTGAAAGCGTATTCCGTCTCCTGGAGGAATTCCAGGGAAACCGTGTAGTCATCCACCGCCTGGAAGGTGGAGGGGTCCGCGTACTTGAAAGTGTTGGCCATGGGACCGTCCGCAGCCTGCTGCATGGAGAACACCACGTCGGAGGCTTTGATGGGATTTCCGGCGCTGTCTTTGATGTTTTGTTTCAGCCGGACCGTATAGTGGGTAGCGTCCACCTGTTCGTAACTTTCCGCCAGAATCGGGATCAGCTCCTTTTCCGTGTTCAGATAAAACAAGGGCTGAAACACATTCCATTTTAGACGGAGCAGGGCCGTGGAGGTGGAGCCCCAGGGATTAAAGGTTCCCGGATCTGCGTCCATGCCGATGACCACCGCGTTTTCCTTGGAACCGGAGACCGCATTTGCGGCGGCGGTCCCTCCTGCGCTTTCGGATGCTGCCGCGGTTGTCCCCCCTCCTCCGCCGCCGCATCCGGCCAGGGCGGAAACTGTCATTGCCGCTGCCAAAAAGAGTGCCATTGCTTTTTTCATACTTTTGCTCCTTTCCTATCTTCTTTTTGCGAACCGCCTGTTTCGGCGGCTTCCGTTTCTAGCCAATCAATCGATTTCCTGATACCGGTGGCAGGCCAGAAAGTGGCCCGGCGACACCTCGGTCAGGTTTTGGGGCGCTTGACAGCCTTCCGCCGCATACCGGCAGCGCTTGGCAAAGCGGCAGCCCGGCGGCGGGTTCACCGGGGAGGTCACCTCCCCTTTCAGGATGATCCGTTCCTGCTTCTTATGGATATTGGGAACCGGGACCGCGGAGAGCAGCGCCTTCGTGTAAGGATGCAGAGGATTTTTAAACAGCTCCTTGGAAGGGCTCTTCTCCACCATCTGCCCCATGTACATCACACAGATATCGTCGGAGATATGGCGCACCACCGACAGGTCATGGGTGATAAAAATATAAGTCAGCTGCCTCTTCTCTTGAAGATCCTGCATCAAGTTTAAGATCTGCGCCTGGATCGAGACATCCAAAGCCGAGACCGGCTCATCGCAAACGATGAAGTCCGGTTCCAGGGCCAGTGCTCTGGCGATGCCGATGCGTTGGCGGCGTCCGCCGTCCAGCTCATGGGGATAGGAATTCCGAAGCCGCGGCGCCAGTCCCACCGTATCCATCAGCTGGTCGGTCAGGCTTCCGATCTCCGCCTTGCCGAACCGGCCCGACAGCTCCAGCGGCTCCGCAATGGTCGTGCTGACCGACATGCGAGGATTCAGCGACGAGAAGGGATCCTGAAAAATGATCTGCATTTTTTCTCTGAGTTTCCGCAGCTTTTTTGCGTCCACATGGGTCACGTCCTCCCCGTCAAAAAAGATCTGCCCGTCGGTGCTCTCCAGCAGATGGAGGACTGTGCGGCCCAGGGTGGATTTCCCGCAGCCGGACTCTCCGACCACTCCCAAGGTTTTGCCCTTTTGAATGGAAAAGGTCACATCGTCCACAGCGTGCAGCTGGCCGCTGTTGATCTTAAAATATTTCTTTAAATTTTTCACTTCCAAAATATCCACCATTTAAAATTCCCCCTTTTGCGCCTGCACACACCGGACCAGATGACCGGCAGCCACCTCCGTGAAAGGAATCTTTCCCTTCCGGCACGCATCCGTGGCATAGGGACACCGGGGATGAAAATTGCAGCCCTCCGGCAGATCCGCCGGATTCGGCGGCATTCCGTTGATCGGGCTCAGCCGCTTTTCTTCTCCCTCGATATCCGGAATCGAACCAAACAGCCCCTTGGTGTAGGGATGGCTCCCATGGTCATAGATGGCCTCTAGGTTCCCGGATTCTACGATTTCCCCGGCGTAGACCACGGCCACCTTGTCGCAGACCTCGGCCACAATCCCCAGGTCATGGGTGATCAGGATCATGGAGGTGCCGAGCTCTTCCTTTAATTTCCGCATCATATCCAGCACCTGGGCTTGAATCGTCACATCCAGGGCGGTGGTCGGCTCATCGGCCAAAAGCAGTTCCGGATTGCAGGCCAGCGCAATGGCGATGATCACCCGCTGCTTCATGCCGCCGGAAAATTGATGGGGGAAATCCGAATACCGTTCACCGGGAATTCCCACCATTTCCAGCATGGCCACCGCCTTCTCGTAGGCCGCCTTTTTGCTCAGTTTCTTTTCGTGGAGACGGATTACCTCGGCGATCTGATCCCCAATGCTGAAAATCGGATTCAGCGCCGTCATGGGGTCCTGAAAAATCATGGAGATCTTTTTGCCCCGGATCGTGCGCATCTTGCTCTCCGGCATATGGAGCAGGTCCTCCCCGTCCAGGAAGATCTCCCCGCCCGCCACCTTTGCCGGCGGATCCGGCAGAATTCTTAAAATCGACTTTGCGATGGTCGTCTTTCCGGCCCCGGTCTCTCCCACCAGGCCCAAGGTCTCGCCCCGGTCCAGCGTAAAACTGACGCCGTTTACCGCTTCCACCACCTCTTCGCCGGTCAGATACTGGACCGTCAGGTCCTTGACTTCCAACAGCCGTTTGCTTTCGCTCTTGCTCATCTTCTCACCTCCCGATCAATTTTTCAGCCTGGGATCCAGCGCATCCCGAAGACCGTCGCCCAGCATATTGAGGGAAAGAACGGCCAGCATGATCGCAATGCCCGGAAACATAACCAGATGAGGAAAGTCGCGGATATAATTCCGGCCGTCGGCCAGCATAGCGCCCCACTCCGGCGCCGGTGGCTGAACGCCGAGTCCGATAAAACTGAGGGAAGCCGCTACCAGGATTGCCGTCGCCACGCCCATGGTGGCCTGAACAATGGTCGGCGCCATGGCGTTTGGTATCATGTGCCGGAAGATAATCCGTCCGTCCCGCGCATTGACCGACCGGGCCGCCTCCACGTACTCCATGTCCCGGATATTCAGCATGGACGCCCGCATCATCCGGGCGTAGCCGGGCACGGAGGAAATGCTGAGTGCAATGATGCAGTTCCGAAGCCCCGGCCCCAGGGTAGCGGAGACGGCGATGGCCATCAGCATGCCGGGGATGGACTGAAATACGTCCAGAACACGCATCAGAATCATGTCCAGTTTCCCGCCGTAGAAGCCGCAGAGCGCACCGAGGCTGACGCCGGCCACAAGACTCATGGCCACGGCTGCGATTCCGATGGAAAGCGAATAACGAGCGCCGTAGAGAATCCGGCTGAAAATATCCCGTCCCAGATTGTCTGTGCCGAACCAGTGTTCCCGGCAGGGCCCTAAAAATGTATGGTAGAGATCCTGCTTATCATAGGCGTAGGGCGCAATGACAGGCGCCAAAATCGCCAGGATCGCCATGACGCCGATCAGAATCAGCCCGGCCACAGCCATCTTATTCCGGATCAGCTGCTTCCAAGTCAAGGCCAGCATGCTTTCCTTTTTGCCTGCATTGGCCGGAGCGCCCTTTCCTTTCTTCGCTGTCTTTCTTGCCATGTCATTTCCCTCCTTCCGCCGCGGCTTTTTTCGGTCTGGCTTTCCTGGACTGGTACTGCGCCCGGATTCTCGGATCCACAAAAGCATAGAGCAGATCCACGACCAGCATAATAATTCCAAAAATCACGGCCACGTACAGGACGCTTCCCTGGATGGCCGGGTAATCCCGGTTCTTGATGCCGGACACCATATAGGTGCCGATTCCCGGAATCGAAAATACGGTTTCCGCGATCATTGCGCCGCCGAGCTGGATGCCAAACATGGTTCCCACCTGGGTGATGATCGGGATCAAGGCGTTCATCAGGGCATGCCAGTAAATCACCTTCCACTCCACCTGCCCCTTGGCGCGGGCCGTCACCACATAGTCCTGACGGATTACCTCCAACATGCCGGATCTTGTCTGGCGGGCGATGGAAGCGCAGCCGCTGAGCCCGATGGACAGGCAGGGCAGGATATAATACTGAGGGCCTCCGATGCCTGTGGCCGGAAGCCAGCCGAGACGCAGGGCAAAGGCCAGGGAAAGCATCAGGCCGACCCAAAAGCCCGGCATGGAGATACCGACCAGGGCTGCCATCATTGCCGCATTGTCCTTCCAGGTAAATTGGTTGACCGCGGCCACGATGCCGAGGGGAAGCCCGATCAGGACGGCAATCACAACGCTGATGGCCGCGACGCGGAAGGTGTAAGGGAACCGCAGTCCGATCTCCTCCCCGACGTTTCTCCCGTTGATATAGGATTCTCCCATGTCAAAGTCGATAAAGACCTGTTTTACGTACCGGACAAAGCGGACCACATATCCATCGTTCAGTCCCAGGTCTTCCTGCAGCGCGGCGATCTCCGCCTCGGAAGCATCCGTTCCCAATATGATGCGGGCCGGATCGCCGGGAGTAAAATACATGATGGTAAAGATCAGCCAGGTCACCCCTAAGATAACCGGGATCATCAGCAGCAGCCGTTTGACGATATATCGAATCATGCTTCCTTCTCCTTTCTCGTTTTGATATAAAGTTACGTGTCAATTCCGCTCTTCCACAAGCTTGGTGCTGTCAATATAGCATTGCTTTTCCAAATTGTATAATTCCATTTTTCTTGACTACATATTTCAAATCTGTGATATTTATCTCATTTCCGTTTTGTTTTGAAACGAATTTTGGTTTTATTTATTATTTTCAGCGATATCTTGGTTTTATTTTCAGTATTTCAACTTTTAAAAGCAAATATTGTCTATGTTTTATGATATATTCTCATCTTTTCATCTTTTCGCCAACTATTATTTTTTCAGATTGACTTTTTCAGAATTGTATTTTATACTGTCCACGTAATGAATTTGAATTTTAGTTTGTCGTTTCTATAGGAGGCTGCCATGCAATTTATTCAACTGCGCTATTTTGAGCGCGTAGCCGCATACCAAAGTATTTCGAAAGCAGCGGAGGAGCTGCACATGTCCCAGCCTGCCCTGAGCAATTCAATCCGGCGTTTGGAGACGGATTTGGGCTACCCCCTGTTTAACCGCGTGGGCCGCCAGATTATCCTGAACAACAATGGAATGCGTTTCCTGGAAATCGCGAAAAACATTCTTTCCTACCTGAATCAGTGCACCCTCGCCGAACCGCGCTCCAGCTATCAGCCGGCCGGGACCATCCATATCGGCCTCTACGCCAATGTGAACGACATCGTCATGGCCGCCAACAATTACAGCCGGATCAATCACAACGCGCAGTTTCAGTTTCATACTACAAGAGAAGTTACCCCCCCCCCCAAAAAAAAATTACATTCGTCGGACATTTCTTACCCCGCCGCTTATCATCCACAGCTTCCCGATAAGAATTCCGACTTTGTCGTGGAATCTCTGCCGGACCAAAAGACCCTCGAAAAACCACACATTTTTCTCGGAACGTCCAACCTCTGCGCCGTCGTATCACGGATGCACCGGCTGGCCAGCGCCAATATCCTGCAGCTGAGCCAGCTCCAAAATGAGCTGTTCTGTTTCCTGCTGAACAAAGACGGCCAGCCGGAACGCGCCTATTATAACTGCCTGAAAGCCGGTTTTGTGCCCAACGTCCGTTTCCTGGTGGATCAGCACGCCGCCAAACATTTTGTCATTGCCCGCGGGAATGCCGTCGGCTTTGTCTATAGTTCTGACCTTCATTTTTTAAATTCCGATCTGGTGGCCATCCCTTTGCAGGATGACTTTCTCCAAAATCTTGACCAGGTGATTTACTGGAAAAAACAAGATCCCAATTCACCGGCCGCCTCTGATTTTTGGAATTATCTGCTGGATCTCTACAAGCAAAAACCCTCGTAACACCTGCCTGAAAGCGACCGTGTCCTCCGCTCTTCCACGAGCCAAACCTACGATCATCAATCAGGAGGATAACACATGAGATTTCAAGACAAAGTGGCCGTCATCGCAAGCGGCGGCACCGGCGCGGGTCTTGCCTGCGCCAGGCGCTTCCTGTCGGAAGGCGCCCGCGTCGCGCTCTACGGGGACACCGAGGAACTCCAAAAAGAAGCCCTCGAACTGGAAGCCTCGTATCCCGGCCGTCTGCTTGCCATCCGGATTCGGGACTACCGGAACCGGGAAGAATTGACTGCAGCCGCCCGAAAGGCTTTAAAAGAATTCGGCACCGCGGATATTCTGGTCACCGCCATCACCACAAAACCCAAAAACGCTCCGGAGGAGGACGAAGAGGAATACCAACGGATCCTCCACACCATCTTGGACGGCGCCCTCTACTCGGTCCAGCCTTACATGGACACCCTGATCAACAACCGTTACGGCCGGATCGTCCTGATTTCGTCTCTGGCCGGCCGCACCAACGTCCCCGGAGCAAGCCCGGCCTATGCCGCCGCCCATGCCGGACTCGGCGGCATGGCGAGAAATATCGGCTGTACCATGGGGATTTACACCATCACCGCCAACTGCATCGCAGCGGGCGCCCTGGAAGATGGTTCCTACGACGACTGCGCTCCCGGCGCCTGCGACGGCCGGATTTCCGGACGGGAAAAAGGACGGCTTTCGGACGTCGCCGCTGCCGTGGAGTATCTGGCGGCCGATCTGGCCTCCTGGACCACCGGGGAAACCTTGGATTTAAACGGCGGCCGGTTCATGACCTGAAAAATGGCGGAAGGAATGAGGAGGAAGACACATTGAAAAAATTAGAAAATCGAGTGGCCGTTTTTATCGGCGGAGGCTCCGCCGTGGCGTCTGTCGCGTTAAAATATTTTATCGCCGAAGGGGCGAGCGTCTTGCAGGTGGATGTGGCGGAACCATATTTTGAACGGACCAGAGATATCCGCGAAGAGTTCCCAAACCGGATCCACACCTTTCTTGGAGCCTGCACCAGCCAGGAAGATATGGATCAAGCCATGGCGGCCTGCGAAGAGCAGTTCGGCCGGATCGACATCGTCTGTAATTTTGCCGGCTTCCACGGCGCCGGGGACGTCACATCTGTTTTAAAAAGTCAGTGGGACCTGGCCATGGACGTCACCTGCCTTGGCATCTACCGTTCCACAAAAGCGGCGTTCCCTTATCTGAAAAAGAACCACTACGGCCGGATCATGAACTTTGCCTCCATCGGCGGCCGGGCCAACCGGGGCGTCAGCATCACCTATGCCGCCTCCAAGGCGGCTGCCATCGGGCTGACACGGTCTTTGGCCCTGGAACTTGCCCCTTATGGAATCACCGTCAACAGCATGGCTCCAGCCTCCCTCGACACCTCGGCATTTGAGCGGATTCCGGAGCATGGCTCCATTCCCCATGAGCCGCCGAAAGGCGCTTTGACCGGCGGGCCCGGCGCCACGCGGGGCGGCTCCTTTATCCCGGACCGGCCTCTTGCCACCCTGGACGAAATCGCCCATGCACTGATCTTTCTGTGCAGCGAAGACTCGGCCTTCTTGACCGGAGACTGCCTGGATATCAACGGCGGCCAGTTTATGCAGCCTTAACCGAATAAAAACCAGTGGTTACATCTGAAACGAATAGAGGAGAAAAAGATGCGATTAGAACATAAGGTGGCCGCCGTGGCAAGTTCCGGCGGTTCGATCGGAAAAGCCTGCGCACAGGCTTTGCTGAAAGAAGGCGCAAAGGTAATCCTGCTGAGCAAGAATCCCAGCGATTTTTCCGAATTCCAGGAAAAGGAACAGCCCTTTTTAGGCCTCCCGGTCAAAGATTTTACCGATGAAGAGGAAATAAAAGAAAAGGCAGCCGAAGCCGTTGAAGCGTTCGGTTCCCTCGACGTGATCGTAAACTCCATTACCGCCGTCCCGGAGGAGGGCGTCTGGAACGAAATTCCGGAGGAAAGCTGGCGGGAAACCTTCACCCAGATTTTGACCGGAAATCTGATTCCGCTCAAGTATTTGGTCCCTTCCCTGGTTGAAAAAGAGTCCGGACGCATCGTGATCGTCTCGGCTCTCCCCGGAAGAACCGGCGTGCCCGGCTCCCAATTTGCCTATACAGCCGCCCATGCCGGACTGGGAGGGATGGTGCGCAATATCGCTACGGTCTTCGGAAAACACTCCATCACCTGCAATGGAATCGCGGCCGGACAAATTGAAGGGCAGGCCATTGATCCGGGAGCCGAAGGAAGCCTTGCCGGCATCCTGAAAGAAAAAACCATTGGCACGGCCCAGGACGTGGCGAACGCCGTCTTGTACCTGACCGATGAGCACGCAGCCTGGAATACCGGCGAAACCCTGGACTTAAACGGGGGCCGGTACATGGTATAGAAAGAGGAGGAATCCATGAAACGATTGGAAAACAAGGTAGCTGTCTTTGTCGGAGGCGGGTCCGCGGTGGGCTCCGTGGCTCTCCGGGCTTTTTTGGAGGAAGGGGCCAAGGTGGTCCTGGTGGATATCGATGAGAAATATTTTGAGCGGACCGAAGAAATTCGCCGGGAGTACGGAGAAGAGCGGGTGCGGACGATTCTTGGAGCCTGCACGGACCAAAGAGAGATGGACCGGGCCATGGCTTTTGCCATTCAGGCCTTCGGCCGACTCGATATCCTGCTCAACATCGCAGGTTTTCACGGCTCCGGCCATATTCACAACATCGAACCCCGCCAGTGGAATCTGGCGCTGGACGTCACCTGCTCCGGCGCTTACCGCGCGTCAAAAGCGGCTTTTCCCTATATGAAGGCGCAGGGAAGCGGCCACATCGTCAACTTTGCATCCCTCGGCGGCCGGGGCAACCGCAGTGTGGCCATCTCCTACGCCGCCTCCAAAGCCGCCTGCATCGGCCTGACCCGCGCCATGGCCATGGAGATGGCACCTTACGGCGTCCATGTGGTCTCCTTTGCTCCGGGCACCCTGGATACCAAGGAGTTTGCCCGGATTCCGGAGAAGGGCTCCACCGGTTTTAAACTCCCTCCCGGAGGGATCCCCGGTATGCCCGGCTACACCGGCCCGCTCCTTTACGTCGGCCAGTCCGTGATCAAGGACCGTCCCGTGGCCGACCTGACGGAAATCGCCTACGCCTTGGTCTATCTGTCCAGCGATGAGTCCGATTATCTAACCGGAGACTGTGTGGACATGAACGGAGGAATCCTGATGCAGCCCTGAGTGAAAAGGCAGTGCACCAAAAAAACGGAGACAGATCACTTTATCGTCATCTGTCTCCGGCCTCCATTGTCAGGCTGCCGCTTTCCTCATGCTAACGGCCTGTATCTTCTTTTTTGCGCACTCCGTTTAGAACTTCCCCGCACAGTACCTGGCTCACTTTCTTATCCCTCGCCAACAAAACCCGGTCGCAGATTCCCTTCAAGTTTTCCAGCGCATTGGCCGATATCACCAGGCAGAACCCGTCCTCCGCCAGGCTTCGGAAATACTCTGTCAGAGTCGCCCGCTCCGCCAGCGGAATCCGGAGCAGCGGGTTTTCCAGCAGCAGGACCCGCGGCCGCGTCAGCGCCCAGCGGTAAATCGAAAGCAGCTTTCTCTCAAACAGCCGCAGTTCTTCCACCTCCGTGACCTCTTCTTCCAGCTCAAAGCGAGTTTTGAATTCCTGCAAATAAAACTGCTTCATCCGCTCCGGCAGCACGCCGAAACGGGGTTTCACCAACCGGCTTGCGACCAGCGCAATGTTGGCCCCGATTGATAGGGAATGGAGCAGCGATTCCTCGCTATTTTCCGAAATATACACCAGATCATGGGGGCCCAAATCCATGGGCCAGCTCCAGCCGTTTTCCCTTAAAAGGCCTTCGATATAGTCCGGCATCGGTTCCTCCAGGCTCCAGGAGGCATCGCAGATCCCCAGGATCTCTCCTTGCTGAACCGGAAGCGTTCCTCCCCTGTTTATTTCCAGCTCCGGGGCGGCCATGCGGCCGGCCGCCTGATCCCTCTGCACTGCCTCCAGCCCCATTAAATAGGAAAGAACCGCCTGTTCCTCGATTTCTTCCCGATAAAAAACCTTTCGCACGCTGCCGTTTCGCAGCAGCGCCGCCCGGTCCGACATACGGATCAGCAGATTGGGTAGGCGGCTGAAAACCAGCACGCTGCACCCTGCCTCCCGAATTTTTTCCAAGGAAGGCCGGTAACGTTCCAAATCCTGCTCACTGTAAGAACTTTCGGTACAGTCAAAAAGTACCAGGGAAGATTCTTGCAGCCGGGCCAATACCAGCCACAGAAGGCATTGATCCAGGCCGGACAACTGCGACACCAGCGTGTCCGCCTTGCACCTGAGACCGATCCAGGCCATCTGTTCTTCCAGGCGGCGGCGAAACGCTCTTTTTCCTCCGGAGATTTTTCCCAAAATACTTTGGAGATTTTCTTCCACCGTCAAACTTTTACAAAACCCTGCCCCATTGTCAATGCAGACCACAGACTCCATCCCAAAGTTTTTTTCTGGGACCGGCCTTCCTTCGACAAAAAGTTTTCCCCCGGAAATCTCACATCTGCCAGTCAAAAGATCTTTTAGCACCATCATGCCGGACCAGACTCCTCCCAGCATGAAAACCATCTCTCCATGGCGTAGATTAAAATGAAACCCTTCCAAAGCCGCCATCGTCGGATCATCCGGGCGGACCCGGACATTCGTCATTCTCAAATATTCTTCCATCGCATGTCACACCCGGTACTGTCCCCGGCTCTCCTCATCCACCAACGGAATCAAAACCTCAACGTCCGTTCCCATCCCCGGCGTGCTGGTGATGTGCAGGCCGCAGGGCTCCCCGAACAGCAGGCGCAGCCGCTGATTCACATTGTACAGGGCGATCCCGGTTTTCTTTTCGTTTTGCATTGGCGGAGGTGCCTCATTGTAAAAGCGGCGGTTCAGTTCCGCCAACTGATTCTCCTCGATTCCGACGCCGTCATCGGAAATCACAACGTGAAGCAGCGCGCCGTTTTTTTCGATCCGGATCCGGATGGTCCCCTTTCCCTTTTTCTTTTCCAGACCATGATACAGGGCGTTTTCCACCAACGGCTGAAATGTCATTTTGGGGAGGTAGTAACCCATCAGGCTATCGTCCTCACAGTGGATCGCCAGGGAAAATCGATCCTCAAACCGGTAATGCTGAATCGAGAAATAATCTTGCACATTTCCGATTTCCTGGGCCACCGGCACCAGATCTCCTTGATTCCGGATACTGTAACGGAAAAAGCGCGACAGCTTTCCCGTCATATCCGCAATCTCATCCGCATGGATTTCCAAAGCCTGGCTGCGGATCGCGTCCAGTGTGTTGTAGAGAAAATGCGGATTGATCTGGTTTTGCAGCACTGCGAATTCCATATTCGCCTGCAGCGCCTCGTATGAATTCTCTTTTTTCAGGGAATGCCTCATCCGCTCCACGCTCTCCGTCAATTCCTTCGGAACATCCTTCCCGTCCTCCGGGTGCTCCAGCCAGCGAAAGAACGCGTCGTACACTTTTTTCTGTTTCCGAAAATCCAGATAGCGCATCACCAGGACCAGGCAGAGCAAAAACAAAAACAGATTCAAAAGAGCCAGCAGATCCTCCCGGCGCTGGACAAAAAACAGGATAAAGATTGTCAGCACCAGCGTCAACAGACCGTAGGAACACCAGTCAAACCAATCATCCGGCCTTTTCTTCAAGCTTCCCTTCCCCCTTTGTAATAGAGCTTCCTGTATTCTCCAGGGCGAATGCCAACTTCTTTTTTGAACACTTTACAAAAATACTTGTCCTCCGCATAGCCCACGCTGACCGCGATCTCGTAATTCGTCTTCTGAGTCGTTACCAGAAGCTCCTTGGCCGCGGCAAGACGCACCGCCGTCAAATAGTCGGTAAACGTCCGCTTCTCGAATTTTTTAAAGTTGGTGCTGAAATAGGCTGGACTGAGCCCCACCACCTCCGCGGTCTTTTCCAGGGTGATCGGCTCCGCATAATGCTCATTGATATAGGCTTTGGCCAGACGGATCGGCAGCTTCTCCCGGTTGCTCATCTCCTGACGGATCTGATCCAGGAAATGACAAGCTGCCTCCTGAAATCCGGTCCAAACCGCGTCCGTTCCTGCTTCCTGGTCTAAGATGCGTTTCTTCTCCGTCTGAAACTCCTGCAAAAATTTCTCTGCTTCGCAGGAAGCCGCATACTCTTTCATCCACTCCGCCAGCAAATCTCCGGTATCCATGAGGACGTCCGGGGACATCGGCGGTTTTCTGTGAAAAATATCATCCAGGCTTTTAAACCAAGCCGATAGCCCCTCCGGATCCATCGCCTCCAGCAATGCCATGAACTCCTTCTGCTTTGTCGGCGTCAAGACCATGTCTGATCGCACGCTGGAAAAACTTAGGCGCTGCGCATCAAAGATTTGATTGGCCCCCAGGACCAGGCGGGACTGTTCGGCCCGGAAAGCCTCCCTGGCGGAAGCCTGCAGACCGGCAAGGGACCCGGCAGCCGGTCCGGCTCCGATGCTGACCCAGGCGCAGCCAAACAGCTCCGCCGCCTCCTTCATATCATAGAGGAGAGTCCTCAGACGGTTCCGGATCGCTTCCGGCTCATTTCCCGGAAAATTCAAAATAACACCGATGCCCTGGCATACCGACTCAACGCAGAGATGAAACGAATCCTCCTCCGGAAAAATCCGCTTCACCGCCTCTTGAAACTTCTGGGCCAGCAGCAGGTTGATCTCCTGCTGCAAATCCCGGTCTGTGCGCAGAAATAAAACTTGAAAACAAGGGTAGAGAAAGCTTTTCTGGTATGCCGCCTCCAATTTTTCTTCGGTATCCGGAAAATCCGTTCCCTGGTCAAACAAGTTTTCAAACATCCTTGCCCGGTGGCCCAGTTCAATCTTTTCGTTCAACTGACGCAGCTCGTTTTCCGTGTCGTCCTGCCGGTGCTTCCGGTTCAGCATCCCTACGATCTTCTCCAAAACACTGTTGAGCTGCTCCCCGTCGATGGGTTTTAACAGGTAGTCGATTACGCCGTATTTCAGGGCGCTGTAAGCATACTCAAAATATTTATAACCGCTAATGATCACAAAAGCCGCCGAGATTCCCAGTTCCGCGGTCCGGCGGATCAGCTCCAGACCATCGTAGACCGGCATCCGCACATCCGTCAGCACGATATCCGGCCGCAGCGCCTGGATCTGATTGAGCCCTTCCTCCCCGTCTGCGCAGACTGCGGCCACCTCGATGCCAAACCGCTCCCAATCTCCCAATTCCAGAATCAAATTACATATTTTTCTTTCGTCATCCACAATGATCGCTCGGTACATCCATTCCCTCCCCTTTGTCTTTCAGCTCCTTCTCTTCCACATGACACGGACGCTTTCCAGCGCCAATGTGCCGAATATCACAACGCCCCGGATGAAATCCGCGTAATAGGGCGACAAATTCAATAGATTTAATCCATTGGACAGCACGCCGATGATCAGGCAGCCCAAAAATGCGCCGATCAAATTGCCGCGCCCCCCTGTCATGGAGATCCCGCCGATTGCCAGAGCGGAGAGAGCCATCATCTCCAGATCCAAACCATTGGTGGACACCGCCGCTCCGAGACGTCCGGTCAGGACAATGGCGGACAGCGCATACAGGCATCCGGCCAGCACAAAATTCATGATGACAATCCGCTCCACAGGGATGCCCGCCTTTCTGGCATGCTCCGCCTGCTCTCCCACCGCATAAACTCGGTGGCCGTAGATGGTGCCAGACAGAACAAAATGAAAGATCAGAAACAAAAGAACCGTCAAAATCACTGGTACCGGCAGGTTTCCCAGTTTCCCTGCTCCGAGAAAATTAAAGGTATCCGGCAGCCCGCTTAAGGTCCTGCCCCCCGATACCGCCGCCGCAATGCCCTTCACCATGATGGAGGTGGTTAACGTCAGGATAAATGACGACAGCCGCAGCTTGGCCACACAAAATCCATTGAAAAGGCCCACCAACGCACCGAGACCGATGCCGGCCAGCATGACAACCGGCACAGGCACTCCGCCAATCAAAAGTTTTCCGCAGCAGACTCCAACCAGAGCCAGCACGGACCCGCCTGAAATATCAAAGTGGCCGCCGATCAGCACAAAAGTCAGTCCCACCGCCAGGATCGACATGGCGGCGGTCTGCGTCATAATGTTGATAAAATTCCGCAGAGAAAAAAACTGCTCTGCCTGCAAAGAAAAGAAAAGACCCAAAAGACAGAGCATCAGCCCGGCCGGCAAATGGGGCCGGAAGCGCTCCCACACTTTTTCCATCCAATTTTTCCCTTCTCTGGTCTTCATCGAATTTCCTCCGCCCATATCCCGTATTCCCGAAATTCCTCGCTGTCAATATTGTCCGCCGTGATGGTAAACAGCGGATACGGATAAAACTTTTCTTCCGGGAGCGTCCCATCCTCCCAGTATTCTATAATCATATCCACGGCCACCCTTCCCATCCCGATCGGGTTTTGGGAGATGCAGGCGTCCAGATAGCCGTCCCGGATCGCTTTTAAGGATTCCGGCGCGCCGTCCGCCGACACCAGTATGATGTGCCCCTCCTCACCGGCTGCAAACAGGCGGTCCGACCGGCGCATAGCCTGGAGCGCCCCTTGGGCGTTGGTATCGCCGGAGCACCAGACCGCGTCGATCAGCGGATTGGCCTGGAGAATGTCAATCATCACGTCCTGCGCCTTGTCCAACTGAAGATTTCCGTTCTGCCTCGCCACGATCTCAATATCCGGGTATTTTTCCAATTCTTCCGTAAATCCGCGGGTCCGGTTGGTGCCGGAGGTTGTCGTCAGGGAGGCCATCAGATCCACGACCTTTCCCCGGTATTCTCCGTACCGCTCCTTGAGGGCTTCCGCAATATAGCGGGCGGCCAGGCGGCCCATCTCCACGCTGTCCGATCCGATCCAGCATTTCACCGCATCTGTATCCGCGCTGGTGTCAATACAAAAAACCGGAATTCCTTTCCCGTCGATCTCTTCGATAATCGGCACGAAGGCTTCCGTATCCAGCGGCTCCACCAACACCGCATCCACATCCTGAATCAAAAAATCCATAATCTGATTGACCTGCACCTGCCCGTCCCCATTGCACTCGGACACGATCAGGCGGACTCCCCGCTCCTCGGCCCGGTCCCGGATTCCCTGGGCAAGGCCAATCATAAACGGGGAACGCATGCCGTTGATGGACACACCGATCGTAAACCCCGCCTCTTCCGTGTCCCGGTGGCAGCCAGATAACAGCAAAATCAGAAGCAAGAGCAGAAGGAAACGAATTTTTTTCATCTGGTCCTCTCCTCTATATTTAGAAATGATATTAGGTATTATATCAAAGATGATGACAAAAGTCCAACCAGAAGCTCAAAATTCCCCTGACGCCCAAAGCGCATACGTCTCCGGACATCAGGGGGATTTTCTTTTTCCATTGTCTTTCCTTATTTGGCTTTTGCCGCCTTCGCTGCTTCCCGTTTTGCTTTCCATCTCTTATAGGTCTGGGTCTGAGTGGTAAACATAAACACGATCAGCAGAAACAAAATCAAGGAAATCGGGCTGGTAAAGATGCTTCCCAGCATTCCGAACACGCCCTTCTTCAGCATAACGCCGCGGCGGTAGTTTTCCTCCAGCAGTTTGGTCAGGATGATGCCCAGCACGCAGGGTGCGACCGGATAGTCATACCGTTTCAGGAAATATCCCAACACACCGAAGCCGAGCATCCAGAAAATATCATACAGGCTGTTCTGGATCGCATAAGCGCCCACCACCGAAAGGATAATGATCAGAGGCAGCAGGATTCCGCGGGGAATCTCCACGATCTTGGTGAAAATCTTGACACCGGTCAATCCGAAGATCACCAGGAAGATGCTGGCGATCGTCAGGCAGCTGACGATCAGATAGAACAGATCCGGAGTCGTGGTCATCAGATTCGGGCCGGGCTTCAGGCCGTGAATCGTCAGAGCGCCGATCATAACCGCAGTAACCGCATCGCCGGGAATTCCAAGAGTCAGCATCGGGATGAAAGCGCCGCCGATGGCCGCATTGTTGGCGGATTCCGGGGCGACCAGGCCTTCCACTGCGCCTTGTCCGAAAGGCACTTCCGGATTTTTCACGGTACGTTTTGCCTGGTCATAGGTCAAAAGCGCTGCGATATCTCCGCCGGCTCCCGGCAGAGCCCCAACCACTACGCCGACCAGGGAAGAGCGGAGGGTCAGAGGAATATACTTTTTAATCGTATCCAGAGACGGAATAATCTTTTTCACATCCTGTTTCACCGGTTTTGCGTCTTTCATCGTAATCTGGATCAACGCTTCTGATACACCGAACAGGCCGATCATCGCCACCACGTAGTTTACGCCGGGCAGAAGATAAGTAATGCCATAGGTAAACCGGGGAGTGGAGGTCATCGTATCCATCCCGACCGTGCCCAATAGCACGCCGATGGCGGCTGCAATCAGACCGCGGAAGATGGATTTCGTACCCAGGCTTCCGACCATCATCATACCCATGAGGCCCAAAAGCAGGTAGTCAACAGAGGAAAACTTTAACGCCAGCTTCGATACCAGCGGAGCAAAGCAAGCCAGTGCCACAACACCGATCAGCGTTCCGATAACGGACTGTGTCGTGGCAATTCCCATTGCCCTTCCGGCCTCGCCCTTCTGAGCCATCGGATAACCGTCCAGAGCCGTTGCAACTGCGGCCGGAGCACCCGGAATGTTGAGCAGGATGGCGGAACGGGAGCCGCCGTATACGGCGCCGACAAAGATACCGATCATCAAAGCGATCGCAGACTGGGTTTCCCAGCCAAAAGTAAACGATACCAAGAGGGACACGGCCATTGTCGCCGAAAGTCCCGGAATTGCGCCGATGTAAATACCGGCAAAGCATCCGACCGCCACAAAGACCAGCAGAATCGGATTCGTAAACGGAACCAACAGATACTGTAAAACTTCCATGAATCTCTCCTCCTTATGGCAGCACTACACTGAACAGGTAACTGAACACCAGCAAAATGAACGCCATGCAGAGCGCTGTCCAGAGAATATTTTTTATGTAACCTTTTCTCATCAGGTAACTCATGCTGATCCAGAGGAACACCGGGGTCATCCAGACGAAACCGATACCGATCTGCATCCCGACACAGTACAGAACAATCAAGATAAAGACCACCAAAACATCCAGCGGAAACATATAACCAACCGTTTTTTTCGCGGCTTCTCCGAAAGACAGTCCGGTATTTTCGGTCTTCTTTTTCCGGTCTGATATCAAAATCGCCAGAGAGAAAATTACAATCATGGCACTGACAAACAGCGGCACGGCTCCATAGGAAGAAGCTCCCGGCTCCTGCTGGTACAATTTCCACGATTCATAAAGGAAATAGCAGCCAAACAAAAGCAAAAATACAGAAAAGCCCTTTTCTCCCGGTTTATATAAGTTTTCTTTTTTCTCCTCCATCTTATCAACCTCACCTTACCGGGCAGATATGCCTCGGCTTTTTAAAAGACATCCCTCAGGCGACACCCCTTCATCCAGATATCCCCATGGACGCGTTTCCAGGATAAGATATGCCACCCGGCGGCAACTTGCCGTGAGGTGGCATACCTGATCTCCAGCAGAATCGACTCTGCTTTTTGTTACTCTAAGCCCAGATCAGCTGCGGTCTTGTCAATCGCTCCGCTCTTATTCAGGGCGTTGATGGTATTCAGCTGCCAATTCTTCATGTATTCTTTTGCTTCGCTGCCGGTCAGGCCCAGAGCGTTCACGTTCGTGTTCGCCAGCTGCTCCTGATAAGCGGGATCCTCATAAGCCTTCTTGAAAGCTTCGCCCAGTTTGTCGATGATCGCCTGGTCGGTTCCCTTCTTCACGAATACGCCGTAGAACGGGCCCCAAGGCATATACTGCTCAAAATCCGGATATTCCGCGGTGATCAGCGGAACCTCAGGCATCGCCGGAGCGGGCTCTTTCGAGAACATGCACAGGAAGTTCAGCGTGCCAGCCTTGTAATCTTCAATGCCGGACTGAATCTTGCAGACCGTGAAATCACACTCGCCGCCGATAACAGCCGTCTTGGCAGCAGCGTCGCTGTCGTAAGGAACCTGGTTGAAGGTGGCGCCGGTCACAGCAGTGATAAAGGAGCCAACTTCCCAAGGCAGTCCGCCCTTACCGGTGGTGGAGATGGTCAGTTCGCCGGGTTTCTCCAGAGCCGCATTGATCAGCTCGGTAAAGCTCTTGTAAGGGGAATCCTTGCTGACCACGATACCTACTGTCTCGTCGCCGATCAGGAATACCGGTTCAAAATCTGCGTAAGTCAGATTCAGCAGATCCAGAGCGGTGTAGAGCTGAGGATTCTCAGCGCCCATCAGCAGCGTGTAGCCGTCCGCATCCTTGTCATATACATACTGGGTAGCGATGGTGCCGGTTGCTCCGGCCTTGTTCTCCACAACGATGCTCTTTCCAAGCTCTTTCTCTGCCAGAGTGGCCAGAGGACGCATCAGGTTATCGGTGCCGCCGCCTGCTCCCCACTGGATAATTCCGCTGACGTTCTTGGTCGGGAAATCCGTCTCACCGGCGGATGCCGCAGCCGTCGTTCCTGCCGCCGTCGTGCCGTCCGCAGCTGTCGTAGCTTCCGCGGTGGTCCCGGCGGGAGCTGCCGTCGTAGCCGCAGCCGTTGTAGTGCCGCTTCCGCTTCCGCAGCCAGCCAGCATAGAGCCGGCCATGCAGAGTGCCAATCCGGTTGCCAGTAACTTTTTCAGTTTCATGATATTCCTCCTCCTTTTAGAAAGATTGCTTTTTCCTTCTGAAATCATCTTAACGCAGTCTTAACAAAAAGGCAGTGGAAATATTTTTGATTTCGTGTCTTTTCATTTTTATATTAGCAAATTTTTAGGAACTATTATAAATCTTAAGGTGACAGACAAAAAGAGTGGGATCGGTATGGATTTTTATCCTTATCCCGCTTCCCGGAAAGATAACATGGTGTTCTTTGAAGCGCTGTAAATTGTCATTTTTCAAATCGTGAGATAAATTCAGCGTTTTTCAAATTAAATTGAGATTATTCTTTTAATATGCTAAAAAAAAGGAAGGGAGGGCAATGGATCCCCCTCCCTTCCTTTTTTGCGTGCGCAAGATCCTCCCCAACGAGGCGAGGGGGTCCTGAGCGGAGTGTTTCTCGTTTTACAGGAACTCTCTCTACCGTTCGAGAAATGCCTGAATGGCAAGGCCTATAAATTTAGAAGCCCCGGCTCCATATTTCTTGTCATTTCCTTCCACATATGCCGGATTGGATAGATAAAGCTCCGCCATCACAGCCCAGTAATTCTCCCCCATATCGGTTCCCCGATTGCATTCGCCGGTAAATGCGATCAGCTCGCCCACGATCTCCTGCACGTTGGGGGAAGCGGGGTCTCTGGACAGATCCTCGGTCAGCCGCCTGGTCAATGCCTCGGTCTTTTCCATCAGGCCGCTTACCTCGGACGGTGAAATCTTCGGTCCATGCTCCCCATCTGCCTGAGGATTTCATCCGTGTGGGTTTCTTTAAACTGTGCCAGTACGCGAAAATATTCTTTCATATCAAAAGGTTGAAATTCCATACACTTTTCTCCTTTTATCAGCCGGTCTAGGAGCCCCAGCAGAGAGTTCAGCCGGTCACGCTTCATCTGGATCAGCTCTCTTTGCTTTTGAAAGGCGGCTGCCTGATCAAATTCCGGGTTTCCCATAATTGCTTTGATTTCCTTCAAGGTAAAATCGAGCTCTTTGAAAAATAGAATCTGTTGCAAGGTCTCCAGAGCATGCTCATCATACAGCCGGTATCCTTTGTCCGTCAGCTCAGACGGCTTTAATAAGCCGATTTCATCATAGAATTGGAGCGTCCGCACGCTGATACCGGTCAGCGAGGAGACTTGTTTTACGGTCATCATGTCTGTTCACCTTCTTTCTGGATTGAGACTCGGCCCGCCACCGTCCCTGCCGGCTGGGAACGAAAGCCTTCCTTGTCTCTGATATTACTGTACACTATCACGATACGTGAGAGTCAAGGCTTTTTTGGAAAAGATTTTTTTACTCGGAATCCATTCGATAAACCAGTTCCACCTGTTTTTTATAGAAGGCAATTCCGATCTTCATAATCTGCGTCACGCCGGTATCCTTCATTCCGTATCCGTATTGCTTTCTGTCTATTTGCCTGAATGCTTCTTTCGACAATTTTTCCAACTTTCCCTGTATCTTCTCCTGCTGGACATTTTTCTCCCGCAGCCAATCAAAGTATGTGGAAGAATATTCGGAATAATAACCAAAAACATCCCAAAGGATAAATAGAGGTTCGTATGATGGATGAATCAGAGGAAAAAATCTCATACAATGAAATCACAAAAAGACGGATGATCCGTCATTCTTAATCATCCGTCCCTGTTTCTTATTCTGTTTCAAATGCTTCCCGCCGGAGCGTCTCCTCACGACGCCGCTATTCTCCGCTCGTCCCGTCTTACAGCCGGTGCACAAACAGCCCGCTGCGCAACTTCGGCTCGAACCAGGTGGACTTGGGAGGCATGATATTGCCGCTGTCTGCGATATCCATCAGATCCTCGATGGTGGTCGGATACATGGCAAAGGCAACGGCTTTTCCGCCGTCCACCAGGCGCACCAGTTCCTTTAGGCCGCGGATCCCGCCGATGAACTCGATCCGATCGTCGGTCCGCGGATCTCCGATGCCCAATACCGGAGTCAGCAGGTTTTTCTGGAGGATCGACACATCCAGCCGCCCCACCGGGTCGCTTTCCTCAAAGGTTCCTTCTTTCGCGCGGATACGGTACCAGCGGTGATTCAGGTACATTCCCATCGTGTGCTTTTCCGCAGGCTTCTCCTCTGACTCGACAGGCTCCACCGTAAAGGCTTCTTCCACCCTTTTCAGGAACTCCTCCTCGCCAAGCCCGTTCAAATCTGCCACCACCCGATTATAATCCCAGATGGAGAGCTCGCTGCTTGGAAACAACACGGCCAGGAAATAATTGAACTCCTCCTCGCCGGTATAGTCCAGGTGATTTTCCCGGCGCTTGATACCGACCTTGACCGCCGAAGCCGCCCGGTGATGACCGTCGGCGATATAGAAATCCGGAACCTTCCCGAACTCCTCTTCCAATTTCCCGATCACCGCCGCATCGTCCACCAGCCACACGGTATGGCGGATTTGATCCTCGGCCGTAAAGTCATAGACCGGCTCATGTTCCGCAGCCCATGCGTCGATCACATCTCCGATGGCCTTCTCCGAACGATAGGTGAGAAAGATCGGGCCTGTGTTGGCGTTGCAAACGTCCACATGATGAATCCGGTCCACTTCCTTCTCGGCGCGGGTCAGCTCATGCTTTTTAATGTGGTTGTTCAGATAGTCGTCGATGGACGCGCAGCCGACCAGGCCGGTCTGCACCCTGCCGTCCATTACCTGGCGGTAGATATAATAGCAGGCCGCAGTCTCCTGCCGGTAGACGCCGTCGTCAATCATTTTCTGCAGATTTTCCGCCGCTTTCTCATAGACCCGATGGTCATAGAGGTCGATGGAGGGATCCAGGTCCACCTCCGCCTTATCCACGTGGAGGAAGGAATAAGGATTTCCCTCCACCATCTGCCGGGCCTCCTCGCTGTTCATGACGTCATAGGGAAGCGCCGCCACCCGCTCCGCCAGTTCAGGCACGGGCCGGATGGCCGCAAAAGGTCTCAATACTGCCATATTTTAAATCTCCTTTTCTGCATGGAATTCTTTCGTAGCTCCCACGGCGGCCTACCGGGGACCTCCGGTTTTCCGAAACGCCTCCAAAAGTAAATCCATCTGAGGCGGGATCGCAATCGGCTCTCCGGCCGCTTTGATCGCATTGGCCACGTCCTTTAATCCGCTGCCGGTGACGATAGAGGTCACCGTGGCATCCGCCGGGATCAGTCCCTGCTCCACGGCTTTTTTCACGCCGGCCGTACCGGCCGCCCCGGCCGGCTCGGCAAACACGCCGCAGGTCCCAAGCAGGCGCATGGCGGCCAGAATCTCGTCGTCGGACACGTTGACCACAACGCCGTTTGACTCCCGGATCGCATTCAAAGCCTTATCCGGATTTCTGGGCACCCCCACCGCGATACTGTCCGCCAGTGTATTTTCCTCCATTGGCTCCCAGGGCCTCCCCTCGGCAACCGCCCGGTTCAGCGGACAGCACCCTTCGGCCTGAACGCTGATCAACCGGGGCAGGCGGTCGATAAAACCAGCCTCATATAGATCTTTAAAACCTTTAAAGACGCCGCCGATGGTGCAGCCGTCCCCCACCGAGACCGCCACATAGTCGGTCATCTGCCAGTGGAGCTGCTCGGCGATTTCCAGAGAGACTGTCTTTTTGCCTTCCATTAAATAAGGATTGATGGCTGCGTTCCGGTTATACCAGCCCCAGCGGTCGATGGCCTCCGCCGACAGGCGGAAGGTGTCCTCATAACTCCCCTGTACGCTGATCACATGGGCGCCGAACATCATCAGCTGGGCCACTTTTCCCTTTGGCGCCCGCTCCGGCACAAAGATATAGGTGGAAAATCCGGCCGCCGCCGCATTCCCGGCCAGGGAAGACGCCGCATTCCCCGTGGAGGAGCAGGCGATCGTATCCGCCCCCGCCTCCTCGGCCTTTACCACGGCCATGGCGGACGCCCGGTCTTTTAAACTTGCCGTCGGATTCACGCCGTCGTCCTTGATATAAAGTTTAGCCACGCCCAGCCGCTCGGCCAGGGCTTTCGCCTCATAAAAGGGAGACCAGCCCACCCGGAGCTTCGGACGGCTGCCGGTTCCCTCCACCGGAAGGAATTCCCGGTAACGCCACATGGAATTCTCCCGCCGCTCTTCTAATTGCTTTCTGGTCAGCTGGGAACGGATATAGGTATAGTCGTACTTGATATCCAAAATACCGCCGCATTTCCTGCAAGTCGTAATGCCGGGCAGAGCCTCATGCTCCGCACCGCAGCTGACGCAGACGGCCGAAATCACATTTTTCATCTTTCTCACGCTCCTTTTTTGCTGAACTGCCCGCCGGATAGACCGTTGTCCCCGGTCAGACATCCGATAACCAGAGTTCAGATTCGTTCCCGTCAATCAAGCGTTTTAAGCAATCCGGTTCTCTCGTTGAACTCGTTGATCAGGGCGTCGATCTGAGGCGCCTGCTTCTGGACGGCCTCCCAGGTGTGCTCGGTGTCGTACCAGAGAGCATTTAACTCCTCGGTCTCCTTGCCCTGCTGTTCCACCCAGGTGTAGTATTTCAAATTGTGTACGCGCTTCCGGTCCACATAGGTCAGCTCCTGCATGCTGTCCGTCTTGATTCCGGCCAGATGGGTCTGGTAGTCCACGGCGGCCATCACAGGCGTATACTCTCCGGTCTCGTCTTGCAGTTCCTTGATCCGGGACTGGTACATCACCGCGGAGTCGGTCAGGACCGTCGCCAGCACGTCGTGCTCGGTCAGCTCGTAGTATTTCGCCATCTTGATCGCGCAGAGCATATTGGCAATGCCCGAAATACCGAAGAAATCCAAAAGCCCGGCAAACTCCGGATCCAGGCCGCACTCTTTTACCAGATATTCGCGGCCCAGAGGCTCATTGAAGAATCGCAGCAGACGCTGGCTGTCCTCATCGTCAATGTCCACAACCAGGTCGGTATTTTTCACATTATGGATCCACGGCACATGCTTGTCGCCGATTCCCTCGATCCGATGGCCGCCGAAACCGTTGTTCAACAAGGTCGGGCACTGGAGCGCCTCGCCGACTCCCAGCTTGGAATGAGGATATTTTTGTTTCAGATAATCGCCGGAAGCCATGGTGCCCGCCGATCCGGAAGTAAAGATTGCTCCGGCAAAGCGGTCGCCGTCCTGCTTCATCTCCTCGAAGGCATCGGCGATGGCGCTTCCCGTCACATTATAATGCCACAGGTAATTCCCCATCTCCTCAAACTGGTTGAAGATCAGGACATCCTCTCTCGTATTCCGGAGTTCCCAGGTCTTATCGAAAATTTCTTTTACATTGCTCTCGCAGCCGGGCGTTGCAATCACCTCGCCGGCAATGCTGTTCAGCCACTCAAAGCGCTCTCTGCTCATCTCCTTCGGCAGAATCGCGATGGAATCGCAGGCAAGAAGCTTGGAGTTGAATGCGCCGCCGCGGCAGTAGTTTCCGGTGGAGGGCCAGACAGCCTTATGATAGCTGGCGTCGAACTGGCCGGTGATCAGACGCGGAGCCAGACAGCCGAAGGAAGCGCCTACTTTGTGGCAGCCGGTGGGGAACCATTTGCCGACCATGCAGATGATCTTCGCCTTGACGCCCGTCAGCTCAGAGGGCAGAACAATATAGTTGCTGCCGCCGTAAAGGCCGCCGAATTCCTTCCTCTCATTCTTCCAGGTAATACGGAACAGGTTCAACGGATTCACGTCCCAAAGTCCCACCTGCTTCAGCTTCTCCTTGATCTTCTCCGGAACCTGATCTGGGTCCTTCATCTGGGCAATCGTAGGGATAATGATATGGTTCTCCTTCGCCTTTTCAATATTTCGTTCCAAGGCCGCTTCGTTTCTCGTCAGATCAATCATGGGCTTGCTCTCCCTTTCCATTCATTTTTTCGGCGGCAACGTTCCCCGTCTTTTTTATCATAACACAACTAAAAAATGGAAGCAATTCTTTCTTAAGGAAACTTCCACTCTTTTTGTGGTTCCCTAAAAATTTTTTAGCCTGAGACAAGCCATTATCCATTGCCCCTAAAACTTTTTTAGATTTCCTAAAAATTTTTTAGATTTCCTATTGCATTTTCCTTTTTTTATGCTATGATGAAGATGCAGGGAAACAGAATCTTTTTCCCAATCAACCATGATTTCAGAATATCCAAGGTAAAAAATCACTCAAATCCGAGACAGGAGGATACAAATGGAAACGGACTTGAAATGGGTTCTCAATGAACTCCCCCCTTCGGATGACCCTTATCTGTCCATCATGTCACAGGACAATATCCGGAAGGTCATCAGCTTTCACCGCAGTTTTCCTCAGTACAGCGTCACCCCGCTGGCAAAACTGAAAAAAATGGCCGGTTATCTGGGGATCAAGGGGCTTTATGTGAAGGACGAATCCTACCGGTTCGGCCTGAACGCCTTTAAGGTGCTGGGCGGTTCCTTCGCCATTGCCCGCTATGTGGCAAAACAGATCAACAAAGACGTAAGCGAAGTCCCCTACAACGTCCTGACCTCAAAGGAGCTCCGGGAAACCTTCGGGCAGGCCACCTTCTTCACCGCCACCGACGGCAATCACGGCCGCGGCGTGGCATGGGCCGCCAATCAGCTTGGGCAGAAGGCAGTGGTAAGAATGCCGAAGGGATCCACGCAGACCCGTCTCGAAAATATACGCAAAGAAAACGCAGAAGTTACCATCGAAAACTGCAATTATGACGAGTGCGTCCGCATGGCAGCCGCCCAGGCGGCAGACACGCCCCACGGCGTCATGGTTCAGGATACGGCCTGGGATGGCTATGAAGAGATTCCCAGCTGGATTATGCAGGGCTATGGAACTCTATCATTGGAAGCGGACCGGCAGCTTCTCGCCGAGGGCTGCGACCGCCCGACCCACGTCTTCGTGCAGGCAGGTGTCGGCTCCCTTGCCGGTTCCGTGGTCGGCTACTTTGCCAACCGTTACCCGGATAACCCGCCGGTCATGGTGGTCGTAGAAGCCAGCGCCGCGGACTGTATCTACCGCTCCGCCGCCAAGGGCACCGGAGAAATCGTCAATGTGGGCGGCGATCTGGATACCATCATGGCGGGCCTTGCCTGCGGGGAGGTCAACACGATTGCCTGGACGATCCTCCGCAATCACGCCTCCGCCTTCGTCTCCTGCCCTGACTGGATGAGCGCCAAAGGCACCCGCATGTACGGCGTTCCTTTAGCCGGTGATCCCACCGTTATTTCCGGTGAGTCCGGTTCCGTCACCATGGGCCTTCTGGCTTCCATCCTGACTTACTCCCGCTACGCAGATCTGAAGGAAGCCTTGAAGCTGGACGAAAATTCCGAAGTTCTGCTGATCTCCACCGAGGGCAACACCGACCCCACCCGCTTCCGCGAAGTCGTCTGGGATGGCCTCTATGGAATCCACAAAAGGAGAGACCAGGAATAACCTCTCTATTCATCAAGCGTAACTGATTTTGAATACAAATAAAATAATGTAACTTCTCATTCATCAGCCATCTTAAAAACCTATTATAGGAGGAGGAAACCACCATGGATTTCAACAAAATCAAAGCAGCCGCTGCCAGCTATGAAAAAGATATGACTCAGTTCCTGCGTGACCTGGTCCGCATTCCCGGAGAAAGCGCCGGTGAAGAAGGCCATGTAAAGCGCATTGAGCAGGAAATGAACGCCCTGGGCTTCGACAAAGTTGTCATTGACCCGATGGGAAATATTCTTGGCTACATGGGCACCGGGGAAACGCTGATCGGCTTTGACGCTCATATCGACACCGTGGGCATCGGAAACCGGAACAACTGGGAGTTTGATCCCTACGAGGGCTTTGAGACCGAAACCGAGATCGGCGGCCGCGGTACCTCCGACCAGCTGGGCGGCATTGTCTCTGCCGTATACGGCGCCAAGATCATGAAAGACCTCGGCATGCTGAACGACAAGTACACGGTATTGGTTACAGGCACGGTCCAGGAAGAGGACTGCGACGGCCTCTGCTGGCAGTACATCATCCATGAGGACCATGTCCGCCCGGCTTTCGTGGTCTCCACCGAGCCCACCGACGGCGGCATCTACCGCGGCCAGCGCGGACGGATGGAAATCCGCATCGACGTCAAAGGAATTTCCTGCCACGGCTCCGCTCCGGAGCGCGGCGACAACGCGATCTACAAGATGGCCGATATTCTCCAGGAGGTCCGCGCTTTAAATGAAAACGATGCCGAGGACGGCACCGAAATCAAAGGCCTCGTCAAGATGCTGGATGAGAAATACAACAAGGAGTGGAAAGAAGCCCGCTTCCTGGGCCGCGGTACCGTGACCACCTCCGAGATCTTCTTTACCTCTCCGAGCCGCTGCGCTGTGGCGGATTCCTGCTCGGTTTCTCTGGACCGCCGCATGACGGCCGGCGAGACCTGGGAGAGCTGCCTCGAAGAAATCCGGAACCTTCCTTCGGTTCAGAAATACGGGGAGGACGTCAAAGTCTCCATGTATGAATACGCCCGTCCGTCCTGGACCGGCCTGACTTATCCCATCGAGTGCTACTTCCCGACCTGGGTCATCCCGGAAGATCACGATGTCACAAAGGCTCTGGAAGAAGCGTATCACGGCCTTTACGGCAATGAGCGCCAGGGCGATCCGGTCACTGTAGAGATGAGAAAGAGCCGCCCGCTGACCGACAAGTGGACCTTCTCCACCAACGGCGTTACCATCATGGGCCGCAATGGCATCCCCTGCATCGGTTTCGGACCGGGAGCCGAAGCCCAAGCCCATGCCCCCAACGAAAAGACCTGGAAAGAAGACCTGGTGAGATGCGCCGCCGTATACGCCGCTCTCCCCTCCACCTACTGCAAATAAACTCCCCATCCGATACACCAGTTTCCACTTCCCCCCGCCTAAGCGTGCCCAAGAGGGGGGGCGGGAGGGGGCCGTGCGGGCATTAAGACTCTGAGCTCGGCCCCCTCGCTCCCCAGAATTGGGCGAAAACAATCAAAAAAGGAGATATAATCATGGACCAGCAGCTGCAAAAATACATCGACAAACTGAACGCTCTGAATTTTAAGGAAATGTACAACAACGATTTCTTCCTGACCTGGGAGAAGACCGACGACGAACTGGAAGCCGTCTTCACCGTGGCTGACGCCCTGCGTTACCTGCGGGAAAACAACATCTCGGTCAAGGTTTTTGAGAGCGGCCTCGGCATCTCCCTGTTCCGCGACAATTCCACCCGTACCCGGTTCTCCTTCGCCTCCGCCTGCAACCTGCTTGGCCTTGAGGTTCAGGATCTGGACGAAAAGAAATCCCAGATTGCTCACGGCGAGACGGTCCGCGAGACGGCCAACATGATTTCCTTTATGGCCGACGTCATCGGAATCCGCGACGATATGTATATCGGCAAAGGCAACGCCTATATGCACGCCGTCTCCGAAGCGGTTCAGGAAGGCCACAAAGACGGAATTTTGGAGCAGCGCCCGACTCTGGTCAACTTGCAGTGTGACATCGACCATCCCACCCAGTGTATGGCCGATATGCTCCACATCATCCATCACTTCGGCGGCGTGGAAAATCTGAAGGGCAAGAAGCTGGCCATGTCCTGGGCCTACTCTCCTTCTTACGGCAAACCCCTCTCGGTCCCTCAGGGCGTCATCGGCCTGATGACCCGTATGGGAATGGAAGTCGTCCTGGCTCATCCCGAAGGATATGAGGTGATGCCTGAAGTCGAGGAAGTTGCGAAGAAAAACGCGGCGGCCTCCGGCGGTTCTTTCCGCCGCACGAACAGCATGGAAGAAGCGTTCCAGGATGCGGATATCGTATATCCGAAGAGCTGGGCTCCCTTCGCCGCCATGGAAAAGAGAACCGACCTCTACGGCAAGGGCGATTTTGACGGGATCGACAAGCTGGAAAAAGAATTGCTGGCCCAGAACGCGCAGCACAAAGATTGGGCCTGCACCGAAGAAATGATGGCGAAAACCAAGGACGGCAAAGCGCTGTACCTGCACTGCCTGCCCGCCGACATCACCGGCGTCAGCTGTGAGACCGGAGAGGTGGACGCCAGCGTGTTCGACCGCTACCGTGTGCCGCTTTATAAAGAAGCAAGTTTCAAGCCTTATATCATTGCCGCGATGATCTTCCTGAGCAAATTCGAAGATCCCGCCGCCATGTTAAAGCAGTTGGAAGAAAAGGGTACTCCCCGGCTGATGAAATAAAGGGACGGCTCGAAGCCCCCCAGGAGGTTTCTATGGAAACGAAAAAAAGACGCATCGTCATCGCCCTCGGCGGAAATGCCCTGGGCAATACGCTCCCGGAACAGATGGCTGCGGTGAAGATCACCGCGCGGGCCATTGTCGATCTGATTGAGGAGGGCTGCGAGGTCGTGGTCGTCCACGGCAACGGCCCCCAGGTCGGCATGATCAATAACGCGATGGCCGCCCTGACCAGGGAAAACCCGAATCAGCCCAACACTCCTCTCTCCGTCTGCGTGGCCATGAGCCAGGCCTATATCGGTTATGATTTGCAGAACGCGCTGCGGGAGGAATTGAAAAACCGTGGAATTGAGCACATCCCCGTAGCCACCATGGTCACCCAGATGCGGGTGGACCCGGAGGATCCTGCCTTCCAGAACCCCAGCAAGCCCATCGGCCATTTTATGACCAAAGAGCAGGCAGAGGTGGCGGAGGCCAAGTACGGCTATATCATGAAAGAGGACGCGGGCAGAGGCTACCGCCGTGTGGTCGCCTCCCCGAAACCGGCTGAGATCATTGAAATCGGGGCCATCCGGACTCTGGTGGACGCCGGTCAGCTGGTCATCGCCTGCGGCGGCGGCGGCATCCCAGTCACGTTAAAGGGGAATCACCTGAAAGGCGCCAGCGCTGTGATCGACAAGGATTTTGCCAGCTGCTTGCTGGCAAAGGAGCTGAATGCGGATTGCCTGATCATCCTGACCGCGGTGGAAAAGGTGGCGATTCGCTTCGGGAAGCCGGATCAGGAATGGCTGTCAGATCTGACCACGGATCAGGCCAAACGGTATGTGACGGAGGGGCATTTTGCTCCTGGTTCCATGCTGCCGAAGGTTCAGGCGGCGATTGAGTTTGCAGAGTCCAAACCAGGGCGCACGGCGCTGATCACTTTGCTGGAAAAGGCGAAGGATGGGATTTTGGGGAAGACAGGGACCCGGATTCACTCGTAAAGACATGGCTTTCTGAAATCCCAGGAACGGTTGAAACGGCTAACAAACATATCGGCGGATTCCAATCAGAATGCTAGAAAAATGAAACTTTCAGAACGGGGAATCCATGTTCCCTCTTGCTGAATAACAAAACCGCTTCGGTTTCTCGTCTATCGGGACACCGGAGCGGTTTTGTAGGCTCCAACCCGCGCGCCTTACCGCACATTCCGAAAATACTTCTCCAGAATCTTCTTAATATAATAATATCTCCTGGCATAAGAATTCTCTACCCGGATCAGTTCGAATCCGTGCCGGCGGCAGATCTCCGCTTTCTGACAGTCCCTCTTTTTTACCGCCTCGTCGGTCATGTGCTCCTTACCGTCCAGCTCGATGGCAAGAATCGGGAACTTCCCTCCGCCATACTCCTTCTCGTAGATCACAAAGTCAAACCGGCCATTGTAAAAGAGGCTGGCTTTCGAGGGATTGTCCTGGAAAACCTGGGAGATCGCCACTCCTTTGTGCACCTCGCACCGGCGGTTGTTGTTCAGCACATTTTCCAGCGCATGGTTCAGGCTTTGCAGGAAAGCTTCCTCGGTCTCCGTGCTGTATGGCTTGATCCCCAGGGCCCTGGAAGATACGGCGTCGCTCGTCACGCCGCAGGTGCCGTTGGATTTGACATACTTCACCAATTCGTATACGTCATCCTGGCTGCCGTCCTGGTGCAGACGTTCCAGGTTTTTGCTGCTGGAAAACACCACCAGCTCTTCTTTTGCGCGGGAGGTAGCCACGTTGATCAGCTCCCGGTTATTTTTCAGCCAGTGATACGTCTTTCCTCCGGTCTGATCCGTCAAGGCTAGAGAAAATAGAATCACATCTTTTTCATCCCCCTGAAACGCATGAACCGTACCGCAGGTCACATCCTCGATACCGTTTTCCCGAAGCGCCTCGCTGATACATTCCTTTTGGTTGGTAAAGGGCGTGATGATCCCGATTTTCTTCTCCCGGTGCTGCATCACATAATCCACAATCTTCGCCGCTTCCTCCGGCGCTGTATTTTTATAGTGGGTCTGATTGTTTTCCATTTCCACGTAGATCAGTGGATGAGGCGACTGCGCTTTGCTGTCAATTTTCAGCTTGTTGTTATAATACTTTTTATTGTTGAACTGGATGATCCGCGGGTCACAGCGGTAATGGTGGCGAAGCAGGATCTCATCGCTGACGGCATCGTTGGCCAGAAACGCCTTGTAAACGGAGTTTTTGATATAATCGTACTCTTCCGCCACCAGATACCGTTTTTTCAGCGCCTCATTGTCGGCGGGATCCAGAAGAATCACCGGGTTCAGCTGCTGGGGGTCTCCGACCAGCAGCAGGCGGTCTCCCCGGAGGATGGGAACCAGGGAAAGAGCAGTGCTGCACTGGCTGGCCTCATCCATAATCACCAGGTCAAAGTACCGGTTCGGCGTACCGATCTTATGGGCGGAAATACAAGTGGTAGCCACCACCGGAAAAATCCGCAGAAACTTTTTCACGTTTTCTTCCTGGCTGAGATAGTGGTTGAAGGCTTCCACCTGCTTCTCTTCCTTTTTTAATTCCAAGATTCGCTGCAGGTCCTCATTTTTCGGTTCGCCCAGCCGTTTTAAATATTTTACGGAAGTATAATTCAGGTATTTCTTAAATTCATCCTCGTCATCGGTCAGCAAAACCAGCGCCTGCTCGTCCGTCACCGATCCGATCTCTTCCAGCCGATGGTTGACCCCGGCCAGTTGGCGGCCCTGCAAATCCGTCTGAAAGGTCAGATGGTGATTTGCCTCCATCAGGCGCTCGATGGCTTCCTTCTGCTCCCTGAGGCTTAATATTTCCTCGTGCTTTTTTAGGAGAGCCGTCAGTCTTTTGGTTCTCTCCACCTTGTCGCCCCGGTTCTTTTCCAGTGTATTTTCATAGACTTTCCAATTCCGCACAAGAGCATACAAACGCTTTATCTGTTTCAGCGCCTCGGCCACCAGCTTATCGTTCCCCAGGCGGATGATGGGAAATGGAATCACTCCGGAACGGTAAGGAATCGTTTGCAGGCTCTCCGCCACGGTATCAATCGGATGATTGTTGTAAGAGGCAAGCAGGACGGTCTTCTCGTTAAAAAAAGCCGTGACAATCGCATTCACGATCGTATAGGACTTTCCGGTTCCGGGCGGGCCTTGGACATAGGTCACCGGGTATTTCATGGCATTGTGAATCGCCAAAAGCTGATCCAGATTGGCCTGGCGCTTGAGCAAGGTAATCGGGTAATCCTTCCGCCGGTCCGGCCGGCTGGTCAGTTTGCCGAAAAATGCTTTGAGCGGGTCGCTGACCTTCCCCTCCTCAAAACTCCGGATAATAAAATTGTATTCCTGATTCAAATCCACATGGATATCCGACCCCAAAGCAATCAGATACGGGCGGTCGTCCACCCCCGCAAGCTGAGGATTCCGCCTGGTGATCTTGTCTTTGATCTCCTCTTGGCAGCGATCGTAATCTTCAAGCAGATCGAAATCCTCCGGATCTAAATATTTGCGGATGCTCTGCCTCTCCCCGTCTATGGTAAATTCCCGGCAGATGGTCACTTCCTTGGCCGGTTTTAACACGCGGTTTTTCACGTCCAAATACACTCTTCGGTAGGCCAGCACGTAGAGGGCTTCCCCTGCGCCCGGCTTCTTCGCGCTCTTTCCCTTTATGGCAAGGCTCAGCAGATTCAGACAGAGCCGTCGGAGCTTAAAGTGCTTCTGCCGGTCGCTTTGTACCGACTCTTCCTGGAACACCCGGACGATCTCGGCAAACTGTTCTTCTTCCAGCGGGTATTCCCCGGAAGACAGGCAATCGCCGTCCAGATGGTGGATCAGGGAATAATCGCACTGATAGGGTTCGCAGTCCAGACGGCTGCAATCGATCAGGTAATTCAGGACCTTGAGATTGGCCGCCGCGCCGAAGATACCCTCGTATTTTTCCGGATTCTCATCGATATCCCGAATCAGCTCCGGATTCCTTTCATAGTAGGATCCTTCCACCACAGCGGAGGACTGGATGGCGTCGAGATAGATCGTATCAAATTTTTTGACGGTGTGTTCGGACAAATGAAAACCTTCCACCTGTAGACTCCGGCGGACGGCATGGATCCCGTAGACGGCGATCCAATATTTCGTGATCTCCTCCTGCTTATTTTTGTACTCAATGCTCAGCCACTTTCCCTCATGGATGGCCCGGAGCAGATTCTGCGGCGTATTGTTCATAAAATGTTTGTCCTTTTGCAGAGACGGGCTCTTCCCTCCATCCCTGCCGTTTTGTCATCATTTTCCCCTCATTATAATATGAAACAGAACCCACGGGAAGTAGTTTTGTGAGATTCCTGCATTATTTTCCCGGTCCGTTATCGCGCCTCTTTTTTGGCATTCGTTCCCTTTCGGATTTCATTTGACAGTATTCAGGAGGAACGGTAAACTGATAGGAGGTCTGCGCAGATAAAAAAACCAGTTTTCCGCCGCGTTCCCCCGGTTGCAACCGGCGGTTGCGGAATTTCCAATCGCACTTGGTGGTTGTCAGCCGGCTTTTTTGCTAAGATACCGGTAACGATATCGTTCCAAACAAACTCAAGCAAGGAGGATTTCCGTTATGATTTTAGCGGACAAAATATCCCTATTAAGAAAGAAGTGCGGCTGGTCCCAGGAGGATCTGGCTGAAAAATTAAACGTCTCCCGCCAGTCCATCTCCAAGTGGGAAAGCGCGGTCTCCGTCCCAGATCTGGATAAGATTATCAAGCTCAGCCAGATCTTCGGCGTGAGCACCGATTACTTATTAAAGGACGATCAGGGTGAAGAGGACCTTTCCTTTATCAAATCGGAGGATGACAGCACGGTTCGGAGAATTTCCATGGAAGAGGCTTCCAGTTACCTGGATCTGATGGAGAAGACTTCCCGCAAATTCGCCCCCACCGTGTCCCTCTGCATCCTGTCCCCGGTTGTTTTGCTGTTTCTCCTCGGACTGAGCCAGCGGCCGGATTCCACCTTCTCCCAGAAAGCGGCTCTGAGCGTCGGGCTCGCGTTCCTGCTGGTCATGGTCACCGGTGCCGTGGCCTCCTTTATCATCCACGGGATTCCGATGACCAAGTATGAATATCTGGAAAAAGAAGTATTTGAGCTGGAATACGGAATCTCCGGCCTGGTCCAGGGGAAGAAGGAAAAATACGAGCCAACCTTTATTAAGGGAATCACCAGCGGAGTCATGCTCTGCATTCTCTCGGCCGTTCCCCTGGTGGTGGTCAGTATCCTGGGGATTTCTCAGTTTGCGGTTCTCCTCAGTCTGGATTTCCTGCTCCTTGTGGTTTCCGCCGCTGTCTATCTGTTTGTCCGCGTCGGCATGATCCACGGCAGCTACGAGAAACTGTTGCAGACCGGGGACTACGCCAAAGAAATAAAGATCGCCAACAAAAAGATTGCCGGGGTAGCCGGAGTTTACTGGTGCGTGGTCGTCTCCCTCTACCTCCTGGTCAGTTTTATCACCATGAATTGGGCAAGAACGTGGATCATCTGGCCGGTCGCCGGAGTCCTCTTCGGGGCAATCGCCGTATTTTTTAATCAGAAGGAACAGAATTCGTAAACTGGTTTTCTATTCCACAGCCTGTTTGCTGCGCGAAGCGCCGGTAAATGGTGAACAAAAACAGCAGCGTCCTTTTCCGGTCATACCGGGAAGAAGATGCTGCTGTTTCCTCTTTTGTGCGAATCACTGCGCTCATAAATACCTTGCCGGCTTTTTTCATGCTTCACACGTTAAGTACCCCAAATACGGGCCGCCGGGCTAAATGATTTTCTCCATATGGCGGCAGTGCGGGAAGTTCTCGCATCCCCAGAATTCTTCTCCCGCATAGGCTCCCTTTTTCGCCACCCGCTTCACCATTTTGCCGCCGCACAGAGGACAGACTTTTTCCTGCTGCGCCAGGAGCTTTTCGTATTTTTCCACAAAGGACATGGGCTGCGGCTGATTCCATTCCAAGAATTTTTCCGCCGTTTCCTTCATCTGTTTATCGCTGCTGGAAGCGCTTTTGGAAGCCCGGTTCAGCTCCCGGATGGTTTCGATCAGATGATCTGCCCGGATCACCTGGGCCTTTACTTCCTTTTTCGCATAGCGGTCGTTTAAGACCGTCTTCGGGTTTGCCAACACCACAATCGGCTTATAAAAATCAGGAAACCACCTGTCAAAAAAGTAGCCCATGACTGCACCCTTGGCCTCCAGACAGAGATCCCGGATCAACTCCATATGCCTCTGATTCTGGGTGATCGGCGAATAGATACATTCTTTTTTGTAACCGCGGCCCTGGGGAAGCGTACGGATAAAATCCCCGCGGGAATTGATCTCGATATTCCCAAACAGATTTTTACACTCAATCACAATGCTGCACTTTTTTGTAAGCACCAGATAATCGATCTGCGCGCTCAACTCATCCTTTACCAGGTAGAGATCATGGAGAACATACATAGGGATATGGCTGTTTTTCAGTTCATATGCCACATTTTTTTCTCCCGACAGTCCCGCCGCAATCAACTTTATATCCTGATCCATCTGCCGCGCGATCTCTTCCGGGGCGTGTTCCCGCAGCTCGTTCAATCTTTGAAGCTCCGCCTCCGCATGGCTGTCCTCTTTCCAAAAGATCGGATCTCCTTTTTTCTCAAACAACCCCATGTTCTCTCTCCCCACATCCAATTTTTCCGACTCTCGTCGTTTAGTATACCAGATCCGACAGGATTCGGCAACCGGATGGAGGTAAAAACAAAATGAGGCGTCCCCTGCCCGCCAGTCAGCACTTGGCGCGGAACTCTTTCAAGATCCGGAGAAATTCCGGATCGTCCTTAAGATATTCATATTTCGGATTGTGTTCCAGATCCGACAGCAGCGGCGCCAGCACCAGGGAACTGACAGGCGCCTGGCTCCAGGTATCTGAGATGTGGTGATACAGAGGGATTTTCCTTGTGTCCCACGGGACAAGGGTGGCGGTTAGAATGGTCCGGATCAAAGAAAGGCTGCCGGGAACATCCTTTTTTGCCGTGGCAAGCTGAAAGGGAACTAAATTCGCATTGTAATCCGACAGTCCAAAAAGCTTGGCGGACGTTTTCGCGGCTTCGGCAAGCTTGGAGGCGTCCTCCTCCCGCCCTTCCCGAAAGGCGACTTCCACCAGGTTCATCAGATACACCTGAAGCTCATTCAACGCCATCACAAGTTTTCGTTCCAGGATTTTCCCCGCCTCTTCCAGCTTGTTCTGCCGGATGTAGAGGTCCGCCTGCAATTTTTTCTTGTCCAGAGCATCCGCTTCCGGCAGCAAATCCAGCATTTCCTGGGCTTTTTTATATTCCTCACGGAGAATGTATTTGGACGCCAGCATGTAGGCGGCTCTCGTGCGGTACGGTTCTTCGCCGCTGTTGGCTACACGGTCATACCAGGATAAAATCGTCTTCTCATACTTTCCTTTTTCCTCAGACGTCAGCCCGGACAAAAGCAGAGCCCCTTCCACTACCAACGCCGCCGTATGAATCAGACCGCTGCAGTTGGGATATTCCTGGATTTTATCGACGCACATCTGAAAACCGCTCTCCATCCCGTTTTTCTTGATTTCCTTTCCGACCGCGGAAGAAAAGGCAGAGATCTCCTGCTCCGAAAGTCCGTCCTGAAAACAAAACAGCGTATTCAAATCCACTTCCAGCAGGCGGGCCAGGGCGGGCAGCAAAGAGACGTCCGGGCTGGAAGCCCCTTTCTCCCATTTATTGACCGCAGGCGCGGATACGCCCAGATAATCCGCCACTTGTTCCTGGGTCAGCCCCAGGTTTTTTCGTCTATCCCGTATCACGGTATTCATCGGCATTTTTATCACTCCTTTTTAAAGATTGGCTGCGCAAAACTTGGACCTTGCCAATCGTCCGGCTTTCGCCGCCGTCCGAGGGCGTCATTTTTCTGCCGCAGGCTCGGCCGGAAGCTTTCTGGCTTCCCGTTTCCTGATCGCGGCAGGACTGCTTTCCTTGTTCGATATCAAACCGGTTTGTTCTTAAAGTGTAGCAGATTCTTTATCCCGATACAACTGAGCCTTTCTTAAATAAAAAGAGAATTAATTAACTGCTGGTTAATCCCGGCGTGCCGCTGAAACGAGCTGGGATGGTTCCTGAAAAGTGAAAACGCCAGTTTTTCGCGCAAATGTGAGGGCGTCCATCCAAACGAGAAACGAAAAGACTGCCGAAAGTTATATAAAGTCAAACAAACTAAGCTGTGTTATCTCTTCCGCCGGCTTTTCCTTTTTCGCCGCCTCCCGGATCGCAGATTCCGGCAAGATCTCTTTCAGAAAAGCGGACTCTTCCCCAGAGGTGGTCAGAATCAGCTCCTCTCTTGCACGGGTCATGCCGACGAAAAACAGCCGCCTTTCTTCCTCCCAATCCGAGGCCTTTCCTTTGACCTCCAAAGGCACCAGCCCTTTCCGGATTCCATAGAGGAAAACCACGGGAAATTCCAGGCCCTTGGAGCCGTGAAACGTCATCAAGGTCACTGCGTCGGAAGTAAATTTCCTGCCGCCGCTGCGCCGGATATCGCCTTCCTCTCCAAAAGATAACGTGTGCAGAAAAGCTTCCATCGAGACGGAAAGCACCGAAAGATCGGCCAGTTTTTTCATCGCCTCATCCTCCCCGGCATCCGTATCTTTCGCCCACTCTTCCAACAGCTTTACCGGCTTTCCCTTCTGCGCCTTTTTTTGGTACTTCTCCGCCAGCAACGCCAAACGGTCCCCAGCCGTCTCTTCCTCCGACGGCCAGATCAGCTTCTCCGCCTGCTCTTTCGCCGTCATGTCATCCGGGTGCAGCACATACTGGAAAAAGTACAGCGCCCCCCTTACTTTAGGTTCCAAAAGAAAATCCTCCCGTCCCGCCACTACATAGGGAATCCCTTCCTGGCGCAGGCATTCCTCCAAAAGCTTGGCCTGCCGGTGAGTCCGGTACAGGACCGCAAGGTCGGAAAAACTTCGGACCTCCTTGCCCTGCCTGCTCTCGTTTTCCTCCACGTCCACCATATCGATTCCGCCGATCAGCCGGTTAATCTCCTTGGCAATGAAAATAGCCTCGCTCTTCTCACCCGGCGCTTTTACGATGCGGACCGGCCGACCAGCTTTTCCGGCCGCCTCCATCCGCCTTGCCTCCCCGCTATTATGGCCGATGACGGAAAGCGCGCCGGAAAGAATCTCCGGTGTGGAGCGGTAATTATAGACCAGACGGATGGTTCTCAGGTCAGGATGCTCTTCCTTCAGGCGGGTAAAACACTGGGAATCGCTTCCCCGGAACCCGTAGATGGACTGATCCGGGTCCCCGATAACAAAGAGCTCTCTCCCGTTTTGATTCCAGGCTTTTATCAGCTGGTATTGAATCGGATTGATATCCTGGAATTCATCTACCAGGAGATAGGAAAAATCAGCCTCCGCCGCCGGCCTTTCCTCCCCGTCCGTAAAGAGCCGCAGACCTTCCAAAAGAAGATCGTCATAGTCCAGGGCGCCGGCCGCTTCCATCTTCTCCTGGTAAAAGGCAGCCGCCTCCTTCGAAATTCGATCCTCGCAGGGCTCCTCCGGCGTTTCCTTCCAGGCTTTATCGCCAGCTTCCAGCAGGTAATCATCCCTACCTTCCTCCATAGGGGATCCGCTTACATCCTTCAAAAGTTCTTCCCTAGCTTCCCCTAAGGAGACTTCGCGAAATTCCTCCAGGTCCTCCTCTGCTCCGCCGGATTCCATTCCGCTCTTGAGAAGGGAAAGTTCACGGAGGAAATTGGCGGCGGAGAGTTTCAATCCGAATTTCTTTTTCGCCTGCTCTGCAAACTCTCGCTGCATCCCTTCGTCCGCAATGGTAAAGGTTCTGCCGCTCTCGGTCAGCAGCTGGCTGCAAATCGAGTGAAATGTTCCGATCCGCATCTGTTTTCCCAGGCGCTTTCCGCCGGGCAGCTGTTCCAGACGGCTGCGCATCTCCGCCGCGGCCTGATTGGTGAAGGTGACGGCCGTGATCTCCGACGGCTCGATTTTTCGCACTTCCAGCATATAGAGCAGGCGGGTGATCAGCGTCTTCGTCTTCCCCGCTCCCGGCCCGGCAATGACCGCAACGGCCCGTTCTTCTGCGCAGGCCGCCTCCCGCTGCTGGGGATTTAATGCGGCCAGTCCGCAGGGATCCGGCTCATTTTGCAGCCTGTTTTGCATCCCGCCGCTCTCTGCGCATTCCTCCGCGCCGTTTGGTTCCCTCGACCCGGAAGCATCCCCCAGCTTATCTATCCCGGCTCTGCCTTGATCCAGCGGCCTAAAACCAAGCTCCGGCAGTCCTTCTCCTTTCCCGCTTTCCTGGTCTCCCTCAAGCTTTTGGTCTGCGGCGGCGCTCTCCCTCCCGGCCAAATTCAGCGCAGGAAATACCGGCTTTCGTTCCAGCTCTTTCCACTCTTCCTGGGTAAACAGGCTGAGCTGCCCCTCAAGGGAGCTGATCTCCGATTCATCCAGCAGCTGGATTTTTCCGTACTCTCCGTCAAAGCCCGGCGTCCGCTCCACTCTTCCTTCCCGCAGCCGCTTGATTCCTTCCGCGACCAATGGCCCCGACACTTTCTGAATGTCCTCCACAGGGACCTGGCGCAGGATGGAAAACTCCGATCCCAGCCGGTAGAGCATCCGGCCGTACTGGGCCTGCACCTTCTTTCCCGCAGCGCTGCCGCCTGTGGACGCTGCAATCACCTCCGGCAAAGGAACCAGGCTTTCAAAGGGCTTGGCGTTCTCCGTCTGGTAGCCCTCCTCCCGGTCCGCCAGCTCCTCCACCCGGTGCAGCACTCCGATCGTCAGCTTCTTTCCGCAGACCGGACAGATATTTCCGTATTTTAAGGCTTCCTTCGGATCCAGGGACAGGCCGCATTTCCGGTGCCCGTCAAAATGATATTTTCCTTCCTCCGGGAAGAACTCCAACGTCCCGGCCAGGCCTTCGCCCTGATTGATGGCCCGCGCCAGATTGTCGTAGCAGAGATCCATATCAAAAAGATTGGCCTCCCGTCCCAGCTTCGCCGGAGAATGGGCGTCGGAATTGGAGATCAGCTGAAAGGAGTCCAGCGCCGAGATCCGCCAGTTCATCGGCGGGTCAGAAGAAAGCCCCGTCTCCAAAGCATGGACATGGGAAGTCAGATCTCCGAAGCAGTCCTCAATCCGGTCAAAACCGGAAAAAGCGCCGAACAGGGAGAAGTGGGGCGTCCAGATATGCGCGGGCACATAAACCGCCTGCGGGCAGGTCTCCAGCATAATTTCCAGCAGGTCCCGGCAGTCCAGCCCTAAAATCGGCCGCCCGTCGGAATGAATGTTCCCGATCAGTTCCAGCCGTCGGGCCAGCCGGTCCGCGTCCTCCAAGTTCGGGAGAATCAACAGACTGTGCACCTTCCGGACCCGGTCCCATTTCTTATAGATCGAGCTGATCTCCCCGGTCACGACGAAGCGGGGCCGCCGGTCATCCGGCGTCTCCTCGTCCTTGATCCGGTATTCCTTCTTCAATACATAAAAACCGTCCTCAGCCGGTTCCAATTTTTCTTTTAGCTCCTCCCGCCAAGCCGGGTGCGTGAAGTCCCCGGTTCCCACAATGTCGATCCCTTTTTTTCTTGCCCACAGATCCAGATACTCCGGCGTGCAGTCCTTGCTGGTCGCCCGCGAATACCGGGAGTGAATATGCAAATCTCCAATATACATCCGATCACCTCCGAATCGTTCTCAGAATTTTTCCGATCTTCGTCGTTTAGTTTACCATATTCGACAAAATTCGGCAACCGGATTTCCTGGATCATTTTTCCTCGCCGGCATCACTTTTTGGCTGCGGCAAGAAATGGTTCATGAGATATTTCACGGTAAAGCACAGCGGCAAGAACAGCCAAAGAATGCGGCTTTTGGCCAGATTCGGGCCGACGCCCTGTTTCGCAGTCAGAAAAAGATAGGCCGCCAGGAGGGAAGCCGCGGTTAAGAGAAACAGTGTGCTCCCTCTGCGGACTGTGAGCTTTCGAAAAGCCAGCGCCCCTAAAACCGCCGCCCCCAAACTGTACCATACGGTCCGGTTCAGCACTCCGCATGCCCAAAGCTCCGCCTGGCTTTTCTCCGTCCGGATCAGCAGCGCCCATTCCTTTTCTTTTTGCTCCCAAAGCCCGGTCCAGAATTCAAAGTCCGACCACTTGGCAGGGAGGTAGTCCCGCGGAATATCAAGGGAGAGCCCCAACACGAAAATGCCGGCGGCTCCCAAAACACAAGCGGCAAAAAGCGCCGGTGCGATGCCATGCTTTCCCTTCCAACGAAACACTCGTTTCACCAGTCCCGCCGCCAAAACAACGTAGAGCAGCAGAGGGATCAGCCGGGCCGCCCCTTTCGCCCAGCGAAGATACCAGTGGACGGGAATCACCTCCCCCGTGATCCCCGCTTCGCTGGAAAATTGACGCACCGCCTCTTCCTGACTCACGTCCTCCGGGATATTCAGGGATACCCGGTCCAGCAAAAATCCGTCCGTCCCCTGATTTGCCTCCGTTCCTGCCTTCGGTGGGGAGGAACCGGCGGACTCAGCCGGAATCACCACCATTTGTTCCGCCTGATCCAGCATCCCCTCCACCTTGTATTTCCGCTGACCGATTGTCACCGTCTGCCCGATGGCGGAGGGATGGCCGAACAGGGCCTCCGCCAGCCCCCTGCCAAGCAGGCATCCCCCCTCCCCGCTGCCGAGGACTCCTGCGTTTGGAAACACCAGGCGGGAATCTCCGCTGACGGCTACGATCACAGCCTCGGACTCGCGGTTTAACTCTGGGTACCTGACCACGCCCTGACTCTCGCCCCAGAAGGCAAAGTCAATCTGCTCCGTCTCCTTGCTGTGTTCGGATTTCTGGAATTCTGCCACCGCCCCGGCCTCATAAGGGTCTTTTAGGAGCAGCAGGCGGATCCTCATCCGGCTGTTTCCTTCCTCCCCGCAGGCCAGAGCCTGCGACAGAAGGAGAAGGAAGGCAAAGGCCAAACATACCGGAACCGCCTGCCAGATCCGCGCCCTCATTCTTTGTTCGGGCGAACCCGGCTGCCCGCCTCAATCGGTTTGTCCGAGGAGACAATCACCTGCTGGCTTCCCGTCAGCGCCCCTTCTTTGAGGACCGCCAGCTGCTGGTTCTTCTCCAGGATCTCCACGTCCACCCGGGCCGCGGTAAGCTCCGTGCCCAGCACTGTCTTTTCTTCCTGCAAAATCAAAACATAGGATTGGTTTCCATCCAGATGAAGCGCCGCCAGCGGAAGGGTGCAGGGATAGCGCGGAGACTTTTTCTCCAGCGACAAGGTGGCGCTCTCTCCGATTTCCATCTCTCCGTCCCGGATCTCCACCGTGATCTCCATCTGCTCCGGATCTTCCGGAGACTCCTTCATCGAATCCACGGTCAGACCTTTGATCTCCTCATTTCCGGCTGTTGGGATGAGAATCACCTCATCTCCCTTGGCAAGATATTTCGCATCCTCCGCGGAAAGAGCGGCCACAAACCGGCAGCCCTCGGATAAATCCGCCAGGGAAACCGTGCTGCCGTCCGAGGTGGCGAAGCCTGGCTCCGCGTTCACCTTCCGAACAACCCCTTTTACAGGCGAGACAATCCGCCCCTGGCTCGACTCCAGTTCTCGCATCCGTTCCAATTCGATTTGCAGGATCTGAAGATCCAGCGTCTGGCTTTTTACGGTGCTGTCCGGCAGCGTCTGCTTTGCGGCATCCTCTTTTTTACGCTCCGCATCCGTCAAGCTGTCCTCCCGCTGCCGCACAGCGTCCTCATAGGCGTTTTTCGCCTGGGTATAGGCATCTTCCAATGCCTGTCTCTGACTGGCGTCCGCCTGCCCTTCCCGGCTCTCCCGTTCTGCCTGATACTGGGCCAGGGCGGCGTCCGCCTCTTCCTTTTCCCGCCCGGCTGCTTCCTTCCGTTCTTCCGCCTCCTTCACTGCCTTTGGGAGCTGCTCCAGGGAAGAGCCGGTTTGCCCGGATGAGGCGGGCGTTTGCGGCCCGCTTCCCGCCTCGGACGCGGAATCCGCCGTCTGAGACGCCGCAGCCTCCGCTTTTTGGAGTTCCTCCTGCTTTTCCTTCCACTCGGTTTCTGCCTGCTGCAAGAGTTCCGCCTTCTCCCGGCAGGTATCCTGGAGTGTTTTCTCCACCGGGTCCTCCGCTTCCCCAAAGTCTCCGCTTTCTGCGGAGCGGTCAAAATCCTCCAATCGGCTTTTTGCCTCCTGCATGGCTTTCTCGGCCCGCTCCACCTGCGTATCCGCGCTCCTCTCTACCCGCTGGTAGTCCTCCCCGGCCCGGCGCCGCTCCAATTCCTGATCGCTCTGCTTTCTCTCCTGCCCGGCCTCATAGTCCTGGATTCCCAGTTCCATCTTCTGAATCTCCCGTTCCTTCATCCGAATCTTTTCCGCCAAATCTTCCGGATCCAGTTCCAGGAGAAGATCCCCCTTTTCCACGCGGTCCCCCGCGTTCACCAACACCTTCTTCACCCGGATTCCGGAGGCCACATTCACCGCGCAGAGCTGGTTTTCTTTTACCGTCCCGGAAGCCGAAATCCGATAACTTAAAGACTCCTTTCCCGGCGTCTCCACAACGACATTGGGAACGATCTGGTTAGAAGCCGCCCTGGACAGCAGGGTAAACAGTACCATCAGCGCCAAGAACCCTGCCAATGCCCGCAGCGCTTTCTTTTGAATCGCTGCGGAAGTATTCTGTTTTCCCTCATTCTTGATCCATTTCCCAGCCATACTTTTTGTGTCCTTTCTATTCCTTTAACGCTGCCGCCACAATCCCCTGTTCCAGATAGTCCTGCCCGCAGAGAAATACCAGCAAAGCCGGGATCAGCGTGACCACGGAGGCCGCAAAGGAAACCCCTGCCCGGTCCATGCTGATGTTCGGCAGATAGAGGGAAAGAGGCCATAGCTCCTTATTTTTTAAAAATGTCATAGGCTGCTCAATCAAGTTCCAGTATTCCAGATAGCCGAGTACCATGGCTGAGATGATGCCGGGGGATCCCATCGGAAGCCCGATGTGCAGAAAAATCGCCAGTTCCCCCGCCCCGTCCACCCGCGCCGCCTCGATCAAAGCGTGAGGCACGCTGCAAAAGAAACGATACATGATGAAAACCGGAAACGTAGAAAAGACGGCCGGGAGAATGACAGCCCACAGGGTATCCATCAGATCCATCCCGGAAAGCACCAGGTAGCTGGAAAGCATCGTCACTTGGAACGGCATCATCATCAGGACAATATAGAGAGTAAATAAAATTTTCTTAAATGGAAACCGGTACCGTGCAAACCCCCAGGCTGCCGGAACCCCAAAAATAAGCTGACCCGCCAGGATTCCCACCGTCATCTGGATGGAATTCCAAAACATCTGAAAAAATTCCGGGGAATCCAGCAAAAGTTCCACATAGTGCCGCAGCGTGGGCGCCAGCGGGAGCACGGACCAAGTCATAAGTCCCTCCCCTCCCGCGAGCACAGCCCCCAGATGCTCCGTCAGCTCCCCATCTCCCATCAAAGATCCGGCCAGCAGGAAGAAAATGGGATAGCAGACCGCCGCCGCCAATATCATCAGCAGGCTCAGGATTATTCTCCTCTTCATACCGCTTCACTCCTCATATTCCCAGGCCCGCTTCAACAAGCTGACCAAACAAAAGACCACAAGGACCAGCAAGACAGCGGCAGCTGCAAGCTTGTCAAAATCCATCTCCCGGAACCAGTTATTGAACAGGTGCTGGAGCAGGTACATGCTCTCGTGGGGGTAATCCCCGGCAACCAGGTAACTCTCCCGGAATACTTTAAAGGAATTTAAGAGGGAAAGCACCGTGACCGTATACAAAACCGGCTTCAAATTGGGGAGCGTAATGTGCCAAAAGCAGGTCCACTCCCCGGCGCCGTCGACTCTGGCCGCCTCATAGATCGTCTGCGGAATGCCGGAGATTCCCGCCATAAAAAGTACGATATCGTAACCCAGGTTTTTCCACAGATAGCTGACCACCAAAATCCAAAACGCATACCCGGAGTTCATATAGTCCGCCGGCTGAACTCCCGCAGGCGATAGCAGCATATTGAGCAGCCCGTTTTCATGAAACAGACATCTCCAAAGCAAGACCACCGAGGCTACCGGAATCGCCATGGGCATTAAAAATATGGATTTCAAAATTCCTCCGTACGCCTTCTGTCTCTGCAAAAACACGCCGATGAGAAGGGATACGGCAACCAGCAGCGGAATACAGGCCAGGGTGAATCCCAGTGTGTTTTTGGCCGCCAGGCGGAACGCCGGTGTCTCAAAGATCGCCCGGTAATTTTCGAATCCAACCCAATCCCGCGACACGGCGCTCTGGAAGGAGCGCAGCGCCACATCGGCAAAGGGCAGCAGCACAAAAATGCACACCCCGGCCAGACTAGGAAGAACAAAGAGAAGTCCGGTGACGGCCAATTTCCTATCCATATCCGCTACTCCGAAAGATACAGGTTCACTTTATCCAAGATCGAGTCCACAGCCTCTGAAACTGTCGTCTTGCCCAGCAGACACTTCTTGCCTTCTTCCAGTACCGTGCGGTTGATGGTCTCATCGGTGATGGCCGGGACCCTCAGCCCCTTTACCATGTCCTTAAAGTCCGAGATCTCCGCTTCCGACGGCCAGGCGACCTCCATCTGGAAGCTCTCCCCCAGCTCACTGGTCATGGACTGCACGCCCAGACGATCCTTCATGAAGGAAGGCAGCTCCATCTTCTGATCAAAGGCCTTTTCATTGACCGGCCATTCATCGATCCCAGCCAAAGATTGCCCTTCCGTCAGATAAAATTGGATGAACTGCTTAGCGGCTTCCGGATTCGCGCTCTTCGCGCTGATTCCCACGGCTCCTTTCGGGACAAACACATGCTCCGCCTGTCCGGGGATCTCCTGATATCCGCCGCCAAGTCTCTTTCCGGCGGAAAGGACATAACAAAGATCCATCCCTTTTTCCAGATTTCCGAAGGTAAAATCGGCTCCGGCATACCCCATCTCCAGAGTATAGAGTTCGAGGTTCGACATAAACGGCGTCAGATCCAGCGCTTCATTTTCCGGCCATTCCATCTGGCCTTCCTCGTTGTCTCCGCCCTGGGCTTTGGCAATCCGCGAAACCGCCTCCAGAAACTCAGTCAATTTTTCCCTGCTCAAGGTCCCGTCTTCTTTCCACCAGGCCGGCGAGGAAGCAGGCATCAGGCTCATCAGAATCGATGACGAAGGATAATTCCCCAGGAGCTGTTTCGCTTCCGGCTTTTGCCGCCGCGCCTCCTCCATCAGGGAAGCCAGCTGATCCAGGGTCCGTGCTTCCTGGAGCGAGTTCTGATTTCCCATCAAGGCCGGCACGGCAAAGCAGGCCGGTACGGCGGGAATCTGATCTCCTTCTTGGTAAGCCCGAATGATATTTTCAAACAGTCCTCCGGATTTTTGAACTTCTTCCACAACCTCTGTCAGATCTGCCAAAAGTCCCTTCTTTGCGTAAGACTGAACCGGCATCCCATCCAAAAACAAAATGTCCGGTCCCTCGCCTGCCATAATGTTTGTGTTCAATGTTTTTAAGGCGTCCGTCCTGGTCACCGCGTCCGAGCCGGTCATTCCCACTTCGTAGGTCACCTGCACGTTCTGGTTGCTGCTCTGGAAGGCGCTGATAGCCTGCCGGATCAAAGAAGATTCATACAGAGAGTAGACCACCAGGGTCTCCGATGCCTGTACCGGAGCTTCCGGATCATAGACATACCGGAACAGCGCGGCGCCCTCGTAGTTCCCGCCGTAATAAGACAGCAGGAGAGATCCATCCTCGAAAGCAATCCCGCCGTCAATGAAGAGGGATGGGTTGAACATCTGTCCTTGCTCCCCGGCAAAAAGCTTTTCCAGCGCAGAGCCTTCCGTTTGGAAACGGAAGATCCCATTTGTGCTGGCCAGGTAGAGGGTCTTTCCATCCGGCCCCGCGATTTTCCCAGGCAAAGAGGGGGTCTCCATCAGGAAATCCCGGAGCACGTCAGGGCCCTTTTCCTCCTGATTATTGATTAAATCATAGATGGTGATATTTACATCCGTTGTTTTCACCGAACCATCACCGGCGATCTCCATATCACTCTCCATCATATAAAGCTTTTCCCCGACTGCGATAAAATTCGGCTGTGCGGCAATCCCTTCCGCCGACGGCGCTGCTTCTTCTCCGTAAATATGCTTCACTGTCAGGGTTTTCGCATCCAACTGGTGGACTCTTCCTTTGCTCATGCAGAGAATGTCCCCGGACGGAGCAAACTGAATCGCTTCAATCGGGAATTCCTTCCCGGAATCCCCTTTCAGAGCGACCTGCTGCACGCTGCCGTCTGACTTCACGAATTTTGCTGATCCGGAAGACAGATCATCCGACATCTGATACAGGATTTCTCCGGCCGGGGAAATAGCCGCCTGGCCAAGGTGAGAATCCCCTTCCATGTCCGCCTTCATCTCCGATGGAATCCCTGTCCATGCTTCCCAGGTTTTCCCCTGATCTTTGGAGTCGGAAACACCGTGATCCGTGACGATCCGCACGCTGCCGTCCTCCAGCAGCTGCATCGCCATAATGAATCCATCGGTCTCGGAGACCGCCTGCTCCACATATCTGCCTTTTGCGCCCTCGGCAGCATTGTTCCCTGTCTCGGTTTTCTGCCCTGCCCCTTGCGGGTGATCCTCCCCGCCGCTCTGACAGGCAGTGAACGTGAAGGCCATCAAAACCGCAAACAGCGCGGCAAAACCCCTTCGTCTCCTGCTATGCTTCATCATCTCTCTCATTTCCTTTCTATCTCGAATTCCGATTCCCCCAGGCCGGCCTATAACCTGTCACTGTTCCGGGCTCCATGAAAGCACGCGCTGCGGCCCTTAACAGGTACGGACCCAGTATAGCACAGACCCTCTCTAGGGATCCTCTATCCTCTCTCTAATTTATCTCTAAATTCCCCTTTCCCCTGTCTAAATAGAAGAAGAAATGATATACTATACAACAAATTCCGGCCCCGGATCCATGGCCGGTGAACTCATGCGAAAAGGAGCATTGCTATGAGAATCCTGATCATCGAGGACGACCAAGAGCTTTGTCAGACTTTGGCTTACCGTTTAAAAAAAGAAGGAATCGCCTCGGACCTCTGCCACGACGGCGCCGAGGGCCTGGAGATCGCCAGAGGAAACGCATACGATCTGATCTTGCTGGACCGGATGCTTCCCTCTCTGTCCGGCACGGATCTTCTCGCGCAGTACCGAAGGGAAGGCTTCGTCACTCCGGTGATCCTCGTCACCGCTCTTGGGGAAGTCCGTGAGCGGGTGGAAGGCCTTGACGCCGGAGCCGATGATTACCTGGTCAAGCCGATTGCCTTTGAAGAGCTGATGGCCAGAATCCGGAGCATCAGCCGAAGGCCGCAGCGGTACGATTCCAGCCGGAGCGCCGTCGATCAGGGACTTTCCCTGGAACTCGATACCAAGGTGCTGAGCTACCGGGAAAAATCCTGCTGCCTGTCCAAAACAGAAGGGGATCTGATGGAAGTATTTCTCAAAAACCCAGGAAAAATCCTGTCCCGAAACATGATTTTGACCAAAGTGTGGGGGATCAGTACCGAGGTGGAGGAAGGCAACCTGGACAATTACATCCATTTTCTGCGAAGACGTCTGAAATCCATCGACAGCATTCACTCCATCCGCACCATCCGCGGAATCGGATATAGTCTGGAGGTATAGATGTACCGAAAACTCCATATGAAAATGACCCTCTTTTGCGGGACGGTCACCGGCGTCATTCTGCTGGCCATGACCCTGGCGGGACTGATTGCATTTGAAAGACTTCTGGAAAAAAACGACAGCGCCGTGCATGAAAAGACTCTGAACACCGTCCTGAACCAATTAGAAGGGGAATCGCTGATCGACTACGGCAAGCTCGGTCAGATCGCGGACATGCGTTTTTATACCATCACGCTGTATGAAAAAGAAACGCCGTATTTCCTCTATCAAGATCCCGTCCAGCAAGAGCGGATGAAGGCGGCCTGCGGCCTGGCCTCTGCCAAGTATGGATTCCAGGTGGAAAATCCGCCCACCTCCCGCACGAAGACCAAGCATCTGGAATTTGTTATGAAGGAAGAGGGAGTAGAATATCTGGCCTCCTTCTCCTCGATCCCGCACCCCTATGGCACATTCTGCGCCGTGGTGCTCTACTCCCGCGCGCAGCTCCATCAGCAGATCTGGGGGCTCCGGCTTTTCCTGCTGGCTGTGGATCTCGCCGCCCTCCTGCTTCTTTTTCTGTTCGCCTGGTTTTATACGGGCAGGATGCTGGGCCCCATCGAGGAAAACCGAAAAAAGCAGATTCAGTTTGTAGCCTCTGCGTCCCATGAACTAAGGTCCCCGCTTTCAGTCATTCTCTCCAGTGCGGATGCGCTGACGGTGGCCGAGGAGGAAGACCGGAACAGCTTTCACGAGATGATCCGGTCCGAGGGAAGGCGCATGTCCCAGCTGATCAATGACATGCTGGCCCTGGCCAACTCCGACACCCAGGCCTGGTCCATGTACTTGGAACCCGTGGCATTGGACTCGATCCTGCCGGACCTGTATGAAAAGTATCAGCCCTTAGCCGGAAAGAATGGCTTAAAACTCCTGGTCGATCTCCCGGATTCCGACGCTGTCCCGTTTGCTCTCTGCGACCGGCAGCGGATCGAGCAGGTGATGGAAATCCTGCTGGACAATGCAGTCAGCTACACGCAAAAAGGGGGATCTATCACCCTCGGCCTCAGCCAGGATGGAACAAAATGGAGGCTATGGGTAAAAGACACCGGTCCCGGCGTCCCGGATCAGTGGAAGGAGCAGATCTTCGGCCGGTTCTTCCGGGCGGACCTGTCCAGGAAGGACAAAAAGCACTTCGGCCTCGGTCTCAGCATCGCCCAGGAAATCGTACGCCTTCACAAAGGAAAAATCTGGGTGGAAGACCGGCCGGGCGGCGGCGCGGTCTTCTGCGTCCAGCTACCGCGCACGGAAGCCGCGGATGAATGAAAAGGGTTGAGGTGTGGTGGATCTCACCTTTGAGGAGGGCGGGGAAGGAGCGTTTCATCAGTATCCCCACGAGCAGATTTCCTACCTGGTCTCCGGATCCATCGAGTATGAGATCAAAGGCGTGGAGAAGGTGATTCTGCATCCCGGCGACTCCATCTACGTCGCCTCCAATCAAGAGCACGGCTGCCAGGCCCTGGAAAAAAGCCGGCTCTTGGATATTTTTACCCCGATGAGGAAAGATTTTCTCTAAGCGCCTGACTGCCAGGCGGGAACTAAAAATCCCGCCTGGCAGCCATGCTTTTCACTCTTACTTTTTCGATCCCAACAGTTGGAAAAGAGACCAAACTCTATTCTCCCATCTCCTCTCTCCCCATCTGAGACTTGGCGGAGATCAGCCGCTCCCGGCCTTCCACCTTGACCAGGTTTTCCAGCTCCCGCAGAGCGTCCTTCGCGATCGAGGCCTGAGCCTTGCTTCCGCCCTCGATCCATTCCCGCGCCAGCAAAATCGCTTTTTCCTGGTATGTAAAATTTTTTTTACCGATTTCCGTAACGGTTACGGCAGAAAAGACATCATTTTTTCTGTACACCTTGAAAGAACTCTTTCAGGGATGATTTGACTTCTGCCGGAAGCTGACTTTTGGGAACACCTTGAATTGCCCCCTCCAGCGCGTAGAGGCAGTGAAGGCAGACGGAGGGATCCGTTTCCCGGAGCTTCAGCCAGGCGCCCCGGCTTCCGATGGTCCTTAGCTGTTCATAAGTTAAGATACCGGCTTGATTCAACTGTTCTTCTACAACGTTTCCAATGTTCGGCCGTTTGGACAGTTCTCCCATCATATCGCCTCCGATTTTTCTTTCGCCCACTCCCGGCACTTGGCAAGCCTGGGAGCCGGATCATAGCCTTGGTCTGTCCCCATGGCTGCCAGCATTTCACAGGGAAAATCCGGGCATTCGCCGCACAGAATTCCGCATCTCGATTCAAACATCATTCAATTCCCTCTTCCCTTTCGTATTCCGCCTGAAAATCCGTGATCCATTCGGTGAGAGCCCCGGCCAGCCGGAGCTGCTGATCTAAAATCGTCCGGCCGGTCAGGGGAGCCTGCCGCCGCTCCTCCTGCTTTTCTATCAGAAGCGACTCCCACTCTCCGATCCTCTCCTGCATCCTCAAAAGCATCTCCCGCCGGGCGGGCTCGTCCACAAAATTCAGATTCATCACCACTGCGTTGAAATCCAGAAAGACTTTTACGGTCTGGCCGGAGAGATCTTCCATCAGTTGGAGAAAACGCTTTTCCCCGGTCTCAGTGAGACGGTATACCGTCTTTTCCGGCATCTTTCCTTCCCGCATGGGCTCGCCTTTAATATAGCCTTTTTCCTCCATCTGCACGACCTTTTTGTAGATCGACGGCGTGCTGACCTTGACCCATCTTGAGATATTCCGGTACTCTACTTTTTTCTGCAAATCATATGCGCTCTGGGGCTGCTCTTTCAGCATACCGAGCACGACCAAGTCAATCGCTGCCATATTGCCCTCCTGTCTTACAATTTATACTACTATAAGATATAGTATATGTCAAATCCTTTTTGGGGTATCTCGCCAATGCAGACATTCGGAAGAAGTACCGAAAAAAGGGTGAAATCCTCCGACTGGATTTCACCCTCAAGCCTAATTATTTTCGTTTTAAATCTCTTCCCCCTGACCGCAGAGAAGTTTTCGGCTGCATTCATAGAAAGCGGCGATCACGCGGTCATTCGGTCTCAGATTCATGATAAACAGCGGTTTCTTTTTGATATCCGCCGCATAAGGTTCCAGGAATCCCTCCACCTGACGGTATAATTCATCGTCGTCCTCCGGCACGGGCTTTTGTCCCGGCATATAAGGGTCATGCGCGCCGATCAGGATCTCTTCCCCGTAGGTTTTCGCCAGCATCTGTTTGTCATTCATCGGCTGCCCGCCCCACATATCCATGCCGCATTCGATCATGGCCGGCACCAGGCTCTCATTTTTTCCGCAGCTATGAAAATCAAACAGCACATTCCGGCTATGGCAGTGGTCTACAATCTGTTTCATGTAGGGGACCAGCATCTCACGGCAGGTTTCCAGGGAAAAGAACGCGGCCCTCTGGGAACCCCAGTCATCGTGGAAGAACACTGCGTCAATATGGTAATAATCCACAAAATGGTCGATCAGATTCCGATAGTAATCTGTAAGCGCCTGGAAAAGTTCTTTCACATCATCTTGCTGGTCCTCATCGATCAAGGCCACCGCCGCCGCCTCAAAATCCACAAAAGAGATCAGCCGTTCAAACATCCCGCTGAAAATCCAGGCGGTAATCAACCGGTCCGTATTCAGAAACTCCTGGTTTTCCTCCGCGCTTTTTTCCCAGTCCCAACTGTCAATATCCGGGAAGCGCACTTTTTCCTTCCACTGGGAAATATCGCTGAGAAACGGTTTACCCGGCTCTACCATGGAGCCGCCCGCCACTGGAATGTATTTCCACGTGACACCAAAGATATCCGGTCCGCCGACGGGTCCATCGTAGGGCTGGCCCTCCACGACGAAAGCGCGGGCCACGTTGTCGGGATAGATGCGCGGCGCAAAATTAACCGCATCGGATTTCATGGGAATCCACAGAGGATTCTGGTGCTTTGCCGCCCGAATATAATTTTCCCGCGGGCTGATTGGCGGATTCAGAGTAACTTTGCCGCTCTCCCCGTCCTGTATAATCTCATTTTTTGAAAATGGTACTGTCATTGAGTAACCTCCTTCTTTTCCTTATTTAAAAATCCAGCTGCCAAAAGGAATTCCGATCAAGAGAGCCGACAGAGCCAGCGCTGCGATGCCGAGCAGAGAGTGCACCTCAATCTCTTTGGTACTGACCCACTCTTTATTGCCGTGCAGCATTGCGCCTGCCGGGCTGGCGCAGGGCAGCAGGAGGCCGCAGTTGGCGCAGAAACAAATCACCGCCGTCATCATCAAAGGATTGACTCCGATCTGGCTGGCAAACGGATACATGACCGGAACCATGATGGCGCTTGCCACCGTGTTGTTCACCACATTGGTCAAAAGTAACGTTGCGATGGCGACTACCGCCGCGCACAGATACGGACTGGACTCGGCGAAAATCGGTGCGAACAGGGATGTAACCGAAGCGGTAAATCCGGTATCCGCCGAGGACAGCGCTCCTCCGATCATGGTTGCCGTGGCTACCATGAACAGCATCGGCCAGAGGATTCCGCCGTTTGCCAGTTCTTTAAAGGTGAAAATCGGCTTGCCGTCTTTCCCCCGAAGAAATGTGACGAAGCTGACAATCAGCAGGACCATCGCCGTAGTGCCCAGACGGTTCAGAAAAGTCTTTGCGCTTCCGGCAGGCAGGCAGCTGGGAATGATCGTCAGGATAATCAGGGCGATCAGCGCTCCCACCGCGATTTTCTGCCGCTGGTTCAAAGCTTCCGCTTTGCCCACATCAATATTGTCTTTCAGTTTGCCCATATCCGGTTTTAGGATGAAACGGCAGAACAGAAAATAGATCGTCATGGTGCAAACGCACAGCAGTATGCTGAACATCAAATATTGAACGTAATTGTACCCACTGTAGGCTCCCTCGGAGGCTTTGGCCAGAAAACCGAAGTTTGCCACGACGCCGGCCTGAAAAGGAAGGGAAAGAGCTCCCAGGGCATTGAAAAAAATGATCGCACAGACCATCATTTTCGGCCACCGGTCCGCTTTGGTGTATCCCACCTGTGCGCAGATCGTGTAGACCAACTGCCAGCAGATCAAGATTGCGGCAAAACCAGCGCCGAACGCTGCGCAGATCCACGTTGAAAGGCAGATAAACAAGGACAGACGCCAAGGATGGCCTTTGCAGAATTTAGAATTGACCAGACGGTTGACGAAATACTTGGACACCCCGGTGGTTGTGAGCAGAGCGGAAAAGACCAGCAGCCACAAAATCAGCTGAACCGTCCCATTGCTGATCGTCATGGTCAGCGCCTCCGTGACATTGGCCGTGTAGCCGCTAAACCCAAGCAGAACCAGGGCCAAAACGCTGGGCCAGATCATATCACAGTTGATCCATCCCCACAGAGCGCCAAGGAAAATTCCAAGAATCGTCATTCCCATGGCGGTCATAGACCCAAACGGCGGGATGAAGCGGAACAATGCCATGAGTGCCACCACAACAGCACTATTGATATAGTACCTCTTGTTCATCGTGTTTCCTCCTCTTAGCACCTCTAAGTTTTGATATCTTTATCATATAAAAAGTACGGTTTTCTGTAAAGCAACTGCTGAGCGAAAAACCGGTCTATGTGTCAAGCACAAGTTGACACTTCTTTTTTAAGCTGATAAAATAAGAAAATAATAGGGAAGAAATTCCGATCAACACAGAGGAAAACCCGTGGAAACCAGCAAAGGAAGGTTGATTGAAATGCGCCTCGAACAGCTCTATATCTTCCAAAAAATCGCAGAGACCGGTTCCATCCGAAAAGCCAGCGCCACTTTGTACACCACTCCCCAGAATGTCAGTAAAGCCATGATACAACTGGAGGAGGAGTGGAATACCACTTTGTATCTGCGTTCCCGCACAGGGGTCCGGCTCACACAGGAAGGAGAGCAGGCATATGAACTGATTCAGAAAATTTTGGAGGACATCGACGCCCTGAATCAATATTTCCACGTATCCGGCTCCAACTATTTTTCCGACGTCAGGCTTCCGGTATCCATCACCAGCTGCTCCCTCCTGGAACCCTTCGCCACGGGCGCGGTCAACACTCTTTTAGCCGACTATGAAAAGACGCCGATTCAGATTGACAAAAAAGGGAGCGTACAGATCCGCAGCTATCTGTTCGCACTGAACAAAGAAGAGGAAATGCCGGATCTGGTGCTGACCAATGAGATTCCGGAGAAAATGGCGCTGTTCCAGAAAAAGACAGAAAAATACTATGACTGTTATTTTTTGTTTGAGGATGAGCTCTGTCTCCAGGTGCCCAAAAACGATCCTCTGGCCAACTACGATAGAATCCCCCTTTCTGTCCTGGAAGATCTCCCCATGCTCCTCTATACGGGAACTCCGGCGCAGAAGACGGAAAGTGAGCTCATCATCCAGAGCAGAGGGCACGAGCTGAAAAACGTCAGCCGGACCGCCAATATAGAAACTTGCAGCCAAATTGCTCTGAACCGGCATAAATACTGCTTCGTCGGATATCCCAGCGTAGAGTTCCGGCCCATGGCAAATGTAGACTATATTCCTTTGGAGCAGCCGATCACAACGAATCAGATTCTTTTGGTGAAGAAAAAACGAAAAAATAAATCCTTTACCAACGCTTTTATCAAATCCATTGACGATTCCTTCAATATAAAAAAAATATGGTAAGGCAGCGGCATCGTTCTGCCGCGGTCCTTACCACGCCGGATGTTACTCTCCCATCACAGCCAAGATTCCGCTCTCCTCGGCGAGATACTCCCCAACCGCCGGGCTTCCCGCCTCATACCGGCCGTGAAAGTCGCTGCCTCCGGTTAAAAACAGCCGGTATTTCTTTGCGTATTGGCGGATCAGCTGCTCGTCAAGTTCCGAGTTGGAGTGGTGGTGGAGTTCCAGGCCGTCCAGCCCGTGGGAGACCAGTTTCGGGATCAGCTCAAAATTCTGCTGCTGTCCCGGATGCGCCAGCACGGCCAGGCCTCCGGCTCTCTTTACCGCCTCCACCGCCTCGCAGGCGTCCGGATAGCGGATGTCAAAATGGCAGATCCCCCCGTTTTTAAAGGTCCGGTAGTAAAAATCGCCGAACAGTTCTTCGGTGACCCCGGTGTCCATCAAATACTGCATGATGTGCTGCTTGTAGATATACTTCCCGTCCGCCCGAGGCACCCGGTCCAGGTCGATCTCATAGCCGTGATCCTGCAGCACCTGGATCTGCCGCAGAGAATTGGCGTGGCGGGCCAGGAGGGTCGGAAGGGCAAAAGCCTCTACCGCCTCCGGCCAGGCCAGGCGGTAGGCCAGGATGTGCACCCGCACATCCAGCCCGTAATCCCAGGCGGAAAGCTCCACACCGGGAAGCACGCGCAGGTCCGGAAACTCCGGCAGCCGGTCAAAGTGGCTGACCGTATCGTGGTCGGTAATGGCAATGGCGGAAAGTCCCTTTTCCCTCGCCATCTCCACGATGGTCTCGATGCTCTCACTGCCGTCGGAGACCGTGGAATGAATATGCAGATCCGCCTTCATCCGACAAATCCTCCTTCCGAAATGTTAAAGACCCGGTCGCACACGCCGTCCATGAATTCCAGGTCATGGAAGATTCCGATCATGCTGGTGTTGCGGCTTTTCAGGCGCTTCAGCATGTCCTTGACCAGCACCTTGGTCTTATTGTCCAGGGAAGCGGTCGGCTCATCCAGCAGCATCAGCCGCGGATGCTTCACCATGGTGTGGGCCAGGTTCAGGCGCAGCCTTTCCCCGCCGGAAAACGTGCTGGGGTACACATCCCAAAGCTCTTCCGGCAGGCGGAAATAAGAAAGCATCTCCTCTGCCGCCGCCCTCGCCTTCTCTCCATCCTCCCCCATCTCCAAAAGCGCGCCCATCACGTGCTCCTTGGCCGTGGTGCGGGGCATCACGCTGAGGAACTGGGAGACATAGCCGATCTCGTGTTTCCTTAAGAACAGGATCTGCCGCTCCCCGGCCGCGGCCAGATCCACCGGCCCGAAGGCCTTACTGTCATAGACGATCTTTCCGGCGCTGGGCAGGTAGGTGCGGTGAATGCACTTTAGAATCGTGGATTTCCCGGCTCCCGACAGCCCGACGATCCCGATAAATTCCCCTTCGTGAAGCGTAAAGGAAATATCCTGGCAGGACCGGATCTGCTTGTTCTGCTCATATAGAAGAAACTGCTTCCCCAATCCCTCAATCTGCAAAATATCCATTTTTACCTCCTGTATTCCATCCGCACCGTGGGCACGCCGTCCACCAGCACATGGGTGATCACCGGATAACCGTCCAAAAGCTCCACAATCAGAAGATCCGCCTTCTTGCCCACCTCCACCGTGCCGTAGTCCTGATCCAGCCCCATGGCCCGGGCCGGGTTTCTGGTGGCTTTTGCGACCAGCTCCGGCAGATCGCAGCCATACTGCTTCCACATGGTAAAGATGCTGTGGAGGATAGCCGGCGGATAATAGTCGGAGCAGAGGATATCGGCACAGTTCTCCCGGATCGCCTCAGCCGCGGACATGTTTCCGGAGTGGGAACCGCCCAGCAGAATATTGGGCGCGCCGACCACCGTGGCAAAGCCTTTTTCCCTGGCCGCTTTGGCGGTCGCAAGGCTGATGGGGAATTCGCTGATGTCCACGCCGATCTGCCGGTTCAGTTCCAGCTTCTGCACCGTATCGTCATCGTGGGAAGCCACGGCGATCCCGTTTTCGTGGGCCAGAGCCGCCAGCTCCTTCATCTGCTCCAGCGTGATCCGGTCCTTGCCGTCGTGATAGGCCAGGATCTCCTCCATGGTCATGCTCTTGCTCTCCCTGCCGCCGTAGGTGCGGACCGTTTCTTTGTAGACTTCCAGACTCCGGTACTGGCCCTGACCCGGCGTGTGGTCCATGAACGAAATCTCGTGGATCCGTTTTTTCTCGATCATCTCCTTGGCCACTGGAAACGCGTCCACATTGTCAATTTCCAGGCGGAGATGGAAGCGGTGGTGGATCAGATGATAGCGGGTGCGGAGATCTTCGATCAAAGCGGCCATCTGCTCCACACTCTCCTTGGTGCGCAGCGGGCTTTTTCCCAGCAGCTCATCTTTATATAGAGAAAGGGAATGGTACATCATGGTGATGCCCTGACAGAGCAGTTCTCTCTCGCACTCCTTCATGGCCAGCTCAAAATTCAGGCGGGCCGTGGGCCGCGGCAGGATAAACTGTTCAATCCGGTCGGAATGAACATCGATAAAACCCGGCATCAGAAAACGCCCGTGGGCATCGGTCACCGCGCCGGCCCCTTCCAGGGAAACCGACGCATCCTGGATGGCTGAAATTCGGCCGTCCTCTATGAATAAAGTCTTGCCGGTGAGAATCTGATCCGGCAGAACGAGTTTTGCATTTTTTATGGCTCTTAACATGTTTCCTCCTTACAGCATGGAATGGACGAGCTGCTGGGTATAAGCGTGCTGGGGATCTTCCAGCACCTGATCGGTCAGGCCGCTCTCTACGATCTTCCCGTCCAGCATGACCACCGTGCGGTCCGCCAGCATCCGGATCACGGCCAGATCGTGGGAGACCAGCAGGATGGAGATCCCATAGCGGGCCTTGATTTTGCGGATCAGATCCAGGACCTTGGCCTGTACCGAGATATCCAGGCCGGTGGTCACCTCGTCCAGCAGCAGAAGGGAAGGATTATTGGCCAGGGCCTTGGAAATCTGGACCCGCTGCTGCATACCGCCGGAAAAATTCTTCGGGGCCTCCGCCATGCGGGAGGTCAAAATCTCCACCGCCGACAGAAGATCCTGGGCCCGTTCGGTCATGGCCCCGGCATCCCGGCTGCCCGCCGCAATGATTTTCTCGGCAATATTGGCGGCCGCCGAATATTCCATCCGCAGCCCCAAAAGAGGGTTCTGATAGACCATGCCCATCAGGCAGTTCCGGATCCGCCTCTTTTCCGCTGCGCTGGCCTGCCAGATATCCTTTGCGCCGTCCTGGTAGTCCCTCAGATAGGCTGTGCCCTCCGTGGGCTCCAGGTCAAAATACAGGCTCTTCATCAAGGTGGACTTGCCGGAGCCGGATTCCCCGACGATCCCCAGGATTTCCCCCGGATACACTTCCAGGGAAACGTCGTTGGCCGCCCAGACAGTGCCGCATTTCCTGCAGCGGTTTTTTTCCAGGGAAGTCCCGCAGCAGGGGCAGCCCGAACCATAGCGGACCGTCAGATGGCTGACCTTCAGCACCGGTTGTTCAGTGATTGGATTCATGGCGCGCGCGTACCTCCTTGCAGTAGGCAGTGTCGGAGCACTGGTAATACCGTTCCCCGGTCTCTGCATCAAAAATTTCATCCAGATAGGTGTCCTCAGAGCCGCAGAGACGGCATTTGCGGCCGGAAAAATCCTCCCGCTCAAAAGGCACGTCCTCAAAGGCCAGCGGGATTACCTGGGTGTGGGGAGGAATCGCATAAATCTTTTTTTCCCGCCCTGCGCCGAATAAGTACAGGCATTCCGCATCGTTCAGCTTCGGATTGTCAAATTTCGGGATCGGGCTCGGATTCATCACGTACCGCCCTTCCACCATGCAGGGGTACTCGGCGCCGATGGTCACCTTTCCGTACCGGATCAGGCACTCGTAAAGCTGAAGCCAGATACCGGCGTAGTCTTTCTCTGCGTGCATCTTCTTGGTCACTTCTTCCTTGGGTTCGATGACCCGCAGAGGCTCCGGCGTCGGCACCTGCAGCACCAGGATCTGGTTGTTTTTCATCGGCACCTCCGGCACCCGGTGGCGGGTCTGCACGATGGTGGCCTCAGCCGTGTGGATGGTGGTGGGCACATCGGTGCAGAGGGCGACAAACTTTTTAATATTGACTGCGTTCACGCTCTCATCGCTTCCCTGGTCGATCACCTTCAGGACATCCTCCGGGCCGATCAAAGAGAGGGTCAGCTGAATGCCCCCAGTCCCCCAGCCCCGCCCGATGGGCAGTTCCCTGGAGCCAAACGGCACCTGGTAGCCTGGGATCGCCACTGCTTTTAGCACGGAGCGGCGAATCTCCCGTTTGGAACCTTCATCCAAAAAACCGTAATTGTATTCACTCTTCATTGCATCCTCCCTGGCTTTCCTCATCCGCCCCATGTTCCGCTTCGCCGCTCGCCTGCGGTTTCTTCCTGGTTTTGCGCACCGCATCCAGCTTGGACTGGAAGGTCACGTAGTGGGGCAGTTTCAGATGGGAGATAAATCCGTTCATCTCCAGGCTGTCCCCGTGCATCAGGACAAATTCCTCATCCCTGGCCGGGAAATCGCCGGGCAGATCCAGCTCCCGGTCCACCACGGACATGGCGATGGCCTTGTTCTCATTCCGGCCAAACACGACGCCGTAGCCGTCCGCCAGTTTCATCTCTTTTTCTCCGTCCGCTTCGGAGAAGCATTCCACCTCTGTGATCAGGATCTCGCCGATCCAGATGCTCTCCCCTTCCCCAAAGGGGTAGTCCACCAAAAGCTCCACATACCCGGTCCGAAGCTCCCCGACGGTCGGATGGATCGCCCCGAATCCCCGGAGCACCGAGTAGGCCAGCCCGCCCAGAAATCCGGTGTCGGCGCGGGCCAATGTCTGAAGCCTGGCGCTGCGGGGGGCGGGAAATTCCAGCATCTGCTCCGTCACGTCAAAAGGTTCGGAATCGTCCGGCTCATACGTGTCGATCAGCCCTTCTTTTTTCAGGGTGTCCGAGACACGGGGGCAGGCCTTCGGCGGTTGCGGCTCCTGGCATTCCAGCTCCTCCCGGACCCGGCGCAGCAGCTCCATCGGATCCTCGTTTTTCAGATCAAAGTGGATCAGGCGGTGGGTATAGTCATAGGTAGCTCCCAAAATTTGGCCGCCCTGGATATCCTTAAAAGCTGCGGAGATCCGGCGGATGATCCGCATATCATCCGTATCGGCCGTCTGGGTATAGTAATTCCGCGGCAGGGTGGACCGGTAAGCGCGCAGCAGGAAAACTGCTTCCTCCACACAGCCCTCGCACTGCTTCAGCACCAGGGCCGCATAGTCCGGCGCGTAAAGCCCGGCTTCCCCCATGACCCGGTCGATCAAAAGGCCCAGCTTCTGCTGCACCGCGGAGAGCTCCAGTTCCTGCCCGCCGCCGGCGCGGCAATGATCCAGCAGCCGGATGCTGGCCTCAATGGCCTCCTGCCCGCCTGAGACAGCTACATATCCCATTTCTTTTCCTCCTTCCGGACCAGCCGCGGCAGCGCCATCAACCTGTGCTGCGAATCGATGAACAGAAAATCAATTCCCTGGGGATACTCGTAGGCCTGCTCCTTTCGCAAAAGCAGGGCTCTCACCACATCCGGCGAAGCGGCAAGCTCCGCCAGATCCCGGATGCCAGGCCCGGACAGGGCGATGAACTCCGAACCCAGGATCTCCGTCCGCACGATCAGCGTCGCGCTTTTGTGGGGATCCCGCAGGCTGCCGCACTTGGCATTTTGAACCGCCTGTTCCAGCTGCTCCCCATCGGTGAGAAACAGGAAATCCGCCTCGGAGATATCTGCATTCCGGCACAGGGTCAGCTGGGAGATCTGGCCGGAAAGCACGCCGTCCTCCCCGGCCCAAAAGCTGACCTCATTGTCCAGGAAAGTCATGGCCAAGGCCAGGAGAGCCGGCTCCTCCCCAAACATTTTGCCGGCAGGGGCCGCCAGATCCACCAGGCGGCCTGGATTGGCCATGGCCTCCAGCACCAGGCGGAACACGTTTTGAGAATCAAACACCTCGTCAAACTGGTGTATTTTTTGTATCTTTGTATTCATGCTTCCTCCGCATCCATGGCGGTAAAGCTGACCATGGTATTCAAATACAGTGCATTTTCCTTTTCTGTCTCTGCGGTCTGGGCCGCCTCCAGGATAAGGAGCGCATCCTCCTCCTGAAAGATCCCCGCGTTCACCGCGGCGTCCAGGACCGCCATGTCCAGGACCTTTTCAAAGTCATCGCCCATGGTCACGGCCGTGCCTTTGGTCTGCCCCAGCAAAACAGAGGCTTCGCAGACAATCACCTCGCCCAGATAAAACAGGCTTTCCTTCACCGGTTCCCGCATCCGGATCATGGCCAAGGACTTGGCCGGTTCCTTGATCACGGTGATCCGCTGTTTTTCTTTATAGGGGGCTGCCAGAGCAGACACCTGCTGCCGCGAGGCTCTTCCCAAAATCCGAAAGAATCGTTTCTTCTCCATTCTTTCTCCTTCCTTTATTTCACTTTTGCCTTTATCTTCGTCGACACGGTCTCCAGCAAAATGACGGCAATCACAATCATGTAAGTCAAAAAGCCCATCTCATGGAGATCCAGATAGAAGCTTCCGGCCATAAATACGTTGTAGCCGATGCCCCCGGCCCCGGCGGCCGCGCCCATGGCCACGGCGTTGGTAAAGTTAATTTCAAAGCGCATAAACGTCCATGCGACCATATAGCTGGCCGTGGCAGGCCAGACGGCCTGAAACACAATCTGCCAGAAATTTGCGCCGCTGGCTTTCAGGGCTTCGATGGTCCCCGCCTCCATCTCCTCGATGGATTCCGCATAGCACTTGGTCAGGTAGCTGATGCTGTGGAAGGAGAGGCCGATCACAGCAGCCACGCTTCCAAGCCCCGCCGACACGGCAAAGATCAAAACCCAGAGCACCGTCGGCACGGCGCGGATCACAGCCACAAAGCCTTTGACCACCGCAGCCACCTTGGAATTGGCCATATTCTTGGCGCAGAGCAGGGATAAAAACAGGGCCGCAGCCGCGCCGATCCCAGTGGAAAGGGCGCCCAGGCAGAAGGTGATCAACAGTTGGTAGAGCGCCCCGCCGAAGGTGTCATAGGTCAGCTCTGGCTGAAAAAACACCGTGCCGATGTTGTGGAACGTGCTTTGGACTGCCTCGGTCAGATCAATCTGCTTATAGCGGAAGGTGGCAAACGCCAGGACAGTCAGCAAGATCAGGACAATCCACACCAGGCGGACCGTCACGTTTGACCGGCTCTTGCTTTTGATCCGGATGGATCCTTTGCGGCTTTTTTCCATTTTTCCCAGATACCGGGCCGGATCCATGCCGAGAAAAACCCCGTTTCCAGCTGCTTCGTTCATCATAAAATTGCCCTCCTTACCCGATTGGATATTGTTTCAATCAACAGGACCAGAACCACGATGGACAGCACAACCAGGCTGGCCGTCGGATATTCCAGGCGCTTGTAGTACAGGTCAAACAGGTAGCCGATCCCGGTGCCGGTCAAAATCCCGATCAGTGTGGAACTGCGGATGTTGGTCTCAATCATATATAAGATCCAGGTCATCAGCCCGCTCATGGCCGACGGGATCACCCCCTGGAAAACAATCGGGAAAAAGCTTGCCCCGGTGGAGGTCAACGCTTCCACACAGGAGGCGCTGACCTCGTCCACAGTCTCGATAAACGCGCGGGTCAAAAGCCCAAAGGTGGTAAAGAACAGGGCAAAAAAGCCGGTCAAGATGTTCTGCCCAAAGGAAAACATCAAAAGGATCGACCAGACCACATCCGGCACGTTCCGGAAGAAAGCGGCCACGATCCGCACCAGGCGGGGGAACAGGCGCCCGCGCCCGGTGGTTTTTGATCCGGCCAGGCTGAATAAAAAGGCAAGCACCGCGGCCAAAACCGTCACGGCCACCGAGAGCATGGCTGTCTCATAGAGCCGGGAAAGAACCTTGGGAAGTCTGGTCAGAGCCTGTTCATCGGGGATCAGGTTCTGACCCATCCAGACCAGGGCGCGGGGAATGGAAGAGATTCCGTCCGCCAGGCTGAACCCGGTCAGTGCCGAGGAAAAAACAAACAGGCCGAGGACACACGCTGCAAAGAGCAGATCCGTTCGCCTGCGTTTCCGGAAAAAATCCGGCGTGCCCTTGGCGCAGCCCTGCTGTTTTTCCATCTGATCTTGTGCTTTTTCCATGCTACACCGCCCTTTCCGCCCGGTCGGTGATCAGTGCGCCGGACCTGGACTGATAAATCTGATGGATGGTTTCCTGATCCAGCCGGGACGCCGGCCCGTCGTAGACCACATGGCCGGCGGTGATCCCGATGATCCGCTCCGAATACTGCATGGCCACGTCTACCTGGTGGAGGTTCAGGATGCAGGTGATCTTCATGGTCTGGTTAATCTCCTTTAACTGATCCATGATCACTTTGGAGGAACTGGGATCCAAGGAGGCGATGGGCTCGTCGCAGAGAATCAGGCGCGGCCTCTGCATGATGGCGCGGGCAATGCCGACTCTTTGCTTCTGCCCGCCGGACAGCTCGTCGCAGCGCTTGTAAGCCTGCTCCGCCAGCCCCAGTTTTTCCAGGATGGCAAACGCTTCCACCTTTTCTTCCTCGCTGTAGTGGCCGATCATACCGGCCAGGGTTCCTTTCTGGCCGAGCCGGCCGTGAAGGACATTTTCCATGACGCTGAGGCGCTCCACCAGGTTGTAATGCTGGAAGATCATCCCGGTTTTCGTGCGCACCCGGCGCAGCCCCTTTTTGTCAAGCCCGGTGACGTCCTCCCCGTCAAAGAAAACGGCGCCCTGCGTCGCGTCCACCAAACGGTTGATGCAGCGCAGCAGCGTCGATTTTCCTGCCCCCGAAGGGCCGATGACAGAGACAAACTCGCCTTCCTCGACAGCAAAAGACACATCCTCCAGCGCCTTAGTACCGGCCCCATAGATTTTGCTGACATGTTTTAATTCGAGAATCGGCATGTGTTTCTCCTTATTTCAATTCGCGGACCGGATCATACCAAGAATCATCCACCAATACAATCTTTTCCTTGTCGGTTTTCTCAAACATTCCCACCAGGCCCGATTCCTCCGTGACAAAAATCTGCGGATTGGCGGCCACCTCGTCGCTGGTAAAAAGATCCTGAATCTTTTTCACCTCATCGGCGCTTAAGGTCTCGCTATTGTAGGCAAAAGGCCCGTTTAAAACCGGCGTGGATTTGATGATCGTGAATTCTTTTCCGGTCAGCGTATCAAAAGGCGCCGATGCGTCTGATTTCACCTGATAAACCGCATCCGGATAGTTCTCTTTTCCAGAAACACAGTCCGCATAGGGGCGCAGCTCCGTATCGCAGAATGCGGCGATGTCAGCCTTTCCGGTGAGCAGGTTCACCGCAGAGCCTTGGTGGGACCCGCCGAATAAAACCTCCGAGAAGAAGTCGTTGCTTTCAATCAGGTTGTCGGCGCTGATCTCTTTCCACTGGTCGGTTTGGCTGAAATGTTCGATGATGGAATTGGTCGGCACCTTAAAGCCGGAGGTGGAGGAATTGGAGACAAAGGACATCCGTTTCCCCTCGATGTTGTCCAAGGAATATTCCTCGCCATCTTTATAGGAAGCCTCATCCCCTTTGTTCACGCAGAGCCAGCTGTAATACAAGGCATCATCCAGGGTTCCCGATGCACCGCTGTTGACAAACAGAGGAAGGACCGCCGGATTTTTTGCGTTGGCCTCCACATAGCCCTGGGCTCCCATGAAGCAGATCTGGGCGGATCCGGACGCCACGGATTCAATGGCAATGGCGTAGTCGGTGGTCAGTTTCTGCTCCACTTCCCTGCCGGTAGCCTGGGTGATCAGCTTGGCAAATTCATCGCGGGCCGCCTGATAATCCGAGGCGGATTCATTGGGGTACCATACCATGACGATTTTTTCCCCGGAGGAGGCGGAAGCGGTGGACTTTGACACATCTTCTTTGGTTGCCGAGGAAGCCGCGCCAGCGGTGTTTCCGGCGGAACTCGTTTCGCCGGAGGCCGTCTCGGCTGACGTTTTGGCGGAAGCCGTCGTGGTTCCTTCCCCGGAACCGCAGGCGGCAAGGCCCAGCGCCATCACCGCCGTCAACATGAGGCTAAGAGCTTTCTTCATGAAAATACATCTCCTTTTCATTTCTCTTCTTTTCTTCGATTGGATACGCGTTCAGTATAGCATCCGGAGATTTTCGGCGACACCGCGGTAGGGTTAAAGGAAATTTAAACTTTGGTAAAAAAGGAAGGAGAAAAGAAAAGAGACGGTAAAGAAGGACCGATCCGCGCAGAGCCCCCCGATCTGGTGTAAATCGGGGTAGGGAAATCGAAGTACCTATCTTTCCGTGCTGGGAAAATAAAGATGGCAAAGGAAGAGGAAAAATAGTATAATTACCGAAAAAGGAACCAAGGAGGGATTCTGATGCCAAACCCGATCGCCGCCATCTATCTGGACAATGGAAAGATCATCCGCATTGAACTTTTGCCGCAGGCCGCCCCCAACACGGTCAACAGTTTTCTCTATGCCGCCAGACACAAAATTTTTGATGACCACGCCATCGAGCGGATTGTACCGGAGGACTGGATCGATGTGAGCTACACCGGGTTCGGCAAGCCGGAGGGGCAGTATCTGATCCCCAATGAATTCCGGCTCCACCCAGAGGCCGAGCCTTTGGACTCCGACTTCGGCTGTGTCTGTATGGGCGGCGACGGGGATCGGTGCCTGTCGGGCTGTGAGTTCTTTTTCCCGCTGAGGCCGTGTCCGGAGCACAAGGGGATGTATCCCGTATTCGGCCGGGTCATCGAAGGAAAGGAAGAGCTGCTTCGCCTGAAAAGCCTGGAGCTGGAGCCGGTTCATCTGGAGGAATTTCCACAGGTAAAAATCAACCGGCCGGTAATTCCGCAGAAGATCGTGAAGGTGGAGATCGAATTATTCGGCCAGGAATACCCGGACCCGGTTCTCTTTCAGCCGGAGGATCCGCAAAACAAAGCCTGTGAGTAGTGAAAACCCTGTGTGCGCTTTGCGCGTACTTGCGCCGGCGGAATCTTTCAGGGAATAAAAACAAGGGAGGCGAATCTATGGAACGCCGGCCGGCTTCAACAGGCCGGTGGAAATAAGTGGAAAAAGGCGGCCGCCTTTTCGATTTTTCATCGTTAAAGCGACCGCCTGTATTCCCGTTTTTTTCTTTACCCGGCGCGCCCCGCGCCTTAGATTTTCCTTTCGCCTTCCGGCGTCCTCCGCGCCCTAGTTCTCCTCTTTCACCTTCCGGAATGCAGCCAGCGCCAGATCCAATTCTTCTCTGGTGTGCGCGGCCGAGAGCTGAACGCGGATCCTGGCCTTGCCCTTCGGCACCACCGGATAGACAAAGGACCGGACGTAAATCCCCTGCCGCATCATCTCCTCGGCCGCCCGGTTGGCATTCTCCGCCTCATAAAACAAGATCGCCACGATGGGATGGGTGCTCTCAATGATGTCAAACCCAATTTTCTGGATTTCTTTTCGGAAATATTCCGTGTTCTCCCGCAGCCGCTCTCTCCGCCAGCCGTCCTGCTCCGCCATCTCAAGCGCCTTCACCGAAGCCGCGGCTATGGACGGGGCAAGAGTGTTGGAAAACAGATACGGACGGCTCTTCTGGCGGAGTAGATCCACAATCTCCCGTTTCGCGCTGACATACCCGCCGCTGGCCCCGCCCAGGGCTTTTCCCAGGGTGCCGGTCAGGATATCCACCCGGCCCATAACGCCGCAGGCCTCCGGCGTGCCGCGGCCGTTTTCTCCGATGAATCCGGCAGCGTGGCTGTCGTCCACCATAACCAGCGCGTCATATGTTTCAGCCAGATCACAGATCCCGGCCAGATTCGCCAGGATTCCATCCATGGAAAAGACTCCGTCTGTCACGATCAGACGGATGCGGGCTTCCTCCGCTTCCTTCAGGCAGCGTTCCAGATCAGCCATATCGTTGTTATGGTAACGCCAGCGCTTGGCTTTTGAGAGACGGACGCCGTCGATAATGCTGGCGTGGTTCAGCTCGTCGCTGATCACCGCACAGTCCGCGTCCATCAGGCATTCAAAGATTCCGCCGTTGGCGTCAAAGCAGGAACCAAACAGGATCGTATCTTCCATTCCCAGAAAATCAGACAGCTTTTTCTCCAGCTTTTTATGGATTTCCTGGGTTCCGCAGATGAACCGTACCGAGGAAAGTCCGTACCCCCAGCGGTCCAGCCCCTCCTTGGCCGCAGCCGCCAGTTCCTCGCTTCCAGCCAGCCCCAGATAGTTGTTGGCGCAGAAATTGATGCAGGCCCCGGCTTCTTTTGTCTCAATCCGGGAATTCTGCCTGGTCACGATCGTCTGCTCTTCTTTGTACAGCCCCTCTCTTTGAAGCTCTTTCAGGGTGTCCTGATAATAGGAATACGCTGTTTTCGTCATCTCGTCCCCTCCTCATGCAGCTTGGTCCAGTCCAGGACCACTTTTCCGGATTTTCCGGTGTTCATCACCTCAAAGCCTTTTTCAAAATCCCGGACGTCGAACCGGTGAGTCAGGACCCGGTCCACATCAAGCCCGCTATCCAGCATGGCAATCATCTTATACCAGGTTTCAAACATTTTCCGCCCGTAAATTCCCTGGATCGTCAGGCCATGGAACACCACCTTATCCCAGTCGATCTGCGGAGGGGCGCTGTGGATGCCGAGGAGGGCGATTTTTCCTCCGTTTTTCATGGTGTCCACCATCATGCGGAAAGCGGAGCCGTTGCCAGACATTTCGAGGCCAACATCAAACCCTTCCCGCATTCCGAGACCGTGCATCACATCCTCGATTTTCTGCTCCGCCACGTTCACCGGAACGGCGCGGCACATCTCGGTCACCAGGTTCAGCCGGTAGGGGTTGACGTCGGTGATCACAATCTTTCTCGCGCCGATATGTTCACAGATCACGGCGGCCATGATCCCGATGGGTCCGGCCCCGGTGATCAGCACATCCTCCCCGACCACGTCATAGGTCAACGCTGTGTGGACCGCGTTGCCCAGGGGATCGAAGGAGGAGCAAAGATCTTCGGAAATCTCCGGGGGACAGACGATCACGTTATCCGCGGGGATGACCAGGTACTCGGCGAAAGCACCGTCCCTCTGGACGCCGATGCCCACCGTGTTGGGGCAGAGATACCGGTTGCCCGCGCGGCAGTTCCGGCAGGTGCCGCAGACAATGTGGCCCTCGCCGGAGACCACGTCTCCCACACGAAACCCCCGGACGGCGCTGCCCAGCTCCACAATCTCTCCGACAAACTCATGGCCGATGACCCTGGGCGTCTTTATGGTCTTCTGAGACCAGGCGTCCCAGTTGTAGATATGTAAATCCGTCCCGCAGATGGAGGTCTTGTGGATTTTAATCTTGACCTCCTCCGGGCTGGGGGACGGAATCGGGACCCGTTCCATCACCAGGCCTTTTCCAGGCTCTTTTTTGACGAGCGCATACATGCTGCCATTCATCGATAACTCCTCCTCTCATTCCTCTTGCCGCTTTTTCAGCAGAGTTTTCATTTCAGACTCGTTCTTAAGGAGTCTTTTCCTTCTGATAAAATCAAAAGAGCCCCGCCAGCCGGATCAAAATCCAGTTAAAGGGATTTCCTCCGCAGGACAAGCTGGACATCTGGCTCATACCGTCCGGGAATACATAATCGGCGGCTCCCATCACCTGCGTGTAGGCCGGGGCAAAATCCGAAGCCATCAGCAAAGTCACCGCCAGAAGGACGGTCCCTGTCAGGACAGATTTCAAAATATTCCCTTTATTGTGGGCCACGATGAACGCCACAAAAAACGGGATGGACGCCAGATCCCCAAAGGGCAGCACCCGGTTGCCCGGAAGGATCGCCGCCAGCAGGATCATGACCGGAACCAACAGAAGGGCCGTGGAGATCACGGACGGATGTCCGATGGCCACCCCGGCGTCCAGGCTGATCAGCAGTTTTCGTCCCTGGAAACGGCGGCTTACCATTTCCTGCGCCGCCACGGTCAAGGGCCGGAGTCCTTCCACCAGAATTTCCACCATCTTCGGCATCAGGAACATGACCGCGCCCATATGGATCCCCAGATTCCAGACCGCGCCGGCGTCGTATCCGGCCAATAATCCTAACCCGCAGCCTAAAATCACGCCCAGCACCGCTGGTTCTCCGAAGATTCCCAGGTGCTTTTTCATCCACTCTCCGTCCACGTTCCAGTTCTTCACGCCGGGGATCCGTTCCAGAACCCAGTCGATCCCAAAGCCGAGGGGGACCCACATCATGGCCGACGCTGTCGGCAGAGATACCCCCTCCAGGCCAAAGTAGGACTGGACCAGCGGAGCCGTCTTGTCCGCCGTGATCAGAATTGCCGCTTCCGCCAGGGCCGTAGCCGCCACAGACAGGATCACGCTGCCGGTGACCGCCTGGACGGTGACGCCGATAAAGAGAAGATGCCAGTAATTCCAGATGTCGATGAACATGGTTTTCGTCAGACCGGTCACAATCATTCCGATATTCACCAGGATACAGACCAAAACCAGGAGCGCGGAGATGGGAAATCCCCATGCGGCGGCGGCTCCGGAAGCCCATCCCCCGTCAATCACGTCCAGGGACAGGTTCAGGCGGTCCACCATCTGCTGGGCCGCCGCTCCCAGATTATCCATCAGCAGATTGATCGTAAGGGAAATCCCGATATAGCCAATCCCGGTTACGATCCCGCATTTCAGCGCCTGTCCCGGTTTCAGCCGGAACAGCAGTCCCATCAAAAAGATGCTGACCGGAAGGATCGCCGCCGCACCTAAATTCAACAGATAAAGGAAAGCATTCACAAAGGCTTCCACAGGCATTCCCCCGACTTTCACAGTAAACAGACATGTCTGCTTACGCAGACATCACCATGAATGAAAGGCGGAGGCACTTCTGCCGTCAGGCAAAAGCACCTCCGCGGCGCACGTCATAGATTGTTCCATGTAGCTTACTTACGTTCTAACCCGCCGTACAGGAAGACAATATCACTCTTTATTTGCCAAGCTTTCTGGCCAGAGCTACGATCTCCGGAGTCGGTCCAACGATCACGCCCTTATCCAGGATCTGCACGCCGTCCAGCCATACGCTGGAGTTCAGGCAGATACCATCGGAATGGCTGGCTGCCGGGATACCGCCGGGGATATCGGATACCAGCTGCGGTCCCACATTGCCGAAGCCCCACTCGGTGGATCCCCATACACGCTCGTCTTCCACGATATCGCCGGACAGCTTGGCGTTGGGGCCGAAGCCGTAGGACAGATGAGCGGTCAGGTACATGTTCGGATCATTGAAGGATTTCAGCCAAGCCGCGTATTCGGTGGCGTCGGTGCCTTCGCCTTCAATCTTGGTGATATAGCCCTTCTCGATGGTGAACTTGATCGGGTTCTTCACTGCGCCAAGAGGCGGGGAGATGGTGCCGTCCACGACAATTACGCCGTTTACGCTCTCAAACGCAGGCGCCCAGCTGATCTGGCCGGGGAACATCGCGATCTGGCCCTTGCGGACATAGCCGTCAGCCGTGGAATACTCGCGGCCAGGCGCGTTGTCAAACTCGACATCGGTACCGGCTGGAGTGGTGATGTGGAAATGCTTTCCGGCTTTGCTGTAGGCTTCGATCGCCATGATGAACTCATTGAGCATGGCATTGTCGACCCGGCCAATGTTCCGTACAACCAGTTCCGGGTTCACGCCGCAGAGGTTCATGTAGCGGGGACGGTTCTCCGGATCCGCGATGATGCGGTCGTAGGTCTCAGAATAGAAGATCCACTTGTTGTTGTACTCTACCCATGCGTCACAGTTTTTGATGCCGCCGACCAGAGCGTCCATCGGCATATCGATATCTCCCGCCTTTCCGCAGTCGCGGGGCGCTGCAATTTTCAGCACCAGCGGTTTAGCTCCCAGGATTACAGCTGCTTGCGCCGTGGCATCCACTACTTCCATGCTGCTCTCGGTATCGCAGGTGATCGCGATGCTTTCGCCGGGCTGCAACATGAACATATCCCGCAGAAGCTTCAGGCAGGCATTTACCAGTTCATACTCGTACATACTTTACTCCTCCTTCATCGTTTCAATATCGCATAAATTAGCTTTGCTAATCAGCTCTCCAATACAATCAGTTCCAACTGGATCAAAAGCTTGATCCGGTACATATCGCCGAGAACGTTCTCCTCGCTGTAACCCAGCTGCTTCAACGCCTTGCCCAGCCGGTATTTGACCGAATTCGTGTGCAGTCCCAAAAGTCCCGCCACATCGCTCATATTCCGGATCACCGCGTAGAGCCTGAGCGTATCCAAAAAGGCTTTTTCTTCCTTGGCCGCCAGCTTTTCCGTATTCAGGAACAGGCGGTTTTTATACTCAAAGGGCGCGTAGGACAAAATATAAAGCAGCGGCAGCTCATCCAGAGAGTAGATCCCGTCCAGGTAGGACAGGGTGTTCACCATATATTTCAGCGGCTCCACTTCTTTCTGCAATTCCTTCTTGTCCAGGGGGACCGAAGAAAAGACGAAAAAGTCCGGAGACAGCTTCTGGATGATTTTCTGGTATTCCGGATAAATCTCACTGTTTTTGGTGAATTCATTCGGAATCAGCAGGATGCAGTAGTTGAAGAACGTGTTCTGTTCGTAGACCAGGTAACGGTAATCCAGTTCCTTGGCGACGTTCTGGATATTTTCCCGCTTGAGCAAAACCAGAAACATCTGCGCTTCGCCTAAATTGGCGATCATCTGGCTGTTCCGCTTGTAAAACGGAATCGCACACATCCGGTCCAGTTCTTTTGTAATAGCCGGCACAATCTTGTGGAACATTTGAAGGGCCGGTTGATTCCAGGCGGTGTTGGACACGTAGGTGGCCACCATGGATCGTTTTCCGAAATACACGATGATCAGGTTTTCCTCATCCAGCCGGATCGAAATCGGGGAAACCAGCGTATTCCGGCTTTCCTGACATACCGATTGGATCTTGGAGATCACCAGGGCCACGCTGACCTTTCCGGAAATCCCGCTGTACACGGTGTCCGTGCTCATAATCATCGGCAGCCCCAAAAGCTTTTCCAAATCCCGGCAGAACCGCCCCACATTCTTTTCAATGTGGAAGTCGGAAAAAGAATTCAGGATTTCACCCAGCTGGGCATCAAAGGACGGCATCATGGTAGAGTGGGTCAGAACCCCGTATTCGGAGATCACATTCCCCCAGCGCACATTGCTGCTGACATAGACGATCGCAAACCCGCTTCGGTTCGCCAGCTCGATAATTTCCGGGTCAATCACATCGTTCAGATGGGGGCCAGGCATGATCCCCAGGCCGGAGCACCGCTTTTCAATCATGCTGCGAACCAACTGCAGGCGCCCTTCCTTGTTGTCCTTCATACTCCAAAAATTCGTCAGCATGAATTCGTAGGGAACCAGGAATTCCAGCACCGCCGGATACGGCTCTTCCATGATCTCCAGCTTCTTTACTACGTTAAACATTCCGTCATGTCCGGCTACGATGTAACTTTGGCCAAGCGAAGGCATTTTTAATAAATCGACCACTTTCAGCATTTTGTGCAAATCCTTCCTGACAAACCCATTGCCACTATACCTGGGCCGGGCCGATAGAATTTTCTCATTTCATGCTTTCGCCTTATCTTTTATGACTCAATTCTATCTGCCCGCCCCCAGTCATTCAACATTTCCAATTCACAAATTACAATAAATGTTTTGTCCGAAAACAACAATGGACCCCTTGTCACGGGCAGACGCCTACTTACAGTATTTCTCGATCACAGTCAGATATACCTTCGTGTCATTCACCAGATTGTCAATGATCACATACTCATTGGGCTGGTGGGCCAGATCGTCCAGCGTGGACCATACCACGGCCGGAATATTCTTGGCGCGCAGGATCGCTCCGCAGGTACCGCCGCCGATTCCTCCAAAATAAGCGTCCACTCCGCTCTCCCGGATGGCTTCCACCAGCTTCTGCACCACAGGCGCATCGGAAGGGGTTGCCGGAGGGGCATCCACACGGGTCACAAACTCATAGGAGATGGTCACGCCCTTCTCCGGATTTTCATATTTCCGGATCACCGCATCAATCTCCGCCATCACCTCGTCCACCGTGTAGCGCGGCAGAATCCGAAGGTCCATCACAAAAACATCCTTGCCGGGCATCACGTTGGGGCTGTCCACATTGGCAAATTTCTGGGTCAGCTCAAAAGTAGAGGTCGGTGGATTAAACAGCAGGTCAGGCTCGCCGAATTTCTCTTTCAGGCGGTCTTCGATCTCCGCGCCGAGGTGCATGCCGATGGAACACGCGTTGACGCCCAGATGAGGCATGGACGCGTGGGCCTGCTTTCCGTTTACCGTAAATTTCAGCCATACCTGGGACTTTTCCGCGATCTCCACAAAAGCGCCGTCCGGGCTGCCGCCGTCGGGCACAATGGCCTCGTCGTCCGGTGAAAAAAGACCGCGGTCAAGAAGCGCGTGGAGCCCGTAGCGGCTGCCTGTCTCCTCATCGCTGGCAAACAAAAACGCCAGATTGCATTTCGTCCGGATGCCTTCATCCTGGAGAATCTGGCAGACATGAAGGGACTCGATCACCGACTGGCTGTTGTCCTCCACACCCAGGCCGTAAATCCTCCCGTCTTTCCTGACCGGCTCCAGGGGATTGGTCTTCCAGAGGGACAGATCCCCGGTATTGACCGTATCCACGTGGCTGATGATCCATAGGGTCCGGCTCGCGTCCTCGGTCCCCTCGTATTTTACCAGAAGATTCCGGCGGACGCCTTCTTTCACCGCATCGTCCGGCACGTCGATCACCTCGCAGGTAATCGAATGAGCGCTCAGCCAATTCTCAATCCACTGCATCCTTTGGTACTCGCCTTCCCCGTTCATCCGGGGATTGATCGAGGGAATCCGGCTCATCGCCATCATATCCTCGACCATTTCTTCCCGGCGGGCCTCCACCAAAGCGTGCAGAGACGCCAAATCCTTCATCTTTTTCCTCCTATTTGCCCAGAGCCCTCGCCATCTCCACAATCTCCGGGGTCGGTCCGACTACCGTTCCGTTATCCAGCACCTGGACGCCGTCCAGCCAGACGCTGCAGTTTAAGCAGATGCCGTCCGAATGGCTGGCGCCGGGGATTCCTTCGGGAATATCCGAAGTCAGGATCGCGCCGACATTGCCGAAGCCCCACTCGGTGCAGCCCCAGACTCTCTCATCTTCCACCACATCTCCGGTCAGCTTAGCCGCCGGTCCAAAGCCATAGGCCAGGTGCGCCACCCGGAACATCTGGGGATCATCAAAGCTTCTCAGCCACTCCTCAAACTGCTGGGCCTCGGAGCCGCCCTCTACCTTCGTGATCACGCCTTTCTCCACAGTAAACCGGATCGGCGCAGACAACAGCCCCATCGGAGGGTTCTGGGACCCATCCACAACCAGAACGCCGTTGATGGATTCGAAACGAGGCGCCCAGCTGATCTGGCCGGGGAACATTTTCACCTCGCCCTTGCGCACAAAGCCGTCCGCCGTGACAAATTCCCGTCCGGGCTCATTGTCAAATTCAATATCCGTTCCGGCCGGATTGGTGACGCGGATATGATTTGCCTTCTCCGTAGCATCGCTCATGGCCATGATGAATTGGTTCAGCAGAATATTGTCGACTTTGCCGATATTGCGGACCAGAAGATCCGGATGTACGCCGTTCTGATTCATATAGCGAGGGCGATTATTGGGATCTTCCACGATCTTGTCGTACACGGTGGAATAGAAAATCAGCTTGGTATTGTACTCAATCCAGGCGTCGCAGGCCTTAATTCCCGCAATCAGAGCTTCCATCGGCATATCTTTATCGCCGGCTTTTCCGCCCGCGGGAGCCGCAATCTTAAATACCAGAGGCTTTGCTCCCAGGATTACGGCCGCCTGCGCCGTGGCCTCCACGATCTCCATGCTGGACTCAGTGTCGCAGGTGATCGCAATGGACTCGCCGGGCTGCATCATAAACATATCTCGCAGCAGCTTCACACAGGCCCCTACCAACTCATACTCGTACATATCGCTTCCTCCTTCTACAACAATCTACGTTTTTGGTTACTTTCCGGCCAGCTCCATACACCGGTGGCATCGGACGAAATGGCCCGGCTCCACCTCCCGCATCTGCGGGTCTTCCTTCATACAAAGCTCCGTCTTGAACGGACAGCGGGTATGGAAACTGCATCCGCTGGGAAGATTGACCGGGGACGGAATCTCGCCCTCGCATTTAATCTTCTTCGGTTTCAGCGCTTCCTCCTCCGGCGAAATGACCGGGATGGCAGACAGCAGCATCTGGGTGTAAGGGTGCAGCGGCTCCTCGTAAAACGTCTTGGTCGGTGCAATCTCACAGATCTTGCCTAGATACATAATCGCGATTTTGGTGGATACGTTCCGCATCACGCCCATATCGTGGGTGATGAACATATAGGTCAGCTTCTTTTCTTCGTGAAGCTTCATCAGCATATTTAAAATCTTGGCCTGAATCGAAACGTCCAGGGAAGAGGTCGGTTCATCCAGGATAATAAATTTCGGATCGCTGCACAGGGCCCGCGCGATGGAGACCAGCTGGCGCTCCCCGCCTCCGATGGAGTTGGGGGATTTGTACATGAAATCCGGCGGCAGCTCCACCATTTCCAGGATTTCCAGAATCTTATCCTCGATCTCGTTTTTCGGGACGATGTTATGTACCTTCAAAGGTAAGCTTAAAATCTGCCGGACATCCTGATAGGGGTTCAGAGAGGAACCCGGATCCTGGAATACGATCTGGGCGTTCCGGCGGAAGTCCTTGGAACGACCTTTGGTTTTCCCCGTGATCGTTTCCCCGTTGAAAACGATTTCTCCATCCGTCTGCTGATACATGCCCATCACCGTATAGGCAATGGTGCTCTTTCCGGAACCGGACTCTCCGACCAGGCCCATGACCTCGCCTTCGTAGATCGTAAAGTTAACGCCGTCCACGGCGCGGACAAAGCGGTCCTTCCCGGCAGGGAAATATTGTTTTAAATCTTTTAGTGTCAGTATCTCTTTACTCATGTTTTTCCGCTCCTCCTTCCTCTTCACTCTGCGAGGCAGAGGCGCCGGCGTATTTGAAGCAGCTTACAAAATGCTCCGGAGAAATCTCCACCTTTGGAGGCCGTTTCTTCTTGCAGATCTCTTTCGCATCCTTGCAGCGGGGGCAGAACCGGCAGCCTTCCGGCGGGTTCACGTAATCCGGCACATACCCGTAGATTCCGGCGGATAGTCCGCCGCCGGAGAGCCTTGGGACGCATTCCATCAAGCCCACGGTGTAGGGGTGGGACGGATTGTCGAACAGATCCTGGGTCCGGCAGCTTTCCACGATGTTGCCGCCGTACATGATATAGATCCGGTCCACCAATTCTCTCGCCACGCCCAGGGAGTGGGTGATCATGATCAGAGAACGCCCCTTCTCTTCCACCAACTCCCGGAGCATCCGGTGGATCTGATCCTGGATCGTCACGTCCAGAGCCGTACAAGGCTCATCGGCGATCAAAAGGTCTCTGGGAGTGACCAGGGAGGAGGCGATACAGATCCTCTGGCGCATTCCGCCGGAGAGCTGATGCGGGTAGCTGTCCATGATCCGGTCCGGATCCGACAGCATGACGCTGGTGATCGCCTGCTTTGCCACCTCGATCATCTCCGCTTTCGTCGCCTTCGGGTACTGTCCGGAGAATTTGATGATGTCAAAAAGCTGTTCGCCAATGGTGAATACCGGGTTCAGGGCAGACATCGGGGACTGGGAGATCATGGAAGCGCCCTTGCGCCGCAGCTCCAGCAGTTCATCCTTGTTCATCTTTAGAACATTTTTCCCGTTGAATTCCACGGTTCCGTTCGGAACATGGATGATGTCCTTGTCGATGACCCGGAGAATCGTTTTCATGGTGGTAGTCTTACCGCAGCCGGACTCGCCGACCAGGCCTACCTTCTCGCCCTTATTGACAAACATGTCGATGTGGTCCACCACCTTCGACATTCCTCGATACGTCTTATACCAGATAGAGAGGTCCTGAATGTTTAATACTTTTTCTGCCAATCTTAATGCCCTCCTTTGTCAAACATATCGCGGATTCCATCTCCGAGGAAATTGAAACCGAGAATCATGAAGGCTACGCCGACAGCAGGGAAAATCGTCATCCACCACATATCCGGCATATAGCTGGCGCCGTCGGAAATCATCTGGCCGAAAGCCGGCGTCGGAGGCTGCTCACCCAGGCCGACGAAGCTTAAGGACGCGCCCATCAGGATCACCCAGCCCACGTCCAGAGCCATCTTGGTGAAGATCGGGGACAGGCAGTTGGGAAGGATCTCTTTCAGCATGATGTGCATCTTGGAGGCCCCGACCAGCTCCGCGTTCTTGACGAAGTATTCGCCGGAGATCGAGGAGGCCTGCCCATAGACGAGACGGGTATACCAGGGCCACCACATGATGGTGACGGCCAGCATGGAGTTCATCATGTTCGGTTTCAGAATTGAGGCGATACAAAGAGCCAGGATCAAAGCCGGCACAGAGAGGAACACGTCCGTGATACGCATGATCACAGTGTCGATTTTCGTGCCATGGTAATAACCGGCGATCAATCCCAGCAGGGTTCCGACCGGTACGGCGATGGCAAGCACCACCACGCTCATCAGCAAAGCCCCGCGGAAACAGTAAATCACACGGGAAAATACATCGCGCCCCATCTGATCCGTGCCGAACCAGTAAGAGCCGCTGGGGGCCTGACTGGCATTGGCGTAGTCCACGAAGGTCCCGATATGCTCCGGGTAGGGCACGATCTGCTTGGCAAAGATGGCAAAGAGCAGGGAGAGACATACCAGGATCAGGCCAAACACCGATAAGCGGTTTCTCGTAAATTTATACCAGTAAATCCGCAGGTTCTCTTTTGCAGAAGGAGACAGAAGCCCTTTCTTCTTTGCTGCGGTCATATTCACATCTCCACTCATATTATTTCCCTCCTATCCGCATTCTGGGGTCCAGCCCGGCGATGATCAAATCGACAACCAGGTTTACCAGGAAATACGTCAGGCCGATGATCAGAACCACCGCGCAGATTGCATTCAGATCTTTGTTCAGCATTGCATTGATGCCGTAACGGGAAATGCCCGGCCAGTTAAAGATCTTTTCCACCAGGAACGCCTGCCCCAGCAGAGCGGAAAAGTCCATGCCCATCATCGTAACCGCCGAAGTCGCCGACGGCTTCAAAAGATATTTCCGTGTCAGCAGTCCGGGAGGAAGCCCGTACCCGGTGGAAACCGCCATGTACTCTCTCCCCGAATTATCCACCATGGAGGAGCGGAGCACGCGGGCGTCCTGCACGATCGGGCCGAGGGCCAGGGCAAAAGCAGGAAGCAGCAGATGCAAAAACGCATCCCAGGCCACATGAAAATTCCCGGTCAGCAGTCCGTCCAATATGTAAAGTCCGGTGATCGCAGTCGGAGGCGTCAAATCAGAGCTGAGGCGCCCTAACACCGGCAGCACCGGAAAGGCATAGCCCAACAACAGCAGCAGTAAGATTCCGACCACGAAAGCCGGTATCGCGATTCCAATGTAAGAAAGGATCCGAATCAGTCCGTCCACCCAGGTATTTTTGTGTTTAGCCGCCAAGATACCAAGGCCGAAGGTTCCAATGAACATAAATACGCCGGCCACCAATGCCAATTCCACCGTTGCGGGGAGGAACTGCTTGACATCCATCATTACCGGACGTTTGGTGATAAAGGAATTTCCAAAATTTCCATGGAGCACGTCGCCCAGCCATTTCAGATACTGGACCGGCAGCGCGTCATTCAGGTACAGCTCTTCTCTGAGAGCCTCTTTTGCCGCGTCGGTCGCCCGGCTGCCCAGGGCAATCGTCGCCACATCGCCGGGTACGATCCGGGCGATGGTAAAAATCAAAATCGAAGTTCCGAGCAGAACCAAGATTCCAAGCAAAAGCCTCTTACCGATAAACTTTCCCATTCTTTCTTAAGCCCTCCTTTGCTTTCAACCTCCTGAAAATCAGTCCTGAAAACGTCTTTTTTAGCAAAGTGGCGGAAGGTTTCCTCCCGCCACTTTTTTGACACAGGAAAATTGAATCCAATTTTCTATGTACTCATTCCTTTCAGGAAGCCGGCATCGTTACTTCTTCTCGGTATGGTATTCAATGTCTGCAAACTGATGTAGGTATCCATACAGAGCGCTGGCGATCTCGCCTTCCGCTACATTCTCCAGGGCGGGCCAGGTGATATAGCTGCTCTGGTAAGCGATTCGCTCCGTCATCTCGCAAAGATAACCGGTCGGGCAGAGCTCATCGACAATGTAATTCTGGATTTCGCCGTATTTCGCAAAACGCTCGGTCTTGTCTACGGTCGCCAGGGCATCTTCGATCATGCCGTCCAGCTTCGTGTCGCCAAGCCATTCGCCTTGTTCCCAGGTGCCCATGGTCTTGGAATGATAACGGGACTCCAGATAAGCGCCGGCCTCGTCATAGCTGAGACCAGAGTTGATTGCGATCATGTGAGGCGTGGTTTCCACGGAGCCCATCCGGTCGATGATCGAAACCCAGGGTGCCTTGGAAATTTCAATGTTCAGGCCGATCTGAGAAGCTGCCGACTGGATCATCAGAGCAATTTTCTCCAGATCCGCCACGTCGGAATTACAAAGGATTTCAACGGTGTAATCGCCATAGTTGTTCGCATACTTGGAGGCCGCCAGATATTCTTTCGCCTTGTCCAGGTTGTATTCGAATACGGCGGTGTCCACATGGCCCTGCACCGTTGCTGGTACCGGTCCGGTTGCCTTCACGGAATGGATGAAGACCGATTCGCAGATGGTGTCATAGTCGATCAGGCAGCTGATGGCCCGGCGGAAGTTGATGTCGTCCATGGGCTCGATCTGCGTGTTGTAATACATGTTGTACTCCAGATAAGTGGAATACTCTCCGATGGAAACCCCATCCATCTTTTCCAGAGCCGCCAGAGTCTCTGCGCTCTGCCACTGATCCGTGATATCCAGTTCTTTGTTGGCCACCATGGTGCGGACCGTGGAAGCTTCGGTGATTGCCATCATCTTGAAACCGGCAGGGGCATACTGATTGTTCCAGCCGACAAACCAATCATCAAATTTCTCCGCCAGGAAGTAATCCTGCTGTACCAGCTCTTTCGCCATGTAAGCGCCGGATCCGGCGTCATTGGTCACCAGCCAGGCTTTCCCGTAATCGCCGAATTCGCCGTAAGGGCCATCCTGTTTATTGGCCATGACCAGGTCTTCATTCACGATCAGAAGACGTACCAGGGCGCTGACAAACGGTCCGAACGTTTTTTTCAGGTGGAACACCACGGTGTAGTCGTCCGTAGCTTCCGCCGATTCTACCGAATCCGTAAACAGATAGGCGTAACCTTCGCCGATCGCCAGAAGACGGTTCATGGAGAACACGACATCCGAGGCTGTCAGCTCGCTTCCGTCGTGGAACTGAATCCCCTTTTTCAGGTGGAACGTATAAGTCAGACCATCTTCGCTGTTTTCCCAGGATTCCGCCACGCGGGGCTCCACCCCGTCCTTGCCCGGATAAACCAGCGTGTCATACATATTGGCCATTGCAATGCAGCTGGATCCCGTCGTCGCAATAGCCGGATCCAGATCCGGGGTACCGGAAACACCCATCGTGATGACGCCGCCCGCTGCCTCAGAACCGCCGCCCGCCGCTGCGGTCACTTCCGTACCAGAACCGCCTGCCGCCTGGGTGGTTGTGCCGCCTCCCGACGAAGAATTGCCGCAGCCCGAAAGCAGAGTCGCTACCATGGCAAAACTTAAGATTACGCTTAATCCCTTTTTCAATACTTTTGCCCTCCTTTTTTTCTTTTATAAAAAAGAAACCAGTTTCTTCCCGGGCATTCTTCTATTATTCTTTTTGCCCCAAGGATATTTCTGTTTTCTTCTTTTCAATCACGTTATTTTCTTTCCATACCAACATATTAAACGATCATGCTGTTATCTATCAATGTGGCTCAGATACAAATTCAAAAACTATTTTTGTTTCTAACCAATAAAGCCACCTTTTTCCGCCTTTAAATCTTTACTTTTTTCAATTGTTTCTTATTTTTCTCAATCAATCCAGCTTTTAGGCTGAATAAAATAAAGTCTGCTTTGTCTTCTCGTTTCGAGCGGCAAAGCAGGCTTATGGGAGGATGTCTTCGGCCATCCCTGGTTGCAGGCTGGCCGGAGCACGGAAACAGGCAAATGAATGGGGACGCAGGCCTTTTATTCCCCTAGTTCATGTAAAAACAAACCGCTGCGCAGCTTCGGCTCGAACCAGGTGGATTTCGGAGGCATGATGTTTCCGGAATCTGCAATATCCATCAGCTCATCCATTCCGGTCGGATACATACTGAAAGCCACCGCCATCCCGCCGTCCACCAAGCGTTCCAGTTCGGAGACGCCGCGGATTCCGCCGATGAAATCAATCCGCTGATCTTTCCTGGGATCACCGATGCCGAGAACCGGCGTCAGCAGATTCTCCTGAAGGATCGATACGTCCAGGCACTTGACGGGATCTTTCTCATCAAAACTACCCTGTTTTGCCGTAAGCAGATACCAGGCTCCGCCGAGATACATGCCAAAGGTATGGCGCTTTTCCGGACGGCATTGCTTTCCCGGATACGGGGATACTTCGAATTTATCTTCCACGCGCCGTAAAAAAGCCTCCGGCGTCAGCCCATTCAAATCACGGACCACGCGGTTATAGTCCAAAATATGGAGCTCTTCACTGGGGAAGGCCACCGCAAGGAAATAATTGAACTCCTCCGCGCCGTCATAATCCGGCTTTTGCTCCCGGCGGCGCAGGCCGACCTTGACCGCAGATGCCGCCCGGTGATGGCCGTCGGCAATATAAAATTCCGGGACGGAGCGAAACGCCTCTTGCAGTTCTTCCACCGTATCCTGGCACGCGATGACCCAGACGGTATGACGCACGCCGTCCTCCGCCACAAAATCGTATTCCGGTTCCTGATGTTTCATCCACTCCTGCATCCGCTCTTTCAGGGCAGCCGACGAACGGTAGGTCAAAAAGATCGGGCCGGTGTTGGCGTTGCAGGTATCGACATGGCGGATCCGGTCTTCCTCTTTCTCCGCCCTGGTCAGCTCATGTTTTTTAATCCGGTTTTCCAGATAATCATCGATGGAAGCGCAGCCGACGATTCCTGCCTGGGAGTGGCCGCCCATAATCTGCCGGTAGATATAGTAGCAATTCGTCTCATCTTTCTCATAGACCCCGTCCCTTACCATCTCCTCCAGGTTGGACGCCGCCTTTTCATAAACCGCATCCGCATAAGGACTGACGGATGGGTCCAGATCGATTTCCGCTTTATCGACATGCAGGAACGAGTAAGGGTTCCCGGCCACCATCTGCCGGGCTTCCTCGCTGTTCATCACATCGTAAGGCAAGGCCGCTACCTTGGCGGCCAGCTCTTTTGTCGGCCGCAGCGCGGCGAAAGGGCGAAATACTGCCATTGATTTTCCTCCTAAATTTCATTTAAACCAAGCCGTCCCCAAGAGAGGCAGCGTTTTCCATTTCTTAAGCAGAAAATTGTTTCCGGATATGCTCCACGATCTCTTCTCCGATATGTTCCTGGGCCTCCATCGTGGACGCTCCTACGTGGGGAGTAACGGAAACTTTCGGGTGGGCGCAGAGCGCTTCATTCCTTGTCGGTTCTTCCCGGTAAACGTCCAGTCCGGCGCCGGAAACCTTGCCTGAATTCAAGGCCTCAAGGAGCGCGTCCTCATCCACCAGCACGCCGCGGGCCGTATTGATGATACAGACCCCATCCTTCATTTTCGCAATCGTTTCCCGGTTGATCAGAGGATCGGCGTCCTTTGCGGCGGGAAGATGCAGGGAAATAAAATCGGACCGCGCCAACAGCTCATCCAGGGAAACAAAACGGTACTCCCCGGCTCCGGCCTTCGGGCCGCTGCGGGTGGTGTAGATCACGTCCATCCCCAATGCCTTGGCCCGTTTCGCCGTCTCCGCCCCGATCCTTCCTAAGCCGATCAAGCCCAAGGTCTTGCCGAAGAGTTCCACCCCGGCGCAGGCTTTCTTTTCCCAGGCGCCCTGGCGCATCGTCACATTGGCAAAGGCCAGATTTCTCGCCACGGAGAAAATATGGCCGATCGCCATCTCCGCCACGGAAATACTGCTGGCATTCGGCGTATTTTTGACCTCGATTCCTTTTTCCTTTGCATAGGCCACATCAATATTATCTAAGCCGACGCCGCCGCGGATGATCAGTTTCAGCCTTCCTGCCTCTGCTGCCGCATCCAGCGCGGGTTTTCGAACCTTGGTGGCTGAGCGGACGATTAAGGCGTCAAATTCCCGGACTTTCTGCTCCAAAACCTCTGGTTCACAAAATTCCATCACAACTTCAAAGCCGGCTGCTTCCAATTTTTCCACCGCGCTTTTTGCTATTCCATCCGTCACTAAAATACGAACCATCGCCGTCCCTCCTCAATGCTTTTGTTCAAAATCTTTCATGAATGCGACCAAAGCTTCCACGCCTTCCAACGGCATGGCATTGTAGATGCTGGCGCGCATACCGCCGACGGTCCGGTGGCCTTTCAGATTCTCAAAACCCGCCGCCTTCGCCTCTTTGACGAATTCGGCATCCAAGTCCTTGTCTCCAGTCACAAACGGCACGTTCATCAGTGAACGGTCCTCCGGGACCACGGTTCCGGAAAACAGGCGGCTCTCATCCAGATAGTCGTAGAGAACCTTGGCCTTTTTCTCATTGTATTCTTTCATCACGGCCAGGCCGCCCCGGCGTTTCAGCCACTGGAATACCTTTCCGCAGATATAGATCCCATAGCAGTTGGGCGTATTGTACAGGGAGCCCGCGTCCGCATGGGTTTTATAGGTCAGCATGGTCGGCGTGCCAGGCAGGACCTCTTCCGAGATCAGATCTTCCCGGATAATCACAATCACCATGCCGGCCGGTCCGATATTTTTCTGGACGCCGCCGTAAATCAGGCCGTATTGCTCTACATCCACCGGTTCCGATAAAAAGCAGGACGAGACATCCGACACCAGGATTTTTCCTTTTGTGTCGGGAAGCTTTTTATATTTTGTCCCATAAATCGTATTATTTTCGCAGATATACACGTAATCCGCATCTGGGCTGATTGGAAGATCCGAGAGGTCCGGAATATAGGAATAAGTTTTATCCTCCGAGCTGGCAATTTTATTGGCCTTCCCGTACTTCGCCGCTTCCTGGTAAGCCTTCTTCGACCACTGGCCGGTGACGATATAATCGGCCACACGGTTTTTCATCAGATTCATCGGAATCATGGCAAACTGCTGGGATGCGCCGCCCTGCAAAAACAGGACCTTATAATGATCCGGAATTCCCATCAGTTCCCGCAGATCCGCTTCCGCTTCATCTAGGATTCCCTGAAAGACCGCAGACCGGTGGCTCATTTCCATTACAGACATCCCGCATCCGCGGTAATTCAACATCTCGTCCGCTGCTTCTCTCAGCACCTCTTCCGGCAATACCGCCGGGCCTGCTGAAAAATTGTAGATTCTGTCCTTGCCCATTTTGGTTCCTCCTGTCTTTCCTGGGATGCCGCCCCATAGGCGGTATGTTTTTCCTCTTCCGGCCTTTCTTTCCTTTTCTCACAGATCCAACTTCATTTTATCGATAGTTTTTTCCCTTTTCCATATTGCCATACTACAAATTCGTAATCTTTTTTTGTGGCAGGCATACAAAAAGGATACTTCTAAATACTTTTTCCATATTTAATCACTTTATAACCGGAAAAGAAAGAAAAACCAGGGATCGTTTACTGATTGAACTGATCTCTGGCTTTGCTTTCTTATTCAGTTGGGAATCTAGGTGACGAAAATTCTGCCCCATCGTCCGTCCGGCTTTCCTTCACGTTTCGATTCCGTCAGGCCATCGGAAATTCCTGCATAAAGAACACGGCGGCCAGGCAGTCCGACTGAATTCCATTGAAAATCCGCGTGGCAAATCCGGGGGCTGCCTGTTCCAAATAGCCAGCCGTCCCTGCGCATGGCACCTGTTCTCCGATCCGTCGCAGGATCCACCGGATCTTTGCCTCGGCTTCCGGCCGGCCGGCGCCTGAAAATGTTTCCCGGATTTCAGCCAGATCCCTGGAATTTAACATTAGCTCTCCCACCGGCTGATCCGCTATCATGCACCCGCATGCAGCTAACAATACCGGCTCGCAGAGGTTTCCCATGTAATTCTTCCGCCCGTCCGGGGAAACCCGATCCATGAGGCGGATCACCGGTTCCCGGCGAAAGCAGTCCAAAAAGGCTTTTTCGATCCGGACCCGCTTTAGATATCCTAAAATCAAATCTGCTCCGCACTGCTTCGGCAGAGGGCAAAGCAGCGGATAATCCAACGTCAGCAGATGGTTTTGCGGCTGAAACTGCGCATCGTACCGGGCGAAAAACTCCATCATCCCGGTTCGGACCGTGTCCCGGTAATTGAGGCAGCCATAATCCTCCCAGCCGGTCATGAGCTCTTCATAGATTCTCTTTGCCTTCTGGGCCTTTTCTTCGATTCGCTCCCGTCCCCGCTGGTAAATCTGTTCCGCTTTCGGTTTTTCTCCCCCGGCTACAGCCCGCTCCCCGTTTTCCATCCCTTCCCTGACGCAGGTAAGAACCGCCTCCATCAACATCTCCGCAGTCTCATACGTCACCGAACTGCTTTCTTTCCTCGTATAGCGTTCCGATAACCTTGCCACAATCGGCAGAAGTTCTTCCAAACTGTAATCCATCTTCGCTCCTCCCGGCCGGCTTTCTTAAAACAAATTTTTCAGGGCTTCCCAATACAGTTCCCCGTCCCATCGCGTCTCTTCGTCCCACTTACTGTATTCTTTCCTGCCTCCGGTCTGCTGATAGCCCCGGTACCCCTTCCTGATCGCCCGCGCAAACCGCTCGGCGCAGGTCTGTTCCAAATAATCCATATCGCCTCCGCAGACTGAGTCGAACTGTTCCCGTAGAAAGGTTAAAAGCTCGTCATCCGTGAGAAGATCTGCGGAATCATTTTTATATTCGTAGAAAATATCCTGCAGCCGCTTCAGCGTGTCCAAATAGTTTTCCCCGTTGAGATAAGGAGAATCGCAAAAAGTCTCGATCAGCAGGTTCAAGATTCCCTCCCCGAACTCCACCCGCTTTCGCTCTCGCAGGCTCCGGTCCCGGCACTCCACAAGCTCCAGCACTTCCTCCCCGGACAGCGTCAGGCCATAGGACGCGGTTTTCTCGTTGCAAGTGAGTAAAGCGCTCACCTCTTGCCGGCGTCTCGCCAGCGGCAGCAATGCAAGCGTTTGATGATCCATAAAGCCTCCTTTCGTTGTCCGCCTATTATAAGCTTTCCTTATTTTAATTACCAGTCTTTAAAAATCTTGGATTTTGTGGTATAGTATTAATAGAAAAAGAGGTGGAACCCCACCTCTTTTTCATTTCCGCCGTTTTCAAATAAAACCGGCGCAGCGCAGATATCCTCTAATGGCCTCTGTGCTTTTCTTTTTTCTTTTGCATTTGCAGCTCTCGCTTTCGCTCCCGCTCTTCCTCCCGCTTTTCCCGGCGAAGCGCGTTCCGCGTCTGCTTTCCCTGCTCCTGCAAAAGCTTTAAAGCCTGCTGGGAACGGGTTCCGACTCCGCTGCCCTGCACCTCATGGCGCGCAGCTTTCCGAAGCCGCCCCGGATTCGAGCAGGCGCTTCTGTCCCCGGCCAGGACAGGCGGACCAAACCGCAGCGTATCATAGTTTTTTAGAACTGCTTCCCAGACTTCATACTCCTTTGGCTCCGGGCCAAAGGTCATTTTACAGACGGTCAGCCTTCCGTCCCTGGTGCGTTCCCACACGCCCACCCAGAACGGATCTTCAAAAAACACGGTAAGCGCCACTGATTCTTTGCCCATAACAAAGTCCTCCTTATGCTTTGATGCGCAAAGAACGGACGACCAAGGAGGAGGGTTACTGAAAAGCCGGTCTGGGAAAACCGGCTCCCGTCCGGACTACCAACCGGATCCGCACTGGCTTTCGCCAGGCGCCATACCCGAACGAGCGGGTACGATGTGTTTTTATCTTTGCCCTTTTGTTATATCACAAAATCCAGGGCGCTTCAAGTCACTCGCCTTCCCGCGCCGTCAAGTCCGCGCTCCAGGAAGACATTTTCACCCCATTCTTAAAAGAAACTCCCACATTATAATAGGTCTTCTCGTCAATCTGAATCAATGTTTCGGCCCCCGAATAGACGCCGTCATCGGAGCGGTAAGTGGAAAGGATGCTGTCCCCGACGATTTCAAAAGTCCCCCGGAGCGTCCCCAGTGCCGGATTTGAGGATTCCCATTTCAAGGTAGCCGCCTGCTCCGCAGGAAAAATCGTATAGACATTGGTATAGCGGACCGGCGGATCCGACAGAACTTCCATCAGTCCTTGCAGGGACCATTTTTCATCCCGGTGAATCGCCTGAACCTCTCCGGCCAGGGCAAACGGATTTCCCTCTTCATCGTAGTATACTCCGGAAGCTTTCCAACCCATCGTCCGATAAAAATATGTATGCTTCATTTCCATTCCTCCATCATCCGGCCAAAGCCCTCATGTCTCCTATTTCCATGCTCTATTATAACGGAAGATATTTCATTGCGCTACAGGAAAGAAAGATTTTTTTGAGCGGTTTTTCCGACATAAATTTTAAAATTTTAGTTGAAAATTATTTTAATTCAACTTATGCTTCCTATAGACACCGGTGTACTAAAATGAATGGGAGTTACAACATGGATTTTTTTACGAATAAAGAGAGAGAGATTTTTCACACATCCACGATTCTGTACATGAGGAGAACCGGAGCATATGGCAAAGAGAATTATGTTCTCATGGAGAAATTCAAAGACTGGTTAAATACACACAATTTATATGATGACCATACGGCTATTCTGGCCATCCCCTTAGACAATCCCAATAGAACAGAACCCCAAAACTGCCGGTACGATGTCTGTATCACAGCCCCTGCCGGAACAGAAATCGGTTATGGCGACGTGAAACTCAGACAACTCGAAGGAGGGAAATATATGGTATTCCAAATCGAGCATACCGCGCAAGCCGTACAAAAGGCTTGGGAAACCTACTCCATTGAGCTGGAAAAAAGCAACGTTTTGCAGGACACATCAAGGCCCATGATCGAACGCTATGCCAAAAAGCTGGTGGATCATCATTCCTGCGAATTATGTGTCCCGATTTTATGATATAGAATCCCGATCTATGAGAATGGCGCCGGAAATGAGCCGCCCCGCGCCATTCTCATATTGACGCATCCGGCGGCGGCGTGCTATGATTCATAATGAAACGCAGTAAGACGAAACCGTTGTTTCAGAGCCATATACGCGGAGGATTTCATGGGAGAAAACGAGTTGCACACCCGCTCGGTAGAACGAGCGATGGATATTTTAGAATGTTTTTTGGAAGAGGACGAGCTTTCTCTCAATGAAATTGCAAAAAAAACCAGCCTCTCCTCCGCCACCGTACTCCGCATTATCAATTCTCTCCAAAAAAGAGGATATGTCAGCCGGGATTTGGACACCAAACGATATTCCCTGGGGGGAACCTTCCAAAGCTTTATCCACCGCGTCGATTCCAAGAACGAAGGAATCAAAAAAGCGGCTAAACCAATCATGGAAGAACTGTATCAAGCCTACAACGAAAACGTCCGCCTCTTTGTTCTGGACGGAAAATTTTTGCTCTGCATGGAGCTCTACGAATCCACCCAGGACGTCCGCCAGGTCATCCATATCGGAGACCGGCGGCGTCTGAACCTCAGCGCCACCGGGCGGCTTTTTCTCGCTCACATGAGCCCCAAGCAGAGAGACCAGCTGGCTCCCGATTTAGAAATCGACGCCGGTTCTCTCGACGAGATCCGCTCCGACGGATATGCTCTCAGCACCGACAGCAATGAATCCGGAATTATCGCCATTTCGGCTCCGATTTTTAACCGGTCCGGAAAAATGGTTGCCGCCCTCTCCCTTTCCGGACCGGCCTTCCGATTGATCAATCGGGATATGACCGGAAAGATCAGAGAAACCGTGGCGGCCGCCAGGCAGATCACCGAAACCCTCAAAGAAAATCAAATCCGATAACGAAGACACAGGCGAACCGTCACAAGGAGAGACAAATGAACGATGTGATCGTGCGGAACGTAAGACTAAACACCGATGACCCGAAAATCTGCAACGCGATTATGGGGGTGACCAGGGAAGCCATTGTGGAGGAAGTCAAAATCCTCTCTGAGCTGGGGACCGATTTATTTGAATGGAGAGCCGACACCTATGAGCATTTTCCCGTAAAAGAGGAAATGCAAAAGACCATGGAAAAGCTGCGCCGTTCTGCCAAACAAAAGCCGGTTATCTTTTCTGTGAGAGGCGCTGCATCCGGCGGGACCCGCCTGCTTTCCGCAAAAGAACAGGCCACTGCCTGCCGTCTGGCCTTAGAGAGCGGCTGTATGGATTTGATCGAGGTGGAGCTTGCCTTCGGGGAGGAGCTCTTCGGCCCGCTGATCGCCGAGGCAAAAAAACGCGGGGTCAAGACGATTCTTTCCTATTATGATTATGAAAAGACACCGGACCAGTGGGAAATCCTTGACGCGCTGTCCCGATGTGAAAGCTACGGCGCAGACCTCTCCAAGATCGCCGTGACGGCGAAGACCAAGCGGGATTTGCTGAGCCTCTGGTCCGGGATGGTGGAGAGGGAGGACCGGTCCGGCGTCCGCCCCCGCATCGTCGTGGCCATGGGCCCTCTGGGAAATGTCAGCCGGATCCTGCCCTCCTTCTTCGGCTCTGTATTGACCTATGCCAGCGGAATCACCACCTCCATGGAAGGTCAGATCAATGCCAATGATTTGCGGACCATTCTGTCCCTCATTTAAAGTGACTCCGCCTATTCCTTCCGGATCTCCGCCACCAGTATTCTCAGCCCATAAGAATACACCTTTACCCCGAACCCGGTCAGCAGCCCGGTGACGGACGGAGCAATCACATTGGTGCGGTCGGCTCGTTTGTCCACATTGGAAATATGGATCTCCATCACTGGAATCATCAGTTTTGCCAGCGCCTCGGCAATCCCGGATCCGGTGTCCATCCAATCCGCCGGATTAAAGAGGATGCCTGCATAATGTTCTGCTTCCGCAGTCTCGATCCTGCGGATGACCTCCGTTTCCTCATTGTTCTGATAAGAGTCCACCTCGACTCCCAAGGCGGCGGCGGTCTTTTCGACCAGTTGATCCAGATCATCCATCGTGACAGCGCCATGGACAGAGCCTTCTCCCTTTCCCATCTGATCGTGGTTGAGACCGTGGAGCATCAATATTTTTTCCATTTCTTTTTCCTCCTATCTTACAGCGGCATTCCGCCAATGAACCGATCCGTCTTCCTCAAAGAAACATCGTACTGATGCCCGGAATATAGGTAATCAGCAAAAGAGCGAGGGTAAACACCCCGATCATCACAAACGCCTTTCTCCCGATGGTCATCGGCGGGATCTTTGACAGACTGCTTGTGACAAACAGGTTGACGCCGAACGGCGGCGTTACACATCCGATCGCAAGGCATACCGTCATAATAATGCCGAATTGCACCAGATTGACCCCAAGGCTTTTCATCGTCGGCAGCAGGATGGGAGCCATCACCACAATGGCAGGTGCCGTATCGATAAACATTCCCAGGATAAAAAATACAATCAGGACCACCAGCAGCACCAATGCCGTGCTGTGGAAAGAAGATGCAATAAATTCGCTGAGCCTTGCCGGCGCTTTCAGCATCACGAGTACCCGGCCGAAAGCCGTGGCCAAAGGCAAGATCAGGCAGATCGGCGCGAGTCCCCGGACGGAGACGGCAAACAGCTTCGGCAGATCCCGGATCCGGATCGAACGGTAGACAAAAATCGATACGATCAGGGAATAAAAGACCGACGCGCAGGCCGCTTCCGTGGGAGTAAAAATCCCGGTATAAATGCCGCCCAGCACAATGACCGGCGAGAGCAAGGCCCAAATCCCATCCAGCAGAACCCGCCCAAATCCACTTTTGTGCAGTCTTTGATAATTTTCCGCGAGCAGCTCTTTGTTCTCACACCGGCTGCGTTTGCAGTAGACCACGCAATAGACCATCAGCAATGCGCCCATCAGAAATCCCGGCAAAAATCCGGCGATGAACATATCTCCCAAGGACACACCTGTGGTGGACGAGTACAGGACAAACGGAATGCTGGGAGGGATGATCACTCCCAAGCCCCCAGCCGTCGCAATCAGCGCCGCCACAAAGGTTTTCTCATACCCTAGCTTCACCAGCAAGGGAAAAGTCATGCCGCCGACCGCGGCCGCGGTTGCGGGCGCAGAGCCGGATATCGCCCCGTAAAACAGGCAGGTCATCACGGCCGCGCAGGGCAGGCCTCCTGTTTTATTCCCGACAAAATAGGCGAATATATCATACAGCTTTTTTGCGATCTGGCCTTCGCTCATGATGTTCCCAGCCAGAATAAATAAAGGAATGGCGATCAGCGTCGTATTTTCCGCGCTTCCAAATATGCTGCGCACCAATGCCGAAAAGGTGGTCGCCCCCGCCATCCCCAGAAGGCTGGGGAGCAGCGCTCCCGCGGCCATCGCGATGACGACCGGGATTCCGCACAGCAGGCAGATGACAAACACCAGGAAGATCCATGCAACCAGACTGACATCCATCTTTACGCCCTCCTTTCCTTTGCTGCGCTCTCGTCAGGCTTTCGCTTTGCCAGAGCGCGCACGCTTAAAATCACCATCTGAACGCTTCGGGCCAAGCTGAAAAACATCCCGCAGGGAAGCGCAATATACACAATGTAGATGGGAATCCGCAAAGCCGGGGAAGACTGCGTGCTGTGGTAAACAGAATCAAAAATCCCAATCGAGACGGCGGCGCAGGCGCCGAAAAAAGCCAGATTGACCAGATGGGCGAAAACCTCCGCCGCCTGGCGTCCCTTTTCCGGCAAAAGATCCACCACCGCCGTGACACGGAAATAGGATCCCGACCGGATGGTCAGACTGATGGAAAAGAAAGTAATCCAGATATAGCAGTACCGGCTGAACTCCTCCGGCCAGGACAAAGCCGCGTTGAATCCATAGCGCATCACAACCTGCAGCATCATGGCGGCGGACAGCAAAGCCAGCAGGCTCCCGCAGATCAGAATCTCCAGATTGCGGTCCAGCCAACGCAAAATTTTCATATCTCGGCCTCCGTTTTCTAAACTATTGCCCCATCATCCGCGGCAACTTACTGTTTCGCCTGCTCAACCGCTGTGATCAGACTGTTGTACAGTTCTTCTCCCAGCTCGCTTTTCACCATCTCACGGACTTCCCCGCTCTTTTCTTTGAGGGCCTCCACCACCGCCTCGTCCAGTTTGATCTCGGTCATGCCCTTTTCCAGAAGTAATTGGTGGTATCCTTCGATCTCGTCCGCCATGTCCCCTGCCGCCCGGATTCTGGCTTCCGAGGCGCACTCCTCGATGACTTCCCGGTAGCCGTCCGGCAGGGACTTAAAGCGTTCCTGGTTCATAATCATGTGATTGACATTTAATAGGTGCTCACTGATCACCAGGTATTTCTGAACCTCAAAAATATTTCCCAGGTAGATATTGTCAAACGGGTTTTCCTGCGCTTCCACCACTCCCTGCTGAAGCGCCAGATAGGTTTCCGCCCAGGTGACCGACGTCGGAGATGCGCCGACAGAATTCCAGAATTTCAGGCAGTATGCGTTTTCCACAATCCGGATTTTCAGCCCTTTCAAGTCGTCGATTGTTCGAATTTCTTTGTTCGACGTAACATTCCGGTAGGTGCTCGCCTGCATCAGACCGCCCAGCAGATGAAACTGGCTGTCGCCGTAAGCCGCCTGCATCTTCTCGTGGTACTCGCTCTCGTTGAGCGCCTGGTCAATCTGTTCGGCCGTCATTCCATTGAACAGATAGGGAATCATCAAGGTGGCCAGGGCGGGGATAAAGGATAAGGTGGATACCAGGCCGGTGACCTGAATATCATAGGTACCCACCTGAACCCCCTCGGTCAGCTCCCGTTCGGTTCCCATCTCGTTGCTGGGATAGATGTCCACGGTGATTTTTCCACCGGACCGTTCTTCCACCAGTTCTTTGAAATAATTGCTCCATTTATCGTTAGGCGTGCCGATATTGTTTCCGTGGACTAAAGTGAGATGTTCTTCCGGACCGTCGGCAAACACCGGAGAAATCGGGGCGCTCTCCCCGGTCCCCGAAGAAGCTGCCTGATCGCCGGCTTTTGTCTTCGCAGCCGGTGCGGCGTCCGTAGGATCCATGTTTGCCTGGGAAGTCCCCTGTCCCTGGGACGAGCCGCAGGAAACGCAGCCGGTCAGCATCAGTGCCGCCGACAGTGCCAATGCCATCAACTTCTTACCGATTCTTTTGTTCTTCATCTGATTCCTCCTCTTGATTTTAAGTCGCTGCCTTCCCTAAACTTCTTCCCGCCCGGTCACCTGCAGCAGCCGGTAACCGCCGGAAATATTAAACACCTTTTGTTTCCTTCTCTGCATCAAAATCCGCTGGGCCAGATACCCCCGCAGGCCAACCTGACAATAGATCCAGATTTCTTTTTCTTCCGGAATTTCCTGGATCCGTTCCCGCAGTTCATCCAAAGGAATATGGATGCTTCCGCCCAGATGCCCTTCCTCGTACTCTTCCCTGGTCCGTACGTCAAGGAGAATCCGGGATTCTTCGGTTTCCTCCCGCAGCTCTTCCCAATGCCGGATGGGGGACCGGCCGGAAATTACGTTCTCCGCCAGAAAACCGGCATAGTTGACCGGATCTTTCGCGGAAGAGTAGGGCGGCGCATAGCAAAGTTCCAGATTGGCAAGGTCCGACACGGTTCCCTCCTTTTTTATAATTGCTGCGATCACATCGATGCGCTTGTCCACGCCTTCCCGCCCGGCGCACTGACAGCCAAGCACCCGGCCGGCCGGGGAAAACAGAAGCTTCATCGTGACCGGCTCTCCTCCCGGATAATACCCGGCATGGGAAAGCGGGGAGAGATAGACCTTTTGATAGGGAATTCCCTCTTTTTTCAATGTTCTTTCGTTCAGGCCCGTGCAGGCCGCCGTCAAGCCGAATATCTTTGCCACGGAGGTTCCGATCACGCCGGAAAACTCCTCCGGCTCCGCCCCTGCCGCATTGGCTCCGGCGATCCTTCCCTGCCGGTTGGCCGGACCTGCCAGAGGGAGCATACTCGCTTGCCCAGTGATCTGATTTTTCACTTCAATGGCATCTCCGACCGCGTAGATCTCTTTGTCGCTGGTGCGCAGGTAGGAATCCACTACAATTCCGCCCCGGCCGTTCCCTTCAAGCCCCGCCTCGCGGGCCAGACGGCTTTCCGGCCTAACGCCGGCGGCCATCAAAATCCAGTCGCAGCGGATTTCCTGGCCGGAGCCGTATACTACCTCATAATCGGACTCCCCTTCTTTGATCCGTTTGACCGGAGCATCCAGGATCACAGGGATTCCATTCTCATTCATCTCCTTTTTGAGAATTCCAGCCATCTCTTCGTCAAAGGGAGGAAAAATCTGGCTTGCCCCTTCCAAAACCGTCACATCCATCCCGGCCAATTTCAGGTTTTCCGCCGCCTCCAGCCCGATAAAACCGCCGCCCACCACGAGAACCCGGCTTCCCTTCTTCTCTTTCAGCATCCGGCGGATCCGGCGCAGGTCCGCCACGCTCCGGAGGGTCAGCACGCCCGGCAGGCCGATTCCTTCCACCGGCGGAAGAAAAGCTTCGGCCCCCGGCGAGAGCACCAGCTTATCATAGGTCTCCTCATAGTCTTGGCCCGTAGCCAGGTTTCTCACCCGGACCCGTTTTTTCTTCCGGTCAATCTCGGTTACTTCCGAATGCACCCGCACTTGGACCCGAAACCGTGTCCAAAAGGAATCCGGCGTCTGAAGAAACAGTTCTTCTTCCTCCGTAATCACGCCTCCGATCACATAGGGAAGTCCGCAGTTGGCATAGGATACTTCCTCCCCTCTCTCAAAGAGCAGAATTTCCGCGAACTCATCAAGCCGCCGGATTCTTGCTGCGGCGCTGGCCCCTCCGGCCACACCGCCGACAATCACTATTTTCATCTTTCGCTCCCTTCGCCCCCGCTATATCTCCTACCGCTCATATTTCCTCAAAACCGCCTCTAAATGACCGGCCATTTTTTCCACGGCCCCAAAGCAGCGTTCCTCCTCGTTTCTCCAAACCTCTTTAATCTCGTGGCAGCAGGAAGTGCCGAACGCTTCCTCACAGGCCGCGAGGAACTCCGCCGAAGCCTCCTTGCTGGCTTCAAAACTCTCCTCATCTCCCTGGTTGATCAGGGCGCTGACGGCGGCCACGCCGCCCAGGATGGCGCCGCACAGCTTTTCGCTGCTGACTCCGCCGCTGTATCCGCTCATCATCCGGTAGCATTCCTGGGGCAATTCTTTTCCTCTGGACGCAAGAGCCGCGCGGAACAGAGCTTCGGCGCAGTTGGTTTCCTCCGTCAGATAGATCTGCCGGATGGTATCGCTCACCTGACCCATTTTTCCTCTCCTTTCTGCTCTCCCCACATGTCGATGATCACCTTTACCTCCGGATTCCCCGGCACCATCAGAGCGTCAAAGGCATCTTTCCCATGTTCCAGGGAATAGATGGATGTGATCATCGGCTCCAAATCAATTTTCCCCGCAGCCACCATGTTTACCGCCTCATAGATCTCGTCCGTAAACGTATAGCTGCTGATGATATTGATGTCTCTCCCGAAAATATCCATGGGGCAGAATTCAATCTTGGATTGGATCATGCCGACCAGAATCACATCCCCGCAGCTTCGGGTGGCGTGGATGGCCTGATAAAAGGAGGAAGGCGCATCGGTGCAGATGATCGTGCGGTCGCTTCCCAGCCCGTTCGTCGCTTTCTTCACCGCTTCCACGAGATCCTGCTCCCCGATATTGACCAGGGTATCCGCTCCCAGCCGGCCGGCCAGCCGCAGCCTGGCCTCCGACAGATCACTGCAGATGATATGCCCGGCCCCCTGGGCCTTTAAACTCAAAACCGTCATCAGCCCGATGGGCCCGGTCCCGATTACCGTCACGGTCTCCCCCGGCTGGAATGCGCCGTTTTTGGCTGCGTGATATCCCACTGCCAGCGGTTCCATCAAAGAACCGCTCAGCAAATCCATGGAATCCGGAAGCGGAACCAGCGTGTAGGCGGGAAGTACGATATATTCCCGGAACGTCCCGTTGCATTTGTCCACCCCAACGGAGTTGCCGAGGCTCAGGCGGTTGGGGCAGATGTTGTAATGGCCATGGGTACAATACCAGCATGTCCCGCAGTAAATGGGAGGATTTCCACATACATGCTGGCCGATGTGAAGGGAATCCACACCCTCTCCAATCTCATCCACAACGCCGGAAAACTCATGCCCCAGAACAATCGGGGGGCGAAACCGGTCGGAAGCATTCTTATAAGCTCCCAGGTCAGAGCCGCAGACCGCGCAGTATGAAATCTTTACGCGGACTTCCCCCTGCTTTGGATGGGGAATTTCCCAATCCTCCAACTCCAATCTGCCTGGCCCGTAGTACACCATTGCTTTCATTTTTTTCATGTCTTACCTCCGGAATTTCGTCTAACGAAATTTTTATTTTCTTTCAATGAAATAATAGCATGACAAAGAATTAATGTCAATTACTTTGTTGATAAACTTCGCAATTTTTAATTAATTTCTTTTTATTTATTATTTTAGTTTCGCTAGACAAAATTTGGTACACTTTATCAGTTTCATTTTCCATCCCGTTTTGATCCCCTCCTACTATACCGCTGGACTTTTCGGGCAACAAAAAAAAGCGGGACCACCGCAAAGAGTCTCGGCCCGGCAGGGTTCCGGCGTCAAACAAACCAGAATTACCCACTGCCAAATCGTACTCTTTTACGGCGGTCCCGCCTTTTCTTTTTCGCCTGCCACCGGCAAGCCTTTCATTCATCCCCCTTTACCGGGCTCCGAACCTCTCCTTCCACTTCGGGATTGCCTCCCGGTTTACCACAAATTCCGGTATCTGTCCGCGCAGCGCGGCCATACAGTTTTCCGTGGCCTGCCCGGCAATCCTCCGCAGGGATTCCACGGTGTAGCCGGCCGTATGGGGCGTCAAAATCACCTGGTCCATGGAGAGGAGCGGATAGTCGGACGGCAATCCCTCCTGGGGAAATACATCGATGGCCGCCCCCGCAATTTTGTGATGGACCAGAGCGTCGGTCAAAGCCTCCTGATCCACCAAGGCTCCTCTCGCATCGTTGACAAACAGGGCGGTCTCCTTCATCCGGTCAAATTCCTTTTTTCCAATGATACCGGCCGTCGCATCATTTAACGGCAGATGGACGGTCACGATATCCGATTCGGAAAACAATTCGTCCCAGCTCACCATCCGCGCGCCAAACAGGGAAGCCTCTTCCCTGGTCACCACCGGATCATAGGTGATAAGCTTCACCTCCCAGCCGGAGAGGCGCTTCGCAATCTGCTTCCCAATCCGCCCGAATCCCAAGATTCCCACTGTCTTCTGATATAATTCCTGGCCGGTCGTGGTGCTGTCGCGCCACCCTCCGCTCCGCAGATGATTGGCATTGTACGGAATCTTTTTCAGCAGGCTTAACATGGAAGCAATCGCATATTCAGCCACGGTCAGATTGTGAACCGGCGCATTGGCCACCAGAATCCCGCAGTCCGTGGCTGCGGCCACGTCGATGTTATTGACTCCCGTCCCGTATTTACAGATCACACGGAGTTTGGGGCTGGCCTCCAGAATGCGGCGCGTAATAACCTCCCGCGACATCCCGAAAAAAGCGTCCGCATCCCGGCAAAGTTCGACCAATTCGTCCTCGCTGTAACCCTGACCGGCGCAGGAGACCGGAGGCCCCGTCACCACCCGGCAGCCCAGGTCTTTTAGGATCTGGAAGGTATCATCCAGTCCATCGTTTGGTTCCGCGATAAAAACTTTTCTACTTTCCCATCCGCTCATAAGCTTCAGCCTTTCGTACAGGCTTCGATCACCGAGTTCAGGAGATCCGATCCCACTTCGTCCTCAAACAGATACCAAATGTCCTGGCATTTTTCCTTAAACTGGTTCATATCGTTGATTTCATTGATCTCCACACCGGCGTCTTTGATGATTCCCATCATTTTTTCTTCATTGGCATCGTTCTGCTGTCTGGCCTCTGGAAGGGCTTCTTTCACAGACTCCAAAAGGATATTCTGGAGGTCCTCCGGAATACTGTTCCACTTGTCCTGTCCGATCAAAAGCCGGATCGGGGTAAAGGTGTGGTTCGTCAGGGACATGTACTTCGTCACCTCGTGGAAATTGTTGGTGTAATATGTGGCGATGCCGATCTCAAATCCGTCCACCGTGGACTGCTGCAGGCCTGTGAAAATCTCCGTGAACGGCATGGCCGTCGGGTTCGCCCCCAGCGCCTTGAACATTTCCAGATAGACGGTATTCTCCATCGAACGCATGGTGATTCCCTTCATATCGTCCGGCGCAAGGATCGGGCGGACATTGTTGTACATCTGGCGGAATCCTCCGTCAAAGACCCCTAAGCTGATCACGCCGTAATCATCTAAGATGGCCTGGTCGATGACCGCTCCGATTTCCCCGTCCACAATCTTCCAGATAGTCTCCTTGTCCGGGTACAGGTACGGCATATCCAGCACCTGGCACTCCGGCACAAAGCCGCCGATCGGGGTATTGTTGATCAGACACATGTCAATCGTCCCCATCGACACGCCCTCGAACGTATCGCGCTCGGCTCCCAGAACGCTGTTGGGATAAAACTCCAGGGCAATCCGGCCGCCGCTTTTTTCCGTAACGATGCCGCTGAAAACGTGGGCCGCGATGGCGAAGGGATCATACTCATTGTCCGCGGTCCCCCAGGCCAGCTGGAGAGTCAGCTCCGCGGTACCGGTGCTTCCTGCCTGCGCCGTCTCACCGGCGGCTTCCGCCGTGGTCTGCGCCGCCGTGGTTTCCGCTCCCGTGGTCCCCGGAGCCTGGGTCTGGGCCCCGGTTGTTCCCGTCTCCCCGGAACCGCAGCCTGCCGCCAATCCGCACAGGAGGGCCGCTGTAAGCATTACCGCGCTGAGTTTCTGTGTTCTCTTTTTCATTCTTTCTTCTCCTTTCAATCTTGAGGGATTTCCTCAAATACCAGCGTCTTTTATCAATGATATCCGGCGCATTTACACGATGAGGCCGCCCGGAATACCATTGAAACAGCCCGCTAGATTAGGGCCAGGGTGAAAAATGGAATATAGGTGATAATCAACAGTACCAGAATCTCACATAGCAGCATGGGCATGGCGTTTTTGGCAATCCGTTCAAAGGGCTGCCCGGTGATCCCCGCCGCCACATATAACGTGTAGCCCACCGGCGGAGTGATGTTTCCAATCGCAAAATTGATGACGATGATGGCGCCCAGCTGAATCGGGTCCATTCCCACGGCGCTCCCGATTCCGGTTAAAACCGCGCATAGAATCGTCATGGCCGAAATATTGTCCATCAGCGCTCCGGTGATCAGCAGCGCCACGTTCAGCAGGAACAAAATCACAAATTTATTTCCGCTGACAGAGAGGAATCCGGACACCATCTTCGCCGGAAGCTGTTCGCTGGCCATGATCCAGCCGAAAAGATTGGCGCAGCCCACCATAAACACCACCATGGCCGTGGTCTTCACCGTGTTGATCAAAATCCCCATCATATCCTTGATCTTTAGTTCCCGATAGATAAAAAACCCGACAAACAACGCGTAAAAGCAGACAACTCCTCCGGCCTCCGTCGGACTGCATACGCCGCCGTAGATACTTCCCAGGATGATGACAGGCATCAGCAGCGCCCAAATTCCTTCTTTCAGCGCATGAAAGACTTCGTGGGCCGGGGCCCGCTTCCCGACCCGCCGGAAGCCCCGCCTCTTTGCAATGATATAGCTGCAAATGCAGAGCGCAAGCGCCATCAAGATACCGGGAAACACCCCTGCCAAAAACAGGTCTGAGACGGAGATCCCCGCCATCGTGGCCCAGAGCACCATCGGAATGCTGGGAGGAATGATCTGCCCCAGAGGTCCCACGGAAGCGACCAGGGCGGCGGAAAAGTCTTCGTCGTACCCGGCTTTTTTCATCTCCGGCACCATGATGGAACCGATGGAGGCCGTGGTAGCCGGAGCGGACCCGGAGATCGCCCCGAAAAATGCCGCCGACGCCACCGACGTCATGGCAAGCCCTCCGGTCAGATGGCCGATCAGGGAATTCGCCACCTGGATCAGGCGCTTCGAGAGGCCGCCCTTTAACATGATCTCACCGGACAGGACAAAAAAGGGGATCGCCAGCATCGGGAACGAGTCGGTTCCCATATACATTCTCTGGGCAATCAAGACCAAGGGCATATCTCCGACCAAAAGGGCGAGCACCGAGGACAGCGCAATGGCAAACGGCAGGGGAAGTCCGATGACAAAAAAGACCACAAAGCAAACGCCCAACACGATTCCCATACTCATCCCTGGGTCCTCCCTTCTTTATTTCTCCGAAGAAACTCGGAGAAAACGCCCAATGCCTGGATATCGATCAGCAGCCCTGAAAGGGGGATCGCCGCGTAGACATAGGCGTACGATATCCGCAGCGTCGGCGTCATCTGCCGGTAGTATTTCATGCAGAGCAGAACGCCGGAAATCATCATCACAATTCCGACAGCCAAAATCAAAAGATAGATCAAGGATTTGACGGCCGGGCGGATCTTCTGGGGAAAATGGTCAAAAAAGATGGTCACGGTAGGGTGCGTGTCGTCCTTGACGCAAAGGCTCGCCCCCAAAAACACCAGCCAAATTTCCAAAAAGCGGATCAGTTCCTCCGCATAGGTCAGCGAATTTCCCAGCACACGCCTCCGGAAAACCTGAACCACCAGGACAATCATCATGATTCCCAACAGCACGCCGGCAATATATCCGGCGGCCCGATACAAAAAGCTGCATATCTTTTTCATCTTGCCCTCGCCTCCTTATCCCGATCTCTCCAGTGATTTTTTGATTGGTTGACCTTGGTCGACCAATCAACTGTTATAATTATAACATTTTCCTTCTGTCATGTCAACTTTATTTTATTCCCGGACAAGAAAGATTTGTTATTTGATTTCCGGAAGCATTGAGACGTCTCTCTCTTCTACAATCATTGTCCGACAATTTTGTCTTACTTTCTTCCCCAATCTGTTTCAAATTTGATAAAAGTCATTGACCGATTCGGTTAATCGTGATATGCTTTCATTAACCGAATCGGTTTACAGGAGGTGATTCAATTGGAGGCATTTCTCGCTCTGCCGGAGGAAAAGCAAAATGCTGTCGTCGACGCAGCTATGCTCCATTTCGGGAAAATGGGGTACAAAAAAGCTTCCGCGCGCGATATTGCCACTGCAGCCGGAATATCAAAAGGAATGATTTTCCACTACTTTGGCAGCAAAAAGAACATGTATTTCTATCTCATTGACCTGGCTTTCCAGGAATTGATCCAGGCCTTCGCCCAAATCCAATTCGATCAGGTCACGGATTTTTTTGACCGAATTGAAACCGGCACCAAAATCAAGCTGGATCTCATCCGAAAACGGCCGGCAATGTTGAATTTTCTGACGTCCATCTATTTTGAGACGGATCCGGAGGTAGCGGAAGAACTCAGCGCCCGCATGGAAACCGGCGCTGCCTTTCAGAATAACTTTGTATTCACAGAGATTGACCGAAAGAAATTCAAAGAAACCGTGGATCCGGAACTGGTCCTAACGATTCTGGTGAAATACGCCGAGGGCTACGTATCAGGCGCTTCGTTTCAAAGCGCCGCGGACCTTGACTCCATGGAGCAGGAGTTTCTTGCCTGTCTTAAAATGATGAAAGCCAACTTTTATAAGGAGGAGTATTTATGATTGAAGCCAAGGGACTTACGCTTCGTTACCCCAGCGGCAAGGGGATCTTTGACGTGGACTTTTCCGTAAGAGAAGGCCGCGTCATGGGCTATCTCGGTCCCAACGGGGCGGGGAAAACCACGACGATCCGTATGCTGATGGGCTTTATGAAGCCCGACCGGGGCAGCTGCTCGATCAACGGCCGGGACTGTTTTCAGGAAGCAGCGGCAATCAAGGCAGCGCTCGGCTACATCCCCGGAGAAATCGCCTTTCCCGGCGGGATGACCTGTATGGAATTTCTGAAATATCAGCTGGACCTGCGGGGAATCCGGGACGACACACGCATGAAGCAGCTGATGGACCGTTTTGAATTGGAGGCAAAGGGTTCGATCCGGCGGTTCTCCAAAGGCATGAAGCAAAAGGTCGGCATTGTGGCCGCCTTCCTTCACGATCCCCAGGTGCTGATTCTGGATGAACCAACCAGCGGGCTGGATCCTCTGATGCAGAACGAATTTATCGCCTTGATCCAGGAAGAGAAGAAAAAGGGCCGGACCATCCTGCTTTCCAGCCACATGTTTGAGGAGGTGGAGCGGACCTGCGACGACGTTTTGATCATCAAAGACGGAAAGATCGCCGCCCGTTCGGGTGTCAAAGAACTGACTTCCGTAAAACGAAAAGGCTTCCTGGTCCAAACTCCGGAGCCTGACCGGCTGCGCGCCTTTGGCTTTGAGATGGGGCGCACCATGGAAAACGGCTGTGAAGTTTTTGTAAAAGGCGACGAGATCGACGCGTTTATCAAGAAGCTTGCCACAATTCCGGTCACAGGCCTGGAGATATCCAGACAGAACCTGGAGGATATTTTCCTCAATTATTACGGCAAGGAGGCGCAGTGAGATGAATTTTGTGATTTTAAAAAATACGATCAAGCGGAACTGGAAACTGATGCTGGTCTTTCTGGCTGTCCTCTGCTTCTACCTCAGCGTGATTCTCTATCTGGTCGATCCGGCCGACATGGAGAAAGTCAAAGACCTATTCGGCATGATCGGGGGAATGCTGGACGCCTTCGGCATCAATACCGCGGCCATGACTTCTCCCCTTGCTTACACGGCGTCCACTTTTTTCAGCGTCCTGGTGATGGCTTTTACCATGGTGTTTTATGTGATTCAGACTCGTCTGCTGGTGCTGAAACCGGTGGACGATACCTCGATTGCCTACACGCTGTCCGCGCCGGTGACCCGGACCAGTCTGATCCTGACCCAGGGTTTTTATCTGATCGGCGCAATGTTTGTTTTGTTTACCGGCATTCTGATTACCGGCTGCGCCTGGCTTGGGGCAATGGGGGATTTTGATTTTCCTGCCTACCTGAATCTGGTTTCCGTCACGTTCCTGCTCAGCACAGCTGTCGCCATGCTCAGTTTCTTTTTCTCCTCTGCTTTCTGCGGCACGAAACTGGGATCCGGCCTTGCCGCCGGCGTTCCCATCGGCCTGCTGATCCTCAGCATGATCGTAGGGGCAGGCGGCGACAAGCTGAAATGGCTGGAGAACATCAGCCCGTTCAGCTGGCTGGACAGCGTTGGGATTGTGTCCGGAAACGTGGATACCTGGTGGATGTATCCGTCTTTCCTCGCCGCCATTGTCCTCCTGCTGGCGGCAAGCGTTTGGGCTTTTAAACGAAAGCAGCTTCCAATCTAAGCGCAGCTTGAAACAAAAAATCTGCCCAATCGGAGCGTCTCTCCTCCGTTAGCTTCTAAAAGATAACGTGTTTTCCGGAAGCGGGATCTGTTTTTACTTGACAAATCCCGCTTCCTTTGTTATTTTTAATTCAAGACATATGTAGAATTCAGAAAGGAGACCCGACTGCTTATGACCATGCAGCGCCTGCCCGACGCCGAATTTGAACTGATGAAAATTATCTGGCATGTCACGCCCCCGGTTACCTCCACCATCCTATCGGAACATCTCCCGGAGGGAAAAACCTGGAAAGCCCAGACCATCTTGACCTTGCTGAGGCGGATGGAGCAGCGGGGTTTTGTCGTCTCCGAAAAATCGGGAAGAGAACGGCTGTATCGCCCGGTCGTCACGGAAAAAGAATATCTTGATTTTGAAACCCGGCTGCTCTCCAAGCGCTATGAGTCTTCTTCCTTGATGAATCTGGTCGGTTCCCTGGCCCAAAGCGACCGGTTCGGCGAAGAAGATCTCGACGAGCTGGAACTTTGGATCAAGGAGAAACTACATGAACAATGATTTCCTGACCATTCTTACCTGCTCTGTGGTGATGACCGGGGTCAGCCTTCTTTTCCTTGGACTGCGCCAATTAACCGGCCCGGCTTACTCCGCACGGTGGCGGCGCATCACCTGGCTGCTCCTGCTTTTGGGCTTTCTGATTCCTTACCGGCCGCAGCCTGCCTCGCCCCTTTTCACCGCCACCATCCCGGCTCTGGCCTCCCACAGCCCGGTCCGGCCAGAACGCTGGATCTTCCTGTTTTGGCTGTTCGGCGTCATGGTGGCGCTGGCCCTTCGCCTGATTCAGCATATTCAGTTTACGCAGTCGGTGCAAAGGCTCTCCCATCCGATCTCAGATGAAAATATTTCCCGATGGTTCCAGCAAGTCTGCCTGGAGATGGGGATGGATCGCCGGATCGGTTTGTTCCAGGTCTCCGGTATTTCCTCCCCTATGCTGACCGGGCTTCGGCATCCCTGCGTTTTGCTGCCGGATCAAGCTTTTTCCGAAGAGGAATTGACCCTGATCTTCCGCCATGAGCTGATCCACTTTCAGAGAAAAGATCTTTGGTATCAGTGCCTGCTGGAACTGGTCCACTGCATTCACTGGTTCAATCCGCTGTTTCCTCTTCTCAAAAAGATCATCCGCGCCGACCTGGAATGCGCCTGTGACGAGCGTATTACCTTCTATGCGTCAAAGGAAGAACGGGCCCTTTATTGTAAAACCATTCTTCATGTCATCCGGCAAAAATCCACTCTGCAAAGCGCCCTGTCCACCAGTTTCGGAAATGGCCCCGGCGAGTTAAAGCAGCGGTTCGAAGAGATCTTCAGTGGGAAAAAGAAGCGGGCTTTTCTCGGCATCGCCCTCCTGATTCTTCTCCTGACTGCCGGTTCCTCTCAGCTTTTTGCGGTCACGCAAAGCGGGAACAGCCAAAACTTCGGAGGCCCCGGCGAGACTGCAACCACCTATATCGCAGATGATGAAGCCGAGACAGCCGGAATTTCCGGCGCAGTGGGGACGATCTTTTCCCTGGATGACGAAGACCCGACAGGGGCGGCCTCCTCCGAGCCATTTCCCGCCGGTTTGAACACCGGCGAGGTTTCCTGGGATGAGAAGGAAGGAGAGGAAGCCTATACCACGGTTTATGGTACTTCATAAGAAATCTTTTCACAGGCGGTTTTCCTGTCCGGCAAACCGCCTCTCTGATTCTTGTTTAAAAGCGATTGACTCCTGTCCTTTCGGAAGGAAGGAATTCAACTTTATGTTTATTTCAAGACATTTGTAGAATTTAATTTCAGATTAATTCACTGTATTTGCGTCCCCCAAGGGGAAGCCCCTGTGCATCCACAACAGAAAGGAGCGCTCAATGAAACCGTATCCTACCCCGATCCTCTGGATTTCAGCACTTTTCAGCGGATGGATGACTCTCTTGCTTGCCTCCGGCTTGATTTTCATCCCGGCGGAAAGCGCCATGGAATCCATCGCCGGGCAAAATTTAGCCTTGACTTTGGTCTGCGGCCTGCTGCTGACCGGGGTTTCTTTTTTGCTGAACCAAAGGTTTCCTTTTCTTGTAATTTCTGCGCCTCTTGTATTGTTTTCTCTCTGTGCCATTATCGCGTCGGCCGTCCAGAATGACCCGCTGCTGTCCTTGACTTTCGGGGGAATTTTGGCAGTCCTCCTGCCTCCCATTTTCACTGTGCATTTTTCTTTTTCCCCGATAAAAGACAAACGTCTAAAATTGTTTTTTATCGGAGCCGCCTTCCTGTTTTTTCTCTATGTGGGAGGCTTCACGGTTCTCCGGCACCTCACCTTCCGGACGCCTTGCTTTGACTTTGGAATTTTCGTCCAGATGTTCCACCAGATGAAGGAAACCGGGCTGCCGTTCACCACCTGCGAGAGAAATCAGGTGCTCTCCCACTTTGCGGTCCACACCTCGCCCATTTATTATCTGCTGCTGCCTGCGTACCTGATCTTTCCCGATCCGGCCACACTGCAGCTTGGCCAGGCGGCGGTTCTGGCCTGCGGAGCCATCCCTCTTTGGAAGCTCTGCCGTCAATACCGGCTGGGCGGCCGGTCCAGCGCCCTTTTGGCGCTCTGCTATTTTTCCTATCCGGCGCTGGCCGGAGGCTGTTTCTATGATATTCACGAAAATTGTTTTCTCGCGCCCTTGCTCCTCTGGCTGTTTTATGCTTCCGCCCAGGCGGGGAGGCGCTGTTTCTTGGGTCTGATTCCCGGCTTTTTCATTCTGTTGGTAAAAGAAGACGCCGCCATCTATCCCGCATTTTGGGGCCTCTATCTGCTGGCTTCCGAATTCTTTGGAACCAAAAGAGCAGGCATTCGCAGCCGCCTGACGCCCCGATTCCGTCTAGGCTTGCTTCTTTTTTTCCTCTCCCTGGTCTATTTCGGGATCATCGTAACCTTGATGGAACGATGGGGGCTCGGCGTCATGACCAGCCGGTATCACAACTTTTCTTTTCAAAACGGCGGTTTTGGGGAAATGATCCTGTCCGTCCTGCTACATCCAGCCTACGCCCTGGCCCAGTGTATCCAGGAAAACCGGCTCATCTATCTCCTGGAAATGCTGGCTCCGCTGCTCTTTTTACCACTGGCCGGCCGAAAGCTGGAAGACTTTATCCTCCTCGGTCCCCTGGCATTGATGAATCTGATGCCAGATTATGTTTACCAACACACGATTTCTTACCAATATAATTTTGGCACCCTCAGTTTTCTTTTTTATCTGGCCATCCGGCGCCTCTCGGAAATGGAGCCGGCCAAGAGGGAACGCACCTTGTATTCCGCCGCGCTTGTAACGCTGACGCTTTTCGCCGGAACCCAGCTTACCCACGCCGGCGCGCTGGCAGACTGGGTACAAAACAAGGAAACATACCAGCGGATGGAAGCAGATCTTTCCCGGATACCAGAACATGCTTCGGTCACGGCGTCCAGTTTCCTCGTCTCCCATTTGGCCGAGAGGGATGTTGTCTACCTGATGGACCAGATTTATGATACAGATTATGTCGCCTACGACCTGCGGGATCCGGATCCGGCCGTCTCCGTGGAGACCTACCGGAAAGCCGGTTATCAAGTGTTTTATCAGTCTGAAGAGCTGATCCTATTAGCCCGGTCATCCGGGTCCTGAATCTCCGAAAATGCCGGCTGGACGGAATCGGGGCGAAAAGAGGGCAATCCTCAAAGAAGACGCCCTCGATATCCTTTACAGTAGCGTTCAGCTATCGCCTGGCGACTCTGCTTCACTGAGTTTCATAGTAACACTTCAGCGCATCCCGCAAAAATTCTGCGGCTCCGGGCGCTGCTTTCTCGTAGTAGGCGCGGAAACGCTCATCCGCCGCGTACATCTCTCCCATATTCCGGTGGGCTTCCTTCGTGCAGGAACCATCTTTCCAGAACAGGCAGAGCCAAGTCCGGTGAAGCTTGCAGACCTCCTGGGCCAGGCTTCCCGCCGGATCGCCGGTTTTAACCGCCTCGGCCAATTTCTCCAAAATTTCTTTGGAAAGCCGCTCCTGCTCCTCCCACTGTGCTTTGCTCATGCCCGCCAATTTAGCATTGGAAGCGTCCATCGCCTCTTCACCGAACCGTTCCCGGACTTCCTGCCCGTATTTTTTCTCATTTTCTTCGATCCTCTTTTGCTTCAAGCCTTCAAATTTTTGTTCATCGTCCATGACAATTTCTCCTTTCAGGGAGCGGAGGGTGCGGCTGACATTTTCGATCAGCGCTTCCATCCGCTCTTTTTTTAGCTGCAGGGTGAGCAAATGTTCTTCCAAAGCCTGCCTCCGGTCAAAATCCGGGGACTCCAGGATTTCCTGGATATTCTCCAGACTGAGATCCATTTCCCGGTAAAATAAGATCTGCTGCAGCCGGTCCACCTGCACCTGCCCGTAAATACGGTACCCGCCGCCGCTCACTCTTTCGGGCTTGAGCAAGCCGATCTCATCGTAATACCGCAAGGTGCGGGGGCTGACGCCGGACAGCGCGGCCAACTGGCTGACCGTGTATTCCATTTTCTCACCTCCTGAAACGAGTATAAGGGTTTCCGCAACGGAAAGGTCAAGAGTTTTTTTCATTTTTTACGAAAAGTTGCTTAGAGGCTCTCCTTGCCAAAGGGGATTTCCGGATGCCGCTCCCGGATCACTTGTTCCAGGACGTCCGCTTCCCTCCAGGCGCCTTCGCCGATCAAAAGCTCAAGCTGTGTTTCATCCTTGCCGGTCAGCACCAGTTTTTGAATATCAAAGTTCACGTTTCCGCAGCACATTTTTGCGTCCACCCCTTCGATCCTCCGGTAGGCGCGGCGGACGTCTCCGAACTCCGCCTGATACCAGCGAAGCCCTTTCTTAAAGAAAATATAATCGGTTCCGACTTTCACTTTGCCATAGCGGATCGACTGTTCAAATTCCAGATCCGCCTTTTTGTTATCTCCCTTTTGGTAGCTGCCACTTTTCATCCGGTCCTTCCCTTCTGTGCATTTACGCGCCGGTGGAGTTCCTATTTTTCTTTGTTCGTTTCCAGAAATTTGCGCAGATCAGCCACATACAAGGCCTGCTGCTTTTTCAGATATCCGCCGACAAAGGGCCTTAACATTACTTTTTTCGCCGTCACATCCTCCGTAAAATCAACGGTAGTCTGTCCATTTTGTTCTGAAAAAAGTCCCACCCAATGCCCTCTCATATTTCCGTTTTCCATGTCAAACTCATATCGCTCACAGGGCTGAAAAACAGTGATGGTAAAAGTGGTCGGATAGCCCTCTTTGGTGAACTCCACAAATTGTTTTCCAGGCTCCCGGATTTCAATTCGGTCAAGGTCGCTCCGCCAAGAATACTCCTTTAAAGAAACAACCGCATCCCAGACTTTGGGAAGCCCGTATGAAAAAGTCGCTTTGATATGTGAAACAGCCATCGTCATTCCCTTCCATTCTTTCTATTTGGCGACATTATATCATATCCCATTTCCATTTGCCATCACAACCGCTTCCTCAGCCCGTTTCAAATTCACATCGTTCTGACCGTCAAAACGATCTTCCGCTTTTTCCAAGGGCACCGCCGGTACCCTCTCTTTCTTTTCCTCTCAATGTAAACTCGATCAAATTTTTGGTTGACATTCTTTTCGATTCCCTCTATACTGGGAGGCAAATAGATGGGAACTGCCTCCGTATCCTCCGGTAACAAGAACCCTTGTTATGCGGCTGGCCGGTTAGATACCATTCAATGGAGAAAGAAACGAATCAGAGAGGAAACAAACGATGAGCCTGGTTTTAGAATTAAAAGAAAAAGTCCTAAATGGCGGGGAGCTTTCCCGTTCGGAAGCCCTTGCACTCTCCCAGGAACCGCTGGAAGAACTGATGCAGGCGGCGGATGAAATTCGGGTCAAGAGATGCGGCAGCGCCTTTGATCTCTGCACCATCGTCAACGGAAAATGCGGCCGCTGCTCGGAAGACTGCAAATACTGCGCTCAGAGCTCCCACTACTCCACCGCCTGCGCCAAAGTCTATCCCCTTCTCCCCACGGAAGAATTGGTCTCCGGCGCAAAAAGCAATGATGCGCGGGGAGTGCTCCGCTATTCCATTGTCACTTCGGGAAAAAGGTTGTCCGATTCGGAAGTGGACCGGATGTGCGACAGCATCCGGGCCATCAAAAGGGAAACTTCTATCGCGGTCTGCATCTCATTCGGGCTGTTGAACGAGGCCCAGTTCCGCCGGTTAAAAGAGGCCGGGGCCACCCGCGTCCACTGCAATCTGGAATCGTCCGCCCGATATTTCCCGGAAGTCTGCACGACCCATACCTATGAAGAAAAGCTGGAAACTTTAAAGGCGGCCAAGCGAGCAGGGCTCTCCCTTTGTTCCGGCGGTATCCTCGGCCTTGGGGAAACCATGGAAGACCGGATCGATCTAGCGCTGACCGCCCGGAATCTCGGCGTTGCTTCCCTCCCGGTCAATCTTTTGAATCCGATTCCCGGTACACCTTACGAGCACAACCGGCCTCTGACCAGCGAGGAAGCCTGCCGCTGCGTGGCCGTATTCCGCTTTCTCCTGCCGGAGGCCTTCATCCGCCTGGCCGGAGGAAGGGGGCTGTTAAAAGACAAGGGGGAAGCCTGTTTTCGAAGCGGCGCCAACGCGGCGATCACCGGGGATATGCTGACGACGGCCGGAATCTCGGTGGAAACCGATCAAGAACTCCTGGAAAGACTAGGTTATCAGCTGGGAGCTGACTGAGAGGAAACCGCCCTTTCTCTTTCCTTGATCCGCCGGTAAAAAGCAGCGGCCGCCATCAGGGAAACAAAATCTACGATCGGCTGCACCCACATGCATCCGTACAGAGGAAACAGTCCGTCCATCAGAAACAGAAGCGGGATGTCTAACACACCTTTTCTCAAAACAGAGGTGATCAGCGCTTCCTTTACCTTTCCCATCGCCTGGAACTGAATGATCATGGGATAGCAAAATGCCATAAAAGGCATGGCCGTGACCATGCGCCGCAGAAATGCCGCGCTGTACTGAATCGTCAGGGGATCCTGGATGAAAAGGGAGGATAGCTGCGGGGCAAACAGTTCATAGAGAACCAGGCAAAAGAGGGAAAAACCTGCCGAGATGATGCAGCCGAACCGGAACGCCCGCCGCCTTCTCGCCTGGTTTCCGGAGGCGTAATTGTAGGCCAGCAGCGGAAGCAGACCATTGGCAACGCCGATGGAAAAATAAAGGGGGAGCTGATCCAATTTTTTGACAATCCCCAAAGCAGCCATGGCCTCGGTCGTGTACTTTGCCACAAATCTGGACTGGGCTCCTACAGCGACGACGGTCAGGGCATATTGCAGCGCAGAGGGAAAGCCGACGCTTAAGATCGGCTTGATCTGCTCACCAATGTGCCGCAGATAATGAAAGCGCAGATTGACCACAGTTCCCCGCCGTTTTCCGAGGATCAGACAGACAAAATAGGCCACGGCAATCAGATTGGAGACAGCCGTGGCCATTCCGGCCCCGATCGCTCCAAGCCCGAAAAATTGAGGCAGGACAAAAAAGGGATCCAAAATTACATTGACGATCCCGCCCAGACTTACGCCGATGGAAGCGTGCACGGCGCTGCCCTCGGCCCTTACCAGATTGGCCAGCAAAGTATTCATGATAACAAAAGGCCCGCCGAAGACCACCACCCATTTTGCATATCCGAGAGCCACGGGGAAGGTCTCTTCCGTCGCCCCGCAGAGAAACAGAACCGGATGTGCGAAAATCAGAAATACCGCGGAAAAAAGGCAGGCGGCGGCAAGTCCCAGCCAGAACGAGATGGAGGCGACCTGCCGGGCCTGGTCATTTTGCTTTTTCCCCAGAGCTCTTGCGATCACGCTGGCCCCGCCGACGCCAAACAGATTGGAAATCGCAGTCAGCATCACAAAAGAGGAATAGACCACCGTGATGGCGGCGGTCTGGCGCGGATCGTTCAGCATACCGACGAAATAGGTGTCCGCCAGATTGTAGATCAGAGCGATCATCTGGCTGGCAACGGCGGGGATCACCTGTTTCAGGACGGCGCGGCGAACAGGAATTGTTTCGAATACCAGGGTTCTGCTGTCTGTGCTCATATTTCTTCTTTCCTTTTTCTACTATATCTATTGTTCGCTGAAATCGGTTTGATATACAATACAGAAAAAAGCGGCCTCCGGCTTTTCCCTACACCATGCCATTGGACGGTATGCCGGAACTTTTCTATGCGCTCATCCTACAGGATATGTTTTTAAGCCGAACAATATTGCTTTGCCTTTCAATCGAAAATCATCCGTCTGCCGCATCGCTGACAAGTTGCTGCAAAAAAGAAGGGGCTGCTGCAAAAGGGTCTTTCATACAAGAGGCCGGCTTTTGTATCACAGCCAAACATTACATCTTGTTGAAAATCCCATTTTACGACAGCCTCTTCTCCGGTCTCGTTCCGATTACCAATGGTTATCGGCGATAATCTCATCCAAGTTTTTTCGAAGCTTTTTCCGTGGTTCCCCTTTCTTTGCCGGATACCCAACGGTAATGATCAGACGGACCGGCCGTTCCTCCGGAATGCCAAAGGTCTGGTGCAGCTTTTTCTGGCTCATGGTCCCGATCATACAGGTGCCGAGCCCGATGGAGGTCGCCTCATAGCAGAGGGCCATGGCCGCCATACCGATATCGAGCTGGGCGAAATGCTGGGAACCATAGTGTTCCCCCACACCGGGTTTGAGATGCGCCTCTTCCTCACAGATCAAAATAAATGCGGGCACCCGGTCGCCCCAGGGACAGCCGTTCAGGCCTTCGTCCTCCAAAGCTTCCACCAATTTCGCGCGGGCCTCCGGCTGATCCACGATAAGGAACCGCCAAGGCTGGGAATTGCAGGCGCTGGGGGATAAGCGCGCCACATCGATCAGGTGGGTCAAAGTCTCGCGGGGAACCGGCTGTTCGCTGTAGATCCGGCAGCTTTCCCGTGTTTTCTGCAATGTTTCAAAATCCATAAAAAACTCCTTTCTCCGAAAATCGGAATGGAACCTTTCATGCCTACCGGCTTTTCAAAAAAAGCATAACACGGCCCGCACACAAATGCAACCGATTGTGAACTTACCGCTCTCCCGCCCATTCATTTGCCAAATAATAACTGATGATTTCCTGCTCTAGCTTTACGTTTTTTTCTAACATATATTCCACAGTCTCCCGATAAGCATCTTTCTCTCTCAGAGATCGCAGCCGTCTCCGATCGTTTTCCGTCAGCGTCCGGAGGCAGGACTGATAACGCTCGTCCTGGAGCTCTGATTTCGACATATATTTCATGGAAAACGGGATTCCTGTCAGCTGGCACAAATGCTCATGAATGAAGAATCCCCCTGCGTCCAGGTCTCCAAAATGGGAGAACGTTTTCTCCGCATTGTCCCGGTAAGCCATCTTTAGAAAATCTCTCTGGAAACGATTGGCGTAGCCTCCCAGATAAAACACTACCGCATGATCCGGCGGACAGCGCAGATAGGCGGTCCGGTTTTCCACTGTGATCCATTCCTCCGCGTTCATCCGGATGGTTTCGATTTGCGAAATTTCCTCCCCATGAAATTCGATTCCCTGCTTCAGCGCTCCCACCTCAAGCGTTCTCCCATTGATCCGGATCCGGCAATCACCTTTCAGGCACAGCCGCTGCGTCTCTTTTTGTATCTGATACTCCTTCAGGATCTCATCCGGCATTTCCTCATCCCGGCAGGTTTTCCCAAGATACGCCCGCAGCATTTTGCAGACCGGGTCCAGGGTATTTTCCTCAAAATATTTGGAAGATCCGTAGATCAGCATCGATGCCTCCCGGATATATAACATTTCCCGGTTCTTCTCAACAAATACAAGGGCCTTCAGCAGGTCTTCCTCTTGATCGTAGCTTTTCGGCACCTGGTTTTTCTCCAGTTCCCGCTTTAGCCTGGCACATTCTTGTTCTGCAAGGGGAGACTGGCCCTGATACTGGTCGATTAAATCCATAACATACTGCATCTTTTCCTGCTTGGATTCGTACCCCCAGTTTTCGCCGAGATATTTTTCAACTTCTCCAACCATGCTGTCGTTCAGATAAACAGCGGCGATTTCATAACCGAATCCCTTCATCTCAAAGGTGACAAATCCCCTGTCACAGCAAGACTGAACTGCTTCGTTCAACGCCTGGATCCGCTTCAGATCCCCATCGTTGTCATCGTATTTTTTGTATAACTCAGAGGGCTTTACCTGCGTGCGCCGGACAATCCGGTTCGTGCCGCTGTCTTTTTTACTCCTGCGGTACTTTTCCACCAGCCGTTTCAGAAGTTTTTCCTCAAATTGTTCCATAGCCCTTATCCTCATGGAATTGGATAATTCCCAGCTGCATGTTATTGGGCCGAACCCGCAGGACCGGAAGAATCACCTCGCACTCACAGCCGATGGATTCGGTCTTGTCCGGCGCGCAGAATATCACTTGCAGATTCTGGTCTCTCATGAAATCCAACATCAGTTTCACGTTTCCCGGATCCATTTTAACGAAAGGTTCATCAATGAAAACCAGCCTCGTAGAATTGACCTTCTCATTATAGATCATCAGCAGCGCAGAAGACAGGATCAACAGGTAAGGAATCTGCACCTCAGCCCCGGAATTGTACCCGGTCTGCCTCGACAGCTTCGCATGATCCAGGATATCGTTGGTGATCAGAATCTCGTAGGTCATATAATTGCGGTAATCGGCAAAGCGTTCAATGGCTTCATTGTTATTTCTGGCAATGATCCGGTTAATGATCTCCTTGATATCCTTTTCCAGCTGTTCCGCCGCCTCATCTGAATAAGAATTGAAGAGACCGAGCACCATCTGGCCGCTGCTCCCGCCAAACTGCTCCCTTTCATCCAGATATTTCGCATACTCGATCACTTTGGCATAATCCGACTGATCTTTGACAAAATGAACGTCAAACTGATATTTCGCTGAAAATTGCAGTTTTGCCAGCTCCCCGTTGATCAGCTTTAAATCCTCGATGGACTTGAGGCAGGACCTCAGGATTGTAAGAACAAATTCATTTTTAAAAATATCTTCATACCGGCTGGTCTGCTCCGTCAGCTTCTGCTTGATTTCCTGGAGATCATCCATCCATATTTTCGCCTTGCGGCTCTCATAAATCGCACGATGCTCCAAACCGACGGAAAGACCGGCTTCCCCCGGCCGCTTTGCATTGTATGCCGCCTGCTGTGTCAGGATCTCCCGCTCATGGAGCTGAATCTCATTCTTAATCCTGCGCCTGGTATCCGGGATAATCAACCCACCGGCCCCCGTCTCATGATTGGCCAGATATCGCTCATAAGCTTCCACAGCTCTTTGAACCGCGGCGTATTCCGTCAGCTGATATTCCTGAAACCGTTTTTCCTCCTCCTGCAGCCTCTCTGTTTTTCCTTTCGCTGTGTTTTCCAGAACCGTAATCTGTGAAGTTGACTGGCTTTTCACATCCAGCTGTGCATTTTTCTCCCGCTGAATGGCAGTAAGCTCGTCCTCCAGCTGTGCTTTTAACTGGCTCAGCTCCATAAACTCCCGATTGTTTTTCTGGGCGTCCTTCAACCGTTTCAAAGTAGTTTCACATTCCCTGGCATGTGTGGCAGCGGACTGATATTCCTGGTACGCGTCATATTTGTAATCCTGGAATAACTCCCGGTCCATTCTCAGCCGCCCCATCTTCTTTTTGCATTCGGCGGACTGCTCCAGCAATGTTTTCTTCTCCGTCTTTAAAAACTCAATTTCCCGCTCGGCCCGAATCCGATTCAGCTGAAAAGTTTCCTGTCCCAGATAATACGACTTGATCCGGTCAAAGCGCAGAAAGTAGCTATCCATGGCAATCGATACTCTTCCCTCCACGGACATCGCGTTTTCATAATTCTTGACTTCCGCCATCGGCACCGCCTTGATATGCCCCAGCTGGAAATCGAAATACTTTTGTGCTACCGGATTCTTCACAGTCAAAAGTTTCGCGGCAGAGCTCTGACCGGCCGAAATCTGCTTTTTCATCAGGAGTTTCGTATTAAACAGATGAGCATACTTATTTTTCGAACGATTCAGGATATCGTCCGCAATCTCATAATACTCCGGTTCCACCAAAATCGTGTACCGGCGCCGGCCCAAAAAAGCTTCGATGGCGTCCCGCCAGGCCTCATCTTTCAGCCCAATCACGTATTCGCAGGCAAATTTCGCCTCCGATGAAATTCCCCTTTTGACAAATTCCCGGTTGATCTCTTCTTTCAAGCTCACATAGTCCGGGATGAAACTGTAGGCATTCCGGTTTTTCCGGCAGGCATCCAGGATGGACAGCTGAACCTCGATTTTGTCCTCGATTTCCTTACGGCGCAAGTCGAGCTCCGCCAACCGCCTCACCTGTTCCTCAAAAGCCTTATCGATTCTTCCCTTTAAGCGGACAACTGCGTTTTCTTTTTCCGCCGGAGCGTATTCTTTGGAGGAAAGCCCGGCCAGGATTTCCTTGCTCTCCACGCTGACCTGCTCTTCGTTCAGGAAATAAATCATTTCACTGACCTGAGTCTGAAAGCGGTCCAGTTTATCCCGCTCCTTCTTCCACGTTTTTTTGGCTTTCTCCAGGGTCTCCAGCCGTTCCTCCTCCTGACGGATCAGCCGAATGCAATCCAACTGATCTAAACTGGTTTCCACCTGGCGGAGTTTCTTCGCATTCTCTTTCTCCCGGTCCTGGATCACCTCCAGCAGTTCCTCGGCCTCCTGTTTTTTCCGCCTGGCCAGCTGGCGTTCCTGCTCCAGCTCCCCCAGTTCCCGTTTTAGCCCCTTCACATTCTTATATACAATCTTAATATCATCGGTTAGAAGACGGTTTTTCTGGGTCTCGTACCGCTCAAACTCCGTCAAGATTCCATCCAGTTCCTCGATTTCATCCTGAATCATATGGAACGTATCATTGAGCTTTCCGATATTCTCCTTCGCCTCAATTAACTTCGTAAAATCCACCGGTTTATTTTCCAGCACGCTCTCCCGGATGAACTGGTCAATTCTGGCATTGGGATCGTAGGACATGATTCCCCGAAGTTTTCTAAGGTAAGTGCTTGTCTGCTCCTGCGTCAGTTTCAGCCCCGTCATCTGGGTAAACTTTCCGATTCCCTGCTCCTTATTCAGGAGGATCACTCCGTATTTCTTCTGGAAAGTCCCCGCGCTGTGAGGCTTCTGCTTTCCTTTTTCTTCATACAAATGACCGACCTCGTCCAGCCGGGTTTGATCCATCACATACCGGTAAGACTGGATACTATTGGACACATTCGTCTCCAAAACTGTTCCGAGGAGAAAGTATTTCTGAAGAACATCATCATAGTATTCCAAAACGATATGACTGTACACATTGGGAACTTTATCCACCGGACGCATGTAAGTTTTCGCCGTAGCGTCTAAAAGCCCCCTGGTATAGGAAGGCAGCGTCCGGCTTCCCTTATTCTCCGAAGATTTGTTGAATACCGTATCGCCGTATGCCGCATATTTGATCGCATCCAGCATTACAGACTTTCCGTTTCCGTTCTTTCCCGCGATCAGTGTAAAAAAACCAATGGGCGCCGTCACGTTGGTAAAAGCGTACCAATTGATCAGACGGACCTTTTTCAGCAGTATCATTCTTCGTCCTCCTCGTCAAACCCGGCGGCCGCCGCCTCATCTGCAAGCTCGGCAGATTCTTCCTTATCCTGTTCTGCTTCGGCTTTACTATATTCCGCCGCCACCGCTTTGAACTGGGGGACATCCCAGCCAAACTGCAGCGATGGATAAAGCCGGATCTTCGCCTCTTCGCTGCTGTCCTCCTCGTCATAATCGATCAAGTTATATTTTTTAAAGAGCTTAAAAGCTGCCCGCAGTTCTGTGCTGACCGGCATCAGCCCAAAGGATTTGATTTTATCGATCAAATCCCCCCTGGTCAGAAAAACTCCTTCCTCGTATCCGAGGTTTTCCAGATAGACTTCCCAAAGCACCAGCAATAGATGATACTGCGCGTTACTGAAAGTGACGATATTCGCCCGCTTCAGGCCAACGGTATCCGCATCCGCCTCGTTCATAATCAGCATCGCCAGCTCGCACTTTTCATCCACCAAAATATCATAACCAATCATCCGCAGGTAATCGGAAATATCCTGCCGGTTGGATTCCTTGGAGAGGAAGGCATATAATTTTTCTTCTTTTTCCCTCAGTAAAAATGTGGATTCCAACAACCTGCGGACGCACCTCTTAAACAGGATAATATTTTCTTCCTTGATTGTAATCTGCAAATTAATGTTACCCATTTCTCTCCTTCCTCACAATGCGGACATTGCTGATCTCCGCCACCTCGGTCTCCACCATGCCTTCTCCGAATTCCACCTCGTAGGGGAAGCCAGCCGTTCCGGAATAAATAATGCCTGCCGCCACCATCATGGCATCATCACGTGAATGAATTCCCATCTCGTCCACCGCCAGTTTCCCCTGGGGGAAAGATCGTCCGTCGAAGTAGGCCTTCACCTGATCCATGCTGTACCGATCCGGATATTCCTTTAAAATCTCGTCCGTCAGCTTCTTCTTTTCTTCCTCCGAAAGTTCGCCGGTGTCGATCGCGGCATTCGCCGTGTTCGGATTTCTCTTTTTTCTCCGTTCAAATGACTTCCTGCTGATATAGCCAAAACTTTTCAGCCGGAAACACTCGGACAGCCGGGTCAAAAGGAGTTCCCGCTCCCCTGGATCCAGATCCCGCATCTGCATCAGCATCTGGTTCAGGTAATGCTGAAGATTCGTATTGTTACTGAGAACCATCAGCATCCTGGTGGAATACAGATTATAGTAGGTATTGATTTTCTTATCAATGTAAGCCATCTCTTTTTCGTATTCCAAATTGATAAAGCTGTCCAGTTCTCCAAACTGCCGGTCAATGATCTCCTTTGCCGCGAACAAATCTACGTTTTTGATCTCCCGATACTCGTCAACAATACGGTCATACATCTCGGAACGCTGGATTTTAACCAGCATCCGATCGATGCCGGAGATATAGCCTGGAATCAAACCGCTTCGCTTAATAAAAAAATAGTCGTTAAAAAAACGGTCCAACATCTCATCCTTCATCAGAAATTGGCCGAAGCTATTGGCGTCCGCCATCCTCATAACCGCATGCATAATCGTACGGATACTATCCTTTAGTACCAGCAATTCATTTTTCAGATCGCATTCATTCTCAACCAGCGGAACTAAAATATTAGAATAAGGACGGATTGCCCTGGCGCTGTCTTTTTCCAATGAGGCTTTTAATATCTCGTAGATGGAAAAGATATGATTGGTGATGGCGCCGCTGGCATCCCGATCAAAGATTTTATGGATCGCGTCCACCAGCTTCCGGCAATACGGAGATACCGAGGCAATGTTATCCCCGTTTCTTCCGATCTCTTTCGGCGTAATCCAGCCGCACCTGCGAAAATACCGCAAAATAATCGACGCATTCTCCGGCGCCGGCCTCTGACCGCTGATCTCCTCACCAATATCCTCGGTCTCGATGGAATACATACCGTTTAGAAGATAGATGATCAGACAATTTCTGGCGTCATTCTCATAAAGGACAGGAATTTCCTTGGATTTCTCAATCAGTTGGTTGACGCACTCGAAATAAAGCTCCCGGTTTCGGCAGCAGAAGGGATTAAAAAATTTGTCGCTGACATTTTGAAAAAGAGACATTCTCGGCTCCTTCTTGAGAGAAATCAGAGAATCGGTTCCAGATTGACCGGTCTCAGTATGGAATGGCGGGAACGCTTCCAAAAGCCCGCCATTCTTTTCTCTTTTTCATCTTAACACAGCAATCTTTCTTTTTCTACTAAAATTGACAATTCGAGGCCGCTGTTTTCCACACACTCGCTGCCCTATTCTGAAAAGGATCACCAAAAAACCAAATCCACTTTTCCAAAACCAAAGGTAACGTTCCGGCCGATATGCAGGACCTGCGCTGCGCCAAGCCACGGCGTAAAAGGCGTCAGGTCTCCCTCGCAGGTCATGCTTCCCAAGATGCCGCTAAAGTCCATTTTTTCTCCGCGTCTGTTGGAATATCGTTCCAACTGCTTGACGGACATCTCACAGGACGTCATCTGGATCCGCTCCGCCAAAAGACACAAATGCCCAGACTCTTCTAGGTCGATCTCCCCGCCATAGCGCTCCGTTAGGGACTGAATCCGCTTCGTGATATTTCGGATCACCGTGGGAAAATCCAGCGTGGTCAGCAGCTTGCCTTCTCTTCGGATCCGCAAAGGAGTTTTCAGCAGCATGGCGAAATTCCGGCAGATGACCGGCGGCTCATCCGCCAAATTCTCTATTTCGATCTTGCTGACGCAGTCTTCGGCTTCCTTTTTCCACAGAGACTCCAGCCGGCCGGCCTGCATGATCTCCATCAGTTCGAATTTTTTTCGCCCTACGCCTAACCGCAATTCCTTGGTCTTCGCCAAAGCTTTAATAAATTCAGGCGCATATTGGACTGCATCTCCCAACAGTACAAACCGGAACCGCAGCTCTTCCCCCTCTTGGTAGACCGTTCGGTTTTCTAACGGCGGCTCCAATAGATAAGGATTTCCGACGTCACGCCCATCCCCTCTTGATTTTCCGTTTTCATAAAGGTATTGATACACGGCCCTGTTGGACTGTAAGGCCCACCCGACCGCGCCGTGGAGCGTAGAGCCGAGAAACGCGGGAAGCCGGGCCGTCTCGCAGCATCTCAGGCGGATGAGCAGCGGAAGGTAAGAGAGGGAAAACAAAGCTGAGCTCTCGTTTTGCATCGGATCGGTTCCTTTCTATCTAATGGTCCCCATTCTTTCTGCGGAAACACCGCTTCCAGAATCGGCCCTTTTGCCATCGAAATCGCATCTCGATGCTATTCTTCGCTTTCATCCTCAGTTTCCATGTTCATTTCCAGTTTATAATAGATATCGATATCCCGGATAAGATCATCAATGTCGGAATCATCAAGTTCAAACGTCCATTCTTGCAATTCGTTGATTGTAATAATTTCCTCAATCGCTTTCTCATAGCGTTCTCGGATCACCCGCATCCCATTCGCCCGCTCCTCTATGTATGTTTGAAATTCCCGAAGAACTGTTTGCTTGCGATTGATGGTTTTGATCACAAATGTAATAGGAAAGTGCATTACTTTGTCAATATCCAAAAGATATTTATCGTAATTGTTCACTTCGGTGACTTGAAAGAATCTTCCGACAGGACGCATGACAAAATCAATGCCGCCGTCATTCGCATTCGTTCTGCCTGTTTTAAATAACTGCAGCTCTTCTTCCTGAATCGTCTCTTTCGAGTAGCCAAAATACACCTTGATATTTTTATAGTGATTTTTGAGAATCGCATAACTGATGATCTCGAATATTCTCGCTTCCGCGTCCTCAGTCAGCAAGGCATTGATTTGATTCTTTTTTGCCGAATAATCAGACAGCGCCTGCATCTGCTGTAAAGTCTGAATCAGCGCATGGTCTTTCGCCATCAGCAAGTCAATGTATTTCTCAATTATTTGAATCGCAGCCTCGCTTATATCCTGATTGCCAACGTACAGATAATCAATATGGATCAAATATTTTCCGTTATCAATAATGATTAGATCATTTGGTATGGTCGGAAACCGATTCCGAAATTCACCATTGACACGGGAGTTCAGCGCGTGATTTTGCAGCTTACGCCCGCCATATAGGCCGCGGTAATAATTGAACAGCCGCATATAATCATACCCGCCGAAATCTCGGTATTGATCAGGCTGATTGTAAAAATCATGTTGATAAAAATGTAATATGGAATAAATCGCATAGATACTGGCAAGGCTTCTTCGGGTTTTGCTGTTTCCATGGACGGCTTTCATCTTCCTGTCCAGATATTGCAGCAAAAGGCTCGAATCGTAGATCCGTTGGTAATCCTCTTTAAATTTCATTTTGAGAATATCTTCTACAAACGACTCTGTAATCTGCATCTTTTAATCCCTCACGTATTTCGATTTCGCCGCTGTTTTCCTCACTTTTTCTTTTTTCAGCAGCTTCCCGTTGTACTCACTGGAAATCCCTGTCCGGCGTATCCCGATTTCGAAGTAATCTTCATTCAAATCAATACCGATCGCGTTTCTTCCCAAACGTACCGCAACAGCAGATGTAGTAAAAGAGCCGGAAAAGGGATCCAGTATGACATCCCCAGTATGAGACGATGCCTTTATAATACGTTCCAGCAATGCTTCCGGTTTCTGTGTGGGATGATTCTCATACTCATTCATCTTAAAACGGACTCTGTTAAAATTCCATACATTTCCTGGAACTTTTTTTGTATTGTAAGGCTGCGGAGGGTCTTTCCGGTAGTCAATCAGTTTCCGGACGGCGCCTGTTTTCGCTTCCACCATAATATCATGGTAGTTAAACGTGTACTTTGCTTTTTCGCTTTTGTTAATCATCAAGATCGGTTCATACAAAGAACCATACATTTTTTTGGATTGAACGCCCGAACTGTCATACGTCCAGACAATGCGGCATAAGACATTGTATTTTTCCGATACATAGATATCTAAATAAGGCATATGTTGTGTGGCAGTCATAAAATACATGGTGCCATCCTCTTTTAGGACACGCATACACTCATCAATCCACTGTTTACACCATTCAATATAGGTATCGACGTTTTCCCATTTGTCCCGATTAGTTCCAAAGTCTTTTCCTATATTGTAAGGAGCGTCGGCAAAAATCAGCGAAACAGAATTATCCTTGATTCGCTTCAATACGGCAAGGCAGTCTCCGCAGACTGCCATGGAATGATGGTTATGCACTTCGACCAATCCATCTCTGTCAGTAAACAGCTGATGAAAAGGAAACGGCGCCGCTTCCTTGGTCTCGTAGTCAAGATTTAATGGCCTAATAACTTCCATATCACTGCATTCCCTCCGCACGATAAAAAGAATGTATCATATGACCTTTTATAAAGCAAGTGTCACACTATACATAAAGAGCCGGAAAGTCTGCTGTTTAAGCGGCCTTCCGGCTTTCTGTCTACTATTCGAACTCGACAAATACTAATCAATTTTGTTTAATGATTATTCTCTGCCGTGTTCGTAGTTCTTTTGATTATTTGATGTATCCATATTATCCTGCCTATATGAGCTAATGTTATCATTTTGTTATCGGCATTGATAACACTCGCTCTGCAACTGCGGATAATAGCAATATGTTCCGACTCAAATTATAAGCGATTTTGCTTAGAAAATCAAGATGTCTGAACAATTATCCATCCACTTTTTTGCATACGGATACGGTCATATCCCTCACATTGATTAAAGTTTCGTGCTTACACTTAGGACAATAGAGCGGAAAATTTTTAATGACCGTATCTTTTCTAATTTTATCACGAGTTTTATTGCCGCAAACGGGGCATTTTACCCATTCTGTTTTTTCCTTTTCCACTTTTAAAACCCTAACTTTCGCAATAAAGCCACGACTTCATTTGCTTTTAGCACTTTGCCCATAGCAACAACCTTTTCATTGACTACAATGGCGGGCATACTCATTACGCCGTATTCCATTACCTTTTGCATATCTGTAATGTATTCCACCTCTACGGAAAGCCCCATATCCTTTATTGCCTGTTTAGCGTTTTCATACTGTTCGTGGCAGGATTTACAGCCTGCACCCAATACCTTAATACAGCAAATTCCGTCCTTTGCTTCAGAACAACAGTCCTTTGTGATTTCTTCTGCCTCACTTGTCGGGCAACCACAACCACAAGCACAAGCAGGTGCTTTCTTTTCTTCTTCTTTTTTCTTTCCGAAATTAAACAATGCCATAGTGATAACCTCCTAAAATTAAACAATTAAATATTGTATTGCGTTGAAGAAATAACCTACAACGATAATACCGACTGTGCATATTGCAATGAAAATGCCGAGCAGCTTTGGCTTAACCGCTTTGCGAAGCATAATCATTGATGGAAGAGAAAGGGTAGTTACGCCCATCATAAAGGAAAGGACAACACCGAGCAAAGCGCCCTTTGCAAGTAAGGCTTCTGCAATCGGGATTGTGCCGAAAATATCCGCATACATTGGAACGCCTGCGATAGTAGCAAGCACAACGCCAAACGGGTTGTTATCCCCAAGTACCTTGACAATGAGATCTTCGGGTATCCAGTTGTGAATAATTGCGCCGATACCGACACCGATTAACACATAAGGTGCAACCTTTTTAGCTGTTGAAACGACCTGTTCCCAAGCATATTTCATACGGTCTTTGAAATGCAGTTCTTCCTGCGGAACATCAATAGCGTGACCGTTTCGGATATATTCTTCCACTTGATTTTCAAGGTGCAGTTTTTCAATCAACGTACCGCCGACAACAGCAATTACCAAACCGAGAACAACATACAAAACGGCAACTTTCCAACCGAATATACTCATCAGTAAAACAAGACTACCGAGGTCAACCATTGGCGAAGAAATCAAAAAGGAAAATGTAACGCCAAGCGGCAAACCCGCACTAGTAAATCCGATAAACAGCGGAATAGAGGAACACGAACAAAACGGCGTTACCGTACCGAGTAATGCGGCAATGATATTTGCCCATATCCCGTGAAACCTGCCAAGTATCTTTTTTGTTCTTTCGGGTGGAAAATAGCTTTGAATATACGAAATAATCAAAATCAACACACCGAGTAGTACCATAATTTTTATAGTATCGTAAATAAAGAACTGAATGCTGCCGCCTACTCTGCTTGTAGTATCTAAACCGCAGGCATTCAATATAGTTGATATGAGCCTACTCAGCCAACCCATACCAAGGACTTCATTTTGAAAAAAGTCCCAACCAATTTTTAATGCTCCCATAAAAAGCTCCTTTCATATAGTTATATTGAAATGTGTCTATATATTGGCGATTTTATAAGCCGTGCGGAAAAGTAATCTATAAACTTACTCACTTTTCACAGCACGACTTGTTTTTGTATTCAACATCAAGAGTTGTCAACTGCTCCAAACATACCTTTGCCTGCTTCACACCTTTTTCTGAAATGGAATAGTGCGTCCATTTTCCCTCTTTGCGACCAACGACAATTTCAGCGTCACAAAGTATTTTCATATGATGAGAAAGCGTGGGCTGTGTCACATTGATTTCTTCCAACAGCTTACAGGCACATTTTTCGCCCGAACGCAGTAGCTTTATAATTCTAATACGGTTTTCATCACAAAATGCTTTGAAGATTGCCGCAGTTCTTCTTTCGTCCATCTCTCAAAATCACCTCCCATAGATAATTGTCTATGTGTAATTATATGCGTCACATAGAAAATTGTCAATATGTATTTTGAAATTTTTTTGAAAAAAGCGGCGGCAGAGATTTCACTCCCTGCCGCTTTGCCAGTTAAGCATAGATTAAATTTGTATAAACAATTTCCATTGCTCTATTACGAATATTATTTATTTTTTGTACCCACAGCATTTGATTTTCAGCCTTGAGCGTCTCGGTCACATCCTCATGCTCTGCCATCTGTCTTACCATCCGAGAAAACCATTCTTCTGCTTGTTCGTCAATATCGGCAAGATAGCTGTTCAACTTGCCGCTTGTGAGCAGAGTAGTATAGGTTGCTTTTTTATGCTCTTGCAAGTAGCGTTTGTGCCGCTGTCCCCATACGCCGATTGGATGATTTTCTTTATCGGCTGGTAGACTAAGGCAAGGGATAAAATAATCCCCTTGCCGTACATAAGTGCCGCCCATTTCTTCAAAAATTGTCTTTGCCATTGTCTGTTCCTACCTTTCGTATTGATTATTTCTAAAGCGTGTGCCACGCTGTTTAGACTGCCTTGCCTGTTCTAACAGGCTGTCAATCTGCTTACTACCGAACACCTTTCGCAGCAACGTATAGTCCTTAATTTCTTCCCTCAATCGGTTATTATCGGAGGTCAACTGTTTATTGTGATTTTTAAGTTTTTCATTGCTACGGTACAGACTGGCGTTTGTCTGATTGAGCCTTTGGTAATCATCAATCGCTTGAAAGCACCGCACCATAAGCGTTTTAATAAGAGATTTCAGCCGCTTAATTAGCGGCTCGACCACTTTGCTCTTATAACTTTTGGCAGTCATAAAACCTTGTGGTTCGGGTAACTGATATTCGGGAGCATTCTCCAGTGCGCTCTGCATTTGCGAAAGTGAATACGTACCCTTATCAAAATTTTGAATACGCTTTGAAAGCGTTTCAAACTCTGTCTGCTTGTCTATGATTTTGCTTTCCAGTTGTTCAATTTCTTCTGCCCGCTCCTGCTTTTTATAGTCCAAAACAGAGAGATGTTTTTCGTGTGTGCCTTTCTGCTCCCACTCAATTCCGTACCGTTCCATAACGGCGGCAAGCCGTTCTTTTTCGGAAAGTACCCATTGCGACCATTCCGTATCGCCACGAGAGCCGCCCTTAAATCCCTGTGCGGCTAACGCTTGTTTGAGTGATACTCTCGTATCAAGTCCACGCTTGCTGCCTGTTGTAAACGGCACAAAATCAATGTGGAGGTGGGGCGTTGCTTCGTCTAAATGCAGATGAGCCGAGAATACTCTAAGCTGCGGATTTCTCTCTTGAAAACCACGATAATACTCATCTAAGACCTGCCTTGCAAGCTGTCCGTTCTCACTTTCTGCACTCATATTTTCCTTATCGCCAATCTGCAAAATCAATTCGTGGAATGGTTTTTCCTGCTTGGAACTGCGGATTTTTTCATAATAGTTTGCTATCTTTCGGTCTGTTCTTGTCTGTTTAGCGTTGTATCTTTCGAGTGCTTCATCGAACAATTCGTGATAGACTTTTTTAATACTCTCATTACAGTAATCTATGTTGAGGTGGGAACGGTCAGCGTCAACATTCTCCGCTTTGAATTTACGGCTGTTGTGATTGACCGAGCCTTTCCCGACCATTGCGCTTATCGTTCTTTGCATGAATCGTTTCCTCTCCTTTCTGCGCCGTTAGGCGCAAGCCTTTGTTACTTTCTGCGAAAGTAACGCAAAAGCACTTTTGTCAGCTCCGCCAACAAAAATGCAACCTGCAAGCAGGTTTTGCGCTCTCCGAGGGGCAAAGAGCCGCCTTTGAAAAGGCGCTCTCTGCACTCTCCGCCAAACTTTAATCGGTGTCAATGTGTGACGATGGTGACAATGTTTGAGATACCAGTACCACTCTCAAAACATTGTCACCTTTGACACCGTTTGTCACGCCACCCCATCGGTTTCTTTCCAAAGTGAAACCTTTCTGCCATCGTGCGTGCGGCTGTTCTGATAGCGAATACCATAATCACGAAACAGCCTGCTTGCGTTGATACTAAGCCTAAGTGAAAGCACATTCGGTTTTATATCCACGCCGAGCCTTTCGCAAAGTTCTGAAGCTGTTCCCTCCCATCTGTTACTTTCCGAAAAAAGAATAGCTGCAATTTTTTCAAGCAAAGGCTCAGGCGGCTCTTTCCACAGCTCCGTTTCCGATTTTTCAAAGTTCCACACCAAACGCTTGCTATCTCTCACAAGATGAATTTTCATATCCTGCTGATCCCTGCCTGCCACATCAAGCGTGGCATTATTAGAAGTTCTCTTTTCCTTGCTGAGAACAAATGCTCCATCTGCCGCACCCATCAATCCGTTTGTTCCCGAAATCATATCAAAAATATCTTCCGCTTTCTGCTTTCGGGTGTGATGAACGATGAGCATTGTAACTTTATAACTGTCTGCCAACGCTTTGAGCCTTGCCACAATGTCATAGTCGCTTGCGTAGCTGTAATCTGCCCCGCCAGCTTCACGGACACGCTTTAAGGTGTCTATGATTATTAAACCCGTGTCGGAGTGTTCCTGCATAAATCCTCTGATTTGTTCTTCCAAACCACCATTAACCGTTTTACACTCCGTTGCAAAATATAGATTGCCTGTTTCTTCTGCACCGAACATCTGAAACAATCGTTTCTGCAAGCGTGGGTAATCATCTTCAAGAGCAAAGTAAAGCACCGTTGCTTTTCGCACCTTATAATCCCACAGCGGCGTTCCTGTGCTGATATGGTAAGCAAGCTGCGCCATCATAAAACTTTTCCCTACCTTAGGGGAGCCTACAAAAAGGTAAGTTCCCCTTTGGAGCAGACCGTCAATCAGCGGCGTCTGTATATCAAATACGGTATCATACAAAGCCGCCATTGATACCGTTTTGAGATACGAGGGGGATAACTGCCGCAGCATTTCCCTCTGCATTTCTTCAAAACTCTTGATATTTTCATCGCAGTCGGCTATACTATGGTCAGTACATTTAGGAAACGGCTGCTCCGTATCTGTTGCCGCAGATACATTTGGAGTAGTCATTTCTTTTTTATTCTCCATTCCCATCTTCTCCTTTCAGACCGCCGAGGATAACTGTTATCAGTTCAATCACATTCAACAGCTCGTCATTGATTTTTTCGCCCGCTTCAATCCTTTGCAATTCTGTAAGAACGGCGGCAAGTTCCTTGTGAAGTGCCTTAAATACTCTCGGATTGCCCTGCACCACCACATCCTGATTCAGACAGCGGCGGTAACAGTATTCCTGTTTCGGCAAGCCCGATAAGGCAACCGCCTTGTTAATGAGTACGTTTTCTTCGGGCGATACCCGAAACCCTACCGTGATATTCCTCCAACGGTTTTTGTTATCTCTGTTTTTAGCCGACATTTTCAAAATCTCCTTTCCCCAAATCATCTAATCTATCTGCCATTTCCGTCTGTTTGGACGGAAACAGGTGTGCATACTGATAAGTGATGTCAATGCTTTCGTGTCCTACACGGTCAGCAATCGCTACCGCCGAAAATCCCATATCAATCAGCAAACTTATATGGCTGTGCCGCAAATCGTGAATTCTTATACGCTTTACGCCTGCGGCTTTCGCCCCTCTGTCCATCTCGTGATGAAGATAGCTTTTTGTTACCGTAAAGATACGGTCTTTCTTTTTCAAACCATAGAGCATACCGAGATATTCCTGCATTTCCTCACAGAGAAAATGCGGCATTTTAATTGTGCGATTGCTTTTCTTTGTTTTCGGTGTGGTAATCACATCTTCGCCGTGTAAACGCTGATAGGATTTGTTAATCGTGACCGTTTCCTTATCAAAATTGAAATCAGCGGCGGTTAAGGCTAATAATTCGCCCTCACGAATGCCGCACCAGTAGAGCATTTCAAAGGCATAAAAGGAAACAGGTTTGTCCATCATTTCATAGGAAAATTTCTTGTATTCTTCCTTTGTCCAAAACAGCATTTCCTTGTGTTCCTCACTTCCCATATTTCCCACCTTTGCGGCAGGATTGGAACGCAATTCATAATAGCGTACAGCGTGATTGAAGATAGCCGACAACTGATTGTGCAGCGTTTTCAGATAGGTTTGTGAATACGGTTTTTTCTTCTCGTCACGGTAGGCAAGCATTTCATTCTGCCAAGTGATAATCTCCTTTGTGGAAATCTCGCTTATTTTCAACTTGCCGAAATAGGGCAGTATCTTCGTGCGAATGATATGCTCCTTTGTCAGCCAAGTGTTTTCTTTCAGGCGGTTTTTTACATCGTTGATATACAGTTCCGTAAAGGCTTCAAAGCTCATATCAAGGTCAGACGAATTTTGTAGCTGAAACATTCGCTCCCATTCCTGCGCTTCTTTCTTTGTGGCGAAACCCCGCTTACATTTCTGCTTGCGTTCGCCTTTCCAGTTCATATATCTCGCCATCACATACCAAGTGCCGTTGTCCTCATTTTTGAATACTGGCATTATTTACTCTCCTTTCCTGCTCCGTAGAGCCTTTCATAAAAATACTGGCGGTTTACACGACCCGCAATCGTAATAAAGCCCTGTTCTTTCAACTCTTCGTTCAGTTTTCTGATGAGCTTATAGGCATAGGGCTTTGATACGCTTAGTTCCTGTGCCACATCATCGGCACGAATAAATTTGTTTTCCATATCGTCAGTCCTTTCATAAGATTTTTAAGTTGCCGTTCTCTCCGAATATCGTTCCTGCCCCCATTTCAGCGGCGTTATCTCGTTCACTCTTGAATAAATCAAAAGGTCTTGGCGAAGTATCCTACTCGGACGGTCATCTAGTTTTTATTAAGCATATTCGCTTAGTGTTTTCTATTATACTAAGCAGATATGCTTTTGTCAAGAGGCTTTCGAGAAAATATTAAACTTTTTTGTTTCATTCCCTCTTGACAATTCCTAAACATATCTGCTATACTGATTGCAGTACATAAGCAAGGAGTGTAAACACTATGGCTATTGGCGAAAGAATACATTTTTTCAGACTCTTGCGTGGTATGACGCAAAAATATCTTGGTACGGCTGTCGGCTTTCCCGAACGGAGCGCAGATGTGCGTCTGGCACAATACGAAACTGGCTCCCGTAAACCAAAAGCAGACTTAACGGCTGCATTGGCACAGGTGCTTGAGGTTTCCCCGCAAGCTCTTGATGTTCCCGACATTGACAGCTACATCGGTCTTATGCATACCTTATTTACCCTTGAAGATATTTACGGTCTTACCGTCAGCGAAGCAGACGGAGAAGTCTGTCTGAAAGTCAACAAGGACAAAGGTAAGGACGCTGCCGAGTTATCAAAAATGCTCTGTGCTTGGAAAGAACAGGCAGACAAGCTATCTTCCGAGGAAATCAGCAGGGAAGAATACGACAACTGGCGTTATCACTATCCGAAATTCGATACCACACAAATCTGGGCGAAAGTTCCCTCAAAAGAATTAAGCGACACATTAGCCGAAGCATTCAAAGAGCAACTCAAACCCGATAAATAAAGAACGACAAAAAGCCCTTAGCTATGAGTTACTACCCACAGCTAAGGGCTTTGTTTATAATATGGATTTTTTGTTGTACAGCCGCCTGTCAATCATTCTGTAACCCTAAAACCACTGGATTACAAGAATAACGGCTCTTACACAACTGTTATCAAATTGTTATCAAAAGACCTCTTGAAAGTCCACAAACCCGCATAAATACTGGATTTCTTCGACCTCTCAACTTATTCAAACTCAATCGTAGCCGGCGGTTTCCCCGTGCAGTCATAAAACACCCGGTTCACGCCCTTCACCTCATTCACAATCCGGTGGGTCACCTTCATCAGCACGTCCCAGGGAATCTGGGCCGTCTCCGCAGTCATAAAGTCCGAGGTGCTGACCGCTCTCAAGGCGACCGCATAGTCATACGTCCTCTCGTCCCCCATGACTCCCACCGAACGCATATTGGTCAGCGCCGCAAAGTACTGTCCCAGGTTCCGATCCGCCCCAGCCTTCACAATCTCCTCGCGGTAAATTGCATCCGCCTCCTGGACGATCTTCACCTTTTCCGCGGTCACTTCTCCGATAATTCGGATGCCAAGCCCCGGCCCCGGAAAAGGCTGGCGATAGACCAGGTATTCCGGGATTCCCAGTTCCAGCCCGGCTTTTCTAACCTCATCCTTAAACAGCATCCGCAGCGGCTCCACAATCTCTTTAAAATCCACAACGCTCGGAAGTCCTCCCACATTGTGGTGGGACTTGATCACGGCGGACTTTCCCAGGCCGCTCTCAATCACATCCGGATAGATGGTGCCCTGCACCAAAAAGTCCACAGCGCCGATCTTCTTTGCTTCTTCCTCAAAAACGCGGATAAATTCTTCTCCGATGATCTTCCGCTTCTGCTCCGGCTCCGTCACGCCTCTCAGCTTCTCGTAATACCGCTCCTGGGCGTTGACCCGGACGAAATTCAGCTCATAGGGGCCGTCGGGTCCGAATACCGCTTCCACCTCGTCGCCTTCATTTTTCCGCAGCAGGCCGTGATCCACAAACACGCAGGTCAGTTGCTTGCCGATCGCTTTGGAGAGCAGAACCGCAGCCACCGAAGAGTCCACGCCGCCGGAAAGGGCGCAAAGCACTTTTCCGCTTCCGATCTTCTCCCGCATGGCCTGGATCGTGTGTTCCACGAAGGAATCCATCTTCCAGTCGCCCTTACAGCCGCAGACCTGAAACACAAAGTTGGCCAGCATTTTCTTTCCTTCCAGCGTGTGCAGAACCTCCGGATGAAACTGAACCGCATAGAGACTCTTCTCCGGACATTCCATGGCCGCCACCGGACAGACCGGCGTCGTCGCAGTCACCTCAAAACCTTCCGGTGCCTCCGCAATGTAATCGGTATGGCTCATCCAGCAGACCGTCGTGGACGCCACATTTTCGAATAAAACAGATGCGGTATCCACCAACACCTCGGTCCTGCCGTACTCACTGACCGGCGCGGTCTCCACCTGCGCTCCCATCAGATACGCCATCAGCTGGGAACCATAGCAGATGCCCAGAACCGGAATTCCCAGTTCCAGCAGATCCCGGCTGCAGCGGGGCGCATCCTCTGCGTAAACGCTGTTGGGACCGCCGGTGAAAATGATTCCTTTCGGATTCAGCTTTTTCAGCTCCGCAACGCTCATCGTATAGGGATGCACTTCGCAGTACACGTTACACTCCCGGACCCGGCGGGCAATCAGCTGATTGTACTGACCGCCAAAGTCCAGGACGACTACCATCTCTCTATCCACGTTCATTCCTCCGTCAATTCATCTTATGGCCGCATTTGCTGCAAAAAGAAGCATTCTCATCCACAGCAGCGCCGCATTCCGGACAAATCTTTGTCTTCTTCAATTCATTGAGCTGGCCCTGGAATTCCTCGATTGCCGCCTTGGCCTCGCCCACATGCTCAAAGTGCGGCATGTAATCCTCATCGATCTCCCCTTCGTGCTTCTCATAATAAAGCTTGCCGATGGAGCGGTAAGCATCCGCCAATTTATCTTCCTCCGCGCAAATACGCTGGCGCAGCCGGACCATCTCTGCGGTCTCCTTGACTTTATCACTTACATCCTTACCAAAGCCAGTAATTTTTTGTCCAATTTGATCCCAATCCATGTTCATTTCCTCCTTGTGGAAATCATGTATTCCGGAATCGGCATCGCGCCGAATCCATATCCTGCTGCTCCCAAATCAACTGTTCTATCCAGTGATAGAACCATTTTAGTCCCTCCTGCCCGTTGGTGTCAACGGTAAAAGTTCTCAATTCCATCCATGGTAGCGCTCATGTTGGCAAGAAGGCCGTCCAGCACGGTCAGCGCGACCATGGATTCCACCACAACAACCGCCCGGTTTACAATAACCGGATCGTGGCGGCCCTTAACCTGAATCTCCACGTTCTCCCCGCTTCGGTTCACGCTCTCCTGCACTTGAGCGATCGAGGCCGTGGGCTTAAACGCCGCCCGCAGCACGATCTCCGAGCCATCGCTGATTCCGCCGAGGATCCCGCCGGAATGATTGGTCTTCTTTCTGATTTTTCCATTCCCATCGACACGGAACGGATCGTTGTTCTCCGATCCCAGGGCAAGAGCCGCTCCAAAACCATCGCCGATCTCCACGCCCTTTACCGCGCCGATACTCATGACCGCCTTCGCCAGATTTGCATCCAGTTTGTCAAAGACCGGATCGCCGATCCCTGCCGGCATGCCGGTCACGCGGCACTCCACAATCCCGCCAACCGAATCCATCTTCGACATTTTTTCGTTCAGATAAGCTTCCACCGCTTCCTTCTCGGAAGCGTCGTAAGGGCCGATCTTTTTCGCATAAGCCCTAACCTCGATACCGAGTTTGCCTAAAATTTTCTCTGCAATCGCGCCCGCCGCCACGCGTCCGATGGTCTCCCGCCCGGAAGACCGGCCGCCGCCGCGGTAGTCCCGAAATCCGTACTTTGCATCAAACGTATAATCCGCATGCCCCGGACGGTAAATCTCCGAGATCGCAGAATAATCCCTGGACCGCTGGTCCTGGTTGCGCACGATCAGGGAAATCGGCGTGCCCGTCGTTTTTCCCTCAAAGGTCCCGGACAAAATTTCCACCAGATCCCCTTCTTTTCTGGCCGTGGTAAACCGGTTTTGCCCCGGCTTTCTACGGTCCAGCAGTTTCTGAATATCTTCTTCCTCCAAAGGCACCCCGGCCGGGCACCCGTCAATCACCACACCGATGGCCTTGCCATGGGATTCCCCCCAGGTGGTCACGGTAAAAATTCTTCCCAATGTAGAACCTGACATATGATCTCCTTAACCTGCACAGCGGCGGATACGCCCGCCCGCGCCGTAATCTTTTCGTACTCGAAAAGCAAAAATTCCGTTTACGAGCATACCATATTTGAATTCCCTTTACAAGCCGCTTTTTTCCTATTATAATGGAAATTACCAATCACAAAAGCGGAGGATCTCACAAATGAAAAGCTTTATGAAGGAATTCAAAGAATTTATCTCCAAGGGTAATGTGATGAGCATGGCCGTCGGCATCATCATCGGTTCCGCTTTCACCGCCATCGTCACGTCACTGAACCAGGATATTATTACGCCCCTCTTGGGCTTGATTTTAGGACAGGTGGACTTTACCGCCCTGTCTCTCACGGTTGGCGACGCCTCCATTATGTACGGGAATTTTATCCAGGCGATTATTACTTTTTTAATCACGGCTTTCACCTTGTTCCTGATCCTGAAAGCCTTTAACCGCTTTACCGCGAAGAAGGAAGCCCAGAAAGAAGAACCCGAAGAACCTGCTCCGATCCCGGAGGATATCAAACTTCTGACGGAAATCCGCGATCTGCTCCAAAAGTAAAAACCGCCGTTTTCTAGGGGGACGTATCCCGGTAAATCATGCCGTGCTTTTTCGGAGAATGAACGAGGCTCCCCAAATCATAAAAGGGGCTGTGGAAAATTGGTAATTCATTTCCAATCTTCCACAGCCCCTTTGACGTACCGAAAACTCCCGTCTATCGGTTCCTCTTTCCGGACGCCGGGCTGCGCGCTCTACTCCGCCGTCCGGCCCATATCCTGTTTCAGGACTTCCAAAGCCTTCTCCAGCTGCACGTCGTTCTCCACATCCTCCGGCCACTCCACTTTCACATTCGGTTCGATCCCGGTTCCGTGGATATCAGTTCCGTTCGGCGTAAAATAATGGGCCGTGGTCAGCTTGAGGCCGGATCCGTCGCTCAGTTCATAGAACGTCTGCACGATCCCTTTGCCAAAGGTCGTGGTTCCCACCAGCTTCGCCCTCCCGTGATCTTTCAAAGTTCCGGAGAGCACCTCCGCGGCGCTGGCGGAATCTTCATTCACCAGCACGGTCATGGGTCCCATATAGAATTGATTTGTCTTCGCATCGTAATCCACCCGGTTTCCCGACTTATCCTCCATATAAAAGATATTGCACTCCGGCAGGAACAAATCGGCGATATCCACAACGCTGGTCAAAAGTCCGCCCGGATTATCCCGCAGATCGAGAATCAGCCCCTGCATGCCCTGACTTTGCAAATCCGTCAGCGCACGCTTCATCTGATCCAAGGAAACATCGTCAAACTGGAGCAGGTGAATATAACCGGTTCCATCCTCCAGCATCCGGTACTCCACCGTGTCCACAGCCACCTCGCGCCTCTCCATGGGAAGGGACAGCGTTTCCCCTGTGCTTTCCCGGTAGACCTTTACCGTCACATCGCTTCCCTCCGCGCCTTTAATCAGCGCCACCACTTGGTTTAAATCCATTCCGGCGGTATCCAGGTCATTGACTCCGATAATATAGTCATCTTTCTGCATTCCCGCTTCCTGAGCCGGAGAATCACTGAATACATTGACCACTTTGATCGTACCGTCCTGCATCTGTCCGGCCAGAATGCCGATTCCGTAATACGTACCGTTGGCGGACTCCAGCACATCGTTGAGTTCCTGCTCGGTGTAATAAACCGAGTAGGGATCTCCCAATCCCTGCAGATAACCGGCCAGAAGCGCATCCGTCATCTTCTCTTTATCTACATCGAAGATATAGTAGTCGTTGATATACGTATCAATCTCCTGGATCTTCTCCTCCAGCTCCGACACGTCTGCCTGACTGGAAGACGTCTCTTTCCTGCTTTCCGTGCTCCCACTTCCTGAAAGTCTCGGAATCAGGAAAAAAGTTCCGGCCAGAATAACCAGAGACATCACAACCACCGTCGCGCTGACTCCAATCAGTAAACCATTTTGAAAACTGCGATTTTTCTTGTCCAATTCTCTAACTCCTCGTAGCTAAGTCCCAGGCCGTCTTGAACCCTGTTTTATATTTTACGCCCAAAATGTGAAAATTAAAAGAAGAATTTCCCATTTTCTTCAAAAGCCCCCTCATTTATGCTAGACTAAAAGAAAAAGGAGAATTGCCGATGAAACAGATAGCATGGATTGGCACAGGCGTGATGGGAAGCCGTCAGGCAGGCCACCTGGTAAAAGCCGGGTATCCGGTCAAAGCTTACAGCCGCCGCCCAAAGCGAGTCGAAGAACTCGCAAAAATTTATGGATTTACCCCCTGTTCCACGATCCGCGAGGCTGTGGAAAACGCGGATTTCATTTTTGTGATGGTTGGCTATCCGAAGGACGTAGAAAAAGTATTTTTATCCCCCGCCGGTATATTTGCCTGTGCAAAACCCGGAGCGATTGCAGTAGATATGACGACTTCTCTCCCCTCCCTGGCGGAAAAGCTTTACATCGCAGGCAAAGAAAGAGGGATTCATGTCCTGGATGCTCCGGTGTCCGGCGGGGACCGGGGCGCCGAAGCCGGCACCTTATCGATCATGGTCGGAGGCGATCCAGAGGATTTTGACACGGTTCTTCCCCTGCTTTCCTGTATGGGAAAAACGATCTCTTATATGGGGCCGGCCGGTTTCGGGCAGCACACAAAAGCTGCCAATCAGATCGCCGTCGCCGGAGCCACGGCAGCCTACACGGAAGCCATTGCCTACGCGGAAAAAACAGGCCTGAATCCACAGAAAATGCTGGACGCCATCGGTGGTGGCGCCGCGGGAAGCTGGCAAATCGCCAACATGGCTCCCCGCGCTCTTCAAGACGACTTTGCGCCGGGTTTCTACATTAAGCACTTTATTAAAGATATGAAAATCATTGAGGAGGAGAGCGAAAAACGGGATCTTCACCTGGAAATGCTGGAAGCCGTCCTTTCCCTGTATCAGAAAATGGAAGCGCTCGGAAAAGAGGATGAAGGCACCCAAGCGCTAATCGAACTCTACCGGGAAGTTTAACCGCGTCTATCCTACACTTTTTGTCACGATGAATCAATCTTCCTTCGTTTGTTATCTTTTATTGGAAAACGGGGTAAGATAGCATAAACTGCTGATAATTCGGTGCAAAAAGGAGTTTCTATGGAAAAGACGCATTTTACCGCGGATCCACCATTTCTCGTGGGACAGCGCATCCGCGACGAGCGCAACAAATGGAATTTCACGCAGGAGCAGCTTAGCGAGCACTTGGGAATTTCTACGAACTATCTCGGTCAAATCGAACGTGGCCGAACATTTTCACGTGCTTTAGCAGAGCGGATTTGTGAATTTTTTCATATCACTTACGACTATCTCTACTATGGTGCCTCTGCCGATCAGGCAAGGGAAACCGTATCCTACGATATGGAGGACGAGCTTTCCCGCCTGATCGCCACCTGCTCTCCGGAGGAGAGGCGGCTTTGCACAAATATTCTGAAAGAAGTGCTTGCCAGCTTCCGTTCCTTCCGGAAAGAAAAGGAAGAAGAGACGCTCACCTCGTAAGAAGATTCCTAGCGGTCAAACGATTTTCCGCGAGGTTTAATCCTTTCTTTTCTCTGGCAGCTGGAAGAATTTCCCAGCACATCCAAATCAAGTGAAAGTAATTCCATGTAATAAAGAATCGGACGGAATCCGGTTGGAACAAGGAATTCGGATCCGGTTCTTTTTTTCGCGTGGTAAAATGAAAACGGCAGCCCACACAGCATAAGCCAAAATCAAGGCCAAGAAAAAGAAAAACCGTACATAGTGTGAGAATGCGCAAAAAGAGCTGCGCACAGAAGGGGGACGCTGCTGTCAAACAGACAGAAACGATTCCTTTCCTCGTGCCACAGCCCTTTCTTTTTTGCGTTAAACTAGGCTACCGCCGTTTTCCTGTCAATCGTTTTTCGTGTCAATGATGGCAGCCATGGTCTCCGCAGGCTTCTCCATGCTCATGGCTATGGTGCTGGCAGGTGGTATCCGGGTCAAAATTCAGGCCGCCTTTCAACAGAGCGTCCACCGCTGCGTCCGCACTGCCGCTGACACCGGGATAAAGCTCAATTCCCGCCTCAGCCAGTGCCACCCGCGCGCCGCCGCCCAGGCCGCCGCAGATCAGCGTCTTTACGCCTTTTCCCGCCAAAAATCCGGCCAGAGCGCCGTGGCCGTGGCCCTCGGTTCCAATTACCTCGGAGGAAATCACCTTTCCATCCTCTACTTCATAAACTTTAAACGCCTCCGTATGGCCAAAATGCTGAAATACCTGACCATTTTCATAAGTTACCGCAATCTTCATCACTGTTCCTCCTTCTGATTTTGATCCAAATATTCTAAGTGGCCGGCCATATGATCCAGCCATTCTCCATCGATTTCTTCGATCCGGCCTTCGTCGCAGAGCGCGGCAATCTTCGGCTCCATGGGCAGCTTTGCCACATGGCTGATCCCATAGCGCGCGGCAATCTCTTCGATATGGCTCTCACCGAAAATATAATGCTTCTCCCCGCAGGAAGGACATTGGAAATAAGACATGTTTTCCACCAGTCCAAGCACCGGCACTTTCATCATCTCCGCCATTTTGACCGCTTTCTCCACGATCATGGAAACCAGTTCCTGGGGCGACGCCACCACCAGAATCCCGTCGACCGGGATCGACTGAAATACCGTCAAAGGCACATCTCCGGTTCCTGGAGGCATATCCACAAACATATAATCCACATCGGTCCAGATCACATCGGTCCAGAACTGTTTGACCGCTCCCGCAATCATTGGGCCGCGCCAAACCACCGGATCCGTGTCGCTGTCTAAGAGCAGATTCAAGGACATCACATCGATCCCGGTCTTCGCCGGCACCGGCAGCATTCCAGCCGGGCTTGCCATGGCCCTCTCGTGGATGCCGAACGCCTTCGGAATCGACGGTCCGGTGACATCCGCATCCAGAATCGCCGTGTGGTATCCCTTCCGCTGCATCAGCACTGCCATCATCGACGTCACCAGGGATTTTCCGACTCCACCTTTACCGCTGACCACAGCGATCACGTGCCGGATATGGGACATCTCATGAGGCTTTTCCAGGAAACTCTGGGGTTCCTTGCGCTCGGAGCAGTCGGTTCCGCATGTTTTACAGTTATGGCTGCAATTCTCACTCATTTTCCAGGTCCTCGCTTTTTCTTTTTTTACAACAAGGGCATGCCCGGCCGGTTCCGCACATTGCTGTCCGATGTTCGCACAGGGCAAAGTCGCCGCCGTCGATCCGCAGACGTTTTCCGTTGACCAGAACGTCCGCCAGCTTTCTCCGGGCCGTCATATAGATCCCGGTGACCGTCGTGCGCGCAATCTCCATCTGCGCCGCGCATTCTTCCTGCGTCAGCCCTTTCCAGTCAATCAGGCGGATGACTTCATATTCCTCCACGCTCATGACAATGTCGTCCGCTGTTTGGGTCTCCCCAATCGGAGCGACTCCTTCGATATTGGGAAGGGAGCACACCCGGCGGCATTTCCGCGGTCTCGGCATACAGGCACCTCCATTTCTGACTTATGTCAAATACAGTGTAGCTCAGATTCTGACATATGTCAAGTATTCCCCGTAAAAAAATTTTTACACGGAAGGAAGCGGCCGGAACCGGCTGCTTTTTATTTTTGGACAGAGCAAAGGCGCAGGGGAATGGGAGGGTCCTGCGCCTTAGGAGAAAAAACTATTTGCAGGATCATCTTACCATCGGCTTTACCGGAAAACAAGAGGACATCCCCTTTTTTAGCGGTTCTTTAACAATTATGTCCCAGAACCCACGATTTTACGTGGTTTTGTTACTAGCTTGTCACTAACGGAAGTGTCTGAAATATTCGTTTTAACAGGATTTTGTAAGACTTCACAACAAATAAAAATCCTCGGCCGGCGCCGAGGACACTTGAAAATCTACTTATTCTATGCTATTCTGATACCAGATGGGGGAGCGGTGGCAAGCCCGCCCTCCTCTGTCTTTTTCCCAAGTCCTATTCGGACTTATTTTTTTGCTCTTCTAAGAGTCTCTTGACTTTTTCTTTTGCCTCTTCCAGATCCTCACATCCATCAAGGATCATTCCGAACATCTCAAGGATTGTTTTGAACTGTTTGTCTGTCATGATTTCTTCCATTCCTCCTCCTCCCTCCGCTTGCCCGGTGACTCGTTGGATCTTGCCTTTCCAACTGTCTTTATTGTATCACTTATTTTAGTGATTGTCAAGTTGTTTTTCACTTATTTTAGATATTATTTTCTCTCTATCTTCTTGTGTCTCAACATATTTTATAATGTCTCTCGGTTGCATTTCTAAAATACAACACAAACGATTCAAATTATCTAGAGATATACTTGTATCACCGTCTTTAAATTTTTTCATTGTAACCTGCGCAAAAACGCCTGTTTCTCGTGCTCTGGTTGTATTGATTCCCGCATCATTTAATGCCTTAATTATGTCTATTTTATATTCTATCATTCCTTATCCTCCTACTTTCATGATTTTACTATATCACAATCCATAAAGCAATGCAATAACTTTCCCTAAAAAAAGTGATTTCCCTATCGACTTTCACTAATTTTAGTGATATAATTAAATCATCAAAAGAACGGAGGTACAGAACTATGGCAAACAATGAAATGATGACGCTCGAATTAAGCAGACACGACATGTGCGATATAAAAAGAGCATTAACGGCAATCATCGTTGATTTTCACAGAGAAATATCAAACCAGGAAACAACAGAAGATAGAAGGAAAACTGCTGAATCGTCGCTGGAAATGTGGAAAAGGTTAAAAGCTAGAGTTGACACACAGTTCGCAGAACAAGACAAATAATCATATTCCGCCCCGGAGGTTACGAAGGCAGAAAGGAAATAACATGTTTGAATGGAGAATAAGAGAAAGCGATCATGGTGGTTTCGTTGCAGAGTACGGCGGGCCAGTTCAATCTGGCATCGAAGCCGGATTCAAACCTGGTTTCTATATGCCGGCATTCATTGTTTATGAAAGCGCTCATTTTGACAATGAAGCCGAGGCTCAAAGATATCTAGCCAGAAGTAAAACAAGCCCCCAGGATTAACCTCCCAGGGGCTCTCTTATCAGCATTGTGTCAATAGCACAGTCCAGGTCTTCGGGCCGACTGTACCGGGATAATTGACATCAATCCCTTTGGCCGCCTGGAAGGCTTTTACGGCTGCCTCCGTGCCGACGCCGAAGCTGTGATCAATCTTACCGTCATAATACCCCAGACTCTTTAAGCACCTCTGCAGCGTGGCGATCTCGCCGTAACCTTTATCTCCCCTTGTAAGATCCTTCATCATCTCCACCTCACCTTCTGCCGGTTCTCCCGGATCATTATGTAATCTTTTGTATTCTTCAGATCCATAAAATGCCTGCCTTACGCTCTCCCGGCTGGCTCCGCCCTGTAGAGCCGACACCCACCCAGCAGCTCCAGCAGCGTCAGGCTCCCTGCCAAGCAATTCCCGGTATAATTCGCCGACATAGTCCTGATTAGATTGTGTAACGTACGCGGGCCGCCCGTATCCGGCGATCTTACTATTATATAGGGCGTAACTCTTGAGCCATACGCCTCCTCCATTCGGAACTACATCAGCGCCGCTAGAGGTGTTCCCCTCTATAGTATGTACCCGATCTTTTGTCACTTCTACCACGATACCGGTATGGTTGATTCGGCTGGAGTTTTTGAAAAACACCACATCCCCCGGCAACGGATCGCTGGTGTGCCACTGCCCCCGATCCTTAAAATACTGCGCGGATGTTGGCGTGTAAGCAGC
>NZ_JALIFO010000014.1 GCF_022867805.1 Cuneatibacter sp. NSJ-177
TTTGTACTTACCGTAATGTTCGAGATATTTCTCGTCGATTCCTGCGGTCTTTGCGATTTCGGAAATCGGCTGCATTTCAGTCTCCTGCGCAATTTCGATGTCGGATTTGTAGCCCATAATTCTCGTCTCCTTCTACCTTTTTTATTTTACCAGCGCCAATGCGCTTGTAATCTTACCCATGCGGCCGGCCGGATCCTTCAACGGTATCCGTCCCGCCAATCGGAAGCCTTTCGCTCCTTTTTCTATCTGTTTTTTTCAAAGGCGCGGGTGATATCCCCTACCATATAGAGGGATCCCAGCGCACAGATCACGCCGTTCTTTCCGGCCCTTTCAAGGGCCAGGCGGCAGGCGTCCTCGATGGATTTCTCCGGCGTCACCTGCTTTGCCCCCAGGGAGCGCAAAAGTTCCGCCAGATCCTCCGCCTGCATGGCCCGCGGGCTCGGCGGAGTCACGGTGATAAACTCCTTTGCCAGCGGAAGAATTTCTCCCATCATGGTCTTCCCATCCTTGTCGGCCAGAACGCCGGTCACAAACGTGATGCCGCCTTCCGGAAAGTAAGTCCGCAGGCTTTCGGCCGTAGCCTTGATCCCATGGGGATTGTGGGAACCGTCCACAAGAATCACCGGCTCCTTGGAAAGCAGCTCAAAGCGGCCTCTCCACCGGGTGGAGGACAAGCCTTTCCGCAAACTCTCTTCCGTGATGTTCCACCCTTTTTTCTGCAATACTGACACAGTCTCCAGAGCCACCGCCGCATTGTTCATCTGGTACGTGCCGAGCAGAGGCACATGGAGGTCCGTGTAGCCGTCATAACAGAACACCTGCCCTTCCAAACTGTGGGAAACCAGTTTCAGGGTATCATATTTCGGGCGGTGCAAACGGCTGTGTCTTTGTGCCGCCATCTCCTCGAAGACGGCCTCCGCTTCGGGATTTTGCCCGTAAAGGATCACGTCGCCGTCTTCCTTGATGATTCCCGCCTTGGCCGAGGCGATTTTCGCAATGGTATCACCCAGCTCCCGCGTGTGGTCCAGGCCGATGGCCGTGATCACCGCCGCTTCCGGCGTATCAATCACATTGGTGGAATCCAGAGCCCCGCCAAGGCCCACCTCCAATACCACGATCTCACAGCCGCGCCGTTTAAAAAACTCGAATGCAAGGGCTGTGATCAGCTCAAACTCGGTCGGCGGATCCTCCATGGACTCTGCAAAGGGCCGGATATAGCCGGTCAGCTCGGCCAGCTCCTCATTTCCAATCATCTCTCCGTCAACCTGCATCCGTTCGTTAAAACAGTGGATGAACGGGGAAGTGTAGAGCCCGGTTCGATAGCCCGATGCCTCCAGGACCGAAGCCAGCATCGCGGCCGTGGAGCCTTTTCCGTTGGTTCCGGCAATATGGACGAATTTCAGGCTTTTCTGGGGATTTCCCAACTTCTCCAGCAGTTCAAACGTGCGTTCCAGCCCCAGACGGCTTCCCATCCAGGTGACGCTGTGTATGTATTTCAGTGCTTCTTCATAATTCATGACATTTGCCGTTCCTTTCCTTCTATCTTCCGGCTTTTCCCGCAGATGATACGGCTGTAAACCGTAACCAGATTATCCCTTCTTCCCGGCATCGCACATAGCCTTCAAGGTTCCGATGGAGACGTCCCCAATCACCGCCATATCCTCGGCCGTAAACGCCGAAGTGACATTATCCGAAAATAAAATCTGAGAGGACGGGGGAAATTCGTCGTCCCCGCTCCAGAGGATAAACTGCAGATTCACATGATTGATAAACTCGAATTCATAACCGGCATCCCCGGTCTTCACCCGCTTTCCGCCGATACTTTCCAGCGCCTTTGAGAACTCTTCCAGGCGGGAACCAAAGCCAAAAGCCAGGCGGGCCAGGCAGCGCCCCTGGAAGTTCCGGAAGTAAAGCTCTCCCCATGGGACATCCCGGTAGGTCACGTAACTGCCGCCAAAGGGAGTGCAGCGGCCTTCAATCAGATAACGGGCCACCAGGATCTTAGCCGGGTACGTATCCCGCAGAGCCGCAAAACCGGCATCCTCCGTGGTCACAACGAAATCCGGATGGCTGACCCGGTAGGATTTTCCCATCAGCCGGATCAGGAAGCCTCCGGCTGCCTCGTCGTAATCCACCCCGCAGCGCAGACTGACCTCTTCCGGATCCAGTTTTTCATAGAGCTTTTGGTAGTGCTCCCAGGGAATTTCCTCTTTATTGTTTTTCCTCTTCTCAGGATCGATCATCATACACTCCTATCAATGTTTCAGCTCTTCGGTCACCGAAGGGAACAGCATCTCGTTGGTATGGGGCAGGAAACAGGCGGCCACAAATTCATCCATATAAGCAGGATTCGTGGAGAGCTCCATGTAGGTCATATTTTTGGAGAGATCCACCACCTTTTTCGCCGCGGCATCGGAAAGCAGCATGGCGTAAGCGCCGCAGAGGGAGGAATTCCCGATATAATGATATTTCTCCAGCGGGATATCCGGCAGCATGCCGATGGTCACCGCATTTTTCATGTTGATTCCGCTGCCGATGCCTCCGGCCACATACACATTTTCAATCACGGAGACGTCAAAATCCAGGGAAGCCAGCATAATGTGAATGCCGGAAAAAATCGCTGCTTTCGCCCGGATAAAATTGTCGATATCCACCTCATTGATCTCCACGTCGCGGACCGATCCTGCCTCATCCCGGAACGCCAGGACATAGCTGGCCACGCCGTGCTCATCGCGGCGGATCCGGCGGCACTCCTTGACAAAAGCGCCCTTGGCATTGATGATGCCGCAGAGGAACATCTGGCAGATCGCATCGATGATGCCGGAGCCGCAGATACCCACCGGCCTTTCGTTCGGCCCTCCGACCACGGTCAGCTCCGGCTCCAGGGTCTCCGGATCAATCTTGCAGGCTTCAATGGCGCCGTCGGTGGCTCGCATGCCGCAGCTGATGTCCCCGCCCTCAAAGGCAGGACCGGCGGAGCAGGCGCAAGTCATCAGGAAGTCTTCATTTCCGAAAACCAGCTCCCCGTTGGTGCCAAGGTCGATAAACAAAGAGAATTCCGGGCGGTTCCAGATTCCGCTGGCCAAGGTTCCCGCCGTAATATCTCCGCCCACATAGCTCCCCACATTGGGAGCGAGGATCACCTTGGCGTCGGAGGAAATCTCGATGCCAAGATCGATTGCTTTGACCGACCTGGTCTCGAAAAAGGCCGGGATGTAAGGCTCCATCCGGATCGGATCGGAATTGACGCCGACCAGGAGATGGTTCATCGTTGTATTGGAAGCCACGCAGATCCGGTACACGCCGTCATAAGGAATCCGCGCCTCATGGCAAAGACCCTCTAAAAGCGGGAACAGCGTCTCTTCGACGATTGCATTTTGCAGCCGGGCCCGTCCGCCTGTCTTGGTGGACTCAATAATCCGGTTGATCACATCGGCGCCGTAGCGGATCTGGCCGTTTCCGGTGGATGCTTTCGCCAGGATCTTCCCTGTCTCCATGTCCACCATCAGGGCGGAAACCGTGGTCGTTCCGATATCTACAGCCATTCCGGCAATCGTAGCCCGCTCTCCGGCGGGAATCACATCGTGGATAATCAGTTCCTCTTTAAACCGCTCCAGCACGCATTGTACCTTAAAATTAGCGGCCCGCAAGGAATCCGGAAGTTTTTTCAAAGCAGAGAAAGCCATCTGGATATGTCCGGTTCCAATGCCCGTGGCAATCCGGACCGCGCGCAACAGGCGTTCATTGTCCGGCATCGTATCGTCCAAAGTCGGCTCCGTCAGCTCCAGATTCAGAAGTGTAAAATTGTTTTTCCACTCAATTCCTGCGTCCTTAATGTTTTGAACCACCTGCTCAAAGATCGCCACTTCTTCTCCGCTTCCGAGATCCGCGATCTTCATGCGGGAGCGGTAGGCAGAAGCAATATCCGGCACCAAAACATCGGCGTCGGCGCATACGGTGCTGACACAGGCAAGCCGCCATCCGGCTCCGTATTCGGCGCGGGTAATGTGGCGCGTACGCTCAGACTTTAGCTGCCCTTTCAGCAGCTGGACCCGGCATTTTCCGCAGGACGCGTTGCCGGAGCAGGGGGCGTCGATGGCCACATTATGGCGGCGGGCGATTTCCAGCAGATTATCGCCCTCCTGGGCCGAAGCTTCCACCGGATCGCCGTTTTCAAAACAAAATCTTATCGTAAACATGGGGATTAATCTCCTTCATGACTGATGTCTTTTTAAAAGGCCGCTGCAAACCGGCAGGAATGCAGCGGCCCGTCTGTACCAATCCTATTCGGTCACAGAACCACCCGCGGTACGACAGGCGGTCCTCCTTTTTATCCGGAACCGATTACATGATCGGATCCATTTCCAGGGCCGGGTGTCCTTTTTCGGTCAGGAATTCCAACACGGCCTCGGTGTCGGTCGCGATGGTCTCATCGCAGACCATATCGGTAAAATTCTCAATTCCATACAATTCTTTCGCGGTCTTGTTCAGCCGTTCCGCCACATCGTCTTTCAGCTCCTTCGGCATCCAGACAATTCTCTCAATGCCGCCCTCGGCGCTGATAAATTTCTTTGAGGAAATAAAGTGACGTCCATGGCCCATGAAGCCCGGAGTCTGAACGCCGCCGCCGGTCATGGAAGCCAGCTCACCGAAGGTCATGCCGGTCGGGGTCATGCCCTTATATTCCCGGTTTACCACCACCACGCCGTTGGAGGCGGGCTCCACGCCGCAGATACACTCAAAGCAGCCGCAGCTGGTCATCGGATCCTCGATCAAAGAGTAGAGCGTCACCTGGGAAACCGCGCCCTGGGTCATCTTCTCCACCATTTCGTTGACCGCCGTGTAAGCGCCGGTTCTCTCGTCCGTGCAGCCTTCCTTCGGGATCGGCTGGCACGGTCCGGTGGGCGTCAGCTCCTTGGTCGCCTTGGCATCCAGCCAGGATACCGCTCCGCACAGGCCCAACCGCTCCGGCGTCACCACGCAGCAGTGGGACGGGGCAAAGGACTGACAGAGAATACAGGTGTAGAACTCATCGACGCTCTCATCGGTCAGGGAAGCCAGACGGTCATCGCGGGCATTGTAGGTCGGCATGGCCTTGGTGTCCAGGATTTCCTGTACTTTGTCGCGTTCCGTATAGAAGGTGACCTCGCACTTATCCACAACCGTGTCGAACTCATCCATGATCATATTGTAGAGGACTTCGCCGAAATGATTCAGCCGCAGGCCCTTCTCAAAGGCATCGTTGCTGACGCGGATCCGGATCAGGTTTCTCTGGCCCGTGTGCATTACGCCTTCCATATAGTTGAACCAGGCATGAATTTTTCTCTCGATAACGGACTCAAAATCCGGCTGCATCTTTGCGCCGTATACCTTTACGCAGGTCGCAAGCGCCAGCTCTCCTCCGGCATCGATGTCCGGTCCCACCACGGTGATCTTGTGATCGTCCACCTCGGCGGAGGCAGCCGCAGATACCAGCTCGCAGGTCGGATTGGCGTGGGAGCTGAATTCGGTGTGCATGTCGTTTCTGCGGATGATCTCGCCCTCAAAGGCAGCGGCAAAGGCCACCGGTATCGGCATTTCTTTGACCTTAATCTTGATATTGCGAAGCTCTAAGGATTTCTTCACGGTCATTGCGTGGTCCGTCACGGATTCCAGCGCGCCCGGAACCTGGTTTTCGCCCAGGTCAACATCCACCACAACCGGGAAGCCAAGGGCAATCGCTCCGGCTCCGGCGGAAACCACCACCGAATCGATGGGGCCGAAGGTGTTGACGAAAGCCGGCACTCTCTCCTTCGTGTAGGCCAAAAGGTCGGCCAGCTTTCCGGGCTCGGTGGCGCCGAAAATCAAAGCCGCCCGGATCGCAACCGTAACCACATGGGTCACCGCAGTCACATCATGTCCCAGCGGAACAACCCGAAGTTCCAGGCCCATCTTCACGCCGCCCTCGGCACACTGCTCGATTACGTCGCCGACCAGGAAGGTCAAAATTCCCTTGCTCTGATAATCCTTCACCACGTTTACAGCGTCCGCCGGATTCTCCGCCTTTCCGAGAACCACGGCCACACCGGGGATATCGCCGGTTACCAGCGGCACGCCCAGGGAACGGATGATCGGATCCGGCACAAAGCCGATGCCGCTGTCATTCGCGTAGGGCTCGCTGCTTTCCACATATTTCAGAGCTTCGATGATTTCTGCGCCGACCGCAGTGGCAAGGCCGGCATTCAGCGCTTCCCCCAGGTCCTCTTTGTCGGAGATCAGACTTTTCTGTACCTCCACACAGGCCGTCAGGTCTCCAAGGGTTTTCACCTTCACGCCCGTGGCTGCATAGATGGTCGGAAGAAAATACGCCGTGTCGGGAAACGCCACCTTTGCGTCCGCGCCGTGCTTGGCAATCGCATCCTTCACCGCGCCCTCCGTCAGACCGGCCACCGCATGAGAACCGCCATAAATCAAATCCGTCAATACGCTCATCGCAACTCCTCCTATCTTTTCACCGCCTGTCAGGCAGTGAGACCGGCATCCGGCCTTCCCGGACGGATGCCCAGGCGTCCGCCGCATCTTGCCCGGCGGACAATTTTCGTTCCAAATTAGAATTCCGGGTACACCCCTTTTCCTAGTATACCCCGGATTCCGTCTGGTACAACGAATGCTGTATCAGAGAAAACCCGCTGATAAAGGCGGGTTTTCTTGAAGACATTTCATGTAACGTTCTTACAGGTCCAGATAAGAATCTGCATACAGAACGTTGTTTTTCAGGACGTCGCAGGACTTGATGGTCTCCATCAGTCTCTGATCGCAAGGGTTCACAATCGCGGAAGTCATGCCCTGCATCATCGCCATGGCAATCATGGCAGAATCCATGATCGGACGGATGTTTTTCGGCATACCGTTGGAGTTGTTGGACAGGCCGCCGGTGGTGTTCAGGCCCATCTCGCTGAACATCTTGATGGCTTCCAGGACTTCCATCTGCTTATCCTGCATTCCCTTAACCACCAGGAACAGCGGATCAAACCACAGGTCGGTCTCTTCCATGCCGAGGGACATGCCTCTCTCCAGCATGTTCTGGCAGTGCATCATGCGCTCGTCGTTGTCGGCGGCAATGCCGTGGGCGGAGCACAGAGCAATTACGATCGCATCGTTGGCGGCCGCCAGGTCGATATTCTCAATCCGGTCGCCTGCGTCGGCGGAGTTCACAATCGGTTTGCCTTTCGAGCGGTTGTAAACCGAGATACCGGCTTCGATCGCTTTCTTATTGGCAGTGTCCAGGCAGAGAGGCACATTGTCAAACTCGGACTGAAGCAGGGTTACCGCCCACTTCATCAGCTCCTCGCCGTCGTTCTCGGCCGGACCAATGTTCACATCCAGGTAGGTCGCACCTGCGTCCAGCTGCTCCTTTGCACGCTTTAAAATCGGTTCCGGATTTCTGGTCGCCATCGCCTCGCGGATGGACGGAGAAATGCAGTGAATGCGCTCACCGATCGTAATGAATTTTGCCATAATTGTGTTCTCCTTTATTGTTTATTTATAGTCTTTCAGGAACTGAACCAGCTGTACCGCTTCGGTCGGTCCTACTACAATATTCCAATCCGGCAGCTTATCCTGGACTTCGCCCTTCAGCACGGCCACCTTGCCAGGCAGAATCAGCGTACGGTTCTTGATCTTCCCGGCAATATCCATCTCGTTGAAGAACTTGGCGATGGAGGAAGCGCTCAGCTTGCCGGCCGCCCATGCAGTCAGCACCGAATAGCCACCTGCGTCGGAGATCAGCAGGTTGCAAGGCACGCCGGAACGCTCGATTTCGCCGGATACCACGAAGTAGGTCAGAGCAAAATCTACGGTCACTGCACAGACCGAATTCTCGTCGGCGCCGTTCAGCGGGTAGATGCCCGGCTCCACCTTCATCGGTTTCTGCGGGTCGGTATAAATATTCTGTCTCAGGCCGTACAGCGGCAGAGCCTGAGCATAATTCATTCCTTCCATCACAATGATGGAACCATATTTTAACGTAAACAAGGAAGCCAAAGCAGCCTGCATCGTCTTATCGCCTGCTGCCAGCGCAGCGGCGTTTACGATCACCGGGTAACCAAAGGTACGGTCGGTGTTCTTGACGGCGGCGCGGCGGATCTCCACGGCAAACTGGAACGCAGCCTTGATGGACGCCGTGCTGGCGTTCAGGACCAGGTTCTTGTTGCCAAGGCCTTCGATCTTTGCAGTCAGATCATAGAGCGCATCCAGGCTGTCCGCTTTCACGCCCAGAACCACGCCGTACTTGACGGCCAGCGCGTTCATGGCCTCGGCATTCTCCTCGGTAGCGCCGTTTAATACCGGCTTTGCATCCTTGATCGCTTCCAGAGCAGCCTCCGCCGTCTCCGGGCAGTTGACATCCAAAATCACGGCGCGGCCGGGAACCGCCGCAGCCTTTTTCGCCAGCTCCACATAAGCGTCTTTATTTCCTGCGTAGGTCACGAATACCATCTCTACGAACATCCGCTCGCCGATCCGCTCGTAATCCACTTTGGTCATCTCCGCCAGTTTCGCATCCGCATCGGCGTCCGCGTCGGAAACCGATACCGCGTACAGGTTCTTGCTGACAAAGGTCTTCTCATGACGGGCCAATACCGTCTCTCCGCCCATCTTAAAGTCGCCGACCTGGATGGTCTTCATCGGCGGCGCGGTGGCCTCGGAAAGTTTTGCGATTACGTCCGCACCCATGTGCGGGCATTTCTCGATGGGCAGGGCGCCCTGGGCCACCTTCATGCAGAATGCCATACAGGTGGGAACACCACATTCTTTACAGTTTGTCTTCGGAGACAATTTAAAAATATCTAAACCTTTTAATGCCATTGTTTTTTCCTCCTTCCGCTCGATTACATCAGTTCGCTGATCAGCTTAGACACGGTTGCGATGGATTCCGGATGTCTCAGGATCACCGCATCGCTGCCGGCGGCCAGAACAGCCGTGGCAGTGACAACTTCCATGTCCACGCCGCGCTCTTCCACGTCGCCCCATTCCGGCATGTCCGCTTCGGAAGCAATCGCTTCCTTCACGCCCCATGTCTCGGCGGCAACCGGAGTCATAATCGGCATCTGAAGGGTTGTATCGTTCTGTCCCAGGGCGGCCAGGCGCACGCGCTCCATCGTGGAGACAACATACTCAAAGCCGTAGCCGGCGGCGGCATTGCCGACGTTCATCACAATGCTGTCCTGCTTTACGCCCAGCTGGGTCATCAAAACGTTCAGCTGCTTGGCCAGGTTGATATCCACGGAGGATTCCGCGCCGACCTTCTGATTAAAGGCCAGGCCGGCGGAAGCGCCGACAGCCTTATACGTCTCTTCCTTGGCGGCCAGCACCAGGATGTTCTTGCCCTGGAGAGCGTCGGAAACTTTGTTGAACAGCTCGGAATCTTTCTCGTTGTTCTTGCAGCCCATGATCACAAGCGGCAGATCCACCGCCTCGGAAACAGCCTTTGCCGCTGCAACACAGTCATCAGCGGAAGTGTCGGCCCCGTTGGGATCCGCACTCTCAAAGTGCAGGCAGATAAAGGAAACGCCAGGAAGCTCAGCGGCCTTTTTCGCCATATCGGCCATGGTCTCACAGCCGGCATAGAACTCTTTCAGGCGTGCGGGAGCAGTCTCCAGCATGGTATCGCTGATCTCCACCCCTACCTTGGGAGCGTTCTCGATCGGCGCGTCAAAGGAGTACAGCGGAAGTACGTTCTCACCACCGATGGTAATGGCTTTGTCACCGGTGCCGAGTTCTACTGGTTTGATAGCAGCAGAAAATGTTTGAGGTTTGTTTTTAAACGGCATTGTCTTACTCTCCTTTTTTCTTTCTTCTATACCTAAATTAAGAAAATAAAGGTCCCAACGGCTGGATAAGGCCGCCGGAGGTTACATCAAAAATATTTCTGCCGGCCGGGCGGAATTCACCGCCCAGCCGGTCAATACGTTTCTCATACGCTATTATATCATCTTGCTATGTACGGGGCAAGAAAATATGGCGATATCTGGAATTATTTTCCCGAAAATCCGTTTTACATCAGCGGATCCAGGCTTAAAGCCGGATGGCCCTTCTCGGTCAAGAATTCCACCAGAGCTTCCGCATCGTCCGTCACGGTCTCGTCGGCAATCATGTCTGTAAAATTCTCGATTCCGTAAAGCTCCTGCGCCGTAGCGTTCAGCTTTTCCGCCACCTGGTCTTTCAGTGCCTTGGGCATCCAGACAATACGCTGTACACCGCCCTCAGCCTTCATAAACTTCTTGGAAGCGATGAAGTGTTTGCCGTGTCCCATGAAGCCGGGGGTCTGCACACCGCCGCCGGTCATGGAAGCCATCTCTGAAAAGCTCATGCCCAGAGGAGTCAGTCCCGCATGCTCACGGTTCACGATAACAACGCCGTTGGAAAAAGGCTCGATTCCGCAGATACATTCAAAGCAGCCGCAGCTGGTCATCGGGTCTTCCATGATGGAATACAGGGATACCACTTCCAGGGCGCCCTGGGAGTATTTGCGGACGGCATCGTTGACGCTGTCCCACTTTCCGATCTCTTCGTCGATCACGCCGGTCTTTTCCACTACCTGACAAGGACCGCTGGGATCCAGCTCGTGGGTCGCCTTGGCGTCCAACCACGACACAGCGCCGCAAAGTCCCAGGCGCTCCGGGGTAACGATGCAGACATGGGACGGGGAGAAGGACTGGCACATGATACAGGTATAGAACTCGTTCACGTTCTCGTCCGTCAGAGACAGCAGACGCTCGTCACGCTTATCGTAAATCTCATTTGCTTCCTTGCGGAGCTCACTGACCTTGGCGGGATCCGTCACGATGGTTACCTGGCATTTATCCACAACCACGTCGAATTCGCTCTTGATCTTTGCGTAGAGCACTTCGCCGAAATGCTTCGCACGGAAACCGGCCTCGTAGGTGTCCTTGCTGACACGGATCCGGATCATATCACGCTGGCCCGTGTGCATCACGCCCTCGATGCAGTTCAGGTAAGCATGGAACTTCCGCTCGAACACCGGCTCGAAATCAGACTGCATCTTCTTTCCGGCCACGTCCACGATGGTGGCCATGCTGATCTTGGAGCCAACTTCGAACTCGTCGAAGTCCGGTCCGATCACTTCGATCTTGTGGTCTTCCACCTCGGAAGCCTCGCGGGTGCGCACCAGCTCCAGACAGTCTACGCGGGAGCCGTCGGCCTCAAACTGCATATCGCCGCGGCGGATGATCTCGCCTTCAAAGGCATTGGCGAACGCCACCGGAATATCGATGTTGGTAATCTTGATCTTGATTCCGCGGGCTTCCAGGGAAGTCTCCACGAATTTGTCCACATCCTCCTGGATGATCAGGCTCTTCGGAACCCTCCACATATTCTCGGTCTCGTTGGTGACAACCGGGAATCCTAAGGAAATCGCGCCGGCGCCGCAGGCCACGGTCATGTCGTCCACCGGGGCAAAGGCATTGATCACGGCGTTCACACGGTCAAAGGTATAGCGGCGGATGCCGTCGTAGTCGCCGGGCTGTACCGCGCCGAAAATCAGGGCCGCGCGGATGGCAACGGAAACTACGTGGGAAACGCTCCACAGATCATATCCCAGCGGCACAACGCGGACGTTAAATCCGGTCTTCATGCCAAGGCGCTTCACCTGGTCAATGATGCCGCCGACCATGAATACGAATACGCTCTTGCTCTGGTAGCTCTTTACGAGGGCCAAAGCTTGCTCGTCAGTGGGAGCAGAACCGATAAACACGACGAAACCAGGAATGTCGCCGGTTACCAGCGGCACGCCCAGCTCACGGACTTCGGCGTCCGTACAGTGGCCCCACAGAGGGTCATGACCGTAGGGATCCGGATTGCCGATGTATTTGCAGGCCTCGATTACCTCTGCAGCGCAGGCGGTAGCCACGCCGGAGGTGAAAATATCGTGGGTCTTATTGTTTCTGGTCATCTGGGATTTGATCCACTCCATGATCTCTTTGAGTTCACCCAGATTGGTGATCTTCTTTCCGGACATCGCGTAAATACATGCCAGATAGTAAGCGGTATCCGGGAATGCCACCGGCTCGCTGTCGGCAAAACGCTTGCTGACGTCGTCCAGTGCTTCCTGTGCCAGCCTGTACATTTCATCTGAGCCGCTAAAGACTCTTCCAAATAAAGTTGCCACGGTTATCCTCCAAAATGTTATTCTTTTTCCAATTTTTTCTTGATGGCCCGAATCTCCTCGACGGCTTTCCCATCGTAGTCATACGGTGATTTTCCTTGACGGTCCGCGTCGATTACTTCCGCGCTGTAATGGACAAAGCCGAGCAGATCCCCGGCCGGGATCCGGCTGCGGATATATTCTTCGTCCTCCGCGTTCCGGACTTTGTTCGCCACCACGCGCACCCGCTTGATTCCCAGGTCAGTAGCAAGAGTTTTGATTTTATTGTAGGTCTGGACACTCCTGGCTCCTGGCTCCACCACGACCACAAACTGATCCATGTTCTCGGCGGTGCCGCGGCCCAGATGCTCCAGGCCGGCTTCCATGTCCATGATGACCACATCGTCATCCATGATGACCAGATGAGAGATCAGGCGTTTTAAGATCACATGCTCCGGACAGACGCATCCGGCTCCCGCCACATCCACGGTTCCGAGGACCAGCAGTTTCACTCCGTTGCAGGATTTTGCAAACAGATCCGGGATATCGTCCACTTTCGGCGTCAGTTTAAAGAACTTCATGATGCCGCTGGGATCCACTCCGGTCCGCTCATTGACAAAATCCTTCATCTTGGAAATCGGGGTGATACTGGCAAGCTCCTCTTCCGGGAATCCAAGGGCAAGCCCTAAGTTCGCGTCCGGATCCACGTCCGCCGCCAGGACAGGGCGGTTTTCCTCGGCGTAAAGCCTCGCTAAAATCGCCGCAAAGGTCGTCTTGCCGACGCCGCCTTTTCCGGTCACTGCAATTTTCATGTCTGACTCCTTCTTTCACGGCAGAGAGGGGCTGGGCTTAAATGCCCAGAGCCTCTCTCTTCTCCTCAATCGCATGGATCATCGCATCGCCGAGCTTGTCGATATCCAGCTCCACATGGAACGATGCGCCGACCCAATCCTTCAAGCCTTCCTGCAGCAGTCCGTCGACCACCTCGGAACCCTTCACGTAAGGATATACGCCAAGATACGTGTCAATACCGGTGGCAACCACATAGTTTCCGATGGAAACCGCCTTCTCGGACATCCACTCCGGCGCGCAGCCGACAACCGGCAGCTCGTCGATGTTCCAGCCGGAATCCTTCGCCAGCTCGCTGACCAGAATCATCATACGGCTGATATCCACGCAGGATCCCATATGCAGCACAGGCGGAATGTCCGCCAGCTCGCAGACGCGCTTTAAGCCGTCGCCGCAGAGATCTTTGGCTCTCTTGTCCATCAGACCCGCTTTGGCCGCAGCCTGGGCAGAACATCCGGAGACAACCAGAATAACATCATTTTTGATCAGTTTCTTCATCAGCTCAATGTGAGCCGTGTCCGGGCGCACCTTCGGGTTATTGCAGCCTACCATGGCGACCGCGCCGCGGAGTACGCCGGAGCGCATGCAGTCTACCAGGGGTTTGGTGGTGCCGGTCAGATCCACAAAGCTGTTGGTAACCGTATCCAGGGTCTTGACAATTCCTTCGTAGGAATAGCCGACCGTGGCTTTCTGTTTCATATTCGGAATATGTACCAGGTCCTTCTTCCGGTTCGGGAAGTTCTCCACCGCCAGCTTCACGATTTCCTTCGCCTTCTCGCCTGCGGATTCACAGTCGAAATGGATGAACTTGGTGTAGGTCATCCGGGCCACGTCGGAGGTCGTGATAAACTTGGTGTGGAAGCACTTGCTCAGCGGCCCCAACGCCGGGAAGATACACTGTACGTCCACGACGATGGCCTCGCAGGCGCCGGTCAGAACCACGTTTTCCTGCTGCAGGAAATTTCCTGCCATGGGAATCCCGTGACGCATCGCAACTTCGTTGGAGGTACAGCAGACGCCGGCGATATTGATGCCTTTGGCTCCTACTTTCTTTGCCAGGGCCAGCATTTCCGGGTCCTCGGCATATTTTACAATCATCTCGGACAGGGACGGATCATGGCCATGGACGACGATATTCACCATATCCTCTTCCAGAACGCCCAGGTTCGCCTCGGTGTCCACCGGCATCGGGGTGCCGAACAGTACGTCGGAGAATTCCGTTCCCATCATGGAACCGCCCCAGCCGTCGGACAGGCCACAGCGTAGGCTCTGTTTTACAAGAGCTTCCGCCAGGGAGGAACATCCCATATGGGTCATATGCAGAGCGCGGGATACCTCGCGGTCAATGGCGCGGGGCGCGATCTCCTGCTCTTCCCAGATTTTCTGACGGCGTTCGGGAGCTCTTTTCAGGAAGCGCTGATATCCGAACGGTTTGCCGTACTCCATCAGGCCGGCTTCCGCCACCTCGTGGGCAATGTCATAGATGTCTCTGTCTTCCGTGGGGATATCCCATTCCTTGGCAATTTTCAGCAGCTTTTCCGTGTCCGTGACATGGTAATTGCCGTCTGCGCTGGCATTATACAGCGTGTGGCAGATCTCGCGGCCGTGATCGGAGTGGGTCGCAGAACCGCCGGCCGTGAACCGAAGATAGTTCCGGCCTACAATACCATGGATGTCGCAGCCGCAGATCCCCTTCGGTGCGCGGGGCGTAATCCGGCAAGGTCCCATGGAGCAAATACGGCAGCAGGTTCCTTCCTCGCCGAATTTACAGTGGGGGGTCTGATTCTTCACGCGCTGCTGCCAAGAATCTGCGCCGACCTTGGCGCCGGTCTCCAGCAGCCGTTCAGTAGCGGTTTCCATTTCCTCTACTGTTGTGAGTTTAAAATTGTCCATAACTCCTCCTCTTGTATCTCTCTTGTCCTTTACTTTTACTTTCTATCAAATCATAGCCATGTGGCTTTATAGCCGTTTTCGTTTCCTTTATAAACCCAGCTGGCCCAGCAGTCCGGCCAGCGCTTTTCGAACCGGCGCGTCCTCCGGCAGCTGAACGGTCGGCTTCCCGGCCAGATCAAATTCATAGACCGTTTGATCCGCCGGCAGCACGCCCAGAAGGTCCAGGCCCTGCTTTTCAATCTCCGCTTGAATTGCTGCATCCAGTTCACCTTCCGGCGCGCGGTTCACGACCAGCTTCACCGTCTTCACGTCCATCTGCACTTCTCTGACCAGCTGTGCAATCCGGCCAACCGCCTGTATTCCGCGGCGGGAGCAGTCGCTGACCAGTAAGATCACGTCTACCTTCGGCAGGATTCCGCGGCTGATATGCTCCATACCGGCCTCGTTGTCCACCACAATGTATTGATAATTTCCGGAAATCCGGGCCAGCTGCGCCTGCAGCAGCCCATTGACAAAGCAGTAGCATCCCGCACCTTGGGTTCGTCCCATCACAAGCATGTCATAATCATCTTCCTCGATCATGACTTCATTGAACTTAAAATTCATGTAATCCTGCTTTGACATGGAAGGGGGGATCGGGCTGTCCTTCACCAGGTCCGCCTTGGCAACCTCCTCCCGCAGATCGCCGAGCGTCAACTCCACATCGACGCCCAGGACTTCATTCAGATTGGAATTGGCATCCGCGTCCACCGCCAGAACCGGGCCTTTTTTCTTTTTGCACAGATGATCGATCAGCAGGCCGCAGATCGTGGTTTTTCCCACGCCTCCTTTGCCGGCTACCGCAATTGTATATGCCATTTCGGTAATCTCCTTTTTTCTTCCGGGGACGCCGTACCGGAGACCGCCCAGGCGGGCAGTCTCCGGTCCCAAATCCGCCGCATTACAGTATTACAGTAAATCTACAATGCCGGATTCTTTTACGATGCGGGCAACGTCCTGATATTTGTTCAGTGCGTACAGATGAACGCCGTCGATGCCGCAGACTCTGTACTCGTCAATCAGTTTAATGGTGTACTCGATTCCCTCTTCCTTAAACGCCGCTTTCTTCGCTGCGATGGATTCTTCGGACTCGCCGGGGAAGATCCAGTGGTGGGTGATCACCTCACACAGCTCTCTCGGCATCACGCAGGCGTTGCGGGACAGGCACATGTTGATCACAGCCTGGCTGTCCAGAACCGGCATGATACCCACGTCAACCGGCAGCCAGATGCCGGCGTTGCGGATCGCATCCATCCAGTAACGGAACGCATCCATATCAAAGCAGAGCTGCGTCATGATATAGTCTGCGCCTTCGTCTTGTTTCTGTCTCAGGAAAGAGATGTCGGCTTCCAGGCTGCGGCAGGCGATATGGCCTTCCGGGGAACCGGAAACTGCGATGCTGAATTTGTCATCAAACTCCTGGCGTACGAATTTTACCAGTTCAGTCGCATAGTGCAGGTCTCCATTGGTGCCGGTCCATCCGTAAGGCAGATCGCCGCGAAGCGCCAGCATATGGTCAATGCCATGGTCCAGATAAGTCTGAAGCTGCTCTTTGATTCCCTCTTTCGTGTTGCCGATGCAGGTAAAATGCGTTACCGGCGTAGCAACTCCAGCCGCCTTGACGGCATCCAGAACTTCCAGGTTCTTTCCGACATTTCCGCCGCCGGCGCCGTAGGTGCAGGAAATGTAATCCGGATGCAGCTCATACAGGTGCTCCAGGGTGCCTCCCTCGCCTACCAGCTTCTTCATGCCCTCATCCGTCTTCGGCGGAAACACCTCGAAGGAAAAGGCCATCCTCTGTTCCATGATCTCGCTTACTCTCATCTCATACCTCCTGATACGTAACTATGTATTTTGTTAATAACTTAACATCCATGTCACAAATTTATCATCACCATTGACAATAACATCTCACTGTAGAATTGTCAAGTGAAATCCCCCTACGGGGGATATTTTTTACGCACACATTTATAACCAAATATATTTTCTATATATATTCGGCTAAAAAAAGCTGCTGCCTGCAAAACCCGGTCTGCCGCAGCAGCTTCTGTTCTTCTAAAGGTAATTCCCGATCCCGCCTCAGTCGAAAGGCGTAAAGGAAAAACGCTGCCTCAGTCCCGCGATATTCACGTCGAAGATTTCCGTCCCATCGGATCTTACGTCCTTCTCAATGGACGCGTCTTTGCCCTGGCAGAATTCTCTGACGTAAGCTTCCGGATCCTCCACTTCCTTCTCTTCGATGTGGACATCCCGCATCTGGTTGTTGGAACACTGGTTAAAAATCTCCCGGACAATTTCGTAGGATCTCATAAGGCCTCCTTATGCACATTCTATCACAACAACATTTTTCACCAGATCTACCGCGCTGAGTTTCCCTTCCAGGGCAATCTCCTCGCCCAGCACATCGGTCAGAACGATTTTCCCTTCGTTAAATCCGATATTGCTGACATACTTGCAGATCAGGTTCTCCGGTGTCTGTTTATTTTTATAAGCCGCAGCTAAACACATCGGCGCATCCTCCTTTTTCTTATTTCTGTAACAGAGTAAAGGCGGAACGAAGTTTCAGGTTTCCTTCCTTGAAATCTTCCACACTGCCCTCAATCTCCTCCGCGGCATCCTCCAAACCAAGGCTTCTCATGTTTTCGGCCAGCTCGGTCAGTTCCTCCGCATGGTGTTCATTATGCGCAACCATGTATCCCAGCAATGCGACTGCCTCTTCCTTGGTCGCAGACGCCGCTTCCTGTGGGTGGTGGTGTCCCATATGCTCATCGTGCCCGTCGTGCATCGAATCACTCCCTTCTTTTCGCCTCTATAATCACTTGAACCGCACACTCTGTAGAAATTGTAACTGTTCCCGTTAATTATAACACAAGCAATAAAAAAGTGAAGTATTTTTTCGCATAACACAAAAAAACCTCGGCATCTCATTTTTTTCCGGGGAAAACGAAAAAAAAGTAAGTGCTCCCACAAGGCCGGCAGATCATTTCATATAGAACAAAAAATCCCTGCACAGTGAATATCCAAAAACTTTGCAGAGATTTTTCCATGTTAAATCCGACTGGATCCGCCGGATTTAACCCTTCCCCTTCTCCTGTTTTAGAAGGTCCTGTTAACCGAGTTGCCGTCGGCAGGAATCGGCAGGTAGCGGGCCTTCGTCCCCTCGATCATCTCACCGTATATTGCAATCCAGTAGGGACGGTATACTTTCCTCATCTCCTTCAGCTCGGCAATCACATGGCGGCCTGCATGGCGGCGCACCATACGCCGTACGGACTCACGGCCCGTATGGATCAGGCGGTCATCGGAATAGTAGGTAGGCTGGATATCCAGTTCATCCACTTCCCGGTACACGGTATGAATGGCATCTTCCACATAAGCGCCGGAGCAGGTAGTCGCCTCCACGATGGAACGAATCATCTGGCGATCCACTTTTCCTTTATCTTTCCTCAATAATTTCCGCAAGATATTATCCTGATAAGTCATTTCAAATTCCATATATCGATTTTCCAGCCACATCAGACGCAGATTGATCTTCTTATTCTTGCCGTACAGACCGGCCAATCCTTTTTTGGCCCTTTTTAAGGCTTCTTCCTCCGACATTAATACAGGAAAACACTCAATTTTCATATTTCTACCCCCGCGCTAAAACCTCTTCCTGCCCCGGATGGGTTCCGGGGCAGGAGAAGCAAAACTATTTCTTTTATTTTTTCTGGTCTCCGTGCAGGCTCTTCTTTCCAGTTGCAAAGGAAAGGATCTCGGTGCAGTACTTGATAAAGATGCCGACAGCCATACCGCTGGCCACCAGGGGCGCCATATAGGCGACGATCCACTCCACACAGTTTAGCATACCGTAGCCATAGATACAAGCCAAAGCCACATAAAGCAGAATCAGTGCGCCGTCCACGCCGAACCATTCCACCTTGAACTCCCCTTTTGGCTGCTTTGCCTCGTATACTTCGTAGGTAATCATCTGCCGTTCGAAATCCGTGGTAGCAACGGTAACCGGGTCTTTCCCCGACTTCACAGCAGCGTCAATAGCAGACCGCCTCTCCGCCGAGTAATCTCTGCCGAAGAAATTGCCGATGACGAAAGCAAAGAAGGATGCCGGAAGAGCAATCAGAACCGGATCCACCGCGCCCAGGCCTTCCATGGAGACCGGGTTAAAGCGGAACCAAAGCCACACGACAGCACCGACTACGGCTGCGGCGGTTCCTGCCACATTGGTCTTCTTCCCTTCGTAGAGAATCGCCATCATCAAAGGTACAAACAAGATCGACATACTCATACTGCCAAGGAGCAGCGTAATTTCATAGATAAAGTCAAACTGGAAGGCAACGGCCAGGCCAATTGCTCCAAAAGCCACGCAGGAAAGCCGGGTTATCAAAATACTCGTCTTTCCGGGCAATGCCTTATCCCCTCGTAGCATAAATATGATATCATTGGAGATAATCTCGCCTCCAACCAGGTAGTATGTATCAATGGTTGAGATAATCGCCCCCAATATACCGACAATATAGAAGCCTCGGACACCGGTCGGCAGGTATTGTAATACCAACTGCACATAGTGAAGTTCCGGCTGAATTGTCAGGTTAAAGTCAAGGGTGCGGACAATCAAGCCGCTGATGATGGTAATAACATCAAAGGACATGAAAATGGAAAAACAGGTCAGCATCGCGCGCTTGCCGGTCTTCGGGCTGTTGGCCGCCGCGAACCGCTGATAAAAAGCAGGATCCTTATACAAGTTGATACATAGAAGAATCAAGACAACAGCTTTCAGCGCCGGCAGGCCGCCGGTGGCGGTAAACAGCTCCGGAGCCTGGCTCATGGTTTCTTTCATTCCGGCCATTCCGCCCACTGCATTGTACATGCCAGGGAATGCAACGCAGACGCCGCACAGCATCAAAACGAAGAAAATCATATCCGTCACAGCCACGCCCATCAAACCGCCTAAGCAGGTGATCCCGATGGAAATCAATACAACAACAATGGATACGACGACGGCGGGAAGCCCCCAAGCCGCCTCTCCGGCATACCCGGTCGCCCCTACTTCACTGATCGACATACAGGTAATGACCAGCACGACCGCACCTAAAATGGCGGTAAACTTGCCATAATGACGTCTCAGAAGTTCGGGCATGGTTCCGCGGGCGCGGACCGAAACACGGGGCGCGATCCACAAAGCCAGCGGGAAACGCGAGGCATGGCAGCCGATCGACCAGATAAAGAATCCGGCCAGGCCCATGGTGGTGGAATATCCCACCGTACCGATAACTCCGTTGCCGCCGTAGAAGGATGCCATCAAAGTTCCGACAACCAGCGACCAGGGCAACGCTCTGCCGGCGCGGTAGTAGTCATCCATATCCTGAGAGCTTTTCGCGAAATGAATCGCAACTGCGACAATACCGATAAAGGCTGCTAGAATAACTAGGTTATCAATCAAATTTAACATGCGGTTCTTCTCTCCTTTCCTGATAAGCGTTCCGGGCCTAAACAGGCCGCGGGCTTATCCCCTCTGCACAATAGAGATAAGAGCTTCTACAGAGAAATATTCCCATTTCTCTTTTTATGCGATTAACAGTTGCCATACCGCGCTTTTCCGCTTCTCTCCATACCTTTTAATTTTTTATCATCAGCTCCCGGAAACAATACGTACTTTAATTCGCTGCCCTCCTTTTTCTGTTTTTTTTTGCCATTTTCCCCGTATTGCTTCCACGCAGTATCATTACCACTATTCAATAGAAATGGAGCACTTTCTATTTTCCTATATCATTAAAAGAAGCAAATTTTATGCCAATTTAACAGCATTGTCGTTACGTTGTTTTTCAATCTTTTTTCCGAAACATGTGCATAATTTTTTAGCTTAATGCAAATTCATTATGCAGCATAATTCCATTTTTTCATTTTTCTTCCAACAGTTTTTCCACCGCCGCCAATTCCACCACGACAGGAAAAATCTGCATCACCTGTTTCAATTCCTCCATGGGAGCATAGGAAGGAGCAATTCGGATGGCGCGATCTTCCGGGTCCGTGTCATAAGGATATGCCGCGCCTGCTTTTGTCAAAGTAAGCCCTGCCCCCCGGCACAGTCTGACAATCCGCCTGGCACAGCCGGACATCGCATAAAAGCAAATAAAATATCCGCCCCGCGGAGCATGCCAATGTCCGATTCCCAGAGGCTCCACCGTCTCCTTCAAAACTTTCTGGACCAATTCAAATTTCGGCCGCAGAATGGCTGCCTGCTTCTTCATATGTACTTCCACGGCAGCCCGGTCCGGCAAAAAGCGCACATGGCGCAGCTGATTTACCTTGTCATAGCACACCAGCTGATACGTGAGAATCCTCAGCGTCTCCCGCAGATTTGCCGGGCTCGCCGCCATGGCGCAGATACCGCCTCCGGCAAAGGTGATCTTTGAGGTGGAGGCAAATTGGAGCACCCGGTCTTCGTGGCCGTACCGCTGGCACGCCTCGTAAATATTGGCCAGATGATCCCTGTTTTCCTCCTCGTCATACAGATGATGGACGCAGTAAGCATTATCCCAAAATAAGCGGAAATCAGAGGCTCCCGTTTCCATTGCCGCCAGCCGCTCCACCACCTCATCGCTGTAGGTCACGCCGGAAGGGTTGCCGTACATGGGCACGCAGATCATGCCCTTCACCGACGGATCCTTCGCCAATTCCTCCACCCGGTCCATATCCGGGCCGTCCGGCCTGGTTTCCACAGACAGCATCTCGATACCGAAGTTCTCGCAGGTATGAAAATGCCAGTCATACCCTGGCACCGGGCAGATAAATTTGACTTTCGGGAGACGGCACCAAGGGGTATCGCCGGGCAGAGGACCGTTTAAGAAAGCGCGGCACAAAGCGTCATGGATCAGGGCCAGGCTGGAGTTCCCCCCCGGCAGCACCAGCTCGGCGGGCACGCCGAACAGTTCTCCAAAGAGCCGGCGAACCTCCGGCAGTCCGGTCAGCCCGCCATAATTCCGGCAGTCCTGCCCTTCTTCATCGTAGTAGTCCCCTTCTTTCAAGATCGACAGCAGAGACGCAGACAAATCAAGCTGTTTTGCCTCCGGCTTGCCGCGGGACAGATCCAGTTTCAGCCCAAGGGAGCGGAAATTTTCATATTTGCTCTCTAGTGTCTTTTTTCTTTCCTCAAGCTGTTCTCTGGTATAATCCTCCAGTTTCATGTTTATTTCCCCCTAAAAAATTCCCAACAACAGATAATACCCCACTAATATCACACAATAGGTAAGCATTACCGGGAGTGTTTTCTTCAACAGCGCACCCAGGCTGATTCCGAAATATTCGGTAACCACCGCCAGGCATACATGGGTCGGCGTCATCTGGCTGGCCGCAAAGGAAAAGCCCATCAGCAGGATCAGCAAAGGCATGCCGCCGGGAAGCATAGTGAAAGCAAGCGGTACAAACGCCGATCCGACCGCGGTGGAACTGGCTACCATCGTACCAAAGAAAAATAACAGTGCCAGGGTCAGATAGACGGGAATCGGAAGTTTCGAAAAATATCCCGGCAGAAGTTCCAGCAGCCCGGCCGAGATCAGCACATCCTTAAAAATGAAGACGCAGAACGTCCCCAGCACGGTCTTCCACTCAAAAGCAGAGATTATCATTTCTTTCATCTCCGCAGGCTTAAAATGATCCACAAAAATACTGACCACAATCACGCCGCTGACAGCAATCCAGGTAGGAATATCAAAGGCAATAATGAATACGATCGCAAAAAAGATCGTCCACAGACTTTTTGCCAGGTTCTTCAAGTTTTCCTTTTTGCTCAGTTTCACCGTAGGTCCGGAGCTCGGACGGTCGTCAATTTTAGGGATCTTACGCAGATAGAAAAAGTACCCCAGCGCGATCAAAATGATCACTGGCGGGATCATTCCGAACAAAAAAGACGAAACCGGCACGCCGCTCAGGCTGCAGGCAATGATGATCAGCGGATAGGTGGGAAGCACCCCCTCCGGAATATGCCGGTAATAGTTGGCGCAAAACGCCTTCTCCGGCTTGGTCAGGTGATCTCCCGCCGTATCATCCATAATTTTCCCGCAGATGGTAACCGCAGCCGCTGACGGCATCATTCCGATAAAAATGCTGGCAAATGCCGCATTCAGCCTGCGGTCTTTCATCAGCCCGTTCAAAGATTCCTGAGCCAGGGTCAAAAATTTCCTTTTTTCCAGCATCCGCTGTAAGAGAGTGATCACATAAAGGGCGATCACCACTTCCAGGGTCCCCCAGCTCGTCACCGACCGGAAGGCAATATCTCCAAACTCTGGAATGCCGATTCCAAAGAATATCAAGAGGAGAACCGTGCCTCCCAGCATCCCTGAAAACAATGGCAGCTTCAAATTCAAAAGAACCAGTATCGCAACAAAAACGACGATCACCTTAATTAGTTCCATTCCGTTTCCCCTCCACACCCGCTCCTCGAACAAGCGTTATTCTTCATTAAAGAATTCCGCCCAGCGGAACTCTCCATGTCTAACGCAGGCAACTCATTCCTTCTCGTTTGCTTTAATACTTCATCGCCTCTTCCAAAATTGCCATCTGCTCCGGCGTATACTCCGGCGCCTGGTAATCAGCCAGACGTTTTTCCACAATCTTTTCCGCGCGCTCCATAACGCTGGGCGATCCGTCTGCCTGCCACTTATCATAGGATTCACAGCTAAACGGCTTCGGCAGCCAATATTCGCTCGGATACAGCTCCAGGGTATCGTCTTCCAGCAGATAGTTTCCGCCGGGCCCCACTTCCTCTATGGACTCCATGTTGATGGCCTCTTCGGTGATAAACTCGCGTCCCTCCACATTCAGCCTCTGCATCAGAAGCTCTTCATCCAAAATGTACTTCTCCAGGCTGAAAATATTGAAGCAGTCCAGCTCGCCGCAGGCATGGAAGAAGAAATCGCAGCCGCAGTCCAGAGTTGTCATCACAGACATCGCTGCCTGGGCGCCGTCCTGCCAATCCACCTCCTTGGCCACAGACATATTTCCGCCGATCCGGCAGGGAATCTTGTAATAGTGGGCCATCGCCCCGACATACTGGATGATCACAGCCACCTCCGGTCCCCAGGAAGTCGGCGCCGCCACACGCATATTGGAGCCAAAGCTGACGTTGCCGTAGACCACCGGGCAGCCGGGATTTACCAACTGCGCCATGATCAATCCGGCCAGGACCTCCGCGTTGTTCTGCACCACAGTGCCGGCCACCGTGATCGGGCTGGTCAGGCCAGGCGTCGAACAGCAGGCGATTACAACGGGAAGATTCCGCACCGAGTAGGACAAAATCGCCTCCACATCGTTTTTGTCATAGCGCAGCGGAGAAATCGTATTTCCCACGCCGACCACATAGTAGCCGCTGTCCACACCGTAGAACCGGCGGGCCAATTCGATGGTCTCCTCCGCATCTGTCTTTTTGATACAGGAAGCAATCATCGGGTGTTTGGAATACTTCAAGGTCAGGGCCGCCTTCACCACATCCACTCTGTCAATCGGAATTCCAGGCAGATAGGTCAAAGGAGAGCTGGAAAGATTCACCGCCGGGTTGGTTGCGTCCAGCTTCCGGATGTTGATGTAATCTTCCATGGTCGGCGCGACCAATTTTCCCTTTTTCAGAATATTGCGGGCGCCGGATGCGGTGGAAATGGCCCGGCCGCCTTCGCCGATTTTCAGCTCCTCATAGGGAGTCTTCATGGTAAAGCTGGGAGGAATCGTGCTGATCGCCTTTTCCACCGTCGCCTTATCAAAAAACACCCGAAAGCCATCCGTCTTCAGGCCCAGACGCTTAAAATAATCGATCAAATCCTGATGCTCGAAAACCACGCCGATGTTCGCCAGAACCTCAAGGGTTTTCTCATGAATCAACTCAATTTCGCTCTGCTTGACTTGTTTTACAATCATTTTTTTCTCCTATTCATTCAGACTTTTCCATCCGGGTAATTTCGACCGCACCGGTCTCTCCGTCCATGCGGACATGATCACCGTTTCGGATGATCTTGCATGGATCCTGATCCTCCGGGAAATCTACGATCGTGGGAATATTCATCACGGAGCTGGCCACGCCGGCCGCTGAATCGATCCGCGAAAACATCCAGCCCTTCGGCGCGCTTCCCGCAGCCCTTGCCGCCCCAAAGTAGCAGGACCAGCCGTTGGAGCCTTTGCTGCCGGGCATCACGAGAATCGTCTCTTTGATGGTTTTTCCTTTATTCTCATTTTCAAAATCAGTGATAACGCCGGTTTCGGGATCCACTCCGTTCCATCCGGTAATGCTGTGGGGGCAGACCAGAGCCGTCCCTTCCGCCACACCGGGGATCACGCCGCGGCCCTTTAAGATTATTTTTTCCAACGGAATTCCTCCCTCCATTCACCGGCAACCGCCGCGTCGATACAGTGACGCTGATCCGTGAAATATACCCGGTTCTCTCCGGTCAGATCGGAACGCACGCTCCCCTGCTGTTTAAAACTGTCATAGACGTGCCCCTGGTACCGGTCCAGAAAATCTTTTCCGATGGTAGTGGGGCAGGTGGAAGTGAAGATATGGCCTCCCGCATCCTCGATGGTCTTGGTGTATCCGTTGAGATCCGCCATAGCCTTGATGGGATATACGGTCCATACCATGAAAAGAACGCCGTCGCGGACTTTCTTCCCCTTGATATAATCCGCCACATTCTTGATCTGATGGATATCATAATGGGGGCAGCCCAAGCTGACCAGCTCCACTTTTCCTTCACCGTCATCGCAGATTTCTTCGTAGGCGGACTGCAGGTCTTCTTCCCGCACCACATATTCCCCCTCCACCGGATGACCGGCAAAGGCAGCCTCCACCGTAGGCGCTTCCGGGGTGATCCCGACGATATGGCACATGCGGCAGTTGCTGGAGATGGACATGGCCACCAAAAACACTTTCAGCTTGACAAAATCCACATCGTGAAAATTCCCGACGATAACCGGCGTGCTTCCGGTGGGCGGCAGCAGGCGTCCCAGCACCCGGCCCAGGAGCTCCCAGTCCTTCTCCGCGGCCAGATCTGCCTCGATGTGAATCAGATGGGTGCCATACCGGTTGGCCGCCACGTGGAATCCCCATTCCGGCGTCCGTCCGCAGATCGCCGACCAGAAAGCCGCCTCGATGCCGTCGGCGTTGCAGCAGGCGCCCCAGACCGAATTTCCAATGGTCGTCATACTGGACTCCGTGGTGACAAAATGTTCTCCCTTTATGGGAATCCACCCGGTCAGGTAAGGGGAGCAGGTACCGGCAATGGAGACGCCCGCTTTCCTGGCCTCATCCAGGTAGTAGCTATTTTTCTCAAAAAATTCCTTCGTCTGATGGAAGGGCTCATACTCATATTGGTCGCAGGCCGCCACGCAGGACTGGGCATAACAGTCCGGGCAGATCTCATCCCAGACAATCCGCTCATCCCGAGCCAGATTCAAACGGCTGAATACTTCGTGGAAATCCGGGAAATCACAAACCTCCAGATAATGGTGGCTGCCGCAGAATACCGTGGCCTTGGTCACCTTGCAAAGACGCTCGGCTCCCAGAACTTCGGCATATTTCACAATATTTTCCAGAGCCACCTGCTGCAGGCGCCCATGTTCTCCCGCCAGGATCCCCTGCTCTTCCTTGGTCAATTGCACCATTTTAAACTCCTTTTTCCCAGCCTACAGTTTGACGACGGCGCCTACTTCGATCTTCATGCCGCCCCACAGCTCCAGGGCCACGCCGCAGCGGGCCGGAGGCGTTTCCGTTCCGAAATATTTCTCATAGACAACATTCATGGCGTCAAAATCTTTCATCGTGGACAAAAACACGTCGCATTTCACCACATCCGCAAGCTCTGCGCCCAGCTCCTCCACAATCAGTTTCAGGTTGGATAACGCCTGCTCCGTTTCTTCTTCAATGGTCCCATGACGGATCTCACCGGTAGCCGGATTAAGGGAAATCTGGCCGGATACAAAGGCAAAACCTCCGGCGATCGCCACTTCCGCCACCGGCCCTCCAAAACATTTCATTCCTTTCGGGGTAAACACTTCTTTTTTCATGAACAATCTTCCTTTCTCTCTGGGCTAACGTCAGCCCGAAGTCACGTCAGGCCTTACGGTCATTCCTCTGCTTTGGGTTTCAAGTGAATCGCACCCTTCGGGCAGTTGGGAGCACAGATGGTGCAGCCCCAGCAAAGCTCTTTGTTGTAGCTGACTTTTTTATCCTCGCCCTTCTGAAATGCCCCGAAGTTACAGATCTTTGTGCACTTGCCGCAGTTGATACATTCATCCTCATGCCAGTCGATCTCATAGTGGGATTTTGGGTACATTCCCTTGGACCCTACCTGGCGGGCCATCTGCAGCGGGTAGCAGCAATAGCCGTCGCAATTACAGATCGCATAGTCTTCCCCGTTCTGCATCAGTCCCTTTTTGTTAAATTCCTTCAGCTTTGCCTTTGCTTCCTCCACGGTCAGCGCTTCGCCGTGACCTCTGTCCACTTCGGAATTCGGCCCATCGTAAAACTCCATACATACGCAGGTCGGCCGCTCATGATAATACATCATCGATTTACAGTTGCAAGCGTGAAGATGGATGTGGCCTTCGTGTTTTTCTGCAAAAGCATAAGCTTCCTCTAAAGTCAGAAATGTGCTGTTATGTACGTGAGTGTCATCCCCCCGCATCTTGGCTTTCACATCGTCGCCGAAAATGCCTACATACTGCTCCAAATCCCAGGCATTCAGCCGTTCTTTCATTTCCTTTGACACTTTCCGGCCATAATCGTAATATTCATACTGTGCATAAAAAGGAAAACGTCCATACAAATTAGAGATCTGGTAGGCCATCTCCCCCTGCTCCGCTTCCTCCCCATCCTGGGATCCGACTCCTTGATGAAGATCCACGCCTTCTTTTCCGCCGGGCATCTTATTGATAATCGCCCGATGATAGCAATTTCGGATAAAATCCGCAGCATCTGCCGCCAGTTTCTTTTCCCGGATCCTTTTTTTCAGCTCCGACTCAAAAACCACCTCTTTGCCCATGGCCAAGATCAGCTCCCATTCCGCTTCCTTTACCATCAGCTGAGACACTTCATAGAATTCTTCCGGAACTTCAAATAATTCCATTGCGCGCTGCAGTCTTTCTTGCTCCATCTATTACCCTCCTTGTCAAATCACCTTATCTCAAAATCTTACGAATTTTCGTTTTCTTCTTTGGGGATCAAATGAATGGCGCCCTTCGGGCAGTTCGGCGAACAGATCGTGCAACCCCAGCACAGATCCGGATTGTAATGCACCTTCTTATTTTCATCCTTATAGAAAGCGCCGAAATTACAGATAGTCGTACATTTGCCGCAATTAATACATTCATCCTCATGCCAGTCGATTTGATAATGGGACTTCGGATAGGCCCCCTTGGAACCCAGGGTCCGGGCCATATGCAGCGGATAGCAGCAGTAGCCGTCACAGTTGCAGAAACCGCCTTCCTCCCCGTTCTGCATCAATCCCTTCTTGTTGAATTCCTTCAGCTTTACTTTGGCCTCTTCCAGGGTCAGACATTCTCCATGTCCCCGGTCAGATTCCGAATTCGGCCAGTCAAAAAGGTGCATGCAAACCTGCAGCGGCCGGTCGTGGTAATACATCATGGTTTTGCAGTTGCAGGCGTGAAGCGTGATGTGTTCCGGATGCTGTTCCAGAACCGCGTTTGCTTCCGCCAAAGTCAGAAACGTACTGTTATGGATCCAGGTCTCGATTCCCTGTTTCTTTTTCTCCACATCATCCTTATAGATACTTACATATACCGCTCTGTCCCATTCGTTCAGACGTTCCTTCATCTCTCTCGGAAGCTTTCCATACTCGTAGTATTCATACTGGGTGTAGTATGGATAACGGGCATAAAAATTGGTCGCCGTGTAGGACAGGCTCCCATCCTCCGCAATCACCTTTTTCAAAATGGCCCGGCTGTAGCATTCCCGGATAAAATCCGCCGCATCTGCCGCAAGACGCTCCTTCTCCACCAGCTTTTTTAATTCCTCGTAAGGAATCGTCCTTTTATCCATGGCCAGAATCAGTTCCCACTCCACGTCATGAACCATCTGGCAGGAAACCTCGTAGAATTCTTCGGGTACCTCAAAAAGTTCCTGTGCCTGCCGCAGTCGTTCCTGTTCCATCGCACTTCCTCCTTTTCCGGATCTTCACCAGTCTCCCGCCCCTCTTTTTGAAGGGGCGGGAAGCACGCATGTTTGCTCTTTAAAATTCCAATTTCCCCAATTCTTTTTCCACGATTTCCAAGATGGATTGGTTCGAAATCTGCTCGTAGAGATATTCAATGTCCGGGTAAATATAGCGGTCCTCGTCCAGGAAAGGAATTTTTTCCCGCAGGGCATCGTGAACCTTGCCGGTCACCGGGGCCTGTTTCAAAGGTTTCAAGAAATCTACTGCCTGAAGAGCCACCATGTACTCAATGGCAACCATATATTTCAGTTTTTCCGCCACCTGGCACGCTTTTTTTGCTGCAAAATATCCCATGGAAACCGGATCTTCCTGGTTCGCGCAGGTAGACACGCTGTCGATGGTGGAAGGATGGGACAAAGTACGAATCTCACCCAACAGTCCGGCGGCTGTGTATTGGGGAATCATGTAGCCGTTGTTCAGGCCCGGATTTGCTACCAAAAAGGCCGGCAGCCCGCCGTTTAGATTCCGGTTTACCATGCGGTCAATGCACCGCTCCGCCAGGCCGCCCATGATGGACGCGGCCATGCACAGCATATCACAGTGGGATCCCACATAGGAACCGTCAAAATTGCCGCACATCAGCACATCGCTCTGGAGTTCTCCTTTAAAGACCTCCGGATTGTCGCTGGAGGAGTGCATCTCATCCACGATCACTTGATGGGCTTCGTTGACCAGCCGTTTTACCGAGCCGTTGATCTGTGCCATGGCCCGCAGCAAATACGGATCTTGTACTTTATCATCGATATATTTCTCGCAGATCTCGCTGTGCTCCAGCATCCGCAGAATATTACGGCCCGATCCCTGCTGCTCTGTGTGATGCTTTGCCGCTAAAATCCGCGGATCCAGCGCCTTGATCGTTCCTTTCAGCGCCTCGAATGCCAAAGTGCCTGCCACCTCAGCGTTTTTCACCGCCACCGTCATCTCATGAAGGGCCAGCAGAGCCAACGCCGTCACAGTCATGGAACCGTTCAGCAGGGAAAGCCCCTCCTTACACTGGTAGACCACCGGCCGCAGTCCATTTGCTTCCAAAACCGGGCGGCTCTCGGTTTTCTTTCCGTCCACCATCACGTAACCTTCGCCCATGAAGGTCAGGGCGATATGTGCCTCTACGCCCAGATATCCCACCGATCCCTCGCCCGGAGCAAAGGGAACGATTCTATGATTGAGCATCTCCCGGATCAGATCCAAAGTCTCCAGACGGATGCCGGAGTGTCCGTTGCCCAGATTGAGAATCATCATCATCATCATGGCCCGCACTTCCACTTCTTTCAGGGGCTCCCCCACTGCGCAGGAATGAGAACGGACGATATTCCGCTGTAAAATTTCCGCATCATCCTGAGAAATGGTATAGCGTACATTTTCTCCAAATCCGGTAGTAACGCCATAAATCTTCTTGTTTTCTGCAAAAGCCTCTTCAATCACGTTTCGGCTCATCATCACGCACTGGCAGAATTCTTCGCCGAATTCCAGCGCCGCCCCATCTTTGACGACTGCAATAAACTCCTCCAGGGTAACCTGATTGGTATCCTTTAATACCACTTTACTTTGTGCTCCTCCCATTACCGATTTCCTCCTGTCCCATACTCGGTGCAACCTATCTCATTTTAAATACAGCAATTTTCATGCCATCTGTTCACTCCCCTGTTTTCGCCCTGTTTTTTCGTTCCCCGCATTTTTTTCTAGTCACGATTGCATATTTTTTTTGCCCTATGCCTAATTCTTTTGCACTTGTCCTTGACTTTTTCCCTTAGGTTTACTATACTCAAAAAGAAGGAGGCAGATTTCAATGAGAGTATTCGATATTATTCTGATTTTGGATGATCAGTATACCTTACTGGATATCCAGTGGTATCATCCGGATATGGAAAAGAACTACGGTCCCACCTGGCACCAGTACATCGGACAGCCGCTCGGCGATGTTTTTGATATCAAGCTGAAAAAAGAATTCGGAGAATTAGAGTGGAAAGATGAGAAGTACTCGTACATAAAGCTAAAAACAAAATACAACCGGATTTATTTCTTCCTGAAGGGTGAAAATTACCGGGAATACCTTTATGAGAAAGCAATGGACTACATTCCTTATCCGCTGTCCATCTATGACAAATCTGCTTTTCTCATCTATATGAATGAGGCGGCGCGCAAGCTGTGGGAGATTCCGGATTACTCCAAAATCGACGGCCGTCATCTGCTGGATATTTTCGACGTGGACAAAGATTTCAGCACCGTGTTGACCACCCTTAGGACCGGGGCCCCTGTGATCAACCGGATCGATGATTACAATGCCAAAAACGGCGTAAATATGCTGACAATCAATACCGGCTATCCGATCTGCCGGGGTTCACAAGTCATGGGCGCCACGGTCCTGGAACAAAGCCTGCAAAGCGCCAGCGCCCAGAACAAAAATCTCAAAGAGCTGCAAAAGAGCCTGGAGAAACGAGCTGAAACCTGGAAACCGGCTAAATCCTCCGGCTATACCTTCGACAGCATCATCGGCCATGGAGCCAAGCTGTCCTCCGCCGTCTCCCTGGCCAAGAAAGTCGCGGCTCAAAACTGCAACATTCTTCTGGTCGGAGAGACCGGTACCGGAAAAGAAATCATTGCCCAGAGCATCCATAAAGCCAGCCTGAGAAAAGAAAAAAACTTTGTGGCTGTTAATTGTGCCGCGTTTCCCGATGCCCTGATCGAAAGTCTGCTGTTCGGCACACAGAAAGGCTCCTTTACCGGCAGCACCGACAACCCCGGCCTTTTTGAGGAAGCGAACGGAGGCACTTTGTTTTTGGATGAGCTGAACTCCATGAGCCTGAACATGCAGTCCAAGATCCTCCGGGTTCTCCAGGAAGGCGTCTTCCGGCGGGTCGGCAGTCAAAAAGAACGCCGCACCGATGTGCGCATCATTGCTTCCTGCAACGCGGACCCCTTCCATCTGATCGCGGAAAACCTGCTGCGCAAAGATCTGTTCTATCGGATCTCCGTAGTGATGATCGAACTCCCCCCGCTGCGGGAGCACATCGAAGACATGGAAGAACTTGTTTTTTCTTATGTTGAAAAGGAGAGCAAACATTTTGCCAAGCAGATCGACGCTTTTTCCCCGGAGGTATTGGCCCTCTTCCGCCACTACCACTGGCCCGGCAATGTGCGGGAACTCTATCACGTGCTGGACTATGCGCTGAATGTGGTGGAGGGACGGAACATCGAACTGGCCCATCTTCCTGCTTATCTGCAAAAGCAGAAAGAACCGGCCGCTCCCTCCGGCCAGCCGGTTTTAGGGGAAGACATCTTCCATTCCAATCTCCAGCAGATTATGGACCAGTACGAAGAACAGGTGCTCCGGCAGGTACTGGAACACCACGGTTTCAATATTTCCAGAGCGGCGGAAGCCCTGGGCATCCGCCGGCAGAGTCTCCAGTACCGCATCAAAAAACTGGGCATCATTATTTAAAGCATTTTCAGCGCCGGTAGAAGCGCTCCAAATCCATGGTGAGAAGTTCCTCCAAACGAGCCTCGCGTCCCGCAGGAATACGCGCAAAGAGAAAGCCGTAGGTGGATTGATCCGGATCCTCCACCCGCCGGAGACGAATCGTCTCCGGCACCGCGGCCAAGAGAGCCTCATAGTCATAGACGCCTTCTCCCCGGTTCAGATCCGCTTTTCCCAAAGCCATCAGGATATAAGAATCCTCGTCCTTTTTCTCCAGCAGTTTTTCCCAATCCGGCGCCTGGTTTCGCAGATAATACTCAACCGTCAAAAAACCATAGGCATAAAGGCTGAGATCGGTGCAGCACCATCCGGCAAAACGAAGCGGATTGAATTCAATCGGAACGATCTTTCCGTCCTTAACCCGGATTTCCGCATGAAAAGGGAAATCCCGGATCTGGAGATACTGGTTCAATTTTTCCAGCCATTCGGTGAACTCCCCTAAATGTTCTTTCATGATTGTCTTTCCCGTATAGTACAGCCGGTCGCTGACATCCTGGCTTCCGGAAAAATCATGTTTCAAAATATTCAGGATAACAGGCGTTCCTTTTTCATTATAATAGGCGTCCAAGGCGTATTCTTCCCCCTCGATATAGGGTTCCAGAAGAAACCGGTTGTTGACCACGCTCTCCGGATAGAGGCGATTCCAGTCCCTGGCATGAGCTGTGATCTCCGCCACGGCGCGCTCCCAATCCTCCTCCCCGGCAATCGAATATACGCCGACGCTGAAAAAGCCGAGTACGGGTTTTAAGACAAACGGAAACGCCATCCGCCGGATATCCACGGTGGAAAGTTCTTCCAGAGAGAGTTCCATACAGGCAAAGTCCGGATACATAGGGGCCACGAGACGGCGGAACAAGCCCTTGTTTTTCATCTTGACAATCCGATCCTTCAAACCCGGATCCTCCAGATTCCGCGTCACCCAGTCCAGAGAAAACTCAGAAGCCGTGTACAGGCGCGTTCCTTCCCGGTATTCCCTTCGGAATGCGCCGGGCGAAATCAAATTCAAATCCCCCGATTCCGCCGCCCGGCGGGCCGTTTCATTATCCAGCACCGGTTCCCGGCTTCTTGAGAGATATCCGATCAGTTCCTCAGACACATAGGGGGGATCTAAAATGACCATATCTTTTCTCCTCGCACTTTTCCATTTTGATTTTCCCATCATACCGCGGCCATGTCAAGAAACCGTCAAAAGTTCCCTTTCCGCACTTTCCTTTTCCATTTTTTCTCCGTCCGGTCCTCCAAAGGGGCAAGGTAAGAATTTCCGGATTGACACCGCCTTCCTTTCCGGCTAATATATAGGATAGTCGTATATAAACATTTTGTAAAGATTTTGTTTTCTTTCCGGCCAAGGAGAAAATAACCGTGAAAAAACCTCGCAATTATGTCGGACGTTTCCGCCAAGCTTTTCGATTTAACAGTACTTTTTTTCAGACCTTTCTCGTTGTTTTGATTTTGAGTACCCTCCTATTTGGAGCTTTTTGCTTTTATACGCTTCATCAGGAGAACAAAAATCTCAAAGAAAACGCCGAGTTTTCCTATTTAAGTATGCTGGAAACCACCAGCACCGCCACGGAGCTGACCCTGCAGAACCTGCAGCAGCTCATGCAGCAGACCATCTGGCGCAAAGAATTTGCCAACGCATTGATTCTTCCTTCTTCGGACAACTATACCCGTACGCTCAACATTATTTCTCAACTGCACCGCCTGGCAGAAAACTATCCCTTTATCGAAAAAGCATACCTTTACACCCCGGATGATCAGATGGTCTACAGCTCTGATTTGTTTTATCTTTCGGCGGAAAGCTCCAGCGACAGCTTATTCCAGGATCCCGGTGCCCTGATGTCTTACACCGGAGCCCGCCCCTCGGATTCACCGGACGCCTTCTTTATCAAAAACCTGGAGGGCCGCCTCATCCTCTGTCAGCATCTCTACCCGGATAATGTTGACAGCATCGGCGTACTGCTCTTTGAATTTAATTTATCAGCCCTGGATCTTTCTCTCTACGAGGACGACCCGGCTCTCTCCAACGCGTTCTATGTCTTTGACCGCCAAGGAGCCCCCGTCTTCTCCCAGACAGTCCCGGAGACTGCGGCGAATCAAGCCGCCCTCCTGCTTTCCCAGAACGGAGAGCTCACCAAAGGGGCCATCCAGAAAAATGAGGATCTCCTCTATTTTTATTATGTATCTCCCGCCACAGGCTGGCTTTATCTGTATCCGGCCAGCGCGCAGACCTTTGATTTTCAGCCGTCCGTCAGCCGTATTCTGTCCTTTCTTCTCCTGGCCCTCGCGCTGGGCCTCCTGTTCTCTCTGCAGATTGCCTACCGGGCCAACCGGCCGATCCGCGGCCTGCTGAAAGAGCTGGCGGATTCGGACACCGACGTCATCGAAGCGAAAAATGAGATTGACTACCTGACCAAGGTTTACAACTATACCACCGTGCAGAACAAGCATCTGCACGAGGCTATCCAGAGTATCACCCCTCTGGTTTTGGAGCGATTGTTTTCCGATATTTTAAATGGCCGCGCTCCGACGGAGGAAAGCGTCGACGCCGCCTTAAGCAGCATCGGCCGCCCTTTCCCTCCCCAGTCCCGCTTTCTGGCGCTGGTGTTTGAGGTTACCAGCAAAGGAAACCGCGAGTTGTCTGTGCTGGAGATGAACCTGCACCTGCTCCAGTTCCGGAATCTTCTTCCCCGCGTTCTGCCCGCAGAATACCAGAGCTGCCTGATCTCCAGGGAAGGCCAGTCGGCAACCGCGATTCTGATCACGCCGCCGGAAGCCCCGGATGAAGAAATCCAGCAGGCGGTGCTGGGTCTGACCCATGCGCTCCTGGATATGACACAATCCACAGCCTATCAGATCGAAACGGGCTGCGGAAACATCTATCAGCGAATTGCCGACGTCCGATATTCCTATCTGGAAGCTCAGAAAAATCTGAACCGAAAGCGTTTCTATGGCAGCGAGGACGGCGACGGAGAGCCGGAAAGCCTCCCCTCCCAAAATCAATATTTTGAGAGGACCAACCAGATATTCGCTTTTATCCAGGCGGAGGATGCGGTGGGAGCCCTAAAGCTCACCGATGAAATCATCGGCGAGATTGCCGCAAATACCCCTGATCCGGCAAGCGCCAGACGCCAATATGATCTGTTTTTGCAGACCTTGATCGAAGCCACGGATACCCTGCATATCGGCAGCATGGAAGCGCTGCTTCGAAAAAAGACTCGATTGGAAGCGTCGCTGGAGCATAATACCGGAGGGGAAGAACTTCACGCCCTGATCCGGACGTTCTGCGCCGACGTCATTGGAAGCATTGATCATAAGAATAAGAAAAAGGCTTTTCAGCACGTGGTCCGGATCAAGGAATACATCCAGGCCAACTATTCGGACAGCAACCTGTCCCTCTACACAGCCGCCGAGCAGACCGGGATCAGCCCGTCCTATCTCAGCCGCCTGTTTAAAAAAGAAATGGGAACGTCCTTCGTCGACTACGTCAATGATTACCGGGTGGGGAAATCCAAACATCTGCTGGAATCCACCGATCTTTTGATCAAAGACATCGCTTACCAGACCGGATTCAATTCCATGCAGAACTTTTTCCGGATCTTTAAAAAGCTGACCGGGGTGTCGCCGGGAGAGTACCGGCAAAACCTAGGTAACCGCAGCTAGCTGTTCCAAGCCCTGCCTGCCGAATCCCCTATGACCATGAAATTCCTCATTGTTCCTATCTAAGATCCGGACTGCCCAATATCGTAATCCGGATCTTTTTTGTTTGATAGGAAATTCCTTCTTCCTGTTTTCCGCCTATTTTTGCGGCTCTGCATGCGGAAATCAAATATCTTGATATCCATCTCATATTTTTACTTTTTTCACTAATCTGCGATTGACTCCCAAATATTTGAATTGTTTTCTTCCCTATTTCTCCTTATACTGAAACCAGCTCAAGGGCCTGAGTGTTTATGGATGCAGCGACGACTGAGCTCAGCAGAGTCGCTGAGAAAGGAGAAGACGTGATGAAACGAATCCTTAAATTTCTGGATTCTCATTTGGAAGAGTATCTGATTGCTATCTTGTTGATTCTTCTGACCGTGATTATGCTGCTGCAGATTGTCATGCGGTATGTATTCAGCCATTCTCTTTCCTGGCCGGAAGAACTCTGCCGATACTGTTTCGTCTATATCACATTTTTAACCCTGGGATATTGTGTCCGGCGCAATTCCATGCTGAAACTGGACATCATTCAGGAAATCCTGCCGAAAAAGGTCTGGTCTGTCCTGCAGGCAATTGTACATCTTGTTTCCCTGGCGTTTTTCCTCTGTATGCTGGTCTATTCCTTTGATCTCCTGGCTTCCATGCAGAAGACCAACCGGGTCAGCGCCGCTCTCGGAATCCCGTATACGTACATTTACCTGTCCACCGTCGTCGGATTCGCGCTTGCGCTGATCCGCAGTGTGCAGGCCATCCTGGGTCCCATCGTGAAATTTGTTACGAAAAAGAAGGAGGTTGAGTCATGACCGCCGTGATGTTCATTGTTTTTCTGGTCTGCCTTGTGCTTTCTTTCCCGGTCGCAATCGCGATGGGAATCGCAGCCATCACACCGGGAATTGTGGATCCGACCTTCTCCGCGGACGTGGTTTACATCATCCGCGCAATGGTTGTGGGCATTGATTCCACGCCGATTCTGGCCATCCCGCTGTTCATCCTGTCCGGCACCATCATGGCGCAGGGCGGAATTTCCGGGAAGCTGTTCGATGTGTTTGCCTACTTTTTGGGAAAGCGGACCGGCGGCCTTCCCTGCGCGGTCATCGTTACCTGCCTGTTCTACGGTGCGATTTCCGGTTCCGGCCCTGCCACCTGCGCGGCCGTTGGGGCGATGACCGTCCCGCTGCTGGTCTCTCTCGGATATGAAAAATCATTCTGTTCCGCAATCGTAGCCACTGCCGGCGGCCTGGGACTGATTATCCCTCCCAGCATTTCTTTTGTAAACTATGCGTTGGTGACAGGTACCTCCGTAACTTCCTTATTTACAGCCGGCATCCTTCCGGGCTGCCTGATCGCTCTGTTTTTGATGGCATACTGCTACTTTTACTGCCGGTCCCACGGAGAAGACAAGGCGAAAATCGCCCAGAACTGCGCAGCGCTTCACAGCCGCAGCCTGGGCCGGGTTTTCAAAGAAGGTTTCTGGGCTCTGCTCTCCCCGGTCATCATCCTGGGCGGCATCTACAGCGGAATCTTCTCTCCGACGGAAGCAGCCTGTATCTCTGTGGTCTACGCGGTGATCGTTTCCGTATGGATCTACCGGTCGGTCAGCCTGAAACGCCTCTGGAGCCTGATTTTGGAATCGGTTCAGTCCTGTGCTCCGCTGTGCGCTCTCCTGGCGCTGGCCACTGCATTCAGCCGGGTTTTGACCATGCTGAACGCGCCCCAGGCTCTGGCCGAATTTATCTCCGGCTCCATTGCCAGCAAGGTTTCTTTCCTGATCCTGCTGAACATTGCACTGCTGATTCTCGGCATGTTTATCGACGGCGCTCCGGCAATTTTGATCTTGTCCCCGCTGCTGATGCCGATTGCAGCCAATTACGGCATCGATCCGGTGCACCTGGGCGTTATTATCGTCTGCAACCTGACCATCGGACTGGCTTCGCCGCCCTTTGGATTGAACCTGTTTGTCGCCAGCTCCACCACCGGCTCACCTGTGATGGAAATCGGAAAGAAAGTGATTCCCTTCATTCTGATGTTCCTGATCGCCCTGATTTTGATCACTTTTATCCCGCAGATTTCTCTCTGCCTGATTTAAACGGGTCATTTTCGACCATGTTAAAGGTAACCTGATTCCGCCGTGCCATCGGTTTGAAACCGGTCCGCCGCGCTGAATCATGCTATGATAAAAAAAGGAGGAAAAATACTATGAAAAAACTCATTGGCCTGGCGCTTGCCTGCTCCCTCGTACTGACCGCTTGCGGGAACTCTTCCACATCCACAACAGCGGCTCCCACCACGGCTCCTGCCGGAACCACCGCGGCAGCTTCCGCCGGTTCCGAGGAGGCCACCACTGCTTCCGGTTCCGGCGAGGCGGAGTACAACTTCACCATCGGCACCTCCGCCACCAAAGACTCCGCAATCGGAAAGACCATGCAGTATGCGGCCGATTTGATCGCTGAGCGCACCGGCGGAAAAATCTCCATCACCTGCTATCCGGATTCCCAGCTGGGCTCCGACGCAGAACTGGTGGAAGGCGTACAGCTTGGAAACGTCACCATGGTCATCGGAAATACGGCTCCCCAGGTAGCGTTTGTTCCCGGCCTGGCTCTCTTCGACCTGCCGAACACTTACAGTGACATCTCCGTGGCACAGACGGTTCTGGCCGGCTTCACCGAGAAAATGGCCAGCAGTTTCGATGGAACCCAGATGCACCTGTGCCAGCTTTTCCCGACGGTTTTCCGCTATATGTCCAGCAATAAGGAAGTCAAGAGCGCAGACGACTTTAACGGCATCAAAATCCGTACCATGACCAACAACAACCACATGGCCTACTGGAACGCTCTGGGCGCCACGGCGACTCCTCTGGATTTCAGCGAGCTCTATATCGGACTGCAGCAGGGTCTGGTCGATGCACAAGAGAACCCGCTGGACATCTTCCTGAGCTCCAACTTCTATGAGCAGCAGAAATACGTCATCAACACCAAGCACATTGCGTTCGTCGCCACGATCCTGATGAACCAGGAAACCTGGGACAGCCTTCCGGCCGACCTGCAGCAGACACTGAATGAGTGCTTTACCGAAATCGGCCAGTACGGCACACAGGTAGCGCAGGAAGCCGAGGAGAAGAACATCCAGGCAGTAAAGGATAAAGGCGTTACCCTGATCGAACTGGACGACGCTACGATTGCCCAGATGAAAGAAAAGGCACAGCCGGTCTACGACATGGTCCGCGAGGCTGTCGGCGATACGCTGGTTGACGATTATCTGGCCGCCATCGACGCCGCATCCAAGTAAATCCCCGCTCTCTCACCAATCATTTTATGCGCCCGGAAATTTCCATGAAATTTCCGGGCCTAAATCAACCAAAGAACCGCCGGCGGTTTGCCGGGCCTTTCACGCACCGCTCTAAAATATGGGCGTGAAATGTTGCCGGATGCCGCCTGGTATGATAGGATAAATTCTATGGTAAAGGAGGAATCTCTCTTGTACATCCCAAAAAGAAAACCCGCGGTTCCGATTCCCGCTTCCGCTTTTGAGGCAAGTTCTGAAACAACAGTCACCTGGCTTTCCGGCGCAGGTTTCCTGGTCAACTGCCGCGGAACCTGTCTGCTGATTGATCCGGTCCTGACCAAAGACCCGAAAGACAGCAGCCGCAGCGAGGCCGGGCTTCCCCTGAAGGTGGATTTCCCGATCCTGGCCGACGCGATCCCGGCGCACTGCCACGTCCTCTATACCCACGCCGATGCGGATCACCTGGGCCCGGTGACGGCGCAGACTTTAGCGAAAAAAAAGATCCCAATGACCGGCACTCTGGCTGTATTCGAGCGCCTGGCGCGGCTTGGCGTCCCGCCGGAGCAGATCGAGGTGCTTCGGACCGAGGAGACCATGGAGATCGACGGAATCCGAATCGAGTCAACCCTGGCCGATCACCCCTGGCAGTTAAAAGACTTAAAGCGGGGCGGACGGCCTTACCGCCTGGGAGACTGCTGCGGCTTTATTTTAAACACGCCGGACGGAAGGATCTATTTTCCGGGAGATACCCGTTTGATGGAGCAGCATTACCGGATCCGGGACATTGACCTGCTGGCCCTGGATGTCTCCACCTGCGAGTACCACCTCGGCCACACTTCCGCCGTAATCCTGGCGAATCAGTTCCCGTCGGCTTATCTGATGCCGTTCCACTACGGCACTTACGACTGCCCGGAGATTGCCGCCCACCGCGGCGAACCAGAAGACGTGTACCCGAAGATTACGAAAAGCGATAAGCGGGGGCTCATCTTGGCTCCTGGGGAACCGTTTGTGTTTAGTAAGCGGCTGCCGGTATAACCGGACATTTCAAAAAAAGATACGGGTCAGCTCAACCCCTGACGCGTATCTTTTTTCTGTCAGCAGGCGGACTCTACAGCACCTGCCCCACCACAATGCTCCAGACCGGGATCGTAAACAACGATAAGATCGTTGTCAGCACCACGGTCTTTGTGGCAAACTGATAATCCCGGTCGTAGCGGGCCGCCAGAATGGCCGTGGTGGTCGCCACCGGCATGGCGATCAAAATCACGCTGACACTGGCCATCAGCTCCGGGAGCCCTGCCAGTTTCACCCCTGCCAGCACAATGCCGGGCAGGATCACCAGGCGGAGCAGGCTCATATAAAGTGTCTCCCGGCACACAATCGTCCGGAGATCCACCTCCGCCAGGATCGCCCCGATCAAAAGCATGGTCACCGGCGTCATGGCGGAGCTAAAACCTGTGATGGTTTTCGTCACGAAGACCGGCAGCGGAACCGGGAAAAACATGTACAAAAGTCCCAGGATCACGGCAATGATACAGGGGTGGGTCAGAGCGGTTTTCACCACATTTTTCTTATCCACCGGCACAAAGCAGGCGAGACCCACGGTCCAGTAAAACAGGCGCACCGGAACCAGGAAGACCGAGGCCAGCAGCAGCCCCTGGGAACCGTACATCCCTTCCACCATCGGATTCCCTAAAAAACCAGCGTTGGAAACCATGGTGCCGTAGCGCATCACGCTGCGCTTTCCGTCATCCATCTTCCGGAACAGGATTTTGCTCAGCGTATAGCAGCCGATCTGGATCATGAGGGACACCAGCATGACGGTCATCATCTGGGTTATCATCGAATGATCCGCGTTCAAAAACGCCGCAAACATATTGCAGGGGATCAGCAGATTGATCGTGATATCCGTCAGGCTCTTTTTGGCTTCCGGGGTGATGATCTTCTTTTTCGCCAGCAGCATCCCGATCAGCACCATGCAAAACATCATTCCCTGCATTTCCAGCAGGCTGTCCATATCTACCATTTTCCCATCCCCTTGTATCACATTACATCTTATGTTTATTTAAACCAGATAACCTTCCGTGGATAAATACCGCTCCCCGGAATCCGGCAGAATCACCACGATCCGCTTTCCTTTGTTTTCCGGCCGTTCCGCCAGCTTCAAGGCAGCCCAGAGGGCGGCTCCCCCGGAAATCCCAATCAAAATGCCTTCTTTTCTGGAGAACAGGCGGCCCGTCTCGTAAGCATCCTCCCCGCCGACGGGTATGATCTCATCGTACAACTCCGTATCCAAAATCTCCGGAACAAAGCCCGCGCCGATTCCCTGCAGCTTGTGAGGGCCTGCCTGCCCGCCGGAGAGCACCGCAGAATCCGAAGGTTCCACGCCCACCACTTGGATCGAGGGTTTTTGCTCCTTCAGGTATCTTCCGGTTCCGGTCAGCGTACCGCCGGTGCCAACCCCCGCCACCAGAAAATCCACGGTTCCCTCCGTGTCCTCCCAGATTTCCGGTCCCGTGGATCCATAATGGGCCGCCGGGTTGGCCGGGTTGATAAACTGGCCGGGCAGAAAGGCTCCGGGAATCTCCTTCTCCAGTTCCTCTGCCTTGGCGATGGCTCCTGCCATGCCTTTCTCTCCAGGCGTCAGAACGATCTCCGCCCCATAGGCCTTTAGAAGATTTCTGCGCTCAACACTCATGGTATCCGGCATGGTAAAAATCGCCCGGTAGCCCTTGGATGCGGCCAGCGCAGCCAGGCCGATGCCGGTGTTCCCGCTGGTAGGCTCAATGATCACGGCGCCGGGGGCAAGCTTTCCCTCCCGCTCCGCCTGAAGGATCATAGAAGCCGCCACCCGGTCTTTGCTGCTCCCGGCAGGGTTTTGGCATTCCAGCTTTACCAGGATCGTCGCTTTCGCCTTGGTTTCCCGCTCAAAATTGGCAGGCTCTAAAATGGGAGTGTGGCCGATCAGATCCATGAGGTTTTTTGCTATTTTCATGATAGTTCCTTTCTGTGTGGGTTTAGGCGCGGATTTCCCGATAGACAGATTCCGCTAAAAGCTATTCTAACACAAAGAAAAACGTTCGAAAAGAGGAATTCGCGGGAAGGGCCGCAATTGACAATTAGCCGGGGATGTGCTATTTTAGGGGTAGTCTACATAGAAGGGAGATTATTCTCATGTTTGAAGTTACAAATACGAAAAACGCTCCGGCTGCAATCGGCCCTTACTCTCAGGCAATCGCCATGGGAAATCTGCTGTTTACATCGGGCCAGATCCCGCTGGATCCTCAGACCGGCGAGGTAGCCGGCACGACGATTGCCGAGCAGGCAGAACAGGTTATGAAGAATCTGGGCGCTGTCCTTGCCGCCAATGGAATCGGCTATGAGAACACGATCAAGACCACCTGTTTCCTGGCGGATATGAGCGATTTCGGCGTGTTTAACGAAGTGTACGCCAAGTATTTCACCGGCAAACCGGCCCGCTCCTGCGTGGCGGTAAAGCAGCTGCCGAAGGGCGTGCTCTGCGAAGTGGAATTGATCGCAGCGAAATAAGCGATATTGCAATCGAGAGGCGGCGCGCCTATCTTCCCGCGTGGATGATAGGCGCGCCGCCTCTTTTACAACTGAATCCCGTTGTGCTTTCGCCAACCAGGCGGTCCTGTTTAATCCAAATGAATCTCCGCCAGCTCCTTCGGCGGAATCGCTTTCGTCGAATCCTTCACCGACTTTTTAATGGCCTGGGAGGCTTTGTTGATCGGGAGGACGGTCCCGGCTCCGGCTACACAGCCGCCGGGACAGCCCATGCCCTCGATCAGGCAGCCGTCCATCTTCCCGGCCTTGGCCATCATCAGGATTTTCCGGCACTCGGCCAGCCCCTCGGCGTGTTCGATGTTCACATCCACGCCCGGATAATAAGCGTTGACGCACTTCTCGATGGCTTCCGCCACGCCGCCGGCCACCGCGTAGCCGCGGCCGGCTCCGGTCGCATCGTGAAGCTCCACCTCTTTGTCGTAGCTGCTCATATCAATTCCCTTGGCCTCAAAGATTGCGTCCAGCTCTTCAAAGGTGATGACAAAATCCACATCGCTGCGAACGCTGCGGCGGGACGCCTCCAGCTTTTTGGAAGCGCAGGGCCCGATGAATACAACGCGGGCATTCGGATGTTTCTGCTTGATGGTTCTCGCCGTGGCCACCATCGGGGTCAGGGCGTTGGAGATTTTATCGATCATCTCCGGAAAGTACACCTTTGCCAGCATGGACCAGGACGGACAGCAGGAAGTCAAAAGGAACGGCAGATCTCCGTTTACCACTTCCTCCACATAATGGCGGGCTTCCGTGGCGGCTCCCATGTCGGCTCCAAGAGCCACCTCGTAGACTTCGGAAAAGCCCAGCTCCATCAGAGCAGCCTTGACCCTCTTCGGGCTTCCGTGGGGGCCGAACTGGCCCACGATGGCCGGGGCTACCTCCGCCACAATCTCACCACCCTCTTTCAATGCGCGGATCAGCTGGAAAATCTGAGACTTGTCCGCAATGGCTCCGAACGGACAGTTCACCATACACATACCGCAGGAAACGCACCGGTCCGGATTGATGTAGGCCCGTCCCAGATCATCGCTCTCAATGGCGTTGACCCCACAGGCCTCGGCACAGGGGCGGATCTCGTGAGCGATGGCGTCATAAGGGCAGGCCGCCTTGCACTTGCCGCATTTGATGCACTTATCCTGGTCGATGCAGGAACGGCCGTTCACGATGGAAATCGCGCCCTTCGGGCAGACTTCCACGCAAGGGTGGGCCACACAGCCGCGGCAGTTGTTCGTCACCTTGTATTCATTGGCCGTGCAGGCGTCGCAAGCCGATGGAATAACCTGCATCAGAGGGGGCTCATAGTATTTTTCGGAAATATTGCTCTCATCCAGTCCCGCAGTCAGATGGACCGGCGCATCCTCCGGCCGAAGGCTCATCCCCATAGCCAGACGCACCCGCTCCGAAGAAATGGCGCGCTCCCGCCAGATGCTCTCCCGGTACTGGGGTTCGTCTCCCGGAGTAATTTTATAAGGAATTGCCTCAATGTCGTCGTTGAGATTGGTGGACTCAAACGCCACACGGGCAACTTCGGTAAACACTTGTTTTCTCAACCGCTTCACCGCGGTATCCAAACCTCGAATCATGTATGCTCCTCCTTTTTCTTTTAATCCTTACCTAGGATACGACATATTAAGCCGATTGACAAGATATTTTTTGCAGCAGGCCGGGAGCCCGGCGAACTCCCCAACAAACAGAATGGATATTTCGTACCGCTGCTTTCACCTAATATTTTTCTGGGATCCGAATATTTGCTGCATAATTTAATTTGTATTTTTCTACCATATGCTTTTTTGTACGGCCTAAAATGTAACGGTAGCAATCTGCCATCCCATCTGCAAAAGAACATACGTTGCCATCCTTTAACTGAAGAAGCGCTGCAACGACTTGTTTGTTGAGATGCGGGATCGTGTGTCTTTTGGACGGGTAATAAGCAAAATGGTGTCCCCATTCAAGAAGGCGATTGGTCTCCGATAAAATAATAAACAACGGTTCTAAAGCAGTATGTTCTAATATGGCTTTAAAAATATCCTCCAAATAGACCGTCCCGGGAGAAGTGAATTGATCTGCCAGCTTGTCCAATTCTTCTCTGGTGAACCTCGGAGCAGCTTCTAGCGCAGCCGGATAAATAATTAGCACCATTAGCTGCAGGGCATGAAGATAGCGCACTGCCTTTTCCGCATATCCGGAATTCAGAGCCAACTGATGAATTTTGGTATAATCCGGCTCAACAACGATAGTACCTTTTCCATTTAGTGTTTTTACGAAACCTCTTTGTTGGAGTTCGGACAATGCTTTTCTGACGGTCGATAAAGAGACACCATACAGACGAGCCAGCTGCTTTTCATAGGGAAGATACATTCCAACAGGATATTCTCCAAGACCAATTTTTCGATTCAAGTCGTCAACGATTTTTGAGTGATAGTAATCCTGACCGCGCAGGGGATTCCATGCAAACAACCCCCCGGTCTGTTCCGGACACATAGGCATCGTATCCGCCAAGTATTCTAATGTGTCTGCAATAGAATTCGCAAGCCTATGATACAGATCTGATAATTGTTTGTGCTTCATGGGCGGATTCTTGCCTTTCAGCGCTTCTATCATAGTGCCTGTCCCAGATACGGAGCCCTGGAAAAAACGTTTAGAGAAATAGGGGCACTCTTCTGTAAAAAAGGCAATCTTCGTATAAAGACCAAAGGTAGAGTAAAGTTCGCCGAATAAGGAATTGCCGCTTGTTCTTAGTATGTCATAACCTAAATTAGCAGGGGGACGCCACCCGCCGGCGGAAAGCCCGAAGCGTGATACTTTCATAGCCTTCTTATAGTGAGGCATGATCTCGATATCGCAGCCCTGTGAAGAGAAAACCAAAATAGACGGCATAACGAGAGCCAAGGTTTGATATACCTGTAAAATACTATCTTTATGCTTCAAAATGTCAAAACAAGCCCCCGATGTTTTAAGGGTATCTTTTCTTGAAACAACGATTGGAGCAAGACGAGGCTGGAGCTGAATCAAGCCTTCTTCCTGCAATGCGTTTAAGACACGATTAATCGTATATCTGCTTACATGAAATTGGCTGCATAACATCCTTGAGGATTGCAGGGAATTTCCAGGAAGTATCTGGCCCTCCAAAATGTACTGTTTCAATTCGTTATATACAAATGCAAATTTTGTTTCCTGCGGTTCCATAACATATCTCCCATCTATCTGTATTATAACATAACCAGCCATTTGTGTCAGTATCAAAAAAGCCAACCTATATGCGCACCTGTCCAATATGGTTGTTGAAAACACAGTAAAATTGCCATTATAATATTACCGTAAAATTGTTAGGAAAGAGATTGCGCATCAGGGAAAGAAGAAAAACCCAATTAGCGGCGATTCAGAAATGAATTGCACTCTTTGAAAGATATTCTGTAAGATCAATCAGACGTCGGAATCCATAAGAGCAGCAAGGAGGAATCATGCTGGCAGGAAAATACAAGAAAAAGAATCCTACCACACAATTTTTAATATGGAGTTTCATTGTACTTTTTATCTTTAGTATTGCCAATTTCAGCCTGCTCGGAATTTATATGAATCAAGAGAGCAGAAAAACCATTTATAAAGTCGGGGAAATCTACATGTCCGGACTGAATGAACAAATATCCAGACACTTTGAAAGCGTAATTTCATTGCGTTTTGACCAAGTCAGCGGCATTGTATCCGTCGTTCCGGCAGATAAAAATGCGAAAGAGAACTTATATGAGGAACTTGTTTACAGGGCTCAAGTCAGGAATTTTGACTATTTAGCCCTTTGTTCTGCCGAGGGAGACTTCGAAACGCTTTACGGCCAGCCAATACAGCCGCTTAATCCGGCACTTTTCGCAGAAGCCTTGACAGCAGGGGAGCAACGAGTTGCTGTAGGTGTAGATTCCGCTGGAAATGAAGTGGTATTGTTTGGTGTCCAAGTTGCTTATCCCATGCAGAATGGCGATATGAGTAATGGCTTGGTAGCAGCCGTTCCGATCGAGTATGTCACCAAATTTCTTTCACTAAAGAGCGAAGGGCAGTTGCTGTATTATCACATTGTCCGGCCAAATGGAAGTTTTATCTTAAAAAATCCCAACACGGAATTGTGGGATTTTTTTAATCAGATACAAAAGCAGCTCGATCCTGCAACAAAGAACCTTTCTGCTGAAAATCCCATAAAAGAGTTTGGCGATGCACTGAAATCCCGTAAAGAATATGCTGCAACTCTTGACGTGGACGGTGGAAAAGTACAAATATACGGCATACCATTATCTTGTTCCGAGTGGTATCTGGTATCGGTAATGCCTTACGGAATATTGGACGATACCATAAACAGTCTGGGCGGGAAACGCATGGTCATGACGTTGCTGTCTTGTACTTCTGTTTTAATCATTCTGACATTGATTTTTCTCCGATATTTTTCTATGACGCGCTCTCAATTACAGGAACTGGAGAAAGCCCATCAGACTGCGCTGAAAGCAAGCAAAGCAAAAAGTGAATTTTTAGCGAATATCAGCCATGACATCCGTACGCCCATGAATGCAATCGTAGGGATGACCGCGATTGCGGCAGCCCACATAGATGACCGGGAACAGATACAAAATTGTCTGAAAAAAATTACACGGTCGAGTAAACATCTATTGGGATTGATCAATGATGTTTTGGATATGTCCAAAATTGAAAGCGGAAAATTAACTTTAACAAATGATCAGATCTCTCTAAAAGAGGTTGTGGACGGAATTGTTGGCATCATGCAGCCACAGGTAAAGGCAAAGAAGCAAACCTTTGACATACATATAGAAAATATCTTAACGGAAAATGTTTGGTGCGACGGCGTTCGTTTGAATCAGGTCCTTCTAAATCTTTTATCTAACGCAACGAAGTATACGCCGGAGGGCGGTTCCATACGCTTATCCCTCTCTGAAGAAAAATCTCCGAGAGGCGAAAACCATGTCCGAATTCATATCCATGTAAAGGATAATGGAATTGGGATGTCACCGGACTTTTTGAAAATAATATATGAATCCTATAGCCGTGCGGATGGAGCCAGAATACATAAAACGGAGGGTTCCGGTTTGGGGATGGCAATCACCAAGTACATTGTGGACACAATGGGCGGAACCATTGATGTGAGTAGCGAACTTGATAAGGGTACAGAATTTCATGTCACGTTTGATCTTGAAAAAGCTCCTTCGAGGGAAGTGGATCTGCTTCTCCCTCCCTGGAATATGCTGGTGGTTGACGACGATGACTTGTTCTGCCAAACGACCATAGATACACTAAAATCCATTGGTATCAAAGCGGATTTTTGCCTCAGCGGAGAAGAGGCCACAGAGCTTATAATACAGCGCCACAAACAGGGAGTTGAGTATCAAATCATTCTCTTGGATTGGAAATTACCTGATATGAATGGCATTCAGGCAGCAAAAGAGATCCGGCGTAATTTAGGTGATGATGTGCCGATTCTACTGATTTCTGCATACGACTGGAGTGAATTTGAATCGGAAGCCCGCAAAGCCGGGATTCGTGGTTTTATATCCAAACCACTGTTTCGGTCCACACTGTTTTATGCTTTGCGCCAATATATGGGCGATGAAACACCACAAAACCAAACGCCGGAACAGAATTTTGATTTGTCCGGACGCCGGATCCTGCTCGCCGAGGATAATGAACTCAACTGGGAGGTCGCAAATGAATTGTTGTCCGACATGGGCGCAAAACTTGATTGGGCGGAAGACGGTCAGATTTGCCTGGAGAAATTCCAAAAATCACCGGAGGGATTCTACGATGTTATTCTTATGGATATACGGATGCCGCATATGACAGGTTATGAGGCTGCAACAGCCATTCGGGGACTGAATCGTCCGGATGCTCGATCGGTTCCGATCATTGCTATGAGTGCAGATGTTTTTTCTGATGACATACAGCATTGTTTGAAGTGCGGCATGAACGCTCATATCGCGAAGCCTATCAATATCATAGAATTAACCCGCTTATTAATAAAAACTTTCGTATAGATCCGGCCCTAAAAACGCGTGTCTGGCGGCACGCGTTTTTATAATTATCGCCACTTTTTACGAAGAAGAAAAGCAGCATAACATACTCTCGTACATTACGCTGCTTCCTACAAATCTAAAAAATTTTCTTAACAGGCTCCCTCAAGACTTGCGGATACAGCCTGATTCTCTCCGAAATCTCTCCCCTCCGGAGATTTTCCGCTTTCTCTTCTTATCTCCCCATCTGCCAGGCTTCATGGTCCGTGTGCAGCAGTTCATGGGCCTTGTGGGACATGGGTTTTTCCAGGAAGTCCTGGTACAGCTGGGTGATCGCCGGATTCTCATGGGAGAACCGGATCGGGCTCTCTTGATCCAGCTCATAGAGATACTGGCTTCGCAGTTCCGCCAGCTCTTCCCCGTCGTGGATCGGCTGTCCGCCGCCGCCGACACAGCCGCCGGGACATGCCATCACTTCCACAAAGTCATACCGGGCCTCGCCGTGGCGCAGCGCTTCGATCAGTTTTCTGGTATTGGCCAGACCGCTGACCACGGCAACCTTTACCTTGGTTCCGGCCATATTGAACTCGCCTTCCCGCCAGCCTTCCGGCTCCCGGATAATCCGGAAGGAGTCCGGCGCCGGGTTCTTACCGGAAATCAGGTAATAGGCCGAACGCAGGGCGGCTTCCATCACGCCGCCTGTGCTGCCGAAGATCACGCCGGCTCCGGTTCCCACGCCCAAGGGCAGATCAAATTCTTCCGATTCCAAAGCCTCCACCATGATGCGGTCGGCGCGGATCATTCGGGCCAGCTCTCTGGTCGTCAGAACGCAGTCCACATCCGGACCGGCGCCTCCGTCGTTCATCACCGGAATCGCCGCCTCATGCTTCTTTGCCACGCAGGGCATAATGGAAACGCAGTAAATCTTCTTCGGATCCACATTCAACAGCTTCGCATAGTAGGTCTTTGCAATCGTACCGAACATCTGCTGCGGCGACTTTGCAGTGGAAAGCTGTTCCACCATATCCGGGTACTGGGACTTCACGAAGCGCACCCAGCCCGGACAGCAGGAGGTAAACATAGGTTTTCCGCTCTCCCTGATCTCGTCAAAGCGGGCGAGGAACTCGCTTCCCTCCTCCATGATCGTAAGATCCGCGGAAAACGTGGTGTCAAATACATAGTCAAATCCCAGACGGCGCAGAGCCGCCACCAGGCGTCCCACCGTCGCTTTTTCCCTGGGAATGCCGAGGCCTTCCGCCCAAGCGGTACGGACCGCGGGAGCGATCTGTACCACTGTAATCTTCTCCGGATCCGCCATGGCGTCGATGACTTGCTGCCAATCCTCCCGGGCATGCAGCGCGGCCACCGGGCAGTGAGTCACGCACTGTCCGCAGAGCACACAATCGGACTGCTCGATCTTCCGGATCCCGGAAACCCCGATTGTGGTCCGGCCGCCGGTATTGGCGATGTCCCAAACGCCGACCCCCTGGACTTTATCGCAGACCTGGACGCAGCGCATGCAGCGGATACATTTCTGGGAATGGCGCACCAGCGGGAAATCCGCGGGCCAGGGCTCCACGTTCCAGTCATCGGGAAACGGATTGGAAACGATCCCCATATCATTGGAGATCTGCTGGAGATTACAGTTCCCGCTTCTCTCACAGATCGCGCAGCGGCTATCGTGCTGGGACAGCAAAAGCTGGATGTTGGTCCGGCGGGCAGAGCGCACCTTCGGGCTGTTGGTGTAAATTTCCATGCCTTCCTGCACCACATTGTTGCAGGAAGTGATCAGCTTGTCCTTGCCAACCAGTTCCACCAGACAGATGCGGCAAGCCGCAATCTCGTTAATTTCTTTTAAATAGCAGAGGCTTGGAATCCGGATTCCCATGGAGGCGGCTGCCTCCATCACAGTTGTTCCCTCCGGAACCTTCACCTTCTTATCGTCAATTTTCAGATTTACCATCGGGAATTCCGGCCTCCTTTCAAGATTCCATAGCCAAAGTGATCACACCGCAGGCAGCGTCCGCACTCCTGGGCTGCTTCCTCGTCGGTCATGCCCTTTTCGATGTGCTCGAAACTGCCGCGCCTCTCGCCGGTGCCGACCTCCCGCAGATTCACACGGCCGCAAGGTTTCTTATCCGCCAGGTTGGCGTTGGGGATCTCCACGTCGCAGCTGATATTGTGGTGGAAGCCCAGATACTCGTCAATATTGGCGGCCGCCACTTTCCCTGCCGCAATGGCCCGAATCACCGTAGCCGGTCCGGTCACGCAGTCGCCGCCGACAAACACGCCGGGGATATCGCCCTCCAGGCTCTCGTCCACCGTCTGCAAAACGCCCCATTTGACTTCCAGTCCGAACTCTTCAAAGTGGGCGGTCTCAATGCCCTGGCCGATGGCTGTGATCACCACGTCGCAGGGGATCCGCTCCGGCTCCTCGTGGGAATTGACCGGACGGGGCCGTCCCTGGGAATCCATGGCGCCGCAGATCTGCGGCTGTACCCAAAGCGCAGCCACATTTCCCTCTTCGTCGGTCTCTATTTTCAAAGGCGCGTTCAAAGTAATCAGCTCAGCGCCTTCCGCGATGGCTCCTTCCACTTCCTCCGGCATGGCCGTCATATCGTTTCTGCGCCGCCGGTAAGCCACCATGACCTGAGAGGCGCCGAGACGGATGGCGGTGCGGGTGCAGTCCATGGCCACGTTTCCGCCGCCGACGATCACCACCCGTTTTCCCTTCAAGTCGATGGGACGGTCCATGCCCACATCCCGGAGCATCTCCACGGCGGAGATCACATTGCCCTCTCTCACCTTCCCGTCCGGCTCAATGCCGACCTTTTTATTGGTCTGGGCGCCGATCGCCACGTAAACCGCGTCAAACTGTTCGTGCAGCTCACGGATCGTAACGTCCTTTCCTACGTTCACATTCATATGTACTTCAATTCCGGTGGAGAGGATCGCGTCGATATCTTCCTGCAGCCGTTCTCTCGGAAACCGGTAGGCGGGGATTCCATAGCGGAGCATGCCGCCTAAATGGGGCTTCTCCTCATACAGATCCACCCGGTGCCCCATCAGGGCCAGGTAATAGGCCGCGCTGAGTCCGCTGGGACCGCCGCCGACGATGGCCACCCGCTTGCCGGTGGAGGGCTCGTTGGACGGGACCAATACGGTATCCGCGTGGGCATGATCCACCGCCACGCGCTTGATGCCGCGGATGTTCACGGCGCTGTCGATCATATTCCGGCGGCACCTGGCTTCGCAGGGATGCTCGCACACCATGGCGCAGGCCGTCGGGAACGGGTTGTCCTTCCGGATCAGGCGCACTGCATCCGCATAACGGCCTTCTCCTACCAGTGCGATATATCCAGGCACGTCCACACCGGCCGGACAGAGCGCCACACAGGGAACCGGCTGGGTGATTCCGGCTGCGCAGCGGCCCCGGCGGATATGGGACAGGTAATCCTCCCGGCATCCTGAAAGGCCGTTCAGCACCATCCTCGCCGCATCGTAACCGATCGCGCAGTCCGCAGACGCCTCAATGTTCCTCGCCGTCTGCTCAATCAAATCCAACGTCTGGGGCGTCGCCCGGTTTTCCAGGACATCGGTCATCAGTCGCTGCAGCTGCCCTAAACCGACCCGGCAGGGGACGCATTTCCCGCAGGACTGGGCGTGGCACAGGCGCAGAAAGGAAATCTGCAGATCCACGGGACAGAGTCCTGGAGCGCTGGCCGCAATGTGCCGTTCCAGGTCCAGATACAGGTGCTCCATGGTGAGCTGTGCCTCATCCGGCGTTGAAATCCTCAGTCTACTCATCGCTTCCTCCTCTGATTCATAAAAGGTCTATGATCGCAATAGCCGTCTCCCGCTGCGGAATGCGAAACTTTTGCTTATCCGCCCGGTCATCAGCTAAAACAATTCTGCTGTAAAAAAACAGGCTGCTTCTATCCGGCAATTTCTTCCATCGATTCTCACTGTCCGGAGATTTGCGGCCTGCCACCATGAAAAAATTGAATAAATAGAATTTTCTTATCAATATCCTGACTAACCAGTCTTTTTTATTATAACATCTAGGCGATTCTTGTCAAGAAAAAGAACGCGTTTCCTGCGGAATTTCCCACTGAAAACGCGTTCCTTGCTTCTATCTTCCCTATTCAAAATATTTTTTTGCCGCGCGGATCAAATAGACCGTATCCATGGTCCCCGCCGTCTCATAAGGCGAGTGCATCGCAAGCTGCGGCAAGCCGATATCCACGGCGCTGACCGCCACCTGGGAGGTGGAAATATTCCCCAGCGTGGAGCCGCCCGGCAGATCCGAACGGTTGGTAAACACCTGGAACGGCACCCCGGCTTCCCGGCAGACATCTTTGAACACAGCAGCCGAAAGGCCGTCGGTACAATACTTTTGGTTCGCGCTGTATTTCAGCACGATGCCGCCGTTCAGATACGGACGGTTCACCGGGTCCGCCTTCTCCCCGTAATTGGGGTGTACGGCGTGAGCGTTGTCCGCTGAGACCAGGAAGCTGGCGGCGATCCGGCGCAGATAATCCTCCATGCCGCCGCCCTGGGAGAACGAGATGCGCATCAGCACGTCCTTCAAAAAAGTGGAGGCAGCGCCCTGCCTGGTGCCGCTTCCCACTTCCTCATTGTCCAGCACGCAGTAAACCGCTCCGTACCGCTTCTTTTCTCCGGCCAGGAATCCTTTTAGGGTCGAGAAGGCACATTGCAGATCGTCCAGCCGGCCGATGGAGAGAAATTCTTCCTCCGCTCCCCAGATGGTTCCTTTCTGCCGGTTGTATAAAAACAGATCATGTCCGAGGATTTCATCTTCCCGGACCCCGGCCGCCTCCGCCACCACACGGAAAAAGGTTCCCTTGGCGGCGGCGCTTCCGTAGAGAGGCAGCAGATCCTTCTGGGCATTATAGGAATATCCCTCGTTGGCCTGACGGTTCATATGAATCGCCAGATTCGGTATCATCAGCAGGTCCCGGTCCACATTGACCAGCTTTGCCGTCACTCTCCCGCCTTCCTTTACGGCCACCCGGCCGGCCACGGAGAGGGGGCGGTCAAACCAGGGGGCGCAGAGCATTCCGCCGTACCGCTCGACATTGAGCTTGACGTAGTGCCCCTCCGCCTCCATCTCCGGATTTTCTTTAATCTTAAAGCTGGGAGAGTCGCTGTGGCTCGCCGCGATCCGAAACCCGTTCCACTCGCCCTCCGGCAGGGAAAAAGCAATCAGAGCGGAGCCGTTCCGGGTGGTGAAATAACGCCCCCCGGATTTTAATTGCCATCGATCCTCCTCCGGCAGCTCCTGAAATCCATTTTGGATCAGCGTTTCCTTTAGGAAAGCCACCGCATGGAAAGGACTCGGACTCTGTTCAATAAACCGCAGCAATTCCCTTGATGTTTCCTGATACATCCTGTACTCCTCCTTCTTCCGGTCCGCCTACGCCTGCCGGGAGCGTTTTGCGACCATCGGCAGGATAAAGCCCAGACCAATCAACACAAATGGTGTCACAATGTTGAGAATCAACTGAAACGGATCTTCGGAGTAAATTCCTAAGATACACGCAAACGCCGTAAAAGCAAAACACCAGGCGCCGAAAAAGATTCCCAGCTTTTTATTTTTTACAAACCGGTAATCCGCCGGGATTTTATCTCCCGCCCTCTTTAGGCCAATGTAGGCGACAAACACCCACAGATACCGCAGAGGCATACAGACCGCATTCACCTTCACCAGCCATTTCACCAAAACGTCCACGCTGTCGATCCCGAACGCAGGCACGACGATCAGAACCGAGACGATGGCGAAGACCAGCTTATGCCCGTTTACATAAGTACCATGGCGGTTCTGCTTCAGCAAGGACTTCGGAATATAGTTCTCATCCGCATTGTCCAGCAGCATCCGCAAAGGCGCGTCGATGGAAAGAATCATGACCGTAAACTGCCCGATCAGATTCGTCAGAGCGTAGATTACCACGAAGAAATTCCCTACATGGTAGTATTCCCCCAAACGCTGGAAAGCATAATAGGCTCCGTTGGTCATCAGATCCGGAGGAATGTTTTCCGAATCGAACATCATTCCCAGAGCCACAGTCCCCAGCACGGCGCAGACTGCCACCATAATGGCAAGGGCAATCATTCCCTTTGGAAAATCCCGCGAAGGGTTCTTCATCTTATTGACGTATGGGGAAATCTTTTCGCAGCCGCCGACGGCCAGAACCAGAATGGAAAGACTCAGGAAAAATTTGCTGTCAAAGGCCGGAAGGAAATTCTTCCAGGACCAGTCGATCGAAAGCGTCGATGCGCCCGTGATCGAAGGCGCCGCAATCATCATCAGCACAAACAGGATCGACATCACAAAGGTCATGGAGCCGGCCAGAGTCGCCAGTTTTTTCAGCACATTCAGGCCTCGTGACGCGACAAAGATGGCAAACAGAAACAGCACCAGGCACGCGGCCTGCAGCACCATCGTATTCATCGAGCTGATTCGGTTATCCCGGAAGATCGCCCAGCTTCCTGCAATCAGGGACCCGTTCGGCTTCTGGGAAATATAGGGCATATGGACAATCCAGTAGGTCCAGCCGGCCATATACGCCATCCGGGGTCCAATCGTCCGCAGGGTCCAGGAACTTACCCCTCCGCCGGCGCTTTTAAAAGCGCTTCCCAGCTCTCCGACCATCAGCGCGTAGGGCACGAAATAAATGGCAAAAATCAGGATCCAGGCCACGATCGCCTTCAGGCCGCCGTATTCGGAAAATCCGTTGATTACATTCCCGAAACCCCAGACCGTGGAGAACGCCATGAATGCCAGACCATACCACATAATTTTTTTGTCATTCGTATTTTGTCTCACTCGCTGCTTTTAACTCCTTTCGTTACATTTTTATCAGATACAGTACGACATCCGTATTGTATCATGCGAAAACCTCCCGGAGCAACTGGATATTGCTCCCATTGGGAATGAAGGGGATAGGCCTTCGCATATATTAGTGACAAACAGCAGGAGCAAAACCAAATGAAACAAAAAAGCAAACGGAAAAAGCACTTTCTCCTTGGAGGGATTCTCCTCCTCTTCCTGGCCGGGCTTCTTTCCCAAGCCTTTTCCTACTGGCCTTCGGTGATGGCCTCGGTCAGCGTGATGCTGGGCAAGGAAATGCCCATTTACTCCGTGGATACCGACAAAAAACAGATTGCGCTCAGTTTCGACGCGGCATGGGGTGACAAAGACACTGCAAAAATCCTGGAAATTTTAAAAAAGCACAATGTCAAAGTTACCTTTTTTATGACCGGCGGCTGGGTGGACAGCTTTCCGGAAAATGTAAAAATGATCGCGGCCGAGGGCCATGATCTGGGAAATCACAGTGAAAATCACAAAGAGATGAGCAAACTGACCGAAGAAGAAATCCGGGAAGAAGTCCAGTCCGTACATAAAAAAGTAAAGGAACTGACCGGAGTCGAAATGTCGCTGTTCCGCGCGCCTTACGGCGATTACGACGATAAGCTGGTCACCACCGTCAACTCCCTCGGCTATCAGTGTATCCTCTGGAACGTGGACAGTCTGGACTGGAAAGACTACGGGGTGGATTCGATCATCAAAACCGTCTGCAACCACAAAAATCTGGCAAACGGATCCATCATCCTGATGCACAACGGAGCGACTTATACCGCGGAAGCCCTGGAATCCGTGATCACCGGGCTGGAGGCCCAGGGCTATGAGCTGGTCCCGATCTCCCAGCTTCTGCACAGTGGGGAAGCCACCGTTGACCCTACCGGAAAACAAATCCCGAAAACCTGAACGCTCTGCCTGAGCGCACCCGAATCCGGGGCGGAGTCAAGGACTATTTCCCCTCTCCGTCCCGGCTGCCATGAAACATTCTCTTCTCTTCGTACATCAAGGCATCCGCCTGTTCCATCATTCCGGAAATCCGGAATTTTCCTTTTTCCTCCACCCGGCTGCTGACGCAGCCTCCGGATATGGAAAGTTCTCTTCCCGTCTCCTCATGAAAACGCGCAAGCTCCCGGTGCACCATGGTCCGGCAGGTATCATTCGTCATTTCTGTCCCCGGAAACAGCACCGCAAACTCATCTCCGCCGATCCGGTAACACTCCCCCATGCCTTCAAAAGCCCGCCGCAGACAGCCGGCGATATCCCGCAGAAGTTGATCCCCGGCCCGGTGTCCGCCGGTATCGTTGACCTGCTTTAATCCGTTCAGATCCAGCATCGCCAGCGAAACCAGACTCCCGGCAGCGAGGCTCTCCTCCAGTTCCTCGATCCTTTCTTCAAAAGCCGTTCGATTCCCTAAACCGGTCAGAACATCCTGGTAGGCCATCTTCTTATATACTTCCATCTGAATCCGCTCCTGCACCAGGCGAATCAGCTTAGACCAGGTTTCTCCCAATAAAAGCACGACGAAAATGAGAAGCCCCCACCGGAAAAGTTTGGAATTGTCTTTTCTCATGCCCAAACTGAAGATGAAAAGGGAGGCCAGGCCGAACACGGAAAAAATCCCCACAATCCCCAGCAGATTTTTGGCGCTGGCCGAAGCTTTCTCTTTCACATCCTTGACCAGCCGCCAGAGCAGATAGAAAATGGTCAGCACCAACAGAATATGGGTGACAGGCAGCATCCTGGGATAGCTGAATACATCGAAAAAGTAGAGAAGCCCCTGCGCCGCGCAATTTGCCCAAAACAGGCGCTGCAGCAGCCGGAGCGTCCGGCCGTCCCACCCGCAGTTCTGCCAAACCACAGGTAAAAAAGGGACCGGGAGTAATTGAAAACATACCATAGATACCAAGAAGATAAAGGCTGGATTCACTGACAGTAAAAATCCCAATGTGGAATCCGTCAGCACCCAAATCATAGCAAGCAGAATAAAAATCCCCAAAAAGAGAAAGCTCTGATAATCCCGGCGGTTTTCATAGCGCCGGGAAAAGAGATATATCCCAAAGGATATCAGCATCAAAATCACCATCGCAACGGAAAATAAAAGCACGCCGCGATTGCTCTGAAAGACAGTGAAACGAATCTCCGCCGCCGTTCCCATTCGAATCGGAGAAGCCACCTGAAGCGCGGCTCCGTCCGGGCTGGTCAACTCCACGGAAATGGTTTTCCCGCTGTATTCGGCTTTTAACGGAACCATACAGAGAAAAGATCCTGTGATCGGCCGCCGGCTGCCGACGAAGCCTCCTTCATATTGAAAAACCGTTTCTCCATCCACCGCCACGCGCACTGTTTGATACGCATTCCGCAGGACCATCCACTCCCCGTCCCCGATCTTGGGCACTTGATTGTACACAGTTAGGGCCTTTTCTTCCGTTTCCGGATAGTAAGGATAATCCGTAATCCTTTTCTCACCGCTGTCCGTCATTTGGCGCCAGGGCTGCTCCCACTTTTCCAGAGAACCGCCGCCCGGCAAATCCGGGAGAGGGGAGCCTGCCGCCAGACTCTCGCCAAACAAAATGGCAAAAAGGAGGATCGCTGCCAAAATGATCCCTCGGTCCACCCAGTTTTTCTTTACCGCCATACACGTCCACACTTTCGCTTGCATTAACAGCCTGTGTGTTCAGTATATCGGAATTTTTTACAGGAAGCAACTGTTTTTCAAAGTTCCCGTCATCCAAGTAAAAAGCGTCAGGGCGTAATTCACCCTGACGCTTTTTACCACCAACAAACAAATCTCCGACTCTCAAAAGTTCCAGGAAAGTCTACTGCTTCCTCTCTTCTATCCTTTCCTGCATGACACACTTTTCAATCATGCGGTTCAAAGTCTGATTTAACTGCCGGATAGTATCTCGCAGCCGTTTATTTTCCCTTTCCAGCCGTTCGATTTCAATTTCCCGGTTCATGCTCTTTCCTCCTTTGTTCTCCCAGAACATCATACCAAACCTAATGTTGTTTTTCCATTATTTTTTGTCGACAATTTTCGACCACTTTGTTTTGTTTCTGTCTTTTTCTGGGGGAAAACCGAGTCTGCAACCGGAAATTTTGCCAGCTTTTTTCTGTTTAAACTACTATTTCTGTCTCTTTTCTTTTTTTCAAATACAAGATACAGCATATACCGCTGCCAATCAATACACCGGCTATAATCAGGATTGCGCAATGAAGAAAAAATGTATCGGGCAAAATTGTGATAACCGGATCCGTCCGGGCGTCGAAAATCCATAAATTATTCCTAAATACAATTTTATGAAAGGTAACAAAAACCGTATCCCAGCTCACAGCCATCGCAATACCGATTGCAGCGGGAACCAGGATTGAGAGCAGCGCCGTGTATTTTAGGTAGAGGAACTGCTTTTTTTGATGGAAGCACCAGATTCCGGCAACCCCCAACACTAAAGTCACCGGAACCATCCATTCAAATACGGAAAAAACCCGTTTCACCTCTTCAAAGTGAATCCGGCCGCTTTCCGACATGGCCAAATCCGGGAATTCCAGCGTGTCCGGCCCCCAGATATTATTATAGTCGATCAGTGTATCGTAATTGCGGAGAATCTGCTCCTCTGTCAGACCGGAGACGGCGGACAGGTTCATCGCCTTCATATCCCAATGATAGAGAGGGCGGAAATTCAGCGTCACGGTGACGGAAAACGAAATGAAAAACAGCATCAAAACGACTCCCAGAACCAATTGTCCCATGCGGTATTTTTTTTCCTGCATAAAAACTCCTTTCCTTGATCCTGCCCTTTTTCCGGGCATCCATTAAGAAATCTTAATCAGCATAACACTTTTCTGGCCTTTTGTCGATAAAGCATGGCGTTCTCTTCTGATTTATGTTAAAATATTAGAGAAACAAGGCTATTTTCGATTGTTGATCAAGGAGGATTGCCATATGATCGAACTGTTACTGCTTGCCGGGATCTTTGCGCTGGATCTGGCGTTAAAGGCCGGCATCGAAGCACAGCCAGAAGGCCAGCTTCCCAAAGATATCGCCGGTGGAAAAATCACCCTCTGCCGCAGCCACAACAAAGGCATGATGATGAACCTCATGGACAAGAAACCAAAGCTTGCCGCCGTCTTGTCATCCTGCGCCGGTTTTTTGACCCTGATCTGGTATCTGCCGGTGCTGTTTAAGAAAGGATACGGCGGCAGTCTGGAAAAGATAGGCGGAGCCCTAATTTTAGGTGGGGCCGCCAGCAACATTTTTGACCACTGGAAAAGGGGCTATGTGGTGGATTACCTGAAATTCCATCGAAAGCCCATCCGCAACGTGATTTTTAATCTGGGAGATCTCTGCATCTTCCTCGGCTGTTTTCTGGCCGTTCTCGGCCAATTTGGAAAAGGGAAAAGATAAAGACGGGGCTGCCGCAAAATGAAAGACCATTTTCACGGCAGCCTCTTTTGTTCCTACAATCCTGGCTTTTTTTCCCCTGCCGGAGCGTCCGGATCACACAAATGACAACGGACGAAATGTCCCGGCTCTACTTCCTTCATGACCGGGTCTTCCCTCATGCAAATTTCCTTTTTAAACATGCAGCGGGTATGGAAACTGCACCCCTTCGGAAGATTGACTGGGGATGGAATCTCGCCTTCACAGCGGATCCGCTTCGGCTTTAAAGCCTCCTCCTCCTCGGATATCACGGGAATCGCGGACAGCAGCATCTGGGTGTACGGGTGAAGGGGCGCTTCGTAAAATGTCTTGGTCGGCGCGATCTCACAAATCTTTCCCAGATACATAATCGCAATCTTTGTCGAAACATTCCGCATGACCCCCATATCATGGGTGATAAAGAGGTAGGTCAGCTTCTGCTCTTCATGGAGCTTCATCAGCATATTCAAAATCTTTGCCTGGATGGACACATCCAAAGATGAGGTCGGCTCATCCAATATAATAAATTTCGGGTTGCTGCACAGCGCCCGCGCAATGGATACCAGCTGGCGCTCTCCTCCTCCGATGGAGCCTGGCGATTTGTACATAAAGTCCGGCGGCAGCTCCACCATCTCCAGGATTTCCAGGATCTTATCCTCAATCTCATTTTTCGGGACAATGTTGTGTACTTTCAGAGGAAGGCTTAAAATCTGCTTCACGTCCTGATAGGGATTCAGGGAAGAACCCGGATCCTGGAATACGATCTGGACCTCCCGGCGGAACTCTTTGGAGCGGCCTTTTGTCTTCGGGGTGATGGTCTTTCCGTTAAAAATGATCTCGCCCCCGGTCTGCTGATACATCCCCATCACCGTATAGGCGATCGTACTCTTTCCGGAACCGGACTCTCCCACCAGTCCCATGACCTCGCCTTCCTGGATCGTAAAATTCACGCCGTCCACTGCCCGCACAAAACGGTCTTTTCCAACAGGAAAGTATTGTTTCAGGTCTTTCGCCGTTAAAATGTCTTTACTCATGGCCTGCCGCGCCTCCTTCCCCCGCCGTCTTCGCGTATTGAAAGCAGCTTACAAAATGGTCCGGCTCGATCTCCACATGGGGCGGCCGCATCGTCCTGCATTGTTCCGTCGCAAACTTACAGCGCGGACAAAACCGGCAGCCCTCCGGAGGATTGACATAGTCCGGCACATAGCCGTAGATTCCGGCGGACAACCCGCCCCCTGAAAGTCTTGGAACGCATTCCATCAGACCAATCGTATAAGGGTGGGACGGATTCCGGAACAGATCTTTGGTCCGGCATCTCTCCACGATATTGCCGCCGTACATAATATAAATCCGGTCCACCAGTTCCCTGGCCACGCCCAGAGAGTGGGTGATCATGATCAGGGAACGCCCCTTTTCCTCCACCAGTTCCCGCAGCATCCGGTGAATCTGATCCTGGATCGTCACATCCAGGGCGGTGCAGGGCTCATCCGCGATTAAAAGATCCCGTGTGGTCACCAGGGAAGAGGCGATACAGATACGCTGCCGCATCCCGCCCGACAGCTGATGGGGATAGCTTTCCATAATCCGCTCCGGGTCGGAAAGCATGACGCTGGTGATCGCTTCCTTTGCCACTTCCACCATCTGCTGCTTGGAAGCGCCTGGATACTGGCCGGAATATTTGATGATGTCCATCAACTGCTGGCCAATCGTGAACACCGGATTCAAGGCCGACATGGGGGACTGGGAAATCATGGAGGCCCCTTTTCGCCTTAACTCCAGCAATTCCTCTTTGTTCATCCCTAAAACCGATTTCCCGTTGAATTCGATTTTTCCGTTGGGAATATCAATAATGGACGGGTCAATGACACGCAGGATGGTCTTCATCGTCGTTGTCTTTCCGCAGCCGGATTCCCCGACCAGACCGACTTTCTCGCCCCGGTCCACAAAAAGGTCAATGTGATCCACCACTTTGGAGTGGCCTCGATACGTTTTGTACCAAATCGAAAGATCTTCGATGTTCAATACTCTGCCATCCAATATCAGTGCCCTCCTTTGTCAAACATATCCCGAATCCCGTCGCCGAGGAAATTGAAGCCAAGAATCATAAACGCCACTCCGATCGCAGGGAAAATCGTCATCCACCACAGATCCGGCATATAGCCAGCGCCGTCGGAGATCATCTGCCCGAACGCAGGAGTCGGAGGCTGCTCGCCCAGCCCCACGAAACTAAGGGACGCTCCCATCAGGATCACCCAGCCGACATCCAAGGCCATCTTGGTCAAAATCGGGGACAGGCAATTCGGCAGGATTTCTTTCAGCATAATGTGAAGCTTAGACGCTCCCACCAGCTCCGCGTTTTTCACGAAATACTCCCCGGATACCGACGACGCCTGGCCATAGACCAGCCGGGTATACCAGGGCCACCACATGATCGTCACCGCCAGCATGGAGTTCATCATACTGGGCTTTAATATAGAAGCGATACACAGAGCCAAAATCAGGGCCGGGACCGACAGGAACACGTCGGTGATTCTCATAATGATCGTATCCGCCCAAGTCCCGTGATGATACCCGGCGATCAGACCGAGAATCGTTCCCACCGGCACGGCGATCACCAAAACCACAATACTCATCAAAAGCGCGCCGCGGAAACTGTAGATGACACGGGAGAAGATATCTCTGCCCATGTTGTCCGAGCCAAACCAATAAGCGGCTCCCGGAGCCTGACCCGCATTGGCGTAGTCCACGAAAGCTCCGATGTGCTCTGGATGAGGGACGATATATGGGGCAAACAAAGCAAAAAAGACAGAGATACAGACTAAGACAAATCCCACCACCGACAGTTTGTTCCGGCTGAATTTATAGCGGTAAATTTTCAGGTTTTCCACTGTGGACGGGGAGAAAATTCCCTTTTTCTTTTTTTTCAGTTCGTTTTCCTGCATCGTTCTATTTGCTCCCTCCTATCCTCATTCTCGGATCCAGGGCGGAGATGATCAGATCCACCGCCAGATTGACAATGAAAAATAATAAACCGATAATTAAGACCACGGCGCAGATCGCGTTCAGATCTTTGTTCAGCATGGCGTTGATCCCATAACGGGAAATGCCCGGCCAGTTAAAGATCTTTTCCACCAGAAACGCCTGCCCCAGCAGTGAGGCGAAATCCATTCCCATGACGGTGATCGCGGAGGTAGCCGAAGGCTTCAGGAGGTATTTTCTGGTCAGCAGGCTGCCGGGAAGACCGTATCCCGTGGAAACCAGCATATATTCCTTGTGGGAATTGTCGACCAGGGACGAGCGCAGCACGCGGGCGTCCTGCACCAGCGGTCCCAATGCCAGTGCAAAGGCCGGAAGCAGCAGATGAAGGAAGGCGTCCCAGGCCACGGAAAAGTTACCGGTGATGATCCCGTCGATGATATAAAGGCCCGTGATATCCGGGGGCGCCGTCACCCCGGTGGAAAGACGCCCCAACACCGGCAAAATCGGAAGCGCATAGCCGAAAAGAAGCAGCAAAAACGTCCCCACCACGAAAGCCGGCAGTGCAATTCCCACGTAGGACAACACGCGGATGACCCCGTCCACCCAGGTGTTCTTATATCTGCCTGCCAATAGGCCCAGACCAAAAGTGCCGATAATCATAAAGATCCCGGAGACCAGCGCCAGCTCCGCCGTCGCAGGCAGAAACTGCCTCACGTCGTCGCTGACCGGGCGCTTCGTGATAAAGGAATTCCCGAAATTTCCGTGCAGGACGTCGCGGAGCCATTTCACATACTGAACCGGAAGGGCGTCGTTGAGATATAGTTCCTCCCGCAGCGCTTCTTTCGCGCTGTCGGTGGCGCGGCTCCCCAGAGCGATCGTGGCCACATCGCCGGGAACGACGCGGGCGATGGCAAAGATCAAAATTGAGGTTCCGAACAAGACCAAAACCCCCAGGAGCAGTCGTTTTATGATGTATTTTAACATCGCAGGCAGTTTCCTCCTTCCATAAACAGGCAGGCGATTTCTTTCTCCTGCCTCTAAAAGAAAATGCCGCCTGCATCTACACGTTTTTAAGGAATCAGCGTAAATGCAGACGGCATTCATCCACTTCCCAGTCCGGACCGAAAACAGGGGACGGTTTCCGGGCAAGAACGGGAGAAAGTTTCCGCCGATCCTTAACAGTATTTCAGGATCGTTGACAGGTAAACCTTGGTATCCTTCACAAGATTCTCCACCACCACGTACTCATTGGGCTGATGGGCCAGCTCATCCAGTGTGGACCACACGGCCGCCGGAATATTGTGGGCCCGAAGAATGGCGCCGCAGGTACCTCCACCGATGCCTCCGTAATAAGCTGCCACCCCGTTTTCCCGGATGGAGGCCACCAGACGGGTTACGATATCGGAATCCGAAGGTGTCGGCGCCGGAGCATCCACGCGGGTGATAAATTCCACCTGAACCGTCACTCCCTTTCGCTCTTCCTCATACCGCTTTGTCACGGCATAGATCCGTTCCATCACCTGATCCACCGTGTAGCAAGGCAGGATTCTCAGATCCATGACAAAGACGTCCTTGCCCGGCATCACATTGGGGCTGTCTACATTGACGAATTTCTGCGTCAGCTCAAACGTGGAGTACGGAGGGTTAAAAAGCGGATCTTCCTGGTTAAATTCCCGTTTCAGCATATCCTCCAGCTCCACCCCCAGGTGCATGCCGATGGAAGCTGCATTGATTCCCAGCTGAGGCATGGAGGCGTGAGCCTGCTTTCCGGTGACCGTGAATTTCAGCCATACCTGGGATTTTTCCGCGATTTCTACGAAAGAACCATCCGCGCTTCCGGCATCCGGAACGATCGCTTCATCCCGCGGGGAGAACACCCCGTGGTCTAAGAGGGCATGGAGCCCGTAGGCGCTGCCCGTCTCCTCATCGCTGGCAAAGATAAAACCCAGACTGCATTTCGTTTGCAGCTTATTCTCCATGACAAGGCGGCAGGTGTGCAGCGCGGTGATGACCGCCTGGCTGTTATCCTCCACGCCGAGGCCGTAAATCCTTCCCCCGATCCGTTCCGGCTGGAAAGGATCGGTATTCCAGTTCTCCAGGTCGCCGGAGTTAACCGTATCCACATGAGCGATGATCCAGAGCGTTTTTTCCGGATCTTCCGTGCCCAAAAGCTTCACCACTAAGTTGAGGCGGACGCCTTCCTTGACCGCATCGTCCGGGACTTCGATCACATCGAAGGGAATGCCGTATTTTTTCAAATACGCTTGCAGCCACTGCATTCTGGCATACTCTCCGGCGCCGTTCATCCTGGGATTAACGGCGGGAATCCGGCTCATCTCCATCATATCGGCCGCCATGTCTTCCATCCGCGCTTCCACCATTGCATTCAACTCTTGTCTCAGACTCATATCTCATTTCCTCCTAAACTACATGATAGAAATATTTTTTGATGCGCAGCGTTCTTTAATTTTCCGTTGCCATAACCTCCAGCTGCATCAGCAATTCGATATAGGAAAGATCTCCCAACATATCCTCCTCCCGGTACCCGAACCGGGACAGCATCTTTTTCAGGCGGTACTTCACTGAATTGGGATGGATTCCCTGAAGATTTCCCACATCCATGACGTTTCGAATGAGAATATACATGCGCAGCGTTTCCAAAAAGCCTTTGTCATCCCCCCACAGCTCGCTGGTCCCGCTTTCCCCGAACAGATGCTTCCGGTATTCCAGGGGCGCGAAGGCTAAAATATAGAGAAGGGGGAGTTCGTCCACCGAATACATCCCTTCCAGATAAGCCAGCGTACTTACCATATACTTGATCGACTCCAGCTTCGCGATCAGTTTCCTTTTCTCCATGCTGACCTGAGAAAAAACAAAAAGTTCCGGCTGGGTCTGATCCATCATTTCCCGGTAGAGCGGATACACCTCGCTCCCTTTCTTAAACTCATCGGGAATTAAAATGATACAGTAGTTCAGGTAATCATTTCTTTCATATATAATATAAGGATGTCCCAGCTCCCGCTCGATCTGCCGGAGGTTTTTCCTTTTTAAAAGCACATAGTGCATAGGCTTATCCCCCAGGTCGCCGATGAAGTGTTTTCCTCTGATGCTGTAGGGATTGGTACAATACTTATCCAGTTCTTTCGCCATTGCCGGTGCGATTTTATAGAACAGTTGAAAAGTCTCGCTGTCCAGCATCCGGCTAACCGTATAGGCGATTACCAGAGCCTTTTTCCCAAAATGCACCACTACGGAGTGATTGTCGTCGATCCGGATGGTGATGGGGGAGACAAAAGACTTTATATTTCGCTGGCAGACAGACTGAACTTTCGCCATGATCATGGCCACGTTCATATCCTGCTGGTCACTGCTGTAAACCGTGTCCGTGCTGACGATCAAAGGGACGCCCAAGAGACGGCTCATATTGCGGCAAAAATTGCCGATATCCTCCTCCGCATGGAATTCTGTGAATAGATTCAGAACATCCGTCATCTGCTGATTGGCGGCAGGGGAAAAAAGATTGTGAGCCAATAGACCATATTCCGAGATAATATTTCCCCATCCGGTTCCCTCCGGGATGTAAATAACCGGAAATCCGTGCTGGTTTCCCAGGGCAATGATTTCTTCATCAATCGTGCCTCCCAGATTCGGCGCGGGCATGATTCCCAGCCCGGCGCAGCGGCATTCGATCATTTCCCTCACCATCTGGATCCGGTTTTCTTTATCACTCCGCATGCACCAGAAAGTGGTCAGAAAAAAACTGCCCGGAACCAAAAAATCGCGAATGGCCGGATAGGGTTCCTCAATTACCTCTATCTTCTTAATAATATTAAAAATGCCGTCATGACCTGCTGTGATATAGCTCTGCCCCAAAGACGGTATCTTTAAAAAATCGTTTACTTCCAACTACCATACCCTCTTCCCATGGGTCTCTGCCCGAAGGCTTCCTGAGTAAAATTGGGGGAAGGACCCGCATCCACAGATTTTTTCCACGGAAAACCAAGATCCTTCCCCCCTACTTTTCAGTCAATCACCAATCACTTTCCAAGATCTCTCGCCAGCTGTACGATTTCCGGAGTCGGCCCTACCACTACGCCCTTATCCAGAACCTGTACGCCGTCCAGCCATACGCTGCAGTTCAGGCAGATGCCGTCGGAGTGGCAGGCGCCGGGAATGCCCAGCTCGCCGATATCGGATACCAGGCAGCCGCCCACATTGCCGAAGCCCCACTCGGTGCAGCCCCAAACACGCTCATCCTCGACGATATCGCCGGACAGTTTTGCATTCGGGCCAAAGCCATAGGCCAGATGGGCTACCCGGAACATCTGCGGATCGTTGAATGCGCGAAGCCACTCTTCGAAGGCCGCCGCGTCGGCTCCGCCTTCAATCTTCACGATCTCGCCTTTTTCAATCGTAAATTTCACCGGGCTCTTGACTGCGCCTAAAGGCGGAGACAGGGTTCCGTCCACAATAATCGTGCCGTTGATGCTCTCGAAGTTCGGCGCCCAGGCAATCTGGCCGGGGAACATTTTGATCTCGCCTTTGCCTACGAATCCGTCGGCTACCAAGAATTCTCTGCCGGGCTCGTTGTCAAACTCAATATCCATGCCATTGGGAGCCGTCACGCGCATATGTTTCGCATTGATCGTCGCATCCGTCATCGCCATGATAAATTTATTCAGCAGAATATTGTCTACCTTGCCGATATTGCGGACCAGCAGCTCCGGATGGACGCCGTTCTGGTTCATGTAGCGGGGGCGGTTATTGGGATCTTCAATAATCTTATCGTATACGGTGGAGTAGAAAATCAGTTTGGTGTTATACTCGACCCACGCATCACACGCCTTGATTCCATTGATCAGAGCCTCCATGGGCATATCCTTATCGCCGGCCTTGCCGCCTGCGGGAGCCGCAATCTTAAAGACCAAGGGTTTCGCTCCCAGAATTACGGCAGCCTGCGCCGTTGCTTCTACGATTTCCATGCTGGACTCCGTATCGCAGGTGATGGCGATGGACTCGCCGGGCTGCAGATGGAACATGTCGCGCAGCAGCTTTAGACAGGCATTGGGCAATTCGTATTCGTACATAGATGTACCTCCTTATAATGATGATATTCTCCATCCGTAGATGGTGGATCACTTGGTAAACGCCATATCGGCAAATACATACATGTAGCCGTCCAAGGCATTGGGGATTTCTCCGCCTGCGGTATTTTCCATCGCCGGCCACTTCACATTGTTGGCCTGGTAGGCAATCCGCTCTGTGAACTCGCAGAGGTAAGCGGTCGGACAGAGGTCTTTTACAATTTTATCCTGGATCGCTCCATATGCCTGATACCGTTTTTCCGGCTCCACAATTCGCATCGCTTCCTCGATCATCTGATCCAGTTCTTTGCTGTTCAGCCATTCGCCCTGCTCCCAGGTGCCGATATTCTTGGAATGATAGCGGGATTCCAGGTAGCATCCGGCGTCGTTATACATCGGGTTGGAACAGATCATCAACATGTGGGGAGTCGTGTCTTTGTGTCCGACGCGGTCCACAATGGAGACCCACGGCGCTTTGGAAATCTCAATGTTCAGTCCGATTTCAGACGCGGCCGACTGAATCATCAGCGCGATTTTTTCCAGATCTGCCACATCGGAATTACAGAGAATTTCTACGGTATAGTCTTGATAGGTATCTGCGTATTTGGATGCCGCCAGATATTCCTTCGCCTGATCCAGGCTGTAGGAATACTGGAAGGACTCCGAAGCTCCCTGGACACTGGAAACCACCGGGCTGGAAGCTCTGACCGAATCGACGAAAATACTCTTGCAGATCATATCGTAGTCGACCAGGCAGCTCATAGCTTTTCTGAAATTCGGATCATCCATCGGAGCCAGCTGGGTGTTGTAATACAAGTTGTACATTTTATAAGAGGAGAATTCTCCGATTTTTACCCCGTCGATTTTGCTCAGGGCGGTCAGGGTTTCGGTGCTCTGCCACTGGTCTGTGATATCCAGCTCGCCGCTGCTCACCATGGTGCGGACCGTGGCCGCTTCGGTAATCTCCATCAGTTTAAAGGACTCCGGGGCCTGCGTATTCGACCATCCCATAAACCAGTTCTCGTATTTTTCTGCTAAGAAGTAATCCTGCTGAACCAGCTCAACCGCCTGATATGCGCCGGAACCGGCATCGTGGGATACCATATAGGCTTTTCCATAGTCGCCGGCTTCCCCGTAGACGCCGTCCTTTTTATTGGCCATCACCACTTCTTCATTGACGATATAGAGGCGGACCAGCGAATCCAAAAACGGTCCGAAGGGCTGTTTCAGATGGAAGACCACCGTATAGTCGTCGGTCGCCTCGGCCTGATCCACGGAATCCGTAAAGAGATAGGCCATTCCTTCTCCGATTGTGAGCAGCCGGTTCATGGAAAACGCCACGTCGCTGGCCAAAAGCTCGGAGCCATCGTGGAACAAAATTCCTTTTTTCAGGTGGAACGTATAGGTCAATCCATCTTCACTGATCTCCCATTTTTCCGCCACGCGGGGTTCCACGACGTCCGCGGTGGGATAGACTAAGGTATCATACAAGTTCACCATGGCAATCAGGCTGGACGTGGAAGTTGCAATCGCAGGATCCAAATCCGGTGTTCCTGAGATGCCTGCCGTCAGAGTCGCGCCGCTCCCCTGGTTGCCGGCAGCTGTTGATTCCGCCGCCTGGGACGCTTGGGAGACGCTTTCGCCTGCAGTCGTTGCATTGGCATCTGATTTTCCGCAGGCTGACATACTACATAGAATCATCACCATACACAACACGATACTCCATCTCTTCTTCAATAAATTTCCCTCCTTGTTTCTTTATCATTTAACCTTTTCGGTTATTTCGTGTATGTGTGCTGTTGTCCGTTCCTCATATTGCCGATCTATGTAAAATTGTCTATTTTCTTCTTTCCGATATTTTGTATGTACCTTTCAAATGTTTTATCGATATTTTCATCTCTTCTTGCTATGTCCCAATCTTATCTGATAAATATGTCTAGTTTCAATATCAAAAAAGAACAAATTCAAAAATATTTTTTGTTTATTTTTGATAAGACATTATTTTTTGTTATTTTTTTCACCGTTAACATCTTACATTTGATTTACTCGAAAAATCCCCTGTAATTCAAAGTGTTTTCTGTGTTAGCAGGCGTTTTTCCAATGAACAAAGTGTGCGCTTTGCGCACACCCGCGCCGGAGCGCGGCTGCGTCAGCAGCCATTTTCCTTTGCGCGGAGTGCGCCTCCACAGCGGAGCGTTTTTTGTTTCACAGGGAATTCCAAAGGAATTCCCTGTGAAACAAAAAAGGTTTCAACCGCCGGACCTGCCTGCACGTTTGAAACCTTTAAAAACCTCTTCTATTCTGTTTTTCAGTCGCCTAATAGATTCCCAGACCCCCGATGAACCGGTCAATTTTTTTCAGCTTGTCCTCATTGGAGCAGCCGATCTTTGCGCTGATCTTTGCGCAGAGAAGCTCCATGGCGAATTGAACCCCTACATAAGAATTGAAAAATGTATTGCTGTCCACATCCATCAACAATAAGATATCGGCATACTGAGCCAGCTTCGCGCTGGACTTGTCGGTAAAGACAATCACCGGCGCGCCGGCCTCATAAGCCATCTCCACCGCCGCCCGGTCGATCTCCGAATAGCGGGGAAAACTGAAAAGGATCACGCAGTCCTCTCCGGTGATATCGCACATATGGTCAATGACATTGACCGCCCCATAATTGGTGGCCGTCACATCCGGCAGCATATGCTTTAATAAAAGCAGCATATAATCTGCCACACAGGTATTGGCGCGGGACGCCACAATATATTTTCTCCTGCTATCCACAATCCGCTGCGCCGCTTTCTCAAAGGTAACCTGCGGATTGTTCTGCAAAACAGACTGCAAGTTGTCCAGCGTAATCCGGTAATGGTCTTCCACCACATCCGTCTCTTCCCGCTTCTCCATGCTCCGGATCAGCCGCTCGGAAGGGATCGTGATATTACTGGAAAGCTTGACCACTTCCTCCTGGTAACTTTTCCTCAGCTCCTTTTGAAAATCCATGAAACCGCTGTAGCCGAGAGAACGGGAAAAACGGATTACGGAGGATTCGCTGACATTTAATTTAACGGCAATATCCGTGGAGGTCATAAAACAGGCTTCGGAAAAATGATCCAAAACAAACTCCGCAATCTGTCTTCCGGTTTTAGTCAAGGCGTCTTTTTTCAGTGCTTCCCTCAGTACCTTCATGTCTCTATTTCTCGCTTTCCGGCTGCTTGCCATGAAAATTAGTATAACATGAAGAACATAAAAACTGCAACGAAAGATCGGAATTCTTTCCGTTTGATTATTAGATAACGTTCTTGTTAAAATCTATATTTTTGAATCATTTTGATTATTTTTATTTTTTTCTAAAATTGCTATTGCATTTCCCTTTCTATTGTGCTATTATAAGCCGCAAGAAATGGATAATATTTTCCATAAACGAAAATAAATGAATATTATTATCCAAAACATAAAAGAAAGCCAGGAGGGGTAACCATGAAAGTAGGATGTGTCAAAGAAATCAAGAGCAAAGAATTCCGCGTTGGCCTGACTCCCGATAATGTGGCCGCTTATGCCGCGCACGGGCATGTGGTATCGGTGGAAACCGGCGCCGGGGCCGGTTCTGGTTTTACCGACGAGGATTATGCCGCGGCCGGAGCCCGAATCCTCCCCTCCGCGAAAGAAGTCTGGGATTGTTCCGACATGATGGTCAAGGTGAAAGAGCCGTTGGCGGAGGAATATCCGTATTTTCACCAGGACCAGATTTTGTATACGTATCTCCATCTGGCCGCCGACCGGCCGCTGACCAATGCGCTCCTAAAATCCGGTGTCAAGGCGGTCGCCTACGAGACGCTGACCGAGAGGGACGGCAGTCTCCCGCTGCTGGCGCCAATGAGCCAGATTGCCGGGCGTCTCAGCATCCAAGAAGGCGCAAAATGCCTTGAGAAGCCTTTCGGCGGATCCGGCATCCTGCTCTCCGGCGTGCCCGGCACAGCCAAAGCAAACGTATTGGTCCTGGGCGCCGGCACAGTGGGAACCAACGCCTGTAAAATCGCCGTAGGCATGGGCGCCAATGTAACGGTCACCGATATCAATATCGCCCGCCTGGCCTATCTGGACGACATTTTCGGTTCCCGGATTCAGACTCTTTACAGCACGGACGCCGAGATCCGCCGCCAGATGGGAAAGGCCGACCTGGTCATCGGCTCTGTCCTGATCCCCGGCAAGGCGGCTCCCAAACTGATCAAGAAAGCTTATCTGTCCGAGATGAAGCCCGGCAGCGTGATCGTGGACGTAGCCGTGGATCAGGGCGGGTGCTGTGAGACCACCAAAGTGACGTATCACGACAATCCGACTTTCGTTGTGGACGGCGTAGTTCACTACTGCGTCGGCAATATGCCCGGAGCGGTTCCCCGCACCTCCACCGCAGCCCTGACCAACGCCACGCTGCGCTATGGCCTGAGCATCGCCGGCGCCGGACTGGAAAACGCCTGCCGGAAGAACCCGGTGATCTTCTCCGGGATCAACACGTACGCAGGCAAGCTGACCTGCCGGAACGTGGCGGACAGCTTCCAGGACGAATTTACTGACATTCACGGCCTGATTGGCTAAACTTCGCTTTCATTTCTAATCTGTTCCGCATAGCCGCGCTCCGCGCGATAAGGTATTTTTTGCTCCTCCTTATCAAGGAAACCATAGCATACCAGATGCTTCCCGGTATGCTATGGTTTCTTTTGTCTTTTTTCCTCGGCTTCGCCGCGGATCCCCTCCCATTTACATTTGCTTCTCCTGCTCCTCCGGCGGCGTCAGGTCGGTAAGCAGGGCACAGACCATGCGGCTGACGCCCGCCAGCGCCTGGACGGAGGAAAACTCATAGATGCTGTGGGCGTTCTCGCTTCCCATACACAGGTTTGGACAAGGCAGCCCCATATAGGACAGCTTGGCCCCGTCGGTGGATCCCCTCACCGGCCGCTCGTTGGGCATTACTCCAATCGAGTGCAGCGCCCGCCGGACCCGATCCAGAATATAACCCTTGTCCTTCAGCCGGTCGTACATATTGTAGCATATATCCTCACAGCTGACCTGAACCACCGGATCCCCATATTTCTGATTCAAAAATCCGGCGATTTCCCGGAGCAAAGCCTTTTTTTGCTCAAATTTTTCCCGGCTGTGATCATTGATCCGGTACAGCAGCCTCGTTAAGGACACCCGCCCGTCAAAGCGGTCCAGATGGTAGTAACCTTCATGCTTCTCGGTATTGGCCGGATCCTCGAACACAGGGAGCATGGACTGGAATTCCATGGCGATCCGGATGGAGTTCCGGAGTCCGCGGCTCTTCCCTCGCCCCAGATGACACATTCGGCCGCGGATGACCACCTCTGCCTGGGCTCCATTAAAACTTTCATACTGATAGTCTCCCAGCTTACCCCCGTCCAGGGTAAAAGCAAAGTCCGCCCCAAATTTTTCCACGTCAAAATACTTCGTCCCGCGGCTAATCTCCTCATCCGGCGTAAAAGCAATACAAAAGGCCCCATGAGGTGCGCCGTCTGCCAACACCTGCTCCACACCGGTTAAAATCGCGGCGATGCCCGCCTTGTCGTCCCCTCCCAGAATTGTGGTTCCGTCCCCCACGATCAGATCCTGGCCCTGATAGGTGGAAAGACTGGGATAATCCGCTGTCCTCAGCACGATTTCCTTTTCCTGATTCAACACCACATCCCCTCCGTCATAATCCCGGATGATTCGGGGGCGTATGCCTGCACTGGGAGGATCGCTGACCGTGTCCATATGGGATATCAGCCCGATGACCGGCAGTTTTCTTTCGCAGTTGGACGGGACAGATCCGTAAACGTAGCCGTACTCATCCATGTGGGCATCCGCTATTCCCAGTTCCTTCATTTCCTGCACCAGATGGGCTGCAAATACTTTCTGTTTTGCGGTGGAGGGAAAGGTCTCGGAGGTGATATCGGACCCCGTATCATAGGATATGTAATCCAAAAATCTTTGGGCCGCTGTCTTCATGATTCAGCCCTCCGCAGCCGCCCTCAGAGCTTTCAGCTCCTCCGATAGAGAGGCGGCGTCCACGGTACATTCCGGGGCCAGCAGGAAGGGACGGTGCCTGTTTTCTGCCACAGAACGTCCGGCCATCGCGGCAATCCGATCCGCCGCCCCGGTACCGAAGAGCCGCTCATCTACACCGCCCATGGCGGCTATGCCGCCAAGCCATGTCTCGGAGCCGGTGATCGGAGGGTTGCCGGGCGCGCTCTCCGCCCAGTGAAGCCCTTGAATCGGGTAATCTGTAAAACGCTCCGGATTCCCATAGATCCCGCAGGTATGAAGGATGGCCGGTTTTTCTCCGGCGGCCTCCAGCACCATTTTGTCGTAAGGGACGGTGAATTCCTTCCACTCCTCCAAGGTCAAATAGCCTTCCCTAGCCAATCCCATCTCGGCAAAGAAAATGCCGTCCGCTCCGGACTTCACGCAAAGCTCCGTATAGCTTGCCAGCGTCCGGGCGATGTTTTCCAGTGCCCGATGGGTCGCCTCTTTGTGCTCCTGAAAGTAGTCCAGCAGCACACACTCCTGCCTGGGCGACTCACGGTAACGCCCCGGACTTCTGTCGCCGCACAGATTCAAAAGCACAGCAATGGGGGCGTACACCGACTGGAATAATGGAAGCTCCGGACCTACCTGTCCTCGTATCAGCCGGAGTGCTTCCAGCTGACGGCCAAAGGAATCCGTATCGCCCGGAAGTTCCTCAATTTTTTCCATGTCCGCCGGAGAGTGAATCGCACAGTCCAGCTTAGTAGGAACATGGCTGGCATTGTAATTTTCATAGTCGTACCGGTTGCCCCAGGGCTCATAGTAGTATACCGCACTGGAATTGATTTTCATCCAGTCCCAATCGTACTCCTCCTGGAATTGTACCATCGCCTGTGCAATCTTTTTCGGCTCATATTCCATGCCGGGAAAGTGTCTGTACGCCGTAACCGGAGGGCGGTCCGCCGCCTCCCCGGACAGAACTGCTTTTATACGGTCTTGTTTCGTCCAACTCATTTGTTCTCCCTTTCCTTCTTGCTCTTATTTCTCTTTCTATCCAATTACCTGCAGGTCCTTCCTATAATGGTTCAGGACCTCCACACCGGTCTTTGTCACCAAGACTACATCCTCGATCCGGATTCCTACCTCTCCGGAAAGATAAATCCCAGGCTCCACGGTAAAACACATTCCCGGCTCCAAAGTAACGCCCGCGAAGCCGCCGATGGATGGGTACTCGTGCCCCTCCCTGCCGATGCCATGGCCCACGCGATGAACGAAGAAGGGACCATAACCCGCCTCCTCAATCACCTTTCGGGCCGCCCGGTCCACTTCGACCGCGTCGATCCCCGGACGGATTGTCTCAATCCCGGCCTGATTGGCTTCCCGCACGATCTGATACAGTTCTCTGTGCCTTTGACTTACCTCCTGGAAAAAGACCGTGCGGGTCATGTCACTCATATATTTATTCAGCGCTTTGCCTGAATCGATGAGAATACAACCGCCGCGCGCCGGCTTCTCATGCCCCGGAGCATGGTGCGGATTGGCTGCGTTTGCTCCAAAGGCAACCATGGACACACCCATATGGGTTCCAATGGCCTCCTCGAAAAAGTGTCCCATCCGGTTGGACAGCTGAAGTTCTGTCTCCTCCCCTGTGATCGATTGGAAGGCGCGCTCAAACACACCGTCGTCCATCCGGGATGCCTGACGCATCCGCTCCTGCTCCTCCGGATCTTTCACCATACGGACCAGCTCGACAGCCTCCGCCCCCTGAACCAGCCGCACATCCGGGCGATATTCCATCAGCGGAAGCAGAAAACGGGCGGACCATTCCCGGTCGACCCCCACCGTTCCCGGCGAAAGCCGGTCCGCCAGCATCCGGACCGGACGGTCCATCGGGCCGCATGAAACCGTCTCCGCTCCCTGAACAGTGATGCTCCCGTTTACGCTCCCGTAAAACAGCACGGGAATCTCACCGGTCCGAAGGTACAAAACATACATCCGCTCAAAAGGCTTAATCCATACCCCGGTCAGATAATCAATGGTGTAGGGGGAAGAAAGGATCATTTGTGAGAGACCCATCCGCTCCATCTGCGCCAGCACCCGGTTCAGCCGTTCGCAGTTGAGTACCGTCTTCATGTCAGCTTGCTCCTCCTGTCATAATGTCGAGGATGGTCCGGTCCGTCTGCTTCATCCCCTCCCGCGCCAGTGTGCCGACATTGGCGATGGTGTTCTCCACACCTTTTTTCACAATGCCGTCTCCGTCCAGGAACTGCTTATGATGGCAGTACATTTGATATCCTAGAATACCGGCGTCCACCGCAGAGGCGATCTTTGCCGCACAGGAAGGCTTTGCGCCGTCGCAGATCGTTCCGGACAGAATTGCCACTGCATTGACCACCGTGTGGGCAATCGCTTTGTAGTCTCCACCCTTGAGATAAGCGATGGCCGCTCCGGAGCCGACGCCGGCGCTGACAGCACCGCAATAGGCCGACAGGCGTCCGATCCCTGTTTTTTGGTGGATCGTAATCAAGTTGGAGATCAGCAGGGCTCGGTACAATTTCTCCTTCCCGGCCTTTAGATGCAGGGAGTAGCGAATTACCGGCAGGGAAGCAGTGATCCCCTGATTGCCCGATCCGCTGACGATGACCACGGGCATCTCACAGCCGCTCATCCTGGCATCGGACCCGGCCGCGGCATAAGCCTTGGCCTCATTCTGGATATCAGTTCCTCTCTCCTCCAGCAGGATCCTTCCAATCCCGGCGCCCCAGTCGCCTTTCAGGCCTTCTCCAGCGATCGCCGAATTGAAGGCAATTTGACGTTCCAGCAATACTGATACACGGTCCAGATCCACGGTCGCGGCAAATTCTAAAATGTCTTTCACATTCAGGAGACTTTTATCTTCCAGACTGTCCTCCGGGGAATCCTGCAGCGGCTTCTCCGCTAAGACGCAGCCGTTGTACTCGATGTATACGATGTTGCTGTGGTTGTTGGCAATATGTACCACCGCCTGATCTGTTCCGAACCAGCCGGTCAGGCGGATATCCAGAAGACGCGGCGTGTCGGAGCAGCGAACTTCTATTGGAGTGTTCTGTTCATAAACCGCGATCTCCGGCTTTTTTTCCTCAGGAATTTCCGAGATCACCTGCAGGATCCTGTCGGCATCCCCAGCCACTATCCCGGCGGCAACGGCAGCCGGGATACCTCTGCGTCCGCCGGTGTTGGGCACGATAACGCTTTTCACATTTTTCAGGATGTTTCCGGAAACCTCAGCCACTACTCTCTCCGGCGCGTTTTTTAGCACAGCGCGGAGCTTTGCCGCGCAGTAGGCAATGGCGATGGGCTCGGTGCAGCCGGTTGCTGCCTGGAGCTCCTCCTCTAAAATTCGGATATAACTGTCATAAACATTGGCTGTAAGCATATTGATTGCTCCTTTGTTAAAATTCACTTTGCCCGATGGCAAGCCACAAAGTGGCCGGAATTTACCTCGCGCAGCTTTGGAGCACAGCCCTCGCAGCCGGCGCAGGTTTCCAGGCAGCGCTTATAAAAACGGCATTGATCCGGCGGGTTGATGGGGGAAGTTATCTCCCCTTTCAGCAGAATGCGGGGGCGTTTTTCCCTGAGATCCGGAATCGGAATCGCCGAGAGCAGCGCCTTGGTGTAAGGGTGCAGCGGATTTTCAAACAGCTCTTTTGCCGGAGCCTTTTCCACCATCTCTCCCAGGTACATCACCGCGATGTCATCAGAGAAATAATTAACTACAGAAAGATCATGAGTGATGAAAATATAGGTCAGTCCCAAGTCGCGCTGGAGCTGTTTCAACAAATTCAGGATCTGCGCCTGGATGGAGACATCCAAGGCGGAAACCGGCTCGTCACAGACGATAAACTTGGGATCCATTGCCAGGGCCCTGGCAATGCCAATTCTCTGACGGCGGCCGCCGTCCAGCTCGTGGGGATAGGCGTTGATCAAACGTTCCGCCAGTCCCACCACGTCCATCAGCTCTTTGACCCGACGGTCCACCTGATCCCTCTCCCGGATCAATCCGTTGGCGATGATCGGCTCGGCAATGGTCTGACTGACGCTTTTCCGCGGATTCAGGGAGGAAAAGGGATCCTGGAAAATGATCTGCATGTCCTTCCGCTTTTTTCTCATCTCGCGGTTCGACAGCTTGTTGATGTCTACGCCGTCAAAAATGACTTCGCCGGAAGTAGGCTCAATCAGCCGCAGAATACATCGGCCTGTGGTGGATTTTCCGCATCCGGACTCCCCCACGATACCCAGGGTTTTTCCCCGCTCTATGGTAAAGGACAGGTCGTCTACTGCATGGAGCATCCCACTCTGGGTCCGAAAATATTTTTTTAGATTCCGGACCTCCAAAATATTGTCAGCCATTTCCTTCCCTCCTCACAATGTGGAACCCCGCTTCATCATAGGCGCTGCACAGCACCTGATGCGTCTCACTGAAATGATGTTCTGAGACGGGCGTCTGCTCACATTTCTTAGCCGCATAAGGGCAGCGCGGCGCAAAAGAACAGCCCTTGGACAAGATACTGGGATCCGGCATCTGCCCCTGGATCGGTTTCAAATCGCTCTTCCGATCGCGGATATTTGGCAGGGAATTGAATAACCCTTCGGTATACGGATGCTTTGTATGGTGAAACACCTCCTCCAACGTTCCGCATTCCACGATCTTACCGCCATACATGACAGCCACCTTGTCACAACTCTCCGCCACGATTCCCAGGTCATGGGTGATCATGATCAACGCCGTTCCGCACCTCTCCCGCAGCTGCTGCATCAGTTCCAGCACCTGCGCCTGTATGGTCACATCCAAAGCGGTCGTAGGTTCATCAGCGATCAAAAGTTTCGGATTACAGGCCAGCGCGATGGCAATCACTACCCGCTGCCTCATACCTCCGCTGAACTGGTGGGGATACTCGCCGGCCCGGCTGCTGGGGATTCCCACCAGCTCCAGCATTTTCTTTGCTTTCTCCATGGCCTGTTCCCGGTTCACATCCTCGTGGATCAGAATACTTTCGGCAATCTGCTCTCCCACCGTAAACACAGGGTTTAAGGAGGTCATGGGATCCTGGAAAATCATCGATACCTCTTGCCCGCGGATCTTCTCCAACTGCTGCACAGAAACCTTCATCATATCGTATTCATTCACATGGATGGAACCAGATTTGACAACGCCGGGAGGAGACGGGACCAGCCGGAGAACAGCCAGGGCCGTAGTCGTTTTGCCGGCTCCCGTCTCCCCTACCAGCCCGATGGCTTCTCCCTTTTTCAGCTGCAAATTAACTCCGTTTACGGCGTAAACCGTTTCCTCCTCCAGCTCAAAATGCACTACCAAATCCTGTACGTCCAAAACCAACGGCTCCGGCTTGCTCATTTCCTGTCTGCTCATCCAATCATCCCCCTTTTCGTTCCTTTAACTTCGGATCCAGCGCGTCACGAAGCCCATCCCCCAGCAGGTTAAAAGCCATGACAGTGATCATGATCACAAGTCCAGGGAACAGGGTCAGATATCCGGAATCCCGGATAAAACCACGGCCGGCAGACAGCAGGCTCCCCCATTCCGGCGACGGCTTGGGAACGCCCAGCCCCAGGAAACTCAGCCCCGATGCCGAGATGATGGCCGACGCAATGCGCAGTGTTACCTGCACAATGATAGGCGACAGGCAGTTCGGCAGTATATGGAAAAGAATAATCGCCTTATTGGTGCGCCCGATTGCTTTGGCTGCCTCCAAATATTCCTGGTTCCGCACCGTCAGCACGGAGGCGCGGGTGATCCGGACAAAAGCCGGTATGCTGGTGACGCCCACCGCAATCATCAGGTTAAGCGTGCTGCTCCCCAGAACCGAGATCACCACAATGGCCATGAGCATATAGGGAACCGACGCGAAAATATCGGTCACACGCATGATGATTTCCTCGATGGCTCCGCCGTAGTAGCCTGCGACAGCCCCCAGCACCATACCAGCGGCCAGCGCAATCAACACAGCCACCGCACCGATGGCCAGGGAATAGCGGGATCCATACAGGATGCGGATAAACATATCCCGCCCTTTTTCGTCGGTTCCAAAAGGGTGCTCCCAGCTTGGCCCCTGGAGGCGGTCGGAAATATTCATGGCAATCACCTGGTTTTCATAGTCGAACAATACATCGGCAAACACGGCGATCAATACCAGAATTGCGATAATCGCCAGTCCCGCCATAGCGCCTTTATTCTTGCTCAGACGGTGCATCACCTCTCCGAACCGGGTCCGTTTTTTTCTCACTTTCTCCGTGGCAACGACAGTCTTCATCCCACTCACCTTCCTTTCGCTCCGTACCGGGACCTCAGCCTGGGATCCACCACCGCGTACAGCAAGTCGACGGCCAGCAGAAGGAGGCTAATGATAATCGTCGTCATGATAATGCTGCCGGTAACCATGGGCGTGTCCCTGGAATTGACGGAGTCAATGATCAGGCGCCCTACGCCGGGCCACGAAAAAACGGTTTCCGTCAGAACCGATCCGCCCAGCAGGGCTCCCAGCTGGGTTCCGCTGATGGTAATGATCGGGATCAGCGCATTCTTCAAAGCATGTTTTTTCACCACAGTCTTCTCATTGACTCCTTTGGCCCGGGCGGTCCTCAGATAGTCCTGATTCAGCACATCCAGCATGGAGGACCGGGTGGTCCGAGTGATTACGGCCATAAAGCCCGTTCCCGCGGTAATGGCCGGCAAGACCAGGCTGAGGAGTCCATCGTTAAAGCCGCCGGAAGGAAACCATCCAAGCCCATTGGACAGATAAATAATCAGCAAAAGTCCCACCCAGAAATTCGGCATCGACAGCCCCAGCAATGCGAAAACCATAGCCAGATTATCCCGGATCGATCCATTATGTACCGCCGATATGATTCCGAGAGGAATGGACAGTCCCACAGCCACCACAATAGAGGCAGCGGCCAGGGCGATCGTGTTGGGGAGACGATCCATATAGGTCCCCATCACATCCTGATTGGAGATATAGGAGACACCCAGGTCTCCCTGCACCAGCCCGCCCATATACTTCACATAACGGATCAAGAGAGGCTGATCCAGACCCAGCTGCTGTTCCAGCAGCTTAAGGTCCTCTTCCGTTGCATCTTCCGGAGCCAGGTAATCCACAGCGTTTCCCGGAGCCAGGTCCATGGCGACGAAAATGATAAGCGACACGCCGATGATAACAGGAATGATCATCAACAATCGCTTTAGTGTATATCGATACATATGTCCTCCTTTGTCCCGGACCGCGCAGCCCTGACGGGCTGAGCAGTCCGATTCCACATCTTTTCAGAGGGGGTCACTCGGTTACATAGGAATAAGCATAGAAGAAGATGCCGCCCGATTGGGTCATCATGCCGTCAAAGCCCTGCACATTGCCCCAGTAAGTTACACCATAGTACAGAGGAATATAGGGAACTTCCTCGGCCAGGATCTCCTGGACCTCCTTATACATGGCCTCTCTCTCCGCCACATCGGTGATCAGGCCGCCGGCAGCGAACAGCTCATCCACACGGGGATTGGAGTAGAAAGCATCGTTGGAGGCCAGGCCTGTCACAAACACCTTGCGCGGCCCCTCTACGGTGGCGCCGTAGCTGCGGGCATTATAAAGCAGGGTGGTGGATTTCTGCCCGATATAGCTGGTCAGCCCTGCGGAATCCATCTCGTTGATCGTCAGCTCGATTCCGATTTCCCTTAGCTGGCTTTGGATTACCTCGACGGCGGAAATATTGGCGCTGTCACAGGCGATCTCCATAGTCAGGCCGTCTGCGTATCCGGCTTCAGCCATGAGAGCTTTTGCTTTCTCCAGGTCATAACTGAACCCTTCGAAACCGTCATAGAATCCCAAAAGTCCTTGAGACCATAAGGTCTTGGCCGGGGCGCCCGCCCCCTCGGCAGCCACAGTGATGATATCTTCTTTGTTGACTGCACAGGCGACCGCCTGGCGAAGCGCCTGATTCTGGCCGATCTCGCTGCCTGTATTAAAGGAAAGATAGAACACACGGGAACTGTTCATCTGATTCAGCACCAACGAGGGATCATCGGCGATGTAGGAGACCTCGACGGTGGCAGGATTCATACACACGTCGATCTCTTTATTCTGAAGAGCAATCAAGCGGGCAGAATTCTCCGGAATATAGCGGAACCGGAATTGGTTGGTTTTCAGATTTTCTGCATCCCAGTACTCCTCAAATTTATGCATGGTGACATAGTCATTCAAAACAAAATCGTCCAGAACATAAGGGCCGCAGCCGATGGTTCCGCCGTTTTCCGGATCCTCTGTACAAGCTTTTTCAGAGAGAATGGAATAAAGTGGGTCCACAATTTTGGTCGGATAATCCACATCCACTTCCTTCAGGCTCAACTCCACGGTATACTCGTCCAATGCCTTCAACTCAGAAATCTGGCCCAGTACAGACTTCGTACCTGCGTTATCAGCACCGCGGGCAAAGGTGTACAGCACGTCGCTGGCCTTCACATCTTCTCCGTTGTGGAACTTCATGCCTTGGCGCAAATGGAAGACATAGGTCGCCTCTCCGGTCTGCTCCCAGGACTCGGCCACTCCGGGCTGCAACTCGCCGGTTTCCGTATTCAGGAAAATCAGGGACATATGGATCATCTTCGTGATGATTTTCCCCGGCACATTGGTAGCGGCCTGTGCGTCCGCGGTCTGGGGAGCCGCGGACATGCCGACGATAAGTGTATCCTTATAGGCGCCGCCTGTCTCCGCCGTTCCTGTGGTCTCTGCTCCAACTGTGGCAGCCTGGGTCGTCTCCTTCGGTTCCGAAGAGCTGCAGGCCGTAAGAGATCCTGTGATCATCAACAGGCAAAGTAACATCGCAATTCCTTTTTTCATCTTGTTTCTCCTTTTCTTTTTTTGAGGATCCTCCATACCTCTTATAAAAGCAAATATGATGCCAAGTTATTTTTCCCTGTTTTCGTGGTTTTTCATCCTTTTATTATAAAAAAAGCGGCATTTTTTTCCGGTTTCAGAAAAAAATGCCGCTTTCCGTCAGGGCTTCTCCTTAGACTCCGCCTCCCTTGACGCCGATTCGATATTCATTCAATTTATTCCGCAATCCTCTTTCGCTGATGCCCAGATGGCTTGCGATCAGCTTCTGCTTCCCGCCAAAGGCATCATAGCAGGCTAAAATAGCCTCTTTCTCCAGTTCCGCCAACGTCAGAGAGGTCAAAAGCTTCTCCGCCGTTCCCTCTCCTGCCGGCAGCTCGTCTACATTCTGACGTAGCCGGGGCGGCAAGTCTTTCTCTGAGATGAAGTTCTGATCACACATGATCGCCGCATACTCCAACACATTGGCCAGTTCCCGGACGTTTCCAGGATAATCGTAGGCCAAAAGTAAATGCCTGGCCTGCTCATCCATTCCTTGAATATGTAATCCCTTCTCCTTGTTATAGCGTTGAATAAAATAATCGCTCAACAGAGGGATATCCTGCTTTCTGTCCCTAAGCGGCGGCAGGTTAATCTCCACCACATTCAACCGATAGTACAAATCGGCGCGGAAGTCCCCCTCGCGGATCATGGCAGTCAGGTCACGATTGGTGGCCGCCACCACACAGATATCCAGTTTCCGAACTTCATTGCTGCCTAAAGGAGTGTATTCCCGCTCCTGAAGCACGCGCAGAAGTTTGCTCTGCAGGTTCAAAGACATATCGCCGATCTCGTCCAAAAATAAGATTCCGCCCTGGGCCGCCTCCAGTTTCCCTCGTTGATCCGCCACCGCTCCGGTAAAAGCTCCCCGCTTGTGGCCGAATAGTTCTCCTTCCAGCAATCCTTCAGGGATAGCGGCGCAGTTGATCGCCACGAACGGCTGACTTTTCCTCCTGCCCATGTCATGAATGGCCCGCGCCACCAGCTCTTTGCCAGTTCCGCTCTCCCCCACAATGGTGACCGAAGTGTCCAGATCCTTTACCTTCCGAATCAACTCGAAAACGTTCTGCATCTCCATCGAGGCGCCGATAATGCCGCCGTATTGGCTGCTGCGCATATTATCAATCTCATGGTTCAGGCGGATCACCTGATGGCTGAGACTGCGTACAGCCAGCGCGTTTTCCATATAGATCTGCAGCTCCTCGATATCCAGAGGCTTGGTCAAATAAGTGAATGCGCCGCACCGCATCGCCTCCACAGAAGAACGAATGGACCCGTAGGCAGTCATCATAATCACCGGTATGGTCTCATCCCTCTCTCGGATCCATTTGAGAACATCGATCCCGCTGACCTTGCCGATCTGCAGATCCAGCAGAACCAGATCCGGCCTGCACTGCTGTACCGCCTCTTTTCCCTGTTCTGCATCCCCGGCGATACAGACCTGATACGAATCCTCCAAGGCAAAAGTCAGAGCCTGACAGATACTTGGCTCGTCATCCACAATTAAAATTTTAGGCTTCATACATCCTCTCTCTCCTTCCTCCTCTCCTGTCCACCGGCAGCGGGAAACCGAATGGTAATCCGGGTATATTCCCCTCTTGTGCTGCTGATTTCCATCTGGCCGCCGTTCTCCAGGATAAATTGCTCCGACAGAGCCAATCCAAGCCCTGACCCTCGTTCCTTTGTCGTGTAAAAGAGCTCCGTACAGCGCTGTCTCATGGTCTCTGTCATCCCCATGCCGGTATCCTCCACCTGTATAAACACAATATCTCCCCGCCGCTCCACCGACACGGTCAGGCGCAGCGATTCCTTTTGATCCGGCTGTTTTACCGCTTTTTCCTCCATAGATTCAATCCCGTTGAGCATCAGATTGATCAGTACCTGTTTGATCTGATCCGGATTCGCATAGATCGATGCGGCTTGAAGATTCACAGAGACCTGTATCTTCCTTTGGGCAACCTGGGAAAGGTAGGTGCATTCCCGCACCAGCGCGCACAGGTCAATCTCAGTCCTGATTCCTTTAATCGGCCGTGCATAGCTCACCAGCGACTCAATCAGATGATTGATCCGATCCGCCTCCTTGGGGACAAACTCGCCAAAAGAATGCAGAAAGTTGGCATCCCCGTGTTTCTGGTGGATCAGGCTGGCGTAGGTGTGTATCGCCATCAGCGGGTTTTTGATCTCATGGGCGATGCCGGCAATAATTTGGTTCAGCACACGGTTCTTCTCTGCCTCCAGGCTCTCCTGCATCATTCGCTGCTCACGGGTGATATTTTCCAGAGTGATCAGTGCGCCGCTGACCTGCCCGGACTCCACAATCTGGTGGATATTCAGCCGGTAGTAGCTGCACAGCCCATCCGCGGCCTGCACAGCTACCTGTTTGTTGTCCACTCGGAAACCTGGCTCAGAAAGATCATCCTGCACCTGCGCCAGCACCTCCCGGAAGCAGGGGAGCATATCAACCGTACAGTTCTCCCCCACGGGGGGAAATCCAGCCATTCGCTTTGCACTGTAATTCATCAGCAGGATCCTGCTGCTGCCATCGATCATGATCATCCCGTTCTTTGCATTTTCAATCAGCCGGCTTCTCAACTTTCCTTCAAATTGGAGCTGTTCCATCTGACGTTTTAGCTGGCTATTCGTATCCGTCAACTCCTGGGTTTTTTCCAGTATTTGTTCCTGCAAAAGTCTTCGGACGCGGTATCCGATCACAGAGTAGATCAGAAAGCCGCCGATCAGGATAGCCGTAGCCGCGGATACCCATTTCAGCACAGTCAGCCAGTCTCGCTCCCTTTCCTCCGCAATCCATCGAGAGATGGTTTCCGGATAGTCTCCGCCGATGCGCAGATCCAGAATGGCGGTGTTCAAAGTCCGAAGCAAGGAATTGTCCTTTGGCCGGCAGGCAATGGTGTACTGAACCGTATCCAGGTGCTGGTTCGTCACCACAAAATCCATGGTCTGACCGGAATTTTCCTGCGCATAGTCCAACACTGCTTTGTCCAAAATTGCTGCATCGATCTGTCCCTCCCTCAGATACTCCATCAGGCTGGAGACACGGTCGGAAACGATATAGCGGTCTGCAATCAAACTGTATATAATCGTGTCCTCGGTTGTTTGGTAATTATAGCCGACCCGGTATCCCCGGTTCGTCCTGCCGGACTCTGCAAAGGAGGACGAGGCCGCGATCACCAGCTTGGACGCATACAGCTCCGCCGTCTCAGGCATTTGATGACCGCTGGAGGACGGCATCCCCAGCACCAGGTCAGCCTCCCCCTGCTCCAACGCTTCCACGCAGGCATTTAAGGTCGCATAGCGATGATACTCCGCCCGGTACCCGGCGCGTTCGGCCACCTGGTCAAACAAATCAATCAAAAGTCCGGCGGCAACACCGTTTTCACCGACAAATTGGTAGGGTGCTTCTTCATAAAATGCAACGAGAAACATAGGTCTTTGTCCGCATACAGGCGTGCAGGTCCCGATGAGAAGGAACATAATACTCAATAGAATTATTGTTTTTCCATTTTTCATCGCATCTTCTCCTCTTTTATTCTTTATTTTAATGGAAAGATGCTTATTTTTCCACCACTTTTTTACTGGATATTTTTGTTGCTGAATTCCTCTGGCTCTGTTTTCATGAAAAATTAGAGATAGCGGCAGGGAAATTACATCGTTCGGGCGTGATTGTACCGGGTCTCCTCCAACCAAGCGAGAGGAGCCATAACGGATTTTTCTGTATACAAAAAGCGACTCTAGGGCATAAAATGAACCCAGAGCCGCTTATACTTTGTCTGACGTTTCAGTAAAGTCTATGCGTTTTTATTCATATTCTGCAATCCTGCGGTCTGCAGAGCGCAGCAAGATCCGATAGATCAGAACGTCCAGCGCCGCCAGCGCTGCGGTGAAAATACCGGCCAGGGCGCCGATCGGAACCTCGAATTTCCAGTACAGCCAGCCAAACAGCACTCCGATCAATCCGCCGAGCACCCAAAGCACCAGCATACTCAGCATACTGTTGAAATTCTGCTTGACCGCCTGCTGTTCATTGGCCCAGACCAATTTCGGGCGGCAGACATCCCTCCAGAGCTGGAAACAGTTCATTCCAAAGTTCACCACCAGGCTGATCAAAATTCCCAGGGCAGCCGCCCAGAGGGGAACGCCCCAATACACGCCGATTGCCAGCAAAATCAGCAGATAGCCGGTGGTCCCCACAAAGCCCGGCAGCAAGCCGGAGAGCAGCTTTGCTTTCACCTGATCCCGGTAGGACATGGGGAGATACTTCATTGCGATAAAGCCGCTTCCTTCCCGCGAGATCGCCGTGGCGCAGACGAGATTCATGCTGCCGACAAACAGGGTGATGCCATAGGAGCCGGCCACCACCACCAGCGCGGCCACAGCCGCGGCCTGGGGATCCGCACCTGCGGACGAAAGCGCTCCCAGCATTCCCTTCATCGCCGCAAAGCCTTCCGAAACCGAATCAAACTGGGCAAACATACTGATGACAACCGGGACCAAGAACAGCGCCGGCCAGATCAACAGGATTAAAACACAGTTCAAAAGATAGATCGGCGTCCGGAACAGGAGATGGAGTTCCTTTTTCACATACGTGGACATCGCACTGCGGCGCCTCACCAGCTTTTCGCTCTCGGACGCCGTGATTTTCTGGCGTTTGGAGGTCGTCTCGCTCATGCTGAGAACGCCGCCGAAATATAGTTTGCCTGCGACGAACAAAAACACAACCAAAATCACCGCCGTAACGGCAAAGAAAAGAGGCAGGTGCGCCAGGCCCTCCCCGGTCATCGCCTTCACCAGGAACCGAAGATTTGGGAACAGCTTGCTGAGGAATCCGACCAGGGAATTCTTTCCCGCCGTCAGCAGATTCACGAGCCCTTCCTGATCCATGTTCTCCAGCTGGCTGCTGAACATGCCGACGCACATGGATATAATCAGAATGAAAACCGTCCCCAGGGTCGTCAGCAGGCTCTTATTTTTCGCTCCCTTGCCGATCCGCATGAAGATCATGGAAATCAGCGCCGCATAGGCCATGGGAACCACCGGAAGCAGCAATAAGCCGGCCAGGCTGGCAATCCAGAAGGAAATACCCGCCCCGGCCGCAGTTCCATACCCGATCAGCAGCGGAAGAAGCAGGAATGCGGTGGTCGCGGTCTCGTATACCCAGACAACCGTAAACTTCGCTCCTACGATCTGAACCGGCTTTAGGGGCAGCGGCAGGAGTGTCTGCACATCCCCGGACATATAAAACACGCTGAGAATATAAGGCAGCCCTAAAATCAGAGTCGCCATTCCGCCCGTAAAGCAGGCCATCTCCAAGAGCAGGCCTTCCTGCCCCAGCGGAGCCAGCATCTCATATCCGCTCTGTCCCGCCTGGAACATCATATATGCCAAAGGAAGCAGGCAGACCAGCATCAAAAGCCAGAGCGCTGCGCCGGAAAGCTTTCGAGATTTCTTTTTCTTTCCCGTGCTGCCCGTGGACATTGCATTTCCCATGCCGCATTTCAGCAAGATCCAGGTCAGCTTTCTGTACTTACGCATCTTTCGTCATGCTCAGGAAGATTTCTTCCAGAGATTCTCCTTCCCGGAATTGTTTTCTCAGGTCGTCCAGCGTGCCGCGGTACACGATTTTCCCCTTGTTAATCACAGCGATCCGGTCGCACAGCTTCTCCGCCACCTCCAAAACGTGAGTGGAAAATAAAACGCTCTTTCCGGCGGCTGCGTGCTCTTTCATCATTTCTTTCAGCGCAAAGGCCGACTTGGGATCCAAGCCAGTCAACGGTTCATCCAAAATCCAGACCGAAGGATTGTGGAGCAGGGCCCCCATCACCATGATTTTCTGGCGCATACCGTGGGAGTAGCTGAGAATCCTGTCCTTCAGCGCGTTCTCCATCTCAAACCGGGAGGCAAAAGACGCAATCCGCTCCTTCCGCTCCTTGGTCGGCACATCGTACAGATCCGCCATAAAATTCAAATATTCTATCCCTTTCAGGCGGAGGAAGTTATCCGGGCTGTCGGAGACAAAGCCGAACTGCCTTTTTGCTTCCACCGGATTTTTTCCGATGTCAATCCCATTGATTTCGATGGAACCGTCTTCATCCGGTTCCAGAATCCCGGTAATCATCTTCAGCGTAGTGGTTTTCCCCGCACCGTTGGGCCCGATAAAACCGGTGATCGTTCCCTCCTCAATCTCCCAGTCCAGATTATCCACGGCCTTGTGAGTCCCCGCATAGGTTTTTGAAATATGCGCAAGCCGAATCATCGACATGTTGCCCTCCTCACCGAATCCCCCTCGGATTCTTTTGTTCTAGTTTGATAATACAATAGTACAGCAGAGGGCATTTGTCAAGTTAATTTTAGCAATTCAAAAACACCATATAAATCCAGCGCCCCGAATCCCCATTCCCGGTTAGGATAAGTGTAGACGTTTTTTCTGCGGGCGCCCCGAATCAGATAGGCCCGGACCGTATTGCTGTCCATTGTCGGATCATTGCCCCGGTAAATCCCCCAGCTCAAAATATCGGCGGCTGCCCCGGCCACATGGGCCGCCGCGACACTGGTTCCGGTCATGGTTGTAAACCGCCCGCCGGGCGCCGGACCGTAGACGGACACGCCGGGCGCAGCAAGATCCGGTTTGATCGCGCCGAACCGGGTGAATCCCCGCCCGGAATGAATATAAATACTGTCCGATTTGTGATTGTAAGCGCTGACCGCCATGGCCTCGCTGGAAGTGGAGGGGATCGTCAGGGTGATATTGGGGTTTGGCTCTAAAAATTGGATGCCGGTTTTGGTTTGCCCCTCCACCGGAAGCCACATATGAAATTGGCCGCTGACCGCATAAGTACTGTAGATGCGCACGATCCAGATTCCCGGAGTCGGCCTCCGAAACCCCATGGAGATCAACTGGCTTCCGGAACGGGCCGTCACAATCCGGTAATTGACCGAAACCGTGGTCTCCTCCAACACGAACCCTAAATTTTCGCTGCTCCCGGTCCGAGGGGGAATGCGGGGAATCTCCTCTCCTCCCGGAGAGACGAATCCCACAGAATAAAGTTCCGGGGACTGAGCCCAAAGATCCAGCCAGAAGCCTTCCACACCGGACGGTACCCGGATTTCCACATCCTGATAGGTTTCCTCCGACCGGACCGAACCAAAGAAATGATGTCCCCGGTTCCCGTCATTCCCCGTTGCCACGACAGGAACCAGACCTTTTAAGTCCACCGGACGGCTCAAAAGCTCCTCCAGCGGGGTGAATCCGTCATGGCCTCCCCGGTTGGTCTGCAGTCCGACCAAAATCACCATCGGAATCCGAAACTCTTCCTGTAAATTCAATAGATAGCGCACGCCCATCATAATATCGGTTTCCTGATAGACCTCGGCCTCAGGCGGCGTGTAAAAAAATTCTCTCAGGTTCTGCTTGGCCGGTTTCAGTTTTACCACTGCCAGCTCCGCATTCGGCGCGGCCCCAATAAAACTGCCGTCCGGCATTTCCCCTCCCGCCGCAATCCCGGCAAGGAATGTTCCATGCCCACTCTCATCGACGGTGGGGACCACCACCCTGGGATCCGGCAGGCGCAGAGCCTCATTGATCTGAACCCTTCGGAATTCCGTCCCGTACAAAATCCCCGCCGGCGGTTCCCCGCTCTGATCGGTCTGGTCCCAGATTCCCAAAATTCGGCTCTCCCCGCTTCCCATGCGAAAGATAGGGTGAGAGTAATCAATCCCGGTATCAATAATCCCAATCAGAACCCCATCCCCTCGCAGATCGGGGATCGGGCGGTTTTGGGCTCTCAAAATTCCGGAGACTTCCATACTCGTTGTGTCCGCCAGGGAAAACAGGCTGGGAATTGTCTGATACCCGTAAATCCCCACATTGTAAAAAGGGGCCCGTCCGCGTTCCAGATGAGCCACTCCGTAGACATTATTCACGATTTCCGTACAGTGATCCCCATAATCGGCGAAAACCTGGGGAGATAGAATGTTATTTTCGACGATAAAATCCAAATAATCTTCCGACAAAATCTGTTCCCGGCAAATCTGCTCCTGCTCTGTCATCTGCTCCTGCTCCTTGTCACTTTGGCGGCGCGCCGAGGAGCAGACGAATCTGCTCCTCCGACAGGCGCCGAAGCTCCTGCCGCGACCTTCGGCACTGTTCCTCCACCAACAAAAGAGCCTGCTCTTCCATCCGCCGCAGCAGCTCCTCTCTCAGCTCCAAGGACAGCATTTGCTTCAACGCATTCCTGCGGCATTCTTCCGCTGCATCCCCCGCAGTGGAAAACAACAGGCACAGCATCAGCATTTCCCGATCCACACGCCGCCTCCGATTAAATTCTTACCACTAATATATCGGGCAGGACTTTTGTCCTATGACAGAAAATACCGGAGAGAAACATTATTTGAAAAATTCAAAGATCTCATCCAGCACATCCACCCAGGCCAAGCTGTGGGTTCCTCCGGAAACTTCCCGGTAAATCACCGGAACGTCATGTTCTTTTAAGACGCGGCATCCCTCCCGCAGATACTGGACGCCATGGGAATCCATATCGCCTCCGACAAAGAAAGTCGGCTGCTGTCTCAGTCCGGAACAGTCAAAAAACTGCATATCCGGTATGGCCCCCTGGGGAGAGATCTTTCGGAACAGCCCTGGATGGCGGGAAGCATAATACAAGGTTCCCATACCTCCCATGGAATTTCCCATCAGATAAAGATTCGCCTCATCCACCGCGTAATCGCGGCGCGCCAGGGCCAGCACCTGATCCAGCCCCAGCTCCCCCATCTGTACCGAACGAAGTTCCTCCTCGCTCAGATTTTCCGGGTTGGCCGGATCTTTGGCGTCGGACCGGGCTCCCAGCATCCCATTGGGAGGGACGGCGCAGCCATAGGTGGAATTATTGGTGGATCCGTCGGGAGCGATCAGGATGTAGCCGTCCCGCTCTGCATAGTCTTTCACCTGATCCTGCGAATTGTGAAACGGCGTATCCGGGCTTCCGCCCCCGCCGTGAAGGCACATCAGCAGCCGGTTTTTTCCCTCCGGCCGGTAGGAAGCCGGCAGGTATACCCGGTACGGAGCATAGCGCTCCATGGGGGTATGCCAATACGTGCCGAAATAATCTCCCTGCGCCCCCTTTTTCTGTAAAATCCCTTGTTTCACCTGCTCCGCCGGGAGGAATTCTCCCTCCTGAGAAAGCAATACCTGCAAGACGTCCCCGGTCATTTCCATGCGGCATCCCAGTGCGCCGAAGACGGCCTGGATGGAGCAGCGCTCCGCGTCCGTCCCGCCGGGCAGAGCATCCATTGCCTTTTGCTGCGGCAGCATCGTCAAGAAACGCTCCGTATCCTGGGCAGACAGATAATATTCTCCCCCCGACTGCTCCACCGGCCAAAGCAGTTCCACCTGATAGTGATCCAGACAGGCCGCCGCCGTGTCCGGGAGAAAACCGGCGATAACCGGATTAAAATAATAGCCTTCATGTGTCATAGATAAATCCCTTCTTTGCTCAACTATCGTTTTCCCATAGAAATGAAATTCCCAATCCGTCTTTTCTTGCCAGGGCTGCTTATCCCTGCCGTTTGGGGTAAAAATCCAGCACAAAATCCTTCACAAAACGGGAAACCTTGGTTTCCGGAGGACGAACCATGCCGAGCCGGCAGCCAAGCTCCATCACCCAGGGATCGTTTTTCATATCTTCCGTCTTCTCCCACACAGGCAAGCCCTCTCCATTCGGGTCCCCGGTGTGAAAGAAATTCGCCCAATACCGGCTCATCACCTGGGAGAGCACGCGGTCGCCCTCGTTGTAGGGCCGCCACGCAACCTTGTCCATACTCTGGAATACATAGGCGTGTTCGCCGCTGTGGAACGCGCCGGCACCCTCCGGCCCAGGGGCTTCCTTGGTAAAGAGATAGACATAGGGCGCCGGGCGCCCCAGCTCGTTCTGACGCTGCACAAAGGAATAACAGGTTGCCATTTTGACGTCTCCGCTGTCCTGACGGCGAATCTTCTCCGCCGCCGCGTCTCCGTTGACCTGGGCCGCATTCCAATAGCCTTCCCAGTCTTCCCGGTAACTTCTCTTCAGATAGTCGCGAAGCGTTTCCTCCGTCACCGTTCCATAGCTGTAGGCAAAGCCCTCATGTTTGGTAGTGCCCATCATCACATGGACATCCGTCAGCCAAGCGCCGCGGTATCCGGTCTCATCCGGACTGTACAGCAAACTGTAGCCGTCCGGTTTCGGAGAGAAATACGCCATATTTTCATCCGGCCCTGCTGCAAAGGCAGCGAGGATCGTCTCGGCGGGAACCTTGCGTGCCTCCTCAATGCTGGAAACACCCAGTTTTTCCAGGAGCTTCTCTCCATATTTTTCGCTGTCCTCCAAGGTGGACTCCACCATCATATAACGGGGATCCATTCCTCCGGCGCTCTGCATCACAGCGCCGAACAGTTCTCCTTTTAAGAGGGGTGTGGAAATCAGGCGCTGTACCGCCGTGCCGCCCGCAGACTGGCCGAATACGGAAACCCGCCCCGGATCCCCGCCAAACGCTTCGGCGTTCCGGCGGGCCCACTTGACAGCCGCCACCTGATCCAACAGGCCGTAGTTGCCGGAAGTGTAGTGTCCGTTTTCCTCCTCAAACTCTCTGGAAAGCTCCGGGTGGCACAGCCCGGCAAAGGCGCCGCAGCGAAAGCCCACCGTGATCAAAATCACGCCGTTTTTCACAAAGCCCTCGCCGTCAAATATCGCCTTATTGGCGTGGGAATCGCCGCCGTGGAAATACAGGGCGATCGGACAGTTCTTTTTCGAGGCATCCTTCGGCGCCCAGATGTTTAAATACAGGCAGTCTTCGCTGCGGGGATACTCCTGCTGGTCAAATTCTTTTCCATAAAAGGATTTCATGGACGGGCGCTTGTGCATATTGGTGTTGGCCCGAAACCGGGCGTCCCGGACTCCGTCCCAGGGCTCCGCGGGCTGAGGGGCGCGCCAGCGCAGATCGCCCACCGGGGGCTTCGCGTAGGGCACGCCGAAAAACATCCGGACCTGGCCGTCATCGGAAAGCTTGCCGGCGATCACGCCGGACTCGGTTTTTACTTGCAAATCAGTATTCATGATTGGGTTCCTCCCCTGCCTTATTCCTTTTTCAGATCCTTCTCCACCATCCGGTCGATCAGCTCGTTGGTCTGCTGGTCGATCATGTGCAGGTCATAATCGATATCCATCGCCTGCTTGCAATCGGCGGTGTAAGGCGTCCATTCCGGAAGCCCTTCCCCGTTGGGGTCGCCGTTTTTGATAAAGTTGGCCCAGTAATCGGCCAGCTGATTGGACAGATCCCAGTCGCGGCCGGCGTAGGGCCTCTTGCTCTTGGTCAGGGTTTGGAATACGTACTGGTGCTCGGCGCTGTGGTGAGCCGTCTTCGCCGAGGGCGGCACCAGGGTCAGGTAATATTGGAAAGAAGGCTTGTGGCCATTGGCAACCTGGCTCTCGCAGAAAGCGATGTCGCCGGCATAGGTGGAACCGGTCATGCCGACGCAGGTCGCATACATCTCTGCCGCATACTCCGGGTCCTCATCATAGCGGATCGCCTTCAGGAAGGCTTCGCCGTCACCGATCTGCGCCTCGCCGTCCGCCAGCGCTTTTTCTCTGGACGGAAGCTCCATCGTGCCGCCGTTGACAAAAACGTCATTGACAAATTCCTGGGAGGTACAGCCGATCATAGTGGGGATATCCTTGAACTCGCCGTCCTGGATCATCCTCCCCCAATGCCTGGGGAAAATATAGCCGTCCGCGTTAGGGCCAAAAAGCCGCATGGCCGCCATGGGAGCATCGCCTGCGTATCTGCGGACGCCTTCCATCAGCTCCTCCTGGGTGGCTTTCCGAGCTTCCTCAATGGAAGCGTAACCCATCCCCTGAATCAGGGCGGCGCCGGACTGTTCCGCACCGGCGAGCGTGGTCTCTCCGCGAACCAGGTTCAGGCCGCCGCCGGACTGCATGATCGCGCCGGTTACGATGCCGTCGGTCAAAGGAGTCACCAGCATGGTGGTCACTTTGTCCCCGCCGCCGGACTGGCCGAACACCGTGATCTTTTCAGGATCGCCGCCAAAGGCCGCAATGTTGCGCTTCACCCACTTCAATGCTTCGATAATATCCAGCACACCATAATTTCCGGAGGTATGATGCTCGTCCTCTGCCGTTAGCTCCGGGTGCGCCAGGTAGCCAAAAATTCCCAGGCGGTGATTCAGAGTCACGGTGACAATGCCTCTCTTGGCAAATCCCTCGCCGTCGTAGCAGTTCAGGTGGCCGTAGCCCTGGGCATAGCCTCCGCCGTGCAGGTAAACGCCGACCGGGAGCTTTTCATCGGCGCTGTTTGCCGGGGTCCATACGTTTAAGTACAGGCAATCTTCATCCCTGGGCCAGTCCACGCAATAAAATTCATTGCCGATCAAATCTCCGCCGCCCTCGGAAGCCCGGCGCTCCTGGTAGCTGATATTGCCGAAATTATATGCCTGATATACCCCTTCCCAGGGTTCCACCGGCTGAGGAGCCTTCCAGCGCAGTTCTCCCACCGGCGCTTTTGCATAAGGAATCCCGCGGAACAAGCCGACCGCCTGGTTCCACCCTGTCAGACCTTCCACCACACCAGAATCAATTTTCACTTTCAAAAGTGCCATAATGAAAAATTCCTTTCTTTCTCTTTTATTTTGTTCTATCTTCATTTTATAGAAGGAGAAACATTTTCACAAATATCATTTACCGTCATTATATAAGAAACAGTTATATCACCAAGGAAATTTGTCTTTTACATCCACCAACGGCAACTCTATAATTATGTAGTATACCAGATTTGCAGAAAGAAAAGGAGATTGCATTATGGCATTATTACAGGCAAAAGTCGACGGCGGCATATTGGAAGGACTGCCCGCCGCCAATCAAATGTTTTCCGTATTCCGCGGCGTTCCCTTTGCCGCGCCGCCAGTCGGCGAGCTGCGCTGGAAGGATCCGCAGCCGGTGGAGCCCTGGGAAGGCGTCCGCCCCTGCTATAAGTTCGGCCCTCTCGCCATGCAGGAGCCCTTTGTCTCCGAAGGCGGCGGCATTGTGGCCACCGAGTTTTACGTGGGTAATTATAAAAGAAGCGAGGACTGCCTTTACCTGAACATCTGGACACCGGCCAAAGACCCCGGCGAAAAGCTTCCGGTGGCCGTCTACATCCACGGCGGTGGCCATCAGACCGGCTACAGCTATTTAAACTGTTATGACGGAGAAGGGTTCTGCAAGCGCGGCGTCATCATGGTTTCCATCGCTTATCGTTTGAATGTATTCGGCTACCTGGTCCATCCCGAATTGGAGGCAGAAAGCGTCTCTACCCCCGGCAACTATGGGGTCAAAGATCAGCTGGCCGCTTTAAAATGGATTCGGAATAACATAGCAGCTTTCGGCGGAGACCCGGAAAATGTCACTCTCTTCGGCCAGAGCGGCGGCGCTTCCAGCGTAGACAATATGTGCGCGCTTCCGGCCTCAAAAGGTCTGATCCATAAGGCGATCATGCAGTCCGGCGGCGGCATCCGCCCCGTATATTCCTACTGGTCCGAATCTCTGGACCATGCCAAGGAAGCAGGCACTGAGTTTTTAAAGGTTCTGGGCGTGAGCAATATTGCAGAGGCCAGAAAATGTTCCTCCGACGAGGTCCTGGATGCCTACAGCCGCTTCAAAATGATCCAGCTGAACGACAAGGAAACCCCGATGAGGGGAAGCGGCGGCTATATGCGTTTCTCCCCGGTGGACGACGGCGAGCTCTTCCCTGAGCCGGTTACCGATCTGTACCGCCAGGGCAAATACCCGGAACTAGATTACATGCTGACTTCCACAAACGGAGAGCCGCGGGAAACCACCTACCAGAACCTGGCTTTTGCCGAGGTGAACGCCCGCTTTGGACGCAAGCCCTGCTATCTCGCCTATTTTACCTATGTTCCGCCCGGCGCGGACTGCGCCCATCACTCGGTGGAGCACCACTATGTGTTCCAGACATTAAACCGTTCCTACCGCCCTTACTCCGGCCGCGACTTTGAACTGTCCAATGAGCTGGCGGATTACTGGGCCAACTTCATGAAGTCCGGAAATCCGAACTATCCCGGCAGAGAAACCTGGAAACCCTATGAAGCAGGCCAGTACAATGTACTGGAAATCGCCGGAGATGAGCGGCGCATGATTTCCCTGGCGAACCAGACGGAAATCATTGAAAAAGCAAAAGAATTAGAAGGTTGAGCCAATCATGGAAAAAGAGAACAGCGTATCATCCAAAGAGAAAACCCTGATCAAGGATCTGACCGTGGGAAGCGTTCCCAGGCAGCTCCTCATCTTTGCCCTACCGCTGGTATTGTCCGGCATCTTGCAGGCCGCTTACAATATGGTGGACATGATTGTGGTCGGCCGTTATCTGGAGAGCGCGGGGTTGTCGGCCGTCTCCATCGGCGGCGATGTGCTGATGGTGCTGACTTTTGTGGCCATGGGTTTTTCCAACGCCGCGCAGATTATTATTTCGCAGTACGTGGGAGCAAACCGCCCAGATAAAGTCAGCAAGATGATTGGTACGCTCTTCTCCTTCCTCGGCGGCTGCGCGCTGGTTATGACCGTCGTATGCCTGCTTCTGCGCAATTCGATTCTTCAATGGGTGAAAACTCCCGTGGAATCCTGGGATTACACCATGGACTATGTAGTGACCTGCATGGCCGGCCTGGTTTTTATCTACGGGTATAATCTGGTCAGCGCCATCCTGCGGGGCATGGGGGATTCCAGGCACCCGTTCCTGTTCATCGCCATCGCGTCAGTGCTGAATGCGGTTTTGGATCTGCTCTTTATCGCTGTGTTCGACCTCGGCGTCTTCGGCGCGGCTCTCGCCACCGTAATCGGACAAGCGGTCAGCTTTGTGTGCGCGCTGGTGATTCTCTATCGGAAGCGGAAAGAATTTATGTTTGATTTTAAACTAAAAAGCTTCCGGATTTCACTGGATATGCTGAAACCGTTGATTTCACTGGGTGTCCCGATGTCCATCCAGTCGGCCGCCGTCAGCATTTCCCGCGTCTATGTAAATTCTTGGGTCAACTCCTACGGCGTCATCGCTTCCGCCGTATCCGGCATGGGCCACAAGCTGGAAATGGTGAATAACACCATTGTCCACGGTTTCACCACGGCGGGCGCTTCTATGGTGGCCCAGTGTATCGGCGCGAAAAAGTACGGGCGTGTGACCAAGGTAATCCTGACATCTTTTGTGATCAACGGGATCTTCGGCGCTATCTTTATCCTCTGCACCGTCTGCTGGCCCAGGGCTGTCTTCGGAATCTTTACCAGCGATACGCTGGCCCTTGACATGGCGGTTACCTATGTTCCGGTTGCGGTCGTCTCCTTTATCGGAGGCATCATCCGCCCTTCCATGTTCTCCCTGATCAACGGCTCCGGCAACTCCAAGCTGAACCTGGCGGTTGCCCTCTTGGACGGCATTATCGCCCGCATCGGGCTAGCCATGCTGCTTGGGCTGGTGTTCGATATGGGAGTGTATGGATTCTGGTACGGAAATGCGTTTGCCGGGTGGGTGCCGTTTTTTATCGGGACGGTTTACTACTTCAGCGGGAGATGGAGAAAAAGTGGCCGGCTGGTCAATTAAAAGTGGCTATGATGTTATACTTTTTCCTTATATGACTACTTTGTTTTGTATTTTCATTTCTTTTTCATTTGGTTTATATTATTTTTAGATTTACTGCAAGAAAGGAGAGCAATATGGCATTACTTCAAGTGAAAACAGATGCCGGCACTGTGGAGGGACTTACCGGATGGAATCAGGCTGTCAGCGTATTCCGCGGCATCCCTTATGCCGCGCCGCCTGTAGGTGAGCTACGCTGGAAAGCGCCGCAGCCGGTAGAACCCTGGGAGGGCGTCCGGCAGTGCTACAAATACGGGAACATTTGTTACCAGGAACGGCGGGCTTCCGAGGGCGGCGGCGATCTGATCGGAAATGAATTCTACTGTGTAGAATGGCCCCGCAGCGAAGACTGCCTGTACCTCAATGTATGGACTCCCGCAAACAGCGCCGGGGAAAAGCTTCCGGTCGGCGTATATTTCCACGGCGGAGGATATTCGCAGGGCTACGGACATCTGAATTGTTACGACGGCGAAGGCTTTGCCAAGAGAGGATGCGTCATCGTCACGCTGAACCACCGGCTGGGAATCTTCGGCTATCTGGCTCACCCGGAGCTGACTGCGGAAAGCGGCTATCACGCCTCCGGCAACTACGGCGTCCTGGACCTGATCGCCGCGCTGAAGTGGGTTAAAAACAACATTGCGGCATTCGGCGGCGACCCGGATCAAGTAACCGTATTCGGACAGTCCGGCGGCGGCATGAAGGTGACCACCATGATTGCCTCACCCCTGGCCGAGGGGCTGATTCACGGAGCGATTATGCAGTCCAGCGGCGGCCTGGAGCGCACCCGCGGCGGCATGACCACCACGCTGGAGCAGGCGGCAGCCTCCGGCGCGGCCATCCTGCAGGAAATGGGATACGCGACCATTGCGGATGCCAGAAATGCCTCTGAGGAAGCCTTACAGGAAGGCGTCAAAGAATACAAAAAACATCACGCGGTTGATCCCATGATGATGTTCTGCCCGGTTACGGACGGCTATGTGTTCCCTGAAAGCTGGAACGATCTTTTTGCCGGCGGCAAATATCCCGATATCCCTACGATGATCGGCTGCACCGCAGATGAGATGGAACGCAAGCTGACTGAGCTGCCTCCGCTGGAAGAAGTGAAACAAGCCGCTGATTTTCTCTTTGGTCCAGGTTACCAGGAAGCATTCTTAAAAGCCATCCACTACGAAACGGACAAGGCGTACGCGCTTCGTATGTTCAACAAATTCGTCATGATGACCGGCGGAACCCAGGCAGCCGATGTGGCCTGGTGTGAAAACCAGTTGGCCCAGGGCAAGACTCCGGCGTACCGCTATTATCTGACGTTGGTGCCTCCCACCGCTGAGAATGCCCACCACAGCGCGGAACATCAGTACGTGTTCCAGACGCTGACCAAGAGCAAGAGGCCTTACACCGGCCGCGACTGGGATCTCTCCAATCAGCTGGCCGGCTACTGGGCCAATTTCATCAAAACCGGCAATCCCAACGGCGAAGGCCTCCCGGAATGGACGCCTCATACTGCGGAAAGTCCTCAGGCGATGGATATCGATTATGATCTTCACATGTTTGAAAGCCCTACCAACGATCTGATTGATATGATGATTGCATATGACCTGAAAAAGATTTAATACTAACATCATGGAGGAAAAGGTATGTCACCTACAACAATAACCATTCTGATTACTGTATTGATGGCTGTACTATTCTTAAGCGGGAAATTTCCCTTTGGCCTGGTCACCATGCTCTGCTGCGTATTGCTGGTTCTCACCGGCGTACTGACGATTCCAGAAGCATTCAGCGGTCTCAGCAACCAGACCATCGTGATGGTTGCTTCCATGTTTGCCTTGAGTACGGCCCTGCAAAAGACCAACCTGGCGCTCCGGCTAAAAGGAATGCTAAGCGCCATGAGCGGGAAAAAGGATTTTGCTCTGATAGTCGTCCTGTTTGCCATCTACTTTGTCATGCTGCTGATCATGCCTGGTATCGTGGCCATGGCTCTGATCATCGGTTTCCTGGATGCTCTTCCCGACACCGGCGAAGTCACCCCGTCCCGTATCATCATGCCTTTGTTGATGTTCAATGTGGTTTGGGAAGGCACTATACCCATCGGTATGGGCGCTACGATCGACTTCTCCACCAACGCTTATATGGAGAGTATCGTATCCGCAGAGCAGCTGCTGGTATTTGGCAACACTCTCTCGGTTAAGATTGTACCCGCTATTTTGATGATTCCTGTCTGCCTGTTCATCTGGAAGCTGTTCCCTAAGAAAGAACTGACCCTCTCCAATGTACAGGAAAAAGAAATGAAAGCCAGTACTCTACCCCAGTGGAAGCAGAATTTCGTTTATGCCTGCTTTATCCTGGTCATCGTGGTTCTGGTTCTGAACAAAATTTCTTTCTTCGGCAAGATTATGTGGATCTTCCCTGCCGCCTGCGTGGTTGCCATGGGCGTTGTCGGCGTCATGAACGCCAAAGAACTGACTCTGGCCGTTGCCTCCGATACGGTCTGGATGCTGGCCGGTATCCTGGGCGTGACCGCTGCTCTGACCAGCTCCGGCGCCGCCGACGTAATCGGCAACTTCCTGCTGACTCTGATCAGCTGGACCGACAACAGCTTCATGATCATGCTGATTGTCTGCACCTTTACCGCAGTCATGACCACCTTCCTCTCCAACTCCGGAGTAAAGTCCGTATTGACTCCTCTGGTGGCCGCCATGGCAGTTGCCGGCGGAATGGATCCTCGCGGACTGATTGTCTGCATCACCGTGGCTTCCGGTTTCTCGTTCTGTTTCCCGACCGGATCCACCACCTGTGCTCTGGCATATGCAGCCGGTGAATACAACCCCTTCAAGATCATGAAGATTACGATTCCCCTGCTGATTGCCCTGTGCCTGATCACTTCCTTAGTGGCAAATATCATCTTCCCTGTTTGGGGCTAAACCAATATCTTTGAAGCGGCTGCAAAAGTAGAGAAAAATCTACCGGAGCGGCCGCCTCTTTTTGATCCAACCAAGGCGTTTTCACCGGTTCAAAAAAGCAGGCTCAAAGCCGATTCCAAAGAACCGGCTTTGAGCCTGCTTTACTCAGTACATTCTTACCATTACACCACAATCTGTCCCCGCAGCTCAATCCTGGGGCCGCCGGTATTTTCCAGATACTCCCTGGTAATCGTCACACGGCCGATATTGGAATCTTTTGGAATCTCATACATGATATCCAGCATGTATTCCTCTAATATCGCCCGCAGCGCCCGTGCGCCCGTTCCCTTCTCCATGGCCCGGTCCGCAATCACTTCCAGCGCGCCGTCGTCGAAAATCAGCTGCACTTCGTCCATAGCCAGCAGCTTCTCATACTGCTTTAAAATCGCGTTCTTCGGCTCCCTGAGAATCTTCACCAAAAATTCCTTCGTCAAGGTCTCCAGGGTCACCACGATCGGAAGCCGCCCTAAAAATTCCGGGATCATGCCGAATTTCCGCAGATCCTCCATCTGAACCTTGGACAAAATATTCTTATCCTGATCGTACTGATCCTTAAGCAACGCCCGGAAACCAATGGCGGACTGCTGGTTCAGCCGTTCCTTGATGATATCTTCCAGATCGGGAAACGCGCCGCCGCAGATAAACAGGATGTTCCTGGTGTCCATGGTGGTCATCGGAACCATCGCATTCTTGCTGCCGGAGCCCACCGGAACTTCCATCTTGGTGCCTTCCAACATCTTTAAAAGCTCCTGCTGCACCGATTCTCCGCTGACGTCCCTGGTATTGGTATTTTTTTTCTTTGCAATCTTATCGATCTCATCGATGAATACGATCCCGTGCTCCGCCCGGTCCACATCGTTTTCCGCAGCGGCCAGAAGCTTCGAGAGCACGCTCTCGATGTCGTCGCCGATATATCCCGCCTCAGTCAGAGAAGTCGCGTCGGCAATGGCTAACGGCACTTTCAGCAGTTTCGCCAGGGTCCGGACCAGATAAGTTTTTCCGCTTCCGGTCGGTCCGATCATCAAAACATTGGATTTTTCAATCTCCACTCCGTCCCCCATATCAGAGGCAATCCGTTTATAGTGGTTGTAAACCGCCACGGCCAGCGTCTTTTTCGCCTTCTCCTGTCCGACGACGTATTCGTCCAGCATGGCTTTCAGGCGGTGGGGCGCCGGGATATCCTTCACGGTAAACGAAGGTTTTTCGCCTTCTTCCTTGGGCTTTTTCTTTTTCACCTTCTGTTTTTGAGGGATCTCTACCCCGCCCAGGTTGTTCAGATCAATCATCTTCAGGTCAAAGGGCATATTTTGAAGGTTTAACCCGTTCATACCGCCCTGCTGGTTAAACATGTCGAAGGCTTTCTGCATGCAGTCGTTGCAGATCATCAGGCCCCCAGGCATATGAATCAGCTTCCCTGCCTTGCTCTCCGGACGGCGGCAGACACTGCACACTTCCTCATACTCATCCGGCCGGTCCTCCTTGGGAGCGGAAACCGGATTTTCTTTCTTCTCGTCGCTATGTAAGGTCTCCCCGCCTTGATCCTCGGTGAGATCCAGATCTTCTTTTTTTTCTTCGCTCATTTACTCTCCTCCGATTCCGCCTTTCGGGCTGAAATCCAGCACGCATATCTTATCCCTCCGGGGGACGCGTGCATTCAACTGCTCCGCAAAAGCGGAACGCGCCCGATCAGGATTGGTCATACCTTACTCTTATATCACAGATTCCCGGCAGGTACAAATAAATTTTTTCTTAACCGATGACTTTTCCGGTAAAAGTCAGATGGGCGGCTGAAAAAATCTCCTGATTCACCAAAACCCAGAGTTTTTCAGCCGCCGCCCGCTCTTTTACAGATATTTTTTTACGTACTGTCCCGTATAGGAAGATTCCACCTGAGCCAGCTCCTCCGGCGTCCCGCAGGCCACGACGGTGCCGCCGCCGTCCCCGCCTTCGGGTCCCATGTCGATCAGGTAATCCGCTGTTTTAATCACATCCAGATTGTGCTCAATCACGACCACGGTGTTTCCTCCATCGGACAAGCGCCGCAGAATTTCCACCAGCTTGTGGACATCCGCGAAATGAAGGCCGGTGGTCGGCTCATCCAGAATATACAGCGTCTTCCCGGTGCCTCTCTTACAGAGCTCCGTGGCCAGCTTCACCCGCTGAGCTTCCCCGCCGGAGAGTTCCGTGGAGGGCTGACCCAGCTTGACATAGGAAAGACCGACATAGTGGAGCATCTCAATCTTTCTGCGGATGCTAGGCACGTGCTCGAAGAAGGTCAGCGCTTCTTCCACCGTCATGTTCAGCACATCATAGATACTTTTTCCTTTATATTTTACTTCCAGAGTCTCCCGGTTATACCGCTTTCCTCCGCAAACTTCGCAGGGCACATAGACATCCGGCAGGAAGTGCATCTCAATTTTCAGAATGCCGTCTCCGCTGCACGCCTCGCATCGCCCGCCTTTTACATTAAAACTGAACCGGCCTTTCTGGTAACCCCTGGCCTTTGCGTCTGGCGTGCTGGCGAACAGGTCGCGGATCAGATCAAACACTCCGGTATAGGTGGCCGGGTTGGACCGGGGCGTTCTGCCGATCGGCGACTGATCGATATCAATGACCTTGTCGATATTCTCGATTCCGTCGATTCCGGCGTGCTTTCCCGGCACGGTTCTGGCCCGGTTCACTTTTTTCGCCAGCGTCTTATAGAGAATTTCATTGATCAGAGAACTTTTTCCCGATCCAGACACGCCGGTGACGCAGGTCATAATCCCCAGAGGAATATCCACGTCGATATTTTTCAGGTTGTTTTCCGCCGCGCCGCGGATCTTTAGGAACCCCGTAGGTTTCCTTCTCTCCTCCGGCACCGGAATTTTTTTCCGCCCGGATAGATAGTCCCCGGTGACAGAGCCCGGCGTATTCATGATCTCCTCCGCCGTTCCCTGGGCCACCACCCGGCCGCCGTGCTCCCCGGCTCCCGGTCCGATATCCACAATGTGATCCGCAGCCCGCATCGTATCCTCGTCGTGCTCCACCACAATCACGCTGTTCCCCAGATCCCGCAGGTGCACCAGGGTTTTCAGCAGCTTGTCGTTGTCCCGCTGATGCAGGCCGATGCTGGGCTCATCCAGGATATAGGCAACGCCCACCAATCCGGAACCGATCTGGGTCGCCAGGCGGATTCTCTGGGCCTCGCCGCCGGAAAGAGTCCCTGCCATCCGGGACAAGGTCAGGTAATCCAGCCCCACGTCGATCAAAAAGCCGAGGCGGGCGTGTACCTCTTTTAAAATTGGTCCGCTGATCGCCTGCTCCATGTCTGAAAGCTGCAGTTCATTCAGGCACTCCCGGATCTTCGTCAGCGGCATGGATGTCAGCTCATAAATATTTTTATCTCCGACCGTCACGGCCAGGGAGGACTGCTTCAAACGATGGCCATGGCAGGTGTTGCAGGGTGTAATCCGCATAAAGGTCTCATACTCTGCTTTCAGGGCGTCCTGGCCGGTCTCTCTGTAGCGCCGCTCCAGATTTTTGATCAGCCCCTCAAAGGCAACCTGGTACGTGGTCTCTCCCTTTTCTCCTTTATACCGAACCGGAATCCGTTCTCCGCCGGTTCCCTGCTCGATCAGCTTTTTCACCTCCGGCGGATAGTCCCGGTAGGGGGTGGAAAGGCTGAACCCGTAACGCTTTGCCATGCTGGACAGCAGCGCGTGGGAGTAACTTCCCTCGCTGCCCGCCGATCCCCAGCCGTGGACGGAGATCGCCCCGTCCATAATACTGAGGCTCTGATCCGGGATTACCAGATCCATGTCAAATTCCATCTTGTACCCCAGGCCATAGCAATCCGGGCACGCGCCAAACGGATTGTTAAAGGAAAAGCTTCTCGGCTCCACCGCGTCAATACTGATCCCGCAGTCCGGGCAGGCAAAATTCTGGCTGAAATGCAGCACCTCCCCGCCGAACACATCCACCATCAAAATGCCGTCGGTCAGATGCAGCGCATTCTCCATGGAATCGGTCAGCCGGTTTTCAATGCCGGGGCGCACGATCAGACGGTCAATCACGATTTCAATATTGTGTTTGATATTCTTTTCCAACTGGATGCTCTCGGAAAGCTCATACAGGTTTCCGTCGATCCGAACCCGGACATATCCGCTTTTCCTGGCGGCCTCCAGGACCTTCACATGCTCGCCCTTCCGCCCGCGGACAACCGGCGCCAGCACCTGAATCCTGCTGCCCTCCGGCAGAGTCATCACCTGATCCACCATCTGGTCCACGGTCTGCTTTTTGATCTCCCGCCCGCATTTCGGACAGTGGGGCACGCCGATCCTGGCGTAGAGAAGCCTGAGATAATCGTAGATCTCTGTCACGGTTCCCACGGTGGAACGCGGGTTCCGGTTTGTGGATTTCTGATCAATCGAGATCGCCGGAGAGAGCCCTTCGATGCTCTCCACGTCCGGCTTTTCCATCTGCCCCAAAAACTGCCTGGCATAGGAGGACAGGGATTCCATATAGCGCCTCTGGCCTTCCGCGTAAATCGTGTCAAAAGCCAGGGAAGACTTCCCCGACCCGGAAAGCCCGGTCAGCACCACCAGTTCATTCCGCGGAATGTCCACGGATAAATTTTTCAGATTATGTTCATTCGCACCGCGAATTTTAATAAATTGCCTCTCTCTCATGAGATAGTGACCTCCGTATTTCAAGGACAAATTTCCCTTATCTACCAGTATTCTCTTTTTGCCGGAAACCATGCGCCTCAACGCTTCTCCCGGCGGGAGCTCCGCCGGCGCCTCTGATCCAGCCGCCCAAAAAGAGAACAAATGTTTCCATTGACCCGCGGTTATAATATCACATGCCGTCGAAAAAGTAAAGCAGAAAAAGCATCTGTTTTACCGCATAATTCAAAGAACCGGGAAGCCTGCCGCCAAGCTTTGCCGCATGCCCCCAGTCCCTTTATCAGCGAACATTCTTTCTATTATTTTAAATACTGTTTCAGTTCCAGCATCTGATCCCGGAGATTGGCAGCCTCCTCGAAGTTGAGCTCCACCGCAGCCTGGTGCATCTTCTTGCTGATCTGAGCAATCATCGCTTTCAGTTCCTTTTCGTCCATGGATTCCGGATCTTTATCCAGCTTCTTCGACTTGGTATTCTCCACCTCTTTGGTGATCCGGATCAGATCCCGCACTGCTTTCTGGATCGTCTGCGGCGTGATGCCGTGCTCTTCATTGTATGCCTCCTGGATCGCCCGGCGGCGGTTCGTCTCCTCAATGGCTACGCGCATGGAATCGGTAATCGTATCCGCGTACATGATTACATGCCCTTCCGAGTTCCGGGCCGCCCGTCCGACCGTCTGAATCAACGAAGTTTCCGAACGGAGAAAGCCTTCCTTGTCCGCGTCCAAAATCGCCACCAGCGTGATCTCCGGGATATCCAACCCTTCCCGAAGGAGGTTGATGCCGACCAGCACGTCGAATACGTTCAGACGCATATCCCGGATAATCTCGCTCCGCTCCAAGGTATCGATATCCGAGTGGAGGTACCGCACGCGGATTCCCACCTCCCGCATATAATCGGTCAGATCCTCGGCCATCCGCTTGGTCAAGGTGGTAATCAGCACCTTGTGGCCTCCCTCCACCTCCTTGTTGACCTCGGAGACCAAGTCGTCCACCTGTCCCGCCACCGGACGAACCTCGATCCGCGGATCCAAGAGGCCGGTGGGCCGGATAATCTGTTCCGTCCGCAGCTGTTCATGCTCTTTCTCGTACACATTCGGCGTGGCCGATACAAACATCACCTGATTCAGCTTGCTTTCAAATTCCTGAAAATTGAGCGGGCGGTTGTCCAGAGCCGACGGCAGACGGAAACCGAAATCCACCAGCGTTCTCTTTCTGGACTGGTCGCCGGAATACATGCCGCGCACCTGGGGCACCGTGATGTGGGACTCGTCCACGATCAGCAGAAAATCTTCCGGAAAATAGTCCAGCAGCGTATGGGGCGTGGCGCCGGCCGGCAGCCCCGCCAGGTGGCGCGAATAGTTTTCAATGCCGGAGCAAAAACCGGTCTCCCGCATCATCTCCACGTCAAAGTTGGTGCGCTCTGAAATCCTCTGGGCTTCCAAAAGCTTATCCTCGCCGCGGAACTTGTCGATCTGTACTTTCAGCTCCTCTTCGATAGCTTCCGTCGCCTTCGCCATCTGCTCCTTGGACACCACATAGTGGGAGGCAGGGAAAATGGAGATATGGCCCAGCCTGGCCTTAATCTCTCCGGTCAGCGTATCAATCTCTGTGATCCGGTCCACCTCATCTCCAAAGAATTCAATCCGGATCGCGGATTCGCCGGTACGGGCCGTAACGATCTCGATCACATCCCCGCGCACCCGGAAGGTGCCGCGGTGCAGATCCATATCGTTGCGGGCATACTGGATATCAATCAGCTTTCGCAGGACTTCGTCCCGGTCCTTCTGCATGCCGGGCCGCAGAGAGATCACCATATTCTGGTAGTCGATCGGGCTGCCCAATCCGTAAATGCAGGACACGGAGGAAACGATGATCACGTCCTTCCGCTCCGACAGGGCCGCCGTAGCCGAGTGGCGCAGCCGGTCAATCTCATCGTTGACCGCAGAGTCTTTTGCTATATAGGTATCCGTCGAAGGGACGTAGGCCTCCGGCTGGTAGTAGTCGTAATAGGAGACGAAATACTCCACCGCATTCTCCGGGAAGAACTCTTTGAATTCGCCGTAGAGCTGAGCGGCCAGGGTCTTGTTATGGGCCAGCACCAGGGTCGGCTTTTGCAGCTGCTGGATGACATTGGCCATGGTAAACGTCTTGCCGGAGCCGGTGACGCCCAGCAAAGTTTCAAATCGGTTGCCTTCCCGGAAACCTTGGACAAGGGCATCGATCGCCTGGGGCTGATCGCCGGTGGGCTGGTATTCGGAATGCAGTTTGAAACCAGCATCGCTTTTCATGCCAGTTTCATGAGCAAGCAGCGGAGCGGCTTGCGAATGTCCTTGATTTTCCATATCGTCTTTTTCCCTCCTTGGTGACCTGGTAAAAGTCACTAACCCCGGTTATGTGAAACACCATAACACTAGATCATGCCTGGCGAAAATAGTCTTCCTAAAGTTCACGAAACGATACAAAGACTGCTTCGCAGTCCTTTGCATCACTCGGAACATACTGTTCCTCGCCTACTTGTCAGGTGAAAGCAAATACTCCCTACGGTCGCGCTTGCTTTCCTGCTGACAAGTCAAATTATAACATGGACTGCTCGAAATGTATAGCTGCAATGCGGAACATTTGTTCTTTTTTTTGTGGCAATATTTTCCCATTTCTATTCACTTTATATAAGGTAATCTTCCGCCGAAATCATCACATCAATGTTTTCGGTGACAAACGCCATCTCCTCCTCCGGATCTGGTATAACCTCATTTATAAACGGCTGAAGCTCATCCACACAGTCGGCAATGATACCCCGGTTATCGCCGTATACATCCATCGCAATCAGCTCTTTGGCATGTCCCATCAGTTTCGATACTGCCTTGGGATTAAAGTCATTCTTTAATAGTATGGTACAAAAGGTGCTTCGCAAATCATGCCAGCGAATATCCGGAAGATGATTCTCCTGCAAAAGCTGTTTGTAGTACTTCCAATGAAAATCTTGGTGTTAGTATATAAATATGGACACGAAAAGTTGAACGACCTATAATAACAAGCGAAAGAGCAAAGGAGATGTTCAACATGGCTAAAAACCAAAAATCTTACACTCCGGAATTCAAGCAGCAGATTGTGGATCTGTATAATACCGGAGAAACCTCGTATCCAAAACTGGAACGTGAATATGGCATAAATCGGAGCACTCTCAGCAGTTGGGTAAAACAACTGACTCCGGTCAAAGTATCCGAAACCGAGACCGTTACCCTAAAGGAGTTCAAGGAGGAGGGGTGGACGTATCTGGCAAGCGTCATGGACTTGTGCAGCCGGAAAATCATCGGCTATGCCTATAAGAGACAAAAGGTATTATCCTTCACAGTGATTTGGGGAGCCAGTATACCAGTCAGGCATTCGAGAGATATTTAAGTGAAAAAGAAATGCTCCATTCCTTTAGCAGGAAGGGGAATCCCTACGATAATGCCTGCATAGAATCATTTCATTCTGTATTAAGAAAGAAGAAATCTATCTGCATACTTATCAGGATATCAAGGAGTCCCAGAGGGCAATCTTTGAATATATTGAGTCCTGGTATAACCGTAAAAGGATTCATAGCGCCATTGATTACATGACCCCTCAGCAAAAGGAAGATGAGGAACTAAGGAGGGCAGCATAATCTTTCAACTTTTTTTGTCCAATGTATTGACATAAGTCCATACGAAAGTAAATTGCAAAAAATTAACGCCCACATCTCTGTGAGCGTTACGGTTGCCATATTGAATTTTAGATGCAAAATGTGGCATAGAGCGGAACAATTTTTTTATTATCCTCAAAGCCAAAGTTTTTAGCTGAGAGCTTAATCGCATAGGCTGGCTTATAAGTTTCCATATACACTTTCAAACTCTTGGCTCTGGTGTTGTCGGCGCTCTTTACCTCAATAGGGATAAGCTGTCCTTCACGCTGAATGACAAAATCAATTTCTGCTCCACGATTGGACTCCCAATAATAGGTGTTGTATCCGTTTATAGTGAGTTGCACATTGACATAGTTTTCAGTCATACCACCCTTGAAATCATTAAGTTCTTCAACCATATAGAGAATATCGTTTGCTGCTAAGTCCTTTTTGGCACAGAGCAAACCCAAGTCTGAAACATAGATTTTGAACGTATCAATATCACGGTAGTTTTCAAGTGGTTTCTTGATTTGCTCTGCCTTGTAAACCTGTGACACAATGCCAGACAAACAAAGCCATTCGATAGCATTTTCAAACTCGGAAGCTCTGCCGCCTTTTTTAATCAGCTTATATTGAAAACGAGTGTTTTTCTTGGAAAGCTGAACGGTAATGTTGTCATAAGCAAGTCTTGTTTTCTTGATTTCATTGAGGTTGTTATACTTGCTCATATCATTCAGATAGCTTGCAAGAATGGTATCCTGCGTATGACGGACGAGGATATAATCCTTGGTTTGGGCAAACTGCATCACACACTCTGGCATACCGCCGATGATAAGATACTGGCGGTAAAGCTGCATTGCCGCATCATGTAAGGCAGAGGGCATAGGAGAGTTGTCGGCAAAGCAATCCTTGATCTGCTTTACCATAGCATCTTCGCCCAAAGCCAGCATAAATTCCTCCATATCCATAGGATAAAGTGTTTTCATATCCACCTTGCCTACAGGAAATGAGAACTTGGCTCTGTTGACCGCCACACCGAGTAAACTGCCTGCCACGATGATATGGTAATCTGGTGCGTCCTCACAAAAGTATTTCAGACTTGTCAATGCTCTTTCGCAAAGCTGCACTTCGTCAAACACAATCAGCGTTTTTTCCTTGACTATTGTTTGCCCTGCAATATGCGAAAGAATGGGGATCAGATAATCCGGGCTGATGTTCTCATCAAAGGTTTCGTTCAGCTTTGGATTTGTTTCAAAATTGAAGTACGCTACATTCTCATAATGAGTACGCCCAAATTCCAGTATGGAATAGGTTTTGCCTACCTGCCTTGCTCCCTGCAAAATAAGTGGTTTACGGTGGTTGCTTTCTTTCCACGCTTCTAAGAAGCTCATAATTTTTCTATACATAATCAGCCCTCCTTAAAGGTACTGACCATAGCATATCACATATTCATGTATACTTCAACGGCATCAGCTTTGATTTTTGCACTAAAGTACACGATTATTTCAGCATAACTGTCGCATTTCGACACGAATATTAGGAAATCGTCCTTTGTGGCTAAGCACCAACAAGACAACCAACAAGTCACCCCACAAGTAAAACAACCAGTACGTACAAAAATGTTGATATACTAAACCAAATACCCAAAACCAAAAGTATATTATAGCAACAGGAACTAGGTAATATGAAAATTCAGAGCATTATTTGAAATAATTCCTAATTTTCTTTATTTATGTATCATATTCTGAATTCAATATCGCAAATCCTGCACTTTCCCAAGTATCCATGCTGCCGCCATTGGCAATCCCACCGGGCTTACCAGAAAAGCGATCACCCAGAGAATCAGTCCATTTTTCGGTGAACCAGTCACAAGTACCGCAAAGTCCGATTCCGGCGGGGCTTATTAGAGTACCTCTACTCAGGAAACTGTCATTCATGATTCTTTCAAAAATCGACGGATTGGCACTTTGGATAGATATATTTATTTTTTAATTACAGTTTGCGGAAACTCAAGTTATATGTGGTAAAAAAGAACACTCCGCTATGGAGGCACACCCCGCGCAAAGGAAAATGGCTTCTAACGCAACCGCGCTCCGGCGCGAGTGTGCGCAAAGCGCACACTTTGTTCTGAAACCCCCAAAAATAGAAATCCTAAAGCTCTGATCGGATAAACATCATATAATTTTGCTGTTTACCAGTCGCTTTAACTCCTGAGTCAAAACTGAAACGTCAATGGGCTTCGCAATATATCCATTCATTCCCGCTGCGAAAGCCTGCCGTCTATCCTCCTCAAAAAAAGCGTTGGCCGTCATGGCAAGGATAGGTACATCGGCCGCATCGGGCCGATCCAGCCCGCGAATAGCCTGCGTGGCTACCAGTCCGTCCATGACCGGCATACGGTTATCCATCAGTACCGCCAGGAAATGATTCGCCGGCGCCGCGGCGAAAAGATCCACCGCCTAAGGGAAGCCTATGTCCGTGTTGAAAATGAGAGTATCGCCGCCCCGGATCATGTAGTCAACGAACTGATTTTAAAAGGCACAAACCGCTCTTTTGGCGCACTGGTAACAGACGCAAAAAAGGCCGATTACAGTTTTACCTTATTGGAAGCTACCTATCTGGAACGCACCGGACTTCGCTTTGAACCAGCCGACTATGTTTCCTTTGGACTGGCTGATAAGGACGGATTCCTGACCAATACTGGAAAGCTGCTGGCTGTCCAACACATTGTTTATAATTCAAGAGTGTTTTGCACACGCTGGAACGGTCTTGAAAAAGGCTCTATTTTTGATGATGCCTTAAACGATAAAGAGTTTGAAGGCAATCTTATTTATCTGCTGCAAAATGGCAGTGATTTTGTGCGCAACAACTCCAAAGTCCGCTTCGTAAAAGAGGCCCGCTATCGGGTAGACAAGCCGGATTACAGCGACCGTGCCGTAACCGAAGCCCTGGTCAATGCCCTGATCCATCGTGACTACATCGTCCTGGGCAGCGAAATACAATGATGACCGTCTGGAAATCCAGTCTTCCGGTGGAATGTTTGAGGGAAAACCGATTCAGGAATGTGACATCAGTGCAGTAAGCTCCGTGCGCCGCAACCCGGTAATTGCCGATCTGTTCCACCGTATGAAGTACATGGAACGCCGGGGAAGCGGACTGAAAAAGATTCTCAGTGAAACTGCAAAGCTACCAGGTTACACAGAACAATTAAAACTGGAGTTTTTCTCTACGCCGTCGGATTTCCGGGCTGTTCTGAAAAACGTGAATTACAACTTGCGCTCTGACACAGCGCAAGATAGAGGGCAAGTTACAGCGCAAGATGGACGCATGAAAAAGTTGGTTGAATTTTGTTCCGAACCAAGGACAAGAAATGAAATGCAAGCCTACCTTGCTATTTCCAGCAGAGAACATTTTCGCAAAAAGATCTTAAAGCCACTATTAGAATCAGGTCAGCTTAAAATAACCATTCCCGATAAGCCAAACAGTAAAAATCAAAAATACGTGAAAGCGTAAAACAGAAGCACGAGGGCATCATTCGCTCCCGTGCTTCTGTTTTTTTGCATATCCCTTACCCACAAATCCCGTCCTGAATCCAATACCGCAAGTCCTGCACCTTTCCCAGCACCCAGGCCGCCGCCATCGGCAGTCCCACCGGACTTACCAGGAAAGCAATCCCCCAGAGAATCAGTCCGTTTTTCGGGGAGTAGGTCACAAGCACTGCCAGCCCCAGCAGGGCAATCACGGTACTGACAATACCAAAAATAAAAGCAGAACAGTACAGCAGGCTGCTACAAATCCATACGAACATGGCCAGCGCCACAATGACCGGCGCAGCTGCAATTTTTAACAACAATCTCATACGTTTTTCTCCTTCCGGCGTTTCTCCAGATAGGGCTGGCAGAGGGATAACACCACTTTTTCATCTTCCTCTGTCAGCTCCCGCCGTCCTCTGGTTCGCTTGATTCCTTCATGGATTTTAAAGTCCTCTAACAGCGCATCAAACAGGCTTTCCGGGGTCAGGTAGAGGGAAGTGTCATCGCAGTATGGCGCTTGCCCCGCCCACTGCAGGCGGATATAGCCACGCCTGCTTTGCAGCACCTCAATCTCCAGATCTTCTTCCAGATACGCTCCAAAAATCTCAAACACCTTTTCAAATGTTAGCATATATCTCTTTCCCTCCTTGGGATACGTTTCGTTCTGCCGCCATTATGCCAGTGACAGCGTAAAAAGGCAAGGATACGGCGGCATAAAATCTATCTCTCTTTCAACCGCTGGAGGGATTCTATCCTCCATTCGTTTGGATATGACCCTTTAAAATGCTCTCGTTGCGGCAAGACTATGCTCTTTTTAGAACTCTACTTTAACCACAAGCCCGTTCCTTTGCATGAATTATACGAAAAGGCTATGCGGAAATACCGCTGTCGTTCCCCTGCTTCTATTTCTTCGCTTCTACAGTCCTCGTTCTCATGATACAATCAATCTATCTAAACTTGAATGGAGGCGGTTACGATCAAACGTATTACAGAAACTGAACTTGCAAAGGAACTCCGGGAACAATATATAAAAAATCCTCCAGAAGGAATGACTTCGGATGAAGTCCGTGACATGGATGATGACGATTTTGGTGAAGAAGGTTTCTATATTTTCTAAAATCAAAACCGTCTGGTTTCTATGCCCACTTTTTTAGCGGGTTATTTTCATCCCTTTCATCCAAAACGAGCACTTTCCTATAAAGGGACAAAAAAACCGCCTGCCTAAGCAAACGGTTCTTATCAAAAATAATTTATTTTAAATACAGAAAAACTTATCTGTTGTACTTAACTCAAGAATTTTAGCTTTTTCTATATATTCTTGATTAATCTTATCTATACGCTCTCGTAGAATTGGAATAATATATTGGCCATCAATTTTTTCACAGATTTCAAAGATAGTCTTTAACTGATTGATATGAGTATTTTCCATTTTATCATGAATAACAAACTGCGGTGCCTTTATTCCCAATTCTATGCTGTATTGCATATATGCTAAGTCGAAAGCAACAATAACTGCTTTTTTCTTACCAGTTCCCACATTGCCACCAAGCGATGCAATACTTACTGGAAATTTCTTTTCCTCCTTCCACTCTTCATTGTAAGCTAATAAATATTTTTCACCGTACAATTTTTCACAGTACTCAGAGAAAACTTGATTGAACTTTTTAATTTTATCATTTATCCCATCATTACTCATTTGCTTCTCAATCTCTGTCAATTCATCGTTGAGCTTTAACTTTATTTTCTCCTGCTCTTCTAACAAAGCAATCGATTTTTGTAGTTCTCCTTTTTTCAATGCTAAATCTTCAATCTTTTGATTTAGCATATTTAGTTCATCTAGTAATCCCTCGTCCAAGACTTCTATTGTAATCTTCTCTTTTTCATCTAATATTTCCTGCAATTGTTTTGAATATTGGGCATTCAAAGTTTCTTTACTTTTCAACTGTTCCTCAATAAAATCTATTCTATTTTGAATCATAGCATTATGAAAATGCACAACATCTTCAAATTGCTTTTGCAACTCCGGCATATAAGATTTTGCTTCTTCATATATAAGCCGTAATGTCTCTAAATCTATATCTTTTTTTTCTTGCGCTAATTTATCTATGCTCTTCTTAATAGTATTTATTTCAAACTCTGTGATTTCCATTCTTTCTTGCAACTCATTTATCTGTAAAGTTAATTGTCTCTTTACATCTAATTCATTGCGATACATATCCATATAAGACAATTCTTGTCTTTTGTTGTTTAAATCCGTCAAGTCCGAATCAATCAATTCCATAGATTGTCGTAGAACATTTAAAGAACCAATACTTTTGCTTTTTTCGAAAGTTTGTATGGATTTCTGACATCCAGAAAGTTGTTCCCTTATTTCACTCTTTTTACTCAATAATATTTTGCTGTAAATTTGGAATAAAAAGCAATAAATAGTATCATAATTATCATTACTTACCATTGAAGGTAAAAACTTTATCATACCGTCTTCAGAAGTGTTTGAAATCCTAACAAACTTCGGAATTAACTGTCTAAACGTAGGACAAGGTTCTTCAAGTCCAAATATTATTTTTTTCAGCTCTGTCCAAAATTCATTTTCTGTATAAGGTATATCAGCAATATATTTTTTCCCATTTCTAAATAAATCTCGCTTTATTGAATATGTCTCTTTCTCATCTATTAAAACCAATTCAGCTTGAACTTTATATGTCTTCAAGAACTCCCGTACTTCAACATTTTCACTTTTTGTATCTGAATCATAATAAAGCTCTCGTACACTTTTAGCTCCCAAACACAAATCAATAATCTTTATAGCCGTAGATTTTCCTACACTATTTCCACTCTCTAAAACCTCTTCCGATGTATTATCTACAATTAAATTTAATCCCTTTTCATTAAAGGTAATTTCTCGGATAGTTTCTTCGGAAGGTTTCGTTTTACGCACTATTAACTTTTTTATTCGCATAATACACCTTCCCTTCATCTAGCTTTATCAATGACAATAAAAATAACCAATCTAAAGTATAATACAAAAAATCAATATGTATATTTTCGTCTATTTCTAATTTTACCTTAGCCAAAAGTTCATCTATTCCTATGACTAAATCTTTATTTAAAATCTTCAATATAATTCCACCCAAATAGTACAAAGACAACTCTGGTGCTCTCTCAACATTTATAATCATTTCGGCTTCTCCAAAATTTTACACTCCATAAAACAATAACAAGTAAAGCAGGCTATTCCCAACTCTAAATCCTCAGCGCAAGCACTGCCAAATTCATCAGAATTTTTCACTGTATCATAAATCCTATCCTTAACCATATCTATTATTCTATCTGAGTAAAGTCTGATCAAATCCATTTCGTCTTTACCCGAATCTTGGTTCTCAGAAAAAATTTGACCTTTTGCCTCTAAATACCATAAATGAATACACCTCAATATTTTTGCTTTCCCGCGCACGTTAGAATCATCATATATATTCAAAAAATTATCACAGTACATATAATATGTAACATATTCTTTAATAATATATTTATATCGGATTACATTATTGTATGTTATCTTTTCATCCGGTTTATATTCTTCTAGACTGTATAATGCACCAGATATATCTGCATCTAAGCATGCCACACCTAATGATTGCACTACTTTGGAAATTAATGATGGAATCTTAATTGTCTCTTTCATAGAGATTTGAATTACCCCATTATTGTCAGCAACAAGCACACCACTATTATTTCCACTGTTTTCAATCTGAATATCCTTACTTTTCATTTCGAATATCTCCAGAGTTTATGCCACTCATTATACCGGAATTTGTTCCTTTATTACTGATTTGAACACTGCCACTATTCTGAATGTTCCTACTTTTTTCTTCCCGTATCTGCTTCAAAATATCTTTAGCTTCATTTTTAGCTCTTATTGCCAACACTGTTGAAATAACTGTAGCTACAGTCCCTATTAACGTCAAAATTAAATTCCAATCCATTTTATTTCCTCCTTTGCATGTTTCCATTCTATCATCATATTTTCAAGTCGTCTATACACTACATTCAATTTTCAAGTAACTAATGTATCTCTTTACGAATGGCGGTCACCTGTCCACCTAGTCCACCTGGTGTTATTCCGTCCATGCAGTCCATATAGTCCACAAAATATTATGTAAATAGCACTAAACAACATCAATCAGTAGTGGCTGAAAATTCGTTTCATAGAATAACTGACGAAATACTCCACCGCATTCTCCGGGAAGAATTCCTTAAACTCGCCGTAGAGCTGAGCGGCCAGGGTCTTGTTATGGGCCAGCACTAAGGTCGGTTTTTGCAACTGCTGAATGACGTTGGCCATGGTAAACGTCTTGCCGGAGCCGGTGACGCCCAGCAAAGTTTCAAATCGGTTGCCTTCCCGAAAACCTTGGACAAGGGCGTCGATCGCCTGGGGCTGATCGCCGGTGGGCTGGTATTCGGAATGCAGTTTGAAACCAGCATCGCTTTTCATGCCAGTTTCATGAGCAAGCAGCGGAGCGGCTTGCGAATGTCCTTGATTTTCCATATCGTCTTTTTCCCTCCTTGGTGACCTGGTAAAAGTCACTAACCCCGGTTATGTGAAACACCATAACACCAGATCATGCCTGGCGAAAATAGTCTTCCTAAAGTTCACGAAACGATACAAAGACTGCTTCGCAGTCCTTTGCATCACTCGGAACATACTGTTCCTCGCCTACTTGTCAGGTGAAAGCAAATGCTCCCTACGGTCGCGCTTGCTTTCCTGCTGACAAGTCAAATTATAACATGGACAGATCGAAATGTATAGCCGTAATGCGGAACATTTGTTCTTTTTTCTTGTGGCAATATTTTTCCAATTTAATGTACCTTTTATGGTAGATTTCGATGTTCTATAATAATCAGAAAATGTTGGAAGTATGTTCCAGCACACCTCCAACATTCCGCATTAAATAAACTTCCGCCGGTTTCCCGTTTTCTCTTTCCTATCTCTCTCACTCCCCGCAGGCCAGGCGGATCGCATGGACCAGCTCTTTTAAGTCAAACGGCTTCGACACATACCCGTTCATGCCGGAGTCCATTGCTTCCCCGGCGTCCTGCTGGAAGGCATTGGCCGACAGGCCTATGATGGGAATTGTCTTGGCCTGGGCGTGACCACAGGATCGAATTTTCCGGCAGGCCTCCAGACCGTTCATCACCGGCATCTGGATGTCCATCAAAACGACCTGGTACGCTCCGGGAGTGGATTGGGCGAATTGCTCCAAAGCTTCTTTCCCGTCCCAGACAGGATCCACCTTGGCCCCCTTGATCGCCAAGAGAGACGTTGCAATTTCCGAATTGATCGCATTGTCCTCCGCCAAGAGAATCCGGTATCCGTCCAGACGTTCTTCGGACTGGATTCTTGCGGACGGGGCAATCTCCGGAACGTTGCTGTCCGTGACGGGAAGCCGGAGGCCGACCTGGAAACAGGTTCCCTCCCCTTCTTTGCTTTGAACGGAAATCTGGCCGCCCATCAGTTGGATCAGATTATGACTGATAGCAAGTCCCAGCCCAGTCCCTCCATATTTGTGGGAGATGGAAGAATCCGCCTGCTCAAAGGGCTCAAATATCTTTTTCAGGAACTCTTCCGTCATGCCGATTCCCGTATCCCTGACCTCAATGGTCAAACGGCAGAAATCGTCTTCCTGCCGTTCCTGACGGAGAGCCACCAGGATCTCCCCGCCTTCCGGCGTAAATTTCAACGCGTTGGAAATCAGATTTACCACGATCTGAGTCAGGCGCAGTTCATCGCCGACAACGGCCGGCGCCGTGATGTTGCCGGTTGTCACGGAAAAACTCAGCCCGGCATCCGCCGCCTTCTGAGTAAACATCGTGCTCAGCCGTTCCGCAAAGGAACGAAGATCAAACGCCGTGTGATAAAGCTCGATTTTCCCATTTTCAATGCGGGACATATCCAGGATGTCATTGATCAAGGAAAGCAGATAATCCGAAGACAACTGAATCTTGCCAAGGCATTCTTCCAGCTTTTCTGTATTATTAATAGATTCTTTTGCAATCTGTGTCATCCCGATAATACCGTTCATCGGCGTGCGGATTTCATGGGACATTTGGGACAGAAACCGGCTCTTCTCCCGGCTTGCGCGCTCGGCAATCACCAGTTCTTGGTACACCTTTTTCTGACGGCTCTGATAGATGCCGAATAAAACGGCAACCAGCACAAAGACTCCGTTGAGCAGCGAAATCCAGCGGGTACTGCTTAGCACCTTCTTCTCCGAATAGGCTTCGGCAGCGGAAACCGCCTGATTCGTCAAGGAAAAATAGGATTCACTCAGCTCATAAAGCGTTCTGGTATCCGCCCCTCCCCGGACCTGGTAGATTTCCTCCTTGATCCGAGTCCAGGATTTTTCCATCTCGGACAGATCACTTTGAAATTCCGGAGAGCGAAGTACGGTCAGCTGATATTCTCCTCCCCCTGCGCTTAACCCAGTCAGAATCCCGTCCAACGTTCCGATCAGTTCATCGTTTTCCGCAGCATTCATCTCTTGTTTGATCAACCGCTGGGTAGCGCCGCGGACAATCCCGGCATAGTTGATCGTCCGGGCATCCCCTTGCAGCCGCTGAATCGAGAGCAGAGACGCCATGCTGAGCAGAACGAAAGCGGCCAGCAGAAGCCCTGGAATGAAGCGGTGGAAAAGACTTTCCACCGGTTTGAAATTTTCAGCAATGCCCTGTTTCTTCCCATTCCCCTTACTCATGCTGCCTACCTCCCGGCCCCGCCCTATCTTGCCGATTTCTGCTTTTCCTGTCCTTCGCCGCAGGCCTCCTTATACTGCGTCACATCATGACAGCATAGGAGGCAGGCGTCCTGGCTTCCCCAGCGAATAAAGGAAGCATCCGCAATGGACCAGACCTTTAGAATCGGGTTGTAAACTTCCAGGGTTTGATTAATACACGTTCGAATGTTTTTCGCAGGGCACGGATCACACGGCTTGTCCTGGTTAAAAAACGCTTTGTAGCAGCGCATCCCCATCTGTACATCGGGCACGCTCTGATACGTTTTCGCATTGATATAATAAAGTTCATAGGAATCCGGATCAATCACATAAATCCAGGAGTTTTGATGATCCATCATCATACGCATATTTTCCGCCGTCTGAAGCGCCCGGTCCTGGGCCCGCTGTTTCATCAGGAAAGTGGAAATCAGTTCGGAAATGAAGGTAAGCGCATCGATCTGGTTCTGAGTCCAAAGACGCGTCATGGTACAATCGTCAAAACCCACGTACCCAACAAAACGGCCGCCGTCCCGAACCGCGCACTGCAACATGGAACGAATTCCCTGCGGAGCTAAAACCGCAACCTGCTTCTGCGGAAGATACGAAATATCCGGGCAGTAAAAAATCCCGTTTTCATTGAAATTGTCCTGGTAATTCCCTCCCAGCTCCTCATAGGAAATGTTTTGCAGGGTGTCGATCTCCGGCTTTACGCCCTCGTTGCACCACTCAAAGGTGTTGCTGCAATGGGCGCCGTCCTTGGAATCTTCAAAAATATAGGCCCGGCTGACATTGAATTTCCGGCCGACCAGCTCCAGGATCGAGTTTACAGCCTGCTTGACATCCCCGGACTCATAGAGCTTTTGGAATGCCTGCGACACGATACCATCCGAGTCAAAATTATTGCTGTCGTCCGACTCAATACGGGTACTGGCCGCCAGTGCATACGGCGCATCTCTGCCAAACGGATTTTCCATGTTCTCGCCGTCATAAAACAGATAGCGCGATTTTCCGCTCAGCTTTGCATGATACAAGGCCTGGTCGCAGTGGCTGAAAAGATCCTGAAAGTCTGCGCAGCTGCCGGGCCAGAAAGCTACGCCGATGCTGCAAGACAGCGGACAGCTCTCCATGCCTCCCGTGATTTCTTTTTGAAACGCTTCGAGCACCTCAGCCAGCTTCTCCCGGACCGCCTGCTCTCCCCTCACATGGCGCATGAATACCAGGAATTCGTCCCCGCCGATCCGGGCCACAATATCCTCCACCTGAAACAGCCGTTTCAGCCTGGATGCGATTTCCGCCAGCACTGCGTCGCCGAACATATGGCCAAAAGAATCATTCACCAGTTTAAAATTATCCATATCAAGAATGAACATGGCAGCCAATTCCTGCTCATCCCACTGGCTCAGAAGAAGCCGGATCTTCCGGAATGCCGCGCTCTTATTATAGAGGGACGTCAGGGAATCCTTCTCGGCACGGTCCAGCAGTTCTTGTGCACGCCGCTTCTCACTGTCAATATTGAGAATCACGCCGACTGCCTTGATCGGCTTGCCGGAGTAGTGATCGAACTGGGTGGTCGCGCGGACCCGGCACCAGAGATACTGTCCGTCCGCTTTGGCGATACGCAGTTCCGCCTCCCCGTATGGTTTGCTTTTTTTCACCTTCTCCATCAGCGCTAAAAGCTGCGGGAGGTCTTCCGGCAAAATCCGGGAAGCAGTGAGAAGCCGGCTGCTGACGCTGTCGCTGACCGGCTCATAACCAAAGATCTTATGCCAATTCGAAGAATAATGAATATGGTCCGTCGGGATATCCCACTCAAAAATAATATCATTGGTCTGATCCATAATCACCTGATGGCGCTCCAACGTCAGACGCAGTTCATCCTGCGCCTGCTTCCGGTTCGTGATATCGATCAGCACGCTACAAAGATACTCCTGTCCATCCGTGCCCGCAGCCAGCTGGCATTGATCCAGAATCCAAACCTGCCGACCATCTTTCGCCACACCCCTGTATTCCAGCTCAAACTGTTCTCTGGACAAGAGTTTGTTCCTTATAGAATGGATCACCATTTCCCGGTCTTCCGGGTGGACCAGAGGAAGATAGTGGTTTTCAAAACACTGTTCCAGCTCCCGGCGGCTGTAGCCGAACAGATGAAAGAACCCCTCGTTGACATCCACGAGGGTTAATTGACGGTCATTGAGGCATTGGCAGATTCCGACCTTCAGATTTTGGACGCTTTGAATATCACGGGGCTTCGTCTCCACTTTTACCGCCGTGTCCTCCTGATCCTGCCGCCAGACGAGAAGCACACGGTGCTGCCGGAGATCCTGAAGGTCCACACGCAAAACCGTATTTTCATACCATATATACTCCCCGGAATCCCGGTTGTAAATACGATACCGCCAGGTCCGCTTCAGCTCTCCGCTCATGAGGAATTGTCCGGGAAACTTCTCCAAGGTGCCGTAAGCTTCCGGGCGATCCTCCGGGTGTACGGCAATCTCGATAAACGTACGCATAGATTCTTCGAAATTGCCGCCGGTGCGCAGCAGTTGAAAATCATCATTTTTTTGGTAGACCAGATGATAGACCCCGCTGTCCGGGTCGACTTCCATCACGGTAGAACCCACGTAGCGCAGCATCGCAAAATATTTCATCTGTCCCAGCTCCAGGGTTCCCACGCTTTCCATCGGCCGGTCCGGCAGCAACGCTACTTCTAACCTCCCGTCCGCCTTCGGGGAATGTCCATCGGCGTATTTCTTTGTCAAATCCTGAAACTGATCCCGAACGTTTTTCAGACATTCCAATAATTTGGGCGAGAACGCGCCGCATTCCCCGTTCAGAATCATGCTGAATGCCTTTTCCGGCGGAAATGCCTTTTTATAAACCCGATCCGTCGTCAAAGCATCATAGGCGTCGGCGATACCGGCCGCCTGGGCGCAGATGGGAATCATATCTCCCTTCCGGCCGTCCGGGTATCCCCTCCCATCCCAGCGTTCATGATGAAACCGGCAGATATTGTAGGCATACCCCAGGTATTCTTTATCGTCCATGCGGTCCAAACCCGCTAAAATTTCACAGCCCTTTACGGTATGGGTCTTCATGATATTGAATTCTTCCCTGGTCAGCGGTCCCGGTTTGTTGAGGATCGCATCCGGAATTGAAATCTTCCCGATATCATGGAGAGAGGCGGCGCTGGCAATGACCCCGACGGAATGCTCGGTCAGCCCGTACTCCGGATAGCACCGCATCACATCTTCCAGGAGAACTTTCGTGAACATCCGGATTCGGAGAACATGCTGACCGGTTTCCGCGCTTCGGTGTTCAATCACGGAGGAGAGGGTATCCATCAAAATCTCTTTGGACTCGCGGAGACGGACCGCCTGTTCCTCCACCATCTCTTCCAAGTGCAGGCGGTGACGGTTCAGCTCCACCGTGTTCTGCACTCTCCTTCTGACCACATGGGGCTCAAAAGGCTTTCCAATGATATCGGAGGCCCCCATATCAAAAACTCGCATCTCGCTCTCGGCGGAATTTTCCGACGTAATCACGATGACGGGCACATCCGTTCGTCCGCTCTTTGCGATCTCAGACAGCACTTCATACCCGTCTTTCACCGGCATGACCAGGTCAAGGAGTATGGCGGCCAGAGTATCGTGGTATTGTTCCAGCAGCATCAACGCCTGTTCCCCGTTTTCCGCCTCCAAAAGATTGTATTCCTGTTCAAAAAGCGATCGGAGAATCACACGATTGATCTCCATATCATCGACAATCAGAATCGTATTTCGATTCATATTGATCCCCCTTTGCTCTTTCCTCCCGTTATCATAACAAATTCGATAATATATGGCAAGAACCAAGTCATTTTCTTTTGATTCTTTCCAAAAAAGAGGCGCGGCACAGTGAAAACAAAGTCAAATTTAAACATTGACAAAAAGTTTTGGAAGTATTATAGTAAAAATGAGAAGAGTTCCGGAAGAACTTGACTATAAAAACAGAATGAGCTTATATAGACCCATAATAAGGTTGGGCGTCTCTACCAGCTACCGTAAATAGCTGTGCTATAAGTTCCCGAAAGGAAGGTAGGGAATTTATTGCGCAGCTTTGGCGGTAGTTTTTCTGTTTTTCAGCCAAATCGACCGCTTTTCTCATATGATGTATGGAGAGGAACTTATATAGGCCCATAATCGGTTGGGCGTTTCTACCAGTTGCCGGAACAACTGCGCTATAAGTTTCCCGTTGCAGGGAGACTCTGCGCAGCCTTGCCCGCCTGTTTACTTTAGCAGGATGCGCTGTCTCAGGAATCATTGTTATGGAAAGGAGAATGCCATGGTTGATTCGACTTTTATCCTGAAAGGCGACATCTGTTACTGTCAGGATTCCCGCACACTGCGGACCATTCCGAACGGCTATCTCGTCTGTGAGGCCGGCCGCTCACAAGGTGCGTTTGAAACGCTCCCCGACTCGTATGCGTCGCTGCCTATCCTCGATTACAGCGGCCGTCTGATCCTTCCGGGGCTTGTCGATCTGCATGTCCACGCCCCCCAGTACGCGTTCCGCGGACTGGGAATGGATTTGGAGCTGCTGGATTGGCTGAATACCCATACCTTCCCGGAGGAAGCCAGATACCAGGACCCGGACTACGCGAAAGGGGCCTATGCACGGTTTGTGAGCGACGTGCGTCAAGGCCCCAACACCAGAGCCTGCGTCTTTGCCACGATCCACGAGGAGGCCACCGTTCTTCTGATGGAGTTTTTGGAGAAATCAGGGCTCGTGGCTATGGTAGGAAAAGTAAATATGGACCGCAACAGTTCCGCAGATCTCCAGGAGGAGAGCGCAGAAGCTTCGGCTTTGGCCACGTTACATTGGCTGGACCGGATCGAGGGCCGTTTTTCCCGCGTCACCCCGATTCTGACGCCTCGCTTTATTCCGTCTTGCACCGACGAGTTGTTAGATCAGCTGCACGCCATCCAGCAGAAGAGGAAACTCCCTGTCCAGTCCCATCTGTCGGAGAACCAAGGCGAGGTGGAATGGGTCAGAGAGCTTTGCCCGGATGTATCCTGCTATGGCGGCGCTTACGACGCCTTTGGGCTGTTCGGCGGGAAAGACTGCCCGACGGTGATGGCTCACTGCGTGCTCTGTGATGAGACGGAAATCGCTCTGATGAAGGCGCGGCAGGTCTATGTCGCTCACTGCCCCGCCTCCAACACCAATTTATCTTCCGGCATCGCGCCGGTCCGCCGGTATCTGGATGAAGGGATTCCGGCCGGTCTGGGCAGCGATGTAGCGGGAGGCACCCACTGCTCCATCTTTCGGGCCATGGCGGATGCCATCAAGGTCTCCAAGCTGCGCTGGCGGCTGGTGGACCAGTCTCTTTCCCCTCTTTCCGCAGCGGAAGCTTTTTATCTGGGCACCGCCGGGGGAGGCTCATTTTTCGGAAAGGTGGGCTCTTTTGCCAAAGGATATGAATGCGATATCCTGGTAGTCGACGACAGCCGGTACGGCTCTTTCGGAAATTTTTCCGTCGAGGACCGTCTGGAACGCACCATTTATCTGTCGGAAGATTCCGATATCGTCCACAAATTTGTCCGCGGCATGAAACTGTTTTAAATCAAGTTCTCCTGGAAACAACCGCATCAGCTACCACTCATTTTCGGCCGGCCCTTGGTAACCGGCCGCCGGAACCTACTGAAACAAGAAAGAGAGGCATACTATGAGTAGTAAATTGGATCAACTGTTTCACCTGTCAGAACGGCACACCGACGTGAAAACCGAAGTCATCGCCGGCGTCACCACTTTCATGACCATGGCCTATATCCTGGCCGTCAACCCGAACATCCTCAGCGCCTCCGGCATGGACCAGGGAGCCATCTTCACCGCTACCTGTCTGGCCTCCATGATTGCCACCGTGCTGATGGCGCTGCTCTCCAACTACCCCTTCGTGCTCTCCGCCGGCATGGGGCTGAACGCCTACTTTGCCTTTACTGTTGTGGGCCAGATGGGATATTCCTGGCAGATGGCGCTGGCCGCAGTCTTTGTGGAAGGCCTGATCTTTATCCTTCTATCTCTGACTCATGTGCGGGAAGCTCTTTTTAACGCCATTCCGACTCCGCTGAAACATGCGGTCTCCGCCGGTATCGGGCTGTTTATCGCCTTCATCGGAATGCAGAATGCAAGGCTTGTCGTCAACAACGATTCCACCCTGCTATCGGTATTTTCCATGAAAGATTCCATCAAGGCAGGCACGTTCCACACGGAAGGGATCACGGTCATTCTGACTTTGATCGGAGTTCTGTTCACCGCTTTCTTAATCGTCAAGAAAGTGAAAGGCAACATCCTGATCGGGATTCTGGCAACCTGGGTGGTGGGCATCCTCTGTCAGTTCACCGGGCTTTATGTCCCCGACAATGTGTCCTTCTTCAGCCTGCTGCCGGATTTCTCAAACGGTATCCACATCCAAAGCCTGGCGCCCACTTTTATGCAGATGGATTTTTCCAGCATATTCAAGCCGGAATTCCTGGTGGTCATCTTTGCCTTCCTGTTTGTGGATATGTTCGATACCCTGGGAACCCTGATCGGCGTCTCCTCGAAAGCCAATATGCTGGATGAGAACGGCAAACTGCCGAAGATCCGCAGCGCCCTGCTGGCCGACGCCGTCGGCACCTCCGCCGGCGCGGTTCTTGGAACTTCCACCATCACCACCTTCGTAGAGAGCGCTTCCGGCGTTGCCGAAGGCGGCCGCACCGGTCTGACCGGTCTGGTATCCGCGCTTCTTTTCGGCTTGGCCCTGTTCCTCTCTCCGATTTTCCTGGCCATCCCGTCCTTTGCCACTGCCCCGGCTCTGATCGTGGTTGGCTTCCTGATGGTCAGTTCCATCCTAAAAGTGGACTTCGACGATGCGGCTCAGTCCATCCCGGCCTTTATCTGCATGATCTGTATGCCGTTCATGTACTCCATCTCCGAAGGAATCGCTATGGGCGTTATCTCCTACGTAGTGATCAACCTGTTTGCCGGAGCAGAAAAGCGCAAAACCATCAGTCCGCTGATGTATGTGCTGGCCGTGCTCTTTGCAGCCAAGTACTTCATTATTTAAAGTAACAAAGAAACGCCGCTTCTAAATATGGAAGCGGAACCGTACGCGGGGGACCGAAAGGCCCCCCGCTTTTGAAAAGGAGCGTATCTATGCGAAACAGCTTTTGCCGCACTCCCTTGTGGGAAGCCGCCAAAACACTTACCGCCGTGGCACAGGGCCAAACGCCTGCCGAGCTGGTGATCAAAGGCGCTACCTTGGTCAATGTCTGCACCGGGGAGCTTTTGGAACACATCGATGTAGCCTGCTCTCTGGGACGGATTGCTTATGTGGGGCCGGACGCCGGTCACTGCACGGGACCAAAGACGCAGGTCATCGAAGCCCGCGGTGCCTATCTGTCCCCCGGTCTTTTGGACGGACACATCCATATCGAATCCTCCATGATGACGCCGAGAGGATTTGCCTGGGCCGTACTGCCCCATGGCACCACGGGAGTCTATTACGATCCCCATGAAATTTGCAATGTTCTCGGCCCGAAGGGCGTGGAATTTATGGAAGAAGACGCTGCTTTGACCCCGCTGAAAGCCATGCTGACCATGCCGTCCTGCGTTCCGGCTGTCCCTGGTTTTGAGGATACCGGCGGCTTCGTAGGCCCGGAGGAAGTGGCGTCTTCCATGGAAGACCCCCGTACCGTAGGGCTGGGGGAAATGATGAACTATCCCGGAATCCTGGCCGGCTCCGATTCCCCCCACGCCATTGTGGCGGAGACGCTGAAAGCCGACAAGATCGTGACCGGGCATTATACGATCCCGGATATTGACCGGCAGTTAAACGCCTACATTGCTTCCGGCGTCCGCTGCTGCCATGAATCCACCCAGGCAGGCGAAGCCCTGGCGAAAATGCGTTTGGGAATGTATGCGATGCTGCGGGAAGGCTCCGGCTGGAGGGATCTCCATGAGGTTGCCAAAGCCGTCACAAAACATCAGGTGGACCGCCGCTTTGCGGTGCTGGTCACGGACGATGCTCATCCTCATACCTTGAAGACAGAGGGACATGTGGACCGCCTGCTCCGCCGTGCCGTGGAGGAAGGAATCGCCCCCGTCTCCGCGATCCAGATGGCGACGATTAACTGCGCCCAATGCTTCCAGATGGATCATGAACTGGGTTCTGTGACCCCCGGCAAATGCGCCGACCTGGTTCTGTTTACGGATCTGAAAGAATTCCATGCAGAAAAAGTTTTTGTGGACGGCATTCTCGTCGCCCAGGACGGAGAACTTACGGTAGAGTTACCGGAAAGCAGCTATCCGGACTGGACTCGGTCCACGGTTCACTTAGATCCGATACGCGCCGGCGAATTCCGGATCGCCGCCCCTGCCCCCGGTCCCCAGGAAGTAAGGACGATCCGGGTGATTCCGGGCAAGGCGGTGACCGAGGAACATCTGGCTGTCCTAACACCGAAGGACGGCAGGCTGGAAGCCGACCTCTCCCAGGATATCCTGAAAGCAGCCGTGTGGGAACGGCACAAACATACCGGCACCAGAGGCTTTGGCTTTGTCCATGGCTTTGGAATCAAAGCCGGCGCCATGGCCTCCACCGTGGCTCACGACGCCCACAATCTGCTGGTAGTTGGGTCCAATGACGAAGATATGGCCCTGGCAGCCAACACCTTGATCGGCTCCCAGGGCGGCATGTGTGTGGTGAAGGACGGCGTTGTTCTCGGCCACATCCCGCTGCCGATCGCCGGGCTGATGGGCGAAGGCTCCCCGGATGAAATGGCGCTCCTCGCCGGCCGGCTCGGTCAGGCATGGTCCGACATCGGGTGCACGCTTCCGGCGCCTTTCATGACCATGGCGTTAATCCCCCTGGCCTGCATTCCGGAGCTCCGGCTGACCAACCGTGGTCTTGTGGACTGCAGAGACTATACGATGACCTCGATTAGTACCGGGAAATAGTAATTTCGAACTTTCCTCAGACAAAAATCCTATCGAAAAACACCCCCTGCCACAGGCAAACGCCGGCAGGGGGTGTTTTTTGAATCCTCTATTTTGTATTCTGCCCTTTTCCGTGGCAGATCCCGGAGGAAGCACAGTGCGCGCATCCTCCGCCGCATCCGCAGCTAGATTTACCGCGTTTTCTGTCTTTTCTGATGCTGCAAACAATCAGGAAGACCACCGCGAGCAGCAAGGCGGCGACCAGGATGGTCCCTCCATTTGCCAGGATAAAAGTCAACATCTGCACATCCTCCTTTCTCTCTTATGCGATGGATTTTGCTTTCCATACGTCCTTTTCTTTGGGCTGGGGACGGAACAGCAGGAACAGGATCACCGCCACGACTGCGATGGCCACAGCGGAACCGACCCCGTTACCGTTACCGGAAAAGAGCATTCCAAGCTGGTACACCGCCAGTGAAACCGCATAGGCAAAACCGCACTGATAGCCAATGGCAAACCAGGTCCACTTTGCGCTGTTCATCTCTCTCTTAATCGCGCCGATGGCAGCAAAGCAGGGAGCGCACAGCAGGTTAAACACCAGGAATGAGTATGCGGACAGAGGGGTGAATGCCACACGCATATTGGCCCAGATCTGCCAGCCGTTCTCCGCCACCTCGTCAAAACCTCCGAACAATACGCCGAACGTACCGACCACGTTTTCCTTGGCGATCAGGCCGGTGATGGACGCCACCGCCGCCTGCCAGTTCCCCCAGCCAAGAGGAGCGAAAATCCACGCGATTGCAGAGCCGACGGCGGCCAGAATGCTGTCGTTCATATCCACCATACCGAAGGATCCGTCTGCAAAGCCAAAATTCGAAGTAAACCAAACCAGAATTGTCGCCAGTAAAATGATGGTTCCGGCCTTTTTGATGAAGGACCAGCCGCGTTCCCACATCGAGCGGAGCACATTGCTGACGGTCGGCCAATGGTAGGCCGGAAGTTCCATGACGAACGGGGCCGGGTCTCCGACAAACATCCGTGTCTTTTTCAGCATAATACCGGAAATAATAATCGCGGCGATCCCGATAAAGTAAGCGCTGGGGGCCACCCACCAGGCTCCTCCGAACAAAGCTCCGGCGATCAGTGCAATGATCGGCAGCTTTGCGCCGCAGGGGATAAAGGTCGTGGTCATAATCGTCATCTTCCGGTCGCGGTCATTCTCGATGGTACGGGACGCCATGATGCCGGGCACGCCGCAGCCTGTGCCGATCAACATCGGAATAAAGGACTTTCCGGACAGTCCGAACTTGCGGAAAATCCGATCCATGACAAACGCCACCCGCGCCATATAACCGCAGGATTCCAAAAAGGCAAGGAACAGGAAAAGAACCAGCATCTGCGGGACAAATCCGAGCACGGCTCCGACGCCTGCCACAATTCCGTCCAGAATCAGTCCTTCCAGCCATTCGGCGCAGCCGATTGCTGCAAGCCCGTCTCCCACCAGAACTGGGATACCCGGCACCCAAACCCCGTATTCAGCGGGATCCGGTTCCTCGATGGCTGCCGCTTCTATGTAGGAAGGATAGTCCACCGGTATCTCTTCTTCCAAATTGCCGTCGTCATCGTAGAGGGCGGCCGTTGCGGTCAGGGCAGTCGCTGTTTCCGGATCCAGGCCCGCTTCCCCGGCAGCCGCCTCAAAAGCCTCCACGATTGCCCCCGGCTCAGTGTAAGCGTCCGCCGCCTCTTCATAATCGGAAGAACCAATTCCCAGTAAATGCCAGCCGTCTCCAAACAGGCCGTCATTCGCCCAATCCGTCGCCCAGGTTCCAATCGTGGAGACCGAGACAAAATACACGATAAACATGACCACCGCGAAGATTGGCAACGCCAGCCAGCGGTTGGTGACGACACGGTCAATTTTATCGGAGGTGGACAACCGTCCCGTATGCTGCTTTTTATAACAGCCCTTGATGATGGAGGCGATATAGAGATAGCGCTCATTGGTAATGATGCTTTCCGCATCGTCGTCCAACTCCTTTTCCGCCGCCTTTCTGTCCTCCTCGATGTGGTCCCTGATTTCCTTTGGAAGTTTCATCTGCTCCAGGACCTTCTGGTCACGTTCAAATATTTTAATTGCGTACCAGCGCTGCTGTTCCGCCGGCATCTGATGAACGGCAGCTTCCTCAATATGGGCGATCGCATGTTCCACCGCTCCGCTGAAGCTGTGCTGCGGAATCGTTTTTGGCCCGCTGGCAGCCTCGATAGCCGCCTCGGCCGCCTCCATGATTCCCGTCCCTTTCAGAGCGGATATCTCCACAACCCGGCAGCCCAGTTCACGGGACAGCTCTTCCGGATAGATCCGGTCTCCGCTCTTTCGCACAAGGTCCATCATGTTCACCGCCACCACAACCGGAATTCCCAGCTCGGTCAGCTGCGTGGTCAGATAGAGGTTGCGTTCCAGGTTCGTCCCGTCAATGATATTCAGGATCGCATCCGGCCGCTCCCCGATCAGATAATTTCTTGCGACCACCTCCTCCAGAGTATAAGGGGACAGGGAATAGATTCCCGGAAGGTCCGTGATCACGACATCCTCGTGTTTTTTCAGTTTTCCTTCCTTCTTCTCCACTGTCACGCCGGGCCAGTTCCCGACAAACTGGTTCGAACCGGTCAACGCGTTAAACAAAGTTGTTTTACCACTGTTCGGGTTGCCTGCCAAGGCAATACGTATCTTCATGGCATCCTACCTATCCTTTCGATCTTTGATTAGTTCAGACTAACGCCAGGCCAGAAAAAGCGGGGCGTTCCGCCCCTCTCATTCGCCGACTTCAATCATCTCCGCATCTGCCTTTCGCAGCGACAGCTCATAGCCGCGGACCGTCACTTCCACCGGATCACCCAGAGGCGCCACCTTGCGGACCGTCACCTCCGTCCCTCTGGTGATCCCCATGTCCATGATGCGGCGCTTCACCGCTCCTTCGCCGTGGAGCCTTACGACCCGTGCCGTATCGCCGATCTTTACCTGTTTCAGCGTCTTCATCCCATACGCTCCTTTCCACATTATTGCCTGTCTTTTCCGGATCAATCTTGGGTTATCTCCCAATCAAATCATAATCTTGCCGGCCATCTCCTTACTGATTGCCACGCGGGTATCCTTGACATTGACGATCAGATTTCCTCCCATGGTGGAAATTACTGTAACCCTGCCTCCGGTTACAAATCCAAGGTTTTCCAGATGGGCGCGCACCTCCGGCTTCCCCCCGATCTTCCGAATTTGATTTTCTTCTCCAACATCAGCAAACGTTAATGGCATCATCTTTCTCCTCGCTTATGATTTTGAAAACGACTCTACTTCGCTGGCCCGTGTAGTAAGTGTCAGCTAACTTCAAAAGCAAAACAAGCGGTTAGGGAAATCTAACCATCTATATGTTAGCATGAGCTAACCCGGTTGTCAAGTGTTTTTTCTCCCCTTGAACTTCCAGGCCGATCTATGCTATAATGTTCACAAAATAGTCTGAATTCCGCTCTTTTCGATGCGGACGATCTGTTCCGGGATATCCTGAAGGAAGCCGTGAGGGAGAAGACGCCATACCATGAAACATATACGATTGAAACGAAGGATTCCGAAAGGCGGTGCATAATCATGAAAATACAGGAATCTGCAGAAAACTATCTGGAAACCATCTTGATTCTCCATCAGCGCAGCGGAGCCGTCCGCTCCATCGACATTGCCAACGAACTGGAATTCTCCAAGCCCAGCGTCAGCGTTGCCATGAAAAACCTGCGTGAGAACGGGTATATTGAAATGGATCCAGGCGGCTATATCACTCTTCTGGACAAAGGGAGGGAAATAGCGGAAAAAATATATGAGCGTCACCGTCTCCTGTCCGACTGGCTGACCGCTCTGGGCGTGGAACCTTCCATCGCCTCCGAGGACGCCTGCCGGATCGAGCATGTGATCAGCGCCGAAAGCTTTGACGCGATTAAAGCCCATGTGCGGGCAATAAAGGAAATGCCGGGCAAGGCGGTTTCTTCATCCGGTGTCTCCGGTGATAAATAAGTTCAGATCAAAATAGAAAAACGCTGAAAGGAGCATCTTCCTGCCGCCTGCCTCAATGTGGAGCGGCAGACGGAGGATTGTATGTTGCATCCGTTCAGCGTTTTTTGTTTCTTTTACCGTTTTATCCCCTCAGTCAGGTCAAAGCCTTCCCCAGTTCCCGGCAGGCGTTTTCCGCCTCCTCATCCGGCGTTTCCTGGCAGATAACACTGCCGCAGGCCAACTCGGCCCCATCATTTTTACAGGTTTCCTCCCAGTTTTTCATCCACTCTCCGTCTCCCCAGCCGTAGGAGCCGAACAGAGCAATCTTTTTTCCCTTCAACTTCGGCTCGCAGCCTGCAAACATCGGCTCGAATACACTGTCTTCCAATTCCTCCGAGCCCATCGAAGGGCAGCCGAAGGCGGCTCCGTCGTACTGATCCAGCATTTTTCCGTCAAACGCATCCGCGGTAAAAATCTCGGTCTCAGCACCGGCTTCCCGCGCTCCCTCGGCCACCAGTTTCGCCATAGCCTCGGTATTTCCGGTTCCGCTCCAATAGACAACTGCAATCTTGCTCATGTCATTCCCTCTTTTCTTAGATTATAATTGTGTTTCTATCTCTTAAGCCGTCACGGTTAATTGCCAGACGCTTCTGCCCTGGCTCCAAAGGTTCCGATAGACAGACTTACATTTTCCGAATTTTTCGAACATCCTCTTTGCCTCGCATTCATCGCAGTAGACTTTCCAACAGCCGGCGCACTTGCAATTTTTTCCTTTATTCTGAATAAAACCAAGGACGTCCCCCAGAGGATATCCCAAAAAAATCCCGATTTCGTGGGGAAAGTTTTTCTCCTCCCGGATCCGCTTTTTCAGGAAATCGAGAGCGCTGTCCGGGCCGCGCCGCTCATACCCAAACCGGGTCAGAAAATCAGCCACGCCTTCCTTGTTCAGATCCGCTTCCAACCGGCTTTTCCGGTAAACATAAATCAGAGCCTTATTTTCCTCACGGTGAAGCGTCAAAAGCGCGATCCCTTTTTGGCCCAACGCTTCATTCCATACGGCAAGCTGCCGGTTCAGCTCCGTTTCTGAATAAAAGCGGCAGTTAAACAGATTGGCCGTTTTCAGCGATGCCAGCGTAGGAGCGCAATACTCAATCAAGTAGTCCTCCAACACGTTTTTTCTCCTCTAGGCCAGAACGCAGCGTTCTTTTAAAACGGAATGAAGAGCCGCGGCGCTGCTGCCATGGACTCTGGCAATCGGAACATGGTTGCGTTTTGCTTCCTGAGATGCGCTGATCACCATCTTGTGAGAGACCGTATTGGTCAGCAGGATCAAAAGATCCGGACAGCCCAGCTTTCTTTTCAGGGAACCGTTTTCTTTTGTAAACACTTTGGCTTTACAGCCATACTCTTTGCAGATACTTTCATATTGGCAGGCCATTCCTTCATTGCCTCCGACAATCACAACGCTCATACATTCACCCTTTCTGTTATATCTTGTACCGGCTGATCCATTGGTAGTTTTGGTTAGTTATAGCTAACTAATGTATAAAAAAATATACCGTAGAAGAATAAATTTTATCGCCGGTTAGCTTTAACTAACTTTTTTTCATAGAATAACATATGCGATGGGTTCTGTCAAGTCTATTTGTATTTAAATTCATGAAAGAATAAGCAGAGGGGGGGATCCAGCGCTTCTGTTTCCAGAGAGAAAACAAAAAAGGATAGGGCGCCGCAAAATGAAACCAATTCCGTCTGGTCCGTTTCCCGGCGCATCTATCCACGCCTTGTCTCAGGAAGAATTTCATTTTGAAGCGCCCTATACAGTAACAAGGATTAAGCTCCGTTATTCCTTTGCATTCTGCTGGTTATAGCGGTCGATCTCATCCTCGATGGTGGCGTCCACGTTGGGATAGATCCCGGAATCTTTCAAGCCATAGGTCAGGCACGGAATAAAGTGGCCGCCGGGGCCATAGGACTCGCAGGCGCGGCGCACTTCCGCACGGATCTCTTCCTCCGTAGAATCAGCGCGGTCCACCACGGCCGCATCGATGCCGCCCATCAAAACCATGCGTCCCTGAAGCTTTTTCTGAATCGCCGGGATATCGTTGGAGGGAAGCACGCCCTGCCAGATATCGATACCGATCTCCGCCATATCCTCCACAATCGGCTCGCAGTAGGAATCCGCGTGATGGATAACGATAACGCCATGGTCCTTCATGTATCCATAAATCCTGCGGTAATGCTCTTTAAAATATTCCCGCCAAATTTCCGGGCTCATGAACAGGCTGGTCTTGGAACCCCAGTCGTCATGGGACAGGATCGCATCCGGATGCAGGTGATCCACCAGCAGTTTCGCGTAGGTGAAGCGGTATTCCGCAATGGCGTCCACCAGCTCGTGCATGTCATCCGGCTCAGCCAGAAGGTTCACCAGAGCATCCTCAAAGCCCATCAGATAATGGCACTGTTCGAAGATCCCGGTTCCCATAAAGCCCATGGAAATCTGCCCCTTTTCACGGATCTCCTCCGCCAGCTTTACCGCAGGCTCCCAGCCCTCCGAGCAGTTGGCAATCAGATCCGGGACTTTCACGGTGTCTCTCCATTCGGTGACATCGGGGCAAACCTTGTTCTCCGGCGTCACATGGGGCATCGGGCCCGGCGCATCCTCCGGAAACAGAATGCAGGTTCCCCACTTGTCGTAGGTGGTCATGCCACGCTTCCGGTTTCCACGGCAAAACTGATTGATCGGGTCCGTTAAAACGACATCGAAAGCTTCAAATTGCTTCAGCAGCCGGTCCGGCTGTCCGTCCTTTTTCAGCAGCTCCATCAAGTTTTCTTTTGCTGTCAACATACACTGCCTCCCTTCGAAATTGATTTTTAAGAGAAATAATCAATTTTCTTTTTTTATTATACCATCTGCCTGCTGTCTGTCAATCCCGTACCGGTATTTTTCGGTTTCTTTTTCAGGTAAGCTGTGCTATTCTAAAGGGGATATTTCGGAGGAGGGGAAAACGTGTACTCAAAAGGGGAATACAGGAAAGACATCCTGCTGAAAAATGCCAAGGAATTGTTCTACGAAAAAGGATACCGCAACACCACGATCCGGGAAATTGCCGCCAAAAGCGGGGATCCGGTCAGCCTTGTCCACTATTATTTCCAAAAAAAAGACGATATCCTTCGCACCGTTTACAGTGATTTTTGTAACAACATTGACCTGTTTCTCTATACAAAATATGCCGATCAGGGCATTGAACAGGATATTCTTCTGGCCCATGCCCTGAATAACCGGATCTATTATGATATTCTGCTGAAAGATCCCTGCAACAGCCGGGTCTACGGCGAGATTCTGGAATCCTCCACCAATGCCCGCCTGATCGGCCGGTACGTGGAATACACCTCCCAGAAATATGTGGATCAATACCAGATCTCCGTCTCCGATGAACAGCTGAAAGCCTGTATCGCCATCAACTTTGGAGGGCGGCGCGAATTCTACCGGGAATATCTCTCCGGCCGGCTCCCCCTCGACATTCAGGAGGGCGTCTCTCTGATCTTTTCCATTTTCCCCCGGTTGATCGGCATTGATACGAGGGAGATCGACCGCGCCCTCACACAATCCCTGGAGATCTTCCGGCAGCTCCCCGACACCGGCATCCGCTTTCTGGCCTAGGCGATTATGACGCATCAACAATGTCCTGAACTCCGACGGGGAAGGCAGCACCTGCTGGGAAGCTCTCATACTTTCCCAATACGAAAAAAAGAACCGCTTTGGACCGGAAGCTTGCCGGTCCAAAGTGATTCTTTCTTTTATTCGTCTATAAATGAAAGATAGCCGAAGCAACCGCAAAATAGATCATCAGAGACACCGCATCCACAATCGTGGTGATAAACGGGCTCGCCATGACCGCCGGGTCAAAGCCGATCTTTTTCGCCAGAACCGGCAGCGTGCAGCCGACCATCTTTGCCACGCAGACCGCCGCGAAGACCGTGACCGCCACGACTAGGGCTGTCAGGACATCCTTCCGGTCCACCAGCATTACTTTGAGGAAACACACCACCGACAATGTCGCCCCGCAGCAAAACGCCACCCGAATTTCCTTCCAGACTACCGCGGGCATATCACTGTATTCAATCTCATTCAGAGAAAGTCCGCGGATAATCGTGACCGAAGCCTGTCCGCCAGCATTCCCGCCGGTGTCCATCAGCATCGGGATGAAGGCGATCAGCGCAGGGACCACCGCCAGCGACCCTTCAAAATGATTTAATATCGTGCTCGTAAATGTCGCTGATATCATCAAAAACATCAGCCAGGGGATCCTCTTCTTATACGTTTCCCAGACGCCGGTTTTCATATAAGGGCGATCGGTGGGCATGATGGCGGCCATCTTTTCAATATCCTCCGTGGCCTCCTCCTGCATAACGTCCATGATATCGTCGAAGGTGATGATCCCGACCAGCCGCTGCTCCATGTCCACCACCGGCAGCGCCAGCAAATCGTATTTTTTAAAAGTTTCCGCGACCGCTTCCTGGTCCTCCAGCGTTGTCGCATAGATGACATTGGTCTCCATGATGTCCTCGATGACATCCTCATAGTTGGACAGCAGCAGCGTTTTTACGGAGACCAGTCCAAGAAGCGTCCGGTTCTGGTCCACCACGTAGCAGGTGTAAATCGTCTCCTTATTGACGCCGGTCCGGCGGATCCTCGTGAATGCGTCCAGAACGGTCATGTCTTTCCGCAGGTCCACATACTCGATCGTCATCAGGCTACCGGCCGAATCTTCCGGGTACTGGAGGATTCCGTTGATCCGCATCCGAAGCTCCGGCTCCGTGTGCTTTAAAATTCTCTTGACGACATTGGCGGGCATCTCCTCGATAATATCCACCGTGTCGTCCAGATAGATCTGATCCATAACCGTCTTCAGCTCCCGGTCGCTGAAGCTTGCAATCAAAAGCTCCTGCATATCGGAGTCCATCTCCACAAAAGTGTCTGCCGCCAGCTCCTTCGGCAGAATCCGAAACATCAAAGGAAGTTCTTCTTCCGGAACACCTTCCAGCAAAGTCGCAATATCAAAGGGTTCCATCTCTTTTAAAAGCTCCCGGAGCTCGCTGAATCTTCTCTGCTCCAAGAGTTCCATGGCCTGTTTCTCCATCGTTGCCTCCCTTCTTCGGAGAGGCGGCCAGTCCCGCCTCTCCGCTATAAAATCAGCTTTAAATCCGTCAGGCGGCGGATCTCCATGGTAATGGGAAGCTGCTCTTCATTTTTCTCATTTTCTCCATGGAACCAGCAGGTCGCAATTCCTGCGGCCAACCCTCCCGCCATATCGGAGGTCAGGGAGTCCCCTATAATCAGCGTCCGTTCCGGGATGATCCCCGGAATCTGGGCGAAGCAGGCAGAAAAATATTCTTTCTGCGGTTTCTGAAAGCCGATTTCCTCCGACACAAAAATCCCGTCAAAATAGCGCTTCAATCCGGACAGTTCCAGACGTCTGTACTGGGTGGAGGCAACTCCGTTGGTCGCCACATAAAGAGAGTATTTCCCCTTCAAATAGGAAAGCACTTCCTCCGCCCCTTCCGTCACATCCGCTCCATTTGCCAGCGCATTCTGATAGGCTTCTTCAAAGGCTTTGTCATTTTCACCGCGGACGACGCCAATTTCCTGAAACAACCGGGAAAACCGTTGATTCAGCACGTCGTCTTTGGTGATCCGCCCTCGTTCGAAATCCTTCCAGAGACCGTGGTTGATTTCCATATATCGCTTTCGTATTGTCTCGTCAAAGGGGTAGCCAAACTGCCGGAACGTATGCTCCAGCCCGTGTTGTTCTGCCGCCGCGAAATCCAGCAGCGTACCGTCCGCGTCAAAAAAGATCCAGTCATATGCGCGCATTCCGGTTCCTCCTTCTCCGAATATTTTTCCCACGGCAAAGCCTCCCTGGAGATCCTGTTGGATCTTCGGGCCGTTTTGCCGCTTTTTCATACTGTTTTATTATAAACGAAAAACCACTTTTTGGGAACCACCAATTTCTTTCAGACGCAAAGAAGGGGAACCGGATGGCTCCCCTTCTTTGCTTGTGAGTACTGTCATTCAACATAATAGGTAGGTATCGCTTTGCTAATCGCAATATTATAGTAACATACTTTCGCGGATTTGTGTTTAACAAATCCCTTATGATTTTGTAAAATAAATATAAATTCTCCCATGAAACAGCGCTTGATTTCTCTCGCCGGAAAAGGACTCGTCATCATGATTTACTGGAATTCCGGGCAGAGCTCAGAAACGATCTCAACCAGGCTTCCGTCTCTCACCAGCTCGTTCATTGCGGCTACGTCGCGCCACATCTCCCGGTCACGATCCCAGAAATCCACCTTCTCACGGATCCGCCCATACACTTTCTTGCTGACCGGCGAAGGCTCTCCTCCTCTCAGGTCAATCCCCTGGGCCGCTCCCATCAGTTCCATTGCAATCACAGACAGCGTGTTTTCCACGATCTGGGCCGCTTTTCTGGCCGCCGTGGTTCCCATGCTGACATGGTCTTCCTGGTTGGCGGAGCTGGGAATCGAATCCACACTGGCCGGGTGGGCCAGCACCTTGTTCTCCGATACCATGGAGGCTGCGCTGTACTGGACGATCATGAAACCGGAATTCACACCGCCTTCGTTGGTCAGGAAAGCGGGAAGGCCGTTGCTGAGAGCCGGATTCACCAGGCGCTCCAAACGGCGCTCTGAAATATTGGCAAGCTCGGAGCAGACGATTCCAAGGAAGTCAAAAGCAAAAGCCATCGGCTCGCCGTGGAAGTTTCCGCCGGAGATCACATCGCCTTCCTCGGTAAACAAAATCGGATTATCGGTGACGGAATTCAGCTCTGTCTCAATGGTGCGGCGGATGAAATCCAAGGTATCCCGAACCGCGCCGTGGACCTGACCGGTACAGCGGATCGCGTAGGCGTCCTGCACCCGAAGGTTCTGGGATTTCGCCAGGATCGGGCTGTCCTTGGTGATGGTCCGTACATTGGCGGCCACCAGACTCTGTCCCTGGTGGGGGCGCACGGCATGGACTCTGGGATCAAAGGCATTGAGTAGAGCCGTCAAAGCCTCCATCGAAAGAGACACGGCGATATCCGCCATACGTGCGGCCTGAAGGGTATCATAGAAAGCCAGGGTTCCGATGGAGGTCAGCACCTGGGTTCCATTGATCAGGGCCAGACCTTCTTTTGCTTTCAGCGATACCGGGGTTAATCCGGCTTTTTCCATCGCAGCAGCGCCGGACATCCGCTCTCCCTGATAGACCGCCTCCCCCATGCCCAGCATCGGAAGAACCATATGGGCAAGAGGAGCCAGATCGCCGCTGGCGCCGAGGGAGCCTTTTTCCGGCACAACCGGATGGACCCTGGCATTCAGCATATCCACCAGGAGCTGTACCACCTGGGGGCGGATTCCGGAGAAACCATTGCAAAGAGCGTTGGCCCGCAGCAGCAGCATGGCCCGGACAACCTCCTCTTTCAGCGGCTGGCCCGTCGCCGTGCTGTGACTCATGATCAAATTCTTTTGCAGCTGGTCGATGCTGTCGTGGCCGATCCTCACTTTGCTGAATTCACCGAATCCGGTGTTGATCCCGTAAACCGGGGTATCGCCTTCCACAATCTCTTCCACCAGCTGACGGGATTCCTGCATCGCAGCGACAGCCTTTTCTTCGATGGTGACATGGGCTCCAAACCGGGCGGCGGCGACCACCATCTCAACGGTAAGACCCTGTCCGGAAAGCCGAATCTCATGAATTTCCGCCGGGTTAACGATCTTTCTCTCCATTCCTGTCTGTACCATATTTCATTTCCTCCGTATTCTATGTTGACTCTTCTTATTTTTTCTTTATCATATCATTGGTTTATATTAATGTCAACAAATTTAACCATTATTTATATACCAATTTGAGATAAATGGTATTTTATTAATTGGTGTCCCGCTGTATTATCCTTTTTTCCAAATCAAATAATTGAAAAGGCCCCAAATTTGTTTAGTTCTTTTTTATTTGGTACATATTATCTTCTTGACACTGCTGCATTATCATGATAAAGTGATAGCAAGCCATTTGATTTTTGCAGCCAAGGAGGAATTTCTTATGAATCTATCCATTGACAAATCCTGTAAGACAGCGGCCTATAAGCAGCTGAGCGAACAAATTGAAGAGCAGATTCTTTCCGGGACGCTAAAGCCCGGGGATAAATTGCCCACCGAGCGTATGCTGGAAGAGGAAACCGGCCTGTCCCGCGGAACAATCAAAACGGCCTTCCGGGAGCTTCAAAAATCCGGAAAAATCATTACAATCCAGGGAAGTGGTTCCTTTGTGGCTAAATATAACCGGGAAGAATCGCGCCGCGTGGCCCGTGAGACCTTCCAGCGAGCCATCGAGCAGATGAGAGCCCTCGGCATCACTCCGCCGGAGTGCGGACAAATTTTCTCCCAGGTTCTGGAAGAGTTCCTCCACGACAACGCCAAGGTACGGGTGGGATGGATTGACTGCTGCGAAGAATGCCTTTCCTCGATCCGGCTTCAGTTAAAAAACATGAGGGGGATCGTGCTGGACACCATGGTTTTACAGGATTTCCGGCGCAATCCCCGGCAGGTGGAGGAGAACGCCGACCTGATCGTCACCACCTCCAAGCACTATGATGAGGTTGCTTTTTCTGTTCCCGCACGGGTGGATCATCTGGAAAAAGTAATGCTGGATCTAAAATTAGACAGCGTGATTGAGATCGTAAAGATTCCCTCGAACTGCCATGTTTCTCTCTGGAGCGGCAGTCAGACTTTCCTGGACATCATGCTGGAAGTCCTGGAAAATTTCGACAATCTGGAACAAATAAGGACCTATGTTGGGGAAAACAATCTGGCGGAGATGGCTAAGGGCCTGCATGACACTGATGTCCTGATGGTCCCTCCCGCCTACTCTCCCTCCGACTACCCGGATGCTTCGGCTTTGATTGCGGAATACCGTTCTAACGGTGGGAGGATCATCCCGTTTGATTATCAGCTGAACAAGGGATCCATGGTCCATTTTGAGGATCGGGTTCTGGAAATTTATCACGCAAAGAACAGCCGTCCCTTCGAATAAAATTGCGGCCGCTCCTATTCCTCAGCACCTTCTGCCAACTCCAAAAATGGTGATCGTATGATATGCGGAGCGCAATATTTTGCAAGATTTCTTTCTTTTTCTTCTTTATAATAGTATTGGCGGTGATGGCACAGTGGGGTGGGTATGATGGAGGTTTCAACGGGGAATATTGTATTTGACCGGCAGCTGGATCTTGAAGTGCTGACGCTTATGGGAGAGATTGAGCAGCTGCCAAACCATTTTCATGATTATTATGAATTGGGGTTCCTTTCCGGCGGCAGCAGGCGGGTGGTCTGTCAAAATAAGGAATATGTGGTGGCAAAGAATGATATGCTCCTTTTTAATCCCCTCGACAATCACGCTTGTTTCGAGCTGGAAAAGGAGATTTTGGATTTTCGGTGTCTTCACATTACGGCAGAACGGATGAAAGAGTTGATCCGAGAGTGTATTGGACATGATTTTTGTCCGTATTTTGAGCCGCAAGTCCTTTACCAGAGCGATCTGGTTTTGCAGATGACGGAATTGACCGCCCTGATTACCAGCGGCTCCTGCGATCAATTTCAGAAAGAGGAATTGCTTTATCTGATCATCGGAGATTTGGTGCCGGACTGCTCGAAACCGGGAAAAGAGGAATCGCCGGACGCCTCTTCTCTCATAAAGCGAGCCTGCGGCTACATTGAACTGAACTATGCCGGCCGCATTGCATTACAGGATTTGAGCGATCTTACGGGGCTTAGTAAGTATCACTTTCTGCGGACGTTTACACGTGAAAAGGGAATCTCGCCTTATCGCTTTATCGAATGTGTCAAGATGACGGAGGCGAAACGGTTGTTAAAAGAAGGGGCGGAACTAGCTGATATCACATATCAGCTAGGGTTCAGCAGCCAGAGTCATTTCACCAATTTCTTTAAAAAATATGCCAGAGTCACCCCGAAACAATACAGCAGGCTATATAACGATTAGAGCTTTGGAAAGGAGTTTTATATGAAATACACTTGCGCTTTGCTTTCCGTGGCGGATATTACGGCTGCGCGGAAGTTTTATGAGGATCTGTTCGGCCTGGAACTATTTCAGGATTACGGCAGAAATATTTCGTTTACTTGCGGATTGGCTTTGCAGCAGGATTTTGACTGGCTTGTCCATTTGCCGAAAGAACGAATCGGGAAGAAATCCAATAATATGGAGATCTGCTTTGAAGAACCGGACTTTGACGGATTCTTAGAGAAGCTCAAAAAGTACCCGGATCTCGAGTTTTTAGGGGACGTGGTGGAGCATGACTGGGGGCAGCGCGTCGTCCGGTTTTATGATTTAGACGGACATATCATAGAAGTCGGGGAAGATATGAAAATGGTGATCCACCGTTTCTTAAATTCAGGAATGACAATGGAAGAAACATCCGTAAAAATGGGGGCTTCTGTCGAAGATCTGACCAAACTGCTGAATCAATAATGGAAGGAAGTTCCTGGATTAGAATAGTCCTTCCAAATGATAGAATTCTTCCAGATCCCACCGGCGGAGCTGACCTTTGGGAGGCGCTTTGTAACTTTGAGCTTTGCTGACGGACCACCCGCAGCGCTCTTTGACCGTTATCTGGTGGACGGCCTCAAACAGGGCGGCCAGGGCTACGTCGATGACCGGCAGGGAAAGCTGGTATTCCAGATCCATCGGGGCCTTTCCGGCCGGTTCTTATTTTGAACAGCCGCTCTTTTTTTGCCTATCCAGCTATTTTCTTACGGGGAAAAGACTCTTCCGCCGCCGCGTTACCGGACGGCAATTTTTTTTGCCGTGCCGGCCGTTTTGGCGGAGGAAGAGCGCGTGTTCCCAGGTTCCCCTGCGTTTCTTATCCTTTCGCCTTTTTATCCTTTCAGCTTCTTCGCCATCTCCACCAGCTCCGGATGTACGATCTCGCCTTGATCCAAGACCTGGACGCCGTCCAACCACAGGGAAGAATTTAACGTGATGCCGTCGCAGTGGGAGGCGGCGTTGATTCCGGTTGGCGGCGCGTCCGCCACGGGCAGATAGCCCATGCCCCACTCGGTGGAGCCCCAGATCCGTTCGTCCTCCACGCAGACGCCGGTCAGTTTGGCGTTGGGATGAAGGCCGTAACACACATGGGCCATCCGGTACATCAAGGGATCATTAAAATGAGCCAGCCAGCTCTCAAACTGCTTGGCCTGGCTTCCCCCGGCTACTTTCTTGACATACCCGTTCTCGATCGTCAGGGTGATCGGGGCGGAAAGCACACCGCAGGGAGGATTCAGGCAGATATCCTGCAAAGCCGGCGTTTCCTTGCCGCACCTCTCCCGCGCCATGGGGCAGCGGGTGTGGAAATAGCAGCCGGAGGGCGGATGGATGGGGCTTGGGACATTCCCCTCCAAGGTGGTGATATCCTCCAGGCTTTTGGTATGGATGTCCGGAATCGAGCCGAACAGGGCTTTCGTATAGGGGTGGACCGGCTTTTCAAAAATCTCTTTCGACGGTCCGCATTCCATCAATTTCCCCAGGTACATAACGGCAATTTTATCCGACATATAATTGACGACGCTGAGGTCATGGGAAATCAAGATATAAGTCATCTTAAATTTCTTCTTCAAATCCTCCAGCAGCAGGAAGCCGGTGACATGGGGGATCTGTTCAAAAAGCTGCACGTCCATACTGAGCCGCCCTCCGATGGGAAGCAGTTTTAAGAGGCTGTAGAACAAGAGCTGGAGCAGCATGGCCACCCAGAAAGTGGGAAGAGAAACCGTCCCCACAGAGAAAAAGCGGCCCATGTGATCCTGCTGTTATCTATGCCGTTTTTTCTTTCTTTTTCTTTGTCTTCCGGTAAATCCTTCCTATATTCATTGTTTTAAAAAGAGGCAGAATGGATCCTTAAAGAACCCATTCTGCCTCTTTTTGTTTTTTCGAAATCCCTCTCTGGTCGCCCCCCTGGCCCGCGCCCAACGGAGAGCTTTCCTCTATCCTACACCGCTGTCTCCAATCCAATCCATGATTGATATCCCGTCCGAGACAAAATGGTGTTTTTCAATTACCGGAAATTGTTCTTTTTTTCTATGCCATTTATTTCTTAGCTGGGGAGGAGGTTCCGATGGACCAGCCCTCCGCCAGCTCCTGGAGCCGTTCCGGCCGAACCACCCAGAACCGTCCTTCGCACTTTTTCAAAATTCCTTCCCCCATCAGAACCTGAAACACGTTGCTGACCGTCACGCGGCTGGCGTGGATTAGATTGGCTACGTCCTGGTGGGTAAAACGAATGTTAATCCGGATTCCCTCCCTTTCCGGGGCGCCGTACTGCCGGCTCAGGTTCACCAGCACCTGGGCAATGCGCTGGAACGCATCCGCCAGGGAGAGTTCCATCACCTGGTGCAGCAGCACCATATTTTTCCGGCTGATCATCTGCATCACCCGGCGGCACAGCTCAAAGTCCCGGCGCATGGCCTCCTCCAGCCTCTCGTAGGGAGCCGCATACACCTGAGAATCCACAATAGCCACCGCCGCCGCCGGACGGGGAAGTCCCATCAGGCAGGAAGACTCCCCGAACATGGCGCCTTTCTCCGCGATAAACAACTGTTTCTCATTGCCGTCCCCCTCGAAAGAGGTGATACGGATCCGGCCAGATTTCACCACATAGACAAAGCAGGACGGATCCGCCTGCTGAAACAGTACGGTATTTTTTTTCAACATCCGGGGAACTTGGCCCTCCAGAAAGGAATCCCATTGTCCGAGCTCCGCGGAAATCCACGGAGACAATTCTTCCATAAACATATCCTACCCCTCTGTTATCCCAAAAATTTTGAAAGTGTAAAGTACTTAACAGAATCCTTTTTTCAAAACTGTTACCATGTCAGTATCAGGAACTTCAAGGGCGAAACCCTTGCACGACTCCTCCGAGGTGTGCATGCCCCGGAGATATGTATTTTCTTACAGGAGGAAAAACACATGAACATCAATTGGGAACAGCTTCGCAAAGAAGAATGGCCGGTTCTGGAAACCATGACCTTTCTGGACGCCGCCTGCGTCAGCTTTGCCCCCCAGCGAACCGTCCGGGCCTTAAAGGATTTTGCCGATTTCACCGCCCGCCAGGATGAAGAAAACTCCAGCGCCCACCACATCGCCATGGACGCGAAGAGGCATAAGGCCTACGAAGAGGCGTGCAAACTTCTGAACGCCGACCCGGAAGAGATCGCCATTGTGGAGAGCACCTCCCACGGACTCAACATTGCCGCGGCCGGCATCGAGCTGACAGACGGCGACAACATCATCACCACCAATCTGGAATTCATCCAGGTAGCCCTGCCCTGGTGCGCCATCCGCAACGACCGAGACATTGAAATCCGGGTGGCCAAGACCAAGGACAGCCGTTTCGAGGCCAAAGACTTTGAGGCTCTCTGCGACGACCGCACCCGAATCCTGGTTATCTCCTCCGTGGAATGGTGCAACGGCTGGAAGATGGATCTGAAGGAGATCGGCGACATGTGCAAGGCCCGCGGCATTTATCTGGTTGTGGACGCCGTGCAGCAGATGGGCGTATCCAAACTGGACACCAAGACCTTCCACGTGGATGTCATGACCGCCGGCGGCCACAAATGGCTGAATTCTCCTTTTGGAGCCGGAATTCTGTACATCAATAAGGAGACCCTCCCCAAATTAAAGGCTGTCTATCAGGGCTACCTGAACACCAAGGTGCCGGAAGGCGGATGGGGAGCTTACTGGGAAAACCCGGCGGCGCCCTCTGTCAATAACTGGGAGTATGAGATGACTGCGCGGAAATTCGAGATCGGCGGAACCTCCAACTACCCCGGAGCCATCGCCCTTGGCGAAACCTTAGGGCTGGTCAATGAACTGGGCGTGGAGAACATCGAAGCCCATATCTTTGACATCAGCACCTACTGCATGGATGAAATCGAGAAGCTGGGGGGGACTCTGATCACCCACAGAGACCCGGACCACCGTTCTAGTATCGTGATCGCCCGGCTGTATGAGGACCTGGAGACCGAGCGCTGGATCTTAAAGCAGCTCCACGCCCGCAAGATTTTCATCGCACAGCGCTTCACGGATTATGTCGGCGGCTTCCGGATTTCCTGCCAGTATTTTAACAACAAGGAAGATATCGACCGCATGATCGCCGGCATGAAGGAGTTGATTGCCGAGATCGGCCGCCAGCCGGATTATCAGAAAAAATGGTAAGGGAAACTTCCCCCGCCATCGGGGTTCTCCTTTTTGAGAGCGCCGGGGAACGGAGGTTGGGGGATCCGGGACTTCCCGGATCCTTCCCCTTTCCCGTCCTCTTTGGGACTGTCTCAGGAAGCTACCGGGATCTGATTGAAGGCTCGCCCGCCATTTGCGAAGAGCTGTGCCGGGCGGCAAAGGATTTGGTCCGGCAAGGCGCAGCAGCCATCGCAGGCGACTGCGGCCTAATGTCCCTGTATCAGCGGGAGCTGGCGGATCAGGCGGGCATTCCCGTAATCTCCTCCAGCCTGATTCTCCTTCCCCTCCTGCGGCAGATCACCGGAAAAGACCAATCCATCGGCATCCTGACCGGGCATTCCCAACTGCTGGGATATTCTCATCTGATCGCTGCCGGCGCCGGACGCATGGAAGGCCTGGTAATCCAGGGCATGGAGGAGGAACCTCACTTCCGGCAGGCGATCCTGGAGGGGAGCGGTCCCCACGACTATGACCTCATGAAACAAGATGTACTGCACGCAGTGGAACGTCTCCTGTCCCGCGGTCCTAAAATCGGAGCGCTGCTTCTGGAATGCAGCAACCTGGCCACCTACGGCTACGAGATTTCTAAGCAGTTTGCCCTCCCTGTCTTTGACATCGGCACGGCAATTATATTTCTGCACCACGGCGTCTGCAAAACCAATTACCGGCCTTAAATACCGTTTTTCTCTAATTAGAGATCTTCCATGAATCCTATAAGCTTAAAAAGGATCCTGAGCAAACAGGATCCTTTTTTATTTACGCTCCGCTATGGAGGCACACCTTGTTCTCTCATCGGAAATCCCTCTGAATTTAAAACAAATTCTGCAATTCTACGTTGGTGAATTCCTGCACCTCAAACAGATATCCTTCCGGCCCCTGAAACACAAAGGATTTCAATCCAATATCTTCCACAAAACGAATGGGGGATAGGTAAGGGATACAGCTCTGCTGTCCCATGTACAGATAGGTATCCTCGATATCCCTTACGGTGAAGCTGACCAGAACGCCGCCTTTATCCCGATCCTGGATCAGTCCCCGCTGGCTCTTGTTGTCCACCACTCCCAGAAAGGAATTTTCTCCCGTTCTCCAAACACAGGCCCAGATCGGATCATACACCACCTCGAATCCCATGATATCGTCAAAAAAACGACGTGCTTCCTGCATATCATCCACATACAGAAAAGTAGTCTGCGACGTAAGCTTCATGAATCGTACCCCTCCCCATTTTTGAATTCTCTGCTTTTGCGGCTTCCTACATGAAAGAGGACGCCGCTTCCGTCTTTTATTCTGATCCCGTTTTACCGAAGAAACCGCTTCCACCGGCCGGAGCGATAGTAAATACTCAGGAGCCCGATTTCAATCAGCCAGCCGATTCCATAACAGAAAAACAGGTTGTTCTCTCCAAAATAATGAAGCAGCAGATAAGCGGCCGGCACTCTTCCCAGCCACAGCGCGGCGATCATAATTCCCATGGGAATCATACTGTCCCCCAGTCCCCGCAGCACCGCATACATCATAGAAATGACAGTGTAAATCAGGTAAAAGGGCATGATGCGGTACAGGTATCCGAGCCCTGCATGAATCACATCCGCCTCCTGGTTAAACAGCCCCAGCAAGAGGGAGCCAAAACATAGGATAACCCCTACAAGAATCACATCCAGTCCGAGCGCCAGTTTTAATGCGGAAACCGCGCCTCGCCGGATCCGGTCCCAGCGCTTTGCCCCCAGATTCTGTCCGACAAAAGATGTCGTTGCCGTAGAAAAGCTCAGAATCGGAAGAAAGGCAAAGGAATCAATCTTGCTGGCCGCGTTAAAGCCCGCGATAAAAGAGGATCCGCACCCGTTGATCATGGCCTGGGTCACAATGGCTCCAAAGGAAAAGAACATATGCTGGATCCCTGCGGGAATCCCAATCCGGCAAATCTGGCCTGCAATCGCCGAATCCGGCCGGAGATTTCCCTTCTTTCTCCTGGCGAGGAGATAGTGCCTCCGGATGTAGACCGTACTCCAAATCCAGGCGGCCGTCTGGGCTGTCACGGTCGCAACCGCCACACCTACCACCGCCAGATTAAACCGCAGGACAAAAAGCAAATCCAGAGCCACATTCATGAAACAAGCCACCATCACAAACCGAAGGGAGGAACGGCTGTCCCCCAATCCCCGCAGGATCCCGTCATTGATCCCATAGCCGAGATTGGCAAAAGAGGCCAAGAAATAAATTTGCAGGTAGCGCGCGGCATCCGGCAGAATATCCTCCGGGACTTGAATGAGCTTTAGGATTGTCTCCGCTCCCAATACCCCCAGAATGCTGATGGGAATGCACCCCAGAAATACAATCCAGTAAGAGGTTTTGATCGTCCTCTCCACCCGTTCTTGATCTCCCGCCCCGCAATAGTTGGATACCACCACGCTGGTTCCGGTCCCAATTCCCATAATTAAGGAGAGAATTGTCACGATGATTGGAAAACATAACCCAACAGCCGCCAGCGCCTGAGAACCCACATAATTTCCCACGACAATGCTGTCAACCACATTATACATCTGTTGAAATAGATTTCCAATCAATAACGGAACGGAAAAGGACAGAATAACCCGCAGTTCCGGACCTTTGGTCAAATCAATCGCACTGTGACGCTTTTTCAATCGGCTCCACCTTCTTCTAGCCCAATTTCCGGCACCGGCTTCCCACCATGTTTTCCAATTCCACAATCTGCTTTTCGATATCCGCGGAGAGATTTTCCGCTCCATTCGCCGTCACCAGGTAATCGTCCTCCACCCGGATTCCGATCCCTTCCTCCGGAATGTAAAGCCCCGGCTCCAGGGTATAGACTCCGCCCTCCACCACCAAATCCTCCATGCTTCCCGGATCGTGGACATAAAGGCCCAGAGGATGCCCGATGCCATGGGTGTAATACCGCCCCACTTCCTCCCGGCCGCTGATCAGTCCGGCCGCCTTCAGAGCATCTCCGTAGTAGGCGCAGACCGCCTCGTCGATCTGGCGGTAGCGGATTCCCGGCCGCAGCATCTCATAAGCTAACTGCTGTGCCTCCAGCACAAACCGGTACAGCTCCTTCTGCCTTTCGGTAAACCGTCCGCCAACCGGGTAGGTCCGCGAAATATCGCTGGTGTAGCAATGGCTGAGTGCTCCCAGGTCAAACAGCATCATCTCCCCCTGCTCTGCTCTTCTTCCGGATTCCAGATAGTGGGGCTGCAGCGCGTTCGGCCCGGAGGCAGCCATCTGAAAACTGAGGGCCCGTTGGTTTTTTGCCAGATGGTAGTCATAATCCGCCAGGGCTTCGTACTCCCAGATCCCCTCCCTCAGCCCCTGGGCTGTAAAGTCCAAGGCCTCCTTGGTGTACCGGATGGCCGTACGGATTTCCTGAAGTTCCCAGGGCTCCTTTTTCTGCCGCAGACGCGCCAAGAGAGAGAAAGAATTTTTCAGCGCCTCCGGTCCGCTGCGCTCTGCAATCTTAGCCGCCATCTCCCCATACTTATTTTTTTCCTTTAAAGGGGAATCCTCATAGGTAAAAAACCAGGCCGTGGCCCCTGTACGGTCCATCCGCGAAGCCACATCCTGCGTCAGTGCTTGAAGAGGACGGCAGTTCTCCCGGTACCGGCTGCCCTCCGGCAGCCCGGCCCCCTCATCCGATGCGTATAGGACCGCCTCCCCGCTCTCCTTGTCCGCCAAAAGGCAGAGTCCCGGTTGGGTGAGACCGGTCAGGTAATAAAAGTTCCGATCCAGATAAGGGGTAAAAGCCGGCTGCATGAAATCAAAGAACTGAGGGTCCGAAAAAAAGACTGCAATTCCGCTCTCCGCCAAACCGTCTATAAAATGTTTCAGATGTCTGTCCCAAATTTGTTCCCCCATGTTCTCCTCCTTGCCTCGTTTTCGCTCGATCCTCCGGACTCAGATGACCCAGTCTCCTGCGCGGAAGATTGCAATGTTCTCTCCCGTCTCCGTCAAGCCGTCCACATCCAGTTCGGGGGATCCAATCATGAAATCCACATGAATTTTGCTGAAATTGATTCCCGCCGCCTCCTGATCCTTTCGGGACAGCTCGTATCCGTTTTCCAAAATACCAGGCGTCCCCTTTCCGAGAGCCATGTGGCAGACTGCGTTCTCGTCCAGCAGCGTATTGTAGAACACGGTTCCGGTCCGGTAGATCGGGGAACGGACTGATACCAGAGATACTTCCCCGAAATAGCAGGACCCTTCGTCCGTCTCCAGGATGGAGGAAAGGAGCTCCTCCCCCTGCGCGGCGGAGTGCCCTGTCACCTTACCGTTCTCCACATCCAGGACAATCCCTTCAATCAGGCGTCCCTTGTAATTCAGCGGGACAGTGGAAGCCACGCGCCCATTGACCTGATATTTGTCCGGCACGAAGAAAATCTCCTCCGTCGGGATATTGGGAACGTATTCCAGCCCGTTTTTCTGGTTGTAGGCGCATCCGCCGATCCAGCGTCCGCCCCGAACCAGCCCGACCTTAAGATCTGTCTGCCCGCCCTTTAGGTGGAGCATTTTCAGGCCCAACCCGTTCAAAATCTTCTTTTTGTCCGCTAGATTTTTTTGATGCTTCCGCCAAGCCTTCACCGGATCCTCCTGATCCAGCCGGCAGATACGAAGGAAACTTTCCCAGAGCTTTGCGAGAGCTTCCTCCCCGTCAAGGCCGGGATAGACGGCTTTGGCCCAGGAGAGGTTGGGAACCACGGTCTTGACCAGGCTCACGGTCCCATCGGAAATGGCTTCCGTAAATCCCTCCCCGCACCTTCTCTCTCCCTCCTGCACCTCCCTAAGCTTTTGGCTCAGGGAGGGCGGGATGGCATCAAAGCAAGGGGCGGAAAGGCTGATCACGCAGATGTTGTCTTCCCCGTAGGCCTTCCTGTAATCGGCAAGCCACTGGGGATATCCGCTCAAGTTTTCTGCTTTCGCGTACTCCGCCCGGATCAATCCCAGTGCGTCGTCCTCATATTCCGCCTTCACATACCGGGCCCCCATCTGGTAACAGACCTGAGCGATCTCCCGGACCAGCAGGTACTGGTCCGGCGGCGCCTGAATCACAGCCGTCTCCCCCGGCTGCAAATTGGCGCCGACCTCCACCAGCACGCGGGCAAATTGCCGATAAATTTTCTTATCCATGTTCCCCCTTAAAAGAGCTGATTCAGTTCGCCGGAGGTGAATTGCTGGATCTCGAAGGGATACCCCTCCGGTCCGGTCAGGAAGAAGGACTTTAATGCCAGCTCCTTGACCTGCTTGATCTCCGACACATCCGGAATCAGAGGCAAAAGATGCTCCCGCACTTCCTCGATATTGTGCACGGTCAGGCTGACCAGCACGCCGCCCCGCTCTTTGACCTGGATGGAACCCTCGTCCGCTTTCACGGCTCCGACAAAGGCGTGCTCACCGGTTCTCCAAACCGTGGACCATCCGGGATCATACACCTTTTCCAGCTGCAGGACCTCATCAAAAAATTTGGTCGCCTTCTCCATATCCGTAAAGTACAAAAAAGTTACCTGCGATGATAATTGCATTAAGCTCATCTGTCTCACTCCTGTTTTCTGATTGGGGCTGCCCGCCCTGCGGCGGAGCCCCGGATTTTTTAATATTCTCTGCTCAAAACAAAATCTGCAATGTTGGCCTTCTCGCTGAGCCGGCCTTCAATGATCGGTTTTTTCGTCACCAGCACGGTGGTGATTCCAGGGCCGTGGCCGTGAGCGATGCAGTCCCCGTGGATCACGATGCCGATCGCTCTGGCGCCTTTTAGGTATCCTCTCCCGAAAGTGTTGTCGCTGTCCTCGATCAGGACGATATCCCCAAACCGTAGGTTCTCCAGATGGTTTTCCTCAATGGCGGCCCAGTCGGAGGTCATCAGGTCATAGTCACCGGAATAGCTGTGGGAAGCGCCCAGGCCGGATCCCATCAGGTAGGAGGGAATAATCCCCGCCACCGGAACGGTCAGCCCGCCGTTCTCCGTGACCTGAACGTCCATGTGCTCCAGAAGATCCGGATCCAGATTCTGGACGATGATCTCCTCACAACCCTCGATTTTCATACCCTGTCCGCAGGATTCTACCAGAATCTCGTCGTTGATTTTTAATTTTTCCAGCACCTCATCCGGGAAATAGATGATCACATGCTCGCAGCCGCCGTGGATTCCGGTCACGGTTCCGACCGCGCCCTCTGCCTTTCCGCTGACGACGCGGGCCTTATTTCCGATACAAGTAAACACATTCAAAGCGTCGCTCTCCGACGGGTCCGGATTCTTGATCGACACGCCGGGCTCGATGTGGTCGCTGACCAGTCCGAACACCCGGTCTCCCACCTTTACATTATAGGTGATACCGCCGATGGCCGGAAGCGCCACCACGGTTCCCTCCGAGGTAATCCTCGCGCTGCCCCCCAGAGGATGATGGATCTTTCCCTGGACTGAAAGCTTTACTAATTTTTCACGGTTGGTCTTCAACATTTCTTATTCTCCTCTTCTATGATTCGGTCAGTCTGCATGCTACAAAGTGCCGGTCGGACACTTCCCGGAATTCCAGCGGGGCCTTGCACTGCTCCGTGGCGTAACGGCACCGCGGCGCAAACCGGCAGCCCGGCGCGGGATCGATGGGGCTGACCACCTCGCCTTTCAGGATCTCCCTGGGCTTTCCTCTGTTTTTCAGGCTGGGGATGGGCACAGCCTTCAAAAGTGCCTCGGTATAAGGGTGCCTGGGATTCTCAAAGAGTTCCCGGCTGGGCGCCCGCTCCACGCACTGTCCCAGATACATGACCATGATCTCGTCGCTGATATGTTTGACCACGGACAAATCATGGGTGATGAACATATAGGTCAGCCCCAAATCGTCCTGAAAATCCATCATCAGATTTAAAATCTGCGCCTGGATGGAGACGTCCAGGGCAGATACCGGCTCATCGCAGACGATGAATTCCGGATTCACCGAAAGCGCCCTGGCGATGCCCACCCGCTGGCGTCTTCCTCCGTCCAGCTCGTGGGGGTAGGCGTAAGCCAGACGCCTTGCGATTCCCACGGTTTCCATCAGTTCTTTGACTCTCTGATCGATCTCCTTCTTGCCGTGAAGGATATGGTTCACCCGGATGGGCTCCGCGATAATCTCGCTGACGGACATCCTAGGGTTTAAAGAAGCGTAAGGGTCCTGGAAGATGATCTGCATTTCCTTCCGCAGGCTTTTCTGTTCTCTGCTGCTGTACTTGACCGTATCCTTGCCTTTATAATAGATTTCCCCACCGGTGGCATTGATCAGGCCCAGCACAACGCGGCCCAGGGTTGACTTTCCGCAGCCGGATTCCCCGACCACGCCCAGCGTCGAACCTTTTTGTATCTGCATGTCGATGTCGTCCACCGCGTGCAGCATTCCTTTTCCTGTCTTAAAATATTTTTTCAGCTTTCTCGTCTCAATCAGCGGAACTTGCGTATCCATACGTTTTTCCTCCCCTACTTCTCGTCATTCTTCCGGTAAAGGTGACAGCAGATCTCATGGGTGCCCTTCCGGCAGGCCGGAGGCTGCTCCTTTTTGCAGATCTCCATGCACTTGGGACACCGGGGGGAGAATTTGCACCCCTCCGGAAGCCTGGTGGGATCCGGCATCAGCCCTTTGATGGGCTTCAGACGGTCCGTCTCGTCGTCCAGGCGGGGGATGGAACCGAACAGGCCCTCCGTGTAAGGGTGGTGATCCTCATTTTCAAAGATGTCATACACGGTCCCCCTCTCAATGATTTCCCCGGCGTACATGATTGCTACATTGTCGCAGATCTCCGCCACGATCCCCAGATCATGGGTGATCAAAATCATGGAGGTGTTCAGCTGAGATTTCAATTTCTCCATCATATCGATGACCTGGGCCTGGATCGTGACATCCAGGGCCGTGGTGGGTTCGTCCGCGATCAAAAGCTGAGGCTGGCAAGCCAGGGCAATGGCGATTACCACCCGCTGTTTCATCCCGCCGGAGAACTGATGGGGATAGTCATGCTTTCTCTCCGATGAAATTCCCACCAGGCGCAGCATTTCATCCACCCGCTCTTCAATCTGATGGGCGCTTAGATGTTTTTGATTGTGCAGCTCCAGTACTTCTGCAATCTGCTTGCCCACGGTGAGCACCGGGTTCAAGCTGGTCATCGGGTCCTGAAAAATCATGGAGATCTTTTCTCCCCTCAGACACTGGAGCTCCAGCTTATTCATATCCAGGATGTTCTCTCCGTTAAAAAGGATCTTTCCTTTCCGGATCTTCCCGGTGTTTTCCGCCAGAAGCCGGAGGATACTGAGAGCCGTTGTGGATTTTCCTGCTCCGGTCTCCCCGACCAGTCCCAGGGTTTCGCCCTGCTTCATGGAAAAGCTGATTCCGTTGACCGCGTGAACCGTTTCCAGATCCGTCTGATAGATTACATCCAGATCTTCTATCTCCAACAGTGTCTTCTTATTGTCTTCCATCTTTCTTCCCCCTTACTGTTTCAGTCTGGGATCCAGGGCATCCCGAAGTCCGTCGCCCAAAAAGTTCAGCGACATCACAGCCAGCATAATAGCAATGCCGGGGAAAAGTACGATATGGGGCGCCGTGCGGATGAATTCCTTGCCCTCGGTCAGAATGGCTCCCCACTCCGGCGTCGGCGGCATAACGCCGAGTCCCACGAAACTCAGGCCTGCGGCGGAAAGGATCACGCTGCCGATGCTCAAGGTGGCCTGCACCATGATGGGGCCCATTGTATTTGGAATAATATGCTTCAAGATGATACGGAAGGTTCCCACTCCCGTGGCCCTTGCCGCCTCGATATAGTCGGAATTTTTAATCGTCAGTATGGAGGAACGGACGATGACGCAGAAGGTAGCCACATAGCTGATGGTAACGGCAACCATCAGATTGGACATGCCGGGCCCCAGGACTGTCACCACACAGATGCACATCAGCATGGACGGGATCGACATCAAGACATCGATGAAACGCATGACGATCATGTCCAGCTTTCCCCCGTAATAACCGGCGATGGATCCGATGGCCCCTCCCACAATCAGGGAGATAATCACAGCGATAAATCCGATGCTCAGAGAAATCCGGCTGCCATGGATAATTCTGGCCAGAATATCGCGGCCGAAGGAATCAGTGCCAAGCCAATGCTCCGCCGAAGGGCCCTGGAGCTTATGAACCAAATCCTGCTTAATCGCCACATTGTAATCTACCAAAAGATCGGCAAAGACCGCGATAAAGATCAGAAAGATCAAAATGACCAGCCCTACAATTGCCACTTTGCTTTTTTTCAGCCTGCGCCAAACCTCAAGAAGCTGAGACCGCTTCTTTTCTGCATTCAAGTCTACTTCCTGTTTTCCTGCTACCGTCATCATCAGGTGCCTCCCTTCTTATACTGTGCTTTTACTCTCGGATCCACAAAGGCGTACAAAATATCCAGGAGAAGATTGATGATGCTGAACATAACGGCGATGATCAGGACGCCTCCCATAACCATGGGAATATCCTTGTTCCGGATCGACCCCAGCAGCAGATTGCCAACGCCCGACATTCCGAAAACGTTCTCCGTGATCACGGCTCCGCCCAGCATGTAGCCGAAATTCACGCCCACGATGGTGATGATCGGGATCATTGCATTCTGCAGCGCGTGCTTGACGATCACACGCCCTTTGGTGGCTCCTTTCGCATAGGCGGTCCTGATGTAATCCTGACGGATGACTTCCAGCATGGTAGAACGGGTCATTCGAATCAGCGTGGCCAGCGTAGCGCCCGAACAGGTGATGGCCGGCATGATAAAGTGGGCGAACGACTCGGAGCCAAAGGAAGGCAGCAGGTGAAGTTGTACGGAAAATACGATAATCATCAGAAGGCCCAGCCAGAAGGAAGGGATGGAAATAAAGATCAAGGCAAAGATTGTGCTGAAACTGTCAATCAAAGAATACTGCTTCACGGCACAGGCGATGCCGACGGGAATTCCGATCAGAGAGGCCAGTACCATACTGTACAAGGCCAGACGGAACGTGGTGGGGAAACGGGAAAACAGTTCCTGGAAGACCGGCAGGCCCGACACGTAGGAAGTGCCGAAATCTCCATGGAATACATTGACGATATATTCCACATACCTCTGCAGGAACGGCTGGTTCCAGCCGAGCGATTCGTTCAGCTGCGCCTTTGCCTCCGCCGTGGCCAAATCCCCCATGATAATATCGGCCGGCGAGCCCGGCGTCAGATCCATCAGGAAAAACACCACAAAGGAGATTCCCAATAGGACCGGTATCATTAAAAGAATCCTTTTTACCACATATTTGTACATTTTGTCACTCCCATTTTAACAATGATGTCTGCTCCGCAGTTTATCACACAGCTCTGCTGTGTCTGATATGAAAGTAACCCGGATATTGGGCAAGACATTTTTGTGCCTTACTCTCCCAATATCCGGGCACATTGCGGTTAGAGATCCAGTTGCCGTCTATCGTTTAGCTGCTCCAGCTCCAATCCTTCAGGTAATGGAACGCATAGGGATCCATGTACGGAATATTCAGGTCTTTATTGCAGGTAACGTTTCTGACCCGCCAGATAAAGGGAACAATGGGAACGTCTTCGCTGAGGGTGACCAAGATTTCTTCATACAGAGTTCCCAGCTTTGCATCATCCACCGTTACCAGCGCTTCATCAAACAGCTCGTTGACGCGGGGATTGTCATAGAACGTATTGTTGGTCTCGCCAATCTTGGAGCCGATCACGCTGTCGCCGCAGGATTCATAGACATCCATAACGGTAAAACTGCATCCGTTGATGGCCATGTCATAGTTTCCACCGCCGGTGGTCACCTTATAGGCGGAAAGCTCTTCCTGTTTGATCTCTGCCTTGATTCCGATCTCCAGCAGGGAACTTTGAAGCACCTGGGCATACTTGGCGTACAGGTCGCTGATCACGTGGATGTCACAGGTGAATCCGTCCGGATATCCGGCCTCCGCAAGCAAGGCTTTTGCCTTCTCCAGATTGTAGTCATACTTGGTAATCTTGTCGGTGTAGCCGATGGCGTCTTCCAAAACCACCGTATCCAGTTTGGTGCCGATGCCGTCGTTGATTCCCTGGAGCATGGCGTCTTTGTCCAGCGCATAGGCAACGGCCTGGCGCACCTTCACATTATCAAAAGGCGCTTTTTTCGTGTTGAACTGGAGGAACTCATAGCCCAGAGCGTTTCCTTCCACGATCTTGATATCCGGGTTGGACTGAGCCAATCCATAATCGGAGGTCTGAATGTCGCAGTAAGCGTCGATGTCGCCGCTCTCCAGGTTCAGCAGGGCTGCGCTGGTGTCCGCGATGGTGACCAGCTCCACATGCTTGATGGAGGGAGCGCCCATAAAGTAGTCCTCATTGGCCTCCAGAATCACTTTCTCGCCCTTGACCCACTCTACAAACTTGTAGGGGCCGGTACCCATGGGCTTTCTGGCGAACTCCTCGTCTCCGACCGACTCCACATAGGATTTGCTCATGATGGGGCCGAAGGGAAGAGCCAGGTTAGCCAGGATCTGGGCCTGGTTGTAGGGCGCTTTCAAGATGACCTTCACATGCTGATCATCCACCTTCTCCACGCCCGCAACCTTGCCGTAGCTGGGAGAAGCTTTCGGTGAGTTGATTCCCCGATCAATGCTGAACACCACATCATCTACGGTCAGCAGGTCACCATTATGGAATTTCACATCTCCTCGGATTTTAAAGGTATATTCCGTGCCGTCGTCCGAGATGGTCCAGGACTCTGCGATGCAGGGCTGAGCCTTGAAGTGTTCATCCATCCGTACCAGGGTGTCGAATACATTGGTGGTCACACGCATGGAACAGTCGTTCATGGAATTGTTGGGATCCAAGCTTGGCGGATCTCCCCAATGCCCGATAATCAGGCTGTCCTTTCCTGTGGTTGCCGCACCAGTTTCCGTACCGGCTCCAGCGTTTGCCTCTGTGGCTCCCTGCGTCCCGCCGGCCTTCGTTTCTCCGCCCGCCGCCGTTGTGGAATTCCCATTCCCTCCGCAGCCGGCGAGAAACATGGACGCAGTCATCAGACCCGCCATAGCCAAACACAGCCATCGATTTCTCTTCATATCTTTTCCTCCCTATGTAAAATTTTTTATTGCGCTCCTGCTTCGCAGCTATTTTTTACTTCTCCTCTTTTTCCTTGCTGTAGTCAAACCAGAGATCCGTCTTCAACGGCTGCATGCAGTCGATGTTTACCGTGGTCAAATCGAAGAATTGATAAGGGTCATTGGCCGCATACTGGGCGTACTGTCCGTCGTTCAGAGCGTAACTGTGAAGCTTGCGGCTCTTGTAGGCATGATGGCCCTCCAGGGAATCATACTCAAACAGCATCACATAGACGCCGTTGGGGTTGCCCTCTTTATCGCACTGCTGATAGTAGCGGGCGCTGACCCACTCATCAAACAGTTCCTTCTTGTTCTCCACCACATACCGGAACCAGGTTTCGATCATGTTCTCGTAGTCTTCCCAGACTGCGTCCGGAGCTACTTTCCAGATCTCATATTCCAGGAAGCGGCGCAGGCATACGCCGTTCTTCTTCTCAATCGCTCTCTTTTCCTCCGTGTAGTCAAACCAAAGATCCGTCTTCTCCGGCTGCATGCAGATAATGTTCACATGATCCAGGTCAAAGAACTGGTAAGGATCGTTGGACGCGTACTCGGCGTAAACTCCGTCGTTTACCTCGTAGCTGTGCAGTTTTCTATTTTTGTATGTATGATGGCCTTCCAGGGATTCGTACTCAAACAGCATCACAAATACGCCGGTCGGATTTCCCTCTTTGTCACACTGGTTATAATATTTGGCGCTGACCCACTCGTCGAACAGTTCCTTTTTGTTGGCGCATACATATTGAAACCAAGTCTCAATCATATGCTCGTAATCGTCCATGGGACAGTCCTTTTTCAGCCTCCAGGTTTCGTACTCTAAAAATCTCATAATCGTTCAAACCTCCCTGAATATTTGATAAGTGTTCCGGTTCCGTATGCTAGCATCCTATATCTGGTAGTATAGAACATTTTTATCTTTTTGTTTGTAGCCCAGGCTACAAACATCAAACTTTTATCTCGCATCCCATCACCATTCTAAATAATTCTCGTTTTATGCGCTTCTATCTCACTCTTCCCCCCTTCTCCTTTTTCAATTGACAAAAAGCTATTTTGCTTATATGCTAAAAACGCAACTTTACATCATCACGCGCCCGCCATGCAAAGGATAAATACTATGAATGATTTCAGTTCTGAATTACATTCCTTTCTGGAAGAGAAAAATTACGTCTCCCCCTGGATTGTTTCCCATCAGGAACACAATACTCTGTTGGCAGGCATAGGGTCCATTGCAACAGTAAAGAAAAAGAACTACCTGTTTTTACAGGGGGAATCCAACAAAAACGTCTATATCGTCCGGACCGGAAGGCTGCGGATCTTTTATTCCGACCGGTCGGGCGCAGAAAAATCCATCTATATCCTAGAACGGGGCGGCATGATCGGCGAAAATTCCGCTTTTGATTCCACTCCCGCCCACATCTCGGCCTATGCCATCACTGACACCACCCTGTTCCGCATCAATATCCGGGATTTCCTGCGCATCATCAGCCTTCATCCCATGGTTTCCCTGGAGGTGATCCACAGCCTGAATTACAAAGTCCGGCTTCTATGCTCCCAGATGGAGTATTCCACCAAAAGCTCCGTGGTGCGGGTCACCGCGGCTCTTCTCGCCCTGTGCGCCAGGTATGGGGAGGTTCAGCCGGACGGCTCCATCCGGATCTCCATCCGCTTTACCCACGAGGAACTGTCCAATCTGATCAATCTCAATCGGGTAACGGTCTCAAAGATTTACCATGATCTGCTGCAGAAAAAAATTATATCCAACCCCAAAGGATACATCACGGTCCACGATATGGAAAGTCTAAAGGGCTGGATGGATCAAACATAGTGACTGCCGCGCAGTCCGCCGGGCTTCCCTGTTTATTTTAACGGAAGAACCATACAAAAAATGGCGCTGGGTTTTCACCAGCACCATTTTTCTGTGTTCGCCGAACTCATCTGAATCGCTCCAAACGATGGCTCAGACGCCGCACTACGGCCGGTCAAACCCATCCAGCAAATCATATACGACGCCTTTAACAGCTCTTTCCTTGTAATGTCTCTCGCTCTCCCGGATCTTTAGGCGCGGAGGCCTTTTTCTTTTTGCCTGAATTTCCTGAATCCGTTTTGAGAGCAGCTCGGACAGCCGGTTCCGTTCCTCCACAGTGCCCAGGGATCCGCCCAGGATAGCGGCGGCTTCCGGGACCGGCAGCGGAGTCCGGTCTACCGAGCCCAGGTAAAATTCCACATCTTCAAACATGCCGTCCTTTTTTTTGGCGGACATACAGGCGGAAATCTGTGCAATTGTCACCTCCGTGCGGCTCCCCAGCTTGACAAAGAAGCTGTCCCGCTCCGGAACAACCGGGAAATGGACGGCGGCAAGCACCTCGTTTCGCTCCATGGCAGGGGCCCCGCCCCCACGGTAAAACTCCCCGGCTTCGGCAAAACGGGTCGTCCCGTCGGAGGACAGGATTTCCGCCTTGCCGTGAAGCAGGAAAAAGCAAGGAATCATGTCGCCGGCCGGCGACGCATTCATCAAATTTCCGCCAATGGTGCCCTTGTTGCGGATCTGTTTGGATCCGACGTGGGCGCAGGCCTCGGCGAGAGCGCGCAGATACCTGCGGACACTGGGGTCCGCCGCGATCTCCCCATGGGTGGCCATGGACCCGATTCGGATCCCGTCTCCCTCCAGGCGGATGCCGGAAAACTCTTTCAGCAGCCCAAGGCTGACGATCCGGTCAATCTTGATCTTTGCCTCCCGGATCTCGCAGAGCAGATCGGTTCCTCCTGCCAGAAACACACTGTCTTCGGTCATCTGCGCCATAGCGGCGAACAATTCTTCCCGGTCCGCCGGCTGCAAATATTCCCATCTGGGTTCTCTCATTCTTCCGCCTCCTCCCTCGCAGAATCCGCTGCTTCCCGAATCGCGGCGCGGATCTCCCGGTAGCCGGAGCACCGGCAGATATTCCCCGCAATCGCCATGCGGATTTCCTCGTCGCTGGGATTCGGATTTTCCATCAAAAGCGCCTTTGCCGACAGGATCATGCCCGGCGAGCAAAAGCCGCACTGAATCGCTCCGTTTCGGATAAAAGTCTGCTGGAGCCGGTCCAGCTCCCCATTCTTCTCCAGCCCTTCGATGGTGGTCAGGGACCGGCCCTGAAGCTGTCCAACCATGGTCAGACAGGCGTGAACCGCCTTATTGTCCAGCAGCACGGTGCAGGCTCCGCACTCTCCTTCCCCGCAGCCTTCCTTCGTACCGGTCAGACCGAGATCTTCCCTCAGATAATCCAACAGGCGCCTGCTGCCGTCCACCTCATCCACCCGGTGCTCTCCGTTGAGCCAGTATTCAATTCTCATCGTGTCCTCCCTCAATCGCATCCAAAATAACCGCCGGAGTCAGCGGCATCCGGTAAAGCCTCGTCCCCAAGGCCTGGTTTACCGCAGCCACCAGGGCAGGGGCCACCGGCACGAGAACCACCTCGCCGATGGATTTCGCTCCAAAAGGTCCCTCATGATCCGGCTCTTCCAAAAACAGCACATCATAATCCGGCATATCGCAGGCGTTAGTCACCTCATAATTTTTCAGGTTCGAAACCAGCACTTCGCCGGTTTTCGGATCCAGCTTAATTTCCTCGGAAAGGGCGATCCCGATTCCCTGCTGAATCCCGCTTCCCACTTGCCCCCGGCACAGATCCGGGTTGATGGCGCGTCCAATATCATGAACGGAGAGGCAGTGCTCCACTTTCACACTCCCGGTGAACGTGTCCACCGACACTTCCGCAAAATGAGCGCAGGCCACGCCTGGGTTTTCCACGGAATTATGGGTGTAAGCCGTATAAATGTCCTCCCCCAGCGTCCCCAGTGCATAATCTGAAATCTCACGCAGAGAAACGCTTCGCTCCGGTTCCGGTTCGGGATAGAACCGGCCGTCCTGATAACGAAGAACACTGGCGCTGCATTGAAGCTGATAAGCCGCCACGTGCTTTGCCTTTTCCTTCAGCTTCTCACAGCATTTCTTCACCGCATTTCCCAAAACATAGGTGGTCCGGCTTCCATAGCATCCATAATCGTACATGCAGTGTTCCGTATCCGCCTCTGCAAGCTGGATCTGTTCCAAATCCAGTTCCATCACTTCCGCCGCAATTTTTTTCATCGCCATCACCGTGCCGCATCCGTGGTCATGGATTGCGATATGAAGCGTCAGGCTGCCGTCCTCCTGGAGGCGCGCCGTGGCCGTGGCCACATCGGCAATGTATGGATAAAAAGAACTGGTGTGGCTTCCCATGGCTACGCCGACCCCATACCGGTACCGTCCCTGAGCCTTATTTTTCTCCAGGCAGGCTTGCTTTCTCTCCTCCCACCGGAACCGCTCCCGGCCGGCAGTCAGCACATCTCTCAGACGGGCGTTGCCGATGGTCACCCCGTGCATCCCATCCTGCTCATAGGGGTTCAGGACATTTTTCAGGCGGAATTCCACCGGGTCCCATCCCCGGTCCGCGCAGACCTGGTTCCAATGAGTCTCCAGCAGCGCGGCTTCCTCCGAGGACCCCCAGCTCCGGAAGCTCCCGTTGACCGCAGTGTTGGTGCAGATACTTTTTCCGCCATAGGTAATATTGGGAATCCGGTAAACCTTTCCCAGCTTTCCTCCGATGGTCCGGAGATAAGAAGGGGAGATGGTCTGATAAGCGCCTGCGTCCAGCATGACGGACACCCGTACCCCCTCAATTTTTCCGTCCGGATGGATCTTGCTCTCGATCACTCCTTCCAGGTTGTGTTTCAGCATCGTATGGATGATCTGTTCCTCCCTGGTGTACACCAGGCGGACATCCGCCTTTAAATCACAGGCGGCCCAGGCCGTCAAAGGTTCCACAAGGGTTTCCTGCTTGCACCCAAAAGAACCGCCCATGGCGGTCTTGATCACATGGATTTTCGAGTAGGGCAGTCCCAGAAAATCCCCCAGCGTAGAGCGGATTCCGAACACCGTCTGACAGCCGGTCCACACCGTTAGTTTCCCGCTGCTTTTGTCCCACAGAGCCCGGCAGGAATGGGTCTCCATGGACAAATGTGTCATCCGGCCCAGGGCCACCTGTGTTTTTTGGCAGTATTCAGCCTGACAGTTCTCAAAATCACCCCATCCTGCTTCGGGGGCCTCATAGACATTCCCCTCTTCATGGATTTTTTCCGCGCCCTCTCTGGAAGCCTCCTCCATGGTCAGCATCGCCGGAATTTCCCGGTAGCTGACCCGGATTCTCCGGCAGGCCTCCGCCGCAATCTCCTCGGACTCCGCCACAACCGCGGCCACCCGCTCTCCGTAGAACCGCACATGACGGTCAAAGAGCCGTTCCTGGTTGGGAGCCTCCTCGTAGGACGCCACCCGGCCCCGGTCATATTTCCGATCCGGCGTATTTCCCCAGTAGTATACGGCCCGCACTCCCGGAAGAGCCAGGGCCTCCTCAATATCAATCTCGTCGATCCATCCGTGGGCAATCGTGGAAAGCTTTAAACGAATCACAAGCATTCCCGGCGCAGTCATATCGCTGCAGTAGGTTATGGCTCCGGTCGCTTTCCCGTAAGCCTGATCATTTGACAGCGATGCACCGACAAATTTCAACTCTTCCCGCATTCTTTCCTTTCTTCCTTTCCGTCACCGTTTCCTTCTGTTCCTCGTTCTTAATTATATAGCAATTTCCATGCCAGCAGGCTCCCGCCAAATTCTGCGCTGCGTGGTCAAATTTCTTTCATTAATCGCAAATAAATTAGGCATGAAGCCAAGTAATTTTGCATATGGCCTGATTTTTCACCATTCGGTCACAGGATATCCGGCCGAAACAAAGAGTCCGGCAAAAAATCGCAAAAAGCCCGCAGTATGTGTAATCCTCATCATACCACAGGCTTTTATCTCATCCTAGTGCCAATATGGATTTAGAAAAACTTTCCTCTCCCGCACTTTAGCAGAGTACGCCCTTCTTCGCCACCTTCCGGACCAGATTGTTTCCAAACCGGTAGAAGATGAAATCCAGATTCGGCGCATCCCAGATCACCAGATCTCCCTGTTTGCCCACTTCCAGGCTTCCGATCCGGTCCGCCCGGCCGATGGCAGCGGCAGCGTTCAAGGTAGCAGCCGTCAGGACCTCCTCCGGCGTCATCCGATACTTATAGCAGGCCAGATTCATCGCCATGGGTAAAGACAGGTTCGGACAGGATCCGGGGTTAAAATCCGTGGCCACTGCCACCGGAACGTTTGCCGCCATCATATCCCTGGCCCTGGCAAAGGTCTTGTCCAGATAAAACGACGTGGCCGGAAGCAAAACCGCCACCGTGCCGCCTTCGGCCATGGAAGCGATCCCTTCATCCGGAGTGCAGATCAAATGCTCCGCCGAGACGGCATGGAGCTGGCCCGCCAGCTGGGATCCGCCGATCGGATCAATCTCGTCGGCATGAACCTTGGCCGGAAGACCGTGGCGGATGCCCGCCTCCAAAATCTGCCTCGTCTCTTCGGCGGTAAACACGCCGGTCTCACAGAACACATCGCAGAATTCCGCCAGTTTTTCCTCCGCAACCTTCGGAATCATTTCCTCACAGACCAGGCGCACATACTCCTCCCGGTTTTCTTTGTACTCCTCCGGAAGCGCGTGGGCGCCCAAAAACGTCGCCGCAAGCTCCACCGGCTGGATCTCGCCGCATTTTTGGATTACCCGGAGCTGTTTGAGCTCCGTCTCCAAATTGAGCCCGTAACCACTCTTTGCTTCACAGGTCGTTGTGCCAAGGGCAAGCATCATGGAAAGAGCTTTGCAGGATTTCTCCACCAGCTCTTCAAAGGACGCTTCCCGCGTCATCCGCACAGTGGACAGGATCCCTCCCCCCTGCGCGAGAATATCCAGATAGGGCACGCCCCGCAGTTTCAGCGCCAGCTCATGTTCCCGCCAGCCACCGAACACCAAATGGGTGTGGGCGTCCACCAGGCCCGGCGTCACCAGGCCGCCTTCTGCATCCACAACCTGTTCCGCATCCCGCAGCCCGGCAGGTACTGTTCCGGTTCCTACCTCCACGATATTCCCGTCCTCTCCGACGGCGACATAGGCGTTTTTACTGACTGTGATTTCTCCCTGCTCCGCCCCCCGGCAGGCCGATTGGCCCGTGGGGGTGGCAAGCATTCCAATATTTTCAATCAATAAGCGAACTGCCATTCATTTCCTCCTATTCCGATTTCAGCACTGCCTTCACCAGCTCGCGGTCTGCGATGAAAGGCTCTGTGATGTGATCGGATTCCCGGTAAAGCTCGTTGTATTCTTTCACGGTGGAAACCGCGTTCTCATTTCTGGCCCAGGCTCTGCGGGAAACGCCTACCATGGTATCCCAAGGCATTGCCATGGAAAGGATCGTATCCACCCGCTCGCTGCCGTCCAGCACCATACCGAAGCCGCCGTTGATGGCTTTGCCGATGCCGACGCCGCCGCCGTTGTGGAGAGCCACCAGGCTCATGCCGCGGGCACAGTTGCCGGCGAAGCACTGGGTCGCCATATCCGCCATGATGTTGGATCCGTCCTTGATATTGGAAGTCTCACGGAACGGCGAATCTGTTCCGCCGGTGTCGTGGTGATCCCGTCCCAGCATGACCGGCCCGATCTCCCCATTTCTCACCATCTCATTAAATTTCAACGCAATCTTCATGCGGCCCAGAGCATCTTGATAGAGAATCCGGCACTGGGTTCCCACCACCAGTTTATTCTTCTTCGCGTCTCTCACCCAGACATAGTTGTCGCGGTCCTGATACCGGCGGTTCGGGTCAATACACTCCATCGCCGCCCGGTCCGTGGCGTCCAGATCCTCGGGCTTGCCGGACAGGCAGCACCAGCGGAACGGTCCATAGCCATAGTCAAAGAGCTGTGGTCCTAAAATATCTTCCACGTAGGACGGGAAGACAAAGCCGTCGGTCTCATCCACGCCGTTCTTGCAGATCGAAGGAACACCCGCATCATAGACAGCCTTCAGGAAGCTGTTGCCATAGTCAAAGAAATAGGTTCCGCGGTCATGCAGCGTGCAGATCAGCTCATAGTGATGGCGCAGCGTTTTGTCCACCAGCTCCCGGAAATGCTCCGGATCCTCTGCCAGCATCTGGGTTCTCTCCTCAAAGGTCAGGCCCTGCGGGCAATAACCGCCGTCGTAAGGAACGTGACAGGAAGTCTGATCGGACAGCAGATCTACTCTCGCATTTTTCTCAATCAGGAATTCCAGCAAATCCACCACATTGCCGTGGTAGGCAATGGCGCAGGCCTCTCCTGCCGCCTGTTTCTCCTGAGCCCAGGCGTAAGCCTCCTCCAGATCCGCGGTATAGCGGCTGACCCAGCCCTGCTCGTAGCGGGTCATCAGCCGGGAGAAGTCAACCTCAGCGATGATGGAGACCGCTCCGGCAATCTCAGCAGCTTTGCCCTGCGCTCCGCTCATGCCGCCAAGGCCGGCGGATACGAAGAGGCGTCCCGCCAGATCCTTATCCTTCGGAATGCCAAGCATCAGACGTCCTGCATTCAAAAGGGTGTTAAAGGTGCCATGCACAATACCCTGCGGCCCAATGTACATCCAGCCGCCCGCCGTCATCTGGCCGTAGTTGGCTACGCCCATGGCTGCCGCCCGGTTGAAGCTGGCCTGGTTGTCAAACTGGCCGACCATCAGGCCGTTGGAGATGATAACGCGGGGGGAAGTTTTCTGAGAGCGGAACAGTCCCAGAGGATGACCGGACATTACCACGAGAGTCTGCTCGTCGGTCAATTCCTCCAGATATTTCTTGATCAGGCGGTACTGCATCCAGTTCTGGCAGACCTGACCGGTCTCCCCGTAGGTAGTCAGCTCATAGGGATACAGGGCTACATCGAAATCCAGGTTGTTGTCAATCATGACCTGGAAAGCTTTTCCTTCGGTGCATTTCCCCTTGTATTCGTCAATGGGTTTTCCTTTAATCGCACCCTGGGGACGGAAGCGGTAGCCGTAGACGCGGCCTCTCTCTTCCAGTTCTTTGGCAAATTCTTTTGCCATCTGCTCATGATACTGTTCCGGAATATACCGGAGAGCGTTCATAATGGCCGTCTCTCTGTCGGACTGGCTCATGTGAGATTCTCTCTTAGGCGCGCGCCGGACTCCCTCCACAAAGCTGGGATACTCCGGAAGCTCATCCAGCTGAAAGATTTGAGCGTTCAGATTCGTCTTATTCATTCCATCTCCATCCTTTCCTATGGTCTCCCAGATATTCCTGCGAGAATAATTTTTTCTTTATTATACTCCATCCACCGTCAAAAGACTGTCAAAACCCAGCCCCTCCCGCTTTCATTTCCAAAAACATATTGATTTCCGGCGTCACTCTTATTTATGTCCGTGCTTGTCCTGCTCATCCAGCTTTTCTTTCAACTGCCCGATCAGCCGCAGAGTTTCCGGCGTCCGGATCTGCTCCGCCAGCCCGTCCGCTTTGGCGAGATGCTCTTTCGCCTCTTCCCACTTCCCTTCCTTTAGGCGCAGCAGGCACAGGCAGGCTTCGGCCCGGTCCCACCCCCATCGGTAATCATTATATCGAAAGCACTCGACGGCCCGCAAGAGACAGGTCCCCGCCTCCGAAAGCTCCTCCATCGCCAAAAGCGCCTGGCCCAGATTCAGATAGAGCTGGCCGACCCCGTTGACCGGATAACCATCCCCGCTTCCTTCCAGAGCCTTCCGGTAAAACACACAGGCTTCAGTAAATAAGCCCTGCTGCCGGTATATTTCTCCCATGTAATTATAACAGGCTACCCTGCCCATCCGATACAGATCCTGGCTCCCGCTCAACCCCTCATAGTAGTCAAGGATCCTCCTCAGGCGGATCTCCGCCTCCCGGTACTCGCCCTTGCAGCTCAGGTACAAAGCTTCCAGGCGGTCGAAAACCACTTTTTCAGAGGCCAGCCCATAGGTTTTCAGAGCTTCCCGCCCTTGTTTTAGATACTCCTCCATGACCTCCAGATCCTGGACCTGGATTCCATAGAATATCATCTGCTTACAGCCGCCTGCCAGATATTCCCCGTCTTCCAGCTCCCCGGCGAGGCGGATGCTGGTCTGGACCGCCATGGTCCCTTCCCGGTAATCCCCCACCGCAATGTCATACCGGCCCAGAATATAGTAGCTTTCCATCTTCAAGGCCTTGCTCTCCCGCGACGAGTCCTCCCAGCGGATCACCTCCCTGGCCAGGCTGGTCATCGCCTGTTCCCCGTCCCTTTCCCTCAGGCGGCTGGACCCGCTGAAAAGTTCCTCGTGAAGAACCGGGTAATTCTCATTTCGGAAGGTATAGAACTCTTTGAGATACAGCAGTTTATACTGATAAAATTTACTTTTGTTTCCGCCGCGCTCATAGTGATAGACCATTAAAGGAAGAAAGCGGAGGCTCTTTTCTTTCTCATAGTCCTTTTCATAAAACATTCCGATCTGCATGTGCCAATGCCGCTTCTTCCCCTCCGACTGGCGGCCATAGACGTATTCCCAGTACATCCGGTGCCGGAAACTGTAATAAACCTCCCCGCCGGTCACATTTTCCCAGATCAGATGCTTTTTCTCCAGTTCCTCCAACAGCTCCAACAGCGTCAAACGCGGCCATGGAAGCAGGATCTCCAACTCCTCCACGTTGCCTCTGTCGATAAAAATCGACATGGCGTCCAAAATCTGATTTTCTTCCTTGGACAGCCGGGCCAGCCGGCTGCCAATGACGCCGGCCGTTTTTTTCGGAATATCCAGGGTGAACCCTTTTTCCCGCATTTCTCCGGCCAGCTCCATCAAAAACAGGGCGTTTCCGTCGGTCTCCCGGTAGATTTCCTCCACCTGTTCCGCGCTTCCTCCGATTTCCGGCAAAAGCTTTTCCAGAATCTCCCCGGTCTCCTCCCTGGTAAAATTCCGCAGCTCCATCCGCTCCAGCAAATCTTTCCGCAAAAGGAGCTCCATGGACTCGGCGAACCCGTTCTCCTCACAGGGGCGAAGCCCTGCAATCAGCAGCACCGACTGCCCACCGTATGTCAGGAGCAGTCTCTGCAAGAGCTGAACGCTCATGGCATCCATCCATTGAATGTCATCCAAAAAGAGCAAAATCTTCCGCTTCTTAGAGATCCTCCCCACCAGCTCCAGCAAAGTCCGTTCCACCATCTGGCAGCTGACTGGGACACCCTCCCCGGAAAGTTCGCTTCCTCCCCGCATAAAATTCCGGAAAATTTCCGCTTCCTCCGGGCGCAGATCCATTTTTTCCTGGGAGGCCAGATCCTCCATCTGTGAAAAAATATCCTGCCACGGCTTTAAATAGAATCCCCGCTCCGTCTCATAGCAGGCGGCGGACCAAATCAGCACGCGATGAGAGGCAAACATACGGCGCACTTTTTCCATCAGCGCAGTTTTTCCCACGCCCACATCCCCCTCTACCACCAGAGACAGCGCCCTATCCCCTCGGATCAGAGCGCTGATCCGGTTGTGAATCCGGTACACTTCCTGGGAGCGGCCGAAGAAATATTCTTCCCTCTGGATAGATCCTCCCATCAGATTTTCCTTTACCTGGAAGATCCGCTGCATCTGTTCCTGGACGTCCTCCCCCGGTTCCATATCCAGGTCTTCTTTCAGGCGCTTCCTCAAATCATAGTAGAGCTTGATCGCCATGCTGTACTTTCCCTGTTCCGCAAAAATGCCCATGGCCTGCTGGTAGAACGCCTCATTATAAGGGTCCTGCCGGAGCAGAATCGAAGTATAGGCATCCATCTTGGACTCATCCCCGGCGGCGGCCGCGAGATCCAGGCGGCGTCTTACTTCTTCCAGGTAGCAGTTCCGGTAATATTCCCTGGTCTCCTGGGCCCACTCCTCAAATTCATAGCAGTTTTTCACATAAAAATGATCCAAAAAACCGCCCTTATAGTGTTCTAAAATATCCTCCGGATGATCCAGATCCACGAAGCAGGGAACTTCGGGATTGAGGCGGACCGACGACTGCCCGGATAAAAGCAAAAAATCCTCCCCCACCTTTTTCTTAATCTGATAGAGGGCTTCCCGCAGGCTCTTCCGGCCGGAGGCCTCGCTCCCGTCCGCCCAGAGGAGATGAATCAATTCCTCTCTGGTAGCGCTTTTTTTCACGCACAGATAATAAAAAAGACCTGCCGCCTTTTTATAAGGAAATAAAATCTCCTCGCCCTTTTTTTCTACCGTTGGGGATTGCAGAAGGCGAATGTTCATCTGCTCCATAAGGCATCCTCCTCTCTCACTGGAATATTCGGATCATTTCTATCTGATTAATATCTTAAGCTACCGGAGACGATTTTTCAAGCTGGGAATTTCCTGTTTGAACAAGAAGGGATCCAGCACAGGGCTCCCAACCGCCGGTTCCTTCGTTTTTTAGCAGCGATCGCAGAAATCGGGAATTCAAAAAGGGCCGCTGCGGGCAAGGATCCACGATCCCTCTCCCAGCGGCCCTGAGGTTGACGGCAGCCACAACACAAACGGGCACATGCTGCGCATACGTCCCGATGATCCGCGCTGAAACTGCTATTTTTGAAAAATCTCAGCGATCACAACAACCGCTTCCTTCTCCTCCGAAGGATTATCCAAACGCCAGGAAAGTTCTTCCTCCCCGGCTTTCCGATCAATCTGGAGTCCTTCTCCAGCTTCCAGGGATTGATCCGGGCAGCCCGGATGGCATACCGTCAGGCAGCCCTGGAAACAGTAGACAAAATAAGTAGAACGAACCGAACTCTCTCGATAACAGCCGCTCCAGCGCTCTCCCTGAGCCAGTATCTTAGCCTGGAGCGAACCCTCGCAGATCCCCTTCCGCAGCATCAGGTTAAAATCCACAACCTTCCCGCGGCTAAGCGTGTGGGAAGCGCCGTCAAACCGGTGGGGCTCCCGCTCCTTGAGAGAGATCATCTCACCCCCGTCATGGGACAGAGTTAACGTTCCGCGCAAAATCATCAAAATTCGCTGATAATCCGGAAGCGGCGTGAACTCGCTTTCCGGAAGCTCCACGGTGGCGGAGCTGAGCCGCCAGAAAAAACTTCTCTCCCCATAGTTTGCGCCCGGAGGTTCGATGGAAAGCTGCGTGGTGGTTCCACCGCTCCAACGGCTGATCACCTGCCGCCCGGCGTCAATTTTTTGCATTTGCATGGCAGTGTCCTCCGCTTACCGATCTTCCCCGTCCGAAATCAGACGAGCGCAGCCCGATAAAGGCCAAGCTTTGCCGCCTCCCCCAGAATTTCCTGCTCGCCCTTTAAAGCTTCCGCTTCCAGCCGGTCGGCTTCCTCGGCCATGGCGCTGGTAAACGCCTCGTCCCGGATGGAGGACAGATTGATTCTCACATTAAACAGAGCTCCCAGCACGGCGGTCCGCGCCATCATGGTAGCCACCAGACCATCCGTCACTGCATTGGAATTTCCCTGCGTCACCGCCAGGCGGGCCAGAGGCAGGATTCTGCCCGCGGTACGCGCCACAGACATGGGCACCTGGGCGGCTGCCTTTAAGCCGTCCTGCATGGCGGCGCGGCGGGCCGCCTTCTCCTCTTCCGTGCTCTTCGGCATGGACAGGGCCGTCATGTACTGTTCAAAAGAGCTGCTGTCCTTCTGAATTGCCAGCAAAAGCTCTTCCTTGATCTGGGCAGCCTCCTTTAAAACCAACTGCATCGCTTCTTCCGCGTCCGCGTATTTCTCCCGGCCAGTGGTCAGCCGCGCTACCATCTCCGCCAGCGCCGCGCCAAGGGCTCCGGCCAGGGCAGAAACACTTCCGCCGCCGGGGGCCGGTTCATCCGAGGAAGTGATCTGCACAAATCCTTCCACTGTCAAATCTTTTAAGTCCGCCATAAAATTCCTCCCATATTTCAATCAACAAAATAAAACGGGCCCCAGGCAAACCGGAATCCTGGCTTCCCTGTATCCAGCCTCACCGGATTTTTGAAAAGTCAAGCAGTCCTCCCAGGGCCCAAATCGGATCTTTACAGTCTGGTCTCCAGCACCTGCTTCATGTCAAAGCCTTCCAGTCCCAGATAATATTCTGCGCAGTCCACCATGGCTGCCAGCGGAACCAGTCCCACGATCTCGCTGCCCAGCACGTTCACGCCATAGCGGCGGGCTTCCATCCGAACCGTCTCAAATACGGTGTAAACGGACGTCCTTGTAAAATCAGTCAGGTTCATGGATACCTGGGCAATGTTCCGGTCTTCCAGCATCACGCCCATGGCCTTGCAGAAGCGGAAGCCGCCTTTGACGTGGCGGATCTTATCCGCGATCTTTTTCGCGATCTCCAAATTCGGGGTATCCAGGTTGATATTATAAGCAATCAGAGGCATTCTGGCGCCGATAGCCGTAACGCCGCCAGTGGGATGAATCGTATTCGGGCCGAAGTCCGGTTTCCACATGGCCTGATCTTTCATCTTTTCGGCCATCCCCTCAAACTGTCCTTTTCTCACCGCCGCCAGGTTCTCCCGGTGAGGAGCCGTCGCGGACTGCTCATAAAGGAAGAAAGGCTGTCCGAATTTCTCCGAGGCGATCTTTGCGGTCTCTTTGGCGATCCGATCCGCGTCCTCCACGGTCACGCCCTTGATCGGGATAAAGGGAATCACGTCCACGCAGCCCATGCGGGGATGCTGTCCCTCATGCTTCGTCATGTCGATCAGCTCCACGGCTTTCCCGATGGCTTCCACCATGGCGTCGCGCAGGGGCTCCGGCTCGCCGATCACGGTCACCACGCTCCGGTTATGATCCTTATCCGAAGTGTAATCTAACAGCTTTACGCCTTCTTTTCCCCGAAAGCTGTCCACAATCTTCTCTACCTTTTCCAGGTCTCTTCCCTCGCTGAAATTCGGCACACACTCGATAATCTGATTCATACTTTTATCCTCCTGCTGATTGGGCGGATTCTGCCCTATGATGGTTTCATTATACGATCCCATGCGTCAATAAACCGTCAATAAATCCATGGGCCGGCTTAAAATAACACGAAAGAGCTGCAATGCTCCTCGTTCTGCTTTCCCGTTTTCCCCTTAACGTCTCACGATGATTTCATTCTCTTAATCACCTTCAGCCGCGTAAACTCTTCCCGCTCCCGTTCTTCCAGCGCGTCCCCGATGTCCTTGGTCAGCTGCTCATATTTGGGAATCGTGATATTTTTCAGGGCATTGGCCCGCTTTTGAGTCTTTTTGATGCTGACGGCCAGGCGGTAAGCCGCATTCTCAATCATGGACAGCCGGATCGTCAGTTCCTTTACCTTTTCGAAATCCTCCTTGGCTTCATCCAGCACGGCTTTGGTGCTGTAATACGCGTAGGTCGGCACGTTCGACGAGGGCTCGGCCTCCACCAGGGGAATCTCCGTGCCCATAACACTCCTGGTCTTGACCCGGATGGAGTTCTCCACCGGGACCGTGAAGGAGATCTGCTGGATAAAGTTGATGCCCAGAATCATGTTGGCCTTCTGCAAAGCCTCATAGGCGGTCCGGAAGGTCACATCGATTTGAGACTGGATATCTTTGGCCTGGTCGATCAGTTCCATCAGCTCCCGAATCAGGATATTCCGCTTTTTATCCATCAGCTCAAATCCCTGCCGCGACAGGGCCAGGGAATTCTTGGCCTGGATCAGATTCCCTTTTGTGGGAAATGTATTTGGATCCATACGCTCCCCCCTTTACTCTTTGCTTTCCGCCGGGTAATACCGCTCCAAAATCTTGGTGTCGATCCGGTCCAGTTCCTCCCTCGGAATCATCCGGAGAAGCTCCCAGCCTTTATCCAGGGTTTCCAGGATCGTCCGGTTTTCGTTTGGCCCTTGGCCGACAAAGTCGTGCTCAAACGCATTTCCGAATTCCAGATATTTTTTATCGAGAGGGGACAGCTCATCCTCGCCGATGACGGAGGCCAGCGCTCTGGCGTCGCCCACCTTGGCGTAACAGGAGAAAAGCTGATTGGCCACGTCCTGATGATCCTCTCTGGTGTAGCCTTTTCCGATACCATCCTTCATCAGACGCGACAGGGACGGCAGCACGTTGATCGGCGGATAGATCGCCTGGCCGTGCATGGTCCGGTCCAGCACGATCTGGCCTTCGGTGATATAGCCGGTCAGATCCGGGATCGGATGGGTGATATCATCGTTGGGCATGGTCAGAATCGGAATCTGGGTCACGGATCCTTCTCCGCCCCGGACGATACCAGCCCGCTCATAAAGCGTCGCCAGCTCACTGTAGAGATAGCCGGGATAGCCCTTCCGGGAAGGAATCTCTCCCTTGGAAGAAGAAACCTCACGCATGGCCTCGGCGAAGGACGTGATATCGGTCAGGATAACCAGGATGTGCATGCCCTGCTCAAAGGCCAGATACTCCGCGGCGGTCAGCGCCACCTTCGGCGTGATCAGACGTTCCACCACCGGATCATTGGCAAGGTTCAAATACATCACCACGTGGTCCGAGACGCCGCTCTCCTCAAAGGTGCGGCGGAAGAATTCGGCCACATCGTATTTCACGCCCATCGCGGCAAAGACGATGGCAAATTTTTCATCGCCGGAGCCGCCCAAGGACGCCTGCTGTACAATCTGCGCCGCCAGCTGGTCATGGGGCAGTCCGTTTCCGGAGAAAATCGGAAGCTTTTGGCCGCGGATCAGCGTCGTCAGGCCGTCGATGGCTGAGATACCGGTGCAGATATAGTTTCTCGGATATTCCCGTGTCACCGGGTTTAACGGCAGGCCGTTGATGTTAAGCCTTGCCTCCGGCATGATCGGCCCCAAGCCGTCGATGACCTCGCCGATCCCGTTGAACGTCCGTCCCAGGATATCCGGGGACAGATCCACCTCCATCGGGCGGCCGGTCAGCTTGGTATGGGTATTCTGCAAGGACATGTTTTCCGTCCCTTCAAACACCTGGATCACCGCCCGGTCTTCATAAATTTCCACGATACGCCCCAGCTTGCGCTCGCCGTGGTCCATGCGGAACTCGACGATCTCGTCATAAGACGCATTTTTCACGTCCTCCAGAACCACAAGAGGACCGTTGATCTCACTTAATCCCAGATATTCAATCGGCATACTGCTCCTCCTTATGCGTTCTTCTTCAGGACGTTCTGATAGAAATCATCCACCCGCTTTTTGTATGCGTCAAAAAGCTCCGGCTGATTGTTCGGCACGTCATATTTGATCGAGATGATTTTCTCGAAGATATCTTCGCTCTTTAACACCGACATCGGCATTCCCATGGCTACCAGTTCCCGGCATTTCTGATAGAAATAGAGAATGATCTCCATCATCAAGAACTGCTTCCGCATCGGCACACAGGTGTCCTCCGGGTGGAAGGCGTTCTGCTGCAAAAATCCCAGACGTACGACGCGGGCGATCTCCAGCACCAGCTTTTGATCATCCGGCAGTACGTCGCTGCCGATCAGTTTGACGATCTCCATCAGGCTACTCTCCTTGTTCAGGATTGCAAGGATCTGATTTCGGTCGTCCACAAACTTCGGGGAAACCTCTTCCTTATACCAGAAGGCCAGATCACTCAAATACTCGCTGTAACTGGTCAGCCAATGGATGGCCGGAAAGTGTCTCGCGTAAGCCAGGGATTTGTCCAAGCCCCAGAAACAGCGGACAAAACGCTTGGTATTCTGAGTGACCGGCTCGGAAAAGTCGCCGCCCTGAGGGGAAACGGCGCCGATGATGGAGACGGAACCCTCGGTTCCGTTCAGGTTCTGCATATCCCCGGCCCGCTCGTAGAACGCGGACAGCCGGGAAGCCAGATAGGCCGGGAAGCCTTCCTCCGCCGGCATCTCCTCCAGACGTCCGGAAAGCTCGCGGAGCGCCTCGGCCCAGCGGGAAGTGGAATCCGCCATAATGGCAACGTCGTAGCCCATATCCCGGTAATACTCGGCAAGGGTCACGCCGGTATAGATCGAAGCTTCACGGGCCGCTACCGGCATATTCGAGGTATTGGCGATCAGCGCGGTCCGGTCCATCAAAAGATTTCCGGTCCGGGGGTCGGTCAGCTCGCCGAATTCTTCCAACACCTGGGTCATCTCATTTCCGCGCTCTCCGCAGCCGATATAGACGATAATGTCCGCATTGGACCATTTTGCAATCTGATGCTGGGTCATGGTCTTCCCGGTTCCGAAACCGCCCGGCACCGCTGCGGTGCCCCCTTTGGCGATCGGGAACAAGGTGTCCAGAATCCGCTGGCCGGTCAAAAGCGGCTTGCTGGCCGGATACCGTTTTTCCACCGGCCGCGGGATCCGGATCGGCCATTTCTGGGCCAGACAGACCGGAACCTCTCTTCCGTCTCCGGTGCGCACCACAACGATCGGTTCTTCAATCGTGTAATCACCGTCCGGAACCGTTTGAACGATCACTCCGGAAAGATCCGGCGGAATCATGGATTTGTGCACAATGGAGCTGGTCTCCGGGACTTCCGCGATGATGGTGCCGCCGTGGACTTCCTCGCCTGCTTTCACCACCACATGGGTGCTCCACTTTTTATGCCGGTCCAGGGCATCCACGCTCATGCCGCGGGAAATGTACTTTCCCGACATCTTGGCAATCTCTCCAAGGGGGCGCTCAATGCCGTCAAAAATATTGTGCAGAATGCCGGGGCCTAAGGTTACAGAAATCGCATCCCCGGTGGCCTTCACCGTTTCTCCGGGCATCAGCCCTGTGGTCTCCTCGAACACCTGCACCGTGGTCATATCTTTTTTCAGGGAAATAACCTCGCCGACCAGACGCTCCTTGCCGGCATAGACCATTTCCGCCATCTGAAAGCCGGTGTCGCCTTTCAGATAGATGACGGGGCCGTTGACCCCGTAGATTGTCGCTGTCTTAGCCATGGAGGATCCTCCCGTCAAAGGTAAACGCTTCCTTTTCCCCTTCCAGCAAGGAAGAGAAGGAATTGTCAATCAAAATATTCTTCGTGGGAACGACTGCCTTCAAACCGCCGCCAAAGTCTTCTTCCGCGATCTCCAGCTCATGGCCGCCTTTTTCTTTGAGACGGCCGGCCAGCGATTCATCGCCGCGGCCCAGGGTCAAAACCAGCTCGTCTTCGCCGGCAAAGGCTTTCGCCTCCTCAATTTTTTTCAGCAGGTACGCTTCATAATCCGGCGTCTCTCGGAACGCGTTCAGCTTATCGGCCACCTTGCCGAACAGCTTATCTTTCAACTGATCTTGCTTTTTGGAGAGCCGCCGCTTAATCCGCAGCTGCTCCGCCGAGAGAGCTTTGTTGACCTGGCGTTTCGCATTGTCCGCCTCAGCTTTCAGCTCCATCTCCGCCTGGCGGCGTTTCGCCTGACGATGCTCCTCCAGGGAAGCTTCCAACACCTGCTCATATTCTGTAACAGCACCTTCGGCCTCCTCCTTGGCATTTTCCACGGAGACCTCATAAAAATGCTGCAATTTTTCCTCGGTCGTCAAAGGAACCACCTACCTTCCTGATTCTTACTTACCATTACTTTTTAGAGCTTCAAACCGATTGCCTCATTGACATAGGAGGTAATGAAATCCGGAGCCCGCCCGGTTCCGTGACGGTCCGGGATCTCCACGATCAAAGGCAAGCGGTGGTGAAGCTTCACATCGTCGATCAGCTCCGGGAACTCCCGCCCGAACCGCTCCATCAGAAGAAGGATGCCCAGTTCCTTGTCCGCCAGCGCCTTTTCCAGCGCTGCGCGCAGTTCATCCCTGGTCCGGACGACCACGCCCTCCACGCCTGCCAGGCGCATCCCGGTCAAGGTATCTCCATTGTCGCTAATCAAAAACATCCTCATCGCCTGCCCCGCCTTCTTAACCCAGTTTACCGAGAATCATGAAGGAAATAATCAATCCGTACAGCGCCACGCCTTCTGCCAGGCCGACGAAGATCAACGATTTACCAAGTACCGACTGATCTTCGCTGATCGCGCCCAAAGCCGCGCTGGCTGCGCTGGCCACGGCGATACCGCCGCCGATACAAGAAAGGCCGGTAACCAATGCCGCCGCAATATAGCCCAGTCCGGTGGCAAGGCCCGCGCTTTCCGCTGCGCCCGCTTCCGCCATCACCGGAGCGCCGCCGCCAAACAAAACGACTGCCGCAATCAAGAGCGTGCCGAAAAATAGAAATACATTGGTCCCAAGTGCCGCTTTATAGCGTCCCTTTGTGCGCCGTCCGCCCAAAAAAACTCCAAAAGGAATCAAAATGCTGAATACCAGCGCCACCGCGAGCGTAACCATAGCTAATGTTGTCATGACAATACCTCCTAAATATTCTCTCTCTCTCTATTTTTTCCTTTACCCTGTATATTCAATGTTCCGCCGCTGCCCCGGATCTTGCTCCGGTACAGGAACGGGACAAATTCTTTTCCGGTGCCTTTGTAGAAGCGGCTGAACATCTCATAGTATTCCAGACGCAGCACCTGAATTCCAACAATCAGCCCTTCCAGGCCACAGACAAAGATATTGCCCAACACCACAACCAGCCAGTTGGGGGATCCCCCGTTTTCCGCGCCGGCCAGCGTCAGCACCACGCTCATCATAGCCGCATGGCTGACCGCAAAGGCGCCGATACGGACGAATGACAGCGTGTTGGAAAAATAGCTGAGCAGAACTTCAAAAAGTTCGAAGAAGCCCTGCACCACAAACATGACCTTGCCGCCCTCCATCTTATCCTTTTTCTTCTCCACCAGAGCCGTCAGCGGCTCTTTCAAAAAGATCAAAAGGAGCGGAACGCCGAACATCAATAAGAGGACGATCGCACCCGGCATCGTGTGTCCGGTCATCATCAAAACAATGGCGACCGCCGCCGAACCGTAAAACACCAGCCCGGCCAGCGCATTGGTGTCAAACCAGATATTTTCCGGATCCCTGGCTTTGATCCCGTTTACAATGTGGAACACCATGGCCAGCAAAATCAGGCCCATGCCGAAGCCGATGGCTACGATAAACACCGTGTTCAGCTGTCCGACAAAGGGCACATCCATCATGGCGTTCATCGGCCGCAGCCAGACCGGATCCAGCGTCTCAAAGCCGAACACGCTGCCGAACAGGAACCCGAATATCGTGGAAAAGATCCCCGCCGTGCCGATGATGGCGGCCAGATCCATCTTTTTAAAGTGATAGAGCAAAAAGCCTCCTACCGCCAGGCAGAGCCCCTGACCTACGTCGCCGAACATGGCGCCGAAGATAAAGGTGTAGGTGATTGCCACGAAGATCGTGGGATCCATCTCCCGGTAATCCGGCAGCCCATACATCCGCACAAACATTTCGAAAGGCTTGAAAATCTTCGGATTTCGCAGCTTGGTCGGCGGTTTGCAATGGATGTTGTTCTTATCGTCCTCGATGATGCAGAACAGCCGGTCGTCGTTTTCCACTTCCTTCTGGAACTGGAGCGCATCCTTTTCCGCCATCCAGCCGCAGAGTACGTAAAAAGTATCGCGCTTCTCTTTTACGCAGGCAGCCACCTTCCGGACATCGAAGTTGACGGACAGGGCATTCAGACATTCTCTGGCCGAGATCACTTTCCGCGCTTCCGTGTGGAGGATTCCCACCGCCTCGTTCTTGCATTCCTGAACCTGTCGGACGACCTCTTTCAGCTTTGACTCCAATTCCACATAGGCGTCCTCCGGCGTCCCCTTGTACTCGTCGTACTGCTCGGAGATAAAAAGCCGCTCAAAGTGCATGGAGGACAGGACCGCATCCACCTTATCAATCTGTGTCCGTGGGGCAAAATACACACCCCAGACAAAATTCTCATCCATGTAGCTTTTATAGAAAACCGTATCCACGCTGTCGTAGACATATTGCTCGAAATTGCTGTAAAACTCCCGGCCGATCCGGCCAAACCGGCACCGGATAAACCGGAAGTTCAGGATCACCCTCATGGTCTCCGGCAGCCCCCGGAACGGGGTCAGCGTCCGCAGTTCTTTTTCTAAATCCGCCTTCTGTGCTTCCAGCTCGGCCCGCCTGCTATCCGTTTCCAGCAGCCTCTCCTCCAGATTCTGGATCAGGGAGAGGGCCTCCTCCACCGACATCTGCTCCGGCTCTTCTTTCTCCGCCTCCGGCCCCAGGGAACGGACAAAGTCATTGGCCTTGCCCAAGGCGTCCCGGTAAGGGTTGGCCTGGATGTAAGGGGACAGATGCTGAACTTCGGTTAACTGAGCCAGCGCATTTTCCAGATGGATTTCATATTTGGATAAATACTGATTCACCACCCGGTCGATGTCCTCCTTGGGACCAGTGATGCTCAAGAATTTCATTTTAACAATCATTGCTGCCCTCCCTTAGTTCTTCATCACATACTGGATGGTCTCTTCCGGGCGGATCCCGTAGCGGACACACTCCACCGCTGTGGTCAGGCGGTTGATCTCATGCTCTTTATGGTAGAGGTAGGAATACATCACCGCAACAGAATGCGGGTGTTTCCTTGCCTCTTTCTCCAGAATATTCCGGAGGATGTACACATACGCTTCCTCCAGGCTTTCCGGATCCATCTCATCCCGGAACTTCGCATAGTAAGACTGGTACAGGAGGTTTTTCAGCTCGTCGATGCTCTCCGCCTCCACCATCCGCTTTACCTCATCCTTCCGGAGCTTATACCGGACCGGAATCAACAGCGGATAAATCTGGTTGGGAGTCATCTGGTAATACTTTTTTGAGCGGTAGATCCAGTTCAAATTCAGCATATCGAATTTCCGCCCGTAAGCCATTGTAACCTCTTCTAAATCAAGCCCCTTGAAGAGCTTATTTTTTAATTTCCAGATCTGGGTAAAATAGTGCTGATCCAGCGCCATTCCATAGTCAAAAATCAACGGATGGACCGTACTGCTTTTCATCTGGCTCAGGAGGCTGTAATACTCGCTTCCCCTTAAGTTTTCGATGAATTCATCCATCGTGGAGGAGTGCATCAGCTTTTCCAAATTTAATTTGGAGTGGCGCCCAAAGAATTCCGAAAACAAGGATAGATCCAGCACCACATCCCGGTGGTCAAAAATATTATTCATGCACTGCTTCATCGCCACAATCTCATAGCGCTTGAAATACAGGTCGAGAAACTTCCTCTGTTCCGGATTTGCAAAGTGATAAATCCGTGCAAAATCCTGGTAGATCGTCCTGCGGAGCAGATGCTCCACCTCGTTCCGGCGCAGTTTTCCTTCATCTACCTCGGCCCAGAGCCTGCGAAAACCGGGCTGCTGCTTCAGATAGGCCACCACCTGCGGGACGGTGAGCATCTCCGAAATTTCCCGGAACTGGGACTCCTTCATCAGACGGCTCTCCATCGCCCGAATCTTCGTGGTCAGGCCACTGTAGGATAATAATGTTCCCATCTCTTCACATCCCTAATATTTTCGCGCAGATCTCATCGGCCATCTCATCCTGCCTTGCGTCAAAATCCGTCTCCATCCGCTCCATCACTTTTTCCACATTTTCCTGGAGTTTCATGATTTCAGCCGACTTTCCGTCCTCCAGCTTCTGACGGATCTCAGCCAGCTTCCGTCCGGTCTCTTCTTCCAGCCTTGCGTCAAAAGCCTTTTTTTCAGCTTCTTTCTGGCGGGCGATCTCCTTCTTTCTGGCAATCACTGCCTCCATGATTTTTGAAGCGATCGTCTCAATCTCCGACAATTTATTGATCACATTCTCCATTTGACTGTTCCGCCTGCCTTTCTCTCCGGGAACCCCGGTCTGATTTAACTTTATCATACACCTTTTTCACAAAAAAGGAAGAATATTTTTCCCCCTCTCTTTTTTGGTAACTGAAGAAAAAATGAAATTTTCATAAAAAACATAGGAAAACGGAGTCTTTTTCACCTTTCCAGCCATGCGCTAAGATCTCGTTCAAATTTTGTCAACCGGTTGAGCTTCCAACAGTACGCCTCGATCTCCCTGAAATCCCTCTTTTTCTCACCATCCATTGGCCTCCCTTTCCTTTGTCGATCCGCAAACAGGTCTTTTTCGACACCATTCTTCCTGTGGCGTTCTTTTTACTCATTCATAAATTTTCTTCTATATTATTCTACCACTTACTTTTCTTAACGTCATTTTTACACTTTATCATCCGTTAACTATTGACTTTTATCAATTAATCCTCTATAATTGCATTGTAAACAATTGATAAATATCAATTTCTATGAATTCATCCTCACGTATTCCGATCGTCTTACCAGAATGAATTTCTTCCTATTATTATATTTTAACCATTTTATCCTTCCCCCATGTCGGATAATCAAAATGTCTCATCTCGGAAGTTCCTTCCGGGATGGTTCTTATTTCATTTTCCCCGGCCGCAGATCCGGCCCAAAACGTCACAGCCATCTTTTACGATGGCCAACACCGGAAACCAGTTGTACAAACAGTAAAAGGAGGTAACTTATGGGTTGGCAAAATATGTTAAGAGAGAGCAGTACCCAGGCAGAAGAGTTGGCTGCAGCGATGAATCTCAGCGAACAGGACGTACAGGCGATGAATGAAATTTTGGATAAATATCCGATGAAGATTCCGGAGTATTACCGGTCCCTGATTGATTTTTCCGATCCGCAGGATCCCATCCGGAAAATGGCCATCCCGGAGGTTTCCGAGTTTCAATGCGAGGGTACCGAGGATACCAGCGGGGAGTGTTCCAACACGGTAATCCAAGGAATGCAGCATAAATACGGGCAGACCGCGCTGATTCTTTCCACCAATCAATGCGCGATGTACTGCCGCCACTGTTTCCGCAAGCGGATGGTCGGCTCCTCCAGCGATGAAATCGCGTCCCAGCTGGGCGAGATGGCCGACTATGTGTCCCGCCACCAGGAGATCACCAATATCCTGATTTCCGGCGGTGATTCCTTCTTAAACAGCACAGCAGTTATCCGGAAATACCTGGAAATTTTTACCCAGATTGATCACCTGGATTTCATCCGCTTTGGAACCCGCGTGCCGGTGGTGCTGCCGCAGCGCATCACGGAAGACCAGGAGCTTCTGGACTGCCTGGAACAATACTCCGCCAAAAAGCAGCTCTTCGTCATCACGCAGTTTAATCATCCAAAGGAGCTGACTTTGGAAGCCAAAAAAGCCATCGACGCGCTGCTAAAGCGGCGGATTGTGGTCCGGAATCAAACCGTGCTTTTAAAAGGGGTAAACGACGATCCTCAGGTCCTCGGTGAACTTTTCAGCAAATTGACGCGCTTTGGCGTGACGCCTTACTACATTTTCCAGTGCCGCCCGGCTCTGGGAGTAAAAAACCAGTTCCAGGTTCCTCTTCGAAGGGGATACGAAATCGTGGAAGCCGCAAAACAGATGCAAAATGGCCAAGGGAAATCCGTACGCTACTGCCTCTCCCACGTCACCGGCAAAATCGAGATTCTAGGCGGCATGCCCTCCGGCGAGATGCTGTTCAAATACCATCAGGCCAAATATTCCGAGGATGCTTCTCGTATTTTCACTGTGGATGTGGAGAATGACCAATGCTGGCTGGACTTTGACGATCCCCACAAAGAAGCGGTCGTTGCATAGACATCATTTCCGCCGAAACCGATTGACGGGATCCATTCCTGTTTGTATAATTGACATCGGTATGGGAGATTCTGCCGGTCCAATCAGGGCGGCAGTTGAATTGCTTCTTCTTTTCCCGTGACCATAATGTGCGCAAGCCGCATGGAGGGAGAAACTATGAACGCGCCGACATATGACGATTCCGTGACAAATTCTATCCTGGAAGTGTTTCCGATCTGCCAGAAACTTGTTATGAACTCCGTCAACCTGAAAGAACCGCGCCTGACGAAAACGCAGCTGTACATCCTGCTTTCCCTGATCGGAAAGCCCCGGCTCACCATGTCCCAGTTAGCCGCCTACATCGCCTCCTCCAAGGAGCAGGCCACCCGCGCCGTAGCGCCGCTGGTGGAGCACGGATATGTCGAGCGGGTCCACGATCCGGAAAACCGCACCCTGGTCTATATTCAGCTGACCGATGCAGGCAGGCATTTCCTTCAGACAGAAAAAGAACAGATCAGGCGGTCCTTGACCAACCGGATTTCTTCCCTGTCCGAAGACGACCGGGAAGAATTTCAAAAATCCGTCAGCACTACGCTGAGGATTTTAAAAAAACTGGAATAAAAGAATACCGTCCGGAAAAATTTCCGGACGGTATTCTTTTATTTTTAAGTCTTTAATGCAAATGGCAAGATACAAAATGTCCCGCCTCGATTTCTTTGCGTACCGGAACTTCTTCACGGCAACGATCGGTTGCGTAAGGGCACCGGTCGGTAAACTGACAGCATTCCTTGGGATTGATAGGACTGGGAATTTCCCCTTTAATGACGATCCGTTTTTTAGCCTTGGTCACCCGAGGATCGGCCACCGGGATGGCGGAAAGCAACGCCTGGGTGTAAGGATGTACCGGATGGGCATAAAGCTCATCCGCCGGTGCTTCCTCTACAATGGTCCCCAGATACATGACAATTACGCGGTCGGAAATATATTTGACAACGCTTAAATCATGGGCGATAAAGAGATAAGTCAGCCCCAGCTCTTGCTGCAATTTCTTCAGCATGTTAATTACCTGCGCCTGAATCGACACGTCCAGGGCCGAGATCGGTTCATCGCAGACAATGAACTCCGGATCCACCGATAATGCGCGGGCAATACCGATCCGCTGTCTCTGACCGCCGGAAAACTCATGGCTGAAACGGTTCATATGCTCTTTATTCAGACCTACGCGGGCCAACAATGCTTCCGCCTTCTGCTGGCATTCTGCACTGGACAATTTACTGTGATGCAGCTTCATCCCCTCGGTCACAATCTCTCCCACTGTCATACGGGGATTCAGCGAGGCGTAAGGATTCTGAAAAATCATCTGTACATCCGAGTGAAACTTCATCCGTTCCTCTTTTGAGAAGGTCTGAATGTCCCGCCCCTTATAGTAGACGTGGCCAGAGGTAGGTGTGTAGAGATTGACCAGGCAACGTCCGGTGGTCGATTTCCCGCAGCCGGATTCGCCTACCAAACCAACCGTCTCCCCTTTATTTACGTTAAAGGTCACATGGTTCACAGCTTTCAGAGTTGCCTTCCGGGAGAGCTGAAAGAATTTACACAGATCGTCCGCCTGTATCAGCGGTTCGGGCGTTACCACTTTCTTTTCTTCGCTCATACGGTCTCCTTTCTCTTCCCTCGCAGATCTACCTTGGGAGCCATCTCATGCTGCAGCCAGCAGGCGGATCGGTGCTCCTCGGTAAGATTCGTATATTCCGGCGGATGCTCCAAGCATACTTTCATCGCATAATCACAGCGCGCCGCAAAGGGGCAACCCTTCGGTGGTGCAAACAAATCGGGGGGAGTGCCGGGAATCGGCGTTAAAACGCTATTCTTATCGGTATCCAAACTGGCGATGGAATTCATCAGGCCATAGGTATAAGGATGGGCGGTTTCATAGAAAATTTCATCTACCGTTCCGTTTTCTAAAACCTTGCCGCCGTACATGACTACCACGCGGTCACAGAGCTTGGCAATGACTCCAAGGTCGTGTGTAATCATAATAATAGAGGTTCCAAACTTTTCCCTTAGTTCCAAAAGCAGATCCAGAATCTGCGCCTCGATGGTAACGTCCAGGGAGGTGGTCGGCTCGTCACAAATGATCATGGTGGGATCGCTGACCAAAGCGATGGCAATCATGATCCTCTGCTTCATTCCACCGGATAGTTCATGGGGATACTGGCGATAACGTTTTTCCGCGTCGGAAATCCCCACCAGTCTCATAATGTTTAACACCTTTTTATGAATTTCGGCTTTCGAAATATCTTTATGACCATGGAATACTTCTTCAATCTGTTTTCCCACACGCATGGTAGGATTCAGCGATGTCATGGGATCCTGGAAAATAAAACCAATTTCCCTGCTACGCAGCGCCTTGAGCTCTGCCTTACTCATCTTCAATACGTCCTTGCCCTTATAAAGGATCTCTCCCCCTTCGAAAAAGCCGGGAGGTTCCGGGTTTAAACGCATAATACATTGGGCCGTCACACTTTTACCGCAGCCGGACTCCCCCACAATGCCTAAAATTTCCCCTTTTCGCAGGGTTAAGCTCACATTGCGAACCGCCTTCACGGTGCCTCCGTAGGTTTTAAAGGAGAAGGATAAATTTTTAATTTCCAATAAATTTTCGTATTCTGCCATAAAACCCTCCTTACTCAGTACCGCGCAGTTTCGGATCTACCGCATCGCGCAGGCCGTCGCCCAACAGATTCAAAGCCAGCATGGTGACACAGATAAAGAACGCCGGAATCATGACCTCGTGAGGCGCCGCGCGCAGATTGGCAACCCCTTCTTTGGCCAGTACTCCCCAGGAGCACTGCGGCGGACGAATCCCCAGGCCGATATAGCTTAAGAATGCCTCATTAAAAATCGCGCCCGGAATCGCCATACAGAGGTTGGTGATAATCATACCCAGAATGTTTGGAATGATATGGCGGACAATGATAGTAAAATCGCTGACTCCCAACACCTTGGCCGCCAGAACGTAATCTTGTTCCTTTAGACGGTACACTTCTCCGCGTACAAATCGGCAGCTTCCGATCCATCCGGTGATACAGAGCGCCACGATCATGGTAGGCATGCCGCGTCCCAATACCAGCATAACCAGAATCACAATAATTAGATGAGGGATTCCGTAAAGGATCTCTACCACCCGCATCATAATCATGTCTATCTTACCGCCATAGTAGCCGCAGAATCCACCGATCAACGCGCCCACAAGGGCATTAACCACAGCGGCGATCAGGCCGATGGAAAGCGAGACTCGGGCGCCCATCCAGATGCGCACCCACAAATCCCGGCCTGCCGAGTCTGCACCCAGCCAATGTTCGGCGGAGGGCACCGCGTGAACAGCAGCGGTATCCATGGCCGTGTAAGTGTACCTGCTGAACATCGGTGCAAATATTGCCAAAAGGCCAAATAGAATCAAAATGCAGAGACCGCAAAAGGCCGCACGATTCTTTTTCAGCCGCCGCCAGGCATCCTTCCAGAAAGACAGGTTCGGCCGGGAGATACTATCCATTTTATCGACATTTTTACCAACAACGGTAAAGAGGTCTTTTGTTAAATTTTCCATGCAGGCTTCTCCTATTTTTTACCGATACGGACTCTGGGGTCCACCAAGCCGTAGGCAACATCGACAATCAGGTTACACAAAATCAGAAACATACCATAGAATACTGTCATGCCCAGAATGACCGAATAATCGCTGTTGCTGACAGACTCCACGTAATATTTCCCCATACCGGGAATCGCAAAAATGGATTCAACTACGAAGGTACCGGTCAACACCGATGCGACAGTCGGCCCCAGTATGGTAAGCACCGGCATAATGGCATTGCGGATTTGGTGACGAACAGTAATCCTTACGCCGGAAAGCCCCTTTGCCTTGGCCGTTTTTATGTAATCTTGAGATACGATTTCCAACATGCTGGAGCGCATAAGTTTGGAGACAGAAGCCAACGTATAAAAAGCCAGTGCCGTAGCCGGCAGTATCGTGTACTCCAACCCCTTATATTGTGCAACAGGTAAAAGCCCCCATTTTATTCCAAAGAAATATTGCAGGGCGGCACCCATAATAAAATCTGGTATGCTGGTGCCGATTATGGCTATTATGACACAGACAAAATCCAGTTTTTTCCCTCGATTTAGCGCCGCCAATATCCCAAGGACAATTCCAAAGGATAATGCCATCACCAAGGCACGGATTCCCAGGTCCGCCGAAAACGGAAAAGAGTCAAAAATAATATCATTCACCGTTTTGTTGGTATACTTCATAGAACGGCCAAAGTCGCCTTGAAGTAAATTTTTCATATAAGTGCCGTACTGCGCCACTAGGGGTTTATCAAAGCCATAATAGGCATTCAGATTTTCCTTAACGGTAGGCGTCATCTTCGGATCATTGAAAGGATCGCCAGGGATCAGACGTACCAGGAAGAAAACAACCGTAACCAACACAAACAACGTCACTATGGCGGCAAGCACACGCTTGAGTATATATTTTGCCATATAAGTCCCCCTTTTCACTGTGCAAACAGGTAAAACGGAAAAGAGGCCAAAGAAATAAAATCGTTTGGCCTCTCCCATGAGGGGAGGGAGATCGCTCTCCCTCCTAAAAACCTGAAATTATTCGGTAGGAGCGCAGTCTGCATAAATCGGGCAAATGTTGTAGCCGACAAAGTAGAAGTTGACACCGGTCACATCCTCATCCAACAGATAATGAGCCGTTCTCATCTGCAGCGGAATATTTGCTCCGTCTTCAATTAGCAAGGCTTCAGCCTTGGCCAGAATTTCCAGTCTGGCAGCCGGATCCGTCTCAGCAATGGACTGATCGATCAGAGCATCGAATTCCTTGCTCTTATAATTGGAATAGTTTCCGGTATTGCGGGAATCAAACAGGTACAGGTAGGTATAGGGATCTGCATAATCCGGACCCCATCCGCCGTAGCCAACCTGGAAGTCATGATTCGGATAGATCTGGGTATAAACTTCACCATAGGTCACCATATCGATTTCCACATGGATGCCCAGGCGAGTTTCCCACATTTCCTTGCAAACTTCAGCGACCCGCTTTACAGTCTCATTATCCCAAGAGTTGAAACGGATGGTGATCTCGCCGGCATCGGAAATACCAAGCTCGCTCATAGCGGCCTGTAGATACTCCTTCGCCTTGGTCTCATCGGCCTTCAGCGGGTAACCCTCAGGCTGTACGGTGTCGCCATAGGTGGTGCCGGCCTCAGCGCCGTCGCACATCGGCAGTACAATATTTCCCCAAGCACTATACACACCGTTGTTTACGAGAATATTGTAATCCTCACGGTCAATGGCATAAGACAGCGCAAGACGGAAGTTTTTGTTGCTGACATATTCTGCCTCGTTGTTAATGTAGATCCAATCCAAGTTACCGTTTACAAACGAACTGTGATTGGGAGCGCCCTCGTAATTCGGAACAGAAGCGCTGGGAATTAGCACATAGTCCAGCTCACCGGTCTCATACATGGAAAGCGCGGTGTCGCCGTTTTCGATCACAGACAGCTCTACCCGATCCAGTTTAATGTTGTCCGCATCCCAGTAGTTCTCATTCTTTTCAACTACGAATGCACGGTCAGCACTGGAAGTCATGATAAAAGGACCATAGTTGATCATCTTCTCTGCCGATCCAGCGTACTCCTGTCCATATTTCTCTACAACATCCTGGCGCTGCGGGAAAAACTGACAGCAGGATCCAATCAGGCTCAGAAAATAGCTCTGCGGATGGTCCAGTTCAATCACAACCGTCTTCTCGTCGGGAGCGCTAATCCCCAGTTCAGTCAGTGCCATCTCTCCGCCGGTAACTTCGGTGCCATTTTTGATCAGGCCCGACAAAATCCAGGCATACGGAGAAGCTGTGGCGGGATCTGCCAATCTATGGAAGGCAAAAACAAAATCGTTGGCGCTGACAGCTACTCCATCCGGCCATACGGCATCACGCAGATGGAAGGTGTAGGTAAGCCCATCATCAGAAACTTCCCATGTCTCCGCCAGTCCGGGCTGTAAGGTGCCGGCGTTGTTGCGGATCAGGCCTTCTCCGATCAGCTGCTGAAGCTCATTGTCGCCGATGGAGTTCGCCTTGCAGGAATCCAGCGTGGTGGGGTCCGTCATGGTAGAATAACGGAATACTTTCTTACCTGTGGTTTCTCCCCCCGCCGCAGTGGTCTCTCCGCCTGACGCAGTAGTCTCTCCGCTTGCTGCAGTGGTCTCTCCGCCTGCTGCAGAAGTTGCGGCCGCAGTGGTCTCTTGACCCGGAGTGGAGCAGCCAGCCATACTAAATGCCATGGCGGCAGCCAAGCCAAGGGCTAATACTTTTCTCATTTTCACACTTGTGTCCTCCCTTTTTTAACTTGTGAATGAATTTTCATTCTACCTCTGGTTACTATAAGAAACGCCTGCCAGGTGGCGTTCTTACCCCCTTTTCTGAACCATCGCCAGTTGATTAAAGCTCGATCAGCTCCTTGGGAGCTGAAATCAAGTTTTCAAATCCATCTTTTCTGATCAGGCCCTGATCCTCAATACGAATTCCGCCCCAGCCTGGAATATAGATGCCGGGCTCTACGGTCATCACATTGTTCTCGCGGACCATGTCCCCCGACTTCGGCCCCATAAAGGGCACTTCATGGACAAACATGCCCACCCCATGGCCAATTCCCGTATAATGATAAGGGAAATATTCCGTCCCCTCAATGACCTTCGTGGATTCAGAATAAGCATCGGCGGCCGATACCCCGTCTTTCAGGAAATCCTCCACGGATTGCACCATCTTCTGCTCCAGAGCGTAGACCTCTCTCTGACGGCTTGTCGCCCTGCCTACCACCACGGTCCGGGTCATATCTGACAGATAACCGTGATACTGACAGCCATAATCCATCAGCACCAAATCTCCGTACTCCACCGCTTTTTCAGAAGGAATCCCATGGAGCAGCGAAGTTCTCGCCCCGGAGATCAAAATATTGCCGTAGGGCTGCGTGTCCGCGCCCTCCATCACCATAAACAGGGAGAGCTTCGCCGCCAGCTCCTTTTCCGTCACTCCTACCCGGATCTCCTTGAGAATTTGTTCAAAAGCCCTGGAGGCAATTTCGCAGGCCGCTTTCAGGCAGTGGATTTCCTCCGGAGATTTGACCGAACGAAACTCTTCGATCACGCCCTCTGTGGGAACCAGCTCCGCGCGGATGTCCGCCTCCATCACCCGGTATTGGCTCACCGTCAGATGGGACGCCTCATAAGCCAGGTTAGAAAGACCTTCCTGATCCGTAAGGTGCGCCACCGCCTTCCCCAAAGAACCAAAGGGACGCCACTCGAAAATTTCATAGTCCGGGCATTCCTTAGATGCCTGCTCGGTGTACCGCGGATCCGTCAGAAAATACTTCTTTGACCGCGTGAACAGCAGATAAGAGTCCGCCCCGGTATAGTGGCTGACATAGTTGACATTGATGGGCTGGGTTACTAAAAATCCTTCCCACCCGTTTTTCTCCATCACTTCCCGTAAGCGTTTCATTCGATTTCTCCTCTCACCGCGGCTTCAATCTCCTCGATGGTCCGGGGAATCTTCACCGTCAAATTCTCACAGCCGTCCTCCGTCACCAGGCAATTGTCTTCCAGGCGGAATCCGATTCCCCACTCTTCGCAGTAAATCCCGATATCCACGCAGAACACCATTCCAGGAAGAACAGTCTCGGCCTCCACCAGGTCGTGGACGTCGTACCCCACATGATGAGCCCCGCCGTGCCAGATATAGCGGCCCGCCTCATCGTAGGAGCGGCAGAGTCCCAACTCCTTCAACTGGCCGAAATTATATTCCCGCGCCAGGCGGTCCACATTCGCCATCGGCATGCCGGGCCGGATGATCGAAAACATATGCTGGGAAGTGCGGTACGCGCAAGTGTACAGCTGGCGCTGCTTTTCACTGAACCGGCCGTTTGCCGGCCAACCGCGGGACACATCGTTGAACAGGTTGTCGTATTTGGCTCCCACATCGGCTAAAATCATATCGCCGTCTTGTACCTGTCCCATATATTCGTAGTAATGGATACAAAAATTATTCTTACCGGTAGAAACGATGCTGGGGAATGCTGGGGTCAACACGCCGTGCTGGGCCAACGCATAATCGAACTCGGCCTTCAGCTGATACTCATAAAGCCCTGGCCTTGAGGCCCGCATCATCGCCGTGATTCCCGCCCTTGTGATCTTCGCCGCTTCCCGGATCGCCGCAATCTCGCAGGGCGCTTTGATGGCCCGGAGCTGCCGGATCCGGCGGGAGAGATCGAAGAGCCTCAGATGAGGGTAGTTCTTTCGGACGGTCTTTGCCATCAAAAACGCCTCGGTATCCCGGTCGGCGGCATCAAATTTATAGAAATCCATGGCCAGTGTGTGAAAATGGCCGCTTCGGATCTTTTGATGAAAGTAGGAAGAAAATTCCTTCAGATACCGGATCTCTTCCACTCCGGAACACGCCGACGCTTCCTCCGGCTTCATCCGGACACCCGTCCAGCGCTCCTCCATAGGGTCCGGCGGCGGCAGGAAGATCTGTTCCTTCACCGAACCGCCTTCCTTTTCCGCCAGGAACAGAAAGCCTTCCCGGTCGATCCCGGTCAGGTACAGAAAATTCCGATCTCCGTAAAAGGGGTAATTTTCATCCTGGGTTTTCCTCGGCGCATGTCCGGAAAACAGTAAAAGAATCGTTCCGTCTTCCAGTGCCTGATAGAGTTGTTCTCTGTTACTCTGGTGAAAATCGCGGTTCATCGTATCTCCTCCCCTGGTGAAAACGGCGGGCGCCGAAACCTGAATTCAGATCTTCTGCTTCCCACGGTATTCTGAATATTGGAATATAGCAAGCTACAAATCTCATTGGAAACCTATAGTATAGACTATAGTTCATTTCTTGTCTGTTGTCAACAATTTACTAAATATTTTTTGTACTTTATAGCCAAAATCGAATTTGTTATTGTTCCTGCTGTATTGCCAGATTACTTCTCCTTGTTTTATATATAGAATCACAATATAATAAAGAGAATTATTCTCTATTATTTTGCAGAAACCACGCTTTTACATAATAAAAGCAACTTTTCTATTCGAATATCTTATTTGTTTAATCCAAAAAACATTTTAATTATAAATAGAAAGCGGGCCAGATTTATCTAGTTTTATGTGAGATGGGTCTCTGCTTCCGGGCACTCGCGACAAAAAATCCTCGGAATCCAATCCCGCGGATCATACCCGCTGCTTATGGAGGATAAGGCCAGGGTCCAGCCTTCGAAACCGCTGGCAGCCGTACGTGCACCCCTTCCATTCACAGTGGGATTGATTCCAATTTTCTGTTCCTGTCCATGCCTTATCTCATCTTTTTTCAGGAAACAAAAATCTGATCTCTTTTTTTCTTTAAATGTCCGTCTATTACAGATAAATTTCCGCCCATTGTAAATACACATATTTATTATAATCCGTTCGACATAATATAACAGATAATTTCAAAATATACTTTCCGAAGAATTAATTTTAACTTTTGCAAGATTAAATCACAGTTTTCCATTGACAAGCCAAGAAAAATAGAATACGGTATATAATATGGTCCCGATTGTTTGTATTAGACAAAATTCACACTTGTACTTGTTTCTTATACACAACAATCAGGACCATTCTGCATTGCCTGCCTCCGCTGCCAGGCCGATTTCGGAAGGGGGCTTCCGCGATTCAGAGAACGAAAAAGTGAGGAGGTACAAGTGTATGAGGGGAAAACGAAAACGCGTCGCATTGATTGTGTCGGTCTGTCTGATCATCACCACAATCCTGCCAGGCTTTTCCTACTCCATCCAAAATCAGCCGGAACTTACTCTTCCGGTTGAGAGTGCCGCGCCGGGAGAAAGTATGCCGCCCGAAACGGATCCAACCACCGGTTCCGAAACGGCAGGGACCTTAGGCAGCAGTCAGACCATGCCCTCGTCCGAGCCCGGAGCCACTGCGCAGGCAGAGAGCTCCGAAGCGGAAAATACTGCCGCGGAGACGACGGCCCCGGAAAGCTCCTTGGGCACGGCCGGACCGGAAAACACCGGATCCACGGAATCCAGTTCAGTCTCGGATGAAACGATTCTCTCCGGAGAATCCGTGCCGGACAGCCCCCAGTCTCTGGAGGCGGCCCTCTACAACTCCGATGGCAGCGGCCCCCAGGTCACCAAGGTGCGGGTGCTGAAAGAGCGCAACTACCTGGAAATCTATTGGGACCGGGAAGTGGAAGATTCCACCTCGATCGCCAGCTACAAACTGAAAAACGGAGAAACGGAACTGACTCTTCTGACCGGGAATTCCAACACGATGTATTTCAACGGATATGCCATGAGCAGCATCGGCTTCCGGGGAAGCATCGACGAAAGCCAGCCCATCACCCTGGAGATCACCGGCGAGATCAAGGATGCCGGCGGCAATCTGGCGGAGAAAAAAACTTATGAAGCAGTTTATGAAAATTACTATAAACAAAGCCTGACCACAGACACTGGAATCGTGGTGAAAGCCAGCGCCGATGTCCAATACTCCAGCCTTTTGGAAGCGAAAAAGCAGATCGACACTATGCTGGGAAAGACGGAGACCGGCATCGCGGCCCGTTTGGCTGAGTACGGCGCCTCCATGGCCCTCTACGGCCCTCATGAAAACGCTTACTTTGTGCCGGAGCACCGGTACGCCTGGGACCCGGATATGTACGAGGTGGAAGGCTACGGCGGCAACCAGTGGAACGACGGAGTCTCTTCCATCGCGGAGAAAAATGTGATCCGCGTGCTGGACGGGGAAAAAGCCAGCCAGACGAAATACCGGAATGAAAATATCCTGGTCCACGAATTCGGCCATTCTGTCAAATCCCTAGGGATGGATCTCCTGGCCGATAAATCGCTGTCGCAAGAATTTCAGGATCTGTACCGGAGCAGAAAGCGCGCCGGTATGTGGCCGAACACCTACGCCATCTCCAACTCCGATGAATTTTTTGCCACCATGTGCACCATCTGGTTCAGTGTGATGGCAGAAAAACCGGACTGGACCGACGGAGTCCGCAGCCCGATTAACACCAGAGAGGACCTGCTAAAATACGATCCGGAGACCTATGCCTTTTTTGCCAAGATCTTCCCGGATACTTTCCTGGAGTCTCCCTGGGATCCCTCCACAATCCCCAATGACTACGACGACGTGTTCGTGCCGTCCGCCATCGAGGAAGGAACCCACGACTATGGCGGGGACGCCTTTAAGATCCTGATCGACGGCGCAGACGGCAAGGAATACCATCTGGAGCAGTATCAGGGCGTCGTACTTTGGTGGAACTACGGGGATGAGGATATCAACAGCTGGACGCTGACTCGGACCGCGGACGGCTTCCGCATCACAACGCTTTCGGGCGACAAAGCCCTGGCCCCCACGGATGATTCCACCGTCGCCCTAACGGATGCGGATATCACCGATCAAAACCAGCTCTGGAACTTTGTCCCCGTCGAGGGAGAGGAAGGAAAACTGATCCATCTGGGAACCGGAAAAGCTCTTGGCCTCGCCGGCACAACGGCAAATGAAACGGCCCTGAAACTGGCCGATGAAGCGGACGCCCCCAGATGGCGGATCAAAAACCTGACCAAAGGCGCCGCCCTGATCCCCAAGGCAAGCCATGACTTTGACGGAACCTACTTCCGCGTGACCAGCGCGGCAGACGGCTCCAGCATCTGGGAAAACTGGGAAAACGGCAAAATCTGGATCACCGGCGACAGCGACCGCAACAGTTGGAAGATCGTCCCGGCCGGCGGCGGTTACGTGCGGATCTCCCCCAAGGAGAGCCCGGATATGGCGCTTGCACCGGAAAACAGCGGCACTGCAATCGGAACCAGAGTTCTGACGGTTGCCGGGGAGGAGTCCGATGAGACTCAGCTCTGGTCGGTCGCCGCAAAGGACGGCTCGCTGCGCTTTGTGAACAAAGCCTCTGGCCTCGCCATCGGCGTCAAAGACAATGATATGACCAGCGGAAACGTTCTGGTTCTGACGGAAGTCTCCGACAGCGTTTACCAGCTGTGGGATGTTGTAAATAAAACAACTTCCGCTAAATTGGCGCAGCCCGACATTCCAAACTATGCCGCACCAAAGAACATCGGGATCGACTCCATCCGCATGATCGAGGAGGACTATGTGGAGATCGTTTGGAGCGAGGATGTCTCCAATTCCACGCTCCCGGAGAACTATAAGATTACCATCAACGGGAAAGAAGTGGATATCGATCCGGACCGCTGCTTCTATTACCGCAAGATGACCAGCCTGGGCCTGAAAGAGCGTTTGGCCGACCCGAAGACAGCCACCGGCCGTCTGGAAATCACCGGCGACATTACCGCAGGCGGCGGCAAGGCGGAGAAGAAAGCATATGACTTTGCCTTTGATCCGTTCTACACCCAGTCCGTGACATCTCAGACCGGCATCGTCATAAGGTCCAGCAGCAATGTGCAGATGAGCACCCTGGAACTGACGGCAAAGACCATTGACTTCATGCTGTCAAAGCGGCCGGACATCGCCAAAAAGATGCTGGAAAACCACGCGGATATCGCGATCCACGGAACCGGGGAAAACGCTTACTACATTCCGGAGTACCGTGTTCAGACGGATCCGAACGTGAATCCGGCGGCCGGGCTCGGCGGAAATATGTCGCTGCCCACCTCCACGTTCGCAGAATCCGCCGTGATCAGCCATGGGGAAAATGTTCTGGTCCACGAATTCGGCCACGCGATCAAGGCTCTCGGCATCTCCCAGCTGGAAGACCAGTCCCTGATCCGCGAATACGAGGAAGCCTTCATCCATGCCAAACTGGCGGGACTCTGGCCCGATACCTACGCCATCTCCAATGCGGAGGAATTTTTTGCCTGCGTGTCCACCGTCTGGTTTGAGTGCGGAAGAGAATCGGAATCCGGCGGTACAGCCGGCCCGGTGAACCTGAAATCCGAACTTTTGATCTATGATCCACTGTCCTACGAGTTCTTCTCCAAGATTTACCCGGATGAGCGGCTCCCGGAAGGCTGCTGGAATTATACCGGCCGGAACGATTACCCGGTGACGGAAGCCCCGGATATCACGGAACCGGAACCGCCGGTGGATCCGGACGACGCCAATCTCCCGACGGAAGATTATGATCTGGATCAGCATTATTTTAAGATTTACAGCTACCTCGGCACCAATGTCGTCAACTACGAAGACGGCCAGGTCAATACCTGGTGGGACTTCTCCAATTCCGGCTATAACTATAACTTCGATACCCTTAGCTGGAAGTTGGAGCAGGTGGGCGACTACTACCGTTTCACCAGCAAGCTGGGAAATATGGCTTTGATGCCGGAAGGAAGCGGAACCGCACTTGGCACAAGGATTACCGCAGGGCCGGTGGATCAGACGGATGACAGCCAGCTTTGGCAGCTGGTCCGCGTGGAAGGTTATTTCTGCCAGCTGGTCAATAAGGCGTCTGGCTTAGCCCTGGGCACTCAGTATAACGCGCTGCCCGCAGACGGAACAATCCTGGAACTGGTGAAATACGCAAAGTCTCCCTCCTACAGCCAGCAGTGGCGCGTCCTTCGTCTGAAAGATCAGCCGGGCGACGCCAATCTCCATGACAATCTCTATGCGGTCCGCCCGCTGCGCATGGACTACAGCAAGCTGGAGGAAGCCGGAAAGACCGCTCTCGGCATCGACCGCAGCCTTTACACCAAAGACAGCCTGCGCACCCTAGATGAGGCGATGGCGCAGTATGATTCCGCTTTGGAAAACGGGCTTGCCCCTCAGGAACGGATCGACGCGATGGCGGCCGGCATCGAGAATGCGCTGGATGCGCTGAAACTCGTGGAAGTACCGGATGATCCTGGTGGGAAGCCGGTGACCTATACGCCGAAGGTGACGGTCCGCCTGACCGGCGGCAAGGCATCGAAATCGGAGACCTTCCGCTTTACGCTGGAAGCAGATGCGAAGAATCCAGAGGGCGGCGCAGTGCTTGGAAAAGCAACCGCAAGTATCACCGGAGCCGGAAGTGCGGAATTTGGAGGAATCTCGTTCCGCAAAGCAGGCGAATACCGCTTTATTATCCGCCAGGAAGCAGGAAAAGCCGGCGGATACACCTATGATACGAGCGTTTGGACCTTGAAGGTGACAGTTGCCGAGAATGATCTGGCTCTCAGCCTGGCCAAGGTGCTCTATGAGTCGAACAGCGGCGCGACCAAGGAATCGGCGGCGGAATTCACGAATCAATTCAAAAGCACCGTGATTCCTCCGACCACCGAAGATCCCGGCAAAGATAAAAATGCCAACAATACGGTCAAGACCGGCGATGAATCCACTCTTACTCTAGTAATCTTTACCATGGCGGCCGCCACGTCCGCAGCCGTATGGCTGGCTTTCAAAAAGGCAAAATATGGACGGGAAGAGTAAACAAAAGGAGGGGTTATATGAAAACGAATCGTTTCACAACAGCCTGCCTGGCACTCTTTGCTTCCGGCTTGCTCCTGATCGGATGCTCCGGCGACGAACCGGCAGAGAGTACGACTGCAGCCCCCACAGAGCCTCCCAGCGTGGAAAGTACTGCCTCCTCACCGGTGGACTATGTTCACTTAATCACAAATAGGGAAATTGAAATTGGAAGTTCCCAGGAAGTCACAAAAGAGATGGCCGGTCAGATGTTTACCGTCCAGGTAGACGGAAAAGCAGCAGATTTCGAGTACCTGTCCTACTTTGACGGCATGGTCAATCTGCGGCTGGCGGATCCGGTTTCAAACCCGGAGACGGCAAAGGTTTCCGTCACCGTCAACAGCAAGACCGAAGAGACTGCGAAATACGTCCCATTTTACACCCAAAGCAGGTATGCGGAAAACGTGGCCTTGCCGGTGTTGGGAAACGAAAACTCCGGAATGAATGAAACTTATGACTACAACTACGTTCTGGATTACTGCAACGGCGGCATGGGCCAGCTCCTGGGCCAGTCGGATTATACCGGTCTGGCCGCAGCCCAAAACGGGGTGACCATCGTGGTGGTCGGCTCGGACCAAAGCGTGTACATGGCGCCGGAATACCGCGAGCTTTACAATGAGGGCGACGCCAAAACCCGGCGGACCATCCCCGGCACCGCAGAAAAACCGATCATCGTCACAACGGCCGACGACGTGATGCGCCTTGATAGCACCGGCGCCATGGAGAGAAAAAAGAGCGGCCGTTTTGAGCTGATGCACGACTTTGCGCATTTGTTCTGGCAGTTGGGCGTCACGCCGGGATGGAAAAACTTCCCTCTGAGCATTGAGGATGACCCGGACGCCTACAACTATGTACAGCATCTCCAAAACGCCTACGACAATGCCAAGGCCAACAACCTGTGGCCGGGCACCAAGATGATGGAGAGCCCGGAAAGCTACTTTACCTATGGCACCATGGTATGGTTTGAAACCCTGCCGGAGTCGGAAGACGGAAGCTGGCAGCCGGAAGCGTTCCCCGTCAACACCCGGTCGGAACTGCGCGAGTACGACAACCAGCTGTATGGCGTGCTGGTGGAAGTCTACACCGAATTTAAGTATTTCTGCGGCATCGCCGATCAGTGCAACACTGCCGTGGACTCGGAAATCCGCCAGAACCAGCCCTGGTATAAACACAACCAGGCGGACAATTACGGCATTGACGGAAAAGCCTATGCGCCGCTGGAAATCGTGGAGGCAAATTTGATCTCCGCCAACCAAGTGGAAGTAATTTTCAACCGGGAAGTGCGGGATCTGGATGAACTTCGCACCGCCTCCAACTGGGAGATTGTCTGGGAGAAGGACGGAGAAACCATTGTATTCAAGGGGGATACGGGGGACACTGCCCTGACCTGTCAGCGATACCAATGGAAGACTCTCACGTTCCTTCTGGGCAACCCGGATTCCAGGGAAAACACCGTGAACGTAAGCACTGGTTCCATCGGTTCCAGCATCATGGGCTTTACCAAAAAGGACCTGAAGAATGCGCCGGAATGGCTTGCCTCTGATCCGGAGGTTGCGGTCAGCGAGACCGCATTGGAGAAGGGCGGCTATATCAATGTGGAGATGCAGATGAAGGAACGGGGCGCCGGGATCGACGGCAAGCTCACCGTGAAAGTGGTGGCAGGCGGCGGTCAGATGTGCGACTGGGCCGGAAACGCCCTCTCCGGCGATCGTTGGGAAGTGGCCTTTAAACCTTATCTTGGTCAGGCCTACCGCAGCAAGATAGCCGGTGTATACGTGTACGGCGACAACGATGTGCAGAAATCCTCTCTGGAGCTGGCAGGCGCTTATATCGACATCATCCTCTCCAATCAGACCGATGATCTCGGCCAGAGAATTGCCGACGGCATGGTGAAAAACAACCAGGGCGCCCAGATCATTGCCTACGGGCACCACGCCTACCAGCAGCCGGATATGCGGGACGCCTACGGCAACGACCTTTACATGCGGTATCTGTACGTAGAAGGATTCGGCGGCGGTATCTGCCAGACCACGGAAGCCAACCTGCGGCGGGATTACGCGTTCACCCGCTATAAAGGAGAATTCATCCTGGGCCACGAGTTTGCCCACACCATCCACAGCGCTTCCAAGACGTATGCGCCTGAAATCTACGACGAAATCGCAGCGGTTTACGAAGGCCGCGGCTACGACCGCACGGACGGCTCGACCCGCTGGCCGGAAGATTCCTACGCCGGCAGCAACAGCCAAGAGTATTTTGCCACCCTCAGCAACATCTGGCACGGCACCATGCGGGAATCCGCCAGCGGAGCCTGGGACGGCACCCTCTCTCCCATCAACACCCGCGAAGAGCTCTACCGCTATGACCCCAAGGGCTATGAACTGATGAAAAAATTCTATTTCAACGGAGATACCAACTTGACCGATGCCGACGGCAATGTGGTGGAGGCAGCCTCCACAGACGACGAAATTTTGAAGTGGGGTTCCACCTTCCCTGCCTCCCTGACGGAGGATTACCCGGAAGCCAAATGGATTCACTGGGCCGCAGCCAACCGGTATGATTTTAACCCGGCAGACCCGGAAGGTCCCGGCATCCCGCTGTCTGAGGAAAAGATCAATTATAACCCTTATTACGGCGAGCCGGAAGCATAAGAAGCATAAGCAAAAAACCGAGGCCCCTGCGCACTCCTATGCGCAAGGGCCTCGGCCCTTTATCCTGTCCCGCAACAAAATTACGCCGGATATTGTTTGCCGCTCTCCTCCGCCCCATAAAAAACAGCGGGAAGTTCGAACTCTGTATCCCTATGCAGCCATCCTTTGCAGTCCCTCAACGCCTTACTTTGCTCAGCACCCGGTAGAGCTGTTCTTTTTCAATCGGCTTTGAGACATGGGCATTCATGCCAGCTCTTTTCACCTTTTCAATATCTTCCTTAAACGCATCCGCCGTCACGGCAATGATCGGCACCGAAGCGGCGTCCGGGTGATCTAGCTTTCGAATCGCGGCCGCGGCCTCATAGCCGTTCATCACAGGCATGCGGAGATCCATCAGGATGGCCTGGTAATACCCCTGCTTGGACTGTGCAAATTTCTCCACAGCTTCCTTTCCATTTTCCGCAATTTCTACTGTCAGGCCCTGCATTTCCAGCATTGCCTTCGCAATCTCCAGATTCAGCAGATTGTCTTCCACCAATAGAATCGGCTGATCGGAAAACTGCCAATCTTCCTCTTTCTCTTCCTTAGGCGGGAGGTCCCATTTCCGCGCCTTGGCAAACGGAATGTCCAACCGGAAGGTGGTTCCCTCCCCGACCCGGCTCTCCACCTCGATCGTCCCTCCCATCAGGCGGACCAGATTCTGGGAGATGGCAAGGCCAAGGCCGCTTCCCTCAAAGACTCGCCCTCCGCCCTTTTGTTCCTGCTCAAAAGGTTGAAACAGCTTTTTCTGAAACTCTTCCGACATCCCAATCCCGTTGTCCGAAATGGTAATCCGGAGAATATCCTTTCCCTTTTTCCATCCCACCTTCCGGACTTCCAGGGAAACCCGCCCGCTTTCCTGCGTGTATTTCATCGCATTTCCCAGCAGATTCATCAGCACTCGCTTTAAGTGCAGTGCATCCCCCAGATAATAGTCCGCCACTGAATCGTTTATCTCAAAGACAAACTCCTGGCGTCTCTGCCTTGCCTGGCTCCGGCAGATGATTGCAACCTCGCCCAACAGCTCCCGCAGTTGAACCGGTTCCTCCACCGGCACCATTTTTCCGCTTTCGATTTTCGACATATCCAATACGTCATTGACCAGGGAGAGCAAAAACTTAGCAGAAACCTCGATTTTTCCCAGACAATTTCCCACCTTATCCGGGTGGCCCAGCTCATGCTCCGCGATGGCCGTCATGCCCAGGATCACATTGAGCGGCGTGCGGATGTCATGGGACATCCGGGAGAGGAAATCCGTTTTGGCCGTGCTGGCCTGGTTGGCCATTTCCAGAGCCTGATTCAGCGCCTCCCGCAGCGTGTGGATATCCCGAAAAGTTAAAAGTACCTGTTTTCCGTCGCTTTCCTCTTTCTCCATCACTGTGCCGATCAACTCGCACCAGCGGTAATTCCCCTCTGAATTCCGGCGCCGCATTTCCACGCTGAATTCATTTTGGCCTTCCTCCACATGGCGTCGCATACAATCCACGCGAAACATTTCAAAAAAGCGCTCCTGATCTTCCGGGTGGATCAACCGTTCCCCGTATTCACGGTTAAATTTTGCAAAATCTTCATTTTCCTGAATGCCAGATGCCGCCGCGTCAGCTTTATAAGTAATAAAAGAGTCAGTATCCAGATCAACCACCAAGAATTCACCAAACATTACGGACAATCCTGCGGACAAAATTCGTCGCTCCCGCTCCAAAGAAACCAGGACTTTCGCCATCTGCGCCTCTTCCTCTGTCCGCGTATGAGGCGTGACCGAAATCAAGAATGCCGGCAATTGTCCCTCTCCCCAGAACATTCTGGTGGCGGAAATATCCACAATCTCGCCAAAGGAATCTCCATAATTGACCGTAGTGTTCGTTTCTTTCTCTCCAATGGATAAAAGCGGACAGTTCCGGCACTCTCCTTTCCACACTTCATGGCAGACCATGCCGGTCCGTGCCGAAGGCGTTACCGCCTTCACCCGATCATTGCAGTACAAGATCTGATGATTGTCTGCACGAATAATATACACAGCGGTATTTCCCAAATGATTTAGTACCTTTTCCATGGAATCCATACGATTTGCTCCGTTTCTCTTCTGTAAGAAAGCCTGCTGCCGGCTTTCAACTAACCGCTACCTTTGTTTCCGTATCGTAGCCAACGCCCCTTCGGTAAACTGCACCTTAAAGGCAATAAAACCGCATTAACAGATGTGCCTTCCACACCTTTCAGAGAATCGACAAGATCAAATTATAACTATAAGTGAATCGAGTCCGCAGATACCTCTCGCCGAGCGCCCGGAGCGAATCCATCGGACTCCGCTTCAAGATCAATCCGTTCCGAATTCCATTTTTTATCAGCTTCCTTTTTTCATCTATAAATATAGGTTACCATAAAGTGATCGGAGTTGTAAACACTTTCGACAAAAAAGACAAAAGGGCAGCCAGATGGCCGCCTTTTTGTCAGTTCAAAGGGTCTAGATGTGCGATATCCTTGATAATTTGATCCATTTGCTCTTTCGTCTGAGCCTGTCTGGCCGCTTCCACGACCTGTCTTTTTTCCTGGTCGTTCATGCCGGCAAAATGATTCATCGCCTCTTCGTTCATCGCCAAACTAAAGCCAAATCCGATTGGCATGTCCTGCTCGTTCAACCCAACACCCCCCATGCTTTTAAAATCCAGTAGATTACCCCGCATGCCCAGCTTGCCAGGGTTCCGTAAAGAATAACCGGACCGGCAATCGTAAAAATTTTACAGCCGATTCCGAAGACCATTCCTTCCTTTTTGTACTCGATCGCAGGCGCCACCACGGAATTTGCAAAGCCGGTGATCGGCACCAACGCTCCAGCGCCGCCGAATTTTACGATGGAAGGAAAAATGTTGAATCCGGTCAGTATGATGCTGCCCAGGATCAGGCAGATCAAGGTCCAGACACTGGCGTCTTCCTTGGCCGTTCCCATGGAGACAAACCAGTTGGTGAGAGCCTGCCCGATCGTGCAGATCACTCCGCCCACCAAGAAAGCTTTCATGACATTCATCGGTGTGTTATGGGTCGGCGTAACCTGCTTGATATACTCGCTGTACTCCTGTTCGTTCATACGATTTCCTCCTTTTCCATAGTATCCCCTGGCTTTTTCCAAATTAACCGGATTTTTTGCATCAAATTCGGGGGATCAAAAAAGGCGGCACCGGATACCAGTTCCAATGCCGCCATGTCTTCTATCTAATTCTGTAAAATTCCCTAGTTCCCTTGCCGGAACCGCTATCGCCATCCGACAGGTCCGAATATTTTCCTGGTCCGTCACGATGCTGAGAATCCTTGAATAAAGTAGAAAAAGGATCCCAGGCATTTCCCAAGTGCCAGACTCAAAACCAAAAACTGCATTCCCTCCGACAGTTTCAACCTGCGGCAGAGCACGGGAAACGCATTCAGGGTTTCCGCCAGCGACATGATCAGGCAGCCGACAAAAACACCGTAAGCAACCCCAACGATCCCCAATAAGATCTGCCCGCCGGGGATGGCAAACTCGTAGAGGAATGCCAGATTTCCCAGGGTTCCCCCCAGAACAAAGCAGTCTTCATACCAATGGATCCGATGAGCCGTTCCCGTCTTAGCCGCCAGCCGCTGCACCAGCCCGATTGCGCTGATAAAAGCAAAAATACCGGCGGAAGTGATCCCTCCGGCCGCGAAGCCGGCAATTCCCAGCAATATTTTTTCAACTGACATCGACGCCGTCCTCTTTTCTGTCCGCATCCTGAATGATCGCCGTATTTACATCCTGCTCATACACTCTCATCTGAACCTCAAGCGGCGTCGGATCGTCGGAAACCTTCAGTTTGGAAAAATGATTAAAGAAAACAACGATGCCCAGAAAAAGTCCCAGGGAATAGGTCCACTCCAGCACGGTTCTGCCGTCCGACGGCTGCCCGATCACCAACTCATACAGGGTTTTAAAAATAGAGCCCACATCCACATCATTGTTAAATGTCATGATGGCAAAGGCCGCGCCCACAAATGTGATTACACAGACAACCGCCGTCTTCACATGCTCCAGCCAGGCATGCTTATTCGGTTTCTTGCGGCAGTCCACCACGGTGTCGCTGGCTCCCACGAAAGTCACCTGGATCTGAGAATCCTCACTTTGAATTTTACCCAGCACTTCCAGGGCAGAAAAAACGTAACGGTGTTTTCCTTTCGGCGGCACCTGGGCAATCAAGAGCCGCTCCCATTTTTGTTTCTCAGCCGGCTGATCACACCAGATTTCCGCAATCTGTCCCAGACGGATCTGGCGTTCGCGCACCGAGGCCTTATCTTTCAGCTTTACATAAAGCTCTCTTTTTCCAGACACTGTCCACACCTCCGTATCATCGTCGCATCGGCAGATATTCCTTGATCTTTCCGTCCGAAAAACCAAAGCCCCGCCGCCAGCAGGCACAGGATGAGCAAAAGCACCAGTCCCTTCCAGAGAAAAGTCTCTTTCATCGGCTCTGCCTCCTTTCCTTAATCTTGTCCGTCTTTTCCGGACAGTTCGGGATATCCCCGCGGCATTTCATGGATAGTATGGACAGTTTTTCATAGTTTTAATCGAAGCCTTTGCAGGATTTTCTTTTCCAGGCGGGAAACCTGGACCTGCGAGATTCCCAACACAGCGGCCACCTGGCTCTGCGTCTTTTCCTGGAAATAACGCATGGAAATCAAAGTTTTCTCCTTTTCCGTCAAGTCCTCCAGGAGTTCCTCCAAAACCATTTCATTCAGCACCTTTTCCTGAAAATCCGTCTTTTCCGCCAAACGGTCCACCAGTTGAATGTCATTGCCCTCACTCTGGTAAATGGTCTGATACAGTGATTCCACCTCGGCTCCGGATTCCAAGGCAGCCGCCAATTCTTCCGCGCCGACTCCCAGCTTGTCCGAGAGTTCCCCCAAAGTCGGTTCCCGTCCCAGCTGATTTCCCAGCTGTTCGGTGGCTAGGCGCGCCTTCATCGCCATCTCTTTCAGGGACCGGCTGACTTTAATCATCCCATCATCCCGGAGGAACCGCTTAATCTCCCCGGTAATGATCGGGACCGCATAGGTCGAAAACTTGACCTCATAGCTAAGGTCAAATTTATCGATAGCCTTCATCAGACCGATACAGCCGATCTGAGCCAGATCCTCCAGCTCATAGCCGCGCCGTTCAAAACGCCGGACAATGCTCCAGACGAGTCCCAGGTTGTCTGTCACCAACTGATCCCGCGCCGCCCGGTCACCCTCCGCTGCTTTTTGGAGCAGGCGCAGGTTTTCATCCATTACCATTGTCTTCCCCCGCACCGATTTTCTTTTCCATCCGGATTGTCGTTCCTTGATCCGGCGCCGAAATCACTTGAAGGCTGTCCATAAATGCTTCCATAAACGAAAAACCCATGCCGGAACGCTCCCCTTCGGGGCATGTCGTAAATAGCGGTTCCATCGCCTTTTCAATATCGGGAATCCCGACGCCCCAGTCCTGGATTTCCAGCGTCAACAGATCGCCCTCGATCTCTGCCAAAAGACGGATCTCACCTTCCCGGTCCCGGTATCCATGTACCACCGCGTTGGTCACTGCCTCGGACACGGCGGTGCGGATATCCTCTAACTCTTCCAGCGTCGGGTCCAGGCGGGCCACAAACGCCGCCACCACAGCCCTGGCGAATGCCTCGTTTCGGGAACGACTCTCCATCGTCAGCGTCATTTTCTCTCTTTGTTCTTCTCTCATGATCTTTCCTCTCCCTTCTATCGTTTCAGAGCGTCCGCTTCTTCTTCGCAGACCGCCGCCAGTTTTTCAATGCCGGACATCCGAAGCAGCCGCCGGATCCGGCGGCCCGCCCCATAGAGCGCCACGTCTCCTCCTGTCTCCTGCATCCGCTTATACCGCCCCAAGATCACTCCGATGCCGGTACTGTCCATAAAGTTTACCGCTGAAAAATCCAGTACGATCCGCCGGATATCATAGGAGCGCAGACACTCCTCCGTATCCTGCTTTAATGTCCCGCAGCTATGGTGATCCAGCTCTTCCGGCAAATGGATCACTAGATTTTTCCCGATCAATTCATATTCCATAAGTCCTCCTCCTTTGATCGCTTTCTCCTCCTGCCAAAGAACCGGCCGCTCCGCCTCAGCTTGATCCGGGCCGGGGCAAAGTGCAGCGGATTCCTTACGTGCAGGTCCCAATGAAACAAAAAGACATACACCAGACGTCTTCTCTCTGGTGTATGTCTTTTGTATATTTCTGCTTAAAGCCAATCAGCGCACGCGGCTGCTGGCTTGTTGGTAAAACTGGCTCTGCGGGAATTCATCGACGATCCGCTTAAAATACGGAGCCGCCTCGGTATCCCGTTTCGTGTTCTCATAGCACATGCCGATATAGAAAATCGCAGCGTCAAACTGAGGATCCAGCTCCAGGCAAGTCTCGAAAATCTGCATGGCATCGTTGTATTTATAATTATTGTAGAGCTCCATGCCGCTGTCGTAGATCTTCTGCACAACACCGCCGCTGTCCATAAAATCTTTCAGGAAATCGTAAACCGTTCCGAACGCCGCAGAATCCACCTGATCCCGCTCGATGGCGGTGAAGGCCGTGGCCAGATTTCCCCAATCCTGGTTCAGGTAGCAGTTGGCCGCGGTCAGCAGCCGGTCATAGTTGGTGATCGTACCGTTCTCGCCGGTATACTGCTCCATCTGCTTTTTCATGGTGTCGACCTGATCCTGCAAGTCGGTGACACTATTATTCAGGGTATTGATCTCGGAATCTTTCTGCTCGATTTTTTCATTATAGGAAATCGCGGTCTGGTTCCAGCGGTTGCTGGCCTCCCGCTCCCTGGCCGGTGCAATCAGGAAAAAATACGTACAGGCGCAGACGGCGACTCCGGTAACCAGCCCCAGCAAAAGCTGCAGGACCCGCGGTTTTTCCCGATAAGTTGGGACAATCACTTCCTCGGCCGCCTGCTGGGACATCTGCTGTTCCAGGTAGGAAACCTGCTTTTTAGGCTTGCTGATTTTCCCCCGGATTTCCCGCAGGTATTTCTGGCAGTAGGTATTCCCTTTATCCAACTGGAGAGCCCGTTTCAGCAGCTTGCTGGCTTTGGAATATTCGCCCTCGTTGATGTAAAGAAGAGCCAGGAGCTGGTATGCTTTCAGGAAACGGGGATGCTGGCCGATCACACCTTTCAGCTGAATCACGGCAAGGTCCTCACTGTCGTGCTTGGCATAGTCCAGGGCCTGGTTAAACTTCTTGATCGCCTGATTCATTCGCTCCAAGTCGGCTTTTTCCCCTTGGACCCGGTTCAGATAGCCGTCGGCGGGATTATGATCCGGCTGGAAATTCTTGCTGATCACCCATTGGCTCAGCGCTTCGACAATTTCCCCCATTTCATAATAGACCAGCCCCAGCAGATTCCTGGCCGGTATATTTTTCTTATCGAACTGCAAGCTCTTGCTCAGCATTTCCGCCGCGCCGGTCAGATCCCGCACCTTGGCCTTCTCCAAACCGGCATTATAGCAGCTGTTGGAAATCCGCACGATTTTCTTGTAAATCGTCACATCCGCGCCGCAGCGCAGGCAGAGCCTTCCGGAGCCCAGCACGCTTCCGCATTTGTAACAATTCATTTACTGCTGCTCCTTTTCCTTCAGAATCTCCAGCATGATGTCGGTCATGTCCCGCAGATTCATATTGACAATCACATCTTCGGCCTGTTCAATCTCCTTGCTAGGCTTAAATTTGCTCAGTTCCTCTTCAAAGTTGATCATGTATTTCCTCCGGTAAAACCATCCTTCCCGCTCTTAAGCGGCGCAGGCTTGTCCCTCTCAGGCCCTGCTGTCCATGCCTTTTGGGCAGGCGCTTTGTGCGGCAAAGTTTGCATAAATCTATTATACGGGAAGGAGTAAATTATGCAAGCGGTTTCTTTCGCAGGAATCGACCAATATTTTTCTTGACAGATTCCGGGGGGCCTGGTATATTTATATCGTCTTCCGATATATCGGGAGACGATATAAATGGAAATTTTAGGAATTGTTCTTTCGGAAAGGAGGCAAGGATGGCAGATAACCATGATTCAGGCGCCTTAACCGAAGCCGTATTCTACATTCTGCTCTCCTTGTACGAACCCTGCCACGGGTATGGCATCATGCAGAAGACGGAGGAGATGAGCAATGGCCGCGTCAGCCTCGGGCCCGGAACTCTCTACGGTGCGATCAACACGTTGATGGAGAAGGGATGGATCCATCCCTTCGGGGGCTATAGCCCCCGAAAAAAAATGTACTGCATCACAGAAGAGGGGAAGGCTGCCGTAAAACGGGAGCTGGAGCGCCTGGAAGAGCTGTTGGAAAATGGACGCCGGGTCTCTGATCCCTCCGAAAGAACGGAGGACACACGATGAAAAAAGTCCTGTTACGACCGTTTTATGACTATGAGAAAGAGGAGAAATGGCTGAACCAAAAAGCAAAGGAAGGCTGGGCTCTGACCTGGTACTGCTGGATGATCTATCGGTTCGAGCCCTGTGAGCCGGGAGAATATGCCTTTCGGATTGACTTTTTGAATCATCCCACCTGGCACCCGGCCAGCCGGGAATATTTTAGTTTCTTGGAAGAAATGGGAATTCAGGTAGTGGGGAAATGGCTTTTCTGGATCGCCTTGAAGAAGCGGACAGCCGACGGTCCCTTGGATCTCTACAGCGACTTGGAATCTCAGATCCGGCATTGCCAGCGGGTCGTGCGTTGGTTTACCGTCATTGCCGTAATTGAAATGATCGCCGTATTGATGATGCTGCCGGAATTTATTTTTCTGCACCTGATGGAGCATCATCCGTTCTTTGACTACCACAGCTTCTTCCTGATCTTGGTTTTCCTATTTTTATTCCTCCTGTTTCGTCTCCGCCAAAAGGTGCGCAAGCGGGAGCTGCGATACCGAAAAGAGCAGCAGATTCATGAAACCTGATATCCCGATTCTCATACATGCAGAAAGGAGCACTCAATGAGATTAGAAGTAAAAGACATAACCAAGAGCTTTGAGGAAAAAGAAGTTCTCCACGGAATTTCCTTTTCTGTAGAAAGCGGCCGCGCCCTCGGCCTTCTCGGACGAAACGGCGCCGGAAAAACCACGACAATCCGGATTCTGATGGATATTTTTCGTCCCAACTCCGGGGAAGTCCTGCTGGACGGCAAACCGTTTGCACCAGCTGCCCAGGCCATTGGATACCTTCCGGAGGAGCGGGGGCTGTACCCCAAAAAAACAGTACTGGAGCAGATGATTTATCTGGGCCGTCTCCGCGGGCTTTCCAAAAAGCAGGCGGAGGAAAACAGCGCCCGCTGGCTGGCACGCCTCGGTGTGGAAGAGTACGCCAAGCGGAAGCTGGAAACGCTTTCTAAAGGAAATCAGCAAAAAGTGCAGCTTGCCTCCACGCTGGTCAGCGATCCGGAAATTGTGGTATTGGATGAACCGTTCAGCGGTTTGGATCCGGTGAACTCCCAGATTTTAAAAGATGTGATCCGGGAACTGATCGCGGAAAATAAGCTGGTCATCTTCTCCAGCCACCAGATGAGTTACGTGGAAGAATTCTGTGAAGATATTGCCATCGTAAATTTCGGAGAAATCGTCCTGAAAGGCGATCTGCGCGACATCAAAAAGCGCTACGGCCAGAACCGCCTTATTTTGTCGGCCGACGGTTACTCCCTGGACCAATTGACTGGATTCTGCAAGGATCATCTTTCGGAACTGGTCACGGTCGATGGCCAGACCCGCGACTACCTGATTCTTGGCCTGAAGGAAGGCGCCTCCCGCCGCGGACTTTTGGAGCAGCTTTTGGCCGACGGCCTGCCCATCGAGCACTTTGGGACTTATGAGCCTTCCCTGAATGATATTTTTGTATCCTGCGTTGGCGAGGAGCAGGAGAACGGAGGTGCCGCATGAAAAACTTTCCTACGATTCTGGGCTTTGAGCTCCGGAACTATTTTAAGAACAAATCCTACATGATTTTAACGATCTTGATCGGCGTTTTAGCCATTGCCGCCATGTTCCTTCCAAGATTTTTCAACCTGTTCGGAGACGACAGCGGCGAGGATTCGGAAAGCCAGGATACCTATGCAGTTTACGATGAGTCCGGCGTGATTCCACAGGATCTGATCGCTTCCTTTTTCCCGGATACAGAAATTCGGACCGCCGCCAGCGCCGATGAGGTTCGAAGTCTTGTGGAGACTTCCGAGGCGGCAGCCGGCTTTGTCGTAACCTCTCCGACCGAGTACCAATACTATGTGTTCAACAAAACCATGGGCGACTCCGCCGGAATGGCGTTTACCTCTCTGATGCAGACCGCTTCCTTTATGAAGTACTGCTCCGACAATGGTTTGAACTTTACCGAGGTTCAGCAGCAAATGACTCCCGCCATCACTTACACCGAGAATATCCTTGGAAAAGATTCCGGCGAAAATTTCTGGTACTGCTACGGGCTGGTAATCCTGGTCTTTATGCTGATCATTCTCTACGGTGTGATGATCGCTACGTCCATCACACAGGAAAAGAGCAACCGCTCCATTGAGGTTCTGGTGACCAGCACCAATACGACGAGCCTGCTCTTCGGAAAAGTGATCGCCGGCGCTCTGGCCAGCTTGTTCCAGGTCGGTTTTGTGCTGGGCGGCGTGCTTCTCTCCTATGAGATCAACCGCAGTTTCTGGGGCGGACGGCTGGATTTTATCCTGCACATTCCCGGTGAAGTCCTGATCACCTTCGCTTTGTTCGGCCTGGGCGGCTTTCTCTTCTACGCCTTCCTGTACGGTATGATGGGCGCTCTGGTCTCCAAGACCGAGGACATCAACAAGACGGCAGGAAATGTCCAGATGCTGATCATGGTCGTCTACTTCCTGGTGCTGTTCCAGATCCAGAATCCGGATGGCATCATCATGAAGGTGGCTTCGTTCCTTCCGTTCTCTTCCTACAGCGCCATGTTCGTGCGGATCGCCATGGGGAGCGTGACGATGGTGGAGGTGGTAATCGCCTTTGGAATCCTGGTTCTCTCCATTTTAGGCGTGGGATATATCGGCGCCAAGGTTTACCGAAACAGCACTCTGCGGTACGGAAATCCGCTGAAGCTGCGCCATGCGGTGAAAGGGGTATTCCGGAAGGGGTAACCTTTGAGGCAGTCCCGCATATCCCTGGGGAAATGTCTGCCAGCAAAAAGGAGAACCAAGCATCACTTTGTTCTAGTATAAGATTTGAATAGGAAAATGCCCAGCGTTCCAGATTAGATTTGAAACGCTGGGCATTTTTTGTTGGAATAAAACAGAGGTATTTAAGCTTGATCTTGAAGGTTGAATGCGTTTTTATAGTCCAGACGGCGATAGGGATCTCCCAATTTCTCCGGTCTTGGACAAGGGGCTTTATTGCCCGGATGCCTTCTCTGCCTGCTGAGGCTTCTTTTTCCCCCACCGTCCCTCTGAAATCAGCAGGCCGGCCAAGGTCAGTACCGTACCCAGAACTGCCATTGGCGTAATGGTCTCATGGAGGATCAATGCCGAGGTAATAACGGTGATGACCGGGACAGCATAGATGTAGACGCTCGTCTTCATGACACCCAAACGGCGGACCGCAAAGTTCCAGGTGACAAAACAAAGGGCGGATGCGCCGAAGCCCAGGAAAAGGATGTTGAACAAATTTCCCGGCGCTGCGAATCGGGCCAATTCCAGCCGGAAATCCATCAGGACCAACGCCGGTATCATAAAGATCAGGCCGTAAAAAAACGTCCGCCTGGTGGTCAAAACCGTAGAATAGCCCAGGTTACTGATCTTCCTTGTAAGGAGAGAATAAACGCCCCAGACAAAAGCGGCGGCAAACGCTAAAAAGTCGCCGAAGGGATTCAGGGAAAACTTCGTGCTGCCATTCCAGCTGATCAGCACAATCCCGCCGATGGCAGCCAGAAAACCGAGAAAGAAGTTCCACCGCAGCTTTTCCTCCTTCAGGATCAGATGTGTCAGCAGAGTGGCAAAAAAAGGCGAGACCGAGAGCACCACGCCGACGTTGGACGCCATGGTATAGGTCAGCGCGATATTTTCCAGGAGGTAGTATAATGTCACGCCGCAAATTCCGGCCCCGGCGAACAGCCATTCCTGTCTGCGGTCCGTGGGGCGAAACCTGCGCGGACAGACCAAAAACAGGGCCACGATCCCGATTAGGAAGCGAAAAAACAGGATCTCAACCGGCTGAAAATCCACCAGCAGCAGCTTGGTGGCAATAAAAGTAGTTCCCCAGATTAATATGGTCAGGCCAGCGGCAAGGTGGCCTGTGGATTCTTTGGTGCGATTCATGGTTTTTCTTTCCTTTCCTAACGGTATAGGGTTGGATATACGCGTGTTTTAGATTTTATGCTGGAACGCTTTGGGTTCGGAAATTTTAAGGATAAAAAAAGAGAGTTTTGGCATTTCTGGCGGATCCGCGGGGCAGGCCTTAAAAATAGAGCTTGTTCAATTCTTGCTCCTTGCTCTGCTCCTTGAGTCTTGCTCTGTTTCTTGAGTCTTGCTCTGTTTCTTGAACCCTTTTTGCACTATCAGAGTCATTTTCCGTGCAAGGCTTGGCCTGCATTTTATTTTATCAGATGCACAAATACGGGTCTTGTAAAATATCAGCACTTTTACCCAAGGTCACTCTTACATGCTGGATTATAACATAAAATAAATAGGAAAAATAGTATTTTGTTGCGATGCGTATTGACAAACTCTGGTTCCTGGAACTGCTTCTCAAAAACTCAGGGTGTTTGATTGTTTGATCCCAAAATCTTATTGTGATTTTTTCTGTGGGTGGCAATGGGAGCCATGGAACTGACCGTACGGAGAGCCCTGGTACTGCAAATATCTTTTGTTTTTAAAGAAATGCTTCTTAATCCGTCGTAAAAGGAGATCGTATGATCAGAGGAGGCTAAGAAGAGGCCTTTTAACAAATAGTATGATAGAGAGAATAAAGTTGAAGTGCGGATTCCATGTCTGACTTTTCATTCTAGAATAAGCAAAAGCTCATTAGGAGTATCATGAAAAAGCTATTTTTATGATGCCGTGTATCATATCACATTGCTTTTCCGTTCAACTATGTTAAATGATTGTTTCTACAAAGATAATCTAATCAAAACGCCATATCTAAAAGCCCATAGCGTAAAATATGCCTCCCATAAGCTGGAGTTCCCTTAGAAATATAATGTGCAGGGTTTCGATCAGATTTTGCAGGAATTAGCTTATCAGAATTAACTTATTAGAATTAGCTTATCAGAATTAGCTTTTTATGAATGATTTGGATTAAGGAGGAATTTTAGAGAAAAGAGTGAGTTTCCACCCATTTCTCATCTCGACTTGGTTTTCGGCTCCAAGCTTTCCCCTGAAAAATAAAATAACCGCGGAAACACGACGTTTCCACGGTTGTCCCAAAATGATGAGCGATGGGGGATTCGAACCCAACATTCATATTAATAGGAAACAACGCATTTCCGACATTTGGCTTAAAAGCGTGATTCTTTGATTTTTATTATTGAAAACCACTATTAAAAAGCCATAAAAATATGGTATTTTGTAGCAAAGTATGACACGAAATATGACACGAAACCTTCCAAGAAACTATAGCCTCGGCAAACTCCAAGGCTACCTTTAAATTCACTTATTCTATACTATCCTGATACCAGATGGAGGAGCGGTGGCAAGCCCGCCCTCCTCTGTCGATTCCTAAGCCATTCCGATGGCTTCTTTTAATTTCTTAACTTCCCCGTCCAGGTGGTTAACCTTCAAATGATACATTGTATTTGGCTGCAGTGTCTTCAATGCCTCATCCAGTTTTCGGTCCAGACTTAAATGACCTTCGGCTATTAGTTGGATATTTTTATTTGTTTCATTTTCCAACGTGATTTCAACCTTTTTTAAACGCTTATCAATCTCTATTACTTTCTCCAAAATCATATCGAGCTTTTCGCTATCTGTCATCCCTATCCCTCCAACCAATTTTAGATAAGACCTTGCCTCACTTCAGCATTTTCATTGCAGCATATTAAAACCATTCCATTGAGCATTTTTAACCTATTCTGTTTGGATTTTTTCATCTACGCAGTACATGATAAAGGCTGACAGTGACATCCCAGCATTCTTTGCTGCGTTCTGATATTTCGCTTTTTTCCCTTTATCCGCCATGACCGTAATTCGGTCATATTTTTCCTTTTGGTATTCATTTACATACTTAAATGCTTCTTTTTTATCTGCAAACGCCATTCCTTCTCCACCTCATTTATACCTTACTACGTAAAAGCATTCTTGTAAATACGTATTTTTAAGCTTATTTATAAATATGCCTGCTCCAAAGGTACGAAGACAGAAGCAAAATAAGCCCCTGGGATCATTCCCAAGGGCTTCCCCTAAGCGTATGGAATTGCATACGTTTAAAATGTCTTGTCATAATTTCCCGCCAATGCCGCGAATGTCTGCTTCCCGCAGTGACCGTCCACTTCCAGGTCATCGGTGTCGGACTGGAACTGCCTGATCGCAGCTTCGCACCCGGAGCCACAGCTGCCGTCAAAGCCATCCGGATCATATCCCCGGCCGTACAGCAGGCCCTGCACGATCCGAACGTTATCGCCCTTGACTCCGCGCCTAACGGTCGCATAGGCCGCCTTAGTCTTGGTCCCGAAACTGCCATCCACAGCCAGACCGGCGCCGCAAGCATAATTAAGATATACCTGCATAGCCATGATTGCTGCCCGCCGGGTTGCTGGCCCGCAGGTTCCGTCAATCACCAATGGCTCACCGAGGCAGCCCTCCAGGTAGCTATTGAGCCAGCGTTGATAGGCCATCACCGGGGTATCTGGCACCGAGTGCTTGCGCTGGTATTCTTCGGATCTTAAAAAGCCCTGGCGGACCTCCTTGCGGCTCATCCCATCCCGCAGAGCAGTCACCCATCCCGCGGCGCCGGCGGCATCCGGCTCCCGGCTCAGGATCTCCCGATACAGCCCAGTTACATATTCCTGATTAGATTGTGTAACGTACGCGGGACGCCCATATCCAGCGATCTTACTATGATATAGGGCGTAACTCTTAAGCCATACGCCTCCTCCATTGGCTACCACGCCGGCACCGCCGGAGGTATTGCCTTCTACTGTATGTACCCGATCTTTTGTCACTTCTACCACAATGCCGGTATGGTTGATTCGGCTGGAGTTTTTGAAAAACACCACATCCCCCGGCAACGGATCGCTGGTGTGCCACTGCCCCCGATCCTTAAAATACTGCGCGGATGTTGGCGTGTAAGCAGC
>NZ_JALIFO010000013.1 GCF_022867805.1 Cuneatibacter sp. NSJ-177
GGAAACAAAGGCAGAGATGTCACGCTTTAGAGCCTTTCAAACCCGCATAAATCAAGGCTTTTTTCGTGGGTGTCAAAGGGTACGCGATACATTTATCCTTTTCCCCCGGAAACGGCGTTCTAAATGCGTACAAACACCCCAAATCCACCCAAAGGAGGAACCATGTCAGACAACCGAAAATACTACTACCTCAAGCTGAAAGAGAATTACTTTGACGAGGACGCCATTGTGCTGCTGGAAAGTATGCAGGACGGTATCCTCTATTCCAACATCCTCTTGAAACTGTACCTGAAATCGCTGAAAAACGGCGGGAAGTTGCAGCTTGATGAAAATATCCCCTACACCGCGCAGATGATTGCCACCATTACCCGTCAGCAAGTCGGCACCGTAGAACGGGCCTTGCAGATTTTTATGAAGCTGGGGCTTGTGGAGCCGTTACAGAACGGCGCACTGTATATGAGCAACATTGAACTACTGATCGGCCAATCCTCTACCGAGGGGGAGCGAAAACGGCGGGCAAGGCTGGCTTTGCAGGAGCAGAAAGCCTTGCCAAAGGCCGGGGCGGACAAATGTCCACCATATCAAGCGGACATTTGTCCGCCAGAGATAGAGATAGAGAAAGAGATAGAAAAAGAGAGAGAGCGAGAGTTAGATACGGGACAACCCGCCCGCGCCGCCTATGGCCGGTATGAAAATGTTTTTCTTTCGCAATCGGAACTGGACGGGCTGAAAGCAGACCTGCCCGGCAAATGGGACTATTACATTGACCGGCTATCCTGCCATATCGCGTCCAGCGGCAAGCGATACAAGAGCCATGCCGCCACCATCTACAAATGGGCGCAGGAGGACGCAACTAAGAAAGCCCCGAAAAAGGGCATACCAGACTACTCATGCAAGGAGGGCGAGAGTTTATGAAGAACGAAATCAACGCTGTTTTGGAGAATATGACGGCCACCACCCCGGAGCCGGAGGACTACACCGGCGAGGACGGTTTGCTGTACTGCGGCAAGTGCCGCAAGCCGAAAGAAGCCTATTTTGCGCCGGATAAGGCCGCTATCTTCGGGCGCGACCGCCACCCGGCAGAGTGCGACTGCCAGAAAACCGCCCGCGAGGAACGGGAAGCCGCCGAAAAGCGGCGCAGGCACCTTGACACCGTGGAAGAACTGAAACGCCGGGGCTTTACCGACCCCGCCATGCGGGACTGGACTTTCGAGAATGACAACGGCAGGAACCCGCAGGCCGGGCTTGCCCGCCGGTATGTGGAGCATTGGGAGGATATGCGGACAGACAATATCGGCTGCCTGTTCTGGGGCGGCGTAGGAACCGGGAAAAGCTACCTTGCGGGCTGTATCGCAAACGCCCTCATGGAGAAAGAAATCCCCGTCCACATGACGAACTTTGCCCTGATCCTCAATGACCTTGCCGCCAGCTTTGAGGGGCGCAACGAGTACATTTCCCGCCTTTGCCGCTATCCGCTGCTGATCCTTGACGACTTTGGCATGGAACGCGGCACCGACTACGGGCTGGAACAGGTTTTCAATGTGATTGACAGCCGTTACCGCAGCGGCAAGCCGCTGATCGTCACGACCAACCTCACGCTGGACGACCTGCGAAACCCGGAGGACACCGCCCATTCCCGGATTTATGACCGGCTGCTTTCCATGTGCGTCCCGGTACGCTTTACCGGCGACAACTTCCGGCAGGAAACCGCCAAGCGGAAAATGGAGAGCATGAAGAAACTGATTACCGACTGAAAGGAGTATTGCCTATGGCAGATAACAAGCAGCACGACACCCGCACCGCCCGCCGCCCCGACTGCGTGACGGAAATCCGCATGGGCAATTCCGTCCTTGTCGTGTCCGGCTATTTCAAGAAAGATACCACGACCACCGCCGCCGACAAAATGGCGCGGGTACTGGAAGCGGAAGCCGCTGCTACGCAAAAACCGGCAATTTGACCGACTGTAAAGAAGCAAATTTAACGCTTTTGCCGCTGTACAGCCCCCGCTGTTCCGTGGTACAATGAAACCACGGAATAGTGGGGCTGGCTGTCGGAAACGGAGGATTTTATGTTAAGACAAGCCACCCAAAACCTCATTACCGCCCTTTATCCGAGATTGTCCCATGAGGACGAGCTGCAAGGCGAGAGTAATTCCATATCGAACCAAAAAAGGATACTCGAAACCTACGCAAAACAGAACGGCTTTACCAATCTGCGCTGGTACACCGACGACGGTTATTCCGGCGCGAACTTCCAGCGGCCCGGATTTCAAGCCATGCTTGCGGACATTGAAGCCGGGAAAGTTGGTACGGTCATTGTCAAGGACATGAGCCGGTTAGGGCGAAACTACTTGCAGGTAGGGTTTTACACGGAAATGCTGTTCCCTCAAAAGGGCGTGCGTTTTATCGCTGTCAACGACAATGTGGACAGCGCAAACGGCGGCATGGACAATGATTTTACCCCTCTGCGAAATCTGTTCAACGAATGGCTGGTGAGAGATACGAGCAAGAAAATCAAGGCAGTTAAAAGAGCAAAAGGCATGAGCGGCAAGCCCGTTACCAGCAAGCCGGTGTATGGCTACCTCATGGACGAGGACGAGAACTATATCGTTGACGAGGAAACCGCGCCGGTTGTCCAGCAGATTTACCAGCTTTGCCTTGCGGGGAACGGCCCGACCAAGATTGCCCGTATGCTGACGGAACAGCAAATCCCCACGCCGGGGACGCTGGAATACCGCAGGACAGGCAGCACACGCCGCTACCACCCCGGCTATGAGTGTAAATGGGCGACGAACACCGTCGTTCATATCCTCGAAAACCGGGAGTACACCGGCTGTCTGGTAAACTTCAAGACGGAAAAGCCCTCTTACAAGACCAAGCACAGCGTAGAAAATCCCATTGAGAAGCAGGCCATTTTTGAGAACCACCATGAGCCGATTATTGACACGGAAACATGGGAGCGTGTGCAGGAGTTACGCAAGCAGCGCAAACGCCCGAACCGCTATGACGAAGTGGGGCTGTTCTCTGGTATGCTGTTCTGCGCCGACTGCGGCCATGTGATGTACCAGCAGCGGTATCAGAACAAGAACCGCAAGCAGGACTGTTACATCTGCGGCAGCTACAAGAAGCGCACCCGCGACTGTACGGCGCACTTTATCCGCACCGACCTGCTGACCGCCGGTGTCCTCTCCAATCTCCGGCAAGTGACGGAGTATGCTGCCAGGCACGAGAGCCGTTTTGTAAAGCTGCTGATCCAGCAGAACGAAATCGGCGGCAAGAGAAAGACCGCCGCAGCCACCAAGCAGCTTGAACAGGCGCAGGAGCGGATTGCCGAAGTGAGCCGCATTATCAAGCGGCTGTATGAGGACAATGTGAACGGCAAAATCAGCGACGAGCGTTTCATGGAACTGTCGGCAGACTATGAGCAGGAGCAGCGGGAACTGAAAGACCGCACCGCCGCATTGCAGGCGGAACTGGACAAGTCGCAGGCGGCCACCGTTAACGCCGAGAAATTCATGGGGATTGTCCGCAAGCACCTTGCCTTTGAGGAATTGACACCCACCCTCTTGCGGGAAATGATTGAGAAAATCGTCGTGCATGAGTGCAGCTATGACGAGAACGGCACCCGCAGGCAGGACATTGAGATTTATTACAGCTTTGTCGGCAAAATTGACTTGCCCGAAGCCTAACGCCCGACCTATCCGACACAATGGCCAAGTGCCGGATAGGAACGGCAAAATTTTTTACACTTCTATTACTTCTTTATCGCACATCAGCAAAAGTGGAAGTGATGTAGCATTTGGTTTCATTTTTAGTAAAGAATATATTTCTAAACGCCCAGCCAGTCATGATTTTATTCGAGTGTTATATACTACTTTGCTAAACCGGCAGCCAAACATTAACGAAATTACTTATTGGCAACAGCAGATTTCTCAAGGAATGAGCTACTATGGAATTTTTTCCGGTTTTTCAAATTCCGTTGAATTCCGCGGACTTTGTCAGCAGTTTGGCATCGACGCAGGAAATTATATTTCACCTGAGGTTGTAGACCAGAATCCACCTGTTACGGCTTTTGTTGTGCGAATGTACACAATATGCCTAGACAGAAATTTTGACTCAATCGGATTATATGACTGGACGAATCGTTTGATTAATCAGGGCGAGAAGGGAAAAAATATTGTCCGTGGATTCTTTCTTAGTCAGGAATTTCTGGCGAAGCAACATTCGAACGAGGAATATGTAACATTATTGTACCGTACAATATTTAACCGTATGCCTGACGAGATTGGATTTCAAGACTGGTGTCATCGCTTGGCTGATGGATATAGCCGGGAAAAAGTTTTGGATGGATTTCTTTACAGTAGTGAATTTTCGGAACTCTGCCAACACTATGGTATCCTAAGCTAATTTGATGATGTTGGATTGGGGAAGTGTTAATAAATCTGAGATCGTTCCAAAATTTATGTTTTTAAACATTGAAATAATATAGTTTAGTCGTTGTGAAGGTCATAACCCGTTTTTCCAGTTTTGACCTTCACATATATTATAATTCCGCTTTTGCTAGTATCAAGCAAGGCCACCAAGGTGTAACCATCTAACAAAACCGTACATAGAAAAATCTACAGCCGATATTATAGGTAATCAGCAACCATTCTTGAAACAGTGTAAAACCACCGCAATGTCCAACTACGACATAAGTGATTCCTATTACAAGCAAGACATCAAATTGTTTATTCCGCTCCATCGCGTTTTTCTTCCCTTTTCTCTAGATTAATCATTTCCAACAATCAATAAATGGTTCTATCTTTAAGTGATGTGTATATAAAAGCACGTTTTGTATTAATGTCTCACGTAATAATTGGATATACCGATGCGGTGGGATCTTCCGCAATTATCCGTTTTTTCCTTGTCTCATATCGCATAGTTTTGCTTCCAGCAATTCTCTAATACATTTACCGTACATAGTACGTTTTACCATTTCGAGTCTGCTGTTGATTCCCTTTACAAAACCATAGCTATAATCATAGGCTACCGCATTTTCAACGGCGTCCATACCGTTTTCCAAACCTTTAGCAAAACTGCGTAATTCTTTTATCTTACTCTTTTTATACTTATCAATGAAACAGGCATGTCTGCTTACACAGACATTACCATGAATGAAAGTCGATGTATATTACGGTAAAAATGTACTCCTGTTCCGGAGAAACGGATACCGGAAGTCCGGAACTATGCTACCGTGAGTTCGGAACAGGAATACTGCACTTAATTGATTGTTACCTGCGAATTTACTCGCTTAATGTCGGATCCACCCCATATACTTCCCGCATGGATCTGTAATTCGTAGGATCTGTCGGGATAATGTTGATCTTGTATGCATCATGTTTGATGCGATCCAGTATTGCTTCCGAGAGGGGGCTGTCATCACCTCCAAGCTGATCATACCAGCCATTACAATCATACTGGAAACAGAAGATGGTAGATGATTTCCTATGTCTCCTATGGAGGAGTTCCAGAATGTCATGCTGCTCGGATTCAGTGGGCTTCAGCAGAAGCCATTCATCGATGATCAACAGAACCGGGTTGGCATATTTCCCCTGGATCTTCTTGTATGTGCCATCATTACGTGCCATCTCAAGTTCCAAAAGCAGATCCGGAAGCCGGACATATTTCGTCTTGTAACGCTGCTTGCAGGCTTCCATCCCAAATGCACAGGCCAGGTAGGTCTTTCCACTTCCGGTAGCACCGGTAATAAAGAGGTTCCTGTGTTCTGTGATATATTCACAAGTTGCAAGTCGTTCGATCAAAGAACGGTTCAACCTGCGCCCAGAAGTATAGTTGATATCCCCAATGTATGCGTCCGGCTGGTCGAACCCGGCATTGTGGATCAGTCGTTTCAGGCTGTTGCTCTTACGGTTGCTGTATTCAATATCCACCAGCATCCCGAAGCGATCCTCAAAGGAGAGCTCCTTCATCCTGGGATCCTCCATCTGGGTGAGAAATGCATCTGACATAGAGGTCAGGCGCATTTCAATACGTTTATCTATGGTGCTTTGTGTAGTCATGATTCCTTACCTCCTGTAGTAATCAGCGCCTCTTGTAAGCGCGTGGCTGCTTTTCCCTGAATCCGTATGTCTATCGGTTGCCACCCCTCTGTCCGGCATCTCTGCCTGGTCGTTTCCGGTATCAAGGATGTTCTTGATACTCTTATAGCTGGGAGTGGCCGTAAAGGAGAGTGCTTTTCGGCAGGTAGCTTCCAACCGATCGACAGAATACTTGTCGGCCAGTTTCAAAAACCCCATACAGCTGCGGTAGGACCGTTGTTCTACACATTTGGAGGTAAGGATCGCATCTACTACCTGACAGGTACTGGAACCGATCCGCTCCACCCATTTGCAGAATCGGTCGCCGTTCCATTCAAGGTACTGCTGGTGGGAAGGCGGCATATGCTCTGTAATTGTGCTGTACTGCCCCTTGCGCCCATAAAGGCGACGGTGGGATGCAATCCGGTTGTGGTTGTAAAAAATTTCAATGGTTTTATCTGTAACTCTCACATCAACTTTGTGCTTTATATATTCATGTGGAACTGAATATAGCATTCCGGCAAAGGATATGTGATAATTGAACTGAACGGTGGCTTGTTTCCATTCCGCCAGTTCATATGGGGGGCAGGTAAAGGTGCCAGCAATGGCATTTCTTCATCGCGGAAGATCTCGTACCGGCTACCCTGTTTCTTTTGGAAAGGGCGGTGACTGAAATCTTCCAGTTTTTGTCGGATCGCCCGGTTTAACTCACTGAGCGAGAAGAACTGCTCATTACGCAGGGCTGCAGTGATTCATGTGGAGATATTACCTACACTGCCCTCGGCATTGGGCTTGTCCTTTGGAGCCCGGACGCGTGCTGGAATGATCGCAGTTCCATAGTGTTCGGCCATCTCCTGATAGACGGCAGTTATCCGGCATGAGAATCCTGGCGACACCGCCAAAGTACTCGTACATATGCACATGTGCAGCGATCCATGATGGCTGCTTTTCATCCATGAATGCCTCTACGTATGAATACTGGCTGTAGGTCATAACTCCTACGAAAATGTGCGTATCCATGATTTGGCCGGTATCCGGATCTATGATATGTGCCGGATCAACAGCCCAATCTACCTCAACCTGTTCCGCAGGCTTACGATTGATAGGCATGGTGGCACGACGCTTCTGCTCGTCCTACTGGATGTAAAAGCAGAACTGAGAGCACATAAGTGGCTCGTCTCCGGAGAGGCGGCATTCCTCAAAGGACTCTGTCCAAAGGAGCTTCTTGTTCACCCCATTGCGGAGAAGTTCTCTGCGGATATGCTCGTAGTCAGGCATCCGCTTTGCTGTGGCAGGTTTTGTTTTTGAATCTGGAAAAAGCAGCTTACCCAGAACTGGATCTGTTAGTTTAGGATCCAGAGGCCATAAAAGATTCTGCTCCCTTGCTGCCTTCAGCACCTTGTTGACGGTTGTCTTAGACGCATTGCAGCTAAGGGCGATGTTGGCTTGGCTGAGACCTAATCCGGATAACCGGATGATCTCTCGGTACTTGGTCATAAATGGTGACCTCCTCCTATAATGTATTTACGCTTCAAAACGCATGGATACATTATAAAGGAAATAGGTATCATTTAGCCGGAATCCCGGTATCCGATGCCCGGAATTGCGGTATCCATCAAAACGGATTTATGGTACTGCGCTTCCGGAACAGCAGTTCAGAATCGCCCGGAATACTCATACTCACACATGACATGCTCGACGGCTCAGAAATCAAAAATTGAATTATATGGTGAGAATTACATCTTCATAAACAATTTAGGGTATTCACTTTATTTTTCCAACAGTTTTTCTAATTATAAAACAGTATATTAACATAACCCCCATTATACCTCCAAAATAAATACCCAAATCACAAAATGAATTATTAACTCTTGGCAATAAAACAAACAATTTCCCTTCAATCAAATATATTGGATAAGAATAGGTTCCTAACTTTGAAAGAAATCCGTATTTCAAGTCAAATCTTATAATCAACTTTACAACAATTATCATAAGTAAAACTAGCAAAAGATTTTGCAATTGAAAAGAAACCTTGGCAAATACGGCACAGCCGTAAATTATCAAAACAGGCAATATCAAAAATATATAAGTACATTTGCGAACTCTCACACGATCATTACAATAATGTATGATCATTGCCGCAACAACACCTAGGGGAAAAGAAAAAGCATTTTGTTGAAATTGCCAAGAACAGCTGTCAAAATAGGAACTATTCTCCAAAATAAAGCTAGCCAGTAGCAACATAAAAAAGCATCTAATTATGTTGTTAACTTCAAATTTAAATAGAATATAAAATATAAAATACCATATAATAAGCAGACTCATATACCACATGGTTGCATCCATGTCTCTGTTAAAATCTACCATCAAAAGATTTTTCAATAATATACTGGTATCCTTTCCTTTTATTAAGATAAAATAACAAATAGTAACAATCCAGTATGGAGTAAAAATCTTTGCAATTTTATCATTCCAATAATTCTGATGAATTCCTTTTTCATTAAAGGACATAAAAAGACCATAACCAGATAAAAACAAAAAAAATACAGACACCACCTGTCCCCAAAATATTACGAATATACTCGTTAATATTAAAATAATTGCCTAGTATATGGGTTAATAGGATACAAAAAATAGAAAATCCTTTAAGTAAATTTGATTCCGCTTTTGATATTAGCATAATAACCTCTTACGTCCATCAATTTCTTTTTTCTAAGAATGCATTCCTAGCTTAAGTTATCTAATACAGTTCTTTAACAATATTAATTCTGAATTATTCATGAGGATATAATCCCCATCATATAATTCAATTTTTGATTTTTGAACCGTCGAGCATGACATGTGAAGGCAAGTTTTTATGATAAAGGGTATAGTATCCCTGTATTCATCAAATTCACATGTTCTGCTATCAAGGTTCGGTGTAACTGTTATTCCAGCTTTGGCTGCCCCCCCCTGACATTCTCCAGTGTTTCGTATAATTCACCTTTATAAGGGCAACTGCTACAAAGCTTGAATGTTATATTTCTTGCTGAATGTACTACCTTAGCGGCAATCTTCAGCAATTTTAAGCGAATGGTATTTATCTGCTGTTTTCTCATGGATGCTGATAAGGCCAGTCGTTTAAACCAATTAAATATTGTTGTATACCAGTGCATGGATCTGGAGACGGTTTGCATTTACGATTTTTGATGAGCTGCTTGCCGCCGCGAAATCAAAACCGTTCTTGCTTTCCTTGATATAGTTTGCCATTATGCCACGCTTACAGTAGAACTTGACTACTTTTTCTGGTTCAGAATCCATGTTTGCTACGATAAATGTGTACATGTGGACCACCTACTCCGTAGGTTTTTCGACCTTGCATACAACGCGGCATGGGTATTCCCAAGATTTTACCTGAAAAAGGAACTCACCATAACAGACCATATATGAGACCATATCCTTTTGAGTGATTTCTGTAAGCTGCTCATCTATACAAGAGGCAAGTTCACGCAGGATGCTATTTTCTTTCAGATGGATCGCATAGAAAACACTATTTGTTTCACATTGATGACAAAGCTCCGGTTTTGTAAATCCGCTGTCTCCTCTCATCAGCAGGGGAAGGTCCGGGTAATCAGTACCAAATTCATTAAGTAGGGGCTGCAAGAATTCCATAACACCAGTTAATGAGTAATCAGTTCCATTACGAAATTTTATTTTCAGAAGATCGCCGTTAATTCCATCATAACAGACCAATGGATGGTATCCATGATTCTGATAGTAGAAGTTAAACCCTTCGCCTTCCTGATGACCATAAGTATTTAAGAGTGTAGAATCCGATCAAGAAAAAGCTTTTCTGGTTTCTTGACAGAATATACAACTTTTCTAAAACGTCGCATCAGATCATAGAACTGCTGCAAAGTGGATTCATCCATCCGGTTGAAAAATCTCGACAGAGTCGGCTGTGAAGCAAATGCTTTCTTTGCCAGAATAGCCGTCAGTATTGGATCATTGGTAAGCTCATCGGCACAGTCATTGGTTTTGAACTCCTTTTTTATAATATCACAAAGCCAAGTTTGAAAGCAAACTCTTTTATCAGGAGTAGACCTGCATCGGAGGATTAATCACCTCCTTCAAAATTTATTTTCAAATATTTATTGCTTACTAATGCAGTGTCGTTTAAACTAGTCATAAAGAACTTCTTCTTTGTTTTTATTTGGCTTAGATACCTAAATTTTAACAAACTTGAAGTTCTGTTTCTCTGGAAATATCTTCACCCGTTAAGTGAAAGTATAAAAAAAATAAGTAACTATTTGGCATTGACCTTAGTAAATGAATTGACCTGAATAATTCAGGTTAATTAATATAAAATATCTTTAATCGTAAACAGAAAGTATTTCAACAAAAAATTATAAATATTGTCAAGTTTTTTTATTTGCGATTTTTGCAATTATCATTTTTTTATAATATTGAAATTCTTTTCTCTTCCAAAAGCATATAACCATTACTATATTCGGTATTATCAAGCAAACTATTATTTTTACAATAAATGATTTTATTCCCGATCCGTTTATAAAATCAGTAATTTGAATTGTAATCAACCCATTTATAATAAATACTATCGTGTTTATTATATATTTGATAAAATATCCTTTTATTGGTTGCTCAAATCCATATTTATATAAAATGTATGGTTCTATCCAAAAGGCAACAGCCAGCGTGCTTACCATCGTCCCTAAAAACACACCAACAATACCGAATATACGTGCTAAAAGTATAGAGACAACCAAATTCACAAAGGATTCTACCAATGCTTTATAACGATCATACCAAAACAATCCTAATGCATCCCTAAATCGAAGAACAACTTGACGCATTCCGGATAGGTAAAAATTCACCAATAAAATCAATACCATTTGTTTATTCAAAAGATATTCTTTTCCGAAACAAAGCTCTATAAAGGGATTGATTAACCCCCCCAGGCAAATCGATGAAAATGAAAAAATCCAAAAATTTGCAAAATCTAGTAACTGGAATACGCGAAATACTTTTCCTTTATCCTCAGTAGCGCCTAGATTTCCTATACTAGATGTAATAGAGGAAAGCACTTGTCCAATTACCTGTGTAAGAGTGTTGATCACCATACGATAATTGGAATAGATTCCTGTACTTGTTAATCCACCAAAAACAGTCAACAAAATATTATCGGTTCCATTAACAATTGCTCCCCCTAATCGATGCATAAACATCGCTTTAATATTTCGAAAAATTTCTATTCGTTCTTCTCGCGGCAGTTCTTCTTTCATCACCTCCCTAATATGTGGAAACATCCTGTCTGCTTTCCGTGCCAACCCCCAATTCACTAAAAATGTTATGCTAACCTGTACGCACAAATAAATTATAAAATTATGACAAACGATCAGTACAATAATCTGTACCAAACTCTGAACACAAGAAAATCCATACTGGTAAATCGAACAAATATAATTCAATTGATTTGCTTCAATAATAGCTCTTTTATAAGAAAAGAAATAATTCAACACCAAATTCAATACATATAGTACATAAATCAATTGGACATTTTGGAAACCATCTGGAATATCCCCTATCAAGTATTGCACAAACGGGGCCAAGCCAAATCCTACAACGGCTACAAAAATCCCTATTTTTTTATATAAGCCTTGATAAAGTTTCATTAACTGTTTTTGCTTCTTTATGTCATTTCTGGCAACGGGCTCATACATGAAAAATATTATTGCCCCTCCAATACCCAGCTCAGACAGTGACAATAAAGTTAAAATATCGCCAAACAGCCCGCTGGCCCCTAAATATGCTTTATCCAAGGTTCTAGTAAAAACCATCCGGCACAAAAATGTGAGTAACGTGCTGGCCGTTTGCCCGCCTAAACTTACAGCCGCATTTCGAATCGAGTTTTCTGTACGCATTTTCATTCCTTTTCTGCTATATAAAGTCCCCTGCATTTCCTTTTATATTAACATTTAATTCAGGTTCTCTGATTTTAACATAGCTTCATATTTAGGAGACTCCAAAAATTGTTGCACTAGCTGTTCACGCGATACTCCAGACCCTAGAGCTTCTATTTCCTCTTTAATATCGCCTTGATCTTCTATATCCTGATTCCAACATACCTGGTAAAGCATTGAAAGGAACTGTTCATCACTCAAATTGCGAGCCTTTGCTTCATCACTGTCCATAAATTGTCTTAACATTTCAGCAGCAGAGACTCTGTTTTCCTGCCAGTATTGGTACCAATGTTTTATCCCGTTCAAATCTGCCTGTCGGCCAAGCACCTCCGAATACAGCTTTTGCAAATACGCTCCATAATGATTCTCTGCAATCCAAACATCTTCTACATTTAAATCCAATCCATTAGATGGCATCATTTTTATCTTAATATTCAGTTTTTCTTCAGGGGTAATCATAGTAATTTTCTTGGTAATGTTCAAAACACGATCAACACCTGCATTTTCAAACACTCGCATAGTTATATCCTCCAGAGCAGACACATGTATCGTTGCTAAAGCATCTTCCCTAGACTTCACAGCGCTAATATCCATAGTAATATCCACACACCCTATAGTTGAGAAATTTAACAATTGTAATCCATAAGATTCTTCTTTATTAGTTAAGCACCTTACCGAAAAACTATCCTCCTTGGATGCGAATGAATAACCTGCGCTCTGCCATGCATTAATAATCGCCATATTATTATTTGACACTGCCAAAAAATAGGACGGTGTCGCATCTAATAAAGTCATAGTTTTCAACAATTCACTATATTCAAATAGTTCTTTCGTACGTTTAATAATGTAAATCTCACTTCCTGGTGTTTCTCCTATAAAGTCCGAGTACACTTTATATTTCAGCTCGTTAGATCCTAACCCCTCTTTCCAATACTCCATAGAGCATAGCGCCTCATCTTCTACACCAACAAACAAAATCGGACTGTCCGCATGAAGTAAAACGATATCGTTCACCACTTGCTTTACCTCGTGCATTCGATCAATTCCATCTCTGTATTCATTTTCCAAATATTGATATGACAAAGAAGATACTTTTAAAACGGTTCCCGTTTCTGTAAAACAACGAAATTCAACAATTGAGCAACCTGAACTTAGCTCTAGCGGTATTTCTAGATGTAGATATCCGTTTTCAAAGTCATCCCATTCAAGCACTTTTTCATATAAAGGATATATATTCCCGTCTACATAAATACTAAATACCGCCAACTGAGATTTCACACCTTCTAGAATTTCTATATCTGCATTAACCTCATATTTTCCTTGGTAAATTTCTTCTACAACATTACGAAATAGATACCCCTCTATACCATTGGACTGCATTTCAGAAGCTTCTTCGGAAATATTATTCGCCGATACTGCGTTTTCCAGTCCGATTTCATAACGTATCGGTCCATTGCTTTTCCATTGTTCAATCGCTTCCTTATTATCCTTGCAAGTCAAAAAATATGTATCGTCTGTTTTATCCAAAATCACATAATCCTGCATAATTTCTTCTCTCATTTCCGCTCCAGTATGCAGTAATATATATTCGGCATCATCAACCTTATCCAATTCATGATAGTCTAAAGCAACTATATTAAGATCTGACATGATATATTTATATCTATAAATATTCCAATACATAGCCCCACTGCTAGTGTCATCTAACAAATAGTAAATATTTTCCTCATCTACATATTCCATTACTCTCTCTGCCAGCTTATAAAGATCGAGCACAAAATCCTTTTGACTGTTTATAAGTGAGACGATATTAAAATAACTAAATCCAAGCCAGAGGCTCCCCACTATACCCACGGCAATTATTTTAAAACCTCTTTTATGACGCAAAAGAAACGTTATTCCCCCGCCTAAAAGAGTTGATATCACCCCTACGCTTATAGTATATTTAACAGCTGACGATACTCCTGGAATCTTTGGAAACTGTACTATTCCAACTATCGAATTTTCTGAACATGCAGCAATCCCATACCGTCCAATATAATAATATAAAATCATTGCACTACAAAGATGAAATGCTATTAACCCAATACTTGTCCACGAAAATTTTTTCCATCTACTAACACCATAAATGCCATAGAGAAGGACAGGGGCAATAACATATTCGCTATATCTTCCATATAGTAATGTGTCAATCCGTGCAGGCTCAATAGTAGAAATCGCGCTAATCCCCACGGCAGCCAATACGGATAAGAGCAGAAAAATTCTGCTCACTGTATAACGACAATTTTCTTTTTTTATAATCTGCTTTATACCATCAGCAACGTCTTTAACCAAACAAATCATGCCCCAGTAAAACAGAAAAAAAGTTGAACACCCCAAATAAAAGAATCTACCCAAAAAATTAACGACTAAGCTAAAAATTCCCTCCATCGAAAACATATATGAAAGCTTACTTACCTGACCCGTAAAATCATTTTTACCCACATTACTTGCATTCGCATATACATCCTGAATAATTGTACTTTTACAAAGACTGCTCAAAGCTAATGCAACAATTGCGCTGACAATTATAACACTTCCGATTTTCCAGTTCACTTGCTTGCTAAATAGCAAAATTATTATTGCAATCCCAAAAGCAATAATAATCCCTAAACTCCTCTGATGAATTACATATAAAAAAATAACGCATACTCCTAAAAAAACAGCTTTCCATAAACGAGGCCGTTCTTCTAATGAAAGGAACAAATCATATGCAAGCAAGAAAAAAAATGTCAAAGTAATTTCAACAAATGTAAGCTGTACATAAAAAATGTATGCGCTATATAAACTTATCACAAAGCAGCTGCAAAGCAAATATACTCTCTTAACATTCGGAATCAATCGCCGTCCGATCCGGAATAGCAGCCCAAAAATACCGATCAACAAAATCACATTGATACAGACCGCTCCTCGAAATCTCCATATAGGGTTTTTTATTAAATATAATGGTGTCAGTAAAAAACCATATCCATAAGAATAATAAGGAGCCAGCTGCATAACTCCCGACCAATCCTGCCCCGCAAAATAGGCTGCCGAAGCCCAATACCCCACCTCATCAGGGACTATTAGAGGACTATACGCACTACGAATATTCCATATAGAAAAAAGAAAAATCAAGGCAGAAAAAAAGAAAAAGAAAATTTTTTCGGTTCGGTTTAACTTCATTTGACTATTCATGTTTCTTATCATCACTTTCCCCAAATTTTTTTCACTTTTCTCATCGGCTTATACAGTTTAAAAATTATAAGCAACATCCACAATTTCGTACTAACCGTAAAAAAAGAACTGCGAAAAAAGAGCCGCCAATTTTTCTTCCATTCCGCAATCAACCTATCATAATACAATCTATGATCATTTAAATTTTCAGATTGAGCCAGTTTATGCAAATTATACACAATACGATCCAAATAGAACAATCTTCCCCTCACTTCTAAATCCGGGTAATCTTTTCGAATAATTTGGTACAGCTGCCAAGCCTGCTCCGTATTAGCATAGTATTTTGAACTAAAAGAGCTTCCTGTTATGCTGTCTTCTCGGATACGATAAAAATATCCCGGAATTCCCAAATGAACAACACAATCACATTGCAGCAAAACCCGATACGTAACTAATATATCTTCAAAAATAACATTCTCAGGAAATTGTATGTTTTCAAAAAAGGATCTCTTATAAAGCTTCCCCCAAGAATTGCTATCCAGATCCTCCCTCAACAACATCCGCGAGAATGCATCTTTTCCTGTCATTTTTATGCTAGACTCCAACAAGTATACCGGCGTCTGAAAGTCTTCCGAATAATAAAGTATTACGCCGGTGCAAACTACATCCGCATTGTTTTCACGACTTGCTCGATATAGTTTTACTAAAATTCCTTCTATTAAAAAATCATCGCTGTCTACAAACAATAGAAATTCTCCTCGTGCCTGTTTAATCCCAGCATTACGAGCAGAACTTGATCCCCCATTTCTCTTATGAATAACGAATATTCTATTATCCTGTTCGGCATACAAATCACAAATAGCACCTGATTGATCTGTCGACCCATCATCCACCAAAATCAACTCCCACAGAACGTCTGACTGTCGTTGAATAGAATGAATACACGTCTCCAAATAGTTCTCCACATTATATACTGGTACGATTATGCTGATCATACCAGCCTCATATTTTTCCATCAGTACCACTTTCTCCCTCTTTGTATTTCATCTATGTAGACAGCCCTTTATCCACCGTAAGGGGCGGTACAACTTCCATGGAATCAACCGAATTCCCCACTTTGTCTCGCAATCCCAGTAGGGGCTGGTTAAAATTTCTCTTTTACAGTTTATCACTTCTTTTTGAAGGGAGCGGTAGTAATGCTTCCACTCTTCTTCTACTTTTTTCCGAGAAAGATACATATAATTTTCCGTTACTGCACGTAGATAATAGACCCGGCCTTGGGCTTCTAGCTCCGGGTACTGCTCTTGCACAAATCGGTATGTTTCCTCTGCAAAGCGTGTTAAATTTATTCGTCCTTTGTTAAATGCTGAGTTGGTAATACTTCCTAGCCTTCTTCGATATCTGTATCCAGGGCGTCCTGTATGAGCAATTTTATCGCACTGGATAAGAAGACGATAGGTAACTGGCATATCTTCAAACTGTTCCCCAACCGGATAACGAATCCCATCCCAAATACTATGAGGATATAATTTTGCCCACGCATTGCTATCAAGTCCGTCACGCAGCAACATACGTCTGAACGCTTCTACCCCGGTCATACAAAAAGGAGATGGATAACAGTATAACTCCTTTTGCTCTCTATCTGAAAAAGAGACAGCGCCGGTGCAGACCATATTGGCTCCTGTCTTTCTGACAGCCTCTATCATTTCTCCAACCACATCTGCCTCTAAACAGTCATCGCTGTCTAAAAAGGTAATGTATTGACCAGTACAAACATCAATCCCTACATTTCTTGCCTCAGACAGCCCGCCATTCTTCTTATGAATAACACGAATCCAAGGATATTGGGAAGCATATGCCTCACAGATTTTTCCCGAACGATCTGTTGAACCATCGTTTACCAATATCAGCTCCATTGTAGGATAGGACTGTCTCAGAACGCTATCTATACATTCTTCCAGATAGGCTTCCACATTATAAATAGGCACAATAATCGAAACCAACGTCTCCATCATTTGCTCACACCTCCTGCTTATTTACAGTCTGTTCTAAAAAGCATCCTAACCTCCGGGCCAATATTTTATTATCATGCTGATTCAAAAACAAATTTCGCACCTCCGGCTGAAATCCAGAGATAGTTTGCTCCCGGAAAAAATTTGAGATATTTATTACAAAATCCTCAGCCTGATTACATCTGAAAACGCCTTTTACCCCCTCAACCTCATAACCTTCTAAGGCCTCATCTGTCGCAAAAATAGTTTTTCCGTACATCATGGCTTCTGCCGTCTTCACCTTCATACCATCACCATACAAAATCGGCATTACTATTGCCGGAAAAGAATAATAATATTCAGACAAGTCGTTCACAGTACCCACTACCCGAACTTGCTCATTCTCCAATTCACTCCGCATCGATTCAAAATTTTTACCTACGATGACAAGTTTATATTCCCTTAATTTGGACATAACATTTTGTATAAACCATCGGATCCCATGTAAATTGGGAGGAAAAAGAGATCCAACAAAAAGTAATTCCTTTTCTCGAAATTCTGACTGCACACGTGCGAAATCAAATATATCTTGAAATGTAATCGGTAACAACATTCCTGCTGCTTTACCATATTCTTTTTTTAATAAATCAGAATCCCTGCGATTTAGACACACAATAGAATCTGCATTCTTGACAGCATATCTTTCATTACGCATTGCTGCCCAATAGCGAGGATAGTTACCCCAGCCACCATGAAGCACCAAATTTTTATAATAATATTTATCAATATTCTGCATAAGTACAACTCTTTTTACACCATGGGGAACATAACGCATCATATATCCGAACAGCCCCGACTCAAAAACAACCACTTGGACATCTGTTGTCTTTAAATATTGTTTTAACTTTTTTTCGTTATTATATGTTACAATACTATTTCCTCGTAAAAAAGTTGTCCATCGTTCCTTTCGCGAAGAGCTCATATGAATATTATAAATATTTCCCCTTACCGTCTCTATCATTTGGTCAGTAAAAATACATAGTTTCACATTGTCTTCACCAAAATATTCCAAAAGCAACTGGTAATTTTGCAAGCATCTTAATAGTCCTCCGCTGTGAGTCTCTTGCAAAAAATTTCCGATTGCCATATATAAAACCTTCATTTAGCCCTTAATCTCCTCTTCACGCCTTATCTTTGTTATAATCACATCTTTCTTTTTCTTCCAAAATAAACTTCCGAAATCGCTGAGCACATACAGCCGTATCATATTTTTCAATAAAGAGTTTCCTAACAGACAAATTCACTCCTCTAAATTGGGGATCCTGTAATACCTTGTTTATTGTTGTGACAAAATCCTCCTTGGTACTACATTCAAAAATACCTTCAACGCCTTCTGTTTCATAACCTTCTAGTGCTTCCTTAGTCGCTATAATTGTTTTTCCATACATCATAGCCTCAGCTGTTTTCACTTTCATTCCATCCCCCCAGAAGATGGGCATAACAACAACATCTGCCTGCTCATAAAACTGCGCAGTATTATCAACTGTACCGACCACTCTAACATTTTCACATTCCAATTCTTCTCGGCATTTTTCCATTCCTTTTCCCACTATAGATAGTATTCCATTCACTTTTGGCATTACATTTTTTACGAACCATACAATTCCCTGATAGTTAGGAGGAAAATTACTTCCAACGAAAAGAAGATTCTTACCATTTTTTGGCACATCTACATCAATTTCACCTGGAAAGTGATCTTCAAACGAGATAGGAAGCACTAAATCCACACCTCGGTGATAAATCTTACGTATCAACATACGATCTCGTTCATTAAGACACAAAATCTGATCAGAATATCTTATCATCCTCGTTTCATTATACCAACACGCAAAAAAACGCGGAAGTGTCAACACACTTTTATGAATAACCCTATTCCACGCATAATTTTTTTCTATGTTATGCATAAACAGAATCGTTCTAATCTCTGGCTTTAAGCGCTTTTCAACCCCCCACCAAAAAGAAGCCTCAAAAAAAACAGCATCTATGTCCAGACTATTAATATATTCTGCGACTTCCTCTTCTATCCTTTTCCCCATCTCTACCCGTAAGCAAAGACAATTATAAACTACAGACCATTGGCTTCTTTTTTGCCAAACATAATTCCTATTATCCTGCGCTTGCTTACGTTTACAATTATTCGAGATAATAACCGTATAGACAGAATCCGGGCCTAATATTTTAGTTAATAAATTATAGTGCCTTCTAGCCTCAATTACACCTCCATAATTTAATTCACCAAATATATCCATTTGTGTAACCATCACAATTTTCATTAATCCGCTCCTAGCTTTAAATCACTTTAATTCAAAAGCTTTTCTCGAAATTTAGTAAAAAAGAGTTTGCCAAATATCCTCGCACTCCAATATAAAAAATGTGGTGAAAGGAACATAATCAGTGCACAAGCTTTTTCAATTCCTTTTCCTGCCTTATTTTTCAAATAAGCTTTCAGCTGAAAGAACTGGATATCTTTAATCTGATTAAACAAATTTTTATCTCTATAGCCGCAAAAAATCATATTCATTAGAATCCACAATCTTACTCTTACCCACCGGTAATTAATCGCATCTTTCACAGTCTGCGTTTCATTCTTTGTTAGGTTCTTCATTCGCCTAGCAGCTTCCAGAGAAGATGCTTTACGAATATCAAAACAATGCTCCTCATACATTTTTCTCATGGCAGATTGATCATTCCGCACATAATAATAAGTAGGTTCACAAGAATAATACCCACTCGTGCAAAACATTAAATACTGACAAATCCATAGCATATCCTCAGAAATCGATATATCAGGAGATAAGCGTAATTGCTCACGATTAATAATATCGCGCAAAAAGATTTTGTTCCACAAATATCCGCCAATATAACTATCACACACGGTTTCTTCAAATAATTGTTCCCTCGTTAAAACAGTATTCGCTCCCCATGACTTTTGCCGTTTATTTTCCGCCGAAACATTGTATAAAGCAGTAATTCCAATGTCTCTGCCTGCAATCGCGTTATACAAGTTCTCAATGTGGTTTTCTTTAATGTAATCATCCGCATCTACAAAGGTAACATACTTTCCACTAACAATGTCCAACCCACTATTTCTGGCAGCAGAGACACCACTATTTTCTTGGGAAACGAAGATAATTCTTGAGTCTTTCAGAGCATACTCTCGACTAATTGTTGGACTATTATCTGTTGAACCATCATCTATTATAACGACTTCTAAATTCTTATATGTTTGTGCACAAATAGAAGCAAGGCACCGATCCAAAAAAGGTCCTGCATTATACACTGGCACAATAACTGATACTTTGTATTCATTCGTCATTTGTAGCCAATTCCCCCGATAAACATGTATAAAAAATCTCTGCGTATTGTGCCCCTATTACATGATAATCAAACTCGGCTGCTGTCTCTACGGATTTTTTACATATTTTTTCATAATAATCTTCATTGAATAGTAATGATCGAATTGCATCGGCAATGGCGTGGCTATCTCGTTCCGGCACTAATATACCATTCTCACCATTTGTGATAATATCTTTTATTCCTCCAGACAGACTTGCAACTACAGGCAAGCCTGATGCCATTGCTTCTAATATAACCACTCCAAATCCTTCCTTGGCTCCACTCTCTGTCGTAATAGAAGGGGCAACAAAAATGTCCGAGGAGGCATATATTTTCGTCAATTCTTCATGTGTCTTTGCCCCTAAAAACTGTATTTTATTTCCTTGTTCCGCCGCCTGTTCTTTCAAAATAGATTCTAAAGGCCCTCCTCCTACTATTACCAGCAGAGCATCAATTTCTTTTACGGCTTCTATCAAATAGGTGATACCTTTAATCTTATCAAGTCTCCCCACAAATAAGATCACCTTTTTTCCGTCTTGCGAAAACAAATTGTCTACCGCATGTCTCTTTCCAAAATACTCTGTCCAACACCCCATAGGAATTATGCTGGTTTTATCATTGTAGTACAGACAGTTGATCTCTTTTTTCAAATGTTGGGATACCGTGGTTATTGCTTCCGCTTTTCGCAAGCACCTCTTTTTCAAGCAACCTACAAGTCCCCTATTCATCTCTCTGACATCTGTTCCATGTCCTGTTACTACATAAGGTTTACCAAAAAAACTCTGAATAATCCCCTGCGGAATCAGCCAATTCGCTTGAATAATATCATAGTCTTTTTTAATTTTTAAAATCTTTGCCCATAAAGCTAGTAAAAGACATGGTACTAATAATGCTCTTATTTTTTTTTCTTTTATTCGCGGGACGATTGCCCCCGGATAACATAGTGTTTGAAGGCGACTTATCGGGAAATACTGGTATCGTATCACGTTAACGCCTTCCATTTTTTCCATTTTTTCTGCTCCTGGAGCACCCGGAGCAAGAACGGTTACATTAAAATAAGGAGTCAAAGACTTTGCCAAATCCAAAATAAATCGTGGCTCTGTATCTCCTTTCCATCGCGGAAAAGTAGAAGCAGTCATTAAAAGATTATATCTTCCTTCTCTCATACCCCTTACATCACTCCATATCCTATAGAGTGTGCTCCATTCACAATGCGTCTTCCTACACTATCGTAAATTATATCTGTATCTTCGAACTGTTCTAAATGGTAACAATTTCTCCCATCAATAACTATCGGTTTCCGCATATACTCGCTGTATTTATGCACATCTAGGCGTTTAATCTCTTCCCAATCCGTGAAAATCATACATAAATCTGAATTTGTAAGTGCTTCTTCAATGGTATCGCAATATACAATACCTTCCGGAAAACGCTTTTTAAAATTTTCACTGCCTACTGGATCCCACGCCTGTATTTTACACTCCTCATCCATAAGAATGGGAATGTTCACTAACGAAGGGGCCTCTCTCAAATCATCCGTACCAGGTTTAAACGTGAGGCCCAAAACTGATATCGTCAATCCTTTTAACTCCCGATAAAATTTTCTTGCTTTCTTAATCATTCGCAATTTCTGGTTGTCATTGACTTCAATCGCGGCTTTTATCGTTTTCATTTCATAGTCGTGAAAATTGGCAAACCAATGTAAAGCTTTTGTATCTTTAGGGAAACAAGATCCACCGTATCCAATTCCTGCATGTAAGAACTTATTTCCAATACGTGAGTCAAATCCCATACCGGTTGCGACATCTTCTATATCTGCACCAACCAACTCACATAGGTTAGCAATCTCATTAATATACGAAATTTTCAACGCTAAAAAATCGTTTGAAGCATATTTTATCATTTCTGCACTTTTACGGTTGGTTATAAGTAAAGGGGCAGAGAAATCCTGATAAACCTTTTTTAGAATATTTGCGACGAAGTCTTCCTCCGTTCCAATGATAATTCTAGAAGGGTAAAGTGTATCTTTCACAGCTGTTCCTTGTGCCAAAAATTCTGGATTTGAAGCCACAAAAACACGGATCCCTGCCCGTACACGTTCCTCGAAATAGACTTCCAGCCGATCATTCGTTCCAATTGGTACCGTAGACTTAACTACAACCACACAATCCTTCACAACATTTTCCGCAATCTGATCAGCAACAGAATAAACATATTTTAAATTAGCAGAACCATCTCTTTTCTCTGGAGTACCTACCCCTATAAAAATCACATCCGCCGTGCTGTATGCTTGCATATAATCGGTGGTATAACACAAGCGCTGTTTATTTTTTTGCATCAGCTCTTCTAAGCCATCTTCGTAAATTGGAGATATTCCTTGGTTCATCAAAGCAATTTTCGCTTCATCCACATCAACGCATGTCACTTCATGACCATTTTCGGCCAAACAAACTCCTGTAACTAAACCAACATATCCAGTTCCTGCTACCGCAATCTTCATTCTTCTTCTGTCTTTTTCCTTTCTAACTCTGACTGTGCATAATCTAAACGTTTTACACGATACTGGATATCCTCCAACAATTTCCGGTTTGCCGCGATAATATCAGCTTGTAGCCCAACAATAAATGTGGACACACCACAAAGCATTAAAGTACTTGATAAAATCAGCGACTGGATATGCCCTGCACTGTCCCCGATAAACATAAAGTATAAAAAACGCACCCCTACTGCAAAGCCCACCAAAAAAACAATCGAACCGATTAAAGTGAAACAGATCAACGGCCGATACATCAAAAAAGCTCGAAAAATAGTCAACACGGATTTTTTTATATAACCAAACATACTGCTAAATAACCTAGATGGACGCAACTCCTCATTTGTGCGAATAGGTACCGAAGTTATCGCCATTTTGTTTCTTCCTGCCTGTACAATAGTCTCTAAAGTATACGTATATTCATTTACTACATTCATCCGCATAGCTGCTTCTCGGCTATAGGCCCGAAAACCACTTGGCGCATCCGGAATATCTGTTTTTGACGCTTTCCGAACCACCCAGCTGCCAAAATGCTGCAGCTTCTTTTTCAGAGGTGAAAAGTGCTCCGTCTGGTCTATCGGTCGTTCTCCAATCACCATATCTGCTTGTCCATGCAAAATAGGCTGGATTAGCTTCTCGATATCCTCTCCGCAATACTGATTATCTGCATCTGTATTTACGATAATATCAGCTCCATTTCGAAGACAGGCATCTAGGCCCGCTATAAAACCTTTAGCCAAACCTTTATTCTTTTTAAAACTGACTATATGGTGAACCCCCCATTCGCGTGCCACCTGTACCGTATTATCTCTGCTTCCATCGTTGATAATTAAATATTCTATTTTATCTACCCCATCAATTTGCTTCGGTAAATCATTTAATGCGATTTTTAATGTTTCTTCTTCATTATAACATGGTATCTGTATAATAAGCTTCATGCTTTTACTCCTTTGCATAATATCTTATTCAGTATAACATAGTCCCATATAAAAATCTATATCAGTCTTAAATTTCCAAGTCTATAAAAGCAATCTAAAAGCCTCTTTAGTTTTTAGAAGTTGTTAATGTTTGTAATCCATTGACCTCGGACCCATAGCCAGTAATAAAAAAGCGCGGCAAAAGCAGGCCGATACCAATGGTAACAACCTGACCTAATATAGAGTAAAATAGATTTTTTATTCCTCGATCTCGGTTCAATGGCTTCCTCTTCCCTGGATTGTATTTCTGCAAAGACCTGATTCCTTCGAAACACAGTTGCAAGATCTACAAAACAGCATTTCACCTATCCATTCATCCGTGCAAAATCCCTCACAACTTCTTTCGCGATCCTCTGCCTACTCCTCCTCTTCCACCCGTTCCCGTCTCAAAAACCGCTTCAAATCCTCCATCTGCCTCAGCCGCCAAAACTTCTCCCGGTACAGCCAGTCCGCCTTCCAGCGCACATGCAAAGGCATCCGTCTGACATATTCGTTCTCCTGCCAGCAGGGAAAGGCCGCCTGCATGGCGTCGGCTGTTTTGGACGCCAGATCTTCTCTCCCGCACTGCAGATAACGCATTCCGCCCAGCAGCAGCAGATGCAGCCACCAAAGATACTCCACTTCCGCCGGAAACGTTTTCTCCAATTCGCTTCTCAACCGCTCTGCCGCTGAAAAAATACAGTCCATTTTTTCCTGATATCCGGTCTGGCGCATGATGGATGCCGCGCTCTGTTCATAGTGATACACTTTCTGAGGCGTATAGCCAATCTTCAAGGTGCGCAGCGCCAGCAGCGGAATTGTCGCCAGATCTTCATAAATGATCCCCTTCGGAAAACGCAGCGCCTCTCGGCCCTCTTCTGCCTCCCACAGGCTTCTTCTCATCCACTTATTCCAGGGGCACGGCCTGGTCAGCAAAAATTCCTCCTTGGTTAAAGCGCCTTCCTGACGCACCGGCAGCACGGCTTCCAGAGCCGAATAAGGGCGCTCCTCCCGGTCCTCGGAATCTTCCCAGCCGTCAAACAAGAGGACATCCCAGCCGGACCGCTTCACTTTCCTCCAAAGCATCCCCAGGCAATTCTCTCTCAGCCAGTCGTCGCTGTCCACCCAGGTCACATACTCCCCGCAGGCAGCTTCAAGCCCGGCATTTCTGGCGCCGGCAACTCCCTGATTTTCCTGAAAGATCAGTTTGACTTTTTCCGGATACCGCCTCCGGTAATCTTCCAATATCCGTCGGCTGGCATCCGTAGACCCATCGTCCACCAGGATGATCTCATATTCCTCCAGATCCTGGCGCAGCAAGCTTTCCACACAGCGCCGGAGTGTCCCCTCCCGGTTATAGACCGGGACCAGAATACTTAGCCTCATTCTCTGCTCCTTATCAAACGTTCCCACTGTTCACGGGAAATCTGGTTATCCAAATGCTGCTGCTCCGCTTTCCGGCGGAACTGCTCCAGCAGCTCCGGCTTACTCAGGATCTCTCTCAGCCCCTTTTCCATGCCTTCTTCCGAGTTTTCACAGACCAAACCACATCCGGTCAGGCCGATCAGCCGGGAAGATGAGGTGGTTTCTGTGGTCAAAACCGGCAGCCCTAGCGTCTTTGCTTCGTCAAATACCATGGGCGCCGCCTCGTGAAACGAAGGCAGAAACAGGGCGTCCGCCCGTTTCATGTAGCAGTAGGGATTTTCTTTTTGCCCCAATAAATGGATCCGTTCGGAAAGTCCAGCGAGCCTGATCGCCTCCTCCAACTCCTCCCGGCACGGACCGTCTCCGATCACGTACCAGTGGAGGGCCGGATAGTCCGGCATGACCCGCTTCATCACTTTGAGAGCCCGCATATGACCTTTCTCCGGCGTAATCCGGGACACGGAAATGAGGTTTGTCTGTTCCGGCAGAAAACCTTCCACCGGTTCCTGCGCCAGCCTTCGGATCAGCCCGTAGTCCGTGCAGTTGTACACGATCTGCGTCCGGTCCGCCAAATCCGGCATCACCCGAAGAAACGCATCCCGGCAGCCTCTTGAGACGCAGGCGATCCGGTCAAACTTCCGGTAAATTCTCCGGTTTCCCCTGGTGTTTCCTCCGTAATGCTCAAAGTCACAGTGGACAAACGTCGCCTTCTGCGAAGCTTCCACTTTGTTCAGTACAAACGCATTGCAGCCGATTGCAAAGGCCCGGCTGGAATTATCTTGGGCAAACGCCACCGCCGTGTCATAGCCGGACAAGGCCGGTACTGTCGAAAACACGCACCGCCGGGGAAATGCGTTCCCAAACAGGCGGCTCCACAGTACAAAAAATCCGCGGAACAGCGCCCCCTTCTTGGATTTCTTTTGCAGTTCCGACTGTGGGATTCCCAGCAGCGGCAATAGTCCCTCCGACGGCAATAGCCGCACATCGGAAGGAACATCTTTCAAATACGGCCCCCAGGGATAAAACAACAGCAAATCAACTGCATAATCGCCGTGAATTTCCCGAAGCAGATTGACCAGCGCTTTCGGGATCCCCCCATGGTCCAGATTATTACACACAAACAGGATCCGTTTCATTGTGCCTCCCAATACTTTTCTGCAGAACGCGTCTGTAACCTGCGAAATCCTATCATCCTTTCAAGCGCCGGAACAGTCCCGGCATCCGGCTCTTAATCAGATGCACGGCTCTTCCCACCGCCAGACATCCGGCAGTCCATCTCTTCTTCAGACAAAATGCCAAAGCAGCCATCCCAGCGCCTTCCGGCGAAGCATACTCCATCAACTCTCGATACAGACGGCTCCTATAGACCCCATTCAAAAACAAAACCCGGTCCTTATGTCCCATGTTTGCCTGGACATCCAGATTTCGTTCCAATGCCGAGAGCAGATACCGCAGCCAAAAACCGGCAAGCAGCTTTCTCACATCCGGGGTATCCCTCTTCCAGCTTTTTTGCTGGTCAAACAAACCTTCCACCCGCCTCATGGCGATCGCATAATAATCCGGCAAAAAACGTCTGGTCAGACTGGTTTCGGGTCTCAAATTATAATGAGTGAGCGCCGTTCCCAATACATTGAGGGATCTAAGATTCTGAAAAAATATCAGATTGAACATAATGTCTTCGTTAAAGGCCTGCACAGGAATCGGGGCATCCAACGCTCTCCAGACATCCGTCCGGTATGCTTTGTTCCAAAAATATCCGTACAGGCTCTTCGCTTCCAAAAGCAGCGTCACCTGGCGAACCTGTCCAGAGTTGTCGCATGTGCCGGGAGGAACCGTGATTTTCCGGCTGGAGATCAGGCGGTCGCTTTCATCCCTGCTGTCCTCCAGCACGCCCCAAACCACGGCGTCCGCCGGATGTTTTCTTAGAGAAGCCTCCGCTTGTTCCATCAGACGGCTCTCATAGGTATCGTCCGCGTCCAAAAACAGCAGATAGGCCCCGCAGGCCTCCCGAATCCCGGCGTCCCTTGCGCGGGAAGCGCCCACGTTGGGATCCAGGGCAAGAATTCGGATTCGCTGATCGGTCTCTGCCAGCCGCTCCGCCAGCAGCAGTCCGCCATCCTCCGAGGCATCGTCCACCAGCAAAAGTTCAAAATCGGAAAAAGTCTGCTCAATGACTGAGCAGACGGCTTTCCTCAACGTTTTTTCCGCATTGTAAAACGGAAGGATGACACTGAAAAACGGTTTCTTTTCCATGATTGTCTCATCCTCCTCTACCGCTTTGCCTTTAGAGCGGCAAAAACCTTTACATTCTTTGTCTTTACAAGGGTGATCGCCTTCGCCTCCAGAAGAGTCAGCGTCACACATTTCCAGCGGATGGGAAGCAGCATCAGCTTCATCATGCGAGAGCGCGGCACAGCCAGTTTCAGGGAATGCCGGACATTGTTCGACGTAATCCAGTTTCTCACCAACTTCCGCTTTTCCCGGTAACTCTTTCTGCAATTGGGGTTGGTCAAATTTTCCAGGCATCCAATGAACCGTTCAATGTAGCGGCGGGCCACCATCTCGCGGCTTGGCGCATCGTTCACTCCCCAATGGCGGTAAAGCTCCTTCATCCAGCCGTGTTCTTCCTCCCGCTTTTCATACATCCCTTCCCGGTAAGCTGCGGTCTCCGACTCGGCCCGTTCCCGGATAAAATGATAATATTGCCTGGAGGTAACCGTAACCCTTTCGATATCCCGGATCACGGACAGGATAAACGGAAAATCATCCCAGAAGGTGGGCGGAAAACGAAAATGTCCCGATTCAATGTATTCCCGCTGCCACAATTTGTTCCACGGCGAATATAACTGGTTTTTGTCAAACAGCCGGTAAGCATTTTCATGGAATTCCTGGGCGTTGGAAAAGACTGAGTCTGCGACAAAAAAATCATCCGTACGGAATTTCCCCGGCTGATAGTAAGTGTCAATATAAAATCCGGCGACCACCAGCTGGGCATGATCCCGCTCTGCCAGGGAAACCATATCCGCCAGCATATCCGGCTCCGCCCAATCGTCCGCATCCATAAAATAAAGATACTTTCCCTGCGCCGTATCGATAGCCAGGTTTCGGGCGCTGGGCGCGCCTCCGTTTTCTTTGTGGAAGACCCGGATCCGCGGATCCGATTCGGCATAGGTGTCGCAAATCGCCCCGCTGCGATCAGGACTTCCGTCGTCCACAATCAAAAATTCCCATTCCGGCAGCGTCTGCTTCTGAATGCTTTCGATGGCCCGCCCCACGTAGGCTTCCACCTTGTAGACCGGCATAATCACGCTGACCATGATTTGTTTTGTCATTTCTGCCATTCCTTTTCAACCAGCCGAAAGGCCGACGCAATTACTTTATCCATGTCATAGTAACGGTATTCCGCCAGACGGCCGCCAAAAAGCATTCCCTCTTCCGCCTCGGCAAGTTCCTGATATTTTTGATACAGACTCTGATTTTTTTCATCGTTGACCGGGTAATAGGGCTCGTCGCCCTCCTTCCACTCAGCCGGATATTCTCTGGTGATGACGGTCTTCGGCTGTTTGCCGAAGTCAAAATGCTTGTGCTCAATGATCCGGGTGAACGGCGTCTCCCGATCCGTGTAATTGACCACGGCCACCCCCTGATAATTCTCTTCGTCCAGCACCTCGTCCTCAAAGCGCAGGCTCCGGTATTCCAGACGGCCGAACCGGTAATCATACAGGGAATCTAAGGTTCCGGTATACAATACCTTATCTCCCAAGGCCCGGTAGGCTTCCCTGTTTTCATTAAAGTCGGTTTCAAATCGGAAATCACAGCCCTCAAAAAGCACCTTGATCAGCCCGTTATAGCCTCCCACCGGGATTCCCTGATATTTATCATTAAAATAATTATTGTCATAGGTAAAACGAACCGGCAGGCGGCGGATGATAAAGGCAGGAAGATCCCGGCAGTCCCGTCCCCATTGTTTCTCCGTGTAGCCTTTGACCAGTTTCTGGTAGAGATCCGTACCCACCAGGCGGATTGCCTGCTCTTCCAGATTGGCGGGCTCGCCGTCCACTGCTCCCCGCTGCTTCTCAATCATGGCCTCCGCCTCCGCCGGAGTACGAATGCCCCAGAGGCGGTTGAACGTATTCATATTGAAGGGCATATTGTACATCTCCCCGTGGTAATTTGCCATGGGAGAGTTGGTGAAGCGGTTGAACTCCACTAGATTGTTCACAAAATCCCAAACTTTTTGATCCGAGGTGTGGAAAATATGGGCGCCGAAACGGTGAACCGGGATCCCCTCGATCTCCTCGCAGTAGAGGTTCCCGCCGAGCTGCCCCCGTTTTTCCAGTACCAGGCAGGTCTTCCCCCTTCGTGTGGCATGCCAGGCAAATACTCCGCCGAATAGGCCTCCGCCTACAATCACATAATCATACTTTTTCTTCATGCTGATGCCTCTCGTCCTCCTCCGAGAACGCCTCCGTGCTGTCGCTGGCTTTAAACAGCACAAGGATCGTCTGGAAAATAATTTTAATATCATTCCACAAGCTGAAATTTTCAATATACATCAGATCTAAGATCAGCTTGTCCTTGGATGTCGTATTGTATTTCCCCATGATCTGGGCGTATCCGGTCAGTCCCGCCTTGACCCGGTGCCGGTACTGAAATTCAGGCAGGCTTTCCGAGTAGGCATAGACATATTCCGTCATCTCCGGCCGGGGGCCCACCAGGCTCATGTCGCCTTTTAAAATATTGAACAGCTGGGGAAGCTCATCCAGGCGGTATTTCCGCAGGAAACGTCCCACCGGGGTGATCCGGTCGTCGTGATCCGTCACCAAATGTTTATCCGCGTCCTCCACCATTGTCCGAAATTTATAGATCGTAAATACTTCGCCGTCCCTGGTGACCCGGCCCTGGCAGAAGAAAATCTTTCCGCCGTCTCCCAGCTTAATGGCCAAAGCACAAAGGATTAAAAACGGGCTGGTGATGACCAGGCCCAAAAGAGCGACCACGATGTCCATGATCCGCTTCACCATCCGCTGCTCCACGGATAACTCCTTAATCTCAGCGGCAATCATCGACACATCGTCCAAAATCACATGGCGGGAATTGATGTTGACCACGTCCACAATCTCCGGATTGTAGTAGACGTTTTTCATCTTCTGATAACAGTATTCCACAATCTCCGTCCTGCGCGAGCTGGGTACGTTATTCAAAAAGACCGTGTCCACTTTTAAAATCTCTTCCCAGATCACCGGATCATCGTAGAGTAAAATGTGTCCCACCTGGTACTGCTTTTTATACTTGTTGATTCCTCTTCTCAAATCGTGGAGCGTTTCCTGCGAATCCGTGATAATCAAACAATTCTCCGGTTTGACAAACGCGAAATAAATTGCATGTCCGCCGTAAGTAAAAACAATGATTAAAAATATCTGCAAAAGGAAGACGACAATCAGAAGTAAAATGTCCTCCTCCAAATATTCCTTGTTATTGGCATCGTTGGTGTTCATGATTATCAACATAATGAAGGTAAAAATATCCGTAAACAACACCGACAGCGTCAGAGAATAAATGATCGGCTTACTTTTCCGCCTGCCAATATCATATCTTCCGTAGATATTGGTCAGCAGCAGGCCGCCGACCACGAAAGTAACCGCCGTGACCGCCGCGGTCCGGGAAGGCACCAGCATCTGCGGATTGTGGATGGAAAGAATGAGGAAAAAGCTTCCCATCAGCATCGCATACAAAATCAACTTCATCGCCAGGACGATGCTCTTCCGGCATTTGTACAATATACTTTTCAAAACGTTTCCTCTTTTTGATTTTCCTGTAATAAAAATGGTCAGAATTTCCGACTATAGTAAGGGTATCACGTTCCGCCCTCTCCGTCAAGTTTAGCCGGGAAAACTTAAGTAAATACTAAGGAGAATCAATCAAAAAAATCCAAGTGGAATTCCTGCTGAAAAGATGGATTTTCCGGTATAAACTTGGTCAGATATGCAGGTATTCCTCTTGCCGTCCGATTTGAAATATGTGCCATTTGCCATATGATAAATATAATTTGGAAAAACCTCAAAAAAGTTAATGACGAGCCGTTCATTCGGCAATAATGATACTAATAAGTAGGATGTCCCATTACAATAGAAGAATTTCACTCGGAATACAGCAAATGATTCGTCATTCGCATGTTGATTCACGCCCCGCATGGAAACTGCCTGACGAATCCCCGGCGTGTTCCCTCGCAATTCTGTTAACTTCTCTCTACAAAATATGACAGATTTTTTAAGAAACCATTAAATCCTCAGAAAGACCTGGTTTTCATCTTGCATTTGAATTCGGGGATTGTTATACTAATGCCGTTAAGATTCACCCGGATTCAAAAGAAAAGGAGCAATACTATGAAATTAAGACACCTGCTGGCCGGTACCGCCTTGTGCATGGCTCTGTTCGCATTTCAAAGCCCGGTATTTGCGGCTCCGGCGGAGCAAAAAGAAGAAAGCATCGCCGAGGGTGTATACGCTGGTGAGGTAAATATTGGAGGACTCAGCAAGGAGAAGGCCAAGGAGGCCGTAGATTCTTACTATCAGGAAATCGCTTCCTCACCTTTTACCGTCACCATGGATACCCAGTCCATCCAGACGACTCTGGCGGAATTGGGGCTCTCCTGGGATTCCCAAAATGCCCTGGACGAGGCAGACCGCCTGGGAAAAAGCGGTCCGATTCTGCAGCGATACAAAACCTTGATGGATATGAAGTACGGCCATGTCGTGCTGGAGGTGCCCTACCAAATCGATGAGGCAAAAGTCCGTGAATTTGTAAAAAGCCAGGTGGCTTCCCACGATACAGAACCCAAGAATGCAACGATCACCCGGAAAAGCGGAAGTTTTATTGTGACGGAGCACACCACCGGGCTGGCCACCGATCAGGAGACCACGGTCAATAATATTCTGACCGCGGTAAAGGAAAATCTTGCTTCCAACATGCAGGTAGCCGCCCAGGTAGAGGTTACGCAGCCATCCCGCACCTATGACGAGCTGAGTTTGATCCAGGACCGGTTGGGAACCTTTTCCACGGATTACAGCGACAGCGTATCCGGGAGAAAAACCAATATTTCCGTTGCCACAGAGCGGCTGAATGGAAAGGTGCTGATGCCGGGCGAGAGCCTGTCCGTCAGCGAAACCATCCTGCCGCGAGAACCGGAAAACGGATATGAGAAGGCAACCCAGTTTAAGGACGGAGACACGGAGGAAGCGTACGGCGGCGGCGTCTGCCAGGTTTCCACGACCCTTTACAACGCCCTTCTCCGGGCGGAGTTAAAGGTTACCTCCCGTTCTCCCCATTCTATGGTTGTATCCTATGTTCCTTATTCTACGGATGCCGCGATTGCTGCGGGTTCAAAGGATCTGGTTTTTGAAAACAATCTGGATCACCCGGTTTATCTGGCCGCCAGCGCCGACGGGAGCACGCTGACTTTCAGTCTTTACGGGGCGGAATACCGGCCGTCCAACCGCAAAGTTGAATTCGAGTCCACCACCGTTTCCAAAAAGGATCCGGAGCCGAAGACCGTCTACGACGCCAATATGTATGAGGGCGAGCAGAAATCCACCGGCACCAACAAGCCGGAAGTCACGGCTTACCTGGAAAAGGTTGTCTACGAGGATGGAAAAGAAGTCAGCCGTACCAAGCTTCACACCGATCATTACAGCGGCGCGTCAAAGACCACGGTAGTGGGCACCAAACCCAAGGAGAGCGTCCCTGCGGTAGTTCCCAGCGAGTCGCCCACGGATAATGCCAACACGCCTTCCGAGGCCCCTTCCGATAATACCAATGGAAACAGCGGAAACAATGGGAATGGAAACGGGAACGGCAATGGCAGCAATGAAGGCGCTGTTGACAGCGGCGGAGAAGCGGAAGAATAGGAACGGAATCAAAGGAAGAACGCAGAAAAGCAAAAATAAAAGAACGACCGGCTGGCCGCGGAAAATATCCGGGATACAGCCGGTCGTTCTTTTATTTCATATGCGGATACAAAATCTCCCGGTCCGGAAGACGGTTTTCCTTGATGGTCCTCTGGCTGATCCAGCGCATCATATTGACCCGGCTTCCGGCTTTGTCGTTGGTTCCGGAACGGCGTCCTCCGCCAAAGGGCTGCTGACCCACCACCGCGCCGGTGGGTTTGTCGTTGATATAGAAATTGCCGGCCGAATGCGTCAGTGCTTTTTCCATCTTGACGACAGCCATCCGGTCGTTGGCATAGATGGCGCCGGAAAGTGCATATCCTGTGCTCTGGTCGCAGAGCGCCAATGTTTCGCCGAGTGTTTCATCCTCATAGACATAGATGGTCAGGACCGGCCCGAAAATTTCCTCCACCATAGTGCGGAAATCCGGCTTCTTTGCCAGTATAATGGTTGGTTCAATAAAGTATCCCACCGAATCGTCCAGATTACCGCCTTCCAAAATTTCACAGTCCGGCGAGCTCTTGGCGAAATCCAGGTACTCTTTCACCTTGGCAAAGGATTTTTCATCGATCACAGCGTTCAGGAAGGCGTGAATATCGCGAACATCCCCGGTTTTCACCAACGTCATGGCCTGGTGAAGTTTCTCCTTGACCTGCGGCCACAGAGAAGCCGGAACATAGGCTCTGGAGGCGGCGGAGCACTTCTGCCCGGCGAACGCGAAGGCCCCGCGGATCAAGCCGCTAACCAGGGCGTCCGGATCCGCGCTGGCATGGGCAAAGACAAAATCCTTACCGCCTGTCTCCCCCACCAGCCGGGGATAAGATTCGTAGTCATCAATATGTTCGCCGACCTGCTTCCAAATGCTGTTGAACACTTCGGTGGAACCAGTGAAATGGAATCCGGCCATCTTCGGATCCGCGACAACGATCCGGCCAAAGTCCGAACCGCGGCTCGGCACAAAATTGATGACGCCGGCCGGCAGTCCCGCTTCCTCAAAAATTTCCATCAGGTAATAGCTGGAAAGCACCGCAGTCGTGGAAGGCTTCCAGACGACCACATTGCCGGCCATGGCAGGAGCCGCGCAGAGATTGCCGCTGATGGAGGTAAAATTAAACGGAGCCAGCGCCGCCACAAATCCGTCCAGAGGCCGGTATTCATTCCGGTTCCAGATTCCATGGGTGTTGACCGGCTGCTCACAATAGATCTCTTCCAGATAATATGCGTTGTAGCGCAGAAAATCCGCCAGCTCGCAGATCACATCAATTTCAGCCTCGTAGACATTTTTACTCTGCTTTAGCATACAGGCGGCCGTCATCTTTTTCCGGTACGGTCCCGTCAGTAAGTCGGCTGCTTTTAGGAAAACCGACGCCCGGTGTTCCCAGGAAAGAGATTCCCATTCTGCTTTTGCCTCCATGGCTGCCTGGACAGCTTCTCTGAGCTCATTCTCACCAGCCAGATGCGTATGGGCCAGCACGTTTCCATGGCAATGGGGCTCCACAGCGTCCAGGATATCCCCTGTGTATATTTTCTTTCCTCCGATCACGCAGGGAATCTCGATCCGATGAGAAGCTTGATACTCCAGCTCCTCACAAAGCTCCTTCCAATCGCCGCTTTCCGCCATGTAGGCTTTTACCGGCTCATTGGCCGGCTTATTTAAATGAAAAAATCCTTGATTCATTGATCCATACCTCCTTCTTTATCTTGTATTCAGTATAACGCATCCGTTGAAAAATAAAAAATTGGGATTATTTATATTGGATAAAAAATTTTTATAAGCTGATTTTTTCTATTGCGTAATTTATAAAAGTCTGCCATACTATTAGAGATGCCTAACATATAACGGATAGAAAACGGATCCAATGTCGGATTGGGAAGAATGGAGTTTTTATGGAGCTAAGACAATTAGAATATATCGAAGCACTCTATCAGTTCAAAAATTTTACCAAGGCGGCCCAGCATCTCCATGTGACACAGCCAACGGTCACCACCGCGGTCAAAAACCTGGAAAAAGAGCTGGGAGTTTTGATTTTCGACCGGTCCGGCGGCAATCTGAGCCTGACTCCGGCCGGGGAAGAGATTCTTCACCGCTCCGAGGTTATTTTGGAGAACGTACAGAAAATCTACGACCGGGCCGCGGTCTCCGACGGTTACCAGCGCCAGGAGCTTTCTCTAGGAATTCCGCCGATTTCCTGCGCCAAAATGTACCCGATGGTGCTCCGGGATTTTGCAAAAGAGGAGCCCAACGTGGACCTGGCGATCCAAGATATCTGCAATCATGAAATCATCCAGCAGATTCAGCAGGGAGGAATTGAGGCCGGATTCCTGATCCGTCAGGACACGCTGCCGGAAGATATGGAATATCTGAATCTGGAAAGCGGCACGCTGCAGGTTCTGCTGTCCCAGAGCCATCCTCTCAGCAGGAAGGATTCCGTCACATTGGAGGACTTGGCCAATGAAGAAATCCTGATGTATGAAAAGGGCACTTCCTACACGGAATACCGGATCCGGGATGAATTTGCCAAAAAGGGAATCTCCATCAATTTCCGGCATTATTTCAAAAACTTTTCCACCATATACGATTTGGTTTCGCAGAACTACGGCATCTCTTTTCTCCTCGAAACCACCTCGCCGGTTCTCTCCAATATGACCGGGATCGTAACGCTCCCCTTCCGGGATCCCATGACCTACCAGATGGGCATGGTGTGGAGCAAAAGCCGTTTCCTCTCCCAATCCTGCCGGAAATTTCTGCATTTTATCTGCGAACAGTATCCAGGGCTGCATTAGTCCACGGAAAAAGGGCCGGATTCCATCGAATCCAGCCCTTTTTTCGTATAAGCACGTATCATCCGGCGACCGGTTAAACTCTCAAGCGCCTTTCCCATCCGCTTTTTTTATTCTGCGCTCCCGTTTATTTCCAGACGTACCCGTATTCCGCCCAATAGTCATCCATATAGGGGATCAGAGCGATGGAATAAATCAGCAGAGCAATCGAGATCACCAGAAATACAATGCTGATAATCATGGAAACCATGGCCATGGTCCTCTTATCCGACTTCAGCCCCAGCGCACCGCAGACGATCCCGGCAATGCACAGAGGAATTGAGAAAAAAGGAGCGCAGCAGGACACAGCGCCCAGAATGCAGAGCACCAAAGATGCAATCGCCAGACCGCCGCTTCTCAGAGGCGGCCGGTCCTCATAATACCCGTAAGAGTCTTGATCCGGCTTGGTAAAGCTGCTATATCCGTAGGTTGAATTTTTCTCTTCATAACCCGAATCATAGGGACGTCCCCCAGACGTGCTGGCCCCATCCGTCCGGGGCGTTTCTTCATAACCGGTTCCATAAGAATAACCGGAGACATAGGGATTTTCTTCCGAATTCTCCTCCGGCTTATATTCGCCCACCGGCATGCCGCATCGGTCACAGCTTTTCGCGTCATCCGGAAGCTTTTTTCCGCAATTCATACAATACATGGATTCTCTCCTATACCGGCGGCCGCCCTCCGGCAGCCCGCTATTCTGCCCGAAATCCAGGCGTTTAAAACTATTATAGAAGAATTTTCTCAAATTATCAATAGAAACTCCCCTGGAAGGAGGTTTTCTCACCAAAGTTTTTGAATTGCTTCCCAAATCGCCTGCCGAAGGGATGGATTCACCAATACCGTTAAGCCCAGAGATACGAGAATGGTTCCCGCCAGGGAAATCAAAAACCGGCCGCAGCCTGACAAAAAACGCAGAAAAACAGGGCTTTTCGCCTGTTCAGGCGCCTTCCCTTCCAATTTTTTCGTGACAACTTTCCAATCGGGCATAAATATTCCTTCCCCGTCAACAGTTTAAAACGGAAATAAAAAAGGATCATCAAAGAAGAACCATGGAATGAAACGAACAGAAAAATTCCAATGACAAATAGAAAAACAGACAGCAATTGATTTTAAAGATAAATAAGGAAGAAAATCACCTATGTGCTCAGATCATAACATAACCCAGCAAAAACTACAAGATCCTTCTATAAAGCCGGAACCAAAAAACCGGCGTTTTTCTCCGGCAGATCCAAGAACCGATCGTCAAATGGGAATAACGGCAGCTTGATATTTGAAATGAAATCACAATTCCCTTTTAAAAAAGAACATTCCGTCCTCTCTCTGAATGAGTTCCCAGCCCTCAGCGCCGAAACGATTCAGTTCCTGTTCAAACTCTTTGGCTGCCGCCTCCATGTTTTTGACGGTCATAGCCGTCTTTGTCGCCATAAGAACCACTTTATACTCATACTTTTTCATGGAATCCTCCTCTCCGGGGAGACCGAAATACCATACCGGGATCCCCGATCTTTTTCCCGCAGTATAAGCATACTTGAAATATCGCCGTAAATCAAGATGCAGTTTGATCTTCCGAAGAAACAATCCTCCCCCATACACGCAAAGATCGGAAGAAGAAAACCGCCTCAGTTTCTTCCCCCGATCTCCCTTGGGCCATGCCTTTTTTGTTTTCCCCTCACTCAATCCGGATCCCGTGGCAGGAAGCTGAGATCCAGCCAGGCGGTTAAGCCGTTTTCTTGGCAAAATTCCCTGTGTAAAGCTGATAATACCGCCCCTTTTGCCCGATCAGCTCATCGTGGGTCCCTCTTTCAATGATCCTTCCCTGCTCCAGTACCATGATGCAGTCGGCATTTCGGACCGTGGATAGGCGATGGGCGATCACGAAGGTGGTCCGGCCTTTCATCAAAGCATCCATGCCGGCCTGCACCAGCGCTTCGGTGCGGGTGTCAATGGAGGAGGTCGCCTCGTCCAGGATTAAAACCGGCGGGTCGGCCGCCGCCGCCCTGGCGATGGCTAAAAGCTGCCGCTGCCCCTGGCTCAGGCTGGCACCGTCCCCGCTCAGCACCGTCTGGTATCCGTCCGGCAGGCGCTCGATGAAGCTGTCTGCATTGGCCAGCCTTGCGGCAGCCACACACTCCTCATCTGTGGCGTCCAGGCGTCCGTAGCGGATATTGTCTAAGACGGTGCCGGTAAACAAATGAGTATCCTGCAGGACAATTCCCAGGGTCCGGCGCAGCGCCGGTTTCTGAATCTTTGAGATGTTCACCCCGTCATAACGGATGGTTCCTTTCTGAATGTCGTAAAACCGGTTGATCAGATTGGTGATCGTGGTTTTCCCTGCCCCGGTGGAGCCCACAAAGGCGATCTTCTGACCCGGTTTCGCGTACAGATTGATGTCCTTTAAAATGGTTTTATCCGCATTATATCCGAAATCCACTCCCTGAAAAACCACGTCCCCCATAAGCTTGGAATAGGTTACGCCCCCGCCGGCATGGGGTTTCCGCCAAGCCCAAAGGCCGGTTCGGTGATCCGCCTCGGCCAACGTACCATCCGGCATCACTTGCGCGTCCACGAAATCCACGCTGCCGTCATCCTTTTCCGGCTCCTGGTCCATCAGCTCAAACGCACGGGCCGCGCCTGCCGACGCCATGACAATCGAATTCATCTGCTGGCTGACCTGGGCAATGGGCTGAGTAAAGTTTTTGCTGAGTCCTACAAAAGCGATGACCGTCCCGACCGTGACGCCAAAGTTCCCGTTTAAAGCCAGCAGGGCTCCGATCGCTGCACAGAGCACATAATTGATATTTCCAATGTTGGCATTGACCGGCATCATCAGATTGGCATAGCGGTTGGCCCTGTCGGCGCTGTCCCTGAGCGCATTGTTCAGTGCCCGAAATTCCTCCTTTGCCTGTTCCTCATGGCAAAACACCTTGATGACCTTCTGTCCGTCCAGCATCTCCTCAATGAATCCGTCCACCGCTCCAAGATCCCCTTGCTGCCTGCCGAAGTACGTGCCCGACAGACCGGAAAGCTTTTTGGTCACCAGGAGCATGATAAAGGACATGGCCAGTGTGAGAATCGTTAGCGGCAGGCTCAAAGAGAGCATCGAAAAAAAGGTAGCCGCCAGTGTCACCGCTCCGTTGATGATTTGAGGTACACTTTGGCTTAAAAACTGCCGTAAAGTATCAATATCGTTGGTGTAAACCGACATGATATCCCCGTGGGCATGGGTATCGAAATAGCGGATCGGCAGCGCTTCCATCCTGGCAAAAAGGTCATTTCTTAAATGTTTCATGGTCCCCTGGCTGACGTTGACCATCAGGCGGTTGTAACCGAAGGCAGCCAGCACGCCGATTCCATAGCAGGCGGCCACCCGTCCTAAAGCGGCAGCCAGCGGTCCAAACTCAGCGGACCCGGACGAAAGCATCGGCAGGATATAGTCGTCCACCAACGATTGGATGAATAACATTCCCTGCAGTGTTGCGGCTGCAGTCAGGATGATGCAGGCCACAACGGCGGCAAACGCCCATTTATAATATTTCAGCATATATCGGATCAGACGGCCGAGAACCCGGTCGGACTTCCGGCCCGCTTCTTTCATTTCTCTCATATTTACGCAGTCTCCTTTCCAGGCTGGTCAAAGTCCCCGCCGCCTTTGCTCTGGGATTCATAGATTTCCCGGTATACGGCGTTACTTTCCAATAAATTCTTGTGGGTGTCAAAACCACTGACCCGTCCGTCCTCCAGAACCAGGATCCGGTCCGCCTCCTGGACGCTGGAGACTCGCTGGCTGATAATCAGTTTGGTGGTGCCGGGAATGGTCTCAGAGAACGCCTGGCGGATCCGGGCGTCCGTGGCGGTGTCCACAGCGCTGGTAGAATCATCCAGGATCAATACCTTCGGCTGTTTCAGCAAAGCCCTGGCGATACAAAGCCTCTGCTTCTGGCCGCCCGACACATTGGTTCCGCCCCGTTCGATATACGTATCGTATTTTTCCGGCAGCTGCTCGATGAACTCATCCGCACATGCAGCCCGGCAGGCCTCCTCACATTCCTTTCTGGTTGCCTTCTCATTGCCCCAGCGCAGATTCTCCAGGATCGTGCCGGAAAAAAGCACATTTTTTTGCAAAACAACGGAGACTTGATTCCGGAGAGCCTCCATATCGTACTCCCGCACATCCCTGCCTCCGACGCAGACCGACCCGCTCTCCACATCGTACAGCCGGCTGATCAGGTTGACCAGACTGCTCTTTCCGGCTCCGGTGCCGCCGATGATGCCGATGGTCTCGCCGGAGCGGATATGAAGGTCAATATCCGCCAGCGCTTTCTTTCCGCTGTTCCTGCGGTAGGAAAAATTTACCTGGTTGAAATCGATGCTGCCGTCGGGGACTTCAGTGACAGGGCTTTCCGGGTTCTGCAGGTCCGGCTTTTCGGTCAGGACCTGGGAGACGCGGCGGACACTGGCGGAACTCATGGTGATCATCACGAAAACCATAGAGAGCATCATCAGCGACATCATAATAGAAAGAATATAGCTGAACAAAGAGGTCAACTCCCCGGTGCTCATGGTTCCGATCACAATATAGTGGGCGCCGAGCCAGGCCACGGCAAGAATACAGCCATAGACCACCAGCATCATGGCAGGATTGTTGAAGGCCAGGAGCCCTTCCGCCTTGACAAACATCCGGTAAAGCTGATCCGCCGCCTTCCCGAATTTTTTGTTCTCGTATTCTTCCCGAACATAGGCTTTCACTACACGGATTGCCGAGACATTCTCCTGTACGCTGGCGTTCAGACCGTCATACGTTTTAAATGCTTCATCGAAAATTTTCATGGTTTTCTTCATAATGATTCCCAGCACCGCAGCCAGGAACAAAATGGCTCCCGCAAAAATCAGACTAAGCCTGACGTTGATCCAAAAACACATCGCCATACTGCAAATCAAAGTCAGCGGCGCGCGCACAGCAATCCGGATCACCATTTGAAAAGCATTTTGAATATTGGTGACATCCGTGGTCATCCGCGTTACCAGGCCTGCGGTGCTGAACCGATCGATGTTGGAAAAAGAAAAGGTCTGAATCCGGTTATAGATACTCTCCCGCAGGTTGCAGGCAAGGCCGGAGGAAGCGGCCGCCGCATATTTTCCGGCCATAGCGCCGAACAGCAGGCTGAAAAATGCCATCACGATCATCAGGGCGCCGTACTGGTATACTTTGGAAAGGTTCCCGGCCTGCAGGCCTTCATCGATGATCCTCGCCGTGATGAACGGCAGTAAAACTTCCATCACGACCTCCAGGCCGGAACAGACCGGGGCCAGAATCGAATCTTTTTTATATTGCTTGATCTCAGCTAAAATGGTACGCATCTCTGCTTTCTTCCTTTCTTTTTATGATCTTCCTCCGGATGCTCACGAATATAGATCAAAATATGGCCCTGGGCAGTGGTCAGACCCAGTTTTGTCATGGATTCGTCCAAGCTCGATACCTCGCTTCCAAACAATTCTGCGCCAAACAATATCCATGCTTTTATTTATAACGGATTTTTGCTTGAAAGGGAAATTCAAATATGTTATTATCAATAAACAATTTTTATTGATAATGATCGATTTATTTTCTATGTTCCAGCGGACGGGCCGTCTTTTTTATTATCGACCGGCTGAAATTTTGGCAAAGGATGCCCTATAGGGATATGGGATAAAAAATTTTGAAGAAATGCAAATATGCTAGAATAGCAGCTGGAATTCGGATCTTTGATCCGGAAACTCAGGATATCCCGAAAAACTCATGAAAGGAATCAGATATGAATACCATACAGTTAGAATGTTTTTTAGCGGTCGTAGACTCTCTCAATTTCACCAAAGCGGCCGAAGCCGTACAGCTGACACAGCCGGCGATCAGCCACCAGATTCAAACCCTGGAAAACGAGCTGGGAACGCCGCTGTTCCTGAGAACAAGCAAACGCGTTGAACTGACAAAAGCTGGCATGCAGTTCATCAGTGATGCCAGCCAGATTTTAAGAATTGCCTCCTCCGCCAAAGCCCGGCTCAGTGATTACGAAGGAAAAGATATGCTCTTCCTGGAGATCGGCTGCCACAGCCAATATGAGCTGGCCTTTCTTCCTCCGGTTCTGCGCCGGCTGATCCAGGAATTTCCCACTCTCCATCCCTCGTTCCGGCTGCTCCCCTTCCGCTCCCTGGACAATCTCCTGGAAAATGACAGCATTCAGGCCATGTTTGACTTTAAAACCATTCGAAAGCCGATTGGAACCTATCAGGAGCTATACAAATGCCCTCTCGTCTGCGTGTGCACTGCGGATCATCCACTGGCCGGGCGGACTTCGCTGACAGAATCGGAACTGGCCGGAAATTTCATTGCCAGCGACCCCAGCAAAGGGCCGGAAGCGCTCCTTCCGATTCAAAGCCGGATCGTGCTAAGCCGCCCCGCCTCCCAGGTTTACTTTGCAGATGGATACGAAAGCGTGGTTGCCCTAATCCGCAGCGGAATCGGTTTTACGGTATTTCCCGATCTTCCCGCTTCCCGTGAAGCCGGACTCTGCTACATCCCGATCCCAAGTCTCGGATGGATTTCCTTCGGGATCTATTACAAATCCCTGAAAGGAAAACCTGTTCTGAAACGCTTCTTTCAGATTTTGGTTGAAAACTTCCGCTCATTCCCATCCAACGGTGATTCCATATGATGAACGCCTTTTATCGCCAACTAGGATTATGAAGAATGATTTTCATCAGACAGATCGGATCACCCAGTTTTATACTTTTCAGTAACTCTACATCTGCTTGACAGGCAAATGCCCTTTCGAAGAGTACCTTACTGTAGCCAGCAGTACATTGGCACCATGTATTTGACTCTAATTTGTCCACTTCCGCAAGCATAGGACAGGGACAAAAATTGATATCAAACATGGTCTCCTCCCTATTCTCGATCTAAGATTCTGTAGTCGGTTTCATAAATGGAACAAAAGACGACCTCCCTTCTCTGCAAAGTGTTTTGATGCACTTCTAATTATAGAGAGGTAGCCGTCTTCTTGACTTCTGAATTCTTGCTCTTAAGAAATAGGGATACATAAATCCATAATAACACGGCGATGATCGCGGTCAATATGGCGATAAAGATTCATTCCATACCGTTGCGTCATTTTGTAACCACTTTGAGGCAACCAAACACGAAATACCCCTTGTAATGTTTCAAATATATCTTGAATCTTTCCGTCAAACAGATACACGATCCATTTACCGCCACTGATCCGCATTATAGGATTCCAAATGCAATCCGGCTCCACCGTCATGCAGATATCACAAATACATTGTACTGGATTTGTAATTGACGGATCATGGAAGAAACGTTCCACAAAAATCGCCCATGCTCTGCATAACACTGGTAAACAGTAGGGATGCCATAAAGCGAACAGGATTCCGCTTTACGGCACCCCTTAAAAATTCCGTCAAGCCGCCTCAAACTGGCTGCGGTAGAGCGCGGCGTAAAAGCCGTTCTGTCTTAAAAGTTCCTCATGGCTGCCCCGCTCCACGATGTCGCCGTCCCGCACCACAAGGATCAGGCCGGCGTTCCGGATTGTGGACAGACGGTGGGCTATCACGAAACTGGTCTTTCCGTGCATGAGACGGGCCATGGCTTTTTGAATTTCCATCTCTGTGCGGGTGTCCACGCTGGAGGTGGCCTCGTCCAGAACCAGGATAGCCGGGTCGGTGAGCATAGCCCGCGCGATCGTCAAAAGCTGCATCTGGCCCTGGGAGATACCGGCGGCCTCGCCGGATAGTATTGTGTCATACCCCTGCGGGAGAGTACGAATAAAATGATCACAGCAGGCGGCCTTGGCAGCCGCCACGATCTCCTCCCGCGTGGCGTCCCGTTTTCCATAGGCAATGTTTTCCGCGATGGTGCCCTCAAAAAGCCAGGTGTCCTGGAGCACCATGCCGATGCGCCTGCGCATCTCCTGCCGGGGCATTTTGGCGATGTCCTGTCCGTCAATGGAGATGGCGCCGCCGTTTAGCTCATAGAAGCGCATCAACAGGTTAACCAGCGTGGTTTTTCCTCCCCCGGTGGGACCGACGATCGCCACCATCTCGTTGGGACGCACCTCCAGATTCAAATTTTGGATCAGCTCCCGCTCAGGCGTATAGCCGAACCGCACGTTCCGGAAAGTTACATGACCCTCAGTGATGGAACTGGCCGCGCCTTCCTCGCCGGGACTCTCCTCTTCCTCATCCAGCAGGGCAAACACCCGCTCCGCGCCCGCGACGGCTGCCTGGAGGGATGTGACGACGTAGGCTGCTCCGGTTACTGGCTCGGAGATCTGGTTTACATACTGTAAAAACGCCTGCACCGTTCCCAGGGTGATGACGCCGCCCAGGGCCATGCGGCCGCCCAGGACCGCGGTAACGATAAAACCCAGCTGCCCCAGCGCACGGATCGTGGGATAGATGGCGAAATCGACAAACTGGGCGTTTCGCTGCGCCCGGTATTGCCGCTGGTTCAGCTCCTCCGCTGCCGAGAGCATCTCCCGCTGCTGATTGAATATCTTTACCACCCGGTTCCCCGCATATACTTCCTCGATCTTTCCGGTCAGCGCGCCCATGGACGCCAGATTTTCCCCGTAGGCCCGCTGGGCCAGCGCAGAGACATAACCGGTAGCCGCCGTGCTGATGGTCAGGGAGACGAGGACCACGAGAAAAAGAGCGGGACTTAAGATCAGCATGGTAATTACCGCAAACAGGATCGTAAAGACCGAGGAGACGAGCTGGGGCAGCCCTTCCTGCATGACAGCGGAAACCTTCTCCAAATCATTGGTCACCCGGCTCATGACTTCGCCTGTCTGATGGGCGTCAAAATAGCGCAGAGGTAGACGGTTTAATTTGGCGCTGATGTCGTTCCGGAAGGAAAGGGTCAGCTCCTCTCCAACGCTGGCAATTATATACTGCTGAACGTAAGACATAAGACCACTGACCAAAGAGGCGGCCGTGATGAAAAGAACAGGCAGAAAAAGCGCCTGCACCGCCGTCGGAATAATCCCCGCCGAACCGTCGTAGGACCGGACGGCAGCCACCAGAGAGTCGATGCCCCTGCCGACCGCAAGGGGTAGCACAGTAAAGGCCGCGGAGCTGAGCAAGGTGGCGGTGACCGCCACAATCAACCTCCTCTTCTGCCGGGCCAGCCGATTCAAAAGCCGCTTAACGGTCGCCCCGGTGTTCTGGGGAATGTCTTCATTGGAAATGTCTTTCTTATTCTTATTTCGATCCATTGATTATGCCTCCTTTCGCTGCATCTGGCTATCCGCAATGTCCCGGTAGACGGGGCAGCGCTCCAACAGCTCTTGGTGCGTTCCCGCGCCCACCAGCCGGCCTTTGTCCAATACCAGGATCTGATCGGCGTCCAGGATGGTGCTGACCCGCTGGGCAATGATCAGCTTGGCGGGTTCCGTCACGCTCTCATGTAGCGCCCTGCGGAGCGCAGTATCCGTCCTTACATCCAGCGCCGAGAAGCTGTCGTCAAATATAAAGATATCAGCCTTCTTTACCAGAGCCCTGGCAATCGAGAGGCGCTGACGCTGTCCGCCGGAAAAGTTGGTTCCGCCCTGGGCCACAGGAGCATTGAGACCGGAGGGGAGCTGTTTCACAAAGTCCTCGGCCTGCGCGATTCGCAGCGCTTCCCACAGTTCCTCGTCGGCAGCATCTTTCCGCCCCATGCGCAGATTCTCTGCAATTGTGCCGCTGAACAAAAATGCCTTTTGAGGTACACAGCCGATTCTCTCCCTCAGATCCTGCTGGGAAAGGATGCGCACATCCACGCCTTTTAGCCGGATACGCCCCGTCTGAGTGTCGTGAAGGCGAAGCAGCAGGTCGGCCAACGTGCTTTTTCCCGAACCGGTGCTTCCGATTACGGCAGTGGTCTGTCCCGGTGCCATGGAAAAGGACAGGTCGCGGATTACCGGCTCCTCAGCGCCTTGGTAGGCGAATGTCACATGATCAAACTCGATTGCCGCGGCTGTCTCGGACGCTTCTTCTGTCGGAAATCCCTTCGCATCGGAGACGGCCGGTTCGGTGTCCAGCATCTCCCGGAGACGCTCCAGGCAGGCGCCGGCCTTGGGCAGCGTGGTCATCACCGAAGCCGCCATAATAAGGTAGGCCATGGTCAAAGTGGAGTATTCCGTCACGGCGGTAATCTGGCCCACCGCCATGGAGCCGCCTAGGACCAGGCCTCCGCCGACACCGAGGATCACCGCCATCAGGGCTCCCATCAGCAGCCACACCACTGGGTTGACCACGGCAAAAAGCCGGTTGAGGCGGATCATATTGCCGGCATAATCCGCAAAGGCCGCGCCCGACCGCTCTTCCTCATACGTCTCGTTGCCGAACGCCCGAATGACACGCACGCCGGTGACAGCCTCTCTTACCACCTGATTGATGCGGTCGAGCCGCGTCTGGATACTGCGGGATAGGGCATTGGACTTTTTTAAAATTACGGCGGCTATTCCGAGCAGCACTGCCATAAAGACCAGCTGGATGACAGACATGACAGGGCTGACCATCGTGGTCATTGCGATGGAGACCGCCACAATGATGGGTGCGGGCACCACCAGTTGGAACACCATGCCCATTGTTCGCTGGAGATTGGTGATATCTGAAGTGGCGCGGGTGATCATGGAAGAAATGCCCACCTCGTCGAACTGCTGAATCGAAAGTTCCTGGCTTTTATTCAGGAGCAGGGAACGCATCTCCCTCCCAAAGAGGGCGCTCAGGTCGCTGGTGACCCAGCTGCCCCATGCCGAAATGCCTGCCGCCAGGATGGTGACAGCCAGCATCTGCCCCCCGGTCCGAAGAATGACAGCCATGTCCCCGTGGAGGATACCCAAATCCACAATGTTAGCGACCAGAGCAGGGATCAGCAGCGTGCCGGCCACCTGGCCCAACAGCAAAAACACGGCTAGAGCGACCTTGCCCTTATGCTGCACCAAAAATCGTTTTAAGTAAAACATGAGGACCTCCTTTGTCAATCCTTGCTTTTTTTATGACAAAGGGTATAATAGACCTTGGAGTCGTTCCAATGTCAAGGAAGAAATTCTGAACTTTTTTTAAATGAAAAATGAAGATTATGATTGAGGGACGAGGGCACATGTCTTGCTCCCTTCCTTTCAAGAAGCGCTGAAACTTATATGAGGTAATCATGAGTGAGAAAAAACAACTTTCCATCCTGGAATTTTCCCGGCTGACGGGAATAAAACGGGACAGTCTGCGGTTCTATGACCAGATCGGCCTTTTGAAGCCAGAGATACGGGGGGCCAATGATTATCGCTATTATACGCGCCGCCAGCTAAGCTCCGCCTACCTGATCGGTAGCCTGCGTCTGTTGGGAGTGGGATTAAAGGATATCAAAGAATACTCCGAGGATCGTACACCGGAAAAAATGCTCGGTCTGTTTGAGGAACAGGAGGCGAGGATCCAGGCGGAAATGGCAAGGCTGCGGGAGACCAGCGAAATTATGAATCAATATGCCGAGATGGCGCAGGAAGCCCTGAACCATAAAGAAAACGAATTTGAGCTTCGGCTGAAAGAGCGGAAAAGAGAACGTATCTTCCTTTGCCCGCCGGTTTCGCCGTCCATGAATGCCGACGAGGGGGAAATTTTTGCCTATGAATACGCCAACAGCCATGGGATCAACCTGGGTCATCCGCTCGGCGTAATGATTACCCGCGAAAATCTCTTTTCCGGGGAGAAGAATCCGGAATACCAATATTATCTCAGAACAGGAAAAAAGGGGAACGCTTGGAAACCGGACGGACTGTACGCAGTGGCCTATGGGAGAAACGGCGGCCAGGAGGCGGATGTCTTTTATCTGCGGCTGTTGGATTACATCCGGGCACAGGACCTGGAACCCATCGGGGGAGCCTATTTCGAGTTCCTGTTGGATGAGATTGCGGTACAAAATCCCGAAGAATATTTTGGCCGTATTGAAATCCCGGTGAAACGCAGGTAGAAAGCCGAATAGGATTTCTCTTCTTCCAGGCCTGTGTTTCAGAAAAACCAGCCAAATCACCGCTGGTTTTCCCGCAGAAAGAAAGACTTCGGGTCAATGGCCCGCATGGTCGCCAGGATCCCGTCCAGGTGGTCGTACTCGTGCTGCAAAAGCTCGGACAAATCCCCCTCAAGCTCCCTCGCACACTCCCGCCATTCTCTGTCCCGATAGGAGATCCGGCAGCGTTTCCATCGCTTTACCTTGACCAAAAGTCCGGGAAACGACATACAGTCATCCATTACTTCCATCTGTTCTGAGTCCGGGAATGTGAGCCGCGGGTTGATCATCAGAACGGGTTCCCCCACATTCATATACAAAACCCGTTTCTTCACCCCGATCTGAGGAGCGGCAATGGCCCGCCCTGCATGGTAAATCCGCCGGAATTCCATCATTGTATCATGGAGATCCGTCTCAAGGCGGCAAATTTCAGGCACCTCCTCCTCTCTCACTTCCTCGCTCGTTTCATAAAGCTGCGGATTTCCCAGCAGCAAAATCGGCTGAATCATGTTGAAGCCTCCCTTTCCGGTGTTTTACGCCTCCACCCCTGGTAATGAAACCGTTGATTTAGTATACCACACAGGAAAAATCTAGGCAACAGACAAAGAAAAGCAGAAAAAGTCAGGCGGAGCTCCGCTTAAATGTGTAAGATAGGATTACAGACAGGAGGTGTTCACATGGAGTGGACGGAGTGCATTCGGAACGCAATCCGCTATATGGAAGACAATATCACAGAAGAGCTCACCATCGAAAATATCGCCAGGCAGGCAATGATATCGCCGTTTTATTTTCAAAAAGGATTTGCCATGCTTTGCGGGATCACGGTTGGGGAGTATATCAAAAAGCGGAGGCTTGCGCTTGCCGGCAGCGAGATTGTTTCGACCGACCGTAAAATTATTGATATTGCCCTCCAATACGGATACGATTCCCCCGAAAGTTTCACCAGAGCTTTCACCCGTTTCCATGGCGCCACACCGACCTCTGTGCGGAAAGGCGAGGCAATGATCAAATCCTTTGCTTCGCTGAAAATCAAACTCACATTAGAAGGAGGTTATACGATGGATTATAAAATCGTAAAAAAGGGACCGTTTTCACTGATCGGGGTTTCGAAGGTATTTTCCTATGAAGGTGCGGAGACGGAAATCCCGAAGTTTTGGGCAGAGTATGTTCAGGCAGGAAAAGATGAGCTTGTCTGCAGCGTGTACGGCGTGTCTATCGATGAAAACATGGACGGCAGCCGGTTTGAATATATGATTGGCGACCAATATGATCCCACGAAGGAAATGGAGGGGGAGTTTGTCACCAAAGTGATACCAGAACACACCTGGGCCGTATTCGCCTGCCGGGGCACCGGATCCCGCTCGATTCCGGATACGAACAAAAAGATTTTTTCCGAGTGGCTGCCCAACTGCAGAGACTATGAGATCGCAGCAGGTTATCATATCGAAATGTACAGCGATCCCGCAGACTTTGAAAAAGGGGTGGAGGATGAAAATTATTACAGTGAAATCTGGATTCCGGTCCGGCCGAAATAAGCGAGGGATGTTTTAGAAACACAGGCAAGGACATCGTCGAAGCCATATCTATGGTTTGTCCTCAGGCACCAGGGCAAGATAACTGCGGGCTTGGTTTTGCAACTCTGGGCCCTTCCTTAAAAAAGATAGCCGGCGGGAGGCCAACATCCCATCGGCTGTCTTTTTCATATTTGATTTCATTTCCTGCTTGCCGGATTCTTTCCGAACCCTCAAGCCTCTCCGACTTCCGTCACCGGAAGCACCAAGACGCTCTGATACCGTTCGTCATGATAGATACACTGAACGCTCTTCCGGGAGGTCTCAGCCATTCCGATGGGGCTGCTCATTCCCGGATTCACGTCATGGCGGGGGAAGCTGCTGTTTGCTACTTCCAGGCGGAACCGATGGCCGGGCGCAAAATACCAGGCCGTATTTCCTACAAAAATCTCGTACTCAACGATCTCGCCCGGTACGATCGGTTCCTCCCAGATCTCTTTGTTTCTCCTCACTGCCTGGGGCGTAACAGTATTCCGGTAACGGGCCCGGACCGCCCCTTCCGTGACATTGATCGGGCGGCCGTCCGGAAAGACGTCGAGAAGCCTGCACATGAAATCCACATCCTCCGCCGTTGTGGAAGCGAACAGCCGGACCTGAACCGGCCCCGCCACAATTAAGCCTTCCTCCAACGTCTCCGAGGTATAGACCAGCACATCCTCCCGTTCCTCGATCTTCGTGTAATCCAAAAGCTCAGGGGAATCTTCCAAACGCCTCAGCCTCGGATCCACTGGCTTCGCCGGCGCCGGATCCTCCGGATCATGAAGGCAGGCGTCACAGTTTCCCACGCCGGCCGCTGACGCCAGACATCCGTTTCCGAAAAGAGTGTTGGCGTGCCCCCGGCTGTCCAGATAGAAAAGAACCTCCCGGCAGTCCGGCGGCCAACAGGGCGCGCTCCTCCACTCGTTTTTCTGCATCACAAAATAATGAACCGGCTTTTCCCAAAATGCTTCCTGATTCGTCCCTTTCATGTAATGATCCATCCAGCGGATCAGCCGTTTTCCCAGCTGCTGGCCGGATCCGCTGTTTTCCTCGCCAAAATCAAATGCTCCGATTCGATGGTCCATCTGGGATCCATGGTTCCATGGGCCGATCAGCAGATACTGATTCTCTCTCATGAATGCACTGCCTCCAAACTCTCTGGCAGCTTGGTAACTTTCAATGGTGGAGTCCTTTAAAAAATCGCACCACCCGGTTAAGTGAAACATGGGCAGATCCCATTTAGAAAAATCAATCGGCCGCCCGATCGACTGCCAATAGGCATAATTTCCAATGTTGCAGGCCGTGTCCACATACTCGTGAACCAGCGGGAAATTTCTGATATTGGCGGCAGGTGTTTGAGCCAGCGGGCGAAACCGGAGTTGTTCCGGCAGGCGCTCTTTGTACTGGTCCAAATCCTTCTGGATTCGTTCCCGTTCTTCGGGCAGCAGCTTCATATTTTCCAGCTGACGCTTTGACTGAGCGTAGACCCAGTTCAGCTTGTTGACCAACGTTGCGGTCCCGCCGTAATTTATATTAAACGGCGCCCAGGACTGGCACTCCCAGGGGGCGATCGCAACCAGGTGGGGCGGCCCCTGGGATGCCGCGGCCAATTGGGCAAACCCGTGGTTCGACAGGCCGATCATCGCCACCTTTTGGTTGCTCCACGGCTGCGTGGCCACCCACTCTACGGTATCGTACCCATCCTGATATTCATTGTTTCCGGTGGCGGTCAGCAGTCCGTCGGACGTCCCGGTGCCCCGCTGGTCCTGGAGAAGCACGCAGTATCCCGCTTCCACAAAAGGTTCCGGCCGCAGCACAGAAGACGCTGCCCCTTCCTTATTCTTATCATAGGGAAGACGGCAGAGAATCGTCGGATACGTCCCGCTCGGATCCGGGCAGAACAGGTTTCCGGTAAGGATCACCCCGTCCCGCATGACAATCGGCATCTCTTTATAAACTCGCATAATCGTTCCTTACTGCTGGTGAAAGTCCTGCGTGTAAGTCCACTCGCCCGGAAACAGCCAGCCGCCGCAGCCTACCTGCACCGTATTGGCATCGATCCCTTTTGCCAGCACATAGGGTGTAATCATGGTGCAGATCGCGTAATACGGGATGATGGTCTCATAGTATTCGATCAGCGCGTCGAACTGATCCTGGGTCATGGCGCCGGTCGCATAGGGAGCGATCAGGGATTGAAGCTTTTCATCCACGATCCCCACGCGGGTGCCGTTGCTGTTGTCCAGGTTCAGGAAATTGTTGAACACGTTGGTTGCATAGTTGTCCGTGCGGGCCTCCGCGATATACATATCGTATTTCCCATACTCCATGTAGATGGAATTATAGGTGGAGCTGTCGTACGGATCGATGGTAAGAGTGATCCCGATTTCCGCAAGGCCCTGCTGGATAATCGTCGCAGCCATCAACATCTGGGAGTCATCCTTGATCGCCAGAGTAAGTTCCAGTCCGGAATCTTTGCCCGCCTGGGCCAGCAGCTCCTTGGCCTTTAAAAGGTCGGCCGCATAGTAAAGACCGCCGTCTTGATACGCATCGTTCCAATCCAGCCACATCGGGCCGCCGAACGTGTAGCAGGCTTCCGCCAATCCTTCGTAGGCGGTCAGCGCAATAGCCTGAGTGTCAATGGCATAGGCAATCGCCTGGCGGACCAGGACGTCGCTGCAGGGGGACTTGTCGGTGCAGTTAAAGCCCAAAAGCTTAATCGAATTATCCTGCACTTCCACAATCTGGGCTGCCTCGTTTTCTTTCAGACGGGCATAGTCGCTGGCAGAGACGTCGTAGAGCACATCGATCTCCCCGGTTTCAAAGTTGATGCCGCGCTGGGAGGGTTCGGACACGACCATGAAAACCATAGTGTTTACATTCTGCTCCCCGTTTCCGGCATTCCAGTAGTCTTTCGCCGCCTCCAGGGTGTAGCTCGTTCCGTTTACATACTCAGAAAGCACATAGGGGCCGGTGCCCACCGGCTGAGTGATCATCCCTTCGCCGTCTGCGCCCGCCGCCTCATAGGCCGCCTGGGTTACCATGTTGGTGCGGAGCATCAAGGTATTGATGATGCCCGGAGTGGAGTCAAAGAATTTCAGTGTCACCGTATAATCGTCCACGGCGGTCAGGGAGTTTAGATCCGCGTGGGCCCAATAGGTTACGGCGTCGGGGTTAACGGCCGCCTGGGTTTCAAAAGAAAATATCACGTCTTTGGCGGTAAAAGGATTTCCCGCGCTGTCACGGACATTTTTCTTTAAATGAATCGTATAGGTCAAAGACGCCTCATCGTACTCAATGGACTCGGCGATCACGCCTTTCCAGTCCTTCCTCTCAACGCCATAGCCGTACTGGCGGAACAGGGGCTGATAAATGTTGGCGTTTGCCAGCCGGTAGGAATTGGTCGTGGCAGAGACATACGGGTGGAACGAGCTGACGCCGGAACTGATCTCCAGCGTGATCTTATCTGCGGTTCCGCTGCCGCCCGCCCCCCCGCTCTGGGACTCCTGGGCGCTCTGCCCCCCTCCCGCCGCCGGATCCGCCGCTGTGGAGCCGGATCCGCAGGATGCAAGGGAAGCAGCCATACACAGGGATAAAAGTACTGCCGTCACTCTTCTTAGCTTCATATGATTTCCTCCTTAAAAATAAGTTCAAGATTGGCCCGGCTTATAAGCTTTCCGCCCCGGCTCCGGTCACCACGTTGCAGGCTACAAAATGCCCTGGGGATATCTCGACCTTTTTCTGGCCGTGTTCACACTGTTTGCAGGCGTAAGGGCAGCGGGCCGCAAAACGGCAGCCGGGCTTTGGGTTAATCGGGGAGGAAACCTCCCCTTTCAGCAGAACCCGTTCCCTCTTGACATGGATATCCGGGACCAAAATCGCAGAAAGCAGCGCTTTGGTGTAAGGGTGCACCGGGTTTTGAAACAGTTCCTTGGACGGGCTCATCTCTACCATCTGCCCCATATACATCACACAGATATCATTGGAAATATACCGGACCACGGAGAGGTCGTGGGTGATGAAGAGGTAAGTCAGCTTCTTGCTTTCCTGCAAATCCTGCAGCAGATTCAGAATCTGGGCCTGAATCGACACGTCCAGGGCGGAGACCGGTTCGTCACAGACAATGAATTTGGGCTCCAGCGCCAGAGAGCGGGCGATTCCCACCCGCTGGCGGCGTCCGCCGTCCAGTTCATGGGGATAAGAATTTCGGAGGCGCTCCGTCAGCCCGACGGTCTCCATCAGGCTGTTTACCCGCTCTTCCATCTCCCCCTTGGCGTACCGGTTCGTCAGCTTCAGTGGGTCCGTCACCGCCTCGCTGACAGTCATCCGGGGATTCAGGGAAGAAAACGGATCCTGAAAAATGATCTGCATATCCTCCCGCAGCTTTTTCAGCCTAGCCCGGTCCACGGAGGTTACATCCTCCCCGCCAAAGAAGATTTTTCCGCCGGTCGGCTCGGTCAAATGAAGGATCGTGCGGCCTAGGGTGGATTTCCCGCAGCCGGATTCTCCGACTACCCCCAAGGTTTTCCCCTGCTCCAGGCAAAAAGAAATCCCGTCTACCGCGTGAAGCTTTCCTCTCGGCGTGTCAAAATATTTTTTTAAATCCTGTACTTCTAGCATCGGCATCTCTCACTCCACCTCCCTTGCCGCCCGGCTCCTCTTTATAAAATCCGTAGCGCTGCCCTGGGGCCTGTTCTCCGCCGCCGCAATATCAATACCCTTATCCTTCTTCCCTGTCATATCTGTCTTGATATCCGCCGCCAATTTCTTGATACACCGGACAAAATGCCCTGGCTCCGCCTCCCGCAGCAAGACGGGCGCTTCCCTGCACACCTCCGAGGCATAAGGGCAGCGCGGCGCAAATTTACAGCCTTTCGGCAAGTCCGCAGGGTTCGGGGGCAGCCCTTTGATGGGCTTCAGCCTGGTCTCGTCCCCAGTCAGGCTTGGAATCGAGTGGAACAGCCCCTCCGTGTACGGATGAAGGCCATGGTCAAAGAGATGTACCTTATCGCCCATCTCCACAATCTCGCCGGCATAGACCACCGCCACCCGGTCGCAGACCTCCGCCACAATCCCCAGGTCGTGGGTAATCATGATCACCGAGGTGCCCAGCTCCTTTTTCAACCGGTTCATCATATGTAAGACCTGGGCCTGGATCGTCACGTCCAGCGCCGTTGTCGGCTCATCCGCCAGCAGCAGCGCCGGGTTACAGCTAAGTGCCATGGCAATCACTACCCGTTGTTTCATCCCTCCGGAAAACTGGTGCGGGTATTCCCCGTAGCGCTCCGCCGGGATTCCGACCATCTCCAGCATTTCACAGACCTTCGTGTAGGCTTCCTTCTTCGACATCTTCCGGTGAAGCCGGAGCGCCTCCAAGATCTGCTCCCCGACCGTGAATACCGGATTCAACGCCGTCATCGGATCCTGAAAGATCATGGAAATCTGACTGCCGCGGATCTTCCTCATCTGATGCTCGGACAGGCTCAAAAGCTCCTGCCCCTTGAATGTAATCGTTCCACTCTTAATCTTGGCAGGCGGATCCGGCAGAATCCGGAGGATCGATTTTACGATCGTGGTCTTCCCTGCGCCGGTCTCCCCCACCAGTCCAATGGTCTCTCCTTTGCTCAGCGTAAAGCTGACTTTGTTTACCGCCTTTATCACTTCCCCGCCGGCCGTATACTGGACGGTAAGGTCTTCCACCTTCAAAAAAGGCTCCATTCTTTCTGTCTCTTCCATCGCTCTCTCCTCAGCTCTTCATTCTTGGATCCAGGGCATCCCGGAGGCCGTCGCCGAACACATTGAGGGCCATCACGTTCAGGAAAATCGTAAGTCCCGGAAATACGCACATGTGCCAGTGATCGCGGATGTAAGTCCGGCCGATCGAAAGCATCGCCCCCCACTCCGGCAGGGGAGGCTGCACGCCCAGGCCGATGAAGCTGAGGGCGGCTGCGTTCAGGATCGCCGTCGCAACATTCATGGTCGACTGGACCAGAAGAGGCGCCATGGCATTGGGGAGCACATGCCGGACAATCGTGTGAAAATCATTGGAGTTGGTGGACTTTGCCGCTTCCACGTACTCCATGCCCCGGATATTCAGGATGGACGCCCTGGTCATTCGGGCAAAGGCCGGCATGGAGGTGATTCCAAGGGCCAGAATGCAGTTGCCTACTCCTGCGCCCAGCGTTGCCGAAAGGGCGATGGCCAGCATCAGATTGGGGATCGCCTGAAATACATCCATCAGGCGCATCAGCAGATCATCCATCCGTTTCCCGTAGAATCCGGCGATGGCGCCGAGAGGAATCCCGATCCCGGCGGCCAGCACCACGGAAAGCACGCCGATCTGAAGAGAATAACGCCCGCCGTAGATCAGGCGGCTTAAGATATCCCGCCCCACTTCATCGGTCCCGCACAGATGCTCCGCGCTGGGCCCTGCCAAGGTTTGATAGAGATTTTGTTCCGTGTAATCGTAGGGCGCGATCAAAGGGGCAAAGACAGCCATCAGCACGAAAAGCAAAAATACTAGGAACCCGGCCGCAGCCAATTTGTTTTTCAAAAGCCGGCGGAGCGTTATCCTCAGCATACTCTCTTTTTTCTTTCCGGATTTTTCCTTAGGTTTTATTTGATCAGCCAATTTTCTTTCCTCCCCGCTTTTTCTTATTGCTGTACTGCGCCTTGATCCGCGGATCAATAAAGGCATACAGCAGATCTACGGCAAGCATCACCAAGGCAAAGACCAGCGCCACGTAGAGCACGCTCCCCCGGACGGCCGGGTAGTCCCTGGCTTTGATGGCATTGACCATATAGGTGCCAAGACCGGGAATTGAGAAAACCGTCTCCGCCACCATGGCTCCGCCCAATTGATGGCCGAACATGGAACCGATCTGGGTAATCACCGGGATCAGGGAATTCCGGAACGCGTGGACGTAGATGACCTTCCATTCTACCTGCCCCTTGGCCCTGGCCGTCACCACATAGTCCTGGCGGATCACTTCCAGCATACTGGAACGCATCTGTCTGGAAATCATGCCGACTCCTCCGATCCCAATGGCCACGCAGGGCAAGATCAAGTATTTTGGCCCGGCGAATCCGCTGGCCGGCAGCCATCGGAGCTTTAAGGCAAACAGGAGGGAGAGCATCAGCCCGAACCAGAAACCCGGCATGGACACCCCTACCAGAGAGACTGCCATCGCTGTGTTGTCTTTCCAGGTGGATTGATTCACCGCGGCGATCACACCCAAGGGGATTCCGAACAGGGCGGCAATGAAAACCGCCAGAGTCGCCACCTTTACTGTGTTGGGAAATCTCTGAATGATCTCCGTGGATACATCGATCTTGGTCTGATAGGACTCGCCTAAGTCGTGATGGACCACGGCCTTGACCACATAATCGAAGAACTGGACAAAGAACGGTTCGTTCAGCCCCATTTCCTCCCGCAGCTCTTCAATCTGTTCTTCGGTCGCATCATCGCTTAAAAGCGATCGGGCCGGGTCGCCGGGACAATACCACATGATTGTAAAAATCAACAAGGTCACGCCCAACAGCACAAAGATCATCGTGAAGAGCCGTTTTAGTATGTACCGTATCATATTCCTCTCCTTACTGCTGCCATCCAGCTGATTGTTGCCTTGATTGTATCATCCGGACCGGCTCTCAAAAACAGACAAAACAACGATAAAAAGTGGACAATTTTTTGTTGTTAAAGAAATGAGTATAACAATATAGACAACAAATATATTTTTTCTTATAATTACGGCGAGGGGGAATTTTACGATGAATTTATTGATTTTAGAAAACTCAGAAGAATCTGCGAAAGAAATTTTTGTTATCGCCTCAAAAAGCAATCTTTTTTATCAAATCCGGTTCTGCGGGCCGGTAAACGACCTTTCGTCAAAGATTAAGGAGGAAAAGCCTCAGCTTGTCATTCTGGCGATGGAATACCTGAAGGAGGACATTTTTCCTCTGCTCACCCATCTCATGGAATGCAGCGACGGATGTCTGTTCTTGGTGACGGGAAATATGGAGGATTACCCCAGTATTTTGTCCGCCCTGAAAGCAGGGGCCGCCGGTTTTATCCTGCGCCCTTTGGCGGAAATCAGTATCTACACCGCCCTGCAAAATGCTTCCGCCCGGATCCTTTCCGGCCTTCGGACCGCTCCCAGAGAACCGGACGGTACCGTCCCGTACGACCACGCCGAACTGATGCGGATTAAAGTTGAAAAGCTTTTGTTCTCCCTGATCAATACAGAGAACGATTCCTTCCACCTCTACCGGGATCTCTGCTCCCTGTCCCCGGAATATACCTGCCTCAAGCACTGCCGGGTCGGAATCATCTCCGCCGAACACCTCCCTCTGGATACGATGAACGCAGATTCCGGGCTGGCTTCCTCCGCCCTGGCCCGGCTCATGAACAACCTGATGACGCAGTGCCAGGCTGGTGTGGCCATTTCCGGCCTGAAAAGCTCCGGCGAGTTTTCCCTTTTCTTTTTCCGTGATCTGGAAAACAGTGAGACCATGTGCCGCAGCCTCTGCCAGGAAGTCCGTCGTCTGACCGGCATCCTTTTACATGTAGGGCTGGGTCCGGTCTTGGACTTTCCCCAAGGCGCAAAGGAAAGCGCCAACATTGCCAGGAAATACGCGAAATCTTATAATCTGATCGGAAAGGCTCCCTCCACCATCACAGCCTGCGATCCCCGGTATGCCACACTGCCCTACAATTTCTCCCAGTTGGAAAAAAGCCTGTACGCCGCTCTCCTGACAGGGAATTTGTCCACCATCCGCCACTGCGCAAGGGAGTTCGCCCAGACCATCGTGGAGCCAGGGTTTCTCTGCATCCGCCAGGTAGAGCGACTCCGGCTGATCTATCATGGTATGCGGACCAACTGGATCGAAAGCTTTCGGGTCCTCTATGCAGAGGCGGCCAAAAATCTCTATTCCCCACCTTTTGTCTTCCGCCTTCCCTACGACTCCAACGGGTCGTTTTCCCCGGAACTTTTGGAAAATGGGCTGACCGGCGATCTGGTCCAGGTGTCGGGTTTCATCTTGAATCTGTCGGCCCCCTCCCGGCTGGACAAGCATTTTCTTCAATCTGTGCGGGAATACATCCATCACAATTACACCCAAAACCTGTCCCTAAAACAGGTGGCGGGCCAGTTCGGCGTCACGCCCAATTATCTGTCCTCCGCATTTAAGAAAAAATTTGGGAGCACCATGATCCACTATATCCATGAGCTGCGGTTTCAGCAGGCAAAAAAAATGCTGGAGGATCCCAGCATCAATATCATCGATATCGCCCACACCGTAGGATTTACCGACGCCAAATATTTTTCTCGAATCTTTCAGAAAAAAGAAGGGATCTCCCCCAGAGAATACCGGAAGAAGGTGCTGGGGGAGGACTAGGAATTGTCCTTCTCCAACACCTTTTCGCGAAACTATCATGATTCGGTTCTTTCCGCAACCGCCTTGCTGAACGCCCGACGGATCTCTCCGGCCAACGCCTGCATGGTTTCGATGTCCACTTTGCAAACCTGGCGGTCATAGGTATACAGTCCGTTGACCTCCCCCTCGACATCGGACAACTGGGTATAAACGCACCCGCACAATCCATTGAAAATCGAAGGAATTACCATCTCCCGGTACAAGGCCGAGATCCGTTTGGTCAGCGCAATCTTAGAGTCGGTTTTTCCGTAACCGTATTTCGCGTCCTCCCGGTACAGATGGCCGGAAATTTTCCGCACATAACCGCCGCACTCGGACAGAAACAGCGGTTTTTTCCCTGCTTTTATCACCCGGTTGCGAAAATAAGCGTGAATGCTGTCCACATCGCTCTTTTTCTGAGAAAACCAGCCGGAGGTGGCGTCATAGAGCCGGGTGGCGTCCATCTCCTTAGCGATTCCAGCCATTCGATCCGAATCAAACTGTCCCCAGCCTTCGTTAAAAATCGTATAGCCGACGATACAAGGATGGTTGTAGAGGTGGGCCAGCGTGTCCCGCAGATGCCGCTCAAAAATCCGCTTCCTCCTCCGGCCGCCGGGCAGACGGTCCGGGCGCTTCTGAAAACCCAAATTCGGCAGGGCCGTATCCATCAGCCAGCAGAACCCGCCGTTGTTCACCATATCCTGCCATACCAGCATTCCCTCCCGGTCGCAGGCGTAGTAAAAAGCCTCCGGCTCAATCTTCACGTGCTTTCGCAGCAGGCAGAATCCCAATTCCCTCATACGGCGGATGTCTCTGGTATACTCGTCCGGCTCTCCCGGCAGATAATGCCCATCGGCAAAATACCCTTGATCCAACACGCCGTGCAAAAACACCGGCCGCCCGTTCAGACAGATCCACTGCTTTCCGCCCAGCCGCCGGATCTCCACCGTACGCAGGGCAAAGTAGCTCTCCACCCGGTCCGTATCCGTCTCAACCGTAAATGAATATAAAAAGGGATCCTCCGGTGTCCAGCAATGCGGGGCCTCCCCCGTTTCCTTCCAATCGATATGGACTCTTTTCTCCCGGCAGGTAAAAGCAAACGGTCCGCTTGCCAAGGAAACCGTCAACCGATATTCCGGCGCGTCCGTATCCACCTCCAAGTCGATTCCATAAAGTCCCGGCGTGACCCGCAGACCGGAAACGGCTCCCCTCTCCGGCACGGCTTCCAGCCATACGCTCTGCCAGATGCCGGAAACCGGCGTGTACCACATGCCTCCCGGCTTTTTGCTCTGCTTGCCGTAAGGATAATCATGGGACAGCTTGTCGATAACGTCCACCCGGAGCCGGTTTTCCCCTGGACACAGCGCATCGGTGATATCGGCGGAAAACGGAAGGTAGCCGCCCGCATGCCGTACCACCTCCCGCCCGTTGAGCATTACTCTGGCCAGCTGATCCACCGCCCCGAAATGAAGAAGCACACGTTTCGTCCGGCCGGTAAATCCGTCCGGCAGAGTAAAAGTTTTCTTATAAACCAGATACTCTTCCACCGGCTCCGCATATCCGGACAGCGCCGCCTCCGGCGGAAAAGGCACACGGACCGGACGCCCGTTCAACGACCAGATCCCGTTCAATGAGAAGAAACTGTCCCGCCTCATCTGAGGGCGCGGATACTCCTCCTGCCAGCCCCTGCCATCTCTCCGATCTCTCACGGCTTACCTCCTTTCATTCGCTGCGTCTTAACCTGCTGCCTTCCTAAGCTTACTCCTTCCCCGCGTTTGCACTTGCCGCTAATTTCAAAACCTGTCCCATTTCCCTCAACCTGTCTATTTCACGCTTGGATCCGTAATAAGGAAGTTGTCCTACCGCCCTGATTCTTTCAGCTCCTTCAGCTGCTCGATCAACTCTAAATCGCTCTTGGTCACCCGCATGTTGGTGCAGACCGGCTCTTCCCCCGGCCGTTGTACGGACACCTCGATAATTGTACCTTCCTCCAATTGTTTCCCCATTACATTTTGGATAAAGGAAACCACTTTTGGGTGATTATTCTCGAACTGGCTTTTTAAGCCCATCAATTTCATGATCGTCATCGGATTCATCGCCGCTTCTCTCTTTCTTATATCGGCAGCCTTCCACCTCTCTCGGCAGCGGCGGCCTAAATTTTCGTTATATCAGATAGAAAAATATTATCATATCCTCCTCTTTGTTGCCACCCATTTTTCTCTTCTGATCCGGATAAAAATTTAGCCGGATCAGAAGAGAAAAGCGCAATCATTTATCCAGCTCCCGCCGAATCCCCCACCCCGCCCCTCAATCCTTCTTCAACAAATACCGTTTTCATTTTGTACATATTTCTTTCAATAGTCAAATCAATCACCTTGTACATATTTCTTACAATAGTCAAACCAATCACCATCAAAAAAGCGTGCCCAAGAGGGGGGAGCGCCGAGGGGGGCCGTTCGGGCATCGCAACTCTGAGATCGGCCCCCCTCGGCCCCCAATACGACATCCTTCCAGACAGAATAACAGCTGCCTCTCCCAAAAATCAGCAATCATTAAATCAGAAAATCAACAATCTGCCCCAAATAAAACCATCTATTTTCAACAAGTCCCCCTCCTTTTCTATCATCATATCGTTTCCCCAAGTTAATATCAATATTTCTGCAAAGCGTAAATATCTTTAATATTTTTGTTAAAGACTGCAAAAAAAGCAGATTTACGAAAAACCTGCTCCATGGTACTTTCATCCTCTAAAACAAATCCCACAAATTCAACTGCATCGCTTCCGCCTTGTCCTCAAATTCAAACAGATAGCGGAATATTTGATCGTTATTGTGTATGATCCCATGTTGATCGCACTTTTGGTGGAACAGACGCATTAGGTGATTCTCATTAGGACTGCTCACCATATATTGATATCCATAGGTTCGAATATATTTCTCCTTCAATGTTGGAAACAGACGGTCCAACTGCCTATAGAAATATTCTCTGTTTCCTTCTCGTAGTGTCAATCCCATACCAAAGCAGAGAACGCCGGTCACCTTCGCCTCCGCGCACAAATCTAATATACCAGAGATGTTTTCTTCCGTATCATTGATGAACGGTAAGATTGGACTAAGCCAGACAACCGTTGGTATTCCTGCGTCGCGCAGTTTCCTTAAAACTTCAAAACGCTCGCTTGTCGTACTGACATTCGGCTCTATTTTTCTGCACAAATGATCATCGAAAGTAGTCAGAGTCATTTGTACGACACACTTAGACTTTTCGTTGATTTTCTGCAACAAGTCAAAATCCCGCATAATGCGGTTGGATTTCGTAATGACAGTAAAACCAAAACCATATTTTTCTATCAGGGATAACGCTTTTCTGACATGGCCGATCTCCATTTCAAGCGGAATATAGGGGTCCGTCATCGAGCCTGTTCCGATCATACACTTTTTTCGTTTGCGTTTGAGGGCGTCCTCCAATAATTCAATCGCATTCTCTTTGACCTCTATATCTTCGAAATCGTGGGCCATATGATAGCACGTGCTTCTGGAGTCGCAATAAATACACCCGTGTGTGCAGCCGCGATATAAATTCATTCCGTTTTTGGGTGACAAGATCCCTTTTGCCTTTCCATAGTGCATGGTATTGTCCTCTCGTCAATTTATCAAAGTTCTTCCTAATTATAAACCATTTTCCATGATCCTGCCGGAATCGCTTGTGGCTGCCACTGCTTTCATAAAAATCAATGCCGAAGCCGGTCCGGTCCATCTCCTGTCTGCTCTGCTTCTCCATGGTATATCTATGATATCAAACGAATCATGACACCATCTTGTCAAGTTTGTTTTTGAATCCTATTTCCTGAACCAATATGGGAGATAAAAGGCAAGACTTTCCCTTGATAGAAAAAGAGTTCAAAAATCCTTTCCGGTTTTGAACTCTTTTTTTATCAAGAAAGCCCTGCCGCCACACGTTTTTCACGCCTGTGAGCCCACGAGCCCTATTCTATTTTCTCTTAACGGCTGTCCGGTTCCTTCTCACTCCCAGCACCCGTCCAGCAACGCTTTCCATTTTCCACTTTCTTCTTTTGTCATGTCCGACACTTTAAATAATGCCGCCACTAAATCATAAGCGGAACCTCCATACCACTCATCCCTTAATGTCTTAACCTGTGCATCCGTAAAATCTTCCTGAACAACTTCTGCATGGTACTGATAGGAATGATGCTTTTTATAACGACTGACAAAGCCCTTATTCTCCAAGATCTTTAAAAAGGTCGCAACCGTATTGTTTGCGTACTCTTTGTCATACCGTTCTCTGATCCGTTCCGTAATCTCCAGTACGGTTAAGTCTTCATCGGATTCCCAAATACATTTCATGACCCGCCCTTCTGCAGGCGCCAGCGACAGTTTCATCGTACCTCCTTTCGTGGACCTTCCGCCGTAAATCTGGCGGACAGGTTTCAGATTCTTGCTCTTTCGTCTTACAAACGTATTCCTTCGTAATTTTAGGAATTATCTTAAATAGAATATCATGGGAATGATTTCCCAACAAGTATTTTTCCTTAAAATATTCTTAATTTTGTGGTCAAAATTGGTAAGGTTTTGTGGGAAAGATTAGCCAAATCCAATTTGGCTTCCAATTCTGCCGGCGCTTTTCTTTTACTCCTTTTGTAAGATATCATATCATAGCTTTGATCAAGAAATAAGAGGAAGGAACAAAAGCAGGATTTTTCAGGTAAAACAGATCCCTTTTGCAGCGTAGGTCTGCAACTTCAAAAGATTTTCCATCGGTTCCCGTCCTCTGCCGGAAGCACAATTCCCTGCTGCCCTATCCCGCTCAAAAAATACAGGTTCCAAATGGCCATCCTTGGCAATTTGAAAGCTGTCGTGTACCTGGCCGGCTTGTAATCAGTACCCGAAAAACGCGCTGGATATTTACCAGCGCTTCGGGGCTCGAACGTTCTTTCCAATATGGCAGAAATCAAAAATGGGGTGTGCAGCATAGTTTTATATTTGAATTACGGCTGTGGTAGAGTTTCCAATCCGTCAGAGAACCGGGAGTATTGCCGCCGCGGCTCTCCTGGTTCTCTGACTGTCTCTATTTTTTATAGAACAGAATATCCAAAACTGTTTGCCAACGCATCCAATCGGACGCCTGCCTTGCACTGTGGACAATCATGATAGTCCGTGACCTGATAATCCGGAAGATCTTCTTTTCCAAACAAATGGGAAATCCGGAATCCGTCCAGTTCATCGTAGGCAGAAAAGATCGCTGCAATTCCGGCGATTTTACCTCCGTAATACTCAATGCACTCGATCGCTCTTTTGGCTGTCTGGCCGGAGGCAATGGCGTCAATCATGATCAGCACGTTCTGATCCCGAATCATCGGCTGTGTATTATCCCGTAAGATCAATTGGCCATTGGCGTTATGCTCCGGAGGAACGACATAAATATTTTTCTGACCATTTACCATGAAAAACTCATTTCTCGTCAGATGCCTGGCTAAAAAAGCACTGATCAGTTCGCTTCCGTCCAGGGCGGCGATTGTATCCACCACCTTGTCATACGCGTAATCCGCCGCCAGGGTGATAGCCGCTTCCCGGCCCATCTCATGACTCAGTTTCGCTTCTGTGATATCGATGTAATAGTTCGTATGGGCGTGAGTTGTCGCAAAATGCCCGTGCACCGCACGGATGACTACTTTTGGATTCATCCTGCAAGTAAGTTTCACTGACCGATCAATCATGCGCTCACTTCCTTTCTCCAGACAATTATACTGTTTTTACGAGTTTATTATAACTCTTTTCCGTTATTATTGCAATTATTTCTTTTGTTTTTTGCTCATTTATTTTTTATGCCAGTTATTATTGTCAATTCAATCTTTTTAAAATTGTAAATAGCTATTCTTGATTTAGGTTTTTCCTATATCTTCCCTTGTCATTACTGTTGGTTGAAAAAAGGGAACAGCCCAAAATTTTTATTTTATTTACAGCCGTTGTTTTGTTCTGATCCGGAGAGCCGTCTCACCCAGCAGAGAAAACTGCACCCTCCTTCCATTTTGGCATACAATATTAGTAAACTGAACACTGATAGGTGCATTATGCCGCAATCTCCCACTCCACGATTAGCTTTTCTTCCGCTCCTTGAAAACAACAGCCCTCAGGCAACTGCCTGGGTCAGAGGCGGCGCATCCGCTCCCAATTTGAGCGGCCTCGTGAAATTTTACGATGCTCCTTATGGCGGAGTTCTCATTGAGGCGGAAATCTTTGGCCTGCCGAACAAAAATGTGCCAGATTCGACCACTTTTTACGCCATGCACATCCACCAAGAGGGCGACTGCTCCGATAATTTTACAAAGACCGGCAATCATTATAACCCCACCATGCAGCCACATCCGAATCACGAAGGCGACCTTCTGCCGCTCTTCGGCAATTCTGGTTATGCCTGGGGCGCTTTCTTTGACAGACGTTTTCGTTTGCAGGATATCATCGGCCGTTCCGTCGTCATTCACGCCAAGCCGGATGATTTCACCACACAACCCTCCGGAGACTCCGGTGCCAAAATCGCCTGTGGAGTTATCGTTGAAACAGAATGACAAAAAACCTCGTAGACCGCATATCTACGAGGTTTTCCTTTTCCCAGGGGCAGGAAGAGTCGAACTCACCTGGCTATGCCCTAGCCTTTTTAATATTGTAACCGGATCAACACCGCAAACGTATAAGATTGACGCCTGGGAATGGCGTTACGGTATAATAATGACAAACGGAAATCTCCTTATTTTTCAAGGGGTTTGAGCGTTTGTCGTTGTTTATTCAATTCCTTTTCCAGCTTTGAAAGGCAACAAAAAATCGTCGAATAAAGGAGGCTGTTGAATGAAAGACAAAAAATAATATGGGGGAATTTTAATGGAAAAGCAGAAATTTGAAGCTATTCTCATGCTTCTTGTTCCGCAGGTAGTCCACCTGATTACCGAGAATTATCCGTATGATGAAGTTACTGCCTCTAAAGAATTTTACGATTCTAAGGTATCTTCCTTTCTGGAGCAGGAAGATACGAAGCTGTGACATTTGAGCGCGCTGACTCTGTTTCATATGTTCGATGAAGAAAAAAAGACAAGCACATTCCCGGAGGAGGCATGATTATGAGTAAGGAAGGCAATTTTTTAATCTATTGTACCGAACAGTATAAATCTGCAAAAGGCTTAACCGGCAGACAGGTTTCTGAACTGTTCACAAAATACCGCGTATGGGATTACATCTATTCTTGTTTTTAAGCTTTGCATACAACCGGAGAAAAGTATATTGTAGAAGATATTGAGGCAAGACAACCAGCGATGGCTTCACTGCAAATCTGGAAAATAACATGAATCAGAACCCGTTTATTCTAAATGAAAATTTAGAATAGGCGGGGCTTTCTATACCTAAAGTAGGGATGTCATACTATAAGATGAATACATGATTTTAGCCTAAGGCGATTCGCTTCGTGAAGCCGATGACAAAAGCCGTATTTATCTGCTATTTTGTCATAATATTAGTCATAAATGCAAGAAAAACATCCCAAACATTGCAAAAATATCAATAGCTTGTTTTTTAGCGCCTGTTGCTGGCCTGCCGAGCGTTATGGTTCATGCTATCATTACTCTCGTTTTGAAGCAAAAAATAGCCGTCCTGTTCCTGGTCAGAGCTGACGGCTATTTCATGTTCACCGGGACAGATGAGGTGCATTCACCTTCCGGCTGTCCTGTTAAGGATATTATATCCGAATCTTCCGTCAGCTTCAAGAAAAAACGTCATCCACTGACCCAAGCTGCACTCCTGCACCATGACAATATAATAGACTTACCAGAGGAGCCGGGAGGGCGTGCTTGCCATCCGTTCCGAATCTTGCGGAAGGGGGTGGTGAGATGATTACATATGGGGACTTGTTCACCTTTGTGATTATGATCTGCGCTGTGATAGCTTTGTTACAGAAGAGGAAATAGCGCCCCTGCTCTGGTAAAGTAAGGCGCTATCTCTGCAAATTGCTTTTGTCGGAGCGGATAGGCTTAATCTATCGTTCCGGCTCTCTTGTTAAGTCTATTATATCCCATACTCCTGCCATCGTCAAGAAAAGCAAAAGGATTTTTGGCGCCTTCTATGTAGTATTCTGTTATTATGGTTCGGATTTGCAAGACGATTATAGTGTTCTTATGCCCCAGCACCTCCGCCACATCTTTCCCAACCAGCCACGGCTCTCTATCGCAAAAAATATTGACCTCTTCATAGTGAATCAAGCCTTTTCATGTGCGTTGACTATTGACAATTTATAGTGCAAGGCATTAGGATAGAGAAAAGGAGGAGCGCCTATGTTATACTATATCCCCATATCTCCCATCATTGCGATTCCCGTCACCTTCATTGTCGGCATCTATTTTCTTATCAACTTACTTCGGCTCCTATCCGCCCAATATAAACAGCGCCGGGAAAAGAAAATATTGGAAAAAGAGAAAGACTTAATCCGACAAGCGAATATATATCTTTCGGCTCACAACCTCTTCATTCCGACCAAAAGCACTGCTGATCCTAAGTGGCGGGAAGCCTCATCAAAACTGAATGCTGAAATCCGCCAAAAAATAAAAAGCGGCGAAATTCCAAAGGAAGAAATCGATCAATTGGAAAAAGAGTGGGACGAAAAATATCTAAGACACAGTAAGAATAAACCGTCATAAAAAACAGTTACTCTTCAACTTCGTCTCTTCAAACCTGGCCCGGGAGTATTTTGTTTATAGGTGGGGGCGGTCGGCGTGGGGAATTTCCTCCCGTCCTTATTCCCGGCCACAATCCGACATATCTCCAGGTGATCATTCGCCAGCTTCTGAATTCTGCTTATCGTTCTTTTCTTGGACGATTGACCATGGTCATGCGTACCTCTCTTTTTTGTTCTTGACTTATACTATAATTTATAGTAGTATAATCACCAGTGATTTAAGTACTATAATTTATACCACTATAATTTCAGTTCCGTGTCAAGCGAAAGGAGAGTTAAACATGAACGAACCAGACAAAAAGATGGCACTGTTGGGGAGCACGGCCATTCCAAAATCACTATTGGCGTTAGGGCTGCCAACCATGATTGGTATGCTGATTAACGCACTGTACAACCTCGTGGATACCTATTTTGTAGGTGGGCTGGGAACCGATCAGATGGGCGCGGTCACGGTTGCCTTTCCCCTCGGTCAACTGATCGTAGGCTTGGGTTTATTATTTGGGAATGGGGCCGCCGCCTATCTTTCAAGGCTGCTCGGACGGGGCGACAAGGAAACAGCAAACAAGGTAGCCAACACCGCCGTATATAGCAGCATATTGATTGGCGCAATCCTGATCCTTTGCTCTGTCCTTTTCCTGAAACCGATTCTAAGGCAGCTTGGCGCAATCGAAAGCGTCATGCCCTATGCAGTTTCCTACACCAGTATCTATATCACTTTTTCAATTTTTAACGTATTCAATGTCACGATGAACAATATCGTGTCAAGCGAAGGAGCCGCCAAGACAGCCATGTGTGCATTGATGGCAGGAGCCTTATTGAATGTGGTATTAGACCCCCTCTTCATCTATACGCTTAACTTCGGAGTCGCTGGTGCGGCGATTGCCACGGCCATCTCACAAATGGTTTCCACTGTAGTCTATTTGTGCTATATCCTCCGCAAAAAGAGTGTGTTTGATTTCCGTATCAAAGAATGTTGTTTTTCCAAAGAGATCATGTCCGAAATTTTGAAAATTGGGATTCCTACCTTGCTATTTCAAGTATTGACCAGTCTTTCCATCAGTATGATGAACAATGCGGCGAAAGAATATGGAGGTTCCGCGCTGGCCGCGATGGGGCCGCTCACGAAAATTATGTCTATGGGGAGTTTAATTGTTTTCGGCTTTTTGAAGGGCTTTCAGCCAATCGCCGGATTTAGCTACGGGGCAAAGAAATTTGACCGACTGCATGAAGCAATCAAGATCTCTATCCTCTGGTCAACCATATTTTGTGTAGTGTTCGGTTTGGCCGCTGCAATTTTTTCCTCGCAGATCATGGCCCTGTTCACAAAAGGTGATATGGAGATGATTCGTGTCGGTTCGGTCGCTTTACAGGCAAACGGCCTCTCCTTTATCCTTTTTGGTTTCTACACAGTATACTCGTTCCTTTTCCTTGTGATGGGAAAAGCGGCAAAGGGATGTATCCTTGGCGCTTGTAGACAGGGGATTTGCTTTCTGCCTGTTATTTTACTTCTTCCGAAAATCTGTGGTTTAAGCGGCATTCTTTATGCCCAGCCGATTGCTGACGTTCTTTCTGCCATCGTCACCGCGTTTATGGCCGTTCAACTTCACAAAGAGTTGAACGCAGCAAAAGCACGTTTCCTTGCCGCGCAAGTTGCGCAACCTGAATCTGCTGGTACGAACGAAGCGATTTAAGTACGTCTTAGGTGGAGAAATCGAATTGAATTTTTAATGATATAGTGAGGTGCAATGATGAGGTGTCCGATATGTGACAATGAAATGCAACGAGCTGTACAGAAGAATTTTATAAACAAGGCCGTCCGTCACCTCTAAAAAAATGAGTCTGTTGACTTCGACGGTAAGCACCAGCTGGCATACTGATCATGTAACCGGCCTTTTGCAGTGTGTCCGTGCCACCGGCCCAGAGGAAGTTGCCGCTTCCAATGGGCCTCTTTCATTTCTTTCCTGCGCGCCTTTATCCGGATCGCTCATTTACCATGTTGCAATGTTACCGTTATGTCCATAAATAGTCCATAAAACTTACAAAAACAAGCCACATCCTTCCAGATTCCAGGTACAAAAAAACCTCGTAGACCGCATATCTACGAGGCTTTCCTTTTCCCAGGGGCAGTAAGAGTCGAACTCACATCGACGGTTTTGGAGACCGCTGTTCTGCCATTGAACTATGCCCCTAAAATGACCTGCCTACTATTTATATCATAATCTGACAGGTCTGTCAACTAAAATTTTGCCTAAATTGTCTCTTAGTTCTTCCCCAGCGCAGCCATGGCCTCCTGTACATTTTTCACCCCAATCAGCCGGATCGGGAACTCCCTCTTTATCGCGTCCAGATTGCTTTTCGGCAGGATGCAGGCCTCAAATCCAAGCTTGACCGCCTCCCCGACCCGCTGCTCTGCCATGTTGACCGCACGAACCTCGCCGGAGAGTCCCACCTCGCCGAACACCAAAAGCTGATCGCTGACCGGGGTATCCTGATAGCTGGAGACCAGAGCCGTCACAATCCCAAGATCCAGCGATGGCTCTGAAATCCTCATTCCCCCGGCAATATTTACATAGGCGTCGCATTCGGACAGATGTAGCCCCAGACGCTTTTCCAGCACGGCCATCAGCAGATTGACCCGGTTGTAATCGGTCCCTGCCGCCGTACGGCGGGGCATTCCAAAGTTGGTCCGGCAGACCAGTGCCTGGATTTCCAGCAGGATCGGGCGGGTCCCCTCCATCGCGCAGGCCACCACCGATCCGGAGGCAGCCTCCGGTCGTCCGCTCAGCAAAAATTCCGACGGGTTTTTTACCTCCTGAAGCCCCTTCTCCGCCATCTCAAAAACACCAATCTCATTGGTGGAACCAAAGCGGTTCTTTACTCCCCGGAGAATCCGGTACGACGCATTTCGGTCACCTTCAAAATAAAGCACCGTGTCGACCATATGTTCCAGCATCCGAGGCCCGGCAACGGTCCCTTCTTTGGTGACATGACCGACGATGAAGATGGTAATCCCCAGCCCCTTGGCCAGTTGAAGCAGTACATTGGTGGATTCCCGAACCTGTCCGACACTTCCAGGCGCGCCGGAAACCTCCTCCCGGTACATGGTCTGGATCGAGTCGATGATCACGATCTCCGGCCGGTGTTTTTCCAGCACATGGGCAATCGTGTCCAGGCTGGTCTCACACAAAAATTTCAGATCCCCGGAAAATTTCCCCATACGGTCTGCCCGCAGGCGGATCTGTTTCAAAGATTCTTCCCCGGAAATATACAGCACCTTCCGGCCGGCCGCAGCCAGATTCCGGCAGACCTGCAACAGCAGAGTAGATTTACCAATACCGGGATCCCCGCCCACCAACAGCAGTGACGCCGGCACGATTCCGCCTCCCAGCACGCCGTCCAGCTCTCCGAAGCCGGTGGGAATTCTGGTTTCTTTCTCCACCGAAACATCCGCCAGCAGGCACGGTTCCGCGGCCGCGAACCCCAGAGGGCCGGACACCTTGCCCGGATGCTTGTCCGATGCGGCTGACGGCGCTTCCACAAAGGCGTTCCAAGCCTTACAGGCCGGGCACTGCCCCATCCATTTGCTGGATTCATATCCGCACTCTTTACAGAAAAATGCAGTTGTCTTGCTTTTTGCCATTATTCCGATCCTTTCCGCCGGTCTCTCAGCTCTAACAACCGTTCCACCAAAGCCAAATCCTCGGCGGTTGTCACCTTGATATTCGTATAATCTCCCTCGATCAGCTTCACCGGCAGGCCCGCCCGCTCCAGGAGCATACAGTCGTCGGTAATCTCCGGATTTCCCCTTTCTTTTTCATGGGAGGCCAAAAGCACATCCCGCAGGAAGCATTGCGGAGTCTGGATCATCCAGGTATCCGCCCTCCGAGTGGTACATTTCACCAGACCGCTGGAATCCGCCAGCTTGATCGTGTCCTTGGAGCGGACCCCCACAGTGGCGCCAGGGTAAAGGGCCATTGTCTCCACGCACTCTCTGACATACCGTTCCGTCAGCATGGGCCGGGCCCCATCCTGGATCAGTACGATCTCACCGGCGGCTGCCAGGAGAGCGTGATAGACGGATTCCTGACGGGTATCGCCGCCCAATACAAACCGTGCCGTTTTCCCGGACCGGTCTAAATACGGCTGAATTTCCTCCTCTTCCCCAGCGCGGGCCACGAAAATCAGCTCGTCCACCAAGGGGCACTCCTCCAATACCCGGTGGCTGTATTCCAGCACCGGTACGCCGCAGGCCTCCACATATACCTTATTCTTCTCCCCGCCAAACCGGGTCCCGCTTCCGCCGGCCAAAAGCACGGCGGTTACCTTCTTCTCTTGAAACATCTTCCTCTCCTATTGCCTCCGGACCGGATTTCCGCAGTGAGGGCAAAACTTGGCTGTCCGGCTGATTTCTTTCCCGCAGAAACGGCAGAATTTCTTCTTCTCAGGGACGGCATCCGTCAATAGGACCGTAGCTTCCTTCACGACAGGACTGCCTTCGTTCTGACACACCGCCGGTTCCTCTCCAAGGGGATCTTTTTCCTCCTGCCACACCACCGGCGCCTCCTCAAGCGAATCTTTTTCCTCCTGCCACACTGCCGATTCCTCTCCTAGCGGATCTTTTTCCTCCTGCCACACTGCCGGTTCTTCTCCTAGCGGATCCTTTTCTTCCTGCCACGCCACCGGCTCCTCCTCAAGTGGCTCTTTTTCCTCCTGCCACACCACCGGCTCCTGCTCCACTGGCCTCTCTTCTCCATGCCGGGCCGCCTTTTTCTCTCTTCTCTTTTTCCGGCTCCGTCCGCCCAGGAAAAGCGCCAGCGTCAGCAATCCCACACCGGCTGCGGTAAGAGCCGTATAGCGGTAGGACAGCGCCAGGACACGCCCCAGGCTCCGCTTCATGGAGAGAAGCTTATCTCCGGATATCAGAATGGCAGCCACTGCGCTGTATATTCCAAGAATCAAAGTCAATACCAGACTAATCCTTTTTACTTTTTTCACGGCGCTTCCTCCTTGCTCCCCGCACAAACACGATCAAATAGATGATCAGCAGGAGCAAAAAAACCGCTCCCGCTATCAAGTATCCCAGCCAGGATCCGGATAAAACCGTGCGGGTCACGATGGCCTGATACCGGGACTGATTCCCCGCCACGTCCTCAGCCGTCAACAAAATCTCATTGTCACCGGTTTCCAGCGGACAGCGGATGCTGAAATAACTCCCCACCATTTCCACCTCCTGGCCGTTACAAAAAAGCATGGCTCCGGCCTCGGAGTAGCCCTCCAGATAGACGGCGTCCTGGTCGGTAACCGTCTGGTCGATATCCTCCTTGACCGATAACTGCGGCGGCGTGCTGTCTACATAGAGTTCTTTCTGAAAGCTCCGGACCGCCCCGTTCTCTGCGGTCACCAGAAAAACTAAGGTGTTTTCACCGTCCAGGAGATTTACCTGGTACGTGCCGGGTTCCGTGGCTCCTTCCAACAAAAGCTCCTCATTGACCACTCCGTCCACGCGGCAGGCGCCTGAGAAGGACACCGTGACCGGGATTGTGGTCTGATTCGTGACATCTTCTTCCGGAAAAACTACTTCCGCATCCACAGCGGCGGAAAGATCGATTTCCTGCAAAGTGAACCGGCCCATCCGCTCCCCCTGATAGGAGGCGGCTCCAACCTGCACCTTGGTCACGCCCTCCGGCACTGTCAAAAGCGCGCTTGCCTCTTCGGTGACCTCTTCCTTCACCAGATCCCCGCTCTCCGCATCGTAGACAACGATCCGGAACAACGACGTCTCCCCAGGATTATAGGAAACATAAACGTCCCCATTCATCGCCGATGCCGAGACGCCCGAAAGTTCCGCGGCCGCCGAAGAATCCAAAAAAAGCAGCGTGCCGTCCATATAGGCCATATCGAATACCCCGGTCCCATCCTCGGCCTGCAGATAAAAATGGTAGAGCCCGCATTCCAGATTGGACGGGGCAATGACCTGAGTTCCCTGGGCCGGGCCGGAAAACGTGCCGGTCATAACTCCGTCAAACCCTTCTCCATCGGAATCCGCGAAAACCGTATAGCTAAGGGAAGGAACCATGGTTCCTGTCACTTCCCAGGAAAGCGCAAGCCCTCCGGCGTCCGCAGCCACCAAAAAAGCAGCGATATCCATCGGGTCCGGCACCTGGCCGCCTCCCACCTCCACGGTCCCCAAAGCGGTTCCGGTCACCGTTACTTTCCAGATCCCGGCCGGCGCTGCTCCCACATTGACCAGCAGACGCCCCTCGGACGCGGTCACCAACTCCGGCGTCGTCTCATTGCCGAAGTGCGTTCCGGCGGGGGATTCGATATCCACCGCTGCCTCCGCCTCCGTGTTCTCCCAGGTAATCTGAAAAACCGCGTTCGTATACTCCTGATCCAGCGTCACCTCCACGGTCTCGCTGGCCGCAAAGACTGCGGAGGAAGCCCCCAGCAGCATCAACAGGCTGAGGAGTAAAAAACTAATTTTTCTTCGCATGTCGCCCCCTCCTTACAGATCCACGCGGGTGTAGGCGGAATGGAACCGGTTCCAGAACAGAATCTGGCCGCCGTCCTCATACCACCACTTATAAGAATCCCGATTGTTTAAAAGCGCTTCCACCGACGCATATTTTCCATCCCACTGGGCCTGCTGGGTCAGCTTTGCCTCTCCCTGATGGTGAATTTTCAGCCAGCCGCAGTCCAAATGCCCGGAGATCCCAAACGTGCCTTCGATCCGAACCGTGTTGGCGGAAATTCCAAAATCCACATCCCCGCCGATGGAGCAGTCCAAGAGAGAAACCTCCATCTCCGCTCCGGCCTCTGCTTTCACACCTTTTTTTCCCGCCGACAAGGCAGCGTTCGCCAGCTTGTGGCCCAGAAGCTTCAGATCCGCTTTAAGAAAAAGTTCCGGGATGGAAAAATTCACTCCGGCTTTGCCGGAAATCTCCCCGATCTCTCCCCAATCCTGCAGCTGAGGAATGTTGATGTGCAGGGATTTAAACAGGTTGACGTCCGCAGCGGCCGTGCCGGCCAGAACGATTTCTTTCGGCTCTATTTCTGCAAAATTTTCCCCAAAGATCACCGCTTTGGCGGCGTCGGGGATGGCGGAGCTTTTCAGGAAAAACGTACTCATGCCCTCCGCTTCCAGTCCCAGGCTCTTTAAGAAAACAATATTGTACACATTGGGCGTCAGTTCCCCGGCCAGATTCATCTTCACCGTAAAGGAATCCGGGAACCAATAGTAGGAGGAAATGCTTCCCTCAAATCCATTGGCGGCCTGCCCCAATGTGGAAATCATCTTTCCCAGATCCACAGAACCGCCGAACTTCCAATATTCATGCTCCGGATCCTTGGTGTCGATTTTCAGGGAAATGCTGCCGAGGCCAACATTTCCGAAGGAAAGCGCATCATTGGCATTCATCTTGACATCCGCAGCTAGATGGATATCCTTCGCATCCAGGATCACCGAGACGGATCCCTCAAAGCCTTTGAATTTCTGGGCATCCCCGCGCTTGGTGATTTTTTTTGCCGCATCCCTTGCCTTCTTTTCCGCCGCGCTGGTGTTCTTTTTTCCGGTGAGCCCTTCCGTTATCTGATCTTTTAACTCGCTGAGATCAATGGTATGGACCGTCAGGCGAAGCTGGTTTGCATACGCTTTAAGCTCGGCGATCTCCACCTTTGTAATCTGCGGGATGTCAATGGCAAGGCTCCGGTCACGGGCGCTAAGTTCCAGCTCCGAGGTGTCCTTCTCCACCCGGAAACTGTAATCGCCGTCCTCCACCACATAGTCTTTTCCGCCCATCACCAGATTGGCAAAAGCCGCGGAACCGGTTCCATTGGCCTTTGCCTGCTGGTAGCTGATAAAAAGCTTTCCGGAGCCGGTCAGATACCCGCTGCCGCCGAGGCTGATCTCACTGCCGCCAAAGGAAAAGCCCTCCGGCAAAGCGTCCGCTTTGATGTGCATGGACTCATTGGTGTGAATAAAACCGTTCAGCATGACGTTTCCGGCCGCCACGAACTGATTGTCGCCGGTCTGGCCGATGGAATCCGCCGTGATGGTATTTCCGCCGATCCGCACTGTCCTGGTCGTACCTGCTCGGAAGATAGCCAGCGCATCCGTCTTGACTGCAGTCCGGCCGTCCGGCAAGGTCAGCCGCAGAGAATAGCTCCCTGCCTCCAGCGTCCCTTTTAAGGTGGCGGTCAGGGTGGTCGGGCTCTCCACCTGAATCTCGGTTAACGCCAGATTGGCAAGGCCCGCTGTCACTCCTTCCACGAATCCGCTGCCTTCCACCTTGATCCGCACGCCGCGGGCGGCCTCCGAGGCAGAGATTCCGCCGGGCACCACGGCAGCAGCCGTCAGAGAATTCCCGTCCCCCTTGGCAATCGATGCGGTCCGCTCCGATTCTTCCAAGATGCCTCCCCCGATGGTATAATCTCTGTCGCCGGACACGCCGTACTCTGAGACCAGGACCGTCAGATTCCGCGGATCCTCCTCCGGGTTCTGGGAAACGGTATAATGAAAGCGATAATTATTGACAATGTATTTCTGCAAGTTCCGGTAGATGTCCTCCAGTTCCATCGCGGAGTCTGCCAGGATACATTTCCCCCCGGTGGACTCGGCGATGCTGCTGAGATAATCGCCGTCCGCGTTCCCGAACCCGACCGTATAGATCACAATCTGCTGTGCCTTCGCCTCGTCGACCGCCTCCTGCATCGCCTCCACGGAATTGTTGTCCTGGCCGTCGCTGAGAAGGATCATGGCTTTCCCGCCCTCTGCTTTCGCCAGCGCTTCGATACCGGCCCGGACGCCGCCGGATATATCGGTGCCGCCGCCGGAAGCGAGTTCGTCAATCCCTCGTTTCAGGCTGGAAATGGAGCCGGTCAGGGGAACGGATATCTGAGCCGTATCGTCATAAGTTACCAGAGCCATTTTCTGCCGGACCTGGGGCAGATTTTCCACACAACTGACAGCAGCCGTCTTGGCATTTTCCAGCGGAGTCCCATCCATACTGCCGCTTCGGTCGATAACGATCGCGATGTTGGTCTCCTCGTTTCCTCCCTCCTCCTCCATCGTGAATTCGGTGATGCCGAACTGGGTGTCAATCAGTTCAAAATCTCTTTGGGAAAGGCCGCTGACCAACTCTGATTTTTGGTCTTTGGATCCGTTGATATTGACGTAAGCCGTAATCTCCGGGTAGGAGGTAGTGTCGATCTTCCCGATATGGATCCCCAGCTTATCGTATTTCAGCGTCGACGTCATGTACCCGGCCAGCTGACCATTCACCGTGTCTTCCCCCATGGGCACCACGCCCTGGCTTTCCGTCTCCACCAGCCCGTAAACCGACGAGCGCAACAGCGGGCTGGGGGAATCCGAAGTACTCTGCTGATAAGCATCGATCACCGCAAGCAGCGGCTCCTTTATTGGGGAATCCCCGGACAGATTGGGGCCGTCCTCCAAAATTTCATAGATGACGTCCCTGGCTTCCTCCCGCTTCCCGGCGGCCAGATAAAGCTTCGCCTTCTGAACCGAATAGATGCCTTCTTTGTCGTAAAACAGAGGCTTTCTGGCGTCAAGATAATTCATCGCCCGCTCAATGGGAATGGCTCTGGATTCCTTTCGGAGTTCCTCGGCCTTTATCAGCAATTCGTCCTGCTCCTCCCCGTCCTTACGGCCGGCCTGCCGCTCCAGTTCTTCCGCCTCCTCGATCAGCTCCCCTGCCTCCGGATCCTGGGCAATCGTACTCTCATCCGCGGTCAAAGCCGCCTGGGCAATCACATCCGTGTAAATGACATCATTTTGCGCCGAACGGTAACTTTTCGCGAGTTCCCCGGCCCAGCTTTCCGCCAGGCCCATTCTTCCGGTTGAGGACGCATACTGAACAGCCAGCCGCAGGATCTCTTCATCCGCATCATAACGGCTGACCAGTTTCTCCATCTCCTCCTCAGAAATTTCTTCCGCCGCGCCGGAAAGGATTCGGGCGTCCGCCTCATAGAGCGCCTGATATTTCTCATCTTCCTGCGGATCGGTCCCCAACAGGGCAAAACATTTCTGTGCTTCGATCCGGATCCGCTCGTCCAAAGTCCGGGAATCCGAAGTCTCCCCGCTGAACAAGCCCAGTTCCTGCCCCATCATTTCCCGGATACTCTCCGCCCTCGGCAGCAGTTCTTCCCCGACCGTGTTTTCCTGAATCAGACGGGCGGCATGGAAATACGCGGCCGCGTAATCTCCGTTTACGCACTCGGCCAGCAGGCGGACCATCTCCCGGTGCTCTTTTTTGCCGCCGGTGCAAAGAGCCTCCTTGGCCTCCGCCTGGCTCCCTTTTCCGTCCAGTAGATAGCAGTAGGCCAGGTACAGGCGGCAGTCTTCTTTCTCCCGGCCGTTCCAATTATCCCGGATTCCCTTCTGTCCGCTGAAAACCGCGGCTGCAAGAAGAACCAGCAGCAAAAGCCACTGCCCGGCTCCGCGCCGCAGCCGCAGCTTCCGATGACCGATCAGGTCCGCCAGGATAAAAAATGAAAATACGCCGGCCAAGGCCAGCCATATGGTATCATCCATTGTTTTTCTCCTCCCCAGGAGTGTCTTCTTTCCGTACCCTTTTGTTTACAAACCATATCTGTAAAACCCGTTCTCATTATACCAAATTCCTTCTCACTGCGGGAAACTTTTTCGCAATAATTTCCGGTGTTTTTTCCGCCTGCGAAATCAAAAAAACCTGCCTTCCGGTTCCCTGCGGTTCAAAAACCGCGGGCTCACTCCGTAGGCAGGCTTCTTATCTTTTTTCATATATGGTTATGGGAAGAAAACAGCGGACATACGAGCTCTGCTTTGCCCTGTTTGTGCTAAAATCTCTCCCCATCCCTTTCAGCCATATTTATTTCAGCTTTCTCCCGCACTCGCCGCAGAAGACATCCTCCTCCGCCACCGGGCTTCCGCATCCGGGGCACACCGACGGGGAAACTTCCGAGGAAAACGCGCTCTGAGTTTTCTCCAAAGAGGGAAGCGGCTGAGACTCAGCCGGAGCAGGCTGCTCATAGACAGGCGCAGGCTGCGGGGGCTCTTCTCCATACGCTGGGGCAGGCTGTTCCGGTACAGGCGCTGCCTGCGGCGCTTCCCCGTATGCCGGGGCGGGCTGCTCATAGACAGGCGCTGCCTGCGGTGCCTCCCCGTATGCCGGAGCGGGCTGCTCATAGACAGGCGCTGCCTGCGGCGCTTCCCCGTATGCCGGAGCGGGCTGCTCGTAACCCGGAGTCTGGGGCTGGCCGTAGGCCGGCTGTTCATAGCCCGGAGCCTGAGGCTGGCCATAGACCGGCTGCTCGTAACCCGGAGCCTGGGGCTGACCAAACGGCTGCTGAACGTCCGCCTGGCCGTACGGGGCGGAATTTTGCGGCATCGCCTGACCCTGAGGAGTAATCCGGCAGCCGCAATATCCGCAGAACTGGCTGTCTTTCGGAATCTCTGCATGGCAGTTGGGGCAAACCTTCACACCCTTGATCACCTGAATCTGAGCCCGGAGCGCGTCGGCCTGATCCATGGCCTGACGGATATTGGCGCACTGGGCGGCAAAGGGATCATCCCCGTCGTCTTTGTGGGCCTGGTAATAGTAATAACCGATTTCCATGTAGGAATCGTTGATCTTCTGGTTGCACTGATTGATCTGTTTATTTAAATCGGATACCTCCGCCAGATCCTTTGCCTTCTGGGCTACTCCCTTGCTCTTGCTGGAGATCGTCTCTCCAATCTTGTCAAAAAAAGCCATCTTGTCTCCTCCTTTGATTAAAAACTCATATCCACTAACTTCCAGCCATCATCCTGATACCGGTATTGAAAACTTGCCGGCAAATCCTCCGAACAATCCTGGGAAGGATAAGTCGTCTCCCCTGTGTAATAATTGTGATAACGGGAAATGAAACGGTACGCCATCTTGCCGCTCAGCTTCACCTCAGCATAAGAGCTGTCACCTTGATTTAAGAGCACCACGGTTCCTTTCAAATCGGATATGGCCATATCCTGAATTCCGCCGCCGTCTCCGCTGTTGAACATCTGCTGCATCTGAGAAAGATCCGCCCGATAATTCTCTCCGCCGTTTGCATCGATCTCCTCAACCGCCTGGGATTCTGTCCCTGCGGAGGCGGCCGTCAAAGTCTCCCGCAGATATTCGGCGGAGCGGTTCAGCAGCTCCTTTTTGCAGTCCTCGGTCAACGTATTCATTTGAACCTCCACCTTTTTTTCCGGTGACAACACCGCAGAAAAAGGTTCAAAACCCGGCCGGGAAGCCTCCAGTTTATAACTGGTATTCCACAAACGGACCTGATATTCATTGATACCGTTCCCATTTGTCTGGTAAAACCAATCCTCTAAAAGTGGGTGCCCATCGATGGTCAGGGCAACCCCCTGTGGCGCACTCAGGAGAATCGGCTCAAACTGCAACGCTTTGGCGTCCACCTTCCAGACCGGAAAGATTCCCCATTTCTTTTCTTCCTGCCGTACCAGCATCACCGAAACTTCGCCTGGTTCCCGGCTTCCTTTTTCCTTCCAGGTTAAAGTATAAAACCGATGATCCTCGTCCTCGGCATTCCCCCCCATTCGATTTCGGATTTCCGAGGTCTTCATCCATTTTACGTCCCCGGTTAACCCGGCGTCGATCGACTCCTGAGCCGGCATGGTGCGGGCAAATACCTCCGGTGTCAAAAACTCCAAAAGCTCGTCGCTGACATCGGAAAAATCAAGCATTCCGTATGCGGCCCCGACATCGCCGGTCAGCAATGCCTCCAAATACCGCCGTGCCGCCCTTTCCGGATCCGCCAAACGCTTCACCGTGACCAATGTTCCCACGATGGAGGCGACGGTAAGCAGCAGTAAAATCACACAGGCGGCAATCTGTTTTCCGCTGAAGCCTTTCCGCTCCTTTTTTGTCTTTTTACCGGGATCCTTCCGATCGCCGCGGGATTTCTTTCCGGAATCCTGCGGATCATTCGGATTTCCTCCGTTCTCCGGCCATATGCCCCGGTCCGTCTGCCTGCCGGACAGATCCGGTTCGCTTGTCGTCAAAACCGGGATTCCGCATTTTTTACAAAATCTTGCCCCTTCCGCAAGAGGCGCGCCGCATTTTCTGCAAAACATCTCCGCCCCTCCTTACGATTGTTTTTTCGCTTCTTCCACTTCTAAAATCAGCCTGGAATTCGCGAGCTCAAATTCATTTAAAATCGAATCCCCATAGGAATCAAACTCCGCCGGGGTATATTTTCCCACGTACCAGCTTTTACTGTTAAAGTAATTTTGCAGCTCCGGATCATCAAACGTGCGCCCCAGACGGGCATAGATCTCATTGCGGGCAATCCGCAGCTGTTCCAGCGTCAAAGCCTCCAATTCGGCCCGGTCCAGATAAGTGGAATTGCTGTCCGGAAAGATAAAATCGCCGGCCGCTGCCGCCGTTGAAGGCGCTGTGGTAGCCGTTGTCTCCGTCGGAAGCAGTGGATTTGGGATAGAAAAGCCACTGATCTCCAAAGGCACCTCCGAGGTTTCCGCGGCCGTCTCGCTGGTCTCCTCCACGCCGAACAGCTTCCGGAAGCCGGCCTCATTCAAGTAGGACGCCGGGACAGTCGCATCCACGTCCTCCGCTCCCTCCTGCTGAAACAGCAGCACCAAAGAACCCGTCAGGGCTGCGGCTGAGAGCACCAGGAGGACCGAGAGCGCCGCAATCCATCCGGTCAGGCTTTTCTTTTTCTTCGGCGGCTTTTTACCGCCCTTCCCCGCCAGGGGATTCCCGCAGGCCGGACAAACCTTGCTTCCATCGGGAATTTCCGATCCGCATTTTTTGCAAAACATTCTTCCGCCTCCCCCTTTCCCCTTGATCCGATTTCCCGGAAACTTCATCCGGCCGCCGGGAAATCCGTCTCTATTCCACCACCACGTCGGCTGTCTTCGCCCGCGCCACGCGGATCAGATCGCCGGGCTTTAATTCCAGCTGGCTGCCCAGCCTTCCTCCGCTGACCACGATCTTCTCCCTGGCCTCCGCCGAGACGTCCACGATGGTCGGGAACTGTTTTTTCATGCCAATGGAGGTACAGCCGCCCCGGACATAGCCGGTCAAAGGAGTCAGCTCTTTTAAAGGGAGCATCTCGATGGACTTTTCTCCGGCCGCCTTAGCCGCTTTCTTTAGATCCAGTTCCGCCTCAATCGGGATCACAAATACGTAGTGCTCTTTACTCTTCCCGACAGTCACCAACGTCTTATAGACCAGATCATGGGGCAGGCCCAAGGTATCCGCAATCTGAATCCCATCGGTAAATTCCGTGCATTCGTAGGAATACGCTTTGTACTCCACCTTATTTTTTTCCAGCAAACGCATCGCGTTGGTCTTTGCTTCTTTTCCCATGGAATCACTCCTAAAATCTCTGTATGCGACTTTGCAAAATGCGGCTTTCACCGCCAATCCTTATGCCAAAACCACCTGCTCGATCACGGCGGCGACACCATCGTGGTCGTTATCCTCCGTGACCAGGTCCGCGGCCGCCTGCAAGCTTTCCGGGCTGTTACCCACCGCCACGCCGGTCCCTGCATAAAGGATCATATCCCGATCGTTCTCCGCATTGCCGCAGGCTAAAATCTCCTCCTGGGGAATCGCAAGAAACCGGGACAGCCAGGCCAGGGCCGAGGCTTTCCCCGCCGTCCGGTTGCCGATCTCCACAAGATGAGGCACGGAGGAGGTCACATAAAGGCCCCCCAGGGCCGCCAGCTTTTCTTCGATCTCCCGCTTAAATCCGGCGTCGGCAGCCAGGATATCCACTGCGTCCAGACGCGTGCGGTTCTCCCGTAAAAACTCCCGGATGTCGTCCACCGGCCTTCTGGTTCTCCGAATATATGGAAAAGAACCCGGAGGCGCCCCAAAGGCAGCCGGGTTCTCCACATAAGCTCGGCCTGCATAGGGGATCCCGTCCACAAAGCCCTCCAGCGCAGCCGGATAAGACTCCATCAGGTCAAGGATTTCCAGCACCTTCGCCTCTTCCATACAATTCCGGTAAAGCAGGGCCCCGTCGGTCAGGCGGCTTACCGCCGCCCCGTTGGAGCTGATGGCATATTCGAGTCCCTGTATCTCCTTTAGGCAGGTCGGCAGGGAATGGAACGAACGGCCGCTGGCCACCACCACATGGACGCCCTGATCCATCGCCGCCCGGAGAGCCTGCCTGGTGCGTCCCGACAAGCTTCCGTCGCTGCGAAGAGTGGTTCCGTCCAGATCCAAGGCGATCAGACGAATCATCGGTTGACCGCCTCGCAGGCATAAACCTCGTAGTCGTTCTTTAATTCCTCAAACGCCCGGTCGCGCATCGGGGCATCCTTAAAGATGCCGTAGACACAGGATCCGGACCCGGTCATCAGGCTGGCCGAAGCGCCGTACTCCACCAGCAGGGCTTTCAGCTCCTGCAGGCGGTCCTTGTCCGGGACAGCCTCCTCAAACACATTGTAAAGATTCTCACAGATCTCCGAAAGATTCCCGGTCTCCAGCCCCCGCTTCACCTGTTCGGTCAGATATTCCTGGGACAGGCCCGGCGTCTCGTCCAACTTCTGGTACATGGCGGCCGTGCTGAAAGGCTCCTTTGGCTGCAATAAAAGCAAGGGGTATTCCATCTCCGTGTCAATCAGCGATAATTGATCTCCGATCCCGGTCCCCACCGCGGCGCGGGACAGCATACAGGCCGGTACGTCGGCGCCCAGGCCTTTGCCCAGCTCCATCATTTCTTTCCGGCCCAACTGCAAACCGAACATCTGATTGACGGCCCGGATCAAGGCCGCCACATCAGCGCTCCCGCCGCCCAGGCCGGACCCGTAAGGAATTTTCTTTTCCAGATGAACCCGCAGACCGCCGATGCCCGGATAATGCTCCAAAAGCCGCTCGTAGGTACGGTACACCAGGTTATCCTCATTCTCCAGTTCCTTCACGGTGCAGGTGAATTCCAGGCCCGGCTCGGCCTTTTTCTCCACCGTCAGAATATCGCTTAAGGAAATCGGCTGAAAGATCAGTTCCAGATCGTGATAGCCGTCCTCCCGGCGCCCCAGCACATTCAGGGTCAGATTGATTTTACCTCTTGCTTCTACTTTCATCACTGCCTCCTATTCTACCGTTAAAATGCAAAACACGCTGACGCCCAGCCCCCGTCCGAAGTCCGTCAGTCCCTCTCCGGTGGTGGCGGTGATTCCAACCGAGTCTTCACGGATACCCAAAAGCGCGGCCAGCGAAGCGCGCATCTCCTCCGTCCTCGGTCCGATCTTCGGCCGCTTCCCCTCGATCGTAAGGGAAAGATGGCTGATCCGATGCCCAAGACGTTCCAAATCTTTCAGCGCTTCCGCGAGATACGCCCGGCTGTCCCGGATTCCGGCCCGGCACATGCAGTCGGCCACTGGTCCCAGGATATTCCGGCAGGTAATGCCGGAAACCGCATTGGTCACAGCATGGAGCACCACGTCCCCGTCGCTGTTGGCGGAAAAAGGCGGAACTCCCTCAAAGAGGACGCCGCCCAGCAGGCAGCTCCCCGGCGCATTCTCCTCATCAAATCGATGACTGTCCTGCCCGATGGATACTTTCATACACATCCCTCACCACTTGCTCGACGCTCTTGCCGTCGGTCTCCACCACGACGTCCGCTGCCTCCTGATAGGCATGGGCTCGTTTATTCATCAGCTGCTCGATATATTCGACATTCATATGGCCATTCAGGATTGGCCTGGTCTTCTCATTTTTCACCCGCTCGAAGGTGGTCTCCGGGCTGGCTTTCAACAGGACGATGAAACCGTTTTCCTTCATGGTCCGAATGTTCTGCTCCCGGATGACGATTCCGCCGCCGCAGGAGACGATGGTGTCGCTGCCGTCCGTGATCTCCCGAAGCATCCGGGACTCCCAATCGCGGAAATACTCTTCGCCGGACTCCTCAAAGATCACCCGGACGCTGCGTCCGTCTCTCGCCACAATCTCATCGTCCAGCTCCAACACCTGTTTGCCGTATGTTTTTCCGAAAGCCGCCGAGACCGTTGTCTTGCCGCTTCCCATGAATCCTATAAAAAATATATTCTTGTTTGTCATCCTTGACTCCTCTGATATTCCGATTTCCACCTCCGGACCAGTGCCTGTAAGCCGGCGGCGCGACGGATATTATCCTTTTCCATCAGCGCCTCCGCCTCCGCGGCCCGGCCGGTAAAGCGGGCTCTTTTTTTCTTTTCTTCCAATTCTGTCTTCCAATTAAACTGAGTTTCCGCCGGGATATGGTCCATCAGCCCTTCCGGTATTTTAACCAGCTCATCGAGAAGATGCAGTTCAAACAGCTTCCGAAGCGGCTCCTCATTCTGGAGCAGTTCGTAAGCCCGGATATAGCATTCCGCCGCCTGGTCAAACGAAAAAATCCCAGCCAGCGCCGAGCCCTTATTAAACCAGACGGTTCCGCGGAACCCCTCGCTTATGAGCTCGTCATTTCGAAGCGTGAATATCTTGTCATACAGCCGCAGAGCCCCGTAATATTGGCGCAGGGAAAACAGATAGTCAGCCTTCGCCTTCATCTGTTCCGCCGCACTCGACTTGGCCAGGCGGTCCAGCTGTTCCTTGAAGGCAAACAGTTCCGCGCTGCTGTAATAATGGATATCCTGCAAAATCACCAGGAGCAGTTCCGCCTGGTCCGCTTGCCCCGCCCATTTCCGGAGCTTCGTTTCCAGACCAGTCATCCCCAACTCCTGGCCAATAAATCGGAATAACCTCTCATCCAGGAAGTCATCGCCGATGAGCATCAGATTGTGATAGATAAAATAACTCAGTTCTTCACCGGAATAGAGATGAATTCCCATCTCTTCCACATAATACGGGTTTTTCACCGGTCTGCTGTTGCACAGAATCAATCCGCTCATGGCCGCCTCCTTTCTAAAAATAACTGATTATGAGATAAAGAAGTCTCTGCGTATCACTTTCCCCGTCGCCGGGAACAGCTCTCCAAAGCCTTTGTCCACCACTCGCACGGTCATGCACCGCTCGTCGGAAAACGAAACGATCACTTCTATTTTCGTCGTCTTATTGGGCCGGGCGGGCAATTCGTCCAGGGAAATACTGACCTTTTCCACCCTCTGGCTTCCCACCGGCGCCACCGTCAAATCCAGCATCGCCGTGTCGTCCACGATGAATTCCACCGAAGACTTGGCCTCGTACCAATTACTGCCCGCCGACGCCAGCACCACCTGCTCCTTGCGCCCGCCGTATACCGCGTAGAGGCTGACCGTGGAGCGAATCCGTCCTTCACAGATACAGATATAAGGGTAGGCCGTATCCTCCTGCAAAAGGTCAAAGGCCACATAGGCCGCGCCGTTTGCAAACAGATGCTGTCCGGCAAACACCTTGCGCCGGTTGCAGGCAACTTTCAGAAATTCCGGCGCCCAGTCGCTGGTCATAAATCCCTTGCCGGTCAAAAAGACCGAGGATATAATCTTCTTTTTAAAGAGCCGGTCGGCACAGGCGGTCAAAATCGTGTCCGCCAGGTGTTCTCCCGCCGGCGTGTCCAGCACGTCCAGGCTGAAGCTCTCCTCCAGTTTCTCATGTTCCGCCTCGATGACCTGGGGCTTCCTGCCCCGGATCACCCGCATCTCATAATAATGAAGGCCGTCCTCCGTCAAATCTAAAAGACAGGTCTGGTTCGCCCAGACATCCTTTTTCTGGCTGATCACATAATAGATAAAACTTTCGGTATGGCTTAACACATGCACCGTGTCCCTCGCCACCTTGCAGGACTCAGCGACCTGAATCAGTTTATCCAGAAAATGCCCTTCCAGATCCTGTACCGTGAAAACCAGGCTCTCGATCTCTTCCGTACCATATTTCTTCTTCGGAAGTTCCAATATTTTCTCCAGGTAGATCCGCAGAAGATCCTCCGCCATATAGCGGACTCCCTCGATGGTGGCGTACCCCTCCTTGCGGACCAGCTTCACCAATTTATCCACCATCGTACCGCCGCCGAACAGGGCCAGCCGGTAGGCTTCCTCGCCGATATACCAGGCATCTTCTCCTTTTTTCTTGCAGATTACCGTCGGTATCAAGCCGGAGGAAGTATCGTCCCCCAGAGCCACTGGCTCTGGTTCCATGTCCAGAGGGCGGAAGCAGCTGATTTGACTGTAATCATCACATAAATCAATTCCTAATAACAATCCCTCCACGGGGCTCCTCCCATCTCACTGCAAATCTTGCTGCTTTTCTATTACATCGGAAATTCCTTTTGGATTCCTATGTAATATTCCTTTTTATATTGTGGTAAATAACGTATCGATCAGCGCCTCTTTTTCGGCGTAGCCTAACACAGCCTTCTGCCACTCTTCATGCGTCGGATCGGCGCAGCCTTCCACTAAGCGGTTCAGCTCCTGGAACCGGTTGGCCCCGGCCATCGGCATGTCTGCCTTACGTTTTCCGCGCTCCGCCAACTCTCGGCTTCCGCCGGCCGTCACCCAAATCTCATATTCCAAGATATCCCCGGAAAACAGCAAGATAGATTTGACGAATATCCCCTGATAACACTGGGCCATCTCGGCACGCACCATGGGATTTTCCTCCCCGTCGGGGAGAATGCGGTATAAAATCTCCACCACGGCATCCGGATTTCCCCGGTATTCCAGAATGGTCTTGTCCATCAGCTCATCCGGCAGAGAAAACATCCGGCCCAGCTTCTTAAAGTACGGGAATACCATTCCCCGGTGGTAGAGACGGGTCACCATCTCCTGGCCAAGAGTCCGGTCTTCGTCGGAAAGCTCCGGCTGGCCGGAAAAATATTTGGTCATGGCAAGCAGACAGATCACCGGCACGCTGCCGGCTAACAGTTCGCTCTTCACGATATCTCGGATATGGCGGAAAACTTCTTCCTCCACCTTATCTTCCTTCATGAAATAGCCATAGCACTTCACCACAAAATAGGCGTTGACCAACAGTTTATCCGTCGGTCCCTTTTTCAGGTACATCTGGAACACATCGTCCAGATGCCCGCGCTCGCCGGTAAAAAGCTTTTGAGCCAAAAGCCGCTCCGGCAAATCTCCGGTCTCCACCCGCTGGCTCGCCCCGCGGCGCAGAAGCACCAACATATCCCGGCTGAGTCCATTGTAATAGAGACAAAGATAAGACAGGACCGTGTCATTCGCCTGTCCGCGCTGAAACAGGTAATAGGAAAGTTCCAGCAAAAATTCTTCGTTCTGATAAGAGGTATTCTGAATGGTCCTGCTGCACAGCTTTAACAGCAGCGGAACCTGAATTTGTTCATAGCCATATGTCCGGATCAGGCCTAAGGCCTCGGCCAGATACTCCCGGTCAATCAAAACCTCGATCAGGTGAATCCGGTCCTCTCGGCTGACAAAAGGATTTTTCACACAGGCCAAGAGCTCATCCCCGCTCTCCGTGTCCTTGTGGGAAAAATAGCGGATAATCCCGGCCGTCAGTTTTTTCTGGTACAGCGGGTGGACGCCGGGCACCTCCAGCTCCTCCTGAAGCAGGGAAGCTCCGTCCTCGTCATTTTCCGCCGTCTCCAAAAGCTCATTGCAGCGGGCCAGTTTTAACATCGGATGATTCGGATAGATCGCGCGGCACCGGGCCAATAATTCGCCGCTGTCATCAAAAAGCGGCGTGCAGGTAAAAGGCACCCCGGCATAGCGGCTGCTGTAGGCGTCGGCGAACAGCAGACGGCAGCCGTCGGAGTAGACCGGAACATAGGCCGCGCCGTCCCGGACCGGCACCATCTTCTCTTCTTTCAGCTCCCCGTACACCACGACCACATGGCGCAGGTTCGGATTGTCCACAGCGATCCGGCAGGTTTTTAGGACGTCCGGCAAAATCCGGGCCATCTTCTCATCCACCATCTCCGGAAACAACTGTTTCCGGTACATCACAGCCAGAGAGCCGTCCACACTCCCGGCCAACAGCTGCTCCAGCGTAAACTGCTGGATCTGCCGTTCATAGGCTCTGGACATCAGGCTGTCAGGCTCGAAATTCTCCATCACATTCCGGTAAAGGCGCAGCTTCGAAGGCACGTCCGACGGACTGTTGTAAGAATAGTACAGCAGGACGACCTGGGGCAGCGGGCCCTCAAAGTCCTCCGGCAACGTATACAAGTAATAGTCATAGAGGCGGGTCAGCCTTACGTCGGCCTCCACGCCCTTGGCAAACCACGGGAAAAACTCTTTTTTCCTCTGATTTCCCCGGATCAAAATCGAACAGATCGCATGAAGCAGAGCCTCGGAGGGGTGATTCTCATAAAAAGCCTTCAACACCCGGTACAGTTCCGGCCGGAAACCGGTCTCCGAGACGGACAGATCCGCCACATGGGCCGCCGCTTTTTCATTCAGATACTCATGCTTTGCGCCGAACCAAAGGGATTGCAGGGCAAACGCATCTAGCCTCCGCAGGACATCAGGGATTTCATTGTAGATCCGGCAGGCCTCCAGATAAAGGTAAGGACTGCGAAGCCCTTTCCGGTAAAACTCGCGCATCCTTTCTAACGATTCCTCCGGCCGGTTCCGCAGGCTCTCGTCCATGGTCATCTGCAGCATGGTGACGACCGGGGTTCCCTGGCCCCGCTCCTGATATTTTTCTAAAAGCTTCAGGAGCCGTTCTTTCAACTCCCAGCTGTCGATCAAAAGCATCTGCAGGTAGAGGAAATAGCAGTAGGAATCCACATCCTCAATCCGATGCTTCTGGACTTCCGGCTGCAGCTCATTCAAAAGCCGGCCGGCCAGTTCTTTGCGGTCCCGGAACATGGCAAGCTCAATCTGCCAAAGCTTCCTCTGTGTATCCGGCGCCTTGATCTCGGCCATCGCATCTAAGGCGCTCTGCATCCGGTTTAGCAGCAGCCCTTCCTCGTAATGCCCGGCCCGGCGGTCCAAATCCGCCTCAATGTAGGCGGCCATATGCCGGCGGAACCGGTTTCTCTTCTCCCGTTCCGCCCCGTCGGACGCCACCTCCACCACAACCGGAAGCTCGATCTTTCCATAAACCCCGGCAATCGTAATTTTTCCGTAATTCGTTCCGGTATGCAGGGCTTTCGGCAAAATCCGGTAATTCAGTTCGCAGGTATTGCCGACGAAATCCGCGTCGGTCAGCCCTTCTTTTTCCGTCACGAGAAAATCTGCGTCGCAGCTGATCCGGTAAGCCAAATATCCCCAAGTATTTTTGGTGATGGTCAGCCGGTCGATCAGCTCCTCCCCGGTGCCGGTGTAATGTCTGGCCGTGGAATCCGCAGAAATCCGGACCCCTTCTTTGGCCCCTACGGCCACGAGGAATTCCTCCAGTGCATTCCTCCTTGAACCGCCCCGGCAGAGGCCGTCATACATGGCTCTGGCCGGCAAGTCCTGCAAAAACGGCAGGCGCGCAAATTCATCGGAGTCAAACAGACGCAAAGCCGTATCCGGCTCCGCCTGCACCATCTGGGCAAACTGTTCCACGGTTTTCAGCTGGCCATAGCGGGACGCCGCCGCCACCTGTACGGTAAACCGGTAAGGAATCGTGTATTCGCCGCCGTTGCTGACCAGGAAGAAGGCTCCGTTGATGGATTCCCCCTCCTCCAGGTGCCTGGCGTCCACATCGTAGGAAATCAGCGCGCTCTCCCCGGTAAAAAACCCGGATTTCAACGCGACTCTGCGGTCGCTGGAATACACCAGACCACGAAAAGCAAGCCGATTTTCGCTGTTGATGCGAATATCGCCTTGATGAATCCGGCCATATGCGATGACCTCTTCAATATTCGGCTGTAAGAGTGCCAGACGGGGAACTTCCGTATCTACGATTCCCCTCGCCAGGCGGCTGATGCCTTCCTTCAATTCCGCTCACCTACCCGTTTTATATTACTACAGTTTCTGACAGAATTCCATATATTTTTTTAATTCTTTTTCATACCCATTATCCCCCGGCTCAAAGAATTTCGTGCCGGCCAGCTCATCCGGAAGATACTGCTGCCGCACATAATGGCCAGGATAGTCATGGACATACTGGTAGCCCTTGCCGCGCCCCAGCTGAGCCGCGCCGCTGTAATGGGAATCCTGTAAATGCGGCGGGACAGAGCTTACCTGCACGTTTTCCACCGCGTTCATGGCTTGATTGATGGCCATGTAGGAGGCGTTGCTTTTGGGGGCCGTAGCCACATAGACCGCCGCCTCGGCCAGCGGAATCCGCCCCTCCGGCATACCGACCCTCTCCAGGATCTGGGCGGCGGCCGAAGCCACCACCATTGCATTGGGGTCTGCCATTCCCACATCCTCCGCCGCGCAGATCATGATTCTGCGGGCGATAAACTTTGGATCCTCGCCGGCATAGATCATCCGCGCCAGATAGTAAACCGAGGCGTCCGGGTCGGATCCCCGCATGCTTTTGATAAAAGCGGAAATGATATCGTAATGGTTGTCGCCGTCCTTGTCGTACCGGACGTTTCGCTTCTGTATGCACTCCTCCGCCACCGCCGTGGTGATGTGTATCTTTCCATCCTCGGAGGGCGGCGTCGTTAAAAGCGCCAGCTCCACAGCGTTTAACGCCGAGCGGGCGTCCCCGCCGCAGATATCTGCAAGGAAATGCAGAGCATCCGGATCGATCTCACCGTGGTAAGCTCCCATTCCCTTTTTCTCATCATAGACCGCGCGCCGCAGGATCTCCTCGATGTCCTCCACGGCAAGTGGTTTCAGCTCAAAGATGATGGACCGGGAAATCAGGGCCCGGTTTACCTCAAAATACGGATTCTCGGTGGTGGCTCCGATTAAGACCACCGTGCCGTCCTCGACAAACGGAAGCAGGTAATCCTGCTGCCCCTTGTTAAAACGGTGGATCTCATCGATGAACAGGATTGTCTTCTGGCCGTACATCGCCAGATCATCCTTTGCCTTGGCAATCACCGCCTCCATATCCTTTTTTCCAGCGGAGGTGGCGTTGATCTGCTCGAAGTTGGCTTTCGTCGTATTGGCGATCACTTTCGCCAGGGTGGTCTTTCCGGTTCCGGGCGGTCCGTAAAAAATCAGGGAGCTCAGCTTGTCCGCGGCAATAGCCCGGTAAAGCAGCTTGTCCTTCCCCAAAATATGTCGCTGGCCGACGACTTCGTCCAAGGTTGTCGGACGGAGGCGTGATGCCAGCGGCGACTCTTTTTCCTTTTTTGTCTCCCGCATATAGTCAAAAAGGTCCAAAACGTGCCTCCTTCTCCATCAAACCGTTCCTGCGCGCCTTGGCGCGTAAAACGGCGGAATCTGTCAGCCAGGGCCGGCATATTCCCCTGCGCATTTCTGCTGCCCGGCGGAAGGTTTCTTTCCGGCGGGATGAAATGGTAACTTTTATCTTACCATAGAACGCTTCTCCTTGGCAAGAACAACCGGGAAAATCAGGCCTATGAATTTTTCAATTTGTCGAACCGTTGAAAGGAGATATCGGTTTGATTTGACTTTTCCCCAGGCAGATAATAGAATCTAAGAAAGGCAGATTGCCTGAGGCCGGTTCCAAGAAAACCTTTTCCATTACAACATTCCTTTAGGAGGCATCCCATGATTTCCGAAATCGCAGAGAGACGCAGCATCCGTAAATATAAAGAAAAACCCGTGCCCCAAGCCATGATCAAAGAGATCATTCAAGCCGGCGCCTTGGCGCCGTCGTCAAAAAACCGGCAGCCCTGGAAATTCACGGTCGTGACCGGGAACGCAAAGGAAGAAATGTTGGAAGTGTTCCGGCAAGGTCTGGAACGAGAACGGATCTCCCCTCTGCTTCCGGAGAGCGCAGGGCACCTGGGCGGCGCAGCGTACACCTTGGAGATTATGCGGCAGGCTCCTGCCGTGATCTTTTGCATCCATACGCTGGGGCTTTCCCTGAGCCAAACTCTGACCGTGGAGGAGCGGGTCTCCGAAATCTGCAATGTGCAGTCCATCGGAGCCGCCCTGGAAAATATGACTTTGGCAGCCGCCGGTCTGGGACTTGGAAGTCTCTGGATCTGCGACACCTACTTTGCCCAGCCGGAATTATGCCGCTGGCTGCAGACGGAAGGGCTGGCCGCAGCCATGGCAATCGGTTATGCCGATGAGGCTCCCGCCGCCAGGCCCAGAAAAAAAGTGGATGAAATGATCGAATGGAGAAGCTGACCCTTCCCGCAAGGATAACAAAAATCAATTTCAGGAGGCAGCCATGTTTCGAATCCTATTGGCAGAAGACGACAAAAGCATCGTAGAAAACCTGACGTTTCTCCTCACGGAAGAGGGCTTCTCGGTCCGCGCGGTTTCCGGCCAGGCCGAGGCGCTTAAAATTTTAGATAACGAAAACTTTGACCTGCTGCTCTTAGACATCGCCCTGGAGGACGGCAGCGGCTATCCGGTCTGCGCGGCAGCCAAGAAGAAACACCGGGTTCCCGTGATCTTTCTGACGGCCTCCGGCGATGAGATGAGCGTTGTCACGGGTTTTGACATGGGGGCCGACGACTACATTGCAAAGCCGTTTCGTCCCCTGGAACTGATCTCCCGGATCCGCAATGTGCTGCGCCGCTACGGACAGACGGAGTCCGCCATCACCATCGGCGGCGTGCGGGTAGATTTTCTGAAAGGAACTGTGACCAAAAACGGAAGGGAACTGTTCCTGTCCGCGCTGGAATACCGGCTGCTCCTTCTCTTTTTCCACAACAAAGGAATGGTTCTCTCCAGAAACCGGCTGCTGGAAGAAATCTGGGATGCTTCCGGCGAGTACGTCAACGACAACACACTGACGGTCTATATCAAACGTCTCCGGGACAAAATCGAGGACGATCCCCAAAATCCCACGATCCTCCACACGATCCGCGGACTCGGCTATAAGGCAGGTGAGACACCGTGAGAAGAAATAAAGAATGGAAACTTTTTGTTGTTTTCTGCCTTGCCGCCGCGGCAACGGCTTCCGCACTCTCCTTCCGGTTCTTCGGAAACGCCGGTTTTCTGACCCTTGCCGCCTGTGCGGCGCTGACCGTACTTTTTCTCCTTTTCACCCATCTGCGCTACCAGCGCATGGCAAAGCTTTCCGAGGCGCTGGACGGAATCCTCCACGGACAGGCCCTCTCCCTCGCCGAATATCAGGAGGGAGAATTTGCCGTTCTTCAGGATGAGCTCCAGAAAATGATCGGCAAACTGAAAGAGCAGGCTGAGATTTTGACTGAGGACAAAAAAAGCCTTTCTGTAGCCATGGCCGATATCTCTCATCAGCTCCGCACCCCGCTGACCGCCTTGCAGTTAATCGTCGCCAGGCTTCAAAGGGAAGAATGCGCCGAGCAGGAACGCCAGGCTTTGATTCGGGATTCCCGCCGTTTGCTGGAGCGGATCGACTGGCTGATCACCACGCTTTTAAAAATGTCCAAAATCGAGGCCGGAACCATTGTGTTTGAGAAAAAGCCAGTGAATGCGGCGGAGCTGACCCGCGCGGCAGCGGAACCCTTGGCGGTTCCCATGGAATTAAAGGGGATCGAACTCTCCCTCTCCTGCCTTCCCGACGCTGTTTTCCCAGGCGATTTTCTTTGGTGCCGGGAGGCAGTCGGCAATATTTTGAAAAACTGCATGGAGCACACTCCGGCCGGCGGCCATATCTGGGTCACGGCCCGGCGCACCGCCGTGTTCACGGAGTTAGAAATCTGCGACGACGGCCCCGGCATTCAAAAGGAGGACCTTCCTCATATCTTTGAACGGTTTTACCGGGGAAAGGATGCCGGAGAGGAAAGCTTCGGCATCGGGCTTTCTCTGGCGAGAATGATTTTTCAGGCCCAAAACGGAACGGTCAAGGCAGGAAACCGGCCGGAAGGCGGCGCCTGCTTTTGGATCAAGATTTATGAGGGCGCCTTGTAGCGGACTCCGGAAGAAGACCGCTGCCGTCCATATACTGTTGGAAGGCGCGGACCGTCGGGTAGTCCGTCATGCTCTTTAAAACCACATAGTGGATGCTAAGCTTCATCTCCGGGACAAAAGGGACAATCCGGAATTTCCCGTTGTCCGATGCCTTTGCCAGCCTATGGGACATAAAAGCCATTCCCAGATTCTGGCTGACTAATTGGATATTTACATCGTTATGGCTCGATTCACAGACAATGTAGGGCTGAATCCGCTTCGCCTGCAATTGATCCATCAGCTGCGGGCGGAAAGCAGAATCCCGCGAAGGCATGATCAGGCGCTCCCCATCCAAATCCTCGGCAGTAAGCTGTTCCCGGTTCGACAAAGAATTTTCTTTAGAAACGATAACTCCGTACCGGTCTTCCATAATCTGCTGGGATACCAGATCCAACTTTTGCTCCAGCCCCTCCGACCCAATCACAAAAATCACATCCACCTCTCTCTGATACAGCATTTCCAGCAGCTTACTGCTTCCATTCACCTTCACCTTCAGATCAATATTTGGAAACACGTCTAAAAAACCGGAGACCAGCTCCGACAGGCCAAGATAGCCGAAAATCCACAATAATCCAACGGTCAGCGTCCCTTTCTGGAGGCTGGAATAGTTCTTCATCGAATTTTCCAATGCCTCTAAATCGTTTAGGATCTTTCGGGCATACTGGACATATTCCCGCCCCGCCTCGGTCAAACCGACCGACCGGGAATGCCGCAAAAACAGCTTAACCCCCAATTCTTCCTCCAAACTTGCAATCTGTTGGGAAAGGGTGGGCTGAGAAATATACAGAAGCTTGGAAGCATGGGAAAAACTTCCCATCTCGCTGACCTTTACAACATATTTTAGCTGCTGTAAGTGCATCTCTTCTCCTTCTGCCGGTTAACATCCGGCTCAATCTATAGTTGACATCTATAGATTCTATCATAACTAAATATTTTACAAATAGCAATTCCTTTTCTATAATCCTTTTATAAATATCATGATATGAAAAAAATCTGTATTGATTTTCAGGAGGTAGAGAATGACTAGAAGATTCTCCTATGACGTCGCTGTCGTAGGCGGGGGTGTCGCCGGCATCGCGGCCGCCGTGGGGGCAGCCCAGGCAGGCGCCAGAACCGTGCTGTTGGAGAGAGCCGCCTATCTGGGGGGAGAAGCCACCAACTCAGGGGTAACCGCTTTTGCCGGCGTCTATGCCAGCGGCAGCGGCGGAATCAAAGTTGTGAGCGGTGTATGCGACCAGGTTCTGGGGCATCTGGCCCGTCTGGGACAGGATACCCGTTACGGAGTCACTGCGTCCGGCAATCTTACAATCAAATTTTCCCCGGAATATTTAAAGGTTGCGCTGGACGATATCGCGGAAGAAGCTGGCGTAGAGCTGCTCTTCCACTGCCAGGTGATCGGGGCCAAAACGGAGGGTACCCGGCTCCTTTCGATTGAGTGCGCCGATGATTCCGGACGTTTCGAGGTAGAGGCCGGCGCCTTCGTCGATGCCAGCGGGGACGCCAATCTCGCTTTCCTCTCCCAAGCCCCCACCGTCTGGGGAAATCATCAAGGCCAGACGCAGGTGGCCACGCTTTCCGCGCGGATTGACCAGATTGACAAAGACGCGGACATTTCTCCCTCGGCCGTTGAAAAGGCAATTCTTAAGGCAAAATCGGACGGGATGAAACACTTAACCAAGGAGAAAGGTTATATCCTCCGCCGGGACCAAGAAGATTTCGGCTTTGCCCTTCTTCCCAGTATTGTGTTAAAAAATCTGGATGCCAAGACCTTGTCCGATGCGGAACGGGACGGCAGAAAGCAAGCCCTCGCCTATGTGGAAGCCTTCAGAAAGTACATGCCGGGCCTGGAGCGCTGCCGTCTGGTCAGCACCGGCCCCGCCCTGGGAATCCGGGAAGGCCGGAAGATGGTAGGACTTTACACCCTGACCGGCGAGGACGTGGTTAGAGCCGTAAAACGGCCGGATGCAGTCGCACGAGGCGGCTGGATGCCGGAGATTCACCGGGATCCCAATAAAATGGGGGAATATATTCCGGTCGAAAAGGGTTCCTATTTCGACATCCCTCTCTCCGCCTTAAGGTCCATTCAGCTGGAAAACCTTTACGGCGCAGGCCGCGCCGTGTCCGCCGATGAGGTTGCCTTCGCCTCGATCCGGGTGATGGGCACCGGTTTTGCCACCGGACATGCCGCCGGTGTGGCCGCCGCCGTCAAGGCCCGGACCGGCGAGGCGGAGATAAAAAAAGTCCGTGAGGAACTGCTCCGGCAGAACGCCTTGATTTAACCGATCGGAGACCATGGGAACAGGGAACGAAAAGCAGCCCTTGTTGACTGCACCATTATTATACTAGGAGTGATCATTATGACATTAGAAGAAATCCGCCGGCAGATCGATGCCATTGACCCTCAGATCAAAGAGCTGTTTCTAAAACGCATGGCCACCTCCTATGAGGTTGCCAAAACCAAATACGAAGCCGGTGAGACCACCATCTACCGAGCCGACCGGGAAGCCGACATCATCCGCCGCCTGACCGCGGATGTGGATCCGAATCTGGTGGAAGAGTACACGGCTATGGTCCGGAAGATCATCGAGGTATCCCGCAAATACCAGTACGGGCTTTTATACGACTGGAACCCCGATCTCTTTTCCCCCTTGGCCGAGGGAATCGAAATCCACAGCACGGACACCCGCGTAAAGATCCGCCTGACCCGCGCCGATGCCTGCAACAGCATGTCTTCCATTCTCTCCATGATCGGAGATTACGGCTTCAACATGGATGAAATGCAGCTGCTGGAAATGGACCGGGAACAGCAGACCGTCACTTTTGAGCTGATTCTCCGGGGGAATCTCAATGACACAGCCATGAAAAAGCTGATGTTCCAGCTCTCTAAAGAGGCTCTGCACTTTCGGATTTTAAGCAGTTTCTAGCCCGAATTACGGAAACCAGGCGTGCCCGGCACGCGAAAACAAAAGGAGAAGAGAAAAACCATGTCGAAACTAACCCAAAATAAAAAGAGCAATCTGTTTCTGATTGCCGCCATCCTCGTCATGTTCGGTTTCCGGCTGATCCCCGGAAACGATAGTCTTTCCGCAGAAGGCCTTGCCGTCCTCGGAATCTTTTTCGGCTCCCTGCTGATGTGGATCGGCGTGTCCATCGACTGGCCCAGCATGATTACCATCTTGATGCTCGGCTTCCTCCCCAGCTTTTCCTTCGCTGACACCTTCAAAGGCGCTTTCGGGAATACGACGGTGGCTTTCCTGATTTTTACTTTTATGCTGGTGTATCCCCTGTCTCAAACCAGTTTTGTGCGCCGCTGCACCATCTCTTTTATCACAAACCGGATCGCGCGCAAAGGCCCCTGGCACTTTGTCTGCTTCCTCTTTGCGGCCGTGACTTTTATGGGACTGTTCATCTCCCCTTCGGTTCTGTTCGTCGCCTTCATGCCCTTCCTGGAGGATATTTTCCAGGTGCTTGACGTCAAGAAAGGTGGCAAAACCGGCAATATGATCATGATGGGAACCGCCTTTTGCATCAGCCTTTCCTCCGGAATGACCGCCATCGGCCATGTCTGGCCCACCATGGCCATCGGCTACTACACCGCCGCAACCGGAAACGACGTGAATCAGTTCCAGTACATGGCCATGGGTATTCCCACCGGCATCGTCCTGATCGTCCTGACGATCCTGATGTTCCGTTTTCTCTACCGCCCGGATGATATCGGCGCAATCAATACGGAAAAAGCCCTTTCCCTGCGGGGCACCGTGCCTCCCGCGGACCGCAAGGAGAAAATTGTGCTGGCCACCATGTTCCTCACCGTGTTCCTTTGGGTTGGCCCCAGCCTGGTAAAAAACATCCTGCCGGATCTCTATGCCACCGTCAACGGATGGTCCACCGCCATGCCTCCGCTTTTGGGCTGCATTATCCTTTTCCTCGTTCAGGTAAAGGGTGAGCGGATTCTGAATTTTAAGGAAGCCTCCAGCAAAGGCGTTCTCTGGGCCAGCATCCTAATGACCGCAGCGGCCACGCAGCTCGGCTCGGTTCTGACCAACGACGCCATCGGAATCAAAGTGTGGCTCAGCGACATGCTCAGCCCCATTGCCAACGGCCTCCCCGTCATTGGTCTGATTCTCTTCTTCATCGCCTGGGCAGTGATTGAGACCAACTTTTCCTCGAATATCGTGACCACCACGGTGGTCAGCGCCGTCGCGCTCTCTGTGCTGACTGCCCTCCCGGAAGGAACCATCAGTATTGCACCGATTGTCTGCCTGGTAGGTTTTGGCGCGGGCATATGCAACATGACCCCGGCCGGCCAGAGTACCGTCAACACAGTGGCCATCGGCTCCGGATGGACCGACGCCAAGTCCATGTTTGTCTGGGGCGGAATCTATGCCCTCCTCGCCATCTTGGTGATGGCCTTCGTCGGCTATCCTCTGGGTTCACTCTTTATGTAATCCCTGAGGGCACAGGCGCTTGTGCGGCGTACTGCTGAAAAAAATATCAAAAGACCTGCGGCGCTTCTGGAATCCAAAACTCCAAAAGTGCCGCAGGTCTCTTTTTCTACCGGCTAGACCAAAGCCAGCAGCCGGACCCATGTCCCGCTTGCTCCCCGCACCGCCGGGAAGGTGCCGAAAATCCGGCAGCGGTCAGCTCCGATCTGCTCCAGGCGGCAGATATTTTCCACGATGATCACGCCGTTTCCAAGGAGGATCCGGTGGGATTCCATGCCGGTTTTGTCCACATTGATGCTCTCGGTGCCCAAAAGGCGGATTTTTTTCTCCGCCAGGTAATGGGCGGCGTCCGGATCCAGATAAGGATAGCCTTTTCCGATAAACTCCTCGTATCCTCTCTCCCACTTTCCGGCATGCCCGGTAAAAAGCAGCACCGCATCACCGGGCCGGATCTCCCCGTGATCCTTCTCCCAGTCCTGAAGCTCCTCTTTCGTGATCCCATGCCAATATTCCGGCACCGCAAGCTGTACCACAACAGCCGGGCCGCAGAGCACCAGCGGATCCACCTGCTCCAGGGTGATCCCATCGGCAAGCGCATGATACGGCGCGTCTATGTGGGTGCCTGTGTGGGGGCAGCAGCGGCGCACCTCCAGATCCGCCAGACCGCCGTCTACGCCGGCCTTTTCCAGCCATTCCACCTGATACCGGTCGATGTAGGGTTCACAGACCATCCCCTCTCCGTGCATGTGGGACAGATCCACAACCCGTTTTTTTTCCTGATCCACCCTTATCCCTCCTTCTTGGCCCGGCCGTAGAGGAACAGCACAGCCAGAATAATCACGCCGTAGATAATGTTCCGGCCGCCTTCCTGCATATCCAGATTGACCAGCAGGCCGTTCAGAATATAAAGGATGATGGCGCCTGCCACGGTTCCGGCATAGTTGCCCTTTCCTCCGAGGATCGAGGTGCCGCCGATGACAACCGCGGCGATGGACGGCATCAAATACGGGGTTCCCATGCCGATATAGGCATATCCCAGGTAACCGGTGAAAAGCAGTCCTCCAAGGGAGGCGAACACTGCGCTTAAAATATAAACCAGAATCAGCACTGCGCTGTTGTTTACACCGGAATAGTAAGCTACGCTGCGGCTGTTTCCCAGAGCGTACAGCTTCCGTCCAAAATTAGTCTTGGTCAGGGCAAAGGTGATGCCGGCCGCAATCACGACCCAGAGTATCAGGATCAGCCGGACGCCGAAGACGGATTCCGTGGACAAAAAGCGCAGCCAGTCCGGAGCCGCCCCATTGGCCAGGCCGTTGGTGTAGAGATAGACCACGCTCCAGAGAATACTCTGCATGGCCAGGGTCATGACGATGGGCGGTACATCTAAAAACACAACGCCCAGTCCATTGATCAGACCGATCAGAATGCTGACGCCGAGAAGCACAGCGATCAAAAGCAGCTGATTGTCGTTTTGCATGCTGGTCGTGATGACGGCCGCCAGGTTAAAGGTTACGATAATGGACAGGTCAATGCCTCCGGTTAAAATTACCAGGGTCTGGCCGATGGCAAGAACTCCCAGAAAAGAGGCTGTCACCAAAGTATCCGAAATATATTTCCCGGAAAAATAGTTGGGCTGTAAGATACAGGTCACGACATACAGCAGCACTGTGGTCAGATAGACTTTTGCCACCGCAGAGCCCCTCAATTTCTCCTTCCAGCCGGCGGACGGCTGGGCTGTGGTTTTTTCTTTCATGCGTTCCACTCTCCTTTCCGTCACGCCGTCTGTTTCCGGCGAAGTTCCAGCTTTTGCAGGGCATTGATAGCCAAGGCGGCTACCAGAATCAATCCCTTAATCATATCCTGGTAGAACGAATTGACGCCCCAGAAGATCAAAAGCCCCAGAATCAGAGAGTAGGTAATCACGCCTGCCACGGTTCCGATAAAACTGCCTCTTCCTCCGGAGAGCGCCGTGCCGCCCAGTACGACTGCAGCCACGGAATTCATGGTAAAGCCGTCGCTTCCGGTCGGGTCTCCCACCGTGGTCTGCGCCGTCAGGAGAATGCCGGCGATGGCGCAGCAGACTCCGGCCATCAAGTAAGTTTTCACCTTGGTTTTGTTCACATTGATGCCGGATACAAAGGCCGCGTTTTCATTGCCGCCGATGGCATAGACGGACTGGCCGAATTTAGACCGCCGGATCGGGATCCAGAGAATCAAAACCGCAAACAAAAGCCACAGTATGGACTTTGGTATCTTAAGCGGCGTCAGGGTTCCCATCATCAGCTTGGTAAAACCGCTCACCACTTCGCCGCTGGGCTGCGGCAGGATATACATGCCGATTCCCATGAAGATGAAGGAAGTCGCCAGCGTCACAATGATCGGCTGGAGACGTCCATAGACGATCAACATTCCATTGATGCAGCCAGCAAGGGCTCCGATGGCAAGCACCACCAACAAAGTTACCGCCACACCCAGCATGTCGTTCCCCAGGGCATGGGCGATCGGTACCATGAGAAAAGCGGTCATTGTGTTGGTCAGGCCGATCAGGGCTCCCACCGACAAATCGATGCCTCCCGTCAAAATAACCAGAGTCTGGGCCAGGGCCCCGAACAGCAGCGTCATAAACTGATCAAACGTAGATTTAATTCCGTAGGCGGTGAAAAAGTTTTTCTGGCTGGATATGTAGAGAATGACCACCGCAGTCATGATCACATAGCCGAACACCGCCTCCCGGTTTTTCGCCCAGATATAATTCAGTTTTCCCTTCATGCTCCCACCTCCGTCTCTTCCATTCCCAGAGCGGCTTTTAAGATTTCATGCTCGGTAAACTGCTCTCCTTGTAGCACGGCCGCCACTTCCCCGTCCCGGAACACGGCGGCCCGGTCGCAGAGGCCCAAAAGCTCCATGTTCTCGGTGGAGTACAAAAGAATCGTCTTTCCGCTCTCTGCAAGCCGGCGGATCAACTGATAGATCTCATATTTGGTTCCCACATCAATACCGCGGGTCGGGTCCGACAGCAGCAGAATATCCGCGTCGGTCAAAATTGCCTTTCCCAACACCAGCTTCTGCTGGTTGCCGCCGCTTAAAGTCCCGGCTAATTGGGAAGGGCTGCTCAGCTTGATCTGCAAAAGCTCGATCATCCGCCTGGTGTCTTCCTCTTCTTTCTTGCTGTCGATGACGCCGAGGCGGCTCCTCTTTTTCAAGGTGGTCAGCATCATATTTTCCCCGGATCCCCGGCTTAACAGCAGGCCGTCGTTTTTCCGGTCCGCCGGAGTGAGCGCCACGCCTGCGGCCAGGCCCATTCTGGGATTTTTGATCCGTTTGGCCTCCCCCTTAATTTTTAAAGTCCCGCCGTCCATGGCCTCGGAGCCGTAGATAACGCCGAGAAGTTCGCTCTGGCCATGGCCGCTTAAGCCGGCCAGCCCAAAGATTTCGCCGCGCCGGATCTTGAGATTTACATGTTTTAGTTTGTTTTTATAGCTGACATCTTCCAGCTCCAACACCGGTTCATCGGGAAGGTTCTCCCGTTTCGCCGGAAAAATCGTATCGATCTTCCGCCCAGCGATCTGGTCGATGATTTCTCCGTTCGTCATCTCCCCCCACCGGAAGGACGTAATATACCGGGCGTCCCTAAAGATTGTGGCCCGGTCCGCAATCCGTTCCAGCTCATCCATCTTGTGGGAGATTAGAATCACGGTTTTTCCTTCTTCCTTGGTCAGGCGGCGCAGCAGGCGGAACAAAAGCTCCACCTCTTTGCTTCCGAGGGCGGACGTGGCCTCATCCAGAATGATGACGTCCGGGTTTTTTGAAAGTGCCTTGGCAATCTCTACCAACTGCTGTTTGGCCAGGGGCAGATTTTTTACCAGGGTCCGGACGTCGATGTCGAATTCCAGCTCCTTCATAATCTCTGCCGTCCGGGTCTCCATCGCCTTGAAATCAATCAGTTTCCACTTATTTTTGGGCTCACAGCCGAGAAAAACGTTCTCCGCCACCGACAGATCCGGCAGCAGGGAGAGCTCCTGAAATACCGATGCAATCCCCACCTTCACCGCATCCACCGGAGATGTCAGGCGGATCGTTTGTCCTTTCAGGGAGATTTCCCCCTGATCCGGAAGGACGACCCCGCACAATACTTTAATCAGGGTGCTTTTCCCTGCGCCGTTCTCTCCGACCAGCGCGTGAACCTCCCCTGCGTAACAATCAATCTTGGCGTCGATAAGCGCATGGACGCCGCCGTAGTGTTTGTTTACGTTTCTGGCCGAAATGATCGGAACCTGTTCCACCAATAGACCTCCTCTCAATCACAAAGGGGAGCCCCTCCCGCCCGCATCTGACCACGGGAGGATCGGAGGGCCTCCCCATCCTTCTAGCTTTTCTGTCTCGTAACTTACTCCAGAACGTCCTCCAGCTGAATATTCCAGCTGTTGGCTTCATCCGTGTAGGCCGGCATGAATTCATCGGACTGGGACGCCTGATACCACTTGCCCGCATCCTTGGCATCGATGACCGGCGGATCCAGAAGCTGGTTTCTCTCCACATCCTTGCCGTTTACAACGTCCAAGGCCACATCCATGGCCATGGCGGACAGGTAGGAAGGAACGCCGGTGATAAATGCGTTCAGGTTCTTTTCCTGTACCACGCGGAAATATCCGTTGGTCCACTCGCCGGTGATCGGAACCGTGGCGGGATCATAGCCGTGCTGCTCTAAAGCCGCTACGATGGCCGCTTCGCCCATGCCCTGCTGCAGGACGCCGTCGATCTGGGTTCCCTCATTTTTCGCCAGCAGATCGTTCATCAGCTGAGCCGTTGTGCCGAAATCCCACTCGCCGTAGCCGTCGCCGACCACTTTGATATCCGGATACTGTTTCAGAACTTCTTCATAGGCGGCGCAGCGGACCGTATCGTCATGGGCGCCTGCTTTGCCGCGAACCAGAATAATATTGCCTTTGCCGCCCAGCTGCTCGCAGAGCCATTTGGCCTGGTTGGTCGCAAATGCGGTGCCGTCCACAGCGATGCTGTAGGTGGTGTCGGTCTGCACAATATTGTCAAAGGAAACCACAACGATTCCCTGGTCCGCCGCTTCTTCTAAAACCGGCTGCAATGCCGAGGAAGCGCAGTCCACCAGAATCACGTCGTATTCTTCTGCGATCAGGTTCTTGATCTCATTGATCTGCGCCTGAGCGTCGTCGCCGGAGCTGGTGGCATAATATTCGGATACCACGCCCTGCTCTTTTAACTGCTCGCAATAGGTTTCAAAAATTTTGACCATCTGGATTCTCCAGGCATTGGTCAGAATCGAGTTGCTCAATGCTACTTTCAGGTCCTTTGCGTCTCCGGCATGTTCCTGGATTGCCTTTGCCACACCGCCCTGTACGGCTGCCGCCGTGGTGGACTCCGCCGCCGTTGCTCCGGCCTCAGTGGCTGCCGCTGTGGTAGCCTCGGTAGCCGCCGCTGTGGTGGCTTTTGCCGTTGTCGCCGCTGCTGTTGTCGAATCACTTCCTCCGCCGCATCCCATCAGTCCGAATGCCATGCAGAAAGAAACAAACACTGCCAAACACTTTTTCATATTGGTACTCTCCTTATCCTTTTTTGCCGGCGTTTTTTTTGGTTGCTGCCGCCTATTTATTTGAAAGCTGCCGGGCCCTGACCGCTTCAAATTTCTACCAAGCCAGATTTTCCTTCAGGAATCGTTCGGCATCCTCCGGGGAAATCGGAATGGATTCCTGATAATAGACCGGGGAAAGCTCCTCTCCATCCAGATAATCACAGAGCTTTTCCACCGCTGTGACGGCCATATCCGGCGGTTCTAAAACCGTGCCGTAGATGCCGCCTTCCCGGATCTTTTCCACGACGGAGCGCTGTCCGTCAAAGCCTACGATCAGGATTTCCCCGACCTTACCGGCTTTTTCAATCTCCCGGTAGCAGCCTTCCGCCATCAGATCATTCTGACAGATGACCGCGTGGATCTCATCGTAAACGCCAAGGCAGTCCTCCATGATGCTGGCGGCGTTTTCCTCAGCAAATTCACCATTGTAGCTGCCGAGCAGGTGAACCCGTTCTTCCTGGTCCAGGACTTCGTGGATTCCTTCCCCGCGGTCCATGGCGCCGGCGGATCCGGGGATACCGGTCAGCTCCAGCACGTTCCAGGTTTCTTCCTCCGGGTATGTTTCCTTCAGCCCCCGCAGAAGCATTTCCGCGGCCTGATTTCCCATTTTTTTGTGATCGCTGCCGACAAAGCTGACCACCTGCGCCGAAGAATTGGTTTCCATCCGATCGTCCACAGCCATGATCGGCACGCCCCGCTCATTGGCGTATTTGATAACGGAAAGGATTCCCTCGGTTGTGTAGGAATCCACCACAATGCCGTCCACGCCCTGCTCGATCAAATCCTTGATGTCCTGGTTCTGCTGCTTTTGGCTGTTCTTTCCGTCATAAACCAGAACCTGCGCCCGTTTGTCGGTATTTCCCTCCGGATAAGCTTCCTTTACCATCTCAAACATGGTTCTCCGGAACGCCAGGTCCGTGGTCGGAATGCTGACGCCGATCACATACTGCTTCTTCCCATCGCCGGCCTGCGCCGAGGGATCCGGCATGGTCTGGCTGCCCCCGCCGGAGCAGGATGCCGCAGCCAGGAGAAGAATGAAAAGCCCCATCCAATGCTTTTTTTTCATTTCTATCCTCGTAGTCTTCCGAATTCTCCGTTTCGCATCTTTATCATAACGAAAAATTCTGTGAAAGGAAACAACATATCTTGAAATTTGGTTTCATATCTTTGACACTTGGCACCGCCAGGGCAAAAAAAATACCCCGGCGGTTTGGTTTATCTTCACCGTCGGGGTGGCTTTTCATTCAGAACTTTTACTTATTTTTAAAGAAACAACTGCTTCTCCCGATACTCCGTGGGCGTCATCCCTTCCACCTTCTTAAACACCCGCATAAAATGTTTCACATTCGGATACCCCACCAGTTCCGCGATCTCATACACTTTGTACCGGTAATCTTTTAAATACTCCTTTGCTTTTTGAAGGCGGATCTGGGCGATCGTATCGGAAAAGCTGCTGCCCTCCACCTCGGAAAACAGCTTAGAAAGATAGGACGGGTTGATGTAGACCCGCCGGGCCACCTGCTCCAAAGAAAGCCTCTCCGCGTAGTGCTGGCGGATATACTCCTTGGCATCCCTGACCAGGGCCGCTTTATGTCCCCCGCCGTCGGTCTGCTGCCGCTCACAAAAAGAGAGCAGCATCCCATCCACGATCCGGAGAAGCTCGTCGATATCCCGCGCCTCCAAAATGGCGGCCAGGTTTCCTTCCTCCGGCCAGTCCCGCAGCACTGAGTCCACAAAGTTGGCGAAAAAGATGCGGGTTTGACTGATGTTAAGCCGGTTCTTTTCCCCCTGAAAAAGCAGTTCTCTTTGATCCGCCAGCGCGCTTTCCAAGAGACGACGCACGCTTTTTTGAACCGCCTCCCGGTCGCCTGCCTGCAAAAAGCCTCTCATCTCTTCCGCCGTCACCCAGGGTTCATGAAGATTGGCGATCCGCCGCTCCACCCGGTCGATGCTGCGGAACCGCTCGCCTTCCATAAAGGACCGGCTGACATAGGCAAGCAGCGCTTCCTGATAAGAGACATTCAGCTGATACTCTGAGCGGTAGAGCCGGCCGCAGCCCACATACCCGCCGGACTCCTCTGCCAACCGGCGGCAGATCCGCTCCACCTCATCCTGTAATTCCGGCTTCCCGCTGGAAAAAACCAGAGCTTTCCGCCCAGGCTGCGGGCAGGAAAAGCAGTATTGAAGCGCGGTGCCCTCCCGTTCCAGTTCCCGGTGGGTCGCCTCCCGCAGCAGTTCCTCCTGCTCCGCCGCCAGCACCGCCGCCTGGACATAGCAATCTGTATTTAATTCCGGCGTCTCTTCCTCATCCTCCGGCTGGCCGCCGAACAGGACACGGGAAACGGCCGACCTCCGGACCGAGGCCGCCGCTTTGCTCAGATGGCTTTGCAGGTCGACAATCCGCTCCTGTTCTTCCAGCCTGGCGATACACTTATAGACCGCCTCAAACATCACGTCCTCAGAAGCCGGTTTCAGCAGATATTCCACCACCTGGCCGCTGGCCAGCATCCGCCTGGCCGCGTCAAAATCACTGTAGCCGCTGAGCGCAATAATCTGCGCCCCGTATTTCCTCCGGTGAATTTCCTCCAAAAGCTCCACACCGGTCATCCCCGGCATCTTGATATCCAAAATCACAAGATCCGGCCGGTGCTCTTCCATTTGAACCAGCGCATCGAAGCCGTCCGCCGCTTCATACAACGTCGTGATCGAAAGCTTATCCCAGGCGATGTCCTGCATCACATGCTCCCTGGCGATGCTCTCATCGTCCACCACCAAAAGAGAGTATTCACGTTTCATCATCATTTCTCCTCTTAAGCGGAATCCGGAAATAGACCTTTGTCCCTTCTCCCTCTCTGCTCTCGATAAAGATCGGATCCTCCTCCCCGTAGGTGATCCGAATCTGCTCCCGGATATTTTTGAGGGCGTAACCGTTCCCCACTGTCTTCAGATTTCCGCTCTCCTCCATCAGCTGCCGTCTGGTCTCCTCCGGCATGCCTGCGCCATCGTCCTTTACCTCAAAATAGAGGAATTCCTCTTCTTTTCGGAAAACAATCTCCACGGTGTGGCTGCTGCGGCTCGGCTCAAATCCGTGAACAATGGCGTTCTCCACGATGGGCTGAAACAGGTATTTCAGCGCAACATACTGATTCATATCCGGAAAATCCTCGATCCGGCACCGCAGCGCATCTCCAAAGCGCATCTTCTGAATTTTCAGGTAACACCGGATCAGCTCCACAATCTCGTCAAGTCCCACCATATCCTGCCCCTTGGCCAGGCTCAGCCGGAAATACTGGGACAGCACGATCAGCATATTGGCGGACTTCCCAGCCTTTTCCCGGCAGGCCTCGCAGTAGATCGTATTGATCGTGTTATAGAGGAAATGTTCGTCCATCTGGGATTGCAGGGAAGAAAGCTGGGCCTGCTTGCGGAGCAGCTGCTGGACGTAGACTTCGTCAATCAGCTGGCGGAGCTTTTCCGTCATGCGGTTGTAGCTGTGGAGTACGGCTCCGATCTCCCCTTTTTGTTTGATATTGGTTAAAGGAGCCAGCTCCCCTTCCTCCATCCGCTTCATTCCCCGCATCAGGCGGTTTAACGGCTGGACGACGCCAATGTAGAGCAGGCCGGAACCCAGCAGAATGCTGAACACACCGAGAACCACAATCAGCAGGAACCCCGGCGCCTGGCTGGAAAAGTTCTCCAATATCTCTGAGAGAGGAACCGCCCCCAGATACTTCCAGCCGCTCTCGACGGAATTATAGTACATGACCAGGCAGGGTTTCTCATCTCCCACAATATAGCTTTCCGTGTTTCCGTTTTGCTGGTACGCATCCTGAAACAGCGGGTGTTCCTTTAAATTCTCCGAAAAATGCTCCAGCTCCCAGGAGGCTTCCAAAATCCGCCCCTGGTAGTCCGTCACCGCGGACAGCACTCCCGGATAGTCCAGGGTGCCGGCCGTGCTGTCCAGCTTTTCTTTCAGCGTACAGATCATCGTACAGCCGCCGTATTGTTCGGGAATCGGAACCGGGCGGATATGGGCCAGCCGCCAATCATTCTGCGCCTCGTTGACCGGCAGGGAATACCATTCGATGCGCCCGGAAAAATAATTTTGATCGAGCTGGTACAGCTTTTCCCCCAAGCCCTCTTTGATCGAAATCGTCTTGTGGTCAAAATCAGTGGATAGAATCAGATCACTTTTCTCAAACACCAAATAAATCTGATCCAGTGTTCGCATCTCCCCGGCATATTGGCCCAGCGCCAAAGACAGCTCTTTTTGCGCCCGCTCCGAGGGCTCCGACAGATAAGCGGTGATCTTATCCGTCAAATCCGGCTCCCGGCTTAAGTCTTTACTGAAAGAGCGGACTTCCTCCATCGAAGATTCCATCAGGAGCGACGAGCCGTACAGGCTGGTGTAAAGAGAATGTCTGGCATTTTCCAGGATATTTTCCCTGGCGGACTGATAGGTATAAAAGAGGAACGCCAACATCGGAATCAGAATGGTCAGTCCGACGATCGCAGGCACCCGGTACCGGATGCTCTCAAACCAATGCTGTTTCTCCATATTGTAGTTTCCCATGAAACTCAGTGAAGCCGATCAGCGGTCAGCTTGCTCTCCTTCCACTCGGTCGCTTCCCGCAGCAGGCGGTAGAGGGCCGATGCCACCGGGACGCTGAACAGCATCCCGACCACGCCGCCCATACTGCCTCCGACCGTAATCGCAGCCAGCACCCAGATGGCGGGAAGCCCCATAGAGGACCCCACCACCCGCGGGTAGATCAGATTGTCCTCCAACTGCTGGAGAATGACCAGAAATACCACAAATAAAATTGCCTTCGTAAAGCTCTCCGGCAAAATCATCAAAGCACCGACAAAACCGCCGATCAGGCCGCCCAGCATGGGAACCAGGGCGGTGACTCCGACCAGTGCGCCGATCATCGGCGCATAAGGAAAACGGAAGATCCACATGCCCAGGAAGCAAAGGCTCCCCAAAATAATTGCTTCGATGGTCTGCCCTGCCACAAATTTCCGGAACGCGTCCCCGAACACAGCCCCAACGTGCAGAACCGTCTCTGAAAATTTCTCCGGCACCCAGGCGTGAATCAGGCGGACGGCCTGTCCTTTCAAGCGCTCTTTTCCGCTGAGAATATAGATGGCAAAGACCAGCGCCACGGTAAAATTGATCACCCGTCCGGCCAGTGTTCCGATCACGGAAGCCGTCGTTCCCAAAATATCGGCTACGCCGCCCTTCGCCCATTCAAATAGGCTGCTTTGAATTGCATTCCAGTTCAGCTCCAGCTTCATCAAAAAGCTTCCCACCGGCGTCTCCGCCAGATCATGCTGCAAGCTCCAGTCCTGAGCCGAATTGATCACGTCGACCACGCTCTCCCCCAGCACGCCGATGGCGCTGACCAGCTCCGGCACCACCAGGAGCAACACGCCGGTCAGCACGCTGAGGATGATCAAAAGAGCGATCAAAATACAGCAGGGCCGGCGGATCTTTTTCACCCATGCCTGATTGGAGCGGGGAAAGAAATGTTTTTCCAAAGGGCGAAGCGGCACATTTAAAATCAGCGCCAAAATCAGCCCCAGAATCAAAGGGAAAATCAGGTTAAAAAAACCTCCAACTACCTTTCCCACGGTTCCGATATTCTGCACGCCTGCATAGATCACGATACAGACTGCGATTATTCCGATCAGCCATTTGGCCCTTCGCATCTGCTGTTCCCGATTTCCCATAAGCTATCCTTTCTGCGCTATTGATCCACGATAAGACCGGCCTCTTCCTTGCTCATTTCATCTTTCACTTTTTTCCCTGCGGCTATTCCCCGAAAGTTTTCCTTAACTGGGGGATCTCCTGCCGGTGCAAAACACAGCGCCGGTAGCGTTCCCGGTATACCCGGAAACAATTATTGCAGTGGATACATTTGCTTTTCTCCGCGCCGCCTTTCAGCTTTTCGATAAAGTCCGGCTCACAGATCAGGCTGCGGCTGAATGAGACAAAAGGAATCCCTGCCTCCAACACCTGTTCCGCACCTTTTTCCGATACAATGCCGCCCACCAAGATCAGAGGGATCCGGATCCCCTCCCCGGCCGCCAACGCCTCTTTCAGATAAAAGGGCTCCCCTTTCACCTCCTGGTGCGCAAAACCGAGTCCGCTGACCTCCGCGGCGTCCGCGCCGGCTTCTTCACAGAGTTCCAAAACCCGGTGAAGGTCCTCCACGGCATCGCAGTTTACCTTCACCAAAACCATCCCTTCCGGTCCCCATTCCTTCCGCACGGCTTTTAAAACTTCTCCGGGGAAACGGAAACGGTTCTCCACCGAGCCGCCATAGGCATCGCCCCGGACATTTTCCTTTGGATTCAGATAGCTGGAAAGCAGGTAGCCGTGGGCCATATGGACCTGAACCCCGTCGAATCCGGCCTCCTTTGCCAGCCGGGCGGCTGCAGCATACTTTTGGAGTAAAAGGCTTCGGTCCGCTTCGCTTAGCTCCATCGGTCCCTGGGCTGGGCGGCCGTTCACCTTCTCCGAAGCGTTTAATCCCCCATGGTTCAGCTGGATCACCAGCTTTCCGCCCTTCGCATGGACCCGCTCCGCCGCTTCCTGAAGCAGCGCCCGGTCCGTCCTTTCATCCAGATATGGCTGCCCGGCATCCACGCGAGCCAGGGCATCCACGGCATAGTGGCCGGTAATGATCAGCCCCACTTCATGGCTGGCCAGCTCTTCATAGCACTCGATCAGCGCTTTCGTCATGCGGCCGTCCCGCTCCGCCAAGTGCTCATTGGTCGCAGAGCGCACCGTCCGGTTTCGGAGCGTCACCGTTCCGATGGATGCGGATTCCCAAAGCTTCATAAAAAGTTCCTCCCTGCATTTACAATCCGGTTTTCTCGAATTATAATAACATAGAATGTGTCACTTTGCAAAAAGAATCCTGCCGCAAAGGATTCCCTGCCTGAGGCGGGCCGTTCCCGCGGCATAAAGGAGAATTTATGAACAACCTTGTAATGGAAAATATCACCAAGGGCTTCGGAGGCCGCACGCTGTTATCCGGCGTTTCCCTCGGCATCCAGGAAGGTGACAAGATCGGAGTCATCGGCATCAACGGCACCGGAAAGACCACGCTGTTAAAGCTGATCGCCGGATTGGAGGAACCCGACGATGGAGCCGTCACCAAAGGCAACTCGGTCACACTGGCCTATCTGCCCCAGACGCCGGAATTTACGCCCGGCATCACGGTGCTTCATTATGTGCTGGAAGAGCACAAGGATAAGCCCGACGCCTGGAATGCGGAAAGCGAGGCAAAAACGATCCTGACCCGCCTCGGCTTTCGGGACTGGAATCAGGTCATGGATCCGCTCTCCGGCGGAGAAAAGAAACGCGCCGCCCTGGCCCGGACGCTGATGAACCCGGCAGACATCCTGATCCTCGACGAGCCCACCAACCATCTGGATTCCGACATGGTTTTGTGGCTGGAACAGTACCTGAACCAGTTGAAAGGGGTCCTGGTCATGGTGACCCACGACCGGTATTTCCTGGACCGGGTGACCAACAAAATCGTGGAGATCGACGAAGGAAAGCTTTACTCTTATGAAGCCAACTACTCCGGCTTTCTCCGGCTGCGGGAGCAGCGGGTGGCCGACGCCTGGGCCACGGAGCGCAAACGCCAGAGTATTCTGAGAACCGAGTTAGAATGGCTGCAGCGGGGAGCCAGAGCCCGTTCCACCAAGCAAAAGGCCCACATCCAGCGGATCGAGGACATGCAGAACGCGGACAAGCCATCCCGTGACCGCGCCGTGGAAATGGACTCCGTCGGCAGCCGGATGGGGAAAAAGACCATTGAGATCACTGATGTGTCCAAAGCTTACGACGGAAGGACTTTGTTCCGGGACTTCTCCTATATCGTACTGAAAGGGGAACGGCTCGGCATCATCGGCCCCAACGGCTGCGGGAAATCCACTCTGATGAAGATTCTGACCGGGATGGAGGAGCCGGACTCCGGCAGCGTGGTCTTGGGGGATACCATCCGCATCGGCTATTTTGCCCAGGAAAATGAGGACATGGACCTGGATATCCGGGTCATCGATTATATCCGCAGCGTGGCGGAGATTATCGAGACCAGCAAGGGGACGGCCACCGCCTCCCAGATGCTGGAACGCTTTCTCTTTACCCCGGCCATGCAGTACACGCCGGTGAACAAGCTTTCCGGCGGGGAAAAACGGCGGCTTTATCTGCTCCGGGTACTGATGGGATCGCCCAACGTGCTGATCCTCGACGAGCCCACCAATGACCTGGATATCGCCACCTTAACCATTCTTGAAGATTACCTCGACAGCTTCCCAGGCATCGTTATCACCGTGTCTCATGACCGGTATTTCCTGGACCGGGTGGTCAGCCGGATCCTGGCTTTTGAGGGGGCGGCGATCCGCCAGTATGAGGGAGGCTACACCGACTATTTCTTCTCCCCGAACCGCCCGAAGGAACCCTCCGCCCCGGCGCGGGAGGAATCCCGGCCAAAGCAGACCGAAAAGCCAAGGGATAAGAAGAAGGTGAAATTTTCTTATCAGGAGCAGAGAGAATTCGACACGATCGACGCGGACATCGCCGCCCTAGAGGAGAAACTTGCGTCCCTGGAAGCGGAAATCGAGGATTCAGCCAGCCAGTACGCAAGGCTTGGCGAACTGATGGAAGAAAAAGAACAGACGGAGCTGGCGCTGGATCAGAAAATGGAGCGCTGGGTTTACCTGAACGACCTGGCCGAGCAGATCAGTCAGGAATAGGGCGCTCTGATCAAAGTGTGCGCTTTGCGCGGAGGCCCCAAGGAGGGCGGGCCCTGGGATCCATGAGATTCCGGGGCCTGTTCGTTCTCCTGATTTAAACCGCCGGCAGCAGTCCAAAGGATTTGAAGCAGAAAATCCACAAAAATAAAGTGACAAGAGATACCAAGGTGGAGATCACCACCTCCACTCCGGCCAGATCTGAGTCCCCGTTGAAGTGCTGCGCCATGACATGGGACGCGATAGCCGTCGGGGTGGCAAACAGAGCGACCAAAGTCAAAAGCTCCACGCCGCGGAATCCGAGGAGCACGGCGGCACTTAAAAAGATTCCGGGGAATACCACGAGACGCATCAGACAGCAGCCGGTCAGATACTTTTTATACGCAGAGATATTTCCAAAAGAAAAACTGGCTCCGAGGATAAAAATCGCCAGCGGGTTTCCGACTCCCGCCACCTGATCCACCACATCCTCCAAAAGCGACGGCAGGCGGATCCCCAAAATATGAAATCCAAACCCCACGATCGTCGCCAGAATATACGGATTCCGGATCACTTCCTTTGCCAGGGCCAGAGGCTTTGGCCGGGATCCCTGAAAATAGCTGAGCACCAGGACCGACACCACATTGTAAAGCGGCGTCGTGATACAGGTCATCATGGCCGGGACGCCCAGTCCCGCCTCGCCGTAGACGGCAGACACAACGGGAAATCCCAGCACGACGAAGTTGCTCCGGTAGAGGGCCTGGATCAACACGCCGCGCCTTTTATTCTCTTTTTCCAGCCGCATGACCAAAAGGTAAGAAACCGCCATCATGATCAGAATGCTGACCAGCCCAAACGCCAGCAGCTTTCCGTCCACCGTTTTCAGATCCATCTGGTAGATACTCCGGAACATGACTGCCGTCAGGAATACCTGAAAGCAGACGGAATTCATTTTTTTCAGAGATGTCTCATCCAACATTCCCTGCCTGCGAACCAGATACCCGATGCTCATGATCGCAAACATCGGGAATACTGCTCTCAGTGACACCAAAAAGTTTTCCATGTTTTCTCCATCTTCTCTATATCTTTAAATAAGATTTTCTCTTTGCGTCATTTACTCGCCGCATTTGCGCAGCGCGCTCTTCTCTAACGCAGGTTTTCTTTCAAAAACCGCTCCGCGTTTCCGTACAGGATCTTCTCGATTTCCCTGGTGGAAAAGCCCCCCGCCTCCATGGTCTCACAGAGCGTCTGGATCCGGGAACACTCCTCCATCTCCGGCGCTTCGGCGATTCCGTCGTAATCCGACCCCAGAGCCAGGCAGTCGATTCCTCCCACCTTTCGGATATGCCGCATATGGGCGGTCATCTCTTCCCTGGTGCCTCCCCGGCTGTCGCCCGGCTGCCAGCCCGGCCGTAAAAACGCCACGCAGAAATTGATGCCGATGACGCCGCCCCGCTCTGCGATCACCCGGATCATCTCATCCGTCAGGTTCCGCACATGGGGAGTCACGGCTCTCGCATTGGAATGGCTGGCTAAAAACGGCCGTTTTGCCGCCGAGGCCACATCCCAGAAACCGCCGTCGGAAAGATGGGATACATCTGCCAGCATCCCTGCTTCCTCCATAGCCTCCAGCATGGTAAAGCCTGCCTTTTTTAATCCACGCTCCTCCGGCCAGACCCGAAGGTGATTCTCACCGAAAAGCTCAGCGTGATTGGGATACCCCAATCCATTCTCATGATTCCAGGTTAAGGTCATCATCCGGGCCCCCAGGCCGTAGAGTTCCCTTAGGATGTCCGGATTTTCCCGGCAGACCGCGCCTTCTTCCAAAGAAAGCAAGGCCGACATCCTGCCGGCCTTTTGATTCTCCTCATATTCTGCAAAGCTTTTGACCGGACCGATCCAATCGGAATTCTTTCCGGTCTCCTCATAAAACAGGGCGATCTGCTCCCGGCAGGCCGCGAGAACATCTTCCTCCTCGTCCGAGTCCACAAAGGCCGCGAAGGTCTGCAAGGCATAGCCCCCCTGCCGCATCCGCCTAAGATCCAGATGCAGGGGATTTTCCCTCAGGGAAAGAGACTTCCCCGTCTTTCTGGCCCGGCGCAGGGAACTGATGGTATCACAATGCAGATCAATAATTTTCATAGAAGCGCTCAACCTCCCCGCCGGTCACGTTTCAAACATTGCCCGGCGAATCTTATTATATCACTGCTTCTGTCCTTCTACAATACGAAGGAATAAAATGATCCGCTTGTCATCACTCCGTGATTTCCACCACGTCCGCATCCCGGTAGGCCCGGTCCGTCAAATCCTGTCCTAAGCCAGGGAGCTCAGGCGCCCGGTATCGGCCGTGAACCGGCTGATAATTCTGCTGGCAGAGGTCGATATATTCCGGCATCAGGGCCTTTTGGTGGTGCTCATGAATACAGAAATTCGGAATCGCCGTCTCCACATGGAGCGCCGCGGCCTTGGCGATCGGCGTCCCTGCCACATGGACCTGGCAGGTAATGTCGTACACGTGAGCCATGTCGCAGATCTTCTTGCACTCCGTGATCCCTCCGCAGGTGCCCAGATCCGGCTGCGCCACATCGATGGAGCGCGACTGGAAGAACGGGGCAAACCCCCAGCGGGAGTAGATCCTCTCCCCCGCTGCCAGCGGAATATTGATTTTTTCCTTGGCGAACCGCTGCATCTCTGGGTTCAGCGGCGTGTTCACTTCCTCATAGAAGAAAATGTGATAAGGCTCCACCGCCTTGGCAAACTGGATGGCGCTGGTGGTATCCGTGTGGGCATGGTTCTCGATGATGATGTCCACATCCGGTCCCACCGCCTCCCGGATCGCCGCAATCCGCTCCTCGCCCATGCGAATCACATAAGGGGGCAGCGGCCCCTCCAGGTGATAGCCGCCGGACACGCCATTCCGGTCAAACTGTAAGACATCCACTTTGACCGCGTCATAGCCCTCGGCCACCGCGATCTTTGCCTGCCCGGCAAAATCTTCATCCCGGACGCAGATATGACGTTTCTTCCCCCAGCCCAGCTGAGTCTGGGAAGCATAAACCCGCAGATCCTCCCGGCATTTGCCGCCGAGAAGCTGATAGACCGGAACGTTCAGTACTTTTCCCTTGATATCCCAAAGCGCCATGTCGATTCCGCTCATGCCTCCAAAAATCACGGTTCCACCGCCCTGCCCCCAGAAGGTCTTTTTCAGCATCCGTTCCCAGATGGCCTCCGAATTCATGGGATCCATCCCCAAGATCAGCCTGGCATAATCCTGGACCATCCCAAAGGCCGCATGGCCGCCGGTTCCGTAGGCCATCCCCACTTCTCCGATGCCGTAAACGCCCTCATCCGTGTCAATCCGCACCAAGATCGGACGCTGTCCATGTTTTTCCGACGGATCGGTCTTGATCTCATGGACATAGATCGCCGTCACTTTTATAATCTTCATTTCTATCCTGTCTCCTCGTCATTCCTATCATACGGACCTGTCCGCTGCCTTACCGTTTACTTTTCTTTTTTCCCTTTCCTGCCCTTCCACTTTGCCAGCACTCCCAGCTGGCTCAAAAACATCACCGCCACCAGCAGGAAAAGAATCAGGGAAAGCGGATGGGTGAAGATGTCCAAAAAGAACTTCCCGACCGAAAAGCGGGCCATGGTCATGGACCGGCGCAGATTCAGTTCCAAAAGCGAGCAGAGAATCAAGCCGAGGGCGATGGGCCCGGTGGCAAAATTGTGCAGTTTCAGGAAGTAGCCTGCGATGCCGAATCCAATCATAAAATACACATCCATCAGATTCAGTTTGATGGAATACGCGCCGATGACCGTCAGGTTGATGATGATGGGGAGCAGAACCGGCTTCGGTATCTCGGCGATCTTGGCAAAAATCTTAATCCCGGTCAGGGAAACCGGCAGCAGCACCACGTTGGCAAAAAGGACCAGGCCAACGATCACGCCGAATACCCCGCCGCCCTCGCTCATCAAAAGAGGCCCGGACTGTACCCCGTGGATGGTCAGAGCTGCCAGCAGCAGGGCGGTCGCCGTATCCCCCGGTATCCCTAAGGTCAGCATCGGGATCACCGCGCCGCCGCAGGCCGCATTGTTGGCCGATTCCGGCGCGACCAGGCCTTCGATCGCGCCTTCTCCGAAGGGTACTTCCGGATGTTTGACCGTTTTCTTCGCCTGATCATAGGCAATCAAAGCCGCTATATTCCCCCCGGTGCCGGGCAGGGCTCCCACAAAGACGCCGATCAGGGAAGACTGTATGGTGATTCTCAAATAGCCGAACGCATCCTTAAAACTCGGCAGGATCCGGTCTACTTTCTGCTTGCGGACCGTCACCGCCGTCATATCCCGCATCTGGAGCAGCGATTCCGACAGGCCAAACATACCGATAATCACCGCGATGGAGCTGATGCCGCTCATCAGATAAATACTGTCAAACGTAAACCGCTGCGCGGCCGTGGACGAGTCCATGCCGATACAGCCGATCAGCATTCCTAAAAAGCCCCCGAACAGGCCCTTGGCCATGGAAGCCCCGGTCATTCCTGCCATCAGGAGAATTCCCATAAAGGCCAGCAGGAAATAATCTCTCGGTGAAAACAGCAGGGCAAATTGGGTGATGAGCGGCGCGCAGAACAACAGAAAGACAGCGCCGATCAAACCTCCGATCACCGACTGAATCGCCGTGATCCCCAACGCCTTGGCCGCCTGCCCCTTTTTTGCCAGCGGGTATCCGTCAAAGGTGGTCGGCAGCGAGGCTGGCGTTCCCGGAACATTCAGCAAAATGGCGGAACGGGAGCCGCCGTAAACACCTCCGACATAGCAGCCGATCAGAATCGCCAACGCCGGCTTCATGTCCCAGCCATACGTGAAAGACACCATCAGGGACATGGCCATGGTAACGGAGATTCCCGGCATCGCGCCGGCATACATCCCGAAAAACACGCCGGCCGCCATGTAGATAAACAAGCTTGGGGTGCCGAATAAAGACAGGGCGTCTCCCAAAGTACCGATAATCGCACTCATATTCTCCTCCTATGGCAAACGGATCTGGAAAACCATTTGAATCAGCAGATAGACAAACACCAGCCACCCGGCCGTCACAATCAGGCTCCGGATTACGTGTTTCCCCCGTTCCAGAAACAGGATGGAAAACAGCATGTAGATCCCCGTAGAAGGATAAAAACCCGCCATCTTCAGCACGGCACCGTACAGGATGGTCGCTGCGATCATGATAAAAACCGGAAACGGCACCTCTGCCGCTGCCGCCAGCCGGACCGCCGCCCAGCCGCGCGTTTCCTGTCCGGACGCCGGTTGCTGTCCATCGGGCGCGGACGCCGCCTCCATCTGCTGTCCTTCGGGAGCGGATCTTTCTTCCGCCGCGCTCTTCCTGACTCCGAAGAACGCCACCGCGCAGCTAATCAGCATCCCGCAGCACACAAATATGGGAAACATCCCAGGGTTGTCCTGGTTCGTGCTCTCATTAAAAATCTGAACCGATCCGAACAGGGCGGCCATGCTAAAGAGAAATAGTACGGCCAGAACCGTGTACTCCCGGATCAAATATATTTTTTTCTGTTTCATTTTATCCTCTCCTTGTCAAAGAGAACGGGCGCCAAAGGTAGGCTTCGTCAGAAGGCAAGTCCCCCGCAGCGCCCGATTGCGTTACTCCGGCCGGTCCACCCCATAGGAGCTTGGCTCCACTTCCGACTCTCCCAAATCATAGAGCAGCCAGGAAATCACCGCCTGCTGGTGTTTCATGAACGCATTGGCCTCGTCACCGGTCAGCCCCATCTTGATATTTCCCTTTTGATCCAGAAAATCCTGATATTCCTTGCTGTTGTAAGTCTCCATGAAAACGGTCTTCAGCTTCTCCACGATTTCCGGAGGGGTGTCCGCTTTGACCTCGGCCACAAAGAAAGAACCGTAAGGCAGATACTTTTCAAATTCCGGCTGAGCCTCGGTGATGGCTTCACAGTCGTATCCTTCCACCCGCTCTTTGTCAAACACGCAAAGAGGTACGATGGATCCTGCCTCCACCAGAGGCCTGGATGTGGTCAGCCCATTGATAAACAGATCGATGTGCTTGCCCATCAGAGCCGTGTTTCCGTCGCCGCTTCCGTCAAAACTGACCTGGGTCACGTCGATTCCGTACTGCTGCTTTAGGAGCGCCCACCAGACATAGGGCATGGTTCCGACTCCGGTGGTTCCCACGGTCACTTCGCCGGGATGGGCCAGGATATAGTCGATCAATTCCTGGAATCCCATTTCCGCATAAGGGGAACCCGGATAGGTGCTGAGGACGCCGCAGTCACGGGCCACCAGGCAGAGCGGGATCATGTCGTCATAATCCACATCGATCAGGTTCATACAGTGGAACATGGTGACGCTCTCGGATCCGGTCAAAATCGTGTAGCCGTCCGCCGGTTTATTCATGAAATACTGGGTGCCGACCGAACCGCTGGCTCCGGACTGGTTCTCTACCACGATGGAAACTCCCAGCTTCTCCTGGGCGATGGAGAGAAACGGCCTCCACATCCCATCGGTGCCGGACGTATTGCCAAAGGGAACCACCGCCGTGATATCCTGTTTTGGATAACCGCCCTGCTCCGTTTTCTCCGTCCCGCCGCCTGCGGCCGTCACAGTCTCGGCCTTTGTGGTCTCCGGATTCTCCGCCGTGGTCTTATCCGGATCCTTTCCGATGGACCCGCAGCCGGAAAGCAGTCCCATCGTCAGTGCGGCCGCCGCCAGCAGTGCCGCCCATTTTCTTCTTTTCATATGTTCCTCCTCCTTTTTCGTTTCTCCTCTCCGCTCTTTGGCGGAGAAGAAATTGATTTCGTGAAAGGCTTCCGCTTTCTGGATTCATTATAGGTTTTTCTCTGTTTTTTGTCTAATACACATATCTGTCATTTATCTTCATTCATCTCTTATATATTTTTCGTTAATCTTCCATCTGGAATCCAATATCGTTCTCTTAATAATTTATTAATTTTCATTTCCAATTCAGGGATTCACATGACAAAAAGAAGGCTTTCCTCTATAATGCTAAGAAAAGGGATAGATTTTATCCCGATCCATTTCTTTCCACAGAACCCCGACGCCGATTGATGAGCCGCTTCCCAATACAGCAGGAGAAACCACCATGGAATTACTTCACCTAAAATATTTTATCCGGGTCGCCGAACGGAATAATATCAGCAAAGCAGCCGCAGAATTTCACGTCGTCTCCTCTGCTGTCAGCAATCATATCAAAGCGCTGGAGCAAGAGCTGGGGGTCTCTCTCTTTTATCGAAACGGAAACTGCATCACGTTGAATGAAAACGGAAAAATCCTTTACCGGCATGCCAAGACACTTCTTCGCCTGATCGACGATTCCAAAAAAGAAATATCCGACAACAGTGAAAAACTAGATTATGAGCTGATCATCGCCACCGCGACTCTCCCAAAGCTGATCCCCCATATCATCCAGGATTTCAAAAAATGTTATCCGGACATCAAGCTCCGGATCGTTCAGTTTCAAAAATACATCAATATCGACGACACCGACTGCGATCTCCTTCTCTATTCCAGCGACGCGAGAACGCTGGCTCCGCATTCCCGAACCATCTATGAGGAACGGATCGGCCTGGCCGTCTCCGAACAAAATCCGCTGGCCCGGCAGATAGGGGTCACCGCAAAGCAGATGGCGGAAGAAAAATTTATCCGCCGGTCCTATCTCTCGGACTTCCGCCGCCTGACGGACAAGTATCTGAACGCATTGGGGATCCAGCCGGAAACCGCCTTGATCAGCGATTATCCGCCTTTCATCAACGAGCTGGTGGCATCAAATATGGGCGTAGCGCTATTGCCCCAGCTGACCTGGCTGTACGCAAGAGAAAAAAACATCCGGTTCCTAAGGATCCAGGATGTAGAAATGTTCCGCTATATCAATATTCAGTGGAGAACCGCCGGTTATCTGTCCCGCGCGGCGGAAATCTTTATCCGCCACATCACGGATTACTTCCAAAACCTCGAACTGCCGGAGTAGCCGAAGAAAGGATGCGCCATGGAACTGCAGCAATTAGAATATTTTAAGAAGGCGGCTGAGCTGGAACACATCACGAAAGCAGCCAATGAACTGATGCTGGCCCAGCCGGCTTTGAGTAAAACAATCAAGACGCTGGAAGAAGAACTGGGGGCCCCCTTGTTCGACCGGGAAAAGAAACGGATCCGCCTGAACGGAAACGGACGCATTCTTCTGCGCTGTGCAGGCGAGGTGGAGAATTGCCTGGCTCAGATCCGGAGGGATCTGGAACAAAATCAGGAAAAAGAGAATAAGCAGATCACCTTGCTGTTAAAGGCCACCCCGATCCTGCTTCCCAAGCTGATCCAGGCTTTTTCAAGGGAATACCCGGACATCAGTTTCCGAATGCTGACTTACAACAGCTCCGTGGACGAGACGAAGCTTCAATATGATTTCATCGTCAATTCCTCGACCCGGCCGTCCCAAGACAGCAATGCGATGAATTTTTTTCAAGAAGAAATGGTGCTGGCGGTTCCGTCCCAGCATCCTCTGGCGGGCCGCACGGTTTCCCTGGCCGAAGCAAAAGGGGAGAACTTTATCAGTCTCCCCTCTCAGTACTCGCTTCATCATGAATTTTTGCAGTGCTGCCGGGAAGCCGGCTTTCAACCTCATATCGTGCTGGAAAGCAGCGACCATTTCACCATCCTCGGCATGATCGAGGCGGAAATGGGAATCGCCCTGGTGCCCAGTATCAGCTGGGGTTTTCAGAACATGCCGGGCATTGCCTTCGTCAAGGTCAAAGAGCCCGCCTGCCAAAATATCGTTTTCCTGTCCTGGAACACGAAGCACAGCCTCTCCAAGAGCTGTCAACGCTTTCTGGAATTCATTTCGGACTTCGCCAATCACCCGGAAGATATTCTCCGCCCCTTCGGGCGCCCCTAAATTCAGGAGCCAAAAATCCGGGCGGGAAAGCTCGCCCGGATTTTTCCGGCATACCGAATCATTTTTTTAAAAACGCCTTTGAGCTCTCCATAATATCGCTCTGGCCTGCCAGCGATTCCATGATCCGGCGCTGGTGCGGAAGAAATGCCTCGTAATCCGGCTCCGAGAAGCAGGACACCGCCTCTTTCACGGCCCGCGGGCCGCTGGCCGGTTTCTGGCAGATGGCCTCGGCCCAACGGAGGGCCAGCTCATAGGCGGTCCCCAGATCCGGAACCGCGTTGATCACCCCATAGCGCATCCATTCCTCCGCGGGCCAGCGGTAGGCCATCAGCATCGCCTCCATGGCTTTGGCGCGGCCCATCAGCTGAATAATCCGGGGCGTACCGCCGACGCCGGGAAAAGAGCCGAAGTTTACTTCCGTCAATCCCAGGATGCTGCCGTGGGACGCGATCCGCATATCGCAGGCCAGGGCAATCTCAAAGCTGCCGCCGAACGCGCCGCCGTCCATGGCCGCAATCGTCGGCATCGGAAGGCGGCTGATCCGCTGGATCATGCCATCCAGCTTGTCCACGTGGTAGTCTTCTTCCTTCATCTCATTGACGTCCCCGCCGGCTCCGAAATACTTGCCGCTGTTCCGGATGATCAAAACTTTTAATGACGGTTCCGCTTCCGCCCACGCGATGGCCTCGTCCAGTTCATCCTTAAACTTTTTATTGATCAAATTTAACGGCGGCGCGTCGAAATGAATCACTCCCACATCGCCTTCCCGCTCCATCTTTACGTTTCTCTTCTCCTCTTCCATGTTTCACCTCCTGTTATTTCCGGCAAAATTCTTCCCGGATTCCCATCTGTCCCTGACAAAACAGCCGTGGATCCATCACCTTGAGATCAGCAGCGATCTCCGGCGCAAAGTCCATCTGATCCAAAATATCCCGCTGTAAATCCACGCCGGGGGCGATCTCCGTCAGAATCAGTCCCTTTTCTCCCTGGCGGAACACCGCGCGCTCCGTCAGATACAGCACTTCCTGGCCTCTTAGGTAGGCCTCCCGGCCGTTAAAGGTAATCTCCGGAACCTGCCGCACGAATTTCCGGATTCCGCCTTCCTGCTCGATTTTCACCGATTCGTCCTCGATTTTGACCCGCAGCCCCTTGGCCTTCAGCGTCCCACAGAAAACCACCTTTTTGGTATTCTGGGAGATATTGACGAAGCCGCCGATACCGATGATCTTTCCGCCGAACTTGTGGACATTGACGTTTCCTTTTTCGTCCACCTCGGCAAAGCTTAAGAAGCAGACATCCAGTCCGCCGCCGTCATAAAAATCAAACATGGCCGGCATGTCCATCAGCGCATGGAGGTTCACGCTGGCTCCGAAGAAGATTCCCTGGGCCGAAACGCCGCCGATGGGCCCGGTCTCCACGGTCAGCGTAAATTCCTGCTCTACGCCTTCTTCTCTGGCAATCACGCCGATGCCGTCCGCAATCCCCACGCCGATATTTCCCACGTCGCCCGGCTTGGCCTCCATCAGGGCCCGGCGCGCAATTACTTTCCTTTCGGTCAGCGCCATTTCCTGCCCATCGCCTTCCTCCAGCACATAATCCCCGGACATAAAACGGTTCACCGGCGCTCCGTACAGTTGGGGCTGGTCCGGAACCACGACCAAAGCGTCGATCAGGTAGCCCGGCACATGGATGCTCTTCGGATGCAGGGAACGGTTCTTCACCACCCGCTGCACCTGGGCAATGACCAGGCCGCCGTTATTGTGGACCGCCATGGCCTGGGCCAGATTGTCGATGTAAGCCACCTCGTCTTCCATGCTGAGGTACCCCTCCGTGTCCGCGGTGGTCCCGCGGATCAGGGCCACATCCGGAAATACCGAGGGGTAAAACAGATACTCTTCGCCGCCGACTTCTTTCAGCTCCACCAGTTCTTCCTTGGTTATCTCATTAAGGCGTCCGCCCTGCTGCCTGGGGTCGATGAAGGTCCCTAAACCGGTCTTGCTGAACAGGCCCGGCTGTCCGGCCGCGGCCGCCCGGTAAAGCTGGGACATGATCCCCATGGGGAAATTATAAGCCTCGATTTCATTGCGGGCCGCCATCTGCGCCAGACGGGGAGACTGATCCCAGTGAGCACCGATGGCCCGCTTTACCAATCCGGGCTGCGCCAGCGGCGACATGCCTTTCTCCTTCCGGTCTCCCAGGCCGGTGGTGTGGTAAAAAATCAGATTCTTCGGCTCTTTGGCGTCCTGGTATCTCTTCGCCAATGCCTCGATCAGCTCCGTCGGTTCCGCGATCCCGCCTCCGGTCCCTCCAAAACAGACGACATCCCCATCCCGAATCAATGCCACCGCTTCTTCTGCGGTCAAAACCGGGACTTTGGTTCCCTGTTTAATCCGGCTTCCCCTGCGTTCCTTCTTTTTATCCACGTTGACTTACTCCCTTTCACGATTTTGTTTCATTATAGTTCCGCCTCCGCCGGGCCGTCCAATACCCATCTTTCACCGCGCGTTCACCCAATCATTATAATCTTTTGAGGACGCTGCCTTTTCCTTCCGGTTATGAATCCCGGCAGGATATCTTAAGCGCCTCGATAAACTCCCGGAACATCCGGCAGGCTTCTCGTTGCTTTTTGCCGGGCTGCCACCGGAGTCTCAGGGAGTTCCGGCAAGGCGGGGACGAAATCCGGATCTTGCACAGATGTTTTCGGTTCGGGCCGCTCCAGATCCCGCCCGGCACCAGGGCGATCCCGATTCCGCTCTCGATCAGCCGGCCCATGGTAAAATAGTCGTCGCACTCCAGAATCCTGTTCGGCTCGAATCCGGACTGGCCGCAGTAGGAACGGAAAATCCGATATGGATCCGACTCCTCCGGAAAGCAGATAAATTTATCCTCCGCCGCCTCCCTCAGATCCACTGCGCTCCGCCCCGCCAGACGATGATCTTCCGGGACCGCCAGAAACATTTCCTCCCGTCTTAGGCAAATTTCATGATCCGTCTCCGGATTTCCCAGGAAGGAATCCAGAATAAAGTCATACCGGTCTTCCTCCTCCGGAATCCCCTTTCCGGCAAAAACCAGGGAAAATCGGATTTCCGGGTGTTTGCTGGAAAAATCCTTCAAAATTGGGGCCAGAAAAAGGGCCGGCGCTTTAAAAAAAAGAGAAATCTCCCGTTCTTTCCGCCCTGCATTCTCAGCCAATTCTCCCTTCAAATTCTGACAGCAGGCTTCAATTTCCTGGGCATAGCGATAAAGCGCCCTTCCCCGGTCATTGAGGCGGATCGCCTTCTTTTCCCTGTCAAACAGCGTAGTCTCCAGTTCGTTTTCCATGTTGCGGATGGTTTTGCTCAAGGCCGGCTGGGCGATCCGAAGCTCCAGAGACGCTTTCGTGATATGTTCCAGCTCCGCCACTTTGCGGAATTGGCTTAACTGTGATAAATCCATGGCATTCCTCCCAGACGGTCAAGAATACTTCCCGAAAAATGCTTCCGCATAATTCAAGAAACACTGCATCGGCTCGGACAGATAGGAGTTCTTTCTCCATTTCATATAGATCCAGCGTTTCAGGGAAAAATCAGCGACCCGCACCAGTGCAAATTCGGCCTCTCCGTCCCCGGCCGCCGACAGCCTGGGCAAAAACGCCATCCCGACTCCGGAGGAGATCAGAGCGTTCAGCATCGGGGGATAATCGCAGACCGCAACCACTTGCGGCCGGAACAGCCGGAAATACGCTTCCGTCATCACACGAAGCTCCGACAAGGAAGAGCGTTCGATGAAAGCCTCCCCCGACAGTTCCTCCAGACGGACGCTGTCCCGCCCGGAGAGCGGATGGGAAAATGGCACGGCCAGCAGGATTTCTTCCTCATAAATCAGGATGGAGTTTTCCTCCTTCCGTGCCTCCGGAGAAAAATTCAGCATCAAATCATATTCCAGATTTTCCATCTCAAAATCTTTTTGATATTGGAGCAGGCGTATTTTTATGTCCGGATAGCTCCGGCAGAACCCCTGTATGATGTCCGGGAGCAGCAATGGCACGGTCTCCACCGATAAAGTCAGCTCTTTCTGTTGTTTTCCCGCGATATCCGCCAGTTCTTTCCCCGCATCCTTGACCAGACCAAGGATCTCGCTGGCATGGCGGTATAAAATTCTGCCGTTGTCGTTGAGGACCAGCCGGTTGTGGGTCCGTTCAAAAAACTCGGCCCCCAGCTCATATTCCAGATTTTTAATCTGGGTGCTGACCGCCGACTGAACCACCCGGAACTCTCTCGCGGCCGCTGAAATATTGCCCAATTCCGCGGCCCGTTTAAAATAAATCAGCTGCTGTAGATCCAACCGTTCTCCCCTCCTGAAAAGAGCTGCGGACCCGCCGGACTCCGGCCGGTCCGCAGCTCTCCTGTAGCCTGATACCGCATCCTCTAAGCGACGGCGCGTCTTATCTGTTCAGCATCCGGGTCATCTCCCGGAACTCCTCAATATCGATCTGTCCGGGGCCGGAGGCTCCGCTGGAACACAGGAAGGACAGATCCGATCCGAACTCCCCGCCCAGAACCCGTGTCAGGCTTCCCATCTCGCCCATGGAAACGGTAATTAAAGGAATATCCACTTCCTGGGTGCGCGCCCGGTAGGTCGCCTTTGCCAAGGTCAGAACATCGGTAAATGTCCGGGGCATCACTGCGATTTTGGCCACGTCTGCTCCCATTTTCTCACAGGCCTTGATGCTGGCGACGATCTCCTCCTCCGCCGGGGTTTTCTGAAAATCGTGGTTGGAGAGCACCAGTTTGACTCCGTGTTTTTTCACCACCGCCTTGACGGCTTCCAGAAATTCCGGTTCATTGGCTTTTTCCACATCCACCATCTCTACCAGCCCCGCCTCACAGGCCGTCCGGATGACGGAAAGCCGGGTTTCCTGGCTTGCCTCCTTGTTGACACCGCCCTCAGACACATGGCGGAATGTAAGCAAAATCGGAATTTCCCTCACCATCGGCTGGATCGCTTCCAAGGATTCCCTGATGTGCTGCTGGTTATCCAGCTGGTCATAATAGTCGATTCTCCACTCAATCACATCCGGATGGTGAGAAGAAATTTCTTCTACATCCCGCAAAAGTTCTTCCCGGTTTCTGGAGATCACCGGGATACACTCCATCAGTTTCGGACCTCCAAATATTTTTCCTTTTACATTCCACTGAATTTTACTTTCCAGTCTCATCGCTCTTCCTCCTGCCTGTCAGCTTATTTTTAATTCCTTTATCAGGATATATTTATTATAAATTTTTCATTTCTCCTCGTCCAATATCTATCAACCCAGCTCCTTGTCTCCGAAAATATATACATTTAGGCAGATATTACTATCTGCTTTTATTTATATAAATTTCCGCGGAAGCGCCGTGCGGAAGAGATATTGGACGATCGGCCCGGATCCCGGTACACTGAAAACAGAAAACCAAAGGAAAGGAGCAGTATGGAAATGGAGAAAACAACCATCTGCGTCGGCATGGTAGGAAGCGGATACGCCGCCCACCTGCACGGCAACGGCTACGAAAAAATCAGCCGCATTCAGGTCCGCCTGAAAACGATCTGTGATATTGATCCCGTCAGAGCGGAGGCGGTCCGGGATCGCTACGGCTTTGAAACGATCTGCACCGACTACCACGAAATGCTGAATGACCCGGAAATCGATGTCATTGATATCGTCACCCCGCCGGTCCTGCATCCGGATATCGCGGCAGACGCCCTGAAGGCAGGAAAGCATGTAATCTGTGAAAAACCTCTGACCGGCTATTTTGGAGAAAAAGGCGAGGCGAACATCGGGTTGAAGGTTCCCAAGAGTAAAATGTATCAGGAAGTCTTAAAATCCATGGAGGAACTGAAACAGGTGATCGCCTCCACGGACCGGAAATTCCTCTATGCAGAAAACTATGTCTACGCCACCCCGGTTCAAAAGGCGGCAGAAATCCTGAGAGCAAAAAAGAGCAAAATCCTGTTTTTGAAGGGGGAAGAAAGCGTCAAAGGCTCCACCTCCCCGCTGGCCGGTAAGTGGAACGGCACCGGAGGCGGCTCCCTGACCCGCGTCGGCTGTCATCCTTTGACTGGAATCCTCTGGCTGAAACAGCAGGAAGCCCAGGCCCGCGGCGAGGAGATCACAATCCGCAGCATCACAGCCGACGTCGGCAAAGCGACCGGCTGCCTGACCGAGGAGGAACACCGGCACATCGTCGCCCATCCGGAGGATGTGGAGGATGTCGGAACCATCTCCATCACCTACTCCGACGGCACCAAAGCGCTGATCATTGCCTCCGACGTTGTCCTGGGTGGCACCAAGAACTACATTGAAATCTATTCCAACGACAGCGCCATGACCTGCAACATCACGCCGACCAACCTGCTGGAAACGTATTTCCTGGACGAGCAGGGAATCGAAGAGTTTGACCTGGCGGAGATGCTCCCGTCCAAGCTTGGCTGGAACCATGCCTTCGTCTCCGATGAGGTCATCCGCGGTTATACCGGCGAACTCCAGGATTTCATGGAAACCATCGCCTGGGACCGGGAACCCTCCTCCGGCTTCGACCTGGCCTATGAGACGGTCAAGGTGCTCTATGCGGCTTACCAGTCCGCGGAAGAAGGACGCAGGATCGATTTCTAAAACGGAACAGACATGACACGAAAAGCAGGCTGCCGAAAGAATTGGCAGCCTGCTTTTTCAAGGAGGAAAGGCTCGGCGTGAAACACGCCGCCTTACTTTGCTTTTTCTTTTCTCTTCTTCCGGTTTCTCCAAAAAGGCGTCTGGCCGATCACCATGGCTACCACCACCGCAAATAATACGATGGAGATCGGGCTGGAAAAAATTCCGGTAAAGGAGGCCCAGAGAGAATCATGGGTCAGGTTCCAGTCCCGGCGCATATTCCGCTCGATCAGAGAGCACAAAATCACACCCAAAACCATGGATCCCACCGGATAATCATGGCGTTTCATGAAATATCCCAGAAATCCAAAGAAGAGCATCACACAGACATCGATAATGTTCCCATTCAGCGCATAGGAGCCGATGACGCAGAGAGCCATCACGATCGGCATCAAAATTCCCCTGGGAATCTCCACGATCTTGGCAAATACGCGGATACCGGAAAAACCGATGGGGAGCAGGAAAATATTGGCCAGAAGCAGCCCGCCAGCAATAATTCCCACGACCTCCGGCTGATTCATCATCAAAGCCGGGCCGGGATTCAGACCGTGGATTCCCAGCGCGCCGATGACAATGGCGCAGTAACCGTCGCCGGGGATGCCAAACGCCAGCACCGGAATATACGCGCCGCCGACCGCTGCGTTATTGGCGGACTCCGGAGCCACCAACCCTTCGATCGCCCCCTCCCCGAAAGGTACTTTCGGGTTCTTGGTGCTCCGCTTCGCATGGTCATAGGCCATCAGCGCCGCGATATCCCCGCCGGTCCCCGGCAGAGCACCGACAAAAGTTCCCAGAAGGCTGCACCGGAGCGCCAGAGGAAAATAGTGGAGAACCTCTTTAAAATCCGGCCGCACCTTCCCCACATCCTGCTTCATCTCGATGTTCAGATGAATATCCCGGATCTGGGACAGAGCCTCCGCAAAACCAAAGACCCCAATCATGATCGCCACATAGTTGATGCCGCCGTACAGATACGGAATCCCGAACGTAAAACGCTTTACTCCGTCCACGGCGTCCAGTCCGATGCAGCCGATAAAAAGCCCCAGAGCGCCGCACAGGAGGCTTTTCAGGAACGAGTTCCCTCCCAGGCTTGCGATCAGCACCAGGCCCATCATGCCGAGGAGCACGTAATCTCTGGCCGCAAACTGCAAGGCAAATTTCGCCACATGCTCGGTGGCTAGAAGCAGAATCAGACAGCCGATCAGCCCGCCCAGCACCGACTGCATCACCGTGATGCCGATGGCTTTTGCCGCCTGGCCTTTCTTTGCCAGCGGGTACCCTTCCATGGCCGTTGCAATAGCGGCCGGGGCTCCCGGAATGTTCAGCAAAATCGCGGAACGGGAACCGCCGTAGACGGCCCCGACATGGACGCCGACCATGACGGCCAAGGCAGGCAGAACATCCCAGCTGTAAGTAAACGAGATCAAAAGGGAGGCTGCCATCGTGCCGGAAAGCCCTGGGATTGCCCCGATGTACATGCCCCCCAGCACGCCGAGGAACAGCAGCGCAACCAGCTTGGGGTCTGTAATGACCGTAAATATCGCACTATAATCCATCCTTTCCCCTTTCCTACGGAAGCCGTACCCGGAATAATTTGACAAAAATCAAATAAAACGCCAGCGTGATCCCCGCCGCTGTCAGGATCAGCATCCAGAATTTATGTTTTTTCTGATCCAGATACAGCATTTCTCCCACCAAAAACAGCAAAGTGGCGGGAACATAGCCGACCGGATGAATGACCGCCACATAGCCAACTGCGATCAGCAGGGATATTCCGACGTGGCCGGGCATTTCTTCCTGAAAGCCTTCCAAAATCCCCCGGAAAAATCCCTTGGTTTCGGTCTTTTCCTCTTTTTTCCTCCGGCGAAACAGCGAAACTCCGATGGCAAAGGAAAAAATCAGCATCAGCCCGGATAATACCACGGGGAAGGTTCCGCAGGAGCTGACTGCAAATTTCTTTGACTTCCAAATAAGAATCGAGTTTCCAAACGCCCAGATACTGAACGCCGCCAGTACCAGCCACAGGGTCAGTTCCCTGTAAAACAAGGTTCTTTCCTCTCTGCTCTTTTCTTCCATCGTACCTCCTTTCCCAACTCCGGCCCCTCATCGGACCGGAAGAAGGAAGCGAAACGGAGAGCTTACGCTTTCCGCCGCTTTCCTGAATCTCATTCCATCATCACACCGTAATCCGCCGGATTCAGAGAAGTGGTTCCCGCCTCGTAGAGCAGCGTCCAGACTTTTGCCTGGGCGTCCTTCATGTAGGCTGCCGCCTCCTCCCCCACATACTTGGTCGGAATAATATTGGCGCTGGTCAGATAATTCTGGAAACTGTCGGTATCATAAGCCGCCGTAAACTTTTCCATCAGGAATTTCACGATTTCCGGATCCGTTTTTGCGCTGACTGCCGCGCCGAAGAACGGTCCGTAAGGAAGGTAGTCTTGAAACTGGGCGTCCAGCCCCGTGGCCAGCTTTACGTCCTCAAAACCATTGACCTTCTCGTCATGGAAGACCAGAAGAGGACGAAGGTCTCCGGATTCTACATAAGGCTGCGCCGTGAAGTTCACCGGGATAAACAGATCTATCTGATTTCCCATCAGGGCGGTCATGGCCTCGCCGTCCCCGTCGTAGTTGACATAGTTAAATTCCACGCCTAGGATCTTCTGCATCATCGTGCAATAGATGGTCGGGCAGCCGGTCGCGCCGGTATTACCGATATTCAGTTCCTTCGGATGTTCCTTGGCGTAAGCGATCAAGTCTTCAATGGTTTGGTAAGGGGAATCCTTACTGACCAGCAAAACTCCTGCGCCGCTGCCGTACAGCATAAGCTCTGAGAAATCATCGATCTTTGCCTCGCTGAGTTCCATGGGCTGGAACATGGTGATGGCTTCGGAGTGGAAACAAATATCATAGCCGTTTGCTTCCTGGCTCAGTACATATTCCGTTCCGACTACGCCGGAGCCGCCGGCCTTATTGTCCATGATCACGCTGACATCCAGGACTTCATTCAGGGCGGCTCCCATGGCCCGCGAGATCAGGTCCGTGCCTCCCCCGGCGCCGTAGATGATGTCTCCGTTGATATCACGGTCCGGATACTGGTCCGCCTTTCCGGCGGAGCCTGAGGTTTCTGTCTTTGAGGTTTCCTTGTTGGCGGGGGCCGCCGTTGTTCCTGCGGCGCTGTTGTCACAGGCCGAAAGCACCGTTATCCCCATCGTCAATGCCAATACAGCTGCCAAAACCTTTCTTGCTCTCATACTCGTTCTCCTTTCTGAATGCGCGGGACATAAAAACCTGGTGAAGCTAGGCCAGCGTTTAATCTGCTTTCTCTTTCCGTTTCAGCACCTGCTTTAAGGGCGTCTGCATGGCGAGCATCCCCGCCAAAATGAGGAACAGCACGATGGAAAGCGGACTGGTGAAAATCTGGCCGAACAACTCGGAAACGCTGCCGTAACACATGGCGATGGTGCGGCGGAGATTCAATTCCAAAAGATTACTGAGGATAAACCCTAAGATGATCGGGCCCACAGGGAAATCATGGCGTTTCAGGAAATAGCCGAGAATACCTGCGATCACCATCACGTAGACGTCAAAGACGTTGTTATTGGCCGCGTAGGAACCAATCACCGTCAGGACAATGATGATCGGCAGCAAAATTTCCTTCGGGGTCTCCGCAATCTTGGCAAACACTTTGATTCCGGTCAGCGCAACCGGCAGTAAAATAATATTTCCTACAATGATACAGGCAATGATCATATAGAACATCTGCGGCTGGCTGTTGACCAGCGTCGGCCCCGGCGTGATACCATGAATCAGCAGGGCGGAAATAATGATCGCCGCCACCGAATCTCCCGGAATTCCCAGCGCCAACATCGGCACATAAGCGCCGCCCACCGCCGCGTTGTTGGCGCTCTCCGGAGCCACTAGACCCTCGATGGCGCCTTCGCCGAAGGGGACTTCCGGATGTTTCACCGAGCGCTTGGCATGGTCATAACAGATAATGGCAGCGATATCCCCGCCAGTTCCCGGCAAAGCTCCGACGAATGCGCCGATCAGGGAACAGCGCAGGGTCAAAGGGAAATATTTCACGACCTCTTTGATGCTCGGCCGCATCCGGTCCAGCTTCTGCTTCCGGACCGTGACATTCCGCAGATCCCGGACCTGGAATAAGGATTCCGACATGCCGAAGGTACCGATCATGATGGCGATCGAAGTGATTCCGGACATCAGATTTACATTTCCAAAGGTAAAACGGTTGACCGCCGTCATCGTATCCATGCCCACGCAGCCCAAAAACATTCCCAGCACGCCGCAGAACATGCCCTTGACAAAGGAATCGCCCGTCAGGCTGCTGAGGAGAAAGATGCCGAGCATTGCCAGCATAAAATAATCTCTGGGAGCAAACAGCAGGGCAAACTTGATCAGGAGGGGGGTGGCCAGCACCAGTACCAGCGCGCCGATCAGGCCGCCGACCACCGACTGCACGGCCGTGACCGTCAGCGCATGGCCCGCCTCTCCCTTTTTCGCCATCGGATAGCCGTCAAAAGAAGTGGCGATGGCAGCCGGTGTGCCCGGCACATTCAGCAGGATGGCCGAGCGGGACCCGCCGTAAACCCCGCCGATATGTACGCCCAAAATCGTTGCGATGGCCGGCATCGGGCTCCATCCAAAGCTAAATGAAATCGCCAGAGACGCTGCCATCGTCACCGAGATGCCGGGAATCGCCCCCGCATACATTCCAAAAAACAAACCTCCGGCCAGATACAAAAGCAGCTCCGGCTGAAGAAACAAGGTAAATAAATTTTCCACTGCAAACACCTCCTAGGGAAGCATAATTTGAAAGATCTTCTCAACTACCAAGAAGATGACAACCAGACTGACCGCCGTGACGATCAACGTCTGTTTGATTTTTTTCCCTCTTCGCAAAAACGTGATGGTTCCCGCCATGAACAGCGCGGTGGATACATAAAAGCCGACCACGTTCAGCAGCACCGCATAAGCAATCGCAGATACCGCCAGTACAAACGAATTCAGAGGCATTTCTTCTTTGATCGCGGCAATCACCTTGTTGCCGCCAAAATCCGCTTTCTTTTCTTCCTCCGTCAGCTCCGGGCAATTTTTTCTCACCTGCAAAACGGCAATGAAGCTGGTCAGCATCATAATACCGGTGGTGACTGTGGGAAATACCGCCGCAGAATCCGGCTCCGGGTGCTCGCGGAACAGCGCCACCGACACCAGGAAACCGATCAAGCTCAGAACAAACACCAGAATACAAAAGAAATATTCTCTGATCTTAAATGTTTTCTTTTCCATAGATAAGCCTTTCACTTCACACGAGGTTCCAATCTCCATTTTCTCCCCCAAAGCCAAACATCCGGGCCTTGCGGGAGAAAAGGCGGGAAGACCCAACGCTTCTTCGCAGCTTCCCGCCTAAAATTTTCTTCCGTTCCTTTTATTCGCTCACGCGCTCCACGCCGTAATCCGACGGGCAGGTAGCGGAAGCTCCGATGTCGTACAGCATCCAGGATACAACCGCCTGTTGGCGTTTCATGAACGCATTGGCTTCCTCTCCGGTCAGGCCCAGAGGAATATCCTTACAAGTCTTGATGTACTCCTGGAATTCCGGAGTTTCGTAGGCCTTTTTAAAGGCATCCGTCAGCTTATCCACGATGGCCTGATCCGTTCCGGCTTTCACCGATACTACAAAGAACGGGCCGTAAGGCATGTATTTCACCAGTTCCGGGAACAGCTCGCTCAGCTTCGGGACGTCCTCATAGCCTTCAATGTTTTCACTGTCCATCACGGCCAGAGCGCGGACCGAGCCGTCCTGCATCAGCGGATAGGAGGTCTGGGTACCGGCCACAAAGGCTTCGATATGTTTGCCCATCAGCGCTGTATTGGCGTCGCCGCTGCCGTCAAAGGCCACACGGTTGAACTGTACATCAAACTCAGATTCCAGAATCGTCCACCAGATATCCGGCAGACCGCCCACGCCGGTGGTGCCGACGGAAACTTTGCCGGGATCCGCTTTCGCCGCATCGATCAGATCCTGCAGGCTCTGGTAAGGGGAATCGGCGTAGGTAATCATGATTCCGCATTCCCGCATGTACAGCAGAATCGGAATAAAGTCATCATAATCCAGGTCCGCCGTGCCCATGGCATGGAACATGGAAGTCGACTCCGAACCAGTCAGCAGCGTATAGCCGTCTGCCGGCTGCTGAGCGACATAAAGGCTTCCGACCGATCCGCTGGCCCCGGTTTTATTGGTGACGGTGATGGACTGGCCTAAAAACTGCTCGGCAATGGTGCACAGCGTGCGGGACATGCCGTCGGTGCCGGATGTGGGGCCAAACGGGCAGACCGCCGTGATATACTTGGTCGGATAATCCGTCTCCGAACCGGATCCTCCCGCTTCGGTGGCTTCCGCCCCCGTGGTTCCTGCCGCCGCTGCTGTGGTGGCTTCCGCCCCTGTGGTCCCTGCCGCCGCTGTGGTCGTGCCGCTGCCGGAACCGCAGCCGGCAAACATTGCTGCCGTCATGATTGCCGAAAGGCCGAAAGCCAAAGCTTTCTTCATGTTCTTCCTCATCTTGTTATCCTCCTTTTTCTATTAAAAAGCATTCGCTTTTTATCTCATGTTACATGCTTTCTTGTGCTGCTCCGCAGCTATTTTTCTATCTTTTTCTTCCTATTAATAAAGGCCTCGCACTGCCGGTGCAGTGCTCCGCTTTCGGCAACCTCCCGCGAAAGATTCTGGGAGAACAGATAGAGGTAATCCTGTTCTTTTTTCTGAAGGCAATGGGCCATCTTTTTTACCGCTGTCAGCCCGCTCTTTGCTTTTTGATTCAGCTCCGCTGCCCAGCGCATCGCCAGTTCACAGGCTGTCTCCCCATGGGCCACAGCGTTCACGACGCCTTCCCGGCATGCGGCTTCTGCATCCAGCTCTTCGGCAAAAAGCATCATCTTCATGGCGCGGGAATAGTCAACGAGGGCGATCAGGCGCGGGACACCGCCCATTCCGGGAAAGGAATCGAAGTTAATTTCCGTCAGGGCGACCTTCCCGTTTTCGGAAATGACCCGGAGGTCACAGGCCAGGGCCAGCTCGAATCCGCCGCCCAGAGCCATCCCGTCGATGGCGCCGATCACCGGCACCGGCAGATTGGCCAGACGGTCCGCGATGGTGATTGCGTTGTGCATCTTTACCGACACGTAGGTATGACTTTCCAGGTATGCCTTCATGTCGTTGACATCCGCGCCGGCTCCAAAGCATTTTCCTTGATTGCAGAGCACGATCACCTTCAAATCTTTTGTCCCTTCCGCCCAGTCCAGCGCCTCCTGGAATTCCTGAACGTACCGGTTCGTCATGATATTAAGCGGCGGGTTCTGGAATCGAATCACACCGATGCCATTCTGGTTTTCAAACGCCACTGCTCTCGCATCCTCCGCCATCTTACCGCTCCTCTTTCCTTTTTTTCACGGCTGCTTCCACTCGGTCCAGCGCCTCTTTCAGCTGAGATCTGGGACATCCAAAATTGATCCGGACAAATTCCGGCTCTGCGAAATCCGCTCCATCGTTGAAGTTCACACCGGCTTCTTTCAGGAAAAACTTCTGCGGACTCTCCACTCCCAGTTTCCGGCAGTCGATCCAGGCCAGATAGGTAGCCTGATTATGTACCACGGAAAGTCCGTCGATGGCGGCAATCCGTTCTTCCATGTAGTCCCTGTTTGCCCTGAGATAATCGATCAGCTCCCGTCTCCACTCCTCGCACCGGCCGTATCCGGCTTTCAAAGCTTCTACTCCCAGCACGCTGACCGGTGAGAACAGGCCGTAACAGATATCCTGATACCGTTTCCGGAGCTCCGGATTGGGAATGATCGCGATCGCATAGGGGATCGCAGGGATATTATAAGTTTTAGAACCGCTGGTCAGCGTGATGGAATTTTGTTTTGCCTCTTCGCTCAGTGAAAAATACGGGATGTGTTCTCCTTCAAATACCAGGTCGCAGTGGATTTCGTCGGAGACCATCAGCAGATGGTGGCGGCGGCAGAACTCCTCCAGCTGTTCCAATTCTTCCCTGGTAAACACGCGCCCCACCGGGTTGTGGGGGTTACTCATGACAAAGACCGTCACGTTTTCGTCGCATGCCTCTTCCATCGCCTCGAAATCCATCTCATAAAACCCGTTTGTCTCCTTGAGCGGCACTTCCCGGACACCGGTGTGCGCTTCTTGCGGAAGGCGGCGGATATGGGGGTACATCGGGGTGTTCAGCATGATGTCACCCCCGGTCATCCGGCAGGCCAGATTTGCTCCCGGCATGACGCTGGGCACAAAAACAATCCAATCCCTCTCCACTTCACAGTGATACTGCTCCCGGTAATGCCTGCTGATCACCTGATACATTTCATCATCGATATAGGAAAATCCAAATGTTCCTTTATCAATCCTGGCTTTCAGCGCCTCAGTGATCGGACCCGGAATCCGAAAATCCATGTCAGCCACCCACATCGGGATGTATTCGCCTCCTTGGTCGTCCCACTTCTGGGCGCTGATTCCTCTCCGATCTACAATTTCGTCAAAGTTCACCACTGACTTCTCCCTCACATTTCCTGACATTTACTGATATGTATTTTGTATTCTTACATTTCCTGATTTTATTTTATGTTATTGCCACTCTTTTGTCTAATACCCCTTTGTTCTACACATCATCTGTTCTTTGATATATATTTCTTTAGATATCTTTATCTGGATTTTTATATGAACCAAAAAAAGAACAGTAGATTTTCTCGAACCTACTGTTCTTCTTTCAATCAAATTTTTATTTTCTTTATTCCTGCACGATGATTTTAGCTTCCCACGCCGACCAGTTCCTCTGACCACAACGCTCTTTCCATTCTTCTCCCTATTTTTATGAGCCAAACTCGCGGTTCTTCTCCCTTCCTCCGCTGACAATCCCATAATAAACATAGGAGGTAGCCCGGTAAACCAGCACATAGCACAGGGCAAAGACCAGGTAGCAGCCGGCGGTCACCAAAATCAAAAATTTGGTGTTGGTGACACTGAACAGCATCAACATCTTGGCGATCATGGGGAACGCAAAGGCCACATGCACGCCTGCGGTCAAAAGCGGCAGGAAAAACACAGTCAGGATCTGGGAATTGATACTCTTCTTAATTTCCCTCCTCGTCATGCCTACCTTTTTCAGGATCTCGAATCTGGCCTGATCTTCATAGCCTTCGCTGATCTGTTTATAATACATGATCAAAACCGCTCCGCAGATAAACACGATGGCAAGCAGAATTCCCAGGAAAAACAATCCGCCGTACAGGCCGTAAAAACCTTCGCGCTCCTCCGCAACGCCCTCACAGGATACGTGGGGAAATGATTCCGCATTGGTCTGAAGCTGACGGATTTCTTCTTTGATCCGCCCGGAAACCGACCTCTGCACTTCATCGTTTCCGGCCAGGTCAAAGCCGTAATAATCGTGACTAACGGTCCGGTTTCCTCCGTACTTCTCGCCCAGCCCGGCCAGTGTTGTCCTCATCTCTTCGATATCCGGCACAAAGAGGAAGAGAGAGGGTACCACCTGCATCGCATCCGTGCCGTTATCCACAAAATCTGGGACCACTTCTTTTACTCTCAGAGTTTTGGCATCTTCCAAAGCAATCGTATCATACGTATAAACCGACTTGGTAGTGTAGAGCAGGGCCTCCCCCTCTTCAAGGGATTTTTCCTCCCCCATCAACCGGTTATAATCCTCCAAGGGGACGATAAATAATTGCCAGACATCCGTATAAGATGAAATCTGGAAGGTGTAGATTCCATCGTTTTCCAGAAAAAGCTGATTCCCATCCAGATATGCCGCAAGCTCCAAGAAACGGTAATGCAGCACATTTTCAGCCTGCTGTCCTTTTTCTTTCAGAACCCGGCCGATCACTTCATGAACCGGATCCGCATATTGGGGGGCATCGGAATACGTATCCACCACAATATTCCGCGGATACCGGGAACGCAGGCTGTCCTCGGCCCCCAGATAAAGGCAGGAGGTGGAGGACAGCATCACCAGCACCATAGTAGAAAGGATGCAGATGGAAGCTAAACCAGCTCCGTTGCGCTTCATCCGATAAGTCATGGAAGACACCGAAATAAAGTGATTGGTCTGGTAATAATATTTCTTTTTCCGTTTCAAAATACGGCAAACCGCCACGGAACCGGCAATAAAGAGCAGATACGTGCCGAAAATCACCAGGAGTACCGCAATAAAAAACCAGAGCATGGCGGATAACGGCTGTTGGATGGAAACGGCCAGATAGTAGGCAATCGCCAGCATCCCTACGCCCAGAACCGCCAGAATCCAATTGGCCCTCGGCGGCTTTTCTCCGGCCGCCTCACTTTGCAGCAGCTCCACCGGATTTGCCATGTGGATCTGGCGCAGCGCGTTTACAAGGATCAGGATAAAGATCACAGTAAATACCGTCAAGGTAAGCCGAATCGAATTTCGTGAAATCGTAAAAGTCAGACTGGCCTCCGCTCCCAGCACCTTGGCCATGCAAAGCTCAGCCAGCTTAGATAACAGCACGCCGCAGAACAGACCGGCGGTCAGGGAAAAAAACGCAATGGTCAGAGTCTCCCAGACCTGTATTCTTGCCAGGTTCCCTTTTCCCATGCCGAGAATATTATACAGGCCGAATTCCTTCTTCCTTCTGCGGATCAAAAAAGAGTTGGTGTAAAACAAAAAGATCACGGAAAAGGCGCTGATCACCCAGCAGCCCAGGGTAAGTATTCCCTGGATGGTATCGCCTCCCGGCATGGCGGCCACTGTTTCATTGTAGGTCAAAAAGGAAACGATATATAACATCATCACCATCCCGATCGATGTCAGGATATAGGGAAAGTACAGCTTTCGGTTTTTGGCGATGCCCGTCAAAGCTAATTTGGGATAAAATCCAAACTTCATGTTTCTTCACCATCCTTTGGCCGGCCGGAAACTGGGCCGAAGACTCTTTTGATCCGATGCAGAGGTTTTATAAAGATGAGCAAAACAAATTCCTCCTTCCTGGAAAAGCAACCTCATTATAACAAAAGGGAGGAATGCTCTGCCATCGTTTTGGCTTACATTCCCCCGCCCAATATTACATTTTGGAAAGGTTGCCGGACTACTTTGAAATGACAAAGTCTTCCGAATGGAAGTTGCTGTAATATCTGCCTTTCACCGCGGTAAACTTCAACACACAGTAGTCGGGATCCGTAACTCCGGCCGGATAGTACATGGTGTCGCCCTCCCGCCAGATCCTCTCCTTTGCCTCCGGCGTCTCCAATACCTCGACGGTGCCGGACAGGCAGACTCCGCGGTAAAACCGGCGGTCACAGAAATAAACGCTCGCCTTGGGATTCTCCCGGTAAAATTTCACCTTATTGGACGATGTATTAGTGGTAAACCAGAAGGTCCGGATTCCCTCCCTCTCTCTCGGAGCCAGCATCGCCCTGCTGACCGGGTAGCCCTCTCCGTCGATGTAGCTGATCACAGGCGCCGATACTTTGTCCACCAAGTTTCCAATGGTTTGTTCCGGATTTCTCATCATAAAAGTTTCCTCCTCTGCGCCGGCTGCGGCAGCGATTTACTTGCCTTTTCCTTTTTTTACACTCCAGCCAAATTTCCCCAGCTTTTTTCCCAGACAGTAGTATTCCCCATGACTGTAGGCAATCACCCCGGCCTTGCCCAGATCAAATTTTCCCGCCGCGTCCAGATACGCTTTGTCCGCCTGGACGGCAAGCACGTCCGCCACAAACATGTGGTGGGAGCCATAGGGATGGATCTCCCGCACTTTGCATTCGATATTGACCGGGCTCTCGCCAATCAGAGGCGCCCCGATCTGAGACGCTTTTTCACGGGTCAGTTTCATCTTTTTGAACTTGTCCACATCCCGGCCAGACTTTACCCCGCAGTAGTCCGTGGCGAACGCCAAAGACTCGGTGGTCAGATTGATTGCGAACTCCCCGCTCTCCCGGATCAAAGCATAGGAAAAGCGGGAGGGCCGCAGCGAAATATAGGCCATGGCCGGGTTCGTGCAGATGGTCCCGGTCCAGGCCACCGTCACGATATTGTCCCGGCCGTCCGGCCCTTTCATCGATACCAGTACCGCAGGAACCGGGTAAATCATATTGCCCGGCTTCCAGATTTCTTTCGTCATGCTTCGTCCTTTCCGGCGCGCCGAAGCGCACGTTTTACAGCTCCGGCACGATCTTTAAGTCAATTCCGCTCTGGCTGTTGACAATGACCAGAGTCAAGATACTGCCGGCCGGGAATAGCAGATTCCGGCGGCAAAGCGCGATCCGCGGCATCCGGCTGCTGGTGATCGTCACCATGGCAAAGCCGTCCGGCACGTTTTCAAACCGGGAAGCCGTGCCGAATTCCAGCTGCTGGACCCCCATATCGTCGATGGTAATATTCATCGGTCCATAGCCGGTCGCTCCATGGAGGAAACGCACCCGCGAATAGGGACCGGCCGCTCTTCCTTCGCTGTCATCCGCAATCAAGCCATAGTCTTCCTCATCAAAATCCATCGTTTCATCCTTTCCAGATTCCTCATATCATAGTTTATGCGGATCAAGAAAAGATGGAACCGGATTTAAAAAAAAGGAAGAGCTGCACACAGGTGGACGCCAGATACGCTCCGATGACATTCGCCGGAACCCAACGGTCCCACGATGGAACTGCCGATGAAAAAGGCTTTTGATATCCCGCAGAAATCAAAAGCCTCCTTTTTAGCAAACGAGTATTCCCTCTTGCCCTTTCCGTCCTAAATCATCTGTTTTCCCGTTCTCGCAGTGACGGGAAATCACTTCCGGAGCTGCAAACCGGCAGATCAAAGGGCGCTTAAAACACATTCTGTACCAGATAAGGGATCAGATAGGAAATCACGCACATGATCACCGTGGCCATCAAAAGGCCGAGACAGATCGCCAGAAACGCCTTCTTCTCCCGGATATCCAAAAGCGAAGCGATCAAAGCGCCGGTCCAGGCTCCCGTTCCGGGAAGAGGGACTCCGACAAAAAGCATCAGGCCGACAAATTCATACTTTTGGATCTTATCGCTCTTGCTCATAGCTTTCCGCTCCAGCTTTTCCACCAGGGGGCGGAGCAGCTTCGTCCGCTTCAGCCAGTCGAAGATCGGAGTGATCAGCAGCAGGATGAACGGGATCGGAATCATATTGCCGATCAGGCAGATCACGATCGCCGGTACGATCGGAACGCCCAGCACCGCCGCCGCGATCAATCCGCCGCGAAGCTCCAGGATCGGGACCATAGAGATGATAAAAATGATCAGCTCCGGCGGCATTCCTCCCAGAGCCTGAATAAACCAATTTGCTAATGATTCTGCCATTCGAAACCTTCCTTACTATTCTTTCCCCCTGCGCCGGAGGATATTCTCGGTTAGTATAGCACAAAGATTGGTTCCTGACAACTATTATCCCTTCTTCTTGTGTACATTCCGGATCACTTTTTTCTTTCTTTTCGGGTTCTGCTCAAGCTTTTCCCCCGTCCCTTTCTCTTTCGGCCTGCCTTTTCCCGGCATGCTCTCCTTCTTCCAGGAAGCAGGCCGCGGCCCCTCGCGCCTATCTTTTGGCCGGATCAGGCATTCTTTTCCGAATCCGATCAGATCCGTGCGCCCGGCCCGCTCCAGCGCTTCCGCCACCAGAGGGTAAAGCTTCGGATCCCGGTACTGGATTAGGGCCCTCTGCATCGCCTTTTCGTGGGGATCCCGACACACCGGCACCGGCTCCATGGTCCGCGGATCCAGTCCCGTATAGTACATGCAGGTGGAGATCGTCGAAGGCGTCGGATAGAAATCCTGCACCTGCTCCGGCATATATCCCATATCCCGGATGCACTCCGCCAGCGCCACACCGTCCTGCAAGGTGGAACCCGGATGGGACGAAATCAGGTACGGAATGAGATACTGCTTTTTTCCAAGCGTCTGATTTACCTTGCGGAATTTCTCCGAAAACGCTTCGTAGACCGCGTGCTCCGGCTTTCCCATCAACCGCAGGACGCGGGGAGAAACGTGTTCCGGAGCCACTTTCAGCTGGCCGCTGACGTGGTAACGGCAGAGCTCCCAGAGAAAGGAATCGTCCGGGTCTGCCATCACATAGTCAAAGCGGATGCCTGAGCGGATAAATACCTTCTTGACGCCGGGCAGTTCCCGAAGCTTTTTCAGGAGCGAAAGATAGTCCTTGTGATCTACCTGTAGGTTCGGGCACGGCTTCGGAAACAGGCATTGCCTGTCCGGACAGACTCCTGCTTTTTCCTGCTTCGCACAGCCGGGCTGCCGGAAATTCGCCGTCGGCCCGCCCACATCATGGATATATCCCTTAAAATCCGGATCCTCCAGCATCTGCCTTGCCTCGCTTAGCAGGGATTCCTGACTCCGTGCCTGAACGATCCGGCCCTGATGAAAGGTCAGCGCACAAAAACTGCACCCGCCGAAGCATCCCCGGCTGCTGATCAGGCTGAATTTTACCTCCTGAATCGCCGGGATTCCTCCCTCCGCATCATAGGAGGGATGCCAGGTCCGGCAATAAGGAAGCGCGTAGATATCGTCCAGTTCCTGCCTCGTCAAAGGCTTTGACGGAGGATTCTGTACCACAAACCGTTTTTTCCCGTAAGCTTCAATTAGGGGCCGTCCGGAAAACGGATCCGTGTTGGCGTACTGAACGGCAAAGCTTTCAGCATACGCCCGCTTATCTTCCTGAAGTTTTTCGTAGGAAGGAAGACGAATCCCCTCAATCCCTTCGTCTATAAAAGAGCGCTGATACACCGTGCCAGGAATATAGGTCAGATCCGAGACTGCTAAGCCGGAATCCAGGGCTTCCGCGATCTCCAGGATCGAACGCTCCCCCATCCCGTAGGAAATCAAATCCGCCTGGGCGTCCAAAAGCACAGATTTTCTGAGACTGTCGGACCAATAGTCATAGTGAGCCAAGCGTCTCAGACTGGCCTCAATCCCGCCCAGCACGATCGGCGCGTCGGGATAGTTCCGCCGGATCCAGTTTCCATAGACCACCACCGCCCGGTCCGGCCGTTTCCCCATGACGCCGCCCGGAGAATAGGCATCGGTCTGCCGGTGCCGCCGGGATACCGAATAGTGGTTCACCATGGAATCCATATTTCCGGCGGACACCAAAAAAGCCAGCCTCGGCCGGCCAAATTCCCGGATCGCCTCTTCCTTTTTCCAGTCGGGCTGAGCCAAAATGCCCACCCGGTATCCCCTGGACTCCAACAGGCGGGTGATGATAGCATGGCCAAAAGAGGGGTGGTCCACATAGGCGTCCCCGCACACATAGACGAAGTCCACCTCCGGCCATCCCCTCTCTTCCATTTCCTTTCGGTTGATCGGTAAAAACTCTGACATGAATTCCTCTTTCTAAGGTCTATTTGATAAAATAGGAAATTGCTTTATTCAGTTCCTCTATGGCCTCCATATCCCCGGACTCAACCGCATCCACAATGCAGTGGTTGATGTGGTCTTCCAGGATCACTTTCCCCGTGTTTCCGAGAGCGGAGCGCACAGCGGCCAGCTGGATCAATACCTCCGAGCAGTCTCTCCCGTCCTCCACCATCCGCTTGATGGACTCCAGGTGCCCGATCGCACGGGACAGCCGGTTTAACACCGCGCGGGTGTGCTCGTGAGAATGGGTATGGGTGTGCACCGTGCCGTCCGGGGACACATGGGTGTGAACTACGCCGTCTGCGTGGATGTGCGCCCCGCTGTCTCCCGGAAGAGCCGGAGTCCGTGCTTTTCCTGTTCTGGCCAATTCCTCTGCCCCTCCCAGAGTGTTGATATCGGGAGCGATTCCACCCTCTTTCTCCTCAGCTTTTGGAGTTTTTATTTTATCCTGCATATTGGATTTTTTCCTTTCTATCTCAGATCGTCGTTATCGTCAGATGTTGTCCCGGCTGGATCCCTTTTGCTCCGCCTCGATCCAATTTTGAAGGCCTCCTTCATCCGGCTCCCGGTTTAACACCACTTGATACAGGCGCTGCACAAATCCCCGGACTCCGCCAGAGCTCTCTCCGGAAACCTACCCTGTCTGAAATACCAGCGCAATCGCCAGCAAGGCGGCAATCCCTTTTCTTCCTAGTCTCCCCATATTTTTCCCCATCATTTCAGCCTCCCCTAAGCTTTCTTCTATTTTAGGTTCCGAACCTCTCCCTGTCAATAGGACAGCCTGGAAATCCCCGGAAAACCTTTTGTTTTCTCCTTCCCTGTGCTATGATGAAAACAGAAATACGGAACCTCTCCAACAGCAAGGCAGGGAAATCATCCATGAAAGATTACTATCAGATCCTAGGCGTCCGCCCCGACGCGGCGCCGGACGAGATCAAACGGGCTTACCGAAAGCTGGCCAAACAGTTTCACCCGGACGCCTCCAAGGACGATCCGGAAACCAACCGGGCTTTCCAGGAAATCTCCGAGGCTTACGCCGTGCTCTCCGACGAGGAGTCCAGAAGGCAATATAATTCCATGGGACACACCGCTTTTCGAAGTGCCGGGGGCCAGAACCGGAGCCGCAAAAGCCGCGCAAAACAAAGCGGCCGGGAAGAACGCAAAACGAAAGACGGCCATTGCGGCGCCTGTGAAGAAGGACAGGAAAACCAGGCCGCCGAGGAAGGTCCGCCCCCCAAGAGCATCCGCCTCGGCGTAACCTTGACCCTTCGGGAGACGCTCCAGGAGGTCAAAAAGGAAGCCGTCTATGAACAAAAAATTCCCTGTCCGGACTGCAACGGCACCGGCGGGGAGAAAACTAAAAATTGCCCCGACTGTCTGGGCACCGGCTACCGCCGTGTCTACGAGACCGTCTGGGGCGAAAAACGGGAAACAGAAATTTTTTGCAGCCGCTGTCATGGGACCGGGAAGATTCCGGCCGCCTCCTGCGGCCGCTGCCACGGAACCGGGGTTCTCAAAAAAATCTGGAACCTGCCGGTCCGCATCCCGGCCGGGGCTTATGAAAAGCTCTATCTGCCGCTGGAGGAAGTGCTGGACTCCGAAACGCTGAAAAAAGAGCTTGCGGCGTCCGGTGTCTTTGAACGGGAAATTTACGTGTTTATCCTGATCGCAGATGAGCCGGGCTTCACAAGGAAAGGCTATCACCTGTTCACCCAGGTCACCGCCGGCTACGCGGATCTGGTGTTGGGCGGGACATTGAGGCTCCCTACTTTGGAGGGAGAGATCGAGTGGCCCATCGCGCCTGGCACCGACTGTGCAAAGCGAATCCGCCTGCCGGGCCGCGGTCTGCCCCGCCCGGTGAAGATCGGAGGCAGAGGGGATCAGTACGTGACGCTGAATGTGCGGATTCCAAGGAATTTGACCGCCCGCCAGAAAGAGCTGCTGGCCGCCTTTCAGGAAAGCTTATCCGGCCAGAGCAGTCCCGCGTCAGAGGAATCAAAAACCTAAATCCGCCAAAAGAATTCTCTTTGATAGGCTCTCACAATCCCCTCGTTCAGCCATTGGGCCGTAGGGGTCAAAACAGCGTTGAACCCGTGAAGGGCTCCGGGAATCAAGTGCAGCTCCACCGGGATCGCCTCCCGAAGCAGATGAGCCATGTATTCCAGGCTCTCATCCCGGAGCGGATCGCATTCCGCAGCGATCAAAAACGTGGGAGGAAGCCCGGAGAAATCCCGCGCCACATTGGGCACCGCATAATAGGAGGGATCTTTTCCCTTCAATCCGCCCAGATAAACCCGGACGCCCTGGGCCAGATCCTGTCCGGACAGCAAAGCGGCGTCAAACCGCATCTGCTCCGCCGACAGGGAAGGGCCAAGGCCGAGAGCCGGCGTGTTCAGCACGCTGAGAGCAATCCTGGGGCCGCCATTGTCGCGGACGTAAAAAGCAAGTCCCGCGCATAGGTTTCCCCCGGCGCTGGTGCCGTAAAGCCCCATCTTTTCCGGATCTCCTCCCAGCTCATCCGCATGGTCACGCATCCAGTTCCAGACCTGAACACAGTCCATCAAGGCGTCCGGAAACACATGCGCGGGGGCCAGCCGGTAATTCAGCGAAACCACCACCGCGGGTACCTCCAGTGCCAGATGGGCGACACGGGTATTGTCATTCTCATAGGTTCCCGCCACCCATCCTCCGCCGTGAATATTCATGATCATGGGCAGGGGGCCCGCCGCCTCTTTGGGGAGGTAAATCTTAATTTCGATTTCCTGGTTCTCCTCCGGCCCCGGCACTGTGCGGTAGATGATCCGAAGATCCTCCGGCGGCTGCCAATTTTGAATCGACTCCCAGTTCTCCTTGGAATCCCAGTTCTGAAATTCCGGCCCCAGCTGATAATTTGCCATTTTCTTCCTCCTGATAACAAAATCAGGCGCCCGGAATTTCTGTCAAAACTCCGGACGCCTGGGAAATTACCGATCTTTTTTCGCCTGTTTTACTGTTTCAGGCATTTCTCCAACGTCTCATAGAGAGCCTCGTTGCCGACCGAATCGTGAACCTTCTGGATCGAGTCGGCGGCCGCCGTCTTCATCTCTTCCCGGAACTCGCCGCTGACCTCGCAGACCTCCAGCTTGTACTCATTGACTAACTGGTTATAATATCCCTCGCTGTTGGTAACGGAGATGCTAAAATCGTAGGCGTTGATGGCCTTGGAAATCTCCATGATCAAGCTCTGATACTCGGCGGGCAGGGAATCAAATTTTTCCTTGTTCATGGACCATTCCATGCTCGGCATCATATGCTCGGTGGGGATCAGATATTTCTGCTGCTCCGCCGCTCCGGAAGTCACTGCGTTCTCCCAAATATTATCCTGGGCATCCACTGTGCCGTTTTGCAGGGCCATATACAGCTCGCTGAAAGCAAGAGGAGTCGGGTTGGCTCCCAGGGCAGACCAGAACGCCATCCGGGATTCGGACTGGGCGGTACGGATTTTCAGCCCCTTCAGATCCGCCAGGGAATGAACCGCTTTGTTGGAGGTCAGGTTCATGGAGTCCACCACCTTAAGCTGAAGCAGCTTTAATCCGGCCTTCTCATTTAACTCATTATACATATCGCGGAATTCACTGTCAATACAGACCTCCGTCAGCTTCTCGGCGCTGTATCCGGCCGTCAGGAAAGGCGTGTCAAAAATCGCGGCTTCCGGTACAAAGGACAGGTGCACAGAGCCTGCCTGCGGTACAATATCCAGATCGCCTGCCAGGCAGGAAGAAATCATCTCCGCATCGCTTCCCATCTGACTGTTGGGGTAAATCGTCACCGTCATCTTTCCATCGCTGTAAAATTCCAGAGCTTCCTTAAAAGCCAGACAGAGGCCATGGGCTGTGGAGCTTTCCGTTCCCGCATGTCCCAGGGTCAGATTCACCGTCTCCCCATCTGCGGGAAGGGCGGTAAAGGTCCCAGTCAGAAACTCTGCCGCCGCCAGACCCGACGGATCTTTCGCCTCGCCGGCGGCCTGAGATCCGCCGCCCACCGCGGCCGTGGTTCCTGCCGCCGCTGTGGTAGCCCCGCCTGCCGCAGCCGCCGTGGTTGTCTTTGAATCCCCTCCGCAAGCGGTCATAGACAGGGTCATCAGTGCAGCCATACCAAGAGCTGCCAATTTTTTCATCTTCATCTTTTCTTCTCCTTTTTATGGTTATCGTTGGTCTGCCCGGGCTCAATTTCCGGACAGACGATTGATCGAACAAATTTACAGCAGACAGAGACTGATTGCCGGAACGAAGGTAATCAAAAGCAGCGCCACCAGGAACGTACCGATAAATGGGATCGCCGTCTTTCCGATACTCATCGGCGGCGCGCCGCAGATTGGGCTCGCCACAAATAGGGTCATTCCAAACGGAGGGGTGACAAAGCCGACCGCCATGTTGACCACCATGATGATTCCCAGGTGGACCGGATCGATGCCCAGCTGCGTCGCCATCGGAAGCAGCATCGGGGAAAGGATCATCAGGGCCGGGCCGGTATCCATCACCATGCCAATCAAAAGCAGCACCAGGTTCATCATCAGCAGCACCACAGTCTTAGAACCAAAGTTTTCCACGATAAAATTGGAAAGCATGGAAGGAACCTGGAGCAGCGTCAGCACCCGGCCGAAAGCCGTGGCCACCGCTATCATCAGACCCAGAGGAGCCAGCGCCCGGCAGGCCTCCGCAAACATATAAATGATTTTGGATGGCTTTACCGTCTTATAGACAAAGATCGAGATGATCAGGGAATACACAACGGAAACGCAGGCCACCTCCGTGGTGGTGACGATGCCGGAGTAGATTCCTCCCAGCAGAATCACCGGCGTCAGCACCGCCCAGATTCCATCTTTCATCAGCGCTCCAAAACCGATCTTTTGGAGGTTTTCCACTTTTTCCTGTATCTTTCCCCGGTCTTCACCGTGACGGATGCAGTAATACACCGCATACGCCATCAGACAGAGGGCGATGACGATGCCGGGTACGATACCGGCGATAAACATGTTGCCGATGGAAACGCCCGTCGCCATACCATACATGATAAAGGGAATGCTGGGCGGAATGATGACTCCCAGGCCCGAAGCCGTCGCCACCAGAGCGCCGGAAAATTTCTTTTCGTAGCCCAGCTCCAGAAGAATCGGAATCGTCATGGCTCCCACCGCGGCGCAGGTGGCGGTTCCGGAACCGGAAATCGCCCCGTAAAACAGACAGGTCACCACCACGGCACAAGGCATGCCGCCCCGGACTCTCCCCAGCCAATAAGCAAAAATATTGAAAATCTTTTCGGAAATGCCGCCTTTTGCCATGATAATGCCGGATAGAATAAACAGCGGCGCCGCCAAAATCCCTGTATTGTCACCGCCGCCGATGACGGCCCGCAGGACGAACTGGACATTTCCCGTAAAATCCGGGTTGACAATCCCAGGCGCCAAAGTTGCCAGAATCAGCACGATTACCAACGGAAGCCCAATGACGATTCCGACGATAAAGCATGCCCCTAATGCTCCTATCATTTCTGTTCCTCCTTCGGTTCTTTCTTCCCCTTTATTTCCAGGATGATCCTTTGAATATAGCGGAAGGTTCCCAGACCGAATCCAACCACCATTGATGCGTACAGATAGGTAAACGGCAGGTGCAGACCGGTACTGGTCTCACCGGTTTTCGCCACATAGGCTACACTGCCGAAGGAACTGTAGAACAGAAACGCCGTCACTGCCAGACAGAGAATCAGGTTAAACCATTCCAGCCCGCGGCGCGCTCCCGCCGGCAGCAGATTCAGCACCGCATCCACCCGCAGATCCGACTTCAGCCGGATACTGTAGGAAAACGCAACGAACATAAACCAGATAAAGCAGTAGCGGCAGAACTCTTCCGACCAGGACAGAGAAGAATTAAACAAATACCTCCTGACAATCTGGTACAGCATGACCAGGACAATTGCAGCCAAAAGAATGACCAACAGCATTTCTTCCAGATGTTTGTCCAACCATTTTAAGACTTTCATCTTTTCCTCCTTCTTTCTCATAAGGATTTGGCGTAAAACGGATCTCCCAAGCTTTTACACCGGATAGTAAACGCACCACTGGCTGTGCTCGTTCTCCTTCAAAATCTCCTCCTCCGACTTCAGCAAGAAAGCATGATACCGGTCTTTCAGTTCCTGTAAAAACCGGCGCCACTCTGTCTTGTCGATAAAGGGGTTCTCCTCGCCCTGGACCATCCGTTCATACTTCTGGAAGGTGTCGTTATGAAAAGGATGATTCCCCAACATTAAATCCACCGGCTCATCCCAGACTTTTTCGATGGATTTCAGGAAAGTCTGCTGCATGCTGAGGGGCAGGCCGTTCTCCTTTAGAGCCTCCCGCGTCAGGGAGATGAAACCTGCTCCGCCATAGATTCCCACCCGCAGTGTTTTTCCTTCGTGCTCCATCGTCCAGAAATGGGACATGACGCCGACCGTATGGCCGGGTGTTAGAACGCAGCGGATCCGGGTATTCCCAAGCTCCACAATATCCCCGTCCGCAAGTTCCACATCGGGACAAAAACTTTCTTCATAGGGTCCAAGGTTCCGGTTCAATTTCTCGATCCGATCCGGATGCTTTCGCATATCCTCCGCGTCAACCGCGCCTAGAAAGGTTTTGGCCCCCGTCATATGTACCAGAGCGCGCACCGCGCCGTAATGATCCGTATGGGCATGGGACACGATAATATACTTCAAGTCCTCCAGAGAAAATCCAAGGCTCCAGATATTGTTCACCAGGCCGGGCAGCGCAGAGGCACAGGGAGTATCCAGGAGGATCAGCCCTTCTCCCGTGTCGATCAGATGGGAGGAGCACCACTCATTCCCCACAAAATACAGGTTACCGGCAATACGAAACGGCGGCCGGTTTAGAAGATAAGGCCTTCGCATATCTTCCTCCGGCGGAAACATATTGCCAAAACGGTTAAAATTCTTCAATCTTTCAGCCTCCATGCAAATACTCATGGCAGGTGGGAAACCGGTTTCTTCATGCCATTTGTTAGAAAAAGTATATAATCATATGAAAAAATAATCAATGAACCCGGTGCTATGATATGATAACCAATCGGTTATTAAAAAAAAAAAAATTCCCGCGGAACGCGGGAGGAAAAGCAAAAATAGAACGCAAGAAAGAGAGAAGCAGGCCTTAGTTACCGGCATACTCCTCAATCTCATAATAGTCCAGTACAAATTCAAAGAAATCCCGCGCCGCCTCGGTCATCATGGATTTTCCCGGCCGCAGCAGGTACAGCCAGCGTTCGCTGCCATCATTTTTCAGGGAAAAATGGCGCAGTCCGGAAACCAGGCCCTCCGCATCCTCCAGGCAGGCTTCCGGAATCAAAGCCACTCCGCGCCCCTGGCCTACCATTTTCATTTTAATCACAAAATCGTCGGTTCTGGCATAAGTCCTCGGAAGAAAACCCGCCGCCTGGCAAAATTCATCGGTCACATCATTAAAAAAATTATCCTTTTGCGTCATGGTAATAAAAAAAGCATTTTTCAGTTCCGCCAGATCAATGCTTTCCCCGCACTGCTGCCAATTTAACGGCTGATACAAGTCAGAAGACACCAGGCAATATTTTTCCTGAAACAAGGGCTGGGGCACCCAAAACTGATTCCGCTTCTGCAAAAAATACGGATCCTGAGAGGACCGCAGGATAAAATCCGGAAGATCCTGTCCCTCCTGCCCGCGGGAGCTTTGCCACTGGCTGATGGAAAAAGTTGTATAGGGATTCAGCTCCGAATAGGCGCTGACGCAGGGAATGATAATGGGCGCATAGGCAAAACAATGGATGCTGATGTAACCGTTGGACTCATAGCACATGCTCTTTGCCGACATCTGCCCCATGGACAGCAGCTTCATGGCCTGTTCGGCATACTGGACAAAAGCTTTTCCGTTCTTATTCAGCTTAATCCGGCGCCCGACCCGGTCAAAAAGCTTTACCCCCAGCTCTGTCTCCAGGGTGGAAATACTTTTGCTTAACGCCGGCTGCGATATATTCAATACATCCGCTGTAAGCGCCACATGCTCGTGCCTTGCCAGTTCCAGAAAATATTCAATGTGATGAAGATCCATGTCTAACGCCACACCTCCTCCTGATGTGCTGCGGCCGCAGTCGCGGCCGCTCGTGGATAGTATAGCACATTTCCGAGAATTCTTGGTATATATTTGCGTTTTCTATTCCAAAGGAATTTCCTATCAAACAAAAAAGTCTCCAGCCATTCATTGACAGCTGGAGACAATCCCCTCTTTGTTTCGTCTTTACTTTCCGCACTTTCTCTTCGCGGCTTCCACCACGTGACCTACCAAAACGGAGGTGGTCACGGTGCCGACGCCGCCGGGAACCGGCGTGATCGCTCCGACGATCGCTTCCGCGTCCTCATACTTTACGTCGCCGCAGAGCTTGCCCTCATCGTTGACATTGATACCCACATCGATGACCACCTGGCCCGGCGCAAAATATTCTTTGTCCACCACGCCTGCGCGGCCCGCGGCCACGATCAGGATATCCGCCTCCCGGCAGACCGCCGGCATATCCACAGTCTTCGTGTGGCAGATGGTCACAGTGGCGTTTTTCTTGATCAGCATCATGGCGGCGGGCTTGCCGACCACCAGGCTGCGGCCGATCACGACCGCTTTCTTTCCTTTGCAGTCAATCTGGTAATGGTCCAGGATTTCCATGCAGGCCTGAGGCGTGCAGGGCGGAAATCCCTTCTTCTGACCGGTGAAAACGCCGGCCATAGAGCCGTCGGTGATGCCGTCCACGTCCTTCTCCGGATCCAGAGCCTGGCAGCATGCCTCCTCGTCCAGATGCTTCGGCAGCGGGCGGAACATCAAAACGCCATGGATGGAATCATCCTGATTTACTTCGTCGATGGTAGCCATCAGGGTCTCCTGGGTCACATCGGCCGGAAGCAGATACTGCTTGACCTCCACGCCGAGGGTGGCGCAACGCTTCATGGCGCCCTTCTCATAGGAGATGTCGTCTCCCCTCTCGCCGACCCGGATGATGCCAAGAGCCGGCTGAATGCCTTTCGCCTTCAATGCCTCCGCATCCGCTTTAATTCTCTCATTTAAGGAAGCGTTTACTTCCTTTCCCAACAATACCTGTGCCATGGGAATCTCCTCCTTTTCGGATCGTCCCCGGCGCCGCATTATGGCAGCGCCAGGTTTCCGATCCCTTCGCTCTCTAATTAAACCGTGCGCGGACGTCCGCGAAGATCGCATCCGCCATCGCCGCATATTTGCTGATCATCGCTTCCGCCTTCTCGTTAATCTCCGCTGCATAAGCTTTGTCCGTCATGGACTTGGTGTTGATGAACACATTGAGGCTGGCGCCCAGGAGTGCCGCCCGGCAGCAGGCCACGCCGACGCCGACGTCGCTGATGGCAAGGGCCGATCCCTTTGCCGCAAACTCTTTGTGAAGCTCAATGGCCTCGCAGCATTTCTCCATGATCAACAGCGGAACGCTGCAGGCGTCCTTCAAGGCAGCTTCCATGATGCGTGCTTTCTCCGCCTTCTGCTCCTCGGTCTCCTTTGGCAGGCCGTAGGCCTTGGAGAGGGGTTCGAACATCTCGGCGTCTTTCTGCACCAGATCCAGCAGTTCCATCTGCAGAGCATCCGCCTTTGCTTTCAGGGCAATGATGTCGTCCTGCACATCCGCATATTTCTTTTTGCCAAGGGTCAGGCTGCCGACCATGTTGCCGAGAGCCGTGCCGATGGCGCCGACCAGTGAGGACGCGCCGCCGCCTCCGGGAACCGGGGCCTTGGAGGCCAAAACCTCTACGAATGCTTCACAACTTCCTTTGGTAAACTCCATGGGAATCTCCTCCACTCTTTACAAATTTCATTAAATTTAGAACAGACCGCTGATCTTTCCGTTCTCATCCACGTCGATCTTCTCCGCTGCCGGCGCCTTCGGCAGACCAGGCATGGTCATGATATCGCCCGTCAGCGCTACGATGAATCCGGCTCCCGCCGAAATCTTCAGATTTCTCACCGTCACCGTGAATCCCTTCGGCGCTCCCTTCAACGACGCGTCATCCGAAAAGCTGTACTGCGTCTTCGCCACGCAGATCGGGCACTTGTCGAAACCAAGCTTCGTCAGCTGCTCCGCCTGCTTCTTCGCATTTGCCGTCAGCTGCACTCC
>NZ_JALIFO010000010.1 GCF_022867805.1 Cuneatibacter sp. NSJ-177
CTTGCATGTGTTAAGCACGCCGCCAGCGTTCATCCTGAGCCAGGATCAAACTCTCATGTTTAAGTTTGCTTCCTTCCAGAATCAACTTGCTAGCTAATTCTTTCCGTCTTTACCTTTTTAAAGGTTTTTGTTCTTCCGAATAATTCTTTTCGAATTTTCGGGGTTGGATACATTGTTCATTTGTCAAGGTTCTGTGTTGTTTTGTTCTGAGGCGAACTTCTCAATGTTACCATATTTGGTTCGCTCTGTCAAGAACTTTTTTCAACTTTTTTTTTGCTTTTCTGCGCCGCTCTCGCGGAGCTTCTATAGACTACCACGAGGAAACGCCTTTGTCAACCATTTTTCCCGAAAAATTTCGGATTTTTTTGGCGTCTTGTGTACCTTCCAATTTCTTCCACAATCTCTTGTGGTTCGACGCTTTCTCCCTAGAAACACTTTGCGACAACATTCCGCCGGGCAGCATTCGAGGCGTCATTCCGGACGCCATCCTTTCCGCCTTCGGCGATGTCTTACAGGAACGTTTTTCCCAGATTCAAGACGTTCCCAAGGGAAAGGCAGCCGTCGTAGACCATGCTGAGCAGAGAATTTTTTTCAATGGTCTGCAGCATCTCCTGTCCCAGCGAAGTTCCGGAAAACACGGTAACCAGAAAACAGAACAGCCAGATCAGGACCAGGCCCTGGAAAAATCCCAGTATGCCTCCTCCTATCTTATTCAAAAGATGGATGCCCGGCAGATTCCCAACCGTTCCCAGCAGCAGGAACGCCAAACGAAGGATCACAAAAGACAGCACAAAAGTCAGCAGTACGCCGCAAATGTTCACGACAACTCCGGCTAAATATTTGCTGACGTATCCGAGGAAGCTGTCAACTCCCAACATTTGGTACATCCCTTCATTATTATTTTCCAAAAGTGTCTCTTTTAATACATTGGGAAGGGAAGAATTTTCCAAAGCCTTTTGCTGCTCTTCTTTCGTCTCCTCCGCTTTTACTTCCAGCATCTCCGCCATCACTTCTTCGATGGTCTGCGACGTCTTTTCATAGAGGGGTGTCTCGGTCCTCAAAAGACGGCTGACCGTCGGGCTGAACAGCACCACAAAAACCAAAGCCAGGACCAACGCCAGCATCCCCAGCGCCGTCTTTAAAAAACCCTTCCACCAACCCCGCAGCGTGGCCAGCGCTAAAACCGCCCCCACAAAAATCAATAAACCCATTTCCATTGCTCAATCCCCCGTTTTAAAGCCAAATCCGCCTGTCCTCGCGTTGCAGAAATGAAGATGCCATTCTGAGGGCATGTTCTACCCAGGAAACCAAAAAACGGTCTCTCTGCCCAAAAACGGGCTCAGAATGGCAAATGATTACCATGAAATGCAGCGCATAAGCCGCTTAATACTGAAAGTGCTTCTCCTTTAGGATCAGCCTGCCTTCTTTATCATATTTCGATCGGAATAGCCCTGTCAAAGAATGCTTTTCCGCCGCGTCGGCCGCGTCTTCAATCATTTCCTCAGCCTCTTTCATAGTCAGGGGGATCCCCTCCTGCTTCATCGCGTCGATTTCATCCTCCACCGCCAGCATTCCGTCTTCCTCGATCACGCAGTCGATATCCTCGGCATACCGCTTGACATACTCCAAAAACTCCGCCTCGCTCATCGGCGCGTTTTCATCCGTTCCTCGCTTCTCCGGCTTCGAAGCCTCCCGTCTCTTCATAACAGGGATGGGCTTTTCCTCCGGCGCCGGTGTTTCCACCTTACGCACCGGGCGTTTCGCCGGTTTTACCTCCTCTGCCGGGATTTCCCGGCTGCGGGCCGCCCGAACCTTCGGCTTCTCCTCGGCAGTAAAGTGGATTTGAGGCAGCGGTCCCTCCGGCTCCGGTTCCAGCGGAATCTCTTCTTCCTCCGGTAACGGCAGATCCGTTCTGCGGAACGGCTTTAGATCCCGCCAGTCCTCCAGGGCAGACATTGCGCTCTCCGCCTTGCGGAAACGGGCTTGCAGCTCGGTCAGAGCTTCCGGGGTATCCAGCATCACAAAATATTTTTCAGGCTCCAGATCTTTTTCCACCCGCAGCAGTTCTTCCAAAATATCGTCGTTTACCTCTCCGGCATGGTCGATGATTAAATCTTTCCCTTTCAGATTGGGCAGGGATTTAATCAGCCCTTTGGCATTTAAGCGGCCTCCGGATATTTTCGCCACCTGAGAAATGGTCTCGTCCTTCTCCTCATAAGTTTTCCGCAGGGCATCCACCGCTAAATTGATTCCCTCCGCAGACGTATGGGTTGCAATATAAATCGGCTGATGGTAATTCCGTTTCTTCGGAGCAGGCTCCGGCTCAGGTTCCGGCTCTTCATCAAAATCGTCAAACGAAAATTCCAGCTGCTGAGGCTCCGCTTCCGCCTCCTCCCCGGTCAAAGCCGGCTCCTCATAGGGGATCTCCGGTTCCAGAACCACCGGCTTGGAACTGTGAAGATGGAACGGCGATTCCTCCTCCTCTTCCTCCACGGCCCCCTCTTCCTTGGGCAGGAACATTTCTTCGCTTTCTTCATCCTCCGCCACAGGCACCGCCATCAGTTCCTGGGCCACTTCCGGATCCTCGGTCATAACCGTCCGATTGTCATGGGTTACCGGGTCGTCCGGATGCAGATCGATATCCAGGCCGGTCACATCCTCATAACCAGAAAACGGCTCCACCGCGTCTGATTTCATTTCTTCCTCCAATCCGTCCTCCGGTTCGGGGACAGGAATTTCTTTCGTCATTCCGCCCTCTTCCGGTTCCGGCTCATAAAATTCTTCTTCATAGAAGCCGGGCTCTTCTTTCTCAAAAGCAGCCTCATCAAAACCGCTGACAAAATCATCCGTATAGGAAACCCTCGGCAGATCTTCCTCGCCGTCAGAATCAAAGACAGCCTCGGCTTCTCCAGCGCCATATGCCGGAGTCTCCTCCTGCTTCGGCTCTTCCGCCTTCTGCGCTTCCTCCAGCTCTTCTGCCACGCGGCGCAGATTCTGCTCATAATATTCCCGGTTTTCCCGGCGCGCCCTTTGTTCTTCCGTCAAAGGCACATAGTTTTCCTTTAGTTCCATCGCCTTATCTACATATGGGCCAACGCCAAACCACAGGATAATTTCATCACAAAGCGAAATGCACTTTTCCTTCAAATCGGCCTTGTAATACAAGACCGCCAGCTGAAAAGCCCATTCCTCCTCAAACTCCTTGCGTTTATATGTCTCCAGAATGGCAATTTTTTTATCCAAAGGCTCGCCCTTTGCGTCCGCCAACAGATAACGCAGAATATAGCGGCTGTTGTCGTCCGGAGCCTCCTCTAAAAACATCTTGTAAAATTGCTCCGCGTCCTGGAGCGCTCCTGCATAAATCGCATTCTCCGCCAGCTTATACAAAATCCTGCGGCCAGAGGGTGCTTCCTCATAAGCCATCAATAAAATATCCATCGCAGCTTCATACTGCCTGGTCTTCTCATAGGCCGTGGCCACGGTGGTCAGCATCCGGAGGCTGTGGATCTGTTTCCAATCAATGGTATCCGCAATCTTTGCCGCTGTGACATAATCCTTTTTATTGACCAGCTTCTGTATTTTATCCGCTTTGATATTATAAGTATTCTTATCCATTTTTTCACCCCAAAGGTAAGATTCTTATAGCTCCACGCGCCCTTCTAGAGCCCGCAACAATGTTACTTCATCAATATATTCCAAATCTCCCCCCACCGGCACGCCGCTGGCGATCCGGCTTACCTTAATTCCGGTCGGCTTAATCAGCTTGCTGATGTACATGGCAGTCGTCTCGCCCTCCAGACTGGAGTTCGTCGCGATAATCACCTCGGAAATTTCTTCGGTCTGCAGGCGCTGCATCAGTTCTTTCAGCCGGATATCGGCCGGGCCGATTCCAAGTGCCGGAGAAATCGCGCCGTGCAGCACATGATACAGGCCTTCATACTGTCCCGTCTTTTCATATGCGGCCAGATCCCGCGGATTTTCCACGACCATGATCGTCGAAGCGTCCCGCGCCGGACTGCTGCAAATCGGACAGAGCTTTGCATCCGTCAACGTGCAGCACTTCTCACAGTAGCGCACGCTTTTTTTCGCGTCCAGCATGGTGCCCGCCAGCTTTTCCACCGCCTCCGTGGGAAGATTGATCAGATAAAAAGCCAGTCTCTGCGCAGATTTGGGGCCGACGCCCGGAAGCTTTGACAGCTCTTCAATTAAAGAATTAATCCGGGTGCTGTAGTAATCCATTAGAAACCAAGACCTCCCAGCCCGCCCAGTCCGCCGGTCAGCTTACTCATTGCATTCTGAGACTCGCTGTCCGCCAGGCGATATGCCTCATTCACCGCGGCAACGATCAGGTCCTGAAGCATTTCAATATCCTCCGGATCCACCACTTCCTCCGCCAGTTTCACGGAGATCAGCTCCTTCTTCCCGGATACCACAACTTCCACGGCGCCGCCGCCGGCTGTCGCCGTATACTCCTTCTGCTCCAATTCTTTTGTCGTCTCTTCCATCTGACGCTGCATGCGCTGAGCCTGCTTCATCAAATTATTCATATTTCCCGGCATTCCGCCCGGAAAGCCACCTTTTCTTGCCATAACAAAACCTCCTAATCTTCTATTTCGATCTCCGTATGGAATACAGCTAAATCTGCATCGCTGACATAGGCAGGCACCGTTTCATCGTGTACGGCCAGCCTAGCATCAAAGGTCAGAGTCTTTTGGTAGGACTGTTCCACGAACTCCTTCACCTGTTCCAGCGCTCCGACGGTTTTACTCATATTAAAATTCAGGTTATCGGAAAATACCACACACAGGGAACCGGCGCCTTTCGGCTCCACACGCGTTCCCGCCAGAGAAAGCGTGGCGATCCGCTCCAAACTGCCGCAGATCCTGGGCCACTCCTGCTGAATCAGATTCAAATCCTCCCACTCAGCCTGGGGAAGAATCACCGGCTCCGCAGCTTCCGCAATCACTTCCGGGGCAGCGGCCGCCGCTTCCTGCCTGACAGCCTGCGCCGGAACCGTTACGCCTTCCGCCACTTTCTGTTCCAAGGTCTCCAAGCGGGCGATCACTGCATCCAAGCTCTGCTCCATGGCCGGCCTGGTCGCCTGAATCACGGCAACTTCCAGGCGGACCCGCTTTCCGACGCCGCTCCTCATCTGATTATACAGCTCGGAAAACAGGCGGATCAGGCGGATCAAGGCGTCCGGGGAAATCATCCGTCCCTCTTCTTGCAGGCGGAGCCAATCTTCCTCGGTCAAGTCAAGCACTTCGCTGCCGACCTCTGAGGTCTGAAGCAGAAGCAAGTTTCTCATATACCAGATAAAATCCTGAACAAACTGTCCCAGCTCCCGGCCGCTCATCACAATTTCTTCCACCTGGAGCAGGGCGTTCGTGGTGTCCGATGCCGCCAGATGGCGGAGGAACCGGCTGAACACCTCATTGTCCACGGCCCCCAGCACATTCAGGACCATCTCATAGGACAACGGCTTTCCAATATGAAACGCAATGCACTGATCCAGCAGGCTGATCGCGTCCCGCATGCCCCCGTCCGCTTTTTTTGCAATGTAGCGGAGGGCTTTTTCATCAATTTCTACATTCTCATAGGCAACCAGCTCTTTCAACCGGTCCACCAGGACATCGCTGGTCATCCGCTTAAAATCATAGCGCTGGCAGCGCGAGAGAACCGTCACCGGAATTTTGTGGGGCTCCGTGGTAGCTAAAATAAAAATCACATAGGCCGGAGGCTCTTCCAGTGTTTTTAATAACGCATTAAAGGCCCCTGTTGATAACATGTGGGCCTCATCGATAATGTATACACGATATTTTCCTTCGGCAGGGGAGTATTGAACTTCATCGCGGATTTCCCGGATATTATCCACGCCGTTGTTGGAAGCGGCATCGATCTCCACCACATTCATAGAAGCGGCTGACTCCATGGCGAGACAAGTTGGACATTCGCCGCAGGGACTGCCGTCGATGGGGCGTTCACAGTTCACGGCTTTTGCGAAAATCTTCGCCACCGTGGTCTTTCCGGTTCCGCGGGTGCCGCAGAATAAGTACGCATGACCAATACGCCCTGTGGTAATTTGATTTTTTAATGTTGTGACAATGGCTTCCTGGCCTTTTACATCGGAAAATTCAGCCGGTCGCCACTTTCGATAGAGGGCGGTGTAGGACATGGTAAATAGGGCCTCCTCCGCGCTAGTCCTGCCGTGCCAGGTTCAGTGAGAACACGGCTCGTAGCTTAACAAAAATCCGCGCATTCTGCTTTGTATTCTTCTCCATGGGCGTTACCTCTGCAGTTAACTCAGCCCCGGCGCCCTCACGGCACACGGAAGGTTTCGCTTAGTGCTGCTTCGTTCCCGACCTGACACGGTTCACGAATTCCCGTTGCGTGAGACCAGAACATCAACGTCACTTACAAAGGGCAGCCCCACAAATAAGAATCCTAGGCAGAATATCACCCCTGCTATAGCGGATTGCAGGTTCAGGGCACCGCTAACTCCCCGGCTGCGCGGAAACTTTATGGCTTATTTGTTGTGCGGGCAAATTCCCGCTTTCTTATTATACCGTCATGATAGGTCGACTGTCAAATGATTTTTTCTTTAAGCCGGAGATCCGACAAAATCTCCTGTTTTTTTCGCCCTTTCTTTCCGAAAAAGTCTGTGTTATAGTATTAATATGAAAATTGGTGGATTTCAAAAACTAACTTTATTGGATTATCCTGGGAAGCTTTCGGCCACGGTTTTTACCGGAGGCTGTAATTTTTGTTGTCCGTTTTGCCACAACAGTGAACTGATCCTGCCGGGGGACACGCTTCCGGAGGAGGAAATCCTCTCAACCTTAAAAAAACGCAGACGAATGCTGGAGGGCGTCTGCATTACCGGAGGGGAACCGACGCTGCAAAAGGATCTGGAAACATTTATTGAAAAGCTGAAAGAAATGGACTACCTGGTGAAACTGGACACCAACGGCTACAAGCCGGACATCCTGCGGAGACTCTGTGAGAGGGGAATCGTCGACTATGTGGCGATGGACCTGAAAGGTCCGAAGAGCAAATACGCCGCCATTGCCGGACGGGAGGAGCTCTCCCTGGATCGTATCGAAGAAAGCGCCGCCTATCTCCTTAAAGGGACGGTGGACTACGAGTTTCGGACCACGGTTGTGCCAGAACTCCACGAAGAAGCGGATTTTCCGGAAATAGGCGAATGGATCCGCGGGGCAAAGGCCTACTATCTGCAGGCCTACAAAGACTCGGAATACGTTCTGGACCGAAGATTCACTTCTCCATCCGAAGATTTTATGGAGACGCTCCGGAAATTGGTCCTTCCTTTTGTGCCGAACACCGCGCTGCGCGGCATTGGATGAAGAAACCCGGAAGCGCTTCCAGACGGCAGGCGCTTCCGGGTTCGTCTCTTATTTCAGTTTTTCCACAAAATCAGCCATGGCCTCTGAAATCTTAATCTGCTGAGGACATACCGCCTCGCAGCTTCCACAGCCGATGCACGCCCCCGGCTGTTTATCCTCCGGCAAAGCCGACAAAGCCATGGGCGCGAAGAATCCTCCGCCGGTAAAGCAATGCTCGTTATAGAGCGAAAGCAGGGAGGGGATATCAAGCTGCTGCGGACAGTGGCTCGTACAGTAGCGGCATGCGGTGCAGGGGAGAGCGATCTGCTGCACCATCTCTCCGGCAATCTTAAGCAGCTCGCCAAACTCCGCCTCATTCAAAGGCTTCTCCTCTTCGTAGGTGCGGATGTTCGCCTGCATCTGCTCAAAATTCGACATTCCCGACAAAACGACCGTGACATTCGGAATCGTCTGTAAGAACCGAAACGCCCAGGCCGGCACGCTCTCTTCCGGCCGCAGCGCTCTCAACGCTTCCGCCGCCCCGGCAGGAAGGTTCGCCAGTTTTCCGCCCCGCAGAGGTTCCATGACCCACACTGGAATCCGGTACTCTTCCAGAAGTTTTAATTTGGCCTTTGCATCCTGGAAATCCCAGTCAATATAGTTTAGCTGAATCTGGCAGAATTCCATGTACTTTCCATAGGCTTCCAGAAAACGCTTTGTCACGTCATAGCTGCCGTGGACGGAGAATCCCAGATAATGGATCCGGCCGTTTTGTTTCTGCCGGAGCAAATACTCCATCGTCCCGTACGTTTCGTCCAGATAGGCGTCGATGTTCATCTCGCAGACATTGTGGATCAGGTAGAAGTCAAAGTATTCCACGCCGCATTTTTTCAGCTGCTCTTCAAAAATTTCTTCCACATGGCCCATGTTCGCCAGATCGTATCCCGGAAACTTATCGGCAAGATAATAGCTTTCGCGGGGATAAGCCCGGAGCGCCTTTCCCATGGCCACCTCAGACTGTCCTTCGTGATAGCCCCAGGCGGTGTCGTAGTAATTGACACCGTGCTCCATCGCATAGGCCACCATCCTCTGCGTCTCCTCCTCATCGATTTTCCCATTTTCATTGTTTATCACAGGCAGGCGCATGGTCCCCATACCCAGACCGGACAGCTTTAAATCCTGAAATTCCTTATAGATCATCTTCCTTTTCCTCCGTTTTCCTTCTCTGTGAGAAAGGGTCTGTCAAACAGCTTTCTCTAATTTTTTTGAATCGTGGAGCTGCTGCAGGTCATTCTCCGCCTGCAAAATTTTTTCATCATAGTTTTTGATCTTATTGTTCAGGCGGTCCAAAGATGCCTGCATATCTGCCATGCGGTCAATCAGCTGATTCCTTTGCTCCACCAAAATTGCTTTCCTGGCCGCCGCCGTCGATTCTCCCCGATAAAAAAGGGCAACGTATTCGATGAGGGCTTCGATCTGCACTCCGGATTTCCGCATACATTTCATCATCTCAATCCACCGGCAGGATTCCTCATCGTAGTCCCGGATTCCGCTTTTTGTGCGGGGAACAGGCGGTATCAGGCCGATCCGTTCATAGTACCGCAGCGTATCCGCAGATAGCTCAAATTTTTTGCTGACCTCAGCAATCGTCATATCTCTGCCTCCTTTTTATTTTGTCGGCCGGACTTTGGTATTCAAAATTAGGCTGCTAAAAAAGCCGCCGGTCTTGGTATCCTTTCTATATAGAAGTGTAACACCTGGAGTGGGCTCCAAGTCAAGAGTTTTATGCAATTTCTCCCGAAAATAATGTTACATCCATAACCCCGTAAAAAACGTGATTCCATGAACGGTAACACGCTGCGCGATGCACAGAAACCATGAAAAACATCGTTTTACGTCATTAAACGCGGGTGTTGTCAAGGTTTCAAGACCAATTTTTTAAGTTGGAAAGAAAACTCATAAGGGCGACATTAATCCTTTTTTTTACTTTTATTTCCGTCCTGCGCCGTATTTTCCGGCAACACCGACACATCCTCTACAATGTCGGTGATAAGCTGCCGAAAGTCTGACGCGTTCTTCGCTGTGATGACAGGCGTCCCCATTTCCGTTTCAATATCTTTCCGTGCGCGGCCTGCTACGCCGCCGCCGCGCTGCGCTACCTTGCGGCTTTCTTCAAAACCCGTAGGCTGCTCTTGCTTTGAAATACCTGTAGTTGTCGCTTCCGCAAGCATCGTCAACACAAGCTCCAAGTCGCTCATGTTATCCCGCAGGTTTTCCTTTTTCAAGCCTTTCAACCGCTTGTATTGCCCGGTACTCATGCCAGCCCATGCGCGGGTGATCTCGTCGGTGAGGATGGCGTATTCCTTACCCTTCTCCACACCGCGCTTTTGCCATTCTTCGGTCAGTTCATTTCGGATGCGGATTGCCAGAAGCCGCTGATGTACCCATTCTTCTGTGTACCCTTTTTTCAAATAGGTTTCAAGGGCGCGATCTATGGCCTGTTCGGGATCAATCGTTTCCTCAATGCGTTCCCTGCCAGCCCTCGCTAACCAAGCCTTAAACGGCTCTGCTTTGGGCGACGGGATGGACTGGACGATGCGCAAAAGCTGTTCGGTGTCGGCAACATCCGTTAAGCGTTTTTTGCCGTCAGCAGCGGTCATTTTCAAACGATTACAGTTTATAACCGTTTCATTTCCCTCGTCTTTCAAACGTTTTTTGGCAACTTTCCAATAGTTGCGGGCTGCCTGATGATCGGGCTGGTCTGTCAAAACGGCAATGACATCAACGACGGAAAAATACCATTCTTCCTTTTCCACATCCCATGCCGTGCGAATTTTTCTATCTTCAAAAAGCTGTATGTTGTCTTTCAACTCTCCCATGCTATGTACCTCTCTTTCAACTGTACGATTTTTGTGGACACTTCTTTTTATTAATATGTAATTTAAAGACTGGCCTAAAAGAAGCGGCCGCCAACCGGTTACACATTGTAACCGGTTGGATTTCAGCGCTCCCGAAATCCTAAAAACATTATAAATTAAAGTATATGTATTTGTCGATAGACCGTCACAAGGTTTTTCAATAGAGCCGCATGATTCGATTTGGATTTTTTAACATTCACAAAAATATGTCAAATGTCCGGCGGCTTCCGGCCCACCGGTAAGAATCAGAAGCAGGCGTCACAGCCATACTATGATTCATAAGAAAAAGGGAGTAGGCGGACCAAAAGGTCAGAGAATCATAGGTTTCGTCGAAAAAAGGCGAGAGAACCGGAAAACTGTCTGTACATCCCGAAAATGTTGTGATATGCTTGTTTATAGAAATTTCATATCTCAAGGAGGTACGCCATGGCGGAAGCTGGTGTTGACAATATTACATTTCTGGAAGAGGCCAAGGCAGCGGTCATTCAGATGCGGCGGGCCCAGGCGGTGACGGATGAACAAGAGCTGCAGGCAAAGCGCTTGGAAAAAGCGCTGTTCTCCGAAAAAAAGGCGGTGGCCGACAGCATTGAGATGACGATCCGCAAGCGAAAAGCAGAGATCACGGACAGCTATGATTCTCAGATTGAAGAGCTCCAGGGCCATCTGCGAAAAGTAAAAAACAAGCGGGAGAAAGCCAAAAACGAAGGGATAAAAGAACGGATTGCGGAGGAAACCGCGGACCTGATTGAGGAAAACCGCCGTCTGAATACGGAGATCAAAACCGTGTTCCGGCAGGACCGGGTGCCTGGATTTTGTAATTCCCTGTTTTTTTACTCTCTGTATTACACAAAAGGAATCAAGGAAATTCTGGTTTTTATCCTCACCCTTGCCGTCTGCTTTTTCGGCGTTCCGGTGGGAATTTACCAACTGATCGGCGTGGACAGCACGATTGTGTTGATTTTGTTGTACTTAGTGGACATCTTCTGCTTCGGCGGGCTCTACTTTTTCCTGAACAACCAAATTAAAGTGCGCCATCTGGAAGCTTTGAAAAAGGGCCGGGAAAACCGGAATGCCGTTGCCGCCAACAAGAAAAAAATCAAGGCGATCAAGAACGCGATTAAAAAAGATAAGAACGAGGAAATGTACGGCCTGGAAAAGTTTGACCGGGAAATACAAAAGCTGGAACAGGATAAAGTGGACATTGCCAATCAAAAACAGGAAGCGCTGACCAATTTTGAAAATTCCGGAAAAGTGTTGATCACTCAGGAGATCACGGAGAACAACCAGGAGCGGATCTCTCAGTTAGAATCTGATTACAACCACTCCTCGGAACAGCTGGCTGAATACCGCGACCGCCAGCGGAAAACCGCAATGATTTTGGCGGAACGATTTGAGCCTTTGCTGGGGAAAGAATTTATGCAGGAAGAAAAGCTGGACGCCTTGATCCAGGCCATCTCTTCCGGGCAGGCCGCCAATATCACGGAGGCGCAGGAACTGGTTCGCGCCGGCACACCGATCGGAATTGTGGAACCTCCCGCAGAGCCTGCTCCGAAGACAGAGATATTGACCGCCGTGGAGGAAGAGCAGAAAGTGGAGGCGTTCGTGCCGAAGCAGGAACAGGCGGAGGAGCCGGAAGCGAAATAAAAAGAAACCGGGGGCGGTAATCTCACGCCCCCAAAAGCCATCCGGCGCAAAACCCGATCGCTCCGCCCAACAGCACCACGATTCCCCACTGCCAGAAAATCACTTTTCGTTTCAGATGAAGTCCCATCCATACCAGGACATGTTCGGTCTGGTTCCTCTGCACAGCGCCCAAACGTAATTGGTAGCCAAAAAGAAGAAGCGACCAGAGAAAAGCAAAGGTTCCCACGCCGAGATACAGGACTTGCCGTTCGATTCGGACGGACCATTCCGCATCCTGGGCCTCTCCCTGATCCGTCATCTGCATACCCAGAGAGGTTAAATTTTTGACTGCCTGCCCTTTTACGCCTTCCTTTTTCAGGCGAATCCAGAAGGTCAGGGCCTCCTCTTCCTCCTGACCGCCGCCCTGGATCCACATCCATTGGCTGAGGCTCAGGTAGGCTCTGGCATCCTCGGCCCCGTCCTTTAAAATGCCGCAGACCCGAAGCTCCGTCTTTAAGCCTTCCAGTTGAAAGCTGTCCGACAGCCAGTCCGGCTGCTTATCCTCCGGAATCCTTGCTTTCTTTTTATCCTGAAAGCCTTTTACAGCCGCCTCGTTCAGGACCACATAGGGCATGGCCGTCTCGTTCGGATATGCTTCCCCCATCTGCCATTTCCCGTTTAAATATCCGGCGTCCACACCGATCAGACGAACTTGAGATTGATAATCATCAAAAAGAAGCACACCCTCCGTCTCCTCGATCCGGCTGATGGAAAGAACTTCTTCCAGATTCCGAATTTTTTCCAAAGCTTCATTGTTCGCCGCCATGGTCCCTTTGACTTCGCACGGCTGTGACTTTTCTTTTAAGATCTCCGCATATCCGCGCCCGCCGATGGTCAGGCAGACCACAGCGGCGGCAATCCCGGCCACCGAGAGAAGTGTCTGCCATCCCGGCAAGGTTCGAAATGCCAGCCGGATCCGTTCTATCCCATTCATATGCCGCCCCTTACTCTTCTTCCTGAACCGCCTTCTTCTTTTTCCAGATCAAGATTCCAGCAAGTCCTGCCAAGACAACCGCACCGATTGCAATGGAAATCCACCAGGCGCTGGTCTGGTTCTCCTCTTCTTTTTGGACCTCTGACCCAGCCGAAATCACCAGTTCGTTGATCTTTGTGTTAAAATAGGACTCTTCTTTGTATTCCGTCCCGTTTTCATCCTCGTAGATCAGCGTAATCGTCCCGCCGGTCTGGCCATAAAGCTCTTCCCCCTCCGCCAAATCCCGGTTCATGTTCTTCGCTCCGACAAATACCTTCATCTGGGCCTCCCCGGCGGATCCGCTTTCCAGATTTCCAATAAAGGCGCTCCCGGTCGGGATCAAACCAGCGGCGTCCAGCTCAAACCGCACATTGTAAGCGGCGCTCTTTCCCATATTGGCCGCCTGGAAACTGAGTGTGATCGTATCGCCGGCATTCACGGAAGTCGCCACGGTTGGCACCGTGCCCTCCACACGCATGGGCTGGGTCACGGCAATGTCCATCGTTCCGCTTGCGGACAGGGTCATCGCATTCTCATTGTCATAAGAAATCGCCAGCTGCACATGATATTTTCCCACTGCAATTGAGGATTCCGCCCGGTAATGCAGCACCAGCTCCCTGGATTCCTCTTTCCCCAGCTTTTCCCAGAAAGTAATGTTACTGTCATCCAAAAGCGTCAGCCCTTCCGCGTCCGTTGTGGCGGTCAGGGTCAGGTTCTGCACCTTTTGCTTTTTGTTGGTATTCTTGATGACCGCCCGTATTTCAAATTCCTGCCCGGCCTCCACAGTGCCGGGGGTGACCGTGTATTTCTCGACAAACAAGACAGGCTGTGACTCCGGTTTCGTCTCCTCTGGCGCCTGGGGCTCCGTCACCGGCACATCCGTGCTTTTTCCGTCCGTCACCGTGACATACGTGGTGAAACTCTGACTGACAGACTGTCCCCTCTCATCCTTGGCCGTCAGGTTCAGCACCAATGGATATACGCCGTTGTACCGGTCTCCGGAAAGTTCCAGGTCTAAACGAACCAAATACAGAGTCCGCGCTTCCCCGGTATCCAGGTCGGTCTGTACCGATTCCGTCACCGTCTTTTGATAGTTTCGATAGACAAAGGGACTCCCCTCGGTCCCGCCAAGCTCCGGAGTAATCATCACGGAATTTCCCCGCACCGGACCGTCGGCTGTCAAAGGCAGTATCACCACAGCGATTCCATTTTCCACCGCAGGCAGGTAGCCCGCCTGATAACTGCTTCCCATGGCGTCATACCGATGGCTGTCGTCGATGGAGAAGGTCAACTGCTCAATCGGTTCGTCATCCGCTCCGGAATCCCCTTCTCCCGCCTGGGTTTTATCCGATCCAGAATCCGATCCGTCCCCCTGGCTTTTATCCTGTCCGGCATCTCCCTGGTCTTTGTCCACGCCGGAATCGATTCCTCCCGCCGGATCACCTCCAACCGGTTCCGCCCACACCAGCGAACTTGCCGCCAGCATTCCTGCACACACAGCCGCCGCCAGAAACTTGATCCCTCTCGTCCTCATATGCTATCCCCCTGTTCCAATTTCCCATTGTAAAGCGTCAGGCTCCGCAAGGTCCGCCCGGCAGTCCGGCGGCAGCCCGCAGTCTGTATCAACGTCATATTCCCCTGGCGAAGAATCGCCGGAAATAAATCCCAGACTTTATCCTCCTCCGCCTCCGTCAAATCTGCCGTAAACTCGTCCGCCAGCACCAGTTCCGGCCCGTGAAGCGTTCCCCTTGCCATATTGCCGAAACTGCTTTCCAGGGCGGTCAATTGCCCGGAAAGTCTCCCCCGCACAGAACGAAGCCCCAAAAGTTCCAGGCGCTCCTTGGCTAGTTTCCTTGCTTTTACTCCCGGCATTCCCTTTAGTATAAGCGGCAGCGCAACATTTTCCTCCAATGTCAGCAGCGGCAAAAATCCGGGATTCCGGGGCAATATCCCCAGATGCTTTCTCCGAAAGGCCTCCCCAGCTCCCCGGTCCGCGCCCGTCCGCTCCTTTTCCAGCACATATACTCTCCCTGCGCTGGGCGTCCGGAAACCGGACAAGATTTCCATGAGCAGTGTCTTCCCGCTGCCCGGTCCGCCCAAAACGGAGACGGATTCGCCTGCTTGAACCACAAGGTCAACTTCTTCCAGTATCCGCCGGTTTGGAGGAAACCACTGTACGATTTTTTCCGCCCGCAAAATTTCCATAATTCCTCCTCAGCGCACCATGGTCATCACACCGGCGTCCATTTCACAGACCGTGTCACAAAGTTCATCGATATCAACTTGATTGTGGCTCGCGAGGAGGATCGTCTTCCCCTGCACTCGCAATTCTTTAATCAAATCCCGCATCTGGGCGACGCCGTGCTTGTCGAGCCCATTAAAAGGCTCATCCAGAATTAGTATAGAAGGGTCCTCCATGATCGCCTGGGCAATTCCCAGCCGCTGCCGCATGCCCAGAGAATACTTCCCCACCGGCTTTTTGCTGTCCGGATCCAGGCCGACCCGGCGGATCGTATCGCGGACCACGCCCCGGTGGATTTTTTTCTGGAGAGAAGCCAAAAGTTCCAGGTTTTTCTGGCCGCTCAGGTTCGGAAGAAATCCCGGCGTTTCAATGATCACTCCCACATCCTTCGGGAAATCCACGTCTTTCCCCACCTGCTGAAAGTTCACAAACACACGCCCTTCCGTGGGCTGCAAAAAACCGCAGATACACTTCATCATCACGGTTTTGCCGGAACCGTTGTTTCCGACAATCCCGTGAATCTTTCCCTCTTCAAATTCCCGGTTTACTTGTTTTAACACCAAATCTTCCCCAAACGATTTGGAGAGATTCTCTAATTGAATCACTGTCTTCAAAATGCCGTCCCCCCTTAGTTTTCCGTTCCGCGGAAGTGGAAGCTGTACCGTCTGATTGCCCAGAGGCTCAGAACCATCAAAATCAGCAGCAGCCCTCCGAATATCAGATAGGTCTGCCAAAGCCTGGGCAGCCGGTCGTACCCGAAGTTGTGCATATGGTAAGTCGCCTGATTCAGCGGGGACGCCCAACCGACCCAAACCCTGGCCTTATAGGCCAGTTCATCCGGCAGCCGGAACAGGTTCTTCAGGTTCTCCGGATTCAGCAAAAAACCGGACACGCTGAAAGCGAAAACAGAGATGACTCCCGCCACCTGGCCCTTCCAGATATTAAAAAATAACATCAGGAAGACCATCACTAAGGTGTATAAAAGCATGAGAAGAAAAATCGTCGCCATACATGGATATGGCTTGCTCATCTCCAGGGTTTTTACCAGCGCCGGAAGGGCCACGGCCTCCCCTTCACCGGAGTAGCCGAGGATAGCGGCCGTCTTGCTCCACATATTGGCCGGAAAAGCGTTTGTCATGCAGACCAGGCTGGTCGCGGCCAGGATAAAGGTCAGGTAAATCGCGGTTGCGCTGATAATATACAGCCCTTGCCCCAGAACCCAGGTTTTCCGGTCGATCCGCATCAGGTAAAACGGCGTACCGGCCGACAGAAAGGGCATGTCCGCAAAGAGCAGGATCAGCAGCATGGAGGAGAGCAGAATCGAGTTGCTGTCCCCAAAGGTCCAGACAAAGGGTTCCACAATCTGCATGATGGTGTCGTGCTCCTTGGCAAAATTCACAGCCTTATCCGACAGCAGGAAACAGAGGATGAAGGCAAGAAGAAAGGTGATGATGATTCTCGGATTTTTATGCCACTGGCGGAAGTTATAGACGGCCACGGCCCCAATTTGGCGGAGCCTTTGGAAAAATCTCTTAAACACGTTCCAGCCTCCTTTCCGCAGACAGCACAAACAAAACCATCCCGATCGCCAGCAGCTCGCCGACCCACAAGATCACGCCAAGGATACCTGCGAACCAGCCGTTTCCCGGATTCAGCCAGACCAAAGGGTAGAACAGCACCACATAAGGGAAATAGCGTTCATACAGAATGATTAAAAGATAGTAAAAGATAAACGGCGCGGTGTAGGCCACGTACCGGCTTCCGGTAAACGTAGCGGTCCAGGCCCCGAACACAGACCAAAAAGCGCCGGAGAAGAAGAAAAGCAGGATCTTTTGCAGCAACTCTAAGATCTGCGGCTGAAGGCTCATGCCTTCCTCCGCCGCTTTTTCCAGAGGCGACAGAACCAGCCAGGACAGGCCGCCGGACAAAACGATGCCAGCCGCCAGCACCAGGCCGCCGGAGACCGCGCAGGCCGCGGCTTTTCCCCAGAGATATCCCCGCCTGGTGGTCCGGGGCAAGATCGATTTGATCACGCCGCACCGCACGTCTTCCACAAAGCTGGCGGCATAGGGGAGGGCGCAGAGGATCGGCATCAGGAAAGACATGGTGTTGCCCTTCAGACCATCCAGGATGAACTGAAGGAAATTGCCGTAGGTTTGAGGATCCTCAGACTGGAAAAGCTTTACCAGAGTGTCCAGCTGGGAGAGGAACAGGAAAAGAGGAATGACCAGTACGCCCAGGAGAAAGCCTGGGGAACGAAGTGCTTGTTTTAGGTTTGTGGTAAAAATTGTTTTCATATGCTTTCAATCATCCCCTGTTCTTCCTGATAATGGCATAGATGTCGAACTGTCTTATGTTTATTAATAAGAGTTTAGCAGGGAATTGCATCTGAGTTGTTACTTAGTATGGAGAAATTATTGCATGATGGGAATTCAGTACCCTAAATAGGTATTGATTACTGTGCCATCCACTGCGTTCAATGTCAACAATGGAGAGTCCAAGCTTGTAATCCCCCCCTCTTCTTCTGCTTCCTGGCCGTTGATAGTTCCATAAAAATTCCAGGCAGGGACAAGATAAAACTCCTTTTCATTGTCAGGAACCTTAATTCGAACCAATTCTTGTTCAATCCGATTAACCTGAATCAAATACCTTCTATTTTCGTTTTCAGACAACTCTCCTTCGCCAATGTTATTCTCGGTATATTGCACCTCCATCTGAGTCTGAAAACGTTTCATAATCTCTTCAAATGACAGGGTAGAGACATTTTGATTCTCAATTGCAATCTGATCCATCGGGCTTTCCCAAGCAACAAAACCTATTTTTCCGTTACTTACATCAAATTCCAGACTCTCATAATAATACCTTGCCGCATATTCCTCTCCACCAATATTTTCCAGCTGTGGAAGTACTGTAACTGGAAATCCATCATAAGAATTTTGACATAAAATGTGATAATAAGCAACATGGTTTTCTAATTCTATAGGTGTGCAGGAATATATCTTCCAGTTATTCATTCCCAGTGCTTCTAAGGTGTCCTGAACTAGCACCTTTGCACTTTCCTCACTATATGACAGATATTCCCACTCATAATTTTCATCTGGTATCGTAAACCAGATGCTTTGCCGCATAAAATCATCTGCTTGACGGTTTGTCGCCCAAATTTCATAAATACTATTTCCAATGTCCGCTTCAATTTTTAGTTTTTGAGTCTTGTCAAGTTCCTGTTCCTCCTCGCTATTCAGGCTTAAATCGATTTTCGTGTCATAGTAAGTAGAGGGGTGAAATTCCCAGCTTGTCTCCTTCCTCTCTACTGTTACCGGCGCCGTCTTATACAGTTCTTCATATAAGGCCAACTGTTCCAAATAATATTCTTTAGCAGCGTTCAATATTTCCGGATCTTCTCCATATTCCGCTTGCAAGCTTTCATCATTCATTTCACTCCTAAGCTGTAAAATATAATTTTCTATCTCTGTTTTTGACATCTCCCCTCTTTTATCATAAGCAGGATTTCCCTCAAAAAATATTTCAGCCCATTTTTGTACATCTTCTTGGCTAATAATATGGGGAGCTACCCGGTAAACTGGTAAATTTCCGGTCCATGCTTTCACATCAGCATTCACTTTAACAGTTATTGCTCCTGTATTTCCTTTAAACTCCATCTTATATGGAAACTCATTTACGCTGACATCCGTTGAGAGCTCTGTTGAATTTATGGCTTCTGTAGCTTGCAAGATAGCTTCAAATTTTTTCGCATCTTTACCCGCAACAATCTCATCTTCTGGATTTGCTTGGCAGCCTGTTAATAATAAAGTTAATATCGGAATCATTAAAAGGGAATACAATTTAAAGGAATTATCACTACGCATTTTTACCTCCAAACTGGTTACCGGGGCACCATAAAAATCTTATGGGCCCCGGTAAAAGTCAAACGGCATTAACGATAATTAAATGTTTGATAGGTGCCATTTGTCGCTTCTGATGTCCCGGCAGAACTGGTTCTCACCGACCAGTTACCAGATCCAGTCCCTCTTCTAATCACAAAATTTGTGTAATAACACCCAGTGCCTTTATACATATCAAAACTTCCATCGTTTGAAAAATACTCTGTGGAATAGTAAGAGAGAACATCATCAAGTTTCCCCCAGGTTTCCGGCCCTACTATACCGTTAACTTTATTACAACCTTTCGAGCGCTGGAACACTATCACTGCATTGTGTGTTTTAGTACCAAAACTTCCATCTACACCTCCATTGTCACCAATAAGATCCCTGCACTCTACGTTATAATCCCTTACAATACGTTGTACGGCTTTCGTATATCCGGAGTAAGAAGTCCCTTGGGCAATCTGCTGAAAATTCTGCCACTGCGACTTATACCCCGTAGACGCCATCACCGTTAGAGACGAGGCTACACATAACATTACCGCCATTCCTGTTGCAATTAAGGCTTTCATTCTTTTCATACGTTACCTCCTACTTGTTTCGCTTTGGTTTACAAGTCACTTCAATCCTACTTCAAAATGAACTTGGCCAGTATTCATCCATTGTAGAATTAGTATGAAAAAGCAACCTTTGCCGGCGCAATTACTATCCATGGAATAGAATGAAGGTTACTGATTCATTTTACAGACCGAAGAAACTTATATTGGATCCAAAACACCTGGATTCAATATCCATTATGAATAAAGTAAACATACATGTAAATTCATCGTCATAGCTTGTCTGACGGTTCCGTGCCTTTTTGTATAAATTTATTGTTAGCTTTACAATCCCCACAAATAAATGTCGCGCATACTACGACACTCTATTTGTAGATGTTTCATCTTTAAAATATAGGGGTAAACACCCCTATATTCTTTTTCTTACCGGACGTTATAACTCCCCGAAGCATAAACAGTAGTACCAGTCTCATTCTCTATATAAACGCGGTAATATCCAGATTCGTCCAACGCAAATGTATGGAAGACCGTATCGCTCCCCTTCACATATCGGCGTGTGCCATCTGGCTCAATAATTCCTACTTTAACCACTTTATCAATCGGGTCAATATAGGCTGTTACACTAATGCTTCCGCCTGATTTTGCAGAAAACAAACTAGTCTTCTTTATGTAATCAGTCGGAACCGTCCAATCAAAGCTTACTGCTGATCTGGCTAGATTGCCCTGGGTTTCCCCAAGCTCTTCCACAATAGCCGGATTCACTTCGGTTTCCACATATTCAATCAGTTCTTTTCCTTCCATCAGAGATTCTTCCGCTTCTACCTCAGTTGCCTCATACAACTTCACATAGCCTTCCGCCGCTTCCGTAGAAGCTGCGTAAACTGAAACCGTGCTAGCCGCAACCAGCAGTATGCTTGCTAATCCCATCTGTACCTTCGTTCTCACCTTGATATTCCGGTAACGCTCCATTCTTTTTACCCTCCTTAATAATTCGTGTTTGTCCTCAAAAAGCTGAGTACTCAAAAACCCCTTCATTCTGTTGTTCCCCTCTACGCAATTCAGAATAATTTGAAAGTAATCCTTCATCCCTCCCATCCTCATACAAACATCATAATCGCAGGCATACTCACACCAGCGCCGGACGATTATGTTATACCACCAAACTACCGGATTCCAACAATGGATAATCAATATCAGCATCGCTGCATCTTTCAGCCATAAATCCCGGTGCAGATAATGAGTCAATTCATGGTGAAAAATTGTCCTGAGCGCCGATCCGTCATACTTGCCCACCGGCAGAACTACCATCGGGCGAAACGTGCCTATGAGAAAAGGAACCTCTGTTCTATAAGAAAATCTCAGCCGTACCCGCTTTTCCTTTATGCCAAGTTCTTCACATATCTCCCGGAAACAGTCTCGCTGCATTTTATCACAGACAAAACACCCTCGCAGATTAATTTGCAAACGAATCCACAAAACCACACACCGGATAAACATAAGAAACGCCAAACAAATCCATAAGGGAACGCAAAACTCCATGGCTGTAACCGTCTGCGGCGTCTGCAAAAAGAGAACACCCCTATAAATCGCATCTCCTCCATCCATTGTCAGGAAAAAAAGATAAACCACCGGAACGACAAAAAATATCGTCAATATTTTTAAAAATGTATACAAAATATTCCGGAAGCCCAGACGGTCCAGAACCAAACCAAGCAAAAACCACAAGAATAAAAATACGCTGCCGGTAAGCGACGTCAACACCAGCACTACCAAAAAGTTAGTCGTCCAGATCATCCAAAATCGCCCTTATCTCTTCCGCATCTTTTTTGGTTAGCTTATGGTTGGCAGCCAAGGCCGAAAGGAAACCTGCCGCCCTGCCCCGAAACCAGAAGTCCGTCTCTTCCGTTGCCAGCTTTTGCTTAAACTCCTCCTCCGTTCTTACTGCATGTGCATAAGAAAGCTTCCCTTTTCGGTAGGTTTTTGCATATCCCTTATCGGATAGCCGCAAAAGGAACGTAACAACCGTCGTTCTTTTATAGTCTTTATCAAACCGTACTCTCAATTGCTCTGTCAGCTCCGGAATCGAGATATCTTCCTCCGCATCCCAAATCACCTTCATAATTAAGGATTCGCATGCGCTCAATTTTTTCTCTTCCATATCGTTTTTCATCTCCAAATCACTACGTTATTCGTCTTGTATACAGAATTATATTACTACAAATTTCCATTTTTAGCAAGTCTATTTTTCGTTTTCACTCTATTCCTCCATCATTTGACTACGCACAGTAACATTTTGATCACCATGCTCTAAAATCCTGTCTGTTCATGGGACTCACCTCCCATTAGTAATCTCGAAATCAATATCCGAGTCTCACGTTAATGTAAGTTCCGTCTACTGCATTGATCGTCTGATAGACATGCTCCGTTCGGCTAAGAGCATCTTGATCCAGATCTTCATACCAGTAATGTCCTCCCCCTGTATCCAAAGACTCTATCCCGCGGAAACTCCAGGCCGGAACCAAGCGAAATTCATCATAGTTGTTTGGAATCTGAATTCGTACCAACCCAAACTGAATATCTGTCACATGGATTTCACCTGCCTTTATTCCCGCCAGAACTTCTTGATAATCTGAATTCTGCGGGTTTTCCCTAGAAAGCCTCCCCAGAGTATACTCAATCTGCATCTGGCTTTGAAATCTTTGGCAAATCTCAGAGAAAGGAAGCACCTGTACGTCTCCGTTTTCCACTGACGTTACTTCTAACGGGGCGGTCCATTTAAATTCTGTAATTCCATTTTCCCGTACTGTGACTCCAACTTTTTCGTAATCATACATAGCGCCATAGCTGTCATCCGGATAGGAGGACATTTGGATCTGTTTTGTCACTTCCACCCCTTCATAAACAGGGATGTACACCAGCGAGTACGCATAAATGTCTTCCTCCGTTCCCTCCTGCAGCCGCTCCCGCCGGACATCCTCCACCGTCAAGTTACGCGGACGCACGCGAAGGACCGGCAAATGATTCGTCTGCCAGACGCCGGAAGCATCTACTTTTACCGTTACCGTATCTTCTGCCCCGCTGAACTCATCCTGATAGGAGAACTCTTCCCAGGTAATTTCTTTCCCACTGTCTATAATTTCTGAATCAGACCGGCTTTCCTGCCCTTGATAGATGGCGCTCTCCAACTGTCCGTCGTTCTTACCCTGAACAAGTTCTTGTTCCGGGGACTTTTGGCAAGCCATCAAAGATACTATTATCATACACAATCCGCTTACATAAAGTGTAACTTTCGCTCTCTCCATATCTCTCCCTGCTTTCTGATGAGAAGTTTCATCACTTTTACCGCATGGCATTATGTATTGTTAAACCCCCCAATTATAATTTATATTAACACCAAAATGTAACCGTTTTGTAACACCCCTTCCCCTCCGCCTCCCGCCGCGAAAAAAATCCCGCCCCCAGGAATACTTTCCCACAGCCTGGACTATACTTAGATGACTAGAAATTTCTTCTGAAAGGAGCCGCGGCATGATTGAAAATCAGTCAGAGCGACATCAGCTGCTCTCCGAGCTGCGTCAGACGCAAAACGAGTTGGAAAGGGCCATGAATCATCTCAACCAGGTCGTGGATCCGATTCTCGTGGACTGCACGATCCATGAGATCGAGGCCGCCCAGCTCCGATACCAGTTTCTGCTGAACCGGGTCCGAAGCATGGACTCCGGCTCTTGATTCCCCTTGACCCTTCCGCCCTGATTTGTTATCATTAGTATAAATTGTTTTACAGTAAACAAGGAGGAGGGTGTACGGATGGCGTATCAAAAAATCACCGAGACCGACCGTTACCTGTTTGGAAAGGGAACCCACTACGAGATATACGAAAAGCTGGGAGCACATCCCGCCGTGTCCGGGAAGAGACACGGCGTTTCTTTTGCCGTCTGGGCGCCCCACGCCGCGTCCGTTTCCGTGATCGGAGACTTTAACGGATGGGATCCGAATGAAGCGCCGATGGAACCGCTGGCGGACTCCGGAATCTGGGAGACGTTTGTTCCCGGAGCGAAGAAAGGCGACCTGTACAAGTTTTACATAACCGATGAGACAGGCAAAGGCTTTGCCAAGGCGGATCCCTATGCGTTTTACTCGGAACTTCGTCCCGGCACGGCTTCCCGTATTTTTGATCTGTCCGGCTTTTCCTGGCAGGATCAGGAATGGATGACGAAACGTCCCAGGAAAAAACCGGTCACCGAGCCATATGCCATCTACGAGGTACACCCAGGATCCTGGAAAAAACATGACGGCGAGGGCGACTCCGCCTTTTATTCCTACCGCGAATTGGCAGAGAGCCTGTCCGGCTATGTCAAAAAGATGGGATACACCCATGTGGAGCTGATCGGAATCGCAGAATATCCTTTTGACGGTTCCTGGGGATATCAGGTGACCGGGTATTACGCCCCCACCTCCCGCTACGGAACCCCGTCCGACTTTATGTATTTTGTGGACTACCTGCACCGGCAGGGCATCGGCGTCATTCTGGACTGGGTCCCGGCGCATTTTCCGCGGGATGCCCATGGGCTGGCAGATTTTGACGGACAAGCCCTCTATGAGTATGCGGATCCCCGAAAGGGCGAGCATCCGGATTGGGGCACCAAAATCTTTGACTATGGCCGCACGGAGGTGTCCAATTTCCTGATTGCCAACGCGTTGTACTGGCTGGAAAAATTTCATATCGACGGCCTGCGCGTCGATGCGGTGGCCTCGATGCTTTATCTGGACTACGGGAAAAAAGAGGGGCAGTGGATCCCCAATCAGTACGGAGAAAACAAAAATCTGGAAGCCATCGAATTTTTCCGCCATCTGAACAGCATCATCAAAGTCCGGGTCCCCGGCGCAATCACGATTGCCGAGGAAAGCACCGCCTGGCCCGGCGTTACCGCCGATCCCAGCAAAGGCGGCCTTGGCTTTACCTTCAAATGGAACATGGGGTGGATGCACGATTTTCTTTCCTATATGAAAGAAGACCCTCTGTTCCGGAAATACCACCACAATCAGATGACCTTTGGCCTGACCTACGCCAGCAGTGAAAATTTCATCCTGGTGCTCTCTCATGACGAGGTGGTGCATCTGAAATGCTCCATGCTGGAGAAAATGCCGGGAACCGGCGAGGACAAGTTCGCCAACCTCAAAGTTGGTTATACCTTCATGATCGGCCATCCGGGCAAAAAGCTGCTGTTCATGGGACAAGAATTCGGTCAGAAACGGGAGTGGAGCGAGGAGCGGGAGCTGGATTGGTTCTTGCTGGAGGATCCCGATCATAAAAATTTACAGAAATTTTTCCACGACCTGCTGCATCTTTACCGGACCCACCCGGCCCTCTACCGAAAGGACCAGGATGGTGACGGTTTCCAGTGGATCAACTGTGACGACGCCGAGCGGAGTATTTTCAGTTTTGCCCGATTCAGCCCTACCGGGAAAAAGAATCTGCTCTTCCTTTGCAATTTCACGCCGGTAGAGCGGAAGGATTACCGGGCCGGCGTCCCCTGTCCCGGCGACTACACCTTGCTTTTGGATCAGAGCGCCGGTCTCTATGGCCGGGGAATGAAAAAACCGGTTCAGCATGCGGTCCGATCCGAATGCGATGGGAAGGAATTCTCCATCGCGCATCCGCTGGCCCCCTACGGCGTGGCGGTATACGAATTTGCCGCCAAAACGGATGCCAAAAAGAAGAAATAAACATTCTTCCTTATCTTTAAAACCACATCTACGGAGCCCCTTTTCCAGGGGTTCCGTTTTTTATTGTCCTATACTTGACGAGTTTTCTCCTACATTTTCCATCTTCTGACCTTTAACACGTTTTTCCTTTTTGCATATGCTAATGTCAAGAAAATTGCAGATGATTATCACTTAAGGAGACAGCGAAATGAAGATCTATACCTATCAGGGCCGCAAAAATATTTGCGGCGAAAAGATCCGGGAGATGCGGGTTAAAAGCCGCCTTTCTCAATCTGAGTTAGCAGCCAAGGTTCAGACCGAAGGAATTACCCTTGAAAGGGACAGTATCAGCAGGATTGAAAATGGAACAAGATTTATCGCAGATTATGAATTGATGGTATTCGCAAAAGTTTTAAACGTTGACGTCAAAACATTGATGAACTAGGCCGGCCGAACAAAGCGAGGATTCCGTTTCCTATGAATCTCTCTCTTTTTTTATAGCCCAAGCATTTCGTGCCTGCTTTCAGGCGCTTAGATGCAAAGCGAACTGCCTTCCAGATGGATTCCGCCTACCATCCGATGCCCGGAATCCATCCGGTTCTCGGTTTATCAATGACTTTTTCAGCCGGGACGTCTGCCCGGTTTTTTGTATTGCTGATCTTTCCCACATTTATTTAGTATACTTTAATCCGGGATCTTACCTGCCAGTAATCCACTGATGGCATCCGCGGCGCTTACATAAAGAAAGCATCCCCGAAGAGATGCTTCCCATTCCCACTATACTATATTGTCGTTTTTCTCAACTGCACATCTATATTCTGTCCCCTATATACAATCCGGAGGACCGTAACTGTTTTTTCCTCATCATCCGGAATATAGAACACGATAAAATGATCCACTGGCATTTGGTGAAGCCCTCTGCTCCGCCACGGTTCTTTCTCATATAGCTTAAACTTTCCCGGCATATCTGTCAATTTTAAAATGTTCTCTTCCAGACGGTCAAGCTGCCCTGCCGCATTTTCAGGTTCCAGGAGACTGAATGCAATGTATTCATAAATCCCCCTCAAATCAGAATTCGCCTGCTCCGTAAGGGCCACATGGTATGTCATAGGCCATAATCCTTACGAATTTCAGCAAACGCCTGCGCTGCTGGTTTTGTTTTCCCCTGCACGAAATCCGTGTACCCTTTCTCCAGTTCCTGGTTCATTTCTGCTTCTGTCAATGCACCGGCTTCTACAGGTTTTGCGGCAGGCAGCTTCACATCAAAGGGAATCCCCCTTTGCATGACTACCTGTTTTAAAAAAATATTAACCGCATTGGACACCGGAATCCCAAGCTGTCCCAGCACACTCTCTGCCTGCTCTTTCAGACCTGGTTCCAAACGCACAGATAGATTTGTCGTCTTTGCCATCATGGTAGCCTCCTTTCCTGCTATTAGTATACGCCATTGTCCGTACAATAGCAATACAATGGCAAGAATTATTTTTCTGGATTATGGGAGGACTTTACGGTACGATTTCATCGTTTTACATCCAATCAGGCGATTCTCTCTTTCCGCGTTCCGCTTACCCCAACGCCACATCTAAGATCATCATCAGCACAAACCCTGCCGCAAACCCAATGGTCCCGATATTGCTGTGCGCCCCCTCGCTGGCTTCCGGAATCAGTTCCTCCACCACCACATAGATCATTGCCCCGGCCGCAAAGGACAAGAGATATGGCAGAACCGGCGTGATAAACGATGCCAGGAGAATCGTAAGCAGAGCGCCGATGGGCTCCACGACGCCGGAAAGCGTTCCATAGAGAAAGGCTCTCCCCTTCCCCGCCCCCTCGCTCTTAAGAGGCAGAGAGATAATGGCGCCTTCAGGGAAATTCTGGATGGCAATCCCGATGGAGAGCGCGAACGCGCCTGTCATCGTGATATCCGAATTCTGCGCCATCATACCGGCAAAGACTACGCCGACCGCCATTCCTTCCGGAATATTGTGCAGCGTCACGGCCAGCACCAGCATTGTGGTCTTTTTCCATGAACACTCCGGCCCTTCCTTCTCTCCTCCCATATGAAGATGAGGAATCAGACGGTCCATGGCAAGAAGAAAACCAATGCCAAGCAGGAACCCCACGGCCGCCGGTACGAAGGCAAATTTCCCCATGGAATCCGACATGTCCATCGACGGAATCAGCAATGACCAGACCGAGGCGGCCACCATCACGCCGGAGGCAAATCCCAGCAAAGCCTTTTGCACCAGCGGACGGATTGCATTTTTCAGCAAAAATACGCAGGCGGCTCCGGCCGTCGTTCCCGCAAACGGGATCAGTAATCCAAGAAATGTTTCCATAAGATTCCTCCTAGACTAAAATCAGTCCCAAAACAGCTGCAATCGCGATCAAAACCGGTACGCTGGCCTTTGTCTTCCAGGAAATCAGGCCCACCACGATGGAAATCAGCACCGGTTTGAAGTAAAAACTCTGCAAGGTGCTTTCCGGGAAAAAGTTACTCTCACACAGAGTAAAGAGTGCATAGAGAACCATACCGATGCAGACCGGGCGGACGCCGTACATCACATGGCCCATCAGTGGATTCCCTTTCACCTTTTGGATAAAGATGGCGGCCATCAGGCACAGCGTCAGCGACGGGACCAGAACGCCGAACGTAGCGCACAGCGCGCCCAGAATCCCGGCCGTTCTCATTCCGGCAAAGGTGGCGCAGTTGATACCCAAAGGGCCCGGCGTCATCTCCGCAATCGCCACAATATCCGCCACTTCCTCCAGGGTCATCCAACCATTCTGCATCATTTCCTGGTTGATGACCGGAATCATGGAAAGGCCGCCGAAACTGCAAAATCCAATCCGGACAAACGCCAAAAACAGATTAAGATAAACCATCTTTGTTCCCCCTTTGCAGAATCAATCCGGCTGCCGCGCCGGCCAGCACAATAAAAATATTGTGCAGCGGCGTAAACACGCAAAGCAGAAATGCAGCGGCCGAAATCAGATAGCCTTTATAATCTACCCAGGCTGTCTTACGCATCTTGAGCGCCGCGCCGCCGATAATCGGAATAACGGCGGCCCGGACTCCGACCAAAGCTTTTGCCACATAGATGTTATCTTTAATCTGAGTGTAAAATCCGGTTACAATGGTCAGTACAATCACTGACGGGGACGCAATCCCGGCCACCGAGCAGACGACGCCTGGTATCCCTCCGATTTGGTAGCCGAACAGAACGCTGACGTTCATCACCATGATGCCGGGCATGGAACGGCCGACCGAAATGATGTCCACCAGGTCCTCCTGCGTCATCCAGCCTCTCTTTTCAATAAACTCCCTTTGCAGCTGGGCTACAATGCTCCAGCCCCCTCCCCACGTAAAGAAGCCCACCTTGAACATGACCCGAAGAACCGTCAAGGCGCGCTTCCAACTGGCTTTTTTCTCTTTCTTCATTGTTTCCTCTGTTGGTATTTATTTCGAATGTCTGAGATCCGGCCCCGCCCCACAGACAGCAGGAAAGCCCAAACTCTGCCTCCGCTTGAGTCCGGGCCAAATCTCCTGCCATGCGCTTATAATCTCTTTTTCAGCTCTTCCCGCTCTTTCTCATAACCAGGTTTTCCCAGGAGGGCAAACATGTTCTTCTTATAGCTCTCCACGCCCGGCTGATTAAACGGATTCACGCCCAGGAGATAACCGCTGACGCCGCAGGCAAATTCAAAGAAATAAAACAGCTGTCCCAGCGAGCGCTCATCCTGCGCCGGAATATGAATCATCAGGTTCGGAACCTGGCCGTCGGTGTGCGCCAGAATCGTCCCGTCCATCGCATTCTTGTTGACAAAATCCATGGTCTTCCCGGCCAGATAGTTCAGCCCGTCCAGGTCCACCGCTTCCTCCTCCAACACCACCGAGGCACGGGGAGTCTCCACCTCAAGAACCGTCTCAAACATCAGGCGGCTGCCGTCTTGGAGGAATTGTCCCATGGAGTGCAGATCCGTGGTCAGATCCACGGAAGCCGGAAAGATTCCTTTCCGCTCCTTGCCTTCGCTCTCCCCATAAAGCTGTTTCCACCACTCGGCAATATAGTGAAGGCTCGGCTCATAATTTGCCATCACCTCAATGGACTTTTCCTGCTGATAGAGGAAATTCCGCGCCGCCGCATAGAGCAGGGCGTCGTTCTCCTCATAGGGAAGCGTCAAAGCCCGGTTTCTGGCCTCTGCTGCCCCCTCCATCAGAGCCCGGCAGTCGGCTCCGCTGACTGCAATCGGAAGAAGTCCCACAGCGGTCAGAACAGAAAAACGTCCTCCCACATCATCCGGAACCACGAAAGTCGGATAGCCTTCCTCATCGGCCAATTTTTTCAGCGCACCTTTTTCCTTGTCCGTGGTCGCATAGATCCGCTTGGCTGCGCCTTCTTTTCCATATTTTTGTTCCAAAAGCTTGCGGAAAACGCGGAATGCAATCGCGGGTTCCGTGGTCGTCCCTGATTTGGAAATCACATTAACGGAAAAATCCTTCCCTTTTAAAACATCCATCAACTCCGACAGATACGTTCCGCTGATATTATTTCCCACAAAATAGATTTCCGGGGCCTTTCGGACCTCAGGCGAAACCATATTATAAAAGCTATGGCGCAAAAATTCAATGGCTGCGCGGGCCCCCAGATAGGAACCGCCGATTCCGATCACCAGCAGCACATCCGAATGCGCCCGGATCTCCTCCGCCGCCTTTTCAATCCGGCCGAATTCTTCCTGATCATACTGAACCGGCAGATCCAGCCAGCCGAGAAAATCATTGCCCGCCCCATTGCGGGAAAGCAACGTTTTCTGAGCAAATAAAATCCCTGGCTTCATTGCCTGCAAATCGTCCCCGGTCAAATAATCACGGGCCCGTCCATAATCAAAATGTACAATAGACATGTTTTTCCTCCTCTATCCTCTCATTGGTATCTCATTTCCGCTGTCAAACCGGCGGCGCTTTCCTATCCTCTGTTTACCTTAAGTCAGATATTCCCGGAAAATATCCTCCAATACCTTTTCCTCCTCCGGTCCCAGCGTGACCGGCGGCTGTACCGGCTTGGGAGTAAGCGATCCCCGGCGGAAATGGCGGTTGCGCTCGATTCTGGGGAGCAGCTGCTTTTCGAAACTTTCCACCAGGGCCTCCAGGGCCAGCGCTTCCTTCCCACGGTTGTCCAACAAAATCTGAAACAGAATCCCGGCCCCGCCCAGGACAATACCGGCCGAACCGTTCATCACGATGATACGGTAGTCCAGGTTCAGCAGATACGAAGCGGCCGCGAGCCCCAGCCCGCCCAAAATGGACAGAACCGTGGCGGCTCCCGCCAAATGACGCCATAGTCTCAGCGGAAAGCCCAGAGCCCGGCAGCGGCGGAAACACTTCTCCAAATATCCGGCCGGACTGGTAATCCCATTTCCAATCTCCGACAACTCCTCAAACTGCGTCTTCCAGCGCTTCAGCTGTTTATCTTTTGTAGTGTTCAAATCCTCCGATTGACGAATCAGCTTCCGGCAGCGGCGGTTCACCACCAGCCGGCAGCAGATGCCGAGGACAGCGATTCCGGTGAGGATAAAAATCCCCAGGCTCCGCTCAAGAAACACTACTGCCATGTATCTTCCCCCTATCTTCGATTTCCCGCGGAACAACTGCGGGCGTCAGTTTTTGACGTTATCTATAGTATAGAATGAAACATACACTTTTGGAAGATATTTTCTATAAAATCGTTCGTCATTTCCCGACGCCGTTCGAGAAAAGATTCATCAAAATGTCAGTTCCGGTGCGGATCGCAATGCCTTTGAATGTTTCAAAATCCATGGGCGAGTCTTCATTCGCCCCGTCGGATATGGTACGAAGGATCAAAAACGGCACTTGATTGCAGTACGCCACATGGGCAATGGCTGCGCCCTCCATCTCCGTACAGCAGGCGTCAAAGGTTTCATAGATCCATGTTTGCTTTTCTTTCCCCTGAATAAATTGGTCCCCGCTGACAATGCGCCCTTCATGGCAGGCATGATCCGGGAGCAGCCCCCGGCAGGCGCGGACCGCCATCTCCCGCAGTTTTGGATCAGCGGGAAAAACCGAATTCTCCATATAGGCAATCTGTCCCAGAGGAGTCCCCAGCGCCGTGGTGTCAAAATCGTGGTACATGGCGTCCGTGGAGATCACCACATCGCCGACGTGGACACCCGGAGCCACCCCGCCGGCCACTCCGGTATTGATCAGCGTGGTCACCCCGAATTCGCTGATCAGGATCTGGGCGCACATGGCTGCGTTCACCTTGCCGACACCGGCGCATGTCACCACAACGGGAATCCCCTTAATCACGCCTTTATAGATGCCGAGCCCGGCCCGGCGGAATTTCTTTTTATCTTCCATAGCCTCATGGAGAAGCTCCACTTCTTCCGGCATGGCTCCGATGATTCCAAGCATTTTTCCCTCCTAATTGCAGCGGTTTCTTCCTTATTAGTATACTGTTCCATCCGGCAGAATGCAAGCGGCAAAACCGTCCGGGTCCGGATTTTCCCGGCAGGCCGGATTCCTGGCCGATTCCTCGGAAAAATTCGAGATAGCCTTTGCTGAACAACGATTTTGTGATATACTGATACGGTAGCATTTTTACAACAACCAACCCGGCTGATTTGACACGAAGCCATGGAACAAGGGTGAAAAGGAATCCAAGCGAGGTGTATCAGAATGGCTCTTGAAAACAAATTAGGAATCACAAGCGCACCCGAACTGGCCGAGGCAGAGGAGAAGATCAGCAAAAAAGAGGCCGTTGAACTGTTCGAGTGCGGTATCCTTGACAGGCTGGAAGCCGGTAAATTTTCATCTTTAAAAGCAATCCATCACTATTTGTTTGAGGATATTTATGCCTTTGCCGGTCAGCTGCGCTCCGTGAATATCGCAAAAGGCAGCTTCCGTTTTGTACCCCGGATATATCTGGAAGCAGCGCTGAAAAATATTGAACAGATGCCCCAGTCTACATTTAATGAAGTAATAGAAAAGTATGTGGAAATGAACATCGCCCACCCTTTCCGTGAGGGGAACGGCAGAAGCATGCGGATCTGGCTGGATTGTATCCTTAAAAAAGAAATCGGCAAGGTTGTGGATTGGAGTCTGGTCGATAAAGAGGACTACCTTCTTGCGATGGAACGGAGCCTCATCAAAGATATCGAAATCAAACACATCCTAAAGGTAGCCTTAACGGATCAAATCAACGATAGAGAAATTTATATGAAGGGGATCGACCACAGTTACTACTATGAAGGCTACACTGCTTTTAAGGCAGAGGACTTATAACGAAACAACATGAAGGAGGATTTTATGATGAGATACAGACCCCACGGCGTTTGCTCCCAGGAAATTGAATTCCAGGTGGAGGCTGGAAACCTGACCCAAGTGAAATTTACCGGAGGCTGCCACGGCAACCTTCAGGGCATCAGCCATCTGGTGGAAGGGATGCCCGTAGATGAGGTAATCCGCCGCCTGGAAGGGATCCGGTGCGGTTTTAAAGCCACATCCTGCCCGGATCAGCTGGTCCAAGCGCTCCGTGCCTATCAGAATGCCCAATCCTGAGGAGGTTTTCTATGAAACGCATCATCCTGACGGGCGGCGGAACAGCCGGACACGTCACCCCGAACCTGGCCTTGCTCCCGCTTTTAAAAGAACATGGCTACGACATCCGCTATATTGGCTCAAAAGAGGGGATTGAAAAAAACCTGGTCGGGGCTGCCGGTATTCCGTATGACGGGATATCTTCCGGCAAACTTCGCCGTTATTTTGACTGGAAAAACTTTACCGACCCGTTCCGCGTGATCAAGGGATTCGGAGAAGCAAAAAAACTGCTGAAACAATACCGCCCCGACGTCGTTTTTTCCAAGGGAGGATTTGTCTCCGTCCCTGTGGTGCTGGCCGCGAAGAAGCTGAAAATTCCGGCTGTGATCCACGAGTCCGATATGACTCCGGGCCTTGCCAATAAGCTGAGCATTCCCTCAGCCGCCAAGGTTTGCTGCAACTTTCCGGAGACGCTGGAAAACCTTCCGAAGGAAAAAGCCATTGTCACCGGATGTCCGATCCGCGGAGAGCTATTGTCTGGTTCCCGCGTAAAAGGCCTTACCCTTACCGGTTTTTCCCCGGACCGTCCAGTTCTCTTGGTCATCGGCGGCAGTCTTGGTTCGGTTCGCGTAAACGCGGCAATCCGTCAGGTTCTGCCGAAGCTCCTGGAGAATTTTCAGGTCATCCATATCTGCGGCAAAAAAAATCTCGACGAGAATTTAAAAGGTACGCCCGGCTATCTCCAGTATGAGTATGTAAACGATCATCTGAAGGATCTTTTCGCTATGGCCGACGTGGTGGTCTCGCGGGCAGGCGCCAATGCCATCTGTGAGCTTTTGGCCCTGCGAAAGCCCCATATTCTGGTACCGCTCTCCGCCGCCGCCAGCCGTGGGGATCAGATCCTCAACGCGGGCAGCTTTCAGAAGCAAGGGTTCAGCGCGGTGATCCCGGAGGAGGAGCTCTCCGACGAAAGGCTCCTTGACACCATCGACGAAGTGTACAAAAACCGAAGCAGGTACATAGAAGCCATGGAAAAAAGCCCGCTGGGAAATGCCGTGGAGACCATCGTCGGCCTCCTGGATGAGCTGTCCGGGAACAAACACAACGCATAGTGTTCATTGACCCGGTGTAACTTTACACTTCAGAAAAAACCGGATGAACAATAAGCGCCGCCGCCTATCTGATAAAGGTAGGCGGCGGCGCTTCCGTTCTCTCACCTGGCAACCGCAGAATGAACCCACAAAAGCTTGGCCGGTTTCGAAGATATATTTCTCCAGCAGTGAAGGTCCGAGCCGCGGTGATAAAAAGTATCGCCCGGATGGAGAATATACGGCGGATCATCGTTCAGCCGGTACTCCAGAACGCCGGATATCAGGCAGATCAGTTCCTCCCCGTTGTGGGTGTGTGGAGCCAGGCTGCCGGCGCCCGGCTCCACGATGCAGAGCACCGGGTACATCATGTGCTCCCGCATGGCAATGAGGGAAAACATCTCCATGCCGGGGGCCGAAGATAGCTTGATCGGATCGCCGCAGCCCTTGCGGACCAGATGATTCTCCTGTGCCGTTGGTTCCATAAAATACAGAGGGTTTTCCCGATAAAAATGGGCCAGCTTGTTGAGAATATCCAGGGATACATTTCCTCCATTTTCCAGCTTGCTTAAATGAGCGGTGGAAATATCCACGGCCTTGCTGACCTCCTCCAGCGTATATCCCTGCTGTTTGCGGATTTCCCGCCACTTCTTACTGATCAGTTTCTTGGAGTAGTAAACTTCTTTCTGCTGCTCCACATACTGTTCGATATCCGAATCGCCATTGTTTGGCAGCAGCAGCTTGATGGCGCGGGCGCCCATGCGCTTTTCGACAGAATACTCTTTAATCTTCTTTAATATCTCTATATCATCCAGTGTAAAAACACGGTAATTGCTGCTGGAACGCTTCGCTGTGATGAGTCCGTTTTTCTCCCAATTACGGATCGTCGCAGGCACCACCCCCAGCATCTTTGCCACCTGACTAATGGTAAAAGTCATGTTATCATCATGATCCATGATTATTCCTCTTCCGGAAAGCCCTATCAAATGATAATAGCCGCAAATCAAGGCATTTCCGGCTTCCTCCTGTAATATTTCTATCATATGAGAGGAACCGGCGCAAGTCAAGCTTTTTCTGAACGGCAAAAATGAAAAGAAGATGAAGCCTTCTGCGCATGGGACAGAGAGTAACGATAACCTTCGACCAAACCGTCCGGTTAAGCAATCCTGATGCGGGCATCCACCGCAAAGAATCCTCCGCGGGCAGAATCATAAATCAACGGATTAATATCCATTTCGCTGATAACCGGAAAATCCAGCAGCAGACGGTTCACACACATAATAATGGTTTTAAACGGTTCGGTATCTACCGGCTTGCTGCCGCGGTAGCCGGTAAGCAAAGGTTTGCAGCGCAGGCAGTCCAGCATTCGGTCCGGATCCGCCGGGGCCAGCGGCACATGCCCAAAGGCAACGTCCTGGTACAGCTCCACCAGTGTTCCGCCAAGGCCAGTGAGAATACTGTGCCCCAAAGCCGGGTCCTGTGAAGCGCCAATAATCATTTCCAGTGAGCCGGTGATTTGCTGCTGGACTTGAATCCCTCGAAGTCCGGGGAATTTCTCCGTCCACTCTTCCAGCACTTCCGCCAGCTCCCCGGCATCAGAAATGTTCAGCCGGACACCGCCCACATCGGATTTATGTATGATGTCCGGGTGATCCACCTTCGCAACCACCGGATAAGGCAGATCCAGCGCTGCCGGATCGCCGCCGCAGGGCAGATAGGCGTTTTGCGCCATCGGAATGCCGTACAGAGACAGCAAACGGAAGCAGGCATCGGCGTCCAAATATGCGTTTGAGCGGGCCGCCTTGACAATACGCCTTGCAGCCGCCCGGTCTCCCATGGAAATCCGGCATTCCCGAACCGGAGCCTCCCTTTTAGGGGTCTCCACCATATAGCGCATGGTGCGCACCATCTGATCTGGGAAATTGAAAGTGGGAATCCCTCCCTCCTTCATCACCCTGCGTCCCCGCGCCCCCAAGGTCGGCCCAAAGAAGCAGGAAAAAATAGGGATCGGTGTGGAATTCAGGATATCCACCATGGCCTGAGCCACCTCCCCGGTATCGACAGTGGCCGGAGGCACACAGTCTACCACGATGGCATCATACTTTCCGCTGTCAATCATGGCATGAGCCGCAGCAGCATAGTGGGACGGCGGAGCCGGCGCCACCAGATCCAGAGGATTGTGGGTGGACGCTTCCGGCAGAAGCTCCTTTGCCAGGCTCGCCTGTTCCTCCGGATCCAGCTCCGGCAGTTCAAAACCGTTTTTTACCAACGCGTCGGTAGTCAAGGTACCCAGACCGCCCGCATTGGAAATGATGCCGGCACGGTTGCCGCGAATACGAGGCATTTTTGTCATGCTGGAAGCCAGCAGGAACGCATCTTCCAGGTTTTCCGCCCGTATAACCCCGCACTTTTTCAGCAGTGCATCCGCCACATTGTCGTTTCCGGCCAGACTGCCCGTATGGGACCCGGCGGCAGCCGCCCCTTTCGCGGTGCGGCCCGACTTGACCACGATCACCGGCTTGGTGATCTGAGCCATCACCCGCTCGAAACGGAATGGTTCAGGAATCGTCTCCATATACATGCAGATAATATGGGTATTTTCATCGGCCTGAAGCAGCGGCAGCAGGTCGCAGGGACTGATGTTTGCCATATTGCCCAGAGAGGCCACCACCGAAAAACCCACATCCAGCTCTCCGGCGAAATCAATGAGGCTGGCCCCCAGCGCGCCGGACTGAGTCAGAAAGGCCACATGGCCTTCTGGCGGCGTATCTGCCAGAATCGTGGCGCTTAAGCGTACATCTGCGGCTGTATTTGCCACACCCATACAATTCGGACCAATGACACACATATTATACCGGTCCACAATGGACAGCAGATCCTTCTCTCGCTGAATCCCGTCGCCGCCGATCTCCCGGAATCCGGCTGTGATGCAGACCAGGGCCGGAACCCCTTTTTGGCCGCATTCCTCCGCCACAGTCAGAGCACTGCTGGAGGGTACAGATATCACACCCAGATCCACAGGATCCGGAATATCTAAAATAGAGGCGAATCCGGGAAATCCCAGCACGTCCTCGCCCTTCCGATTGACAGCGTAAACTTTCCCTCGAAAACCGGAATCCAGCAGATTCTGCACGATGGCTTTGCCAATGCCAGGCCGGTTAGAGGCTCCAATGACCGCAACGGAGCTGGGACGCAGCAGCTTCATGCGGTCACGCTGAAAAGTTGGCTTGTTCTCCTCCCAGCTCTCCACTGTCAGCCCCTTCGGCGCAGGTTCTCCTTTATAATAGAGATGATTCTCATCATCCACCGCGAAGTTGCCCAGCGCCAGCTCCAGTACGGCACGCGCCCCCACCTGACGGTTTTGCTCGTTAACCAGCTTCAGATAGTGACGGAAACGCGACTCATAATCGTCATGGAGATGATAGTCCACCGGAATTTTGGGAGAGCGCACCAGCAGAGGCCCGGCATCCAGCTCTTTGGTGGCCAGGTGGGCGCTGGCCCGCAGATAATCCATGTTCAGATCAAAGGCAGACTTGATGCCGTTGGCTCCAGCCAGCAGGCGATGTCCCGCTTCATCGGTAACCGCCAAATCCGCCGGGTGAACGTTCACCACCAGATAATTGTCCAACACAATATCGGTAGTTGCCCAGACATAGCCGGCCAGCAGAATCATGTCCGCATCAAATTTTTCCAACAGGGTAATGGCCTCCGCGTCAAATTCTGCGCGGACGGCCCGATCTTTCAGCGGCTTTTGCCTGTCCTCATAATATTTCCTGATATCAATTGCTTCCCACGGTACGCCATACTGTTCGGCAGTGGCTACCGCTTTGGAATCCGGCTTATCGGCGAAAATACCTACGATCTCGAAGGGGCAGCCCTCCGGCGTTTTCTCCATGTCCTTTTGCAGCTCATAGGCCTTCCACAGCGTATTGCCGGAGCCGGAACAATACCCCAGCACACGCAGTTTTCCCTTGGCGGGATTGATAATTGGTTTCAGCATATCCGATGCCTCCTCGTTGTATCCTAATTTTTTAAAAAAATGCTCTTTTACCGCCAGGCCCTGATTATCTGCCGGTCAGATAATCATCAACGGCCTCCGCCAGCCGCTGAATTCCCTTTTCCATATTATCGTAAGAAGGGGTGGAAAAATTCAGACGGAAGTCACGGCAGGGAGCGTCGCTGTCTACCATAAAATCACGTCCAGGCACAAACGCCACGCCTTTTTTCAGCGCAAGCTCTGAAAGTTCCTGGGAATCACAGCCCTCCGGCAGAGTGCACCACAAGAAAAGTCCGCCGTCAGGACGGGTAAAGGTGACGCGCTTATCCATACAGCGGTCCAGCAGCTCCAGCATAAAATCACAGCGCTCCCGATAGATTTTACGGATTTTTTCTATGTGTCCGGCAACATCGGCGTTCTTCAGCCACTCATCGGTTAGGATCTGGAAAAAGATATTGGTATGGCAGTCGCTGAACTGCTTGGCCACCGTCAGCCGCTGTAGCAGTTCCTTGTGCGCCATGAGAAATCCAATGCGCATGCCGGCAGACAGAACCTTGGAATAGGAGCCGTTGTAAATCACGATGCCGGCATCGTCCATGGACTTAAAAGTAGGGATATCCTCGCCCCGGAAGCGCAGTTCACCATAGGGATTATCCTCTAAAATCACAACGCCTTTTTCTACACACAGGTCATAGATGGCCTTGCGGCGGGCCAGGCTCATGGTTTTTCCGCTGGGATTCTGGAAGGTTGGAATCAGATAGAGCAGCTTGACGTTCGGCTCGGTTTCTATGGCCTCCCGAAGCTTGTCAAAAATCATTCCCTCTTCATCCATATCGATTCCTACTACATTGGCGCCCTGAATCCGCATGGCGTTGATCCCGCTGACAAAGGTCGGCGCCTCGACAATTACTGTGTCGCCGGGATTGCACAGGACGTTAGGCGTCAACGCCAGCCCCTGCTGGCCTCCGGTAGTGATGATCAAATCGTCAAAATCCCGGCCAATGCCAAACTCCTCTTTCAGGCGCTTCTTCGTGGTCTCCCGCAGGGAAGGATAACCCTCGGTCATGCTATATTGCAGACCTGCCAGCGGCATTTCCCTATAGATCCTGTCGGAAATGGCGCGGATCTCCTCGACCGGAATCGCCTCGTTGGAGGGGCTGCCGGTGGAGAGCGCAATCACATCGGGGTGGGCATTGGTGTACTTTAGGATCTCACGAATGGCGGACGGCTTGACATTGCGGATCCGATCAGAAAATTTGTACTGCATACTGGCACATCCTTTCTTTATTTGGTCCGGTGCTTCTCCGGCTCCTCTGTCTGATGCCTCAAGTATATTACTCTCCTAAAAGCTTGTCAATATCTTTTATAATCTTAAAAGAATTATATTAATTAGTCATAATTAAAAATTTCTTGTTAGGCCAAATTAGCACTCTTTTATTAATCTATTTATAGTTTAGTTATTTGCTAATATTTCCAACAATCAATTTGTACATCTCATATAAACAATTAATTCATGCGGAATATAGAGTGCAGATTCCATATCCACGTCTATTACCAGGTCAAAAGCACTTTCATAGTTTCAATAAAATATTTCCAAAAACTTATAATAATGAATTGACAAGGTTAAGAAATTATTATACGATGTAAGCGCAATGCAAACCAAATGGTTGGAAAGGATGTGCCAATGGAGTCTATGGAAACCATAACTGAATTTTTGGAACCCACGGCAGTTGCCATCATCGGAGCCAGCGAAACACCGGGCCGCGTCGGAAGCGGCTTGTACAAAAGCATCCGCTCCAGCTTTCCCGGACCTGTTTACTGCGTGAATCCCGGACATAAGATTCTGTGGGGAGCGCCATGCTATGCCTCGGCAGCCGAGCTGCCCGAACCGGTCTCCCACGCGGTAATCGCTGTGGCATCGAATCTGGTTTTGCCCAGTCTGCGTCAGTGTGCCCAGGCAGGAATCCGCAGTGTAGTTGTAGTCAGCTCCGGCTTTAAGGAAAGTGGAGCCGAAGGCGCTTTTCTGGAAGCTGAAATGCGGACGTTCTGCCGGAAACAGAACATTGCGCTGCTCGGCCCCAACACCTTAGGATTTATCAATACTTCCATTCCCTTCAACGGAAGTTTTCTCCCGGCGCAGATTCTTCCCGGCCCGATATCGATCATCAGCCAATCCGGCGGCGTTGGCATGGCCCTTATTTCGTCCCTTCGGGATCAGGGCTGCGGAGTAGCCAAATGGATTGGCATTGGAAACGAAGCCGTTTTAAGTGCTGCGGATTTTCTGGAATATCTTGCCCAGGATGAGCAGACCAAAGTCATCGCCGTCTGCTTCGAGGGTTTGCAGGATCTGCCCACATTCTTCCGTCTGGCCCGGCAGGTCAATCAGATAAAACCGGTGGTTCTTCTTCGGGACGGCAAAAGCGCCGTAGGAATGCAGGCCGCCGCATCCCACACGGGAACTATGGCTCAGTCCGCCTCCGCAATGGCGGGCCTGGCGGAGCAGTTTGGTCTGGCAGAGGCCAAAAGCTGCCGGGAATGTGCGGCCATGTGCAAGGCACTGTCCCTTGCCCCGGCAGCCGGTGGAAACCGGGTTGCCATTCTGACCAATACCGCCGGCCCGTCCATCCTGGCTGCGGATGCCATGGATGGCTCTGGGATCTGTCTGCCTCAGCCGTCAGCAAAGCTGCAAGAAGCCATCGACCACGAAACCGGCATATCTATGAAGCTGAAAAATCCGGCGGATATCTCCTCCAACGGATTATCTCCCAAAAACTACGGCGTTGCGGCACGGAAGCTGTTGAGTTCCGGGGAATATGATGTTCTTCTCGGCTTTTTTACGCTGAACCCCCATCTGATTCTGCCCGAAGAAGAACTGATGGAGGCCGTCCGCTGTGCTGGAAAGCCTGCCGTCGCCTGTTTTTTGGCCAGCAGCAGTGAGTTTTCTCAGTACAACCCGTTGCCGGAATCGGCCGGTATTCCTTGCTTTTTTGATCCCCAGGACGCCGCCTCAGCGGTAACCGCCCTGGTGCACCGAGGAAAGATTCTGCGGCGGCCTCTAAAAGATGCCGCGCCGGTGCTGACTGCTTCCCAGCGTGAGGCAGTCGGTCAGTTCTTAGATCAACTTGCTTTGACAGAAAGGACGCTTCTGCCGGAACGAAGCGCCAGACAGCTGCTGCAGCTGGCCGGCGCCGGAATCGTAACGCCTATTTTAACTTCATCAGCGAAGGAAGCAGCGGAGGCGGCCTCCCGGTGGGGGTATCCGGTCGCACTGAAGCTTCATTCAAAAAAAATCAGCCATAAAAGCGATGTGGGCGGCGTGCGCCTAAATCTTTCCACAGAAGAAGCCCTGACAACAGCCTACCAGGAAATGCTGCCGGCCATGAGGGCCCTGGACCCTGAAGCGTTGCTGACCGTTCAGCCGATGGAACCCGACGGCTTTGAAGTAATCCTCGGAGCGGTCCGTTCCCCCGGCGCCGGTACGCTGGTGATGGCTGGCATGGGCGGTATTTATTCTGAAGTTTTAAAAGATACCGCATTCCGCATGACGCCGCTTCCGGAGGGCGAGGCAAAACGGATGCTGTCTGGTCTGCGCTGTGCCCCAATTTTAAATGGATACCGCGGTCCGGCTCTGGATCAAACCGGCATCTGCCGGCTGCTTGTGCTGCTGTCAGATTTGATGGAAACATTCCCGCAGCTGCAGGAAATTGATCTGAATCCCTGCCGCGTCTACCCAGACCGCACGGCAGTGCTGGATGCCCGCATCACGGTGGAACCGTTGGAGGCTTCCCCCGGACTTTCGCATTAAGATATGCTATTCACAGTTTCTCCCGGCACAAAGCTTTACATCCGCCGGAAAAGCTGAAGGAAAAATAAGGAGGTATCATTATGAGCTACAAAGAAGAAGGAAAATGGTGGGTAAGCCCCGCCAACTTCCTGGACGAGGTTACAAAGAATTTTGATTTCCCTGAGAAAATCGAGATTCTGGACACCACCCTGCGGGACGGCGAACAGGAGCCCGGCATTATCTTCACGAAAGAGGATAAAATCGAAATTGCCAAAAAACTGGACGCCGCCGGTGTGCACCGAATTGAGGCAGGCTGCCCTATGACCTCGGAGGAAGATGCAAACGCCATCAGAGCTATCTGTAAACTTGGTCTCAAAGCGAAGATTTACTGCTTTGTCCGCGGTGTCCTGGCCGATATGGACGTAGCGAAAGACTGCGGTGTAGACGGTGTCGTTATCGAAGTTCCCGGCAGTGAGCAGATGCTTCAGGGCGGCATGCGCTGGGGAATGGAAAAAGCCATCAAAGCGGCTTCTGAGGCTACCAAGTACGCCCACGAACTGGGGCTGATGGTTACCTTTTTCCCTTCCGACGCTTCACGCTCCGACATCGATTTTCTTACCACCCTGCTCAACGGCGTGCTGGAAAACGGCGGACACTTTGACTCGGTAGCATTGGTAGATACCTTCGGCGCATTCTCCCCGGAGGGCGCGGCCTACATGGTCCGTGAACTGCTCAAACGGGTAGGGAAACCGGTGGAAGCACATTTCCACGAGGATTTTGGTATGTCCGTTCCCACCACGATCGCCGCGCTTCAAGCAGGTGCCTTCTGCGCCCATGTAACGGTCAACGGAATCGGCGAACGCGCCGGAAGCTGTCCTTTGGAGCCGCTGGCCATGAGTCTCCAATGCCTGTATGGTAAGGATACCGGCATCCGCTATGAGAAGCTTCTGGACCTTTCCCATGAAGTCGCCCAGCGCTCCGGCAAACCCGTACCGCCCACCAAGGCCGTGGTCGGCGACCGCCTGTTCGGCTGGGAAACCGGCCTCCCCACCGGTTACTGGCAAAAATCCAGAGACATCAATCCGCTGATCATGATGCCCTATCATTTCTCCATGATCGGCCAGTCCGCGCCCCACATTTACATCGGCAAAAAGAGCGGCGGCGCCAATATCTCCTTGGTCAATGAACGCCTGGGCCTGGCTCCCATTGAAGATAAAGACAAGGTAAAGGAGCTGCTGAAAAAGATCAAAGAATTATCCCTTTGTGTCAAGCGTGATTTAACCGACGAAGAATACACAAAGCTCTACCATGAGGTTGTATAACCCCTGATATTCCCCACAACGAAATACAGGAAAGAGAAAAGGAGGATTACTATGTCTAACCACTCAACTGGAGCAGAAGCTCCGAAACGTGAGCAATGGAGCGGACGCCTTGGTTTTATCCTGGCCACAGCAGGCTCCGCAGTCGGCCTCGGCAACATCATGAAATTCCCCTATATGACCGGTATGAACGGCGGAGCGGCTTTCCTGATCGTCTACATCATTGTCATGCTGGTGGTAGGCGTCGGCATGCTGATATGCGACTTTTTGATCGGACGTCACGGCAAAGCCAATGCAGTGGCCAGTTATCGCAAGCTTCTGGGCAAAAATTCCTTTAGCTGGATGGGTTATCTCGGCATTTTCAGCGCTATGCTGGCGCTGTCCTACTATGCGGTATTCGGCGGCTGGATGCTTTATTACATTATTAACTCCTTCGGTACGCTCGCCAATATCGCGCCTGACGCGGTAGGCGGCTTCTTTGGTGATTTCACAAGTTCTGTCGCAGGCCCCCTGGTAGGTACGCTCATCTTCTTGCTCATGACGATGGTCATTGTAATGGGCGGGATCAAAAAGGGAATTGAGCGAGCCAGTAAAATAATGATGCCGGCCTTGCTGATTATCCTGGTGGTTTTGATTTTCCGGGCGGTCACCCTGCCCGGCGCGGCGGAAGGAATCCAATTTTACCTGCAACCGGATTTCTCACAGATCAATTTTGGCGTTTTTGCCGCCGCTGTAGGTCAGGTATTCTTCTCCCTGAACGTAGGTACCACCGGCATGGTCAATTACGGAAGCTACCTCAGTGACAAGGAGAATGTACCGAAATCCACTGCTTGGATCGTCCTGACTGACTTTGCTGTGGCATTTTTTTCCGGCCTGATCGTCATCCCCAGTGCGTTTGCCTTTGGCATCGAACCCGGTTCCGGCCCGTCCCTGCTGTTCATCACCATGCCCTCTCTGTTTTCCCAGCTGCCGGCAGGCGGATTCTTCTGTCTTTTGTTCTTCCTCCTGCTGCTGTTTGCCTCCCTGACATCCTCGGTCTCTATCCTGGAGATTTTTGTTCCCTACGTCACCGAGTCCTTCCCCAAACGATTTAACCGGAAAAAGGCATCGGTTCTGGGCACTGTGATCTGCATGATCCTGGCCGTCCCTGTCAGCTTCAGCTTCGGCATATGGGGAGATGTCCGCATCTTCGGTATGGATATCTTCTCTCTGTATGACAACTTCATCTGCATCATTGCCTATCCGCTGATTGCCCTCTGCACCGCTGTTATTGTCGGCTGGCTGTGGGGCAAGAAAAATGCCATGAACGCCATCACCAACAATGGCGCAATCGAGAGCCGTTTTTGCAGCATTTGGTATTTCCTGGTCAAGTGGGTTTGTCCGCTCCTCCTGCTGCTTGTGCTTCTCACCGGATTCGGTATTATCAGCTAAGTAAGCACACTTTCATAAATACAAAAAAACCGGGGCGGTAAGCCCCATAAAGCAAACAGGCCCTGGAATTTTTCCAGGGCCTGTCCGCGTATATGATTTTATGGTTGGAGCATATTTCATTTCAGCCGGTTGAACAAGGTCCCGCCTTCCAGCACCTTTGTCCCCGTATAGCCGTAATGCTTCAAGCGGTTTTGGGCCAGATACGCCCGCCTCCCTTTTTTGCAGACCAAGAGCAGCTTTTCGTCCTTTCCGAGGCCTTCCACCTCGCCCTCGATCTTGGTCAGATCCACATAGGCCGCGCCTTTTAGGGAAGGTTTGACCGAGACATCAATCAGCTTGTATTCCTCCGCATCACCGGCCCGGTAAGAGGCCGGCGTAATGGAGTCCATCTTTCCTCTCATCTTGTTCATCAAAATATGGACCGCCTGGGCAAAGGGGTGAAGCGCCGTGGAAAACGGCGGCGCATAGGCGAAATCCATCTGGGACAACTGTTCCAGGGATGCGCCCAAGGAGAGAGCCGTCACCGCAATATCGATCATTTTGTCCACGGCTCCGGGGCCCAGCACCTGGATTCCCAGCAATTTTTCCGTCTTCTTTTCCGCCACCATCTTGATCATAAAGTGCTCAGAACCCGGAAAGTATTGGGCTTTATCATCCGTCACCGCCACCACGGTTTCCACCTCAAAGCCTGCGGCCTCCGCCCCGGCCTGGCTGAGACCGGTGCGTCCGGCGTTTAAACCGGGAAGCCGGCAGATGCCGGTCCCAACGACCCCCTGAAATGCGACGTCCCGGTTATTCAAGATCTGCGCCAGCACCCGGCCTTCGATGTTGGCCGAGGATCCCATGGGTGACCAGGCTGCCTCCCGGCTCAGGGCATGGAACACACAGGCGCAGTCGCCCAGCGCATAGACGTCCGGATCATTGGTCTTTAGCTGGGAATTTACTTTTACCGTTCCGTTGGGCATCAGCATGATGCCGCTGCCTTTTAAAAATTCTGTATTCGGCTGAATGCCGGCGGCAATCACCACCAAGCCGGCCGGAATTGTGCGCCGGTCCGTCCGGACCGCCTCCACACGTTCTCCGCCTAGGATTTCCAAAAGAGCGGCGGAGGTTTCGATATGGACGCCGAGCCCCTCCAAATGTTCTTCCACATATCCGGCGATTTCCCAGTCATAGCCTGGCATCACCTGGGGAGCAAGATCCAGCATGGTTACCCGGATCCCGCGTCCAATCAGGTTTTCCGTCACTTCCATGCCGATCGGTCCCCCGCCGGCCACGACCGCCTGCCGGCATACGCCGTCCGCCAGATCCCTTCGGAGCAGCTCCGCATCCCGCGGAGTATGCAGAAAATGCACGCCGTTTTTATGGCTTCCGGGAATCTGCAGCCGTTTACTATCCGCCCCGGATGCGATCACCAGTTTGTCGTAATCATACACCATTGTCCGCCCGGTATAAAGGTTCAGCGCCTCCACTGTCTTTTCCACCCGGTCCACCTTGGTAATTTCCGTCTTTGTCAGTACCTTGACGCCAGTCAGGGCTTCAAACTGCTGCGGTGTATGGACAATCAGCTGCTCTTCCTCTTCGACAACCCCGCCGACATAGTAGGGAAGGCCGCAGGCGGCATAGGAAACTTCATCCGCCTTGGTCAGAATCATCACGTCCAAATCCCAATCTTCCCTCTTCAGTTTCGCGGCGGTTTTCGCTCCGGCAGCCACTCCGCCGATGATCAGCACTCTCATGCGCCTAAGGCCTCCTTAATACCCCAAGAGCCGCGGCAGTCCTGTAACAAGGAACGGCAGATAAGTACAAATCAGCAAGATAATAATTTCTGCTCCCACAAGAGGAAGCACGGCCTTGAATATCTTTCCCAACGGCCTCCCCGTCTGGTTCGCCCCGATAAAGAGGCAGATTCCAAACGGCGGGGTCGCAACGCCCATCATCAGGTTCAGCACGAAGATAACGCCGATGTGCAGGGGATCCACTCCCATTGCCGTAGCGATCGGAATCAAAAGCGGCGCGAAGATCAGGATATTCGCCGTGGATTCCATCAGGCAGCCCAGGATCAGCAAAATCAGGTTCAGGATCAGCAGCATCACAAACTTGTTATCGGTGATGGCTGCCATTCCGGCGGAAACCGTGTCGGCCAGGTGAGTCATGGCCACCAACCAGCTGAACGGCTTTGCGATGCCGATGATCAGATAGATCCCGGCCGCGCTGACCATGCTGTCGCGCAGGGTTCTCCAAAGAAGCGACGGCGTTACATTCCGATAGTAGAAGAAGCCGATCAAGAGAGAGTACAGACAGGCGATGGCCGCAGCCTCCGTCGGCGTAAAGGTACCGCTGAAAATACCTCCCAGGATGATCACCGGCATCAGGATAGCCGGGATCGCTTTCAGAACGATCTTGCCTTTTTCCTTGTTCGGAATCTTTTCCCCAATCGTACCGTACCCGTGTTTCTTACAGATAAACCGGGAAATCACGCAGAGGGATAGGCCCAGCAGCACGCCGGGAACAACGCCGCCCAGGAACATGGCCCCCACCGAGGTGCCCATGATCGAGGCATAGACCACCATCGGGATGCTCGGCGGAATAATCGGCCCGATTACCGAGGCCGCCGCCGTCAATGCCGAGGAGAAATCGGTGTCGTACCCCTCTTCCTCCATCTTCGGTACCAGCAGGGTGCCGATCGCAGACATATCCGCCACCGCGGAACCGGAGATCGCCGCAAAGAACACATTCGCTACGATGTCCACGTAGGCCAGGCCGCCGTGGAGCCGTCCGACCAGGAGCCTGCAAAAATTCAAAAGATCATCCACAAGGCCCAGTTCCATCATCAAGTTTCCGGCAAACATAAAGAGCACGATGGCAAGCAGCGCATAGCTGTCGATTCCCTGATAAAACTGCTGGAAGATCACGGACAGGGAAATCAGGTTCCAATGTTCCGCTGCCAGGAGTACTGCCAAGCCGATCCCGACAAACACTGGCACTCCGGCAAACATGAACAAAAACATAATCGGTACTAAAGCAACCCCGTAGTTCATACGCTGCCTCCCTTCTCCTGCGTCTGCCGGGACGTCAGCGCTTTGACATCGTTCAGGATAAAGTCCGCCAGGTGCACCAGGATAAACACCCCGCCCACCAGCAGGAAGAACGCGGGCACGGCCATGGTGATCGGCATGGAATTCGCGCGGTATTTCTGATAGTTCGGCATCGCGTTGAAACCGGCGATCAGGAAATAGACCATAAACACGCCTGTCAGCAGGTTAATCAAGATATTTACCGCATAGTTACTTTTCCCATGGAACAGACCAATCAGGAAATCGAAACAGACCAAAGATTTCGACTTCATTGCAACGCTTCCGCCGACAAAGGCTCCGGCTACCATGCTGAAACGGGCCAATTCTTCCGGCCAAAGGAGAGACCAGGAGGTGAACAGTCTGGAATAAATTCCGATCAAAATGGAGCCAAAAATCAAAACCAGGCAGATGACGGAAAGCACGGCTCCAATCTTGCGGCAGAATTCACTGACAGCATCCGCAATCTTGCATATCAGATTCATAATCTTCCCCCTTACTATCCGTTTTTATTTCAGAGCTTGAATCTTATCAAGAAGTTCCTGGGAAACCGTCGTTCCAACGAACTGATCCCAGATATTGGCGGACGCCTGATCCCACTGCGCCTTTTCTTCTGCGGTCAGCTCCAGGACCTTTACTCCGGCATCCTCAATCTGCTTGTAATATCCAACCATCGCGTCTTCCCACAGGCCGTCTTTGTATTCCTCGGCTTCCTTGCCACATTCCAGTACGATGTTGTAAAGCTCTTCGCCCAGGCGCTCTTCGGCATCCTTGCTGAGGATCTTGACGGAAGTAACCCAGGACTGGTTGACCGGCACCGCATAGTCGATGGTCTCTTCAAACCGGTTGTTTACAATATAAGCGCTCTGGAGATAGAAGGCGCTGACCAGGTTCTGCTGCAGGGCAGAATACATTTCGGAGAATTCTACCGTGATAGCGTTGGCTCCCCACTCTTTAAACAGAGCGATTTCAATCTGAGAACCCGTGGTACGGATCTTCACCCCGGACATGTCGGAGGGGACGCGGACTTCCTTTCCGCTGACGCCGATCAGACGGGGCTCGCCGCCGTCCACGTCAAACATGACCACCGTTACACCCAGCTCATCTTTGATCTGCTTTACAATATCGTCCCGGATATCGCTCTGCCATACTTTACGTACATGGGACAACGAGTCAAACAGGCCGGGCATATCCGTGAAATCCGTCGCATGGCTGAAATCGGAAAAGTTTCCGCAGGAACATTTGCCCATATCCAGCGTACCTTCGATGACCGACTGCGCCAGCATCTTATCGCTTCCCAGGCTGCCGTTGTTGTAGTATTCCACCTTTACTCTGCCGTTCGTGCGCTCCGCTACCAAATCGGCAAAGTATTTGTTTCCGATCGCGTCGCAGTTCTCGTCGTTGGCCGTGTCGCCGAACCGCAGGGTAATCACCTCATCCGAGGAGGCCCCGCCTCCTGCCTGCGTTGTCTCCGCCTGCGTATCGCTTCCTCCGGTTGTACCGGCGGCGGCCTGTGTCGTAGCCGAGGCATTCCCGTTTCCGCATCCGGTCAAACCTACCATAAGTGCTGCCAAGAAGATACCCATCGCCTTTTTCCGCATACTACTTTTCCTCCTTCTGATTGAACTTCTTTATTTCCCTTTTCGGGTTCAGGGAAAGCCGGCCCCTTCGCTCAGCTTTCCCCGATATTCCAAGATAGAATTTCGCAGAGTGAAATTCTGCGCCGCAAATGCGTCGCGTCAGCGACATCTTCCTTTGCATTTGCGTGTGCCTGATTACGGCTGGATCGAAATCCGGCGGATATCGTAATACTCTTCCAAAGACCACTGGCCGCGGTCGCAGCCCAGCCCGCTCTGCTTGATGCCGATGTGGGGCATATTGGGTCCCGCTCCCGGCATATTAACTTGAAGCTCGCCGACCTCCAGGTCCTCGACACAGCGGCCGATGACGCGGGAGTCGTGGGTGAACAGATAACCGGTCAGCCCCGCATCCGTATTGTTGGAGCGTTCCAGCACTTCATCCAGATCTTGAAAGGTCAGTACACCGTAGAGCGGCCCGAAGATCTCGTTCTTTGCCATATCCATCTCGTCGGTCACGCCGTCCAGGATTCCCGGAAGGATCCAAGCGCCGTCCTTGTACTCATCCTCCATCTCCGGCACCACGCCGCCGTAGAGAAGTTTCGCCCCGCCCTGGACCGCATTGTCCACGAACGCCAGCATTTTATCTCTCGTTTTTACATTAATCATCGGTCCCATGGTTTCCGGATGATCCGGGCTTCCCACGCCGACCGGAATCTGTTTCACCAGCTCCACCAGCTTTTTGACGAACTCATCATGGATGGATTCATGGACAAAAATCCGGTTGATGTTCGCACAGCCTTGGCCGGAGATCCGCACCTTGCGGTTAGCAATGAACTTCACAACCTTGTCGAGATCGCAGTCCGGCATCACGATGGCCGGAGCATTGCCGCCCAGCTCCATGGAGAAACGCTTGACGGAGGTCGCGCCCTGGTTCATCACCTCACGGCCCACGGCGATGGAACCGATCACGGAGATCAGTTTCGGAATCTTGCTCTCGCTCAGCGCTTTTCCGATGATCTTCGCCGGTCCGAACACAATGTTAACCGCGCCGGCCGGAAGACCGATCTCCGCGGCAAGCTTTCCGATATAGAGGCTGGCCAGAGGGGTCTCGGTGCTGGGCTTCAGCACGCAGGTGCAGCCGGACGCCATGGACGGTGCCATTTTGAGCCCCAGGTTGCTGACCGGCATATTCCAGGCCAGATGTCCGACCACCACGCCGACCGGGCGCTTTAACACGGTATGGAAGGTGTCGCGGTGTCCGCCGTACTCCGGAATCCCGGTGTCGTAGATGTGTTTGGCTTCCTCGCCATAATAAACCAGATAGTTTAAAAACGCCTTGAAGTCGTTTCCGGCTTCCACAAAGGTCTTTCCTCCCTCATCGGCCATCAGCTGAACAATCTCATCCTGATGGTCCTGACAGGCTTTTCTTAATTTCAGCATCCAGCCGATCCGGTCATTCAGGCTGGTGCGGGACCAAGCGTAAAATCCGTTCTGGGCCGCCTGAAGGGCTTCGTTCGCCTGCTCTACGCTGGCGCTCTTTACCGTGGTAATTACTTTCCCGGTGGCCGGATTCGTGACAACGATCGGCTCGCCCTGCCCTTCCGTCAGTTTTCCGTTGATATATAACTCATACATCGTCTTTTTTCCCTCCCGTTCCAATCTTCTCTGATTCCACCGTTTGGAACCAGTCAAATACGACAAAATCGTGGCTCGGAAGAATCTTCGCCCCCTCCGCCTCAAGCTTCTCCAGCCGCCGGAAAGATTCGTAGTAATCTGTCAGGCTGTTGCAGATTCCTGCGGGGATCCGCCTCTCCCAATTCTCCACACAATTAATCAAGTCTCCCGTAATCACAAAACTTCCTTCCGCCGTGTCCACCACGACTCCCTGGGAGCCGGGGGAATGGCCCGGAAGCATCACAACTGAAATTCCATCGGTAATTTTCTGTTCTCCGTCCAGCAGCCGCAGCTGATGGAAATATTTCAGGAAATAGGGAATGTCCTCTTTCACATTGGTCTCATAATGCTTAGCGTCCGGCGGACACGGGGAAACGGCATAGTAGAGTTCCGTCCTCTGTACCAGCACCGGAATCGTATTCGGAAGCTCCAGGACGCCTTTGGCGTGATCCCAGTGGAGATGCGTCAGGATGACCATCTCGATCTCCTCCGGCTTTACCCCGTACTGCGCCAGGGCCGGCAATAAGTACATATCCGGATCCCGGCGGACCGGGTTGTGGCGGACAGAGCTTTCCTCCAGATTCCCGCTGATTCCGGCGTCCACCAGAATCCTTCTGGATCCTCCGTCTTCCTTTAACAGCCATGCCACATGGGGAACCTCAAATCGTTCGCTTGCCGCGAGGCCCTGCTGCATTACAAACCCGCCTCTCCAGACGGTAGTTACTCCTAATTTTAAAGGAATGATCGTCCACATAGCTCCACCTTTTTTCGAAAGCCCCTTTCAATCGGCTTTGGAACGCGTCCGGCATTCAGGACCGGACGCATTCCCGGCCATATCTCAGGGGAAGAGATAACAAGTAGGATTCCAACAACCGCTTTTTAGTAAGCGCTCTGATAAATATGGATCAGATCTTTCACTGTTCCCTTGCAAGGGTTCAGGAAGAACGGCTTGTTCTGGATTGCGTCCTTCGCCATCTGTTCAAATTTGTCCTCCGTAACTCCCACTTCGCTTAAGTGGGCCGGAAGTCCGATGTCTTTGCACATCTCGGCCATGGCGCCGCAGGCTGCCTTGGCCGCCTCGATCTCCGACATGTCTCTGGTATCCACGCCCATCACCTCGGCAACCTTGGCGAATTTCGCCGGGTTCGCCCGCCAGGTGTACTTTACGACATGGGGAAGCATCAGGGCGTTGGCCATGCCATGGGAGATATGGAAGTGGGCGGACAGCGGTTTCGCCAGCCCGTGTACGATGCCGAGAGCCGCCTGGGACAGGCACATGCCGCCCAGCGTCGCACCGATCATCATGGCCTGGCCTGCCTCGGTGTTGCCGGGGTTCGCCACAAATTGACGAATGTGTCCGGAGATCAGCTGCATTGCTTCCAGAGCCATAAAGTCGCTGAATTCCCACGCGCCCTTGGTGGAAATATACGCCTCAAAGGCATGCACGAAGGCGTCAATCCCGCACCCGGCCGCTACCGACGCGGGCACGGTGGCCATCATCTTCGGGTCCAAAATCGACATCACCGGTACATAGTGAGGGTTCTGGGTCCGGACTTTCAGCGTATTGTCGGTGTCGTTGATGGCGATATTCCAGCTGGCCTCGCTTCCTGTGCCGGCCGTGGTCGGAATCGCAAAGCAGGGAACCGGGGTCACTTGATAACGGTTTACGCCGGTATAATCCCCTTTGTAGTCCAGGATATGGGTTCCCGGATTGGCAATCAGGATGGAGGCCGCTTTCGCCGAATCCATGGAGCTGCCGCCGCCTACGCCGAGCACGCCGTCCACTTTTTCCTCGATACCCAGCGCGCCGATCTGATCCATCAGATGGGCGGAAGGGTCGGCCTCGATTCCGTCGAATACCACGTAATCCACTCCGGCCTCTTTCAAAGAATCGAATACCACATCCAGGACTCCCAATTTCACCAAAATGGCCTCGGTGACAACCAGAACCTTTTTGATTTCCCTGGTGGAAAGCTCGCTGCCAATGGTACCGGCCAGGCCAACTCCACAATTCAATCTTCCCTGCATATGGTAATGTCCAGCATTCGCGTTAAACATTTGAAATCTCCTTCCTTTTCTAAAAAACAGCTTTGTTTATTTGTCTACACGGGTCGCCGCAATGACGTCCTCGTTGATTTCATAGCCAAATCCAGGCTTATCCTGCATCGTGATCATGCCGGTGGCCGGATCGTAGTCCATGGGCAGCGGAGTCAGATCCCAGCGGAGCGGGTTTCTCTGATCCTTCGCCCAGTCGGCCTGCATATGCTCGAACATGTAGCAATCGGTAAAGGCTGCGGCGATGTGCAGCGTGGAGGCCAGGCAGACGGCCGAGCAGCTTCCGGTGTGGGTCAGGTACTTCACGTTGTAGGCATTGGCCAGGCCGTGGATCTTGATCGCCTCGGTCACGCCGCCGGCGCGGCAGATATTGGGCTGCACGATGTCGATGCGTCCTCTGGTGATCAGTTCCTTCATGCCCCAGCGGAGGAAGTGGGCTTCGCCGCCGGCAATCGGAACGCTGAGGCTCTCGGACAGGAGACGGTATCCGTCGAAATCGTCCGGGCGGACTGGCTCCTCGAACCAGCGGATGTTGCACTCCTCCAAGACCTTGCCGACCCGAAGGGCGGTCTTCACGTCATAGCCGCAGTTGGCGTCCACGGTCAGCTCGATGTCCGGCCCCACTACTTCGCGGACGGCGCGGACCGTAGCCATATCGTTTTCAGGGATCTGTCCGATCTTGATCTTCATGGACTTGAACCCGTTGTCTTTAAATTTCTGAGCAGTCTGTTTTACGACTTCCAGGCCGCGGAAGCGGATCGAAGAAGCATATGCCAGGAAGGAAGGACGGCCGGCGGCACCGAGAAGCTGGTAAACCGGAACACCTAAAGCTTTTCCCTTAATGTCCCAGAGAGCAATGTCGATCCCGCTGATGGCTTCCACGAAGAAGCCCTGGTAATGTCCGCGGTTCATCATCGAACCAAACATCAGCTCCCAGATCTTCTCGGTATCAAAGGGGTCTTTGCCGATCAGCAGAGGGGCAATGTAATTGACAATGTCTCTCGTGGCAGTAGGCGCAAACCGTACCATGCACTCGCCCCAGCCGGTGATCCCCTCGTCGGTCTCAACCTTTACCAGCGTTGCGCGGTACTCTTTGAATACCAGGCCTTCCAGCTCGCTGGCATAGGGGATGCTGATCGGAGCCTTGATGGCGTTTTTGATCGGCTCAACTAAGGTGATCGCTTCTACTTTCGTTATTTTCATTTTAAGAATCCCTCCTGATTTTGGCTGATAGTTTCCCAGCCTTGATAAATATATCTAACATCTTGTTTCCGCGCGGTCACTTTACATATACCATAATCATATTTCGTTTTTTTGTAAAACACTTATTCAAGAAGAACCATATAAGTTTTTCCTTAAGTATGCGGATAAAGCACGCATTTCCGCGCCTTTTTTTCGATGAGGAACCGTAATCCGGTGTGAAATAAATCCGGTGTCAGACCAAGATATTGCTGAAATAAAAGCCCGCCGCGAGAGGGATTCATTCTCGCGACGGGCCAGTTACACGTATCCTACTGATCTTCTTTTTTACTTCTCATGCCGTCCACGGCCTGAGCTCCGGCAGTAAAGAACATGGGATCACTCCGGTCAAAGTTGTAGACCTCGCGGATCCGTTCTTCGATCTCCAGAGCAGCCGGCGCACATCCCGCGATATAGTGAACCTGATCCGGGTATTTGGCGTGCTCCTTTTCGTAGATCGCTTTCGCACATTTTCCGATGTAAAAGAAGTTCTTATATTCTTTCAAGTTCGCAGGCTTTCCGGTACCGACGCAGACTTGGATATCTTTAAAGTGAGGGAGATCGCCGATGGCGTTCAGACGGCCAAGGGTGATCATCAAAGCCGCAATACATCCGCTGCACGCATTGCACTCGTAGATCTCAACGCCGTCGAACTCTTTGATATCCGTGGTGGCCGGGCGGAATTTCCGTTTGATACCATCGATCCCGTCCCCCAGAATATCAATGTCTTTCAGGTCGATGCTGCCAAGCCCCATCTCGGCCGCCAGTTTTATGTGCTTCACATCATCCGGACTCATCTGCATGATTTCCAAAATCACGCCGTCCATCGCCACCGGATTCTCCGAGGCCATGATGATATTCAGCGGAACCGGCGTCCCCTCGGCAGGCCCCAAGCCTTCCTGGGCAATCAGGCCGTCTGTGATGGTCAGATACGGCGGCAGGGCCAGCTGCAGGTCGGCAATGGCCTGATGCAGATGGATCTTGTGAAAACGGCGTTTTTCCGCAGGCGCAATACATCCCTTCATGTTTTTCATCGCCGCTGTCGCGCCGCACATTGCGTGGGTCTTGATCACCGGCACATTAATGACCAGGTCCGCGTCCAGCACAGCTTTCGATACCTTCACCGATTCGATTTCCCGATAGCCCTCGTGCTTCACTTCCACCATCGGGGTCGTATTCAGGTCCAAAGTCTTTACGCCGAGCTTTTCCGCCAGGGCGGTCACGCCAACCTCGTCCATAATTTTCTGGGTTCCAATATGTACCGTTCCGCAACCATCGGCGATGGTAATATCCGTGATTCCGTGTTCCTGAAGAAACAGGGTAATCCCTTCCAACGCCAAAAGGGAGGTGACGGCGCCGGTATCCGGCGACAGAAGGCCGGTATAATTCGGTTTTAGCATAACAGTCTGTCCGGGCTTTACAAATTTCTCGATACCGCCGATCAGTTCGACCGCTCTCGCTACCGTGTCCTTTACCTGACAGCCTTCCCGGTGTTTTACAACAGCAACTTGATATTTTTCCATGATAATCTTTGCTCCTTTATCGTTTCTTTCTTCCAGTTTCTCCAGTGACCCCGCGAAAAGCAACTGAACCTGGACGACATTCCTCCTCTCATAGTTCAATAATATCAAATAATAAAACAATATTCTAAGATATTTTTTATATTATCATATGATCTTGAATTGTCAATAGGGATTTTCGCTTTTGTAAAATTTTATCAAAATTGCTTGTTTTTCTAAATTTATCTGTTATACTAAAAAATAACTTCACAGCAGGTATCTCTGTGGTTTTATTCCAATGCTTAAAAACAGATACCTCTGTGTAAGCAGCATGAGAAAGCAAAGGTGATTGTTCGTTCATGGGGAAAACAAAACCGATTCAGTCCGTGGTTCGGGCTATGGAAATATTGGAATATATGGTTAACCACAATCATTGCCGTCTTCAGGAAATCAGCGAGGCGCTCTCTTTAAATAAAAGTACCACCTACACGCTGCTTTCCACGCTGGAACAAAAAGGCTATGTGGAGCGCGACCCACAGTCGCCCCGCTACTCTCTCTCCATCAGCTGCTGGCAGCTGGGAGCCATCTCAAGGCAGAACCTCTTTCCCAGCGTAAAAAGCCGCTGGCTCCTGGAACATCTGGCGGATTCGGTTCAGGAGACCTGCAGCTTTACCTTTTTGTGCGGCCAGCAATACTTTTTCATTGACGCCTCTGTGCCCAACCGGAGCGTAACGGCGGATTCCCGGATCGGCGAATTCCAAAGTATGCAGAAAGACTGCGCTGTATCCCGCCTGTACCGGATATGGGAGAAAAACCCGGAAAACCTGCCTCCCTATCTTTGGGATATCGAGGAGGATCAAAAAGGCGCCGCCGCTCTGGCCATGCCTCTTTTTTCACGGGATCATTTTATCGGGGTTTTTGTGATATACGGAATTCTTCCCCGTTTCTCACAGCCTCAGTTTGCAAAGGCCCATTCCATTTTCTGCCAGCTTCAAGAAGAGCTGTGCTCCGAAGAACAGCTTTCCCTGTCCCGCTTCTCCAATCTGTCGTAAAAAGCAGCGCGGTAACGCCTGAACCAGGCATTACCGCGCTGCTTTGCTTCAACAAAATATCTCTCCCCTTTGTTCCGCAACGATCTTTTAGGTTTCTTCCACCCACATCACGCGCAAAATATTGGGCGCGTCGTAATTCCGCTTTCCGGCCCCGACTCCGATCCGGCGGATCACAAATTTCTCCGGCAGACGTTCTCTGGTCCGGGACGCGGCGGCAATGGCCGCTCCGGTGGGCGTGACGAGCTCTCCCATCACGTCCGTAATCCGCAGAGGAAGCCCATGGGCCGCTGCGATCTGCGCCACAGCGGGAGCCGGCACGGGGATCCGGCCGTGCTGACAGCGGATCATCCCCTGCCCCTCGGACAGAGCCGATACCACGACATCATGAACCCCCAGATTTTCCAGGCAGAAAGCCGCGGCCAAAAAATCCACGATGGAATCCACCGCGCCGACCTCGTGAAAGTGAACCTGTTCCAAAGGCAGGCCGTGAACCGCGGCTTCCGCCTCCGCCACCAGGCGGAACATCTCTTTCGCCCGGTTCTTGACCTGCTCCGTCGTATCCGCCCGGTCCAGGATCTCGCAGACGTCCGCAAGGTTCCTGTGCGCGTGGGAGCGCCCGGCTTCCCTGTGATGACGGCATTCCCCTTCATGGGAATGCGTCTGCGGCCCGTGTGCCGATGCACCGGCGTCAGGTTCGCCGTCTTCCAGGATCACCTGGAAATCCGTGGCTGAAATTCCGTTCTTCTTCACTTTTCCAATCTGAATCCGGAATTCCGGAAGCGCAAGGCTGTTCAGCACCCGCTCCAATTCCGCCGCATCGGCGCCTAAATCCAAAAGCGCAGCCACCGCCATATCCCCGCTGATCCCGGAATAACACTCCAGGTATAAAATGGGCTTATTCATCTGCATTCACCGCCAATCGATTAATCTGCGCCGCCATGTATCCGGCGCCATAGCCGTTGTCTATATTTACAGTCGCGATCCCATTGGCGCAGGAATTCAGCATGGACAGCAAGGCGGAAACGCCCCCGAAACTAGCCCCATATCCCACCGAGGTCGGCACCGCGATCACCGGCCGTTCCACAAGGCCGGCCACCACGCTTCCCAGAGCCCCTTCCATCCCGGCGGCCACAACGACGCAGTTCGCACTTCGAAGCTCCTCCAGGTTATGAAAAAGACGGTGAATTCCCGCCACTCCGATATCGTAAAGGCGGGAGACACGGGCTCCTAAAAATTCCGCGGTCTGCGCCGCTTCCTCCGCCACCGGAAGATCCGCCGTACCGGCGGAGCAGACGGCCACTCGGCCGATTTTCTTCTCCTCATCATTCCCCGCGCGGATGATCCGGGAGACCGGGTCATAGACCGCTTCCGGTACTTCCGCCTTCACCGCCTGATACTGTTCCGGCGTCGCACGGGTTCCCATGACCGCGCCGTTTTTCTCCCACAGCCTCCGGAAAATCGCCGTCAAATGCGCGGTTTCTTTTCCGCTGCAGTAAATCACCTCATGAAAACCCGAACGGCGTTTCCGGCTGTCGTCCAACTTCGCAAACCCCATCTCCTCATAGGAAAAAGGGCGCAGCTTTTGCCCGGCCTCTTCCACCGAAAGCTGGCCTTGCTGTACCTTTCTCAAAATTTCTTCTATTTCCATCGTTAACCCTTCTGTATCTGTCTATTCTGACCACGCTTTTTCATCTTATCATATCTCTATTTCCTTTTCAAGATTTTTCTACATTGTCATATTTTTCTATGGTTTTTGTTGATTTTTTTATTTTAATAGTATAAAATACTTTTTAAGGATGGACTATCTCTGAAAATCGATTGATTTTTACAAAAGGGGAAGGGTGATCACATGACATTACGGCATTTGCAAATTTTCGTCGAAGTGGCGGAGACTGGTAAAATGAGCGAAGCAGCCAATCATCTGTTTATCTCGCAGTCCTCGATCAGCCAGGCGATTGGGGACATGGAATCCTATTACTCGATTGTCCTGTTTGAACGGCTCTCAAAAAAACTCTATATCACACCGGCGGGAGAGAAACTATTGCAGTACGCCAAACAAATTCTGCTCCTGTACCAAAACATGGAAGATTTCCTGAACAATGGGAAAACGATTAAGAAACTACGCATCGGCGCGACCTTCACGGTCGGCACTTATCTGATGAGCCCTCTGATTCAACAATTCAACGTGATAAATCCCTCCATTGATACCGAAGTAGTGGTGGAAAAGACCGCCGCCCTGGAACGGATGCTGCTGGACGGAAAACTGGATGTGGCGTTGGTGGAAGGCACCATCAATAAGACGGACCTTCTCTCCTTTCCCGTGATCAATGACGAACTGTTTCTCATCTGTTCTCCCTCCCATCCCTTTTACCAAAAAGACTCCGTCCGTCTGGAAGAATTGAAGGACCAGCCGTTTATTCTGCGGGAACGCGGCAGCAAAACCAGGATGATCTTTGAGCAATATCTTCTCGAAAAAAATATTCCAATCCACGAAAAATGGATCTGCAATAATTCCGAAGCCATCAAATATGCCGTAACCAGCGGCCAGGGGTTGGGAGTTTTATCAGAAAAAGCCATTCAGGAAGAATGTCAGAAGGGACGCTTAAAAATCATTCCGATTCAGAATGTACATATGACGCGAAAATTTTCCATCGTCTATCACAAAAGCAAGTACCTCTACGGCGCGCTGACGGATTTTATCAATATCTGTGAAAATTATACCACCTGATCCCCTATTTCTATCCCTAGTGCGCCCTGCACAGAGGCAGCCTTCTTCTGCGGTTCAGAGCCGCCGCATCACCGAAGTCTTTTTTTCTCACATAAAAAACATAGGAGAAAGCGGGGCCGACATGGATATCATTTCTCAGATACCCAGACCAAGCTGTCTCCGCCTTCCGAACTGGACTTTCCGCCTCAGGCTCTTCCCGAACCGTGCGAACCAGATATTCGATATGCGCAACCGCAAGAATACTGCGGAGCCGGACCACCTCTTTCATGGAAAAGACAATGGCTAATTTTCTTCGGTTAAATATTGTGATCATATGCTCCTCTTTCGAACAGCGGATGAAATTTTTTTCTACTTTTTTATCATATCACAAATATAGTCAAATGGGAATCCTATTTGCAAAAACAAGGAAGTAGCAAAACCAGCCCGGCGACCCGCCGGGCTGGTTTGGTTCCTTTCAAGGATCAGGTCCGCTTCACGATCAGGGCGTCGATCACCGCGATCCCTTTCCCCTCTTCATACACAAAGACCGGGTTCAGGTCCAGCTCCCGGAGCCCATCCTTTTTCGCCACGGCATATTCCGAAACCTTCACGATCAGGCCGCAGAGCGCGTCGATATCCCGCGGCGCCTGTCCGCGGTAGCCTTCCAGCAGCCGGAAAGATTTCAGGCTCTCCAGCATTTTTCTGGCCTCCCCTTTTCCCATCGGAGCAGGATAGAGTGCCACATCCTGAAACACCTCGACAAACACGCCGCCCAGGCCTACCATAACCATGGGGCCAAACATCGGGTCGCAGGTCACTCCCAGGAGAATTTCCACCCCCGGAGGCATCATCTGCTGGATCAGCACGCCTTTCAGATCCGCATCCGGCCGATAGGCGCGGCAGCTCTCCATGATCTGATCAAACGCCTGCAATGCCTCAGCTTCCGTTTGAATATTCAGCTTCACTCCTCCGGCATCCGTCTTGTGGGTAATGTGAGGAGAATCGATCTTGATTGCCACCGGGAACGGGATATCCGAGAGCGCGGCCCTGACTTCCTCCGGGCTGCCCGCGGTGGCAAACGGCGGAACCGGCACGCCGAAATCCATCATCTCCCGTTTGCTGTCCGCCTCGCTCAAGGAGACCGGCGGACACTCCGGCGCATGAGGGCAGGGCAAGGCCAGCTTCAAATTGTGCTCGCGGTAGTCGTACTTTGTAAAATCCATCAGATAGCGGACCATCTTATAGCCTTTTTCCCCGCCGGGCGTCACAACCACGCCTGCTTTTTGCAGCATATCCCGGTACTCTTTGTTCCGGCTGGCCTCGTGGGACGGGGTCAGGAAAATGGGTATCATATCGGGGATCGTTGTAGCAGCCTGGCATAGCGCAGAGATCAGCACTTCGTGAACCGGACTGCGGTGCAGATCCAAGTTCATCCCCATCGTAACCGCTCCGAAGTCCTGCTGATCCCGGACGGCTTTCAGGATTTTCAGATTGCCTTCCAGATTATAAAAAAGCTCGGTGGTGGCGTCCAAAGGATTGCAGCTGCGGGCAAACGGAGGGATCACCGCCTTGACCGCAGCCTCCGTCTCCGGCGTATAATCCGGATGCACCAGGTTGTACTTTTCACAGATATCGGCACAGATCGCGTTTTCTCCTCCCGACAGGTTGACGCTGGCTAGGCCGTCCGTGCGGGGCAGATTCCCGTTCAGGGTGCAGAACATCTGGGCCACGGCCATAAATTCCACCAGATCCGTCACCGCTACCACGCCGTATTTTTGAAAAATAGCCTCATAACACTTGGCGCTGCCGGCCAGATTTCCCGTGTGGGAAGCGGCGGCGGCAGCCCCCTTCCTGGATTGTCCTGTTTTCAGGATGACCACCGGCTTGCGGCGCATGGCCGCGACGCGCAGGGCTTCCTCAAAGCATTCCGGCTTCTTGATGCCTTCCAGGTAAGCGGCGATAACCCGCACCTGATCGCTCTTCGCATAAAAGAGCATGATTTCTTCCAGGGTCAGGACATTGCCGTTGCCGCTGGACGCCGCATAAGTCACGGCAAGCCCTGGGCTCCCCATGATATTCCCGGCTATATAACCGCTCTGGGCCACCACGCCCAGTCCGGTCAGTTCAGAAAATTCAAAGCCAAAGGTGGTGTGGAGTCCCCACATCATCTTTTTATCCACATTGTTGATGGTCCCCAGACAGTTGGGCCCCACCACAGCCATATCATAATAAGCTGCGATTTCCGCCATCTCCCGTTCCAGGGCGTTTCCTTCTTCCGAGTGCTCCTCGGAAAAACCGCTGGCATAGACGATGGCTCCGCCCACGCCTCTCTCCCCGGCTTCCCGCAGCAGCGGGTTCACTGTCTGCCGCGGAGTGCAGATCAAGATACAGTCCACCGTCTCCGGCAGATCAGAAATCGTCGGATAACAGGGTTTTCCCATGAATTCCTTTCGGGTCGGGTGTACGTAGTATACCCGGTCCGCATTGCTGTTTTGAGCGGCGTGTTTGGCCGCGCTGCCGCCGTAGCTTCCTTTTTTATCACTGACGCCGATGATGGCGATGCTGGCCGGATTAAAGACTTTGCCAATATCCATAAAAGCTTCCCGCCTTTCCGTCGGGCGGGGCCGGATACCGGCCCCGCACATGCTTACTTGTCTAACAACCGGTAACCCCGCTCCAGGGCTATGGTGTTCTGAGCCTCAAACTTTTCTTTTCCCTTTTTTCGGAACATATCATTCATGCCGTCGATGGCTTCCTGCATGGTGAAATCCTCCATCACCCTGGCAATGGCGCCCACCATGATGATGTTGGCCCCCCGCGGATTTTTCAATTCTTCCGCGATACTCAGGCAGGGGACCTCCACAATGGTGACGTCTTCCCTGGCCCCTTTGCTGTCCACCAAATCGCTGTTGGTGATAATCGTACCACCCGGCTTTACCACGCCCTGGAATTTCTGGAAGGAAGGCATATTCATGGCCAGCAGCAAATCCGGCTCTTCCATTCCGGGAATGTAGATATACTTTTCATCATACTTGACCGTGCAGTTGGCGGTTCCGCCCCGCATGGAGGGACCGTAGGAAGGAAGCCAGGTCGCCTTCCAGCCCTTATAGAGCACGATCTGAGAGAGGACTACGCCTGCGGTCAGGATTCCCTGTCCGCCAAAGCCTGCAAATACCAGTTCTTTCATTCCTGCTTCCCTCCTCTCTTACAGAATTCGCCCAGCGTATAGTAGGGCAGAATCTCCTTTTCCATTTGATCGATTGCTTCCAGTGCAGTCATATGCCAGTTTGTCGGACAGGGGGAGACGATTTCCACCAGAGAATAGCCTTCCCCGGCGATCTGTGCTTTAAGGGCGTTTCTGATATAGCCCTTCAGCTCCCGGATATGTTTGGCGTCCGTCACGGTTCCCCGCGCCACATAAGCGGTCTGGAAATTACCTGCAATCATCTCCGGCACCTTGATGGGCATCCCGGTCAGCGCAGTGTCCCGGCCATGGACCGAAGTGGCGGTCACTTGATTCGGCATGGTCGTCCAGCTCATCTGACCGCCGGTCATGCCGAAGTTACAGTTGTTCACCACGAATACCGATATCTTTTCATTCCGGTAAGCTGCGTTCAAGGTCTCGGCAAGCCCGATGGTATACGCGTCGCCGTCGCCCTGATAGGTAAGGGAAACCACATCCGGAAGGGCCCGCTTCACGCCGGTGGCAACAGCCGCTCCTCGACCGTGGGGGGCCTGGATCATATCTCCCTGATAAGCCGTGTCAAAGATGCAGCTGCATCCTACCCCGATGGTGCAGATCACATTGTGATCCTGGCCAAGTTCCGTCAAACATTCGCCGAGGAGCCGTGTCAGGATGCCGTGGCCGCAGCCGGGGCAAAACGTCGTGGGGCGCCCGGTCAGCTCTGGAATTTTCCGTGCAACAGCCATATCAATATACCTCCTTCCACTGACCCTGGCGGATCTTTTCAAAGTCTCGGAAAACATCTTTCCGCTTCACCATCTCAAAGACATACGGCAGACAGTAAACCGGGATATCCGTCCGGAGCTTCTTTTTCACGGAGAGGGCCACGTCGTCGACCATCTGGCCGTAGTCGTTGAGCTCCACTGTGATAAATCCCTTGACGTTGGGGTTCACCTGTTCAAAAGCTTTCTCCGGGAAGGGCCACAGGGTAATCGGGCGGATCAGGCCGACTTTCTCTCCGCGGGCCCGAAGCTCGTTGACGACGCCGTGAGTCACGCGGCCGGGAATACCGTAGGAGACGAAAACATACTCCGCGTCCTCCAGGCCCACCGCCTCATAGCGCTGCTCTTTCTCTTTGATCTCCTCATAGCGGGCGTTGTTTTCATGGGCCGTGGTCACGTAATTCTCCATGAACGCCACTCGTCTTTCATGGGTATACTTTCCGTCCAGCGCCCAGTCCTGCACCGTCAGTTCCTGCATGGGCGGAAACTCGCAGGGCTCCATCATCTGGCCGAGAGCGCTCTCGCTCATGACCTCGGTCACAATCCGGTACCGCTCCGCCAAATCAAAGGCCAGGTACATCAGATCCACCGATTCCTGTACGCTGGAGGGCGCCAGGACGATACAGCGGTAGTCTCCGTTTCCGCCTCCGCGGGTATCCCGGAAATAATCGCTCTGGCCGGACCGAAGGCTTCCAAGGCCGTTTCCATACCGGACCACATTCAAAACCACACAGGGCAGCCGGTACTTGGATATGTAAGAAATCCCTTCCTGCTTCAAAGAGATACCGGGTCCGGACGAAGCGGTAAGCGCCCGTTTCCCGCAGAATGCAAACCCCAGCACCATGTTGATGCCGGCTAGCTCACTTTCCGCCTGGATAAAAGTTCTCCCCAGCTCCGGCATCCGCCAGGACAGGTATTCCATTACCTCCGTAGAGGGAGTAATGGGGTATCCGGCGTAAAGCTGTACGCCCGCGCGGACAGCGGCTTCGGCAATCGCATCATTGCCTTTGATCATATCTCCCATGTTCTTCCCTCCTCACTCTCTGATCTCAAAGACACCGTCCGGACAGACGGTATAGCAAATCCCGCATACGATACATTTTTCCGAATCAACCACCGCGTATTTGTATCCTGCGCTGTTAAAAGAATGAGCCAGGGAAATCGCCCCCTTGGGACAATTCTTTACGCAGAATCCGCAGCTCTTGCAGCGGCTTTCCGACACGACTACTTCACTCATGCACGTTCCCGTCCTTTCTTAATTTTTATAAGGAGAATCATAAGTATCCTCATAAATCTTGGTCAGCATATAGATCACCTCGTTGAAGGGCGTGGGAACGCCGGCCTTTTTTCCTTCCCGGCAGGCCGCCCCGTAAAGGAATTCCAGTTCCGTGGGCTTTTTCGCCAGCATATCCTGGGAAGTGGAAGGCATATGGCCGCCCAGAGGCCCCAGCGGTTTCTGGCGGGCCTGGATAAACGGCTCCATGGTCAGAGGGATCCCTTTGGCATTGGCAACCCGGACGATCTCTTCCTGGACTCTCAGGCAGAGCTCCCGTCCCAGCGGGTGATCCAGATACCCGGCAAGGTTGGCTCTCACCAGGCCGCACTGGGCGTTTCCGCCGCAGTTTACTGCAAATTTATACCAGATTTTAAACTCAGCATTTTCCAGAAGTTCCACTTTCAGGCCCGCCCGCTGCCAGCAGGCTGCGGCTTCGTTCAGTGCTTCTTTCGGCTGGTGATCGACCGGGCCAAAGTGAAGTCCCTGCCCCGGCTTCAGCTGACAGAGCACGCTGCCCGGAGCCTTTAAGGTGGCCCCGAAGTCCACCACGCCGTGGGCCAGGCAGGATACGGGGAAACCCGCCTCCTGGAGAATGTCGATGTTTCCGATTCCGTTCTGAAGGCTTAAGATCTGTGTGTTTTCCCCTGCCAGCAGCCGGATATTTTCGATGGCGGATTTGGTGTAGATTCCTTTTACCATCAGCAAGATCATATCTACCTTGCCGCCCGCGTCCTTGGCGCTGGTGACCGCATGGATCTGCCCCAGCGTATGAGGTACACCGTCAAAATCAAAGGCCAGCCCCTTCTCCTGGATCGCTTTCATGTGGGCCTCAAACGGATCCACAAACCAAACCTCGCCTCCGCCCAGAGCCAGGCAGGCGCCCAGCACGCTGCCCATGGCTCCTGCGCCGATCACTGCATATTTCATAATAATCCTCCTATTTTTCCCGTCTCTCCGTTTACTTTTTCGCCTTTTCCGGGATCTTCCCGTCCGCATAGAGAACCGAAACGTCGATGGCTCTCTTATCGGTCGCCAGGGAAATCAGCCAGCCTACCAAAGAAGCGGCAACCGTCAGGTAAATCGCATGTCCGCCCACTTTCGGAATCACGCCCAGAACGATCAGGATGAACACTGGGATTCCCAGCAGATACACCCAGAGCGCCGTGCTCTTGCGGGCAAGCTTCGGAAAGTGCAAGGTCAACAGACAGACGATGGCCAGCGGTGAGACAATGGACATAAATGTGGTGATAGCATCGAGAATACTTTTTACCGTCGTGGCCAGAAGGAAGCCTAAAAACGCCACCACGATCATGCTAACGCGCGAAAAGATAATCTGGAAACGGTCGCTCATGTCCGGCTTTATGTATTTTACGACAATATCCCGCGTCAGCATGGTGCTCTGAGAAACCAGCAATACCGTGGCCGTCGACACGTCGGCCGCCCACAGACCGGCCAGAGCCAGGCCCGCCACCACAGGGGATATGCTCAGCATAACCGAAGGGAGAGCCGTCGCCGCATTTTCAAGTCCCGGAAATTGGGACGCTGCGATCAGGCCGAACAGCGGGGAAATCACGCCCACAGGAATAATGATCAGCGCCGCAGCCAGAAAACCGGTTTTTGCCTGACGGCTGTTCTTCGCTGCCACGGAGGACTGCACCATTGCCTGACTCGCCATAGCGCTGAAGGTCAGTGATACCACCCAAGCCAGAATGGCTTTGGGGCCCATGCCGCTGAACAGATTATACCAGTTTGGATTTTCCGGCAGCGCCGCCAGTACCACGCTGGTTCCGCCAAAATGATTGAACGCCGTCACAACGCCGATGATCAGGCCGACATAAATTACCGCAATGTTGATAATGTTAGACAGGGAAGCCGCCCAAAGGCCGCCTACCACAGCGACTGCCAGGAAAATCCCGGTGGATATCAGCATGGCCATGGGTACGGAGAAAACACCAGGCAGCAGAGCAGCCAGAATGGCGCCTCCTGCTACGATCTGCATCGCATTCATAGCAAAATTATTGAAAAACTGCATTAAGACAGTAAGCAAGCCGATCTGCTCTCCGTAAACCTTGCGGACCAGTTCATTGATGGTTTTAATCGAGTAAGTACGGTATTTCCCGGCAAAAAACAAGCCGTAGATCGCAGAAGCAATCGCCCAGGCAAAGCAATACCAGCCTGCCGATATTCCACGGGTATAGGCATTCTGCGCCACGCCTACCGTTGATGCGCCGCCGACGGCAAGGCCCGCCACCGTCACACTGACCAAAAGCCAGGGCAGCTGCTGCCCGGCAAGCAGGAAATTCGAGGCGCTCTCCCCAGAGTTCTTTTTCTTTGTCACCCACCAGGAACAGAATAAAAGCAACAGCATGTAGACAATAATGATGATTAAAGGTATACTCATACGTTTCTCCTCTCTAAACCCTCACGATGACAGCCACAGATGCTCTGTCAAATTCACAAGTAACCGTACTTCCTCCACCCCTCCTTTCTTTGTCCATAGGAGATTCCTATGAACAAAAACGCTCCGCTATGGAGGCACAGGGCTGCCCCCCTTGGGACCTCTGCGCAAAGCTCACACCTAGTTGTTAGATTTTGAACGTGTTCAAACTCAGGTTCAATCACCCCCTCCAGTTTCTGCTTCTGCCACACTCTATGATTTTCTCTCATCATTTCCAGTCGAATTGAACATGTTCAAATTATAAGAAAAAAATTATTGGAAAATACCTTGACAAATCAGTGGAAAAAAGGTTTAATGAATTTGAACGTGTTCAACTTATCTATCATCATATTATCCCTATTTTTTTCAAATGTCAATACAAAACTCATTTTTTCTTGTTTTTTATATTTTTCTCCCAAATCTAGTCGATATAGCGTGCAAAATAATATCTTCACATTAACATCAAAGAAATCGGAGGACTTATCATGAAGTTTACATTAGAATCCGTGGAACGGTTTTGTAAAAAGGCTTTGATCTATGTAGGAATTCCGGAAGCAGACGCGGCCCAGGCCGCGGAGGTTGTGACGCAGGCCGACCACAGCGGTGTGTTGTCCCATGGATTACAGCGGCTCCCCATGTATCTGGCCCGAATCCATGACGGCGCGGTCAACCGGCAGCCCTCTCTCCGCCAGCAGTCCGGCAATTCGCTCTGCATGGCTTTTGACGGAGACAACGGCCTGGGTATTGTGAACGGTCCGAAAGTCATGGAGCAGGTCATCAAAATGGCAAAGGAAAACGGCATTGCCGCCGCCACTTTAAAAAACAGCAATCATTACGGGGCCGGCAACTACTATGGCTGGAAGGCCGCTTCAAAAGGAGTCATCGGTCTGTGCATGACCAACACTTCCCCCTGTATGGCCCCCACCGGATCCTCCGAGTCCCTGCTTGGAACCAACCCTCTGACCGCCGCCTTCCCCGCCGGAAAGCACGACCCAGTGGTCCTGGATATGGCCACCAGCATCGCGTCTTACGGAAAGCTCCAAGTCATGGCGGGAAAAGGAGAGACGATCCCGGAGGGCTGGGCATTGGACGCCGAGGGTAATCCCACCACGGATCCGGCCGCCGGGCTGAAAGGGACCCTTCTGCCCATCGGCGGCTACAAAGGATACGGCCTGGCGCTGATCATCGATTTGTTCTGCGCCGTTCTCTCCGGCGCCTGCTATGGGAACCAGATCGGCCGTCTGGGAATCCCCGGTTCCAAGGAGCCGGAAGGTATCGGCCAGTTTTTCCTGGCCATCGATCCCACCCGTTTCCTCCCTTGGGAAGAATATCAAAATCGGATAGACGATTACATAGAGATGATCAAAAATGCGCGGCGCGCTCCAGGCGTGGCCCGCATCTGGCTGCCGGGCGAGATTGAGTTTGAGAAATCCCGGACCATTGAAAAAGAAGGAGTGGAAGTTCCGCCGGCTACCGAAGCCCGGCTCCTTACGACCTGCCGGAGCCTCGGCATGATTCCAGAGGACGGGACGCTGACACAACTGATTATGGGGAACTGACCGCTGTCTCTTCTCCCCTTTTCCGAATAGCAAGAAGGAGGATTTACATGCACAATCCAGATCGTGCCAGAAGGTACCGTTGGCTGATTTACGGCCTCATGGTATCCATCTATTTTTTTGTCTATTTTCACCGGATGTCCAGCGGTGTTGTGAAGGATGAGCTGATGGAAGCCTTCGGGCTGACCGGAACCAGCTTCTCAAATCTAAACTCCATGTATTTTTATTCCTATCTGATCATGCAGATCCCCAGCGGAATTCTGGCCGACACGCTGGGGGCCAGGCGGACGGTCAGCTGCGGATGCCTGACCATGAGCCTGGGTGCTTTCCTGTTCGGCGCTGCGCCCAGCCTGCCTTTCCTATTTTGGGGCAGGCTTCTGGTTGGGTTCGGCGCTTCCGTCATCTTCATCGCCATCCTGAAGGTGCAGACCTGCTGGTTCCGGGAAAGTGAATTCGGCGTCATGTCCGGGATTACCGGATTCGTGGGCAACCTGGGCGGCGCGATGGCGCAGGCTCCGCTGGCCCTTTTGGTAAGCGCCCTGACCTGGAGAATGTCGTTCTACTGTATTGGAATCGTTACCTTAATTCTCTCCGCGCTCGCCTATCTGGTGATCCGCAACAAACCGGAAGAAATGGGATTCGCGCCGATCAATCCGGTTTTGCCTCTGCGGGTAAAACCGCGGATCCCCGTGGCATTGAAAAATGTGCTGACCAATAAAAGAAGCTGGCCGTCGTTTTTCATCAACTGCTTTTTCTCCGGGTGCAGCATGGCCTTCACCGCCTGGGGAGTCAGCTACTTGACCGAATGCTATGGCATCAGCGTGGTGGAGGCGGGTTCCATCACGTTCTGGTACCCGGTCGGCATGGCCATCGGATCGGTGGTAATTGGCATCGTGTCCGACCGCATGAAGCGTCGGAAGCTGCCTCTTTTAGTCAGCGCAATCGGTTCTTGTACCTGCTGGGCCATCTTTGCCTTTACGGAGCCGTCTCTTTTATTTGTCCGGATCCTTCTTCCGGTGATGGGATTTTTCGGCGCCTTCATCGTCGTCTCCCTGGCGGTCTCCAAAGAGGTTAACGATCCCCGCTTTGCCGGTATGTCCACTTCCTTAGCCAATATGGGCCTGTTTTTCGGCGGAGCTGTGATCCCGGTTTTCTTCGGTAGTTTGATTGACCGGTACCAAGCGGCGGCCAGCGGGTTCTCCCTCTATCACGCGCCTCTTCGCCTTTGCTTTGTCTTCGTGCTCTTTGGATTTCTCTCCTGCGTTTTGACCACGGAGACCCGGTGCAAAAACATCAGCGCCGCACAGACGGAACCGCTGCCGTAAGCCTCTCCCCCCGCCTTATGGGTCACGCTCCTAAATTCCTTTGACCGATTCTTTATTTTATGTTACTATTTTATCATAATGGAATGGGGGACGACTCATGGGAGAAATTGACAATCGGAAAAGAATTTTAGAGACTGCGAAGGACCTTTTTTATCAAAAAGGCTACAGTGCCACCACAATGCGGATGATCGCCCAGGCCTCTCAGACCAGCATAGGCCTCCCTTCCTACTATTTCGGTTCCAAAGAGAGCCTGGGAGTCGCGGTGTATAAAGAATTCCGTCAAAAATTAAATCATGCCTGCCGGATGTTTTACCCGTCCGAAACCCATCTCACGGAATACCGTTATTTTTCCGTATTATCCGACGCGGCTCTCCTGGTGGAAAATCCCATCTACCGGGATCTCTACGTGAGTACCGCCAGCCATGCGGACATGGGGGAATATATGGTGAGTATGCTGGCGGAATTTCACCCGGAAAATTGGATCCTGGGTAAATATCAGTATTTGAACGCTCTCACTGTAGTGGCAGTAAAAGCCAACTTGGTAAACGCCGACCTGGGAAAAAGTAAAATCACGCCCAAAGAGCTGACCGAATTTATCTTCCACCGGTATCTCCGCATGCAGGAGCCGGAGCACGCCGGAGAGGCGGCGGGTCTGTTCCGGAAATACTATGAGGAATACCAGGAATGCGGCTTCCGGATCCTGGATCGGTTTGAACTGGAATATGACAGGGAACAGCTAGAAAGGCACCGGCAGAAGATGGACCGGTAAAGATAGGATCCGGATCAATTTTCCGGAATTTTGACAGACGAAGAAAAATAGTCCGCCCCCAGGACAGACTATTTTTCTTCGTCTATTTTGATTTCCGGTCTCTCCAAGCCTTATACCATTTGCTCTGAGAGAGGAACATAAAAGCGATAATCAGCACCAGAACAATGGAGATCGGATGCTTGAAAAAGCTAAGCAGCAGATTCGGGATGGTTTTCTCCAGAATGATTGCCCTCCGGTAGTTGGTCTCGATCAGCTCTGCCAAGATAATTCCCAAAACGGCGGGAGCCACCGGGTAATCATAGCGTTTCAAGATATAACCCAGCACGCCGAATCCCAGCATCCAGAAAATATCGTACAGGCTGTTATTGATGGCATAGGATCCCACCACCGACAGGATGACGATGGCCGGGAACAGGATCCCTTTCGGGATTTCCACAATCTTTGTAAAAATCTTTACACCGGTCAGGCCAAAGATCAAAAGAAAGATGTTGGCGATCACAAAGGACATCACAATATAGTAAAACAGATGCGGGGTATCCGTCATCAGCATCGGCCCTGGCTTCAGGCCATGGATGGTCAGAGCGCCGATCATGACGGCAGTCACTGCGTCGCCCGGAATTCCTAAGGTCAGCATCGGGATAAACGCGCCGCCGATCGTCGCATTGTTGGCGGATTCCGGAGCGATCAGGCCTTCGATCGCCCCTTCGCCGAAGGGAACCTCCGGATTTTTCACGGTGCGCTTTGCCTGATCATAGGTGATCAGAGCGGAAAGGTCGCCGCCTGCTCCCGGCAAAGCCCCCACCAGCACTCCCACGATTGAGGACCGAACCGTCAGCGGAAAATATTTCAGCACGGTCTTAAACGAGGGGACGATTTTATCCACCTTCTGTTTTACCACCGGAGCTTCCCGGTCCAACACCTGGCAGAGGACTTCGGACACGCCGAACAGGCCGATCAGGGCGGTCACGTAATCAATGCCGGAGAGCAGATACACATTGTCAAAGGTAAAGCGGCCTACGCCGGAGATCGGATCCATCCCTACCATACCGAGGGTGACGCCGATGGTCGCGGAGATAAATCCCTTTACCGCCGACTTGGTGCCGAGACTTCCCACCAGCATCAAGCCCATGAAAGCCAGCAGCAGATAATCCCTGGGCGCAAATTTCAACGCCAGCTTGGAGATCAGCGGAGCGCCGACCGCCAGGGCCACTACTCCGATAAAGCCGCCGATCACAGAGGAAACCGTCGTGATGCCGATCGCCTGTCCGGCCAGCCCCTTTTTGGCCAGCGGATAGCCGTCCAGCGCAGTCGCCACGGCAGCCGGAGCGCCGGGAATATTCAGCAAGATGGCGGAGCGGGATCCACCGTAGACCACGCCGCAGTGAATTCCCATCATGATCGCCAGAGCCGCGTTGGTGTCCCAGCCAAAGGTAAAAGAAACCAAAAGCGAGATGGCCATGGTGGCGGAAAGGCCCGGTATCGCTCCGATATAAATTCCGAGAAACACACCGGCTGCAATCAGCAAAATCAACATCGGCTGCTGAAATGGGATCAGCATATAAGCTAAATTTTCCATTTATTTTCCTCCCTACGGCAGCACCACGCGGAACACGACTTTAAAGACAAGCATGACAAACGCCATGACGATCGCCGTGTAAACCAAGTTCATCGCATATTTTTTTCTCGTCAGATAACTCATGGAAACCCAAAGGAAAATCGGAGTCGCAATGACGAATCCCAAGCCCAGGAATAAGGCCACGCTGTAGGCCAGCAAGAGGAGGATCATCACCGCCACATCGATCTGAAACAGATGGCGCCAGCCGATGGAAAGCTGCGTTTTAAAAGACTGTCCCGACATCTCGCTTTTCTTTTTTGTATTCTGAATGATGATAATCAGGGAAAACAGGATTAACAGACATCCCAGAAACACCGGCATCGCGCCGTAAGAGGACACCTTGGGATCTTTTTGATACATTTTTACTGCCTCAGCCAACACCAAGACGCCGAACCCAAACAGGACAAAGGCAAACCCTTTTTCACCCGGTCTTGTTTTTCCTTCCATAACACACCTCGCTTTCTCTGATCCGGCAGGCTTCCCAAATTCCCGCGGAAAGCCTGCCGGAGGACATCACTGAATTCCCAGCTCTTCCGGGGATTTCTCGATCACTCCTGCCTTGTACAGGGCCGTGGCCGCTGATTTCTGCCACTGGGCAATGTATGTATTCGCTTCCTCCCCCGTCAGCCCCAGGGGATTGATATTCATGGAAGTGAGCAATTCCTGAAAATCCGGATTCTCAAAGCCTTCCTGGAATGCGTCGGAAAGAGCTTTGGTCACTTCTTCCGGCGTTCCTTCTTTCACCCACACGCCGTAGAATGGACCGAACGGCAGGTATTCTTCAAAACCGGGATACTCTTCGGTGATGGGTTTGGAGCCTTCCAGGGCTTCCACCGGCTCCTTAGTCAGCGTGGCCAGAATCTTGATGGTTCCGGCCCGGTTCGCCTCGATGGCCTGGGTGCTCTTGATGGTCGTAAAATGAGCATTTCCTCCCATCACGGCGGTCAGGGCGCTGGCGTCGCCGTCAAAAGGAAGCTGGGTGAACTCGGCGCCGGTCACGGCTTTGATGAAAGCCGCCGCCTCCCACTGGGACCCGCCGTCGCCGGTGGTCGCCATGATCACGGATTCCGGATCCGCTTTCGCCGCATTGACCAAATCGGTCACGGTTTCATAGGGGGAGTCGGGAGCCACCACGAGGGAAAGCTCTTCATTTCCGATTAAAAGAACCGTGTCGAAATTATCATAGGTCAGTTCGGAGATTCCCAGAATCTTATACAGGGCGGGATTTTCCGCGCCCAACAGAAGGCTGTAACCGTCGGCCGACTGGTCGTGGACGAACTGGGTCGCCACCGCGCCGGTGGCGCCGGTCTTATTGTTGACGACAATGCTCTTTCCCAGAATTTTTTCCGTGTAGGTGCACAGCGGGCGCACAATATTGTCCGTGCCGCCTCCGGCCCCCCACATCACCCATCCGTTGATATCATGTTCCGGGAATGCCGTGCTGCCGGATCCCGACGCTTGGGCGCCTTCGGCCGCCGTGGTTTTCGCCGTATCGGTTCCCCCGGCGGTCGTGGACGCCGCCGAATCATTTCCACAGGCACACAGAGAAGCTGTCATACACATGGCAAGTGCTGCCGCTAACCATTTTTTCATTATATAATCTCCCTTCCTTTTTGGATGTTTCGATTATACGATAGGGGTTTTCGTTGTACAAATACTGTTATTTTATCGAATCAATAAAGGAATTTTATGTTTTCATTCCGCTGCCATCTAAAAAAATCGCAAAAAAACAAGAACCGTTTCGCCGCTTTCGCTGCGGAAAGATCCCTGTTTGATTGGCGCTGTCCTACTAACGGAAGTGCTGCTCCCTGTTTAAGGCCCTTTCTTCTGTCTACTATCTCAGCTGCCCATCCTTACGGACGGGGTACTCCTGCTTGGTCGTCAGCTCCTTGACAAACTGGATAAAATTCCCGGCAATGGGGGACAGATACGAGTTTTTCAGCCACATCATATACATTTTCCGCCTGGTCTCCACGCCTTTGATCTCCAGGGCCTTTACGTTATAGTATTCATCACCGTACATGCGGGGCACCACGGCGATGCCAAGTCCCGCGGACACCATTCCGGTGATCATGGCGTTATCCTCCAGCTCGCGGACGATCCGGCGGCTTGCCCCGGCCTGAACAAATATTTTATCGATGCAGCCGCGGATTCCGCAGTGCTCCTCATAGGCAATATATTCATACCCTTCCGTCTCTTTCAGAGTGATCTCCGTCCGGCCCGCCAGCGGATGATCTTTGCCGACAATCAGAACCATGTCCTCCTCATAAACCGGGAAGAACTCCATGGCCTCGTCCTCCACCAAGGATCCAAAGCCGATGTCCACCTTCCGCGCCTTCAGCTGATCAATGATCTTTTTGGTCGGGTTCTCCTGGAATTCGAACTGGATTTCCTTGTGGTCCGGGTTCTCGTAAAACCGTCTCATCAAAAAAGGCATGTAACCGGCGTTCATGGAGCTGATATGGGCCAGGGTCAGTTTCCCTCTGCGCGGATTGACCCACTCTTCGATCTCTTTTTTCCCGATCTCCAGCTCTTCCAGCGCCTTCTCCACATGGGTCAAGAAGCGCTCTCCGTAGGAGGTCAGCTTAATGTTCCTGCCCTTTTTATAAAACAGAGGCGCGCCCAGCTCTTTTTCCAGCTCGGCGATGGAGTAGCTCAGGCATGGCTGGGTAATATTCAGTTCTTCCGCCGCCTTCGTGTAGTGCTCCAAACCTGCGATTTTCTGAAAATAGTATAGCTGCTGAAGATTCATAGACCCTCCTTGTCCTCTCCGATTCCGGCGTTTTGTCTGCCAGTTCTGTTTTAGACATTGTATCATAGTTCTGGCAAATGCACAAAGTGCATTTTGACATTGTCCGGGCAAGAAGCGCCGGCAGCTAGAACTCACTTCCTGCTTCCCCAGGGCCGCATATCTCTAAGGAAGTCTGCGCAGGGCCAGATCTCCCCTCCAATCAATAAAAAGAAGAGGCTCTTTCCGCCTCTTCTCCCATCTCTCTCTTTACTTCACAGCATATCCGCCGTCCACCAGGTTGATCGTCCCGGTGATATAGTCCGAGGCGTCTGAGGCAAGGAATACCGCCACCCCCTGTAAATCCTCCGCCGTTCCCCAACGCCCTTTGGGAATCCGGGTACAGATGTTGTTGTACTGCTCCGGATTGACCTCCTTGATATTTGCTGTCAGTTCCGTCACCATGTAGCCCGGCGCAATGGCGTTTACGTTCACGCCCCGTCCCGCCCATTCGGTGGAGAGGACCTTGGTCAGCTGTCCCACCCCGCCCTTGCTGGCGGTATAGCCCGCAATCATGCTGGCTCCGAAAAAGCAGGAAAGAGACGCGATATTGATGATTTTCCCATGCCCCTGAGCCAACATAGTCCGCCCGGCCCGCTGGGCCATCAGGAAAACGCCGACCAGATTCACGTCCAAAATCTGCCGGAACCTTTCCTCCGGGAAATCCTCCGCCTGACAGCGGTACTGAATCCCTGCCCCATTGATCAGGATGTCCAGGCGGCCGCCCAAAAGTTCCAGCGCTTTGGCGTAGGCCTGATCCAGCGCTTCCGACTTCGAGACATCTCCGACCACGCCGTAAACCGGAGCGCCGTCCTCCCTCAATTTTTCCGCCGACTCATAAACCAGTTCCTGAATATCCATCAAAACGATTTCCGCTCCGGCGGCATGCAGCCCCTGGGCAATGCCGTAATTCAGCCCGCGGGCCCCCCCGGTCACAATCGCTTTTTTTCCTTCCAGACTAAATTTTTTCATAAAATCATTCATGATCCCTTGCTCCTTTCCCACCGATTCCGGCAGCCGTCTTTTATGGCCCTTATTGTACTATGGAGTTTTCTGAAAAACTAATGCCGTTTTTTTATTGAATTGATAAGACAGCTTTATGCTTCAGCCATAAACCGGATTTATTGATATGATGAGAAAACAGTATTAGTAATCTGGATTTGCCGCATTTATACTAAAGGTAACATTCGGATCTTCGATTCATCTGTATTTCGATAGAAAGGATTGAATTTTTATGAAAACGATTGGCGTAAACACGAAACTGGCATCGATCATCGGCACCGACATCGGTCACAGCAAATCTCCGGCCATGATGAACGCTGCGTTCGAAGAACTGGGCATGGACGCTTACTATTTTCCCATGAACATTCAAGAAGAGGATTTCGGGACAGTGGTGAAGGGCCTCTCCAAAATGAATTATATGGGACTGACCATCACCATCCCATATAAGCTGGAGATCCTCTCCTATCTGGATGAGATTGACCCTCTGGCCAAAATTATCGGGGCGGTCAATACGGTCCGGATCCAGGATGGAAAATTGAAGGGATTCAATACGGACGGGGAAGGCTTTGTCCGCGGCCTGGAAGTGGACGGAGGACTGATTATCGCCGATCAAACCTTCCTGGTGATCGGCGCAGGCGGCGTCTCCCGCGCGATCATGACGGTCCTGGCCTCCCGGCGGCCCAAAAAGATCTATCTGGCCAACCGCACGGTGGAAAAAGCGGAAGAAATCTGCGAGAAGTTAAACCGCGAGGTGTGCCCCTGCTGCGTCCCTCTGCCCCTTGACTGTAACCTGGAACCGTTTGCGGCGGAGTCCACGGTTCTGATCAATGCGACCAACATCGGCATGCCGCCCATGGAAGGAAAATCCCCGGTGGACCTCTCCCTGCTCCGCCCGGACCTGTTCGTGGCGGATGTGATCTACAATCCCCGGCGGACGCTGCTTTTGGAGACGGCGGAAAAAATGGGCTGCCGGGTGGTAAACGGCCAAAGCCTGCTGCTCCACCAAGGTAAAATCGCCTTTCAGATCTGGACCGGAAAAGAAGCGCCGGTGGATGTGATGGCTAGGGCAGTTTTTGGATAATCCTGTCTCCGGGGAAACAGGAAAAAGGGATGTACAAGCAGAATAAAATACGATATACTCCTTTATGGACGGCTTTCGGGCCGTCCATTTCCAGGTTTTTTTCCGCGGATCCTGAGCCGGTCTCGCCTGCGGAACAAAAACCGATCCCTCTCCGCTTGCGTCGGGGGATTCGAATGATTAGGGAGGTATTTAAATTGCTGACGATAAAGGATTACTGTAAGGCTGAGTCTCTGGCCCAGGCTTACGAGTTAAACCAAAAACGTTCCAACCGCGTGATGGGCGGGATGCTGTGGCTCCGGACCAGCCGGGGGGCCGTGTCCACCATCATTGACCTGTCCGGCCTGGACCTGAATCGGATCCGGGAGGGCAGCGGGGAATTCTCCATCGGATGTATGACTACACTGCGGGAATTGGAGATTCATCCCGGACTTCACGCTTATACCGAAGGCGCTCTTAGGGAGAGCCTGAAACACATTGTCGGGGTACAGTTCCGAAATTTGGCCACGGTGGGCGGAAGCCTGTTTGGGCGCTACGGTTTTTCCGATGTCTTAACGCTGTTTCTGGCTCTGGATTCCTATGTGGAGCTTTACCGGGGAGGCGTCGTGCCGCTGGAGGAATTTTCCCGGATGAAAGCAGACAACGATATCCTGGTGCGGCTGATCGTAAAAAAGCATCCCTGCCACACGGTTTACCTGTCTCACCGAAATACCAAAACCGATTTTCCCACGCTGACCTGCGCAGTCTCTGAGCAGGAAGGCCGCTGCCGGACCGTCATCGGAGCGCGTCCCGGAAGAGCGATCGTGCTTCCGGAATCCAGCGCGGTTTTGGCGGACGGGATCAATGAGGAATCCGCGCGGGCCTATGCGGAAAAAATCCGGCATTTGACTCCGACCGGCTCCAACATGAGAGGCAGCGCCGCTTACCGTTCCCATCTGACTGAGGTTCTGACAAGAAGAGCCGTTCTGGCGCTGGGAGGAAATACTCTGAAAGAAAAAGCTCTGGGAGGGAAAACACGGTGAAGATCATACTTTGGATCAACGGCAGAAAGGTAGAAGATACCGTGGATGCCGATACCCTATTGCTCGATTTTCTGCGGAACCATGGCTGCGCCAGCGTGAAACGAGGCTGCGAGACCGCGCACTGCGGCCTGTGCACCGTATTTCTGGACGGCGCTCCGGTCCTATCCTGCTCCGTGCTGGCTGTCCGGGCGGACGGGCGGCAGGTGACCACCCTGGAAGGACTCCAGGAAGAGGCCGCCGAATTCGGCGCTTTCCTGGCGGATCAGGGGGCGGAACAGTGCGGCTTCTGCAATCCCGGCCTGATCATGAATACCATTGCTCTGCTTCGGGAAAATCCCCGTCCCAGCGACGAAGAAATTAAGGAATACCTGGCCGGGAATCTTTGCCGGTGTTCCGGCTATGAAGGACAGCTGCGGAGTATCCGCGCCTTTCTCGCCTGCCGGGATCAAAAAGAGGAGGGCGTACAATGAAGATTGTGAATCAGCCGGTTCGGAAAAAAGACGCCATGGCTTTGGTCACCGGCCAGCCGGTCTTTCTGGATGATATCCTTCCGGAACAGTTTTTGATCGTCAAAGTGCTCCGCAGCCCCCACGCCAACGCCAAAATTACTTCAATCCGGACGGACCTGGCGGAGAAAGTTCCCGGCATCGAGGCGGTCTTTACCTGGGAGGACGTCCCGGATAACCGTTTTACAATGGCCGGTCAGACTTACCCGGAGCCAAGCCCCTACGACCGCCTGATCTTAGACCGCCATGTCCGCTATGCCGGCGATCCGGTGGCGATTGTGGCGGGAGTCAGTGAAAAAGCTGTGGACAAGGCGCTGAAAGCCATCCGCGTGACCTATGAAATCCTGCCTGCTCTTTTGGATTTCCGGAAAGCCAAAGACAATGAGATCCGGATTCATCCGGAGGAGAACTGGAAGGCCCTCTGTCCGGTGGGAGCCGACGCGGCCAGAAATCTCTGCGCCTGCGGCGTGGATGAAGAAGGCGATATTGACGCGGTTCTCGCGGACTGCGATGTGGTGGTGGAAGGAACCTACCACACCAAGGCCAACCAGCAGGCCATGATGGAGACATTCCGCACCGCCTGCTATCTGGACGCTTACGGGAGATTGAATGTGATCAGTTCCACCCAAGTCGTCTTTCATGTACGCCGGATCCTGGCCACGGCCCTGGGAATTTCCAAGTCCAAAATACGGGTGACCAAGCCGCGGATCGGCGGAGGTTTCGGCGCAAAACAGACCGTGGTCTCCGAAATTTTTCCGGCCTTTGTCACCTGGAAGACCGGAAAGCCTTCGAAGATGATTTTTTCCAGGGAGGAGAGTCAGATTGCCTCTTCCCCGCGGCATGAAATGGAGATCAAAGTAAAGATCGGCGCGGACAAGGACGGACGAATCCGCGGGATGGATGTCTATACCCTGTCCAATACCGGCGCTTATGGGGAACACGGGCCGACGACCGTGGGACTGTCCGGCCACAAATCCATCCCTCTTTACGGAGACCTGGAAGCGTTCCGTTTTACTTACGATGTGGTTTACACCAATACCATGTCCGCCGGCGCTTACCGCGGCTACGGCGCAACCCAGGGAATCTTTGCCGTGGAATCCGCCGTCAGTGAGCTGGCGGAAAAACTGGGGATGGACGCCGTAGAACTCCGGGAGAAAAACATGGTAAAAGAGGGGCAGATCATGCCCGCCTATTACGGGGAAGTCAATACGAGCTGCGCGCTGGACCGCTGTCTGCTCCGGGCAAAAGAGCGGATCGGATGGGATCAAAAGTTCCCCCGGCGGGTCATGGAAAATGGAAAGATCCGAAGCGCCGGCGTCGCCATGGCCATGCAGGGCTCCGGAATTTCCGGCGTGGACGTAGGATCCGCCACGATCAAACTGGAAGACGACGGGTGTTATACCCTTCTTGTCGGTTCCGCCGATATGGGAACCGGGTGCGACACCATCCTGGCACAGATTGCAGCCGAATGCCTGGAATGTCCTCTGGAGGAAATCGCGGTCCTCGGAGCGGATACCGACGCTTCCCCTTACGATTCGGGTTCCTATGCGTCCAGCACCACCTATATCACCGGAAAAGCGGTGGAGAGAGCCTGCGAAAAATTGAGGGAAAAGATCGTGCAGGAAGGAGCCCGCGCCCTCGGCTGCCCGGCGGATCAGGTTTCCTTTGACGGCCGGGCCGTGACCGACGCCAAGAGCGGACGGAACATACCGCTCTTTGACATTGCCTACCGCGCCCAGTGCGGCTGTGAAGACGCTCTGTCCGTCACGGAAAGCCACACCTCTCCGGTATCTCCGCCGCCTTTTATGGTCGGCATGGTAGAAATCGAACTGGATCCGGAAACCGGGGCCGTGGAGATTCTCGACTATACGGCGGTGGTGGACTGCGGTACGCCGGTCAATCCGAACCTGGCGCGGGTTCAGACCGAAGGCGGTATTGTCCAGGGCATCGGGATGGCGCTCTGCGAAGATATTCAGTATACCCCGGCTGGGCGGCTGCGGAACAATTCTCTGGCTCAATACAAAATTCCCAGCCGTCTGGATATGGGAACCCTCCATGTGGACTTTGAGAGCAGCTATGAGCCCAGCGGTCCGTTCGGTGCCAAATCCGTGGGAGAAATCGTCATCGACACCCCGGCTCCGGCCCTGGCCCACGCAATCGCAAACGCCACCGGAATCTGGTTCCGGGAACTCCCGATCACCAGTGAGATGATTGCGATGGGGATGGAGAAAAAGCGAAGAAAACGTCACGAATACGCAGAAAAAGCGGTCGGTCGGAGCATGCCACATTAAAATCATCGGGAAGCGTCCTCCCGAATCAGGAAGTACATGCCTGAATTGGGAAGCATTTTCCCGCCGGGCGCACATACAAAAGGCCATGCCGAGCAGCTTGCTCCGCGTGGCCTTTTGTATTTCATGCATCATCCTCCCGCCGTTCAGGCGTGAGGGATATTCGTGTACTCGGAAATCTCCCGGCTGATGGTGCACAGATCCTCCGTATTCAGATCATGCACATTCCGGTGCCCGGTGATTCTCGCAAAGGTTTTTAATTCCTGGGTGGAGCAGGTCAGGAAATTAGCGGTCCTCTTGGCGGCCGCCTCCACCTTCAGGCGGGCGCGCAGTTCCGGATCCTGGGTGGCGGCTCCCACCGGACAATTCCCGGACCCGCAGATCCGATACTGCTGGCAGGCCGCCGCGATCAGCGCCGCCGAGGCGATCGCCACCGCGTCCGCGCCCATGGCCAGCGCCTTGGCAAAGTCTGACGAAACCCGAAGGCCGCCGGTGATCACCAAATCCACGTCGGAATCCACGGAATCCAGATACTTTCTGGCCCGATACAGTGCGTAAACCGTGGGCACGCTGGCGGCGTCCCGCACCAGTTTCGGGCTGGCTCCGGTGGCTCCCCCGCGTCCGTCGATGGTGATGAAATCCGGCTCCGCAAACACACAGTATTCCAGGTCTTTCTCGATCCGTCCGGCCGCAATCTTGATGCCGATGGGCCGCCCCTCCGAGGCCATGCGCAGCTGGCTGACCAGCTCTTTTAACTCCTCCTTGGTCGTCACGTCCGGGAATTTCGACGGGCTGATCACATCCTGCCCCAGCGGTTTGTTCCGGATCTTGGCGATCTCCGGCGTCACTTTCTCTCCAGGCAGATGTCCGCCCATGCCGGGTTTGGTCCCCTGGCCGATCTTGATCTCAATGGCGTCCGCCGTCTTTAAGTTTTCCGGCGTTACGCTGTAACGGTTGGGAACATACTCGAAAATATATTTGTATGCCGCAGCCTTCTCCTCCGGCAAAATACCGCCCTCTCCGCTGCACATGGCGGTTTTCGCCAGGGCGCTCCCCTTTGCCAGGGCCGTCTTCATTTCCCGTGACATGGCTCCGAAAGACATATGGGAAATATAGACCGGGCTTTCCAGCACCATTGGCTTTTGAGCGTGCTTCCCGATCACGGTCACCGCATCCACCGGCTCGTCCTCCATCAATGGCGGGGGATTCAGCTGATTTCCCAGGATCAAGATGTCATCCCAGCCCGGCATCTTCATCTTCGTCCCCATGGCGTCGATGATCGGTTTCCCGGTCTGCGCCATGGTCTGTATTTCGGCCATATAACGGCAGGTGTCATCCCGGCGGAAATATTCCTTGGGATACGCCAAAGGATTCTCCTCCGCCGCAGGCCCCTTCTCCTCCTCCGCCGGTTCTTCGACCGGCTCGAACTGAGAAACCGGCTGACCGCAGACCGGACATTTTGTCAAATCGGAAAACTTTTTGTCTTCTGTCTCTTCAAACACGTAACCGCATACCGCACAACGATACTTCGCCATCTGATGTCCTCCTGTGTGGAAATAGATACTGTGAAAGTCCTGGCAAGCAACTTTCATTCCTGGTGATGTCTGCGCAAACAGACATGCTCATTTAGGTTCAGCATAGCACAAAAACCGGGTGTTTTCCATCCTTTTCTCATTTTGACGGAAGTTTTTTCATATCAGAACAGAATTGCCTGTTAGTATCTGATCAACGTTTCCGATCCATCCATTTGGCAAAGGCAACCCCGGCCAATGTGCTGACCAGCGTGGCTGCAATGGCCGGGCCAACGATGGAGGTGGGATTGGCGGAGCCGTACTGCTGCCGGTAGGCAATAATGGTCATCGGCAGAAGTTGAAGAGAGGAGATATTCAGGATCAGGAACGTGCACATCTCGCGGGACGCAATCCCCTCCTTCTCCGGGTTGATCTCCGCCAGAGACTTCATTGCCTCCAGGCCGGCAGGGGTGGCCGCCCAGCCCAGCCCCAAGATATTTGCCACAAAATTTGTGGATATGTATCGCAGGGACGGGTGGTTTTCCGGGATTCTCGGAAACAGGAAACGCATCAGTGGACGCATTTTTTTTGAAATGGCGCGGATCAGCCCGGCCCGCTCTCCGATCTCCATGATCCCGGTCCAAAGCGCCATAACCCCCAGCATGGTAATGCAGAGTTCCACGCCCTCAGCCGCTCCGCTCAACACCGCCTCCGTGACCGCGGCGGTTCTCCCGGTGACCAGTCCATACCCAATTCCCAGCAAAAGCATAAATGCCCAGAGAAGATTCATTTGATTCGGCTCCGCGTTTTTTCTCTAGTCTATGCAAAAATCCGGAAGAATAGGACAATTTTTCCGCCTCCGGCCATTCCTGCTCAAATAAGTCCGGCTTTCCCAGAAAATTCACGCCTTTCTTTTTTCAAAAAATGTAAAAAGCGGTTGACTCTCCCGCCCCGTCATAGTTTAAGATAGACTCATCAAAGGCGGGAGGACCGGAAGAGATGAAGACCGTAAAGGAAATATCGGATTTGACAGGTATCAGCGTGCGCACGCTCCACTATTACGATGAGATCGGGCTTTTCATCCCGACAAAAAAAAATGAAAACGGATACCGGCTCTATGACGATAAGGCCCTGGAAACCTTACAGCAGATTCTATTTTTCCGCGAATTCGATATCCCCTTAAAGGAAATCAAGTCTGTTCTGGAAAATCCGGCTCTTGACAGAAACCAGATCCTGCAAATGCAGAAGAAAATGCTGACGGCGAAGAAAGAACGCATCGAATGCCTGATCACCAGCATCGATGAAATTCTGAGAGGAGGAAATCAAATGGATTTTGAAGTATTTAACCGTTCCGAACTGGAGGAACTCTGTCAGTTCTCGGCGGATCATATGCCGGAACGCATGCGCCAAATAATTGTCCAGGAATTCGGAAGCGTTGATCAATGGAAACAGCATTATATCGAGCGCGCATCCAAGGAGGATATTCAAAAAAGTTTTCTTAAAATGGTGGAGTGGTACGGCGACAAGGAGAGCGCCTTTCAGGCCGCGATCCATCCCCCGGCCCAGGAGGTTGTCGACGCCTGCCAGAACCGGATCGACGCCGTCTGCAAAAAGCTGGCTGAAAAAAAAGAGGAGCCCCTGGACTCTTTTTCCGTAAAGGAGACGGTCGCCGAATACGGCTTTGTGGTGAAACAGCTCTATCAGATCAAACACGAAGACGCTCTCATGCGATCCATCGCGTCAACCTACCGGGAGGAAAAAATTCGGGCTGCGACTGATGAGAGATACGGAGAAGGTTCTTCCGAATTCTTTGCGCGGGCCATCGATGGATTTTATAAAAACGAATAAATGAATTGTCTTATAAAAATTTCGAACCAAGAATGCACGGCACGAAGCAATCGACTTTCATTCATGGTAATGTCTGCGTAAGCAGAAATGTCTGTTCATAGGAAACAAAAAGGAACCGCAGCCCCGTTTTCTGTGGTTCCTTTTTTGTTTTGCTTTTAACCTATTCTATTTATGAATTGCTCATTCCCCAACGGTACAGACGCCCGTTTTCCAGACGGTACCGTTCTTCTCCGGGACAGACCAGATCCTCCGGACCCGACGTCCGGATCTTGGTCACGCCGCTCCGGCGTTCCACTGTCCGAAGGGCCTCTTCCATCTCTTCCCGGTCCTCGCCGGTCAGGCCGCACAGCAGATCATCCGCCAGAAGAAATTTCGGCGATAACAGGAGCGCCCGCGCAAGGCCGGCTAAACGCTGCTCTTTCACGGAAAGAGTCTCTGGATACTGCCCCAGCAGTTCCCCGATTCCCAACGTTTCCGCCTCCTCACGGACCCGGCGCTTTCCTGCCGCTCTGCCGCCGCCCCAAAACTCCAAAGGCAGCAAAAGGTTTTCCTCCAGGGTCAGCGCGCGGATAAATTCCGGGTTCTGCCGGACAATACCGAACAGCTTCCGGCAGAGCCTTCCCCGTTTCAGCTCCGACATGGCGCGCCATTCTTCTCCGTCCACAGTCACGCTTCCCTCGCTTGGCAAACGTTTCCCGCAGAGTACATCCAACAGAATCGTCTTTCCGCAGCCATTTCCGCCCTGGATCAGCGTCGAGCGGCCTTCTTCTGCTGAAAAGCTGACCCCATCCAGGATCCGGCGTCCGGATGGAATCCATTGTGTCACTGCTTCCATACGTATCTCCATCTGATATCCCCCGTCCGTGCGCTCTGCCTCAAAGTGCACGCTTTCGGAATCCCCCCTCTCTCTTGTCTCAGCCTGACGGTTGCGCCCTGTTTCTCCGCTACCGCCCCGCTCCCGGCTTTTCCGCCGTCAAAAGAGCTTTGTCTTCCAGTGTCTCACCAGTTTCGAGATTATTATATCAGCCAAATGTCACCAAAGTGTCAACAAAATAGGGAAAATGAAATTTTTTTCGAAGGTTTTTCTTATTTCCCAAGGAAAACCTTAGCCATGTCCTTCTGGGAACCGATCCCTGCCCAATGGCACCGGCTGCCGCTGGAAGTCAGCTCCACATTGTTCTTATTGCGGATAAAGAATGGATAGCCATACTCTTCTTCCATTTTGGCGATCGTATGGCTTACCGCCGACTGTGTCACATTCAAAACCTGGGCGGCTCGGACAAAGCTTTTTTGTTCTGCCACCGCCAAAAATACATTCCACTGATATATGGTCATTCGAAACTCCCCGCATCTACAGCCACAACAGTACCTTAAAAAAATAGGTTAGATAAAATCACTCTATGCCGCAATCAGAAGATTCCCTATTCTTCCTCGTGCTTGTGCCCTCCCTTTCCAGGACCTCCGATGTACTCGTCGATCCAAGGGAGCTGATAGCGCACCATGTAGTCGTATGCTTTCTGCACCTTCCGGCCGCTGCCGTTATAGCGGGTCACACCGGCATCCGCCAAGAGCTCGAAGGGCTCCTTCTCCATGGGGCCGCAGATGATCGCCTCGCAGTCATGCTCCAGCACTTTCTGCGCAAACACCATATTTTCCGGATCCTGTTTGCCGTAGATTTTAAAGATCTGATTCTTGTCCGCGTCGATAATCATCAGGAATTCGCTGTCTTTAAACGTATTCGGCACCAGGCCGTTGATCTCCATATTTTCACAAGTCACCGCTATTTTCATTGAGAACTCCCTCCCTTTTTACTCTACTACTTTCTACTCTACTGCTTTTTCATTCCATCGATGTTTCCATTCGACTGATTTTTCTTTTCCCATTGCCAAGCGACGGCAGTTCCTTCGTGCGTTCCAGCCGGAAAGAAAGGTGCGGCCAGCGCAGCAGCAGCTCCCCGCGGATCTCATCGAGATCTGCCGCTTCCCCCAGGATCTGGAATTGAAACAAATAATCCGGCGTCATGGACACGGAAAAATCCCTTATCCTCGGACACGGATACAGTACTTCGTCCAGCAAATGGATCGAAATCACGTCCCCGTCCGGTAGAAAGATCAGATTTTCCCTGCGTCCCATCACCTTATCCAGCCGCGGCAGCAGGTCCCCGCAGCCGCAGGGCCCGGTCAGCAGCCGGCCGATGTCCCCGGTCCGGTACCGGATCAGGGGCATTCCCCGCCGGGCGAATGTAGTCAGCACCAGCTCCCCATAAGAACCGGCCGGAACCAGCTTCCCGGTCTTTGGATCCACGATCTCCAAATACAAATCCCCGTGCCGGAGATGAGCCCCCGCATGGGCGCCGCACTCAACGGCTCCGCCGTACCCGGTCTCGGTCATTCCCCAATGATGGAATACCTCCGTTTCCCATACGGTCTTCAGCTCCCGGCATACGCTCTCCGGCACATAGTCTCCGGACAGCAGCACCGCGCCGGGGCGGAGATCGGGCCGCAGCCTGGAAAGCCGGAGCAGCTGACCGGGGATTCCCACCAGGCAGTCCGCGCCCCCGGCTGCTTTTCCCGCCGCCTCAAAGTCCCGGATCAGCCCGTGAACCTGACACTCCACCTGGTTTTTCGCCAGCGCCTTTTTCAGCAGCCCGCCGATGGTATACTCTCCTGAGCCCCCCATAAAAACCGCAACGCACTGGCCGGGTTTCGTCATCAGCGCCATTCCCGGTGTAAAGAAATCCGCGGTCGCCTCCAGATCTTCGGCGGTAAAAAACACCCTCTTGGGATTTCCCTGGCTTCCGGACGTCCGAAGCGTTATGATCCTGGCAATCTCTTTGGGCAGAACGCAGAGGAATGCCTCCGGATCCTCCCGCAGGTCCTCCGGCGTTGTAAAATCCCGCTCTTTTTCGTAAAAACGGCAATGGCTTCCGGCGTATTCCCGGACAGCCCGGATCCGCTCCCGCTGCCACTGGGCCAGACTTTCCGGCGTCAATCCACTTCCTAAACCGGTCTGCATCCGAAGCCACGCAGTAATTGGATTTTCTTTCCTCATTTTCGCAGCACCCACACTCCGTATCCGCACCGGGCTTCTTTTAACGCGGCGCGGTCCGCCCCCAAAAGCCGGGGCAGCTCGCAGGCCCTTCCGTCAAACAGCAGTTGTCCCCAGAATCCTTTCAGCTCCTCTGAGGCGTCATAATAAAATTCCACGGTGAATCCGGCTTCCTGAAACCGGCGTTCCAAGGTTTCCCGGTGCTCCAACCGTCCCAGCACACCGGCCAGCTGCCGCTCCTCTGCCTCGCAGGTCATGTCCGTGATGCAGACAGCGCCTCCCCTTTTAAGAATCCGAAAGCATTCCGCCAGCACTTCTTCCGGTTCCGCCATCCGGGAAAGGCTGCACTCAAGCAACGCCCCGTCAAAGGAGCCGTCCGCAAAGGAAAGCCGCTTCGCATCCCCCTGGATGATTCTCTCCCCGTCGCAGAATTCTTTTTCCTGCTCCACACCCACCGCCTGAAAGGAGGTGCGCTCCGCGAGATATCCCAGCGTTGCTCCCTGGCCGCAGCCCAAATCCACCAGCTTTGCGCCTTTTGGAAAATCTGCGCGGGCCAGAGCCAACTTAGTCAAAGAAAAACCTCCGGGCCGGCAAACCGGCCCGAAACTGGCATCTTCTGTCATTTTCCATCTCCCGTATCTGATATCACGCGCCATACAAGCGCGATATCAAAAGAACTTACTCCATCGCAGAATCACCCCATAGGAGTCAGATAATAGGCGCAGAACGGAACGTGTTTGCCGTCTTTATATACGTGCAGGCTGCACTGGCGCAGCCGCTCGATATCCAGATTCCCGGCATCCTGAAAAGCCATGGCTGTGATCGTAAAGCCGTGGCTCTTGGCCCTGGCTAAAAATCCTTCCATGCTGAGGCTTCCGGTATCACAGCAACAGCAGCAGTTTCCGGCTGCTTCCTCCTCCGGCTCGTCCCGCCGTTCCCAGCGTCTCCCGACAAACTCCCGGTTTTTCTCCGCCGGATCCACGGTATTAACGCCGCAGCAGCATTCGCCCTGGGCGACGCCTCTTTTGGTCAGCGGCATCAACTTCCGGTCCGGCATCACCACAAAATCCCCGTGAAATCCACATAAGGGATGATCGCAGGCCGACGGCACCAGGCTCTCGGCAGAGAGCAGCTTTGAGGCTTGTTTTCCAATCTCAAAAATCAGCTGATCCAAGGTGAAACGATCCTCATCCTTCGGCGGCTCCGGCATCTTTCCCATATAACTGACGGGCTGGAAGTGAACGCCCCGGACAGCAGGCGACTGTTTTACGGCAAATTTCAAGATATCTCCGATCTCGTTGATGTTTACGCCGGGCACCAGCGTCGGCACCAGGGTGACGCCGACATGATACTTGCCGCAGTTGGCAATCGCCTGCTCCTTGATCTCCATCAAGGGCCGTCCCCTCAGTTTCTGCCAGACCTTATCCCCGGTTCCGTCAAACTGCAAAAACACAAAAGAAAGGCCTGCCTCCGCCAATCTTCTGGTAAAATCTTCGTCCTCCGCCAGGCGCAGTCCATTGCTGTTCAGCTGGACATACTTACAGCCAACTTCTTTGGCGTAGGCCACGATCTCCGGCAGATCGTCCCGCACCGTCGGCTCCCCGCCGGAAAGCTGGACCAGCGTCTTTCCGGGAACCGTCAGATCCCTCAGCCATGCTTTCACCTGGTCAAGAGAAGGATCCTCTCCCTGATGATTGTCCGCAAAGCAGTGGCGGCAGTTCAGATTGCAGCGGTCCGTGATCTCCAAAAGCACGCAGCAGGTGTCCCGCTTGTGGTCCGGGCATAACCCGCAGCCGGACGGGCAGTTCAGGTTCTCATCCGCTCCCATCTCCGGCACATCGCCGGTCCACTCCGCAAAATCCTCCTGATCCCTCCACACAACGGAAGAGAAATGTCCGTGCTCCGGGCACTCCTTCTCCAGATAGACCGCGCCGTCCCGCCGCACCTTTTCCGCCGGAATTTGACGCAGGCAAACCGGGCAGACACTCTTTGTCTTCCGCACAATCTCCATTATTTATCCTCCAATTCCTGCTCCACTTCCGCCATGCGTCCCTTCACCAGCTCCTCCGGTATGTAGACCTCGCCGCACTCCGGGCAGCGAAGAATATCCGTGTGAAAGGTGTGGCCCAGGTACCGGAAAAAGGTTTGAGCCGGTTCCAGCTCCCGGTTGCACCGGCAGCAAATTATTTTTCGCTCTGACATTTCACATCATCCTCCAGACACATCCGGTGGGCATAGCCGCCGAACAGCTCAAATCCGTCCTCCTTCGGCAGGTATTCCGCCCAGAAGGTCATGTTCTGTATCTTTTTATGTCCGACCAGATGGCCGGTTTCCGGATCTTTTAGCCTCCTCCCGGTCTCTTCGCACCAGGAAATCACCTCCGCCATGTCGCTCTCCAGGATCATATCCCGCGACAGCTTGCGCTTTAATTCCTCACTGATCCAAAGGTTCATCTTCGTCCTCTTTTCCGTCTCTTCGTTCCAATACTCCAAAAGCAGCGACCGCTTTAACTCCCTCCGGTTTTCCCAGCGCTCCGTCAGTGTCGGCGGAATGCGCCCGGCTCCGTTCAGTCCAAACACCAGATCCAGCAAATGGTAGACCGGCTTGCTCTGGGAGGCAAAGGTATCGCGGCAGTTGACGCAGTAGGCAATGTACGGGTTCTCTTTTTCCGCAAGCCGCTCCCTCGCCACCTCACGGGAATACAGAGAGGCCGCCACCGAAGTATGGCCGCCGTAGCTGCAACACTGGGCCAGTTCCCCCTCGTGGGATAAGGGGGCGAGGGGGATACCCATTCCTTCCGCCAGCTTTCTTACACTCTGCTGCAGTTCGGGGAAGTCCCGGCTGGCGCAGGGATCAAAGATGGAACAGGTTTCCGTCTCCGGTTTCGGCAAATCGATCCCCCACTCCGCCATTTTCTCGTATAGGAACTCCCCGGATATCTCCGGCAGATATTTGGCAAACATCTGGCGGCAGGTCGGACAGCCAAAAACCACCTCCGGCTTTCCCATTTCCTCCCACTGTTTCCGGATCTCCCGGATTTCCGCTTCATGCCGCTCCTCCTCGCCGCCCCAATCCGCGGGCGCGCCGCAACAGCGCAGCCAAAGCGCCGTATCCGGCTGTTTTGACAGCAGATAGCGGTAGCTTTTCTTTACATAATCCGGATCGGAAGCGCCCATCTGGCAACCGGGGAAAAAGACATAGGAAGGCGTTCCGTCCGTCCTTGGCGCTTTCTTTAAAAGCGCCGCCTCCCCGTTGGAAAACTCCATATCCCGCAGGAAATAATCGTGGAAGGCCCAGGGCATCGCGCCTTTTTTCACCATGGCCCGATGGCTCTGCTGGAAGAATTTGCCGATATCAATTTTCTGCGGGCAGACTGATTTGCACAGCCCGCACTGGTTACAGGTGGAGATCAGGCGGGTCGCCCAGGTGCCGTCGCGGGACAGCGTCCCCGGATGAATCGTGATATAAACCTCTTCATAGATCCGCCGCGGCGTCTTTTCAAACAGGCGCATCAGATCGCATTCCCGCATACAGGCGTCGCAGGAACAAAGAGCACAGCGCCCGGCCTCCTTCGCCGCTTCCTCCTCGCTGTAGCGCTCCCCATCCGCGGGAATCACCTCCGGCATCTCGGTAAGCCGGGACGAATCCAGCCGGAGCCCAGTTCCCTTCGGAGCCGCCGGCTGGTTCATACCTCCGGTTTTTAAATACCATTCCATGGCGTGGGACGCTTCCAGCCCGTCGGCGATGGCCTGCATGGTACCCGCCCCCATCAGGGATCCGCCCAAAAAAACGCCGTTTTGGCCGGACGCATAGGCACCGCTACCGCTGAGGCTCAGGCCGAAGTCCGCGCCTCCCTTTCCGGTGGCGACATAAACCGCATCAAATTCCGAAACCTCGGTGAGCGCAAGGATCTCCCTTTTGCTCTCCAAGGTGTAGCTTTCAAATTGAAATTGTTCCTCGATATCTGAAAGAAAGATCTCCGGACTCAGCACGTCCCAGAGATGGCCGCCGATCCGGCCGCTCTTTTCGAATACCGTCACATCATATTTTTTGTGGCAGAGGGACAGCGTACAGGCAAGCCCGCTGATCCCGCCGCCGATCACGGCGATTTTCTTCCCCTTGCCCGGCATATTGTAGGCGTTGGGCTTTTTCCGGGTCGCATAGGAAAGCATGGCCTGCTCCAAGTGATGCAGATGAAGGCTTCCGTCTTTCTCCGCCCGCAGACATGCCTTTTCACAGGGGTGCGGGCAAGCGGCCGCCACAATACCCGGAAACCCGACCGTATTCTGGAAGGTGCGGAAGGCGGCGTTAAACCGGCCCTTTTGAATTTTTTTCATCAGATCCTTCACATCCAGCCGGAACGGGCATTCGGCCGTACAAAAGGGCGGCTCGTTCTGCCGGCATTCCACCGAAAGAATCTGTTCAAAGTCGTTTAAGAAACTCATACCTCCTCCTTGCTTTTCCCCAGGATGAAATGTGGGAAAAGCTCCCGCGAAGCCGGATCCCGGCTCCACGGAAGCTTTCCATCTCATAGCCCGGAAAGCTTGACGCCTTCCCCGGACTATCATAAACGTTTCACTGTATGCGCACGCTTTTTCATACCAGCCGCCTGACGCAGACGGCATACCATTTCTCCGTTTGCCTTAGAAGAAACGCTCTGCATCCGCATCGCCCAGAGGCGTGAAGAAATCGTTTCCGCCGAACTGGACCGGATTCTCCTTGATGTTCTCCAGCTCCTCGTAGAGGTCGGAGCCCAGGAAGTATTTCTTCGGAGCTTCCGGCTCCTTGCCGGCAGCGATGGCGTCCAGACCGGCTTTGATCTTGGACGGAAGGGCCGGGATCTCATGGATCCGCACGCCGCAGGCACGGTAGATACCGTTCAAAACCGCACAGTGACCGGAAGCCTGGAAGGCCTCGGAAGCGCCCGAAGAGCCGAACGGGCCGTCTTCGATGGTGATCGGCATATGGATGACGTTGATCTCATCCGGAGTGTCCATAATCGTCGGAACACCGGCGCCGGCCATGTTGTTGTGCTTCTTCACATCCTGATAATCTTCGCTCAGGGCAAACCCGATGCTGTGGGAAATCCCACCGTAAGCCTGGCCGTTCACCGCGTCGATGTTGCCAACCTTGCCGACCATGTCCACGCAGGTAAATCTCAGAACCGTCGCCTTGCCGGTCTTGGTATCCACTTCCACTTCCGCCATGTTCAGGCAGTAGGTGTAAGCCGGGGTCGGGTCGCCGATACCCGTATTCGGATCCAGACGGGTCAGGCCGGGAGTCGTGGTGGTCTCATATCTTCCCAGATACTTGGTCTCGATGCCCTCCGCTTTCATCTCCTCGTAGGTGCGGAAGGTTCCATCGGGCTTTCTCATGGCATCCAGCAACTTCTTCGCCGCGATCTTGGTGGCGTTTCCATCCATGTACAGGGAACGGCTGGCGCCCGCCATACCGGTATCCGGGCACTTGCCGGTATCGTTCTGAATCAGCTGAACGTCTTCCGGCGTGATCTTCAACTCTTTCAGAGCTTCCAGGGTCACCATCAGGGAGCCGACGTCGCCGCCCTGTCCCAGCTCATGCCAGGTATCGTATTTGATGATCTTTCCGTTCGGAGCCAGCTCCAGAGCCACTTCCGCGCTGTCGGTGGCGCCCTCGGTTACGTTAAAGCCGCCCCAGGCAATGCCGACGCCTCTTCTCTTCTCCGGCGTATCCTCTTGCTTCGCACGCTTTACCGCCTCCTCATAGATCGGACGCATGGTATCCATCATCTTCTCCATCGGATACTGGCGGAACGGATAGCTGTTGATATTGGTGTCACCTGGACGGGCAATATTCTGATAACGGAACTCAAAGGGATCCATGCCCAGCTTCTCGGCCATCATGTCCATCAACGGTTCGGACAGGGTATAAGCCTGCGGAGAACCGTAGGAACGGTAAGCCGTGCCAAAGGCATGGTTCGTGTTCGCAATGCGGACCAGGCCGGCCACATTGGGAACGTTGTAAGGCCAGAATGCAAAACGGGCAGGTTTGGTCATGACATCGTCGCCGCCCCAGGAATACGCGCCGTGATCCATACCATAGTCAAACTCGGCGGCGATAATCTTGCCGTCCTTCGTGCAGGCCAGGCGGCCGTTGCTGTAAGCCGGGCAGCGCTTGCCGCTGAAGTGCTGATGCTCTTCATAGGTCATGGACAGGGAAACCGGCCGGCCGGTGCAGACCACGCCCGCCGCAACCAGACAGAGGTCGCCTGCGTTGGTGGACCACCCGAAGCTCGCTCCGGTGGGATTCATGATGATGCGGAATTTATCCTTCGGAACGCCGACGGAGTTACCGATACGGCCGATGGAAGAATAGGTTCCCTGGGATTTACACTGGATGTTCATGACGCCGTTCTCATCCCAGTAAGCCTGCAGCACACAGCCCTCGATGGACAGGTGGGGCTCACGGCTGGAATAGAAACTGCCTTCCACTACCACCGGCGCGTCGTCAATCATCTCCTGGACTTTCTCGGCATCTTCCAGACCAGCTCCCTTTAATACCGGCTGTTCGCAGAAGATATTCGGAGTATCGTCATGGACGCGGATCGAATCCGGCAGAACCGCATCCAGATAAGTCAGATATTCAGGCAGAGGCTCGATGTCCACGGTTACCTTCTTCGCCGCTTCTCTGGCGTCTAACTGATTGTCCGCCAGCACCAGAGCGACCACATCGCCGTAACGATACAGCTTTTCATCCTGGAAAATCTTCCGGGAAGGGGTCATAACCGTGCTTCTCTCGTGGAACTGGCCCTCGGCCATGATGTTGCTGCCGCCGGCAGCGATCAGATCTTTCGCCGTGATTACCTTGTAGACGCCGGGCATCTTCTCGGCTTCCTCGGTGTGGATCGCCAAAATCTTCGCGTGATGCGCCACACGGGGCTGCACCACCGCGCCGTAGAGGGTGCCGTCGGGCATCTTCAGCGCCTGGTCATCGCCGTAATCGGCAAGGCCGGTCACCTTCGCCAGAGCGGTCGGACGTACCACAGGCTTGCCGTAGAACTCGCCGTCCGCAGGGTTCTTGAACTGGATGTCCTCGATGGAGCACTCGCCGCGGATCACTTTCGCCGCCGTCATGACTGCGTCTACAATCTGCTTGTAACCGGTACAGCGGCAAATATTGCGGGTTTTCTGGAACCACGCCCGGACCTCTTCACGGGTCGGATCCGGATTTTCTTTCAAAAGCTGGGAAGCAGAAACGATAAAGCCGGGAACGCAGAAGCCGCACTGAACGGCGCCGCAGTTCATCCAAGCAACCTGCAGGGGATGCAGATGCTGCGGGTTACCGATTCCTTCGATCGTCGTAATCTCACTGTATTCTTCCACGGCAGTAATCTTCTTGGTACAGGAACGAATCACCTTGCCGTTCAAAATGACCGAACAGGAACCGCACACACCGGTGCCGCAGCCAACCTTTACGCCGGTCAGCCCTAAACGGCGGAGTACGTCCGACAGCTTATCGCGCTGAGGATCGCACATGAAAATTCGCTCGACGCCGTTTATGACGAGCACCATCTTTTTCAGTTTTACGTCCATATGTAACCTCCTTAAATGTAAGTACTTCCCCTCTCCCTGGCATCATATTCTCTACGACGAATGATTCGAGGGACTTACCTAAATTTTACTAGACCGGAGTTCAGTCGTCAATGGATTTACGCAATTTCTGCCTTCTTTTCACTTTCAAATCCTTTGAATTTTCCTAATGAAACTTACATCATGAGTTTTTCCATGGCTTTTTAAGAATTCCCTTCTGAAATTCATTATTTTCAGCATAAAATAACGAAATTGTCACGAATTTGTGTCCAAAATGTCACAATCCCAGATCTGCCCCTTCACAGCGGCCAGGTAAACCTGCTCCGCCTGCCTGGCTTCCTGCCAGCGTTTTCGGACCGCAGCCTCAGCTTCAGGGTTTCCCATATACTGGAGAAGCCGGCTTTGATACCGCTCCTTTAGCGTACAGCTCCGATCCCCCTGCACCAGCTTATCCGCCAAAAAAACAATCAGCCTCTCATCCGCCCTGTCCCGCCGCTTCTCCGGCAGCGCCCCGTGGCTTTCCACCGGTTCCGCCGTCCGGATATAGCCAAGGTCCCGAAGCCAGGCGGCCGCCAAGGCCGCATGATTTTCCTGTCCCTTTGCGATGTCATGGAGCAGCGCGGCCCGCTCCGCAAGCTCTGCGTCAAGCCGGCCTCCGGCCATATTCACGGCCTCCGCCATCTTCCGGGCGGTCTCCGCCGTCTTTTTCAGATGTGCCCGCAGGCCGGACGGCAGGCCGAGATAATCCATCAGCTCCTCACACCATTCGCGGCTCGGCACCCGCAGAGAGCTGGTATAGGTCAAAAGTTCCTGATACTGTTCCGGCACATCCGCATCCATCAGGATACCAGGATCCGGCACCGCCACCTGCCTTTTCCGGTCCCCCAGCTTTTCACAGGCCCCCCGCAGTCCCATCCGTCCGTCATGGGTTAAAATCTCCGGCAACACGCGTCCCCTCAGCAGCAGGGGGTGTCCCGGTTCCCCCCGATAGACCGGACAAAATACATCCCCCCTCGGATCTTGTTTTTGTTCCGCTTCCAGCCGTTTTAAAGTAAACACCGAAAATACCGGGGAATCGCCGGGCAAAAAGAAAATGCCATCCCAGGACGGGTCGAATTGCCGGAGTCCCAGGCAGGCCGAATCGAACATCTTGGTCTCTGCATAGCGCTCATTTTTCACGCATTCCACGCCGGGCCCGGAAAACATCCGCTCCAGTTCGTCCGCCTGCCTTCCGGTTACAATCACGGTCCGGCTGACGCCCGCCCTCAGCAGAAAGTCTAACTCCCAGTCCAGAAACGTCCTCCCGTTGATTTCCAAAACCGGCTTAAAGGTTCCCATCCGCGAAGAAAGACCGGCCGCGACAATCACAGCTCCCAGCCTCTTTGGCGCCTGGATTTCATAAACTCCGCCGTACTCCTGGGGAATGTCCATCAGCCGGTCTAAATCCCGGCCGGTCAAAAAACTGATCAGCGCCCGGTTCCACCCTGCATGGGCCACAACCGCCACGTCCCCCTCGCTCTCCGCTAAAATCTGCCGGTAGGCGCTGACCGCCCGAAGCTGGCATTCCCGAAAGCTCTCCCCGCGGGGCGGAGCAAAATCCGCAAAATGACGTCCTCTCTCCTCATACCCGTTGGGATCTTCCCGCCGGATCTCGGCAAACGTCTTGTTTTCCCACAAGCCCATGGCGATTTCGGCGCAGTTATCCACAACCTGGACCGGAATATCCCCACCGGAAAAAAGCGCTGCACTTTCCCGGCAGCGCCTTAACGGACTGGTATAAATTTTCGTCACTCCGGCCAGTTCCTCCCGGCTCTTCCACGCCAGCGCCTGATTTTTTCCGTCCTCCGAAAGAGGCAGATCCGTCCGCCCGATACATCTTTTTTCTCCGTCCGGAAACAGTGGTTTCCCATGGCGCAGCAAAAAAATCTTTCTCATTTTCCGCCTCCTATGAAATTAAAAGGCTTCTCTCGCCATCCCTTCTATATCAAATCCAAAGTCTTCCAGGATCTCTTTGGCCTCCCGGTAGGCCGACTCGATCAGTTTCGGACAGCGCATGGTCTTATTTCCAGGAAAACCTTCTAAAATCGTATCGCAGTCCGTTCCGCCGTAAGCTTCCCCGTATTCGCCCTGGAACCACTCCACCAGTTCCGGAATCATTTCCTCCGCAGCCATTTTTTCGTCAAACAGAGACAACATAAGAGCCGCTCCGGTCAACGCCCCGCACAAGAGCCCGGATTGAACCCCCCGGCAAAGCCCGGACACGGCCCGGACCATCCGGTCATTTTCTTCCCCCAGCAAATCCAGGCCAAGGCTCACCAGAATCTGGGTGCAGCACTGCCCTTTTGCCATCAGCTGATGCAGCCTCAGAATATCCTTTTCCATCCGTCTACTCCTCCCACTCCTCAAAGTATTCTGCGAACAGCCGGTTGGCTTCCTGCCAAACCGCCCCGACAAATTCTTCATAGCGTTTCAGAAAATCTTTTCCCGCTTCGCTCAAAAAAGAATTGCCTCCGCGGGAACCGCCTGCCTGGCGCTCCACCAAGCAGAACCCAAGGCGCTCCTCCGCCTTTTTGATCATGGTCCAGCCTTTGCTGTACGCCATCCCCATCTCCTGGCAGGCCTTTAACATTGAGCCTTCCTTCTCAATCCGGCGGAGGAATTCACTGGTCCCCTGTCCGAAAAACGTATCGCCGCGGGAAATCTCCAGCCTCAGCCGGAATTCCAGGGGAATTTCCATCCGGGCCTGCTCCTCAAACTGAATCAGTTCGCGGTATTCTTCTTTCGTGTTGGCCTCCATCAAAATCCCCCGGTCCTCGACAGGGATTTCTTCCGTCGGGAGAACCCGGCTTCCGATGACGCTCCGCAGGCCGCCTTCCCCGTTAAACGCCAGTACCTGTTCCATCGCCGTTTGTCCCAGACAGATCGGATGCCCCGGCGTGCCGCAGCAGACCGGAATCGCGATCTCTGTCTTTGAGGCCATCACCAACTCCAAGGTCTCAGCGGAAAAAAGAGGCGTGTCCGACGGCAGCAGCAAAGCCCGGCCGCACTCCTTTTTCACCGCGCGGATCCCCAGCTTCACGGAATCCAGCATTTCCGAGGACTCATACTCCTCATTCCGCACGAATATCACGCCCCGGTGCGCCAGATGCTTCTCCAGTTCCTCCGCCCGGTAGCCGGTCACCACAACGATCGGGGTCACCCCAGCCTGCCGCAGCGTATCCATCTGCCGCTGAATCATGCTGGATCCGGCCAGCTTCATCATCGGCTTGAAATCTTCCATTTTTTCGCAAGTCCCGGCTGCCAGAATAATCGCTCCTGTTGTCACAAGCCACCCCTCCTCATTTTGATTCTTCTTTTGATAGAATAATGTTGATTTCAGTATACGAGGGCGGTTTCAAAATGTCAAGAAAAAGAACTGCCTCCCACGCAGGTCTCCCTTGCCATCTTTTTCGCTTCCCGGTGTTTCCGCCAGGCAGGCGTCTGCACCACGCACATCATTACGATCACGGCGATCAGGATCAGGGAGATCGGGCTGGTAAACATATCCCGCAGGAACAGCCCGAAGGAATTCTGGCTCAAAGTCAAATCCCGGCGAAGATTCAGCTCGAACATACGGCTGAGAATGATACCAAGAACCAACGCGCCGGTGGGAAAGTCATGGCGGCGGAGAAAATAGCCGATGATTCCGAAGCCCGCCATCAGGAAAACATCCACGATGTTGTTGTTGATCGCGTAAGATCCCACCACACACAGAACCATGATGATCGGAATCAGGATGGAACGGGGAATCTCCCGGCACGCCGAAAGCCAGCATCGGAATATAAGCGGCCGGCACCGCTGCATTGTTGGCGGATTCCGGAGCCACCAGTCCCTCCACCGCCCCTTGTCCAAAGGGCACCTTGGGATTTTTCGTCACCCGCTTGGCGTGATCGTAGGCAAAAAGCGCCGCGATATCTCCGCCCGTGCCGGGCAGTGCTCCGATAAAGATTCCCATCAGGGAAGTCTGAATGGTCAAAGGAAAATAGTGGATCACATCGCTCATATGGGGGCGGATTTTGTCCACCTTCTGTTTGACGCTGGCGGCAAACTGCACGTCCTGGATTTGGATCAGGGCTTCGGAAAATCCGAACAGACCGATCATTGCCACGATATAGCTGACGCCGGGTCCGGCTGATCTCTCAGCGCCCCGGCGGCATCTATTTTCCGCATGCTTTTATGGTTCCATGCAATACATTATCTTATTTTTTAAATGAAATTTCCCATGAAAAAAACGGCCTATTTTTTTTACTCTCTTACTTACTCCCCTCTGGGATTGCCCTACAACAGCCCCTGATAGATCTCCCGTTTCGTGCATCCCCGGTCCTTTGCCATCTGTTTCATTGCCTCTTTCTTCTCCATCCCCTGGTTCAGGTAAAATTCCAGGTGCTCCGGAAGGCTCATCTGTTCCCACTCCCTGGCCTTCTCCTCGGCCAGCGCCTGGGCGGAACGGCCTTCCAGGACCAGCACGAACTCTCCCCTGGCTTCATTTTCCTGATAAAAAGAGGCGGCCTCGGACAGGGTTGTCTGCCAGCCTTCCTCATACTTTTTCGTCAGCTCCCGGCAGATGGTAAGACGGCGTTCTCCGAGGGCCTCGCAGAGCTCCGCCAAGGTTTTTCCGAGACGGTGAGGGGCCTCGTAAAGGATCGTGGTGCGGGTCTCCTCTTTCAGCTCCTCCAGCACCTGCCTTCTTTCTTTCTTCTCCGAGGGTAAAAATGCCTCAAAACAAAACCGCCTGGCCGGAAGGCCCGAAATGGTCAGCGCCGTGATGCAGGCGCAGGGGCCCGGCAGAGAAGTCACCGAAATCCCCGCTGCAAGGCACTGGCGCACCAGTTCCTCCCCCGGATCGGAGATGGCGGGCGTTCCCGCATCGGTGATCAGTGCAAGATTCATGCCGGTTAAGAGCTTTTCCACCAGAATCCCGGCTTTCTCATATTTATTGTGTTCATGGTAGCTGGTCATCGGGGTCGTGATTCCAAAATGGTCCAGCAAAATCCGGCTGTGCCTGGTATCCTCGGCCGCGATCAGATCCACCGCTTTCAGCGTCTCCAGGGTCCGCAGAGTGATGTCGTTCAGATTGCCGATCGGAGTCGCACATAGATATAAGGTCCCGCTCATGACTGTTTTCTCCTCATAAGGTTCATTTCAAAGCCCGCCCCTCTTTCATACCTATAGATCCTTTAATACCCATAGATCTCGTAAATTTCGTCGCAGTAAACGCCTGGCTCCTTGTATACGATCAGCGGCTTTTCCACCTTCAGCCAGGGATTTCCTCCCCGCGCCGCCTCAAGCAGAACCATGTTGGCGTCCGACTCCCGGTCCGGGTGTACCAGTTTCATTCGTTTGGGCTCCATGTGATATTCCCGTAGCAAGTCGAAAATTTCGCCGAGGCGGTGGGGCCGGTGAACCATGGCAAAACGCCCGCCTGGCCGGACGCATTTGGATGCCTCCCGGATCACATCCTCCAGGGTGCAGAGGATTTCATGGCGTGCAATCGCCTTTGGCTCCGATGGATTCTTGAGTCCGTGATTCTGATTCATATACGGCGGATTGCAGGTCACTACATCAAAAGAAGCCCCTCCGAACCGGCGGGAGGCTTCCTTGAGATCGCCTGTGACAATTTCCACCTTCTCCGAAAGGCCGTTGAGCCGGACGCTCCGTCCCGCCATCTCCGCCATTTCCTCCTGGATTTCCAGGCCGGTAAAATGGCTCCCCTCGGTTTTTGCCGTCAATAAGATCGGAATGATGCCGTTCCCGGTGCCGAGATCCAGCGCGCTCTCTCCGGGCTTTACCGTGACAAAACCGGAGAGTAGCACCGCATCCATCCCGAAACAAAACTTAGAAGGATTTTGAATAATCCGGTAGTGGTTCCTCTGGAGATCGTCCAGACGCTCCCCTTCCCGCAGGATTTCTTCTGTCAAAGGGTCATTCTCCTTCCCTCGGCGCATCCTTTTTTCGCTCCGGAGGGTTCGCCGCCTGTTCGCTGCGGCCCGGATTTCTCCGTCCCCGCCGTTCCGGATTGCCTTTTGTCTGACCGTCGGCCTCCGGATTTCTCCGGTCCGAAGCAGCCCGGTCGCGTCCGCCCCTGTCGAAGCCGCCTCTGCCGCGGCCCGCATGCTCGGACCTTCCTCTGCCGCCTCTCTGGCGGCCGTCCCCGGCGCCTTCCCGGCTGCCTTTTCCCTGGCTGTCCCGATCTGCGCCTTCCCGTTCGCGCATATTTCTCTGCTGTCCGTCCCGCTCGGAACCTTCCCGGCCGCCTCTCTGCTGTCCGTCCCGCTCGGAACCTTCCCGGCCGCCTCTCTGCTGTCCGTCCCGCTCGGAATTCTCCCGGCTGCGGCCTCCCTTTGTCTGGGCGTTCCGTTCGGAATTCTCCTGGCTGCGGGCATTCTTTTCCGGATCTTCCTTCTCGGAATTTTCCCGGCCGCGGCCGGATTTTTCCGGTCTTTCTCTCTCTGAATTCTTATTCTCACAGCAGCAGTTTCCCGGACACCCGTTCTCCGCGCCGTCCAGCTCGCCGCCGTCCCAATCCTTGTCGTCCTTGTCCGCCCCGCCTTTGCCCTTCTTTCTTCTGGGCTTAAAGCGCAGCTCATCAATGGGATACTCCCGCACTTCCACATCGTCCCCGTCCAGATTGACGATCACTTTCACTGTCTGACGCAGGACATTGACACTCTGAACCGTACCGCGCACGCTGTCCCCGCTGTGCAGCACAGCGTCCCCGATTCCGGGAAGCCGGCTGTTTAAGTATTCATATGTGTCCTCTTCATTTTTCAGGCAGCACATCAGCCTGCCGCAGACGCCGGAAATCTTCGTCGGGTTCAGGGACAGGTTCTGTTCCTTTGCCATCTTGATGGACACAGGCGCGAACTCCGATAAATACGAATGGCAGCACAGACAGCGGCCGCAGATTCCGATCCCGCCCAGGATCTTGGTCTCGTCCCGCACGCCGATCTGTCTCAGCTCGATCCGGGTCTTAAACACCGAGGCCAGGTCTTTAACCAGCTCCCGGAAATCAATGCGCCCATCTGCGGTAAAATAAAACAGAATTTTATTATTGTCAAAGGTGTACTCCACATCCACCAGCTTCATTTCCAAGCCATGCTTGGCGATTTTCTCCTGGCAGATGGAAAACGCCGATTTTTCTTTTTCCTTATTCTTCGCCACAACGGCAAAATCTTCCTCGGTGGCCAACCGGATCACGGGTTTCAGCGGCTGAACCACGGTCTCCTCCTCCACCATCTTGTTGCCCAGCATCACCGTGCCCATCTCCAGGCCGCGGGCCGTCTCGACAATCACTTTGGAACCCTTCTTAATTTCCTGCTCGCCCGGATCAAAGTAGTAAACTTTGCCTGCGCAGCGGAATCTTACTCCAATAATCTGTACCATATATATAAAAACCTCCTAAGCCTTCATCGCCATCAGCAGCAATTCAGCCGCCAGTTCATAGTTCACATTGGAGAGAATCCGGCGCTCCATTCCGTCGACTTCCTCCAGGATCCGGTGAAGCTTGGCGTAAGACGCCGCCTCCGCCCATTCCCCGTAGCCTTTGTACTCCTCCGGCATCCGCAAAAGCTCTCTCTTTCCGGTGGATTTCACCACCAGCACATCCCGAAAATAGACCCGCGCCAGCGCGGCTGCCGCACCGGCCGGAACCTTTCTCTCCTTCAGCGCCTTGGCGCCGTCGGCCATCTGCGTCACCGTCAGGCTTCTTGCCTGGCGCAGCAACGACAAAAACAACTGCCGGTCTTCCTCCGGCAAAAGACGCTCTTCCTGTTCCTCCTCGGTCAGCTTGAGCAGCACGCTCCGGGACAGGATCGTGGAAAGAAGCTTGCCGGCGTTCGCCGTCAGCAGCAAAATCACGCCGTAATAGGGCGGTTCCTCCAATGTTTTTAAAAGCGCGTTCTGCGCCTGTACCGTCAGTTTTTCTGCCTCCGGTACCAAGTATACTTTGTAAGGACTGCTGTAGGGCCGAATCGTGATATCATCCACCAACTGCCTGCGGATCTCGTCCACGCCGATGCTGTCCGGCTTTTCATGGCGGACCCGGATGATATCCGGATGATTCCCGCTGGCATAGGCCAAGCAGGAATGGCAGGTTCCGCAGCCTGTCCCTTTCTCGCACTCCAGGCGGGCGGCAAACTCCCCGGCAAGCGCCTCGGCCTCCTGCCCGCTTTCTTCCTCTATGATATAAGCATGGGAAACCTTTTCTGATTCCTGTACCCGGATAAAGTATTCCCGAATTTCTTCTTTCCGCATTCGTCACCGCGTCACTTTCCGGAAAGGATTTCCTGTCGGAGTTCGGCCAGACACCCGGCAAGCTCCCGGTTTTGATACCGTTTCCCTACTCCGGCTTCCCTCAGCCTTTCCTCTGCGAAATCCGCCTCGTCCGAAAGGAACCGGCGGCACATCTCCGCATATTTCGGATTCTCCTGCCCCCGTTCTCTCAGAAGGGCGCGGGCCAGGCGCTCTCCGTCCTCCACCTCAATATAGAGCGGCACCACACAGCCGCCATAATAGCGCTTTGTGCTGAGGTACGATTCCAGAACTCCGGTCATCAGATAATTCCCAAGGGCAAGGTCGATCTGCCCGTCGTCCACAGTCGCATAAGTCCAGGGACCGTGAACCGTCTGATAAGTTCGCTCCTCAATGATCTTGCCGGAATTCCGAAACTCCGCCAACCTCTCCTTAGAGATAAAATGGTATTCCACACCTTCCTGTTCCGAATCCCGCATCGGACGGGTTGTGTACATCGTAACCCCCCGCAGCTTTAAAACCGGGTCCTTTAGCAGCAGCCGGAAGATGCTGTCCTTCCCGGACGCGCTCTTTCCGAACAAATAAAAGATTTTTCCCATGGCTGCTCTTCCTCCGTAAACCCAAAACTTAGCCGCGAATTCTTTGCACAGCTATAGTTATTATAATCAAAACCGCGGGGAAATGGAAGCACAAAATGATTTTTTCCCTCATCCCTGCCTTTCGTTTCCTGCTGGGCCTTTATTCCGGACAAAACAGGACTATATTGGGGACCATTCCCGATACTACATTGGGGTGATTTGCACATTCTTCTGATTTTATCCGCAAAAAATGTCTTATAATGCAAACATTTTATTTTCTGATGTGTTATAATAGAAATACTTTGGATCTCTATCCCTTGTGATTCCTTTTCCATAAACGATCCTGTTTTAATGATGTCGGAAATTCTATCTAGTATGGAACCAATTCTGTAAGAGATTCCATAATTTTCCTCTTTTTATCCTTCTTTTTGTCTGTTTTTGTCTAAGTTTGACGAAACATTTCCTTTTTGTACTATTCTCTGTCATGATATCTCTTGTGCCAAATCATCACAGAGGGGATTGTTGCCATGACTTCACAAAGTATTGAATCTATAGTTATGTCTATTGCCGGGCATCCGACCTCTACCGGCTACCTTTATCTGGGCTGTGCAGTTCAGGAAGTAATCAATCAAGGACAGTTTCTGCCACGTTCTTTGATGAAAACCATTTACCAGCCGATTGCGGCGCGTTTTGGTACTTCTACCGGAAATGTTGCACGAAATATTGCCAGGGCAGTAGATGACTGCTGGGACTATGGAAACCGTAACCAGCTAAATGCAGTTGCAAACCGAACGTTAACGGAAAAACCGACTCCGGGCGAGTTGATTTTGTATTTAACCCACCACTACACCCATCTAAAAGAATAACTGGTAATCTGGATCCGAAACTTCAAACCTCACTCCTTCTATCGCAGAAATAGAACTTGGACACATGAATCAAAAAATGAGCCGCTACAGAAACAGAAGGAATCAGGTCGTCCATGCCTTGCCGGCGCCGGGATACCTTGCTCCTCCTGGTTTCTGTGTAGCTCTCATTTTTTTATTAATCTGCCTCCATTTTTCTCATCCCTCGCGGCCGCTTTCCGGACTGCCCGATTCCCCCGCCGGCCCCGATGAGGTGATCATGTCGATTCCTTTTTGTAGATTTTCCGCGTTCAGCATTCCCTGGGCCACAGCCGTTATATTTCCTGCCGGCAAGGTGGACATTTGCTGGACCAGAAATTTAAAATCACCGGTTTTTCTCCCAGCAGGCTGGAAAATTGCACCGGATTCCCGTCCGGATCCTGAACCGTAAAATCAAAGGCTGGAACCGTCTCCTTTTCCTGTCCGGTTCCCTCCGCAGCGTTCTCGGCCTGGAGCAGGTTGGGAGCGCTCGATCCGGCAAATTTCTGGTAAGCAGCCGACGCGGCGAAGAAGATCAGGATAAAGAGCCCTGCTCCCGCCAATAATTTTTTCTTAGAATTCATCGCGCCTCCTTTCCCTTACTTTTCCTCCGGTCCGCCTGGTTCTTCCGAAATCCGATTTTTCTCCGCCGCATGGGACGGCTGTTTGGTATCCGATAAAATCTGAGAGATTAAAAATCCAAAAAGCCCGCCGTAGAGAGTGGAAATCACCGGATTGGATGAAATCGGGCAAGTGCCTGTGGCGCAGCCCACCAGGCGGTAATAGAGAAAACCGGCCGCCATTCCCACTGCAATAAAGAAAAATAGGAAGCTTTTTGTTGCGCGCCATTGATTCCATTTCTTCATGTCTGTATCCTCCTGTCCAATCAAGGTCGTCGTTTCCCCTTGTGCTTTTGATGTTTTTATTTTATCAGGTTTCCTTTCTCATTTCTGTGACCGCGTCACAGTGCAAACCGCCGAAAAGGAGGCAATACAAAAAGGCACCGGACAAAACGTTTTTCCTTCCGCTCTGTCCGATGCCTTCTTATTCTTCTTGTACGTTACTGGTTCTCCCCGTCCCGCTTATTCCGCCAGGCGGTAGATCTCACGGATCTCAGCGCTGGTCAGAGGGCCTCCGAAGGAAGCCAGCTTTTTCGAATCTCCATCCGTGGTCAGCTTGGAGATCGTCTCATATTCCTCCGGCTTTACGCCCAGCTCGCCGATGGTGGTGGGCATACCGAGAGACCGGAAAAAGTCCACCATATGATCGATGCCTTCCAGGATCGCCCGCTCCTTGTCCTCGCTGGGCGCAGCGTCCCAGACGTTGACCGCCCACTGATAAAAGCGGTCCACCCCGTTCTTATACTCGTACCGAACCCAGGCCGGGAACACGACAGCCAGCCCAGCGCCATGTGTGATATTGTCATGGACGCCGCTCAGGTCGTGTTCAATCTTGTGGGCTGTGAACGTCTTGTTCCTGCCGCAGCCCGTGATGTCATTATGTCCAAGAGTGGAAGCCCACATGATCTGCGCTCTGGCTTCCAGATCCTGGGGATCTTCCATCAGCCGCGCTCCATACTCCTTCACGGTCTTTAAGAGTCCTTCCGCAATCCGGTCCGTCAGGGGGGTCTCCGGCTCATTGGTCAGGTACCGCTCCATGGTGTGCATCATGATATCCACCACGCCCGCGGCCGTCTGGTACTTCGGCACGGACAGCGTGTTGGACGGATTCAGGAAGGCAAAGGCCGGACGGTTGGCATCATGATTGCAGCCGCGCTTCAAATTGCTTTCCTCATTGGTGATCACACAGGAATTGCTCATCTCACTGCCGGCAGCGGAGATGGTCAGCACCAGGCCCATGGGGAACGGGTGCTCCGGCGCAATATTTTTCACCACAACCTCCCAGGGATCCAGCCCGGTGGCCAGCCCCATGCCGATTGCCTTGCAGGAATCGCTGACACTGCCGCCGCCTACTCCGAGCAGAAAATCCACGCCCTCGGCCCGGCACAGTTCCACACCTTTGCGGACCAGGCCAATCTTTGGATTCGGCTCAACGCCGCCCAGCTCCACAAACGGGATCCCCGCCTCGTTCAGCTGGGAGACTACCTTGTCATAGAGGCCGATCTTTTTGATACTCCCTCCGCCATAGTGCAAAAGAGCTTTTTTAACACCGCGACTTTTCAAGGCTTCTCCAATATGGGATTCCGCATCCTCACCAAAGAATACCTTTGTCGGCGTATAATACGTAAATGGTTTCATAACAGTGAACCTCCTGTCATAAATTAATATTGGAACGCTTTGCGTTTCTTTCAGTCTAGCACACTTTATCGAAACGCGCATAGTTTTTTTTGATTTTACGAAAATCTATGGTCAAACTACGAATATCCTGCTATAATGAAACACTGTATCATAGAAACGGAGGATCCATTGCATGGAATTGGAAATGCTTCAGGTATCTCAAGATTCTGATGGGATTCGCTACCACTTTACCGCCTCGTTTTCCGAGGGGATTCATCTCTTGTCCGGGTCTGACGCCAGCGCAAAAACGCTTCTGCTAAGCCTTTTGACCGGAAAGAACGCTCCGGATCATGGAGAAATCCGTTTTCTCGGATACGACATCATGGCCCTGGGACGGGCCTATCAAAACCATCTGGCCTATTTCTCCCGATTTCCTCTGTTTCCGGACAGCTTTACCCTTTCCCACTACCTGATTTATACGGGAATTTTACAGCGCCTGGAACCGGATCAGGCCCGCGGCAAGGCGTCCTCTCTGATCCGGCGGTTTGGGCTGGAAAACTTTGCAGGCCAGACGCTGGGCGAACTTCCCGGCGCGATAAAAAAGAGGGTTCTGCTCGCCAATACACTGCACTCGGAAGCGCCGGTCCTGTTGTTGGACAAACCGTTTACCTATGCCTCCGCAGATGATTTGGACTGGATGTTCCCGCATCTCCTTAAGCTGAGGGAGCGAAAGATCATTTTGATGTCCGTGGAACGGGAGCATTTGATGGATAGAATCCCTCATCGAACCCTTTATTTAGAGAACGGAACCATCCTGCCGGAAGCCTGCCTCAGGGAAAAAACTCCCGTCTGATCTCTCACTCATCCGTTGTTTTTATCCTGAACCATCAGCCTCTGCTCCAGATGCTTCTCATGCTCATGATTCCGCCGAATCAACGCTTCCAACTCATCCTCTCCCTGCCGTTTGTTCCGAAAGCTCCACTTGCAGGAATCCTCACAGAGATCCGGATGAGGAAGCGTCCGGTCCGGATAGGCGGACGCCGCCTGCCGGTACGATGGCTCTCTCTGCTCTTTTGCCTCCGGCTCCCGTCTTCCGGGATCTGCCGGCCAGGTTCCATCTGCCCCATAGCGGCCCGTGCGCCTCACAGGTTTTGCGGCCGGGCGTGCCTGTGTCCTGGCGGCTGCCGCCTGCCGGTTCTTTTCCTGTTTCCGTTTCGTCTCCGCCTGGTTCAAGGCGAACACGCCGACCACAAAAATGATAATCAATAATTCCATCTTGCTCCCCTCCTCTCTCTTTAGTATACGGGACCGCCGGTCAATCTGCAATACGGCAAAAGATTTCTTTTTCCTCCCATTGCATCCCCGAATCAATTTGTTTATAATAAGGACAAACAAGAAGGAGGCTGAGAGATGAATATTTCGGATCTGTTCACGGAAAAAGATTATGAAGAGATAAAGAAAATGGAAGGCCGCACGGAAGTGGAGACCTACCGCGGCCCGGTCATCGAAGATTATGTCGTCGACATCACCCACCGTCCTCACCGGATGAAACCGGGGCAGATGGTCTATATCGTCGCTTTAAACCATGCGCTCGTCGAAAACCTGGCCAACGACGATTTATACTGGCGGGCGGAGCCGGCCAAATTTTTCCACGGCCTGCCGTCCCTTCCGGAGATTCATGAAAAGATTCAGAAGATGTATGATTATCTGACCGACAACTATGAATGGACCCCGCCGGAATGCCCGCCGCCGGACCCGAATGCCTATCCGGAATTTGACTCCTAACTCAAAGGAAGCATACAAAAAGGGGATGCCGCCCATGGACGGCATCCCCTTTTTGTATGAAAGTGTACTTAAAATAATAAGGAGGAGAAACAAAGTTAAAATTGATCCGGCGTCATCCGCCCCATTGGCGAAGTCCGCGCTTTACATCACGCTGTACAGCAGATCCGTGTAATCCGGGAACGGCCAGTATGCTTTGGCGGTCACCACCTCGGCGCCGTCCGCAGCCTCCCGGACCTTTGCCATATCGGAGAGAACGACATCCCGGTAATGGGCGGCGCGCTCCGTTACGCCGGGAAATTCCTCTGCGGTCAGGAGATCATCCTCCAGCTCCACCACAGAACTTCTCAGCCGGGAAGCCTGTTCGGACAGTTCTTTTACGGTCCCCAGCTCGAAATCACAAGGGATATCGGAGGAGAGCTGGCGTTTTTCCAGAGCTGTTCTGGTCAGATCACAGGAATACCGCGCAATGGCGGGAAGGATCTGACGGTGAACCATATCCACCATGGTAGCCGCCTCAATGTGAAGCTTCTTGCAGTAAACCTCCATCAAAATCTCATAGCGGGAATGCAGCTCCGCCGTGGTGAAGATTTTGTGCTTGGTAAACAGCGCCAGGTTCTTTTCCGCGATAAAGGAAGGCAGGGCGTCAGCTGTCGTCCGCAGGTTCATCAGCCCGCGCTTTTCGGCCTCCGCGACCCATTCCTCCGAATAGTTGTTGCCGTTGAAAATAATCCGTTTATGCTCGGAGATAGTCTTTCGGATCAGCTCTTGCAGAGCTTCCTCGAAATGCTCCGCCCCCTCCAGCTGGTCGGCAAACTGACACAGCTCCTCGGCCACAATCGTATTTAGTATGATGTTGGGGCCTGCAATCGAAAGATCGGAACCCAGCATCCGGAATTCAAATTTATTTCCGGTAAACGCAAACGGCGACGTACGGTTCCGGTCCGTGGTGTCCTTGGGGAAACGGGGCAGGATATGAACTCCCACTTTCATGACCTCCGCATCCCTTTGGCTGTAGGGTGTCCCGTTCTCAATGGATTTTAAAATTTCCGTCAGCTCGTCGCCCAAAAACATGGAGACAATGGCCGGGGGCGCTTCATTGGCCCCCAGGCGGTGATCATTCCCGGCGCTGGCAACCGCTACCCGGAGCAGATCCTGGTATTCGTCCACCGCCTTGATCACGGCGGTCAGAAACAACAAGAACTGTGCGTTTTCCTTAGGGGAATCCCCCGGCTCCAGCAGGTTGACGCCGGTATTGGTGGAAATCGACCAGTTGTTGTGCTTGCCGCTGCCGTTGATCCCTTCAAAGGGTTTCTCGTGAAGCAGGCAGGCCATGCCGTGGCGGGCCGCCACACGCTTTAATATTTCCATGGTCAGCTGGTTGTGGTCCGTGGCCAGGTTCGTGTCGGTGAAAACCGGCGCCAACTCATGCTGGGCCGGGGCGACCTCATTGTGCTCGGTCTTGACGAAAATCCCCAGTTTCCAAAGTTCCCGGTCCAGGTCCTCCATAAATTTAGCCACCCTGGGCTTGATCGTACCAAAATAGTGATCTTCCAGCTCCTGTCCCTTGGGCGCCATGGCTCCGAACAGCGTCCGCCCGCAGAGCATCAAGTCCTCTCTCTGGCGGAATTTTTCCGCATCCACCAGAAAATATTCCTGCTCCGGTCCAACCGTTGTGATGACGCGGGTCGTGGCGGTATCGCCAAACAGGCGGAGAATCCGGAGCGCCTGTTTGTTGATCACCTCCATGGAGCGGAGCAGCGGCGTCTTTTTATCCAGCGCCTCCCCGCCGTAAGAACAGAAGACAGTGGGAATGCAGAGGGTGTTTTCTTTAATAAAAGCGTAGGAAGACGGGTCCCAGGCCGTATAGCCTCTGGCCTCAAAGGTGGCGCGCAGTCCGCCCGACGGAAAACTGGATGCGTCCGGTTCTCCTTTTACCAACTCTTTGCCGCTGAATTCCATAATCACCGCGCTGTCCCCATCCGGGCAGATAAAGCTGTCATGCTTTTCCGCCGTGATACCGGTCATGGGCTGGAACCAGTGGGTAAAATGGGTGACCCCCTTCTCCACCGCCCAATCCTTCATGGCGTTTGCCACCACATTGGCCACGCTGGGATCCAGCTTTTTTCCAAGCTCCATGGTCCTGCGCAGAGCTTTATAAGTGTCCTTGGGAAGACGCTCTTTCATCACTTGGTCATTGAATACCATACTGCCAAATAGCTCCGGAATGGAGGCGGTCGCTTCTGCTTTTTTTGTCTGTTCCGTCATATTTGCTCCTTTCTGTCCTCTTCCGGAAAAAATCCGGTCTGATGTTTTAAATGAAATTTCCCATAATACAAAAAAGCGCCACGGGATTCTTCCCGCAGCGCCTTTGCTACTTGCCGGTGACTATATCATATTTTTCCATCTCTGTCAATCCCTTTTTTATCTTTTCCTTTTCTTTTCTCTTATTTTTATTTCGTATTTTTATTATTTTACGATAAAAAATAATCTTTTTTCTATTTTTTGCATTGACTTCTTCGTTTCTTTATGCTATATTCCTGAGAAGAACAAAGGCGTTCGAACCAGGATTTCCTCCCCTCTCCCCAACGGAAATTCTGGGACGGCGTCTTTTTCTTTATCTGTGAATGAAACTATCAGAAATGAGGGATGACATGAAAAAAGAAGGTCAAATCCGAATTCCATCCGGCTGCGCGCTTTCCGGGATTTTTTCCAAAAACGGAACGCCGGTCGCAGGCGATAAAATCGTAACCTCCATCGCTGTCATGCACGATAGAAGCAACGGCCTCGGCGGCGGCTTCGCCGGATACGGAATCTATCCGGAATTTCAAGATTGCTTTGCGCTCCACATCTTTTATGAGACTTCCGCCGCCCGGCAGAGCTGCGAGGAGTTTTTGGATCAGCATTTCGAGATCGTCAATCTGTCCAAAATTCCCACCAAGAAAGTGGCCGGCGTCATCGATGAACCGCAGATCTGGCGGTATTTTGCGCTTCCGCTTCCTCACAAACTTGCGGCCAGCCAGCTGGATGAAAAAGAGTACGTAGCCCGCTGCGTCATCAAAGTGAATTCGGAGATTTCCGGTTCCTATATCTTTTCCAGCGGAAAAAATATGGGCGTCTTTAAAGCTGTCGGATATCCGGAGGATGTCGGAGAATTTTACCGCCTGGAAGAATATGAAGGCTACTGCTGGACCGCCCACGGCCGGTATCCCACCAACACCCCTGGCTGGTGGGGAGGGGCTCACCCCTTCTCCCTGCTGGACTACTCCATCGTACATAACGGTGAAATCTCCTCCTACGATGCCAACCGGCGCTGGGTGGAGATGTTCGGCTACCGCTGTACGCTTCAGACCGACACCGAAGTGATTACCTATATCTTTGACTACCTGCTCCGCCGTCAGGGGCTGACACTGGAAGAAGCGGCCCATGTGGTGGCCGCGCCGTTTTGGAGTACAATCGCGCGGCAGCTGCCGGAGGACCGGGAGGCGTACACCTATCTGCGCAATGTGTTCTCCAGTCTTTTGGTCACCGGCCCGTTCTCAATCCTGTTTGGTTTCGAGGGCGGCCTGATGGCTCTGAACGACAGATTGAAACTCCGCTCCATGGTGGCCGCGGAAAAAGGGGATCTTTTTTACGTAGCCAGCGAAGAATGCGCGATCCGGGCCGTTGAGCCGGAGCTGGACCGTCTCTGGGCGCCCAGGGGCGGCGAACCGGTTATTGTGCGCCTGAACAAAAAGAAGGAAGGAGCGGAAAAGCTATGCCAGTGTCAATGATCTACCCGGAATTTGAAATCATCCGAAAGGAGGACCGCTGCATCCACTGCCGCCTCTGTGAACGGCAGTGCGCCAACGAAGTCCACCGCTTTGATAAGGAACACGGACGAATGCTGGCGGACGAGGCCAAATGCGTGGACTGCCATCGCTGCGTCGCCCTTTGTCCGACCCGCGCGCTGAAAATCGTAAAATCCGACCACACCTTCCGTCCCAATGCCAACTGGGGTGAGGAAACCATCCATGATATTTACCGCCAGGCTGACAGCGGCGGCGTACTTTTAGCCGCCATGGGAACGCCGAAACCATATCCGGTCTACTGGGACAAAATCCTGGTCAATGCTTCCCAGGTCACAAATCCGCCCATCGACCCGCTTCGGGAGCCCATGGAGACCAGAACCTTCCTTGGAAAAAAACCGCATCAGGTCCACCGCGGTCCGGACGGCCGGCTGAAAAATGAGCTGTCCCCCGGCCTCTCCCTCGACACGCCGATTCTGTTTTCCGCTATGAGCTACGGCTCCATCAGCTTAAACGCCCATAAAGCGCTGGCTAAGGCAGCGGAAAAACTTGGAATCTGCTACAACACCGGCGAGGGCGGCCTCCACGAGGATCTGTATCAATACGGAAGCAACACCATTGTCCAGGTGGCATCCGGGAGATTCGGCGTCCACAAGCAATACCTGAATACCGGCGCGGCCATTGAGATCAAAATGGGCCAGGGCGCAAAACCGGGCATCGGGGGCCATCTGCCCGGCGCAAAAATCGCCGGGGATATTTCCAAAACCAGGATGATCCCCCAGGGTGCGGACTCAATTTCACCGGCCCCGCACCATGATATCTACTCCATTGAAGACCTGCGGCAATTGGTTTATTCCCTGAAAGAAGCCACTGGATATCAAAAACCGATTCTGGTCAAAGTGGCTGCCGTACACAACATTGCCGCCATTGCCAGCGGCATTGCCCGCAGCGGTGCGGACATCATTGCCATCGACGGATTCCGCGGCGGCACCGGGGCGGCGCCGGCCCGGATCCGGGACAACATCGGGATTCCGATTGAATTGGCGCTGGCCGCCGTGGATCAGCGGCTGAGGGAAGAGGGAATCCGCGGTGACGTATCCATCGTCGCAGGCGGAAGCATCCGGGAGAGCTCGGATGTGGTAAAAGCCATCGCCCTGGGGGCCGACGCCGTCTATATCGGAACCGCGGCTCTTCTGGCCTTGGGCTGCCATCTCTGCCGGTCCTGCCATGCCGGGAAATGTAATTGGGGGATCGCCACGCAGCAGCCGGATTTGGTAAAGCGTCTGGACCCGGAGGAAGGCGCCGGGCGGCTGGTGAATCTGGTCACCGCCTGGACCAGAGAAATCAAGGAAATGATGGGCGGCATGGGAATTAATTCCGTGGAGGCCCTCCGCGGAAACCGGATGATGCTCCGGGGAATCGGGCTCTCCGACCGGGAGCTTTCCATCCTGGGCATCAAGCATGCCGGAGAATAAGGAGGCAAATATGGTGATACAAGCAGAGTTATTGGATTTTCAGGCGATCAATGAGGCCATCCGTTCCGCCGGAAATAGTCCCGTTGAAATCCACGGCTGCTGCGGCCAGCGCTATATCGGCGACGGCCTGGCGGACCAGCAGGTGGAGATCTTCGGCACGCCCGGCAACGCCCTCGGCGCTTATCTGAACGGAGGAACCATCCTTGTCCACGGAAACGCCCAGGACGCCGTGGGGGATACGATGAACGAGGGCCTGATCTGCATCGACGGCCTGTCGGGCGACGCCACCGGGTATTCCATGCGGGGCGGCAGCATCTTTGTCCACGGGAATGTCGGCTACCGGGCCGGCATCCACATGAAAGAATATGGGGAGCAAAAGCCCCTGCTCGTTGTGGGAGGGACAGCCGGAAGCTTCCTCGGAGAATATCAGTCCGGCGGCACCATCCTCGTGCTGGGTCTTCATTCTAAGGATCCGGTTCCGGTGAACAATTTCTGCGGCATGGGCATGTACGGCGGCCGGATTTACCTGCGGGCCGAACATCTTCCATCCGACTTCTCTTCCCGCCTTACCAGCCGCCCGGCGGAGGAAGCCGACCTCAAAGAAATCCAGCCGGCGCTGGAACAGTTCTGCCGCCTGTTCGGAGAATCCATGGAGGAGATACGAAAAAAGCCCTTCTATGTGATTACGCCGAACAGCAGCAGTCCTTATCAGCAGCTCTATGCCGCCAAGTAAAGGTTTTGTATCTGCGTCAGGAGCGCTTTTTCCTAAGAATCCGTCAGGGGCAGGCGGGATTTGCCTCTGGCTTTCTGCCAATATCAAGGGGGAGTTCCCATGAAAATCAATGAAAATTACCGGTCTTTAGAAACCAGCTACCTATTTTCCCAAGTCGCGGCCAAAAGAGCGGCCTACGAGAAGGCTCACCCGGACCAGCGGATCTTAAGCCTCGGCATCGGCGACGTTACCAGGCCGCTCCCGGAGCCGGTGACCCGCGCCTTCACCGAGGCGGCCGCAGGCCAGGGGGATCCGGCCCGATTCCACGGCTACGGTCCGGAACAGGGGTACCCTTTTTTAAGGGAAGCGATCCAGTCCTATTACCGGCGCTTCGGCGTGGATATCCCGCTGAGCGATCTTTTTGTCAGCGACGGAGCCAAGTGTGATCTGGGCAATCTCCTGGACCTGTTTGATGCGGACAACACGGTTTTGATCCCCGATCCGGTCTATCCGGTATACCGGGATACCAACCAGATGGCGGGCCGCCGCATCTCCTATCTGTCCGCCGTCCCGGAGAACGATTTTCTTCCCATGCCGGATCCGGAGCAGAAGGCCGACATCATCTACCTATGCTCCCCCAACAACCCGACCGGCAACGTCTACCGGAAAGAGCAGCTCTCCGAGTGGGTGGACTACGCCAACCGCCAGGGCGCCGTCATCCTGTTCGACGCCGCCTACGAAGCTTTTGTGACCGATCCGTCTCTCCCCCACAGCATCTATGAGATTGAAGGCGCCAGGACCTGTGCCATTGAGGTATGCTCTCTCTCCAAGACCGCAGGCTTTACCGGCACACGCTGCGGCTACACGGTGGTTCCCGGAGAACTGATCCGGGACGGGCTCTCCCTGCGTTCCATGTGGCTCCGCCGCCAGACGACCAAGTTCAACGGCGTCTCCTATCCCGTTCAGAAGGCAGCCGCAGCCGCCTTCTCGGAGGAAGGGCTTGCCGCCTGCCGGAAGATCCTATCGGTCTACCAGTCCAACGCACGCCTGATGCACCGCGTGCTAAAGGAAGCCGGAGTCTGGCATACCGGAGGCGTGCACTCCCCCTATCTCTGGATGAAATGCCCGCAGGGTCAAAGCTCATGGGAATTCTTTGACCGGCTCCTGGAACAGGCCCAGGTCATCGGCACGCCAGGCTGCGGCTTCGGGGCGGGCGGAGAAGGATTTTTCCGCCTGACGGCCTTCGGAACGCCGGAGGATACGGCAGAGGCCATGGAACGGATTCGAAGAATGTTGTAACTCAACACTTCCGCCTAATTTCGACACGAATCTTGCCGATTTTTTGTCTGCGTAGTATACTGTCAGGAGAAACCATATTTGTAGAAACGCATATGAAAAAAGGAGGCATGGATCTATGGACTGGCATTGTCTGCTGAAAGAAGACCGCCTGGTACCCGACCGAATCCCAGAACCGAGAGAATGGGGAAAATATAATATCAGCGGCTTTGAGAAAGATTACAAAAAAATCGTGGCGAGTTCCGCATTTCGCCGCCTTCAGGATAAAACCCAGGTCTTCCCTCTGGATAAGAGCGATTTTATCCGAACCCGGCTCACCCACTCTATCGAGGTATCGATGACCGCGAAGCAGCTGGGAACCATGGTCTGCACCTATCTGTCGGACAACAAGCATTCCCAGAAAACCGCCTTCCCTATGGAAGAGGCCACGCCGAAACGGATGGGTGAAATCTTGATGTGCGCGGGCCTGCTCCATGATCTGGGAAACCCGCCCTTCGGCCATTTCGGCGAGACCGTAATCGGGAGCTGGTTTCAAAAGCATTTCGCGGATCCCTCTTTTTCCTTTGCCGGGAAGGAAATCTCCACCCTGCTGACCCCGCAGATGCGCGGGGATCTGGAACACTTTGAGGGCAACGCCCAAAGCCTGCGCCTCTTGCTGAAATCCTGCAACAGCTCCGCCGGGGATCTGAACCTGACAAATGCAGTGATCCATACGCTGTTAAAATACCCCACGGATTCCGTCCGCTTTGACAAAAATGCAGCCGACATCCGGCTGCACAAAAACGGTTACTTTGCCGCGGAAGAGCAGGCTCTTTTGGCCATCGCCGAATCCTTGGGCACCAAGACGGACTCTCAGATGGCCCGCCATCCGCTGACCTATCTGCTGGAAGCAGCGGATGATATCGCCTATGCCACGGCGGATTTGGAGGACGCGTTTAAAAAAGGATTATTTTCTCTGGAACAATTTGTGGATTTTTTTGAAGAAGAACTGCACCGCATTGCCCGGAAACAGGACCGAAAAATTCCGCCCAAAGCCATGCAGCTCATTTCCCCACTCAGCGTAGCCGTCAGAAACAAAGGCCGCGCCAGGGAACAGGATCTCTGCACATTTAACAATTGGGTCCGATACGCCCGCGGATGGCTGATGTACTGCGCTGCTTTTGGCTTTACGAGAAATTATATATCGATTATGAACGGGGAATATCCCTGCGACTTGTTTGCGGGAACGTATCATGAATTTTCAATCGAGGCGCTGAAAAACGCCATGAACCGCTTTGCCTATCACTCGTCCGGAATCGTCAAGCTGGAATTGTCCGCTCAGACCATCCTGACCTTTCTTCTGGATCAATTTGTCCCAGCCGTGCTCTATTTCGGGGAAGCCCCGGAAAAAGGGACGCAGTCTGCGGCCGGCAGAAAATATACCGATTTGATTTCAGAAAACTATCGGAGCGATTATCTATCCTGCCGGCGGGAGGACGACGATGGATATAATTTATATCTGCGTTTTCTCCTTGTGACCGACTATATCAGCGGGATGACGGATTCCTTTGCCAAGAACCTGTATCAGGAACTGAACGGGATCTCCTAGCGGATAGGCTTAACTGGAAACCGGGAAAACTTCCCGGTTTTTTGGCGTGGGAACCGTGTGATCAAAAGGAATGCGGATCATCGGATAAGCCGGATGCTTCGGCCTTTCTGCTGTTTTCCTCCACTTTGATCTCCCAGTGAATCAGGATCGCCAGGGCGGCCCGAAGCAGGATGATCGCTCCGGCAATGGCGATCTCTTCAAAGGTACGCACCACCACAGTCCGGAGAATCTCGCCGCCCAGCTTAAATTCCAGGCTGATTGCCATCCCCTTCGCCAGGTTCAGCCGAATGGCCGGATCCCGCCTAAAAAAATGGACCACGCCCCGGATACCGCTGACGATAAGCACCAGCACGCCTGCATAGTCAAAAAAGAGAATGGCATATTCTGCGATGATTTCAAGAATTCTTTGTAAATCCATGGTGACCTCCCAGAAAGGGTGTTCTTTTCGGCCCGGACGGCATTCGTATCTCTGTTCCTTTTTCCGCTGTCTTTTGACCTATCACAATTATACAGGCCCGTCTCTTCTTCTGTCAACTTTACTTTTTGCAAATTACTTAACTGAACCTTTCCGATCTTTCCTCTGGGATACGGCGGAACTTGGCGGATATTATTCCGGATCGCCGCCCATGAAGATTCCCCCCATATATAAAATTGCGCCGGCCGCCGGCAGGCAGGCCCCGACTGCCCAATATAGAGAAAGAAGCCGGTTTGTCGTTCCGTAGATCTCCAAAATGCCTTGGACGATGCTTCCCACCGTGAGTGTGGCGATACCCGCATGATACAGCTGAAGCGGAATCCTTCCCGGCATCACTTTTTGATTGGCGCGGTCCAGGAGAAGGAACATTAATGTTCCGCCGGTCAGAGGCGCCGCAAAAGCGCAGACCATATAAGGAGAGTATACTCCATGGCTGAAAACCTCATACACCGCGCCGAAAATCATGCAGACAAGCGAAATCAAAAGATAGATGAACGCCTCTTTTTTAAGAACCCCCGGCTTTTTCTCAGTAACCAATAAATACAATGTCGCTCACGCTCCTCTCCTTCACACTTTTTCCACTGGAAGTGGGGTTGTTAATGATTTTCCCGTTAAAATACATGGTCGACGAACCCCCTCCGTCCAAATTGTATACGGTCTGCGCCCCCAGGCTCTGGGCAAACTCCGCCAACTCATATAGGCTTAAACCGCTGCTCTCGTCTGTACGTCCATCGGATACAAGAAACAGATAATGCAGCTCGTCTACTATGGCGATCGCGGTACGGGGATTGCTGGCCTTGGCCTTGCCCACTTCCTCGTCTCTCGTTATAACGATGCCGCCCTCTTTCACCAATGCCGGCCCGAAGGAGAGGATTTGCCTTGCCCCGGCTTGGAGCAGCGCCTCGGCTGATGTGCCGCCCTCTGTGATGATCTCAAAGGAGCCGTCCTCATAAATGACAAGATCCTCTTGTTCCGCGGAAGCTGTCTCCCTGTAAAGGACGCCGTTGCGCAGGACGTATCCCTGTTCCTGCGCGCCGTAATAGTCCCCGTTGACGGCAAGGATCGCGCCGTTTTTTTTTGCTGTCACCGAAGTTTTCTCCGTCACATTTTTTCCATAGGAGTTCTGGGCAAATGCCGTCCGCAAATACTCCGCGGAAGAGAGTTTGACCTCCGCAACATAGATGGAACTGTCGTACTCCCGATATTCGGTTATTGTGACGCTGATATTTTCATCCTGGTAGGACGTATCAGTTATAACTGCTTCCGCCTTCTCCTCCGTGGAACCCTCCTTATTTTTTACCTCCTGGACGCCGGTATCCGGAACCATTTCCGCAGACGTCTCGTTCTCTACAACGGAATAGACCTTTGTGATTACAAAAGTGTCGAGGAGAATATACGCCGTAAATGCTGTCAGGAGCAGGCCATAGGCAATAGCCCATACATGTTTTCTCATCCCATCGCCTCCTTGCCGTTTTTATGAAAATACAAGCCCCTTCCCTCCTCTTTTATCCCCGCTCCCAACCGAAGCCTTAAAACGGGAGGTTCTCCCCAAATCGGGAAGCGCCTATCTGCCGCGGACATCTTCCTGCCCGGATCCGCTGTCCGGATTCTTTCGGAAGATCAGGCATCGCTGCGCCAGCCAGCTCAGTGAAAAAAAGATAAGCTCCGCCGCCAGCTTGGCAAAAAAACGATTGACCCCTGCCGTATTCACAAAAAAATCCAGCACTATGGTATTCCCGATCAAAATCACGGCCGCCAGCAGAATGTATTGTCCGGCCGACTGAATCACACCATTTTTTGACTTAAATACCAGGGTGCGGTTGATCGTATAGTTGACGCTTGCGCTGACAATTCGCGCGCCAATGTTCGACAGCCGCAGGCTAACCGCAGCGGGAAAACCGGCTGTCAGAAGAGTCAGAAGGCTGTATAAGGTGTAATCTACCAGGAAGCCGGCGAAGGATGAGGCGGAGAATTGGAGGATCTCCTTATATACCCGGTAAGAGTCCTTCCAAGTATCGAAATGGGAGCCCGCATTATGATCCATGTAAATGGTTTCAATTTCCATCTCTACGATTGGGATCTGCAATCTGGCGGACTCAAGCAAAACATTCATCTCATATTCATACCTCTTGCCGGGAATCGTGAGAAGAAACGAAACAAGGTTTCCGCTGAAAGCCCGCAATCCGGTTTGCGTGTCATAAACTTTTTCGCCTGTGGAGATCCGATACACCAGCCGGGTTATTGTATTTCCAAACCGGCTTCGGATCGGTACGTTTCCTTTCATCCTGCGGCTTCCCAGAATCAGAGCGCCCGGATTTTTCTCCGCGTTCCGGCACAGCCGGACCGCATCGCCGACCCGATGCTGACCATCTGAATCCATGGTCACAAGGATGCTGTTTTCCGGAAAGTGCTCTGCGATATAGCGAAGGCCTGTTTTCAGCGCGCAGCCTTTCCCTTGGTTTTCTTTGTGGGTCAAAACCCTTGCATATGCTTTAACTTTCTTGAATATGTCAGCATACTGCTCGCCGCTTCCATCATCCACGACAACGACCGTAAAACCAGCGTTATTTATTTCCCGAATCAAATCCGGGAATCCGTGTCCCGGCTCGTATGCCGGTATCATTGCGATTCGTCTTTGCGACAAAATCTCATCCCTCCCTTCGATTAATTTTCTTGCGGACCCCTGCTCCCAGGTAAACTTGCCCTACTCCGCTCCATTGCCGGATGGCTTTTTCCCTCTGTCCGTATGCTGACAGTATAGGGAGGGAACTATAACTCAACTTAAAAAAACCGCTGTGAAGCAGATATTTTTTTGCAGATAAATTTTAATTTCAATTAATGTTCCTCTGTTACCATATGAGATATTATGAGCAAAAACGGGTTCTGACAGAGTGGCAATCAAGAAGGAGGATGGATTTGACTTTTGAGGAGTTTTATGCAGAGCAGCTTCCCGCCATGAAAAGCGCCGAAGAGATGCTTTTGAGAATTGCAGATCAATATGTGCTTGCGGCAGAAGACGGCCGGATGATCCAGCCTGTTATTTATTGCACTTCCAGGATAAAATCGCCGGACAGCGCTCTGCAAAAGCTGGAGCGCTGCGGATGGGAGAAAAACCGGTCTGCGGCTCTAACGGAATTGTACGATATCATCGGACTGCGGATTGTCTGTTCTTTTATTGACGACGTGTATCAGGTTTCCGATTGGCTAAAGGCGCGTCCGGAATTCGAGGTTGACGAGATCAAAGATTACATTGCCTTTCCGAAACCCAACGGATACCGGAGCCTGCATTTGAAAGTCAGGATAAGAGAGGGGCCCAGCTCCGGTTTCCGCGCAGAGATTCAGATTCGGACCATTGCCATTGATTTTTGGGCGACGTTAGAGCATCAATTAAAATACAAGCAGGAAATTGAACATGAAACGCTGATTCGAAAAGAATTGAAACGCTGTGCGGACGAGATTGCATCCGTGGATTTATCCATGCAGACCATCCGCGACCTGATTTGCGACGGTTGGAGTATGGATCGGAAGGACGGGAATCCTAGGGATTCGTTGCTCCGCGTATAGTATCTTCCTTCATTATAACAAAAAACTCCGATACAATCGGAGTTTTTTTCATAACGTTTATTACGTTTGATTTCCTGGAGACGAAGGGATTCGAACCCTCGGCCTTCGCGTTGCGAACGCGACGCTCTCCCAGCTGAGCCACGCCCCCATAGTGGATTGATTAGATAAAGAACGGTTCCCGTATGGGAACCGAGTGGAGACAGTGGGGCTCGAACCCACGACCTCTCGCGTGTGAGGCGAACGCTCATCCCGGCTGAGCTATATCTCCATCCACGTCCTTCATTATACCATATTCCAAGAAAATGGCAAGGATTTTTTTCAAAAAAAAACACCACCGGCAAAATTGCCGATGATGTTCTTCGATTGTGGGCACACTACTGCTTTTCTTTCCTCAAGCGCCTTCCGCCATCGTAGATCCAAGCACATAAGAACAGAATTACGATGTAAAGCGCCGGAGTAATAAACATAGCTGTTCTTGTACCAATTTGCGCCAGGATGCTATCATCAGCTGCCGCCCCATACTGGAGTCCGAAACCAAATCCGATCACTCCAATCAAATAATTCAGGACCAGAAGCCCGGAACAGTTCAATATAGTGATACCGATTGTACCTTTTCCTTTATATTCCCCCAATTTTTTTCTACGGAAGAAGAGGTAGAGAACATTCCCTGCCATCGTCAAAAATACGACGCCCAGAAGTTTTCCGCTGAAATCCATGGGATGATTGGATTCCGTAGTAACTGCGCCAACGCCCGTTTCCTTGGGAATGAAAAACGCCTCCAAATCCGCTTTCGCTTGCTCCGGCTGACTGGAATCATATCTGTAAGCTGAAACATATTCTCCGTCCAACGTTTTTACTAATAGGGGGATCCAGTCCACATGAAATCGCTTTAAGACATAATCATATTTCGGCGATTCTTTCCATTGGGACGTATCATAGGAATAGACAACCCATTGGTTCTCAGCAAGAACATTTTCAAGAACCTTCTCAAATTCCTGACACTCCGGACAGTCCGATTTGCCAAAATAGATATAGTAAGTTCCTTTCAAATCCAGATAGAATGTTCCATTCGCTATTTCAATAATGGCCGGTTCGGTTTTAGGTTCCGCACTCGAAGAATGATTCCCATAGACCGGCAATGGAAATAGCATCAAAATGAAAATAAAGCAGCTTGAAAAAAATCTTTTTTTCATCCTTTTCTTCTCCTTCCGGATTTCATCTATCGTCAAGTCATATCCGGCTTCCTTTCTGATCTCTCACGAAAAAAATTGAATTCCTTTCAATAAGAGCAAAAACCATAAGCTCGCAGAAACAATGATAGGATAACCGTAACACATTTTTCAGGCGAACGCAAGAAATATTTTATTAAATAGCATTTTCGCCTCGTGTTATTCTGACTATTTATTCATCTTCATCTAAAGTATTGGCCGGATCAATCCTCCATGCTCTCCCGGATCGCCATGGAGCGCAATAAAAAACCCGAAGATTCCTGAAATCTCCGGATTTTTTATTTGGCTTTAATTAAAAGAGACCACGTCATCTATCGGTTTTGCCGCCCCTTCGATCTTTTTCAGATGCAGCACCGGGCCTTCTTCGCCGTAAAGGCGGTGGTACTCCACGCCGAACTCCACTTCCACATGAACCCAGTCTCTGGTCTTGTAGGGAAGCACCGAGTCATAGTGACAGATAAATCCAAGGAATTGAATGTCATTGGCGCAGCATGTCATCACGAAACGTCCCGGCACGAAGGCTTTCCGTCCAAGATGGGGCGCCCGGTATACCTGGGCCAGAAACCGGATAGTCTTTCCCTCGTAGTGCTCCGGATGTTCCATGGCGTCGATATACCAGATCCCGTAATCCATATCTTCGATTTCCACCTTGTCCGCCTTCCAGTCAAAGGGAAGGTCTTCCTCGGTCTCCTCGATCTGCGTCCCGTCGGGCCGCTCAAAGACAATCTGGGCGCGGGAGTTGACTGCCTTGATATTCCTGCGGAATTTCTTCCGGTCCAGATCATCCCCGCACCGGTTAAAAATAATCAGCCCCGCAGGAAACAGTGGCTCCATAAACATGGTCCGCATATTGGCCAGATACAGTTCCGCGGTCTCGCCGTTCACCGTCGCATAGACGCCGTATACCTGCCATCCCCGCGGCAGGGCCAGGTCCAGAATCTTATCCACGCCCCAGGTGCCGTTGTACTCCATCATCACCTGGCGTGGCTGATGGGCCGCGTCAAAAGCCATCAGGCGTTCTGTGGTCAGCTCGCTCTCCTCCTCCAGCCGGACCAATGCAGCGTCCGTCTCCGCGAGAAATTCTTCCGAATATTCTTCCTCGCCCTCCTCGCAGGAAATGATCAGAGTCGGCCCGCCGTCCCGGAAATCCGGGCTTTTCAGGGCGTCCTTCAGCATCGAAGTTTTTCCGCTCTCCAAAAGCCCGGTAAAAATATATAATTCTACCGCCATGGTATCCTCCTTAAATATGGAATGCCTTCTTCAGCGCATCCTCCGCCAGATCCGTACCGATGACGCAGAGCTTTCCGGTGTAGTCCGGCTGGCCCGCACGGATCTGATACTCCATAGGAACCAGATCGAATTCCAGCCAGCTCCCATCGGCGGCAGCCACAATCCCCTTCGCCCGCAGAACCGTGCCGTACGTGGCTGTCTCCGCCAAATCTTTCAATACGGCTTCCAGCTCCTGCCGGTCGTAGAGATGGGCCGTCTCGGTTCCCCAGCTCGTGAACACTTCATCCGCATGATGGTGATGATGCCCGTGATGGTCATGATGATGGTCGTGATGGTGCTCTTCATGATCGTGCCCGCATTCGTGATCGTGATGGTGCTCCTCATGGTCATGACCGTGATCATGTCCCTCATGGTTGTGCCCGCATTCGTGATCGTGATGGTGTTCCTCATGGTCGTGGCCGCACTCATGGCCGTGATCATGGTGCTCCTCATGATCGTGATCGTGGTCATGGTGTTCCTCATGGTCGTAACCGCACTCGTGATCGTGATGGTGCTCCTCATGATCATGTCCGCATTCGTGGCCGTGATCATGCTCGTGGTCATGACCGCAGCCGCACTCTTCCTCTTCTTCGTCCAGGCGGATCATCTCCTCCGGTTTGGAAGAATGCTCCAGGGCATGGCGCACCGCCTCGCCGCTAAGGGCGTCCCAGGAGGTTGTGATGATCGTGGCTTTGCCGTTCTTTTCCTTCAGCAGACGTACACACTCATCCAGCTTGTCCCCGGTCATCATCTGGGTCCGGCTCAGCACGATGGTCGTGGCGTGCTCCACCTGATTATTAAAGAATTCTCCGAAATTCTTCATATACATCTTGGCTTTCTTTCCGTCCACCACGGTGATCAGGCTCCCGATGGCAATATCCGCCTGATCTTTGATCGCCTCCACGGCCTTCGCCACATCGGACAGCTTGCCGACGCCGGACGGCTCGATCAGCACGCGGTCCGGCTGGTACTCGGCCAGCACCTTTTTCAGCGCTTCGCTGAAATCCCCCACCAGGGTGCAGCAGATGCAGCCGGAATTCATCTCCGTCACTTCAATCCCGGCGTCCCGCAGGAAGCCGCCGTCGATCCCGATCTCGCCGAATTCATTTTCAATCAGAACCAGTTTCTCACCGGCATAAACCTCGGAAACCAGCTTTTTGATAAATGTTGTCTTTCCGGCTCCCAGGAAACCGGATACGATATCCACTTTTGTCATGTCGCTCATCCTTCTTTCTTTCTATCTTCCAGACTCGCTCCTGCAAGTCTTGGCGCGCGATTCGGCTTTGCTTATGCAAATATCTTCCGAACGGAATCGCTGCGCATCCGAAGCGGAGCGTCTATCCGATGGGAAATTTCTTCCATCTGATAGACATTTTTGCCAAATTTTAACGGTTTGATTATAGCACTCTTTCTTCCGGAGGGCAACCATCCCCCTATCGTGTATTTTCGCCTTGTTTTCTTAAGAAAAATACAATTTTTTTTATTTTTCTTATTGACGTCCTTATTTCTCCGTGCTATAATTTGGCAAATGAACAAGGGCGTTCATGAAATAAGGCTTTCACACCCCGTTTGGGAGGCTTTCTTTCATGGACGCCTTTCTCAAATTTCCCCGTCTCCGGAAAGGAAAAACGATATGAACGATACCATTTCAGAAGTATTACAATTCGCGAAGGAGAACGACGTAAAATTTATTCATCTGGCTTTCTGCGATCTCTTTGGAACGCAGAAAAGTATTTCCATCATGCCCGGCGAGCTTCCCCGCGCGTTTCAATATGGGATTTCCTTTGACGCCTCGGCCATTCAGGGCTTTGGAACCGTGGAATGCTCCGACCTGTTTCTCCTGCCGGACAGCTCCTCCGTCTCCATCCTGCCGTGGCGGTCTCCCTACGAGCAGGTCATGAAAATGTACTGTGACATCAAACGGCCCGACGGCAGCGATTTCACCGCCGACAGCCGTTATCTTCTAAAGCAGGCGGTAAAACGCTGCGCAGATCTGGGATATATCTGCAAGATCGGAACGGAGGGGGAATTCTATCTGTTCCAGACCGACGCGGAGGGAAATCCCACCACCATTCCCTATGATCAGGCCGGTTACGGCGACACCCCGCCATTGGACAAGGGAGAAAACCTGCGCCGGGAAATCTGCCTGACCCTGGAAGACATGGACATCCGTCCGGAAACCTCCCATCACGAGCGGGGGCCAGGACAAAATGAAGTGGATTTCCGATACTCCGACGCCCTGTCCGCCGCCGACAATTTCCTCTCATTTAAATCCGTGGTAAAATCCGTGGCCGCTCAGAACGGGCTGTACGCCTCCTTTCTGCCCAAACCGATCTTGACCCGCAGCGGCAATGGGCTGCATATCAACCTGTCCCTGGCCAAGGGAGGAAAAAATCTCTTTGAGATGGCTCCGGGCCACTCCCAGAGCGCCGAGAGCTTTATCGCCGGCATTCTGGAACATGTGGGAGAAATAACCGCCTTCCTCAACCCCCTGACCAATTCCTACCGGCGTCTGGGAGCGTTTGAGGCTCCCGGCTACATCACCTGGTCCCACCAGAACCGGTCGCAGCTCATTCGGATCCCCGCCTCCGCCGGTGAATATAACCGCATGGAGCTTCGCTCCGCTGATTCCGCCTGCAATCCGTATCTGGCCTTTACCCTTTTGATCCATGCCGGTCTGGACGGGATCGAAAAGGGACTGCCTTTGACTGAGCCCTGCAATCAAAACCTGTATGAGGCCGCGGCCTACGTGAAGGAGCACGACATCAACCCCCTGCCCCGGAGCCTTGCCGAAGCCCTGGATACGGCGGAGCAGAGCGGCTTTGTGAAGAAGGTGCTGCCGGAATCCGTGCGGTCCGCCTACTTCACGGAGAAACGAAAAGAATGGGAAGCCTTCCGTCAGGCGGAGGACTCCCACCAATATGAGATGAATACATTCTTCCATTTGATCTGACGCAGCCGATTCCCGTTCCGGCAAAACAGCAAGAAAGGTGGTGAACCGATGACTCCCATTCTCCTAATATCCGGCAGCCGAAAAGCCGCCGACATGTATAGCAATCTTCTTTCCTCGGTTCAGCCTTCCGCCGCTGTCTGCCGGGCCGGAAGCTGCGGAGAAGCCAGACGGCTGATGGCGAAGAACAACTTTTCCCTGATTTTGATCCTGACGCCGCTGCCCGACGGCTTTGGAACGGAGCTGGCCAAGGATGCGGTCCGAACCACCGCAGGCGTGATGCTGGCTGTCTCATCCGAGCTGGAAAAAGAGCTTTCCCTAAAATTTGAGCAGGACGGCATTTTTGTCTTCTCCCCGGCCATGAGCAAGAAAACCTTTGAAAGCTCCGTCCGCCTCCTGCTGGCAGTCCATGTCCGCTTAGAGCGGGTTCAGCCTGCCTCTGAGGCTATGCAGCAAAAGCTAAAGGATATCCGTCTGGTGGACCGGGCCAAATGCTACCTGATTCAATACGAAAAACTGACGGAACCGGAAGCCCACCGTTATATAGAAAAGCAAGCCATGGACCGGCGCGTCCCCAAACGGGAGATTGCCGAAGAGATTCTCAGCCGGTACGATATGGAAACGTAAATTAGAAAGGAGAACCCGTGAAAACCCCGACCTATCTATTACTGGAAAACGGAACGTATCTGGAAGGAACCAGCTTCGGCGCAGATACCGGTGAAGTCACCGGCGAAGTCGTTTTTACCACCGGGATGACCGGCTACTTGGAGACCCTGACGGATCCCAGCTACTGCGGGCAGATCGTCGTCCAAACGTTCCCGTTAATCGGGAACTACGGGGTGATTCCCACCGACTTTGAGAGCGGGGACACCCACCCCGCCGCGTACATCGTAAAAGAATGGTGTCACAGTCCTTCCAACTTTCGGAGCCAGGAAGGACTTGACACCTTTTTTCAGGCCAAAAACCTGCCGGGACTGGCCGGAATCGACACCAGGATGCTGACCCGGCTGCTCCGGGAGAACGGAACCATGAACGGAAAGCTGACCAAAAAAGCGCCCCCCTACCGCCCGGAAGAGCTGGCGGAGCTGAGATCCCACCGATTTCCGAACCCCGTCCTCGCCGTGACAAGAAAAACCGCGGAAACCTTCCCGGCTGCCCTTTCCTGTTACCGGGTCGTGCTCTGGGATTTCGGTGCCAAAGAAAATATCATCCGGGAGCTGAACAGGCGGCACTGTGACGTGATCGCCGTCCCCGCGGGCACATCGGCCGAGGACATCCAAAAGCTGCGCCCGGACGGCGTTCTGCTTTCCAACGGCCCCGGAGACCCGGAGGAAAACACCGGCGTGATCCGGGAGCTAAAAAAACTTTGCGGAACCAAGATTCCCCTCTTTGGCATCTGCCTGGGCCATCAGCTGCTGGCGCTGGCCCAGGGAGGGCGCACGGAAAAGCTCAAGTACGGTCACCGCGGCGCCAACCAGCCGGTCAAAAATATGGAAACCGGCCGGATATCCATCACCAGCCAGAACCACGGCTATGCGGTCTGCTCTGAACCTCTGCCAAAAGGAGCCGCCCTCTGGTTTGAAAATGTCAACGACAGGACCTGCGAGGGCCTGCGGTATACCACCATCCCGGCCTGCTCCGTCCAATTCCACCCGGAAGCCTGCGGCGGTCCCAAGGACACGGAATCCTTGTTTGAAGAATTTCTCTCCCTGATGGAACAGACGATACAAAAGGAGGAAAAGCCATGCCGTTAAATCCAAATATCCACAAGGTCCTTGTCATTGGCTCCGGTCCCATCGTCATCGGCCAGGCAGCCGAGTTCGACTACGCCGGCACCCAGGCCTGCCGCGCTTTGAAAGAGGAAGGTTTGGAGGTGGTTTTGGTCAATTCCAATCCGGCCACCATCATGACCGACAACGCCATGGCCGACCATGTCTATATGGAGCCGCTCACCATCGAAACGCTGCGCCGGATCATCCGCAAAGAAAAGCCGGACAGCCTGCTGTCCACGCTGGGCGGCCAGACCGGCCTGACCCTCTCCATGCAGCTGGCAAAAGAAGGGTTCCTCAAGGAAAACGGCGTCACCCTCCTCGGCGCCGGGCCGGAGACCATCGATAAGGCGGAGGACCGCCAGCAGTTCAAAGATACCATGGAGGAGATCGGGGAACCGGTCATCCCATCCCTGGTGGCGGAAACCGTGGAGGAAGCCTTGGCTTTTGCCGAAAGCACTTCCTACCCGGTCATTGTGCGTCCGGCCTTTACCCTGGGCGGATCCGGCGGCGGCATTGCTAAGAACGAGGAAGAGCTGCGGGAGATTGCCTCCGGCGGACTGCGCCAATCTCCGATCACCCAGATCCTGGTGGAACAGTGCATTGCAGGATGGAAAGAAATCGAATTCGAGGTGATGCGGGACGGCTCCGGCAACGGGATCACCGTCTGTTCCATGGAAAACCTGGATCCCGTCGGCATTCATACCGGCGACTCCATCGTGGTGGCCCCGGCCGTAACCCTGGCGGACCGGGAATATCAGATGCTGCGTTCCGCCGCGCTTCATATCATCGAAGCCATGGGCATCGAGGGCGGCTGCAACTGCCAGTTTGCCCTGCATCCGGAAAGCTTCCGCTACGCGGTGATCGAAGTCAATCCCCGTGTCTCCCGTTCCTCCGCCCTGGCTTCCAAGGCCACCGGCTACCCCATTGCGCGGATCGCGGCCAAAATCGCCGTCGGCTACCGGTTGGATGAGATTCCCAACGAAGTTACCGGCAAGACCACGGCCTGTTTTGAACCCGCCCTCGATTACGTGGTGGTAAAATTCCCCAAATGGCCTTTTGACAAGTTTGTCTACGCCAAAAGAACATTGGGGACACAGATGAAGGCCACCGGCGAGGTCATGGCCATCGGCCGGAATTTCGAGCAGGCCCTGATGAAGGCCGTGCGCGGCGCCGAGATTTCCCTCGACAGCATGAATCTTCCGGCCATGAAAGCCCTATCCCCCGGCGCTCTGACGGAAAAGATCACGGCCTCCGACGACGAGCGGATTTTTGCCGTCTATGAAGGCCTGCACCGGGGAATGCCACCGGCGCAGATCCATGAGTTAACCCGGATCGATCTCTGGTTCCTCTACAAATTGCTGCACCTGGTGCGGCTGGAACAGAGAATGAAAGAGGAACCCCTGACCCGTAAGTTTTACCGCGAACTGAAACAGCACGGTTTTCCGGACAGCGCCATCCGCCGGATTTCCGGCTGTGAACCGCCGGAGCATCTGCGGCCCGCCTTCAAGATGGTGGATACCTGCGCCGCGGAGTTTGCGGCCGAAACCCCCTACTTTTACGCCTCCCCCTGCGAATCCGACGAGGCGGCCCCGTTTCTCGCGGAACACGCCTCCGGCAAGGACGTGGTGGTGGTCTTCGGCTCCGGACCGATCCGGATCGGCCAGGGGATTGAATTCGACTACGCCTCGGTCCACTGCGTCTGGGCGCTGAAGGAGGCCGGGTATGAAGTGGTTATCATCAACAACAACCCGGAGACGGTCTCCACGGACTTTAATACCGCCGACCGGCTTTACTTCTCTCCGCTGACACCGGAGGATGTCCTGAACGTGATCGAGATCGAGAAACCCATTGGCTGCGTGGTCGCTTTCGGCGGCCAAACCGCCATCAAGCTGACGAAGACCCTGGTGGAACATAGGATCCCGATTCTGGGCACACCGGCGGACAGCATCGACCGGGCCGAGGACCGCGGGCGCTTTGACGAGCTTTTAGAAAGCCTCGGCATCAAACGGCCCGACGGAACCACGGTCCACACCGAGGACGAAGCGCTGGACGCCGCAGGCGCTCTGGGGTATCCGGTCCTGATTCGGCCCAGCTATGTCCTGGGCGGCCAAAACATGATCATCGCCTTTTCCGACAACGACATTCGGGAATACATGAAAATCATCCTGGCCCACGAAGGGGACAATGAAATCCTGATCGATAAATATCTGATGGGAACCGAGCTTGAGGTCGACGCAATCTGCGACGGGACGGATGTGCTGATCCCCGGTATCATGGAGCACATCGAGCGGGCCGGGGTTCATTCCGGCGATTCCATTGCGGTATATCCGGCCTGGAATGTATCGCCGAAACAGACGGAGCGGCTGATCCGCTACTCCACCCAACTGGCCCTGGCCCTTCATACCCGCGGGCTGATCAACATCCAGTATGTGATCCACGAGGGAAATATTTATGTGATCGAGGTCAATCCCCGCTCCTCCCGTACCGTGCCTTATATCAGCAAGGTCACCGGAATCCCCATGGTGGATCTGGCCACCCGGATCATGCTCGGCGAGACACTTTCCTGCATGGGGTACGGGAGCGGACTCTATCCGCCGTCGCCCTACTACGCAGTCAAGGTCCCGGTCTTCTCCTTTGCCAAGCTGACGGATGTGGATACCCAGCTGGGGCCGGAGATGAAGTCCACCGGCGAAGTCCTTGGCGTGGCCCGCACCATGTCCGAGGCACTTTTTAAAGGCCTGGCTGCGGCCGGATACCGAATGGAGAAAACCGGCGGCGTGCTGATCTCGGTGCGGGATTCCGATAAGGCGGAAGTCGGTCTGGTGGCGCAGTTTTATCACGCTTTAGGATTCTCGCTCTACGCCACCTGCGGCACCGCCGGGGTCCTTCGGAAGGAGGGGCTGCCTGTGACCGAAGTCAAAAAGATCCACGAATCCCCGGACCAGAACACAATCACGCTGTTGGAGAGCGGTAAAATCTGTGCGATCCTCTCCACCTCCGCCAAAGGAAGACTTCCGGCCAGGGACAGCGTGAAACTCCGCCGGAAAGCGGTGGAGCTTGGCATTCCCTGCCTGACCTCCCTGGACACCGCCGTGGCCCTGGCTTCCAGCCTGGAAAGCGGGTACAGCGAACGAAACATTTCCCTGGTGGATATGAACCACCAAAGACAGACCACCCCCGTCACGCCGGGCCAGGAGGAATTTCCTCTGTTCCGGGGCAAACACCCAACATTTCTTTATGAAAAGGAGGCATGATCCATGGCAAAATACATCTTCGTCACCGGAGGCGTGGTCTCCGGCCTGGGAAAGGGCATCACCGCCGCTTCCCTGGGCAGACTGTTAAAAGCCCGCGGCTTCCGCGTGGCCGCCCAGAAACTGGACCCTTACATCAATGTGGACCCCGGAACCATGAGCCCGTACCAGCACGGGGAGGTTTTTGTCACCGAGGACGGGGCGGAAACCGATCTGGATCTGGGACATTACGAGCGGTTCATCGATGAAAATCTGAACCAATTTTCCAATCTGACCACCGGCAAGGTTTACTGGAATGTGTTAAATAAGGAACGGCGCGGAGAATACCTGGGCGAGACGGTCCAAGTGATTCCCCATATTACCAATGAGATCAAAGACTTCATCTATTCGGTTCAGGAAAAAACCGGCGCCGACATCGTGATCACGGAGATCGGCGGCACCACCGGCGACATGGAGTCCCAGCCGTTTCTGGAAGCCATCCGCCAGGTCGGCCATGAAGTCGGACGGGAAAACCGTCTGTTTATCCACGTAACCCTGATCCCTTATCTGGAATCTTCCGGCGAACACAAATCCAAGCCGACCCAGCACTCGGTCAAGGAGCTCCAGTCCTTCGGCATCACGCCGGATCTGATCGTCGCCCGGTGCGGCCGGCCGGTGGAGCCGGAAATATACCGGAAAATCGCTCTGTTCTGCAATGTGAAAGAAGACTGCGTCATTGAAAACCGCAATGTTTCCTGCCTTTATGAGGCCCCGTTGATGTTGGAGGAGGCAGGGCTTGCCCGCATTGCCCTGCGGGAGCTTTCCCTGGAAACCACAGCCGCTCCCTGTGATTTGATGGATTGGGAACAGATGGTAGAACGGATCAAGAGCTGCCGCAGGGAGACCACGATTGCGCTGGTGGGAAAATACACCAAGCTCCATGACTCCTATCTCTCCGTGGCGGAGGCCTTAAAGCACGGCGGATGGGAATGCGGCGCCAATCTGAACATCCGCTGGGTGGACAGCGAGACCGTGACCCCGGAAAATTCCGGGCAGCTTTTTTCCGATGTGGACGGGATCCTGATTCCCGGCGGCTTTGGAGACCGGGGCATCTGCGGCATGATCCACGCGGCGGCCTACGCCCGCACACACCGGATTCCCTTTCTCGGCCTTTGCCTCGGCATGCAGATTGCAGCCATTGAATTCGCCCGCCATGTTCTGGGTTATGAAGACGCCGATTCCGGGGAATTCGCGCCCCAAAGCCGCCACCCCGTTATCGGCCTGATGCCGGACCAGCAAGGCAATCTCCCGAAAGGCGGCACCATGCGGCTCGGCGCTTACCCCTGTACCCTGCAGGACGGCAGCCGTCTCATGGAAATCTACGGCAAAAAAGAAATTTCCGAGCGCCATCGCCACCGCTATGAATTCAACAACCAATTCCGCAGAGAATTTCAGGAAAACGGCGCGGTGTTTTCCGGGCTCTCCCCGGACGGACGGCTGGTGGAAGCCTTTGAAGTAACGGATCATCCGTTTTACGTCGGGGTTCAGTACCATCCGGAATTCAAAAGCCGGCCCAATAAGGCGCACCCGCTGTTTCGGGCGTTTGTAAAGGCCGCCTGTAAATAAGCATCGATGTGGACTGCGCCGGGGCCAATCGAAAAATCCGAAGAAAGAAAGGCGGAAAAATCGTCATGGAAGATTTTTGGGATAAATTAAAGGAAGAGTGCGGAGTCTTCGGGATCTACCAAACGCCCGGAGCGGCCGGCCTCACGTATCTTGGCCTTCACGCCCTCCAGCACCGGGGGCAGGAAGGAGCCGGGATCGCGTCCAGTGACGGCAGGAAGCTGTTCTGCCGGAAAGGGAAGGGGCTCTTGACCGAGGCGATCTTAAAGGAGGATTTGGAATGCCTTGCCGGCTGCCATAGCATTGGCCATGTCCGGTACGCCACGGCCGGAGGGGATGAGGCGGAGAACCTGCAGCCCATCGTGGCCCGCGCCACCTTTGGTTCCCTGGCGGTGGCCCACAACGGTCAGATCGTCAATGCCCGGCCGCTCCGCGTGGAGCTGGAGCGCCTGGGACATCTTTTTCTCGGCAGCAGCGACAGCGAGATCATTCTTCACCTGATTCAGATGGAGGAAGGGCCGCTGGCGGAAAAAATCTGCCGGGCCTGCGCCAAACTGCAGGGGGCCTTTGCCTTTCTGTTTCTGACGGAAAAAAGCCTGTATGCGGTCCGGGACCGAAACGGGCTGCGGCCTCTTGCCCTGGGAAAAAGAGGGGACGGATATGTGCTGGCCAGCGAAACCTGCGCCTTTGACAGCATCGGAGCAGAGTGGATCCGGGATATCCGTCCGGGCGAGGTCTTAAAGCTCTCTTCCCATGGGATTCAGTCGTTCTCTTATGCAGAGCCGGGAGAGCGGCGGACCTGCGCCATGGAATTCATCTATTTCGCCCGGCCCGACAGCACCATGGACGGAAGAAACATCTATCAGATGCGCAAGGAAACCGGGAAAATCCTGGCGCGGGCAGACGCCGGAGATGTCCAAGCCGACCTGGTGGCCGGTGTGCCGGATTCCGCTCTGGCCGCGGCCCTTGGATATGCGGAGGCCAGCGGAATTCCCTATGAGGTGGCATTAATCAAAAACCGTTATGTGGGCCGGACCTTTATTGAGCCCACCCAGGAGCAGCGGGACCTCGGCGTGCAGAGAAAACTGGCGGCAAATCGCTGCGCCATCCAGGGGAAACGGCTGATCCTGCTGGATGATTCGCTGGTGCGGGGCACCACCTCCCGGAGGATCATCCGGCTCCTAAAGGACGCCGGAGCGAAGGAGGTCCACCTACGGATCGCCTCCCCGGAAATCCGCTTTCCCTGCTTTTACGGCATTGACACGCCCACCAGGGACGAGCTGATCGCGGCGCAGATGGGCACCGGAGAGCTCTGCCGGGTACTCGGAGCGGATTCCCTGCGGTTTTTGAGCACGGAGGACCTGATGACGGCTTACGGAGGGGATGAATTTTGCTTTGCCTGTTTTGACGGGAGGTATCCGGCAGGGAAATAATCCGCCTCGTACTGTCTCGGGACCGTCATTTCAACGATGGTCCCGCTTTTCTCCACGCTGCTGAAGGATAGTCCGTATTCTTCCCCATAATATAGCTTTAACCGCTGATTGATATTACCGATGGCGATCCCCCTTCTATCCTGGCCGTCCCCCGCGTACGGCACGCCCTGGCGCAGCGCTGCTCTCAGCCGCCCGGCAGTATCCGGAGACATTCCCACGCCGTCGTCGGCAATCCGAATGACCATCCGCTCATCGGTCAAAAAAATCCGGATCTGCACCGTCCCTTTACCTGGCTTTTGTTCCAGGCCATGGTAGACCGCATTTTCCACGATGGGCTGCAAAGACAGCCGGGGGATCAGGCAGTTCATCAAAGCCTCGTCCTCCTGGTCAAAAAGCTCTTCCAAGGTAAAACGGTCCTGGAACCGGTACTGCTGGATCAAGAAATAGTTTTTTACATTCTCCATCTCCTGGGAGAGCGTCGCCAGTTTTTTCGGATGGCTGATATTGTAGCGGAACATATTGGCCAGAATTTCCGCCATTTCCGCGATCTCCCCGACGCCCCGGTCCAAAGCCTGGCTGCGGATCAGTTCCAACGTGTTGTATAAAAAATGCGGGTTGATCTGACTGTACAGGGCATTGATCTGCGCCTGCGTCTTCAAAAGCCGCGAGGAATATTCGGAGTCGGACAGCCACGCCGCCTGTTCCAGTACCGTCTTGACCCATGCTTCCGGTCTGCCGTCCGGTTTCGGACAGGTAAAATCCACACCCAAACGCTTCAAACTTGCAATAAACTGTCTTTCCCGCCGGTAATTCCGAATCCTTTGTATCCATTGGTCTATTCTCCGCCTGCTCATGGCGTTCCCCTTTCTCTTCGTTTTCCCGTCAACTGTGGAGCCTTCGGTACTCTTTTGGGTTGATCCCAACCAGCTTAGAAAAAACCTTGCTGAAATAGCGGGCATCCCCATACCCGACCTGCGCGGCGACCTCGGAAATATTCCAGTCCACCTCTTTTAAAAGAGCCTTTGCCTTTTCCACACGGAGCCCGGCAAGATAATCGGAAAAATTCACCCCAAGCTCCTTCTTAAACAGGCCGCTGAAGTAAACCGGGTTCAAGTGCACCATTTCCGCCATGCCCTCTAATGTCAAGCTCTCTGCGAAATGAGTCTTCATGTACTGCTGTATGGTCCGAACCGGAAGCGCCGCCTGGATTTTTCGGGACTGAAGTCCCTCTTTCGTTATCATCCGGCAATATTGGTTCAGGCAGTCTAAAAGTTCTCCCCAAGTCCGGCAGTTTTCCGCCTGTTCCCGATAAGAGCGCCGGTCATCCGTCTCGGTTCCCGCCATCCGGTTCATCCTGCCGCCAAGAAACTCCCCACATTGGAAAAGCAAGGAAAGGCTTCCCCGGTAATTTTCCGGTTCCCGCCTCCTCTCCTCCCTCAGCAATTTTTCCACATGTTGGTACAGTTGGTCCGGATCCAAGGGAATCATGGCTGTTTCCAAATCTTCCTTTTCCTGAGGTGTCAGTTCTCTGTCCGGTCCGTGGGAATCCGGAAGCCGGGCGGCATACAGACGCCCAAATCCTTTCCAATAACACTGCGACAACTTATTTTCTGCATCCTTCACCGCACCGGAAAGTTCCCAGGGATGGAAAAAGGCATCACTGCACGACAAAGTAAAAGTGTAGTGCTCCTTCTTTTCTCTCCAACTTTTCTGCCAGAGAAGCCCCTCCTTTTCCGCCTGCCAGGAGTCCCTCCTCTTTTCCAGCCCCCGGTTCGTCAGCAGATATCCGCGGCGCCCGCCTACCATCATGACCTGTTCCGAATAAAATCCAGCCATCCAATCCTCCCAGTTCTCCATGGCTTGCCGAAGCAAAAAGCCTCGTTCTTCCTCTCTGCCGCTGATGCCCTTTTCCGGGTCAACGCGCATCATCCAGACCGTAAATTCCCCTTCCACAAAGCGGAAACAAAACTGCCGGTTGATTTCCTGCCAGGAAGTCTTTTCCTCCATTTCCCCCTGAAAAGCCCGCTCCATCCAAAGCCGCCTGACGTTCTGCTTTAAAGCCTCCACTTGCCGGGCATCCCCGTCTTTCTGGTTCCCGTCTGTCTCCGCATCCTGGAGTTTTTTGCTGAGCCGGTACAGCAGAGCATTGATTTCCTGCTCTCTGAGAGGCTTTAACAGGTAATCCTCCACCCCATAGAGAATCGCCTGCCTGGCAAATTCAAATTCCCGGTATCCGCTGATAATTACGAACAGCACGGGAAGGCCCCTGCGGCGGATCTCTCGGATCAATTCCAACCCGGATAAACCCGGCATACGGATATCCGTAATCACGATGTCCGGCCGCTCTTCTTCTATTTTTTTCAAAGCCTGCCAGCCGTCGTGGGCAAATCCGGCCAGTCTCAAGGACAGCCTTTCCCAGTCAACCAGATGCTTAACCAGATTACACACTGCGATTTCATCATCCACGATTAAAACCGTTCTCATTCCAGCTCCTCTTTTCTCCTCCGATAACGGGGCAGGGTATCGCCCATCACTGCCGCGAGAATAATCACGCCCTGTAAAGATTGAACCCAATAGGAAGATACGTTTAACAGATTGACACCGTTATCCACAATGGTCAGAAATAAAATGCCAAGATAGCTGCCAAAAAAACTTCCGGTTCCGCCGGACAGGGAGCATCCTCCGATCAGAATCCCTGCCAGAACCGTCATCTCCTGCCCATCCGCCAGGGAAGAACTGACCGCGCCGACCCGGCCGGCAAGGATCCACGCCGAAAGGCCGTAAAAAATCCCGGCCAAAAGATAAAGCCTCCGCAAAAGTTTTTCTACGGGAATGCCGGAAGCATCCGCGATTTCAGCGTTCTCCCCGATTGCGCGGACATGGTAGCCAAAAACGGTCCGGCGCAGCACCGCCTGCAAAAAAAGAGTGAGTGCCAGCGCCAGCAAAGCCGCCGCGGGGATTCCCCCTGGCAGCACGGCCGTTCCCAGCCATCGGAACCCGGCGCTTAATCCGGAGACGGTTGTGCCGCTGGAAAGCCTCAGTACCAATCCCCGGATTATCTGCATCAGCGCCAGCGTCGTCAGCAGAGACGGCATCCGCAGGCGGGCCACCAGCCATCCGGTTCCCGCGCCCAAAAGGGCGCCTAAGGCCAGAATCAAAATCACAGCAGGGATCACCGGAAGATCGAAACGGACGATCAGGCTTGCCCCCAAAAAACCGGACAGAGCGATCACGGCTCCGCCGGACAGATCAAATTCACCCGCCGTCAAAAGGAACGTAACCCCGCAGGCCATCACCTGCGCGGCGGCGGATTTCATAAAAAGATTCCGTAAATTCGGACCGGTCAAGAACGCATGGCTCCGGCAGGTCAGAAAAAGGGATGCGAGCAGAATCAAAAGCAAGACCGGAAGCGTTCGCCGGAACTGTTTGAAATCGGTACGCCTCATTTTTTTCAATGGGAAACACCTCCTGCATATTTCTCCTGGTATTCATCTGCCCACAGACCGAACGCCTTTACTTCCTCACTGTCCACATTATCCGGCGTGATGAGAAGAGAGGGGATGTAATAGACGCGCTCCACCGGTTCCTTGCCGATTAGATATTGGTAGAGAATATCCGCAGTCTGGGCTCCAATCTTCATGGCATTCTGGGAAACCGTGCCCGATAATTCCCCGGCCCGGATGGCAGCGATCGTATCCGGATTGCCGTCGGTCCCTACCACAACCAATCCCTCCGGCGATTCCACACTGCTGGTATAGCCCATGAACCGAATTCCTTCCAAAACAGGAGTCGTCAGATAATCTGAGACTGCATAGATACCATCCAACTCTTTCCCGTATAGGCTTAGCCAGTCCAAAACCAAATTCAAGGCGTCTTCCGCATAACGCGCCGGCAGCGCCGATACGACCTCAACCTCCGGGTAACCGGCGCTCAGGGCGTCCAAAAAACCTTGCAACCGGTCGGCATGGGAACTGAGTTCCGAAATCCCGGTAACCACAGCAATCCTTGCAGGCAGGCCCTTTTTCTTCTCCCTCAGCAGTCTCCCCACCGCTTCCCCCGCCATGCTCCCGACCGAGTAGTTGTCCGTGGTGATAAGGCTGACCGCGCTTCCTTCCTCCGCCCGCGTATCATATAGAAATACAGGGATGTTGCTTTGGTTGGCGGCTTCCAGCAGCGCCGATGCAGAGGCTGAATCCGTCGGACGGATCGCCAGGGCGTCCACCCCCTGGGCAATCAAATCATATACCTGGTTCATCTGGATCTCTGGATTTTGGTTACAGATTTCCATCTTGACTTCCAGCCCCAGCTCCTCGGCCCGGTCCAGGAAGCTCTGCTGCATGGCGATCATAAACTCATTCGAAAATTCCGACGCCAGAAATCCAATCGTTCTATTCTCCGACCGTTCCGCCGCCGGTCCGCATCCACAAAACAGGAGAAGCAAAGCCGCCAGCATTCCCGCGATTTGTTTTTTTTGTCTACGCCTTTTCATACCTGCAAAATTCTCCTCCTTTGATTGACCAGAGACTGTGACAGCACCGCCGGATCAGGGGTTCGCATGAATTCAAGAGAATGACGGATATCCCCTGTTCCGAGAGACGGGAAATTTCTCCGCACAGTTCATTCAAATGCCGGACATCCAGATTCCGCCCCATCCGGTCCATTAAAATCAGTTCCGGCCGGCTCCTCAGGCAGCTTTCGACAGCAAGGCGAAGCTTCGCGCCGGTGCTCATCTCTTCCTCCTTCTCCCACGCCCCCTGCGATTGGCCTGGATAACATTCCTGATAGGAGTATTCCAGCAGGCGGGAAGAAATTAGTCCCAAACGTCCTTTCATCTTACAAAGAATTCTGAGATTTAGATTTTCCGCGGGACAAAAACCATGGAACAACCCAAACTTTTGTTGTTCTCCTAAGAGGGTCTGAATCCTCCCCTCTCTGTGATTCTTGGAATCCGCCTTGTCATAGGAAACGTGTTCCCAGAAATTTCTCCAAGTCAGACCTTGCGCCAGTATACCGACAATACTTCCTGGGAAAAGAGGGATTGGTACTGCGGATTTTTTTCCTGGTTTCAGAAACGCGCAAGCTTTGTCCGGACGTTCTTGTCCCGGTATTTTTGAATCGCGGGCATTTCCCTGCAAAGACCCCGTGCAGAGCATCGACAAAATGATACCAGAGGAAAATTCTCCCCGGTAATAATCCCCCGTCACGCCGCCCTGGTTCATAACAACCACCCGGTCCGAACACCGGATCATCCGCTCCGGCTGCTTTTCCGCGATAAGGATTGTCATATTTTTCTTCTTCATCCGTTCCAAAATCCTTTGCAGCCGAAGACAGTCTTCCCCCGCAAGATTTCCGCACACATGATCCAAAATCAAAAGGCGCGCGCCGCACATGACCGCCTTCACCATCATAAGAAACAGCTTCTCCGCGCCGGTCAGCTCTTCCGGAAGTTTCCGGGGATCCACGGAAACCCCCCATTCCTCCAGATACTCCCTGGCCAGCAGTTCAATATTTTTCTTCTTGACCCGGCGGTGTTCCGACTGGGGGACCAATGCCTTGGGACGGATCAGGCATAAATTTTCCGCCACATTCATGCCTTCCAGCAGACGGCTTTCTGCATGGATGCGGTAAATCCCCAGTTTTCTGGCATCCTGCCGCCGGAAAACCATGGTTTCCTTTCCCATGAAGAACCATTTTCCTCCGGTGGGAACCGCATCACCGGATAAAATCCGGCACATGGCCTCGACTCCAGAAGTCTCATCGCCGGCCAGCCCCGTCACCTCCCCGACATACAGGCTCAAATCCAACTGATCCAGGATTTGATTGTCCCGGATTCGCTTTTCCAGGCGAAACATTCGCAGGCATTCTCTTTTGATTTCATTGACACGGCTCACCGGCCCGCCCTCCTTTTCGTTTACAGGTATTAAAACAAAAATATATTAGCCGTTTCTTCCCCGCCCGTCAATCTAATCTCTTCCTCCTTCGCGGTTTCTTGTTCCCGCCATCCACCGGTCCGCCAAAAGGCGGCCGAATAGACTGCTTTCCGCATTGCGGTAGCATGAACCTTTTCAGCCGCCTGGCATTTCCAGCTATATACGATTTTGACTCGCTGTTCCTCTCCCGTGTTCAGAGAAACCAGCGATCCTTTCCATGTTTTTTACTCCACAGAAAATTCGACCACATGATAGTAGGAGGCGTACTCTCCATCCCCCAGATCCCTGGTAAAGCGAAGCGCTACTTTCAGGGTATCCCCTTCAAAATCTTCCGCCGTGTCGATCTTCACGTAGACCTGTTTCCCGTCTAAGGTATTCTCATTGTACAGGGAGTTGTTCACATTGGGCCCTCCTCCGTTCGCCAAGGTGACGGTCTCCGGTCTGACAATCGGTTTTTCACTTGCTTCATGGGTCAGTTCAATGTTAGTAACGCTTCCTTCCAGGACCGCCCAATCCACGGACCATTCCTTTTGGAATGCGTCCCAGTCATCTCCGTATCCGCCGGTGTACCCCTGGACCGTGATGGCAGCGGAGTCCCCTGCTTTGATGGCCACCACCGGATTCTCCTTTCCGGCATCGTCGTAGGAGGTTGCCGTCTCATCCCCGATTCTTACTTTACCCAGCACGGTTGTTCCGGTGCCGCCCTCGCCTTCGGCAAAAGCCGGGGCATTCTCTTTCACCTGGTCCCAGGTTTTGTTTTCTTTTGGCTCCGTCCAGGAAGCATAGTCATTTGCCGTCGCCCAGTCTTTGATTCCGGAGAAAACCTGAACCCCTGCCCAGGCATAACCATTGTAGGTTCCTTCTTCCGTCAATTCCGGGCTTTCCGTGCAGGGAACGCCTTTTTTCTGGTCGAACAGCCAGGACATATATTTCGTTGTCTCCTCCGGAGAAGTCATGTCATTGTTGACGTGTCCTCCATAAGAATGAACTGAATTGCCGTCCTGGATCTCCATGACGATATTGTTCTTTCCCAGTTTGTTCAGCGTATGGTAAGCCCGATAGGCCTCATTTACCGGAATATAAGGATCATTGAAGCCGTGCCAAATATAGATATTCACGTCTGAACCGGCAATGGCCTCCATATCGCACTGATTTCCCCAAGTTGTATGTACCGTCGTCCCGGCATTGATCAATATAGCGGCCAATAACTCCGGCTGAACAGAGGCCAGCTCGTAGCTCCACCCTGCCCCCTGGGAATGGCCGGTGGCATAGATGCGGTCCAGATCCACATTCCCGTAGGTTTCGGCCACATATTTTGCCACCTCACCAAATTGATACACGTATTCCAGCTCTGCCTCATAATTGACGCAGGCCTCAAAAGGCGTTTGGAAGGTAAGGACGTAGCAGGGATGTTCCGCTTGATTGCTGTCGGACGCATAATCCGCGCCCCGGAACGCGTACCCATTGATTTCCGCCGTCATACCGTTTTGGCTTCCCAATCCGCCCAGAGCCGCCACCAGCGGATACTTCTCGCCGTCTTTTCCCTCCGGTACAAAAAGGCGGAAGTAAAGCTCACCGACACCATCCCCGATTTCGCCAACCGTATCGATCTCTGGATCAATCTCAAATTCCCATTTGTACCATTCAAACTTTGCTGCGGCGCCCGTCTCCTGCGCGGCATACTGCCCTTGGTTTTCTTTATCCTCCGTGACGAGCGGGTATGACTTTTGTGCCGCTTTTGTCTCTGGGGCGGCCGTTGTCTCCGCGGTAGATGCGGCCGCTGCCGTTGTGGCGGCTGTAGAGACAGGCTCTGCCGTGGAAGCTGCGGCGGATGTCTCTGGCGTGGAAGTCCCGCAGCCGCCAAGTATCGTGACTGTCATGGCGGCGCTCAGCGCCAAGGCTAATAGTTTCCTCTTTTTCATGGAATTCCCTCCTTTTCCGGCTGTTGGATTTACCAGTTGACTCTATTTTATTTTTCTTTTTGCCGGGTTTCAATGTGGTAATGTTCAGATAATGTGGACGATTTTCACTTGTTTCTGATTGGATGAGGGAAATGGGGGTACCGCACTTTCGTGGAGGGCTTCGGATAGGGAAAAATAGCGAGGGTCGTACTTCCCGCTGTTTTTCTGGCGCAATGGAGGAGCACAAGAAAAAAGCGATTGAAAACAGAGGTTCTTACAGGGACACGCGGCGTTACTGCCGTCCGGTGGGTTTGGTAAGAACCTTTGTTTTCAATCGCTGAGAGCACGTAATCATAAGGAGGCGCTTCTACTTTTCTCCCCCTTGTGCCGCTGCTTCGTTCAAGCATCTCAAGGCATTGAGGCTGCGGGGATATCCGATGAAGGGAAGGCATTGGGAGATCACTTTGATCAAAAACCCTTTGTCATTTCCAATCCTGATGTTGGCCGCGGCATGGCTGATGAGCTGAGGTTCGCACCCGCCCTGGGCCGCCAGGAAGCAGAACGTGATCATCTCCCGCTGGCCAAGATCCAGCCCGGTCCGGGTGTAATAATCGCCGAAGCAGTTGGCGGCCAGCCAGCGGTTTATATGACAGCTTTCCTCTGGGCCGGATTTCCAAAAGTCCTTCATGCCCTCTCCGAAAATATCAACCTGGGCCTGCGTCCCCGCCTCGCGCCGGTTTTCCCAGGTGGTTGTGGCCTGGCCTTTTAAAGGAAGCTTTGCTCCGGACTGCGCCAGGATCTCATTGGCGGCGTCCAAAAAGGGAAAAACCTTTCCCATGCCCAGATAGGCGGCCGATTGATAGACAATCTCTTTTGCTTCCACCGGCGTGACGCCCAGGCGGAATGCTTCCGGCAGCATCGCGCGGAAGCATTCCACTGCCTGGCACCCGATCAGAGCCGCCAGAATGGCCATCCACCGGGTCCTGACGTCCAGATCGTCCTGACTCGCTACCTCGTCAAAGGCGAAACGGCACAAGCGTTCGATAAATTCCGGATCCGTCTCCTGATATTTCGCCAGAGACTCTATCTGCATCCACGGGTTCTCCTTATCATCTCCATTACCATTCATCTTGACATCTCCTTATTCAATTGAGATCAGCTCATATGCCCGGCTTCCTAAATTCAGCGCGGCGGCAGCTTCCACGGTGTGAATCCCATTCCGGCTTTCCATCCGCTCGATCAGAGCAGCCTTGCCGGGATCCGGGGATGCGTAAACAGCGTCCACGCTGGCCTGATCCAAAGCCACGGGATCCACGGAAGCAAATATGCCGATATCCGCCATCTCCGGGTCGTGCGGGTGAGCGTCGCAGTCGCAGTCCACGCTCAGCTTATTCGCCACATTGATATAAACCAGATTCTCCCGGCCCAGGTAATCCATTACAGACTGGTCTGCATCCGCCATGGACTCCAAAAAAGAATCATGGTCAGCGGTAAATACATCGTCAAAGTTCAAACTGGACGCCGATGTGTGAATCCAAAGCTTCCCTTTTGAGGACGCCAGCCCAATGGACATATTTTTCAGCGCGCCGCCGAAACCGCCCATGGCATGACCCTTGAAATGAGAGAGAATCAGCATAGAATCGTAATTTGCCAGGTGTGCGCCGACAAAATTCTCCTTCAGATGGAGGCCATGTTCCACTGGGACCGGCATATCTCCCTCCTCATCCAGGATGTCGCAGGGTGCGATAGCCGTAAAACCATGTTCTTCAAATGTTTTCCAGTGGGCGGCAGAGGTATTTCTGCGCCCCTCATAAGCGGTGTTGCATTCTACGATGGTTCCGTTTATTTGACGGACCAGATCTTTGATCAGGTCCGGGGAGAGAAAATTGTGTCCGCCAGGTTCGCCGGTGGAAATCTTGACGGCAACTTTGCCTTGCAGCGTAACTCCCAGCGCGTCATAGATCTTTTTCAATCCGGCCGGACTGATATCCTTTGTAAAATAAACTTTAGCTCTTTCCACTTTTGATTACTCCTTACTTTGTTGATTGATAGCCTGATCTGGCATAGAGATCATTCTCTTTGCCGCATTGGCTGCTGAATGATTTTATGATGCCCGCTCAAGCGGATTTTCCGCCAGGGACTCCGATTCCTCCTGCCTACGGCAATTTCTCATAGTCGTCCGCGGAGACCGGCTCGCACCACTCCGTCTTTGTATTCTCTCCCGGCACTTCCACCGCGAGGTGGACGAACCAGGAATCCGCCGCCGCCCCATGCCAGTGCTTGACCCCGGCCGGAATGAATACAACATCCCCTTCGCGTAGCTCTCTGGCCTCCTTGCCCCATTCCTGATACCAGCCCCGGCCGCCGGTGCAAAGCAGGATCTGACCGCCTTTCTGCGTGGCCTGGTGAATGTGCCAATGATTCCGGCATCCAGGCTCAAAAGTTACATTCCCGATGGCCACGCCTTCCCCGGTCAGCATATTCAGATAGCTTTGGCCTGTGAAATACTGGCCGAAAGGGTTTTCCTCTCCTCTGGGAAAAATTACGCTGTTCTCATATTGATCCATAAATGCCTCCCTATCTTATGATTGATTTTATAAATCATTTTACAACCTGGAGTTCACTCCATGTCAAGGTCTTTTTGTCATTATGCTGTAAAATGAAATAGTAAATTCTTGATTGCATGAGTAAGGGGGCGCGGATGAATTCCTGGACTTGAAACGATTTACGCTTGCACCAAACATAGTATGGTAGTTCTGGCAGTTACAAAATGCAAAGTTAAATTCTTTTATCAATATAAAAATTAATTCATTTTTGAGGATTTCCTGCCAGGCGTGTATTTCTGCCGGCGGATACGAGACAGCTGCCTTATCCAATAGGCGTGATCGCAAAACCTCAGCTTTTTTCACTCACTGCCGGAAATTTTCTCTTTCTATTTCACGAATATATGATACAATACCGATAATGAATTGAACTGAGATGACAGCGGCCAAGCGATAGGAGGAACTGAATGCAAAGCAGTGAACAAATTCTTACATTATGCAGGGAAAAAGGAATCCAGATGATTGATTTTAAAATGACGGATCTGGAAGGCAGATGGCGTCACATCACGATTCCCGTAGAACGGTTTCATGAAGATCTTTTTACCTATGGAATTGGGTTTGATGGTTCCAATTATGGTTTTGCCCCGATTGAGAAAAGCGATATGGTTTTCATCCCTGACATGGAAACTGCTGTGATCGATCCGTTTGTCTCGATCCCCACGCTTTCCATGTGCGGAAATGTCTGTGTGATCAAGGAAGTCAACGAGCCCTTCGATCAATACCCTAGAAATGTGGCTCTGGGGGCCATTGAATATATGAAGCAGACCGGAATCGCAGACCGGATGGTAATCGGGCCGGAATTCGAGTTCCACATTCTGGATCACGTCAGTTACACCGTCACCCCTCAGAAAACGGCCTACAGCATCGACGCCAAACAGGCGGAGTGGAACAGCGGCCTGGACGACGGAATGAACAACGGGTATCACGTGCCCTATAAAGGCGGTTACCATGCCGCCGCCCCCCACGATGTAGGTTACAATCTGCGCAGTAAAATGTGCATGATGCTGGAGGACTGGGGCGTCAAGGTCAAATATCACCACCACGAGGTCGGCGGCCCCGGCCAGATGGAAATCGAGGTGGAGTTGGGCGATATGGTGGAAATGGCGGATAAGACCATGATTGTCAAATATATAGTCAAGAATACGGCCGCTGCCGAAGGGAAAACCGCCACCTTTATGCCCAAGCCGATCTACCGGGAAGCCGGCAATGGAATGCACGTCCATATGCTGTTGATGAAGGATGGCCAGCCGGTCTTTTACGACAAAGACGGATACTCCGGCCTCAGCAAAACCGCCCATTATTTTATCGGAGGACTGTTGAAACATGCGGCCTCCCTGTGCGCCTTCACCAACCCTTCCACCAACTCCTTTAAGCGGCTGGTGCCGGGTTATGAAGCCCCGGTTACCATTGGCTACGCCACCTCCAACCGCAGCGCGGTTGTCCGGATCCCGGCCTATGCAAAATCCCCGGAAACCAAGCGTTTTGAGCTGCGCAACCCGGACGCCACGGCCAATCCGTACTATGCTTATGCGGCTATCTTGATGGCAGGACTCGACGGCGTAAAAAATCAGATTGATCCGGAGGCCAACGGCTGGGGTCCGTTTGACTACAATCTCTACAACTTGCCAGAAGAGGAGAAGGACAAGCTCCAGTCCCTTCCCAGGTCGCTCTCCGAGGCATTGGACGCACTGGAAGAGGATCATGATTATCTGACGGTGAACGGCGTATTCCCGGAGCGGCTGATTCAGATCTGGTTGGAGAAAAGACGGGCGGAAAGCAGTGAAATCGAGCAGATTCCGCATCCGGCGGAGTTTCAGAAATATTATGATCTGTAACGAATGATGAAATGATAGATGGAAAAGCTGCGGCTGTCCTGCCTCTGATCCGGCTGGGCGCCGCAGCTTTTTACCTTTATCATTTGCGGCCGGACGTTTTTCGCCGCATTTCTTCGTTTATTTTGGTGATATCCTTTTGGCAGTCAGCTTTTTATTTTGCAGGTTGATACATTAATGCTCCACGCATTCTGTTTTGCCAAAGTACAGCAACCGTTCCGGTTCCCGAAAAGGGAGATACTCTGTAATTGTTTTCCAGATCCGGTAAAAGGGATACGCGGATTGAAGGCTAAAAACTATGACGGCCAGGCAGAAGATCAGCAGAATGATCTGACCCTTTACATCCGTTTGTCCCATGTACCTGCGCATCGAAAACAGGCAAAAAGCAATGGCAAACACGACAAAATACCAACTACTATAATCTTGATGCCATTATCGCTGTCGGATACCGTGTTAATTCTAAAAAGGCCACTATGTTCCGCATTTGGGCAAATCGGATATTAAAAGAATTCATCATTAAAGGATATGTGATGGATGATGACCGTTTGCGTGAACCGGAAAACTTTTTCGGCAAAGATTATTTCGAGGAACAGTTGGAGCGTATTCGTAAGTCGGATGTTTCAGTCGCAAAAAACCACTTGAACGAAATTGTAACGATGTACCTGGACTATGCAGAAAGACAGGTACGGCGAGGAAATATCATGCATATGCAGGATTGGGTTGGACGTTTGGATGCGTTCCTCCAGTTCAATGAAGAAGACATTCTACATGACAAAGGGAAAGTAACAGTTGCCATTGCAAAAGCGTTTGCAGAAAGTGAATTTGAAAAATTCCGTGTCTTGCAAGACAGAACATATCAAAGCGATTTTGATCGCCTGCTTGCTAATACATCAGATTCAAAAAAATAACTGTTGGATAGGGAGACTGTTTCAAAGTTTGTGTAAACTCAAAAAACGGAAGTAAAATAAGTTGACAGTTGCGAAAGGGCAAAACCATTTTCCCGGCCCTACACCCAGCCATAGCAGCTTATAATCAGGATAACCGTTCTTCAAAAAATATCTCAAGCCGGAAGTGAATTTGTCCCCAGTCCGGTGCCCCGTCCATTTCTTCGTGATATCCATCATTGCAAGATACATCATTTTTAAAAGGTTGTCATCGGATGGGAATATCGTCTTTGATTTGGTCACTTTACGAAGCTGGCGGTTAACCCCCTCAATAGTGTTCGTGGTATAGATCAGGCGTCTGATCGCCTCCGGATACTGAAATAGGTTGACAGATTTGCAACGGCTATCGCTAGGGGGATTAAGTCTGTCGGTTTCCCTAACCTACGAATTTTACAGGTTATTCCCCTGTCGGAGTTGTCGTATGTTAACTCTGAAAAGGAGCATCCGTAAGTCATTTGGGAGTAGTTCTGAATGTTTGTGGAATGTAATGTAGAAATGGCGGATTGATTTGTGATATGGTGATATCGCCAGAAAAACATAGTGTTGAACCAGCAACCATTACCATCTGACCACTAGTTCAACACTATGCTTTTCTGGTAGTTACGATCAGCCTCTTTTCTTCCCCTTATACCCCTGGTGTGCCATTTTGCCATAGAACTAATCCACAGTTCTATTTCCTTACCTTGAGTTTTTCTTACCAAGTCCTTACTGATAGCTCGTATCTCAAGGGTCGAAAAGTGTGCTGGTTAAAGGTCGGGTAGCTTGATCAAATCCCAAAATAATTTCTCCTACTTCACCGCCTTTATAAATTCTTATATAAAACTTAATAACTTTTTTAATTTACTCTTTAGTTCTTGTCTATCATAATCTTCTAGTTGCTCTGCTTCAAGGTTAATTGTAATATCTCCACTTATTTCATCAAACGAAATAAGAATTAAAACATTATCCAGGTCTGTGCCAATTATGGCTTTTTTTAAGTAGATATTACAGGTACCTGAATCATTAAAATATTCCTCTAAGCTTCTTATATCCTGATAGGTAATATCCTTATTTATTTCCTTGTCAAAGAAATGTGATGATATTATATCGTTTACATCAAATAAAACATAACCACTTAACACCTCCTTGATTTTGGCATTCTTTATATCTTTTGATAGAAATAAAGCATATAATTCATGCTTGCTTAATTTTTTCGAGACGGATATAATATATATATCTATCGTGTTTGAATAACATCTAATTTGATTTTGTAAATAAAGTGAGGAATGGACATGGAAAAAACAACTGGAAGCAATCTAAATAAATATTTTGAAATAATCGGCTTGTTATATGGGTGCAGTCATACTAATTTTATAGAAAAAGAGTTGTGGGAAAATGCCGCAGCGGAGCATGGCATTGATGGTACACAGCTTTTTAATAAATTTGGGGCTATACACAAAAAATATTTTACTATCTTCCGACAAAATATGACTTTTCAGAAGTGTGAAGATTTTGACTTCTTTTTTGCTGATGACGATTTCCTCATACTTTTACAAACTATATGCGCAGATAATTCAGAGTGGTTCGATAATGATTTTAGCGGAGTGACTGACGATACAATTATTTTAGCAATTATCAATGAGTTACTTGAAGGAAAAGAGTTTGTTGTAGTTCCACCATTAAATGAGATAATCACTTTATTGCAGAGTACAAAATATTCCACTAATATATGTTGGAAACTTATGGTTTTAATACAGTCACCTAAAAAGAAAATGGAAAGTTTATTAAACTTTATTAAACAGAATATTGTTGCATATCAAAAAGCGATAGACGCTATTAAAAAGCCTTTGGATAAATTGCTTGCTGATTTTCCTAATGGTAATTATATGAGCAAAAATATTTTAAAAGATATTAATCCAACCCCTATTTTGATATATCCTGCCATTGAAATAGTAAACTCACGTACTGCTTATGTGGGTCTGTTTGCAAAAGATGTATATAAACTTATTGAGAAAGTAAGAAGTTCTCAAAAAAAACTTCTTCCTGCATTAAAAGCCCTTGGTGACAGCAGTAAATTTGACATACTACTTACTTTATTGACAGCACCAAAATATAATTTGGAATTAGCGGAAAAATTGAATCTTTCCGCTGCCACTGTTTCACATCACATGAATGTATTATTATCAAATCAATTAGTAAACGTAGAAAAAAAGGACGGACGAGTATATTACACGATTTCTAAAGAGACATTACGGGATTTGACTAATCAGATTTCATCTATTTTTTCTCTTTGATTTTTGAGGCAGGATAAAATTTTTCTCATTTAATATTTGACAAATATCTAAATTTACTGTAAAATATATTATGTACTTCTAATCGCAATGCGATTATTTTTTTGCCGCACGTATTAGATGTACATCAAACTAATTAGATTAAAATAGGAGGATGTATGAACAACAAACTTTTCCACAAAAATTTTTCTTTACTAATAGCAGGCCAGACAAGTTCTTTATTTGGCAACTGTATATTAGATTTTGCCCTATCAATGTATGTTTTAGAGGTAACAGGTTCGGCAACAATTTTCGCAAGTTTTTTAGCACTTGCAATGTTACCAACGATTTTATTATCTCCGTTAGGGGGTATTCTTGCCGACCGAGCAAACAGGCGTAATATTATGGTGATTTTGGATTTTATGGCAGGGGTAATAGTTTTATTAGCTGCTGTTTTCATAAACTCGGAAAATCATTTGGTGATAATAGTTTTAACGCTTGTTATACAGTCAATATTAGGGGCTTTTGAAACGCCAACAGTTCAAGCGTGTGTGCCACAAATGCAAACAGGAGATAACATTATTTTGGGGAATGCAGTTGTAAATCAAATTAGTGCTGTTTCTGCTTTTGCGGCTCCTTTTATTGGAAGCCTGTTATATACAGCTTTTGGCTTAAAACCAGTTATGTATGCAGGTGTCATTTGTTTTTTCATAACAGCAGTATTTGAGTGCTTTATTAAACTTGACTATCATCCGGAACGGACGACTGAAAATGTTTTGGAAATAGTAAAAAAAGATTTAAAAGATAGTACAAAATTTATCTGTAAGGAAAAAACAGCTATTTTAAAAATACTGCTTTTGGTAGCTGTTATTGGCTTTTTTATTCAAGGAATTGCATTAGTTGGATTACCATATATGGTTAGAACAATACTGGGACTGAATGCGAAATTTTATGGTGCAACAGAAAGTATGCTTGGACTTACTGTTATTCTTGGTAGCGTCATTTCTGGATTGATAGTTTCAAAATTTAAAATAAGGAAATTATATTTGACTTTGTTTTCTGTCGGAATATGTTTGTTACCTGTTGGCGCTATTTTCATTATTTCAACTGGTGTTTATATGAAGTATACTGTTTTAATGCTATCATTTGCCATTATTCAAATTGTGGCTTGTGTCTTTTCTATATTTGCTTTATCAATTATTCAGCAATTAACTCCAAATAATATGATAGGTAAAGTGATGGCATATACGGCGACGTTCTCCTTATGTGCGCAACCATTAGGACAAATCATTTATGGATTGTTATTTGATACGTTTGCAAACATGGTTTACGTTATTTTAATTCCAACAGGAATAATTTTGTGCATGATTGGTTTCAAAACGAAAGACTTTTTTGCAAAAGTCGAAAAACAGCTTGAATAAGGATAACCATAATCATTAGCGGATATAACCGCTGACAAGGAAAAGCGGTGGTCACAATATTCATTTAACCGCCGTTTTCCTTTCTGAAAATTGGAAATACGGAGGGTGTATTAAAGTCGCCCTTTGTTAAGGATACGGCGGTATCGAGGAGGTATCGCCGTGTTTACTTTTTATCGACATAATTTGACAATCTTCATGTTATCAAAAAAAGCCTCTACACGACTACGGGATATTCCGACTATGGATATGAACTGTCAAATCATCTGAATACTGTTTACAATTCCTTTGCGCTCGTCCGTTTTTTTCGGACGGGCGCATTTTGTTTTACCCAAAGATTTTTTCAAAAAAATCTGCCTGTCATTCGGCGTTTGAAAAAATCGCCTGTATTATCACGCGAAAAGGGGAAGTCCTACCCGCCTTTCGGCACGAAAGGAGGTGAGAACATGAAACCTAATCGCATGGAGTTTCAGAAACAATGTGCCTTTCAAAGTTTCTGTAAACGGGTGTTGCATAACGCTTACCGCCTGCACCGCCTTCTTAGCTGTGCTCTCCGCGATGGTTCCCACGACTTTCTTCGCAGAATTTGCCACCTTTCTTCCAATCGCCTGTGCCACTGCTTCCGGATTCGTCCTGGCCGCCTGTTTCATCAGCATTTGTTCTCGCCTCTGATTGGCCTGCTGATTCCGAACCATTTTCTCCACCGTGTTTTTCACGGTTTTAGCAAACGTGGAAATAATACTATGCCCGCTAGGATCCACATTCCCCAGCGGATTCCCCTCGCCATAAGCATACCGGTTCCGGCTCATCGGATTCCCCAGAGTCCCAAGATACCCGTCCTCCGTCAGGAATCTCCCCGTCTCCGTGTCATAATGGCGTGCGCGCAGGTACAGCAGCCCCGTCGTCTGATTATAAGACTCCGCGTTATACCCATACACGTTCACGTCCGCAGGCGCTCCAAAAGTAATCCGTCCAAACGGGTCATACTGATAAGACTCCAGCACTGTCCCATCCTTCTGCGACAGTGCCGACACGCTTCCCCTCGCATCATACAGATAGAAACTGCTCGAAGAACCATCCGCACCGGTCTCGTCCACAGAAAGCCTCTGCTCACCATAAGTATACGCCTTCTTCACCGCTCCGTCCATCCCGATTTCCGCCAGGACTTCCGTGTTCTCCCGGTTCACATCGTTCAGATATTCCGTCAGCGTATAGCTCCCGGTTGCTCCGCTTGCCATCTCATAAAGCTCACTCAGGCCGTCCGAAGCATCCTCCGGAATCACAGGAATTTCATGGTTCTCCTTCTTATTTCCATTCCCCTTCCCGTTATTTTTCTTTTCCGGCTCCACATAATCCAGCTGGAAGATCTTCTCCCCGTCCCCATCATAGGTCGCCGCCAGAAGAACGTGGCCGCAGCCATTGATTGCCTTCAGGCGGTTTTCTGCCGTGTAGGTGTAGGGTGACCGCCCGTATGCTATTTTAAACCGTTCTCTGAAAAAATCCGGTACAAGACTTTGAAGGCTTGTTGGGGCAATATGAAAAGCCATAGATTCCGTCCAAAATGCAGTGAATCAACAGGAGCGAAAAGTGTGCTAATTAGAGGCCGGGTGGCTTGATGCCACCCGGCCTGAGAACATCTCCCGACAAAGCCGGGCGAAAGTTCTTATTTTTTTGTCAAAAATACTTTCTTTGCTTGGTTTAAACTTAACCGGTTGGCTCCACCCTCATAGTCCGGATCATTAAACTGAACTTCATCATCTTCCCAACCACATATTGGACAAATCTCAAAAGTTCCCGGTGGTGGTTCACTCAAACTTAAACTTCCACAACACGGACATTTGTATTTCAGCATAAATCAATCTCCTCCCATAATAATCTTTGTTTTTTTCTTGTTAACTCGCTTTTTCTTACTTTTTCTTTTTTCATAGAAAGCTTTTTTAGTCTATGTCATTCCCCATGGCCTAAAATCATGGATATCTGGATCTTTGGGGTTCACTTAATAAGACGTCGTCTTATTTT
>NZ_JALIFO010000016.1 GCF_022867805.1 Cuneatibacter sp. NSJ-177
ATCCACATCTCCCATTACTGCTGCTGTACCGATCATAGCAATCGCGGCTTCCGCCACTGTCTTTACTGCCCGTACCCCGGCAGCTTTAATCCACAGCTTCGCTTTGTCCTTGTTCACTCCGTACCTCCTTTTTTACAAGCTCGTCCAGCCGATGGTGGGCGGATTTGGTCGATTGTTCCACGACAATCATTCTCTCATTCAGCCCCTGCACATCTCGTTTCACAGCGGTGATATCATATTTAATATCCTTCACATCGCCGCCGATCTGATCCAACTTAACATTGATGGTTGCTGTCTCTGCTGCCCGTCGCTCCACATCCGTATGATCCGACCTCTTGTTTCCCCGGATCGTAGAATACCCAAGAAAAATCAATGAGAGCACACTGATCACCAGCGCAAATTCTGCTGTGCTTACAGTCACATCTCCGGCCCTCCTTCCCTCATATCTTTCTCTGAGTATAACAAAAGAAGGGAGAGGATTTCTCCCCTCCCCGTCAATCATCCAACCATCGGTCAATATCCTTGCTCTTCTTCGCTCGGTCATACCCTGCGGACTGATATGCCGTGAGAATATAGGCCTTCAAATTAGCAGCCTTTCCCCGGTTTGTCCGATACAATTTGACATATTCATCCTTATACAGCTTCGTAATCTGCGTTGCAATACTCTTCCCGCTCACCCCATAATCCATTAGTTCTTTTACACTGCTCTGAATCCCATTGCCCGATTCTATCGAGGATTTCAACGATCCGTATTGGCCGCCTTCTCTCCACTGCAGGAATTCTTTCCTCTCATACAGGGCAGAACCGTTTACTTTATAGCTCAGCAATTCCTTTTCTATCCTGGCACGTTCCGAAGCGTTCGCATTTATGTATGTGCTTTTATAATGCTCAGTCACATCGCCTTTAATATCGCTGGCAGCCTTTTTCTCATCGCTTCCTTTGGAAACCTTTTCGGAAAAATACGCATCCGCCTTCTTCTGGATGCCCTTTCCGCTGGACAAAGATTCCATGAACTCATTTCGTGCTGCACTGACCTCTTCCCTGTCTAATAGGTTCTGCTTTCGTCCCATTAGAAGATCTCCCAGAGTCTCGCCGGATTGCGAAGCCTCATAAATCTCAGCAGCCCACGTGGAAGAAAACTCCTTGTCAAACAACTCATGTTTCACGGCCTGGTCGGCATAGCTATAGGCCAATTTCACCACGTCGCCACGGTCTCCCATCTCCAACGCATCATAGTTTGGCATATGGATCAACTCATCCAAAATTTTATATGACAAATTACCGAGCTCTTTCTGGTATTTCGTATACTTCTCCGGGGTCAGATCAATCTGCTCACCATCGATTTTAAAGCTTTTTTCCGCCACCTCCGGGATAACACCGGTAGTTCCATCTTCCACAAGATTCTTCAGTTCCTTCTCAACGTCCGATCCTTCCACTTTGGAGATATAACCGGGGCTGATGAAATTTTCAAATGCACGGAGCAAAACATTGTCTTCCACATCTTCTTCGCCCCAAGAATTCAACCGCGGCTCCTTTAAATAAGACAGTGCTGGAATCTTCCCCATTACCCTCTGGATAAAATACTGGGCATCGCTGGGAATCTGGCTATTCTTGTCTGTAGAGTTCCGCCGGGATATCGGATCAATCGTCCGTGCAATCTGTCCTCCAATAGTAGGAAATGCCTGCTGGAGATAGCTGAGCACAGCCTGCTTTCCAACCTCTGTCAAAGGATTATCCGACCGCTTCACAGCAGATAGCATATCATTTAAGCTACTCATCATAGACAGATTAAACATCGGCTCTGTAATCTTCGTTAGACTCTCCGCATAATCGGCAAAGGTAGCATCTTCCCATTCCCCCTCCATAGCTGCGTGCAACTCTGCTCCAACAAACAGCGGGAGGGAAATCGGGGCAGCCCAATCCACCGTGAAGGATATATCTCCGATGCGAACCGAATACTCCTGCTCTCCGGTCAATTTTTTTAGATCATCCTCTTCATCATCTCCGAAACCGCCCATCAAAAATCCGGTAGAAGCCAAGAAAGCGCCCAAAGCTACGACACCTGTCCCCGTCAATCCGGATGCCAGCTGATCAATATACTCTGCCGGCGTAATTTTCTTCTGTGCCAAACGCTTTGTTCCCCGTGTGATAGCCTGGATCAAGCCCGCTGGGCTGTATTCCACACCACGCTTCAGGATATTGATCGGCGTCTTTTTAAAGGGCAGAACACCTTCGATAAAGAGTCCCAGCGCCTGGTTCCCTGAAGAAGCCCGCGAAATTGTGGTGGCAAAGGCGGAAGCATCCCGGTAAGTAGCCTTATGAGCTTCCTTGATGGCGTAAGCAATCGCCCGATCCATTACCGCCTGATCCGCATTTTCCAAATCCACCTTATTTGCTTGTAAATACTGCCCCAGTGCTCGCTGATAATGATGCCGCAAGAATAAGGCATCTTCGCCCTCCAAGAGTCGGTAATTCTGCTTTCTGAGCCATTCCAGCGGCGTAAACTTAAATACCCTCTGGTTCTCCGTGATCCGGTTGGAATCATTGTATTTTCCACCAGATGCCACGATATCTTTCACTTCCTGCCAGCTCTCTCTCGCATACTGCTTGTACTTCTTCCCCACAATCAGAGACTTCGAACGTTCCTGGTTCTGCAAGAAAGCAGTTTCCAGACCATAAGCGATTGTATTTTTCGTCCAGATGGCCGGTATGAAAATTGCATTGCCTGTAAGATTTCGGATATGGGTCCGGGGATTTCCAAGCATAGAAAGATAACGCCAGGCGTTCCACTTATCCACCCAGGTGGACGGCAGTTGTTCTCCCAGATCCGCATAAATCTTTTCTTTCAACTTCTGGCGTTCTTCCAGGGTCTTCGCTTTAGCAAACTGTTGTGCCAACTCTTCGTTTACTTGAATCTGAGGAATCTCTTTTCTACCTCGAAAACGCTTTTCCAACTGTCGATTGATATCATCTGTCGCTTTCTGTACTGTGTAAAGATCGGCAACATACGTCAGTTCTCCCAAGTTCTCCATTTGTTTCATCATGCGGGACGCCTGTGTTGCCTGCCCAGCCTTCGTTGCATTGGCCGCCAAACTCGCGGTCATCTCAATAACATTGGCCGCATCACCGGCTTTTGCATATTCGCGCAGCAGGGCTTCCCCTATGGCGATTTCCCGATGGTCGGCAATCCGGTTTCCATTGGAGGCCGCTTCCCACCGTCTACGTGCGCCTTCTAGTCCCATACGTTCTACTACGCCTTTTGCATTCTGCATATCGGCCCCGTTGGATGCAGGAGTATAAGACATAGTCCCTTCCAGCACCTTGTCCTGGATCGGCGCCACCATCTCATCTGTGATGGACTGGCTTTCCAAGACTGTCCGCACAAAACGCCGCACCTTCCGTCCGTCATTTGACCGGAGAGGCACATCTACATTCCGTACCAGATTTTCCCCCTTCGGAATAAATCCTTTTTTTGCTTGCTGATAAGCTCTATCCCGCTTCTTCGCCTTCTCTACCTTGCTTTCTCCCGACTCCTTTGCCTGCTTGCGAACCTCCAGCAGCTGCTGATTCAATTCATCCCGAACTTTCTGGACATCCTGGCCCGACTGATATTTGAAATATTCATGGTACAGACGAAGGCCCAAATCATAAGCTGCCTCCTCCGTGTCCATATTGAAATCATTTTTCCAGGTCGGCTTTAGCGCCTGCAGGGTATCAAGGATTTCAAATACCTGAGCCGCCTCATGCGTATTCGAGTCGAAATGCTCCGGCATCAAGTCACACAGTTCGTCCCAGATTTCGTCCAGTGCTACGCCATCCTCTGACAGACAGATCCGGCCAAAGTTATCTTTCCGGAACTGGTTGTAAGAGCCATAAGAGTAATTAATCTCCGCCTTTTGCTGCTCATTCAAACGGATCTTTTTTCCCTTTAGGTAGTCCTGCAATTTCTGATAATCTTGCTCCGTAGAGCGATCCAGTGTCCGGCTTTGCTCCAGCACCGGCTTCGCGATCTCCGCCATGATCTGCATCATGTCTTGGTAATCCACCTTCCCATCATGGGACTGGATGTAGGCAAAAAGCGTCTGCATATTGTCTGCCAGGGTTTCCGCTGAATATTGGGAACTGTACTCCTTGATGATCCGGTCTGCCACATGGCCCAGATTCTTCCGGTTGATGTTCTTTTTCCCCAGAGCTTGGAAGCCCTCTGCGAGGATGGTGTCCATGTGCTCATAGGGAGTGCCATCCGGGGAGGAGGTGTCCTGAGTGTCCTTCAAGGAGACGCGAAGGCTCTCAATTTTTGCGTCTTCTTCAGCCTGGGCCTTCCGCTTACTGACAAGCTGTTCTGGATTCAAAAGATCATCTGGAATATATTTTAGGAAATCTCCATCTTTAGGGTTGATTTTTGAAAATAGTTCTGGTAAAGTGATGATAGAAACCAGCTTAGCGTTGTTCGAGTTCTCTCCTTTGGAGAGTTCCGGCTGCGCCTCGAGGCTGGTTTCTAAGGAAGCTGACTTAGGGATGTTCGCGCCTTCTCCCTCCGAGAAGGAAGTAGTCCCCTCGAGGTCAGCTTCTTTTATTGAATTCATAGTAACAGATACATACAACTTATTCTTGATATTCCAGTACTCTTTAACAAGAAGTTCCACCGGCACTAAGGACATATCCGTGTCTCGATATGCACTTACCAAAACATAAACCTGCTTAATTTGTGGCTCTTCCCTTCTTGTACCTCGATACTTATCATCATGGATATACACCGGCTGTGCGTTTTCTAATACCTGGTCAAAACAAGACAACATCTTGGCAAAAGAATCAAACTCCTTTGTTCGTGTATCCTGTTTATGTAAACTTTCATCTAAAGAGCTCCTCGAATACTGAAACTCCAGCTCCACATGCTCATTCCGATAGCTCTTAAACACTCCAAACCTCTCCGCCAGAGGCCTGATCAGCTCCCTCGCCTGGCTCTTGTACGTATTCACCAGCTGCTCCACATCGAAATCGGCACGTGACATTTTGTCCGCGTCATAAGAAGCAATCTCCAACGTCATTTTTTTGAGTTCTTCCGTCCGTTCGGATTCTGTCATGTCCTTTTTTAGGCTGAATCTTCCATTGACATTCTCATCCGGGTTGGATATACTATTACCAAAAGCAGACGCGTCACGCAGGGAATATCTGGAACCTTCGGGGTTCCCCCCGGAATTCGCTCTGCTTTTTTGTAGTTCATCTGCATAGTATGATTCATATGCCTCTTCTGTCATTCCAATCACATTTTTAAACTGTAGTGCCCCACGACTCTTTGATACAGTTTCAACTATAACAACAATTCCTGCATCCGTTTTGGTTCCTGTCACTACTCTTGTATTACCACTCTTAAATTTTCTAACATACACCACTTCTGAAAACGAATCCAAAATATCTGGGATTTGTTCAAATATTTCCTTTGACAACGGAATATTGCCTTCCTGCTTTGCTGTGCTATGCCCCTTATAAGCATGTGAAATATCAGCAGGCACAAATTCCAGATACAGGCCATCCACTGAAATATTTCCACCAGAATTTTCACGTACGGCGGCAGCAAGTCGATCATTCACTTTTCCATATGCCACCGTAGGAACTCCCTGATCGCCATTTTCCAGGATATTATCCACATATGCTTTTATTTCAGTATCAGAACGGAGTATGATTTGCTTACCGGCATTATAAGCCTCTAGTTTATTCTTGTTCGTTCTCCCTCCTGCATCTAAATATGCTAGGGTATCTGCATCTGTAAGACGTATAGATTGTCGGCTATTAGGGCCACCTTCCACCTTTGCAGATTGTCTTTGAGACTTCATCAGCCCTTTCATCCACAAATCCCTGGCCTTCTCATACTTCTCCAAATCAGCCGCCAGCAGCTTCGCCTCCGGGCTTTGTGCCTCGTATCCGCTAAGCAGATTCTTGATCTTAGTGATCACTTCTTTGATAGAATCCAATACCTTCCTCGCTGCCGAACGGTTCTCCTGGATAAAACGATCCACTGCCGCTTCATCCATCAGGAAGGTTTCCGTGACATTGCTCACCAGCTCATCCTCAAGGTATGAAACATCGTCCGTTTTATAAAGATCTTTCAGATCCTGGATTCTCTTATAATACTCATCCGGATGAGATTCCCGGAAATAGTTCACCACATATTCCTTATAATCCCGGTACTCTTCCGGAGAAGATTCCTGCATCACATGGGTCAGCTCATGGGAAAGTACCACCGTCGCGGGATGGTTAGAATCCCGTGCAATCAGAATTTCTCCGTTGATATATACACCATTGGCTCCCCCCCCCTTTCCATTCGAAAGAGTGTCCACAAAACGGACGCGTCTTCCCAGGGCTTTCGCAATTTCCTTCGTTCTCTTTTGCATCTCCCTGCCAGTGTTATATTCCCGTCTGACTGGGATCGCAGCTTTCCCTTGATAATAGGCCTCCTTCAGAGTGGCAGCATTAATAAACCGGCCCTCCAGTGAGCTAACCGATTCAAATGTTTTCCCATTTACCCCCGCTGTATATGCTCTCAAATAGGATTCTGCATAACTGGCCGCATTCGTCTTTCCATCGTAATTATTTACCAGCGAATTTGCTGCCGTGGCCGTGTCCAGTTTAGACGCCACTCGATATACGGTTCGAAGAGAAGGATCCGTGATCACAACATCTGATAAAGACTTTGTGGTCCCGTCCGACAGATTCACCATAGCGTCACGCTTGGACACTGACTCAAATCCTTCCGGCCTCGCCAAGGCACCCTCGTCTGCTCTGACAGCCCATCCACTGTTTTCTTGCAATGCCCTATCTCGAACCGAACCAGGAATGGTCTGACGAATTGTCTCCTCTGCTGGCTGGATTGCCATAACTGGATTCCGCGTCAGGTCGGAAGAAGCTGCTTCTGCAGGTACTTCTACTCCCATTTCTTGAAGTGCCTGCTCCTCCAGGCCAATTCCCCTTCCTTCCTGTACAGGGCCAGTTAAAAAACCAGCCAAATTCTGTGTATCGTGAACAACGTCGTGCTGTATCGCCTGCCAATCAGACGTGATTCGACCATATTCCCTAGAAATCGCAGAAAATATTGCAGCGTCAGCTGTATCCGTCCCACTGTCCGGATGGTACTCTTTTGCCAGCTCTCGAAATCGTTTTTTAGCCTCTTGTATATCCTTTACTCCTTTGAAATATTCCGTCTGTCCAGTGATCTCCCCCAAAGTGGGCTCCGTGTATCGCACAGCCACTGTATCCCTAATCGCAAATATCCCGCCAGAAAGAGCACCAAGGAGAAATGAATACGCCGCATCCGTTGTAAAAAGCGGGACCTCATTTTTTTCATCAAAAGATACATTACGGAAAATTGGATTCACAATATCCTGAATGTACTCTTCCGTTCCCTCCGCAAGGGCTCGACTCCCCAGGATTTGCGCTGCTCTTCGGAAAGTATCGTTTTTGACCACACGAGATAAGGCAGAATCAAACACATGACCTACCTTCTGCCCCATCTTCATATTTCCCAGTTTGCCCACAACGCCTTTCCCCGCATTCGTCACACCACCTAGGGCATGGGTCATCAAGGACTCAGAAGCCCCGACCAACGCACCATATAAAAGCGCATCTCCCCATTCCTTCCCCTCTTGAATCGACTGGGAGTAGGCATTACCTCCCGCAGACGTACCCAGCAGAGCACTCCCTGCAACCGGATTTACTGCGCTCACTGCAATAGATGGAGCCATGTTTACCGTAGTCGTTGCAAGATCATACGGAAGCTTTTGGAACCGGTTTAGTCCCTCCCGGTAAATTCCGGAAGCATATTGGGTTCTCCCTGGTAGATTAGCGGCTTTGGATTCGTTCCCCGTTACCGCATTTTTCACCCCGACCAATCCGCTGCCGAACTGGTTCAGCCCGCTTTCCACCGCCATTCCAGCAGCGCCAAAAAAGCCCCTATCATTGGCCAGATTGGCCCGGACCTGTCCCTGCCGGTAACGCAAAGCAGGCACCATGAATAAGAGATACCTCTCCGCACTCTTTTCACCCTCTGTATTCAGCAGATAATGATAGGTACCTACTTCGCTATCTGTCATAGCATCATAATCGCCATAAGTAAAATCGCCAAGCTTTGTAGTACCAAGTAATTTGACCGCTTCCGCTTTAGCCTTTTGGGGATCGGAAATCCCCTGCTTCCCTGCTTCATAATTCAAAAAATTTTGTGCTTTCGTATAATTGGAAGACTCTCCAATTCTGAGCTGAGACTTTTCCACAAAATCTGGCCGCTGAGATAGGAGTTGGTAATCCAAATATTTCAGATTATCCCGTTCCTTCTCCAGGGCAGAAATCTTTTCGTCGAGCCCTTCATAAGGCTTTAGTCGCTCCTCCCTGGCCTTCTTCGCTTTCTCTACATAATCCGAATAACCGTATGACCCACCAGTATAATTGGGGTAAGTTTGAATAACCGTATCCCGCTCTGCTTTCTGAGCCTCCAACAATGTCAACCGACGTTCAATTTCCTCCTGGCGCTGCTTCAATTTTTCCGGGCGCAAAATATACTGTTCCTGCTGATGCTGATCCGCATCAAAAAATCTAGGCCGGCTTTTCGACGCTGCCTGATAAACCTGTCCAAAAGAAACCTTGGGCTTCGGTATAGGATCCATGATTTCCCTTTTCACACTCGGATTATTTTGCACAGCCTGATAAAACTTCCCGAAGGCAGCGCTCGAAGTTGCTTTCTCCTCCTTTTTCCGTTTTACTTCATTTTTCACCATCCCTTTCATTTCATTCAAAGCATCCTCAAAAAAATACTTTACAGAATCTGCAGAACTTATTTCTTCGGGGAGGCCCAAATGTCTTCTTTTATATTTTTCATATTCTATTCTCGAATTGATTCTATTACTCGAACTTGCGCTCTTCTTTTTGCTTTTCTCTACCATTCCGTCCAGGGCATCATGAAAAAATGACTCTATGGGATTTGAAGACTTCTTTTTCTTTTCAGATTGTTCTTCCGATTTTGTATTAGATCTTTCATACCGTTTTTTATACTCTTCGTAATCTGCCCTTGTTTTTAATTTTGCCATAACATCTCCTTATTTCTTTAAGAATTCCAAGTAATCCTCTAAACCGTTAATGCGATCTTTGGCTTCATACCAAGTAAGCTTCCCTGCTTTTTCTTCTTCCAACACATTTCTAATACTAACTGCTGTTGCATCACGCCTTATTGCCGCCATTGCTTCAGCGTTACTCATATTAGATTTCGAGCTAGAGCTTTTACTGCTCTTAGACTTTGAACTTGAGCTTCTTCCTGAAGATCCTCCCGACGAGCCTCCAGACCCAGACGACGCCTGCAAAGCCAGGTTAAACTCCTTCTCCCAATTTGACTGCGCCAGCGCGTCTTGTTCCTTCTGGTAGGCCAGCTGTTTATCATTCCAATCCTTCCCATACTCATAGTCCCGATCCGCCTGCCAGGCAGACAAATCATTCATATATTTGTTGTACTCCTCCTGGGACATGTTGTTGGTCTTGTTATACTGATAATTTAACTGATTATAATAATCCGCCAAGGCATCCTGATGCCTGCCATAATCCGCCTGATCTAGGCCCTGCAAAATCCCTAGATTATTCTGCATTGTCTGCCCTTCATTCTGATACTGGTTCAGAGCCGCCGAATACAGATCCGGAATCACATCATTCATCCCCTTCAAATACTGTTGGTAGGCCAGATTTCCCGCAGTAGCACCATAAGAATTTCCAAAACCACCAGAGAGAGCTGCCGCCTGGGCTGTTGTATCCATCATGGCCTGCTTCCCACCCTGCATATACTGATCCTTATACTGCTGATAGAGAGGATCTGCGTTGAAATCGTAGGAAAACTTCTCCCGGTTCATCACCTTATCCAAAAGTTCCTGGATCTGGTCACTATAGCTACTCTGGTATGCTCCCGGCTTATTTTTCTCATAATCCACAAGATCCTGCTCAGCAGCCAAGACAGAATCCGACTTCTGGTACGCTCCCGGTTTCGACGCCTCTGTTTTCTGAAGAGCAGTCGGCTCCGGCGGTGCGGCCGGGGTTTCCGGCGCCGTGGGGTTCGCCTGCTGACGCGTCAGCGCCCCCCAAGTATTTGTTCCCACCACCCCGTCAATATTCAAGCTATTCTTTGATTGATAGTCCCTCACTGCAGCCTCTGTCGCCCGTCCATAACTAGCATCCTCGTCCAGGCTATAACCCAGCTGATTCAGTTTTCTCTGCAGCTCTAGGACATCATCCCCCCTCGACCCACGTCTCAAATTATTTGATGATGTAATCGCCATCGAAACTTCTCCTTTCCGTCCATCTTTTATGGGCAGTATAACAAAAGCTGAGGAGAAATTCTCCCCAGCCCGGCATTACGACATCAGCGCCTCCAGTCTAGCTATTCGTTCCTTCAAATCGTTAATTTCCTTTCCCTGGCGCTGTACCACGGAAATCAACGGAGCAATAAATTCCTCGTATCTAAGCCCGTAAAGATATTCGCCTTCGACCAAAACATTTTCTTTTGTACCGTCTTCTTTATCCACATCCACATATTTCGGAGATCGTATAAAACCTGCGAAATCCATATCGGTCATTCCGGCAGCAGCCATTGCTTCTTCAACTTGCTGGGCGATCATACCGTGATGAGTACGACCAGATTCGCCTTTTATTAACTTGTAACTAACCGGTTCAAGAGCATTTACAAAGGTCTCCATCTTATTTGAATCTAGAGTTTCGATATCTTTCTTTTCTTTTTTGTCCGATGTAGAGATCGAAGAATTCGTACTATATATCTCAGCCCATTTGTAATTTGCTTGTCCTAATGTAACATAGGGTTTTTCTGGAGCAAAAGTCCACATACTATTACGAACCCCAATCCACAGCTTATAATCGTTCTCTTCCGATCCACAAATATATAGAAACTGTCCACCTGGAGAATAGACTCTGGCTCGGTTCCATACTGTACCTACGTTATTATCAAAAATATGATTCATGGTGGTTTTCTGATAGATATTGAAGGCCTTGGTTACTGAGTTGTATGCCCAAACGTTGGCATTATTTGTTCGGTCAAACATAAAAACAGCGTTACTATTGTTAGAACTTCCTTTTCCTAATGAGACAGTCAAGTTATTAGATCCAGCATCTACAAAATTTATATTTTGTTCAGAATCTGGTTTGGCTAACTGTAGCACATAGGTCGATAGACTATTAGAAAGTGTCGCATTATAATGGATGTACCCATCATTATAATTCGTCATATAGTAATTGCCGTTTTTCCATTGCGGAGCATTAATCGGTGAATCCGTCTCAATCGTACCGTTTCCTCGGACATCTATATAATGAACACCAGAATACAGCCTCATACGTGCGTTGGCTGTATCAGGGGTATCATACATATCCAAACCATAAAAACGCATCCCATTTCTATCTCTCCCCACAATTGTGCTATGTACACTATCACCAGTATGATCAATAATCTGGGTTAATGCACCGCTTGTCTTAGTATTCCATCCACCTCGGTTAAACGTGCCGCTGGACTGGATTTCCCCTGCTATATTAATCGGCAAGGCACATTCCAACAAATTATCCGTCTCCGCCGTCTTCCCAATCGCAATCCCCTTTCCCCCGCGCTTGAAGTGCATTAAAAAGAACGCCGATGAAACATAGCTCTGATAAGTAGTCGTAGCAAAAGCATCTTTTAATTCATACAGCACATCATAAGAAGCCTCCGTACCAATCCCGCCGCCCCCAAAAACACCTGCCGCATTATCCGTCAAAGTACCAGCCGTGGTCCAACTCGTCGCATTGGTCCTCCGATATTTTACCGTACACGTCAAAGCATTTTTAGAACTACAGGAAGAAAACGACAGTCTCGCAAACGCCCGAAAATAAGTCCCATTATCGCTCTTATTCCCACTGGCGTCACACCGATAAGTGCTCACCGATGAAATAGAAGGATTCGAATATGCCGCCACCGAAATACTAACCGTCTTTGTAGCCGATTTCCTCCCACGGCTATCCGTCACATACGCCGAAAAAGTAATCGTTCCGCTACCAAGATAACCCGTAGTAAAGGAAGAGCTCCCTGAACTAAATCCTCCGCCGGTAATGGTATAACCCTTAATCGTCGAACCATATGACCCCGCCGCGCCGTTAATCGTCAGCTTTGCCTGCGATTTTCCCTGCACATAGATCCCCCAGGAAGAAGGAACCGAACCATTAACCCGCGTAACTCCCAAACTGGAAAAACTCGGAACCATATCACTAGAAACAGACACATCAAAGGTACAATTACTGCGCCCGATTTCCGTTCCTCCGCTGTATGTAATACAAATAATGGTCCCCCAGCTCGACGTGCTATTGGGAATCTGGCTCCCCCAGCTCTTCGGAGGCGTAAAGCTGCACGAAGTGCCCACATTGGTAGCGATCGTCCCAGTCAAGCCGCAAAAAGCATACTGTAAGGTATGAGTAAAGGACGAAGAGGCCCGGTTAATTGAAATCGTCCCGGCCGAACCCAACGTATAATTGGTAGAAGACACCGACGAGGCTCTCGGTATCGTATTACAAGAATGTGTTCCGGATACCGTAAGAGGGCTGATCGAATCCGAGTTAGAGTTGGTGTAAGTAGCAGAAAAACCAAAAGACTTACTTCCATCCGCATTGTGGCCGATCACCGTCGTCCCGCTCGCCAACGTATAAGCGCTAGCCTCCCCGTTCGGCGCCCTGACAGTTCCACACTCCGTAGTATCACAGACGGTAGCCCCGTTCATCGTCACAACGACATGGTTCCCCGTTGCCCGTGAATAACTACTCGAATAATTATCATTGCGATATACCTTGAAATACCAGGTAATCGTAGAATTATTGGCCGAAACATTATTGCTCTCATAAATCTCTAGCTTTCCCGTATATTTATCATTGGCCGGATGACCATAATAATTTGCATTTGCCATTACACATCCCTCCATTTCAAGCCCATACCGGTCGACGTAGTAATAAAGTCAAAATACCCTCCATTCGCTGCACTCCCCACCGAAATCTTATCCAGCACCTCCGCAGAAGTAATGAACAACTTATTGTACTGAACATAGGCAACTTCGACACCATAGGAGCGAAAAGAAAGTTTTTCATTTGACAGCAAGACAGAATACGGAAGCTCATCCGAATTTTCCTTTTTTCCAATTTCAATCCCCTCCGCGCTAAACCGAATATAGGTTTCCATATCCCGCATATACTCTGCCAGCACACCATTCAGATTTGCAATAATCTCGTCCCGCTGGCTGAATTTCAGCTCATAGTCCTCGCTGGTCTGATCCAATCGGCTCGTAATATAACTTTTCAGCTGGGCAACCGTCGCCTCATCGCCCTCCACACGGGAAACATACAAAGACGCAATCGTATCCCTCAGTCCATTTACTAGATTTTCCGAATATGTCTTTGTACCGCTGGAGATATTCGTCGCCGCATTCTCAATTTCTTCCCGAATTGCGTCAAATTCCTTCGCGTCATACACCTTCGTCCAAAGAAATTTCTTCACAACCTTTTTCTCACTAACGGTAAAGGTAAGAGAGACAGCCCCAGAATATGCGCCGGCGCCAAGATCCACATCAGCCGAGACACGAAGCACCAGCTGCCCCCCTGCCGACGCGGATGCTGCCTTATTCGAAAGCACACTCATACCCTGCGGCAGACCGGAAACACTCACGGTACAAGGGCGCATCTGCGCCCCGCAATATCCCCAAAACGGAATCGCAACATCCATCCCTTCCGACGGAACCCCATTGATCCGGCACGGAATCGAAACAGAAAGACAGCCCACATCCACACTGAAACCATCAAATACATTCTCAAAAGACCTCTGGCATGAAGTTAACAATGCCATGCCATCACCTCCTAATGAGACACATCGCACTGAAGCGTCCCCATTGAATCAATATCATCCGCATGCAGATAAATAACCTTACCCTTCTGATCAAACGAAGTCCCATTTCCATCCTTATCCTGCTTATACCAGGCATACGTTAATTCCTGGGCCTCCGTAGCCGTCTTCCACTCAGTACCACTGTACTTCATCAGCGTCACCGCCCGGTTGGCATGATCGATCTTATACCAAAAAGTTCCGCTGGCAGAGGCAGAAGGCGCCGTCTCCGAAACAATCCCCTTCAAAGCGTCCACCTCCTGATTGTTCGTCCTTACAATCACATAAACCGCTTTCCCGCCCAATCCATTCTTAAAAGTAAACCCACCAATCGCAAGCATTTCCGACACATACGGGTCAGACTTATCCTCCACCGTAATCACATCCTGGTAAGTCTTGCTATTATAAGTCATGGTACAACGGTAAGACTGAATATTGACAACATCCGCCCCCGACACCGTCAGAGTAGCCGCCGTAGCCCCGCTGATATTGGTCCAAGTCCCCGATACATACTTCGCCCACTGATAGGTCGCCCCGGACGTAATCGCCGCAGCCCCCTTATAAGCGGCAGTCGCCAGTGTCAAACTCCCCGACTGATTTTGGACAATCGTTCCATTCGGGGCGTAAACACTGAACACCACGGCATCCGCACCGGCAGCTCCCGCGGCTCCCGTATTCCCCTTCATCGACTTCGACCAGCCAAACTTCTTTCCCACCGTCTTCCCACTGATTGTAAATGTCAGATCGATCGTCCCGTTGATGACAGACGCCCCGCCCAGCGTCCCATTGGCTGCGAATGTCAGCACCAGGCTTCCCGCCGCACCAGCCGTCCCAGCCGTATTACTCTTAACTGTCACGCCAGACGGAAGAGTCCCCACCGCACACGTACAGGCCGCCTGCGTGATCCCGATATAACCAACGAAAGGGATTGTCACATCCACAGCGGACTGCACCAAGCCGCCATTGGTACAAGCAATCGTCTGTGCTTCATTGCCCAGTATCACCGACAGACCACCTGCTCCCGCGCTTCCCGAATCCCCTTTCACACCATCATAAATCTTTGTAATTGTCACCACATCATAGACATTCTCATCATCGGTCAGCAGCCGAATCTGGGCCACATTATTGAAAAACACCGCGTGAGAAGGCTTCACAATCAATGTCGCTCCGCTAATATTCCCATTATCCGAAGTCGTCGGATAATCCGTCCAAGCCCCCGAACTGTCCTTATACTGCCATTTAGCAATCGAACCCCCCTGCACCTGAGCCGTCAGCACAGACTGGGAAGCCCCTACCAATGTGCCGGAAGTATTGTACTTAAACACATAAGTGTCGCCTGTCACATCTACCAGTCGGGCATTTACCGCATTCTTCACCAAGCTAAACGTCACATCCGCCGTAATATTGATCGTGTTCTTCGTCTCGCTGTCGTAATAGCTAATATAGCAAATGTACGTAACCATTCCGGAAGACGATGCCGACAGCTTATTCTGATTCACCGTCAGCACCCCTCCGCTAACGGATTCCCCGGATGCCAAAGCAGCCTCCGCCCCTGCCCCGTCTTTCCTTTTCCACGCAATCGTCAGCCCAGTAGAACCCAGCGCAACAGCCGTCTGGTCCAAAAAAATCACCGGGGTCAACTGCAATGCCGTAGAGGCCCACGACGGAGCATAGGTATGAGGCAGCACATTGGGATCCTCCACCTGTGTCTTCGGCAGATTGCAAGTGATATAAGCAGACAGTTTCCGCTGATCCGTAATGTCAACAAAGGTTTGCTGTGACGATGTCAAAATCGTACTCATAAAATTACCTCCCCTTAAATTGTAACAACACAACAAAATGACGCATTATCCGATATATCTTCTGTTGTAATCGTAATTTGCTTCCTTCCTTTTCCCTTATACTCATCCCATTCCAGATCCGCTACAGAGTCAGCCGAGGACCGGCGCCACTGAAACGACTCAGCCGGCACCTGATCCGTAATATCCTGATCCCAGCTGTATACCCGGCACTGCATGACTGCCGTCTGGTCTCGTTTCGTCATAATACTGGGGCCGTCCACCAGCATTTCAATCCGATACATCCGTTTCGTCTGCATCTCTGCCAACTCCTGATCCGTATCGTTCAACCGTTTCACATACTCATCCAACTCCAGACGCTGGGCCTCAGACAAATCTTTAATCTGTATGGCAGCGGTATTGGCCGCCTGAATTTGACTCCGGACAGACTCCCCGATATTCTCCTCATCAATGTGATTCAACGCGTACTGTAACTGCTCAGTAAGCTGATAAAGATAGCTTTTCATCGCCTGCACCTGCTGATCGGTACTCATCCCGGACGAAGCCAACAGTTGAGGAAAATTCATCGTAAACACCGCCATCCCTTACACCTCGCTTCCGTACTCCGTGACCTTTGATAGGCTGTAAAGCTTAAATCCGCCTGTCCCGTGCAGCCGAAGCCGCATATGATCACATCGTTTTGGGATAATCGGTATCGTACAGCGTCTCAGCTGATCCGCAGGAACACGAACTTTTTCTTCCCATCGGCCATCGGAATCATACATAACGGACAACCGGAAGACCGCTCCCGGCTCAAGCAAAAGTCTCAATACAATTTTTGAAACATACTTGCTATCCGGATAACTTAAACCGATATCCCCCGACTCTGCATACCAATCCACAGCCCCCTCAGTCGTACCGTTCGACCCATTGATACACATCAGCCGATTCTTCTGATCCACATAATACAAATCCCCATCCAGATAAGCAAACCACCGGGCTTCGGTATGATCCTCCCTGTACCACGACCCGCGAACGGTATCATACACAAAAAGAGAAAATATTCCACTAGAATCCTTCATAGAAATATAATACTTATTCCCAACTGCGCCGGCCGCCGCCTCATAATAAGAAACATCCCCCAGAGCATTGGAAACTCCAGTCGGAAGGCTTCCGTCGTACCGACACACACCATTCCTTGATTTGTAGTATAGATACTCATTCACACTAACAAGACTTCGTTCCGAACCTCCCTGCACCCCGCGGCACCTCACATCCGTCACCTGATAATTACCGGGCATCGTCCCGAAAACCTTGTGCATCATATGATCTTTAAAAAATAAAACATAACCCAAATGAGTACAAGCACCTGTAAACAGACCCTCCGACCCAATGGTAGCCGCATAACTGTCGCTGGACAGTCCCATGTAGCAATACCAGTTGGTCGGATCCCCCAACTTACACGCATAAATCTCATGGCTGGCAGAAGAACACCCCCAGATCCGGTTATTGCACTGAGTCACATAATCCATATCCGGCACCCGCCGTTCCAACGTCACCGGCTCACTCTGCGTCAAAGCCTCGTCTATGATCCCGGTCACAACAATATAATCATCCCCCCTGGCCCATACAATCATATCAGAATTAAACTGCTCATCCTGGCAGCCTGAAATCGTCACACAGTCATATTCCTTAAACTTCTTTCCAATCCCCGTCGCCCCGATGCGCACATAGGTGGTCGGCACAGCAGTCCAAGCACCGGAATTGCCGGAATACTGCTTCAGCACATGAGGTTTCGAGGAAGTGTCCAGCCAAAGATCGCCATTCGCCGGCTCCACCGGTGCCGAAGTCCCCACAGATTTGACCGCATACTCCTCACCATCCACCTTAGCCAGCCGAAAATAGGTATTTCCCACCGTAGAGAATTTTGCTCCCAAAGAAAAAAACTCCCCGGTATACGTGTTATACGCCTTCTTGTCCGGAAAAAGGATCAAATAAGCCCCCATTGCAACAAACGTTTTCTCACAGTCCGACACCTCCCCAACCAAAGATCCATTGTAAAAAAAAGAGGTGCCGTCCACCCAAGCAAGCCGGTCAGTAGCAAAAAGACCATTCGGCTTCACCATCTGCCGGACCAACCCACGGCTCTGCCGGTTTGATAGAATCGGAAAATAGTCTCCCGTCAGATTCTCCATATCATAAAACTCACCGTCTCCTATCCGGAAATTGCGATTATATCCTCCAAACTCCTGTATCATATCCCGGCTCGCCGAGATCTCTTCCATCACCGGTAAATTCATGGCACCCTCCTACAAATTTTTCCAATGCCCCGCAATCGGCGCATGCTTTCCGTGGTAGTTTCTCGAATAATCGGAATACGCCTGATTAAATGCCGCGCTAGAATTGTTATATCTGCCATACTCCGCATTGTAAAAATCAATCTGCGCCATTAAATAGTAAAGATACACATCACGATAGACATCATCCACCAACAGTTCGTCCGCATCACTCGAATAACGGATGAAAGCCGGAAGATCTGCATCATGTTCGTGCCGCAAAATCACTTCCTGCATAATGCGTCCATCCAAATCCGACAGCCAATCCATCTTATCCGCCGCAGAATACTGGTTTGGCTTCAGCGTATCCGTCTTATCAATAATTTCCTTGATTGTCATAATTCCTCCGCAAACCCAAAGAGGGGAAGCGTCGCCGCCTCCCCTGTCCGTGGTAAACCCGCTATTCAGCTTTCTCTGCCCTCGCAACCGCCTGCTCGATCAGCAACGACGTATGGGCATCCTGCTCTTCCGAATGCCGAAGAACTTCTGCAATATACTCCGGCACCTCAACCTCAACGCCGCGCTGAATCTGAAAACTTTCGCCGTTTACACTGACGAAAACATCGTCCTTATAGTTCACATTGTCCTTAAACAACTTGATTTTGACCAGATTCCGCTCTGCAGCATTAACCTCCGGTGCCTCTTATCCAATTTCTTTCGCCATATCCAACCTCCCCTAGTTCGCCGCTGCCGTCGCGCTGTAAGCCGAACAGGACTCGATCCGCACCATATACTGTTCCACCAGCCGCTTCGCCACATGGGTAGCCTTCCAGCCGCAAGAACTTCTCTGGTTCAACGGATCATCGCCGTACCCCAGCTGTTTCACAATATGCTGAAGGCCGCCGCCCTCCACCTCGGTCACACCATAAGCATGGGCGCCCAGGACAACCGTAGCAAACACCGCCAATCCCGCAGGACAGCCATCACCCGTCCAAATCTTCGCCTCCGTCGACTTTACAAAACGAACATTCCCGATCTTACCGATTTCACCCGCATAGATATTATCCGGCGTCGCGTACTTGTGAGCATCGATCCACTCATCACAGCGCATCAGATCATAGGCCACATAAGGATGGATAATCGCCACAAAACTATCGTCAATGGGGTCTGCATTCATCCCCTCCAGCTGTGCGGCAGCCTTGAAAATCAGGTCCACACTGATCTTTGCAGTGGCGTCCAGACCAGCACGCGAAGTCACCGCAGTTTTCGCTCCATCCGCCGCCACCTTCGGCGCATAAATCACATTCGTTCCACCTGCCAATACATCACGGGTGATTGTATCCAACGTCCGGCCGGCCTGGCTGCCCAAAAGCTTCGTCGCCTGCACCACGTTATTATCAATAGCCGTCAAATCCAGCAAGTCAGACAGCTGAATCCAGTCGCCGTACTGACTGATCGTCGCCGTCAGCGTGGTCACATTCAGGTTATTACCATCCGGGGTTACCCCTTCTGTAATCGGAGTCGTCGCCTTCCCCAGAGAATCATATTTCCGGAACTCAATGGTCTTGCCGCCGCTCTTCGGGATCGGGTACTTATCGCCGAACTGATTATGTACCAGCTTCGGCTCTGCCAAATCCAGCAGCCGTTTCTCATAGTAGGTTTTCATTTCTGCACTCAGAGCCGAGAGTCCCGTGGTCTGAGTGGTCGTTGCAAAATTTTTCAAATTCAGCACCAAACGTGCCATCCTTCGATTCGTATTCATTCTGTCTCCTTCCCGCGCGGGTCAGAAACTGATTCTTTCCCCGCGCATCACGCGTCTTTCAATTTCCTCCCTGTCCTTCTTCGTAAGGGAGTTGACGTCTTTCTTAGTAACAACGCCGGCCTGAGAAGAAACCCCGTTTTCCGTAGGCCGCTTGCCGCGGGCTTGAATATCATTGACCACCTTCTGCCTGACTTCCTGGGCCGTAAACTGCATAGCCCCGCCAATGATATCGTCCTTGTGAACCACCTCATAAGCGGTTTTCACGGACACGCCGGCCTTCAGCAGGTCAATAAAATCCGGGTTCTGCGTCTCGGCAGAAAAATCGAAATTCGGATAAAAACGTTTTGCCTCCTCCGATTCCTGATTCCATTTCGCCTGAATCTGCTGGATTCCCTTCTGCCGCTCCAGTTCTTCCTGGGCCCTTCGGAACTGTTCGTTCTCCCGGCGCATACGATGAACTTCCTTCACCTGCTCCACAGTCATCCCCTGCTTAGCCGCCTCTTCTTCCCAAAAGGAATTATCCGACTCCACCGCCTTTGACAGCGCCTGAATGTCCGTGGCGTCTACCCCGTATTTGCTGGACAACATATCCAGCACAGGCCGCAGGTTGTCCAGCTGCTCTTCGGCCGCCTTGCTCGATTTCAGCCGATTCTGCACAATATTCTGCACTCGGCTGTCAAACAGGTCCTTATAGTCCCCTTTGATCAGATTTTCGAACTCAGCCGCCCGTTCTTCAGCAGTCTTTGTTGTCACCAATGTTTCCGCTTCATGCACAGTGGCGTCCTGTGCCTCCTCCGCATCCTGCACCCCATAATGCACATTGGCCAGAGAATTACGCCCTTTCGTCTGCCCGGCGGCGGCAGTATCTACGCCCGTCCCGGCGCTGACGGCACCTTCTCCGGATCCCTCTCCGTCGAACATCTGCAAATTCAGCACCAGATTTTCTTTTTTCAACATACTTTCGTCCTTTCCGAAGTGTCAGGGGATATCCCCGTTTCCCTTACTATATCAGACCGCAAAAATCATTTCTCCCCCACTCCGCGATCCTCCAAGATAACCTCACAATTTTTAGGGTATCGCTCTTCTACCATGCGAAACCCACACAAAATCGTATTCAGAATGGTTCCCGCCGTCCCATGATGGATACTCTCATATCCGGCACGGATATCCCCACGATCCAAACACTGCTGCAGCCCCCGAATAATCCCAGCCTCCTCAGCCTCCAGCAGGGACTGCATCAGCGTATAGCTCAGCGCCGAGATCGCTGCACAGACAATATCATCCCCCTGTTTTGCATAGTCTGCATGACCCTGGATTCGGATTTCATGCCAGTTTCCGTTGCGGCCAACAAAGATATGTGTCATCGGCTCCTCCTATTTTGGTGAAGACTGCGTAGAAGCAATCTCCCTAGCCCGATCCATCATAGTTGATTTAGATTCCACCGGCTCAGTCCCTGCCGGCTGCTGCACCTGCCCTGGTCCACCGAACTCAGATCCCATCCCCTGGCCGATGGTAGTGCCGTTCTGGGCATCAATAATCGCCGCCATCTGCATCATCTGCTGCTGAAGCTGCTGCACCTGTTGAAACAACGTCCCATTCTCCGTGATTTTGTCTACCACCTTCTCTTTCCCGTCAAAATCCATCATATCCAGACAGGCCAGCGCTTGATCCGTCATCTGGGGATTGAAAAATCCCTGGCTATAAAATTGCAATGCAAGCTCATTTTGTGCCAGGCGGCTGTAAGCACTCTGCTTCTCCGGAGTAACTTTAATGTCAAACACTGGCAGCCGGGAACCAAGATCAAACCCAAACGCCTGTCCCTGGGGTTGTGGCATCAGACCAGAATTATCAAATGCAGTGAAATCATAACCGCTCATAGCGTCTCCGGTGATCCGAAAAATCCGCGGCTCATCATAAAACTGCCGCATCAGCTCGATAACCAGATAACACTCCCTGGTGTAAGCCCGATAAGCACTCTTCAGCATATCTCGGCTCAGCTTGCTCCCTGCCTCCTGCAAGGCAGCAATCGCACTGGCAGCCGTCACTCCATTCGTCGTAGATCCCTGGGAGAAATCCCGATTCCCGGAAGTTTCTTTCAGCTCATCGATCTTCTGCTGAAGAATACTATAGTAGATGGATGACAAAGGTCTATACTGCACTTCTTTGATAGAATCCTCGCCCAAATTTCCCTCACAGTGAATCAGCGGCTTCGTGATATCCGCAAATTCCTCCTCATTGACGCTCCCATCCTGGCGTATAAAATACCGTTTCCGGCTGGACACCAGGGCATTTTCGATGATCGCCTGATTGAGCTTATCAATGTACATCTGGCAAGACTTCATAATATCAATGTAACCAAAGCCCGCCGGTGTTCCCTCCTCCGGAAACAAAGTGTCAAACACCACCGGATATTTCCCATGATCATAAAATCCCCGGCTCCGGTATTCCGGATCATTCTCCGAGGCGTACAGAACATGGTCGTTGACATACTTGCAATAATGCAGCCTCGTCACGCCATCCACCGTCTTCTTATAATACCAATCAATCACTGCAGATTTTTTCGACGTATCCACAGCATCATCATAAATATATTGGCCCACCTGCATGGTAGGGGATGCAGTAAAGTCCAGGTCCGGATACTCCTGGGCCAGAACTTCGTTATCTCTCAGCTCCACATGAAACAAATTTTGGCTGGTCTGAATATCCGTAATTCCCGGTTCCCAAAACAAATTCAAAATATCCAACTTTCGGATATCAATATCCCCCAAGCCACTATTCTTCGCGGAGTTCCAGAACACCCCTTTCACGCCGGTGCCTTGCTTCAGTTTATACCACCAGGTATCCGAGTACACCTGCTCATACTCGTTCTGCTCCAAGACGACCGGCAGCACAGACGACAGCTGCTTAGCCGTCTCCTCATCATCCCTGGCCCGCGGCAATACATTAGGCGCAGGAAAATTGTCCATCGCATCCGCGTGCTTATTGGCCACCGAATTAAACAGCCAGGCCGACGCCGGCTCCAGCTGACCTTTCGCCTGATTTCGAAACAGCTCCCAGTGACGCATTTTCCACCACTGTTCATTTTCAATCATGCGTTTCTCCAGATTCGCCTTCCCCTTCTTATATTCCTCCAAGATCTGGGTAGCCTTTCGGATCTCTTCCCGGCCAATCACATCCTGCACCGGCATCGGCTCCAATCCCTCCGCCGCTCCCTCATGAACTGAGGCCATCGCCTCATCAGGCTTCAGCAGCTCCTCCGTCCTCTCTTGAACAGAGGGAGTCAGCTCCACAGACGCCACATCCTCTTTTTGCCTTTTCTCCAGCTTTTTCTTCGCCATATGCTCTCCTTTACACTCTAAAAAACAATGCGTTCCCGGACCTCTCACATAGATCCAAAGGATCGTCGGGAAGCGGTTTCACCAGCACATTTTTGCGTGGAGCGATAGGATGCTCCATGAATACATACCGGCACATATCATAGATATGATCCTCTTGCTCTGTATTGATATCCTCTACGTGCTTCTCATCGTACACCAGATCCGGAATCGTCCGAACAAAATGCTTGCAAGTATGAAACACCTGAAACATACAGTCTCCATCTTTGTCAAAAGCCAACCGGTAATGATACTGCATCTTGCCTGGGATCCTAGTATTATCGGCTCCCATCCAATAAACAAAGTTCGGACTCCTCTCCATCATCCGTGCCACCGACTCGCCCCTGCTTTCATCAAAGATAGAAGGGTCCGCTATCCCTACAATCTTGCGGCCTTTCAGCATCGGATCCTCCTGCTCAATCCGCCTGATCTCGGACGCAATCTGCGTCGGCTCCATCATCACGCCCTTATTCGGTGTCCCATTGCAGCCATAATACTCCTTGATATGATAAATTTTTCCGTTCTCATCCACGGCAAACCAGCCAACAGAAAACGGCTTGGCATATCCAAAGTCAAACCCACGGAAAATCCTCCAGTGAGCAGGTACCTGGAACGGATCAATCACATGAGTAAACCGCTGGTCCTGATAATGGGCCGGATCATTCCTCCACTCCGTAAACACCTGGCCGTCAAAGCTGTCCCAGCTCCCATACAGAAGAGCATTGCGCTCCGCCTCCGGCATCATGGCCAGATTGGCCAGGTACATCGGGTCATTGTCCAGCAGGCGCTGATTGTCAAAGACCGTGGCCGGGACAAACACTCTGTTGCGCCTAAGCTGAATCGCCTTTCCGTCTGCTCCCACCACCTGATAATCCTCCCATATCGGCGTCAGCGGCGGCGAAGGCAGGATAAACCGGCTTTTCACCCATCCATGACCGATACCGCCCGGATTAGTCGTGGCTCTGATGTAAACCCGCGTCCCCGGCCCGGAAGGACGGTTACGAGAAAACATATAGCTGTACTCGTCCCAAGTAAAATGGGTCAGCTCATCAAAAGCAATGAAATCATACCGTTTGCCCTGATAATTGATGCGGTCTTTGGTATGCTGCATCGAACCAAAATAAATCTTAGCTCCGGAGGGAAATTGCCAGAAGTGCTCCGTTTGGTTGTATCTTGCCTGCGGGAATGCCGGTTGGTAGATCGCCCTGCTTCGGTCGATCAGCTCCGAAAGCTGCGGATAGGTTTTACGAAGTATGATTGCCCGATAATGCGGAACAGGAACCTGCCGCAGAGCCTCTGCCAACAGTGCATCTGACTTTCCCCCACCAGCCGCCCCTCCGTATAGGCACTCATACTCCGGACGTCTCATGAAAGCCCCCTGCTTGCGCTGCGGCTGCCAAATCACATTAGGCATCCTGCATCACCTCCGGTATCATCACCACGCCAACCTCATCCCGGTCAACATCCATCTCCTTTGCACGGGCTGCCTCTGCTCTCAGCTTATCGATCCTGGCCCTTTGCTCCTCGGTAGCAAGGTCCATATGATCGCCCAACCAACGCAATGCCCCTGCTCGATCCGCAAGCTTGATTTTGATTCCGTTGGCCGTGTCAGATATCTCGGATATCAACGTCCCGTCCAGATCCGCCTTTACATGAATCATTCCGCCGCCAATATCAGCAAAATCTTTTATATCGGCAAAAGCGATATCGATGTATTTCTGGAAGATATCTAACTCATCCAGCATCTCGCGGTTTAAACGATTTTGTTTCAGACGTAGGATTTCTTTCCTCACTCCATCATTTTCCAACATTCTATATCCAATAGAAGCCGCTGTCTCATACCCCACTCCATATGCTTTTTGGTACGCCTTTGTGGCGTTGAAGCACCGAACATAGAACAAACAAAAAAGCCGCTGCTTATCAGTCAATTCTGGATTCGCGCATACCTGCTCCACTTCCTTTGCAACCATTTGTTTTACGCATACTTTTTTAGACTTTGTACGCATACCTTTTCGATCCCACTGATACCGTGTCTTCCAGCTTTTCACTGTGGCAAGGCTGACACCGTACTTAGCCGCGATATCCTTGTACTTCATGCCCGCCATATAATCCTTCTTTGCTGGCTCATAATTAGGTACACACACCTTCCCACCTCCTCTGCATACAATCATATCGAAAACCATTCTATATTTCTCCCCACAAAAAGAGGAGCCCTAGAAAGCTCCTCCGTTTAAAATATCTTCCGAGATCATAATTGCGACTGGACATCCCGGCCAACAGTGGCAATCACAATAGTTAAATCTCCAAGCGATGGCCCGCTCTTCCGAATGGAAAAACAGACCTGCATCGTAATCACTCCCACTTTCACATAGAATCCGGACCCTAGTCGCCGACTTATAATAAGGGCAGATCGCATTCGCACTTCTTATTGTATTTCCTGCCATAGCTGCCTCATTTCAGAAAGGAGCTCCGAGTAAGTCCGGGAAATCCGAAGTCCGCACGGCCTTCGAAGAATAACCAAATGGCCATATTTATTGATAACAATGCAATTTTCTTTCCGTCTCACTGAACTCTCCCTTCCCATCGACGCCGCCTCAACAACCATTAAAATCTTTTGTCCCACCTGTATCCGATCCCGCATCTCATCGATCTCCCACGGCATGATTCCGCCCTGAATAACACTCCGTGGGCCATCCCGATGTACTTTAACCGCCTCTTCGGCAGGTATCCCCATCCTTAACCGTTTCTGGACTAAATGGGTACGGTGCTGCAATCCATACGCCTTTGAGATTGCATATGCAGAGGCCAATCCACCCCGAAAGGGGAATAGTTCTTTTGCTTTACATCCCATATATTCTTGCTCCTTTAATGCTCAGTTTTCATGAATAAGTCGCTTCGGAAATTCCTGAATCAGTTGCTCTCCCCATATGTTCATTAGACTGGATTTCATAAATACCGGAATATCTTCTTTGCGGCACTGCCCCACAATATCTTCTATCCACTCGCGCTTCGGAACGACCTTATCTTTTCTCCGTCCAGTTTCCGCACCAATGATAACCCAATCCACCCCTCGAATATGAAATTCCGTAAAAGGGCTTAACAACGGTTCCATGCTTACAAAAGTCTGAACGGAATGGTGTGTTGTGAAAGAAAAATCAGCTCCCACAGGTCCAGTTTGCGACCAACCAAACCACATATTAGGCGGCATATAGCAGTTAAGCAGTTTCTCATAGCGCCCCGGATTCTTCGTGAGGAACAAATAATTGTGCTGCGGAGACTTCTTACAAGTCTCAAACACTTCTTCAATCCAAGTATCCGGTACCCATTCGCCAAACAAGTCAGCCATAGAACATACAAAAATGTTTCTGCCGCGCTTGTTTCGATATTCGTCAAGACGGTATCTATGAAATGTCGGTTGAAAATCAAACGGGTATGGCACTTTCTTACCTGCGCTCATGGGCATTTCCAATAACACTCTTTCGTTTATATCCGGCTCGCTCGCATGGAAGCCAAATCGGTTTGCTATCCCTCTGGCATAACAGTATTCGCAGCCATGCAGACAGCCAGTAACCGGATTCCATGTGCTATCACACCAATCAATTTTCGTTTTATCCATAAATTTCTTCTCCTTTAAATTTTAATTTATTAATCTAATTTCCGCCCACACATAGGGCAAAAATGAATAGGCTCCGATGTGTTTTCTGATTCATCATCTGCGTATTTCAGATAGTGTTTCTTATTATGCTTTGATTGCACAATGTTAAATTCCCCCGCATACTCCCCTGTTAAATCCCTGCCCCACAAAAAACTACTTCCCGCATAGGTTCCTGTTTCTTTCAGCTCGCAGTAAGCGCACATTTCAAATTACCTCCTAAAACTTAATTTTCATCTAGTTCTTCCATATATTCAATCGCGATCCGCAATCCTTGCATTTTAGCATTGAGTCTTTTTTCTTCCAGCTCGTTATGCCTGGTTTTGCTAATCATGCGCAACAATTCCATTTCGGCTTTTTTTAACCTTTCTTTCAGTTCCGACCATTTCTCTTTGTAGTTCATCTGTTATCTAAAACCCTCCTTAAAAACTTAATTAACTGTAATCATGAACCGATTTGCATTGTCGTTTTATGTCTATTTCATTGTTTGACTACATCCTTAGACTTTTCCGTTATAAACTACAATTAAATAGTCAAACAAAGGAGATAACACGATGCAAACATCCATTGCTCACACCATCGGCCTGATTGCCGGACATCCTACCCGAATCGGGTATCATTACCTCGCCCTTGCCGTCTCGATTGCTCTTCGGGATGGCTATCCCGCCCGCGGTCTAACTACTGTCCTCTATCCACAAATCGCCGTAGTAGCAGAATCCACCCCAACCAACGTATCCCGCGATATTGCCCGCGCCGTGGATGATTGTTGGGATCATGGGGACCGGAAAGAGTTGGAGCGGATTACTGGACGGCATCTGGCTGAGAAACCGACTCCAGGCGAAGTAATTTACTATCTGCTGCAACATCTTGTGGATTAAGTTCCTGCACATACCCCGCGCACCCGCCTTTTGCCGGGCATGAATCACCTTGATTGTATGGACGCTCTGTCTCTTGGCACACTCCAGATCTTAGGATCCGATTGACTTCCCTCAAAGGGATATCATATATCTTCGCTACCTTCCGCCGGTTCCCAACCCTGGCATACTCCATTAGGACGTCATCGTCCGTCCAAGGCTGGGGATCCGGAGGGTTCATATAAGCTTTCACCCTCCGCCTCCGTAAAGCTCTTTTTCTTCCTGCATCAGCAGAGCATCATAATCCGTATCTCTTTGATCAAAGTTGTGAAATCGGTTTGGGGCCTGGGATGATTTCACATGGATCTGTTCCCCCTTCTCCCAAGTTCGGACACATGCCCTCCAATCCTGCATTTTATTCTTTCCGACCATCCAACCCTTTGAGGCGTAAAAGTCCACAAACCGCTCTGCATCCACTCGGTTTCCTCTCTTCTCACAGTAGGCACGAACTTCCACAACGGACGGAGGACGGAAACTTTCTTTCTCTTCTTTCTTTTTTGTTTCGTTTATGTTTCTGTTTATTAATACCGACACTTTGTCCGACATACTGCACGACGCCTTGTCCGACACTGGAACGACACTTTGTCCGACATTCTGTGCGACATTTTCAACATTCATTTTGTCGCACAGAGAAATTATCTGATACATTGCCGCCCTGTTTCCGCTCCTTTTTTTCCAGATAATCCTGCCGCTTTGTTCCAGATGATTTCTCGCCCTCTCAATCGCTTTCGCGTTAAGCCCCGTCTTCATCGACAGAACCGATGTAGCTACCGTAAACTCTTGCTGCCAACCGGTTTTATTCGCTATGTGCATCAAACCATGCCATAATACGATTGCCGGTGAGGGCAGCGGATTTATTTCGAGCCAATCATAAAACGCTTTCATCTCCGCGATATAGTTCATAACCACCCCTCATCAAATAAATTCAACTGAATTGGTTCCATTGAAAATATCCGTCTTCCTTTTTTGCCCTCCATTCCATCGCACTTTTCATTGATCTTCCTTGCCTTCGACCTTTCTTTCGCAAGATAAGCCTCATAATAAGGGCGGTCTTCCGGAAATTCTGGGATGAAATAACCTCTTCCCCTCACGCCGGCAATGATGATCGCTATCCCGTTTGCATTGATATGCTCCACATAATCTCGATAAACACGCTCATTGATCCCGATTTGATCCGCTATCCGATAACGGTCTTTCGCATTCCGGCTTCCCTTCGGCGTACACTGCAAAACTCGACTAATCATATACGGATGAAACGACATGCTATTTCCTCCATTCCCGGTAAAAATTCACCCAATCTTCCAAACGCATCGTCACCAGCGCCTCACAATAATCTTTTCGGTGAAACACTACCGGGACCTCCCCTTCTCTAACATCCCGCTTCGATTGATCCAGCGCACCATAGATTCCACCTTTTAGGCGGTCCCGATACACTTTGCACTCCACATGAAGGCCCGGTAGTCCAACGATATCCGCATCCCCGTTCGCTCCACAGTATTGCTGCCCTCTCCGGCAGTCTTTAAAACCAAAGTCCCGCATCATCTGAGCAAACTTTCTCTCTCCGTTCGCACCTTTTTGCCTGCTGTTGACCAAATATCTCACCCCACTTGTTATAGATCAGATCATCTTCATTCCAGCCTGGGTATCGTTCCATAAGATATCCCTTAAATAGTTCCATCATTTCTTTCTGCTTTCCACCCACATCAAAATCCATCATAGTATGATGATACCGGCATCCAATGGCACCATTTTGAACAATTCCAAGACCGCCTCTGCTTCTCCGTATGTAGTGCATGGCGTCAAAGATATACTGCGGTTCTGCCGGGAGGTTATAACCCATTCGGCAGAATATACAGCCATTATCCCTTTCCATCAGAGCCTTCTTAATTTTTTTCATATCACACGCCTTAGTCCGCTTGCTCTTTTTCATGAATCCTCATTGCCTCCAGCATTTCTTCGATGTCCGAAGGAGTGGCCGTCTCAATCCCCAGATCGTTAGCATCTACCACTGTGCCGTTGATCAAGTCAGCCATCTGTTTACTGTCATAACAGGACGATCCGTAATAACAGTGGAATATCGTCTGTTCTTTTTCCTTACCGGCGTAAGATATCTTGACCTCATCCACTTCCTCTACCGCGCGATAGACTTTTTCCAGTTCCGGTTTCATCTCCCGCCGACATCCAATCGTTGTAAAAACTCCATACTCCTTTAATTTCATGAGATATATGTCCCATTTGGTGTATTGCACGCCTGCGTCTGCATCCGTCATTGCTTTGGCGATCTCATCAGCCAGCTGCCAAAAATAGTTATTTGCATCCAGGCTCCGCTTTTTACGATATTTTTTGATCTGGATCGCCAGCCGGTTCCCAGCCTGATACAGCTTCGTCAGGCCGGGAACCGCATCTGTTCCATCCTCAATCACCAGGGAGATTATTGTCTCTCCCGCGATTGATCGAGTGATGTCCTTGATTTTCCCTATCAGCTCCATAGGCGTCAATCAAAAGGCAATTTATCATCATCGAACCCGTCCGGTACATTCATAAATCTATCAGGTCCCGTCGCAAAACCATGATACTGCTCTCGCCTTTGATCATCATCTTCCAGAACGCCACCGGAATCCGCCTTTTTGCTCTCAGCAAACTCTATTTCCTCCGCAATCACCTGGAAGCTGTAAACCATAGTCCCGTTCTTGTCCGTGTAATTGTTGTTCTGGATCCGTCCAGTTAGCAGAATCTTCGTTCCCTGCTTTAAATACTTCTCTACAAACTCTGCCTGCTTACCAAATGCGGTGCAGCTAAAAAAGTCCGCATTTGCAGTATCGCTTGCCCGCTTAAACCGCCTGTCCACGGCAAGGCTAAACCGGGCGACTGCTGCCTGGTTTTCTCCCTGCCCGTAACGAATCTCCGGATCCCGCGTAAGACGGCCCATCAAAAACAACTTATTCATGCAATCCCCCTCTTCTTTTTCTCCGCGTCAAACTTCTCCATCGCCACCTTGAATTCCTGTGTGCCGATTTCATCCCAGGATCGTACGCCGAGATTATAAAACAACTGCTTTTCTGTGATTCCTAAAGACTCCATCGCTTTCTGAATCGTCGATATCATTACCCCGGATGCTGGAGGATTAGTTTCCTGTTCTGAATATTTAGTCTGATCCTTATTCCAGTACACATCCGCACCGATCCCCAGGCTCTTACAAGCTACGCTAATCGCATCCGTATAGGCCATCTTATAAGCCTCATCTGATGTTGCTGGGCTACCCTTAAACAGATTCACGAACGCAGAACCGCCCGTCCCCTGAATCGGCTTTGACCACTCTCCGCCCCACTTCACGTACAGGTTGATATTGCAGAAGGCAGCCACCTTCCCGTCTTCCCCCGCCTCCAGCCACTGCTTCGTGATCTCTGAATACCATCCAAATCCGCAAGGCCCAAACTGCTCCGTCAAGGTCTTAATTCTCCACATGGGGTTAATATCCGTAAAACCCTTGATATTCCCCGCCTGGATCATCTTCTTCGCTTCCTCCGGAACCTCACGGACCGAATTATAAATCTTCAGATTGTCCATCTGTATCCTCCATAACATTTTTCCATTCTGAATTCCCGAACCACCAGTCGATCAGCTCTTTCCTCTGCTCCTCGTCCGCCATCCGCAGACGTTCCATCGCAAAAGCAAAAGCCTTTTCCACAGGGACAAATGTCCCGTAGTCTTCTACTCCGACACACTGATAACCGATTATCTCATTCATCGATTTCTTCTCCAAAAAACTCTTCCATTTCAATCTGGCCGAAAATTCGCAAAACAGCTTCGGCTTCTGAGGAATACATTCGAAAATTTCCTGCCTCCACTGGCTCATGTCCATCAGAGATTTCCATCAGCTTCCGTTTTGCTTTCATCCACATTTTCATATAATCCATTGATTTTCCTCCGATCCTGCCTTATAATAAGGGCATAAGTTATTTCTTAATTGGGTCGCCATGTTGCAGCATGACGGCCTATTTTAATACCAGCAACGCAGCCATCCCTGGAAGATCGCAGGGAACACGAATAGCTATTGGTCGGAAGCCATCAAATATTAGATGGATTCCCGTCCTTTTTTCCAGCTCATGAATCTCTTTCAAAGCCATGTCTTCCAGTTCTTTCCCATACATCAGCGTCACTCTCTCATCTCCCTCTGATCAACATCACCGTGTTGACACCGAAGAACACCATCCCCAATCCCAGAATCGCCGGTGTACTCCGATGGGCCAGCACTAGTAGGACCATAATCCACCCCATCAAATAAACCGGGACAAGTAGCGTCCCCTTTCCTTTACACTTCATTTTGTCTTCTCCTTTTATCTACCAAACTGCCGCCTTTTCCTCGTCGGAAAATTTTAGAACATCAAATATTCTAAGTAACTCGTCCCGATCAAAATCATCAGGATTGTTGATTTTTGCGCAGAGAGTCGAATATGGCATATAAATCTGAGCTGCCAGCTTCTGCCGGCTCTTTCCATACCGAATCAACTTACCTGCGATAAGAGCTTGGAGCTCCGTATTTTTCTTCTGACTATCTGTTAAGGCTAATTTCGGCATCTCTTCATTTCCTTCCTATCTTCCTTTGTCGGATTCTGCCAACAACTTCTCAATGGATACACCCGAAATTTCCAACTTAGGGAAATCAGTAATCTTTAAATGGTTTATCGTGTAATCTTTTACGTTATAACCCTTTTCAGGATCATAAGTATCAAAGATGAGCATCCAATAATACTCTCTTTCTCTATGAAAACTTGTTGGTATCATATCAAGGATAAAAAAGCTGTAATCCTCCCCATACTCATCAAAATCCTTTTGCATGAGTTTATTCTTATGGGCATGTCTACGGAGTAAATTTAAATGGCTTTTTATCCTGTGATGCCCTCTTCCGGTAGAACCAATGTAGATACGCTTTGTGACGTTATGCTGTATGGCATATACAATCTTTGAATTTTCCAAGCCTTCACACGTCCTTTCAACTCTTTGATTTACACCTCCTTATTATCACCAATCCACTTTGCCAAAGGGATTCCTGTGGCTTCCTGAATTTTTTGTAACGTTGCGAGTGTTGGCTTTGAAGAGTCATCTTTCCAACGTCCCACTGTTCCGTTCCCAATATCACATTTTTTTTCAAATGCGCTTACTGAGAGCTCATTTTCTTTGCAGTATGCAAGAACATTCGCGTAAATCAAATTATCACCTCCTTAAAGTAATCGATTTAGAGAAAAGCCTATTGACTTTTTTTAGAGAATAATCTAAAATAGGAATTGTCTAGAAACCAATTTAAAAGTACTCTTTTTATTTTGTTTTAGGTTTTTCTCTAATTACAAGTTCATTATATAGAGTTTCCTCTAAATTGTCAAGAGTTTTTTAGGGTTTCCTCTATATTTCTGCGGGGGTATTTTATGAGCTCGGTAGATAAAGTAAAAGTGTTATGTAAAGAAAAGAAGATTCCAATTTCAAAACTTGAAAAGGAATTAGGATTTTCAAACGGATATATAGGGCAGTTAAAAAAAGGAGTGTTTCCTGATGATCGTCTAAAAAAAATAGCAGATTATCTCGGCGTGTCTATTGACTACCTCACAACTGGTGATAAGAACATAATTCACTCTGGTCTTACCGCCAAAGACGAAAAGGACATAAAAAAAGACCTCGACAATATTATGGAGAAGATCTCCACTGGAGCCGATGGTCCCGCATCCTATGATGGGGAAGAACTTTCCCCCGAATCGTTAGAACTGTTTCGTGGCGAGCTAGAGATTGCGCTGAAACGTCTGAAACTAATAAATAAGGAGAAATACAATCCTCATAAGAATAAAAAGTAGGTGACCGCTGCCTTGCGCGATAAGATAAAGAAAAAAGTTGCGTACTATGTACGAAAATATAATACACGTGATCCGTTTCGGCTGGCCAATGCCCTAAATGTTGAAGTCCAAATCGGTAATACCGGAAGCTGCTGCGGTTGCTATATGTTTCTGAAAAACCATAGATATATATTCCTTAACCAGGAATTAGAAGAACAGGAAGCCAATATGGTGCTGGCCCACGAGCTTGGACATGCCGTTATGCACCGAAAGCAAAACTGTTATTTTCTTCGGGAAAAAACGTTGCTCCTTCCTGGAATTGAACGAGAAGCCAACCTATTCGCAGCAGAGTTGCTAATCCCTGAGGAAACCATTTTGGAGTATCCGGATTACTCCATAGAACAATTGGCTCGTTTGTTGGGATATCGGGAACAGTTTGTGAAAATAAAACTACGGAACATGCGTTAAGTGAGGGGGATTCCTATGGCAAATGAAGAAAATACAAAATATAAACAATCGGAAAAATCCGTGTCAGTTTTAATGGTAATATTGTCCTTCATCATTGGAGTCTTAATCGTCAACTCCATCTACTTTATAATGTTTAACTTCCATACATGGATATTCCAGGCTGCTTCTAGAATCACTCCTTTAAGATGGTTTTTAAATATCTTTTGGTTCATGGATCCAGGACAAAGTGGCTTTTATACAGTTGCAGCTTCTGCTGGACTTGCTGTTATCTTGACGGTAGTTATCATAAAAAAAAATAAATGCAAAACGTCCTATTCAAGGTGAGAAAGCTTTAATTGGAGTAGGAATATTTACAATACTGCTCTACCTAGTCGAACTTATAGCCGGTCTTATCATTAACAAAAACTTCGAACTACAGGCCTTGATAATGATAATATGTGGAATAGCAATTTTCTTTCTCCGTAAAGCGACTGAGTGAGCCCCATATAGCTACTAATGAGGAGAACCCTATGGATAGTATCTCTATTGTTATAAAAGCCAAAATACTTTCCTATATGTCTGATAACGTCACCATAATAGAAGAACATTTTTCTCGTGCAAAAAAAGAAAACACTGGCTCCGAAGCATCTTTCAAAAAAATGCTGAAAGATTATTTTGATTGTGTTCTAATTTTGTCCATGAATCATTTCTCGACTAACAATCCGGAAGCCGTGGAACGATTCGAGAAATTAATCTCTCATCCTTCTTTATGCGGATACGACGTGCAACTAAATGAATCTCTAACACCCGGAAAAATATACGTTCTATGCTATTTTATGCTAACTGGCAAACCCGCCCCGAAAGACGCTTACGCAGAGGTAGCAGATGAAGGAAGCCAACTATTCTTGTCAATCATAAAAAATCTTTGTGAAGGAAAAACAACTCCTACAGAACCCGCACCGGAACCAATTGTACTAAAAGACAAAGAATCGAGTGCGCAAAAGAAGAGGACAAGACTATCGGCAGATATTTTTGTCGCTTCAATATTTATTTGTATTTTTCTTGTAGCCGCCATAGTTTCGATAAAAAACAACAATAGTAAAAAACAATCATCCCAGCTTCAAGAACAGCAAATCATTGATGCAGTTGAAACAACCACCCCGGTAGAGACCACGCTTAGCACTCTCCCTGAAGTAACGCCAGAACAAACGGAATATTCAAAAGAGCGAGCTGAATATGAAAAATATAAGAGGCAGTTTCTTGCGGGATTACGACAAGAGCCACGTCCGTCAAATGGTGAAGTTTTACACAACCTTGTTGATGGTGAGTGCCTTGCACCTTTAGAGATTATCGCCCCTGATTCTAATGATTATGTAATAAAATTGAAAAAAGCTAAATATTCCTATATCGAAATCTATGTTCGAGGAGGGGAACCCGTTACTGTCGATGTCCCTTTAGGTACTTATAATCTTTATTATGCCTGCGGCTCTACCTGGTATGGGGAAGATGGTCTATTTGGTGAAGACACCGACTATTACAAATTGGACTCTACATTTTCTTTCTACGAAGATGATGAATACTACATGGGATATACTTTGGAACTTTATTTGCAGCCAAATGGAAACTTGAGCAAAGAGCGCGTTGATCCTGAAGACTTTTAGAACAAACGATGCTGACACGTTAAAAACCGGGGAGGTGCAAAATGGCTTTAATACAGTGTCCAGAATGTAAGGAAGAAATTTCCGACCATGCGAAAAAGTGTCCACATTGTGGATATCCAATAAAGAAAACATCCCGGAATCTGGCTATTTTCATTTTTTCCGGCATTTTAATTGCATCCTGTACCGTTGTATGGCTCGCAACTAATCTAATTTCTTCCGGCAATGAAACCCAAATTGCAGAAGCTACAAATCCACCTGATACAACCACAAATGCCCCTGAAACACAAATAACAGTACCTGCCTCAACAATCGCCGAAATGACAGAAATTCTTACAAACGAAGAAACGAAAGAAAAAGAGCTAAAAATTGAACCTTCCCCCGATAGCGGAACCATTCTTCAAGGCTATCAACTTGTTACACGCTCTGATCATTTTGGGAATCCTCTTACTGTGGAATCTAATAGGAGCGATTCCAATGACTATTACATAAAATTAATTGGCGATTTCGAAGGAAAATCTCTCTTTGAGTATGCGAAGATGGATTTATTGGGTGAAAATTATATAGAACCTAGTTTTGATAAAAATTACACATCTAAGTGGTTCCCATATACTTTAGGATTTTTTCTCCGCGCAGGCGAAGAAACAACTGTATATGTGCCTGATGGAAACTATACTATTCACTATGCCGTTGGCCAGAATTGGTATGGAAAAAATGACTTGTTTGGAGAAAGTACCCAATTTTATAAACTTGATCAGATTATCGCCTGCGATGGTTTCGGCGATTCCCAATATACACTAACATTCCATACAGAAGATGGAGATATCGCTAGCGAAAAAATTAGCGCAGAAGATTTTTAAGATTTGCAGCAACATGAAAAATCCCAGCCATATTACTCTGGATGAAGCAATCTATAGCGGAAGAGGGCCTTGCTCTAAATGTTATTGACAATAAAAACCAGCCCCTGCACCAACAGAAATGGTAAGATACTTGTTCATCGTTAAAAAAGGAGGCGCGCCATGAAAATCAACGCCATTAAAAATATATCCTTTGCGCTAGCGCAAGGTTAACAGTTACGAAAGGGAAAAGCTATGGAAACTCAAATTGTATATTGTGATGAAACCGGAGATGATGGATTAAATACCAGTTCCAGTGAATCATTCATTCTTACCAGTATATATATGCCAAGTAACTCGTGGCAAGATAATTATAATACTATCAAAGCATTTCGCTCCGAACTAAAAAAGGAATATGGATTTCACACCAGCCAAGAAATGCACACAAAGTATTTCCTAACCGACAAATATCCGTATCGAACCTACCAGTGGACACAGACTCAAAAAATAGAAATACTGAAAAAATTCACTCTCATGATTGCTTCACTACGGCTCTCTGTAATCAATGTAATTATTGATAAAACACTAATCAACACAGACAGTTACCATGTACTAGAAAATGCCTTGACTTACAATATACAAAGAATAGAGAATGATAGCAGAGGAGACTGGAATTTCCTTCTTATTACGGACAAAGGACGTATATCCCCTATGAGAAAAACCGCTAGGGCAATAAGAGCCTATAATCCAATTCAGTCGCAATTTGGAGGATATTTCAATAAGCCCATTAAAAATATGATTGAAGATGTCTTGGAAAAGGATTCCAAAGAATCCCATTTTATCCAGATTTGTGATTTTATATCTTACTTTGTACACCTCTACTATTTAACACGATATAAAAAGAGAGCACTTCCGAATAGAGTTGGAAAACTAATTGATAAAGAATTTGTTGGTGGTGTGATGGCAACCTTATCCACCAATGGAATTTTAAATGAAAAAGCAAGCCACGAAAAATATGGCCTGGTTATTTATCCCAAAAAATAAAAACACCACCTACGGCGTATTCACGCTTTCAGTGGTTCACATTTATTATTGCACACAATCTTTGCTTTGTCAAGAAGAACCGCCCAGTACCATACCAGCACCAGGCGGCGATACACAGCCCACCAAAGGATGGACAGTGACCTGAACATTCACAGTATACCATCCTTCGGCGGGCAGGGTCAAGTACCCTGTTATTTTTATACCCAAATTTACAGTTCCCACCATACAGGGTTCGTAAATCGAAACAAAGGAGGAAGATATTATGCCCAAAGCCAAAAAACTCCCATCCGGCTCCTGGCGAACACGAGTCTACAGCCACAGCATTCCTGCAGTCGACAATGCAGGAAAACCGGTCTACGATAAAAACGGGAAACAGAAAGAGAAGAAAATCTACGAATCCTTTACCGCCGGCACCAAAAAAGAATCCGAATTAGCTGCCGCTGAATTTGCCGCAGGATTAAGGGTTCAGGAAAGCGTCCCAGACATGACACTGCGCGAAGCGATCCACAAATACATCAACTCTTCCGATGCGGTTCTGTCTGAGACCACCATTGCCGGATACAAAAAGATTCAAGAGGTTGCCTTCCATGATATCATGGATGTCCCCCTTCGCAAATTAACCACCGCCACACTCGCAGAGGCCGTAAACGCCGAATCAAAACGTTTAAACGGGAAGTCCAAGAAAAACCCCAAGACCATCTCGCCAAAGACCGTATGCAACGAATACGGGCTCGTGACAGCCGTCTTGAACCGGTATCGTCCGAAATTAGATTGCACGGTCAAACTTCCCCAAAAGGAAGTGATTTATAAAGAAGTGCTCCCGCCGGAAATAATCATGGAGGTCGTCCAAGGAACGGAAATAGAATTGGCGGCTCTGCTGGCCATGTGGCTCTCTTTTTCTATGTCCGAGGTCCGCGGCCTGACAAAGTCAAAATCCATTGATGGAGATTATATTACAGTCAAAGAAGTCGTGGTTAATGCCGGATCAAAAATTGTCCGCAAATCCCAAGGCAAGGTTCCCACCAGGAACCGGCGCCACCGGATTCCTCCATATATCAAGCAGCTAATCGATCAGGTGGACGGCGATGTGCTTGTTCCTCTCAATAGCCGGCAAATCTATTACCGGTTTACCAAGCTTCTGAAAGATGCCGGCCTCCCGCACATGTCCTTCCATGATCTCCGCCACGTAAATGCGTCCGTCATGGCCCTGCTTCGAATTCCCGATAAATATGCGATGGAACGAGGCGGCTGGAAAACCGACAGCACTATGAAAAAGGTGTATACCCATACATTCAGCCCAGAGCGCCAAAAGGTTGATGAGGTAATCAATCAGTATTTTGAGGAAACTGTGTTGAAAGAAATTCAGAAAGATATGACATGAAATATGACACAAAATAAAATAACCCACGTTTTTACGTGGGTTATTCGATGAGCGATGGGGGATTCGAACCCCCGACAACTTGATTAAAAGTCAAGTGCTCTACCGACTGAGCTAATCGCCCCTGCTTCTACCGCCTAGCTGGGCTAGTTGGATTCGAACCAACGCATGCAGGAGTCAAAGTCCTGTGCCTTACCGCTTGGCGATAGCCCAAAAAGGTGGGGGGTGGGACTCGAACCCACGACCTCCAGAGCCACAATCTGGCGCGCTAACCAACTGTGCCACACCCACCATGTCAGGTCTATTGTCAGACTCAACAATCCCCTGCGGTGATGCAGGAAGCGGGTGATGGGAATCGAACCCACGTGTCCAGCTTGGAAGGCTGGTGTTCTACCATTGAACTACACCCGCGCAAACACGAATCGGGGTGACAGGATTCGAACCTGCGACCTCCTGGTCCCAAACCAGGCGCTCTAGCCAAACTGAGCCACACCCCGTCCGAGTACCATCCGTTCGTTACAGACGCAAGGGTTATTATATTATAAAAGTTTTCATCTGTCAAGCATTTAATCCAAAAAATTTATCGTAAAATGAATTTTTTCTTCCCGGTCAATTTCAAGAATTCCGAAGGATGGTTTCCTCCCCTGCTGACGCGGATAGGACAGGCTGCCGGGGTTCATCAAAGTCAAATTTCCCCAGCGATCAATGGCCGGACGGTGGGTATGTCCATAGAGCACCACCTGCGCGCCCCTTGCTTCCCCTTCGGATGCCAGGCGGCTGATCCCGGTGGAAACTCCGTACAAATGCCCATGGGTCATCAGCACGCGGTAATTGCCCAGCATGATCTCCTTTTCCTTGTCCTCATGGGAAAAGAAATCATTGTTTCCCGCGACAAAATCCACCGGAGTAGTGCCGGCCAGACTTCGGATAACTTCTTCTTCCCCTTCTGCGTCTCCCAGATGCAAAATCCGGTCCACCGGGCTGACCCGCTCCAGCACAGTCACAAAATGATTCAAATGCCGGTGTGTATCACTGACGAGTAATACCTTCATAGTCCTTGCCTCCCCAGCCAATCCTTGATCAATGGTTTCATTTTCCGCAGTGCATTTCCACGGTGGCTGACCGCATTCTTCTCCTCAGCGGAAAGTTCCGCCGTTGTCATGCCGCGCTCCGGCAAGTAAAAAATGGGATCATAGCCAAATCCGCCCTCGCCGCTGGGCGACTCTGCGATCACTCCCTCAATAATCCCCTCTGTCACGGCCTCGCTTCCATCGGGAAACACGGCAGCGATTGCGCAGCAAAACCGGGCGCTGCGGGCGCTCCCTTCGATCCCCTTCAGACGGTCGATAATAGACTTATTCTTTATCACATAAGAAGTGTCTTCCCCCATATAGCGCGCCGAGTAAACACCTGGCTCTCCGTTTAAATAATCCACCGCCAATCCGGAATCATCCGCCAAGACCAGAGCCCTCGTGGCTTTCTGGACCGCCCTGGCTTTGATCCGGGCGTTTTCCTCAAAAGTAGTCCCGTCTTCCACGATATCCATGGAAACGCCGGCTTCCTTCATGGATAAAATCTCCATGCCAAGATCCGAGAGAATTTCCCGGACCTCTCTCATCTTTCCCTCATTTCCGGTAGCGAAAATTATCTTATTCTCCATTTTTTCTCCTCGGCGGCTTCGGGCCCTGGAACTGGTAAAAATACGCCTTCATCATCCCGCTATAAATCTTTCGGTTTTTATCTGCTTTCCGGCCCATATATTTTTCCGCATCCTCAAACGATGTGATCATATAGGCGGACCAGGAATCCAGCGCCGCAAACCGCTCCCCAATTTCCCGGTACAGTTCCGGCAGCGCGGCTTTCTCCTCCAAACGCTCCCCGTAAGGCGGATTCATAAACAGAAAGCCGTATTTCTTCGGATGACTCAGGGCGCTGACCGGCCTCTGCTGGAAATGAATCAAATGATCCACACCAGCCTCTTTGGCATTTTCCCGCGCGGCTTTCACCACATCGCCGTCGATATCGTATCCCTGGATGTCGGTTCCTTCCGGCGTGATCACCAGGTCGGCCGCTTCATCGGCCGCTTCGTACCAAAGTTTGCGCGGCAGCAGGTTTTCCCAGCTTTCCGCCAGGAAACTCCGGTTCATGCCAGGCGCCATATGCGCCGCCATCATCGCCGCCTCTATCGGAAAAGTACCACTTCCGCAGAAAGGATCCACAAAAATCCGATCTCCCTTCCAGGGAGTCAACAAGATCAGGGCCGCTGCCAAAGTCTCCGTGATCGGGGCCTTGCTTACCAGTTTCCGATATCCCCGCTTGTGCAGAGAATCCCCGCTGGTATCGATCCCGATTGTCACTACGTCTCTCAGGAAAAACGCCCGGAGCGGATAGCTCGCCCCGGTTTCCGGGAACCAGGTCAGATGATACCGGCTTTTCAGGCGCTCCACCATTGCCTTTTTCATAATCGACTGGATGTCGGATGCGCTGAACAGGGTACTTTTGATCGAAGTCGCCTTGGCCACCCAGAATTTCCCGTCCGCGGGAATCCATTCTTCCCATGGCAAGGCTTTGGTCATTTCAAATAATTCCTCAAAAGTAACCGCCTTAAAAGATCCCACTTTCAGCAAAACCCTCTCGGCGGTCCGCAAAAACAGATTGGCCCGGCAGGCGGCCTCCGGTCCACCCCGGAATGTAACGCGGCCGTCCTCCACCTGAACAATCTCATATCCCAGATCCATGATTTCTTTTTTACATACGGCCTCCAGCCCAAAATGGCAGGGGGCAATCCATTCATATATCAAGCATGTTCTCCTCACCGCGAACCTTGTCCGCTATTTATTAATACTAAAACAGGAACCGGTTTCTGTCAACCGGTTCCCGCTGAATCAAAACTGTAAATACGAATAGCCTCCCACTACGGCAGCCGCCTGATATCCGAGCCGTTCCAGTTCGGCGGCCGCCCGCAGCGCTGTGCTCCCGTGCTCACAGAGTAAAATATACTCCGCATCCCGCGGAAGCCGCTGTTTCCAGGCCTCCATGTCCTCATAGGGGTAATTCTCCGCCCCCGGATAATGTCCGGCGGCGAAATCCTCCGGGTCACGCAAGTCCAGCAGCCGGCGGCGCCGGTGAAAGGTCATCCTCCGCAGATCACGAACGGATAACGTGTCAACCATGGGGACCTCCCAATCTTGCTATAAAATACTATATGAGCGCCGGATGCCTTTGTGCCTGACCCGCCGGATGCAATTCTACGGATGCTGTCTCTGATACTGCGCCGTCAAAGTGCCTTTCTGAATCACATGGTTCTCCATTGCTTTTCGCACCGCCTGTTTGCCCGAATTGGCATCTACCGACAGTATGACGTCTAGCACATAAACAGTAAAACAATACTTGTGATTCCAGTGAAAGGGAGGTTTCGGGCCGCGATAGCAATGCCTTCCATAGGCGATCCCCTGTTCCATGTGAATGGGCTGTTCAACCACCGCTCCTTTGGGAAGCGCTTCCGGAATGACCGGCACAGGCGGTAAATTCCAAGCAATCCAGTGATTAAAGCCGGGAAACAAGGGATGATCCATATCGTCCAGGGTAATTACCATGGAAACGGCGTTTTCATCGATTCCTTCTATTCTCAATTCGGGGGAGATGTCATCCCCATATCCACTGTAACGGTCGGGAATCCAGCCGCCCTCCTTAAAATCTTTGCCCGTAACAAACAAATCTGCCGCCAATTTTATCTCCTCTCTTTTTTCCTTCCTAACGCCACAGGCGTTGTATTTTTCTCGCCACCTTGGGAGGCAGTTCAGAGCCTTTTGCGCTTGGAAATGTCACCGCCCCCATGCGCCTCATACCGGAAGTTTTGAAAAATTCGTTCATTGCGCGCAGCGCGCCCTTACTCTGCCCGCAAAGCCAAGAAAAAGGGAATGGGGTGTGACAGGCCGTTAAAAGCAGATACTCCTGTTTGGAGGAAAGACGTGCGCGTGGAAACGTGGCCGTTTCCTCCATAGCCGTTCCCAGCAGACGGTCAAACATATTTTTCACAACAGCCGGGACATTGGCCCAATAGGTAGGCGCCGCCAAAACCACACGGTCACAGCTTTTCAGAAGGCCCGCGATTTCCTGAATGTCATCGTCTATGACACATTTACCTGTCCGGATGCAGGTCCGGCAGCCTTTACAAAATGCAATCTGTTTTTGGTTGAGGACAAGGATGGAAGTTTCCCATCCGTCCGCTTCGGCGGATTTCAGCACGCATTGTAACATCGAGGCAGTTGCACCATTTTCATGGGAGCTTCCCAGTATGGCAAGCAGCTTTTTCTTCATTCCTACTCCTCCTCTGCGATTAGCTTATAAAACAGATCAACCCCATACCGGGTAAATTGCTGCTTTGAGAGGTTCATTGCTTTTTTCAGATAGATTCGCTTATTTTCGGCCATTTGGATTACGCCTGCCAGCGCAGCCCAGAACAGGAAGGCGGTTTGTTCGACCGGGATATCCGGCTTAAAATCTCCATTACAGATACCAGTGCGGAGAAATGTTCCGATCTCTGCATTGATCTGTTCCCCTACTTCATAAATCTCTTTCTCAACCGGCAAATAGTCCTCCCTTTCAAAGTCTACATTGATTTCCCCCAATGCCAAATGAAAATAAAGCGGATACTGCTCCTGATAGTTGATCAAGGCCAGACAGATCCGGTTGTATTTTTCCTTCGATGATCCGGAACCAGCCACCGCTTCCTGAAGAAAAGAGAGGAGGGTCTTCATGCTTTTCAGCACAAGAAATCCTATGATATCCTCCTTATTGGCAAAGTAAACGTACAGCGTAGCCTTGCTGTAACCCGCCGCATCTGCAATATGGTTCATCGATGTCGATTCTATCCCGTGGCAAAAAAAGAGACGCTCCGCTGCCGATGCGATCTTTTCCCGGTGAACCTGTCCCGGCTCTTTGATTCTCCGCCCCATAAAGCCTCCTCGCAATAATTAAACCGTCGGTTCAATTACTGGAATTATATCATACATCCTCTGATAATGCAAGCTCAAACCGGCAGCAAGATTCCAAAAGAACCGGACAGCGGGCCAATCTGCCAAACCGATACATTATCTTTTTTACTTCACAAATCAAAAACCCGGAAGAAAAGCAACATACTTTTCCACCGGGTTTTTGCGCATTCTCCAGCAGCTTCTATTCTGTGATCTGTTCTAAGCCGCCGTCATTTGGAAAACGCCCTTTTGTAAAGTGATTTAGAAATCGAACTCGTTGCGGCTGCGGTTCTGCTCGTTGCGGTTGGAGCTTCTGTTCTCGCTGTTCTGAGAACGGTTTTGGCTGCGATTCTGCTCGTTACGGTTGGAGCTACGGTTCTCGCTGTTCTGAGAACGGTTTTCGCTGCGGTTCTGCTCATTGCGGTTGTCGCAGTTCTGAGAACGGTTCTGCTCATTGCGGTTAGAGCTTCTGTTTTCGCTGCGGTTGTCACAGTTCTGAGAACGATTCTGCTCGTTGCGGTTCTGGCTTCTATTCTCGGATTTGTTTCTCTCTCTGTTATCCATTTTTCTACCTCCTGATATCCTTTATTGGGTTACGCTTTTATTATCCCAAGCGGAGGTAAAATTATTCACAGACGATTTATCTGCGGCTCAAAAAGAATCGAATTCCAAGGTAAATCAAAACAGCGGCCCAAAAGACCGGCGACAGCAGAATCCGGACGACCAAAGAAATCATTCCTGAGACTAAAATCACAATCAGAACAACAATCAATACCAAAATCAAGATCAATTTCCAGGAACTGACAGAAAAACTTTTTTTTGGCGCCCAAGAATCACCTGTATCTTGCCGGTAAGGGTTCTGCTCATAGGAATTTTCCTGCTGGCCCTCTCCCGCCTCCGCTGCATTGATGATGGTCCTCGCAATCAGACGCGGATCTCCCAGGCCGTCCAGAACTTCTGCCTCTGAACGCCCCTTTGCCATCTCCTCCGAAATATAATCCCGGTAGTAGCGCAGATTCGAGGAGATTGTACCGGCAGGCACCTGGCCTTGCAGGCTGGCCCCTAAAGTATCGATGAATTCTTCTCTTGTCATAAATCACTCCAATAGAATGGTAAACGGTCCATCGTTGACGAGATCCACTTCCATATGAGCTCCAAATGCGCCGGTTTCCACCTTGGGGATATAGCTCCGGCAAACTTCCACAAAATACTCATATAGCGCCTCCGCCATCTCCGGTTTAGCCGCATGGACAAAGCTCGGCCGGTTTCCTTTCCGGCAATCGGCATACAGGGTAAATTGGGAAATAACAAGGAGCTCGCCTCCCACATCTTTCAGGGATAAGTTCGTCTTTCCTTCCTGGTCGGCAAAAATCCTGAGCCCCGCCAGCTTTTTGACAATGCGGTCCACATCCTCGCGGGTATCCTCCTCCCCGATCCCAAGCAGTACCAAAAAACCACCCTCGATCGAGCCGATCACCGCGTTTTCCACGCGAACTGCGGCATGGCTGACCCGCTGTACAACTGCCCTCATAATTCCTCCTTAGCCAAACAGCCGGTTCAGGGCGCTGAAAATTCCTCGGATCGACGCTCTGGTAATATTGGAGCTGATACCAACGCCATACGTGGTCCGTCCGGTGTCCAGATCCACCATATGAATATAGGCGGCCGCCTTGGACTTGGAGCCCTGCGTCAGGGCATGCTCGTCGTAATCCAAAACTTTTGCGCTCAGGTTCACCTGGGACAAGATTGCAGCCTTTACCGCGTCGATCGGGCCGTTACCGATACATTCCGCATCAAAAAGCTGGCCTACGTATTTAAAGATTACCCGCGCTCTGGTATCCTGATCCACATCCGATACTTCATAGCGCACCAGCTCGAAAGGCTCGGTCAGACCCAAGTATTCTTTTTCAAAATGCTGATAGATCTGCTCTGGGGTAACTTCTCCCTGTTTTTCAGCCAAAACCTGAATGACATCGGCAAACTCCCGGTGCATTCCCTTGGGCATCTTAAAGCCAAAGCAGGTCTCCATCACATAGGCTACGCCGCCCTTGCCGGACTGGCTGTTGATCCGGACGATCGGTTCGTAGACACGGCCCACATCTGTGGGATCGATGGGCAGGTAGGGGACTTCCCAGTACGGGTTCTGACGCTCAGCCATCGCTCTGGTCCCTTTATTGATAGCATCCTGATGAGACCCAGAAAATGCCGTAAACACCAGCTTGCCGGCATAGGGATGGCGCTCATGAACTTTCATCTTGCTGCAGCGCTCATATACATCAATGATTTCCTTGATATCTTCCAGATCCAGTTCCGGATTGATGCCCTGAGAGAACAAATTGTAGGCAACCGTCAGGATATCCACATTTCCCGTCCGCTCGCCGTTTCCAAACAGCGTGCCCTCCACACGGTCCGCTCCGGCCAGAAGAGCCAGCTCCGTGGCCGCAACACCGGTTCCTCTGTCATTATGAGGATGCACGCTTAATATAATTTTATCCCTGTCCTGCAAATGAGTGCTCATCCACTCAATCTGATCGGCATACACGTTCGGAGTGTTCATCTCCACTGTGGCCGGCAGGTTCAGGATAATCTTATTCCGCTCCGTGGGCTGCCATGCTTCCTGTACCGCCGTACAGACTTCCAGGGCATACGGTAGCTCCGTGCCGGTAAAGCTTTCCGGGGAATACTCCAGAATGATCTCTCCGGGGAAATCTTTCGCTCGCTCTTTAACCATCCTAGTGCCGTCCACAGCGATCTGCTTGATCTCTTCTTTGGATTTTTCAAACACCACATCCCGCTGCAAGGTGGAGGTGGAATTGTAAATATGTACAATGGCGCGTGGTACGCCGCGAAGCGCTTCAAAGGTGCGCTCGATCAAATGCTCCCGGCACTGGCAGAGCACCTGGACGGTCACGTCGTCCGGAATCATCTTCCGGTCCACCAACTGGCGCAGAAAATCGTATTCCAGCTGAGACGAAGACGGAAATCCCACTTCAATTTCCTTAAAGCCCAGCTTCACCAGAAGCCGGAACATCTCCACTTTCTCCGAAACCACCATAGGCTCGATCAGAGCCTGGTTTCCATCCCTCAGGTCCACGCTGCACCATACCGGCGCTTTCTCAATCTCTTTGTTCGGCCACTTCCGTTCCGGATAAGTTACAACCGGGACTCTCCGATATCTCTGATAATTCAACATAATCTCTCCTCTTCCAACCGATGATTAATTAAATCCGTCAATTCTTCCAAGGCCTGCTGTTCATCCGGTCCATCGCAGACCAATTCAATCTCTTCTCCCGACTTGACGCAGGCTCCCAGCACGCTGAGCACGCTCTTCGCGTTTGCCCTTGAGCGCTCCGTCACCAGTTCGATTTTACACTGGTATTGGGTGGCCTGCTTACACAAGGTGCCTGCAGGCCTGAGATGAAGGCCCATGGACGCCATCACTTTTACTTTTCCTGATACCATATCTTCTCCGCCGCGGCGGTTCCCCGCCGCATGCGTCCTCCCTATTCTACTGGGGCTCATTCCCCCCATCATTCTCCGGTTCTGAACTGCTTTCCGATGTTTCCCCGCTGACCGGTTCCGTGGCTGGCTCCACCAAACGGACCGTCACGGTCGGCTTCTCCACCAGTTCGAAGGCATCCGGCAGGCCGACATCCACCTGCACCGGATGGATCCCAGCTTCCACGCCGTCCAGGTCCACATGTCCTGTCAGGCCTTCCGCTTCCAGCTTCTTCAAGTCCTCCTCCAAGCCTCTTACCTTAACGGTAACTTCCTGCCCGACAAACTCTACGGTCAGACCGGCCCCAACGTTTTCAAGCTGTAGATCGGAAACATTGATCTGGAATTCACGCTCCTGCAGCGGCTCCACCTTCAGCGTAATGGTAATCTCATCTTTTTCCCCGTCCACCAAGGATACGCCTTCCGGCAGGTAATCCTTTATGAATACCGTTTTCGTCACATCACCCCTGGCCCCTGCCACATCGGCGATATCCGCCGGGATTTCAATCGTCACCTTGCCAAGGACCGATTTCAGTCCTGAAATCGCCGCCTTCTCCGGATTCACCTCATAGCCGGTGTACCGGTAACCGGACGCCACCTGATCGATTCCGCCGACCGAGACATTGATCGGTACGGATTTAATGTTCAGGATTTCCACCTTGGCATCCGCCTCTTCCGAGCTGATATGGAAATCTTCCTCCGCCAGATCACCAGTCGCCATCACATCGCCGTAGGCATCCAACAACTGGATGCTTGACCGGCTGTTGACCTCCTCTGAGATGCCGGATACATCCACATTCACCACGGCTTTTCGAATCTTATTGGCAAAGCTTGCCGGCGCCGTGATCGTAATCTCATTGGGTGACACGCTTGTCTCCCCGACCATATAGCCTTCCGCCGGTTCTCCGTTGGTCTGCACCGTCACCTTCTGCGTAACGGTTTTCAGCTCTTCCGCCTGAATCTCCAAGCTTTGAGTCATCTGGATATAATCAGTGCTGGACACTTTCCCGCTGGGGCAGGTTACCTTAACCGGCACCTGGCCTTCCTGATAGATATCGCTGAAATCCGCCACCGCCTTGAAGTCCGAAGCGCTTAGCCGGGAAGTCACCGACCGCCTCTGAGTCACCCGGACCGACATTTTTAGAGATCCTATCACTGTATAAGTCTTTCCCTGCTCCCGAAACAAATCGTCATTTGCTATTTCAATCGAAATATTGGGAATGGTCACCGTCTGGACCGGATCGTCCACATTGACCACTACCACCCAGATGATCGCAGCAAGAAGAACGGAAATCAGCTTGATCTGCCAGTTATTCGTGATCCATTTCTTTATTTTCATTCTGCCGGCGTCCTTTCTTCAAGATCCATCCGCGTTTCGAACCCGCCGCCTTTTTCTCCCGAATTGCATCCAGCGCCTCCATCAGCTGTTCCGGCGTCAAGTGGAGCTTGAGGTCGCCTCCGACCGCCAGAGATACATTCCCGCTCTCCTCCGATACAACAATCGTGACGCTGTCCGTATTCTCGCTGACTCCCAGAGCCGCCCGATGCCTGGTTCCCAGGTCCTTGCTGATGGACGAATTGCTGGAAAGCGGCAGATAGCAGGTGGCGGAAACCACCCGGTTTCCTTTGATGATCACCGCGCCGTCATGGAGCGGTGTATTGTGTTCAAAAATATTGATCAAAAGCTGACTGGTGACCACGGCGTCGACCTCGATCCCGGTCTTCTCATATTCCGTCAGAGGGATTGCACGGGCGATCACCATCAAAGCCCCCGTCCGGGCCTTTCCCAGGGCAAAAGAAGCCTTCACCAGTTCCTCCACCGTCTTTTCGTCAAATCCCCGGCTCTCGTCCTCCACAGGGGAGAAGAAGTTAATCAGCACATTATTTTTTCCCAGCTGTTCCAGGGCGCGCCGCAGTTCCTGCTGGAACACGACCACCACGGCCAGTACAATCACGCTCAGGGATTTCTGTGCAATGTAGAGAATTGTATTGAGCTGAAGAAATGCGGCCACGCCGAAAAAACCCAAAATCACAATGACGCCCCGCAGCAAAAACCAGGTTCTGGTATTTTTCACCCAGACCAGCAAATGATACAGTACGAATGCAATGATGAGTATCTCTAAAATATCGGTCGGTCCAACTGTCAGCCACTGAAGCTTGTTCAGAAAGCCTGTAATTCTCGCCATTTTTCGTCTCCCAAGCCACACAAAAGCTTATTCTTCTTCTTTTTCCATGGAATCCAGCATTTCCAAAGCCTCCTGGATCTCCTGATTGGAATCATCCTCCACTCTCGGATTAATTTCCTGCACTTTGACATCCGGCCGCGTCACCGTGATCTTCGGGATGGCCTTCACATAATAGACGTACTCGTCGTCCTCATATTGAATATATTCCGTCCGGCTGTAATCTACGGTCACAACCCAAAATAAAACCAAAAAAGCGAAAATAATGGATACCAGACTGCCTACGAATACATTCACATAGGGGATGCTGACATTCAGCATAAAGCCCCCGGCCAAAAAGATCAAAATATTGGCGATCCCGCCCACAGCAAGGGCGATATAAGGCGCATAGTCCGCTGACAGCTTCCGGATTCCGTAGACGAGCAGTGTCATAATACAGAAGGCCGCCGCTGTCAAAAACATCAAGGAATTATCTTTCAGGGCAGTCATCACCTGCGTAAAACGCTGCAGGGAATCTGCGCTGACCGTAGAATCTGCCAGGAAACCGGCATTTTTCTGAATACAAGTCAAGAAATAATAAGCAAATACACCGAATCCCGCCGGAATGAATGAGGTCGCCCCACCGATCAGGCCGAGGATCAGCGGTACCACATACGGGATTTTCAGTACAAAGGCCACCGGGATCAGCGCAATGACCAGGCTGTAGCCCGGCAGAAACAGATAGTGCACCATCGCGGCCAAGAACAAAAATGCACACGCCAGCACCGTGGCCTCCCAGGAGAGCGCAGACAAATGCCCCAGAAGAAACGCCGCCGACGCAAAGGTCATGGCCCCCCAGGGCAGAAGACAACAGATCAGCGGCACCAGCACGACGATCATCCATTTCGTCAGGAACTCCCGATAGCCGATCATGCTGTTCATTACCAAAAGGATCGACAGCATCGTTACAAATTTCAGGACCGGCAGGATATAAAGATCAAACCGTCCGTAAAACTCTTTCAGGCGCTGCCTGATTACTAAAACTTTATCCATCGCTTATTCCTTTCGCTCCTTCTCCTCTTTCCGGTACATCCGATACAGCTTTTTCAGATTGGACTGATAAGCCTTCACGTTTTCCCGCGCCTTCCAATACCGTGAGGTGTACACCAGCACACTCAAAAACACGGTCAAAAGGAGCAGCATTAAATACAAGATCAGAAAACTCTTCGCCAGGGCAAACAGCGCCGGAATCGAGTAATCCATCATCAAGGTATCGAGACGCCCCAGCGCCCAAAGTGCCAGCACCAGGGCATAAGAGAATGTCACTCCAATGACCGCCTTGATCGTCTGGAAGCTGACATAATCATCTCCATAAAAACAAACGGCCAGGAAGGTATCTCTCTTTTCCCTTTTCTGGGTCAGCGCTGTTTCCGTCATCAATTTGACTTTTTCTTCGTTTACCATTTTCGGGCTCCTATGAAATCATTCCTTTCGCTTTGCTACATGAAACATAGCTCCGCTGCTTTTGGTCTTTTGCTGATCGCCTTTCTACTCCCATCCGCCGCATTTTCCTCTCTGCCGGCGGACGGTCCGCCGCGCATACAGGAAACAAAGCGCTCCCCTGCGGCCTTGGTCTTATTTCACTTCACCGATGAGGCGCCGGGCAGAGTTTTTGGGAAAATAGCACTAGTCTATTTTAGTATATCACAGCCACGGAAAATTTTCGAGACAAACTTCTATGAATATTTCGATAATTTCCTTAAGATTTGATGATGTTGCACCAACAGGGGCAGAGCGCAGCAGGACAACAAAGGCACTCCTCCCATTCCTGGTTCGGAGTGCCTCATTTTTCTTTGGTCGTCTGACAATCCGGAGATCGGAACTGCCAAGCTGTGGTATTGATCGATTCAAACTTACAGTCTTCCACTCATAGTCACAGCCGGCGGCCGGAAACTTTTCCACATGAAATCTGTTTTAGTATAACATACGCATGGGAAAGATGCAAGGTATGGTTTTTGCGTCTGCCACGTCTCCTCCGGCCGGTTGACAGTACGGTCAGATCTGATGCGATACTCGCAGGCTCCGATACCATTCCCGCTCCTTCCGGTAACATTCCTGCGCTTCCTCGACGGACACCGCCTGAAAACGAACCGCATCCCCCGCCTTTTTCTGAGCGATAAGAGGAAGATCCGCGGTAATGACATTGGCGATCTTGGGATACCCTCCCGTGGTCTGCCGGTCGGACAGCAGTACGATGGGCTGACCATTCGCTGGAACCTGGATGGCGCCGAAGCTGATGCCGTCGGAAAGAATATTGGAGTCCCCCACCGCTTCAATCACCGGCCCCCTAAGACGGCATCCCATGCGGTCCGAGTCCGGCGCCACGGTATAGCACTCACTCAGGAATGTCTGGATTCCCCTTTTGGTAAACCGATCCGCCTGAGGCCCCAGCACCACGCGCACCGTACTCTCCTTTAAAAAGTGCTCAGGCGTCAGCCTTCTCTGTTCCATGTCCGGCAGGACCGGCAGAGGATGACGGAAAAGGATTTCGTCATGTTTTTGCAGCGCTCTCCCATACCAGCCGCCGATCCCTCCGCGCAGATAGGTGGAACGGCTTCCCATCACCAGCGGAACCCGAAGTCCTCCGGCAAAGGCCAAATAGGCGCGGCATCCGCTCGCTGCCATGGCAAAATGCAAAACCTGCCCGGCCCGGACCGCCACCGCCTGATATCTGGGAACAGGTTTTCCGTCCAGAGTCGGGAAAAAATCGCCCCCGGCAATGGCAATCACATTGGGAAGGCCGAATAAAATTTTCGGACCGAGGAGAGTCATCTCCAGCACTGCTTCCCCCTCCTCGTTCCCTAAAAGAAGATTGGCGCACGCCGCAGAACGGGGATCCGTCACGCCGGACACCGGCACACCGAATGCCTGATAGCCGGTACGCCCTCCGTCCTGCACCGTGGTGAGCGCCCCTGGTTCCAAAATATGAATTCCCATCAGAACACTTCCTCCCATGTCCGGCAGTGATATCTACCGTTTCTCTCCTCCTCTTCAATCTCTCGGTAAGTCTCCGCGTCGATGACCGCAAAGCGGACAACTTGTCCGGCCATCAGCAAAAACGGCTGTTCCCGCTCCGGCGCGAAGAGGCGGACCGGCGTTCTCCCCACAAGCCGATGCCCTCCGGGGGAGCGGATGGCGTAGAGAAAGGCCTGGTTGCCGGCAATACTGACGGAACCAGCCGGAATTTCCACACGGGGAGTGTCCAGACGAGGCGTATGCAGTTCTTTCGCGAGACCTCCGAGGTAGGCGCTTCCCGGTGTAAATCCCATCATATAGATCCGGTAATCGCTTCCGGTATGCAGACGGATTGCCTCCTCCACGGTCAGATGATGGTAACGGGCCACGTATTCCAAATCCGGCCCTGCGGTTCCTCCATACAGCACAGGAAGCTCCACGATCTGCCGCCGTCTTTCCTTTCGTATTTCCAGCCGCCCCATCCGCTGCCTCAATTGGTCCAGCAGCTTTGAATATCCGATTCGGTTCGGCCGGTAATGAACTGTCAGGGAGCAATAGGCTGGGACAAGTTCCGACACACCTTCGATCGGCTCCGCACGGAGCAATTCCGAAAGAGCCCGCACCTTTTGATTGACCGCCTCGCTGATGCAATCGCCGAACACAACTGTCAACGCGCAGTCCCCGGCGATCCGATATTCTATCCTTCTTTCCATCTATGCCTCCACAATCTCCGACAATTTTTTTACCTGGATTTTTTGCTCCTTAAAGGCTCTGCGAAGCGCTCTTACCAATGCCACAGCGGAAGGGTTATCTCCATGGACACAGAGAGAATCCACGGAAAACTCCAATTCTTTGCCGGAAAGGGCGGACAGCTTTCCGGTCTGAATCAACCGGACCGCCCGGTCAATGACCTCCTCTTGTTCCTCAAGAACCGCGCCTTCCCGGCTGCGGGGCGCCAGCGTGCCGTCGTCCAGAAAACCACGGTCAATGGGAATTTCAGCCGCCACCCTCAGCCCGGCTTTTCTGCCGGCTTTCACCAGGCAGCTGCCGGAAAGACCCAGCAGGATCAAAGACGGGTTCACAGAGGCGACCCCTTCGGCGATGGCTTCCGCCAGCCTCATGTCCTGAACTGCCATGTTGTAAAGAGCTCCATGGGGTTTCACATGCTGCAAAGGCACGCCATTGGCTTTCGCCATAGCCGTAAGGGCTCCGATCTGATAAATCACATACTGCCTGGCCTCGTCCAAAGACACATTCAGATTCCGACGTCCGAATCCCATTAAATCCGGAAATCCCGGATGAGCACCGACGGCTGCCCCTTCCTTCTTTGCCAGACGGATGGTTCTCTCCATCACGTCGGGGCTCCCGGCATGATATCCACAAGCCACGTTGGCTGAGGTAATCTTTGCAATCACATCGGCATCCATCCCGATCTGGTAAGCGCCGAAGCTCTCTCCCAGATCACTATTGAGATCAACCTGAAACATCGCTCTTCTTCCTCTCCCTCTAAAATTTTATTTCGTTATGACAGACGCCGGACAGTTTTCCCAAACCCGCCCGGCGTCTAAAGATCTCTGATCCGGCTCCTGTGAGCCTTCTTTTCTTCTCATATAGGGTGATGTCTGCGCAAGCAGCGATCGCCCTTTTATCACAGAGATTCCCGGTACTCGTCCAGGCTTCTCACCGGCAGTGTCAGCGTCCTTCCAATCTCCTCCAGGCAGAAGACCAGCGCACGGGCACACTCCTGAGGGGTCATCGTATTTTCCCTGGTCCCGTCCGGAACCATGGGAAGATGAAGGAACCCCGCCTGAAGACCCGGATACCGGGTGGCTGCAAAATGCAGGGCAGCGTACAGGACACAATTACACTGATTTTGTCCCGCGCTGAAGCTGTAGCGGACCGGAATCCCTTCTTTTTTCAGGCGTTGATGCACGGCCTCGTAGGGAAAGCTGCTGAAATAAGCCGCGGGACCTCCGGCAAAGATCGGCTGCTCCCGCAAGTCCACCTCAAAATCCCCGTCCGGACCGGAGGCCAAATTGAGACCCACCCGCTCGATCAACAGCGGGGGAACCGGATAGCCCTGCCCCGTTCCCAGCCACACGTCCGGCTTTGTCTCCGCAAGCGCCTTTTCCAGCTCATCGACACAGCCGAACCACTTTACCGGAAGAATCCTCGTCTCGATCCGGCAGCCGGAGACTTCCTTCGGCAAAAGACGAACTGCCTCCCCCGAAGAATTTTTCTCCTGCCCTAAAAACGGCTGAAAGCCAGTCACCAAGATCGTCGGTTTCTTCATGTTATCCTGCCTCCTTCCCGCCCCAAATACCTGGGGAATTGTACTGCGTTATCAATCAGTTTCCAACAGACGCCTCCCTGGCATCGATTTCCGCCTGCATCTGAGGGAGCTTCTTTTCATACCGCCATACCACGTAGGCGGAAATCGCTCCGATGATCAGACAGATACAGGGAATCAGAGAGTTTTCCATGCGGAACAGGGTCATCACGGACGCGCTCTGACTCTGGGCCTGGGGCACATAATTCACCATGCTGAGCAGGAAAGCGGCAACAGGACCGCCGGCTGCGATTCCAAGCTTGGCTGCTGTGGTGAACCCAGACATCAAAATCGCATCGTTGTCCACGCCGGTTTTCCATTTTCCGTACACGCGGGAATCAAACATACAAAGCAGAACCGTCGCACCGATCAAACCGCCGCCGAAACTGGAGATTCCCCAGCTGGCAATCATCAAAGCCCGGAACTGGTCCGCAAAGATAAAACGTGCCAGATAGCCGCAGGAAGAAAGAATGCAGCCCAGCATGGCGGTTCCGCCGTTGCCCAGTTTTTTGATAAAAAGCGGAAGCAGCAGGACGCCCACCACAGATGCCGGCGTCGTAATCGTAGAGTAAAGAGAGACCAGATTCACATCCCTCAGATTATACATATAATACTGTACCATGGAGGACTGCATAATGGATTCGCCGATGGCGTAAGTGGCATACATCACCACGCAGAGGAGCCAAACCTTGTTGCTGATCGCCGCGCGAACCACGGTAAGGATCGGTGTTTTTTTCTTCTTGTGCTCCTGAACTTGATTTGTCCCCTTTTCCTCTACCTCCAGATGCTCCAAAGGCTCATAGCCCTTGGTTACCGCATAAGCGGTCAGGAACATGACGGCGTACAGCACGCCATAGATGATGGCCACATAGGACAGGCCGATCCGTACATTGTTGGCGCCCAGAAGGTTGGCCAGCGGAAGAGAAACCGCCATGGCAAGGTAAGAACCGGCCACGGAAAAGATGGTGTTCAGCTGGTTGATTTTACTTCTCTCCACTTTATTGCTGGTAATCCGGCCCAACAGCGCATTGGCGGGAATGTTGTTGGCCGTGCAGCCCATGGCGTATCCGATATAGGTGACGGCAATCCAAAAGATCTGTCCGGCAGAACTGATGTTTGGCACACAAAACATCAAAGCCAGCAGCAGGCCGCTGGGCACGGAAAAATATTTCAGCCAGAACCGGCACTTTCCTTCTTTTGATTCGGTCCGGTCCACCATGGCGCCCATCATAGGGTCGTTAACGATATCCCAGATCTTTGAAATCAGAAAGATCGCGCTGACAATTTTCCCGTCAATCCCCATCAGATCGGTATAGTAATAGACCCCATAGACCGTGAGAAACGTGCTGGACATCATACGGGCAAATCCGTTCATCGAAAAACAGATCTTCACCCACATCGGAATCTTTATATCTCTTATCTTTGTTAGTACGTGATCGCTCATATTTTTCTTTTCTATGCGACGCCTAAAGGAGGCGTGCATACGCTCTTCCTTTCTTTATTTTGCAGGGCTATCCGGTATCATTTTTCGTATATCTCCAGTCTACTGGACGGCAGGATGCGCGTCAACTCTCCTGATCTCTTTCTATGTACATCGATGCCGTCTGCCAAAGACCTTCTCAATCTCCCTCTCTGAAACACCTGAAAGATCCCGGCGGACTTCTCATAAAATCACCTCTTTCTTCCCTCAGTCTTTTGCTTTTGGTTGTGCTTTTGGTTTTTAGTATTTGTTATCACATTTATCTATGTATACATTAATTTCGGTAAAATTAAGCACATATATCATGAATACTTTAATGTATACGTGCTTAAGGAAAGCATATCATACTTTTTTTCTATTTACAAGTATTTTTTTTGAATTTTTTCTCTTGCAACCTCCGGGTCCTCGTGGTATAATCAATTCATTCTTGTATACATTAATAAATATATTATGACATAAGGAGATAAAATGAACCAGAAAACAACGGCCTGGCATACATATCAAGAAAAGAATTGGCAGGAATTGGAGCAGCTTAGCGAATCCTACCGCCGTTATCTGGATGCCGGAAAGACCGAACGGGAATGTATCGCAGAGTCAATCCGATTGGCGGAAGAGGCCGGTTTCCGTCCACTGGGTCCCGGCGCAGGACCCGGGGATCGGGTTTATGTCCAATACATGGGAAAAACCGCTGCTTTTTTCCATTTGGGAACAGAGCCTCTGGCCCAAGGGCTCAATATTCTCGGAGCTCATGTGGATTCGCCCCGGCTGGATGTAAAGGGAAATCCGCTGTACGAGGACGGCGGTCTGGCCTATCTCGATTTGCATTACTATGGAGGAATCAAAAAATACCAGTGGACCGCGATTCCCATGGCCCTGCACGGCGTTGTGATAAAAAAAGACGGAACCTCTTTTTCTTTATCTGTCGGGGAAGAGGATTCGGATCCCGTATTCACGATCACCGATCTGCTGCCGCATCTGGCCGCCAAGCAGGCGGAGAAAAAAGCAGACGTAGTGGTGGAGGGGGAAGCCCTGGATCTATTGGCCGGAACGATTCCTGTATCCGATTGTGAGAAGGACGTAGTATGCGCGGCGATCATGCGGATCCTCAAGGATACTTACGGCATGGAAGCAGATGATTTTCTCTCGGCCGAACTGGAAGTGGTTCCGGCCGGCCGCAGCCGGGAAGCCGGGTTCGACCGCAGCATGCTGCTCGCCTATGGACACGATGACCGCTCCTGCGCCTATACTTCCCTTCACGCCTTATTCCAGACGGAAAGCCCTCGCCGCACCTCCTGCTGTTTTCTCAGCGATAAGGAAGAAATCGGAAGCGTTGGAGCTTCCGGCGCACAATCAAATTTTTTCCCATTGGCGGTGGCGGAGCTATTAAAATCCGCCGGAGAGTTCTCCGAGTGGAATCTGCTTTTCTGCCTGCGCAACAGCGTGATGCTCAGCGCCGACGTGACGGCTGCCTATGACCCTTTGTATGCCGACGTATACGAAAAACGAACGGCTGCTTATTTAGGCCGTGGAGTCGCATTTTGCAAATATACCGGATCCCGCGGCAAATCCGGCGCCAACGACGCCGAACCGGAGCTGATCGCACAACTTCGGCGTATCCTGGATCAGGCGGATGTAAGCTATCAATTCACGGAACTGGGACGGGTGGACGCCGGTGGCGGCGGCACCATCGCCATGTATTTTTCCCGTTATGGTATGCAGGTGATCGACTGCGGAATTCCGGTCCTCAGCATGCACGCTCCCTGGGAGCTGATCAGCAAGGCGGATCTATATGAAGCCCACCGGTGTTTTTTGTCTTTCCTGAAAGATGCAGTTCCCATCGGATCCATCAGGAGGTATCTTAATGTATAAGAAGGAAATCCAAGCCTATTTTCAAACTCGCCAGGAAGATTTGATTCAGGATGCGTGCCGCCTGATCCGCGTTAAAAGCGTCAAAGGTCCCGCCCTTTCCGGAAAACCCTTCGGCCCCGGCCCTGCCGAAGCGCTGGCCGAGGCACTGGACATAGCTGCGGAAATGGGGTTTCAGACAAAAAATTATGACAATTACGCCGGAGCCGTTGATTTCAATGATAAGGAAAAACAGTTGGATATCCTGGCCCACCTGGACGTGGTTCCCGCCGGGGAGGATTGGACGAAAACAACTCCCTATCAGCCTGTCGTGATAGACGGCAGGTTGTACGGACGCGGAGCCTCCGATGATAAAGGCCCGGCTGTGGCGGCCCTTCATGCCATGAAAGCAATAAAAGATCTGAAAATCCCCCTGAAAAAGAACGTAAGACTGATTCTGGGCACCGATGAGGAAAGCGGCTGCGAGGACATCCGACATTACTATCAGCAGGAGGCGGAAGCTCCCATGACCTTCACCCCGGACGCCTCTTTCCCCGTGATCAATGTGGAAAAAGGCGGCCTCCAAGGCTGCTTTACGGGAAAACTGGAAGAAGGAGCCGCTTTGCCGCGGGTGCGAAAACTGGACGCAGGCCTTCGCGGCAACATCATTCCGGATTCAGCGAGTGCTCTTCTGGAAGGATTTCCAAGAGAGGAGGTTTTATGGCTTGCAAAGCGGACGGCTGAAAAAACCGGGGCTTCTTTTCAGGTAAAGGACGCGGATGCGCCGGGCGGCACAGGAAAGGGGAACGGATTCCTGACCGTGACGGTCACAGGCAGGAGCTCCCACTCCTCCCTCCCCACGGACGGAATCAATGCTCTGACGGCCCTCTTAGAGTTAATCTCCCGGCTTCCCGCCGCCGATTCCATGGGATTTCGGACCCTTTGCGCCATCCAGAGCCTATTCCCTCACGGCGACTGGAAGGGAGTGGCAGCCCATGTCGCCATGTCAGATCCCATCTCCGGGGATCTGACCCTCTGCTGCAATGTTTTGCACTATGAACCCGACTGTTTGACCGGTTCCTTTGACTGCCGGTCGCCGGTCTGCGCCACCAAAGAGCTGGTTCAGGACGTGCTGCTCCGGCAGCTAGAAGCCATCGGCCTTTCTGTATCCGGAGCCTTTCAGTATCCGGCCCACCACATTCCGGAGGACGCCCCCTTTGTCCGGACGCTGATGAAGTGCTACCGGGAATATACCGGCCGGGATAATAAACCCATGGCAATCGGCGGCGGAAGCTATGTACACGGTTTCAAAAACGGCGTCGCCTTCGGCTGCTCTTTTCCGGGCACGGACAACCGGATGCACGGAGCCGACGAATTTGCCGTGGTGGAAGAATTGGTGGTCAGCGCAATGATTTTTGCCCAGGTCATTGTGGATCTCTGCGGCTGAAGCCCGTGGAACATGCGATCTCTAAGAAAAGCAAACCACTACAAAGCCTATGATTAGAAGGAGACCTCCTATGTTTGATCTTTTGATTCAAAACGCACGCATCTACGATGGGAGCGGAAAACCTCCCTTCCCCGGCGACATTGGTGTAACCGGCGGAATCATTTCGCAGATCGGCCCCTCCCTTCCCAGTCCAGCGAGACGGACCATCGACGCTGCCGGGCGGTGCGTCACTCCCGGCTTCATCGACATGCACTCCCACGCCGACCTGAGCATCGTCCAATATCCCGATGCCGAGAGCCTCCTAGGACAGGGCATCACCACGGTTTTCTGCGGACATTGCGGCATGGGAATGGCGCCGGTGGGGCCGTACTGGAAGAGCCAGAACGACGACCTTTTTGCCATGGACGATATTCTGCCCTTTGCCTCCGTCTCCTCCTATCCCGGCATGACGCCGGCCTGTGAGACGGAAAAGCTCCGCCCCGCCTACCGAAAGCGGTTCGGCGTGGAGATGGACTGGACTACCTTCCGCAGTTATCAGGAAAAGCTGACCCGGATGGGAGTGGGCGTCAATCTGGCCATGGAGGTCGGCCTCCAGCAGATCCGCCAGCAGACGCTGGGGCTTACCTGTAACCGCCCCGCCGACAGGCAGGAAATTCTTCGCATGGAAGAGCTGGTTCAGGAGGCCATGGAGGCCGGTGCCTTCGGACTTTCCATCGGCTATGACTACACGCCCGACATGTATGCCGGTGAGGAAGAGCTTCTTCGCCTGGCTGCCTTAGTCAAGCAATACGACGGCATTGTCAGTGCCCACACGAGAAACGGAAAATCCGGCTGTCCTGACTGGCAGGGGATCGATGGCATCCGGGAGTTCCTTGCGCTTGGACAAAAGACCGGCGTCCGGGTCCACATCAGCCATATTCAGCCCGGTTTCCGCGCCCCTCTTTTGGATCAGTCTCTCCAGGATGAAAGCGCCCGCCGAACCTTGGAGGTGCTGGACGAGTACCGAAATCAGGGAGTCCGTGTTACCTGGGACGCGCTCCATCCGGATGCCTCCTCCATCTACTATTTTCCGGAGCTGTGCAGCTTTTTGACCTATTACATCATGGAGTGCGGCGGAAAAAGCCGTTTCCGGGAAAAGCTGACGGAGCCCTCCTACCGGTCTTTTCTGGCCGGGCAGATTCGCCAGGGAAATCATATCCTCTTTCCCCGGTTCCCCAAGGACCGTCCCATCACCCGATGCCAGAATCCGCAGGCGCTGGGAAAGACGGTGGAGAACCTGGCCGAGGACTCCGGGTGCTCTCCGGAGGAGCAGGTACTGCAAATTATCATGAAAGATATGGATACCTGCATCCGCCCCCTTCGCGCCTTTGAGCAGGCGCCCGGCAGTGAATTATTCTGGCGCCGGGAGGATGCGGTCATTGGAACGGACAACTGCGCGTTTCCCTACGACTATGAAGGACGCCCCAAGGACCTTCCCGCTTTCCGCAGCACGCCGGAAGCCTACGGAGGCATTGTCCACTTTCTAAAAAGGAGCCAGGACCTTCCGATGGAACAGACCATTCGGAAACTGACCGGAAATGCCGCCGCTCTGCTTGGGCTTAGAGACCGCGGCCTTTTAAAGCCTGGCTTTTGCGCCGATCTGGTCATGTTGGACCCGGAACGGCTGGATCCTTGCTACGGGGAGATCGACCCTCGCCAGAAGCCCGCGGGACTTGATTACGTCATCGTCAACGGGAAAATCGCCGTGGACCATCAAGTCCACACCCATGTCCGAAGCGGCCGGATCCTCTCCCGCCCCGCCTGAAAATGGGAGGGGAAATACATGGAATAGAAAGGAACGCGATATGAACGCCTGGAAAACCTGCAAGGAGTTTTTCATCATCACCTTGGGAACTGCCATCATCGCCGTGGCCGTCTATTTTTTCATGATGCCAAGCCACATGTCTTTGGGGAGCGTGGCCGGACTATCGATTGTCCTTCAAAACTTCCTTCCCCTCAAGGTGTCCGCCATTGCCATGATCGTCAACGCCAGCCTTTTGGTTTTGGGCTTTCTCCTGGTGGGCAGGGAATTTGGTGTGAAAACGGTCTACACCTCCCTGCTCCTGCCCGCCATGCTAAGTCTGCTGGAGCTTCTCTTTCCGGGGAACCCTTCCCTGACGAAGGACGCTTTCACCGATATGATCTGCTATCTATTCGTGGTCAGTCTGGGGCAGTCCATCCTCTTTGCCTCCAACGCTTCCTCCGGTGGACTGGATATCGTAGGGAAACTAATGAACCGGTACCTCCACATGGACATCGGCCGTTCCATCTCCATAGCCGGAATGTGCATCGCCGTTTCTTCGGCTTTGGTCTATGACTCGAAAACCGTGGTGCTCAGTATCCTGGGCACTTACCTGAACGGAATCGTGCTGGACTATTTTATCTTTGGTTCCACCATCAAGAGGCGGGTGTGCATTCTTTCCCGGAAACAGGAGGAGATCCTGAATTTTATTCTGAACCGGCTGCACAGCGGAGCCACGGTCTATGAGGCCATCGGTGCTTACGATCGCCGGATTCAGCAAGAGATCGTGGCCATCGTGGACAAGTCCGAATATCACCAGCTGATGAATTATCTGTCGCAGGCGGACCCGGATGCCTTTGTCACGGTCTACCATGTGAACCACATCATCTATAAACCCAAGCCGCACCCGGCCAAGCCCCCGAAAGGGCGGAGGAAACCGCTTGCATGAACCAGTTTTCTCCGCTATAATAAACACATGTAAAAATATTTTTATGTATCGATTACAGTGGAAGCCTATGACAAAAACCTCATCCTACACAGAAAGGGATCGATTATGAGCGACCTGACGGAACAAGTTTATCAGAAATTCAAACAGGATTTAATGGACGATAAATATCCACTGAACGAGCTGATTATCGAACAGACACTGGTGGATCGATATGGCGCCAGCAGAACTCCTGTGCGGGACGCCGCCACCCGGCTGGTCCATGAGGGATATTTGAAAAAGTATCCGAAAAAGGGGTATACCATCCGCTGCAACAATGAGAAGGAAATCAAAGAAATGGTGGAATGCCGGTGTATCCTGGAATGTGGAATCATTGACCGGATCGCTGAAAATGCTTCGGATGAGGAAATCCGGGGATTGCTGGACTACATGAAACACAAAGAGAATTTTCCCGGAACACTTATCAAGCGGAGTCTGGCCTTCCATCTGAACATGGCCCGGCTGACCGGAAATGATCATCTCTATCAGATGCTGGAGAATCTGCTGTTCATGCTGATCCGCCCCTCGGCCGTCAGTCAGCGGCTGACCCTCCGCGATTACGAATCCAAGGCCAGTGCGCAAAATTACAGTGATTCGGAACATGAGGAAATCGTAGCCGCTCTGCTGGAACGGGATGCCGAGAAGGCAAAGAAGATTCTCTTGCAGGATATCACCCGGATATTGCAGTGATTGGCACTCCACATGAAAAGGCACGCGGGATCCCTTCTCAGAACCCCTGCGTGCCTTTTTTAAAAACAACCTTCACCGTCTTCTATTCCTTCTGCTATTTCTCCTCTTCTGCAATTTTCCGGCAAGCCTCCGCCAGCCGCCTGTTGTCTTCCTTCGTGCCGACAGTGATGCGGGGATATCGGAAATTTCCGCGGATGACGATGCCCTGGGCGGCCAGCCGGTCAGCCAGCTCAGCGGAAGGCATGTGGGCGTCCACAAAAAGGAAATTGGTCTGGGATGGGTAGACCTTCCAGCCCAGAGCCTCAAATTCCCGGCGGAGATAGCGGCGTCCCTCTGAAATGCCATCTCTCACCATCTGCAAATATTCCTGGTCGTCAAAAGCGGCGCAGGCTGCTTCGACGGCTGGCGTCGCCACCGCAAAGGATGTGACAGTGGAATTGATGCAGTCAGAGATCTCCCGGCGGGCGATGGAGTAACCGACCCGCATGGCTCCCAGTCCATAGATCTTGGAAAAGGTTCTCAGAATAATCAGATTGTGATCTCTCACCAGGGGAAGCATGGTGCGGACCGAGGGATCGTCTGCAAATTCTATGTAAGCTTCATCCACAATCGCCACCACATGTTCCGGCAGCCGGCGGATGAATGCCTCCAGTTCGTCTCCGTTCACCGGGACCCCGGTGGGATTGTTGGGATTGCAGACCCATACCAGCTTCGTCCGGTCCGTGACCGCCTCGTACATCCGATCCAAATCCAACTCATAGGTATCCTCCGGGAGGTCCACCACCACAGGCGTCCCCTGGTTGAAGACCGCCTTATCCCGGTATTCGGAAAATGTAGGATTGGCAACCACAACCTCATCCCCCGGACACACAAAAATGCGGGAAATCACGCCCATGATGTCGGCGGAACCGTTGGCGATGGCCACCTCCTCGATAGTAAAGCCGTACCGGTCCGCCAGCTTCTGTTTCAGCTTCAAATTCACCGGGTCCGGGTAGCGGTGGGCCTGAACCGCCGCCTCCACAATGGCCTCCACCGCCTTAGGGGAAGGGCCGTAAGCATTCTCATTGGATCCCAGGGCCAGGATGTCTCCTGTACCGCTCTCTTTTTGGGTCTGCTCAATGGACCTACCAAAGATATAAGTGGGCTTCGTATGGATCCCATATCCGATTAATGATTCAACTGACATTTTTTCTCCTTTCCGGTCCCCCTTCCGCTGTATGGGGAACCGTAACATCAATACATCCATCCTGCCTTTTTCGCCTTGAAGGTCAGCTCATCCCGGAAATCCGGATGGGCGATGGCAATCAGCCGCTTGGCCCGGTTTTCGATGGTCTGATCCTGGAGATCCGCTACTCCGTACTCCGTGACAATATACTGCACGTCGGTACGCGGTGTGGTGACGGCGGAGCCAAGGGGCAGCGTCAGGTCAATCTTGGACCGCTCTTTTCCCTCATGATCCGTATAGGTGGAGAACATGGTGATATAGGACTGGCCTCCCTTGCTCATCTGAGCCCCGCGGACGAAATCCAGCTGGCCGCCGGTTCCCGTATACTGCCTGGTTCCGATGCTCTCCGCGCACACCTGTCCCGTCAGGTCCACCGCCAGGCAGGAATTGATGGACAGGGCATTGTCATTTTGCGCGATCACATAGGGATTGTTCACCCACTCGAAGGACCGGGTCTCCATGATTTCCGGACAGTTTTGAAAGATCCAACGGTGCTTTTCCGTCAGACCGCTGAACACAAACACACTTTTTCCGGGAATCAGCTTTTTCTGGCTATTGTCCACAGCGCCGCAGCGAATCAAATCCACCATGGTCTCCGCAAACATTTCCGTGTGAATCCCCAGATGCTTTTTGTCCTTCAGATAAATGCCGACGGCAGTGGGAATTCCGCCGGTGCCAATCTGCAGACAGGCTCCATCCTTCACCCGCTCCATGATATGTCCGGCCACAATCTTATCCTTTTCCGTGGGCGGCCGGTTTTCTTCTACCGGCATGGTAGCGTCCAGCTCCACAAGAGCCGTCAGTTCATCCACGTGGAGCATCGAACAGGGGCCTTGGATATAAGGAACATTCCGGTTCACATGGGCCAGAATCCGCTCGTAGGTGTGCTTGGTCTCCGGGATTCCCGTGGCGTTGGTTCCCAGGCTGACGTATCCATTTTCATCCGGCGGCGACACGTGCACCAGCGCGCAGTTTGGCTTCCAGTCCCGAAGGCGGGAGGCGATCAGCCGGTTCAGATGAACCAGCTGCACGCCCACCTGAGAGCCCTGGGCGATGGCCTCCCTCTCCCCCCTGGAAAGGAAACAGGATACCTGATTCACTTTTCCATTGCACTCCGGCAGGGAAATCTTTAACGGTTTTGACATGACCACTGTGTACACGGTCACATTTTTAAAATCGTCCCGGTGTTCATAGAGGGCGTCCAGCACCTCATAGGTAGCGGCGTCGCCGTTTTGAACCACGATGCCGTCGCCGTCCTGAATGTAGGACAGCAGTCCTTCCATGGTTGTTTTCTTCTTCTCGTAAGTCTCCCGCCAGTTCAATTCTCTTTCCCCCTCTCCCCGTATCCTCTCTTTTTAGCCTCGGCAAATCCGGCTTTCAGGGCCGTCAGGTTCCATTTGAGGTAAGCTGGTTTTTCCGCCATCATCTTTTCTACAATCTTCCCGGCCTCCTCTTCCGTCGCCACATCCATGCAGCAGGTGAGAAAACCGAAGACCAGCGTGTTCATGACCTTTCGATCTCCCACCTGCCGGGCCAGCTCATCAAAGGGCACGGAAAGGACGGTGATATCCGGATGTTCCTTTGGATGGGAAATCAGGCTGGAATTTAAGATCAGGATTCCGCCCTTTTTCACGGAGTCTCCAAATTTGTCATAGGAATCCTGGTTCAAAAGGACTTCGGCATCATAGGTTGCAGCAGCAAAACTATAGATCGGCTCCCCACTTGTCATCACAGCGCACTGGGAAAAACCGCCGCGCTTGTTGGAGCCGTATTCCGGAAAAAAGCTGGCGTAGCCATCCTGCTCATTGATGGCATGAAGGAGCATCATGCCGACTACCTGCACGCCCTGGCCTCCGGAGCCGCGCAGAAAAAAACTTGTCTTCATATCCTACCATCCTCTCTTAACATATGGATTTGAATACGCCCAGAGGGAATGTCCGCGTCACCACATCCCGGACATGATCGCAGGCCTGCTGCGGCTTCATGTGCCAGTTGGTCGGACAGGCGGACAGAATTTCGATGAAACTGTAGCCGCCGCCCTGTTCCTGGATTTGCAATGCCTGTTTCAGCAAGCGTTTGAATTCCAAGATGTGCTTTGGATCATACAAAGCCACACGGGCCACCAGCTTCGGAGCATCCAGGGTGGCGATGATTTCCGCCATGCGCAGGGGATAACCTCTCTCCTCCGGATTGCGTCCCTGCTTGCAGGTGGGCGTTTTCATTCCCACCAGGGTGGTGGGAGCCATCTGACCTCCGGTCATGCCAAAGTTCAGATTATTCAGCATCAAAACCGTGAAGTTTTCACCGCGGTTGGCGGCGGTCACGGTCTCCATCAGGCCGATCCCGGCGCAGTCGCCATCCCCCTGGAAGGCAAGCAGCGGGGTTCCCGGCTGACAGCGCTTAAATCCTGTGGCTGTGGCCGCCAGTCTGCCGTGCTGGGATCCAAATTTAGGAAACCGGTCCAAATCCGGCAGATTATTGAAGCATCCCACGCCGTCGCACAGGACGAGGCGATCGAGAAGCTTTAGCTCCGTGGCTGCTTCGCAGGTGAGTTTCATGACATTGCCGTAGGAGCATCCGGGGCAAAAGCTGTTGGGCATGTCGCCCTGCCCCGCGCTTCTTCCATAAATTTCTTCCACTGCTATTCCACCTCCCTCATCAAAGCGGACATTTGTTCCTCAATGACTGACGCATAGGGAATCCCGTGAATTCTGTGATAGCTCTTCACAGGGATTTCCGGATGAACCGCCGCCTTGACATCGTAATAGAATTGGGCCGGCACCGCCATCTCCACGCACAGCACGCCTTTGACCTGCCTGGGATTCAAAGCGGCCAGTTGCTTTTTGGGGAAGGGATAAAGAGTCTGCGGCCGGAACAAACCGGCTCGGATCCCCCGATTCCGCAGTAAATCCACCGCGTCGTGGGCAAATCTCGCCGGACTTCCCCAGGCTGCGATAACAAACTCTGCATCCTCCAAACGGTAGGTCTCAAAGCGAACCTCCTGCTCCTCCCAGGTCCGGTACATGGCTTCATTTTGCTGGTAGTTATACTCGATATTGGCCTGGGCATCGAATCCTTCTCTGGGGAAGGGACCCCAGCGGGGAGTTGCCGAGACCTCTCTCAGCTCCCCTTTTTGCCTGGCTCTGTCGATGACAAAAGGGTACTCGTGCATATGTTCCGGCAATTTTCGAAACTCCGGCATCCGGATTCCCGCCTCCGCCATCTGGGCGATCATGGCATCGGCCAGCACGATCACCGGCGTCCGGTACTGCAACATGATCTGGGGAGCCTCGTAGATCATATCCACCGCTTCCTGCATGGAACCAGGGCCAAAGACAAAGGCGTGCATGCCGCCGTTTCCCAGAGAACCGGTGGACACCTCGTAGCAGTCCTGGGTTCCGGGCAGACTCCCGGCTTCGGCGCCGGTCCGGTTGACGAACACGATCAGCGCGGGGATCCGGCCTCCTCCCATGGCGCTCAATCCCTCTCCCATCAGCGCAAAACCGGGGCCGGAGGTCGCGGTCACGGCCAGACGGCCGGCAAAGGCGGCCCCCATCAGCATACAGGGGATTTCCACCTCAGCGGACCCTTGAAGAAAGACGCCTCCTGCTTCCGGCATCCGGTCGCTCATATACTCCAAGAAGGGACTGGCCGGCGTAATCGGATAGCCGCCGAAGAACCGAAAACCGGCCCGGACCGCCGCCTCCGCCATGGCATGGTTTCCCTTCCACACACTCTTTTCCATTGATTTTCCTCCTACCGGTAGACGCGAATGGCTGCGTCCGGACACATAATCCCGCACAGACGGCATCCACTGCATGTTTCTTCTTCCACCTGTTCCACAAAAAAGCCTGTTTCCCCGGCCTCTTCGCTCCACCGGATTAAATGCTTCGGGCAGACCCCGATACATAGGCCGCAGCTTTTGCAGTACCGGCGGTCAATCTCAATCTTGGCCATTTTTTCTCTCCTTTTCCGCCTGAATTGTCTGACTTTTGCTTTCATCCTGTTTCAGCCTGAATCGTCTGGCTTTTGTTTTCATCCTGCCGCAGGGCAATCAGATAAAAGACTACCGCCGCCCCAATCAATCCGGCCAGCAAACCAAATCCCAACCCATAGGAACCGGTGGCGTCATAGAGAAAGCCCAGCAAAGGCACGGAAAAATTGCAGCCGATGCAGGAGGCAATGGTCACCGCAGGGTAAATGGAATCATAGTTGGCCGCGCCGAACGCCTGCTTGGTGGCTATAGCGGGCAAAACGGTCACCAGCGCCGCGGTAAGGCCGAACAGCGCTGCTCCGATCAGTCGGACGGATAAGGCAGCGCTTGCCATGAGAATCAAAAGGCCGCCGATACAGATCGACGCAGTCGACAGCATGGCCGGTTTCAGGCCAAAACGGTCGATCACCACTCCCAGAAGCACCTTGCCAATCATCATAGCAAACATCAGTATGGACAAAATCATTCCCGCGCTGGCATAGGACAGTCCGCTGTTTAAATTAAAGCCGGACATGTGCTGCACGATGGCATTGTATCCGCCCATAAAAAGGACCGCCAGGAACAAAGCGCCGAAGCGGGCTCTGCGGTTTTTCTGCCGGAAAAACTCCCCTGTAGGAATCCGGATATCCACCGCCCTTTTCCCCGCCTCTTTCTCTGCTCCATAGGGCAGCAGCCCCTTCTCCTCCGGCTTCAGCCGCAGCACGAAAAGGGTGAAGGGCAGAACGACAGCTGCTCCGATCACTCCCACGGCCAGGTAGGCCTGCCGCCATCCGAAGTGCTCCATGATGGCGCTGATAACAGGATTTAAAATGGTTCCCCCGACTCCGGAGAAGGCCATGACGACTCCCATGGCCATCCCCTCTTTTTTTCGGAACCAGTTGCTGATAATGATGGGCGCGACGGGTACGCCGCAGTACGGCATGGCAAATCCGATCACCGCACCGCTGACATACCAGAGAAACACATGGTGATAACAGGCCATGGCTCCGAAGGCTGTGCAGATGGCAAGCGCCGAAAGGCTGGCCACCACGGACAACCGGAAGCGGGCCAGTACCCGGCTGACAAGCAGAACGGACAAGACATTCGTCACTCCCTGCACGGTCATATAGAGGGAAAGGCTTCCCACCCCGACCCCCAACTCCTCCGAGACCGGCGTCAGAAAGATACCGGCGCAGCTGTTTACAATGCCAAGCCCGACAAAGGTCATGGCGCAGCATCCCGCCAGCATCCGCCAGGCTGGGTGCATTTTCTTCATGCCGCCTCTCCTTTACTTTCCAAAATCGGGCTCTCTGCCAATCTCCGCAATGATCTCCCGGATTGCCTGGAAGAGAACGTCAAAGTCCTTTTTGTTGTTAAAGTAGTGGCAGGACACCCGGAAACCGCCCATCCAGTTGGTGAACCGCAGGGAGATGAAGATCTTTCTTTCCAGCAGACGGTTCATAACCAGCCGTTCCGTCTCCAAATCCTGGTACAGACGTCCGACCACGATGGCGGACAGATGCTCCGGCTCGTCGTGGGTGATCAGGGTTCCTCCCACCGACCGGAAGCCGTCGATACACAGGCGGACGTTCTCCATCACCTTCTTTTCCACGTTTTCAATACCCAGCTCGTTGATCAGCCCCAAGGTCTCTCCCAGGGCCACAGCGCCGGGGTAATTGGCGGTGCCGCCGGTCTCGTACAGCTTCGCGGTTCTCTCAAACACCCAGTCATTGACCGCCAGGGCAGCCGGATTTTCCCAGCGGGAAGGCTGACCGGGAGCCGGTTTTACGGTGTTTGCATATCCCCAATATACTGGATCCACTTTTTTCTGGGTTTCCTTATTAATGTACAAAACCCCCGCGCCAAAGGGAGAATTCAGCCACTTGTGGCAGCCGGACGCCATGAAATCCACATGAATTTCCTTGGTGTCGATCTTCATGGTGCCGAACTGCTGCACCATATCCACCACCAGGAAGATACCTTTTTCCTTACAGAAATCGCCGATGGATTTCAGATCCATCTTCCAGCCGGTGCTCCATTCCACGGAAGACAAAACGATTGCCTTGGTATGCTCGTCGCACACCGCGGCAAAATCCTCCACCTCAAAACGGTAGTCCTCCTTAACCACCTCGCGGATTTCAATTTCCTTTTTCCGGCGGACCGCACACCAGGGAAGGGCTACCTGAATAAACTCGCAGTTGGTGGTTACGATATTGTCACCGGGTTCCAGAGGAATGGAGGTGGCGGCAATATTCAGGCCATGGGAGGTATTTTCCACCAGGGCAATCTCCTCGATATCTGCGTTCAGGAGCTTTGCCGCTTCCTGATATGCCTTGGCCCGCTTGGCATCCAGGCCGCCATGATGCAGGCCGGAGCTCTCCTCGTCATTGCGGGCGGCATATTCCGCGTAATCCTGGACGGCCCGGACCACTCGTCTCGGCGCGATCCCTACACAGGCCGCATCCAAAAAGGTCTTATCGGCCGATGCCAACCACGGATACTCTTCTTCTCTCACTTTTTCCCAATCAATCATTTCTCTTCTCCTTTTTATAAAAACTTGTTTCCATTCACGGTCCATAAAAAGCACGCGCCATGAAGGCTACCAATGTCTTATTTATCTTGACCATTTCCCGTTACTTCGTCTCGTTTTGCGGCAATGATTTCGTCTCACTCTACGGCGACGGCTTCCATCTCCAGCAGCACTCCTTTGGGCAGAGCAGAGACCTCCACGCAGGCCCTGGCCGGAAAGACGGTTCCCTCAAAAAATTTTCCGTACAGATCATTCACCAGGCCGAAGCCGCTCAAGTCTTTCATGAAGATGGTTGTCTTGACCACCTGTTCTTTCGTCATCCCCGCTGCTTTTAGAATCGCTTCCACGTTTTGGAGAACTTGGGCCGCCTGTTCCTCCAAGGTGCTGCCGATCGATCCATCCGCCGGATTGACCGGAATCTGTCCGGAAATATAAAGCGTACCGCCGGCCCGGACTGCCTGGGAATAAGGGCCGATGGCCGCGGGCGCATTCTTCGTCTCTACATTCGTTTTCATTTTCTGCTCCTTTCCTCACTCTGCCTTCACATTGATGTCGATCCACATGATGGAGGTATCGCCGGTATTTTCCAGGCAGTGAACAGTTTTCGCCGGAACGCAGGCAACGGACCCGCTTTCCAGCACCTTGGTCTGACCGCCGATTTCCAGCCGTCCATGTCCTTGGATCACATAATAATACTCATGAGTATCCGCGTGGGAATGTCTGCGGATGGCTCCTTTCGGCGCCTCCGTCAAAAGCTCGGCAAAATCAATTTTCTGGGGCCGCCGCAGTCCGATCCCCCAAAGCTGCAAATTCAGTCCCTCCCTGGCTGTCTCATTCTCCGCCAAGTTGAAAATATCCGTATACCAGAAACCGCAGCCAACATTTTCGGACGCACCGGTGCTGGTCCAAGTCTGAATTCCCTCGGACGCACCGACAGGAGCCAATCCCCCTTTCACCCGAAAAACAATCAGCTTCATGGTTCCGCCGCCGGTATTGACGATCTCATGGGGAAGCCCAGGGGTAAAATACAAGGTGATATCTGGTCTGGCCAGATACAAATCGCCTTTTGGGATCCTGTCGTACACACTCACCGCGCCGTGTCCCTCCTGGACAAAGTACAACCGCTCCTCCGGCTCTCCTTTCAGGAAAAGGCGTTCTTCGGGTGTTAAAAGCAGTTGATCCACCTGGACATTCCCGCCGCTGCCCTCCTCCCAGGACAGCAAACATGTTTGATTCATTCCCTTGTCTTCCTTTCTGTCATGTTCTGGTCAAACAGTTCCTATTCCGACAACTCCATTCTGTTCTAGCGAAACACATTAAAATTGGTGTGGCGGAAGCTGACCAGGCGGTCCGTCATCTCGGTTCCATAGGTTTCCGTGAAATCCTTTAAGACGGCTGCGTTCACAGCCTTCCCGTCCGCCTGAAAGACGGCGGCCACCACCTCACTGATAGACCAGTAAAGATGCGCGCAATGATAATCAAATCCATAGGCATCTTCCGTTTTTTGCGCAACATCCGGAAACGCTTCATAAAAAGTATTTTTGACCCGGTGCAGGCAGTAGGAGCTGCTGTTCAGATTTGTCTCCGCCTCAAAAATCAGCTCCGGATTGAATCCCCGGCAGACTGCCTTATCGATCAGGGAGCAATATACGTCCCCGGCCTCTAAACATCCCATTTCCAGGAACCGGTCATGCCAGGGGCAGTTGGTAATATGAAGCTCATAGTCCGGAGAAAGGCTTTCCAGGTCCCCGTCCGCCGGAACCACCTCCGAGGTGGCGAGCAGTTCATTGTACTCCATGAAAGTAGGGTGGTTCAGCTCCTTGCCGTCCCGGATCGCCTTCTGAGCCATTCGCTGCCCTCTCTGCAGTCCATAGTGCTGAACCGCGAGAACAAAAGCGGCTTTTCCTCTCTCCCCAAAGTCTTCTTTCAAATAGGTATAAAACTTGGCTGCCAGATGTGCGTGTACGGCTTCGTGAAATCCCATGGTTTCTCCTCCTTTTTTTGACAACACTTGGATGGCGGATTGCCTTGTATCTCTGGATTGCTTTGTATCCTTTGATTGCTTTTATTATAGCGATATATTTTTTATATTTCAAATCGCCAAAATGGAGCAAAAGTGGAATTTTTCCCTCTCATTTCCACTCTAAATGGAATTTGTCAGGGCCATCGAGGGAATTTTTGCGCAAATAAAAAACCCGTTTCCGGGTTCGCAGGAAAATCTCTTTCTAAGGGAAGCGCAGCAGTTACCATTGTGTCTTGCTTTTTTTTCCGTCAATGTTAAAATGGGAGAAAAGGAGGGATTCCCCATGGATGAAATTGAAAAGACCGTCGGCGCGAAAATCCGCATGTACCGAAACGCCAAGAACTATACGCTGGAAGAGCTCGCGGCCAGGATCTATAAGAGCAAGTCCATTTTATCCAAATATGAGCTGGGCGAGGCTTCCGTGGATCTTCCGACCCTCTGCGAAATTGCTGCGGCTCTGGATGTGGATATCCGGCAGTTTTTCGACCACATTGAGCCGCCTGCGCAAAAAATTGCCGGGATGCGCTATGGAATATTCAGCGCCCCGGCCCTGTACTTTTATACTCTGGTGAAAGGCAGAAAAAAACAGATCCTAAAAGGATACCTGACCTTTTTCGACACGCCTGACGACAGAATTTCCACCACCTTTTACCTGGGCGTTCCTGATTTTTCCGACTGCTACAGCTGCTCCACCGTCTATTCCGGGGAAATGCTCTGCCACCCCACCAACGCGGTCATCCTCCTGGTCAATCACTCGGATGCCTCGGACCACACGGCAATCTTTGCGGGAATTCATATGAATTCTCCCAACGCCTGCTACGGAATGATGATGCAAAACGGCTACGCCACCGGCGATCCCGGTGCTTTTAAGGTGATCCTGTCGCGCGTGCCGCTAAAAGAAGAGGAGGAGCTGATCGAACGACTTCAGATTTCGAAGGACGATCTATCCGGCACGCGCCGCACCAATATCTTTGGGTATCAGACTGGAATTATACGAAAATAGCCCAAAAGCTTCCACCATAAAAGCGACGAACACTCCTGGCTCGGATCGTTCCATGGGTAGAACGCTTCTTCACGGTTTCATCTGCCTGCCGATCCATTCCATAATGATGTCCACGACATATTCTTTCTGCTGGGCCGTCAGCTCGGTTCCGGCTGGGATCGAATGCCACTTTTGCAGGCATCCCTGGCAGCAAGTGGCGGTGGCGTGTTGTGCCACAAAAACCGGATGGCCCCGCATGGGGGTCTGCTTTCCATCATTTGGGATCACAGCCGGGGCCAGCCTCTTTTCAATGAATTCAAACGCATGGGACCGGACGGTATCCATGCCTTTTTCATTCACATAATGCCGGTCATTTGTCTTCAAGGAAAAACTGCTCCGGAACTTGGACTGGGATAGGCGCTGAAACAGATCCCCTCCATACAAAGCCGGCTCCTCCATGGCCATGGACGGCTGCGCGCCGCCTTTGTAAGGAATCATTTTCATTTTCTGCTGCGCCGCCGTCCCTGTCTCCGCCGGATTTCCCTTCTTACTCCCCTGCGCTGCGCCGTTTTGAATCCGCTCCGCCAGCTTCGTATTTCTGGCTGTGGTGGTCTCATTTTTTATGGCATAGGAAACAGCCCTCTTTTCCCCGATCAAGACCAGGATCTTCTTGGCCCTGGTCACGCCGGTGTAGAGCAGATTTCTCTGCAGCATGACAAAATGGCTCATGGTAACCGGCATGACCACGATGGGATATTCCGAACCCTGGGATTTGTGAATGGTGGTGGCAAGAAAGCACCAGCTCATCCAGCTCCGTCACGTCATAGACCACATCCCGCCCGTCAAAATCGACGGTCAGCTCCCGGTCCTCCAGATCTACCCTGGTGATGGTCCCGATATCCCCGTTGAATACTTCCTTGTCATAATTATTTCGGATCTGCATGACCTTATCCTTCAGGCGGTATTGTACGGCGCCTCTCTTTAGGAAAATTTCGGACGGGTTCATCGCTTCCTGCAGGATCTGATTCAAATTCGCGGCACCGCAGACCCCTTTTTGCATAGGCGTCAGCACCTGAATGTCCTTTTGCGGATCTACATGATAATAGCGAGGCAGATTTTTCGTACAATACCGCACCAGCAACTCCACCGTCTCTTCATTGGTTTCCCTTGCGGCGAAAAAGAAATCAGAATCCTTCCCACCCCGCATGTCAATGGGCTCGCCCTTGTTGATCCGATGGGCATTCATGATGATTCTGCTGCCCTGGGCCTGGCGGAAAATCCGAATCAGCCGAACCACCGGAATCTGCCCAGAGGAAAGGATATCCTTTAAAACATTTCCAGCCCCTACGCTGGGAAGCTGGTCCGTATCTCCCACCAAGATCAAGGTCATATGCTCCGGAACCGCCTTCAACAGACTGTTCATCAGCATCAGATCAATCATCGAGCACTCATCCAGGATCAGGACATCGCCCTCCAGAGGATTATCTTCCTTTTTCTGATAGCCCTCCGGTGGTTTGAATTCCAAAAGGAGGTGAATGGTCCTGGCCTCCATCCCGGTTGCCTCCGACATCCGCTTCGCCGCGCGCCCGGTGGGAGCTGCAACCTCTGCCAGGTTCGGCTTTGAAATCTTTCAGATTTCCGCGTTACAACACGGAGGAATCCAAAATCTGTTTTGTAGCTCCTTGTCAGGAGAGTTTACACTTCAACACATCACACCGCAGGCACCGGCAGGCCTCATGCTTCATCTGCTCCTCGGTGATGGTCTTCTCGCTCTCTTCAAAGGGATCTTCCGTCTCATGGAGAGTCTTTTGCACCGGATGTTCTCTCTTTTGAGGCGTCTCATCGTTCTCGTGGGTCTTCACCCGCTCGATGGTATTGATATCCACCACCTGGCCGGTTCCGCCCAGATAGAGATCGATGGACCCGGCGGCCAGTTTGCCGTCGTTGGCGCATTTCACCACGGTAGCGGGCACGGCGGTGCAGTCTCCGCCGGAGAAGACGTAGGGCAGCTTCGTCGTTCCGGCAAAGGCCACTGTGACACCGCGGGGATTCAAGATCGCCTCGATCTCGCCGGTCAGCCCTTCCGTCACCACACTCTGGCCGATAGCCACGATCAGGAAGTCTGCTTCGATGCCGATCACATTGTCCTCATTGTATTGGGGAGAGAAGCGTCCGTTCTGGAATACAGAGCTGCATTCCTTGAACAGAATTCTGGACACGTGACCGTCCTCGCTGAATACCTCCTTCGGGCCCCAGCTGTTGTTGATGAAAATGCCGTCCTCCATAGCTTCCGCGATCTCCCAAGAGTTGGCGGGCATTTCACTGCGGGCTTCCAGGCAGAACAGCTGCACGCTGGCAGCGCCCAGGCGCAGGGCGGTGCGGGCGGCATCCATGGCCACATTTCCGCCTCCCACCACGACGATCCGTTTTCCCTTGAAATCAGGCTGCCTCTTTTCCCGGACGCTTCCGAGGAAGCCGATGCCGGAAAGCACATTGCCGGTGTCCTCGCCAGGGATACCCAGCTTCCGGCTGCCGCCGGCGCCGAGTCCCAGGTAGACAGCGTCAAAACCGTCCGCCTTTAGGCTTTCCAGGGTGATGTCGCGCCCCAGGCGGGTACCGGTCACAAACCGGATCCCCATGCTGCGGAATACATTCAGCTCCTTTTCCAGGGCTTTTTCGGGCAGACGGTACTCTGGAATCCCCGCCGCCATCATGCCGCCGATGTAGTCCTTGGCCTCATACACCGTCACGTCGTAGCCGTTCTTTTTCAGATAGAAGGCGCAGGACAGGCCGGAAGGGCCGGAGCCGACTACGGCCACCCGCTTTCCGTTTGCCGGTTTTACCTCCGGAACCGGGAAATCCTTTCCTTCCTCCATCAGCCGGTCGGTAACGTAGCGCTTGATGTTGCGGATCGCCACAGGCTCGTCAATCTTGGTCCGGTTGCACAAAGTCTCACAGACATGATTGCAGATTCTACCGCAGGCCAGGGGGAACGGGTTCTCTCTCTGGATCGTCCGGTACGCGCCTTCCAGATCTCCGTGATACGCCTGGTTGATGTAGACCGGAACCGCCACACCCGCCGGACAGGCATTCTGGCAAGTATAGCGCATGCAGTGGACATAGGCTTCCGGATCCCAGCGGTCATAGAGGCATTCGGTGCAGTACAGACAGGGATTCACCAGGTCGTCGCGGCCGGACTGCACCTTTTTCACCCACATGGGATCCGCGATCAGCGGCCGGGCCAGGGCCACCATATCGGCCCGCCCCTCTGCGATCACGGCTTTGGCCACATCGGGATTTCCCAGTTTTCCCACTGTCACCACCGGTACCTTGACCTGCTTTTTGATGTCCTCGGCCAGGTATACATTGGGGCCGTCGGGGTATTCGTAGGTCGGTTTTCCTCTCTGATCGCTGTAGCCCTTCAGACCGCCGTCGTCAAAGCGGACACCTGCGGATACGTCGATGCAGTCCGCGCCGTATTTCTCCAGCTCTTTGGCAAATATCCGGCTCTGCACCAGTGTATTTCCGCCCACGATGAATTCCTCGGCGCTGATGCGGACAAAGATCGGAAAGTCCGGCCCCAGCAAGGCACGAATCCTCTTTAGGATTTCGATATGGATGAACATCCGTCCATAGATATCGCCGCCGAATTCATCGGTCCGCGTGTTGGTCCTCCGCGAGATGAAATCCGCCATGGTGTATGTATGGGCATAATGGAGTTCAATGGCATCGAACCCGGCCTCTTTTGCCCTCCTGGCGCCGTCCACAAACTGATCAATGATATGGTAGCACTCTTCCCGTGTCAAATCAGCGGGCACTTTTCCTTTTCCGTGGATGGAATGAGCAATCTGCAGGCCGATTTTGCAATTTTCCCTGTGAACCGCGTCCACCAGCTGTTTCAGCCCTGCAATATGGAAATCCTCGCTGATCTGCAGGCGTTTTCCCGGATGAATGTAGTAGGAACATACGCTGGTATGCTCTGTCATAATCAAGCCTACGCCCGACCGCGCCCGGTCCACATAATGCTTTATCGTGTTCTGCGTGACTTCGCCTTTTTCTCCGGCTGAATTGGAGAACATGGGTGACATGATGACACGGTTGGGCATTTCCAGTGAATTGATTTTAATGGGGCTGAATAAGCCTGCTTGTTCCATATCGTTTTCCTCCCTGATTCTGCTATTTTTCTGTTTTTTGCTCTTGAAGTTTTTTTACGGCGATGCGGATCGCATCGTAAAATTGGAGATACCCGGTGCAGCGGCACAGGTGGCCTGACAACTCATCCCGGATCTGTTCCTCATCCGGATTCTCACAGCGGTCCAGGATTGCCTTGGCAGAGAGGATCACGCCGGGAGTACAGAAACCGCACTGAACCGCTCCAGCCTCAATGAACGCCTCCTGCAGCGGGTCCAGCTCGCCGTTCTTGCTGATCCCCTCAATCGTAACCACTGTTTTTCCGTGAACCTTAGCCGCAGGAACCGTACAGGAATTCACCGGCCTGGAATCAAGGATCACCGTGCAGGCGCCGCATTCACTCTCCTCGCAGCCCATCTTGGTGCCGGTCAGAAACAGCTTTTCCCGCAGAACGCGCAGCAGCGTGTCCTTCGGTTCCACCTCGACGGTTACCTCTTCTCCATTCAGGTTAAACGTTATTTCCTGCATGTTCTGCACCTCCTCTCAGAAGTTTGCCCAGGATTTCCTCCACCGCCTTAGTGACCAGATCCTGAACCAGCACCTTCCGGTACTCGCCGGATCCGCGCAGCAGGCTGTCCCGCGGGTTTGCCTCGTCGTGGGCCAGTTGTCCCGCCGCAGCGGCCAGCCCTTTTTCACTTACCTGTTTTCCCGTCAAATACTGCTCTGCCTGCCGAAGGCGGAAAGGGGTCACCGCCACCGGGGATGCAACGATGCGAGCTTCCGCGATCCGTCCGTCCTTTTCCGCCAGATACGCCGCCACATTGACTATGGGAAGCGCCAGAGAATTTCTGGGCGCCAGCCGCTGGAACGAGGTAGCGTAAGGGCAGGCCGGAAGCGGGATATAAATTTTCGTCATAAGCTCCCGTCCTGGATTCAGGGCGCTTTTCCCCACGCCCAGAAACAGTTGCTCCACCGGCACTCTGCGCCGCCCTTCGGCGGAAACGATCTCGCATTCTGCGCCGAGAGCCACGAAATTCACCGTGGAGTCAGCGGCCGGCTGGGCGCTGACAATATTACCGCCCACCGTAGCGATATTCCGGATCTGAGGAGATCCCACGCTCCGGCAGCCGTCGGTCAGGCATTTCACCCGTTTTTTCAGCTCTCGGTTTTCCGCCACCTCCGCATGGGTGACACCTGCGCCGAGGATGATTTCATTTTCCTGGATCAAGACGCTGTGCAGCTCCTTGATCCCGTCGATATCGACCAGGGCCGACGGTTCCCGTTTTCCTTCTTTGATCCAGAGAACCAGATCCGTGCCGCCTGCCATGATCATGGCTTCCCCCTGATAATCCTCCAGCATCCGGACGGCTTCTTCAGCGGATGTGGGATACAGATATTTCTCGATTCTCATTTGGAAGCCTCCTTTTCCTTCAATGCCCGGTAAACCTTTTCCGGTGTGATCGGAAGATCGGTGATCCGGACGCCCACCGCGTCCTCAATGGCGTTTGCAATGGCGGGTCCGGTGGGGATCAGGGTCGGTTCGCCGATTCCCTTGGCTCCAAAGGGGCCGATGGGATCGTTGGATTCCACGATCACACTTTCCACCTCCGGCATATCCTTGATGGTCATCAATGTATACTTGTGCAGACCCGTACTCTGAGGGATCCCATCCTGAAACTGCATATTCTCGTAGAGGGTCCAGCCGATTCCCTGGGCTACGCCTCCGTTGATCTGACCGATCACGCCGCCGGGATTGATGACCTTGCCCACGTCATGAGCCGCCACCACCCGGAGGACCTTGACAAAGCCGGTCACCGTATCCACTTCCACCTCCACGCTCTGAGCCGCATAGGTATAAGCGCTGGAATAGTCGCCGTAGCCTCTGGAATCCGCGCCGATGGTGGGCGGATCATAGCTGATATACTCGGTAAAAGGCACCGACCGGTTGGTCCGGATCGCCAGGGCGCAGAGTTTCTTTAAGCTGATGCAGTCTCTGGGGTCCGCCGTGTAATAGGCCACGCCGTCCTTGATATCGATGGCCCCCTTTGGCCGCTTCAGCGCCTCCGAGGCCACATTTAGAATCTGATCCTTCACCTTAAGCGCACAGTTATAGATCGCTTTTCCCGCCACAGTGGTAACCCGGCTGGAATAGGTTCCAAGGCCAAACGGACTGACGTCCGTGTCCAATGGCATCACTACCACCTGGTCGATGGATACGCCCAAAACCTCGGCCGCGATCTCCGCAAATACCGTGTAGGCTCCCTGTCCGAGGTTGGATTCTCCGGAGAAGACAAAGACCTTTCCGTCTTCGTGAATCCTAATCATGGCAGAAGATCCGTCGTACTTGTCGCCGCCCCGGTTGCCGGATACATGGGTCATACAGGCCGTGGCAATCCCCCGGCGGATCCGCCCTCCCTCCGCCGATTGAGGCAGGCGTTTTTCCCGGATTTTTCGGTCCGCCGCTTCCAGACACTCCGAAAGGCCGCAGCTTTTGATCTTCCAGCCGTGGAGCGTCAAGTCTCCGGTGCGGACGCAGTTTTTCAGGCGGACCTGGACCGGATCCAGCCCAATCTGCTTGCAGCACCAATCGATCATGGATTCCAGCGCATAGTGGGCCTGGCTGTTGCCGTAGCCGCGGAAGCCGCTGGTCGGGATCAGGTTGGTATAAATCAGGTAGGAATCTGTCTTGCAGGAGCGGAACCGGTACAGGCAGTCCGTCCGCACCGACATATTCAGCAAAATCTTGGTGGCCGCCCAGCTGTAGGCGCCGTTGTCGGCCAGAATCTTTGCCTCCTTTGCCACCATGGTCCCATCCTTCATCATTCCCAGCTTCAAATGAATCTGCGGAGCCACGCGTGGTCTGGTGGTCAGCATCTCCTCCTCGCGGCTCATCACATACTTGACCGGACGTCCCGTGGCCCTGGCCAGCACGGCCACCACCGGATGAAAGTTCCGAATCCAGATTTTGGCTCCGAAACCGCCGCCGATGACCGGCGACTTAATGGTAATCCGGGTGGGGTCGATCCCCAGCGCCTTGGCAATCTCGTTTCTGCCCTGGAAGGCCGACTGGAGGCCGGTCCACATGGTCAGGCGCCCGTTGGGCTCCCACTGGGCAATACAGCCGAAGGGTTCCATATATAACCCCTGCACCCGGTGGGTGCAGAATGTCTTTTCAAATACATAGTCGCAGGACGCAAAATCTTCCTCCAGATTTCCCTCAGAAAAATGGTATTCTTTTGCAATATTGCCGCCGGGGCAGTCTTCGTGCACCAGCGGGGCTCCGGGAGCCATAGCCTTCTCCAAAGTATCAATGACCGGGAGAAGCTCATATTCCACGTGAATCCGCCGGATCGCTTCCTCCGCGATCTCCTCGCTCTCTGCCGCCACCGCGGCAATCTCATCCCCCACATAGCGGACTTTTTCCGAATTCAACATTTCCACGTCCGCAATTTCCAGGCCGAAGCGGTTCTTCGGACAATCCTTCCCGGTCAGCACGGCGCGCACGCCGGGCAGAGCCTCCGCCTCCCCGGTGTCGATCCGGACAATCCTAGCATGAGGGTGAGGGGAGCGCAGGAATTTGGCGTACAGCATGTTGGGAACCGTCATATCGTCCAGATATTTGGCTGTTCCGGACACTTTTTCCTTTGCATCCACAAAACACTGCTTGTTGCCGATATACTTATACTCCATCTTTTCTTGTCTCCTATATCTCAGTCAATTCAAAGGCTGCTTTCTCCAAGGGGTAACGTGCTGTTTTTCCTCCCAGAAACAGTACGGCCCCCCGGATGACCCCCGCCCGGACAAGCTCTCTGGCCCGGCCGGTTCCCTGGCGAAGGGCCTGATCGATCACCGCACCGCCAAGGGGCCCTACCTCTTTCACCACGAGATCTCCCCGGATATCGGTCCCGTATTCCAGCTCTTCCGCCAGGCAGCGGACAACCTGCGGGTCCTCCACATAAGTGGCGTTGGCAATGTCCGTGGCGGCGGCATCCGCCCAGGAGGGCTTTTCCGCGATCACCGTCACCGCCGAGGCGATTCCCTTTGACAGGCTGCGGCCGCCGAATCCGCTGGTAGCAAGCCCTGCGCTCTGATAGCCTCCGGGAAGCTTCAGACGGTGGGTCACATCCCGCCGGTTCAAATCGCTGACGATCCCGATGGACCATTCTCTTGTTCCGTCTTTGCTTCCCAGCGCGATATCTCCTCCATTGTTGACCACCACCATATCCGCCTTTGTGGCGGCAAGAATATGGTCTCTGACCATCTCGGAAAACGTTCCCGCCACAGCGGCCATCGGGGTAAAGTCGTCCCGATCCAGCCGCCGGACGGCCTCAGCCATCCGGCGGAGAATTTCCGGGCAGTCTTTTAGCATTTCTTCCGAGAGATCCGGAATCCGGCGTCTGGCCAAGGGAAGGGAAGGAATCAGAATGTCCAGCTGCCGCAAAGCCTCCCTGGCTCCTGCCGCCGCCGCTTCTATGGCTGCCTTTCCCGCCTGCTCCGCCAGAATCGACATGGTGACGGGCCCATAGTCCACCAGGACTCTTCCGTCCGGCAGAATTCCGTATTTACACTCATACATGTTCCCTTCCTCCTCGCCAAATCGATTTCCAAATCTCATGAAAACTACCTGCTATTTGTGTTCCTCATAATATTTTACCGCGCCAGGATGAAGCTCTACAGGCGATACTTCCTGCATGGCAGCCAAATCCAGCGTGGACAGAGAACTATGGATGCCTTTGAAATATTCCATATTCTCATCGATGGCCTTTACAATATTGTAAGCCGTCTCATCCGGCATGTCGGCGCTGGCAAACAGAACCACCGTAGCCGCCACTGTGTTGACATCATTTTTCAGGAAAGAATAAGCCCCTGCCGGAATGGTTACTTTGTAGGTGCCAAGCTGATCGTTTACCTTCTGGATGACGTCATCGGACAAATTCAAGAGGGTCAGATCCACCGAGGTCGCCGCGTCCACCACGTTGCTGGACGGAACCTGGATCACATTGCTGTAAGCCTCGATCTTACCGTCGCGCATCAGGTCCAAAGAACTGCCCATGGAAATGAAATCCACTGCGCCGCCCCAAGAAGCCAGATCATCATAGGTGATACCTGCGGCTTCCAGACAAGCTTTTCCCACCAGCTCCATGAAGGAATCCTTGGTGTTAAAGTTAATTTTCAGCCCGTACTGAGCGTTTTTGATATCTTCCAGCGTCTGAAAGCCCAGGTCATTCTTTATGATAAACTGCTGGGCCGCTTCGCCGTACAGAACGGTGATGGCGCGGAGATTATCCATCTCTTTGTTAAAGGGGGCCGCCCCGTCTCCGGCCAGCTTCAAAAGACCGGTGTGGGCGATGCCGAGATCCACTTTACCGCTGCTGACCAGGGCCACGTTGGCCGCTTCCTGGCCGACCTCGTAAGCCACGTTGGAGCCGGGGAAGCTGCGCCGGATGACTTCGCCGGTGCCTTCGCCGATGGACGCCCAAGCGCCGCCGATGGAACCGCCGCAGATCGTCAGGTTCATGGCCGCCCCGCCGGAAACCGGCGCGGTATCTCCCTTTTCGGCCGTGGATTCCCCGGAAGCATTTCCGGTGGTGGTTCCGGTCTCCGTACTGCACCCGGAAAATGCACCGATACAAAGAATCGCAGCGAACAGACAACATAACGCCTTTTTCATTTTTTTCATATTTTCCTCCTTGCCCTTAGGCTGATGCGGGGTTTACATGATTCTTTTCTTTCTTGTTTTCCAGGATAGAGATCAGAGCCAATACAGCAAAAATTGCAAGCCCGATATAATCGGTGATGGTCTCCGGATACATCATCAGCAGGCCGCTGATAAGCAAAAGCACGCGGACAAGCGGATTGACTTTGCGGAACAGCCAGCCCTCAATCCCGGCGCTGATGGCATACACGCCCGCCAGGGCCGTAAAGATGATCCAGATGGTGCCCAGCGTAAAGTTATCCGCCGTCACCAAAAGCTTCGGCTGCAGCACAAACATAAACGGTACAATGAAGGACACGCTGCCGAGGAGGCAGGCGCTCCACCCAATCTTTGTCGCATTCCCTTCCGCGATACCGGCGGCCGCGTAGCTGGCCACAGCGACGGGCGGTGTGATGGCCGACATGGTGGAGAAGTATACAACAAACATGTGAGCGGACATGGGCGCCACGCCCAGCTCATAGAGCGAGGGAATTGCCAGAGAAGCCGTCAGCGCATAAGCCGCCGCCACAGGCATTCCCATGCCAAGCAGGATACAAAGGACTGCGGTGATAGCCAAGGCAATCAGGACGTTCTTCCCGCCGAGACTGAGCACCAAGCTGGCAAGTTTGCCGCTTAAACCTGTGGTCATCAGGCCGCAGATCACCATACCGGCGATTGCGCAGGACATGGAGATGATTACTGCCTGGAGCGCGCCGTCTTCCAGTGCCATCCAGATTTTCTTCGGTGTCATGCGGGTCTCTTTCCGAAGGAAACTGGCCAGAATCACGCAGACAATACCGGCGACAGCCGCCATGGAAGGCGTATACCCCTGCATGATCATTACCACCAGAACCACCAGCGGCAGGATGAATTGAAAGCCTTTTTTCAACGTTTCCTTCATGTCGGGGAGTTCTTCTTTGCTCATTCCTTTTAACCCCAGCTTTTTGGCTCTAAAGTGAACCATCAGCATCAAAGCCAGGTAATAAAGAACGCCGGGTACTAAGGCCGCAATGGCAATATCTTTATAGGGAATACCGGCCATCTCCACCATCAGGAAGGCCGCAGTCCCCATGATCGGAGGCATGACGCCGCCGCCCGTGGAAGCCACCGCGCAGACAGCGCCGGAAAAATCCGTGTCATAGCCGACCTTTTTCATCATCGGAATGGTGAAGGAGCCTGTGGTCGCCACATTGGCGGTGGGGCTGCCGTTGATCATCCCAAAGAGCGCGCTGGATACGATGGAAACCTTGCCGGCGCCGCCGGTGTAACGGCCGGCCACCGCCATGGAGAAGTTGTAAAAAAAGTCGCCTGCTCCGGAGTAGTTGAAAAACGAGCCAAAGAGGCAAAACAAAAAAACGTAGGTGGAAGACACGGCTATCGGCGAGGTGAAAATGCCGTTGGTCGTGAATACCAATTGGTCCAGAATGTCGATGGGAATCAGTTCCCGGTGGTTCAAAAGTCCGGGAAGCAGATGCCCGAAGAAGGTATACAGGGTAAAGACAATGGCAATGGTCGGCAGAACCATGCCCATGGTCCGTCTGGTTCCGTCGATGACCAGGACGGCGAAAATAATGCCCACAATGATGTCGGGCACGCTCAGGGGATCCACCTGAGGCCAGCGCAGGAGATACCGGGATACCTGGGTGGCATAGTAAATCCCTGCCACAGCCACCACGGCGGCCACCACATAGTCCACCTTGCCGATATGATCCCTCTTACTTTCCCGCTGTGGGGTATACAGCAGATAACAAAGCACCATGATGAATGTCAGATGAATACAATAGTGCATCACCGGCTGTATGGAAAAAAAGGTACTCTGTATGATCTGATACAGCGACATGATCACTGCAATGACCCCTAGAATCCTCTTCTCGGTTCCTTCGAGCCGGCGTCTTTTTCCGCCGGCCCAAAAATTTGAAAACGTCTGTTTCATTTATCCACTTCCCTCCGTCACCTTTTCAGCTTCACACATTCCGTCCTTCCCTCCCTGAGGACCTCCTCACGGGGGCGTATGGCCTGCATATGCCCTCCGATGGCTTCATATTTTTCCTTCGTTATGGTATACTCGATCGGCGCAATCACCGCCGGGGATGCCGTATAGTTGAATGGTTCCTCGACCATCTTCTCCACATCCGCCAAAAACGTAATGCCGCCTCCGGGCATAACAAAAGTCTCCGCTCCTGCGATGCTGAGCACCGCGTCTCCGGCATGTACGGCACGGGTCAGCTTCACCGGGTCAACCGTCACTCCGGCCCGCGCGCTTCCGCCGACGCCCGCATAATACATAGCCGAAACTTTGCTGTCCTCGCAGTTGTCGGCCGCCATCCTGCGGAACGCCTCCAGTTCCTCCGGAATCGGGATGGAATGCGGCTTGCCGTCCTCCCCGACTTCGAAGAAAGCAATTTTTCTCCAGGTCGTCTCCGCCACCAGGATTTTCATTCCGGGCCTGGCGATGGTCATATCGATGTCCTTGATCGCCTCCACCGGATCCTTGATGTTGGTTCCGCCCCATCCGTCTCCATGCTCAAAAAAGTATCTGCCTTCCGTGGCAAGCCTGCCTAAAGGCGTCACGCCGCTGTAAGGAAGCTGCTCCGCTCCGGCCGGATGCTTGGTAAACAGCCCGGTGATATGATGATCCAGGATAATGGCTTCATCCACCAGTTTTCCCAGATGCTTGGCAAAAAGGCCGCAGCAGGCTCCTCCGCATCCCACACGCATCTTCGTGTCCGGTTCTCCGTTGATAATGGGAGCCTTGCCCACGGTCAGCGTCATTTTACAGCCGCCGTCCACCACAAAGTCCACAGGCTTCCGGTTTCCCAGATCCGCCATGACTTTTACCACCGTCATGCCGTGGGGACCTTTCACCCGGTTCACACCTCCCAGAATCAAAATCTGAGAGCCATACTGCTCGGTGCTCACCGTTCCCACTTCGTGGCCCTGACATCTCACGGCCGCGCCTTCATCGCCGATATGAATGTTACTGTCGATCTTTACCATCATGGAACTGTAGGAGATCGGCGCCTCCGTCACGGCCGTGATCACGTCAAATCCATCAATCTTTTCTTCTACGATATACGGTGCCGGGTGATAATCCGGGTACGCAGCTCCTGCTCCTACCGCAGTGATCAGCGGCGTGCTGATTGCAATCTTCTCCGGATCCTTTTTCAGGTTATCCGGAATCTGGAGCGGACGGTTTCGATACAGCTCTCCGTCCTGGTTCGTAAACCGCTTGCAGGCTCCCATCTGTCCGTTCGGAATTTCACACTTTACACCGCAATTTTTGCAGATGACAAAATCCGGATCCGGCCTTTCCTGCTCCCGCAGAGCGTCAAATTTACATTCCTTCAAGCAGGATTTACAGTTGACACATTCCTCACTGATCACTGCCTTTTTTTCCACGATCTTTATCGCGCCCATGGGACATACCTTTTCACAGGCCCTGCATCCCCGGCATTTCTCCGTTACGACACCTATCATACTTCCTCCTGTTACCTTAGATAATGTGATTCTGCTTTGCTTCCAGGATCTTCAGCAGTCTCTGCTGCTCATTGTTCACGATCATGACGCCTTCATCTACACCCATGCCAGGCTTTCCGGCCATGGCGAAAGGCTTGGTGGCAACCGCCAGGTTTACGCAGACCAGCGCCGAGTGGTCGGTCTCATTGCAGGTTCCGCCCTGATACGCCAGCACGCCGTGCTCCTTGCAGTACAGGACCGCATCGATGATATTGTTGATGCCGCCGAGGTCAATGGTCTTAACCTGAACCATATCGCAGGCTCCTGCGTCCACCCACTCTTTGATTTCTTCATAGGTATTGGCGTACTCATCGATGATCAGCTTTAACGTGGATCCCGCCTCTTTCAGACGCTTCTTCAAGTACAGGAAGCCGTCTTTTTGCTTCTCGTTGGACTTCAGGTCAATGGGCATCTCCACAAATACCTGGTAAGGTTTGCAGGCGTCTTCCACCTTCAGCAGATACTCGAAGACCTGATCCAGATCATCGTGGAAAGCGTAGCCCATGCAGCCGTATACATCATAGCGCATCACCGGATTGTAGTCGGGCTCGCCGATCTGGACGATACGATTCTTGACCCATTTTACCCAATCCAAGAAGATCTGTCCGTCCTCGCCCAGCTTGCTCTTTACGTTGTTAATCAGGCCGTGAGGCATCATGCCGACTTTTTTCAGGATCATCTTGTCTACATTGTTATAACGGTCGTCGCCGGACTGAGCGTTGATGCGGACCGGAGTCAGGTCTACAGGCAGATGGTACTCTTTTAAAACAACCTCCGCCATCGTGGTCTTCTCCATCTTGGCAACAGCCTCCAGGATTGCCTGGGTAACGCCGTAACGAATGGAAGCAGGGAGACGCTCGCCGTCAAACTCATAGCGGTCGAAACGTTCGGCCGTGGATTTGAATTCTGTCAGGTCCATGCCCTCAAAATAAGGAACCACGTACTTCTCAATCACCTTGATCAGAGCCTCGGCCGTGTTCGGCACTTCCCGTCCGCCGCTGGCCGCGTACTGAGCTACCGCACAGTCGCCGAAAGCAATCTGTCCGTCCTCCAGAACGAACATGACCGATACCGCTACGCCAGGCTGGCGGATGGAGTGGAATCCAGGAGTAACCGGATCACCTTTGTAGACGAAACCGTCTTCTTCAGCGCCCCGTTTGATGGCTTCCTTGTCGTCCATGTAGAAACCGGTCATGGCCTTTGAGCACAGCACTTTTTTGATAATCATTGTTTTTTCCTCCATTTATTTTGAGAGTTTTAAAAAGACATTTGGAAAATTTTTACAAGGGAAACAGATATCAATATCATACATTTTTAAGGTCGAGATGTCTACCGCGGCAGACATCTCATTAAGTTTTTTCACTTTTCCGACAACATACGTTTAAATGACGGAATGATCTACCAAACGAACGCCGTCCTTCGCCACCAGTTTCCCGTTGACATAGATCCGCTCTACCTGGGAAATGTGAGGGTAAGAAGTAACCAGCACATCAGCGGTATAACCCTCTTTCAGCAGGCCAAGGTTCGGGGCCAAAAGCGGGATGGCATCCGCTACGTTCTTGGTGCAGTAGGCGATGGCTCTGGGCAGAGTTGTCAGCCCCTCCTCCAGAGCGTGCTCTACGGATTCCAGCATGGAGTCGAAGGTTCCATTGGCGAAGTCCGTGGAGACCACATCCATCAGATCCAGCTTATAGAACTCCAGCAGGTTCTCCGGGCTGGCCACCAGGCGCTTGGCTCCCCAGGGATCATGAACCGCCGCGTCAATAATAACGCCGTAATTCTGTTTCAGCTCCATGGTGTTAACCACAGCCTCATCTCTGGTGAACAGATAGTTGGAGTGGCAGGCAATGAAGTGGTTCAAGCCCATCTTTGCCACCTCCTGCACCTTCTTCATGGAGGTGGGAGCATTGTGGCACATCAGCGGGACATCCAGGGCCTTTGCCACCCGTGCCGCCTCTTCATAGCCGTTCAGAGCGACCTGTACGGAAGCATAGGTGGTGGCGTACACGATATCCCGGCACTCTTCCGGCGTCATGATGGAATCCAGGTTGTTTTCCTTCAAAGCCGCCGCCACGGTATCTCTGTCATAATAAGATTTCTCTATGTATCTTCCCAGCACGGAAAGCTTCATGGCGCGGGCTTGCAGATAGTCGATATCCACGCCCTTGGCCGCCTTTACGGCTCTCGGAATGTAAAGGTAATCCTGTCCGCCGCCGCCCAAGGTATGGCCGCCGCCGACTTCGCCGATACAAACCGCGCCGTCCGCCATCATGCGTTCCATGGACATGATTTTATGCTTCTCGGAAATCCCTCTGCCGTCGCAGGCCATGCAGGCTTCCAGGTTAAGGGGGCCGTGGGTGGTGGCTGTCTTAATCCGCATCGGATGGCATTTCTGGGTCTCTTTTACCTCATCCATGGTGACGAAACCGTCTACGTTCAGCACGGTGGTGCAGCCCTGCAGGAAGTTCCGGTCCAAAAGCTCCATGATTCTTTCCTTGCCGTAGTTGGTCAGACCGCTGGCAAAGATCGGGCCGAAGGTTACGCCATGGTTGTGATGGTTGATCATGCCAGGCATGATGCACTTGCCGGTACAGTCAATGACCTCCTCCGCATACTGCTCGATCTCCGGAGCCACATGCTCCGTGACGCCCAAAATTTCTCCGTCGCGGATCAGGACGCTGCCCTTCTCCAACAAAGTTTTGCCGTCGCCGGTCACCACTGTGCCGTCTTTCAAGATAAACATTCCATTTCCTCCTGTCTGTGATTGTTCGACCATTTGGTTACTATCCATACCGCGCGAAGCGCGCCTATGCGAAGCATCTGTGCTGCGGTATGCCCCAGAGGGGATAAAATATCCGAAGGATATTTTATTGCTTGGTTACGCCTTGTGTGGAAGGCCTACAGCTCCACGGTGGCTCTTCTTGGATCAAAGCAGCAGCCGACCCGCATGGAAACGATGCGCACGCCGCTGGCTCTCTGGGGTCCAACCTTCAGGAAAGTGGCAAGCGCCGTCGTCCTGCCGCCCAGCCCCAGCGGGCCGATCCCGCTCTCGTTGACCCGTCTTGTGATTTCCTGTTCCATCGGGGACTGGCGGGAGAAGTCTCCGCGGCACATTGCCTCCAAAGAAAGGGAAGCGGCTTCCAGGTTGCTGCGGCCGATGCCAAAGCCAAGAACTGCGGGAAGGCAGCCTAATTTGTCGCAGCCTTCGGTGGCCCACTGCACCATCTCGTCTATCACTACCTCCGCGGAATGTTTGTGGAACACCCGCAGCGTCTTTCCTCGGATTTCCGGTCCGCCGCCCATCATGATCACGGTGAGGCGTACCCGGTCGCTGTCCGGAAGCTCGCGGATCTGGATCGGGGCCAGTGCAACCGCGCCGGAATCCTCAGACAGGCCGCAGCATTGGCTGAGCCGTTCGGCGTCGCCGCCTTTGACGCCCATCGGGCGGCCGGGAAGCCTGCGAAGTCCGTCTGCAATCCCCTCTCGAATTGCGCTTTGAAATCCTCCGGGCAGTGATGCCCGATCTCCCACCTCCAAAAAAACATGGGGAATTCCCGTGTCATCGCAGAGGGGAAATTTTGTTTTTTCCGCCACTGCGGCGTTTTCTAAGATACTCTCCAAAACCCATTTGGCGTTCGGGTTTCTCTCCTTTTTCACCGCCATCCGGTAGGCTTCTTCCTGGTCCGGCCGGAACACCGTGCTGGCCTGAATCAAGGTGTCCGATGTTTTCCTGACAATCTCCTCATAGGTCATTGCGGCTTTCCTCCTTCTTTGTCAAAGATAGATTTTCCGTGGGCGATGGCTACGATCGCGGGGAAATCCGTCACGATAAGCCGGGTAAAGGCCTCCATGCCTTCCTCCGGGTAGGCCGCGATTTCCTGGCTTTGAATCTTGGAGGTCAGCAGCGCCGTGTTCGGCGGCGTCACCAGGAAGACGGAATTGTTTTCTTTCAGCGCCTCCACGGTCTCTTTTTTCAGGCTTCCCTTTCCGATATGAAAACGGATCCCTGCTTTGGACAGACCCGGTATGGATCCCTCGATGTCCAGCTTGTTGCTGGAAGTCGGTCCGATTCCGGCCGGACTGACCGCAGTGTGGAAGACCGCATAGCCTTCCAGCGGAATTTTTTCCGAATCCCAGGCGCCCTCCTCTAAAGTCTTCACGATTTTCGGGAGCACGGCGTCCCGCCCGCAGTAGATCACCCCGCTGATTTCCAGCGTATCGTTGACTTGAAGCTTTTGGATCACTGCATCATCTACAGGCATGGTTACCTTCAATGTTCCTCCTCCTTTTCCTTTCGATATGGGCAAAGCGGACATTTTCCCTCCCCTTTGCCGCCTGGTTCCGCCGCCTGGGACGCTTTATGGTTGATCCGCGTCCAGGTAGGCTTCAATCTGTTGATTCATATAGCGGATCAGCTCTTCCTGGGAGTGGCCTCCCTCTCTGGCGCAGAGCTTCGCATCCCTCTCGCAGAGGTAGCAGCGCCTGGGGCGGCGGCCGAAATCCCGGCGGCTCAACGCCCGGCAGTGGTGATCATAGACATCCAAATCCACGAAACGGCCTAAAGGATGATGGTCCTCGATCTCCATGCTGGCAATTTTGATCTCCGTTGCCTCCGTTCCCATGCAGTACAGGACCACCGGTCCCTCCTCTGTCACCATCGATTCCCGGTGGAGAATACTTCCGCCGAATTCCCGGAGAATCCGCTCATTCAGCGTCCGGACAACGGCTCTGGTCTGGGGGGTGTCCTTCTTCGCGCCAGGACAGTTGACTCGGAGGCACAGGAGACTTGCCATATACCGGCGGGTCAGCTCTTCCTGTCTGGCTACCCGTTCTTCCCTTGCATTCAGGAGCCCCAGGAGAGTAAAATCCTGACTCATTCCCTTTCTCATGATTCATTGCGCTCCTTCGCTGTGTTTGGGCAAACAGATCTGCTCCGCAGATCTGTTTCATTCGCGGATTTGGCGGATTACGTCGATCAGCGTTCCGTCCCGGTACTCCACCACGGCCACGATCTGGTCCGTGCATTCCATCGGCTTCGGCACCCCGGTGATTCCCAGAGCCATATCCCGGAGTTCTTCGATGCTGACCAGCTTTAAACTGGTCTTCTCCAGATTTTCTTTTAAAACCGGATAGTTCCGGTGTTTCGGGTTCAGCGCAATTCCTGCGTCCGTCACCACCACGGCCACTGTCTCTCCCGGTGTACAGAGGGTAAAGACCCGATCCACCACCGAAGGGGTCCGCCCCCGGAACAGAGGAAGCGTAACGATGGAGACATCTGCTCCGGCAGCCACATCTGGACCGCCTCCCAGTCCGCCCATCATCTCCCCGCTGGAACCGGTCAGAATGTTGACGTTAAAGTCCGTGTCCACCTCCAAGGCTCCCAGAACCCCGATATTCACCTGGTTTACAAAGCATCCCTTGTTGTGGGGGTTGGAATAGGTGGAGTTGTCACATTCCACCATGCGGGGCTGATGTGCCATAGCCATGGCCGCCACTGCGTCAAAGGACTGTACCGCCTGAATGCAGTCCACCAGCCCTTCTTCCAACAGGCTGCTGACCGCCGCCGGCACCCCTCCCAGGACAAAGCTGGCGCGAATATTCTGTTCCTTCATCCGCTCTTTTATGTAATTGGTGCAGGCAATCGCAATGGCGCCTGCTCCGGTCTGGAAGGAAAATCCATCCGCAAAAAATCCGGAGTGAGCAATGACTTCTGCGGTCAGTTCCGCAATCCGCAGATCCCTGGGGCTCTTTGTCTGTCTCGCCGCGCCTTTTCCGATTTTGCTGCTGTCGCCGATCTCCTCCACAACCACCACATGATCCACTTGATCCTGACAGATCGACGCCGGCACACAAGGAAAGTCTACCAGAGTGTCGGTGATCACCACCACCTGCCTTGCGCTGCGGGCATCGATCTTGGCATACCCTAGGGAGCCGCAGGCGTTCTTTCCGCCGGTACCGTTGGCATTTCCATAACAGTCCGACGCAGACGCGCCGATAAAGGCCACGTCAATCTCAAGTTCTCCGGCCTCGATAGCCCTGGGCCTTCCGCCGTGGGGCCTCAAAATCACCGGTTCCGCCAAGGGAAGTCCCCGGATCACCGCATCGCCCAGCTGGCCTCTGATCCCGCTGGCTTCGATCCGGTTGATCGTGCCGTCCTTCACGAAATTCACGATGGAGGGCTCTTTGATATTGACCACTGCGCTGGGGGCAAACTTCAGGCCTTTAATGCCCAGTTCCCGGATGGCGGTTAAGACCTGGCCGATGATCCGGTCGCCCTCCCGAAAATGGTGATGGAAGGAGATGGTCATTCCGTCTTTTAATCCACTTGCCAGAATCGCCGCTTTTAAATCGGAGCGCATCTTACTCTCCCCCGGTATGAGTCTGGCCTGTCTCCGGCAAGTTTTTACCTGCTGGTCCGGTACGGTCTCAAAGGGGCCCTGATACGGCTTCCATTTTCTCCCGTTGATCTCCTCCGGAACTTCTCTTCCCACGGAATTTATCGCCATTACCGTTCACCTCCCACTTTGATTCCCGCCGCCTTGGCACGGGCCACCGTGTTCTGGGCCCGCAGCACAATGGGCTCGTCGATCATGTTTCCGTCCAGACTCACCGCGCCCTTGCCCTGACGCCGTCCCTCCTCGATGGCTGCCAGCACCCGGAGCGCGTGGCGGATCTCCTTTTCCGAAGGGGTGAAAAAGCTGTTGACAATATCAATCTGCCTCGGATGGATTACCGTCTTTCCGTCAAATCCCATGTTTTTTGTCATCCGGCTGTCTTCCCGCAGGCCGTCCAGATCATTGATGTCCGAAAACACGACGTCAAGGGCCTGGATGCCAGCGGCCCGGCAGGCCAGCACCAGCACGTTTCTGGCATAGAAGATTTCCAGTCCCGCCTTGGTGCGTTCCATTTTCATGCTGGCGGTAAAATCCTCAGCGCTTAAAGCCAGCGCTACGTTCCGGGGACTGGCCGCCGCAATCTCCTGGGCATTCAGGATGCCCTGAAACGATTCAATGTTACAGATCAGGTTGATGCTTCCGGCAGGAATCCCCGCCTGTTTCTCCAGCCGGTCCATGAGAGCAGAAACTTGTTCCACCTCCGCCGCGGATTCCACCTTAGGCAGCCGGATGGTGTCCGGCATGGCCCGCACGGCGCACTCCATATCTTGGTCAAAATAGATGGTGTCGATCCCATTGACCCGGATCACGACTTCCTTGTCTTTCGGGCGGTGGTACTTCACCGTATGGTAAATCAAGAGGCGCGCCGCGTCTTTTTCCGACTTGGGCACAGAATCCTCCAGGTCATAGATCAGCATATCTTCATTATAAAATGGAGCCTGCGCCATGTTGACCGGACTGGAGGCGCTGACATAAAGCCCGGTTCTCCGAAGGGTATTGCGGTCCGTCATTTTCTCACATCCTTTCCCAATCCACTTGGTCTCTCTTTGCCGCCCGCAATACGGCGGCTATGAGTCTCGCCCGGATCACATGATCAAAAGCGCCTTTATCGTGAATCTCTATGGCTGCTTCCGTTACCTCCATCTCCCGGCAAACCTGATAAACGGTTTCCAGGATGGCGTCGCCGAAGATCGCTTTGACGTCGCTTTCGAGATCCACGGCAAGGCCGCCTCCCGGATTGGGCTTTAGGATAATCTGCACGTCGCTGGACTCTAAGGTCCCGGCGACACTGATCTCCTTTACTTCCATGTCATACACTCCTCTCTGTTTCTCTCTTCCTATCAAAACAAAGCGCTAGGGCTTGTTTCGTTCTGTTTCATGGTACCGGACTCTATCAGTTTTTTGGTCAGATACCGGTAGGTGGTCTCCGGCACCAGCCTTTTTATTTCTTTCAGGCCGTCCGGCTCCTTCAGCAGGGCCCGGACCCGTGAGGCGCTGATGGGTTCCCCATCCTCGCTGACTCTTGGGCAGACGTGAAAATTCACCCCGAATTCCGGCATCCGTTTCTGCAGCACTTGATTGTAGATTGCGGTCACCGGACAAAACGGCTCTTCTCCCACAAACCGGTCGCTGATTCCAAGGACAGGGGCGAGGGAAGCGCCGAACAAAGCTGCGTCAATTTCGGCGTATGTACTCGTAAATTCCTCTTCCTTCTTCAGGAAGTAGGTGGGAAAGGTAGCGTAGGAAATGACATAAGGCCCGCCGGGATGAACGCTGACGTTGGGGATCTCCCCGATCCCCTCCTGCACCAGCCGGAACCGGTCGGCAAAGGAAAAGCTGGACCGGTCTTCCTGCACCACGAAGATATGAAGCCAATCGCAGCGCACGGCCGCCTCCCAGACTAAGGCCAGATGGCCGTTGGTAAAAGGATTGGCATTCATTACAATGGCGCCCACCTTTTTCCATTCATTTTTTTTCAGAGGGCGAAGGGATGTCAGGTATTCCGCCAGACCGCGCTTGGAGTTTTCCAGCAAAACCGCTTTTTCTGCCTCCGCCAGTACGGAAAAACCCAGACCGCGAAAGTAATCTTTCGTCTCCGGCTTGGTAAAAACAAACAGCTGCGTAATGCCCCGTTCATACTGGCGTTTGATCAGACTGGAAAGTAAGGTGCCCAGAGCATTTTCCCCCCGCAGGCTCTCATCCACGGCAAAACATTTCAGAACATTTCCTGCGAAACCGCCGCATGCCACCAGCCGTTCCCCCTCGAAGAGACCTGCCGCTCCTTCCAGATCCGGTTCCAGCCGCAGCCCGAACCTTGCCAGAAGGTCTGTCATCTGCGCTAAGTCCCAGGGATCATTCAGATTTATTTCCTGTAAGTGATAAGAGAAATCCATGAGGGCTCCTTTTGTATTTGTTCTGTCCTATTTAAGAAGCAATTCTCATGCCAATTACAGCTTGCACCTCTTGATTCGGCAGATTTTCCTGTCATCCGGCGTTTTTTATTCGGTAATCCGTGAAAAATAAAACAAATTATTTTTCTACCTTCTTGAAAATCCCGAACCGTCATGTTATACTCATCCATAGCCATTGCAACATATGTTGCGTAGACGTTGCATTTATGTTGCGCTTTCTCTTATCTATTTCGATTGTGCAACATCATCAAGGGGGACTCTTGGAAATGAAAAGTACATTGATGATCATACCTACCGACTCCATGTGTCAAAAACGTTTTGACAGCTATTCCGCCGAGTATCCGGATATTGACTTTCTCTCCTCCAATCTCAGCGATTTAACAGAAGAACAGATTACCGAGATCTCGGTAGACTATGATATTGTAGCCGGACGGGCCCGCTTTGCGCATTTTTTCCGGGATCGCTGCCCTCATATGCACACCATCGAAATCCCCATCACCGGTTACGACATCATCGACTCTCTGGCCCTGCAGCCTCTGCGCAGCGCAAAAATTGCCATTTTGACCAGTTTTGCCGACATCTACGGGATGGAAATCTTAAAGACCGCCTTTGACCTGACGATCCTGCCCTATCTGCATGTTCCTTCCGCCCAGCTCCCCAGCGCCATCGAGGACGCCTGCGCCAAAGGGGCCCGGCTGATCCTGGGGAGTTCCCAAACCTGCCAGCTGGCCCGTAGCATGGACGTCCCCGCGCAGGTGATCCCTCTCGGTAAACAGAGCATGCGCCAGGTGATCGGGGAACTTCAGAATATTCAGCAGATCTTTCAGATAGAGGACGCCAAAAACGCCTATATCCGGCACCTGGTGGACGCCATCGGCGAAGGGCTGATTTCCACCAACGACCAGAACCAGATCATATCCATGAATGCCCTGGCCGAGAGCATTACCGGTTCCCCCCATGGATACTACATTGGGAGGCCCATTGCAGAGCTTTTTCCGGAGAAGCTGGATATCGGCACGCATATTGTAAAAATCGGGGATCAAAAAATTATGGCGAACAAAGTTCCTCTGATCACTCAGGATAAGAGCACCCTTGGTTCCGCCATCACTCTCTACCGGCCGGATAAGATTCAGAACATGGAGAGTATGGTAAGAAAAGAAAATCTGGGAAAGAATGCTTCCGTGAAGTATAGCTTTGAGAGCCTGATCGGCAGCAGTGATGAACTTCAAGCCGCCATCCGCACCGGCAAGAGTTATGCGAAGACCGATTCCAACGTACTGATCGTCGGGGAGACCGGCACCGGCAAGGAACTCTTCGCCCAGAGTATCCATCACGCCAGCCGGCGGTCCAGCCAGCCCTTCATCGCCATCAACTGCGCCGCCCTCCCCACCAACTTGCTGGAAAGCGAGCTTTTCGGCTATGTGGAAGGAGCGTTCACCGGAGCATCCAAGAAGGGGAAAGCCGGCGTCTTTGAGGCGGCCCACGGCGGGACTTTGTTTCTGGACGAGATCTCGGAGATGGACTATGCCAATCAAGGGCGTCTTCTCCGCGTGCTCCAAGAAAAATACATTGTCCGGCTGGGCAGCACCAAGATCATCCCCATCGACGTGCGGGTCATCGCCGCCACCAACCGGAACCTGGAACAGTTGGTGGCTGAGAAGCTTTTCCGTGAAGATTTGTTCTACCGGCTGAATGTGCTCCGCTTCCATCTCCCGCCTCTGAGAAACCGGGGAAATGATCCTTATCTTCTAACCCAATGTTTCCTGAAAGATCTGGACCCGGACAGCCTTCCCTATCGATTTGAGGAGGAGGCCATTGATTTTTTGAACTCTTACCGCTGGCCCGGCAATATCCGGCAGATCCGAAACATCTGTGAGCGGATCATTGCCACCTGCCCTCAGCACTATGTTTCCAAAGACTATCTCCTGGAAACCATTTTTCCCCAAACCGCGCGGAGGGAAGAAGAACGTGAAAATTTTCAGACCATTCGGGAACAGCATAAAAAAGAAGAGCTCCTGAGAGCTCTCAAAAACAACCATGGAAAAATCGGAGCTGCCGCCCAGGAACTGGGCATCAACCGCTCCACGCTTTGGAGAAGAATGAAGAAGTATGAGATTGAATAATGAAGTAAAAGAAGAATAAACCCGGTCAGGAATACTCCGCCAGAGAAGCATTCCTTACAGAGCATTCGGTTTACGGATGCTCCGGAACGTATGGATAATAGGGGCAGTGCTGTTTCAGGCATTGCTGATTTTCTGCCCAGAATCCGCATTGAATTTGATCAGGAAGCTCCATCCGGATTCCCAGATGATGTTCCGTAAATAAAACCGCTTCCCTCACTGCTGTAAATGAATTCCGCTTGCAGCACCTGGGGCCGCCCAGCTTTGCGATTGCTCCCAGCGCCTGGGCCGTGATCTGGTTGGAAAGGCCCCATGATTTTCCGGTCAGCGGCGTGGCCTGGGTGACAATGCTGAAAAACATTCCCGCGCTGACCGCAGCCCCGCAGCATCCCCACAGGCCGCAGGCGCCTCCGGGATAACTGCTCCCTCTCTCCCGCATTTCCGAAAGGGACGCGGCGAGATCTATGGCTCCGCCGCAGTTCCGGTAAGCGGTCAGGAGTGCGGCTCCCACCAGTACATGATGTTCCGGACCGTGCATATAAAGGTATGGATTTTCCATCAGATCCTGCATCAATGCAATCGGATTTTGAGCTGTGCTCCCGGCGCAGGTTTCTAAAATGAGCCGGATGCCTTTTTCTTCGTGACAATCGTCACACACAAAATGGCCATCCTCACAGGCCGCATAGCTTTTGTATTTTTTATGGCAGAAACTGCACTCCATCTCTTTCGCTCTTTTCAAATAGATCAGCGGCTTTCCGCATACCAGGCAGGCTCCCTCTCCTCTTGTCATCGCTTCTCCCTCTGCTTAACTCTTAACCTTATTCGTACCGGACAAAACGGCATTTTCCACTCCGTTTCGCCTGATACATCGCCTGATCTGCCATGCGAAGGAGCTCGTGGTAATCCGTCCCATGCTCCGGATAAAAGACGTAACCCGCCGACATGCGCACCGGATACTCTTTTCCATCCGGCAGACAAAGAATTTTCTCCCGCATCCTCGCCTCGATCCGATGCAGGAAACCTTCTGCCTCTTCCGCATTTTCACAGCCATATAGAACCAGAACAAATTCATCTCCGCTCAGCCGCGCGGCAACCTGGAAGGAAGCCTCGCATCCGGACAGCAAACCTGCGGCAGCCTGCAGCAGCCGGTCCCCCGTCTCATGGCCATAGGAATCATTCACATATTTTAGATTATCTACATCCGCCATCAAAATCGCAGCTGTTTTCAATTCGTCCGGACGGCTGAATAATTCTTCCATTCGATGAAAAAACGCCCGCCGGCTGGTAAGGCCGGTCAGAAGATCCATATCCCTTTCATTTACGATTTTCTGCCGCTCCGCAATATCGTCCGTGACATCGATCAGGACTCCCAGGGTACTGTTTCCTTCCACATAAGTCTTTAGCTTGACAAAATGGCCGTTCCTGCCCGGTAGGGCATAGACATCCCCCGGTGACTTTGGATCCAGCGGGTGTGCAAGGATTTCGTCGATCCACCGGCTAAAACGGGAGCGGTCCGCCAGAAGGCGGTCCACTTCCTCCGCCGACAGCCCCAAGATATCTCCCAGACGATTGGTCGCCATAACCCGGTCCATATCCTGATTGTATTCAAAAGCCGCCACTGGAATATTTACATTCTGAAAAATTAAAGACAGCTTGTCAGTGGTGTCCAGCAAACTTTGCACCATCTGATTGACATGATCGCTCAACTCGGTGAATTCCGGGGAACTGTTCACCTCAATCCGCGTGTCCAGATTTCCATTGGTAATCTGTGTCAGCTTCCCGATGATAGTGGAAATCCCACTTAAAATATACCGGTCGATATGGCGCAGAATAATCAAAATCACGACAACTGAGATCAACGCCATGCTGGCGGCGGAAAGCATCATGTTTTCAGGAATTTTTCGATATAATACTTCATGGGTGCTGCTTACACCGATCCATAGGCCGGTATCCTGCTGCTGGAATACACAGTAACATTTTTCCCCTCCGATTTCCGTGGAAAATCCCCTGCCCACAGCAGCCTTGCCCAGTTGAATTCCCAATTCTTCCGCAAAACGTCCCACAATCTCCGTGTCCGTCGCCCCCAGAATTTCTCCGCTTTCCCCATCCACCGCATAGATGGCATGTCCAGGGTCGGTAGTTAAATGAGAGAAAATATAGGGGATCTCATTTTTTTCCAACGCTTCGATCAGCCGGGTCGGCTCCATTCCAATCTGGATAATCCCCTTTTGATCGTCCCGCCAGAGAGCCGTGTACTGCATCAGCTTGCCTTCCGCGGTATTGGGCGTCAGGTCCTGGCACATCTGGAGCGAAGTGTCTTTCAGGAGAGGAAGAAAATAGCTCATCTGTTCTCCTGACTCGAAATTGTATCCGTAATATTTCGGCTCCGTGCCGGAATAGATGGTTCCCTCCAAATCAAACAGATGAAGCTCATCCACTTGAAGCAGCGCAGCAACCTTCTGCAGTTCCTCCAGGTCATACTCGATCTCCGAGTGATTTTCTACGATATAAGCGGCCGCCTTGGCACGGATAATATAGTCTTCTTTCAAATTGTTTTTCAGACGCTCGATCTCCGTATCATTTTGAGCTAGGATCTGCTTCACCTGCTTAATCCTTAAAACGGAATTCTGATAAGCCCCTTCCTGTGTCCCTCGAACTTGAAAAAAACAACTTACCAGGAGTGTGAACAGCATCCCCAGCAAAATAGCAACGCAGAGTCTGACTGTAATTGCTCGTTTCATGCTGTCTCCCTCCTGTTCTCACTTTATGGTATGATTCTAGCATCCCGCCTTCTCATTTTCAATGGCTATCCAAGATTTCCCTTCTTATTTTCTCTGATATCATAAGGCGTCATCAATCATCGTCTTCTCCCCCGCCGTTTCCTAACCGGCCTGACCGGCTGCAGAGCCCGATAAGCTGCAATTTTTTCAGCAATTTCATTGTAATCCCGTTCCAACAGCTCACTGCAGATCTGCTTCTTTAATAATTCCGGCTCTATCTTTTCCAAAATCTTTTCTGCGGCAAACCGCTTGCTTTTTTCCTTGTACTTTGCCATCCCATTGAGTTCCTGAATATGGGCCAGTTCCGGCCGCCACAGGAAACTCAACTGTTTTTTTAGATCAACAGGTTTCGGATTTCGCTGCATCTTCCGGTAATAATATAGATCCGCTTTCCCATCGATTTCTTCAACGGTGATGATCCCCCACCAACTTGGAATGTGCTCTGCGATATGGACGGCATGGGATGTCCCCACTGCGGCAATGTTATAGTCAAAAAAAGAATTGTAATCCTTAACCTGCCGCTCCAAGCGCTCGTAGGTGTCGGCATCGCTTTTAATCTCAATCCCAACCAGCGCGTCCTCCGCGACCATCACCACATCCGCCCTGGATTTTCCCATGGTCTTCTCTTCTATAATACGGACTTTGCCAAACATTTCCTCCAAATATTCAAATAGAGGTTCTCTGATCTCTTTATCCTTTAACATACGCTCTCATTATAATATGAAAAAAGTTCTCGCCAAAATGATTGGGATGAGAACTATGGTTAATCTTGCTATCAATCTTTCTCGCCGCCTGAACGGACATTCTTATTATAACCTGGGAAACATCCCAAATCAATTCCTATCTTTGGATTTCTGTTTGGGGAACGAACCACTGTAAATTTCTTTAAAAACAAAGAATTCAATTACTCTACTTTTATTGACTACCTTGTAGAGCATACATTCGAACCGTTATCACACAGCATGATGATTAAAATCCAGAAAAATAAGCTTTCAACCAAATTCTCAGAATTATTCATAAAATATCTTGATACAGAATAAAAAAGGAAATAGATCTGGCATTACCACACAGATCCATTTTCTTTTCTATTTCTAGTCAAAATATCATATCAAGTTTTGCTTCGCTTATTTACCTATTCTTTTTCCCAAATAGTAATGCTCTTTCGAAGTGATACTTTTCCAAACTTAGCCATCTGTTGACTACTATTTCCTTTTTTTTGATGCAGACAATACACTTTTTTTACTTTGAATCCGAATTGTTCTGCGAAAAGAGAACTTAAGAAGTCAACAGGAATTACTTCTCCACCATATCTTACATTATCATTAACGAATGCCACAAACGATCCAGGTACACATGCACGATATATCTCTGCATATACAAACGCCAATTCTGTAAAATATCCTTCTACCATTCTAATAACACCATTATTATTTAGGTCGCCATTATCTTTTCTCTTATTAAGCGCATTTTTTACTTCATTAAGTACATTATTATTATCAATAATGTTTTTTATATTTATAAACCTGTCCTCTTCACCGATGCTTTTATAATATTCTTCCAATTGTTCAACCTTAGATTTACTTTCAACTGTACATGAAATCAGAGTCTGGCGCATATCCTTTATGCCTTGTTCTCCGAGTCCTAAATATACAAGTTCCAATGCATAGGTACGCGTATAATCATATCTATTACAATAAGGAGGTGAAGTTATAACTCCATTTATTGAATTATCTTCCAACAAAGGTAATTCTTTTAGAACCGTATTCTGCACATAATTTATGTGTGCTGTATTAGCTTCCATATTGTTCTTCTGAATAAGCTTAATTTCAGTAATAACATGTTCTAGTTCTTCAGTTATTAGTTCGTGAGCATCTGCTATAACCTCTCTCACAACTTTCTTAGGGAGTAACTTTTTCCCACTAGCTTCACGCTCTTTGTTCGCCTTTATTACCTTGGGTGAACGGTAGTCCCAACCAAGATATTGTCCTGTCTTTGTCGTATAACTACACCTTTCTAAAGAGTTGACAACACATAATGTAAGCAAATTTTTTGACTGTTCAGAATAATCCGATTCATCCCTCCAGTCAGAGATATATTGTATAAAAATCTCGTTCTCTGGTGGATATGCATCCTCTGTAATTTTTATATATTCTGTTTTCTTACTGTAATTATTAGGCACGACCAAGTTTCTAACTTCTCTTAATAAGTTCTCTAGCTCACCTATATCATAGTCCATTACAGAAGATTTTGCTTTAATAGAAACTGATGAGATTGGCATTATGTCATATCCGATGCTGTTTAGACCTCGCATTTGACACACAAGGCCCGTAGTTCCAGAACCGAAAAATGGGTCAAGGATAGTTCCATTCTTTGGTACATTCATTTCATCAAGCAAAGTATTTACTAAATCAGCCGAAAACCCTTCTTTATACTTTAACCAGCTATGTAATATATCTTTTTTGCTGAGCTGATAACTTACACTTTGTCTATTAAACTTATCTGTTACTTCAAGTAGTGGTTCAAAATGCGTTTCAAGCCATACTCTTGCTTTAGACTCACAGAATTCATCTGCCGAAAAATTCTCCACAAGATATTCTGCTTTTTTTTCTGTATCTACACCTTCAATAAAGATAAGCTGTTCATACGTTTCTTGCATTATCTCTCCCGTCAAATTGATACAACCCAATTACAATACTCATTAAGCTGATTTACATCATGCAAATTAGAAGCATTGCTTAAAGTTCCATCAACCAATTGATCATATATTTCTATAGCCATACTCTTCTCGATCGCCGCACCAACAAATGATGTTTGAATTGAATAATTAGCATCACCAAAACTATTTCTTATTCTTTGGAGTGCTGTATTTCCTGTTTTCCAGTGCTCGTCTGCTCCAGCAGGGTCTATTCCAGATTTTAATTCTCCAAACATTAATCCTTTATCTGGATGATTTTTTATTCTTCCTTTATCATAACCAGCTACATCACTACTAAAAAGACATATATCAACATTCTTTCCTACAAGAGGAATTGTCATATCAAACGCTAATACTCTTTCACCATTCGAATTTTTCCAATGCAACGCTTTTATTGATTGCTCTAAGCCCGCATCATTCTGTGGCTGTCTTTGCCAGCGATAAGTAGGCGAACCATCACACCAGTCATATGTTATTCCTTGAACGCTCAAATTAGAAAGGATGCATCTTATCAGCTTTTCTTCTCCAATTGCACCAATCCTATTTCTCATTGTTCCGCCAACACTATCCCCCTTAATAAGAAGATATCTATACACTACTTCATCAATAAAGTCTTGTCCTGCTGGTTTCAAAAATTTATCTATTAGTTCCTTAATCGCTGCTGTTCTATCGTCTTCATCCAAATAATTTAGCGACTTATCTGAAAGGCCTGAAGCAGCTATTAAAAAAGGACGTATTGCAGGAATGTTAAGTAGGTCATTTGGAGATTTAACACCATTTACCATTGTCTTAAAAGACAGTGCAGTTTTAACATATGGGTCGCTAACACGATTTTTTTCTAATGCAATACTAAAAAAACCTGCTCGTGTAGCCTGATGCGTTGTAACCAAGTCAGAATCACTTGTAATAAACTTATTGAATGCCATTTCTTTTATCCCTTCTTTCTCTTTCATTTTTTCATATTCACGCTCACAATCTCATATCGCTTATATTGGAAATAAGGAGGATAGAAGCTGCCTTCCATCCTCCCCATATTTTAATTATAAATTGTTGAGCATGTTCTCTTCACGAAGTTGTCTAATTAGTATAATTTTGCACCAGCAGGAATTCTATCATTTACTATCAACAGATTCAGTCCTTCATGCCCATCTTCTTCGTGTACTGCTGAAATCAGCATTCCACAAGAATCAATTCCCATCATCTTACGAGGTGGTAAGTTTGTGATTGCAATACAAGTTTTCCCAATCAGTTCTTCTGGCTCGTAATGTTCGTGAATACCACTTAAAATCACTCTGTCTGTACCTGTTCCGTCATCAAGAACGAACTTCAACAGCTTTTTACTCTTCGGAACTGCTTCACATTCTTTAACCTTAACTGCTCTGAAATCCGACTTCGAGAATGTCTCAAAATCAACTGTTTCTTCAAATAAAGGCTCAATCTTTACATTTGAGAAATCAATCTTTTCAGATTCGGTTGCAATCTGGTCGCAATTTGCTGTTGTATTACTCTTAGATACCCTATTTTCCTGCTTGTCAGAGCCCAGTGACTTCATTGTCGGGAACAGCAAAACATCCCGGATTGCCAAGGAGTCGGTCAGCAGCATACACATCCGGTCGATCCCAAAACCAATTCCCCCTGTCGGCGGCATACCGATCTCCAGGGCATTCAGGAAGTCTTCGTCGGTATGGTTTGCCTCCTCATCGCCCTGGGCAAACTGCTCCTCCTGGGCGGCAAACCGGGCTCTCTGATCAATCGGATCGTTCAGCTCCGAGTAGGCGTTGGCCAGCTCCCAGCCGTTCATGAAGAACTCAAAGCGCTCCACATATTCCGGATCGTCGGGTTTCTTCTTGGTCAAAGGAGAGATCTCCACCGGGTGGTCCATCACAAAGGTAGGCTGTACCAGATGCTCCTCCACAAACTCCTCAAAGAAGAGATTCAGGATATCGCCTTTCTTATGGCGCTCCTCAAATTCGATATGCTTGTCCTTCGCGGCCGCGCGGGCCTCCTCCAACGTATGAATCTCATGGAAATCCACGCCGGAATACTTCTTCACAGCGTCCACCATGGTAATTCTCTCAAAAGGCTTGCCAAGATCCATTTCGATCCCGTTGTACACAATCTTCGTGGTTCCAAGCACTTCCTGGGCCACATGGCGGTACAGATTCTCCGTCAAATCCATCATGCCATGATAGTCTGTGTACGCCTGGTACAGTTCCATCAGGGTAAATTCCGGATTGTGTCTCGTATCCAAGCCCTCGTTCCGGAAAACCCGGCCGATCTCGTAGACCCGCTCCAAGCCGCCGACGATCAGGCGCTTCAGATAAAGTTCCAGGGAGATCCGCAGTTTCAGGTCCTCGTCCAGGGCATTGAAATGGGTCTCAAAAGGGCGGGCCGCAGCGCCGCCGGCATTGCTGACCAGCATCGGGGTCTCCACCTCCATGAAACCCTGGCTGTCCAGATATTTCCGGATGGTGCTGATGATCCGGGAACGCTTGATGAAGGTATCCTTCACTTCCGGATTCATGATCAGATCCACGTACCGCTGGCGGTAACGCATATCGGTGTTGGTCAGGCCGTGGTATTTTTCCGGAAGGATCTGCAGGCTCTTAGAAAGAAGCGTCACCTCGTGGGCCTTGACGGAAATCTCACCGGCATTGGTGCGGAACACTTCCCCGCGGATGCCGACGACATCGCCGATATCAAACTTTTTAAAGTCCTTGTAGGACTCCTCTCCGATCATGTCCCGGGCCACATAAGACTGGACATTGCCGTCCCGGTCCATCACATTGCAGAAGGAAGCCTTTCCCATGACACGTTTGGACATCAGACGGCCGGCCACAGTCACTTCTTTGCCTTCCATCTCCTCAAAATGATCTTTGATCTCCTTTGTGTGATGGGTTGCGTCAAATTTCGTGATCACAAAAGGGTCCTTGCCCTCTGCCTGCAAATTGGCCAGCTTCTCGCGGCGCACCTGGCGCAGATGGCCGATGTCCTGTTCCTGGGGCATATTCTTGTTCTCTGCCATGGTTTTCCTCCGTCTTATCGTTTCGCGTTTCCGCGTTCTTTTTACAGGAATCAGGCGACCCCAAAAGGCCGCCCGAAAAATTATCCTCTATCGATTTCCAAAACCTCGTAGGTAATCGTACCAGCCTGGGTTTCCACTACGACCTCTTCTCCGATCTTTTTGCCGAGCAGCGCGCGGCCCACCGGGGATTCATTGGAAATTTTCCCTTTCAGGCTGTTGGCCTCGGTAGAACCAACGATCGAAAACTCCATGGTCTCGTCAAACTCTTTATCGTGCACCTTTACACGGCAGCCGATGCTGATCTTGTCCAGTTCCACCTCGTCCTCTACGACAACCTCAGCGTTTTTCAGGATTTTTTCTAATTCTTCAATTCGGGCTTCAATATCTCTTTGTTCGTCCTTCGCCGCATCGTACTCGGCGTTCTCCGAAAGGTCTCCCTGTTCTCTCGCTTCTTTGATCTTTTCTGCGATCTCTCTGCGTTTCACAACCTTCAGATTTGACAGCTCATCTTCCAGTTTTTTCAAGCCGGTATACGTCAGTATTTTTTTCTCCGCCATAATTCCTTCACCCTTTCCCAGTCTAAGCCTGGATGACATGGCAAATATTATACTCTAAAGCTTTTGCCTTGTCAACTGCATTCCCTATTTTATCGAAACCAGCCGAAACCCCTGATATTCCGCAAGTTTCAGGCAAATTTCTGTGCTAGTATATGAAAATTTTCCGGAAGTATTCCTTCATATATTAATGGGTTTTTCCGGAAAAAATTCTTCCACCAAACGCTCCAAATCTTCCATGGTCTCCACCGCATTAGCACGCCCCCGAAGCGCGGAAGCGTGGGGACACCCGGTCGTATACCAGGCCAGATGTTTCCGCATCTCCCTCATTCCGGTGTACTCGCCTTTATAGCGAAGCTGCAGCCGGGCATGGCGCAGAATCATCTCCCGAATTTCGAGGTGAGTCGGACGCTCCGGCAACGGTTCTCCGGAAAACAGCGCCCGGATCTCCCGGAACAGCCAGGGATTTCCCTTTGCCCCGCGGGCCACCATCACGCCGTCACAGCCGGTCTCCTCCGTCATGCGCAGCGCATCCGCAGCGCAAAAAATATCCCCGTTTCCGATGACAGGGATCGACACGGCATCCTTTACCTGGCGGATGATCGTCCAATCCGCTTTCCCCGAATAGTATTGTTCTCTGGTCCGTCCGTGGACTGCCACCGCCGCCGCGCCCGCTGCCTCAATCCTTTTGGCGATCTCCACGGCGTTGCGGCAGGAATCGTCGAACCCGGCCCGTATCTTCACGGTCAATGGCTTTTTCAGTTTCTTCGCCATAGCCTCCACAATCTGACTGACCAGAGACGGGTTTTTCATCAGAGCCGATCCCTCGCCGTTGTTTACCACTTTCGGCACCGGGCAGCCCATATTCACATCGATCCAGTCAAACTCTTCCTCGATGGACGCTGCCATCTCCGCCATCAGCTCCGGTTCCGAACCAAATAGCTGAACCGCTATCGGCCGTTCCTCCGGCTCGGACATCAGGAGAGCTCTGGTATTTTTACTCTTATAAAAGAGGGCTTTTGCACTGATCATCTCCGTGCACATTACGTCACAGCCCTGCTCCTTGCAGAGAAGCCGGTAAGGAAGATCCGTCACCCCCGCCATCGGAGCCAGAAAAACCGGATGCTCCCGGCAAAACTCACCCAGCCTCACGGTTCCTCATCCTCATCGTCATCCGGGATCTCACCCAGAAACACCACCTGAAAATAGCGTTCCAGGGCTAACATCAGTTCCGACTGCTCCCGCTGGATTTCCCTGATTTTCAGTTCGCTTCCAATCTCGTCAAAAAGATAATCCGCATCCTCATGGGAAACGTTTAAAGTCAGCGTCCCGTCCTCCAAAAATTCCAGGGTCAGCGTTCCGCCGATCTCCTCGGTAAAGAGCACGCAAAGGATTTTCAGCTCCTGCTTGACCTGCTCCGGAAGGCCGGAAAAGTCCTCGTTGAAATAATATTTCTGCTTGTAGGAATTGGCTCCGCAGAGCACGATCCGTTCTTCTTCCATCGCTTCTCCTTACACATATCCATATAAACCGCGGACGCTGACCTCGCCGGCGTTCACGGACTGAATCTTTCCTTCCGCATCCCTCACCAACAGTGAGCCTCCCGCATCAATGCCAAGGGATGTGCCGTCCCATCCGCCGGAAGGGGCAAGCACCTGCACCGGTCCGTTCATCCCGGCGAGAGACCGGTTGTAATCTTCCTGCAGCGCGGACAGATCTTCAGTCTGAAGGAATATTTCATAGTATCTCTCAAAAGCTTCCGCGGTCCGGGCCGTCAGCTCCGCACGGGAAAAATGTTTTCCCGTTTCCAGGAAAAGAGAAGTCGCCTTCTCCCTGACGTCCTCCGGAAATTCCACTTGATTGACGTTGATGCCGATCCCCACAACCACGTACTGGATATACTCTTCCTCCAGTATCATCTCAGTCAGGATCCCGCAGATTTTCTTTCCGCTCAACACCAGATCGTTGGGCCATTTGATCACCGGCGATAAGCCGGTCACCTGAAAGACACCGTCCCGCACGGCCAGGGCCGCCAATAAGGTAAGCATGGAAGCCTTCAACGGCGAAAATTTCGGCCGCAACACCACGCTCATCGCAATCGCCGCTCCCGGAGGCGGCGTCACCCAAGCCCGCCCGCGGCGTCCTTTTCCGCCCTCCTGCACGTCAGCCACCACCAGCGCGCCGTGGGGGGCGCCGTCGTCCGCCCACTGCTTGGCCCGCAAATTGGTAGAAAAAGCAATGCGTTCATGGGTTTCCAGCTCTTGTCCGGCCCATCGGCTTTTGAGAAGGCTTCCGATTTCTGCACCGGTCAGTACATCCGGCGCGCTGACCAGGCGATACCCTTTGTTCTGCACCGCTTCAATCTGATATCCTTCCTCTTTCAGACTGTTGATTGCCTTCCAGACCGCGGTCCTTGAAACGCCCAGAGCGTCACAGATCTCCTGTCCCGACACGTAGTCCCCGCTCTGGCGCAGCAGCAGCAATACTTTTCGCTTCATTGTTATGCCCAAACCACCTTTCCGCAGACAAAGGCCAACGCCAACAAAATCAGACCAAGCAGTGCGAAAGCCAAACCGGACATCCGGTGGGTGTTCCGCGCATCCCCCCGGAAACGGGCAAAAGCCAGCACGCCGTTCAAGGCTGCCGCATCCAGAAAAATCAAGGGAAACAGCTTCATCGAATGCTCCGGGTCCAAAAAGGAAACCGCCGCCAGCAAAACAGCGATGACGCAGGCTCCAATATGAAACCAATCGTAAAACTTTTCAAAGCTCCGGGAATTTCTTCCAAATTGAATTTGAGACATATGCGAAACCTTTCTGAGATTGACCCTAAACACCTACTCGCTGAGCGCGGATAGGTCGGAAGGCCTCTCCAGACGCTGCCGTTGTTCTTCCTTTTCCTTCTTATTGCGCCGCCGCAAGTCCCGGAAAAAGCGCTTTAGAATTTCCTGACATTCCGGCTCCAAAACCCCGGTCTCAACTTGTACCTGATGATTCCACTGGGGCATTTCCAAAATATTCAAAACAGAGCCGCCGCACCCGGCTTTCGGGTTCATGGCGCCGATCACGACCCGGTCGATCCGGGACTGAACCAGCGCGCCGGAGCACATCTGGCAGGGCTCCAAAGTCACGTACATGGTACAGCCCTCCAAGCGCCAGTCTCCCAGCTTCTTGCTCGCTTTATCAATCGCGATCAGTTCCGCGTGGGCCAGGGTAGTCTTCTTCGTGTTGCGCTGATTGAATCCGCGGGCCACGACCCGATCCCCGCATACGATGACGCAGCCGATGGGAACCTCGCCGAGGGCAGCTGCTTTCTCTGCCTGTTGCAGAGCCTTCTTCATAAATGCTTCATCGGAATTCAAAGTCTCCCCTCCCTGCCTCTTTTCCGGCGGTTCTGCCGGAAGCTTGTCCAGCTCGTTACTATAAAAAAAGAGCCTGCCCAGAGCCGGAATCGAACCAGCGACACGAGGATTTTCAGTCCTCTGCTCTACCAACTGAGCTATCTGGGCAAGAAATAAGGCGATTCATTCGCCATCGCCTTATTTTACTCGATTTTATACAGGCTGTCAACCGTTTTTCCAGGCTTGCAGATCGGCCTTTCCCGGTTTCCCCGTTTTGTCTTTTCGGCTGCCCTCCCCGTGTCTTTCAATACCGGTTCAGGCAGGCATAGATCTCCTGGATCCTGGGCATCGCCAATCCGAACGGGAGATAAGACAGGTCACTAATGGAGGCCAGCCCCTCCCTTTCAATCTTTGCGGCAACCTCCCGCACCACACCGGCCAGTTCCGGTTCCCGTCCCTCGGATTTTTCTTTGATGTACTGCAAGATGCAGCCTAGTGCCGCGGTCTGCTCCCGGTCCACCAACTGTTCCACATAGCGCAGGTCCACCGTGTCTTTCCCCAGCAGGAAGGAATCTTTTCCCAGCAGCTTCATTTTCAAGCGCTCGGTAACCATGCCGGTCCCGCGGTAATTTTTCCTCTTTTGTACGGTTGTCCCCGGCTGGAAATGGCGTTTCCTCTCCGGCAGGCAAAAGTTCGGCGCTTCGGTCTGGGGAGCCGGATAACCGGCCATGATCCGTTTGGCCTCCGCCGTGATGTCCACCGGCCGGTAGTGATCCATCTGCAAAACCGTGTCCGCGATATAGAAATAGGAGCCGCAGCTGCCCACCACGAGGATCGTGGAGACGCCTGCTTTCTGATACAGCTCCGCCGCCCGCTCCAAAAACGGTGTGATCGGCTCTTTCTCCCTGGTGATCACCTTTTGCATCAATTCGTCCCGCACCATAAAATTCGTCGCCGAGGTATCCTCATCGATCAGAAGCAGGCGGCTTCCCGCCTCCAGGCTTTCCATGATATTGGCAGCCTGCGACGTGCTTCCGCTGGCATCCAGAGTAGAAAAATCTTTGGTATCGCGGCCGTTCGGCAAGTCGTTGATAAACAGGGAGATATCCACGCTGCTGATTTTTCTTCCATCCTCCGCCCGGAGTTTCCACGCAGAATCCTCGGTGATTACGTATTCCCGCCCATCCCCGGCAATGTGGTTGTAGACACCTTTCTCCAGCGCCTGCAATACCGTGGATTTTCCGTGGTATCCGCCGCCCGCAATCAAAGTGATCCCCTCCCGGATTCCCATGCCGGAAAGTTCCCCTTTATGAGGAAGAGTCAGAGTGACCTCCATGGATGGGGGCGACTGGAACAAAACCGCTCCCTTCATCGGCCGGTCGGACACGCCGCTCTCCCTGGGCAAAATAGAGCCGTTGGCGATAAATGCCACCAGGCCGCGGCTGGTCAGTTCTCTTCGGATGGCCTGCTGGTCCTCTGCCAGAAAAAACACCTGCTCTACCTCCGCGGCCGGTAGACGGCGGTAAAAGAAGGTCTGTTCGATACTTTTCGGAAGAAATTCGAACAGGATTTTCTCCAATTCCAAAGCCTGAATGGTTCTCCCGTTGGCCGGGAACCCGACGTCGAAACGGGCTAAAATGCCGTCCGGCCGGATCTCGCAGGCCGTCCGCTCCAGAATTTCCTGACCGCAGCCGCTGACCGCGATCATTCCGCTTTTCCCCGATCCCTTGGCCTGAAAACAAAACCGGTCGGTCTGCGCCCGGAAGCGTCTGGTCAGATAGTCCTGTAAGGCAATACGGGTGTGCCGCTCCCGGTATAGATACTCCGGAAACCCCGCTTTTTCCTGCGCAATCCGGACGCTCAGTTTGGAGGGGGAGGCAAAAGGATCCCCCTGGACGTGATCAATGGAGAGCTGATAGGATCCAAAATCAAAGACCCCCTTCAGCGATTTATATGCCGGGTAGCTCTTCCGGTGTATCGCAAGGAGCTCGCGGCGAAGTTCTTCTGAATGTTTCATAACCCGTTCCTTTCCGGGCCTGACGGTCCGCACCGCTGCGGATTGATAGGCTCTTTCTTTTCCTTTTCATTTGCAAGATATCCAAGGATTCCCTGATATCTTTTCCATTATAGCACGAAGCCAAAGGTTGCGCTACTTTGTCTTTTTTTGCTTTACTCCGCTCTGTAAAAAATTGGGGAAAGGCAAGAAAAAAGCGGGACGATTCCAATCATCCCACTTTTCTCTCGATCCGGCGAATGCCAATTTCAGTTATTCTTGAAACATCGGGGTGGACAGATACCGGTCTCCATTGTCCGGCAAAATGACCACAATATTTTTTCCTTCATGCTCCGGCTGCAGCGCCAGACGAGTCGCGGCGTGAACCGCTGCTCCCGATGAAATACCCACCAGCAGCCCTTCGGTCCTTGCAATCAAACGGCCGGTCTCAAAGGCCTCCTCGTCCGTCACGGTCAGAACTTTGTCGCAAATGTTAATATCCAGGTTTTCCGGGACAAACCCGGCCCCAATCCCCTGAATCTTATGAGGCCCCGCTTCCCCGCTGGTTAAAACTGGCGATCCAGCCGGCTCCACGGCCACCACCAGGCAGTCCGGGTTCTTTTCCTTTAAATATGATCCGGTTCCTGTGACTGTCCCGCCGGTTCCCACGCCGGCCACCAGAATATCCACTTTTCCGTCCGTATCCTTCCAGATCTCCGGTCCGGTGGTTCTGCGGTGAATCTCCGGGTTGGCAGGATTGGAAAACTGCCTAGGGAGAAAGCCTCCCGGCAGCCCGGCAGCTAATTCTTCCGCTTTGGCGATTGCCCCCTTCATGCCTTTTGCCCCCTCGGTCAACACCAGCTCGGCTCCATAAGCTTTCATTAAATTTCGTCGTTCCATGCTCATGGTATCCGGCATCACAAGAATGATCCGGTATCCCTTGGCGGCGGCCACAGCCGCCAGCCCGATCCCGGTATTTCCGCTGGTGGGCTCCACGATCACCGAACCCTCTTTCAGCTTTCCTTCTTGTTCTGCCGCTTCGATCATGGCGAGAGCGATCCGGTCCTTTACGCTACCGGCTGGATTTTGCCCCTCCACCTTTGCCAGAAGTTTTGCTTTCAGCGCTTTGGTTTTTCCGTATCGCTGAAGCTCCAGCAGCGGAGTTTTGCCGATCAGCTCCGCCGCGGATTCATAATATGACATAGGAATTTCCTCCTTATTTGATTTTTTCAAATGCCTGTTCCAAATCTTCCAGGATATCGTCAATGTGCTCCGTTCCGATGGACAGACGAACGGTATTTTTCCCGATTCCCTGGTCCTTTAATTCTTCCTCCGAGAGCTGGGCATGGGTCGTGCTGGCCGGATGAATGACCAGAGATTTCACATCCGCCACGTTTGCCAGAAGGGAAAACAGCTCCAGATGATCGATAAACCGTCTGGCCTTCTCCTCTCCGCCTTTGATTTCAAAGGTAAAGATCGAACCGGCTCCGTGCGGAAAATAACGCAGGTATAAATCATGATCCGGACTTTCCTTTAATGACGGATGATGAACCGCCTCCACCTGGGGATGCCGGCTTAGGTATTCCACCACCCGAAGCGCGTTCTCCACATGGCGCTCCACCCGAAGGGAAAGCGTCTCCAATCCCTGCAGCAGTAAAAAAGCGTGGAACGGAGATAAAGTCGCTCCCGTATCCCGCAGCAGCACTGCCCGGATCCGTGTGACAAATCCGCCCGGCACATCGGCAAAGCAGACGCCGTGATAGCTGGGATCCGGCTTTGTCAACAGCGGGAATCTTCCGCTGGCCTTCCAGTCGAACCGGCCGCCTTCCACAATCACGCCTCCCAGGGTGGTCCCGTGGCCGCCGATAAATTTGGTGGCCGAGTGAATCACAAGATCCGCTCCGTGCTCCAGCGGGCGGAACAAATAAGGGGAGGCGAAGGTATTATCCACCACCACAGGAATTCCCTCTGCGTGCGCCACAGCCGCAACCGCCTCCACATCCGTCAGATTGGAGTTCGGGTTGCCGAGAGTCTCAAAATAGACGGCTTTGGTGTTTTCCCGGATCGCTTTCCGAAAATTCTCCGGATCGCCGGGCTCCACAAAGGTAGCCTCCACGCCGTAACTGCGCAGGGTATGGGCCAGCAGGTTGTAGGTTCCGCCGTAAAGCGTCTTAGCTGCTACAATATGATCCCCCGCGCCGGCCAGTCCCTGTAACGTATACGCGACAGCCGCCGCGCCGGAAGCCACCGCCAGGGCAGCGGCGCCTCCCTCCAATGCGGCAATCCTCTTTTCCAGTACCTCCTGGGTGGGGTTGGTCAAGCGCCCGTAAATATTTCCCTCGTCAGCCAGGGCAAAGCGGGCGGCCGCGTGCTCACAGTCCCGGAAAACATAGGAAGCGGTCTGATAAATCGGAACTGCGCGGGCTCCGGTTGCGGAATCCGGCTCTTCCTGTCCTACATGGAGTTGAAGCGTTTCAAAGCGATAATGTTTTGCTGTCATCTTTATTTTCTCCTTATGATTAAATTTTATTGATGGTTTTCAAGAGTTTTGATCACAGCAGCACATTCGGCCGAACCGGTAATTGATTCGGAGCAGAAAAACAAACAGTCGGCTCATCACTTTATCTCCTATCATTTTTATGGGTGTTATTTTACGTCAAAACTCCTACTTTGTCAATAGGAGTTTTCAAAAAATGGTAAAAATGATCAGCTTCCGCCAGGACTTCATCCATCCCGGCGGAAGCTGTCTTTATTTTTCTGGATTCCATTTTACGTTTCCCTGGATCAAATCTTCCAAGGTCAAGTGATCCAAATATTCGGAAATCAAACGATCCAGTTCCTTCCACATCGGCAGTGTCACGCAGCCCTCCGACCGGCTACAGTTCACTTCGCCGTCTTCCAGGCAGTGGACCGGCGCCAACCGGCCTTCGGTCAAACGAAGGATTTCTCCCACCCGATATTGCGCCGGAGGTTTGGCCAGGCGATAGCCCCCGTTTTTTCCCATGCGGCTTACCACAAGGCCAGCCCGGTTCAAAATCGCCATGACGGCTTCCAGATATTTCACAGAAATTTCCTGACGCCTCGCAATCTCAGACAGAGGGACATTCCCCTCCTCTTCCTGTTTTGCCAGGTCAATCATGATGCGGAGCGCATACCGCCCCTTCGTCGATACCATCATACCCGTCACCCTTTCCCGCCGGAACACTTTGCCGCGTCGATCGCCAGGACGATCATCAGGCAGAGCAGCGCGTCCTCCGGCTGGGCGATATCCAAAACATAGGTATCCGTCAGCCGCATCACTTCTTTGCTGGCGTGCATCACCAGCCCGCCCAGTGCGTCGGTCACCTTGTAATCCCATTCCAGCCAGTTTCCCTGGACCTGCCAGCCGTTGCAGTCCAGATGAAAGGACGGCCGGAACAAAGTGAATTCTTTTTTGATCTGGCCGATGTATTCGTCACCCAAATACATGGCAAAACGAGGGAGAAGCGTCAAAACCTCCTCCTTTACGGTTCCCACGTGATTCCCTTCACAGTCGTAGATTTCCAGGCAGTGCCCCCAGGACATCTTTCCCTTCACCGTGTATGCGGTTCCGCCAAATTCATCATAGATATCATAACTGTCAAACCAAGAAAATAACCGTTGCTTAAATAATAACCGCATGAATTCCTCCTTTTTCTAATCTCCGTCCCAATACCGGTGATCCCGATCTGTTTTTACTGAATCTGCCGGGATCTCTCTGTCCCGCAGCGTCCCCTTCGCTTATCATAAGTTGATTATACTGGAAGCCGAAAAGAAACACAATCCGTTCTTTTTTCCAGAGGGACTTAAACCGCAGCAGCATTTTCTTCGCAAGGCCTTCATTGGGTCCTTTAGGAAAAACAGCGCAAAGGCCACAGGGCAGGAATCACCTTACCTTGTGACCTTTCTTACGGCGCTTCAAATTTATAGCCAACATGGACAATACTTTTGATATAATCCGAGGCGTCCGGTGTAGTTTTCAATTTCTTTTGCAGACTGCTGATATGGTTATTGATCGTTTTCCGGGAATAGCAGGAAGAAGCCTCTTTCCAAGGTTGCTTCTTCTTTCAGCCAAACCCCATTACGCAACGGAAAAGTCAAAATAGGTATCCGGATATGGTTCGTCCTCTAAAACGTAATGCCACCATTCATAACGATACGATTCAAACCCGCTGTCTTCCATGATCAGGCGCAGGTACTCCCGATTTTTTGACTCTGCATCACTCAGTCCGCTTGCCGCATGGTGGGACCGCTCATCCATAAAATCAAAACCTCCGCCCATAGGAACCAGCATACCGGTGTCTAAATGAAAGATTGTCAGGTCAACCGCCCCTCCCCGGCTGTGGCTGGACTGGGAAGCCACATATCCCTTTGCAACCATTTCATCTCTGTTAATATTTGGATAATATCGTTTTTTCGTTAAATTGTTCTCCGGCTGGGAAGCCCAATTCAGAAAGCAGTCCACTGCGCGCTGGGGGCGATAACCGTCCCAGAGGAGCAAACCATACCCCAATTTTTCCGCCATCTTTTGGGCCTTGCGCAAAGCGGTTCCCAGCTCTATTGATCCTGCAACACGGTTCACCCGATATCCGTCCACCGGTTTTCCGGTAAAATTGTCCCACGTGGCATATTTGGCATCCCAACGAATCCCCGGCAGCATTACATCTAAAAAAACGAAGTTCTCTTCCATTGTACTTACCTCCTAAGCGACAGTTGAATCAGATGGTCGAATAATTCAGAAAGCGAAAACCCGGCGGCAATCATCATGCGGGGATAGCGGCTGTACGAAGTAAAACCAGGCATGGTATTCACTTCATTCAGGACAATGTGTCCGTCCTCCCGTAAAAACAGGTCCACACGGGCCAGTCCCCGGCAGCCAAGGGTCCGATAAATTTTCTTAGCTGTATTCTGAATCTGCTCCTTTACCTCCGCCGGCAGGCCAGCCGGGACCAGGATCGCTGCATTCTCAGAGCCTTTTTCCGGCTGCGCCTCTTGATGAATCTGGAAAAAACCATGTTTCAGCCGAATCTGATCCACCTCGCCTGCAATGAGATCCGAGCAATTCCCCAAGATGGCGCAGCCCACCTCACAACCGGTGACCGCCTGCTCAATCAAGATTTTGCTGTCATATCTTTTCGCTTCGTTTATGGCTGCCTGTAACTCCTCCTCCCGGCACACTTTATTTACGCCGAAGGAAGAACCGGAACGGGCCGGTTTCACAAAAACGGGAAACGCCAACTCCTCTGTTTCCAGACGGTCACCTTCCTGGATGGTCCAAAACTCAGGCACCTCGATTCCCGCGTCTTTCACAACCGTATAGGCGAGCGCCTTATCCATGCAGATCACAGAGCTTTGAACATCGCAGCCCACATAGGGAATGCCGGACAATTCCAGCAGCCCTTGAATGGACCCGTCCTCGCCGGATTTCCCGTGGATGATCGGAAACACCACGTCAACCGGCTGGAATTCATATCCCCCTTCCTTATGTATCAGCAGGCCATGGGTATTTCGATCCGGAGAAAATACAACCGGCCATTTGGCATATTTTTCCCACTCAGGGCAAGGTTTTCCGCACATTTTCCAGGCGCCTGACTTTGTGATTCCGATATAAAAAGGCTCATATTTTTTCGTGTCAAGATTGGCAGAAAGCTCCATTGCCGATTTTATCGAGACTTGATGTTCCTCGGAGCAGCCTCCAAAGAGGACTGCAACTTTAATTTTGTCCATTTCCCAGACTCCTTTCAAAATCCAAACAATTTTTGATTGTATTTCTCACCGTGTCAGCCAGCACCCGTTCCGTGTGGTAAGCTGTATGCGGCGTAATAATCACATTCGGCATTTCCTGAAGGACCGATAGGAACGGATGATCAATGGATTTTTGTGTGCAGTCATTGTAAAAGATTCCTTCTTCCCCCTCCAAGACATCCAAGGCCGCGCCCCCCAGCTTCCCGGCTTCCAGCCCTTCCACCAATGCCCCGGTATCCACTAAAGCTCCCCGGCTTGTATTGATGAAAAAGGCCCCCGGCTTCATTCTATTTATTTGTTCGCGGCCAATCATATGGCGCGTATCTTCCGCCAGCGGAACATGAAGCGTAACAATGTCACTGTTATTCAGCAGTTCATGAAATGGTACATAGTTGACTCCCGCTTTGTGATTCCGGTCATATGCCAATACCTTACAGCCAAATCCTTCCAAACGTTCCATAACGGCCTGCCCGATCCGCCCAGTCCCCACCACACCCACCGTCATATCCCGCAGTTCCTTCCCGCGAAGGTGATTCAGACAATAATTTTGTTCCTCCGCCCCGCGCATCACGGATTTTGTACCGCGCATCAGCATCAGCATCAGCATGATGGTATAGTCGGCGACGCTGCCCGGCGAATATGCCACGGTGCCGACGGCCATGCCCAGCCGCCCGGCCGCCCCGATATCAATATGGTCGAATCCGATGCTCCGGGTGCTGATATATTTTACCCCGGCATCCTTCAGCGCAAGGAGGAGCGGTTCCGACAGCTCCGCTTTATGGTTTACGCTGATACATCGGCACCCATCGGCAAATACTGCATTGTTTTCCGTTACAACATTTTTTACGAATAAGACTTGAACGCCAAATTCAGAGGAAAGTTTCTTGAACATTTCTGTTTCATCCGGCTCACATCCAAAAACAGTAATATCGATCTTTTTCTTCATTCCATTCCCCTCCCTTTTCATCGTGTTTTGATTTTGTCCAAAAGTTTAATACAATCGGGAAATCTGCTGTCCTTCGTAGACCCCATTACGACGCAGATATAGGTCTCTCCGTCAATCACTGCCGCAGAAACGACGCAGGCGCCGCCAAGGCTGCTGGTTCCCGTCTTTAGGCCGATCACCTCAGGGCGGTAATATTGGCTTTTGGGATTGATCAGCTCGTTTGTGTTTTTGTAAGTAACCTCCCTGCCGTTCAGCCATTTTTCGTATGACGTATTACTTGACACAACTTCCGAAATGGTTGAATTGTCCAAACACGCTTTTGCAATGACGGCAAGGTCATAAGCCGTGGTGTACTGCCCCTCGGCATCGTATCCGTCCGGAACTACGAAGTTGGAGTTTTCCGCGCCGAGCGCTCTGGCCTTTTCATTTACCTGCTCCATGAATACCTCAATGGATTGTTTGTTTGACAGGCTGTTGTCTCCTGCTATTATCTTTCCGGTATGGACGGCAAACGTATAGGCCGCATCATTGCCGGAAGGAAGCATCAGGGCAATTAAGAGTTGTCTTACCGTCAGAGTATCCCCTTCCGTAAGCCACGCTCTTGACGAATCGTCGTGAATCATCTTAATTTCCGCGCCTACCGTCACTTCATCATCCGGAGATAAATAGTCGAGCGCCGTCAATGCCACTATCATTTTCGCGGTACTGGCGGGGGCAATTTTCTCCGTGCCGTTTTTCTGATATAACGCCGTATTTGTGTCGGTATTCAATACAATGGCGCTTTTTGCCGTGATGTCCACGGATATTGTATTTGCCCGGTCAAGTTTCGCGGAAACCGTCTCGCTCTGCCTGCCGTCTTGTCCAGCGAAATCTTCCGTGCTTTCCATACTTTCTTTGGCGGCAAATGTGGTTTTTTCATCGGATCTTTGCAGACTGGCAACTCCAAATACGGTGACCGCCAGGAGGAAACAAAGAGTGGCGCATGCGGCCCAGTAATCGATCCATCTCCGCTTTCTTGTTATCCGCCCTTTTCTTTTCTGATCGTATCGGTTATTGTTTTGACTTTCCATCGCTAACTTAGCTCCTCCCTGAAAGATAAAAGAATTTCGAACAAAAAAATCGCTCCGTCCGATATATAGAATATCAGAATGGAGCGATCGATGTTTTCGTTTTCCCTTGTGGATAACACATGATTTTATACGGACTTTCTTACGATTTTCCTACGAGAGGCAAGGTGACCTCAAAGCAGGTAATCCCCTTTTCGCTGTGGGCGCTGATCTGGCCGTGATGAAGTTCGACGATCTCCTTTGCAATGGCAAGTCCCAGACCGGCCCCGCCGGTGCTGGAGCTCCGCGATATATCCAAGCGATAAAACTGCTCAAAGATTCTGTCTAATTTTTCCTTCGGAATCGTGTCTCCTTCGTTCTTTATTTGAATCCGTACACGATCCTCTATTTGTTCCGCAGCCACCTGAATGCTGGTATTTTCGTAACAGTAACTAACTGCGTTTCGCAGCAGATTATCAAACACCCGCTGCAGCTTGTTTGCATCGCAGGACAAAAGAATGTCCGGCTGGATTTCAAATTCACATTTCAAATTTTTATCGGCCAGCATCGGTTTAAACTCATACGCCAGCTGTTCCAGCATTCTGGTCAGATTGATCTTTTTGTATACAAGCGTGATATTGGAAAGGTTAAACCGTGTGATTTCAAAAAACTCATTGATTAAATCTTCCAGACGCTCAGCCTTATCCAGCGATATGGACAAATACCGTTCCCGGAGTTCATCGGAAATTTGATTTTCATCTCTCAGCAGGGTTAAATATCCGATAACGGATGAAAGCGGGGTTTTCAAGTCATGGGCCAGATACATGACAAGGTCATTTTTTCTCTGCTCCGCGCGCTCGGCGTCGGATTTTCGTTCGATTAAGGTATGTCTTATGGAATTGATTTTCCTTTCGGTTGAGGCCAGTTCCGGAGGCAAAGCAATATCTTCGGCGTCTTCACGAACCAGTGTATCTATCCCCCGGTTGATTTCTTTAAAATATCCTGAGATACTATTCAGATAACGGCGGAAAATAATAAACAACACGCCTGAAAATGCGATAAGAAAGAGCCAGATCTCATATGCTTTGAAGGTTTTCACATAGGCAAGCAGCGCTTGGTCTCGGTCATGATAAACCAAGTGATCTAAAATGGCTACGACAACATTGGCAAAATTATCTTTTATGATAAACGTATATACCACGATAATGATCAGAATCGCACATCCCATCATCAGAAGCATTTTTATGGACAATCTGTTTTTAAAAAGTAAATAGTCATCTTCCCGATGGATGTTGTTTCTATTTTTCAATGGTATATCCCACCCCCCAAACCGTTTTGATAAATTTTGGTCTTTTTGCCCGTTCGTTCATCTTCTCGCGAAGACGCCCGATGTGGGCCATGACGGTATTATTGTTATCCAGATATTTTTCTCCCCATACCGCCTCAAATAATTCTTCCGTCGACACAACTTTTCCCTGATTTTCACACAGATACCAAAGAATCGAAAATTCCGTGGGCGTTAGGGGAATCTCTTTTCCAAACAAGATACATTTGTGGCTGTTCTTACGGATCGTCATCCCTCTTATCTCGTATTCGCTGCATTCATTGATGTGGGGTTGGTTGTACCTCATGTACTGTCTTAACTGTGCTTTCACTCTGGCAACCATTTCCAGCGGGTTAAATGGCTTCGTAATATAGTCGTCGGCAACGGAAAGCCCCATGATTTTATCCCCGTCCTCCACTTTTGCCGTCAGCATAATAACCGGATAATAAAATTTTTCCCGGATTTTCTGACAGATTTGATAGCCGTCCATATCCGGGAGCATAATATCTAATATAGCCAGATCCAAACTGGTTGACTCAATGCACTTCAGCGCATCCGTGCCATTATAACATTTATAGACGGTGTACCCATCGTTTTTCAGATAGACTTCGACTAGATCGGCCAGTTCCTTTTCATCATCAACCACTAAGATTTTTTCATTCATTGCATTTCTCCTCACCGTCTGATGGATCTATCTTCTTCCATACTTTCTGTGACAAAGATGGATACTTTACCAAAAATAATAGCAAAATCCCTGGCAGCCGTCAAGGGAAGCCGGGAGAGCGAACCACCTTCCTGACGGTGTTTGCCGTTCTGATTGTCAGTTTGCCGCTGATGCCCGTACTTGCGGTCTTCGGCCACCAGTTTGTTTTCTGATAATCCTTCCGGCTGAAAGACCAGAATATCGCTTCCTTATAATTCTCAATCTTTTCTAATCCTTCCCTGGGTTCTCCAATCTCGTCCCATACTTCAGCAAAGGTAGCCGGAGGCAGAATAAAAATTAAATTATCATAGATGTCCTTATTTTCGCCGCCCCACCAGTCCGGCGCGTGTTGCAAAATATCTTCGAGGTCTTCTTTCGATATGACGAAAACAGGAATATCGAAACCAAACTTTTCTTTTACCCTTGCTTCAATCTGGCTTGTAAGCCCCTCTACATGATCTTCATCACTTGAAAAAATCACATTGCCACTGTTCAGGTATGTCTTAACCTCTCCAAACCCAAGCCCTTCAAAGGCTTTCTTACATTCAGCCATTGGGATCTTATTTTTACCACTTATATTAACGCCGCGCAAAAACGCAATATATCGATTCATATTCGCTGAGTCTGCCCCCTTCTAATTTTTGATGTACCGTCCAATGATTCCGTCTATCATTTGATAACCGGATCACACGGCCCCCAGCGGTGCAGAGCTCTTTATCTCTTTCAAAGCCTTTTGAATATCTTTATAAACCAACGGCTGCATACTGCCGGTATAACGGGAAACATCTGCTCGATTAAGCGCGGCTGTGATCCCCTCTGCCAAATCCGGTTTGCTCTTTGCAATCATCGGGAGCAGCTTGATGCACTGCCTGGCGGTAATAGGCTTTTCGTCCATAATATGCTGCAAATACCGATCGATCATTTCATCTATTTTGTAATCCTGATCCCATTTCGCATTGTATGCGATCAGGGTAAGAGCCCTTGTGCGGATATACGAATGATCGCTATCCATCATATCGCCCAGCTGATCCATGTAGGGATAGACGGCATCCGTTTTCTCACTTAAATCCTGCAATACTTGTAATGCCTTGTAAGCGGTATTATTGTCCTTATCCGACAACAGTTCGAAATTCTTTGCAATATCAATCTTTTCCATAGGCTGCACCACAATCTCCCCTTCTCAATCCAATCTCTTTGTTCTACTATACCATCAATATGGAATAAAATCTTGATAAGTTTTGCTTTCTCATTCAAACAGACCTTTACCAGCATCCTTTTTGCAGGCGGTATGGTAACTTTATTTTCTTTGATGGGACTGATCAAGCCGCTGGAAAAATCAACTCCGTTTATACTGACCTCAAAAAATATTGATTTGATTTCAGGTAAAGCGGTGCCTCAGATTTTATCGTCCCGATGGTTGTCTCAGCCATTTTCTCTGTGGCGCTTTTAATCCTGGCAATCCGGTTATTTGATAAAAAGAAACTCTAACATACGGCAAGGAGCCGGATGCAGGAACCCAAACGGGCGCTGCAGCCGGCTTCTTTAGCTGTAAAACGTATGTCAGTTTTCCGTCAAAAACGGTCAAAGCACCATAACGGTCGCAGATGATGGTACCGGCGCTGCGGATGTACCATTCAAAAACTCAGCTAAGCTCCGAACTATATGGTCTGTGACTAAAATGTGGCGGAACAACGCCATCGTTTAGGATTGCTTCTTGTCAAACAAATCATAGCAGCTTACGGCGGCCACACAGCCATCGGATCTAGCTCATATGCTTCCGTTTCTCCCAAATGCCGAAAGCTGTCACTATCGCGCTCAATAAAAACAGGCAAATCCAGATTTCAATCTCGCTCTCATCACCGGTTTTGGGCGCGTCGGAAGGTTCCGGCTCAGCGGTGGTTTCCTGCGTTGTCTCTTGGGCAGGGTAAGTATTTACAAACTCGGCTCCGCTTTGCTTATCGCTTTTTGCATCGGGATAAAGCACCGCAGCGACTTCAAGCCCGCTTCCATCCTCTGCATTTGTCACGGCGACAGTCAATAAATATACGGATGAATCATAAGTGCATTCGGAATCACTTCCAACCATCTGATTAATCATGTAGGTATATATACCTACGCGATCATAGGAAATAACAAAAAAATCTGAACCGGCTCCCGTGTACGTCAAAAATGCCACTCCATCTACAGCGCCTACCGGCATAGGATAAGCACTATTTTCAGCGGTTAGCACTACTTTAAAATTTTCCGGCGTGTCCGGCAGCGTTCCTTCCAGTCTGATTGTGACCGGCACGGAAACGCCCGCCTGGTTTGCCGCCAGCACCGGCGCTGTCATCATGGTCATGGAAAACATGATGGCCAGAAGCAGCCCAATGGTTCTAAATTTACGCTTCATAGTGATTCCCTCCTAATTCTCGGTTTGAACTGTCTCGGCTTTTATCCATGCGAACACAATGGTTCTTGCATCTGTAAATTCCGAAGAACAGGTACTGAAAGCGAGTATCCCAGCCCTATCATCCGCTTTCAGGCGATCTAGTGTATCCTCATGCAGATACATCGCGTTTTGTTCTATGTAGTTGAGGATTCCTCCCGCCTCCGTCTGCCGTCCCGTCGGTTCAAAAATATTCGGATCTCCTGCTTCGGCCAGCATGCAGGCAAAGATTTCAAGTTCATGGGCGCCGTTCCGGGTGAGCAGCATACCTGTTGTGTTTTCCTCAAAAAATACTTTCTCTTTATATAAATCCAAATCTCCAAACATACTGCCATTTTCCATGTGATGCCCGTATAGCAGGGAGTATTTGTCAGAAAAGTCATTGTTATTGCGGGAGTCCAGATAGATGCTCCCGGCCAGGGCAAAACTGCCATATACATCTTGGTTAATATAAGTCAGATTCGTACTGCCTTGCAGCACAGGGTAGTCAATATTGGTGTGATCCAGAGTGACCCATGCGCACACATCCGGATTAACCGCTAATAAGTCTTCAAAAGTTGCGCCGCCTTCGGCAATCCCCGGTTTCAGTTTTATCATATCGGCCTGAACATTTTCGGCTGCCTGGTAAACCCGGTGATTGTCCCATAGGGCATAAACGGCATAGAATCCCGCGGCGGATAAGGACAGAATCACGAAAAAATTGATGATGCCATTTATGAGGTTTAGAAAGCTGCTGCGCAGCGTATGTTCCATTGTCCCGTGACTGCCCTTTGCAGCCTCCTCCTTCCCCCTTGGAAATCTCAGGGCGGGCAGGGGAATCCCCCTGCCGCCTGAGCCAAAAACGAAAACTTCCTTCAAACTCCCGATTAATCCTCAAAAGCTCTGCGCTTTCTGGAAACAAACAGAATCGCGCCCACTCCTACAATGGCAAGGAGCATGATGTAAGGCAAGCTGTCAAGGAACACTCCGGTATCAACCGTAGTCCCTTTGTTGTTTGTGATTGTTACCGTATCCTCTGCACTGTCAATCTTCTTGTTGCCATCTCCGAATTCATAAGCCGCAGCATCATAACCATCCGAGGTATAGTCGCTCTCCGTTACGGTATAGGTCACGCCGTAGGGAATATTGGTGAAGTTTACGGCTTCATTGTGCCTCAGCGTAATTTCAGCAGTCGCTTTTCCATTCTTCCAATCGCTAACCGCAACGGTTTTATGTTCTGTACCGTCGGTGTAAGAGATCGCTTCTTTTACGGTTGTTCCCTCCGGAGCGGTAAATTCAACCGTCACGGTAAAATCCTTGGACTGATCGCCCATAATGCCGGTCACTTTCTTGGCGACCGTCAGGGAACCAGCGGAATATTCGTTGGAGAAGTGATCGGATTTCGCCTCATTTTCCCCTTCCGTGTGTACAGCCGCTACGCGCACTTTGCCTTCGGTGTCCTGAATCACCGTTACTTTCAGCGTAATGTCCTTGCCATAATAGGTTACGCCGGCAGTGGCGCCAGCAGTTTCTTTAATGGTATAGGTATAGATACCGACGCTCGTATACTTCGGCAGGTTCACGGTGATGTCCTTGCTCTTATTTGCAGAACCGGCATCACCGGCACCATAGGCAACGGAGCCAATGGTCGGAATCGGCATATTCTCAGCGGTCACACCGTCCGCGGCATCCGTGACGCCGGTACGCTCGATGGTAAATTTGAACGTCTCCGCCGGAGAAGTGGTGCCTGTATTCGTCGCGTTATAATCTTTTGTGATCGTAACCGTATCCATATCTTGGTAGGTCTCTGGTTCCTCTGCAAAAGCCACGGTGCTCATGCTCAGACAAAGAGCTGCTGCGAGCAAAGTAGATATCATTTTCTTCATAAACAAAATTCCTCCTGCTAAATGCTATTTTGTGTTATAAGCCCCGTCTGCGGAGGATGGTAATAACCTTTCCGTCCACATTTTCTAGGGAAATCGCCCCAAATGTCCGGGAATCTGCTGCCTGAGTGCGATAATCCCCCAGAATAAACAAATTGTTTTCCGGCACCTCGTAAGGATATTCCAGTCCCTGCAGCCCATAGGTGGGATACAGGATCTCACCGGTCTGTGCTGTTCCGTTCACCAGCATACTTCCAGAATCATCCAGTGTCACGACATCGCCGGCTCCTGCCGCTATTCTTCCTATGTATTGCTTTCCATCTACTGTGTAGACGACCACATCATTTTTGGAATAACCCTGTTGCAGCCGGAAAGCGAAGACAAGGTCTCCATCCTTGACCGCAGGGAACATATCGTTGCCGCTGGCCTGTGTGACCAAGAAGATCCTCGTAAATAGGATCATGCCTGCAATCACCAAAAAAAGAATCCTGATAATCAGAGCCTTGTACCCTTGATAAACAAGTAAGTTGTTTCTTCGTTTGCTGATGATGGCTGATAAATCACTTGCGCCGTCCGTCCTAACCACCATCCTTTTTCTCATGCCGCGTGTTCTCCATCTGCTTTCTGATGATCTGATCAGCCAGCTGCTTTGCTTTTACAGGAACCGATTCTTCTAGCAAAGCATCGTATCTGGCCCTCTCAGCCGACAAGGCAGCTTCATAGAGACTATTTAATTCACTTATTTTCCTCCACACGTCCTTCTCACTGACACCTCCATAAAGGCATTTTTTAAAACGGACCTGCTTCAGCCACTTTCCAAGGCGCTCCTGGGGATTTCCCCGTTTGTCCAACTCTTCTGCACGGACGGGCGATCCGCGAACCTTGTCTGATGACAGACGCCGCGGTGTCTTCTGACGCCTGCTTTTTCTATTTAGGTTTTTTCCATCCATCCGGCACGCCTCCATTTAATCAACGCCATGACTCCGGCTTCCTTTTATAAAGGCGATTATGCCTCCCACACTTACTATGGAAAGAATCAGAATATACGGTAATGAATCTAGGAAAATACCGGTATCCGGAATGGCATCTTTCCTATTTTCCACGGTAACTTTCTGATCATCCGTGGTGCAAACCTCGTAGATAAATGTATTGCCCACGGCGGTTTCTGTCAGCGATGCACCGTTCGCTGTTGCGCTAACCGTATATCCTGCCGCTTCTTTGCCACCCTCTGTTATTGTCAGAGTCCCCCAAATTGGAGCATTTGGCAACACAACTGATTCCTCATGGTTTAGAGTGAATGTGATGGTCCCGTCTATGTTTACCGTATAAGGACATCCCTGCCCTTCCACATAGGGGGCAATGATCCAAGGCTCCCCATTCATCCCCGTAGCCGCCACTGTAAATACAAACTCCTTATCTCTGATACCCATATTTCCCGTAACAATTTTTTCAATGATTACTGGCTTTGTCTGCGCCGTATAAGTATTGACAATATTAATGTCTGGGTTAGAGGCTTCTGTGATACTGTAATTAACTACAGCAACATGGGACCAAACGCTGGTATTTTGAAGTATGATTTCTTGCGTATCGGGGTTATAGCGAAGCTCTTTTCCATCTATTGACCACGGTCCGTTTCCGTTGTTTTCAATACTGTAGAAATGGACAGGTGTTTTCCAGTTTCCGCCGATTTTTGTAACTTTTTCTGCGACTGTTAATCTTTGAGATTCTGTGAGAGAATATTGACTTACTACCACGCATCCTCCTGTCGTCAGTGCGGCTGCGAACATAACGTTAGAATCACCATCAATCTGTACAGGCCAATTTGTATGGCTGCATGTAGTCTCCTTGACATAGTTCACAGCAAAATCTGCCGCCCTCACCTCGGCTATACCAGTTCCAGCGGAAGCATCCGCACCGTTGAAGGTCGTGCTTACACTGTAGTTGTCTATTGCGTATCCCGTCTCCACTACGTCATACATGCCTGCGCCCACATTGTCGATCCGCCACTGCCACGATAGCCCATCCTCTCCTTTGGAGAGGGTGTTGTCTGCATTAAGGATATAACTCGTACCGCCCTTTTGCGGCGTTACAGTAATCTGGAACGTTTGTGGAATCTGCCCGGCTGTGATTCCCACAAATTTTTTACCTGCGATAATAAAACTTGCATCCGGATTCACATCTTCGGAATCATAACGATCTGCCACAGCCATCATTTCAACATTATCATTGCCGAACAAAACCGTCATAATGGAATCCACATTCGATTCTGCATTCTCATCCGGCCAATCGCCCTGCTCCAGCTTGTCATATACATAATCCGCAAAATTATTTTGTTCTGCTTCGGTAAGCAATGAAGCCGGGTTTTCCTCGCTCTCCAACAGACCAAGGATATCCGATAATGTCCCGCAGGTCATCAATCTCTCATAATAAGAATTTTCTGCGGATTCAGCCGCTTCCTCCGTTTCTCCATCGGTCTCTTGCCCGGTTCCGTCTTCTGTCTCCGGACCTGTATCCCTTCCGGCGATCGTTCCAGGATCAACGCTATATCCTGCTTCTTCTCGGACAGAATATTGCATGGCCGTCTCCTCTGAACTGTCTGGTTCCACTGCAAATGCCGGCAGAGAGCTTTGAAAAGCCAATAGCGCTATCAACAGCAATAACAACGGCAGCCTCCTCCATTGGCGCTTTTTTGTTCCCTTCAAAAATTTATACATAAGGACACCTCCTGAAAATAATCTCTTATCATGTGATATAGACCTGTACTAATTTGAGTAAGATTGGGCATAATACTCAGAAAAGCTGGTCAAGCAGCAAGGCATACTGTCATTGGAAGCAATCCCTTTATGATTAAAAAATCATAAAGAATCCACGAAAAGCCATTGAGCCGGAGGATTTTCGCAGAGTAAGCTACTATATGAAACATTTCAGGAGGTCAAAAAAAGTCCCCTGAAAACCGGGACTTTTGTACTATTCGATAGTATTCCTCATCCATTTTTGACTGAAAATCTGACTGCGGAACAAACGGACACTGCCGTAAGCGATTCTCTGTACCATATACGAATCGCGGGAGCTCCACGAGCCTCCTCTATTCGCGGCAAATCAAACAACCTCCGCGGCCAGCCTGTTCATCTGCGCTCGCTTTAATTCTAACGAGGCATGAACATATCGATCCAGCGTAATGGCTGTATTGGCATGTCCGAGGATCTCGGATAACGATTTCACATCAAACCCAATCTCCACACATCTTGTCGCAAAAGTGTGTCTGAGCGTGTGGAAATGGACGCCTTCCAGCTGGCAATCCTTTGTATAACGCTCAAGCCGGTACTGTAACAATCTCGGTTCCATATAATCAGACGTTCCGGATAAAACAAAAGCGGATCCGCATCTCGGCTTCATCCGCTGACACAACGATATTGCATAGTCGCACATCGGAATCGTCCGGACCGAGGTATCGCTCTTCGGTGTTCCAAATACAATCTTTGTCTTCGCCTCACCATTGGCATCGATATCTTTCAAACGCTGCATCGTCGAAGTGATCCGGATTGTGCCGTCCTTCAGGGAGATATTCTCCCAGCGCAAGGCACACAATTCTCCAATTCGAACTCCCGTCAGCAATGCCAGCAGCACGCCGAATTTCTGCTCGTCCATATTATTTAACAAATAAGCCGTAAAAACGGCCTGTTCCTCACGACTTAGTACCCGCATCTCTTTTCTCGTATCTTTGGGCAGCACAATGTCAATTTGCGGGAAAACGCCTCCCAACTGCTTAGCCGTGTACTTCAAAACAGACTTCAGCAGCGTCAGAATATCCCGTACTGTTTTCGGGGCAAGTTCTTCCATAAATAACAGTTCATTGGTAAATTCCCCGATGATCTGATCATTGAACCCCTGTGGAAAACAACGGCCAAGCCTTGGTTTAATATATTTTTCCATGATACATTCATACTTCACACGAGTAGCCGGTTTGACTCTGCTCTTGCTTGCCTTCATCCATTCAACACAGTAAAATACAAAACGTTGTTTTGAACCGGCAGGTGCCGGCACATTGCCTGAAAGCATTGCCGCCTTCGCCTTTGTAACCTTCTCTTTCGCTTCCCGATATGTCTTGCCATAACAAAAACCATAGCGAATCTTCCCGTCGCTTTGATACCCCTTGATATATCGGGCTTCCCAACGCCCGTCTTTGCGTTTGAAAATATTTTCACCTTTTGCCAATTTCATTACCTCCTATCGTTTTTTAGCGGTCTGTGTGATTGCTCCCAGCCGGCAAGGGGAGCCTGACTGCGCTTTGGACTGCGCACAATCTTCATGACATATAATCGGAATGCGGAATATCCACAATACACACCTTTAGAAACGCCGGAAAGCGGAGATAATTTATCAAGAATCCATTGCATTTTGGGTTTGACAGTGCTATAATAATCGCATAAGTATGGTTGTTGCGTATCGTTGAGTAGCTTACTCTGCGAAAAATGAGTACAAAAAACCGACCTTGATAGGTTCCAAATGAAGTCACAAGCGATTGCCGGATCGATCTATGAAAGATTGATCCGGCTTTTTATCGGGAAAGACCACCTTTTCTTATTCCAATATAATCCAGGTATGCCGTCTTATATATTTATTATGTACTTTTTAAATTCAAATTTTCTCGTTTCAACATCGTTTACCGCATATAGTATACTCATGACGCACTATAGTGTCAATCTTCCATACTTATCTAAACTGTCTAAAATAAATTTAACACCTGACAGCTCTCCCATCTATTGACAAAGTCAGATCAACTTGATATAATACTGACCGAATTGAATATAAGTCTTCAGGGCAGGGTGCGATTCCCTACCGGTGGTAAAGCCCACGAGCCGCAAGGCATGATTCGGTGAAATTCCGAGGCCGACAGTAAAGTCTGGATGAAAGAAGATAATGATATGCAGGATCTGATATTTTGCGTATGGAATTTGCTCTGGAATGGTATCTATTCCAGAGCTTTTTAATTTTACGCGGAATCCTTGTATTTGTATTCTCGTATTGCCCTGAGCTTATTGTTCCGGGCAATTTTTATTTTTGGAGGTGAATAAAGAATTGAATGATCACGACTATATGCGCCTTGCCCTGGATCTTGCCGAAAAAGGCTGCGGTTTGGTATCGCCAAACCCGATGGTGGGAGCCGTTATTGTAAAAGGAAACAAAATAATAGGGAAAGGATGGCATGAAAAATTCGGCGGGCTCCACGCAGAACGAAACGCCCTGCAATCCTGTACGGAATCTCCCAAAGGCGCAACCATGTATGTTACTTTGGAGCCCTGCTGTCATTACGGGAAACAGCCGCCTTGTGTGGAAGCCATCATTGCATCCGGTATCCGGCGGGTTGTCATTGGCTCGCCCGACCCCAATCCCCTTGTCTGTGGAAAAGGGGTGCAGCAATTACGTGAACATAGCGTCCTGGTAACGGAGCATATTTTGCAGGAATCTTGCGACCGTATGAACGAAGTGTTTTTCTCCTATATTCAAACAAAGAAACCCTTTGTAGTCATGAAATACGCGATGACCATGGATGGAAAGATTGCCGCTTATACCGGCGCTTCCCAATGGATCACGGGAGAAACCGCCAGGAATCATGTGCAGGAGCAGCGCCGCAAATTCACAGCGATTATGGTGGGCGTCGGTACTATCCTTGCGGACGATCCTCTTTTGACCTGCCGTATCCCAAACAGTAAAAACCCCATTCGCATCATCTGCGATTCCACTCTTCGCACCCCCTTCCATGCCAAGGTGGTATCAACCGCAAAAGAAACGCCGACCATCCTTGCCACCTGCTGTACAGACCGGGATAAGCGCAAGCTGTATGAAAATGCGGGGTGCCGGATCATCCTTACGGATCAAAAAGATCACCGGATCGATTTGGAACAGCTCATGATAAAACTGGGACAAGAACAAATCGACAGCATTTTGCTGGAAGGCGGAGGGACATTGAACTGGGCAGCCCTAAATAGCGGGATTGTACAAAAGACGCAGGCGTACGTTGCGCCGAAAATCTTCGGAGGGAAAACCGCGAAAACCCCGGTGGAAGGAATCGGCGTTGCCTCTCCCGCCGGCGCATTCCGGCTGAAAAACAGCACGGTGACAATGCTTGGAGAAGATTTCTTGATTGAGAGCGAGGTGGAGTATTGTGTTCACGGGAATCATTGAAGAAACCGGCATCGTAGAAAAAATTCATCTTGGGAAGGCCTCCGCCGTGCTGACAATCGGCGCAAAAAGGGTTTTGGAACAAACAAAAATCGGAGACAGCATTTCTGTAAATGGTATTTGCCTGACTGTGACCGGCCTTTCCCTGAAAAGTTTTTCAGCAGACGTGATGCACGAAACGTTAAACCGTTCTTCGCTTTCCGTACTCCAATGCGGAAGCCCTGTTAATTTGGAACGGGCTATGCCGGCGGACGGACGGTTTGGGGGACATATTGTTTCCGGCCATGTGGACGGCATTGGAAAAATCACGAAAATCTGCCGGGATGATACGGCGGTATGGTACACGATATCGGCCTCCCCCGTCATCCTGAAATACATCGTGGAAAAGGGCTCTGTTGCCATAGATGGGATCAGCCTTACCGTGGCAAACGTATTTCCCGAATACTTTTTAGTATCTGTAATTCCGCACACCATGGAAAAAACGATCCTGAAAGAAAAAAGAAACGGAGACGTTGTGAATATCGAGACCGATCTCCTAGGGAAATACGTAGAAAAACTATATTGCTCCAGCGCTGCATTTCACGGCGAAAGTAAGATTACAAAAGAGTTTTTAACCAAAAATGGATTTTAGGAGGGAAAGAATGGTGCCGTTTAGCACAGTAGAAGAAGCGCTGGAAGAACTGAAACGCGGCAGGATTATTCTCGTGACGGATGATCCGGAACGGGAGAACGAAGGGGACTTCCTATGTGCCGCAGAATTTGCCACCACGGAAAACATCAACTTTATGGCAACCCACGGCAAGGGACTAATTTGCATGCCAATGTCAAAGGAATATGTGGAGAGGCTGAAAATCCCGCAGATGGTACAGGATAACACGGACAATCACGAGACAGCTTTTACCGTATCCATCGACCACATAGAAACGGCAACCGGAATTTCCGCGGCAGAGCGTTCCGTTACGGCCATGAAATGTGTGGAGGACGGCGCCAAGCCGGAAGATTTCCGCCGGCCGGGACACATGTTTCCTCTGCTTGCAAAAAAGAACGGCGTTCTGGAAAGGAACGGCCATACGGAGGCAACCGTAGATCTGTGCCGGCTGGCAGGATTAAAGGAATGCGGTCTGTGCTGTGAAATTATGCGCGAGGACGGTACGATGATGCGGACCCCTGAGCTGATGAAACTGGCTGAAAAATGGAATCTCAAATTTATTACCATAAAGGATTTACAAAACTACCGGAAGTGCCATGAAAAGCTGATTGACAAAGTAGCCGTCACCAAGATGCCTACAAAATACGGAGAATTCACTGCCTATGGTTTTGTCAACCGCCTGAATGGTGAACATCATATTGCGCTGGTAAAAGGAGAAATCGGAGCCGGCAGCGATGTGCTCTGCCGTGTGCATTCCGAATGCCTGACGGGAGATACCTTTGGCTCGCTGCGATGCGACTGCGGCCAGCAGCTTGCCGCTGCCATGACACAGATTGAGAAAGAAGGACGGGGCGTTTTACTTTATATGCGGCAGGAAGGCCGAGGAATCGGTCTGATCAACAAGCTTCGCGCCTATGAATTGCAGGAACAGGGAATGGATACGCTGGAAGCAAATTTAGCGCTTGGATTTGCCGGAGACCAGCGGGAATATTATATCGGGGCGCAGATTTTACGGAATTTGGGCGTAAAGAGCATGCGGCTTTTAACGAATAACCCGGATAAAGTTTATCAGCTTTCGGAGTTTGGTATTGAAATCACCAAGCGCGTACCAATTCAGATGGACGCTACAGCCCATGATTTATTCTATCTCAAAACAAAGCAAGAGCGTATGGGACATATGCTGCATTACGAAACGGAGGATTGAAAAATGAAAACATTGGAAGGAAAATTGGTATCCAAAGAAATCAGAGTTGGAATTGTGGCTGCCCGTTTAAACGAATTTATTACCTCGAAGCTGCTGGAAGGCGCTGTGGATGGTTTGTTACGGCATGATGTCAGAGAGGAAGACATTCACGTGGCGTGGGTTCCCGGAGCCTTTGAAATTCCTTTTCTTGCTTCTAAAATGGCTCATAGCAAAAAATACGATGCGGTCATTTGTTTGGGGGCGGTCATTCGCGGAAGTACCAGCCATTACGATTATGTTTGCAATGAGGTATCCAAAGGCATTGCGGCGGTCTCATTGGAGAGCGGAATTCCAGTGATGTTTGGGGTTCTTACGACAGAAAATATCGAACAGGCCATTGAGCGGGCCGGTAGCAAATCCGGAAACAAAGGTTACGACTGCGCTGTCGGAGCCATTGAGATGGTTAATCTGGTTCGGGCGATGGAAGAAGATTGACCGAAAAGGTTGCCGGCAACGCATTTACCACAAGCACGCCAGGGAATACATCGGATAAAGGGACGCCCACTTCGCAAAGTCAAAGCTCATGGGAGAGCTTCTCTTGTTCTTTCTACCGCCTCTATATTCAGCCGCGGTCACAAAACAATGAGATTTGTTCTCCCCCTGAGTGACTTTTCATTCAACTATAAGTGATAAACTCCCAGTAAAATCATCGCCTTTGGGAACAATAAAGTTATATCCGGCATCAAAAGTAAATCTATAAACACCCTCGGCAGTCTCTTCCGCAATCATATTCTGCTCCTTATCTCCTAAAAGGATGTATCCATCTGCACTTTCCATGAGATGGGATAAAAACAAAAATTCACGGCCGGTCAGCCGTGCCTTGTCAACCGGCGACGAAGCCATCTGATACTGCTGGCGGCGCAGCTGGGCTTTAATACGGAACACCACTTCGCCGGTGTAGGCTTTTCGAATTGCGTGAAAGTCCTCTTTTTGCAGCACTTCTTCCATCAGACAGGCAATGTCTCTTTCCGGCTTATAACATCCACGCCCGCGCCTTTGATAAATCCATTATAATTTTTCTCTCGAATAAAACAAGGCCGCAAGGCAAGTAAGACCTCCCTTGTGGCCTTGTTCTGACACTTCAAATAATGGTTGGACGCTGATTTACTCTTTTGTCATTTCCTCCACAGGACGCCATGCCTCGCCGAAATCTACGTCCCTAAATAACGAGGCAAGTCCAGTGATCTGCTTGAGACGCAATATTTCATCTCGATCCATTCCCAAATGTTTAGAAATCCATGCGTCCGAGCGCCCAAATTCATGAAGTTCTTTTACAATATTACTCATTAGATCTACATCGTGGGACCCTCGCGCCCTGTTGTGACGTACGGTACTGGCAATACGTTTGTCAAGTGATTTCTCGATGACAGAAACCGGCAGCAACCCCTGCTCTCTCTCATAAATATCCGGATGGTCCATCATAACTTGGTACCGATGAAAGCCATCAACGATTATATAAATATCCTGTAATTTTGAATAGTAACACACAACCGGCATCGTGTATCCGTCCTCCTTAATGCTTTCGTATAACAACTTCCTTTCAGGCGGCGGAACTTTATTCGGATTATAGTCATTGGGCCGTACCTTCTCGATCGGAACAGCAATCACATTATAAACTGGGCTTATGTACTTCATAATCGAATTCCTCTATGCTTTTGTATTTGCGGCGTATGGCATCCAGGCGCTTCTGTTGCTGCCGTGTCATTCCGAAACCCATGAAACGGCAGATATGGTCATTTTTCAAAATGCAATAACACATTCGTTTCCAACTGGGGATATCTTTCGTGGATTTGATATCGTCCGTATCATCTGGTATTTTCCCCTCAAATATGATCCGCGATTTTTTATTCAATGTATAATTTGAGATACCATTTCTCCTTATTTGATATCCATGCTCCAGCAGATCCTGAATCACTGACTCATCCAATCCGCCGCCTGTCTCATGCCAAAAATGAATGGAGGTATCGAACTTTTTTATATAGTTATTTCTCAGTCTTTTTGGCAGTGTGTCCAATAGGAACATTGTGTAAGATTTCCACGAATGTCCCTCTGGCAAAGAAATATTCCGGTAGCCCACTGCCCTGGTCTTTCCATAAATTGCAGTAAAATTCGCCCCCTGTACACGCCCGACAAGCTTCCCCCAAATCTCCGGGTCTATCACACGGTAAAGATTCAGAGCATCCTTCGCATAGTCATTGAATGGGGACGCCACACGCATTTGCGATGGTTTGAGGCCTGCCATATAATAAAGATCATACAGGCGGTTATAGTCGTAATTGAACAGATAATTGGCATGCCATACATCTTTGGCTGACCAATCATACAAAGGGGATGCACACCAAACATCTTTAAATTGCCTGCTGATCCAGCAGGTATCTTTGTAACCGTATTTCTTATTTAAAAATCCGCTGTACCGCTGTAAAGACTCATCTGCCCGCATCCCCAGCAAGCACACGGTTTTCCCGCCGTTATGGGTGTTCCGGTACCATCGTCCGAACTGTTTTGCCAAATCCTCCTGAGGCATCCGGTAACGATAGGTTGTTATCCTGTTATTTTCCAGATTAATAACGTATTCTTTTTTTGGCATTTCCCTCACCCAGATCTCCTTTTTTGTATCATCCCAAGGATACCAATACATCTCGTAACTGCTTAACGCTGTTCTGGTTGCCATAGGCAGACAAACCCAAAAAGGCTCCACCTGGTCTTTGATCCGTTCAAAGGTACGTTCTACATATTCTGTCGTCACAGTATACTGCGCCTCAAAATCCTGATGAAATACGCCAAGGGTCCTTCCCGGAAAATGCTGGTTTCGATAGTCCAGGACTAGGTTAAGCAGTAAACCGCTGTCTTTCCCTCCGGAAAAGGAAATATAGATATTGTCAAACTCTTTAAAAATGAAATCCATTCGTTCCAAAAACGCATCATAAACATTCCGATGTAAATACTCTCTTACCAAAGATGGTACCTCTCTTCTGTTCCCTCCGGCGAAACGCCTTTTCCAGATCCCCAAAGACCCGCTAAGCACTTTTGCTTTTATCCAATGGATTGAATTGCGCACACGGCCTGTTCATAATCCGCGCAGACTTGATCTTTTAAAACGGCCAGATTTTCCAGACAATTACCGGCCCGCAACGCTTCGGTCAGCATGGCTGCTGCACAGATATGGCATATACCACGTAACTGCTCCTCATAGTAGCGGCGATTATACATTCCGGTCAGTAAATCCTTATATTCCTGCAATAGATCAACCACTTAGGCCCCGTTTTCTGCTTCTAAAATCTCATATTTCTTCCCTAACATAGAACCTAGCATCTCATGAGTTAATTCCAAATCGTCGAAAATTAGAACTTTTATTTTTTGTCTGACTTTCGACACGTAGCCACTCCAGTGAATTCTTTTACTAAAATGACTCGCCTCAACCAATCTGCTTACCTAAGCATATAGGTTTTCAAAAAATTTTACAGCCCCTTTGGCCGCACCATACTTTCCATTTCTTTCCATTTCCTTCCATTTTGTTCTTATTTTATCATTACATCCTATAATACTCAAGAAAAAATTGTGGTATCTTCTCATCCTTTGTGGCTGCTCTGATTGAAGTTTCATTGCCTCTGTTCATGATTATGTAGTATAATGAATGGAATATAGTCAGGTTCCGGCACAAGTGCCGGCTGCCTTCGAGTGGAATCCACTCCGGGGGAAGGATTACTATTATACCCGCATTGTCCGCGACTTGACGCGAAAGATCGGAACCGGTGCCTATGCGGCGGGAACTTATCTTCCCTATGAAGCGCAGCTGGCAAAACAGTACGGCGTATCCGCCTACACGGTCCGAAAGGCATTGGGCCTGTTGGAGCAGAGAGGCTACACAAAAACGCCGAACGGCAAAGGTACGATGGTTCTGGCGCCTGATCAGATTAATACAGAGCAGCCTTTGCTGGACTTTACCACGAAACGGGATGCCCTTACATACCTTTATTCGCTGCAGCTCATGGTGCTGTTGTCCTATCCCGTTGCCATCTACACTGCTCCGCAATTTTGTCAGGATGATCTGGAACAATTGGCTGCCCACATCCAGAAAGCGGGGATCGCCCTCACCAGCTTATTTCAGATGATTTCGGAACGACTGACATTGGAACCATTACAAGTCATTTGGCGCGAAACCAGCCAAGTCACAGAATGGGGATTTTATCTCGCGTTTTATCCACAGGGAGCAGACGTGATCAGACAACTTAATGAAATCACAGTGAGAGCATATCAATCCCTGCGCGCGGGGAAAAGCACAGATTTTGCCGAGAACCTGGCCGACTCTTACCGTCTGATTTTAACATCTGTACAAACGTATATGGCCGAGAAATACAAATTTACCGAAGCCTTATCGGTTCCGGATCCAAAGAGAGATGCCTTCAAAGATAATTTCAATTAGATCGTATAGCCGCCGTATGACTTCTCACCCTCGAATAAACGGCGTCCAAGTCAAGCCTGCGGACAGATATAACTTTAGAGAAACGAAAAAGCCTGCAGACATTACTATCTGCAGGCTTTCCAGCTCCCCCTGTTGGACTCGAACCAACGACACTGCGGTTAACAGCCGCATGCTCTACCGACTGAGCTAAGGAGGAATACTCTATTAAGATACAAAGAAACGGGCAGTCATCGCTACCCGCTCGATTACATCTTCAAAACTGCACACCGAAAAGTTTCTAACATCCTTTTTCCATTCCTTACTTTTGAGGTCAAGCCCTCGACCGATTAGTAGCAGTCAGCTCCATACATTACTGCACTTCCACCTCTGC
>NZ_JALIFO010000007.1 GCF_022867805.1 Cuneatibacter sp. NSJ-177
TTTGTACTTACCGTAATGTTCGAGATATTTCTCGTCGATTCCTGCGGTCTTTGCGATTTCGGAAATCGGCTGCATTTCAGTCTCCTGCGCAATTTCGATGTCGGATTTGTAGCCCATAACTCTTCTTCTCCTTTACCTATTGGATTCCGCCTTGGAGTAAAAAAGGCACCATTTGAGATAGTTCAAATGATGCCCAGACGGTCGGCTTTTTTACGATCTTGACCCACTGTGGTACTCCACATTTCTCCGTCAGGTATCAAAATCGTTTTGATGGGATCATATTATCATATTCCAAACACTTTGTCAAGAATATATCATATGCGTCACAATATCATCCGGAACCGACTAAAAAGCGACGAACGTCTAAAAAAAAGTTAAAAAATCGGGCAAAAAACAAAAGATAACAAACCCTGTTTTATTTCGTCGTATCCGCCGCCTCCCGGCAAATCTTCTGCCAGTCAGAATCGCTGACCTCGCCCTTCGTGTACAGGCTGTAAGCAGAATCCCCGGTCTTCCAGGCCGCCAGGCGGACTCCATTTTCCGCTGACTGAATCGTAATCTCGATTTTTTCATCGTCGTATTCCGCTTCAATCTTTTCGGAATCCGCTTTCCACTCTTCCTCCACGCCGGGATCAACGCTTCCCGCCGCGCCGCGGAACTGATACTCACAGTCTTTCCAGATGAACCGGATCTCAGCGGTATTTTCCCCCACAATGTAGTAGGTAACGTCATCGCTGTTGTCCGGCTCTGCTATCCGCACGCCAAGGGCAGACAGCCCCTCGCGGTTCTCCACCTGCTTTCTCGGGTTTGCGCCTCCGGCTTCGGTGATCGCAATCAGCTCTTCCACTAGTTTTTGAATGGCTTCCTCCTCGACTTCCGAGGACGTATATAAAGAATAGGTGGATGTCTCATCTGCCCATAGCGCCAGGCGTCCGCCGCTTGCCGTCGTCCGGATCTGCGCAGTTGTGTCCGCTCCGGATACACTCAGCGTCTCCCCCTGGAAATTCTCGTAGACGCCGGAGATATCCTCGCTGCCCGCTGCGCCGCGGAAGCTGTAGTGGGCTCCGTTCAGGATAAAATTCACCTCGGCAACGGTATCCGCGATGATATAGTATTCCACATTTTCCGCCCCTTCTGGCACTCCCAGGGCAGCTTTCAGCGCCGCAAAGTCATCCAGCCCCTGGACCTGCTGCATCGGATTCACCACTGCGACCGTGGTAGCCGCCGTCGGCGCCTCGGTTGCGGCCTGCGCCGGCGCCTGCGAAAACTGAACCGTCTCCCCGTCGCTGGCTCCGCTCTGGCAGCCGGAGAAAGCCAAAGCCGCCGCCAGCACGCCTGCCAATAGAATCTGGTTTTTTTTCATGCTCGTTCCTCCCAAAGTATTCGTTGTCTATTCCCTTATAGTATATCCGTCCGCTTTTGTCAAGCCGGTTTCCGTATTTATCTGCGAAAGGAAGCTTCCTTATAATAAGGAAGCTTCGCAAAAAAGGGCGGCCCGCCAAAAGAGCTGCGGAACCGGCCCAGGATCCCATAGCTTTTGGTTTCCATAAACAGCTTATTGGATTTTCTCCATACCGCCCATATAAGGACGCAATGCTTCCGGGATGTTCACGGTTCCGTCGGCATTCAGATTATTCTCCAGGAAAGCGATCAGCATCCGGGGCGGAGCGACCACCGTGTTGTTCAGCGTGTGAGCCAGGTATTTCTTTCCATCCGCTCCGGCTACGCGGATCTTCAGGCGGCGCGCCTGGGCGTCGCCCAGATTGGAGCAGCTTCCAACCTCAAAATACTTTTTCTGACGGGGAGACCAGGCTTCCACGTCCACGGATTTCACTTTCAGGTCGGCCAGATCGCCGGAGCAGCACTCCAGGGTCCGAACCGGAATATCCAGGGAACGGAACAGATCCACCGTGTTCTGCCACAGCTTGTCAAACCACATCTTGCTCTCCTCCGGCTTGCAGATTACGATCATCTCCTGTTTTTCAAACTGGTGGATCCGGTAGACGCCGCGCTCTTCAATGCCATGAGCCCCTTTCTCCTTCCGGAAACAGGGCGAGTAGCTGGTCAGAGTGTACGGAAGGTTTTCTTCCGGGTTTACGGTATCAATAAATTTTCCGATCATGGAGTGCTCGCTGGTCCCGATCAGATACAAATCCTCACCTTCAATTTTGTACATCATGGCGTCCATCTCGTCAAAGCTCATGACGCCGGTTACCACGTCGCTGCGGATCATAAAAGGCGGCACGCAGTAGGTGAAGCCGCGGCCAATCATGAAATCTCTGGCATAGGAGATCACCGCCGAATGGAGCCTTGCAATATCTCCCATCAGATAATAGAACCCGTTCCCGGCCACCTTTCTGGCACTGTCTAAGTCAAGCCCCTGGAACCGCTCCATGATCTCCGCGTGATAGGGAATCTCAAAATCCGGCACAACCGGTTCGCCGAAGCGCTTCACCTCGACGTTCTCGCTGTCGTCCCGGCCGATCGGCACCGAAGGATCAATGATATTCGGGATCGTCATCATGATCTTCCTGATCTTCTCTTCCACTTCCTTTTCCCGCTGGGTCAGCTCGTCTACCCGACCGGCGTTGGCGGCAACCTGTACCTTCACCGCCTCAGCTTCCTCCCGTTTTCCCTGACCCATCAGGGCTCCGATCTGCTTAGAAAGCTTATTGCGGTCCGCGCGAAGGGCTTCCACTTCCTTCTTTATGTCCCGGTTCTCCTGATCCAGGGCAATGACTTCGTCCACCAGCGGCAGCTTCCGGTCTTGGAATTTATTCCGGATATTCTGCTTCACCGCCTCCGGGTTCTCCCGTAAAAATTTGATGTCTAACATAACGAACCTCCTCATTCTATTTCATTGTAATAAAAATCGATCCTTGCGTGCGCTTCCATAGCGGAGCGTTTTTCATTTCCTATAAAATGAAAAAGAGTTCTCCCCCCATATGGGACGGAGAACTCCGCGTTGCCACCCAAGTTGCCGGTAACCGGCCACCTCACATGCGCTGTACGGGGCGCTCCCCTCCGGCTTTTCGCCGGCTGCTCGGAAAAGTGGAACAAGACGTCTCGCCGCCGGTTCGCACCAACCACCGGTTCTCTGAACGGCTCTCCCGTCTCTTAGCTTTCCTCAAACGCATTTTCAATATCATTACCGTATTACCGGCCATTTTGTCCAAATATGGAATAAATTATACCTCCTGGACGAGAAAAAAACAAGTCCTAAAACAGGGAGACCACAACACATGCTTTTATATTTTTGATGGGAAATCCGCAGGCAGATGCTTCGAATAGTCCCTTAACGGGAACGCCTCTTACGTTTTTTTGGACCCCATAGGCAAACAGCGCAAGCGCAAGCAGGTCAAAAAGTGCAAGCACCGTATCTTTTAAATAGTACCCTTGCCAAAATAAGACGATCGTAAGGACAATAAAACAGGTGAGAAGACTTACGTTGATCCCAATATAAAGAATTTGCTTCTTGTTATTCAACCGTTCTCCCAATATTGTTTCTATGATTCCACCGAAATATTCCATAAGAAATTCCATCTAATCCCCCTCTCATCATAGACGGCAAAATATTTTAAAAAACGCCGAAAACCTTTCTCTCAAAAGTTTCGGCGTAATCTTTCGTGTTCCCGAGGTGATTCGAACACCCGACCTACCGCTTAGGAGTATGGCTTACCATGTGATACACGGTTCGGATGTAACTTCCAATATCATCCCTTACGCAGAATGACTTGTAGTAAACGAACTTTATGGTGCAAAACACCTATTCTGACGCAGTTTTATGTGTCCGTTGGGTGGTCCTATTAGCAAATTCTTAGCAAGAGGACACCCCGCCAAAGCCGATTGCTACTGCCATTCTTCACTCCCTTAGTCAAAATGACAAGGCAAATACATGGAGGTTACTATGGACAAGAAAGAGAAAAAGTCACTGCCGGAACCGCGCACATACACCGTGGAACAGATTGCAGCCATGCTCAACATTGGCCGCACAACCGCATATCAGCTCGTCAAGCAGGAGGAGTTCAGGATCGTCCGCATAGGCAATGCGATCCGCGTTTCAAAGAAATCTTTTGACGAGTGGCTGGAAAGTTTGGAATTGTGAATATCGCAAGAAACGCCGTAGGCTCAAAAACCTATGGCGTTTTTTTATACCCATTTTGAAGGAGGCTGGCAATGAAACTGACAGAAGCAGAAATGAGGATGGTGTTTCAGATTGAAAGTACCAATCAGAACGCTGCCCTGAATGAGATTTACATGACATGGCGCTATGCGCCGAACCAGGCAGTAAAAGAAACGGCGGAAAGCCTTCTGGACAAGCTCCGCCCACTGTCGGATCAGGAGTGTATGGATTTGATCCGCAAGGTGCAGGCCGAATACCGTCTGCCGGAGAAAGCCCGCACCATCGGGGAAATGCTGGCAGAGGCCAGACAGCAATCCGGGGCGCAGAAGTTATCCGGCCATGACATTATGGCTTTGGAGCGTTTCGACCCGGCGACCAGACACATGATCGTCTTTGATGTTCTTACCCATGACTCGCCTGTTGGCTGGAAGGGTGAGAAAATGCGCCTGTTCCTGACCGACACCGGATACAGCAAGGCTTTGGAAAATCAGGAAAAGGGGCATATCAAAATCCGTAACCATGCGAAGGTGCTTTCCGGCGATCTCCACTATGACCATAAAGACCGTGAGAGGTAGCCGCCCCCCAAATGTATCAAAATCAGTTGGATATCTTCTGTTTCTTCCTCCGTGGCTTGCGTTCTGAACAGGACGTGGATGTTTTCCCATGCGGGAGGCTATGAAGGCGTACAGACAGATAAACCGCTCAAAATCAACACTTTTTATTTTCACAGGAAGGAGGTGCGAAGATGGCTGTTTTTCGTATTGAAAAGACCCGTGATTATACGGTCATGTCGAACCATCACTTAAAAGATCGGACGCTGACCCTGAAATCCAAGGGGCTGCTGTCCATGATGTTGTCGCTCCCTGACGAGTGGAATTACACCACCAGAGGTCTTGCGGCGATCTGCCGGGAAGGTGTGGACAGCATCGGTGCGGCATTGAAGGAGTTGGAAACCCACGGGTATATCCGGCGCACCCAGCTTCGGGATGAAAAAGGCAAGATCACGGATACCGAGTATGTCATTTACGAAATGCCTCAGTGCGAGCCGCCGTCAAGCCCAGGTACGCCTTTACCGGGTACGGCAAAGCCATATACGGAAAACCCGGATATGGGTATCCCGGATACGGCGGAACCGTGTACGGAAAACCCCGCACAATTAAATACTAATCAAACAAAGACTGATTTATCAAGTACGGAACTATCAAATCCTATCCCATCAAATCCCCCTACCTCCGCAGGGGTAAGGATGGGAACGGATCGGATGGGAGCCAGAGAATGTTATCGTGAAGTGATTTTGGATAACATCGAGTACAGCTATCTGGTGCAGGACAGCCATATCGACCGTGAGCAGCTTGACGAGATCGTTGACCTGATCGTGGACACCGTATGTTCTGCCCGCAAAGTCATCCGCATTGCCGGAGACGATTATCCAGCAGAGGTGGTAAAGTCCCGGTTTATGAAGCTGGACAGTTCCCATGTTCAGTATGTTATGGACTGCATGAAGGACAACACCACCTATGTCCGCAATATCAAGAAATACCTTCTGGCGGCACTGTATAACGCCCCGACCACCATCAACAGCTACTATTCTTCCCTGGTGCAGCACGATATGTACGGGGACGGGCAAAGGGGGCGAGGCTAAATGCAGGAGGAAGTAACGCGGGGCGCCGTAACGCTCATTGTTGACGGAGCCAAGCTAAGTGAGCAGGTCTTTGAAAAGGCCGTCAAAAAGTTCCTGGAGGAAATCCAGAAAAGCCAGAAACCCAAAATCTACCGCGGCAGGCAGAGTCTTAAACAACTTGCCAGCCAGAACGCCGGTCTTGCCAATATCGAGATCAGTGACAAGAATATCAAGGCCTTCTCCCGTGTGGCGAAGAAATACCATGTGGATTTTGCCTTGAAGAAGGACACCACTGCAGAGCAGCCCCGTTACCTGGTCTTTTTCAAAAGCCGGGATGCGGACGCCATCACAGCGGCATTTCAGGAGTTTGCCAGCCGGAAAATGAGCCGTGAGGAAAAGCCCTCCATCCGGGAGCGGCTGACCCAGGCGAAGGAACAGGCGGCGGAGAAAACGGAACACCGCACCATTGACCGGGAAAAAGTAAAGGTCAAAGATCGGAGCGTGCAGAGATGAATATGAAAAAATTGTTTTTGCTGAACCTTCCGTATCTTCTGTTCGTGTATCCCTTCGATAAGCTGGCACAGGCTTTCCGGCTTGCGCCCGGCGCTGACCTCTCCGGCAAGCTGCTCTCCATCGGAGACGGCTTCACGGCAGCATTTTCCTCCCCGTGGCTCAGTTTCCAGCCAACGGACCTTCTGATCGGCATAGCCGGTGCGGTGGTCCTTCGCATGGCGGTCTACCTGAAAGGCAAAAACGCCAAGAAATACCGCCACGGAATCGAGTATGGTTCTGCCCGCTGGGGTACGGCGGCAGATATCGCTCCCTACATGGATAAGGACTTTTTCCAGAACATCCCTATGACGCAGACGGAGCGGATTACGATGGCGAGCCGTCCAAAGCAGCCGAAGTATGCCAGAAACAAAAACATTCTGGTGATCGGCGGTTCCGGCAGCGGCAAGACGCGGTTCTTCTGCAAGCCATCTCTGCTGCAAGCCCATTCGTCCTATGTCTGCACCGATCCGAAAGGGACCTTGCTGCCGGAGATCGGCACTTTCCTGGAACGGAAGAAATACCGTATCAAATGCCTCAACCTGATAAACTTCCGAAAATCCATGAAATACAATCCGCTGGCTTATATCCGATCAGAGAAAGATATCTTAAAGCTGGTGAACGCCCTGATTATGAACACGAAGGGCGAAGGCGAAAAATCTTCGGAAGATTTCTGGGTCAAAGCAGAACGCCTCTATTATTCCGCACTGATCGGCTACATCTGGTATGAGGCCACGGAGGAAGAAAAGAACTTCATCACACTTCTGGACCTTATCAATGCCAGTGAAGCCAGAGAGGATGACGAAACTTATCAAAGCCCGGTGGACCTGCTCTTTTCTCAGTTGGAGGAACGGGAGCCGGACCACTTTGCCGTCAAGCAGTACCGCAAATTCAAGATGGCGGCGGGTGTTGTATGCTCTAAAAGACTTCTTAATCAAGCGGTTGGGAAGTCTCTTAGAACACACAACCTAAAACCGAAGAAAGGAGCGCAAGTTATGAGAAAAAACGAGAAAATCACTGCTCTGTATGAACGATTGAGCCGTGATGACTTTGGCAAAGATGATGACCAGCAGCGTGAGAGCAATTCCATTTCCAATCAAAAGGCTATGTTGGAGGAGTTCGCCGCACGGCAGGGGTTTACGAACATTGTCCATTTCACGGACGATGGCATTAGTGGTACTTGCTTTGACCGTCCCGGATTTTTGGCAATGATGAAAGAAGTGGAAGCCGGGAATGTGGAGTACCTGTGTATCAAGGACATGAGCCGCATGGGTCGTGACTATCTGAAAGTCGGTCAGATTATGGAAATCCTGCGTCAGCGTGGCGTGCGCCTTATCGCCATCAATGACGGCGTGGACAGCGCCAGAGGGGACGATGATTTTACCCCTTTCCGCAACATTATGAACGAATACTACGCCAGAGACACCAGCCGTAAAATCCGTTCCACTTTTCAATTCAAAGGCAAGTCCGGCAAGCACCTCACAGGCACGGTTATTTACGGCTATCTCTGGAACGAAGCCAGAGACCAATGGTTGGTTGACCCCGAAGCCGCCGAAGTGGTAAAGCGTATCTTTTCCATGACGATTGACGGCTACGGTCCGTATCAGATCGCCAGCAAGCTGAAAGAAGAAAAAATCCTCATTCCGTCCGCTTACCTTGCCCGGCACGGCGAGGGTGTGAATAAAAACAAGACTTTCAAAGATGTGTACGGCTGGGGTTCTTCCACCATCTGCAACATTCTTGAAAAGCGTGAATATCTGGGACACACCATCAACTTCAAGACCCGAAAGCACTTCAAGGACAAGAAAAGCCATTATGTCCCGGAGGACGAATGGACGATTTTCGAGAATACCCATGAAGCTATCATTGACCAGCAGACCTTTGACCTTGTGCAGAAAATCCGTGGGAATGTCAGACGCTACCCGGACGGCTGGGGCGAAGCAGCTCCCCTCACAGGCTTGCTTTATTGTGCCGATTGCGGCGGCAAGATGTATGTCCACCGCACCAACAACGGCAAGCGCATTTCTCAATACACCTGCTCACAGTACACCAAAGTTCCTTGCGGAACGCTCTGCAAGACCCAGCACCGTATCAATGAAGATGTGGTACTGTCCCTTGTCTCGGAAATGCTCAAAGCCATTGCCGAGTATGCGAAGCATGACCGAGCCGAGTTTGTCCGTGTGGTGCAGGAAGCGCAGTCCAGCCAGCAGACCACAGAGGTCAGGAAACAGCGGACACGCCTTGCCACAGCAAAGCAGAGAGTTTCCGAGCTGGAAGTCCTGCTCTGCAAAATCTATGAGGACAACATTTTAGGAAAGCTGTCCGACAGCAGATACGCCACTCTGGACGCTCAATACGCAAAGGAGCAAGCCGAGCTTACCGCTGAAATCTCTGCTCTGGAAAAGGCTGTCAAGAGCTATGAAACGCACGAAAAGGACGCTGACCGTTTTATCGCTCTGATTGATAAATATGAGAACTTCGACAAGCTGACCATTGCCATGCTCAACGAGTTTATCGAGAAAATCCTTGTGCATGAGCGTGACCGCAAAGGCAGTATACAGACCACACAGGAGGTCGAGATTTACTTCAATTTTGTTGGGCGATTCGTTCCCCCGGCGTTTGGAGAAGTGGAGCTGACCCCGGAAGAATTAGAGGAAATCCGCAAGCGTGAGGAACGCAAGGACAGGCTTCATCAGAACTACTTGAAGCGGAAAGCCAGCGGAGCGCAGAAGCGATACGAGGACAAAATCAAGGGGAGAAAAAAGGCAGAAATCGAAGCCAAGAAAGCCGCCATTCGTGCGGAGGACATTGCAAAGGGAGTGTTCGTCCCTGTCAGCAGTTTACCGCAGAGAGAGCCGATGAAAGGAGTGCAATCAGCATGAATATCACTTACACACAGAACGGAGATTATCTTATCCCGAACATCGTTATCCGCAAGACAAAGCCCCTCGGACACCACGGCAGACTTCGCAAAGCATATTTGGAAATGCGCCGCCCGATACTGTTCAATGAGCTGGTGCTATCCGACAAGCTCTTTGAGCATTGCGCCGAGATTGACGAAGCGGCACGAAACCGCATGGAGCTGATCGTGCGGTCACTGGCAAAGCAGTACGGCGTGACCGAACAGCTGAAAGCCGAAAACCAAATGGAATGGGTGCGGCAGATGAACGCTTGCAAGGCACAGGCAGATGAGATTGTGAAAGCGGAATTGATTTATGATTGAGTGAGAAAGTCCGGGCAGAAAACCGTCCGGACTTTTCTCATACAGTCCAAAGTTGCGGTAGAATTGTTCACAAGTTTTATGGTATAATTTGAATACGAAATTGAGAAACAAATCGGAATTTGAGGAGATAGAATAGTGAGAACATATGTGAATAAAGACGAACTTAAAAACGAGATAAATAAAAGCTTTGCAAAGTATATATCAGAATTTAATGATATTCCAGAATCCTTAAAAGATGAGAGAATTGATGAGGTTGATCGAACTCCTGCAGAAAATCTTGCTTATCAGGTTGGATGGACAGCGCTCATTCTTAAATGGGAAGCAGACGAAAGAAAGGGTATTCAGGTCAAAACTCCCTCTGATAACTTTAAGTGGAATCAGCTTGGTGAATTATATCAGTGGTTCACAGATACATATGCGCACCTGTCACTGCAAGAGTTGAAAGATATGTTGAATGAGAATATCAATTCTATTTATGCAATGATTGATTCGCTAAGTGAGGAAGAATTATTCAAACCACATATGAGAAAATGGGCTGACGAGGCAACTAAAACAGCTGTCTGGGAAGTATACAAATTCATACATGTTAACACAGTTGCTCCATTCGGAACCTTTAGAACTAAGATTAGAAAATGGAAAAAGATAGCACTATAACTTCAAGTTTGTCGAGAAGTTAAGCCGGAGCAAATCCCTTTAGGAACTAAAGGGCGCACTTCTATACTCTCTGTCGAGAGTAGTGCGTCCTGCGGAGCTTCATTCTCCGTCAGCAGAAGAAAACTGCATGACCGAGAATGTTGCGTCACTTCGTTCCGTCAAGGTGGCTACACCCCCTTGCGCCGCTAAAGCGGCTATCCCCTGTGGACTTGCCGTCCGCAAACGGTTTTGACAAACCGTTCGCCGCCAGCAAGTTTGAAAATCAAGAATCTTAATTTGATAAAGGAGTGTGATTCTATGAAAAAGAAATTACCCATAATCCTCTTGGGTGTTATTTTGGCTTGTGTGTTGGTTTTCGGTTTCCTTTATGCAAACAATGACATTGGTAAAACCGCAAACAGTTTAGAAGCAGACATTCGCCAATCTCAAAAAATTTTGGATGATTGGATTGTTGATGGAAGCATTTCCGACACAATGGCTGCATTTATTTCTTACCCACAGGACAAGACAGACCACACTTTTTCTGTCTATGTAAATCGCCCTGGCTTGTCTTTTGGATATTTCTTCCGTGGTGGTGGAGATATAGTTGAGGTTGATGATTACATTGCAGAGTTTGTTGTTGAGGGAAATAACGAAAGGGCATTTATCTCAATGAATACCCAAAATATTGTTCGACTTGAAGTAGATGATGGCAACGGCATTCAGGTGATTGATATTGATAGTGGCAAGCCTTTCGCCATTGTCCTGCCCCTCAATGTAGGAAACATCTGTTTCTATGATACGAATGGAAATGTTGTGGAATATCTTCGCCAACAACTTTGACCAACTTCAATTTACCGAACTGAACACAACAACTGAATACCGAAAAACTGACCGTTGACTGGTCGCACTATGCGAAAAGTTGACGGTCTTTTTTTATCCCCAAAATCAAAAAAGGAGGTCAATCCCAATGGCAAAACCGAAAACCCTTGAACAGCTCCGAGCCGAAAAGGAACGAGCCGAGACGCAGCTTGCACAGGAACAGCACAAACTTGAGCGTCTGGAGAACCGAAAGAAGTATCTTGAGAAAGGCGAACGCACCAAGCGCACCCACCGCCTTTGCAATCTGGGCGGCACGGTTGAGAGCCTTGCCCCGGAGATCAAAGATCTCACACGCACCGAAATGACAGAGCTGATGGAACACATCTTTTCTCTGTCCGAAGTCCAGCGAGCCGTCCGTCACATGGCGATTACCCACATCAGCCAAGCAAACAGAGAAAAGGAGTTGAAAGCCGATGGCACTATTTCATCTGAGCGTCACGCAGACTAAGCGAAGCGCAGGACAGTCCGCTATCGCTTCTGCTGCCTACCGAGCCGGGGAGCGATTGTATAGCGAGTATTACGGCGAATACAGCGACTACACCCGCAAGGGCGGCGTGATCTGCTCTGACATTCTCCTGCCGTCCCATGCACCGCCCGAATACGCAGACCGCCAGACCCTATGGAACGCCGTGGAAAAAGCCGAGCGTGGAAAGAACGCCCAGCTTGCATACAGCTTTGACATTGCCTTGCAGAATGAATTTTCCCTTGAGGAAAACATCGCTCTTGCAAGGCAATTTTTGTTGGAGAACTTTGTGAGCCGTGGCATGGTGGTTGACTTCGCCGTACACCAGCCAGACCGGGAGGACGGCGGCATACCAAACCCGCATTTTCATGTGCTTTGCCCCATCCGCCCCATCGAGCAGAACGGCAAATGGGGACTAAAGCAACGCCGGGTGTATGAGCTGGACGAGGACGGCAACCGTATCCGAGACGCAGACGGAAAGTTTGTGTTCAACGCCGTTCCCACTACCGACTGGGGCAGTCCAGAAACGCTGGAACATTGGCGGCAGACATGGGCGGAACTATGCAACGCCAAGTTTGCGGAGAAAGGGCTTGATGTTCGTATCGACCACCGAAGCTATGAGCGTCAGGGCGTGGAGCTTCTTCCCACCGTCCATGAGGGCGCAACCGTCCGGGCAATGGAGAAGAAAGGCATACGCACCGAGAAAGGCGAGTTCAACCGCTGGATCAGAGCAACCAATGCCGTTATCCGGGACATCAAGAAGAAAATCGCTCTCCTGTTTGATTGGATTGCCGAAGCGAAAGCGGAGCTTGCCAAGCCGCAGGCACCCAACCTTGTTTCTCTGCTGAACGCCTACTACACCCAGCGCAAAGCCGGGGCTTATTCCCAGAAAGGCAAAATCAGCAACCTAAAGGAGATGAACGAGACTTTCAATTATCTCCGGGCAAACGGCATTTACAACCTTGAAGATTTGGAAAGCCGTGTCAATGAACACAGCTCCACCACAGAGAGCTTGAAGAAAACGCTGGACGGGCAGACCGCACGAATGAAAGAAATCAAGCAGCTCTATGACAGCTCCGCTGCTTTCCAGAACTTGAAGCCTGTCTATGACGGCTTGCAGAAAATCAAGTTTGAGAAGCCCAGAGCCAAGTACAAGGCAGAGCATGAAGCGGAACTGATACAGTTCTACGCCGCCAGACGAAAGCTGACCGGGGAGTTCCCGGACGGCAAGGTGGATATGAAAAAGCTGTCCGACGAGTATGACGAGCTGGAACAGGCGCACGAAACCACCTATGGCGAGTTTAAGGCTGTCAGAGACGATTTACACCGCCTTTGGAAGGTCAAGTCATGCGTAGATACTGCCGCCCGATTTAACGAGCGTACAGAGGAACAAAAGCTCCAAAATCGACCCCAAACACGACAGAAAAAGGAGGAACTATCCCGATGAATTACACCCAAGCACAGATTGACCGGGCAAACGCCGTCAGTCTGGAAGATTTTCTCCGCACACAGGGAGAGACACTTATCAAAAGCGGACGGGAATACCGTTGGAAAGAACATGACAGCCTGACCGTCCGGGGAAACAAGTGGTTTCGCCACAGCCAGAGCAAGGGCGGCTATCCCATTGATTTCGTCATGGAGTTTTACGGCAAGTCCTTTCCCGAAGCTGTTCAGATGTTGACAGGCGAAAACGGCGAGGGACAGACCGAAGCCACCACAGCACCGCCCACAGCGTTCCACTTGCCCTTGCACAACCGAACAGCCGACAGAGCAATTCAATATCTTTGCGAAAGCCGAGGTCTCAACAAAACGCTTGTTGAGACTTTTCTTCTTTCCGGGGATATTTACGAGGACGCAAAGCGGCACAATGTTGTGTTTGTCGGCAGAGACCGAAGCGGTACGCCGAGATACGCCCATGTGCGAGGAACGGCAGACCCATTCAGACAGGACATTGCCGGGTCTGACAAGTCCTATCCGTTCCGCTATGAGGGAAACGGCAATCAGCTCTTTGTCTTTGAAGCACCGATAGACCTTTTGTCCTTTATCTGCCTTTACCCGCAGGACTGGAAAAATCGAAGCTATCTTGCCCTGGGCGGCGTTTCGGGCAAAGCCCTTGACCGTTTCCTTTCTGAACGCAAGGACACCCGAAAAGTGTTCCTCTGCCTTGACAGCGACACCGCAGGAAGCGATGCCTGTACCCGACTGGCACAGTCCATTCCCGGCGAGATCGCCGTCATTCGCCTTGTCCCGGCAAGGAAAGACTGGAACGTTGTTCTCCGTCAGCAAGGGGACATTCCCAGCCGCAAATTCATAGCCGAGACAATCACGCTGCGAGAGCTGCCCACCGCCCAGCCTGTCCCCATGCTCCGCATGGCAGATGTGGAGCTTACGAGCGTGGATTGGTTATGGTTTCCGTATATTCCCTTTGGAAAGCTGACCATCATACAGGGCAACCCCGGCGAGGGCAAGACCTACTTTGCCATGCGTCTTGCGGCGGCTTGCACCAACCGAAAGCCTTTGCCCGGTATGGAGACAATTGAGCCTTTCAATATCATCTACCAGACCGCAGAGGACGGTCTGGGCGATACCGTCAAGCCCCGGCTGATGGAAGCGGAAGCAGACCTTGAAAGAGTGCTTGTCATTGACGATAGGGACACACCGCTGACCCTTGCCGATGAGCGCATAGCAAGGGCAATCCGTGAGAACAACGCAAGGCTTGTTATCATTGACCCGGTACAGGCGTTTCTGGGCGCAGATGTGGACATGAACAGAGCAAACGAGGTGCGCCCGATATTCCGCAGTTTGGGAGACATTGCACAGGCTACCGGGTGCGCTATCGTGCTGATCGGACACCTGAACAAAGCCGCAGGAACGCAAAGCACCTATCGGGGATTAGGGTCTATCGACATCACGGCGGCAGTCCGCAGTCTGCTCTTTATTGGCAAGCTGAAGGACAGTCCGACAACGAGGGTGCTTATCCATGAGAAAAGCTCCCTTGCGCCGCCCGGACAGTCCCTTGCCTTTTCTCTGGGAGATGAGAAAGGTTTTGAGTGGATAGGGGCTTATGACATTACCGCTGACGAGCTTCTTGCCGGGACAGACACCGCCAAGACCGAGAGCAAGACCGCACAGGCGCAAATGCTCATTCTGGAACTGCTTGCGGACGGAAAGCGTATGCCGAGCGCAGAGTTGGAAAAGGCAGTCAATGAGCATGGGATTTCTTCACGCACCATGAGAACGGCAAAGAGCCGTATCGGGGACAGACTTGTGACCGAGAAAGACAGCACAGCATGGGTCTGCTATCTCCGAAACTGACAACAGGAACACGGCAAGCGTGGCAAAGACGGCAAGGTTTTTATAGATACCTTAATGTTGCCGCCTTGCCTTGTTCCATCATACCGACACCGCCCGATGATGAACAGTCACCGGGCATTTTTCATTTACAGGAGGATTTTGAATGAACAATACCGCAACTAACACCGCCACTTGCCCGACTGTCAGAAAGCAGATCGGCAAGACAACCTATATCGTCCGTGTCCATTTCAGCCAGACCGCAAAAGAGACGATGGAGGACAAAATCAAGCGTCTGCTCCGTGAGGAAGTCCGCAAAATGTGACTTCTTTGTGAATTTGATGAAAAAGTCCTTGACTTTTCGTCTCTGGCAAGACCTTAAAATCCATCCTCATTTCCTGCGGTGCCCGGCTTGCTCCCTTCGATATCAAGGAGCTGCGGGACCTGATGGAATATGACGAACTGGAACTGGATACCCTGGGCGACCAAAAGACAGCGCTGTTTGTGATCCTGTCAGATACGGACAGCACTTTCAATTTCGTGGCCGCCCTCATGTATAGTCAGCTTTTCAATCTGCTCTGCGACAAGGCGGATGACTACTACGGCGGACGGCTGCCCGTTCATGTCCGTCTGATCCTGGACGAGTTTGCCAACATCGGCCAGATACCGAACTTCGATAAGCTGATTGCCACCATCCGAAGCCGTGAGATATCGGCTTCTATTATTTTGCAGTCGCAGAGCCAGTTAAAAACCATCTACAAGGACGCGGCAGATACCATCGTCGGTAACTGTGACAGCACCTTGTTTTTGGGAGGCAAGGAGAAATCCACGCTCAAGGAAATTTCGGAGTTGCTGGGGAAAGAGACCATTGATCTCTATAACCAGTCCGAAAACCGGGGCAGCCAGGTTTCCCACGGCCTCAGTTATCAGAAATTAGGAAAGGAGTTGATGACCCAGGACGAATTGGCAGTGATGGACGGCGGCAAGTGTATCTTCATGCTGCGGGGCGTGCGCCCGTTCCTTTCGGACAAGTACGACCTCACCCAGCACCCGAATTACAGATACACGGCCGACGCCGACCCTAAAAATGTCTTTGACATGGAACGGTACATGAAGAAGCAGCGTGCCGTGGTAAAACCCACGGACACCTTCGATGTGTACGAGATTGACGCAACTACTTAAACCCAAATCAAAAACATTTTTTAGGAGGATTATTTTATGGCATTTTTCAACAGTGCAGTTGGTGTTTTGCAGACTCTCGTAGTGGCCCTGGGCGCAGGTCTTGGTATCTGGGGCGTTATCAACCTTCTGGAAGGTTATGGCCAGGACAACCCTGCTTCCAAAAGCCAGGGTATGAAACAGTTGATGGCTGGCGGCGGTGTCGCCCTCATCGGCATCACCCTTGTACCTCTGCTCTCCGGCCTGTTCGGTTGATCGTCCGGCGGTGATCGCTTATGGGCGGCATACTCGACAAACTCGATGAATGGCTCCGAGGGCTGCTCATCGAGGGGATCACGGGAAACCTGTCGGGCATGTTCGATACGGTCAATACCAAAGTAGGCGAGATCGCCGGTGAAGTGGGACAGACGCCGCTGGCATGGAACAGCGGCGTCTTTTCTATGATCCGAAACCTCTCTGAAACGGTGATCGTTCCAATCGCCGGGGTTATCCTGACATTCGTAATGTGTTATGAGCTGATCCAGCTTGTGACAGAGAAAAATAACCTGCACGATGTAGACACCTGGATGTTCTTCAAGTGGATTTTCAAAACATTCTGTGCCGTTCTCATTGTGACGAACACATGGAATATCGTCATGGGTATCTTCGATGTCGGGCAAAGCGTTGTGAACAGCAGCGCAGGCGTCATCATCGGGAATACCTCCATTGATATCAGCAGCGTCATCACGGATATGGAGGCGCAGCTTGAAGCTCTGGGCACAGGAGAACTGTTCGGACTGTGGTTCCAGTCCCTTTTCGTAGGGCTTACCATGAACGCCCTTTCCATCTGTATCATGCTTGTTATCTACGGTCGCATGATCGAGGTGTATTTGACCACTTCCGTTGGACCGATCCCACTTGCCACCATGACGAACCGGGATTGGAGCCATACGGGGCAGAACTACTTGAAATCCCTGTTTGCATTGGCGTTCCAGGCATTTCTTATCATGGTGTGCGTGGGAATCTACTCTGTTTTGGTACAGAGTATCGCCACGGACGGAAATATCTCAGGCGCGATATGGGCCTGCATGGGCTACACGGTCCTGCTGTGCTTCGCCCTGTTCAAGACCGGCAGCCTCTCTAAGAGCCTGTTCGGAGCGCATTAAGGAGGCTTGATAAATTGGCGTATGTAACCATTCCAAAGGATTTGACGAAAGTAAAATCCAAAGTGCTGTTTGGGCTTACCAAACGGCAGCTTATATGTTTCGGAGCGGCGGCACTCATCGGAGTACCGCTTTTCTTTTTGCTCAGACGCACGGCCAGCAACAGCGCCGCCGCGTTCTGCATGATTATCGTCATGCTCCCGTTCTTTCTGCTTGCCATGTATGAGCGGCACGGCCAACCCCTGGAAGTGGTGGCCGGACAGGTCATCCGCTGTATGTTCCTGCGGACGAAAGAACGGCCTTACCAGACAAACAATTTCTACGCAGCCCTGGAGCGGCAGGCCCAGGCGGAAAAGGAGGTGAAAGCCATTGTTCAGAAAGCGAAAGCCAGAGCCGCAGGCACGGCAGGCGGCAAAACCCACGGTAAAGCTAACCGCCGCGGAAAAGCGTGAGATCAGCCGTATCCTGGAAACCGCCAGAGGCGACGGCAGGGTACATTCCGCACAGGATACCTTACCGTTCCGCCAGATGTATCCGGACGGTCTGTGCAAGCTGGACGACCACACCTGGTCGAAGTGTATCGAGTTCGAGGATGTGAATTATCAGCTTGCAAAGCCTGACGACCAGACGGCGATTTTTGAAGCTCTCTGCGATATGTATAACGCCCATGACGCTTCTATCGGGATGCAGCTTTCCCTTGTGAGCCGCCGCATGAACCGGGAGGATTTTGTAAAGCGTATCGAGATCGCGGCGCAGGGAGATCATTTCGACCATATCCGTGAGCTTTACACACAAATGCTCCGCAAGCAGCTTGAACGGGGCAACAACGGTCTTATCAAAACAAAGTACCTGACACTCACCATCGAGGCACGGGACAGCAAAACCGCACGGGCACGATTTTCTCGGATCGTCATGGATGCCCTCAACCATTTCAAGGTCATGGGTGCTCTGGCAAAAGAGCTTGGCGGCAAGGAGTGGCTGGAAATGCTCCACGGCATCCTGCACCCGGATGGGGAACGGTTTGCCTTTGAATGGAGCTGGCTTGCCCCTTCCGGCCTGTCGGTTCAGGATTTTATCGCACCATCTTCCTTCCGCTTCGGTGAAGCACGGAAGTTCACGATGGCGGATAAATTCTGTGCCGTGTCCTTTCTGCAGATCAGCGCACCGGAAATGGATGACCGTATGCTTACCGAGCTGCTGGATACGGACAGCAGGCTGCTTGTCAGCCTCCATATCCACAGTATGGATCAGAACGAGGCGATCAAAACGGTCAAGCGGAAGATCACCGACATTGACAGTATGAAGATCGATGCACAGAAAAAGGCAGTGCGGGAAGGTTTCGATATGGATATCATCCCCACCGATCTTGCCACCTACGCAGGCGAGGCAAAGAACATCCTCCGTGACCTGCAAAGCAGAAATGAGCGAATGTTCCTAATGACCTTCCTGGTGGTGAACTTTGCAGACAGCAGGCAAAAGCTGGAGAATGACCTTCTCCGTGCGGCAAGCGTGGCACAGAAATATAACTGCTCCCTGGTGCGGCTGGACTTCCAGCAAGAGGACGGCTTCGTGTCGGCTCTGCCCCTGGGTGTCAACCGCATTAAGATACAGCGCGGGCTTACCACTTCGGCGGTGGCGGTGTTCGTTCCCTTCACCACACAGGAGATTTTCCACGGTGGCGAAGCTCTCTACTACGGGCTCAATGCCACTTCCGGCAACATGATCCTTGCCGACCGCAAAAAGCTGAAAACACCCAACGGCATGATCTTAGGTACGCCCGGCAGCGGCAAGAGCTTTTCCGCAAAGCGTTCCATCGTTGGGGTATTCCTGAACACAAAGGACGATATCCTGATCTGCGATCCGGAGGCGGAATACTTTCCGCTGGTGAATCGTCTGGAAGGACAGGTCATCAAAATCTCTCCAACCAGTACGCAGTATGTGAACCCTATGGATATCAATCTCAATTACAGCGAAGATGATAACCCGCTGGCGTTGAAATCTGACTTTATCCTGTCGTTCTGTGAACTGGCGGCAGGCGGCCGGAACGGTCTGGAGCCGGTGGAAAAGACGGTCATTGACCGTGCCGTGCGGATCGTGTACCGCCCCTATATCGCAGACCCACGCCCGGAGAATATGCCGCTGCTGGAAGATTTGTATGACGAGATCAAACGGCAGCCGGAGCCGGAGGCACAGCGGATTGCGGCGGCACTGGAACTGTATGTGCATGGCAGCCTGAATGTTTTTAACCACCGTACCAACGTGGATATCAACAACCGCATTGTCTGCTTCGATATCAAGGAGCTGGGAAAGCAGCTCAAAAGCCTGGGTATGCTGGTGATCCAGGACCAGGTATGGAACCGTGTTTCCCAGAACCGGGATCAGGGCAAATCTACCTGGTATTTCGTGGACGAGTTCCACCTTCTGCTGCGCGGCGAGGTTGGTTCCTGGAGCGTGGAGATTTGGAAACGCTTTCGTAAATGGGGCGGTATTCCCACGGGGATCACGCAGAACATCAAGGACTTGCTTTCCTCCCCGGAAATCGAGAATATCTTTGAAAACAGCGATTTTGTGTACCTTCTGAACCAGGCCAGCGGAGACAGGAAAATCCTCTGCGAGCGCCTGAATATCTCCAACCAGCAGGCGGCGCATATCAGCAACGCAGGCCCCGGCGAGGGGCTGATCTTCTTCGGTAATGTGATCCTTCCTTTTGTGGATGACTTCCCGAAGGACAATGAACTTTACAGCATTATGACGACAAAACTTGGTGAAACCGGGAAAGGAGAAAACGAACATGAATGATCCCCGCTATTTGCATACAGAAGAAAAACAGGAGGGCGAAACCTTCTTTGATGTGATGAACCGGCTGATTGCCAGAAGCAAGGCGGTCACGGCGGATATGGAGGCGGTCCTTGCGGAGCTGGAAAGTGAGATCGAACCGTTCCGTGCGCCGAAGGACCATGAATAAACTGAACCATGTGAGCCTGTTTTCCGGCATTGGCGGTCTGGACCTGGCGGCGGAGGCTGCCGGGTTTGAAACCGTCTGCCAGTGTGAGTGGGCGGATTTTCCGCACTCCGTCCTCTCCGCACGATGGCCGGATGTTCCCAGGTTCCGGGATATTACTACTTTTACGAAGGAGGCGTTTTTTGAAAAAACAGGACTTGAAACAGTTACCGTTATCTCAGGCGGCTTTCCCTGTCAGCCCTTCTCCACCGCCGGAAAACGGAAGGGCTTTGCGGATGAACGCTACCTGTGGCCGGAAATGTGCCGCGTTATTACCGAGCTGCGGCCCCGTTGGGTGCTTGGGGAAAATGTTGCTGGCTTCATCAATATGGGGCTCGACAAAACGATCTTTGACCTGGCAAAAGCGGGATACGCTGTTCTCCCATTCGTATTTCCGGCTTGCGGCGTCGGCGCATGGCATGAGCGCCAGCGAACTTTTATCGTCGCGGCTGATGTTTCCCACACCCCTTGCCTCCGACAACAACACCGCCAGGGACGCGGCAAGCCTGGATGTGTTCCTGTCGGACAATGGGATATTCCGCAAGAGGAACCGAAACGGGGCGATTTGGAGCCTGAGCCTGTCGGCGGCGGTATTCTATCTGACCCCGGTGGCGTCGGACGGTTTCCGTTCGACCTTGAAGCCATCAGCCTTCGATCCGGCGAAGAAGGACGGGAACCTGTCGGCGCAGATCATCTCCCAGGAGCGGCCGGTGTCCGAAACAGCGGCACTGAACCCGGATTGGGTGGAATGGCTCATGGGCTTCCCGAAAGGATGGACGGACGTATCCTCTGGACCGCCGAACCGGAAGGAATCCCCCGCATGACCGAGCGCATGGATGACAGGGCACTGCGGCTGAAAACATTGGGAAATGCGGTCTGCCCGCCCCAGGCATATCCCATTTTCCGCTATATCGCCATGATCGAGAATGGCACCTGCGGTGACTTCTGCCCCTATGGAAAGGAAGGTGACTGCCTATGAGGGAACTGAAAGCGACCGATAAGATCACGCAGAAAATGACCCGTGACGGTGCGGTATCGGAAAACCTTGCCACGGGCGAGGTGGAACATATCAGCAGCCGGGAGCCGGAAACGGAGCTGTCCGCTTCTTCGGAAGAATCCGCTGGTGCTGCGGCTGACCTTGCCCTGCGTGCGGCGGAACACCATGAAAAGAAACGCGCACGAAAGGCGGAAAAGGCTGATACCCAGGCGGTGCGGGATGGTTCTGCCGCAAGGCAGCGCCCGTCCTCCCGCCTGCAATTTATCGAGGAAGAACGTGCCGATCCCGCACTTGGAAAGTACATCGACCGTTCCGACCGTGCGGCGGACAGGCTGGACGCGGCAAAGGCCGCTATCCCCACAAAGAAAGTTCTCCGTACCGAGCATGTTTTTGACGAAGCAGCCGGAAAAGGCAAGATGCAGCTTCACTTTGAAGAAGTGGAGAAACGCCCCAATGGACGCCTGCGGCACAATCCGCTTTCCCGGCCGGTCCATGAGATCGTCCATGCCGCCCATGCGAAGGTGCATGAGGTGGAACAGGAAAATGTGGGTGTTGAGGCTGGACACAAGGGCGAGGTGCTGACGGAACGCGGGCTTGCCTACGGAAAAGGCAAAGTCCGTGCCGCCGTTCACCATCACCGCACAAAGCTCTGGCGTGACGCGGCGAAGGCAGAGCAGGCTTCTTTTAAGGCAAACGCCGACTACCTTTACCAAAAGGCACTGCATGATGATCCTGCATTGGCGGCTTCTAACCCGGTATCCCGCTTTCTGCAGAAACAGCGGATCAAGCGGAACTATGCAAAGGAACTGCGACAGACAGAGAAAACCGCAAAGAACACAGCGGCCACGGCGAAAAGTGCGGCGCAGAAAGCAAAGGACGCATTCAAGGAAACATTCCTCTACATCAAGCACCATAGCCGGGCGGTGCTGCTGGTGATTGGCATTGGCGCCTGTGTTGCCCTGCTGTTTGGCGGGGTATCTTCCTGTTCCATGATGGCGGGCTCCGGCATAGGTAGCGTATTTACTTCCTCTTATCTCTCCGAGGACGCGGATATGCTGGCTGCAGAGGCGGCCTACTGCGAACTGGAGCAGGAACTTCAACACGAGCTGGATCACTATGAGGCTTTGCACTCTGGATATGATGAATACCGTTTTGACCTGGACGAGATCGAGCATGACCCTTATGTGCTGATCTCCATTCTCACGGCGTTCCATGAAGGGGTGTTTACCATCGATGAGGTTCAGGAGGAACTGCAAATGCTCTTTGAAAAGCAGTACATCCTGACGCAGACCGTGGAAGTGGAGGTACGCTATCGGACGGAGACACGGACAGACAGCGAAGGAAATGACTATGACGTGGAAGTACCGTACAACTACTATATCTGCAAGGTGAAGCTGGAAAACTTCGACCTTTCCCATGTGCCGGTCTACATCATGGACGAAGAAACACTTTCCCTGTATGCGGTCTATATGGCAACGCTGGGAAACCGGGAAGATTTGTTCCCAGGCTCCGGCTATGTAGACAAGTACACCAAACCGCCCACCACCTATGATATTCCGCCTTCCGCACTGGAAGATGAAACCTTTGCAGCGCTCATTACCGAGGCGGAGAAGTACATCGGCTATCCCTATGTCTGGGGCGGCAGCAATCCGAACACTTCTTTTGATTGCTCTGGCTTCGTGTCCTGGGTGCTGACGCAAAGCGGCGTCTGCAATACGGGCAGGCTGGGAGCCCAGGGGCTCTACAATATTTCCACCCCGGTATCCTCTGCCAACGCAAGACCCGGCGACCTGATCTTTTTCGTCGGAACTTACGATACACCGGGCGTTTCCCATGTGGGTATCTATGTGGGCGGTGGAAAAATGCTGCACTGCGGCGACCCCATCCAGTATGCAGATATTAACACAAGCTACTGGCAATCCCACTTTTACGCTTTCGGGCGACCGCCCTACAACTAAAAAACGATATGGAGGTAATTTGATTTATGGCAACGACACAGAAGATTCGCAATGACATTGCGAAAACCAAAGAAAAGATTGCGGAGCAGCAGAAACGCCTTCGTGCGCTGGAGGCCCAGCTTGCGGAGGAAGAAAATCTGGAAATCGTCCGCATGGTGAAAGCCGTGAAGATGGACAACAAGGAACTGACCGCCTTCCTGAAAGCCTATGCCAGCGGTATGATCTCCCTGCCGGAAGGTATGCTGCAGGAGGGCAACACCGAGAATGAGGAAACGGAGGGATACGAGGATGAAGCATAACTTTATGACAAAAATGGTATCGGCTCTTTTGGCGGTGGTGCTCAGCACTGCCGCTTTTTCTATCACCGCCTTTGCCAGCGGCGGCGAGGAAAGCACGGAGTCCGTGGCTGAACAGGAAACGGCTGGGGATGTCTCTGATCTGCTTTCCGCTTTGGCAGGCAGCCAGGTCACGGTATCCGTCACCGAGGACGGTATCCAGTTCAGTTCCGGCGAAAATGACTCCGGGCAGACCGGCACCGTCACCACGGGCGGCGGCAATCTAAATGTCCGCACTGGCGCCGGAATGGATTATACCGCCTTCACCCAGCTTCCTAACGGAACGACCGTGAAGGTGATCGGCACGGACGGCGACTGGCTGAAGGTCATCCTGCCGGAAAAGGTCGGCTATGTCTATTCCGGCTACATGACGGTAAGTGACGGCGAGGCTGGTCCCGGAGAAGGTTCTTTCTCTCTGGATGCGGAAACACTGGAAAATCTGCTGGGGATGCTGGGCGGTGGTTTGAATGACGGTGCCGCCCTGACGCCGGACGGGAACCTTTCGCTGATTGACGATATCGGCAGTCCGACCGCCAGCGGCAAGCAGTTTATTACAGTGGAAACGAAGAACGGCAATGTGTTCTATCTCATTATCGACCGTGACGACGAGGGCGAGGAAACCGTGCATTTTCTGAATCAGGTGGATGAAGCCGACCTCATGGCACTCACGGAGGATGGAGAAAAGGCGGAAACACCTATTGTCTGCACCTGTACGGAAAAGTGCCAGGCCGGAGCGGTCAACACTGCTTGCCCGGTCTGCGTAAAAAACCTTAGTGAATGTGTTGGCACAGAACAGAAAGCTGCGGAGCCCACCGAACCGCAGAATCCGGAACCCGAAAAGAAAAGCAATACCGGGGCGATCCTGGCGGTGCTGCTGATCCTTGCAGCCGGAGGCGGTACGGCGGTCTATTTCCTGGTGCTGAAACCGAAGCAGGGAAAGAAAGTTCCCGCTGATCTGGATGATTTCGACCTGGAAGATGAAGAAGAATATCTGACCGAGGACAAGGAAACGGAGGAAAATAATGAGTAAACTGATTATCGCAGAAAAACCGAGTGTGGCAAAATCTATCGCATCGGCCCTGGGTGCTTCATCCAGGGCCGACGGCTTTTATGAGGGCAATGGCCTTCTTGTATCCTGGTGCGTGGGGCACTTGGTATCCCCGATGGATGCGGGCGGCTATGACGAGCGTTTCAAGAAATGGCGTTATGACGATCTTCCCATTCTGCCGGAGCCGTTCCGCTATGTGCTGGCACCGGGCAAGGAGGATGCTTTTGAAAATCTCCGTGCCCTGATGAACCGCCCCGATGTGGATACCATTGTCAATGCCTGTGACGCCGGGCGTGAAGGTGAGCTGATCTTCCGACTGGTGTATGAAATGACCGGATGCCGCAAGCCGGTCCTTCGCCTCTGGATTTCCTCGATGGAGGACAGCGCTATCCGAGAGGGCTTTTCTGACCTGCGCCCCGGCGCCGATTATGAAGCCCTGTATCAATCCGCCCTCTGCCGCCAGAAAGCGGATTGGCTGGTGGGGATCAACGCCACGCGCCTTTTCTCCGTTTTCTATCACCGCACCCTGAATGTGGGCCGTGTTCAGACCCCCACACTGGCAATGCTGGCGGAGCGTGACGCGAAGATCACGCTGTTCCACAAAGAAAAATATCATCTGCTGCGCCTGACGCTGGATGGAGCCGAAGCAGTGTCGGAGAAATTCACTGATCCGGCGAAGGCGGAACAGGCAGCGGCCATGTGCAAGGGTGCGGCCGTCACCTGTACTTCCGTCACGAAGGAGCAGAAGAAGGAACAGCCGCCGAAGCTCTATGATCTTACCACCTTGCAGCGGGAGGCGAACCGCCTGTTCGGATACACGGCGAAGCAGACCCTTGACTACGCCCAGAGCCTCTACGAAAAGAAGCTGCTGACCTATCCCCGCACGGACAGCCGGTATCTGACCTCCGACATGACGGAAACAGCCTCCTGCGTCATCCATCTGGCGGCGAAGGTGCCGCCCTTTGACGGGATCAGCAACTTCTTCCCGCTGGTGGAGGCCATGAGCTCCGACAAGGATGTATCTGACCACCATGCTATCATCCCGACTATGGAGATTGAAAAAGCGGATATCAAGGCTCTGCCTCTGGGTGAGCGCAATTTGTTCCTCCTTGTCTGCTGCAAGCTGCTGTGTGCGTCGGCGGAGCCGTATGTGTATGAGGCAGTCACGGCAACTTTCGACTGCGGCGGCCATTCCTTTACCGCAAAGGGTAAGCGCATCCTCTCCGAAGGCTGGCGGGAGATCGACCGCATTTTCCGTGCCTCCCTGAAAGAAAGACCTGCGGACGGGGACGGCGGCACGCTCCCGGACTTCACCGAAGGGCAGACTTTTGACGGCGCGGAGGTTTCCGTCACCGAGCATTTCACCCAGCCGCCGAAGCCTTACACCGAAGATACCCTCCTGTCCGCTATGGAGAACGCAGGCAAGGATGATATTCCCGATGAGGCGGAGCGAAAAGGTCTTGGCACGCCTGCGACCAGGGCGGCCATCATCGAGAAGCTGGTGGCAGCCGGATTTGTGGAACGCAAGGGCAAGAGCCTGATCCCCACAAAAGCCGGTATCAACCTTGTCACGGTTCTGCCGGAGCCGCTGACCTCTCCCATGCTGACAGCGAAATGGGAACAGAAATTGACGGAGATCGCAAAGGGCGGCACTGACCCGGATACCTTTATGGACGGTATCCGCACGATGGTTCAAGAGATCGTGTCCACCTATTCCTGCATTTCCGAGGACGGCAAAAAGCTGTTTGCCCCGGAGAAGGAAGTGATCGGTACCTGCCCCCGCTGCGGCCAGCCGATCTATGAAGGTAAAAAGAATTTTGCGTGTTCGGATCGGTCCTGCGGTTTTGTCCTCTGGAAAAATGACCGCTTCTGGATGAGCCGCAAGAAGGAGCTGACAAAGAAGATGGCAACGGACCTTCTGAAAAAGGGTCGCACCAATGTCAAGGGAATGTGGTCTGAAAAGAAACAGGCCACTTATGACGCTGCGGTGATCCTGAATGACACGGGCGGCAAGTACATCAATTTTAAGCTGGAATTTCCGAAAAGAAAGGTTGGTGCTGATGGCAGAAAATAAGACTTTAGAACATTTACCCGAAGTGAGGGCGGCGGTGGCTGCCCTCTCCCCGGAGGACCGGGAGGTGCTGGCGGCGGTGCAGGCATCGCCCTTCAAGCTGACAGCGCCGGAGCAGTTCAAGGAGTTTGCGGACAACATCGACTATTTCGTATTTGAGCCCAATATCCACGATCTGAACGATCTGGGCTGGCGGTATCTGGCACAGCACATGGATATGCTGCTGCCCCCGGAACTTCTGAAAGCGATCGACCCTGTTCCTTTTGGCAAGTACGCCATGCAGGAGGAACAGGGCCATTTTACGGAACACGGATATATTTCTCTTTCCGGCGACGAGTGGGTGCATGAACGCCCTGCGGAGCCGGAGAAAAAGCCCTCCATCCGGGAACGGCTGGAACAGGGCAAAAAGGAATGTGCGGAGAAAAACAAGGCGCAGCCCCATAAGGAAAAGTCTGTGCCGGAACTGTAAGGAGGTGCTGATATGCCATATTACGATCACGACAAGGATTATCCCTTTGCCGCCTTTATCACCAATCTTGGAAAGTACAATGAGGGCGAGCTTGTGGGCGAGTGGGTGAAGTTTCCCACCACCGCCGAGGAACTGAAAGAAGTGTTCAAGCGTATTGGGATCGGCCAGAAGGATGACTTCGGACAGCCCTATGAAGAATGGTTCATCACGGACTATGACTGCTATGTGGATGGTCTTTACAGCAAGCTGGGCGAATACGAAAGTCTGGACGAGCTGAATTATCTGGCGTCGAAGCTGGAGGAAATGAGCGAAAGCGAATACGCACAGTTTCAGGCCGGTATGGAAATGGGCGACCATTGCGGCAGCCTGCAGGAGATCATCAACCTCACCGAGAATCTGGATTGCTATGAGGTTTACCCCGATATCCATGACTATGACGATCTGGGCCGCTATTACATCGAAGAACTGGACGTTATGCAGGTGCCAGAGCATTTGCAGAATTACATCGACTATGAGGCCTACGGCCGGGACGTTGCGTTGGAGGAAAACGGCACCTTCACGGATCAGGGCTATGTGCGTGATACGGGTGACAGTTTCCATGAGTATTACGACGGTGAGCGCGGCAGCATCCCCGACGAATACCGGGTGATGGCCTTCCAGGACGATCTTCCCGAAGAAGAAAAATCCGAGTGGGCTATGGATATCGCCTTTGACATGGACGAGTTTTTCCGTCAGAACGATCCGCAGTATGCGGCGGAGCACCCGGAGACACACGCCGCAAAGGAAGAACTGTATGAAAATCTGATGGCCGGACGCATTTCCGCACTGGATGAAAAGCTGGCGGCGCTGGGGCAGACGCAGGAGGACTATCTTCCCTCGGAGATCGAAAAATTCAAGGACGCCACGGGCTATGAGGAATTTCTTGATTTTGACCCGGCGGAGGTCAAGGCAGCTTTGGAGGACCCGGAGAAGTCCCATGCGGATGAAATGCTGTCCGCTGCGGAAAGGGCTGCCTCGGAAAAGATGACTGTGCTTGTAGTGGAACCTATGAAGGAACCCTATGTGAAGGAGATCGACCCCGATCTTCATTCCCTGCAGGCGGAGGTCGGCGGAGACATTGGCGCAACTTATCCCTATTCTGACCCGGTGGCGCTGGTTTGCAATGATGAAGGAAAGCTCATCGGGCTTGACCTGAACCGTGGGCTGCGGGATGAAAATGGAAAAATTTATGATATCGTAGCAGGGACTTTCCTGGTGGTTGGACTTGGTGAGGAAGATTTTGCCTCCCTGTCCCCGGAACTAATCCAGAAATACACGGAACAGTTCAAAACGCCGGAACGATTTATGCAGATCAATGGCAATATCGTTGTTCTCCCTGTCCCGGCAGAGAAGCAAGACCTCGCTTATCTGCCAGACCGTTTTGAAACTGGCGAACGTGTGCAGACACCGAGGGGCAGCTTTCAGGTGACGGCTATGAGCCGGGAGCAGATGGAGGCAGCCGGTTATGGTGTCCACCATATTTCCGATGATGGAAAGTATCTTATCATGGGAAACGGTACACGGGCCTTTGCCGTGGCAGCGGAGCAGCCGGAAAAGGACAATCCTCTCCGCACCGCTGAAATGACGCTGGAGGATGACTACGGCATGATCGACGGCGTTATCAACAACGGCAGACGTGGCGAAGAATTGGAAAAAGCCCAGGAGTACGCAGAACGGACAACGCCGGAGAAGCCTTCCATCCGTGATCGGTTAGAGGACGCAAAACGGGAGTGTGCCGAGCATAAGCCACCGGAGGGCAAGAAGCCCGGTCGTGATGTGCCGGAGCATGACTGCCTATGAGCCGAAGCAAGAAGTGGCGGCTGGAATGGGCGTTCTTCCTGGGCGAGAACGGCAGGCGGCAGTATAACCATATCTGCAAAAAATGTGTTCACGGTTGCAAGCAGAGTTTCCGGGTATGTCTGGTCGCTTGCCCGCATTACAGTTCCAAACGGTCTAAAATCTGTGAGGATAAGGGGGCGAAAAACGCAGAATAATTCCCTGTATTCGTATTTTCAAAGAGAGCCTTTATGATTTTTCATGTGTCGGTCTGCTTGCTGGCACATGAAGAAAAAAGCTTGATTTCAAACACTTTCTGTCACGCAAAACGGGAGTACAGCTTTTCGGTTCGTCCGATCGGCTGTACTCCCGCTTTTTCTTTTTAATCAAATTATTTGAACAGGGGTACAAACTGTACCTCAGTTAGAGAAGGATTTCCATAGTATTTTTTTAGGATTGGATAGGAAAGGATGGATAGCCGCCGTAGTAGGCGTTGTGGGAATGTGCGTAAACTGCCAGGATTGTGAGGCTGTGGGAAAGTTGTTTGCAGACCTGTGGGAAAAGGCTTGTCTTTTTCCATCAGGCTGTGAATGGCTTTTCCATCGGCACGAGCGGCAGTTTTCCATATTTCCATGACGCAAAAAAATCATCCAACGATCAGCCGGTACACTGTCAGCGGCACATACCACACTGCCACAATCAGCCGCCATGCCAGAACGAAACCGCCGATCACGCCGCCGATAATGAAGTTCAACGCAAACAGGGCGATCCCTCCACCCAGGGAGCCGCCGCCCGGCACGATCCAGAGACACATCCGATGAAGTCCAAACGGCAGCCCGCAGAGTATCCAGAGCCATACATAGTCAAGCTCTCCGTTCTTCATGCAGGCGGATTTGAAGATACAATACAGGATCAGCGCCACGATTACGGGCAGTACGCTTTTGAAGAAAAATGCTTTGATTGCTTCGCTTCTTGTCATCGGTAAAACCTCCTTCCGCAGTTCCATTATACAGGATGCCAGGAGCTACGCCCAGCGTCTTTTAGAGAAAATTATTCAAGTTCATGCCGCCGCTGTTGTTCCTGTTCCTTTGGAACGGCCAGCAGCGCATCCACATTTTGCTTGACGGTATCGTATTCCTGGGCTTCGGTTCTTGCGGTTTTGTACTCTGTAAGGAGCCGTTCCTTTTCTGCGTTGAGATTAGCAAGCTCCGTTTTCATGCTTTCCGTTGTCGGCAGCGGCACAGCCCCCAGCCGTTTCAATTCTCTGGCGGCCGCTTCAAAAAGGATGATCTCGCTCTCATGCCCCCGCAGAAACTTTTCTTTGTCATTTGATTTGCGGTATCGGTCATAAAGCGGCTTTAGCTGACGGTAAGTTCCGGCATGCTTCATCACAAGGGCAAGTTCGGCACTTCTGCTTTCTATCCGCTTGATCTCTGCATGAGCGGTATCCCTGCGTGCGGATACTGCGGTCAATTTGCTTTCCAGTTCTCCATAACTGCTTATCCCGTGTTCCGTCAGGAAATTCATGGTCTTGGCGGCCTGTTTCAGATTGTTCAGCTTCGCCCAATGGGTGAAGCCTGCACTCTGCTGTGCCTTGATGTTGTTCTGGATATCAATGAGCAGGCTGATCTTTCCGTTCCGCTGTTTCGGCTGGCGGGAAGGTCTGGAACGTCCGGCAATCCGGGCGGCAAGGGCTTCTTCGGTGTAGTCCACACCCAGGGTTTTCAGACGGGTGAATCGTTCCTGATCCGGCGCTCTGGCGGAGATATATTTGCCCCGCTTGATCTCATAGCCTTCTCTCTGCAGGCGACGAAGCAGTTCTTCTAAATCGGAACAGGCTGGCAGAAGCCGGTCAATGGCAGCTTTCAACTTTGCCTTATAGCTGGTGCCGTTCTGTGCAGCCTGATGTTCAATATAGCTCTTGCCCTTGTCCTGTCCGGGGATGATGACAGACAGACCGTGTTCCTTGCAAAGCCGGTCGGAGGTGCGGCGGATATAGTGATAACTCCGCTTGTTGGAATGATAGTGCTTGTGATCCGCAAAGCTGACCGCATTGAAAATCAGGTGGTTATGAACATGATCTTTGTCTATATGGGTGGTAAGTACAAATTCATACTTGCCGCCCAGGATTTCTTTTGCAAGCTCCATGCCGATCTCATGGGCCTGTTCCGGCGTAACCTCCCCAGGCTGAAAGGCTTGGATCAGGTGACGCCCCAGGTTCGTTCCCTTGTCGATGGCATGGCGGCGGGTCCAGGAAAATTCGATATCCGCAGTTTCGGCGGCACAGCCATAGGAAGAAACAAGCAGCTTTCCGTCCGTCTTTTCCGGGTTACAGATATAGTCAATGGCGGCTTTCAGCGTTGACTTGATAGGATGTGTCTTTGTAACTGCCATATCTCATCCAGCCTTTCCCGTATCTCGTCCATGTCGGCCTGATACGCAGGACCTCCGGCGTTGATCCGCTTGGCAATCTGGTTGATATTCCGACCAATGGCGGAAAGCTCTTTGGTAAATGCCTTGATATCTGCGGTGTCCGTATAGATGATATATCCGTCAATCGCCATCTTGCGGAGGTAAGCGCCATATCTGCGTGTGGGTAACTGGCTCATTTTTTCGTCTATGAGCCGTTTTTCGTCCTCCGTGACATAGAATTTTATTTGAATATTTCGCTTTCGGTTTGCCATGCGCCGCCTCCGTTCTTTATAAGGGTTTGGGACTATCCCAACAAGCAATTTTGAATTTTCGGGTAAGGGACCTGAAAATCTCAAAATTCGCAAGCGGGTACTCGCTTGCTGTGCTTGCTACCGTATCTTATCCCTACTTATAAAGCGTTGCGGAAGCCCCAAAATGCCCGCAAAATAAGAAAAACAGAGGATGTTCAGACACCCTCCGTTTCTTCATTCGGCTTTTCAATTTTTAAGGCCCCGTCAATGGCACCTTCCACGATAGGTAAATACTGTTCCGGGCAGAGCTTTAACTTCTGTCCGACCCGCTGACGCAGCTCGCTTTCCTCCCGCATAACCTCTGGATTGAAATACCGCTCCATCGGCAGACCGCAGATTCTTACAAGCTGAATGATGACCGGCAGGCTGGGGATCGTGCCCTCATTTTCGATGTTGGCAAGATACCTGGTATCAATGTTCACCTTTTCGGCTAAATCTTTTCGTGCAAGGTTCTTCGCCTTCCGTGCTTCTTTTACATCCGCACCGAAGGTTTCAAAGCCAGGGCAGTCTTTAACTTTTGCCATTCAACATCACCCATATACATTCTATATTTCATAGTTTGCACATGGAATGATGCTATATGCTCTTTGCCTACATTTTATAATTCCAAAATCCAAACATGTTTTGAGCATGATAAAAATAGACTTTCCTTTATGATTGTGCTAATATAGTATTGATTACTTATGACTAACTACGAAAGGGAGATGGTTTCCTAAATGCGGCTAATGGAAAACGCAGAAATTGCAAAGTTGGATGTTTTTGGAACTAAAGCAAAAATCATGGAAGAAAACGAAAATGAAACTAAGTACCAAATGCAATGCGATACGCCAAACGGATTTATGCACTGCTACCATCTATTTCCTGGTATTGATTTAGCATATTCAACTTTTGAGGCTTCCTCATGCCGTATGCGAAGTAGAGCGATGCCAAACATTTTAGAAATAGCATACTGTCGTGCCGGAAGATTTGAGTGTGAGTATAAGCATGGCTTTGTTACCTACTTGGGTGAAGGAGATTTCGCGGTTAGCCTTCTATCTCCCGAACGAGAACCACCAGAATTTCCGATTGGATATTACGATGGAGTTGCATTTATTATCGACTTAGATATAACCGGACTGATTTTTGAAAATGTTGTAGAGGGCGTTTCAATAAATCTGAAAGAATTGATAGACAAATTCTGTGACGGCCATTGTTGTTCGATTATTAAGACTCCTCCCAATCTGCGTCATGTGTTTCAAGAAATCTGTGAAGTACGAGATACAGCTCCTATGGGATACTTACGGTTAAAAGTATTGGAGAGTCTTTTTCTGCTTTCCCAGATGCTCCCGCAAGAGAATTTTGAGACTGCTGCATACTATTCCGCTAACCAAATCAAAAAGATTAAAGTACTAAAATGTGAGTTGGCAAACCAATTAGATAGCCGAGAAACATTGAAAAGTATTGCAGATAGATATGGGATGAGTCTTACCGCTTTGAAGGACTGTTTTAAGGCGGTCTACGGGAAACCAATCCACGCATTTCAACGTGAATATAAAATGCAGGCAGCTACCCAACTCTTAGTTACAACAAAGATGTCAATAGCGGAGATAGCTGGAATGGTCGGATACGAAAATCCCAATAAATTTTCCACTGCTTTTAAGGAGATCATAGGGCAATCTCCCAGCGAATACCGAAAGAGTAGAAATTGATTGGCTTTTTGGATAGATTGGGGCTTCTGGGAGTGGAGCAATAATTAAATATGAAGTATCATAAGCTTTGCGGTTAGACTTCTCTAACCGCAAAGCTTATTTTTTTAGGAGGGAAACAAATGAGCAAGGCAACAAGGCGATTTATTGTCAATAAAGTCCTTGAAATGCTGATAACGCTTGTTGTTGTCACGCTGATTTCTTTCCTGCTTGTGCGCCTATCGCCCATTGATCCGGCAGAAGCATATGCTCGCCGATCATTTGCAGCATTTAGCTTTACGGATGAGCAGATGGAGGCTCTGCGGGAAGATATGGGGCTCAATGATCCGCTGCCCGTACAGTATGTGACTTGGGTACGGGATGCACTCCATTTGGATTTTGGAAAATCCTTTGTAAGCGGGCAGCCAGTGTTTGAGAAAGTCACAACGGCTATTGGCATTACAGTAACGATTGTATTGATTTCAGCCGTTATTCAAGCAGTTTTCATTCTTCTATTCGGCTGTCTTTGTTATTTGACAAGAAAAAGAATGATTGGTCATGCACTGATTTTTCTGTGTATTGCAGGGGTGTCCATCCCATCCTTTTTCTTTGCCAGCACCTACCTTGATATTTTTGCTGTCAAGCTCGGCCTGACATCGGTGGCAGGAAACACAGGATTGATGCGATATCTCCCAGCCGCAGTCTGCATTGGTATTGGGTGTATTGCACTGTTTTCACCTATGCTGGCGAATAATATTCAAAAAGAAATGGAGCAGGATAGTGCTTTCTATGCTCGTTGCAGAGGCTTATCAGAAGGAAAAATCTTATTGCGATATGCACTCCCCAACGCAGTAGTAACACTTCTTCCCAGCTTTTGCCAGATGCTCGGGCTTTGTATGGCCGGCTCTGCGATTGTAGAGCGCGTGTTCTCATTACCAGGGCTTGGTTATTTGATTATCGACAGCGTGTTGTATCGGGATTCACCAGTTATCCACGCAACAATTCTGTTTCTTGCATTTTCGCTGGTAATGTTCAATATCCTTTCGGATATATTACGGCGGATTTTGCAACGGGACGCTTCTGCGAGAGAGGGGGCCAGACTATGAGCCGGACAAAACATATTCTCTCGTATTCAATCCCGATTGTAATATTGCTATTTTTCTTGTTTGGATCGTTCTTTGCACCCCACGATCCGACGGCCACAAATATTCGGGGTAAATATCTATCCAGCAGCGCAGAATATCCGTTTGGTACAGACGATTTTGGCCGTTGTGAGTTTTCACGCATTCTCGAAGGCGGGAAAATAACTTTAGGCATTGTGTTGGTAGGATCAGCTATTGTCATTTTGCTTGGTATCTTCTTTGGCATCTTGCTGGCAAAGACGGGACGCCGCAGAAATATTCTTGCAGAAAGTATTTTGAACGCAGTTACAGCGATTCCGCCTGTGGCTTATCTGATTATCTTTATTGGTATTTGGGGGAATAGTATCCCCACCATGTTAGTGGCACTGACGGCATCGCTGGTTCTTCGGATGATTAAGTTGGTTAAAACTTTGATTGAGGGTGAGTACGACAAAGCATACATCATGTGCGCGATTGCCTGCGGTGCAAGCAAAATGCGAATTATGCTGGTACATATCCTTCCCAATATTATCCGTGACGTTGTGCAATTTATTTGCCTTTCCTGTGCAGAAATGATTATTGCGATTTCCGGTTTCTCATTCATCGGTCTTTCTCTGGGTGATGATGTAATTGATTGGGGAGTTATGCTTTCCGATGCGAGGGCATTGGCTGGAACTCATCCGCAGTTGCTCTTTTACCCGATCTTCTTTATTTTTATCAGCTCCCTCTGTTTCAACTACTTAGGGAGGCTTTTGGAAAAGGAGGGGGCCTGATGCTTGAGATTAAAAATCTGACTGTGAAAGTAAAAAATGACACACCGATTTTAACCGATGTCTCATTATCTATTGATGAAGGGACTTGTATTGGACTGACTGGGGCTAGTGGCTCTGGAAAAACAACTTTGATTAAATCCATTATGGGCATGAACAGTGGTGATCTGGAGATCGCACAGGGGCAAATTCTCCTGGATGGAGATAATTTGCTGATACATGGTGTGAAAGAGCGCCGAGCGCTCTGCGGGAAGACGATTGGATTTATTCCACAAAACCCAATGACAGCGTTTTTCCCACACGCAAAGATGGAACGTCAGATTATTGAAACGCTCCGTATGCACACTGGTTTGGACAAGAAACAGGCTCATGCGCTTGCGGAAAATGTGCTGCGGCAAGTCAACCTGACCGATACAAAGCGAGTGCTAAGTGCATATCCTGGAGAGTTATCCGGTGGTATGCTCCAGCGGATTGCTATGGCACTGATTTTGGGGACGAAGCCTAAATATGTTCTGGCAGACGAGCCGACCAGTGCCCTTGATGAAGCAAATCGGGATTTACTGCTGGAGTTGCTGAGAAAATATCAAAAGACAGCAGCGATTTTATTCATCTCCCATGATACTGAGGCAATGAAAGCCCTATGCCCTATCACTCATGTGATGGAACGTGGCAAAATTATTGAAACGCAGGCAACTGAGCAGCTATTCATTCACCCGCAACAGCCATGGACTAAGCGCTTTGCCGAAGCTGCTTGCCACCGAGAGGAGGTGAATTGGAAATGGACCGCATTGAATTAGATAACCTCACCAGAACCTACTATGATGCGCAGGGGGAGACATTTTGTGCATTGGATCATGCCACTCTGATATGGGAGCAGGGTCATAGCATCGCCATTATGGGAGAAAGCGGCAGCGGAAAAAGCACCTTGGCTCGATTGATGATCGGATTGGAACGCCCATCTGAAGGACGCATCCTTATCAATGGCGTAGATACCACAAAATGGGGTTTGCGAGAATGGAGAAAATATCGTGGCAAGATTCAAGCGGTATTTCAGGATGCTGGCGGAACGCTAAATCCATCATGGAGTACATCCAAAAATGTGGAGGAAGCCCTTGTAAATCTGACTGATCTTTCTCCGTCACAGCGAAAAAACCGTATTGCTGAATTGATGGAACAAACCGGTTTATCCAAAAAACTCCTTGATACTCCGGTCCGAAGACTATCTGGCGGGGAACAGCGGCGGCTTGCATTACTGCGCTCCCTATCTATATCACCGGAATTTCTAATTCTGGACGAAGTAACCGCAGGTCTTGACTTGATTTCAACAGAAGCGGTCCTTCAACTTTTGGAGAAATACGAGCAGGAACATGACTGTGCCTATTTAGTCGTTACACATGACCTGCAAATCGCCTCGCGGCTCTGCGAGGTCATATATGAGATCGAACACGGCAAAATTACTAAAAAAGCCGTTCGATAAATATAAAATTACAGAAAGGAACAAAACAAAATGAAACGAACCAAACGTGTTTTGGGCCTCGCTCTTGCCGCTGTTATGTGTATGGGTATGCTTGCTGGCTGTGGCGGGACCAAAAATGCTACAAACGGAACCGAAACGAGCGAAAAGATCTTAAACATCGCCACGATTGGCGAAACAACAACCCTTTCGCCCCTCTATATGATTGCGGATAACCGCCCCACGCAGAAACTACTCTATGAGGGCCTTGTGAAATATGTGGATGGGGAAATCCAGCCGGTGTTGGCGGAAGATTGGAAACTGAGCGATGATGGTACACAGCTTACCTTTTACTTGCGAAAAGGTGTAACCTTCCATGATGGAGAACCTTTTAACGCAGAGGCAGCGATTGCTAATATTGAGTCCTGGCATATCAATCCGTCTTTTACATCACTGCCCGGTGTTGTCAATTATACCAATATTGAGGCGGTGGATGAATACACTATCCGTCTGACCTATGATACACCGTACTTTGCATACATCAACGATTTTTGCTGGCCGGATGTATGCACTATGATTTCTCCTAAACAGATTACGCAGGGTGACTTCCAGACAGTCAACGGATATGCTGGTACCGGCCCCTATATCTATGACGAGTATGTAGCAGGACAGTACACCACTTTTGTTCGTAATGAGAATTATTGGGGTGAGCAGCCCTATTACGACAAGATCGTTGCAAAGTATATCCCGGATAACGCCTCCCGCGTACAGGCATTGAAAACTGGTGAAATTGATTTAATCTATGGCTCCGCTGAACTGAGTTATGAGGACTATAACCAGGCGACTGCTATTGATGGAATTGAGGGTAAATTTGCTCCTTCTGGTTCCACGGTCCGTAATATCATTCTGAATTTCAATGGGAATCTGTCTGATCTGAGTGTACGGCAAGCCTTGGCGTATGCTATCGACAAAGAGGCGATTTCCGAAGGCCTGACCTATGGCTATGAACCTGTGGCGAATACGATTGTTCCTGATGGCACGCCTTACTCAGATATTTGCGGTACAGAGGATTATTCCTATAACGTGGATCGTGCTAATCAGCTTCTTGATGAGGCAGGATGGATCATGAATCAGTCCACCGGCATCCGAGAAAAGAATGGAACGCCGCTTCATGTGGTCTTTACTTGCCCTACTGATGACAGTACCATCGGTTCCATTGCCACATTGTTCCAAAGCCAGCTTGCAGAAGTTGGCATTGAAGTAGAGATTAAGAGCATGGAAAAGATGGAGTGGTATGCAAGTTACATGAATCCTGCAGGATGGGATATTACCGCAATGACTGCTGGTTTCTTCAATTATGCAATGCCACAGTGCTGGTTCTCTGCAATGATGGCTCAGATGCCAGAGGATGTTTCCATCTCGCTGTTAGATAATTCTGATGAGTTTATTTCCGCATTGAGCGAGTTTAAGACCTGCAACGATGATGCCCGTTTGAAGGAACTGTTTGAACTGCTCATCAATACCGATCTCGATCAGGTGTTGGATGTTCCTTTGACCCATCAGATGGATATGATTGTCTACAACACGGACAAAATCGCAGATTATAACTTTGCTTCGGATTATGCTTTCCTGGATGTGACACAGATCACTCCGGCAGAATAACACAGTTTGACGATGCGGGGTGGTCGGGAGGTACCGGCTGCCCCGTATTGCTTTTATGGAGGTGAGAGATGATGAAACAAACACCATCGCCAGTCAAGCGGTTATGGGAGCTGACTGGAACACATCGCAGAGCCTATATGCTCTCTATCATCTTGGCTATCCTGAGCGTGGCCTGTGGGATGATTCCATACTTCGCCATCGCTTATATCATGCTCTGTCTGATTGATGGCGTGACTGCCTTAAACACTTATGCGCTGTGGTGCGGCGTAATATTGCTTGGTTTCACACTGAAACTGTTTTTTTCTACTCTTTCAACAACCGTATCTCATACAGCGACATTCCAGACCTTGAAAGAGATCCGTATTAAAATTGCTGACAAACTCTCACGGGTGCCAATGGGTTACATTATGGATCAATCCTCCGGCCGGTTCAAGGATGTCATCGTTGATCGGGTAGAGAGCATGGAGCCAATCCTCGCGCATCTGGTGCCGGAAATGACATCGAATCTGTTTGTCCCGCTGTGCATTATTGTATATCTGTTTGTTTTAGACTGGCGCATGGCACTGGCTTCTCTTGTGACTCTGCCTATTGGTTTTCTGTGCTACATTGGAATGTCACGGGGGTATAGTGAACGCTTTTCCGGCCTGATGAAACGGGTTCAAAAAATGAACGCAACCATTATCGAGTATGTAGGTGGTATTGAGGTTATCAAAGCATTTAATCAGTCAGCCAACTCTTATCAGAAGTATTCTGATGCAGTAAATGATGATGCCAGTTATGCGGTCGATTGGATGAAGGACACGCAGTTGTTTATGTCCATGAGCAATACTATCTGGCCCAGTGTTTGGCTGGCGGTTCTTCCCATCGGTGCAGTTCTGTATCAACATGGAACCTTGTCTGCCCCGGTCTTTCTGACCATTATGATTTTGTCTCTGGGTATTGTCGGTCCGATTTTGGGAGCGATTAAATTTACTGACAATATTTCGCAGCTTGGCACGATTGTCGGAGAAGTGGGAAATCTGCTGGATGCACCGGAACTGGTGCGGCCGGACCATAATGCTGATATTCACAATCAGTCTATTCAATTCCAGAATGTTTCCTTTTCTTATGACCTGAATGACCCGAAGCCGATATTGGATCATATCAATTTGACAATACAACCTGGAACAATGACGGCTTTAGTTGGGCCTTCCGGTTCAGGCAAATCAACGATTACTAAATTGATTACCGGCTTTTGGGAGGCAACATCCGGCACTATTTCTCTTGGCGGGGTGGATTTGAAAAATATTCCCCTGTCGCAGCTTTCCTCGTATGTGTCCTATGTATCGCAGGATAATTACCTCTTTGATGAAAGTATCCGTGAAAACATTCGTATGGGGAGGTTGTCGGCTACCGATCAAGAAGTGGAAGATGTTGCCCGAAAGTGTGGCTGCCATGACTTCATCATGGACCTGGAGCATGGGTATGACACGATTGTGGGCGGTGCAGGCGGCCACTTATCGGGTGGTGAGCGACAGCGAATTGCCATCGCCAGAGCTATGTTGAAAGATGCTCCTATTATTATCTTCGATGAGGCAACAGCCTACCTTGACCCTGAGAATGAAAGCCTGATTCAAGAAGCTATTTCTAAATTGGTACAGGGCAAAACGCTGATTATGGTCGCTCATCGACTCTATACGGTGACAGGTGCGGATCAGCTTGTGGTGGTGAATCAGGGGCGAATCGAGGCAATCGGCACGCATGAGGAACTTCTGAAAAAATGCCCGCTCTATAAAGAAATGTGGCAGGCTCATATTGGGAGCCGCGATGAAGGAGGTGCAACAGCATGATTACTGCCTTAAAGAAAATATATGCTTTTTCTGGCCACTGGAAAGGGGTTTTGAAAAAGTCAGTGGTGTTCAGCTTGCTGCACTCAATCTTTGATATGTTTCAGATCGGTGCTCTTTTTCTGATCCTCAACGGATTGATGGAAGGAATCAGAGGGCAGGATATTTTGTTCGCGTTTCTGCTTCTTTTGGCAGGAGTGATTGGAAAAATCGTTTGCAGTTATATTTCAGACTTTTCTCAAACAAGAGTTGGCTATTTTATGTGCGCGGATAAGCGCATCCATATAGGCGACAGGATGAAGTATATGCCGATGGGCTACTTTAACAGTCATAGTTTGGGGAATCTGACCTCTACCGTCACCACAACAATCAGCGATGTAGAGAATAATGCGCCATCAGTTCTGATTACAGTGATCCACGGTTTTATCCATGTAACGGTCATTACCATTGTGATGTTTTTCTTCGACTGGAGGATTGGTCTGCTGGCTTGCTTGGGGATTGCGCTGTTTTTGCTCTGTAACTCCGTACTTCAAAAGAAATCACAGGAAGTATCTCCTAAACGGCAGGCGGCACAGGAGGATTTGGTAGGCGCCACACTGGAATATATCCAGGGTATGGGCATTGTAAAGTCTTTCAATCTCGGTGGCAAATCGAACCAGAAAATGAAACAGGCCATTGAGGAAAGCCGCGCACGCAATACCAAACTGGAAACTGTTTTTGGACCTTACGGAATGGTACAACTGTTTGTTTTGCGATTGGCGAGTGTGGCAATCATGTTTTGCTCTATCCTGTTCTATCTGCAAGGCAGCATGACGTTGGTGTACTGCTTGCTGATGTGTGTTGCCTCTTTCTTGATTTTCAGTGAACTGGAGGCGGCGGGGGGAAAGTCCTTTGCCCTTCGGTTAATAGAAAGTTCCATCGACAAGGTGAACGCTATTGACGATACTCCAGTAATGGATTTGTCCGGCAAAGATATTGCTCCGAAAGATACCACGATTGAATTACAGAATGTTGGCTTTTCTTATGGCGATCACCGAATTTTGAACCATGTCAATCTGACGATCCCGGCCAAAACCACTACGGCGATAGTCGGTCCATCTGGCTCCGGTAAAACGACATTGTGCAGCTTGATTACTCGTTTTTGGGATGTAGATGAAGGGTGCATTAAACTGGGCGGCACTGACATACGGGAATATAAGCTGGATAGCTTGCTCTCTAATATCAGCATGGTCTTTCAGAATGTTTTTCTCTTTGCGGATAGCATCGAGAACAATATCAAGTTTGGTAAACCGGATGCCACTCATGAAGAAGTTGTCCGAGCAGCAAAGAGTGCGTGTTGCCATGATTTTATCATGGCACTGCCAAACGGTTATGATACTGTCATTGGCGAGAGTGGTGCTACTTTATCTGGCGGCGAAAAGCAACGTATTTCGATTGCGCGGGCTATCTTGAAGGATACCCCTATCATAATTCTGGATGAAGCAACAAGCAGTGTAGACCCGGAAAACGAGGCAGAACTCCAGCAGGCCATTGAGAAGCTGACAGAGGATAAAACGGTTATTATTATTGCTCATCGGTTGAAAACGGTCCGAAATGCACAGCAGATTGTTGTTATTGCGAATGGCGGAATTGCCCAACGCGGTACACATCAAGAGTTGATGACACAGCCTGGAATTTATGCCGATTTCGTAAATATTAGAGAAAAAGCAGTTAATTGGAAAATATCCAGTAGTAAGATACAGCAATAAAAAGAAACAATGCGTTTTTCTTTACTGGTACGAATGGCATGGGAGAAAGAAATGAATAACAAACAACATACCACCACAGCCGGTGAAGATTACTTAGAATCCGTTCTTATACTTCAAAAGAAACTCGGTATGGTGCGTTCTGTGGATGTTGCCCGGTACATGGAAGTTTCAAAACCCAGCGTATGTTACGCAGTAGGAACTTTACGAGAGGGCGGTTTTTTGACAACAGACGAAAACCATTATATACACCTGACCGACCTTGGCCGGGATGTGGCTGAAAAAATTTACGAACGCCATTGCTTTTTAACAAAGCACCTCATATCCATAGGTGTTGATCCTGAAACGGCGGAGGCTGATGCCTGCCGGATTGAACATGATATTAGCGCAGAAACCTATGAACGGCTGAAAGAATTAGTCACGAAAGAATAATTACATAGCGTATGAACCTGCCCCGTCTACGGGGAAAGAAAAAAACCGTTGGTTGGGGCAGGTGACTTTGCGCGCCTATTTTAAGTTATTACCTTAACGGCGGTTTTGAGAAATCAGAGCCGCCGTTTCTTTGCGCTTGCAGACCAATGACGACTTGCAGAGACACGGTAGCCGATTGGAGGTTATTTTGCCGTGTCCTTCTTTTTGTTTCGCAGTATCCATGATCTGCACCAGTTAAAAAAAGCGTAGCCCCTCCGTCGGAGTCGTCTGGCTTTGAGTATGAACTATACCATGTAAGCACTCTTCTTTATAAAACACTTCTGCGCCCAGCAGGTCCGTTGCGACTTGCTGGGCGCTTTTTGCTGTTTTCCGAGGATAAGCCCGCCTCGAAAAAATTTTTTGAGAAATTTTCAAAAAGGAGGCTTTTAGCGGGTAGCGAATGGCTTTGCGTTCGCCTTGTTAGCGGAAAGGGAGAAAACCACCTCATTCCCCCAGGAAAGGGGGTGAAAAGATGGATATGATCCCACGCAATGACTATGGCGAGCGGTGCCAGTTCGATGCTTACTGCAAGCTGGTACTGTACCATGAGGCAATCGACTACCTCCGGGAAATGCAGAGGCGCCGTGACAGGGAACTGTCATTCAGCGACCTTCCGCAGATGGAGATGGACAAGCTCAGCGTTGTAGATCACTACCCCAGTGACAGATTTACATTCTCGTCCCACGGGTATGACCTGCATATCGAAAACGAGCTTGTGGCTGATGCCTTCGCCGGTTTGTCCGTTCAGGAGCAGAGTATTTTGATCCTGCATTTTGTTCTGGACTTGCCGGATCAGGAGGTTGGCCGCCTTGTTGGAATGTCTCGCAGCGCCGTTCAGCGGCGAAGGGCAAAATCATTGACCGAGCTGCGGATCAAGTTGGCCGCACTCATGCCGAAGGGAGGTTGAAGGTATGAAGAAACCCACTTATAAGGGCAAGGAGCTTCTTCCTCTTTCGGTGATCGACGCGGCCCGTGACGGGGACTCTCAGGCTGTGGATCAGGTACTCCGGTATTATGAGGGCTATATCAATAAGCTCTGCACCCGGACACTTTACGATCCTGACGGCCAGCCCCATGTTCGGGTGGACGAGTACATGAAGCGCCGATTGGAGATCAAGCTCATTCATTCCATTGTTATCATGAGCTGACAAGCCCGGTCTGAAAGCGGAAACAGCTTACCCTTTCCCTGTTTCTCTCTTTTGTGGCCGGAGGCAGCACCTTGACAAAGAAAGCCCGTTGGGAGGCCAACGCCGCAGTATAAGGCAAACGGATACATTCCTGTTTGTGCCGAGCCATACGGTCGGTGCGCCATGACCTCGTTTCAAGTCCGCAGGACGGGACCACTGTAACGGGCGAGCGAACAGCACCAGACCGCAAAGCAAGCGTGGCAGCTTGTGGGCGATGACACACGGGCAGGGTCAAAGATACTCGCGCATTGAACGCCCACAAAGCATTGTGCGCCGCACCCATCAGCATGGGCCGGGGTTAGACTCCCGTGGAGCTGTGCCAGCAGCCGTCCGTAAGCCTACTTTTCTTTTTTGAAAGTTTATGGATAGATCGTAAACTTTTCAATTAGCAGCAGACAAACACGGAGCAGCACGGTAAAATAATAGTGGAAGTTATATTACCCACACATATTCGTGCTGTTCCTTTTCATAACTGAAAGGGGGTTCTCATGTCTCAAACATGGAACGGCACGAAGAAAGAAACCCCTGAAAGAAGGACATATACGGTTGACGATATTGCTCAAATTCTGGGCATCGGAAGAACTTCCGCATATATCCTTGTAAAAGAAGGGCACTTCAAAATCGTGCGAATTGGTAACGCCATACGCATTTCCAAGCGGTCATTTGACGAGTGGCTTGACTCCCTCGACCTGTGATCCAAGAAAGGAAGAACGATATGGCATCTATAATCAAGCGAAAGAAAAACTATTCCGTTGTTTACAACTATGTGGATGAAAACGGAGAAACCAAACAGAAGTGGGAAACCTGGCATACCCACAAAGAGGCCTTGAAGCGCAAGGCGGAAATCGAAAATCAGCAGCACACGGGAACTTTTCTCCCGCCAAGCAATCAGACGATCACCGAGTTCCTTTATGACTTCGTATCTCTTTACGGGGAAAAGAAATGGGGCGTGTCTATGTATGACAGCCAAACGGCGCTGATTGCGAACTATATCAATCCAATCATCGGTGATATGGAGGTACAGGCGGTTACGCCCCGTGCGGTTGATGGTTATATCCAGACCTTGCAGAAAACCAAGTCGGTGTCTACCAAGACCCGAAAGGCCGTTACCACTTATGTCAGCGACAAGACTATTGAAAAGATCATCAAGCTCCTGCGGTGTGCGTTTAAGCAGGCGGTACGATGGGAAATCATTGCAAGAAATCCCTTTGACAATGTGATCCTCCCGAAAACGGAGTATGCGAAACGGGATATCTGGACAGCGGATATGATCCGTCTTGCCCTGGACAAATGCACGGACAGCAAGCTCTATGTAGCAATGAACCTTTCCTTTGCCTGCTCTCTGCGTATGGGTGAAATCCTGGGGCTGACCTGGGAGAACGTCCATATTTCCGATGAAGATATTGCGGCGGATAACGCCTATGTCTACATCGACAAGGAGCTGACACGGGCATCCAAACGGGCGATTGAAACGCTGGGTGAGAAGGATATCTATTACATCTTCACTCCGCTCATGCCGAACACCAGCACAAGGATTATTCTGAAAAAGCCGAAAACCGATTCCAGCATCCGTAAGGTGTGGCTGCCGAAAACACTGGCCTACATTCTGCGGGAATGGAAAAAGTCTCAGGACGAGCTGAAAGGTTTCCTGGGCGACGAGTATCAGGACTTCGATTTGGTCGTGGCACTTCCCAATGGACGCCCCTGCGAGGATCGAATCATCCTCAAAGAGTTTGCAAAGCTCCGTGAGGACGCAGGGCTGCCGAAGGTGGTCTTTCATTCTCTCCGTCATTCCAGTACCACCTACAAACTGAAACTCAACCACGGCGATCTGAAAGCCACCCAGGGCGATACGGGCCATGCCGAGATCGACATGATAACCAGTATCTATGCTCACATTCTGGACGAGGATAGAAAGGTCAATGCTCAGAAATTTGAGACAGCCTTCTATGCCAAGCCTGATCTTCGCAATGTCCGTCCACCGGAGGAACCGGCAAAATCGGAGCCTGCGACCCTGGACCTTGAAAGCCTTGTGGAGCAGCTTCAGAAGTCGCCGGAGCTGGCAAGTGCGCTCGCAGCCCTGATAGCGGCGCAAGCCCCGGCAAAGTGATCCGAAAAATCGAATTAGCAAAACGCAGAATTTCCTTAGCAAATTTCTGAAAAGCGTTCGAGTCCAATTAGCAAATATACATCATGCGGCGTATAAAAATCTCCCGGTAACGGAAGTGAAATTACCGGGAGAAGGAGGAACAAAAAACGCTGCAAACCCCGAAAAAAGGCTTGCAGCGGTGCTTTCTGGCGTCCCAGAGAGGATTTGAACCTCCGACCCCACGCTTAGGAGGCGTGTGCTCTATCCAGCTGAGCTACTGAGACATTTATAAGTTTTATGCAATTTTCAAGGCTCAAAGGAATCGAACAATCTGCCGCTTAGGAGGCGGTCGCTCTATCCTGCTGAGCTACGGAAACAAATAAAATACAATTCCAGCACCGCCGGACAATACGCTGGCGGCTGGCCAATCATCCCAAAAACATCTGTTCCCAGGAACGTTATGAATTATACCACAAAAAACATCCCGGTGCAACCCAATCTTGTCCGGATTCTTCCTTCCCGGCGCAACCCTGGTTGACGATCTTTCGACGCCTGCCGGCTATGATAGACTTAGAAAAACCCCCGGAGGGAGTCTGTCGAATTTGCGAGGAAATGCCATGGAATCCAATACAATCACCATAACCTTACAGTTGAACGGTTCAGAAAAACAATTCTCTGTGGACGAAGAAGAGACCTTATTGGAGGTCATCCGGAACCGGGCCGGGCTCACCGGCACCAAGCGGGGCTGTGACAGCGGAGAGTGCGGCGCGTGTACGGTTCTCCTGGACGGACGTCCGGTCAACTCCTGCTGCGTGCTGGCCGTACAGGCAGACGGCTGCCAGGTGGAGACCATCGAGGGCCTGGGCCAGAAGTCGGCTCCCCATCCGCTTCAGGAAGCCTTCCGGGACGCAGGCGCCATCCAGTGCGGATTCTGCACCCCAGGGATGGTCCTTACCGCCAAAGCACTGCTGGACAAAAATCCGGATCCCAGCCGGGAGGAAATAAGGGAAGCCCTCTCCGGCAACCTCTGCCGCTGCACCGGCTACGCGAAAATCGAGGAGGCCGTGCTCCTGGGCGCAGAGCGTCTGAAAACTGCCGGCCAGGCAGCAAAAGGAGGAAACCGCCATGAAAACCTTTGACACGGTAAAACACCGGATTCCCCGGCGGGAATCCCTGGATAAGGCCACCGGCCAGGCCGTCTACACGGAGGATATGAAACTGCCCGGCATGGTGTACGCCGCCATTATCCGCAGCCCCTTTGCCAGGGCGCGGGTGACAGCTATCGATCTGACGGAGGCAGAGGCAACCCCCGGCTATGCCGGAGCGCTGCTGCCGGAGGAGGTTCCTGCCGTTCGGTTCAACTGCTCCGGCAACCCGCCCTCTGCTCTGCTTTATGCGGACGAGGAGGTGCTCACCAAGACGCCCCGCTGTCAGGGGGACCGGATTCTGGTCGTGGCGGCGGAATCGGCGGCATCTGCCAGGGCGGCTGCGGATGCGGTGCGCGTTTCCTATGAAAAGGAAAATCCGGCGCTCTCCCTGAAAGACGCCCTGAAAGACGGCGCCGTGCCCATCCAGCCCCACCTGTCCGAGACCAATGTAATCAATCACCGTCAGGTGGAGCAGGGGGATGTGGACGCTGCCCTGGGCTCTTCGGCGCAGGTAGCGCAGGATCAGTTTTCCACCCAACTGATGCAGCATGTGCCCATCGAACCCACCGGCTGCATCTGTGATTATCAGGACGGACAGTTGACCGTCTATAGCTGTTCCCAAACCATTTACCAGGAGCGCCGCATTCTGGCCGAGCTTCTGGAACTTCCGGAGGGGAATGTGCGCATCATCAAAACCATTGTAGGCGGAGGCTTTGGCGCGCGCCAGCAGCTTCACGCCCAACATGCAGCTGCCTTCCTCTCCCGAAAGCTGAACCGCCCGGTCAAACTGATTTACACCCGGGAAGAGGATCTGACTGCCTCCACAGCCCGCCATGCCATGGAGGTAAAGATGCGCCTGGGCGCCGATGCCTCCGGGACCATCACCGGGGCCGACATCAACCTGTGGGCGGACTCCGGCCCTTACACCACCCACACGCCTACGGTGGTGGCGGCGGCCAGCAGAAAATTCCACTACCGGGCCCCCCACTACCGCTTTTCCGGCCGCAGCGTGCTGACCAACCGGGCGGTGGCCGGGGCTTTCCGGGGATACGGAAACACCCAGGCCACCTTTGCCAGAGAGATCCTGATGGACCGGCTGGCCATGGACCTAGATATGGATCCGGTGGAACTGAGGCTGAAAAATCAAGTACAGCCTGGAGAATCATTCCCCTGCGCCTCCATGCCGGTGACCAGCTGCGCCATGGAAGCCTGCGCCAGGCGATGTCAGGAAATCCAGGCAAAGATCGATGCCGAGGAGGGCCTGCGCTGGGACGATGAGGTCCGCCAGGCCTGGGGCATTGCCTTTTGCTGCCATGGGTCCGGCCCCTCCTCCAAGGAAGGACTCAGCTCTGCTTTGATCATGCTGAACGACGACGGCAGTGCAAACCTGCTGGTTGGCTCCTGCGACATCGGCCAGGGCAGCGAGACCATGCTCAGTCAGATTGCAGCGGAGGAGCTGGGGATCCCCCTGTCTTTGGTGCGGATCAAAGCGGCGGACACGCTGCTGACGCCCTATGACACCGGAACATTCGGCAGCAGCCAGACTTTTGTCTGCGGCAATGCCGTGGCGCTTGCCGCGGCAGATGCAAAAGAAAAGCTGTGTGCGGCCATGGAAAAGCTGGTGCCGGGCCGGAAGGCCGTCTGGGAAAAGGGCCGTCTGCGGATCACGGAGCCGGCGGGAAGCGGCTCCCCGGAGCACCGCCGCATCCTCTCCCTGGCGGAAGCCGTGCGGGAGACCATGTTCCACCCCCTGGGAAGCGTGATCGTGGGCAGCGGCTGCTATAAAGCGGAGCACAGTCCCAATCCATTTTCCGTATGTTTTGTCAAGGCGGAATACCAGCCTGCCATCCACGGAATCCGCCTTCTTCACATAATCGAGGTGGCAGATGTGGGGACTCCCATCAATATTCTCACCGTGGAAGGGCAGCTGGAGGGCGGCATCGCCCAAGGGGTCGGCTACGCCCTCTATGAACGGCTGGAATACCTGCCCGCCATGGGAAGAACCTTTTCCACCGATCTGCTCCACTACCGGATCCCCCTGATGGCAGATATGCCGAAGCTGCACGTGGACATCGCGGAAAGCTTCGAACCCACCGGTCCTCTGGGGGCAAAAAGCGTCGGAGAGCTGTCCACCGTTCCGGTGGCTCCGGCTATTGTCAATGCAGTCCGGCGGGCCAGCGGAATGGAAATCACGAAAATTCCCCTTTGCGATGAATTTTTAATCCTTACGGGAAGGGAGGAAATAAAATGAGCGTATCGATCCCAAAAACCATGGAGGAGGCCGCGGCGGTTACCGGCGGCTGTTTCATCGGGGGCGGCACGGACCTCATGCCGCTGCTGCGTCTCGGCGTCCGCCGGGCGCCGGAAAAGGTCCTGATCTCCCGGATTCCCGAAGGCAAGGTCATTTCCTTTGAGGACGGCCAGGCGGCAATCGGAGCCGGAGTTACCCTGTCAGAGCTGGCGGAGAACATCCGCCTGCGGGAATGTCTGCCCGCTCTGACTCAGAGCGTTCGGGTGACCGCCTCCCCGCAGATCCGGAATATCGCCACTCTGGGCGGCAATCTCATGCAGGAACGCCGCTGTATTTATTTTAATCAGTCTGCCGCCTGGAGACAAGGGATCCCTCTCTGCTTCCAGACCGGGGGCTCTGTCTGCCATCAGGCTCCCGGCTCCCCGGTCTGCCGCGCCATCTACTACTCGGATCCGGCCACCACATTGGTGCTCTATGATGCCCAGGCGGAAATCCTCCGGGGCGGAAAGAGGGAAATCCTTCCTCTGACCGAACTTTTGGCAGAACACGGCGCCGCGGACAGACGGGCCGGGCGGTGTTTCCAGGACAGAGATATGGGGAATGCTGGTCTCCTGTCCCCGCTGCCGGACAGCCCTCTGCTGTGCCGGATTCTGGTCCCGCTGCCGGACAGCGAAGAGAGAAGCGGATTCTATAAATACAGCCTCCGCTCTTCCATCGACTTCCCTCTGATCAACTTTGCCCTGCGGGTGGGAGGAAGCCGGCCGCCCAAGATCGTGGCAGGGGCTGTTCATGAAACTCCTCTGGAGCTGGAGTCGGCGGTTTTGCTGGAGGATCCGTCCCGTCCCGACAGTGAGATCGTGAATGCCTGCGAGGAGGAGCTCCGCCGCAGAGCCAGGCTCATCAAAGAGGCTGTGATCCCTCCCAAGATCAAACGGAAACAGTTCCGGCTGGTGCGTCAGCTGATGGAGCTCCGCCAGGAACCGGAAATAAAAGGATTAGATCAGACCCCGTAAAATAAGGAAATCCCCCGGAGTTGTCCGCTCCGGGGGATTTTCTGTCTTTCTTCTTTATTTCTTTCCATTTTTCTTCCCTTTCGAGAAGGCTAAAATCTCCGAACAATACTTGAAGAAGCTGAATGCGGTGATTGCAAAGGCAATGCCGGGGGCGAGAATCCCCACGACAAAATCCACCTGATGCAGCAGGCCATAGCCATAGATACAGGCCAGGACAATGTAAAGTAACACCAACGCCCCATCGATTCCCAGCCAAGCCACTTTCAGATCCTTCGGATCCGACTGCACCTCCGCCTGCGCTTCCCGGATCATCTTTCGGTCAAACTCATTCAGGCCGCTGTCCTCCAGACTGCGCCCCGCCTGAAGAGCTTTCTCAAAGATACCCTCCCGCTCCGCCGTCAGATCCTTGCCAAAGAAATTGCCGGCGACAAAAGCGAGGAAGGAAACAGGCAAAGCAATGATCACTGCGTCAATGGTGCCGGCGGATTCGAGCGTCACCGGGTTGAAGTTAAACCACAGCCAGGTTCCGGCTCCCGCCACAATGGATGCGATGCCGGCCACATTGGTCTTTTTCCCCCTGTACATAATCCCGGCCAAAACCGGGACAAAGAGAACTCCCATGCTCAGGCTCGTCACCAGGATCACCGCATCATAGATGAAAGCGAACTGGAATGCGGTCAGCAGGCCAATGGCGCCGAAGGCCAGGCAGGCAACCCGGCTGATCAGGATACTCGTTTTGGCAGGAAGCGCCTTATCCCCCCGCAGCATGAAAATGATATCGTTGGAGATAATCTCACCGCCCACCAGGTAGTAGGTATCCATGGTAGAGATGATTGCTCCCATAATTCCCACAATAAACAAGGCTCTGGCGCCTCCCGGAAGCTGACTCAGCACCAGGCGGACGTAGGAAATCTCCGGCTGCGTGGCCAGGGCAAAATCCTGGGACCGGATCACCATGCCGGTGATGATGCAGACCATGTCAAAGGACAGCCAGATCGAAAAACAGGTCAGCATGGCCCGCTTGCCGGTGCTGGGCTTGTTGGCCGCCGAGAATCTCTGGTAAAAAGCCGGATCCTTGTACATATTGATACAGACCAGAATCAGCAGCACGGCCTGTGCGGCGGGGATGCCGCCGAACGGGGTAAACAGCTCCGGCGCCTGAGCCTGCATACTGTCCGCCAAACCGGCCATGCCCCCCATCGAGAAAAACAGCTTTGGGAAGACCAGGCTGACGGAACCCACCATCAGCGCAAAGAAGATCATGTCGGTCACAGCCACCCCCATCAGGCCCCCCAGGCAGGTGATGGCAACGGAAATCAGCACGATGATGGTGGCAATGAGAAAACGGTTGCCGTTCCAGGCTGCCTCCCCCACATATCCGGCCGCCCCGACCTCAGCGATCGACAGACAGGAAACAACAATGACAATGGCCCCTGCGATGGCGGCGAACTTTCCGTAATGCCGCCGGAGAATCTCCGGCATCGTCCCTCTGGCCCGCACGCTGACCCGCGGGGCTACCCACAGGGCCAGCGGAAAACGGACCGCATGAGCGCCGATGGACCAGATAAAATATCCAGCCAACCCCATGGTGGTAGAGTAGGCCACAGTGCCCACCACCCCATTTCCTCCATACCAGGAAGCCATCAGGGTTCCCACCATCAGCGACCAGGGAAGAGCCCGGTTGGCGCGATAATAGGTTTCCATGTCCTGGGAGCTTTTCGCAAAGTGAAGGGCTACAAAAGCGATCCCCACGATGCACACTAAAATAACCACATTATCCAAAGCATTTAACATTCGTCATCCCTCCCTTTCATTCCTGAAGCGTCCGGCTCCAGGATCCCTTACTTTCTCCGGTGGCCGGCTCCGTCAGGCACTCAGCAGTTTCTCCAGCAGCTCCGTGCCTTTTAAAGCCTTCAAAGCGGCAGTGTAGCTGAATTCCACATGATCTTCCTGCCCTCCCTTGGTGGGAATGGAGTCGGCGCTGACCTGCATGGTCAGAAATTTCAGTTGCGTGTGTAAGTACGTCTGCCGCCTGGCGGGCGTACAAGGCTCAGCCTCCGCCGCCATCTCCGCCACCAGAATATTCAGCAGATCCATGGCGTAGCCCACCTGGGTATTGCTGGAATTGCATCCCATCACTGCCTCGAAACTGTCATTTTCCGTCTCAAACAGCAGCGGGTTGTCGCTGTCCACATTGTTTTCCTGCTCCAAAACAGCTCCGATGAATGCCAGCGTCTCCTGCCAAGCCTGGTATTTCGCGTTTTCCCTCTTTCCCTTAGGAATCCTGTCCCGGAGGCTACCAAGAATTTGCAGGCAGCGGGCGTGGGCGGTCACGGCGATGGCCTGGCCCATTGTGCCGCCGCTGATCTGCATCAGCGCCTCCTTGCATTGAAGGGTAAACTCTTCCGGGAGCCCGGCCTTTCGGCATGCTTCGCGGGCAGGCATCAATTTCCCCCGAAAAAAGGCTTTTGCCTCCGGGAGCCCGGCCACCACCATCACACACTGGGCCATCGGGGCCAGATCCCCCAAACCAGTGCACCCTTCCGGGATCACGGCGGGCGCAATTCCCGCCTCGAACAACTCAAGCAGCCTCCGGATCAGCTCCGGGCGCCCTGCGGAGTACCCCTGGGCAGAGAACATTGGCCCGCAGCAGCAGGGCCAGCCGGGTAATTTGGGGCGGAAGCCAGTCTCCGAAACCGGCGGAGTGAGGGTAGGAAAGCGTCCGATTCCACTCCTCATGTTTTTCCGCGGGAACCGCCACGTCCTTTAGGGCTCCTAACCCTGTGTTGACTCCGTAGATAGCCGGAGCGCCTTTTTCCATCCACCGGTCAATCTGGCGGCGAGAACGGCGGCACTGCTCCTCCGCCTCCGGTGTGATGAAGATTTTGGGCGAGGGATCTGCTAATATCTCCGCCACCTTTTCCAGGGTTAAATCATATCCGTTTATTCTATAAATACTCATAAAATTGTTTCCTTTTTTCTATCCGCCGTCTTACTGTCCTGAACGCAGCGATCATTTTCACCTCAGGCACCCAGCAGGTCCTCCAGCAAAGCAGCCCCGCTGGCCGCCTTCAAAGCAGCGGTATAGCTGAATTCCACATGGTCCTCCTGCCCTCCCTTGGTGGGGATGGAGTCGGCGCTGACCTGCATGGACAGGAATTTCAGCCGGCTGTACAAAAAAGCCTGCCGGGGCGAAGGCGCATCGGGCAGAGCCTCCGCCGCCATCTCCGCCATCAGGATGCTCAGCAGATCCATGGCGTAGCCCACCTGGGTATTGCTGCAGTTGCAGCCCATCACCGCCTCATACTCTTCATCGCCGGTCTCAAACAGCAGAGGATTATCACAGGTAATGTTATTTTCCTGCTCCAAGACAGCTCCGATAAACTCCAATGCCTCCAGACAGGCCCGGTGCTGCTCTGCTTTCCGCCGGTGTTCTTTCGAAGGTTCCTCCATCTGCCGCAGAATCCGGATACAGTGGGTGTAGGCGGTTAAGGCGATTGCCTGGCTCATGGTAGAGCCGTTCATCTGCATCAGAACCTCCTTGCACTGCAGCGGGAAAGTTTCCGGCAGCCCTGCCATCCGGCAAGCTTCGCGGGACGAGACCAGACTGCCGCCGTAAAAAGCCTTTGCCTCCGGCAGCCCCGCCACCGTCATCACACACTGAGCCATGGGCGCCAGGTCGCTGAGACCGGTGGAACCTTCGGAAAACACCGCCGGCGCGATCCCCGCGTCAAACACGTCCAGAATCCGGGAAATCAGCTCCGGGCGGGCGGCCGAGTAGCCCCGGCAGAGGATATTGGCCCGCAGCAGCAGAGCCAGCCGGGTAATCTCCGGAGGCAGGTATCTGCCAAAGCCTGCGGAGTGAGGGTAAGGCAAGGTCTGATTCCACTCCTCATGTTTTTCCGCCGGCACCGCCACGTCCTTTAGGGCCCCCAGGCCGGTATTGATCCCATAGATAGCCGGTGCGCCCTTTTCCAGCCAGCGGTCGATCTGGCGGCGGGAACGGCGGCATCTCTCTTCCGCCTCCGGGGTCATCCGGACCTGCGGAGAGGGGTCCGCCAGAACCTGGGCAATCTTATCTAACGTTAAATCATAGCCATCAATCGTATAATCGCTCATATCCAACTCCTCCCTTTCTTCCGCCGGAAGAGCTCACTGCAATGTCCCGGCGGCGGCAGCCAGAAACCCGTCGGCCACCAGGCGTTCCGCCTCCTGCATGTCCGGGGCGGCAAAGCGGTTCTCATCCATCAGCGTTACATCCTGGCGCAGGCGGGCGCGGACCGCGCTGGTCCCCCGTCCGGCCGGAAAATCCGGAATCTTTGCCTGCACAATATCCATCCCCTGGGCACTCATGAGAATTTCCACAGCCAACACCCGGTCCAAAAGCATCAGAATCCGCAGGATACGGCTGGCTGCGGAATAAGGCTGGCTTTCCCGGCAGCACTTCACCGCGGCATCCGGCAGGGTCAGGAGTTTTAGTTCCGCCACCTCCGCCGCCTGGGTGGATTGGATGATGGGAAAGCCGTAATTGATCCCCAGCTCGTCAGGCACCAGATTCATGGGCAGCCCGTAAGACAGCTTGGTTTCATCCAGCCGGAAAGACCGGCGCTCACTGATGTGGGCCAGATCGGCCAGGGCCGTTCCCAGCGCGTTGCAGGCGTATTCCGTGCGGTAGGGGTGCTCCGCCTGCTGCAATAGATCCGTCTGCACCTGGCGGCAAGCCCAATGAAACACGTCCCGGACACCGCCGTGGGTCTGAGGGGTGGCGCGGACGCAGATGGCGTCCTGCACACGGGGCTTCTTATCATACCCATAGGCCCGGCGGCCCTCCTCCGTCACCAGCTTTGACCCCTCGGTCAGACACCGGACATTAGCGGCACACTGGATTTGGCCGGGGAAAGGGCGCGCCAGCTCGTGAAGACGGGCGTCAAAAGCACCCAGCTCCCCGCGGATTGCCTCCAGATTCATGGCAGTCGCCACATCCGCCATGCGGATGCTCCGCCCGGCGCGGAGGCAAGCGTAGGCAGCCAGCCCGATGGGCAGATACGTCCCCTCCCGGAGAAGCTGCTGCTCTGCTTCTGTCAGAGCCGCGCCTCTGCGCCGTTCCAACTGGCTTGCCGCCTGACGGCGGATGGCATCCTCTTCCTCAAAGGAAAACTCTATTTCCTCCGGGGCCCCTTGTTCCAGTATCCGAAGGATCTCTTCTGCCAGGGAACCCATCTGATTCCGGTCTGCCTCCCGGTGCAGCGCACAAAAAATCATGGCCGCCGCCTCGGAGGGCAGACGTCCATTCTGAAACGCATCCCGTGTCCCCGCTTGGTTGATCTGTTCCGATAATTTGGTTACGCCGCAGGCAGCGGCAAAATCTAAAGCGGAATCCATCGGGAAACGAACCGTCGTCATTTCCTGTATTTTATAATACAAATAGGATCCCTCCTTTCCTAATTGATAAATCCTATTTTAGAGATAAGACGTCGAAATAGCGTCGACAACCAAAAGTGAAAGCAGAATCTATTTCTTTTTTTTGGAATCTGTGTATAATAAAAATAGCTGCGGAGCAAATCGGAGTTCGGTAGTGAAATAAAAGTTTGTTTTGATTCATGGGAAATGAGGGATAGACATGAAGAAATACGAAATAAAACTGCTTCAGACGCCGATGACCACGATCGATCAGGTTCCGGTGTCCATTCCCTATAAACGGGCAGAAGGCTTATGGTATTATCTCTGCGTTCAAAAACGGGTGTCCAGGGACGAGGCAGCTGCGCTCTTTTGGGCGGAATGCGATGTATCCTCCGCCCGCCGGAACCTGCGGGATGCCCTGTACAAGCTGCGGCGGGCCGTGGGAAACGAGGCTTTCCTTTTGGATGGGAATCACACCATATGCCTGAATCCGGAGGCCGATATCCGCATCGACATCGATCAGCTGACAGAGGAAACGATTTTAACCTCCTACACCGGAGATTTTCTAGGCTGCTTCTATATCCGAAATTGCCTCGAATTTGAAAATTGGTCCGAGACATTGCGGGATCAATACCGGGCCATGTACCTGCGGGCGGTCAAGAAGAAACTTCACCAGTGTATGGAGCAGGACCGGCCGGAAGACATCCCGGTTCTGGTGGAGTACCTGTTTCAGAGAAATGAATTCGATGAGGAATTAATTGAGGAAATTCTGAATTTCTATCGGGAGTCCGGGAGATATTCCCTGGCGGAAGTTTTGTACTGGCACTACGCCGAAAGGCTGGAAAAAAGCATGGAAGACACGCCCGGCCCGGAGCTCACCTCCGCCTTTCAACGCCTGGAAGCGCAAAAACAAAAACAGCGCAAGATCCAAAAAGAACAGGAACCCTTTCTCTGCCGCAGCTATCAGCTTCAAAAAATCCAGACGGAGCTTCACCGCTTTTTGCTCGGAGAACCCCACTGTTCCGTCCTGATCAGCGGGGAAGCCGGAGTGGGCAAAACCGCTCTGCTCCGTCAGATCCGGCGGCGTTCTTCCGGCGCAGCAGTGCTGGAAACCAGCTGCACTCAAACCCAGGCGGAGCTTTACTTCAAGCCCTGGTATGAGATGTTCCGCCAGTTGCAAAAAAAGCTGAAACAGAAAGGCCGCTGGGATCAGTTTCACACTCAGCCCTATTTCCAACTGCTGTTTTCCCTGGATTTTTTCCAGGAACGGCCGGAGATGATCATGGAAGCCATCAAAAACTTTTTTCAGGAAGGTTACTGCGGCGAGCCGGTGCTGCTGCTCCTGGACGACTTGCAATGGATGGATTCCTTCAGCCTGCGGCTGCTCTCAGAGATTCTGACCGACTGCCGGCAGAACGTGCTGGTGATTGGCGCCGTCCGGAACGACAGCGCGCTCCCGGATCGTTTTCTCTCCTCCTGCCTGGCTAACGGCGTCTTGACCGAAGTGAAGCTGATGCCTTTCAGCCTCGATGAGACCCGCGAAGTGGCGGGTTTCCTGTTGCCGGAACTTCGGGGCAGAGAGGATGCGCTCGAAAAGATTTACCGAAGCACCGGCGGAAATGCCCTGTTTCTCCGGGAACTCCTCCAGGTACTGGCGGAACAGGGAGACCCGTCCAGCCTTTCCCTCCGCACGGCTCCCATCATCCGCAGCCGTCTGATCCATCTGTCATCCGAAGAGGAGCGCCTGTTGGCGATTCTTTCCTATTTTGACGAACCGGCAGAGATGGAGCCCATTCAGAAGCTCTTTGGCAGCGACGGATGGGCGGTCTTTGACGCCCTGGAATCTTTGCAGCAAAAACGGCTGATCCAGGAGCTCACCGTGGATTCCTTGTGCCGCTATACATTCTGCCACCAGTTGGTGCGGGATTATGTCTACGATAACCAATCGGAGGGACGGCGGAAGGCCGGCCACCGGAGGCTAGGGGAATACTGCTGGAACCGATACCAACACACGCAGGAAGTGGACATCTGTCTGGCCGCTGCCCGCCATCTGAAAAAAGGGGGCGAGGAGTATCTTGCCTGCTACTGCAGGCTGGAGTATCTGGAGCGGCATTTTACCTGCTTTCATGAGATTTATCCCGTGCTCCTGCCCAATGAAAATACCCGGACCATGCAGGTCCGGGAAAACGTGGATGTAGGTGAACTGGAAGAATTGGAACGGCAAATCGGCTCCGGCAAGTTCTCAGGAGAACAGGCGGCGGCCCTCCGTATCCGGCTGTTCTATATCGTCGGGCGCTATGCCATTTCCGCGGGAGACTATGTCCGCGGGAAGGAAAACATTGAAAGAGGCCTGGCTCTGGCCGAACAGCATCAAGACACCCGCTACCAATTCCGCCTGGCCCTCCAAATGATCTTCTGGGGAATTCAGACGGCTGATTCGGATTTCATGGAAACTTATCTTAGGTACTGCCGGGAGCGGATCGACGACGGGGCCTTTTCGGAAGGGGATGCCTGCATTGTGCTGCGCCTGTCAGCGCTCTGCCAAATTCAGCAAAAACAGTTCTCCCAGGCGGAAGTCATCCTCCTGGAAGCCATCCGGCGGCTTGCCAAGGTGTGCCGGGAGGACTCCTCCTACGTGGTCAGCCTGACCGCCTGCTACGGCTATCTGGGGGACTGCCAGATGGCTAAGGGTAAGCCGGAGGAGGCAAGACTTTACTACCGGAAAGCGGTGGAGGCCACCGGGCAGCAGTATATGGTGGGAGCCATGGGCATCTTCTACTCCAACTGGGCCTATGCCTCCATCCAGCTGGGAGACTGGCCGGATGCCGAAAGTTGTCTGAATAAGGCCCGTTCTTATTTTCAAGCCTCCCATATTCAGTCCGGGCTGGAGCGGCTAGAGTGCTACTGCGCGCTGCTGGCCCTGCACGCCGGAAACCTGGAAGAAGCCCGGAACTGCTGGCTCCGGGCCTGGGATGTGAACCGGCGGATCGGTAATCCCCAGTCCGCCCGGCTCTTGGATCAGGTGAAGGAGCAGCTGGCCGGGCAAAACCGTCTGTCTCCGGAATAATTCATAATTGCTCCGGCCCATCCATTAACCAAGGATCGCCTTCAGATCCTCTTCCGGCGTCCCAATCGGAGCAATATGATAATGATCCACCAGGTATTTCGTGATGTTCGGCGATAAAAACGCCGGCAGCGTCGGGCCAAGGCGGATATTCTGGATTCCCAGATGAAGCAGGGTCAGCAGGATACAGACCGCTTTCTGTTCATACCAGGACAACACCATGGACAGCGGAAGCTCGCTTACGCCGCAGCCAAATGCCTCCGCCAACGCGGCCGCAACCTTAATCGCGCTGTAGGCGTCGTTGCATTGGCCCATATCCATCAGGCGCGGCAAACCGCCGATGGAACCGAGATCCAGGTCGTTGAACCGGTATTTCCCGCAGGCCAGCGTCAGCACGACGGTATCCGCCGGGGTCTGCTTTACGAACTCCGTATAATAATTTCTGCCCGGACGGGCCCCATCGCAGCCGCCCACCAGGAAGAAATGCCGGATTGCGCCGGATTTGACCGCCTCCACGACCTGTCCGGCAACGCTCAAAACCGCGCCGTGGCCAAAACCGGTCGTCACCGTCTTTCCGCCGTTGATCCCGGTGAACACGGTATCCTCCGCAAAGCCGCCAAGCTCCAGAGCCTTTTCGATCACAGGAGTGAAGTCTTTGTCCTCGCCGATATGGACCATCCCCGGATAAGAAACCACCTCGGTGGTGAATACCCGGTCGGCATAGCTTTCCTTCACCGGCATCAGGCAATTCGTGGTATAGAGGATCGGAGCCGGCAGATTGGCGAATTCTTTCTGCTGATTCTGCCACGCCGTGCCGAAATTCCCCTTTAAGTGCGAATATTTCTTCAGCTCCGGATAGGCATGGGCGGGCAGCATTTCGCCGTGGGTATAAATCTGAATGCCTTTCCCTTCCGTCTGCTCCAGCAACAGTTTCAGGTCATAGAGATCATGGCCGGTAATAACGATGAACGGCCCCTTCTCCACCGTCAGAGAAACCTCCGCCGGCGCAGGAGTCCCAAAGGTTTCCGTGTTGGCCGAATCCAGCAATTCCATACAAGCCAGGTTTACTTTTCCGGTTTCCAGGACGAGCGGCAGCAGCTCCTCCACGCCCCAGTCTTCGGCCAAAGCGTACAGCGCTTTATAGAAAAAGCCGTTGACCTCCTCGCTTACGCGGCCCAGCACCATGGCATGATAGGCGTATGCCGCCATTCCGCGGATCCCAAACAGGAGAAGGGATTTCAGGGAACGGATGTCCTCATCGCTGTTCCACAGGCGGTTCATGTCATAGTTGTCCGTATTGCCGCAGCGGGATTCACAGCTTGCGCATCCGGGAACCACCCGCGTCTTCTCCTCGTTGATCCGTCTGATCCAGTCCCGCAGGGTTTCTTCATTAAAACTGACGTTGGTGACAGTGGTGAACAAGCCGCCCAGGATCAGCCGGTCCGTGTTCTCGGTTTTTGGGTTATTTTCACAGGCACGGGCCAAACCGATCAGGGCGCCGGTCAATTCATCTTGAAGTCTGGCCGTCGCGGCGGTTTTGCCGCATACTCCTGCGCTTTTCGTACATCCGGTACAGCCTGCGGTCTGCTCACACTGAAAACAAAACATTTTTTGCTCCATTGCTATATCCTCCTATCTTACTCACTTTGTTCGGTCGGAAAAACTACTGTCAGCAGCATCTTAAAACTTTCTTGGGCGTAGACGGAATGAGGCTTTTTCGCGGGCATCACCAATGCCTCGCCGGCTTTGCACTCATATACTTTACCATCCACCGTGAATGATCCAGTCCCTTCCAGCACATACACCATGGCGTCGCCGGTGGAATCGTGAGCACTGATCTCCTCCCCTTTGTCAAAGGCAAACAGCGTCACGCTGACCGCTCCGTTTTGCGCCAGCGTTCTGCTGACGATCTGCCCTGGCTGGACGCTCACCTGCCCCGCTAAACTCAATGCTTTTTCATGATCGATATTTTTGATATATGACATCTTCTTCCTCCATTTGCTCCCCGAAGGGCAATTTTTCTATTTTCTTGTCATGGATTTAAAATTTCAGTTTTCATCGGCCGTTCGTTTTACCGGCATAGCTCTGGCCGCTGAACAAAACAGTCTCCGCCGCCTGTCAGTCCAAAATCTTGCCGTCGATGGAAATCGTTTTGACCTGCCAGGGAATAAATTTCCCGCTGTTTTTCAGGGCGGTGACCGCCGCATGCTCGATGCCGCCGCAGCAGGGCACTTCCATGCGGACCACGGTCAGGCTCTTGATCTCGTTCCTGCGGATGATCTCGGTCAGCTTCTCCGTATAGTCCCCTTCATCCAGCTTTGGGCAGCCGATCAGCGTGACTTTTCCCCGGATAAAATCTTGATGGAAACTGCCATAGGCATAGGCGGTGCAGTCCGCGGCTATCAGAAGATTGGCGCCGTCAAAATAAGGCGCGCTGAGCGGGGCCAATTTGATCTGCACCGGCCATTGGCCCAGCTCGGAGCCGGAGGCAGCCTCCGCAGTTCTCATCTCCGGCTTGCCCTCGCGGGAAAGCCGGCGGGACCGGCTGCCCGGACATCCGGCGGAAAGAGGGGTCCCCTCTTCGCTCTTTTTTTTCTTTTTATTCTCCCTGACCGCTTCTTCATCGTAAGCGGCTGCCTCCCGCTCCACAAAGGTAATCGCACCAGTCGGACAGACCGGAAGACAGTCTCCCAACCCGTCGCAATAATCATCCCGGAGCAGCTTTGCCTTTCCTTCCGCCATGCCGATAGCCCCTTCATGGCAGGCATTGGCGCACAGCCCGCAGCCGTTGCATTTTTCCTCGTTAATCTGAATCACTTTTCTAAGCATCTGATTCTCCTCCTTGGCTGATATGTTAAATGAGAGTTTTTTTCTAAATCCTTTGCTCCCTTGACTTTCTGACGATAGTATAATAGAATTTTTCTAACCTGTATGTTGTTATAACAACGAAAAGGAGAAAAATGAACATTTCGTTTTTAACAAAAACCGTCTTATTCCGCGGAATCGAGGCGGATGAATTGGAGACACTTTTGGACTGTCTGAAAGCAGAGCGGAAAGTCTATGGAAAAGGGGAGACCGTCTATCACGCAGGCGATTCGGTTCAGGCCCTGGGCATGGTGCTGGCCGGAAGCGTCCGCATTGAAAGCGACGATGTCTGGGGAAACAAAAGCATTTTGGACCAGATCGGACCCGGACAAGTTTTTGCCGAAACCTATGCCTGTATCCCCAGCGAACCTTTGATGGTCAGCGTGATCGCCGCCGGAGATGCGGAAATTTTATTTCTCAATACCGGGAGGATGCTCCACTCATGCTCCAGCGCCTGCCCGTTTCACAGCAAGCTGATCCGGAATCTGCTGGCGGTCTCCTCCCAGAAAAATCTGAATCTGTCCCGCCGGATCTTTCACACCTCATCCAAGTCCATCCGCGGGAGGCTGCTGTCCTATCTCTCTTTCCAGGCCGCGCGGCAAGGCAGTTTTGAATTTTCCATCCCCTTTAACCGGCAGCAGTTAGCCGACTACTTGAGCGTGGACCGCAGCGCCCTTTCCAATGAGCTGAGCCGGATGCAAAAAGATGGATTGCTGACGGTTGAGAAAAACCATTTTGTCTTGGAACAGGTGAATGAAGACTGGAAGGCCTGATCTGGCCGCTATCCTCTTTCCCCCATTCATCTCCAATTCGGACAGCGGATTTTTATGGCGGGAAGCAGGAATGTTGCAGATACTTTTTGACAACAAAATCGGAAACTGTTATCATTACAATCAAAACTAGGAAGGAGTTTACCATGCCGGATACGATTATCCTTGGATGCCGGACGCTGGAAAATGAATTGGGGAAAGCCCTGACCGAATGTTCCTGTGATTTTCCCGTCCGGTGGATTGAATCGGGCCTGCACAATGTGCCTCAGCGCCTGAGGCAGGTTCTGCAAGAAAACCTCGACCGTTGCCAAGGCTCACGCCGGGTGCTGATGGCGATGGGATATTGCGGAAATGCCATCGCCGGACTGAAAACCGGTGATTTTCAGTTGGTTCTTCCCCGTGTGGATGATTGTATTTCCCTGCTTCTGGGCTCCTGTAAGGAACGTTTGAAGCTGACGAAAGACAACGGCACTTATTTTCTGACGGAAGGCTGGCTGAAAGGGGAGCAGAATATTTGGAAGGAATACCAACATACGATACAAAAATACGGGGAGGCAAGAGGACGGCGGATCTTTGACGTCATGCTCGGCCATTACCGCTCTCTGGCGCTGCTTGACACTGGCTGCTATTCACTGGAAGACGCCGGGGAGGAGAGCAGAAAAATCGCGGATACGCTGGGGTTGCAGCATCAAATCCTGCCTGCCACTCTAGCTTACCTAAAAAAACTTCTGAACGGCCCTTGGCCCGAAGAAGAATTTTTGACCGTGCCTCCGAACACGGAGATCAGTAACGCCGATTTAACCTTACCTTTGTAATATCCAATAAGGAGAAAAGCCTATGACCACTCAATGGGAGGTACGTTTTCTGCCTTCCGGCACAGCCGTGCAGGCAGCCGCCGGAACAACGCTCTTGGACGCGGCAAGGAAAGCCGGTCTTTCTCTGGACGCTCCCTGCGGCGGCCAGGGGACCTGCGGAAAATGTGAGGTTCTCGTCAAAAATGGAACAACGCCCGGCAGATGGCGGGCCTGCCAATTTCCCGTCACGGAACCTCTGCTCGTGGAAATTCCGGATTCTGCGATAAAAGCCAGCATTCTCACCGGCGGCGCAGCCGCAGACCTCTCTTTGGACCCGCCGGTCCGGAGTGTTTCTGCCGCAGTTGAACGCTGTCTCGCCGGTCAGGCTTCCTCCGACTGCCGCCGGGTACAGAATGCCCTGGGGAAAAGGACGCGGATTCCTTTAAGCGTCGCCAAAGACCTCTTCTCCAAGCTGGAGTTATCCGATTACCACCCCAACTTTGTTCTGTTTGAAGACACTCTCTTGGAACTGCGTCCAAATGACGGGCCGCTCTACGTTTTGGCCTGCGATATCGGAACCACCACGGTGGTTTCCTATCTCCTGGATGCGAAAACGGGCCGTCAGCTGGCGGTCTCCAGCAAACAGAATCCTCAGGCATCCTATGGCGCCGACGTCATCAGCAGAGGGAACTATTCCTTATCCGACAAAGAAAACCGCCTGACCCGGCTGATCCAGGAGTGCATCGACGAACTCTGCGCGGAAAATTGCGGGAAAGCCGGAATACAGCCGCGGGAAATCTACTTTGCCGCTCTGGCCGGCAATACCTGCATGCAGCACCTATACCTAGGAGTTTCTCCCGCCTCCCTTCTGCACGCGCCCTACAATGCCACCGTGGATGACATGCAGGTGGAGCGCGCCTGCGATTTCGGGCTGCACATCCATCCGGAAGGGCGGCTGGCTTTTCTTCCTGCTATCGCCGGGTTTGTCGGAGCCGACACCGTGGGCGTCCTGCTCTCCCTCCCGCCCCATACTTTTGACGAATTGACATTGGTCCTGGATATTGGCACCAACGGAGAAATGGTCCTGGGAAAAGGCGGGACCCTTTTCACCTGCTCCACCGCCGCAGGCCCTGCTTTCGAGGGGGCAAAAATCGAATGCGGCATGCGCGGAGGGGTAGGGGCCATCGACCATGTCTGGGAAAATCGCGGAACTTTGCAGTATTCCGTGATCGGAGGGGGAACCCCTTCCGGAATCTGCGGCTCCGGGCTGATTGATCTGACGGCGGTTCTCCTTTCCATGGGCCTCCTGCTCCCCAACGGCCGGTTTTCCAAAACAGCCCCGGTTGTCATGCAAGACGGAATGAAGCGGCTTCCGCTCACAAAGGACGGCCGCGTATTTCTCTCCCAAAAAGATGTCCGGGAGCTTCAGCTTGCAAAAGCGGCGATCGCCACCGGGATTTTGATGCTCTGTGAAAAGATGGCGGTCCGGCAGGAAGAAATCCAAAAAATACTTCTGGCCGGGGCGTTTGGGACGTATCTGTCGCCGGAAAGTGCTTGCCGTATCGGACTGATCCCCGGCTGCCTGTCGGGGCGGATCACAGCCATAGGGAACGCAGCCGGAGAAGGGGCAAAGGCGGCCGCTTTAAACCGGGAAAAGCTGCATGGCAGCCGGGATCTGGCCCAGAAAGTCCATTTTCTGGAGCTGGCGGCGGAACCGGCGTTCCAGGCTGCATATTTGAGACAGCTCAATTTTCCGAACGCGGCGGAATCCTAAACAAAAAACGCTGCTTCCGGACAGGAAACGGAGGACTGGGCCAGATTTTTGGCCAGCCGCCTCTCCTGACGGATGCAGCGTTTCTTATGTTCTTATCTGATACAGCGATGCACGCCCGTTATACTTCTTCGGAGGAAAATTCCGCTCTGCCCTGCAGCCAGACATCTCCTTTAAAGCGGCGTCCTCGCTCCGGTTCTCCCAGCAAATCCGTTTGATTGATCACCACCGACATGTTCACATCGTTGCAATCCACCAACATCCGGTACAGGTTCTCACCGGTCATAGTGTTCCGGATCGTCTCGACATTTAAAATCTCTCCGATGACGGCATACTGGTCGCACTCCAGCCCGCAAGGCATAAAGCAGGTATCCACGATCGAGTAGATATCCTCCTGGCCGATCCGGCCTGAAATCTCCTGCACCAGATTCATGTCCTCCATGGCCAGGGTTTCCATTGCCTTTTCATCGCCGTTTTTTGCCGCCTCGATCAGCATCCCCCTGGTCTTACCCGCCGCGCGGCTGCTGGACCTTTGTTTATCGGTCTTTTTCACCGGCAGCAGAATCTTCCCGGAGACAGACAAGCCGGTCAGGTAGATTCCGGTTATCTTCGCGCTCTCCGCGGAACCGGCCAACCGCCTTGCATATTCCATGCCGTTGCTCAGGTAAAAAATGAGTGACACCCCCAACGACGGGTCTTCGCACAAGCCACCATAAGCATTCTTGTCGCTCTGGCGCTCCACGATGCAAGGCGCAGTCGTAGAGATCGTATCACTGTCTGCATAAGGAAAAAAATACTCCTGGCGGAATTCCTTTCCTTCCTCATACTCCCCATAAATCCGAAGCCCAATGCGGTCTCCGAAACTTTTGCTCAGATGGCCAAACACCTCGTTGCCGTCGCGTACCAAAGAAGACGCTGTCGGGGAATGGGCGACGTAGTCCAACAGAGGCCGGACGGTGTCCGATTTCTTATATTTACTGAATCCTATTGCTCTTAAAAATTTGTGCATCATATCGGTTCCTATCAAATGTATGGTATGGTCATGCTGTGAAGCTCATTATAGTATAATAATCATTCTTTTGCAAGCAGTTCTATTTTCTTTTATATTAAAGCTATTTTGATATATTTAATTTGAATCATATCGTGACTTTTTGGCAAAATCGCGTTATAGTAAGAGCGTAATCGGGTTGGCAACAAACCCCAGTCATTTTTATCCAGGAGGAGAGAGAGTATGTCGTACGTAGATGAAGTGTTGGCACAAATTTCCGAGAAAGATGCCAATGAACCGGAGTTTCTGCAGGTCGTCAAGGAAGTATTAGAATCCCTTCGGCCCATGATTGAAGCAAAAGAAGACCATTATCGCGAGATTGCCCTGTTGGAGCGCCTCTGTGAGCCGGAGAAAATTTCCACCTTCCGTGTTCCCTGGGTAGATGATAAGGGTCAGGCCCATATCAACCGCGGTTTCCGGGTGCAGTTCAACAGCGCCATTGGGCCGTACAAGGGCGGTATCCGGTTCCATCCTACGGTAAACCTGAGCGTCCTGAAATTCCTGGGCTTTGAGCAAATGTTTAAGAATTCCCTGACCGGACTTCCGATCGGCGGAGGCAAGGGCGGCAGCGATTTTGATCCGAGAGGCAAATCCGAAGCTGAGCTGATGCGTTTCTGCCAGTCCTTCGTCCTCGGCCTTTATAAGAGCATCGGCGCAAATCTGGACTGCCCGGCTGGCGATCTGGGCTGCGGCACCAAGGAGATCGGCTACATGTTCGGTTACTATAAGAGAATCGTCGGTGAATTTGACAACGGAGCCCTTTCCGGCAAACCGATCAATTCCGGCGGCAGCCAGGGCAGAAACCAGGCCACCGGTTTTGGCGCTGTATACTTCGCAGAACAGCTGCTGAGATCTCTCGGCAGAGATGTGAAGGGCACCACGTTCTCCCTGTCTGGCTTCGGCAACGTATCTTGGGGCGTTGCCTGTAAGGTAGCAGAGCTGGGCGGCAAGGTTGTCGCGATCTCCGGACCGGACGGCTATATCTATGATCCCGACGGAATCACCGGCGACAAGCTGGACTACATGGTTGAGATGAGAAATTCCCGCCGCGACCGCGTGCAGGATTATGCCGACAAGTACGGCGTAGAATTCCATGCCGGCGAGAAACCTTGGGGCCGCGTGAAAGCCGATGTCTATATGCCTTGCGCCACCCAGAACGATATTCGCCTGGAAGATGCGAAGCGCATGGTGGAAGAAGGCCACAGCACGACTCTGATCGAGGTTGCCAATATGCCGACCACGCTGGAAGCCATCGATTATCTGAAAGAGCAGAAATGGGTCATCGCTCCTTCGAAAGCTGTCAATGCCGGCGGCGTAGCCGTATCCGCATTGGAGATGAGCCAGAACGCTCAGAAGCTTGCCTGGACCGCTGAGGAAGTGGATGCGAAGCTCCATGTGATCATGAACAACATCTTCACGAGCATTTCCGAAGCCGCCGAGAAATACGGCATGGCCGGCGATCTGATCGCAGGCGCTAACCTGGCTGCCGCTGAGAGAATTATCGTTGCGATGGAAGAGCAGGGGATCGTGTAACTGACAGCAAAAATGAGGTGCTGCAAAACTTTGATTTTGCAGCACCTTTTTGTATCCTGTCCCAACTACTTTTTCTGTCTATGTCGTTGTACTCGTCTCCGGGCGCTTAAACAGAGCGTCGGCAGCTTCCATGGCACCGCCTTCCTCCATCATTTCCACATCCTTAATCCGCTCCAAATCATCGGCATTATATTTTATTCTCCATCGAGTCACACAATTTTTCTGTTCCCCTTCTGCATTTGTTAATAGCAAGGAAACATTATAATACTGTACTCCGGATTTCGGCTCCTCCGCTTCCATATCTTCAACAGAGATGGTGAGAGAATAACTAAATGCCAGTGTATGAAAATAATTACGTCCTGTGCAATTTTTCATGAAATAGTCAAAATCACTCTCTGCAAAGAACGATCCCACTACTTTTTTCCAGCGCTCTGCTTCCTCTTCCTGCTCCGCAGATAAATCCTCCGAACTTTTTGACGCCGATTCATCCAAGGGAATATAGTGCATTGTGATAGGCGCAATTTCCTCGTTGGGGCACTCCAATATGGCTCTTAAAACAGTTTCCGCCGCCTGCGATGCCGCTCCAACCGCTTCCGTCCCCGCCTGTGCAGTAGTCTCGCCTGTTGTCTCCGGTGATGTGGAAGTATTCTCCTCCGTCTGGCAGGATACTACAAAGGAAAAGCAAACTAGTAACATAAAAATCCCCAACCATCTCCACGTTTTCCGATGCTCCATAAAGCCCCCTCCTTATTCATCTACTACAAATGCGACTATAGATACGACATTAGCCCCCCATACAAACATCTTTCCAAAAGTATTCGTATGGCTGGAATTATAACCAAAAGATGTGACTTCTATTGTAAACGGTCCGCCTTGTTCCGACCAGGCATCTCTTGTTTTCAGTTTCATGTCTCGTATGGGTTAGGCAAGAGGTTGTGCCCTAACTGCCTTTGTCCTGACTGCATATAACCAAGGTGTCAGCTTAGCTACTTTGCAGGGGTTTTTCCCATGGAAACGTTCTCTGCCAACTACTGGCTTTTTTATATTAGGTTTACTGTCCGTCTTCTTTATCTTTGTTAATCTTAGTTACCTTTCTAATGATAGGTAATAAAAACCATTGGAATCACCTCTTTGCTAAGTTAAAATTGCCAATACAACTATATTTGTATTGGCTAGCATTATAATAACACATTTTTTTAATTCTGTCAATTTCTTTTTAATGCTTGTCCATTCTTATTTTTTCTATAATACTCATTATTTTATTACATATATTAATTATTATTATTTAATTCTAATTTTACATCTGAACGATTAATGAATTAGACCATCTATCTAAAGCCATGAAAATTCAGTGTTTTTTTATCCTTTTTTGCTTTAAGCGTTGCATGTTTGTACTATAATGGACTTGAGGTGACATTTGTGAAACGATACTATGACAAGCGTCCTAAAGACCCGACCTATTCTGCACAGGTCGAAATCCACAATGGAAAAAAGCGACTTTTAAAAACGTATAAAACTGGACAAACATTCCTAATTTATTAAAAATGACAGATGATCCTCTTGCATATTTAAAAGAGATACTCAAAAAGATGAAAGACAAATACCGCCTAGCGAAGGTGTCCTATAGCCTCTCTGCGGATTTTAATGAACAGGTAAGACGCACCAACGGCGATGCTTCCTCTTCTACCTGATTTAACACCGGATATTTTTTTCTGTAAAGTTTCCTGAAAGACTTAAAACTTAAAGAGTTTTTTCAGAATATATGTTTCGATCACAAGATTACCCTCAACTGCTACAAACCCATCTATTTCTGACCTATGCCAGGATTACGGATCCCATGTCCAAACTGGCTCCCCTGCAAAAACTAGATTCTTACCGTGTTTAATGACTGTGATTATGGGCTTCTTTCTGATGACACACTTGTTACCATCGATTTCATGAAAACATTTGATAAGCATACCAATGACAATCTTTCTCATAATAATGTTTCCGCTAGATCGGCTCCACTACAAGCCGAAGGAATTGTTCGGCATGATTAAAAAATGTTACTCACATTACTGCAACATCATTTACCAAATGATTTATCATGTCATGACAGATCGACTCGCTGTACCCATACTCCATCGCTAATTTTTGTCTAGAACCTGGTTCTTCGGATTTTAAAACCAAGATAGGATCTTCTATATCGGGAAATCCTATATCGTATAGAGATGAAAAAGGACCTAGGCCATTTAAAACGCATTCGTTATCTGTTTTCAAATATCCCGCCATTTCTTATCTTTCCCCGCAAGAATCTCGTCAACCGTTTTATTCAAAACTTTAGCCAGCTCTACTAAGACTTCCTCATACGGCAATGTACCTTTTTCTCATTTTGAAACGGCCTGAAAGGAAATTTTTAATTCTTCAGCCACTTAAATTTGCGTCATGCCAAGTTGTTTTCTTTTATTTCCGATAAAACCCGATATTTTTTTGTTATCCAACATTTTGTATCCTCCGATTCAACAAGGTATTTCCATTATAATATATGGGTAAACCCCTTACAATAACCGGATCATTGAATCTATAAACGCCATTCTACCGCTGGCTGAATGCCAAAAGCTATCGGCAGATTCAAATATCAATGTAACCATTCAAAAAAATATTCTTTTTAATACGAAAAAGAGACGAGGATTTTCTTGTTCTCGTCTCTTTCTTCTCTTCCCTACCGCGGAATCACCGGCAGCAGCATATGGGAAGGATACTTCTCACTATGCAGAATCGTCTGGTGCGCGATGACGGCTTCTTTTCCGTATCCCATGGGCTCCGCCGTGTTCAGGTTCCGGTCATATTCCGGGAAATCACTGCTGGTAATTTCAATTCGGATCTGATGTCCCTTCTTAAAGACCAAACTGATCGGGCCCACCTTGAGGTCCACCGGATAGACCTCTCCCGGCGTCATATAGTGGGATTCATAATACCCGTCCCGGTACCGCATCCGGAACACGCCGGACAGATATCCATAGGCCTTCCCGTCGGGCAGCACGTCCACCAGGCGGACAAAGAAATCCGTGTCCACGGCCGAAGACTGGATAAAGAGCTTCGCCCAGATGTTTCCGGTCACTTCCAGATCCTGTTCCAGCGGTTCCGTGGTGTAGACCAGCATGTCCTCCCGCATCTCTTTTTCCCGGCGGTCTTTGATGATCCCTTTGTGAAGGTCGCTGTCCGTATTATCGCAGGGATTCAGCGGATCATAATCATATTCGTCTTTCTCCGTAAGGTGGGGCAGCTCAAAGCTTAAGACCCCGTTTCCCTTTAACGTCCGGGCATCACCTTCGCTGTCCAGATACAGCGGCGTATATTTTGTCCGGGCCAGCGGCCACTCCTGCTCATCCCGCCATACATTGTCGCCCATCACGTAGATCCGTACCGGAGCGCCGGTGTCCACACTGTCATTCCCCTTCAGATACTTATCGTAGAACTTCATAAAGCTATCGTACATTTCTTTTGTATAGCCGGAGTTGGGCGGGAACGTCAGCTCCCCATAGCGGACGCCGGAATTGGAGTCCGTACTGGTTCCGTACTCGGTGGTGTGAATCCAGGGCCCCAGCACCAGCCGGTGACTCTTTGCCAGTTCCGGATCATCGGTGCGGTGGGACAAAAGCTCAAAATTATCCGCCTGTCCCTGGCACATATAGTCAAACCACCCGGTATAGAAGAAACAGGGAACGTTCACGTTTTCAATTCCGAGAGGCTGTCCCATACGCTCCCAATATTCCTTATCGTCGCAGTGATCCACCCACTCATTAAAAAACTTTCGGATCGGAACCCCCTCAAATTTCAGTACCTCCGCGTCGAGGAACGGAAGCACATGACATTCCTCTTCATTCCGGAAGCGCATAATATACTCGATCTCTTCCCGTTTTTTCTGTCTTTCCTCTGGGGTGAAGTCCCCTTTTCCGCTTAAAATCGCATTCCGCAGCTGCTTCATATACCAGAACAGGCTGGTGCGGTGGGACAGCACTCCGTACATCAAGGTCGGCAGAAACCAGCCGCTGGCCCCGCCAGGCGCGGCCGCCGCCAGGGCAGGCGGGTTTGTGGAGGCAGCCAAAATCTGCTGGCCGCCGTTATAGGAGTAGCCGAATGTTCCGACCTTTCCGTTGCACCAGGGTTGCTCGCTGGCCCACTGGATCGTATCGTAGCCGTCATTCTTCTCATTGGCGAAAGGGGTAAACTCCCCCTCCGACTGGCCGCCGCCCCGCACGTCGCAGAGCAGAATATGGTAGCCGCGGAAAACGGTTTCATTGACGGAGTACACCTGCTTCGTGTAAAAACTTTCCTTTAAATAAGGCGTCCGCACAATCAGAACCGGCAGCGGCTCCTCGCTGACTGGCTCCAGATGGTCGGCCCGCAGGATTACCCCGTCCCGCATGGGAATTGGGATATTTTTATGTATTCTCACTTCCGTGATAGTATCCATTTTAAGTCTCCTTTTCTACTTTTTTGCAGAGAAACAAGGGGGGCCGAGCTCAGAGTTGCGATGCTTTCATAAGTAGATTCGCCTACGGCAAATCCTCTATGCCACTGCCGAGCTGGCGCGTGGCGTGTCACTGTTTTTGCTCGGCTGTTTCAATCACAACTGCATCCCCATCTACAGTAAAACGGGTGGAAATTTCCTGATTTTCGGTGATTTCTTCCATATACCGAACAATCTCCAGAAAGGCCGTATCCTCCTGCTTTACCAGGTGCGGATTGGAGTCATCATCGAGGAGTACGGGGAGATATTCCACCTTTTGGATCGCTCCGCCGCGGACCGTCATCCGGGCCAAAATGGTTTTATAGGAATCTTCCGGCATCTTCTTTTTCGAATTTTTCCAATCCTTGTTCAGTTTCATCATTTCCTGATGCTGGTCCTGCTGGTCCAGGTTCTCCGCAAAAGCCTGAGGTGGATCCAGCGCAAAATTTGCCAGACTATAGAAAATAACCTTTCCCTTGTAAACTTCAATCGGTTTTAGAATATGGGTGTGATGGCCAAGGATCACATCCGCCCCCGCATCGATCGCCGCATGGGCCACATCTCTCTGGTAATCTGCAAGAACAGCCGGGATAAAGTGGATGCCCCAATGAATGGAAAGCGCCACAATATCCACCTGCTTCCGCAGCATCCGAATATCCTCCAGAAGTTGTTTCAAGTCATCCCGGTGAGGGAACGTGTGAATCCGGCAGGGCGTTCCCGGCTGATCGTGCTCAATCGGCTCATACACAGTCAGTCCCCGCATGGGCGCGCAGCCAGGCCGGTCTTTGGTGGCATAATAATCCTGGGGAAGGATCGTATTGTATCCGAGGAATCCAATCTTCGTCCCGTTGATCTCCACAATAGCAGGCTTCCTCGCCTCACTGATATCTTTTCCCGCGCCGATCACTCGAAGCTCTTCTTTCTTCAGTACATCAATGGTCTGGAAAAAAGCTTCCCTCCCCCAATCCATACAGTGATTAGTGGCAAAGGAAATCACGTCGTAACCAGCCTCACGGATAGCCCCGGCTCCCTTCGGGTCTCCGCGCATCGGGAGCCTCGACTGGCAAGCCGGCGTCCCCACAGAGGCCAAACACGGTTCCAACTGACCGAAAACCAAGTCCCCCTTATTTAGGGTATCCCGAACCCCGTCAAAAATAGAGGATGGGTTTTCACGGTTCATGCCGATATCGCCGGTTGCTAAAAAAACAAAATCTTTTTCCATATTAAACTCCCGTTTCCATTAAATTTTCCACACAAAAAACAAGGGGGAGGCCAGCTCAGAGTTGCAAATCCTTTATGCCACTGCCGGGCAGGCCCCATGATTGCTTCGCAATCCTGGTAAATTCGCCGAGGAATTCCTACTCCGCTTCTCAGAAGCGTGCCCAAGAAGGGGGGAGTGTGAGGGGGGGGAACTGCGGACATCGCAACTCTGAGCTGTTCCCCCCCTCGCGCCCTTACAAAGTCTGCTCCATCCGTTCAATCACTTCATCCTGCATCTGAGCGTTCAATTGGACGAAGTATGCGCTGTAGCCTGCGATCCTCACGATAAGTTCCCGGTATTCCTTGGGATTCTTCTTGGCGGCTTCCAGGGTTTCCCGGTCTACTACGTTGAACTGGACATGTTTTCCGCCGTGGGTCAGGTAGGTGCGGATCAGGCTGGAAAGTTTTTTCAGGTCTTCATCCGTTTTCAGCGCGGACGGGGTAAATTTCATGTTCATCAGGGTGGCCTGGAAAGGATCCTGATTGATCTTCATGGCGCTGCTCATGACACAGGTGGGTCCGCAGGTGTCCATGCCGTGCATCGGAGATACGCTTCCGTCCGCCAAAATCTCATGGGCGCGGCGGCCGTCCGGGGTGGCTCCGGTCAGCTCTCCGCCGGGCTGGTGGGAAGTGATCGAGATGCCTGTCGGGATCAGAGGATGTCCATAGATGGTCTGCTTGGAATCCACGATGGCGCAGAAGTCTGCGAACCAGCGGGCCATGATTTCGTCCACATAGCTGTCGTTATTTCCGTATTTCGGCGCGTGTTCAAAGTCCAGGCGCATCTCCTCATAACCGTTCCAGCCGGCTTCCAACGCTTGGTTAAGCTCGGCCATCGTGTATTTTTTCTCATCAAACACCAACTTTTTGACCGCAGCCATGATATCACCGATGTTGATCATGCCGATGGGGTTGATCACGGCTCCGTTCTCAAAGGGCATCACCCGGTCAAAGGTGTCTTTTCCGGACTCGATTCCCTGGTACATCAGGGCGGAGCGCAGAGGATCGGGAAGCAGCTCTCTGGTGATGGTCAGCTCCACGTTATCCTTCTCTGCCATGACGCCGATCATATAATCCACCTGCTTCAGGTAGCCCTGATAAAATTCTTCATAATTGGTAAATTCCGTGAAATCGCCGGTTTCAATCCCGCATTTCTTTCCGGTTTTGACATCCACTCCATTGTGGCGGAAAATGTCGAAAATTAGTGGCATAGTCACCATGGGCACCGGGCCGGTCCGGGACTTGCCCGGCACGTTGGCGTCCAGGCAGCCGGTCATCACGTACTCCCTGGCGTCCTCGATGGGTAAGCCGCGGGAGGTAAAGGTCTTGATATAGGACTCGTCCCCGATAAAAGCCGGAAGCCCCATGCCCATCCGGACCACCTCAAGAGCCTTTTGCATCAGTTTCTCCGGCGTTCCGGCATGAACCCGCAAAGTCAGCGTGTGGTGGGGGGTCTTGGTGATGGCCGCCGCTTCCAAAAGCAGATAGGTCAGTTCATTGGTGGCGTCGCTGCCGTCGGCCTTCACGCCGCCGATGGTAAAGTTATGCCACTTGGCCATACCGGCGTTTTTCTTCCGGTTATTCTTTCCGGAAGTCCGGTTCAGCTCCATGTCCTTCAGGCGCAGACAGCAGAGAAGCTCGATGGCCTCTTCCCTGGTGATCCGGCCCTCGGCCAAGTCCTTCTCATAATAAGGGTACATATATTGGTCAAAACGGTTGCCCGGCAGGGTCGTCGACGGGCTCAGCATTAAGAACAGGAACCAGAAACACTGGATCGCCTCCCGGAAACTTTCCGCCGGCTTGGCCGGTACGCGGGAACAGATCTTTGCGATCTCAAGAAGCTCTTTCTTCCTCTCCGGTCTCGTCTCCTTTTCGGCCATCGCCTCGGCCAATTCCGAATATCTCCGTCCCAAGGTTTTCATTGCCTCAAACGCCGAGATAACCGCTTGATAATAGCGGAACCGGTCCGCGGAATCTTTATCGGTAAACCGGATTTTTTCCTTCTGCTCCTCAGCCTGACGGATCAACTCGTCGGCCCCCAAATGGAGCAGCTTTGTATAATCCGCCGCCAGAAGGATCAGGGAGGGCCCCAATCCCAGGCCCGACTGGGCATATCCGCCGCCCACGCCGCTGCCTCTTTCACTTTTCCAGGGCGGCAGGCACAGTCCTGCTTCCAGCACGGAAATAATCCGTTCGTTTTCGTAGAAAATATTTCCCATCTGATTGATCAGCGTGGCAGGCGAATGCTCCTGATTCAGCTTTTGTAATTCCGCCTCGTCCTCCGGGTCAATCAAGTATCCGTCTTCTTTCAGGGAGTCAATCTCATCCTGTTCCCATACGCCATAATCCGGATCAATCTCCAGGCCCATGGGTTTGCTGGCCGCCATGCCGACGATCAGCTCATCTTCATTGATGCCGATGGGCATCTTTTCCGCGATCTCCTCCAGAATCTTTCCCCTCTGCACCATCACCGGCAGATTCTTGTACTTCTTTCTGGCTTCCAGGGTAATTCGGAATTTCTCAATACAGATCGGATAGTGATCAATCACCACCCGTTTTTTGATTCGCTCAATTCTATCAACCATACCTTTTTCCTCCTCTTTTCAAACTCTCCCTGCGGCCCGCCGCCAAGGGAAAGCCTTCGGTTGCTTCGCAGGCGGCGTCCTCCCTTCACGCCCGTACTCCAGGAGGGCAGACCCTCAAAGGGTCTGCCCCGCCGAAGTCCCGGCAGAAAGCAACCTTTCTATTTCCAGGAGAAATAGTTTCCACGGATGGTAATGCCGCCGCGGGCAGGTACCACCTCGTTCAGGTCACCGTTGCTGACAATCAGGGTTGCATTGGACGCAATCGCGTAATAAGGAACTTCCTCGCATACCATCTGGGTCAGTTTCATGGTATTGTCGTGGATCAGCTGCGTGTCCGTGGTGCTGACGGCTGCGGCGGACAGGGCCGCGCCCTCTTCATTGGTGTAGTGCAGGTTCGGGATGATGAAGCAGTACAGGTTGATCAGATCCAGAGAGCTTTTGCTGCCCGCCGTATTCATGGTGTTGAAGCTGATGTCGTATCCGCTGGTCTCATCCTTCTGGGAATCGTCAAACACAGCCGCTTCCACCTGTTTGATTTCCGCTTTCATGCCGCAGCTTTGCAGAGACTGCTGTAAAATCTCGGCGCAGGTGGTGGTAGCGGAATCGCCGCTCTTTACCATGATCGAGAAAGCTGTGCCTTCCGCCACGCCGGCTTCCTGGAAAGAGGCTTTCGCCTTCTCCAGATCATACTGATAATAATCTTCCGGAATGTACATATCATTCAGGTTAATCATGCCGACAGAGCTGCAGGTGGTACAGATCTCCCCGTATCCGCCGTAGGCTGCCTGTAAAATCCCTTCGTTGTCCGTGGCGTAGGCGATGGCCTGGCGTACCTTCGGATCCTGGCAGATGGATGCGGTCGAATTGTTGAACATCAGGTTCAAGGCGCGGTCCGTCAGGATCTGGTTCCCCTGGAAGCCTTCGGCCATCAGTCCTTCATAGTCAGAGGAAAGGACATCGTAAGCGCAGTCCACCTCCCCGGTCTGGAGCGCCGTGGTTCTCTGGGAAGCTTCTTTGATAAACATAACCTTCAAGTTCGGGATCTGAGCCTTCTCTCCCCAATAATCGTCTCTGGCCTCAAAGAGAGCGTAGGAACCGCTGACGTATTCTTTCAGCGTGTAGGGGCCGGAACCGATCGGGGCAGTGGTCATACCGTCGCTGCTGGCCTCATAAGCCTCCTGATAGAACAGGTTGACATTCTGCAGTGTGCTGATCGCAAAGGCGTATTCACTGGTCAGCGCCAGCTCCACCGTCACGCCGTCCGCCGCCTTGGTATTGGACATGTCCAGATATTTCACCCAGGTGCTGGAGTTGGAATCCTCGCTGTACATTTTCAGGGAATATACCACATCCTCAGCTGTCAGCAGATGGCCGTCGGAGAACTTGACGTCGTTGCGAAGGTGCAGCTTATAATGGCTGCCGTCCACTTTCTCCACTTCCGTGCAGACACTGGGAACAAAATTACCTTCTGAGTCGTAGGTAAAAAGGCAGTCATAGACCTGATAGGTCATTTCCGAGTAACCGGACTTCGGCTGGCGCAGCGGGCTGAACGATTCCGGATCGTTGGGGTAAGCGTAAATCACCGTATCTTTTCCACTGCCGGCGTTCTCTCCGCCAGAAGCTGCGCCTGTGCTTTCGGATCCTGCGGCCTGTGTCCCCGCATTACCCCCGGCAGCGGCCGTCGTGTCCGTCTTTCCTCCTGTCGTACAGGCCGTCATGGAAACAGCCATGGCCAACGACAGCATAAGAGCTACCACTTTTTTCATAGCAACAATTCCTCCTTCTTTTTTGGGCTTTTTATTCCCGCGGGCAATGGGCCGTTCAAACGTGCAAGCTTGTTGCTTGGCGAATGCCGCACGGGCCGCAAGACGGTTCTCCGTCCTAACGTCATGATTGTGTTTCTTTAAACGAATTCCTTGCAGCGGCAGCAGGAGACGAAATGTCCTTCCTTTACCTCCTCCAGGGCCTGCGGGTTCCTGCACTCCTCCGAGGCAAACTCACAGCGGGCCGCAAACCGGCAGCCCGGCTTGGGGTTGACCGGCGAGGTGATTTCCCCTTTCAGCAGGATCCGATTCCGCTCCACGTCCACCTTTGGAATCGGGATCGCGGAGAGCAGCGCCTTTGTATACGGGTGAACCGGATGATAAAAGAGCTCCTTGGCCGGGGCCTTCTCCACCATCTGTCCCAGATACATGACCGAGATCGCGTCCGACATATGTTTTACCACCGATAGGTCATGGGTAATGAAGATGTAGGTCAGGCCGAACTGATCCTGAAGATCCTTCATCAGGTTCAGGATTTGAGCCTGAATGGACACATCCAGTGCCGAAACCGGCTCGTCGCAGACAATGAATTTGGGATTCAAGGACAGGGCACGGGCGATTCCGATCCGCTGCCTTCTCCCCCCGTCCAGCTCATGGGGGTAGGAGGTGGCGAAGCGCTGGGCCAGGCCAACCAGGTCCATCAGCCGCTCCACCTCCCGTTCCAGCTCCTCGTTTGATCTCCCGCCTTTCCGTTTCAGCGGCTCCTTGATGATCTCGCTGACCGACATCCGGGGGTTCAGGGAGGAATAGGGATCCTGGAAAATGATCTGCATGTCCTCGCGCAGTTCTCTTAATTTCTTCTTATCCACATGGGTGACATCTTCGCCTTTATAGAAAATCTTTCCCCCTGTGCTCTCATGCAGATGAAGCACCGTGCGGCCTAGAGTGGATTTCCCGCAGCCGGATTCTCCCACCACGCCCAGCGTCGTCCCTTCTTCCATCCGGAAACTGACGTCGTCCACCGCGTGAAGTTCACCGCCTGGAGTCTGGAAATATTTCTTCAAATTTTGAACTTCTAATATCGTCGCCATTTATTCCCCATCCTTTGCTCTAAAACATTTCACCAGGTGGCCTTCTCCAATTTCCACCGCCTCCGGCGCAGCCCTTTGGCAGCGCTCCTCACAGGTTGGGCAGCGGGGCGCAAATTTGCATCCCTTGGGCAGGTCGGTCGGATCCGGCATCAATCCAGGGATCGGGCTGAGACGCTCTACGTCCTCATCCAAGACAATCAGGGAACCGAACAGGCCGATCGTATAGGGGTGAGTCGGATGGTTAAAAATGTCCCGCGCCGTCCCGTATTCGATCACTTCCCCGGCATAGATCACCGCCACGGTCTGGCACATCTCGGCGATGACCCCCAGGTCATGGGTGATCATCACGACGGAAGTGCCGTATTCCTCTTTCAGATGGTTCATCATATCCAAAACCTGGGCCTGGATCGTCACGTCTAGAGCCGTGGTCGGCTCGTCGGCCAGCAGCAGTTCCGGGTGACAGGCCAGCGCCATGGCGATCACCACCCGCTGTTTCATGCCGCCGGAGAACTGATGAGGGTAATCACTGTAGCGCGCTCCCGGAATTCCCACCTGCTCCAGCATATCGACAGCCCACTTTTGAACCTCGGATTTAGGAAGTTTTTCATGGAGACGGATTGCCTCGCTGATCTGGTCGCCGACGCTGCGGATCGGATTCAGGGAGGTCATCGGATCCTGAAAGATCATGGAAATCTTTTTTCCCCGGATCTTTCGCATCTTCCCTTCCGGCATTTTTAGTAAATCCTCGCCGTCCACCCAGACTTCCCCGGCATTGACGCTTCCCTGGGGCTGGGGCAGGATCCGGAGAATCGCTTTGGCGATAGTGGTCTTTCCCGCGCCGGTCTCTCCCACCAGCCCCAAGGTCTCCCCTTTTTTCAAGGACAGGTTGACCCCGTTCACCGCGCAGACCTTTTTCCCGCCTGCCTGGTAGGATACCTCTAAGTTTTTCACTTCCAATAATGTCTGTTCGCTCATTTTTTCCTCCTTAATCCTTCAGCTTCGGATCCAGGGCGTCTCTCAGACCATCGCCCAGGAGGTTAAAGGACAAAACGGTTACCATAATGCACAGGCCGGGCGCCAGGGCCAGATGAGGAAAGTTTCTCAGATAATTGCGGCCTTCCGAAATCATGGTGCCCCATTCCGGCGAAGGCGGCTGAGCGCCCAGTCCCAGAAAGCTTAAGGTTGCGCCGGCCAGGATCGAAAGTCCCAGGCTCATGGTGATCTGCACAATCATCGGCGGGATTGCATTGGGAAGCACATGCTTCCACATAATCTCAAAATCGTTGGCGTTGGTCGCAACCGCCGCCTCCACATATTCCTGATCCCGGCAAACCATGAATTGGGACCGGAGAATTCTTGCGTGAAGCGGAATCGTGCTGATTCCCAGGGCAATGATCGTATTCTGCGTGCTGGCTCCCAGAGCGGTTGCCAAAACCATGGACAGCAAAATGTTGGGGATGGACTGGTAGATGTCCAAAAAACGCATCAGCAGATTGTCCACGACTCCTCCATAGAATCCTGCCAGGGCGCCTAACACCATGCCGATGCTGGCCGCCAGCAAAACCGAAAGGAATCCAATCATCAAAGATTCTCTTGCCCCATAGATCAGGCGGCTGAACACGTCGCGGCCCAATTTATCCGTGCCGCAAAGGTGCCCCGCGCTGGGGGAGGCAAAGGTATTCTTTAGATCCTGTTCCGCATAGCCGTATGGGGCCAGCACGTCGGCAAAGATGGCGACCAGGATCAAAAGGATGATGATCACCAGACCGGCCATGGCGAATTTATTCCGTTTTAACCGCTTCATCACCCCGGCAATCTGGCTTTCCTTTTTTCTCTTCTTTTCCGGCCGGTTGGTTTCTTTTTCGCTCATTGCTACCTCACCTTCCCTTTCTTATACTGAGAGAGAATCCGTGGATCGGCCCACGCGTAGACCAAATCCATTCCCAGCATACAAAGCCCAAACCAGAGGGCGATCACAAAGACGCCGGCCTGCACCACCGCGTAATCGCGGGAGTTGATGGCGTTGATCAGATAGTTTCCCATGCCGGGAATGGAAAAGATGGATTCCACCACCATGGAACCGGCAAGAGCTCCGGCGAACCGGGAACCGATCACCGTGATCACCGGCATCATGGCGTTCTGGAGCGCATGGCCGTAGATGACCTTGCTCTCCTTCTGCCCTTTGGCGCGGGCGGTCGTGATGTAGTCCTGACGAATGACTTCCAGCATACTGGACCTGGTCTGTCTCGCGATGCTGGCCGTGGTTCCCAGAGCCACCGCAAGACAGGGGATGATGTATCCCTGGATCGACTCCACGCCCATGGAAGGAAGGATCCCCAGTTTCAGGGCAAAAACGGTAATCATCATCAGGGCAAACCAGAAATTCGGCATGGATACGCAAAAGAGCGCAGCCAACATGGTCAGGTTATCCCGGAGGGAGTATTGGTGCGTCGCCGCAATGACGCCGCAGGGAATTCCGATTAAAACGGAAATCACCAGACTGACCAGTGATATCGTTAAGGTAAAAGGAATTCGGAACAAAATCTGATCCCGGATGGAATCCCCCGATGTATAGGAGGTTCCGAATTCAAATTGGAAGGCATTCACAACGAATCTTCCGTACCGGACCAGGAAAGGATCGTCCAGCCCCAATTCCTCATTCAGCTGAGCAATGTTTTCTTCTGTGGCGTCGATACCCAGCATGATCTTCGCCGGATCGCCGGGACAAAACTCCATGATCGCCATGATCAGGAAGGATACGCCGAGCAGTACCGGGATCATCCACAGCAGACGCTTCACCGTATATTTGATCATTCTGACACTTCCTTTCTGTTTGTGCCTTTCACCAGAGCTCTTGCTTTCAGGACGAACTGCCCTTTTTTCCGGTTGGTTGTCACTCCGGGAAGAGCCAGCGCCGGCGTTAGGATCGATACTGTCAGCTCATCGCCCTGGAAAACAAAGGTGAATTTATCCGACTCCATGCGCCCGAAGCTTCTTCCGTAGATCCGAAGCGTCTCGCGGTCTCTCCATGCGCCGCTCGCCAGATTGGTTTCCGTATCTTCCCCGTCGATGAAGTTCCCGTGACCGAGGTTGACCGGAATCAGCGCATAATCCTTGGTCTCCGGCCATTCTCCGTGGAAGCCGCAGGCCATGCGGTGGGTTTCCCCCTTCTGAACGGAGACAATTTCCAGACGGCTCCCGCCCTCAGTAAAATCCAATCGGACCGTCTCGCAGCCCAAGGGATTTTCCTCAAACCGGTAAGTCTTTCCGGAAATCTCTTCGATGATACCGCTGCGGTCACAGCCCATCGGAGCCAGATTCCATTCTGCCAGCGCCCTCAGCAGACGCTGATATGCCTTCGGATTTTCCGGCAGGGGATAGGAATGGATATTTTTGTAGACGGTTTCATGGAACAGCTCCTCAAGATCCACCCGGTTTTGTGATTTATTGCAGGCCAGACAGGAAAACACCATATCGGCCTCGGTATAAATGCAGGACAGATTGTCGTTGCCGCCGTGGAACACATAGCCTTCACAGGGCATCTTCCATACCTGGAATCCGTACCCGCTGGTCCGGAAGGCGTGTTTGTGGGTTGCCGTAGGAACATGAAACTTTCCAAATTCCTCACAGAGGGATTCCTGGATCAACTGCCTGCCGTTCCATTTCCCTTTATTTAAAAACACATACCCGATCTTGGTTAGCGCTTCCTGGGTCACACAGACCGTGGAGGGTTCCCGCTCCCCCTGGGCATTATACCGGCAGAGGATGTCGATCCCCAGCGGATCCAAAAACCGCGGCTTCATGTAGCTGAACACATCCACGCCGCTCTTTTTCTCCACGATCGCCGCCAAAATGTGAGGAATTCCGTTATTGTAGCAGAAATAAGATCCTGGTTCATACTCCGGCGCCAGGGAGAGGAAGGTCTTCACCCAGTTGCCGCTCTGAAAAAGCTCAGAGCAGGTATCTTCCGCCTGCCCGGTATTCATGGTCAGCAGATGGAATACCGTGACTCTTTTCATCTTCTCCGACAGATTCTCCGGCAGATTGTCGGAAAATATATCCACAACCTTTTCTTCAAGGGAAAGTATTCCGTCCTGAAGAGCCAACAATACGCCGATGGCTACGATGCCCTTCGCAGCCGAGTAGATCCGGTGATACCGGTTCATGGAAAACGGCCGGCCGGCACCCTCCGCGATGATAAAGTCATTTTTGACGATCTGAAAACTATGCAGATCGACGGCCCCGTCCACATCCTGTTCTCGGACAGCCTCAAAGAACTTCAGGATACTTTCGGAAGAAACTCCCACAGCTTCCGGAGTGCTGTACTTTAAGCTCTGACATCCCAATACCATTGATCCTTCTCCTCTTTTCTTTTTGTCGTACCTTTGGCATCTGACCATTATTATCGCAAATATCGTGCCAATTTTTCAAAAACCGCGGTTTTTCCTTTTTTTCGGTAAATTGTGCATTGACATTTGAATAAGGGAAAGGACTTCCCCTATTTGATTCCGCAAAGGGACAACCAGCACTTCGTGTTCCATGCTTTCGCGCCCGGCAAATGACGTTTTGCGCGGGCAAGGTCTTCCCCTTTGGTCACATTGCCGCTTTTCTGGCTTTTACCATAAGAAAGAATTTCGCAGAGCGAAATTCTGCGCCGCAAATGCGTCGCGTCAGCGACATCTTCCTTTGCATTTGCGTGCGCATCCATAGCGGAGCGTTTTTTGTTTCATAGGGAATTCCAAAGGGATTTCCTATGAAACAAAAAAAGGACACGGGCTTCCGCCCATGTCCTTTTTTCAAATAGCCCTCTATTCCGAACTCCCAAGATCCTGCGTTCCCTCCGCGGGGAACTTTTTTTCTTTCCCACTCCCGCCCTTCTTTTACAGCATTTTCCTTTAACCTGAATTTTTAGTTTGATCTCTTGCCGCCAAAACGAACGTTCCACTTTGTTTTTTGCGTTCCATTTTGAAACGGCTGTTCCTTCTCTGCCTACGCATCATATTGTTCCGTAATCCCATAGTTCTTCATCTTTCTCCATAGGCTGGTCTTGCTGATGCCCAATAGCTCGGCGGCCCGGAGCCGGTTTCCTTTGGTCTGATTCAGTGCCCGGATGATCTCTTCCTTTTCATTGAGAGGCAGGATTCCCTGGGGCTTCTTCGGTTCGGCCTTAACCGGCTCAGGAGCCGGCAGAGACTGCCGCCTCGAAAGTTTCAGCATATAGACATCGGAGAGCTGGCGCTCCACAAACGCTTCGCCCAGTTCCGGCTGGTCCGCGACAATGACGAGGCGCTCGCAGAAATTTTTGAGCTGCCGGACATTCCCTTTCCATTCATACTGGCAGATGCGCTTCTCCGCCTCCTCCAGGATCCGGACATTTTTCTTCAGGTTCTTCCCAAACTCATCCACAAACTTCCTTATCAGGAGAAGAATATCATCTCCCCTCTCTCTCAGCGGTGGGACATAGAGAGTCAGCACATTCAAGCGGTAATAAAGGTCCTCCCGGAACTTCCCCTGTTCGATCAAATCCAGCAGGTTTTTATTCGAGGCCGCAATCACGCGGATGTCCACCGGGATCTCCTTATCGTCCCCAACCCGACGGATCACCCGCTCTTCCAGGACCCGCAGAAGCTGAACCTGTCCGGCCAAATCCATCTCCGAGATCTCATCTAAAAACAGCGTCCCATGGTCCGCAATTTCCACCAGGCCCTTTTTTCCTTTTTTAGAAGCCCCGGTGAAAGCGCCGTCCACATATCCGAACAGTTCGCTTTCCAGCAGATTGACCGGAATCGCTCCGCAGTTTACCGCCACGAAAGGCTCCTCCTTCCGCAGGCTGGCATTGTGGATGCTCTGAGCAAAGATCTCCTTACCCGTACCGGTCTCCCCGACAATCAAAACATTGGAATTATATTTCGCGAACTGCTCCGCCAGCCTTCGGGATTCCTCCATCTCCTCAGAGGCCCCGACAATATCCCGGAAGGTATAGCGGGCATTATAGCCTTTGGAGTAGTATTCCCTCTTGACCGTTGCCTCCAGCTTCTCGATGTCTTGGAATTCCGTGAAGTGAAAGACGGCTCCGATCACCTCTTCTTTCTTCTTTAAGGGGGTGACATTCATCACAAAAACCTGATTTCCATACTCCAATACCTGTCCATAATACTTTTCATCATTTTTCAGGACCTGTTCCGGGATTTCCCTCGGCAGCGCCGGAATCACATCCCAGATCTTCTTTCCAACCACATCCGGAGTCTCGCACTGGAATGCCTTGGCCGCCACCTGATTGCAGACGGAGATTTCGCCGTTTTGGTCAATCGTGATCACGGCCTCAAAAGCATAATTGATCACAGTCTGCATCTCCCCAAAGCTTCGCTTATAGTCGGAGATCGCCTGGGCAACCATTTTTGCAATATCCAGGTCCCGTTGGATCGACTGGGGAAGAGAAGGCCGGGTGATATAATGGGCCTTGATGTCTACGCGGTCCACCACCTCCTGGAAGTTCTTTCCGCAGACCACATAGTCATATCCCTTGCTTTTCAGTTCCAGGATAAACAGTTCACTTTTATTGGCATCTAAGGACGGTACAATCACATTCTTCACATTCATGCGGAAGATGGAGCTGTAAAGCGCTTCATCAATATTCAGAGGAAGATGGGACAGCAGAGCTACCTTCGGGATTTTTCCTTCCCTCTTTTCTTTCTGCTCCATATCCCATTTCTGCCGGACCTCCCAGAGAGCACCGATGGTCACTTCCCCGTAAAAACTGGCCGGAATCGTGGGAATCTGGCATTTCAGCTCCCGCAGGAATGCCAAAACACGCCCTTTGGCGATAATCACATCCACATCCCGATCTTTCGCGATGGCCGCGCACATCCGCACATATTCTTCCTCCGGCGCCGGTATGGTCTTCGGATATAAGGAGATTCCGTTCTTTTTCGCATAGTCCATGGCCAGGCGGAGTTCCTCCTGGTCGCTGGTCAAATACATAATCTTCGTCATGGCGTTTTCCTCCTTCTTCCATGCCTTTCGACATTATAACAGATTCTTTTCGGGGATGCCATGGAAATCCTTTCCCAGTATTGCGACTCTCTGCATAAAAAAGAATTTTCTATCGAATAAAAAAGCCCTTGACTCTCCCACTGTGTCATGGTCTACAATAACCATGAGCTCAAAAATCACATCGATGTGGGAGAAAAGAAATGTTAAAAATCGGCGATTTTTCCAAACTATCCAGAAACAGTGTCCGCATGCTGCGCCATTACGATGAAATCGGCCTGCTTACCCCGGAGGCCACCGACGCCTTTACCGGTTACCGGTATTATACGGAGGCCCAGCTGACCCAGGCCAACCGGATTGCTTCGCTGAAAGCAATGGGTTTCGGGCTCGCCGAAATAGCCGCCCTGCTCTCTTGCTATGAGAATCCGGACAGGCTTGCGCAGACGCTCCAGCTCAAATGCCAGGAGACAAAGCAAGAGATGGAGGCGGCCGCTTACCGGCTTCAGCTGTTGGATGCCGCGCTGAAACAAATCAGAAAGGATTATACGATGATGAAATATGATGTGACTTTAAAGGAATTGCCGGAACGTTATGTAGCCAGTGTACGCCAGCGGATCCCCTCCTATGATCAGGAAAGCCTCCTCTGGCAGATCATGATGGAGGAAACACAGAATCTCCACATGCAGCCCGCAAATCCCTGCCTCACCACAGCGGTCTTTTACGACGGAGAATATAAAGAAAACGACGTGGACGTGGAAGTCACCAAGACCGTCCGGGGAACCTATGCGGATACGGAACATGTGAAGTTCAAGACGCTTCCTCCTGTACAGATCGCTTCTGCTACCTATCAGGGAAGATATGAAGATATCACGGAGGTCAATGTTGCCGTTGCCAATTGGATCGTGGAAAACGGGTATGAATTCAATGGGTTCGGCTTTAACATCTACTACGTCAGCCCCCACGAAACCTCGAACCCAGAGGAATATGTGACGGAAGTCTGCTACCCGGTGAAAAAGAAAGAGACCGCTTCCAAGGCATAATCCACGGTTCTCTGATTCCGGCGGCAGCCTGAATCTCCGGTATCTTCCGAAATATGAAACACCATGCAGCAGCCCTTCTCACCCGCCTTTCAGCCTGAGAGGGGCTGCTTTTTCCGTTTTTCGTTTATCCTTGTTGAACCTTTTGGAAGATGCTATAATGTCGTAAGACATGATACCGGCCAGAACGGCCCGACGCAAAGGAGATTCGAAATGGGGAAATTGGGAGCGGGAAAAAGATTTCACCGAGTTCTGTTCTTTTCTTATTTATTGCTTGTCATCTATCTCATGCTGTTTGCTTTTGGCAGGACCAAGCAATGGGATACCTATCAGTTTTCCTTTACGCTCACTTCCATCCCCTTGTGGATTCCCAAACACTTTACCATGGACATAATCGAAATATGGGTATTCAGTTTAGGGAATCTATTGATGTTTGTTCCATTCGGCGCCTTACTTCCCATCAATTTTCCAACCGCCTGCGGAAAATACGGGAGATCCCTCCTCTTTTTTGTTGCCGGCATCACACTCATGGAGTTTCTGCAAATGATTACTCTGCTGGGAAGTTTTGATGTTGAAGATATTTTGATCAACGCCATCGGTTTTTCTATTGGCTTTCTTTCCTGGAAGATCAGTCAAAAAATGAAACCTCCAGGACGGTTTGTCCTATTTTTTATCCTGTCCGTCTTTGCTTTTACCGTGCTGAGCCTGATCGGGGCAGAGATAATCAATACCATCTTTTTTCGGTAAAGGTATGAGCCAATACACTTCCCCATTCCTGCCGCCGCGTGATCCGCTCAGTTCTGCCTCCTATTCTTTCATGATCCGGGCTGCTGTCGTAGCAGTATGAAAGCCCCTTTTTCCCTCCGGAACACATGTACCTGAGTCTGCGCATTTATTCACCTGAAATTCTGCACATTCCTTTTGCCTAGATTTTTTATTCATTTCTAGTGATCGTGACTTTTTTCCTAAAATCAACTTGATTTTATTCTATTTGCGAGATAATGTATGATTATATCCGAAATACTGCACAGTAAAGTGCTCTTTTTGTGCTACTCTTTTACTAGCAGGAATATTGCCACGACAGAAAGGAATCCAAAAAATTGTCCATTATTTCTAGTTATACGGTTAATTCCTCAGAAGAAATTCAAACGCATGCTCACGAATACGCACATATGATTTTGCCAATCCGGCAAAATTTTTACATCAAATTTCTAGGCCAAACCTACCACCTGACGCCGCGTCAGATTGGCTTTGTCCCGCCGGGAGCCGTCCATGAATTTGGATGTCCGGGGAAAGCTTTGACCTTGAATATTCCTGCCGAAATGGTTAAGTCAACCGATCTTGTTTTCTTGACGGAAAATTGTGTCCTGGATATCGACACCCGCCTGGATCCGCTGATTTTCCTGATCAAGCAGGAGGTGGAAAGCGAGGACACCAGTAAAGAATCTCTCCGCTACCTGTTTTACTATCTATATGACAAGTTTGTGGAGCGCCACCGCCTTCCTTCGCTGCGCTACATGCACGAAAACTATGCCGGGCCCCTAAGCATCGCTAAGCTCGCCTCCATCGAGAACTATAATGTTTCCTATTATACCGATTGGTTTAAGAAAAAAGTGGGCTGTATGCCCAGCGAATACCTCCAGATGGTCCGGATCGACAAAGCGAAGGAAATCCTGGCCACCACCCGCTACCGGATCCTGGACGTAGCGATGCAGGTTGGTTATAACAATGGGTCTTCCTTTGCCAGAGCGTTTAAGGCAGTGACCGGGATCACGCCCAACCAATACCGCCGTCTGGCATCAGAATCAAAATAGATCGTTTGGAAAGAGAGGGAATTTGATGAGAATCGAACAGCACCCAGTTCTACAGTTTGACCGGGGAGAAAAAGTCACGTTCTCCTACAATGGACAGGACGTTGAGGGGTATACGACGGAAACCATTGCCGCCGCCCTCCACGCCGCAGGGATCCGGAAGCTGGGGACCAGCCCGGAACTGCACCGGCCCCGCGGCCTTTTCTGCGCCATTGGAAACTGCTCTTCCTGTTTTATGACAGTCAACGGGGAACCCAATGTGCGCATCTGCGTCACCCGCGTAGAGCCTGGCATGACAGTGGAAGAACAGATCGGGAAAGGAGAAATTCATTATGATTAAAGAAGTGGAAATCCTTGTCATTGGCGGAGGCCCCGCCGGCCTCTGCGCCGCCCGGTCCGCTTCCAAACTGGGAGCCCATGTAATGGTCTGTGAACGGGATTATGTCCCCGGAGGACAGTTGGTCAAACAGACTCACAAATTCTTCGGCTCCGAAAAACAGTATGCCGGAGACCGGGGGATTCAGATTGGAAAAATGCTGATCGATGAAATCGCTGCCGATCCCAACATTGAGATCCTGACCGAGGCTACAGTCCTCGGTATCTACGAAGACGGTGTGGTAACGGTTCTTTATCAGAACCAACATCTGAAGATCCATCCGAAAAAAATAATCATTACCACAGGTGCCGCCGAAAAATTCCTTTCCTTCCCCGGCAATGATCTCCCCGGCATCTACGGAGCCGGCGCGGTTCAGACCCTGATGAATGTAGCAGGGGTGAAACCGGCGGAGCGTGTAGTCATGGTCGGCGCTGGAAATATCGGACTGATCGTATCCTACCAGCTGATGCAGGCGGGCGTAGAAGTGGCGGGCGTCATTGAGGCGGCGCCAAAAATTGGGGGCTATCTTGTACATGCGTCAAAGATCCGCCGGGCCGGTGTTCCGATCCGGACCAGCTACACGGTAAAAGAAGCATTCGGGACTGATTGCCTGGAAGGCGTCGTGATCTGCCGCCTGGATGAGAAATGGCAGATGATTCCTGGTACAGAGGAGACGATTCCCTGCGATACCCTCTGTCTGGCTGTCGGCCTGACCCCCCTCGCAGAGCTCTGCTGGCAGGCAGGATGCCAGATGGCTTTTATCCGCGAACTTTCCGGTCATGTACCGATTTTAGATGAAAATCTGGAAACCACGGTTTCCGGCATTTACGCCGCCGGCGACGTAGCCGGAATTGAGGAAGCCTCAGCCGCCATGGTGGAAGGAAGGCTTGCCGGCTGTTCGGCGGCAGCCAGCCTTGGATATTCTCCCCAGGAAGCAAAGATTATGCTTCAGGCCGCCCGCGAGGAACTGAATGAACTTCGTTCCGGTCCCACCGGTTCTAAAATCCGCGCCGGATTGCAAAAAATGTCTGAAAAGAAAGGAGTGAAGACGGCATGCTGATTCAGGATGGAATTCCCACCAGCGAAGATCTCTCTAAAGTCCTCCCTCCCCAAAACCGTCTGGAAACCGGACCGGTGGCCATGGCAGAATGCTTTCAAAAAATCCCTTGCAACCCCTGCGCCAAGGCCTGCCCGAAAAAGGCAATCCATGTGGAGCCGGACATCAACCAGACGCCGCAGATCGATTTTGACCAGTGTATTGGCTGCGGCATCTGCATCTCCCGCTGTCCCGGACTTGCGATTTTTGTGGTCGATCTGACTTACGGTGAGGACACCGCCCTGGTTCTTCTCCCCTACGAATTTCTTCCACTTCCTGTGAAAGGCCAGTCCGTCCTTTGTCTCGACCGGAGCGGCCGGGAAGTAGGACGGTATCCTGTGGTAAAAGTGACTCCCGGAGGAAATAAAAACCTGACCTATGTCATTTCTGTCGCCGTTCCTAAGTCATTGGCCATGGAAGTCCGCAATATCCGCGTAGGAGGTGACAACAATGAGTGAAAACGCGACGATTCTCTGCCGCTGTGAAGATCTGACGCGTGAACAGATCCTGGAATGTATTGAAGGCGGCTGCCATACCATAGACGAAATCAAACGGGTAACCCGCGCCGGAATGGGCCCCTGTCAGGGCAGGACCTGCCGGATGCTGATTGCGCAGGAACTCTCCAACTATTATCACATTCCCCTGGAGGATGTTTTGATGCCTACCTTCCGGCCGCCCACAAAGCCGGTGACCATGGGAATCCTGGCGGATGCCTATGAGGAAGGAGGTTGTGAGAAATGAAAAAAGGGTATGATGTGGTTATCATCGGAGGCGGGATCGTGGGTTGCTCTACGGCTTTTGAGCTGGCGAAACGAGGAGTAACCGATGTCCTTCTGATTGAAAAAGGCTATCTCAGCTCCGGTGCAACCGGACGCTGCGGCGCAGGTATCCGCCAGCAATGGGGATCCGAACTGAATGCCAGCTTAGCCATGGAAAGTACGGAAATATTTGAACATCTGGAAGAATATACCGGATACAGCCACAGCTGTGAACTGCACCAGGGCGGCTATCTCCTGGTGGCTTACACGGAAAAGGAATGGGAGCAATTCCAGGAAAATTTAAAAGTGCAGCACCGGCTGGGCATTGACTCCCGTGCGGTGGATCTGAAAGAAGCAAAAGAGATCGTTCCCTTTTTAAATACGGAAGGAATGTTTGGGGCAACTTTCTGTCAGAAAGACGGCCATGCCAATCCCTTCCACTGCACTCAGGCTTATGCACAGGGTGCAAAACGTCTGGGCGTAGACATCGCAACCTATACCACTGTCACCGGTCTGACCACCAGCGGCGGCCGTATTTCCGGAGTAGAAACCGACCATGGCTATGTGGAAGCAAGGACCGTGATCAACTGTGCCAACACCAGAGCGCCAGAGCTGGCCCGGATGGTGGGAGACGAGATTCCCGTCTACGCAGAGCGCCATCAAGCCCTGGTAACCGAGCCGGTTGCTCCTTTGATGGACTGCATGGTCATGTCGTTCCACCGCTCCTATTATGTCCAGCAGACGCCTCACGGAAGTTTTGTCATGGGCATCGGTCCGCAGGAAGAACCCAGCCACAATTTCCGTTCCAGCTGGCAGTTCCTGGAGAAAAACTGCGCCATCATCTGTGAAGCGCTTCCGCCTCTTAGAAAATTGAGAGTGGTACGTCAATGGGCCGGTCAATACGATTTAAGCCCGGACCGGAATCCGATCATCAATGAAGCGGAGAAAGCCAAAGGCTTTTATAGTGTCTGCGGTTTTTCCGGACACGGCTTCATGGTATCCCCGCGGGTTGCTATCCTTTTGGCCAATTATTTGACCAACCAGAAGGATTCCCTGGATATCCGCCGTTTCAGCGCCAAGCGCTATGAAACCGGCGAGCTGCTTTTGGAGCCCGCCGTAGTCTAATCGAGTGGTTTTCGGGCTGCCTCGCTTGCCGGTACCGATTTCATCCCCTGATTCTCGGTACCCCTGGCCCTTAACCCAGAAGCGGCAAGATACAAAAACTGTATCTTGCCGCTCCTCCCTTTTAATGGAAAAACCGATCCTTCTTTCCCATCGCGATATCCAAAGCTTGTTTTTCTTCTTTCCCTAAAGCCGCCTCCGGTTCACCTTCCTTGATTTCTTTCACATAGATATAACAAGAATTTCTGCTGTGCATGGCATTCAGCAAAAATCCGGAATTCGCCATGTCCAGAACCGCCAGCGCAAAGCTGGACTGTCCTCCCATTCCTTCAAACGCGTTATATTTGACGACCCCTGTCTTCTGATAAGCACTGGAAAGCCCTTTGCTGATCACCTTCATCACGTCCTTATTGGCCAGGTCCTGATCCATCAGCTGCTGGGTATTTTCGTAGATTTCGGCAATCATATCTTCCAGAGTCTCAGCATCTTTTCCTCTCATAAAAATGTCATACCGCCGGTACAGCTTTTCCATTTTGATCAGATTGATAATGACCAGGCCCCCCAAAAAGACCAACAAACCTGCCATGATGGCAAACAAAATTACGGGGTCAAATCCCAGTTGGTTTAAAATACTATCTGACATCTGTCAGTTCCTCCTTTTAAAGCTTCCGAAATAGATCCACGAGTCGCTCCAGCTCCTCAATGGAATAGTAATCCATCTGAATTTTTCCCTTGCCTTCCTCTTTCCGCTGAATCACAACCTTGGTTCCGGTTGCGGTTCTCAATTCGTCCTCCAACTTATCATAGATAAATTGATCTCGTTCTCTCCAGCCGTCATCCTTTGGCGCAGCCTGCGGTTTCATCAGATCTTTGACCAGCTTTTCTGTTTCCCGCACAGTCAATTGAAGTTCCACTACCCGTTTGGCCGCCTCAATCTGGCGGTCCGGCTGATCCAGCGAAAGCAGCGCCCTGGCATGTCCTTCCGAGAGTTTTCCCTCTTCCAACAGATCTAAAACTTCTTTCGGCAGTTTTAAAAGCCGCAGACGGTTGGCGATGGCGGCGCGGCTTTTGCCTACTTTTTCTGCCACTTCCTCTTGTTTTAAATGAAACTCCTGAATCAGGGTCAAATACGCCTGAGCCTCCTCAACCGCATTCAGGTCTTCTCTCTGAATATTCTCGATCAACGCAATCTCCATCGCCTCCTCGGAAGAAAATTCCTTAATGATAACTGGAACTTCTTTCAGGCCAGCTAATTTTGCCGCCCGCCAGCGCCTCTCCCCTGCAATGATCTCATAGTGATTTCCTTTTTCCTGCACCAAAAGGGGCTGAAGCACGCCGTGACGCCGGATGGACTCCGCCAATTCTTCCAACGCATCCAAATCAAAATTTTTTCTTGGCTGATCCCGGTTGGGTTCAATCTGAGAAAGTTTTAACGATGTTTTGGGGATATCAACCGGGTTTTCCACAGACTTATCCACATTTTCCTCACTTTTTGTGGAAAACTTCGTGGATTTCGTGGATGGCACTGTGGATGAATTGGGAATGAGAGAGTCTAATCCTTTTCCCAGACCACTTTTTCTCGTCATACCTGTTCCTCCCTCTGATACTGAATCACTTCTTCCGCCAATAACCGGTAGCTTTCCGCCCCCGCCGACCTTGGATCATACTGATTGATCGGTAATCCATGGCTGGGGGCTTCCGCCAAGCGGACATTCCTGGGTATAATCGTCTTATAAATGTTTTGCTGAAGGTTATTTTTTACATTTTCCACCACTTGAAGAGAAAGATTTGTTCTGGCGTCATACATGGTAAACACCACACCTTCCATCTGCAAGTCCGGATTTAGGCGCTCTTTTACTAGATTAATGGTATAAATCAGCTGAGACAGCCCTTCTAAGGCATAATATTCACACTGAATCGGGACCAGGACGGAACTTGCCGTGGTCATGGCATTTACCGTCAGCATACTCAATGATGGAGGACAGTCAATCAATACATAATCATATTCGTCCTGCACCTTTGCGATTTGATCCTTTAAGATGTATTCTTTCCGATCCACTCCAATCAGCTCAATCTCTGCTCCGGAAAGATTGACATTGGAGGGGATCAAATCCAATCCTTCCACTACCTGATGTAAGATACACTCTTCTACCGACGCATCTCCGATCAGCATTTCATATATGGTGTTCTCCGGTTCGTTTTTTTCGATTCCGAAACCACTGGTTGTATTTCCCTGGGGATCCAAGTCGATGACCAAAACTTTTTTTCCTAGTTCCGCTAGCGATGCGGATAAATTGATGGCGGTTGTTGTTTTTCCCACTCCGCCCTTTTGATTTGCTACGGCAATAATCCGTTCCATTTGCTGCCTCCCGCCATTTTATGGCTGTTGGATGTTCTGAGGAGTAAAATTGGAATGTTTCACGTGAAACATTCCAATTTGTCATGGCTAGTATAGCATACTTTTCTTTTTATTTCTATAGATAAGGGAGAAAACTTATGAGAATTTAGGTGGAGCCAAGGGGGGCCGATCTCAGAGTTGCGATGCCCGAACGGCCCCCCTCGGCACTCCCCCCTCTTGGGCACGCTTTTGGGCTGGTATTTTAGTGAGTGATTATAATAGTATTGTTAATGTGGTATTTGTAATTTTTTTTACTGTTTCACGTGGAACATTTTGGTTAGTTAATATAGGCTTCATACTTTATATGATACTAGGGTCAAAAGCATGACTTTTGGACTCGCAAAACATGAGATAGTAGCCCGTTCGGGCGGATTTCGATTGTTTTTAGGGTTTTGGGAGCACGCAGTGCGGAGTATTCCGTGGCATCACGAGAGAAAAATACCTTTTGACCTTACATCTTTATATTATATGTATTAGTTTGACGTGGATATGGAATACAATTATTAGAATGCCTTTACTCTGTTTAAAATGTTTCACGTGAAACATTTTAAGATTTTTGTTTTTGGTGTTTTAGTTTAATTTTTTTTCTGGGCTTTTTATTACCTGATTTTCTGTTTTTTACTTTTTGGGCTTTATTTGCCTTTATGTTTCTTCATTTCTTATTTTTTTCTTTGTCATTCTGCTGTAATAATTTCTTTTATTTTTCTCATTTCTATTTTTATCCTATTTTGACGTTTCCGGTTATTTTTCTATTCTTTTTCCCTTTTATGTGCTTGCCAGTCCATTTTGATTAGGGAATACATCTTCATGTCTAGGATTTGACCGTTTTTTACTGCATTTTGTCTTAATGTGCCTTCGAATTGAAATCCGTTTTTTTCGAGGATGCGGCAGGATGCGGTGTTGTAGGCGAAGGGTTCTGCGTATATCCTTATAATATTGGTTTTGGTGAAGATTGTATGGCAAATTTGGCTTACTGCGCAGGTACCTAGGCCTTTTCCCCAGTATGGTTCTCCAATGTAATATCCCATTTCTGCGGTCCGATTGTGGATGTTTTCCTGACGGAAGACGCCGATGCTGCCAGCTACTTGGTTTTCACAGAGAATTGCAAACGCATAAGTTTTATCCGGGTCTGCGTTTAACATGGCTTGTATGTATTCTTCTGCGTCCTTTTTCGTATAAGGATAGGGCAAACCATCTCTTAAGTTATTCATGATATTTTCATTATTGAGTAATAAAGACAAGGTCTCAGCATCTTCTAATTTCCATTTTCTGATCGTACAATTCATTGTAATTCTCACTTTCTTTTATTTGACTTTTTTTCTCTATTCTGGGATACTTTACGAAATAGAAAATTAACCTATGAAAGATATAATTTTGCGCCGCAAATGTGTTGTGCCAGCAACTTTTTTTCTTCTATTTGTGTATATTGCCTTTGCGGAGTGGCATTTCATAGCTGACGGGCTATGAAATGGCACTCCGCTGATCCAGGGGAATTTCATCATACCAATACCATCTCAATCCATTACTTAACAATGGAAAGGTAAATCCTTACTGGTTTTCAAGTGTCTAACTACCACGATATCTATGATAGGAGGAAAAATCAAATGTATTTTAAACTAAATATAAAAAGCAAGCAGATACATGATAATCTGTACACATAATAACCACTTGCTTTTTAATTGCCAAAAAACACGATATTCCGTATCAACTCTCCCCCATTGACTGTCCTAATTAGTCATTGAAGCATCGTCTTTCTTTATCCAGATTGCTTCCTTGGTGAATTTTGTTTTACTTTCTCCATAGCATTTTGAAGTAAAAAGTATACTTTCCTTGCTATTTGTGCTTCCGCTTGGCGGTGGGATGGAAATATACTGGAATATATCGTTAAAAAAGGTTTTTTATCTTTATAATGGCTGTTTGGAGGGCACTCCGGCCTTTCTGGGATATTTTTTGGGGGTAGTTTCTACTTTTTTTATAAAAATCAGGGACCTCCCGATATCGGAGCCCGGCAAAAGGAACTTTTCTGTTCGATCAATCGTTCCTCCCAGGATTTTGACCGCCTTTGCTGCGGTTTGAAGTTCTTCCTCCACTTCACCGGATTTATAAGCGACAAACCATCCTCCTTTTCGGATAAACGGGAGACAGTATTCCGTCAAAGTGGACAAATTAGCCACTGCACGGGAAACGCATAACTCATACTGTTCTCGCTGAACGGGCAGTTTTGCAAAATCTTCTGCACGGCCATGGATTGCTTTTATCTGTTTCAAATCCAGTACCCGAATTACCTCGTTCAAAAAGTTGATTCTCTTGTTCAAGGAATCCAATAGGGTTACTTTCAGATTTGGGAACAAAATTTTCAAGGGAATTCCCGGAAATCCGGCCCCAGTCCCGACATCAATCAGATTTCGGTTCCATGTTTCACGTGAAACATTTTTTAGAAAGGCAATAGCCGCACTGTCCAGAAAGTGTTTCTCCACAATCTCATCAAAATCCGTGATCCCGGTCAGATTCATTACTGAATTCCATTCCGTCAACAAGTCTGCATATTGTACAAACTGGGCAGCTTGATGATCCGTCAATTCCAGGCCGGCAAATTGAAACCGGTCTTTGATCTTCTGTTCTCTCTCCATATCTACTGCTCCTTCCTCTTCCTCTGCTCTAAATAAATCAAGAGAACAGAAAGATCAGCCGGGGATACCCCGGAAATCCGGGAAGCCTGCCCGATGGACGCAGGCCGGTAGGCCGTCAATTTCTGTACTGCTTCTTTTCTCAGACTTCCCACCTGCTGATAGTCCAAATCAGCGGGTATCTTTTTCTTTTCCAGCTTTTTAAATTGTGAAACCTGCTGCATCTGCCGGGCAATATATCCTTCATATTTCAGATTGATATTGACCTGTTCCTGAACTTCTTCCGGCAGGTTAGGCCGATTTGGATCAATCGCTCCAATCGATTCATAGTCTAATTCCGGTCTTTTTAAAAGCTCTGCCAGCGAAATGCCGGATTTAATCCGAGTGGATCCTTTTCGATCTAAAAACGATTGGATTTCTTCACTTCCGCCTACATTTGTTTCTTGTAGGCGTTCAATTTCCTGGGCAATCGCTTCTTTTTTCTCCAATAAGCGCCGGTATCGCTCTTCCCCAATCAATCCCACTTCATAGCCAATCTCCGTGAGACGTAGATCAGCGTTATCCTGGCGAAGAAGTAACCGGTATTCTGCGCGGGAAGTCATCATGCGGTAAGGTTCATGGTTCTCTTTTGTCACAAGGTCATCGATCAACACTCCGATATAAGCCTGCGACCGATCGAGAATTACCGGCTCCTTCCCTTGAATTTTCCTGGCCGCGTTGATTCCGGCGATAATTCCCTGCGCCGCGGCCTCCTCATAACCGGAACTTCCATTGGATTGGCCTGCGCTGAATAATCCGGATATGGATTTAAATTCTAATGATAATTGTAATTGCATTGGATTAATGCAATCATATTCGATCGCATAGGCATTTCTGACAATCTCGGCGTGTTCCAGGCCCGGCACCGTATGGATCATTTCATACTGGACATCCTCCGGCAGGGAACTGGACATCCCGCCTAGGTACATTTCGTTGGTATACTCCCCCTCAGGCTCAACAAAAAGCTGATGCCTGTCCTTATCCGCAAACTTCACCACTTTATCCTCGATGGAAGGACAGTACCTCGGACCGGTTCCCTCAATCACGCCGGAAAACAGAGGCGAACGATCCAGATTTTCTCGGATGATCTCATGAGTTTTTTCATTGGTGTAAGTCAGCCAGCAGGAAACCTGCTCTCTTTGAATCGAGTTCCTGTCAGTCGTAAAGGAAAAAGGAACGATCTTATCATCCCCTTTTTGTTCCTCCATCTTTCCATAATCCACCGTATCCCCATTGACTCTAGCCGGTGTTCCTGTCTTAAAACGAACCAGCTCAATCCCCAGCTCCCTCAGAGAATCGGACAGATGATTGGCGGCCTGCAATCCATTGGGGCCGGTGGGCTGAATGACATCCCCATAAAGACACCTGGATTTCAGATAAGTCCCGGTACAGAGAATCACAGCTTGGCAGAGATATTGGGCCTTGGAAAAGGTTTCAATCCCTTTTACCTTCCCGTCTTCGACGAGGATTTTTGCCACTTCGGCCTGTTTGATCGATAGATTCGGCGTCTTCTCCAACGTTCTCCGCATCCTCCGGGTGTACTGCTGTTTATCCGCCTGCGCGCGCAGCGAATGAACAGCAGGACCCTTGGAACGATTCAGCATTTTGGACTGGAGGAAGGAATGATCAATATTTTTACCCATCTCTCCTCCCAGGGCGTCCACTTCCCGGACCAAATGCCCCTTGGAACTTCCTCCAATATTCGGATTGCAGGGCATAAGAGCTATACTGTCCACGCTTACTGTAAAAATCACGGTTTTCATTCCCAGCCGGGCGGCAGCCAGGGCTGCTTCACACCCGGCATGTCCCGCGCCGATTACAACAACATCACAACATTCTCTGATTCCCATCTATCTGTCCCTTCCTCATTTGCCCATACAAAACTTGGAAAAAATCTCATTCACCAGATCATCCTCCACCTCTTCCCCAAGGATCAGCCCCAGTTCCCGGTAGGAGTCCATCAGGTCAATGGAATAAAAATCTTCCGGCATTTCTTCTTCTATGCTGTGTTCCACCAATTCAAGACTCTTCCTCGCACGGATCAGCGCCTCCTTGTGACGAAGATTCGTGATGGAAACCTGATGATTCGTTCCAATCGAACCCACATCAAACAAATGAAGGATCCGCTGCTCCAGCTCTTTTCTTCCCGTCCCTTCCTTAGCGGAAAAAGGAATCACCGGCTGCCCGGCTTCCCGCTCCATCTCCTTCGCAGTCAAAACCGGCATAAGATCCGATTTGTTTAATAGGATCAGCCCCTTTTTTCCTTTCAGCAGAGAGAGAATCTCCCGGTCATTCTCATCCAGAGGCTCGGAGGAATCCACCACATAAATGATCAGGTCTGCCTTTCCAGCCTGTTCCCTGGCCCTCTCCACGCCGATTTTTTCCACCCTGTCGTCGGTCTGCCGGATCCCGGCCGTGTCAATCAGCCTGAGACTGATCCCGCCGACCCTGACATTCTCCTCTAAAGTATCTCTTGTGGTGCCGGCAATCTCTGTGACGATCGCCCGTTCCTCTCCGACCAGTAGATTCAGCAGAGACGATTTTCCCGCATTCGGTCTTCCCAGGATCACGGTTCGAATCCCATCCGATAAAATTTTTCCTTTTTCCGCCCCTTCGATTAAATCCTGAACTTCATGGATCAACGGATTCAGCAGCAGCTTTAACTTCTCCCGATATCCTTCAGTTGAGATATGCTCCGGATCATCCAATGCCGCTTCGATAAAAGCAATCTGATATAAGATTTGCTCCCGCAGCTCCTTCACCTTCCGGCTGACCGCGCCGTTCAACTGCTCTAAGGAAGCTTTTCTGGCAAATTCATTCTGCGCTTCGATCAAATTCATAACGGCTTCCGCCTGAGACAGATCCAGCCGTCCGCTTAAAAATGCCCTCTTAGAAAACTCTCCCGGTTCCGCCAGGCGAGCTCCGTTTTTTATCACGGTTTCCAGAATTTTTTTCATGATCAATGGACCACCATGGCACTGGATTTCCACGGTGTCCTCTCCGGTAAAACTGTGAGGTCCTCTCATGACGACAGCTAACACCTCATCCACCGGTTCTTCCCCATCATAGACAAAGCCATAATGCAGCGTATGGCTTCTTGATCCGGTCAATGTTTTTCCTTTCAGCCTCACCACCTGGTCTCCCACAGAGAATGCCTGCTCTCCGCTGATCCGGATCACGCCGATTCCCCCATAGGTCAGACCGCTGGCGATTGCCGCAATGGTATCTGCTGCCATGACAAAACCTCCCTTAAAATTCTATGGAAAGAAAAAGATGTCATTCTGAAGGCACCGCTGCCGGAGAAATCCTAACGATTTCCACCCCTTCCGGGTTCAGAATGACACTCTCTTTCATTTTCAAAACCGATTATCTGTTCTCTTCCGCGCTTACGCTGCTGCGGTAATATCCCTGACTTCTCTCGCCCCGTTCCTTCCGGTCTCTCTTTAAGGAAATCACAACATGGCGGAAAGGCTCTTCACCTTCGCTGCGGGTCACCACATAGCGGTCTCCCTGCAGTGCGGAATGGATGACTCTTCTCTCATAAGGGTTCATCGGCTCCAGCGCCACCGGGCGCTTGGTCCTCTTTACCTTATAGGAAATGTTCTTTGCCAGAGTCTCCAGAGTCTCTTTTCTTCTTTCCCGGTAGTTCTCGATATCCACCTTCACTCTGGTGTATTCTTCGGTATATTTATTGATCACCAGACTGGTCAGGTACTGGAGGGAATCCAGGGTTTGTCCCCTTTTTCCGATCAAGATTCCCATATCATCGCCCTTCAGGTCGATATCCATGGTTTTTTCTTCCTCATTGAAAGTGATATCGATTTCCACTTCCATATTCATCGTACGGAAGATATCGGACAGGAAGTCATGAGCCGTTCCTTCCAGGGAGAACTTCTTTTTGGCTTTAATGACGGCAGGGCGGCTGCCAATGCCAAGAATTCCGGAACTTCCCTTATCCACGACTTCATATTCCAGCTGATCACTGGTGATTCCAAGCTGAATCAGCGCCTGTGTGACGGCTTCATCTACATTTTTTGCAGATACGGTAATCGATTCCATCATAACCCTCCCTATTTTTTGTGCTTTTCATTGTACTCGCGAACCATGTTTGCCTTCGAGGCAAGGCTTCCGCCGCCGGACTTATTCTGATAATATTGAGTCGATTCCTTTATTTTGGCGTCTCTCTCATCTTTATTCAGGTTTGCCTTTGCGCTGGCCGCGTTCGCTTGCTGAATTTTCTTCGCGTTGATCGTTGCTTTATCGTTCAAAGGAGGTAGGCCTTTTTTCGCCCGCTTCTTATTCTTTTTCTCAATATTCTGCTTGATCAGATCTTCTACGCTGTATCTTGACATATGTTTATTGACGATCAGCTGCTGAATAACCATGACCAAAGACTGCATAATCCAGTAAACGCCAAGGAATGCCGGCAGGGAAATACAGAACACCACAGACATAACCGGCATCATGTAGTTCATCATCTTCATGCTGCCGCCCATCGGGCTGTCATTCATGTTCGGCTGGTTCGCCATCATCAGCTTAGTGGAGATAAACTGGGTCACACCGGCTAAAATCGGAATCAGGATTGCAACGCTCAGACGAAAGCCCGGCGCTTCCTGCAGGTTGATTCCAAAGAAATTGTACAGACGGGCTGCATCATAGGTAGCCATCGCCGGTACATACTTCGTGATGTTATAAATAACCGGATACAGGGCAAACAGGATCGGGAACTGAATCAAAGTAGGCAGACAGCCGGCGGTCATCGAAGCGCCGTATTTGTCGTAGATCATCTGCTGCTCCGCCTGCATCTTCATCATTGCCTGCTGGTCTCTGTTTTTGCCCGCATATTTTTTCTGCAATGCCTGGATTTCCGGCATCATAATTGCGTTCAATTTGGTCAGCTTCTGCTGTTTCACCGTAAGAGGATACATCATCATACGGGTAATGATCGTGAATACAATAATACAGGCGCCGATATTGACAATGCCAATCTGGCTCAGCACCCAGAAAATCCCCCGCATGACGTAGCCAAGCAGCCAGGCCAGCTGTTTGATGATCGGCCAATTTTCATAGACCGTTGCCGCTAAAAAAGTCATAAACTTCCTCCATACCTTTCCGTTCGTGCTCTTACATCTTAAGGAACCGGATCAAAACCACCCTTTGAGAAGGGATTACAGCGAAGAATTCTCCAGCACGCCAAAGCGCCCCCTTTAAATATGCCATATTTTTCGATCGCTTCAATGGCATACTGGGAGCATGTAGGAATATATTTGCAATGGCTGTAACGTTTGAGAGGTGAGAGATTGCGCTGGTAGAAACGAATACAAGCAATAAAAACCTTCCTCATCATCCCTCACCTTCCAGTTCCAACAGCTTATGATGCCGCCCTAAGTGCAGTAAAGCACTTTCAATTTCCTGATAATTCTTGTCTTTTACGCTCTGTCTGGCTATCACCACAATATCATAGCCAGCCTTCCATTGCTGCCAATGGGTTCGGAAGCACTCCCGCACCACCCGTTTGATCCGATGGCGCACGACGCTGTTTCCGACTTTCTTACTGACAGAGATTCCCACTCTGTTTTCCAGACCCTGGCCCTTCTCCAATACATACATGACGAGAAGTTTATTCCCGTAAGATTTACCCTGCCGGTAAACCCGGCCAAAGTCTTCATTTTTTTTTAAGGAAACAAAACTCATTCCTTCTCCTTCAGTCTAAAGGAAAAATAGCTGCGAATGAAAAGCATAGACCACTGTGCGGCCTATGCTGAAAGCTGTTTTCTTCCCTTTGCTCTTCTGGAAGCCAATACTTTCCTTCCACCTGCGCTGCTCATTCTGGCACGGAAACCGTGAACTTTTGCATGAGAACGCTTTTTCGGCTGAAACGTCATTTTCATTTGGACACACCTCCTCACTATAAGAAATAGCATTTCTAGTATATTCAAACAAAACCAATAAGTCAAGCAGTTTTTTCTTTCCCCATAAAATCCCCCAAAATATACCTTTTTCCCCATCCCATGCACAGGTTATCCACAAAATGTGTATAATTTGTTGATAACCTGTTTTTTTCTCCCCCATTTTTACAAAAATCGACGGGTTTTTCGGCCTTTTCACCGTGGATAACTTATTCACAACACCTTTTTTGGGGAAAATTTTTTAACATTCCTCATTGAAAAATCCACAATAGTAAGGTAGAATAAGATTAATTATTGTTTTTTAAAGTGGGTAAATAGCGTAGTTAGGCAGGAGACGTTTTATGTTGCAGAAAATCAAAGAAAATTGGGAAGCCATTTTAAATACCCTAAAGGAAGACCAGGAGCTGACGGACGTGTCCTTCAAAACCTGGCTTCTCCCCTTAGAGCTTGTTTCTGTGGAAAACAATGTGATCACCATTCTTTTCCCCGGAGACAAGCCCAGTGTTTTGTATATCGAAAAGAAATACAAATTTTTTATCCAAGTCGCCATTGAAGAGGTGACCGGTTTTAAATACGAGATAAAATTTATCACTCCTCATTCCGACTCCGAGCCGGAAGCCAAAAAAGGAGCGATGGACCTTGCCCTTTCTGCCGAAGCAAACCTGAACCCCCGGTATACCTTCGACACCTTTGTGGTAGGTTCCAACAATAAAATGGCTCACGCCGCTTCCTTGGCTGTCGCCGAATCCCCGGCCGAGATTTATAATCCGCTTTTTATCTACGGTGGAGTGGGACTGGGAAAAACCCACCTGATGCACTCCATTGCCCACTTCATCCTGAAACAAAACCCGGCCGCCAAGGTGGTTTATGTCACCAGTGAAAAATTCACCAACGAGCTGATCGACGCGATCCGGAACAAAAACAACATCACCACCACGGAATTCCGCGAGAAGTACCGGAACGTGGACGTGCTTTTGATCGATGATATTCAGTTTATTACTAATAAGGAAAGTACTCAGGAAGAAGTCTTCCATACATTCAATACGTTATATGAAGCGAAGAAGCAAATTATTATCTCCAGCGACCGCCCTCCCAAGGATATCGAAACCCTGGAAGAACGTCTCCGCTCCCGTTTCGAGTGGGGCCTGACCGTAGATATCGGTTCTCCCGACTATGAAACCAGAATGGCTATTTTAAGGAAGAAAGAAGATATCGAAGGCTATAACATCGACAATGAAGTAATCAAGTACATAGCAACCAATATTAAATCAAATATCCGTGAACTGGAGGGGGCGCTGACCAAAATCGTCGCCTTTTCCCGCGTAACCAAGACGGAAATCACGATTGAACTGGCGGAGGAAGCCCTGAAAGATCACATTTCCCCCAATCAGGTCAGGGAGATCACGCCAGAGATCATCATTGGCATCGTTTCCGATCACTTTAAGCTGAACCCTTCCGACTTAACCTCGGAAAAAAGGAATAAGGAGATCGTAAAACCGCGCCAAATCGTCATGTATCTATGCCGTACCATGACGAACACCTCCCTGCAGATGATTGCCAAGTACCTAGGAAAACGAGATCACTCTACGATCATTCACGGAATTGAGAAAATTACCGCGGAACTTGAGAAGGATGAATCCCTTCGCTATACCATAGACATCTTGAAGAAGAAGCTGAACCCTAGTTGATAACCATGAGGATAAAGCTGTGGACAGAAGGTGAATAAAAAACACGGAAATTTCGCCGTGGAAAAACCAGGAGTTATCCGTTTTTTATCCAAACCTTCTGCACAGGGTTATCCTATAAGGGAAATGTGGACAAAACCCTTGAGAAACTGTGATTTTCTTCTGCTTGTCCACAATTCCACAGCCCCTATTACTGCTATTACTAAAATCCCTTTTAATTATATTAATCTCACAGCGAAAAGGAGTTACCCACAATCATGAAGTTATCCTTTCAAAAATCCAATCTACTCAATGGAATTAATATCGTATCAAAAGCTGTTCCTTCTAAAACTACCATGCCGATTCTGGAATGTATTTTGATTGACGCCACAGAAGAAGAAATCAAACTGACTGCCAATGATATGGAATTGGCCATCGAGACCAAAGTAGAAGGCAGTATTTTGGAAAAAGGAAAGATCTGTATTGACGCCAAACTTTTTTCTGAGATCATCCGGAAACTGCCGGACAGTGAAGTAATCATAGAAGAAAAAGATGAGAAGATCGCCATTCTCTGCGAAAAAGCGAATTTCAGCATTTCCGGGCGGAGAGGCGATGACTTTGCCTATATGCCTTCGGTGGAGACGGATCAGTATATCTGCCTTTCCCAATTTACTTTAAAAGAAACAATCCGTCAGACGATCTTTTCCATTGCTGTCAATGAGAACAACAAATTGATGACAGGCGAACTGTTTGAGATCGAAGGAAATCAGCTGAAAGTGGTTTCCCTGGACGGACACCGGATTTCTATCCGAAACGTGGAACTGAAAGACAGTTATGAAAAGAAGAAAGTGGTCGTCCCTGGAAAGACCCTGATCGAGATCAGCCGGATTCTCCCCGGTGATGCGGACAAAGACGTCTATATTTTCTTCAGCAAAAATCATATCCTGTTCGAGTTTGACCAGACCATGGTGCTTTCCCGCTTGATTGAAGGGGAATATTTTAAGATCGACCAGATGATTTCCAGTGATTTTGAGACAAAGATTACGGTAAACAAGAAAGATATCTTGGATTCCATTGAGCGCTCGGTTCTTCTGATCCGGGAATCGGACAAAAAACCGATTATCATGGATATCAAGGAAGAGAGTATGGAACTTTCCCTGAACTCCGTGATTGGTTCCATGAAAGAAGATATCCTGATCCACAAAAAAGGAAAAGATATTCTGATCGGCTTTAATCCTAGATTTTTAATTGATGCCCTTCGCGTGATTGACGATGAAGAGATCACGATCTATATGGTGAATTCTAAGGCGCCTTGCTTTATCCGGGATGAGGAGAATCAATACATTTACCTGATCCTCCCGGTCAATTTTAACGTGAGCAGATAGGAGATCCGATGCAGGTCATTAAACTGAGAGAAGAATTTATCAAACTTGGACAGGTGCTGAAGGCGGTTGGTTTTGTAGAAAACGGAGCCGATGCCAAGGATGTGATCAAGCAGGGCATGGTCAAGGTAAACGGAGAAGTGGAAACGCGGAGAGGAAAAAAGCTTGTGGATGGGGACGAGGTCTCATTTGACGGGCAATTGGTTAAAATAGAGAAATGATTGTACAGTCCCTGGAATTGAAAAATTACAGAAATTATCAAGATATAAAGATGGATTTTCATCCGGGGACGAATCTGCTCTATGGGGATAATGCCCAGGGAAAGACCAATGCTCTGGAATCCATCTATCTTTGTGCGACCTCAAAATCCCACAAAGGGGCCAAGGATAAGGAGATCATCCGCTTTGGCGAGGAGGAAGCCCATATCAAGCTGATTGTGGAAAAGAGAGGGGTTCCCAACCGAATTGATATCCATCTGAAAAAAAACAAAACAAAGGGCGTGGCCGTGAACGGATCTCCGATCCGAAAGGTGACGGAACTGTTCGGTATTTTGAATGTGGTTTTTTTTGCGCCGGAGGATTTGAATATCATCAAGAACTCCCCGGCGGAGCGGCGGCGCTTTCTGGATTTGGAGCTCTGTCAGCTGGATAAAATTTATGCCCATAATTTGGTTAATTATAATAAAGTTATAGTTCAAAGGAATAAGCTCCTAAAGGAAATGGATGGCCGCGCCGGCTGGTATGAGACCCTAGATGTTTGGGATGAGCAGATGACGTCTTACGGGGTTCCCCTGATCGCCAGGCGGAGAGCTTTTGTGCGGGAGCTTGCCGGGATCGTACAGGAGATCCACTATTCCTTGAGTGGTGGAAGGGAACAGGTAGAAATATGTTATGCGTCGAATGTATCCGAAGAGGATTTCAAAAAGGTCCTGGCCAAAGAACGGGGCCGGGATCTAAAAATGCGGGCTTCTCTGACGGGCCCCCACCGGGATGATATCCGTTTTTTGATCAACGGAGTGGATGTCCGTCATTTTGGGTCACAGGGACAGCAGCGGACAGCCGCTCTTTCTTTGAAGCTGGCGGAGATCGAAATTGTAAAACAAAGGGTGAAGGACAGCCCGATTCTGCTTTTGGATGACGTGCTGTCGGAGCTGGACGGGAGCAGGCAGAATCAACTGCTTCAAAGAATTTCCCATATTCAGACAATTATGACCGGTACGGGTCTCGACGATTTCGTCGAACATTGTTTTCATATAGACAAGACATTCCATATTGAGAATGGAAACGTAGTAGGAGGATTCAATGAGCAACAACAATCAGGAATATAATGCGAATCAGATACAGATTCTGGAAGGATTGGAGGCAGTACGGAAGCGTCCCGGTATGTATATCGGCAGCACTTCTTCCCGTGGCCTCCATCATTTGGTATATGAAATCGTGGACAATGCGGTGGATGAGGCTCTGGCCGGATTTTGTGACACCATTTTGGTCCAGATGAACGCGGATAACTCCATCACCGTGGAGGACAATGGCCGCGGCATCCCAGTGGATATCCAGGAAAAAGCGGGAAAATCCGCTTTGGAAGTCGTTTTTACGATCCTTCATGCCGGCGGAAAATTCGGCGGCGGGGGATATAAAGTATCCGGCGGGCTCCACGGCGTAGGCGCTTCCGTCGTCAACGCACTTTCCACTTGGCTGGAAGTAGAAATCTACCGTGAAGGTAATGTCTATCATCAGCGGTATGAGAGAGGAAAAGTGACGCGTCCGGTCGAGATTACCGGAACCTGCAAAAAATCGAAGACCGGGACAAAGGTCACCTTCCTCCCGGATGATACGATTTTTGAGGAGACGGTGTACGATTATGATATCTTAAAGCAGCGTCTTCGGGAAACCGCGTTTCTGACGAAAAATTTGAAGATTGTTCTGCGGGACGACCGGGAAGAGAAAAAAGAAAAGACCTTCCACTATGAGGGCGGAATAAGACAGTTCGTCGAATATCTGAATAAAAGCAAGACTGCTCTGTACGAAAAGGTCGTCTACTGCGAAGGCACCAAGGATAAGGTATACGTCGAGGTGGCTTTCCAGCACAATGATTCCTTTACGGAAAGCACTTACACTTTTGTCAACAATGTCATTACACCAGAAGGAGGAACCCATCTTTCTGGCTTTAAGAATGCCTTGACCAAAACGTTTAATGATTATGCCAGAAGGAATAAGCTCTTAAAGGAAAATGAGCAGAATCTTTCCGGCGACGATATCCGCGAGGGATTGACGGCGATCGTCAGTATCAAGATCGAGGATCCTCAGTTTGAAGGCCAGACAAAACAGAAACTGGGGAACAGTGAAGCCCGCGGAGCCGTGGATACGGTGGTCAGCGAGCAGGTGACATATTTCCTGGAGCAGAATCCGACCATCGCAAAGATCATCTGCGACAAGGCAATCCTGGCTCAGAGGGCCAGGGCGGCCGCAAGAAAAGCCCGCGACCTGACACGGAGAAAGACAGCGTTAGAGAGCATGGCTCTTCCCGGAAAACTGGCGGACTGCTCGGACAAAAATCCGGAAAACTGCGAGATCTACATCGTAGAGGGAGACTCCGCCGGAGGCTCCGCCAAGTCGGCCCGCTCCCGCAGCACCCAAGCGATCCTTCCTCTACGCGGCAAAATTTTGAATGTGGAGAAAGCCAGCCTGGACCGTATTTTTGGAAATGCAGAGATCAAGGCTATGATCACTGCGTTCGGAACCGGAATCCATGAAGAATTTGATATCTCAAAACTTCGCTATCACAAGATTATCATCATGACCGATGCGGATGTGGACGGGGCGCACATCAGTACGCTGCTCCTGACCTTTATGTACCGTTTCATGCCGGATCTGATCAAGCAGGGCCATGTGTATCTGGCGCAGCCCCCGCTTTTTAAAGTGGAGAAGAATAAAAAAGTTTGGTATGCCTACAGCGATGTCGAACTGGACAATATTTTGAAAGAAATCGGCCGGGACAACAACAATAAGATTCAGCGTTACAAAGGACTCGGCGAGATGGATGCCGAGCAACTCTGGGAGACTACCATGGACCCGGAGAAGCGGATCTTAAAGCGGGTGATGATGGATGAGGAGATGGAGTCGGAGGTTGACGTAACCTTTACCACCCTGATGGGGGATAAGGTGGAGCCCCGGCGAGAATTCATCGAAGCCAATGCGGAATATGTAAAGAACCTGGATATTTAAGCGGAGGGAAGAATGGACGCAACAATTTTTGATTTTGATAAGATTCACGACGTGGATTTGAAAAAAACCATGGAGGATTCTTATATCGATTATGCGATGAGCGTAATCGTCTCCCGGGCGCTTCCCGATGTAAGGGACGGCCTGAAACCGGTACAGCGTAGAATTCTGTATTCCATGATTGAACTGAACAACGGACCCGACAAACCCCACAGAAAATGTGCGCGTATTGTCGGCGATACCATGGGTAAATATCATCCCCATGGGGACAGCTCCATCTATGAAGCGTTGGTAAAGCTGGCCCAGGATTTCTCCACCCGGTATCCCCTGGTGGACGGTCATGGAAACTTTGGATCCGTGGACGGAGACGGCGCGGCCGCCATGCGTTATACGGAAGCGCGTCTCAGCAAGATTTCCATGGAAATGATCGCGGATATCAACAAAGATACCGTGGATTTTGCCCCGAACTTTGACGAGACGGAAAAAGAGCCCCTTGTACTTCCTTCCCGGTTTCCCAACCTTCTGGTAAACGGAACTTCGGGAATCGCCGTGGGAATGGCCACAAATATCCCCCCTCATAACCTGAGGGAGACCATCGAGGCCGTGGCGAAAATCATCGATAACCAAGTGATGGAGGAACGGGAGACCACGATCGAGGAAATTCTAAAGATCGTCAAGGGCCCGGATTTCCCGACCGGCGCTATGATTATGGGAAAAGCCGGTATTGAAGAAGCTTACCGTACCGGGCGCGGAAAAATCCGCGTCAAGGCAGTAACGGATATTGAAGCCATGCCCAACGGCAAGAACCGGATCGTCGTCACTGAGCTGCCTTATATGGTGAACAAGGCCCGTCTGATCGAGAAAATTGCCGAGCTGGTAAAGGACAAGAAGATCGACGGCATCACGGATTTAAGAGATGAGTCCGACCGTACCGGCATGCGCATCTGTATTGAACTGCGCCGGGATGTGAATCCCAATATTGTGCTGAATCAGTTGTTCAAGCATACGCAGCTGATGGATACGTTCGGCGTCATTATGCTGGCTCTGGTGGATAATAAACCGCGGGTTTTGAATCTGTCCGAGATGCTTCATTTCTATCTGGATCACCAAAAAGAAGTGGTGACCCGCCGGACCAAGTATGATCTCAATAAGGCGGAGGAGCGGGCCCATATCTTACAGGGATTGCTGATCGCTCTGGATCATATCGACGAGGTAATCCGGATCATCCGTGGTTCGGAGAACGTTCAGGCGGCTAAGCAGAACTTGATGGAGCGCTTTGGCCTCAGCGATGCCCAGGCCCAGGCCATCGTGGACATGCGTCTCCGCGCTCTGACCGGTCTGGAAAGAGATAAGCTGGAGAAGGAATTCCAGGAATTGCAGCTGCGCATTGCGGAATTAAAGGCAATCCTGGCGGACGAAAAGAAACTGCTGATGGTGATCAGAGAAGAAATCTTAATCATTGCGGAGAAATACGGCGATGAGAGGAGAACGAAGATTGGCTTTGACGTGGATGACATTTCCATCGAGGACATGATCCCAGATGAGCCGACTGTGATTGCCATGACGAATCTGGGTTATATTAAACGGCTGAGCGTCGGCAATTTCAAGAGCCAGCACCGGGGAGGCAAGGGAATCAAAGGAATGCAGACCATTGAGGAGGATTTCATTGAAGATCTCCTGATGACGACCAACCACCAGTATATCATGTTCTTTACGAACTGGGGGAAGGTGTACCGGCTGAAGGCCTACGACATTCCTGAGTCCAGCCGCACGGCGAGAGGGACGGCCATCGTCAACCTGCTGCAGATCGCGCCAGGGGAAAAGGTGACCGCTATTATTCCGATCCGGGAATACCGGGAAGGGCGTTACCTGTTTATGGCGACCAAACAGGGAATGGTAAAGAAGACGCCAATCAAAGAATATGAGAACATTCGCCGGTCCGGCCTTGCCGCCATTACCTTAAAGGATGGCGACGAGTTGATCGAGGTGAAATTTACAAACGATGAAAAAGACATGCTGCTGGTGACAAAGTGCGGCCAGTGTATCCGTTTCCACGAGACCGACGTGCGTCCGACCGGAAGAGTTTCCATGGGCGTGATTGGAATGAAGCTGGATAAAGAAGATGAAGTCATCGGGATGCAGATGAATACCCAGGGAGATGCTCTGCTGATCGTTTCGGAAAACGGAATGGGCAAGAGGACCCTGATGGAAGAGTTTACCCCTCAGAACCGGGGCGGCAAGGGAGTGAAGTGCTATAAGATTAATTCCCGCACCGGAAATATCGTCGGGGCAAAGGTGGTAAAAGTAGAACAGGAGATTATGCTGATCACCACGGAAGGCATTATTATCCGAATCAACGTGGAGGATATCTCAACGCTGGGACGGATTACATCCGGAGTAAAGCTGATCAACATGGACAAAGACATCAAAGTGGCAAGCATAGCCAAAGTAAGGGAGGGAAGCTCGAAAGAGACGGACGAGCAGGTCCTTTTAGATCTGGAAAATGAAACGGAAAAATAGGAGGATAGAATGGCTTTTCGGATAATTACCGATTCTGCGACAGATATGCCGATGGATATCCGTGACAAATATCACCTCCATGTAATCCCTACCCCGTTTATCGTAAACGGGGTGGATTACTTGGACGGCGAGAAAATGACGACGGAAGAATTTTATCAGCTTCTGGATGATGAAAAAAATATTATTTCCACATACCACATCAACGAGTATATGTTTAAAAATGCGTTTGAGCCTTATGCGAAAGCGGGCGACGAGGTGCTGTACTGCTGTTTTTCAACCGGGATAGCAGGCACTTATAATGCGGCGAATCTGGCGAAAAGGGAGCTTCTCGAACAATATCCGGATTTTAAGATTACGATTAAGGACTGCAAGAGCGCGTCGCTGGGTTTTGGCCTCATTGTATATAAACTTTTAAAAATGCAGGAAAACGGAGCTCCCAAGGAACTGATTCTGGAGGCGGCGGATTATTTTACCTCCCATATCCGCCATGTGATTACTCCCCAGACCTTGAAGTACCTGATCAAGGGCGGCCGGATCAGTAAAGTCAGCGGCATCGTAGGGGAGGCCCTTGATGTTAAACCGATTATTATTGTCAACAAAGAGGGAGCATTGGAGCCAATCTCCAAGGTTAGGGGAAGAAAGAAATCGTTAAAAGCCCTGGTGGATTATGTGGAAAAAAATGTGGCGCCCATCGAGGGACAAGTTCTCGGTATGTGCCATGCGGGAGATCCGGAGGCGTTTGAATATACTAAGTCTCTGCTGTTAGAGCGGATGCAGCCCAAGCTGATTTTAACTTCGATGATCGGCTGTGCCATTGGAGCTCACACAGGCCGGGGTCTGATCGGAATTGTATTTATGGACGCGGATGACGGAAAATATGCGGAATACCTGAAATAGGAGATACTGCCATGAGAGTCGTACACACCAAAGAGATTATCCGGAATATCCGGGACATGTGCATCGAGGCAAACTATACTTTGTCGGAAGACATGGTGGAAGCGCTGAAAGCCGGGGTATTGGTGGAAGCCTCCCCCCTGGGAAAACAGATTTTGAAACAATTAAAAGAAAATCTGGTGATTGCCGAGCGGGATGAGATTCCGATCTGCCAGGACACCGGGTTGGCGGTTGTCTTTGCCGAGGTCGGCCAGGATGTGATGATCGAGGGGGGGAGCCTGACCGAAGCCATCAATGAGGGCGTCCGACAGGGCTATGTGGACGGATTCTTAAGAAAATCTGTGGTGGAAGATCCCATCGAGAGGAAAAATACCAAGGATAATACGCCGGCTGTGATCCATTATGAGATTGTGCCGGGGGAAGAAATCGCGCTGACCGTGGCTCCCAAGGGCGCGGGAAGTGAAAATATGAGCCGGATCTTTATGCTGAAGCCGGCGGACGGCATCGAGGGAGTCAAGTCAGCGATTTTGGAGACCGTCCGGGAGGCTGGGCCGAACGCCTGTCCTCCGATGGTAGTTGGAGTCGGAATCGGCGGCAATTTTGAAAAATGCGCCGAGATGGCAAAATTTGCCCTGACCAGGGAACTCTATGAGGAATCTCCGATCCCCTATGTGAGAGATCTTGAAAGTGAGATGCTGGAAAAAATCAATCAGCTCGGAATCGGCCCGGCCGGACTGGGCGGAACCGTGACGGCGCTGGCCGTAAACATTGAGACCTATCCGACCCACATCGCTTGTCTGCCGGTGGCGGTCAATCTATGCTGCCATGTGAACCGCCATGTAAGGAGGGTGCTGTAATGAACCAAACATTGACTATGCCCTTGACCAAAGAGGCGGCCGCCGGACTTACGGCCGGAGATTATGTGACCATCAGCGGCGTGATCTATACCGCTCGGGACGCGGCCCACAAAAGAATGATAGAGACTTTGGAAGCAGGCGGGGAGCTTCCGATCCCCATGGAAGGGACAGTTCTTTACTATATGGGACCTTCCCCGGCCAGAAACGGAAGACCCATCGGGTCTGCGGGACCCACAACTGCGAGCCGGATGGACCGGTATGCGCCAAAGCTGATGGAACTGGGTCTGGCTGGTATGATTGCAAAAGGAAAGCGGAATCAGGAAGTACAGGACGCAATCGTAAAAAACGGAGCGGTTTATTTTGCAGCGGTAGGCGGAGCAGGGGCTCTGCTCTCACAGAGGATTAAAAAGGCGGAAGTTGTGGCCTATGAGGATTTGGGAGCGGAGGCGATTCGGAAACTCCTGGTGGAAGATTTCCCTGTCATCGTTGTGATTGACAGCAAGGGAAACAATCTCTATGAGACCGCGGTAAAGGAATATCAGAGTCAGTAAAAGCCGTTAGGCAATTTCCTCATCCTAAGCAATGTGTGAGAAAAGACGAGGTGAAAGGAGTTGCTGTTGCCATGAGAACAATTCTTGTAGATGATGACCCCGTTACACGGAAAGAGTTCCTGACAAATGCAGAGGAGATTGCTTCCATCGAATTGGTGGAGGTCTTTGACAACATCCGGGATGCTCTGACGTATAGCCAGATCAACAAAGTGGATCTCGCCGTGCTGGACGTGTGGGACGGGGAATGGAATGGAACCTATTTTGGGGAGAGGCTGAAGGATTTAAATCCGGATGTCATCATCATATACATAACGGGTCAGAAAGAATTGAGTCTGGCACTGGAAGCGATTCGCCTGACAGCAGCGGCCTATCTCCTCCGCCCTTATCAGTTGGAGGACCTGAATTATGCCCTGGAAACTGCGAAACTTCTTTCCCGGAAGAGAAAGAGGAGAATCTATGCCAGGACCTTCGGACATTTCGATTTATTTGTGGATGGAAAGCCGACGGAATTTAAATCGGCCAAGGCAAAAGAACTACTGGCGCTTCTGGTGGACCGGCAGGGAGGGATTGTGACCAACGACCAGGCCATCGGCACCCTGTGGGATTATCGCATGAACGACGATGCGACCCAGAGCCTGTATTCCAAGGTCAGAAAGTCTCTGCAAAATCAGCTTCAGGAGATTCAGGCGGAGAGGATTTTGATCGTGACGAGAAAAGGATGCAGCCTGGACTTGGATGAGCTGGACTGTGACCTTTACCAGCTGCTGCGGGGAGACGATGAAATCAAAAAGCATTACTATGGCCAGTACATGGCGGATTATAGCTGGGCGGAATATCGGATTGCCGGGCTGGAGCGCCTGATCAATGGTTAGTGCGTATGGTCTGTGTTGGAGTGATGAAAAGACGTTTGCCAATAGATATGAAGTTAAGAGAGTTCCGCATAGCGGGGCTCTTTTTATATAAAAATTCCAGTTCTATTCCGCTTTTATTCCATTTCAAATCCTCTTTTAGTCAAGAACGGTTCCATGATACTTGTTATAATTATCATACAATGAATTGAAAAACAGGATGAAATCAGAGATAATAATTTAGCAAATCGTAAATTTTATTAATATATAAATTAAATAGAAATTGAGCGGGAAACTAGTAGTTACTATCTGTAATGCAGTGCCTAAAATCACAAAGAGGTGAAAATATTAACGATTTCACCTCTTTTTCTATCTATCAAATAATGCGGAACCTGTCCTTGTCAGGAAGGCGGATGGACAGGAGAAGCTTTGCAATAAAAAAATAGGGAGGAGAGACGAATGGAGTACATACGCATGATTTTTGAAAAGGGAGGAGAGCTGACCATTGGGCTGAACTCCGATCAGGCGCCGCAGACGGTTGCAAGTATCTTAAACAGCATACCGTTTGAGAGCAGGCTGACCCATACCAGGTGGTGTGGAAGGGAAGTTTATTTTGATTTTTACACAAAGAAACTTCCGCCCATGGAGAATAACACGGGAATCGTCAGCAAGTTTGATGTGGGATATTGGAGAGAGAACTGGGAACAAACTTTTCCCTCCGGGGAAAGGCCGGTGGAAACCTTATCCTTCTACTACGGGCCGGAACATCTTTCCTTTCACGGAGGATGGATTACGGTCAATGTAATAGGGAGAGTCCAGTGGGAACAGGAAGAAATGCTTGACAAAATCGGGGAGAGAATCTGGAAAGAGGGAACGGAAAAAGTATGGATTGAGAAACTGTGATTGGGAAAAGAAAGGGGTTCTACATGAAAAAAATGGGAAAAAGATGGTTGGCACTATTTTTAATGTCCGTTATGGTATTTTCCTCTTGCGGAGGGAATGGGGGAGACGAATCAAAAGCTGAATCGGCAACGGCAGGCACGGGAGACAGAGAGAAAATTGTCCGCATCACCGCTTCCTTCCCGCTCCAGAGTGATCCTGCGATTGGAAGCAATTCCGTGGAAGCGGCTGTGATGTTTAACATTTATGATTCCTTGGTATTTCCGGACGTGGACGGAACCATCGTGCCTCACTTAGCGGAAAAATGGGATGTCAGTGAGGATGGGATGATCTATACCTTCCAGATCCGGAAAGGCGTGAAATTTCACGATGGGTCGGAAATGACGGCGGAGGATGTGGCTTTCAGTATGAACCGCCTCCTGGCAATCGGAGAAGGATTTTCCTATCTCTTTGTCCCCTATGTAAAAGAAGCCGTCGCCAAGGATGACACGACGGTGGAATTCCATATGAAGCAGACCTTTGGACCCTTTGTATCGGCACTGGTTCGAATGAGCGTCTTGAATAAAGATGTCGTGATGGCAAATTTGGCCGAGGGTCCTTACGGGGAATTTGGAGATTACGGGAAGGCTTATCTCTTAACGGCCGACGCAGGCTGCGGCCCTTATCGGATCACCGAAGTCAGCGTATCGGAGAAAATGACAGCGGAAAAATTTGAGGATTACTATCTGGGCTGGGGGGAAAATAATCCGGAAAAAATCCAGTTTGTGGCCGTCAACGACTCCGCCACCATCCGCACCTTGATGTCAAATCGGGAATTAGAGATTACCGATGAGTGGCAGTCCATGGAAAATCTGAATACCCTGTCCGCCATTGATGGAATCGATGTGACCAATATGTATACCGGGGCGGTGGTGAATCTGGAGATGAACACCAAAATTGCTCCCACGGATGATATCCATTTCCGGAAGGCAATGTCTTATCTGATGGATTACGCAACAGTTACATCTTCCATCTATCCTGGGGCGAAACAGGCGAAAGGCCCGGTATCGGGCGCTTATCTGGGAAGAGATGAAGATTTGTTTCAGTACAGCTATGATCTGGAAAAGGCTAAGGAGGAGCTGAAAAAGTCCCCTTACTATGATCAGCTTTCCAATTACCCGATTACGATTGAGTGGAGCGCGGATGTGCCGGACGAAGAAAAGATTTGTCTTTTGCTCCAGCAGGCCTGTTCCCAGGTGGGAATCACTTTAAATATTCAAAAATCCCCGTTTGCCACGTTGATCGCCAATGTGGCGACGCCGGAAACCACCTCCCATATCACTATCATGTATCCCAGCGACAGCTACAATGAGGCCGGTTCGGTCTTAGCCCTGCGCTATCACTCCACCACATCGGGAACTTTCACCCAGTATGAATGGCTCCTAAACGATGATATCGATGCAGCAATCGAAGATTCTCTCCAGACATTAAACCAAGAGGAGCGGATGGAAAAATATAAAAAAATTCAGCAGGATCTGATAGAGCTCTGTCCTACCATCTGGGTTTGTGAGTGGGCGGAGATGCGGGCCTACCAGTCCGGATACCTGTACTGGCCGGAGGCCGAACAAGGGAAAAACGGCGGTACAAACGCTCCGATTATGGGAAGAAGCATGTACTGCAGGACCATGGAATTTAGAAATTAGCCATTGGGAAACGGAGGCAATGGAATGAAACGATTAAAATATATTTTGCACCGTTTACTGTGGTCCGTTTTTGTCCTCTTCGGTCTGTCCATTCTGATTTTCTGCATTGCCAGGGTTATCCCTGGCGATGCGGCCACCATGGCGCTTGGGACCAGGGCGACCGAGGAGGCAAAAGAGTTGTATCGGGAACAGAACCATTTGAACGAACCGATACCGGTCCAATACGTTTACTGGCTGAAAAGCGCAGTACAGGGAGATTTTGGACAGTCCACGCAGACCAGGCGGGCCGTATCGTCTGACGTGGCGGAATTTCTTCCCGCCACCCTGGAATTGATTTTATTTGCCGCTATCTTGGAGATTGTGGGAGGGTTGCTGCTGGGCGTGCTCTGCGCCCGCTATGCAGGAAGCTGGTTTGATAATCTGATCCGGGTGGTTTCCTACGTCGGTATTTCCGTGCCCGCCTTTGTGTGGGCGATCCTGTTCATGCTGACTTTCTCCTTCTTGATTCCGATTCTGCCCACCATCGGGCGGATCAGCGCCGGAATCACGGTTCCCCCCGTCACTGGCTTTTTACTGATCGACTCTCTGATCGCAGGAAATTTTCAAGCCTTCGGCGATGTCCTGAAGCATCTGATCATGCCGGGGACGGCTCTGGCTCTGGCCGGAATCGCTCAATCGGCAAGAATCACCAGAGGAAGTATGCTTGAGAATGTAGAAAAGGATTATGTCGGTTCCGAGATCGCATCCGGAATGCCGCTGCGCCGGGTTTACGCCCGCTACATTCTCCGCCCGGCCGCGTCGCCGACGGTTGCAATCATTGCTTTAGATATCGCCGCCATGCTGGGAAACGCATTTCTGGTGGAAGTGATCTACAGTTATCCCGGCATATCCAAATATGGGATCAACGCTATTTTGAATAAGGATTTGAATGCGATTGTCGCCGTCGTGCTGGTGATCGGCGTTACGTTCCTGATCGTCAATATCCTGGTGGACATCATCTCCTCTGTCTTGGATCCCAGAATACGCGCATAGAAAGGAGGAGAATCCAATGGAAGATAGGAATGGAAATGTAGAAGCGGAGGAACGGCGCAAGAAAAGGCAGGCGAGAACGGAGAACCTGAAAAGAAAGTGGTATCAGTTTTCCCGGAATAAAATGTCGGTGGTCGGACTGGTGATCGTGGTTTTGATCATCCTGGCGGCGGTGTTCCAAAGTTTAATTGCACCTTATCCACAGCACGCAAAGGAATATGTGGATTTTGCCAATGCAAACAAGGCTCCCTGTGCACAATTCCTTTTGGGAACGGACGCTTACGGACGGGATGTGCTGAGCCGCATCATTTTCTCCTTCCGGAACGCGCTGATGATGGGACTCGGCGTCCTGTGTGTTGCCGTGCCGGTGGGAGTGATTATGGGACTGATCGCAGGATATTACAAAGATAAAATCGGTTCCACCGTTATTATGAGGGTGGTGGATATTTTCCTCTCTCTGCCGTCGCTGGTTCTGGCGCTGGCCGTGGCCGCCTTACTGGAGCCAAATCTCTTCCACTCGATGATGGCGCTGACTTTTTCCTGGTGGGCCTGGTACGCCAGGCTGGTCTACGGAAAGGCGTCTTCAATCCGGAAGGAATACTATATCCAGTCGGCGGAGCTGATCGGGGCCGGGCGGTTCCACATTTTGTTCCGGGAGGTCCTGCCCAACTGCTTTTCCACGATTCTGACCAAAATGACGTTGGATATGGGAGTCGTAATCCTGATGGGAGCTTCCTTAAGCTTTGTAGGGCTGGGAGAACAGCCCCCTAATCCCGCTCTTGGCACCATGATTTCCGACGGATACAAGACGCTCCCCGAAAACTGGTGGCTGACCCTCTTCCCGGCCCTTGCGATCATGCTGATCGTTTTGGCTTTCAATCTGCTGGGGGATGGAATCAGCGATATGATGAGCTCAGGGGAGGGATGACGATGAAGGAAGGGAATTTATTACTTGATATCAAAGATCTCCATGTCCATTACCAGGTTTATGGGGGCAAGACAAAGGTGATCGACGGCATTGATTTTCAGGTGGAAGCCGGAAAAAAAATCGGCCTGGTGGGGGAGAGCGGGTGCGGAAAAACCACGATGGTCCGCTCCGTCATGCAGGTGCTGCCCACGCAGGCCAGGATTCCAAAGGGAGAAGTTTTTTTCGACGGGGATGCCCTGCTGAAAATATCAAAAAGGGATCTGAACCGGGTAAGAGGACAGAAAATGTCCATGATTTTTCAGGACCCTACGGCATCCCTGAATCCGGTCTTCACGATCGGCAGCCAGATTGAAGACACCATCCGTTACTCCGGCATGGTGAAGGGAAATGATAAAAAAGTGATCCATGAGAAAGCTATTCAGGCTCTCAAGGACTGTTCCATGCCGGATCCGGAGCGCCTTCTCAAATGTTATCCCTTTGAACTTTCCGGAGGAATGCGCCAGCGGGTCTGCATTGCCATGGCGCTTGCCACCGCCAGCAAGCTGATGATCGCGGATGAGCCCACTACCAACTTGGATGTGACGATCCAGGATCAGGTTCTCCGTCTGATCCGACAGCTGTGCGAAAAGAAGAATATGTCTCTGATCCTGATTACCCATTCGCTGGGGGTGGCGAGGATGATGACGGATTGGATCTATGTGATGTATGCGGGGCAGATTGTGGAGAAGGCGGTAACTTCACGGATCTTTGAACATCCTTATCATCCTTACACGGTAGGGTTGATGGAGTCGATTCCGAAACTGACCGGGGAAGGTATCATGGAAGGGATTTCCGGGAAGCTGCCCAACTACTTAAATCCTCCAAAAGGCTGCCGGTTCCAGGACCGCTGCAAGAAGGTCATGGAAAAATGCAGGAACTGTAAACCGCGGCTGTTTCCGGTGGAGGAGAATCATCAGGTCGCCTGTTTCCTCTATGAAAGGGGGCGGGCGGAAGATCCGGAGGTGAGCCATGAGTGACCCGATTTTAACCGTAAAGAATTTAAAAAAATACTTTCCCACCGGAAAGGAAGGGAAATTTGTAAAAGCCATCGACGACGTTAGTTTTGAGATCCGGGAAAACGAGGTTGTGGGGCTGGTGGGAGAAAGCGGATCCGGCAAAAGCACCACGGCCTATACCATCATGGGGATGCACGCCATTACATCCGGTGCCATCACATACCGGGGCAGAGATCTCTCCATGCCGGCGAAGAAAAGGCCGGCGGAATTAAAGAAGGAAATCCAGATCGTTTTTCAGGATCCGGGGACTTCGCTGAATCCCCAGAGAAACGTAGGCCAGATTCTCCAAATGCCGTTGAAAGTACATCATATCGTGGAGAAGCATGAATGGCTGAAACGAGAGGAAGAGCTGCTTCGCCTGGTGGGAATGGAGCCGGATACGGTTTACCGCTATCCCAAGTCCTTGGGAGGAGGGGAGCGCCAACTGGTGGCAATTGCCAGAGCGCTGGCTACCAACCCTTCTTTGATGGTGCTGGATGAACCGACCTCCTCCCTGGATGTATCGATCCAGGCAAAGATCATCCGCACGTTGATGGATCTTCAAAAAAAACTGGGAATGTCCTATCTCTTTATCACCCATGATATGAGTTTGATGAGGAACATTGCGGACCGGATTGCCATCATGTATCTAGGGCGGATCATGGAGATGGCGCCGGCCCAGGCGTTTTTTGAAAATCCCCAGCATCCGTATACAAAGATGCTGGTCTCCTCGATTCCGGTTGTTTTGGAGGAAGAGGAAAAATTAAAGCCGGATCGGGTTGAGTCCAGGGGAGAGATCCCTAGTCCCGTGGATATTCCGCCTGGCTGCCGGTTCCATGGAAGGTGCCCCTATGCAGAGGAGATATGCAGGAGGGAAGAACCTCCGATGAGAGAGGTGCTGCCGGATCACTACGTGGCCTGCCATCTGGCGGGAGGCAAGAACGAGACGAAAGGAAGGATTTAATCATGGCGAACAAGAAGTATCGTGTTTCCGCGGATATTGGCGGAACCTTCACTGACATCGTATTCTACGACACAGAAACAGGCGAATATCTGGAAGGAAAAACTTTATCCACGCCAGAAAACCTTTCCGATGCCATCATCAATGGAATCGGAGAGCGAATCGAAGATTACCGCGACATTGAATTTTTCGTACACGGCACCACTTCCGGTTTAAATGCGTTTCTAGAGAGGAAGGGGGCTAGGGTCGCCCTTCTCACCACGAAAGGTTTCCGGGACGTATATGAAATTGCCAGAGGAAACCGGCCTCAAATGTATAATTTCCGTTACCAGAAAGCCACTCCTCTGTTGGAAAGGCTGGATGTGTTTGAGATTGAAGAGCGGATGATGTCTGAGGGCAGGGAGTTAATCCCGGTGTCTGAACAATCAATCGCCGAGGCTGCGGAAAAAATCAAGAAGGGGGGCTATTCCTCCGTCGCCGTCTGCTTTATCAATGCTTATGACGATCCTTCCCATGAGTTGAGAGCAGAGGAACTATTGAAAAAATATTTGCCGGACACTTCCGTTTCCCTCTCTCACCGTGTGGCCAGAGAGTGGAGAGAATATGAGAGAACCAGCACCACGGTAATAAACGCGTACATTGCTCCCATCGTCCAAAAATACCTGGATTCCTTGGAGCAGAGAATGGCGTCCCGCAATTATGAAAAAAATGTACATATCATGCAGAGCGGCGGCGGGGTCATCACGGCGGAAATAGCAAAGGAGACCCCAATTCAGACGCTGCTGTCGGGACCGGTCGGCGGCGCCGTGGGAAATCAGGCTCTCTCAGAGCTTTTAGGCTATAAAAACCTGATCGGCGTCGATATGGGAGGAACCAGCTACGATGTCAGCATGATCGTGGACGGCCGCCCGGATGTGTCCACGGAAGTCAATTTGGAGGGATTTCCGATCATGGTTCCGATGGTAAATATTTATACAATCGGGGCCGGAGGCGGAAGTATCGCCTGGATCGAGGCCGGAGGGCTTCGGGTCGGTCCGAGGAGCGCGGGATCCGTGCCGGGGCCTGCCTGCTACGGCAGAGGAGGAAAACAGCCCACAATCACCGATGCCAATGCCGTTCTGGGTCATATTGATCCGGAAGGCTTCCTGGGGGGAAGAATGACCCTTGACAAGGATGCGGCCATAGAGGCGATCCGCACCGTTTCGGAACCCTTGGGTATGGACGTCCAGGAAACAGCGGAGGGAATTTTAAAGATCGCAGACGCAAAGATGGCGGATGCCATAAGGCAGCTGACCGTCCGCAAGGGAATCGATCCCAGAGAATTCGTCCTGGTGGCGTTCGGCGGGGCCGGTCCCATGCACGCCTGTTCTACGGCCGAGGAACTGGATATTGAGACGGTATTGATGCCGGAAATGCCTGGAATTTTCTCCGCATGGGGGATGCTCCAGTCCGATATCCGCCAGGATCTCAGCCGCACCATGCAATCAACGGCCGGCAATCTGAATATCAGGGAAGTGGCGGAAAAATTTGAGGAAATGATGGGTGAAGCCATGGCCCTTCTTGAAAAGCAGCATATCACGAAGGATCAGGCAGAATTTGTCCGCAGCGCGGATATGCGGTATCTGGGCCAGGAATATACAGTGAGAGTGAATTTTGCAGGGGAACAAGTGGATGAAGAAGCCGTCCGCGCGCTGACGGAAACCTTCCATCAGCTCCACCAGCAGATTTACGGCCACAGCAACCGGGAAGGCGAGGTCGAGATCGTTACCCTGCGCCTGGTCGGCCTGGGGCGGCTGGATAAGATTAAGAAGAAAAAATCCGAAATCACAAGCAGCGAGGAGCCGAAGCCGTCAAAAACGATGAAAGCGATTTTCTTCGGAAAGGAATATGACGCGCGTATCTATCAGAGAAAAGATCTGATCTCCGGCCAGACCTTCTCCGGGCCGGCGATCGTGGAGGAGTTTACCACTACCTCCGTGATTCCTCCCAACTGGAAGGTAACCATTGATTCTTACCGCAACATGGTTGCCAGCAGAATGTATAAGAAAGAGGTGTAAGCTATGGCAAATACGGAATGGACGAGTAATCCGATCACAACTGAAATCATTCGGAATGCGTTTTTGTCAGCGGCGGAGGAAATGTGCGAAAGCTTATTTCGAAGCTCCTATACGCCGATTATTTATGAGATGAAGGACTGTGCCGTAGGCTTGTTCAACGAGAACCTGGAGGTGCTGGGGCAGAGCACCGGCGTTCCTTTGTTTCTGGGAAATCTGCAGGAGACGGTCCGCTTTGCCATGGATTATTATGGAGGGAAGGAATATTTCCAGGACGGAGATATCTACATTTTGAACGACTGCTACATCTCCGGCACCCATTTGAATGACATGACAGTATTTGCTCCTATCTTTTACAAAGGGGAGCTGGTCGGCTTTTCTGCCAACCGGGCTCATTGGCTGGATGTAGGCTCTAAGGATCCGCTGGCGCCCATGGATTCCACTTCCATTTTCCAGGAAGGAATCCGTCTTGGGCCGCTGAAAATTGCGGATGCAAACGGACTGAAAAAAGATTTGATTGACACGATCTGTATGAACAGCCGGTTCCCGAAGAACGCCCACGGGGACCTGAACGGCCAGATTGCAGGCTGCAAGACAGGCGAAAAAAGATTGCGCACGCTGATCGACCGGTTCGGCACCGACACGATCCGCCATGCGACAAAGGATATTTTTGAGCAGACGGCCCGCATGGAGAAAGAGGTTTTAAAAGGAATTCCGGCCGGCGTCTATGAACAAACCGGTTTTCTGGATAACGACGGGGTCAGCGACGAACCGATTGTAGTGAAGATGAAGCTGGTCATCGACGAAGACGGAAAGATGGAAATCGATCTTAGCGGATCCAGTGAGATGGCGGAGGGAAGCACCAACTGCGGTCTGGCCCAGACCATATCCGCCTGCCGCGTGGCCTATAAGATGCTGGTTTTGCCGGAAGCACCTGTGACCGGCGGATCCTTCCGTGATCTCTCAATAAAGGTTCCGGGTCACAGTATTTTCTGTGCGGAGGAACCGGCGGCCTGTTCCTGGTATTTCTCCCATCTGGGACTATTGATCGATTTGATCATTAAATCCGTGTCCGAGGCGGCGCCCCACATGGTGGCGGGCGCTCACTACGGGGATTCCATGGTTTGCTATCTCTCCGGCATCAACCCGAAGACAGGGGAGCTCTATGCCCATGATGAGCCCACCATCGGCGGCTGGGGCGCCCATGACGGCGGGGACGGCCAGGATTGCCTGGTGAATGTAGCCAACGGCGATTTCAAAAACTTCCCGGTGGAAATCTTTGAGCATCAGTTCCCAATCATGGTGGAAGAGTATGCGATCCGGCCGGACAGCGAAGGTCCGGGCAAATACAGGGGCGGACTCGGCGTAAAACGGACTTACCGGATGCTGGCGGAAGAAACCTTTCTGTATCTTTGGTTTGAGCGGTCTAAGATGCCGGCCTGGGGAGTGTGCGGAGGAAAGTCTGCGGTAGGGCCGGAAATCCGGATTTTGGATGAGCAAGGGAATCTGGTGGATACCTGTCTGAAGGCGAGCAAATATCCGATGAAGAAGGGCTGGACCGTAAAAATCCGGACCGGCGGAGGCGGCGGTTACGGCGATCCGTTGGAGAGAGACGAGGAGAAAGTAGTTCACGACTGTCATTTTGGCTATATCAGCGCTGATCATGCCAGGGAGGCGTATGGAGTAGTGATGAATACAGACGGCGAGATCGACCGTCCGGCCACAAAAAAACTAAGAGCGGCGAAATAAAAAATAGCTGCGGAACAAAGTGGAGTAGATGTTTTTGCCCAAGTCCCTTTTTATTATTGATGCGGCGCGTGGGCGCGAAAGGCGGTTTTTCCTCCCAGATTTTCCGTTTTATTCGAGCCCACGCAACAAAGTGGTAAGTTTGGAAAAAAATTAAAAAAAGGCGTTGACAAGCATTTTCTTTTTTAGTACAATGTATAAGCACTGTCGAAAGTGCGTCTAATTAAAAATAGTTTTTATCAGTTCGGAGAAATACTCAAGAGGCCGAAGAGGCGCCCCTGCTAAGGGTGTAGGTCGGGCAACCGGCGCGAGGGTTCAAATCCCTCTTTCTCCGCTCTGCACCGCTTGCGCATTTGTAAAAAAATGTAAAAAGAGGGTTGACAGAAAGCACACACCGTGCTATACTAAAATTCCACCGCAAAAACGGTGCGGACAAGCTAGAAAAAAGTTGAAAAAAGTTCTTGACAGAGCGAGCCAAATATGGTAACATTAAGAAGTTCGCCTCAGAACAAAACAACACAGAACCTTGACAAATGAACAATGTATCCAACCCCGAAAATTCGAAAAGAATTATTCGGAAGAACAAAAACCTTTAAAAAAGGTAAAGACGGAAAGAATTAGCTAGCAAGTTGATTCTGGAAGGAAGCAAACTTAAACATGAGAGTTTGATCCTGGCTCAGGATGAACGCTGGCGGCGTGCTTAACACATGCAAG
>NZ_JALIFO010000004.1 GCF_022867805.1 Cuneatibacter sp. NSJ-177
TGGCTTTAACTGTACCATGTAGGTAAAATATTATCCGAGGAAATCTTCTTGAAAGCCTTTACGGATGGTGCTTTTTAAGAATTTCCTCGGATAATTGAATATCTGGGATAATGCGCCCTTGTAAACAAGGGACTTATGGCGTGTCCCCGGATTTTGGCAGGTTTGCAGTCAATTCCGCAGCCCCCGGAAGATGGGACAGGGCAATCAAAAATGCTTTAACCTCTGCGCCGGAAAGGTCGGGAGCCAACGGGAAAATCCCCTCCAAAACGGCTCCACGCTCAATCAGGCGGCGGGTGCGAACCCTGCGTTCTTCGTTCCGCTGCTTGTTCTCCAAAATCTTCTTTCGGTTTTCAAGCTGCCGAATCTCCTTCAGGACTTTCTCCCGTTCTTCTTTTTGGGGGTGGGCTGTAATTTTTTCGTTCATGTCAGGCACCTCTTTTCTTTGGAAATACTCATAGATTGATGGAAATACTCATAGATTGACCGTCCATTTCTGACGCGCAAAGTACCGGCGCAGCCTCCGCAGTGCGGCATGGATGGATTTTCCCGCCTGTGATGGCGTGATACCCTCCATTGCGGCAATATCTTTCACTTTCATACCCAGCATATAGCGGGCGTGGACACGGCGAGCCTGCATAGGCGGCAGGGAAGAAATGGCTTCGTACAATCGCCGTATCAGTTCTTCGTATTCGGCTAATTCTTCTTTTTCTATCAGGTAGTCCTCCGGCGATGGCTGCGCCCAGCCGATGGCGGCATTTTCGATTCCATCGTTACAATCGAGGGAATAAAACGCCTTATACCGGAACATCTTGCGATCTCTGGCGGCCTCGGCTCTCTTGTCCAGAAGAAACGCTTCGACGATCTCATCGGACACCTCCACAAAAATGTCCTCTTTGCAAAATGGATAATATTGTTTGAGATTGATGGTCTGCATAGGCACGCCCTCACTCTGTTTGGAAAAGGCCATCATAGCAACGGCGCATATTCCGCAGCCCCCGACGGATGGAAACGCTGACCTTGCTGCTGTGGACGCCCTCTCTCCGGGAGATTTCCGGCTGCTTGATACCGGCAATGTAGTAGGCGTGAACTCGGCGGGCCTGTGTCGGAGTGGCATGAGCCAGAGCCACCGGCAGAGCTGCAATCAGGTATAGGCGGGTGGTCATTTCTTCTCGTTCCAGCAAAATATCTTCCGGCGATCTGCTGTGTTCCAGTGCGTAATTTTCCAGCCAGCTGTATGCGTCCAGAGAGTAGTAGGCGCGGTGGTAGACTTTCCGACGCTCATAGTTCTCCATCTCCCGCTTGGCCTGATACATCGCTGCCCATACCTCGTCTGTAACATCCACAAACTCGTCATGCCGGTAGTGGGGATACATCCACCGCAGATTGATTGTTTTCATAGGCTTACCTCCTGAAAATCGGAGAGGCGGGCAGCTTGTCCGCTGTCCGCCCCTCGCTGAGATAAGGGAAATGATCCCTTTCACTTGGTAGCCCGAAAACAGGTCATTCGTTAAGCCTGTTCTCAAAGAAATTTATAAATTTTTTTCTGACCGCCTCCACACTTTGATAAACAGCCACTTTGGAGCAGCCGCACAGCACACCGATCTCTGCAAGGCTCAGCCCGTCAAGCGCATAGAGCAGGAACCGGCGGCGCTGGGCCTCGGTACAGGTGTCCAGAACCGCCATCAGCTCATGCAGCGTTTCCATGCGGCAAAGGTATTCCTCCGGCGTTTCGCCGTAGACCCCTACACCCTCAGTGGTAATGATGTACTCGTCAAACTCCCGGCCATCCCAATGCCGCCGCTGTTCATGGAACAGGTTCTCCGTTTTGTGATCGGCCAGGTCAAGAAATTCATAGACTTCCAGCGTGACCTCCACGGCCACAGCTTGTCCGTTATAATTGATGGTAACTTCCATCTGCCTTTCCTCCATTCAGATTTTTTCGGGAAAATCTGAATGGGGCGGCGGAGAACGGCACCGGGGATAAAGTTCGGGCCATGCTGACCCGATGTTCCGGCTCCATAGAGACAAAAAAGCGCCCGGACGGCATAAAGCCATACGAGCGTAATAGAGTATATTTTGCTGTTTAGTTACATGGTATAGTGCATACTTCTGACCGCATTGCTCCGCTGCTGGGAACAGGCTTTTTTTAACTGGTGCAGATCATGGATACTGCGAAATAAGAAGAAGGACACGGTAAATTAACCTCCAATCAGCTACCGTGTCCCTGCAAGTCGTCATTGGTTTGTGCAAACGCAAAGAAACGGCGGCTCTGAAAATCAAAGCCGCCGTTTCATAGGCGCGTGAAAATATGTCTGCTCTGCGACGGCTTTTTTCTTTTGCCGTCGCGCGGCAGAGTATTATTCAATATTTAATTCAATGTTTCCAGTGAAATTCTCACATTCAATGCCAATATAATTTCCACCATCAGGAAGTGTAATTGTGTCACTATAAGTTCCGGTTGCTTCAATCAACGTGACTGCTTCATCAGATCCAGAAATCCAAAATACTTTTGCAGTACCTTCCGTAATCTCCAAGGTGCAATCAATGGACAGCTCCTTACCGGCTTCTCTCTTTATGGAAGTTCCTCCGAACAAATACTCTGTACCTGAAAAGTTCGTATAATCAGCCGTATAAGTCCCTGTATAATCATCAATGCCTTTTTCTTTTTCCCCTTGCAGTGACGATTTCCCTGTCAGTTCTATGGAGCCCGCAGATTGAACAATGTTATTGTAATGATTGAGAATTTCATCTTTTGAACAGCCAGCAAGCATAAAACTTCCCACAAGGACGAATGTTAATGCTAAAACTATTTTCTTCATACAATCATCACCAGCCTTTCTTTGGAGCTACCTTTTTGGCCTTTTTCTTTGTTTGGGTTGCTTCTCGTTCTTTCATGCACAAAATCAAGATGGCAGAAATAACGACAGCAAGCGCAAGACTGCAAGAACAGGTTCCGATATTCCAGTTGACTGCGGTATCATAGCTACGGTAGCCTACCATTCCAAGACTTGCGGTAATCGGATAAAGGTTTGCTAATGTCATATTTCCTGCGGCAAACATCCCTCCATATCCATAGACAAAAGCAATGATTACACCGACTAAAAAGCTGCCTGCCCTCCGACAAGTAAGAGCGATAATCGGCAGAACCGCAAGATATAAAAAGAAATTAACCGCAGTAATCTGCAAGGCTGCTTTTAGAGCTAAGGAAATCTCAAAGCCGGGAAATCCCACAATCATTTCTGCTATGATTGTAAACAGACTGCATATCAGCCCGAAAATAATAGACAATACGCCGCACACAATCAATTTTCCGGTCAACAGTTTCTTAAAAGAGATCGGCACAGTCAGAATATTTTTCAATGTGTCATCCGTCTGCTCACGAGAAATCATATATCCAGCAATTAGGCTGATACACATCGGAAAAATCATGGACATATTGTTTTTGATGACCTGTTCTGTAAGATAGGCAAAATCCCAAACGGAACCATCATTCGCCATAGAGGTAAACAAGGTCAGCAGGACGGATAGGAGCATGAGTGCAACGCCCGCCCAAAGGATATGATACCTTTTCAATTTATAAAATTCTGTTTTTACAATGCGAACCATGTTTATTCCCCCCTCTGCTTATATAATCTGTCAATCAGTAAGAACGAAACCAATGCCATGATCCCAAGAATGAATACAACTTGAAATGTTGAGGGAATTAGCCCTGTCATTTGCTCCAAGTCCATTTTTATTCCATGAGCCGCCATATCTCCCGCACTCCAAAATGTAGTCAGTGGCGTGGGCAGAAGCCATAACATAGTTTTAGGCAGTGTGTCAAACAATGCCGTAGCACTCATGTTCAGAACGCTGTAAAAGACACACAACAAAATGGAAAAAACATAGGTCTTACTGAAAAAGACAACAAGGACAATCAACGGGAGTGTTCCTGCCGTAATGAAGATCCCCGTTTCAACCGCCAAAAACAGCTTATAACCAATTCCATAAACTTCTAATGTTCCAATTCCGCAAAGAATTGTTGCAATGGTAGAAGCCACGCAAAAAACAATTCCAAAGATAAAAAGGACAATAATCTTTGCAAGTACCATTTGCGTGCTGGTTACGGGAATTGTACGCAGATTTTTGAATGTATCGTTGTCGCGTTCCATAAAAAACAGAATAGCGGCAATCACTCCGATAATGCAGGGCAGTAAAAACTGGATACCATATCCCAACACCATGTTAAATAGTCCATCGAAAGCATCTGCCCGATCCGTATATCGCTCCATCATAGAGGGCGTTGTCATCAGATAAGTCAGCGGGATTGGAAACAGGAACGCAGCCAAAATAATCAGCGGAATAAATTTCTTCCGTTTCAATTTCAAAAATTCGCATTTGATTAGTTTAAGCAATTCCTTCGCCCCCTGTCACACGCTTGAAGTAATCTTCAAGACTTTCTTCACAGGTATGTGCTTCTGATACCTCCAATCCGTTTTCTACAAAAGCAGTTACAATTTTCCCCACGGGTAGCTCCATATTGTGTAGACGCAGATTGTGGTCGTCTTGTATGGAAAAATGGGTTTCATGGAAATTGCGTTCCAAAATTCTTGCCGCCTGTGCAGTATCAGAGAGCGTAAACCGGATATGTTTACTGCTTTTTTGCTCCAACTCAGCAAGGCTTTCTTCTTCCAGCAATGCACCGTGGTCAATAATTCCAATATCGTCAGCCAGCAAGGAAATCTCCGAAAGAATGTGACTGGAGATTAAAATGGTTTTTCCTCTTGTGTCGCAAAGCTCACGGATAAAGGATCGCACTTCTGCAATACCGATGGGATCGAGACCGTTGATCGGCTCATCCAAAATCAAAAGCTCCGGATCGTGCATGACTGCAAGGGCAATCGCCAACCGCTGCTTCATGCCAAGAGAGTATTGCGAAAACAGCTTTTTATCCTTGTAAGGTAGCCCGACCAAATCCAGAGCGTCTTTGATGGCATGATTGTTTGGTACTCCACGCAGGGTAGCAAAGATACGCAGGTTCTCCGTACCGGTCAGATTGGGATAAAAACCAGGGGACTCAATCAAACTGCCAATGCGGGGCAGCAACTTCTTTTCATTTCCTTGCAAAGACTTTCCCCAGATTTTGACCTCACCGGAAGTAGGCTTCGTTAAACCCAACAGCATTTTCATAGTTGTGGTTTTTCCGGCTCCGTTTCTACCCAACAGACCATAAATTCTCCCACGCTTGACATGGATATTTAAGTCAGCCACACTCTTTTGTGAGCCGTATTGCTTTGTCAGATTTTTTGTTTCAATGATATAATTTGTATCCATATTCAAAACCTCCTGTTCTGTAAGGTATTCTATCATGCCAACCTTGCATTAACCTTGCCGCAACCTTGCATTAACCTTGCAATTTGAAATCCAGTAAAATGACAAAGGCTCCCGCCATAAAGACGGGAACCCGCTTAACTCTCCAAAGGAAAAAGCAACATAAATTCAGTTCCTTTTCCCGGCAAACTTTCAACTGTTATACTTCCACCCATCTTTTCTACAAGCTGATGGACAATAGAAAGACCAAGTCCGCTGCCTTTTTCAGAGCGTCCTTTATCACACTTATAAAGCCGTTCAAATATGTGTTTCAAATCTTCTTTCTCAATTCCCACTCCATTATCCGCCAGCAGCAGCTCCATGTTATTTTCCTTCTTCGATAGGGAAATTTTGATTTTGTCCGCATGGCTGTGAGCGATTACATTTTGAATAAGGTTATTGATGATCCTCATATAGCTATCCATATCCAATCTTACCCGGACAGGCTGTTCAGGAATATCAATGTCATAATCAACCTGTTTATCCTCAAAAATCGGTATCCAGTCGATCAGAATATTTCTTGTCAGCTCTGCAACCTCAACGCTCTGGATCTCCAAAGCAAACTCGTTTGAATTTAACTTGAACCAGTCAAAGAGTACATCAATGTATTCTTTCAGATCATGGGCTTTCCGACGGGCGGTTTCAATATAATCATCCCGGTCTTTTCCTGTGACCAGTCCTTTGTGTGTAGCGTCAAGATACCCAAGCAGAGTAGTAAGAGGCGTTCGCACGTCATGGGAAAGGCTCGTCATAAGCTGGCGGTTGGTTTCTTCTGTCTGCCGTACAGTTGAAAGTCTGCTTTCATAGGCCACAACGATCTCATTGATTTCATAGGCAAGAGGTGCTGTCAGTTCATTTGTTGCAGATAGAATACGCCGGTTGCCATTTCCGTTTTTCACATCAACCAGCACATCGGTCATTTCTGCTATTTGTTTTTTTACACGCCGAACGAGAACGATGGAAGTCAATACAGCCACAACAGCAATCACAATGGACAAGAATACGATAATTTTCATGCTGACTACACCTCCTTATTAAACCGGTAGCCAATCCCTTTGACCGTTTGTATATACTTTGGGCTTGAAGGATTGACTTCTAATTTTTTACGAAGTCGGCTGATAATCGCCATAATGTTACTGTCATCATAGAAATATTCTTCGCCCCATACTTCCTCATAAATCTGCTGTTTGGTCAAAATTTTCCCTTGATGTTTTGCACAGTACAGGAGCAAATCAAATTCCTTTGGGGGCAGTTCAAAAGTGCCGTTTGATGTAGTAACAGAACGATTTTCAAGGTCAATCTGCAATCCGTCAAAATTTAGCTTTTGCATGGCTCCAGCTTGCTGATTAAAGCGAGTGTAGCGGCGAATAAGAGACGCAATACGGGCAATCAGTTCATCCATATCAAACGGTTTTGTAAGATAATCGTCCGCTCCGGCCCGTAAGCCCCGTACTTTAGAAATGCTGTCATTTTTAGATGTGAACATCAAAATCGGCAAGCTGTACTCCTTGCGAATTTCTTCCAGCGTTTCAAACCCGTCCATGCCGGGCATCATCACATCCAGCACCACAAGCTGATACTCCTGCTCTCTTAATTTTTGTAAGCCCTCTTTTCCGGTATTACAAAAATCAGCTTCTATGTTTTCTGCTTGTACGCTACGTTTAATCAAAGCGCACAGTTCTCTGTCATCATCTATAATCAGGATTTTATTCATGGTGCAACCCCTTCCCTTGTTTTGTCCTTCCGTCAATCGGCTTTTCTGCGTTCTTTGGGATCAGCCAAACACCAGCCATCTTTACAGCGCCGGGAATGCGCCCTCCGGCGCAATAATAATTTACCCTACGAGGTGTCACGCCCCACTTTTCGGCGGCCTCTTTCAATGTCATATAGTCCATTTCGCACCTCCACAGAGTACATTATAGTTCTCTTTCTCGAACAATGCAAGGAACGAAATGTGAATTATAAACTTCAACCAACCTGCATATAGCAACATTCCACGGGCGAAGTATGAATTATACAATGTAACTGGGTGATGTTATATGGCGAAAGTTGAAGATTGTCCCGGTTTTGAAACCTTCGGCGCAGATGTCAAAGCTGCACGAGAGGCAAAGCGTCTGGCACGAAAAACATTGGCAGAAATGGTTGGGATTGAATGGCGGTATCTTGCCAACATTGAGAATCAAGGTGCGATTCCGAGCCTGCCTGTGATGATCCAGTTGATTAAGGTCTGCGGACTTCCCGTGGAACGGTATTTTAACCCGGAGATTATGCGAGAAGAAAGCGAACAGCGGCAACGGGTCAGCCACAAGCTGAAGCTTTGCCCTGAAGAATACCTGCCGATTATCGAAGGTGCCATAGACGGGGCGCTCAAAATGGAACAGACTGCGAAGCAGAAGGAGGACGCATAATCGCGGCCTCCTTCTGGCATTTCTATATCAAGGTTCCCGGCACTTTTCCAAAAGTTCCCGACACCTCTGCTGGATTTCTCCGGTTTCTGTCACAGTCAGGTCACGGTCATTTCCAGTAATCTTATCTTCCAGAAAGTTGGCGTATGTACCCAACAAAGCGTTCCGTAAATCCTCCGGGGTTTTCTGTATTTCAGCGCTGTACCAGTCATTCCGGTGGGGTTCCCATGCCATCAATGTATAACCATGACTGGTCTGAACCACCTCATACAGAGGGTCATCATCCAGATATGCCTGAAACACTTTCAAAACCTTTTCAAAGGTCAGCATTTCCCACACCTCCCATTCAGCTGCAAATCAGTTCCCTGATTAAAATTTCCTCAATCTGTGCCGCTAATGTGTTCATCAGCCCCACCCAGCGCATAGGGTCACAGGCTTTCAGTTCTTCCGTGACACCCGCAGTCTCCATCATGTGAGGCAACATGGTGTCCACGCGCTCCTGCGCTGTCCGGTCAATCTCTAACAGGTGTGGATACAGCTTCTCGCTCATCAGCAGTTGGTTGTAGAGAATGGGGCGATGTTTCTTTAGGTAGGATTTTATCATCCTGCCGTACTTGCCGATAGAAGTTTCCGGCTGTTCAGAAAGTTTTAGGTTGGGTATATCATAATCTCCACAACGAATGTAAGTCAACTTACTCATTTTCATTCTCCTTTGCTTCGTGATGATTAGACTGCTGCGCTGGCTGCTATGCTGCCTTTGCGCGGTTCTTCTTTTGGTAGCTGACCGATAGTAGAAAAAACACCTTTTTTCATATCCTCAGCCCGGATCAAGGCTTTCTTAGCGTCCATTTCCGCTTTTTTCTTCGCCTTGATTTTGTCCTCATACCATTTTTGTGCGCCGCTGGCTTTCCGCTTCAAATAGTTCTGATGAAGCCTGTCCTTGCGTTCTTCTTTTTTTCGCAGTTCTTCCTGTTCCTCCGGGGTTAAAGGAACCGGCTGTAAAGATGGTGGGATATAGCGTCCTAAAAAATTGAAGTAGATTTCAATTTCCTGCGTAGTGTCCTGGCTGCCTTTGCGAGCGCGTTCATGGACAAGGATTTTCTCTACAAACTCATTGAGCATGGTGTTTGTCAGCGTGTCAAAATTCTCGTACTTATCAATCAGGGCTATAAATTTCTCCGCTGATTTCTGGCTCTGCTCATATCCGGTAACAGCCTTTTCCAGCTCTGCAATTTCAATCTCAAGTGCGTCCTGCTCTTTGGCGTACTGTGCGTCAAGCGCCCTATATCGTGCATCCGGCAGTTTGCCGAGGGCGTTGTCCTCATAGATTTTGCAAATCAGTTTTTCCAGTTCTCCGGCTCTCTTTTGAGCAGCGGCCAGACGCCTGCGCTTTTTCGATATATCGGCACTCTGTTGGGCAACCTGCGTTTCCTGAACGGTGTGAATAAATTCCGTCCGGTCATTTCTGGAATATTCAGCGATAGCCCGGAGCGTGTCGGAAACCAATGTCAGAACAGCACTCTCATTGATACGGTGTTGTGTAGGGCATAGTGTCCCACACGGAACTTTGGTATAATTGGAACAGGTATATTGAGAAATCCGCTTGCCATTGTTGGTGCGGTGGACATACATCTTGCCGCCGCAATCGGCACAATAGAGTAAGCCTGTGAGGGGAGCTGCTTCGCCCCAGCCGTTTGGATAGCGCCGTGCATTGCTACGGATTTTCTGCACCAAATCAAAGGTCTGCTGGTCAATAATGGCTTCATGGGTATTCTCAAAGATCGTCCATTCATCCTCAGAAACATAGTGGCTTTTCTTGTCCTTAAAGTGCTTGCGGGTCTTGAAATTGATGGTGTGCCCCAAATACTCTCGTTTTTTCAAAATGTTCACGATGGTAGATGATCCCCATCCATACGGGTCTTTGACCGGCTTTGAACGGTTCACACCCTCATTGAAGCGGGCAAGGTGTACGACAGGAATTTCAATCCGGTCTGTGGATAGTTTACAAGCAATCTGATAAGGCCCATATCCCTCCAGCGTGAGGGAGAAGATACGGCGTACCACTTCGGCGGCTTCCTCATCTACCAGCCAATGCTCCCGCTTTTCGTCCCATAAGTAGCCGTAAATCACGGTGCCGGTCAGGTGCTTGCCGCTCATACCTTTTGACTTAAACACAGAACGGATTTTCCGGCTGGTATCACGGGCGTAAAATTCATTCATAATGTTGCGGAACGGGGTAAAATCGTCATCGCCTTTCAGACTGTCCACACCGTCATTGATCGCAATCAGCCGAACTCCGCGCTGCCGCAAAACCTCCATGACCTGACCGACCTTTAGATAGTCGCGCCCCAACCGGCTCATGTCCTTGATGACGATTGCCTCTACACGCCCTGCCTCCACTTCCTTCATCATCGCCAAAAATCCGGGGCGGTCAAAACGGGTGCCTGAGATACCATCATCGGTAAAGTGCGTAGGGTTGGGCAGCCCGTTCCGGCGGGCAAAATCCTCTAACATCTGCTTTTGGTTGGATATGGAATTGCTCTCGCCCTGTAACTCATCGTCCCGGCTCAGGCGCTCGTACAGTGGGGTAATTTTTTCATTTCTCATGGCTGTACCTCCTGAAACAAAAATGCTCTAAGTGATTGCTTCACTAACCATGACAAAATCATGATTAAGAAGTCACTTAGAGCATATATCACCGGCAGCCATCTTAAATTTGCGGTACTGCTTCACGGCGAAGTGGTCCGGGTGCTCCTTCTCCAACTTGGCGAACAGCAGGTCCACGGGGGACTGGAACTCCTCGTCGTCCTCCCGCGCCTCGCTGGCGTTGATGAGGTCCAGCAGGGTGATGAAGTTGCGCTCCTCCGGCTCCGCCTCGTACCAGATGTACCCGATGAGGGCAGAATAGTACAGGCGCTCGGCTTTGACCCAAAAATCCTCGGAACTCTTTTCGCCCTCTCCCTTGGTGTTGAGGATCAGGGCGTTCACCAGTTTCAAAATGTCCTTTTCGCTACGGATATACGCCAGGGGATTGTATTTCATGGATTTTTTGAAATTGATGAGGTTCAGGCTTTTGATGCGGTATTGCCTGCGCTCCAGCAGAGCGCCAACCTCCTGTAAGATGGTGCCCTTCGGGTCCGTGACCACATACGAGGAATGGCACTGGAGCAGGTTGGGCTTGACGAAAAACCGCGTTTTGCCTGAGCCGGAACCGCCGATGACCAGGATATTTTTATTTCTTGCGTACTTGGGCTCTTTCGGGCGGCTCGACATGGTGATCCGCTCCGTCTGGGTGAGAAGGACATTCTGGGAAAAGTCCGGGTCCACATAGGGGGCGATGTCGGCCGGGGTGCCCCAGCGGGCGCTCCCGTACTCGATCCCCCGGCGGTATTTCTTCGCGTTCTTGCCCTTGGAGTAGACCGCCAGCCGGATCAGCACCGCGCCGGCGGCGCCCACGCACAGGTCCAGCAGATGGAAGCTGGGCGCCAGGCTGGCAAAGGCCGCCGAAAAGCCCTGCCCGATGTGGAGCAGCTTCTCCGAGGCGGCCGCCCCAGGGGAAAGCCGCACCCCCTGGCAGAGCTTGTCAAAAAGATACACGAAGATGAGATACGGGAGGTTGAGCAGCACCAGCTTTTTCACCTTATCGGTCATCGCGCCACCTCCCGGTCCTTGGTCTTGACCTTCTCCCGTTCCCGGTGTTTGGCCTTGGTCTGTTCCTGGGCCTGGGCCAGCCGCTCCCGGATGGTGGGGCGCTTCTCCCGGTTCAGGGTCATGGCGGTGAACTCTTTGAAGGCCGGCTGAAGCTGGTCCTTGTCCTTCGCCTTGAAGAACACATAGTAGTGCGGTGGGTCGGTGGTGGGGTCCTTCTTCAGGGCATAGTCGATGTCATACTTCTTCGCCACCGCCGAAAACGCCTTGATGTTCTGCTCCGTGATCTCGATGTTGGTCAGGGAGGCCCCATGCTGTTTGAGCTGGTGCAGGGTCTGTTTCCCTTGGTGGAGGGTGCGCTGGGAGGGCTTCTTCTGCATCTCCTCCAGCACCTTTTTCACGGCCTTTTGGAGCAGGTCCGCCGTCATCTTGCCGGCCTCCACCGAGAGGGATACCGTCCTCTGCGTGATTTCTTCCTGCACTCACATCACCTCCGTTCTCCACTGCCGTACATATCGTGGCTCACCAGGGAAGTGTAGTAGCTGTCGATGGTGGCCGGAGCGTTATACAGGGCAGCCAGCAGATATTTCTTGATGTTACGGACATAGGTGGTGTTCTCCCGCATACGGTCCAGCACATACTCGATATGGGAACTGTTCAGCTTCAGGAACCGGGATTTGACCACCTCCGCCGGATAGTCGTCCCCGGCAATGCGGATCATCTCCCGATGGGAGCAAACCGTGTCCACCATGAGCTCCACAAGTTCATCCAGCCGGTCACGGTCCAGGCGCTCATTCTGTATGAGGATGTCATACTCGATGTTCTCCAAAATCAATTCCCGATAGCTCTCTCGCTCCCGCATCCAATCCCGTCCGGCCCTATCCGAGCCCCTGGGGGGTTGGGGGCTTGATAGGATAGGATTTGATCCTTCCGTACTTGATAAATCTTTTTTTGATTTATCTTTACTTGATTCTTTAGTATTTAATTGTGCGGGGTTTTCCTGTTCAGGGTCTCCCAAGACAGGGGAAGCCTGTTCAGGATTATCCAAGACTGGATTTTCCCGTTCAGGTTTTCCCGGTTTAGGTTCCGGCGGTCTGGGCTGCTCCAGGATCGTGTACTCGATGGCGCCGAGCTGACCGTTTGCGTTGCGAACCCGCTGGCGGATCACATAGCCGTGTTCCTCCAGCTCCCGCACTCCGGCGCAGATGCTGTCAACGCCATCTTTGCAGATCCGAGCCAGCCCCTTGGTGGTATAGTCCCATTCCTCCGGCAGGGAGAGCATGAGGGAGAGAAGGCCCTTCGCTTTCAGCGAAAGCGACTTGTCCCGCAGGTGATGGTTGGACATCACCGTGTAGTCGCGGGTTTTCTCAATGCGGAATACCGCCATGTTGGATACCTCCTTCCGTTGGTTTTGAAAAGTGTTCGTTTCGGTGGTTTTGCGCCCCTGTATCACCACCCCGTCTCCCATGAGGGAAAGAATATGGGCAGTTTCACTTTCGCCGCCCACAGGCGAAAAAACAGGGGATTTTCCACCCGTATTCATACAGTTTCATGCACCCTCGGCAGGGCATAAAAAACGCCACAGGTTTGTGTAACCTATGGCGTTTGGGACAGGAAAAGGGTGCTGACATTTCATATCAGCACCCTTTGTCCTGCCAGTATTAAATTTTTGACTTCACATCGTGTTCCTTGCCTCTGAAAACATTGATTTTACTGGACTTGCTCATGTTTTCTTATTAGGAGGCGGGGGAAGCAGTTCCTTTTTTGTTCCTCTCATCTAAATGGTACTTTTCCGTTTTCCCTCCCCGCGGGACCTGGCCAATGTGAAGGTCTCCAAACGGTGGGTCAGGCTGCTGGCAAGAAGGGCTAAAACCGATGACAGAAGCACGCCCCAAAGCACCTGGTTCCACTGTTTCATGGTCATACCGTCAAACAGCAGAACGCCCAGGCCCCCGGCTCCTACCGTGGCCGCCAGGGTTGCCATGGTGATCGTAGAAACAATGGACATTTTCAGTCCGCTGACAATTCCCGGAAGCGCCATAGGAACCTTCACGCCCCAATAGATGGAGCGTTTGCTCATCCCCAGACCGGTGGCCGCCTCCACCGTGCTCGCCGGTATGGACAGGAACGCGTTGCTGATACTTTTCGTCAGAATAAACTGATTGTACAAAATCAAAGTGATGATCGCCGTGACTTCCCCCAAACCGGTGATGGGAATCAGAATCGCAAACATAGCGAGGCTGGGAATCGCAAAGATCGCATTGCACAGCCCGTTGACCGGCACGCTCAGGAACCGGAAACGATACATCAGCATGGCCACGCCATAGGCAATCACAAAAGCCACCGCCACCGAAATCAGGGAAAGTTCTAAATGTTCCAGGGTAAGCTCAATCAGTTTGTCCGGATGCCTTGTTAGATAACCAATCATGATTTCCCTCTTTTCTCATGCAATCATCTGCTTTACTTTCCCATAAGTGATCTTTCCCACCGGCTTTCCCTCGGAGTCTTCCACAATGAAATACTCTTCCCCTGTCTTTAAGAACAAGCCCAAAGCTTCGCTTAAAAACATCTTCATGCGGATACGGGTCCCCTGCTCGATCTCTTTCGGGCCTGCGGGCTCCAATAACGTCTTTACGTACAAAACCCTCAGCTTATCGTAGAAATCCCCGGTGGAAACCAGTTTCCGCACGAACTCATTGGCAGGATTCTGGAGAATGTGATAGGGCGTATCGTACTGCTGAATCTCCCCCTTGTCCATGATAATCACCTTGTGGCCCAGCTTAAACGCTTCCTGGACATCGTGGGTGACAAAGAGAATGGTGTTTTTCAGCTCCGTCTGTAACCGGATCAGCTCTTCCTGAAGGCTCTCCCTCGTCAAGGCGTCAATCGCGCCAAAGGGTTCGTCCATCAGCATGACCGAGGGTTTTACCGCCAGGGCTCTGGCAATGCCGACACGCTGCTGCTGCCCGCCGGACAGCTGTCTGGGATAGCGGTCATAAAACACTTCCGGGTCCAGCTGCACCAATTCCATCAGCTCCAGCACCCGCTTTTTCATCTCTTCTTTGCTCCATCCCAAGATCTTCGGGAGAGTGGCGATGTTCTCCGCCACGGTCCGATGCGGGAACAGCCCGCCCTGCTGGATCACATAACCCAGCTTCCGCCGGTACTCGATCAGGGAGAGCTTCATGACCGACTCGCCGAAATACTCAATATCGCCGCCGGTCGGCTCATAAAGGCGGTTGGTCATCTTTAAAAGCGTGGTCTTCCCGGAGCCCGATGTCCCCAGGATCGTTACAATGGTTCCCTCCTCGACCTTAAGGCTGACGTTCTTCACGGAATCATAGGAGTTTCCCTCAAATCTCTTGCAAACATTTTTGTATTCAATCGCAATTTTCTTTTCCATGTTTTTCCTTCCCTATTGAATCCGATTCCGCGCGCGCCTCTGCACAATGGACAAAAGAATATCCAGAATAATGGACAAAGCGGCCACGGTAATGGCTCCGGCCAGCATGATCACGGTTTTGTTTTGGGAAAGGCCGGACACAATAAAATCTCCCAGGCCGCCCGCGCCCACATAGGCCGCAATGGTGGTGCCCGCCACCACCTCGATGGTAGCCATCCGCATACCGTTGAGGATCATCGGCAGGGCCAAGGGAAGTTCCACCGACCAGCAGGTGCGGAATTTTCCCATCCCCATGCCTTCCGCGCTCTCCAAAACCAGCGGGTCGATTCCTTTCACCCCCGACATCGTATTGATCAGAATGGTGGGAACAGCCAGTGCCACCAATGCGATCAGCGCCGGGGTCAGTCCAATGCCAAAGATCGGCATCAGGAGGAAAAATTTTGCTACTCCGGGAATAATCTTTAAGACATTTGTTACATTCAGCACGGGAATCGCCAGCTTTTCTTTTTTCGCGCACAAATATCCCAGCGGTATGGCGATGGCAAAGCAGAGAAGCAAGGCGATCACATCAATTTGCAGATGCCTGACCAATGCACCGATGTATCGGTCCCAATGGGAGCCGATGTATTCTGCGACTTCCTGAATCATAAAACACGTTCCTCTCTTCCAGGACAAAATTATCTTGACGGAGATAAAGGCTCCGGCGGACGGCAGGGTTTCTATTTGATGTTTGCCTCATAGAATTCCTTTGCCACCACTTCGTATTCTTTTCCGCCCATATCTACCTGAGAAACCAGAGCAACGATCTTATCATTATCCATCGCAGCGGAAACCCGATTTAAAGCTTCCTCGATCTCCGGATGTTTGCTTAAAACTTCCTGACGGACAATGGGAGCCAGATAATACGGCGGCCACACCTTGATGTCCTCGGTCACCAAATAATACTGATCGTCCAAAAGCTGCGGTTCCGTGGTATTTCCGGGAATCACATCTACATCTTTGCTTTTCAGCACATCATATTTTAATCCCTGGTCAATGGAAATGATATCCTTGAACTGAAAATCCCCATACAGTGTGTTCATAGCCGGAAGGTTATCCTCCCGCTCGCTCCAGCCCTGGAAATCCGCCAGCACCAGTTCGGAAGCATGTTTTTGCAAATCGGACAGGCAGGTAATGCCCAGTTGGTCCGCGGTTTCCTTGCGGATCACGATACAGGTAGAGTTATTGACCTGGGACGGCTCCAGCCAGGCAATATCATATTTTTCTTTATACTGGATTTTGACCGTATCGTAAACTTCCTTCGCGTCGGTCATGGCTTCCAGGCCCAGAACCGTCATCAGGCCGGTTCCCGTATACTCCGGATATACATCGATCTCGCCTTCCTGGATGGCTGTATTTAAGGTCAAGGTACTGATGCCGTACTGACGTTCCACCTTAAAGCCTGCATCCTCCAGAGCCAGAGAATACAATTCCGCCATCAAGAAGCCTTCGGTGAAGTTTTTGCCTCCCATGGTGATGGTTTTTTCCGAGTCTCCCGCACCGCAGCCAGCGATCCCTGCCGCCGCTAATGTTGCTGCCAAGCCCAACAATATGCTCTTTTTCATTCTCTTCATATGCTTTCCTCATCTTTGATAAATTTGATCGTTTTCACTGTCTCTGTGCAAATTGGCGACATTCCACATATTCCTCCAGCAAAACCATTTTCCAAGCCTTGGAGCCTTCACCTCCGTTCCTTTTGCATTCTTTTTGCCAAATACTGAACACGTTCTTATCTCATTTAATGCGTTCAGTTTTATATATGAATCATACTATTTTTTTCCAGACATGTCAATTGTATTTGTCAGTAAAATATCATACTTTTTTCAAAGATTCAATTTCCATTCTTTTAGCCATGATTTTCCCTGGACAACCTCTTTTCGTTCCTCCTGTTTCCATTCAACACTTTTTACACTAAACACAAAGAAAGGACAAGCCTCCCCTGAATCCAAAGAAAAAGCAGCAGAGATACCAGTAGGTTCCCACCGGCATCTTTGCTGCTTTTTCTATCACTCTTTTTGCTCCAATTTTATTTCGCTTGGATCTAAGTTTTGGTTGATATCCTCTCTGTTTGGATCTTAGCTTTGACTTTCCTCTTACCTCCGGCTTTGATCTTAGCGCTGACTGTAACCGCGCCTCTGGCTACTCTCTCCGCAATGCCTCAATCGGATTCAGGTTGGACGCCTTCACCGCAGGGATCAGGCCAAAGATCAGCCCAATGACCATGGAGAACGCCACCGCGATGATTGTGGCCGGGGCGCTGATTGCGACCGGGGTTCCCGCCACGCCGGAGACCACTTTCGCCATCACGATCCCGGCTCCGACGCCGACCAGGCCGCCCAGGCTGGTAAGAACCGCCGCCTCCGTCAAAAACTGGATCAAAATACGGCTCTTCCTTGCTCCGATGGCCTTTTTCAAGCCAATCTCGCTGGTCCGCTCCGTCACCGACACCAGCATGATGTTCATGACGCCGATTCCGCCGACCAGAAGAGAGATGCTGGCGATCCAGATCAACTGCTGGTTCGTCGAAGTACTCAGCTCCTGGAGCTGCTTCGCCTGCTCTAGAAGATCCTCGCTCTTATAGCTCATCTTCAAATCACTGGAAGCGCTCAGCTTTTCCGTCAGGATATCCGCCGCTTTCTTCCCGGCATTAGTCATCGCGTCCGTCCCGGATGCCTTTAGGGCTACCGTCTGCGGCTCGTCATACTGGAAAACAATCGGCCAGGTGGTTCCAGGGATGAACACAGATCCGCTGGAATTGTTCATATACAGATTGTAATCGCTGGGATCATTGATCACCGGTTCAAACTGGGAACTCTGATCCGCCATGCCGACGACCAGATAAGGCTCTCCGCTGATCTCCAGCGTCTTTCCTACCGGATTATCCCCGGAAAACAAGGTGGTCATTGCCTTGCGGTCCACAATCGCCACTTTTCGGAACGAGGTAAAATCGTCCTCGGTAAAGTTTCTGCCCACCTGGACATAGTAGCCGTAGACATCGAAGTAATCCGTGTCGATGCCAAGCAGGGTACCGGTGAACGCCTGATTCTTATGAAATACGTTTCCGGCATAATTTCTGGAAGTGTAAAGGGAAGCCTTCTCCACTTCCTCCAATGCTTCCAGCTCTTCCTTCGTTTCCTGGCTGATCGGGTTGACGCCTTCCGGCACGGTATTGTAGGAGACGTCAAAAATGCCGTCCCCCTGATAAAGCTGCACCTTCACCGCATTGGTTCCGGCGCCAATCAGATTCTGTTTGATCTGATCGTTGGTCCCCTTGATCGTGGACACGATGGAAATAATCGATGCAATTCCAATGATGATGCCCAGCATCGTCAGAAAGGAACGCAGCTTGTGGCCCCAGATTCCCTGGAAAGCCAGTGATATATTTTCTAACATGCGTTTCCCCCCTTCCTAACGGTACATGCTCTTATAGAATTCGTCCAGATTCCCGGCCTTGGTGGGGCAGCCTTCCTTCACTTCCTTGCCGTAAGGAAACGCCACCTTATCCTCTGCGCTGAGTCCGGATCGGATTTCCGTGTAAGAGCCGTACAGAGACTTTCCGGTTACCACTTCGCGCCGCTCCAGCAAGCCGTCTTTTCCGGCCACGTAGACATAGCTCTGGCCGTCCTCGCTGCGCACAAACATATTTTGCAGGTACAGCGAACTACTTCCGCTCTCGTCCGTCTGCGGCGTATAGGTGATGTCCAGATAATCCCCTTCTTCAAAAGAGGATGATTCTCCATCGATGAAAATGGTAAACGGATAGTAGGACACATTGGTGTTTCCGTTTCCATAGTTATTGCCGTAGAGAACCGGCATATCGGAAATCTCCTGAATGGTCCCCTCGGCCGACTCGCCAGACATCCAGGACATCACGTTCACGGTTTGGCCGACCTTTACGGTCTCCAGTTCCAGCTCGCTCAGCGTTCCCTGGACATAGTAGCCGCCTCCGCCGGAAACCGTCACCAGCGGCTTGTGGTCCACCGCCGCGGTCTCGGAGTCCCCGACAGTTTTCACCACGCCGTCCACTTGCGCATAGACCACGCCGTCGTTCAATTCTTTCTCCAGCTTATCGTATTCCACCTGCGCCACCCGGATGTTCAGGTTGATATCCCGGATCTCCATCTCCTTATCGGATTTCATCTTGGCGATCTCCGAAGCGGTATAGGACGGGCCGGACGGGCCAACGCTGCCTCCGCCGGGAACATCGCCACCTGGATTGTCCGGATTATCGGGATCTACCGGAGTCAGCATCAAATCCAATTCGGGGCCTGCCACCCACATCACTTGGCTGATATACTGTCCATTTTGATTGGTAAATCTCATTTCCCAAGTCCCAACAGGATCACCATCTATGCTATCATTTTGTCGATACATAAAATCAACATATACTTCTGTTTTTCCTGTCAAAAGCTGAGAAATAAAAGCATTATCAAATGGAATATTTACATTCCACAAATACAGATAAGGCTGCTCTTTGGTACCTTCTCCACGAATCAACTGGGCCACAGGAACTTCCGGATCCGTGGGCTCCTCCTTATCCGGCGTGTTTCCATCGTCGGGTGTATTCCCATCGTCCGGCGTGTTCCCATCATCCGGCGTATTCCCATCATCCGGCGTATTCCCATCATTCGGTGTATTCCCATCATCCGGTGTGTTCCCATCATCCGGCGTATTCCCTCCATCCGGTGTGTTCCCATCATCCGGTGTGTTCCCTCCGATTGGTATATCAACCGCCGCCATCCGTTTCACCCTGTTTGCCGCCGTCTCCCCGAAATCCAGATTTCCAACCAATGCGATTCCGCCTTTTCCCAGCTTGGCGGACGTCTTCGTCAAACCGCCGAGGCCGGAGGAGCCGCCGCTCACCAGGTCGTCCTCATCCACCGGCACTCCAGCGCGGTATTTTTGTATTTTCTTTAAATCTTTCTGCGCTTTCTCCAGCGAAAGCTTCAGCTTTTCAATCTCAAGGCGCTTCGTCTCCAGGGATAAACTGGAAAGGGTGGTGTCGTAAGCCAAAAGGGGATCCCCTGTCTTGACCTCCTGCCCTTCCTGCACATAGATTTCCTTGATGATCTGCGTCGTGCTGATATACACGTTCTGCATTTTATCCGTCGAGACACTGCCGTAGGTCTGGGACTGGTCGCCCCAATATTCGGTCATCCCTACGTCCGTGATGGAAAATACCCCGATGGGATCTTTTTTCTGGTTTTTGGCAAGATAAACCCCACCGGCCGCTAAGCCTCCGACCAGCGCAACCACCAGGCATCCGATCAAAACCCGTTTTCCTACTTTATTCATCGGAGCCTCCTTTCCGGCTGCCATTTTGAAGTACGCCATCCCGGATATGATACAGGGTTCTCGCATAGTCTGCGATTTCCTGTTCATGGGTAATCATGACAATGGTCGCCCCTTCGTCATTCAAACGCTGAAACAGCTCCATAACCTGTTCGCCGGACTTGGAATCCAACGCGCCGGTAGGCTCATCCGCCAGCAGCAGCTTCGGGTTTCCCACAATGGCGCGGGCGATGGCAACCCTCTGGCACTGTCCGCCGGAGAGCTGATTCGGCCGGAAATCCAGACGGTCCCCCAGCCCCACCTTTTCCAGCGCGGCCTTCGCCCTCTCCCGGCGCTCCGATTTGTTCACGCCGCCGTAGAGAAGAGGCAGTGCCACATTATCCAGCGCGCTCAGCTTCGGCAGAAGATTAAACTGCTGGAACACAAAGCCAATACTCTGGTTCCGGATTTCGGCCATCTTATTTTCGCCTGCCTTGGAGATGTCTTCGCCCATCAGCAGGTAGCTGCCCTTGGTCGGCACATCCAGACATCCAATCAAGTTCATCAGAGTCGTCTTGCCGGAACCGGAAGGCCCCATGATCGCAATATAGTCGCCTTCTTCCACGGATAAATTGATGTCCTTCAGGACAGAGACCACCATTTTCCCCTGCAAATAATCCTTATAGATTCCCTTCAGCTCTAATATCATACGCCGGCCTCCGTTCCTCCTTCTCCCGCAGGAGTCGCCGCTTCCGGTTCGCCGCCGTCCTCAGAGGGCAGCATTTCTCCGCCTTCTTCACCGGCCGCTCCTTCATCCGAACCTTCCAGATTCAGATCCGCTCCGCCATCCTGCAAATCTCCTTCCAGGCCGTCGCCGCCGGGCAGAGGCTCCGCCGCTCCGCCGCCTTCCATGCCGGATGCTGCGCCCGCGTCTCCGCCGTTCATCCCGCCGCCGAAGGAGCCATCGTCATATTTCGTGACGCTCAAACCTTCCTTTAAGTTATCCGCGGGAATCGCGATATAATCCTGAGCCGTCAGACCTTCGGTGATCTGGAATTCATCTGCTGCGTCGTCCCGCATCCCCAGCGTGACTTTGCGTTTTTCTAATTTGTCTTTCTCGTTTGCCGCCCAGACATAAGCGTTGTCGCCATCCTGGACAATATAATAGGAAGAAAGCCAGATCCCTTCTTTCTTATCTTCCTGTCCGACATCCAATTCTATGTAGATATGCTGTCCCAGCATCAGGCCGTCCCCGTTCTCCAGGGTAATATAGAACGGATATTTGGAAGACTGGGTCATCTCCCCGCCTCCGCTGCTGGACATGACATATCCATTATTGTTGTCGTTTCCGCTTTCCGCCGCATCGAGATCCACTTTCTCAATCACACCGTTCCATGTCTGGCTCTCATCCACGCGGGAGCGCAGGATCACCGGGCTTCCCACCGGGAGCTGGCCCACGTTCTGCTCATTGATCGTCCCTTTTACCCGGTAATTCCCGGTCTGCATCACGACCATATAAGGCAGCGGATTTCCATAATTATCATACCCGTTCTCATTGATGCTCTGGACCACTCCGTCGATGGTCGATGTCACCTCGGCATTTTCCAGGGATTTTTCCAGACGCTCAATCTCGATCTTTTTGGCGTTGATATTGTACTCCGCCTGTTTGATCTCCGCCTGCACCGACTGAATCTCAATCGTGTAGGAGAGTTTTTCCGAAGAAGCGGCTTTCTTTTTTTCTTTCTCCAGCTCCTCGACCTGCTTCTCCATGGTCGTGATGCTGTTTTCCAGTTTTTCCAGCTCCAGCTTTGCCTGGTCGATGCTCAGGCTGATCTCGTCACTGTCATAGGCAAACAATTTCTGCCCTTCCTTGACCTCATCTCCTGCCTGAACAAAGACCTCTTTGATGGTCTTATTTTCTTCCTTTTTCAGTTCCAATGTCTCCTGGGAGACAACCTTGCCCGCATACCGGTTCTGCAGTCCCCCGCCAAGTCCGGCCAAAATCGACACAGACTGTACAGGCACTGCTTCTCCGCTTTCTTCCGCATTGCCGGAACAGCCACTGGCCGCCATCATACACGCCACCGCAAAACAGAGAATTTTTCCCAATCTCTTTTTCATATGATATTCTCCACTCCTTCTTTCCTGGCTTCGGGGATTTCGCCATTTTTATCAATTTTCTTTTTTTATCATAACAGATAGCCTTCATATTATTAAGAAAGAAATCCTTAATTTTTTCTGAAATAGGAACTTACTCGATGGATCCATCGAAATGTTTCGACAAAAGCCGTCATCATTCTACTCCGACAGTGTGACGGTGATCTTTACCGGGTTGTGATCCGTATAGCGGAATCCTCCGTCAATGGTTTGAACCTGCTCCAGCTTCACATTCGGGGAGAGCAAAAAGCCATCCAAAACATAGTGCTGGGTCGCAGCATTCTTAGGATCATAGGGCTGGTTCAGCAGACGGCAAGTCGGTGTGGAGGGGTCATTGGCCAACTGCCAGCCTTCCCCGAAATCCGAAACTTCCACCAGCCCCGGTGAGAAGTTTTCCCGATCCTGCACCGGATAGAGAGAAGGATCAATATTGGAAAACGTCTGATTGAAATCGCCGCCGGCAATGCAGTAATTTCCTTTTTCATACTCTGCATTCAGCAGCTCCGCCAACTGTCTCGTCTGCATTTCCCGCCCGGTTCCGTCGTCATAGGCGTCCAAATGCAGGTTGATCAGCACCAGTTCTTTCTCCGAGTCTTTCAGAGGAACCCGCTCCACCAGCAGACACCGCTTTAACTGGCAGACCCGGACCGGCCAGGTAAAAGAAGTCGGAAGCGCCACGCGTACGGCCGACTCCGCCGCATAAGGGTTGACTGTCAGGATGCCGGAATGCACCCGGCCGATGGTTGGAAGGGGATACGGGACGTAGTCGCAGAGGAAATTACCGGCAAAGGCCGCCGCGCCTTTCAGTCCTTCCTGCAAATATTCGGATTCATTGAATCCATAAGAACGCTTGGAATCAATATCTACTTCCTGTAAAAAGTAGATATCCCCCTCCGCTTCCTGGAGCATGCTCCGGATTCCTTCCATGTTGCGCTCCACGATCTGCCGGGATTCCACCCGCACGTCGCTTCCGCCGTCCATAAAAAAGTCGTGTTCCGCGTCCAATCCGCCGTAGCCGATATTGCAGGTAACCAAAGAAAGGGAATCCCCTGCCTTCAGCAGGGAATTCCCCGAACCCTTGATCTCCACAATTTCCTCGGCTTCCGGACGATATTCCCGCAGGCTCAGCCATGTCACCAGGGCGATAGCCAATACCAGAACGAGGCCAATCAGGCCGCCCAGAATCTTCAGAATTGTCTTCATTTTATTTAATATCCAGCCCTGCCAGAAGATCCTTCAGACTTGTAGAAGCCTTTCCGGTCTCTTTATAATTGAACATTTCCTTGTCTTCTCTGGACTCGCGGGGCGCGCGGTCTTTTCTCTCTCTGGCCGGAGCTTCCTGCAACGCTTTGATGCTGAGGCTCAGCTTGCCGTCCTTCACCGCAATGATCTTTACCTGAACCTTCTCGCCCTTTTTCAGTACATCAGAGGGTTTTTCCACTCTCTTGTAGCTGATCTGGGAAACGTGCAGCAGGCCGGAAAGTCCGTTGTCGAGGTCGATAAAAGCGCCGTAATCCATCAGGGAATCCACGGTTCCTTCCAGAACCTGGCCTACCTCACAGGCAGCAAGCCTGGCGGCTTTCTCCTCTTTTTCTTTCTGACGGGCCACTTCCTTGGCGGAGAGAACCAGCTTCTTGTTCTCCTTGTCCGCGGTGATCACCATCACCTCCACGGTCTGGCCTTTATACTCTTCCAGATTCTCCACATAGCCGGCAGCCAGTTTGGATGCCGGGATAAAGGCGCGCACCTCGTCCACATAGGCAACCACGCCAGCCTTCACCACGCTGTCGATCTTAACCGGGAAAATGGTCTTTTCCTTCAACATCGTCTCAAATTTATCCCATACCGGATCGTCGTTGGGCGGGCCCTGCTTCAGAGATGCCTCCAGCTCTGCCGCATAGTCCTCCATCGTCTCCACCGGTGTTTCTTGAATCTTCATTTCTTCGCTCATAACAACCTCCCACAATCCTGTGTCTGCTTTTGCGGCGTCCGCCTTCCGGAAAAAACCGCTATTATAGAGATTATAGCATTTCCCTCCTCTTTATGCAAATGCTTTTTCAAATTTACATTCTTTTTCCCCAGGGTTTTTGTTAATTTTATTTGACACGGCTTTTTCCTTTCTGTTATACTGTTTTTATATTGAAAGAAATTCTTTTTATCTTGTTTGCTGCTGCCGTACATACTTTTTCGGTCACGGCGGTTTTCACAGTTACCATTATTTTTCTATATCTGGGGGAAGAGCTGCTTCCCCGCATGTTTTCACTGGGAGGGTATGAAACATGGAAGGACATGAAAGAAACCGGCCACGCCGGCAGAAAATACAGAAGTCGTTATATGAAGTCACCTTTTTTCTGGAGCTGATCGTCGCCTGCTTTGTAATATTGCTGGTGGTCTACGCCCTGAGCCAGGTCTTTTTACAGTTTTTCCGGAACCCGTCCAGTTATGGCTTCATGCACTTTCTGGAAATCACTTTGGATATTGTCATCGGCATTGAATTTTTAAAGATGCTCTGCCGCCACAATATGGACTCCGTGGTGGAAGTTCTGCTGTTCACCCTGGCCCGTCATATGATCATCGAGCCGACTACGATGCTGGAAAATCTGCTCTGTGTCGCCGGAGTCGCCTTGCTCTTTGTGGTCCGCAAATATCTATTCGTGGCAAAAATCGACAAAGACATCGACGAAAAAGATATCCCGGAAGAGCGGGATGTGTACGAGCACCACGACCCCAAGCCGCCGGCCGAAGATGACGGCACCGGGACTGGCGGAGCCGCATAAGATAAGATATATTCATTCACAACACGCATCGGGATTGCTACTGATTTTCATTCTTTTGTAAAGATACCGTTTTGCCTGATGCTTTTGTATAAAACGGGGATGCCGGAGTTTTCGGTATCCTCTGTACATATTCTGTTCCGCCATTTTTCTTCACCTTTATCCTTTGAGTAAAACAAAATAGCCACAATCAAAATCGCTAACATCATCAAGTTTATTCTGTCCATTTCTAGTTCTAGCCAAAGATGGTTTTCTAGCATAAAACCAGCCGTCCTCCCTTTCATAAAATAAAAAAGCGCGGCCGTCCGCAGATTTCTCCTCTGCTTCGCCGCGCTTTTTCCCCTCTTCCTACGGTCAGGCCGTAATCTCATCCGTCTGTTTAATCAGAATCAGCCGCTCACCCGGCTTCACTTCTTCCCCAATTCCCTCGTTGGTCTCCCGGATTCCTTCCACAGTCGTATAGAATTTCTTCGCAATTTTCCACAAAGTATCCCCCGGCTGCACCCGGTAACCCACAATTCCCGGCATCTTGCGGATCTTTTCCTCGTCGTAGGGAACCAACTCCGCATCTCCCAGGATCGTCATATCCTCCCTGGTCAGCACAATGGCCTCCAGGACAATTCCGGCCCGCACTTCGGCCTCATCGGCCCCCAGCATCAAGACGTTCAGGTTTTCCGCCATGGATTTCAGGCGGTATGTACAGGACGCGTCGATGTTCCGGGCCTCCATCAAATGCTGGAATGGCAGGGCTGCATCCACGGAGCGCAGCGGCGCCGTATCGTCCGCCGACGCATAAAGCACGGTTACATGGAGAGCGCCCTCGATTTCCAGGCCCTCCTCGGTGACTCCGATCCGGTCCACCATCACCTGGCTGCTGCCATGGCAGATCTGGAGAATCCGTTCCCCTTCCGGCAGTTTTACCCGTTCGCTGAGTTTGGCGCGGGAGCTGTTGCGGACCAATATTTTTTCAAATGCCGCCTCTTTCTCCGTCAGGACTGCTTCCTTGGCGGGGGAATAAATATCGCAGATGGCGGTGACGTTTTCGGTCTCGTAAAGGCGGATCTGCATCTCCAGGATCGCCTCGGTATCCAGCATCCGGAGCTCCCCGTCCGCATCTTCCTTCGGTTCCATATCACTGTGAATCAGTCTCACGTCAATATCCGGAATCATTTCCTCCGTGCTGTCCGGCAGATCCATCTGGCCGGAAAACGGAACAGAAAACTCTTCCCACTGGACCGGCATGTGTTCGCCGTCGCCCTGGTACATGGCGAAAACCGCCAGCTCCCCGCGGACAGCCAGGGCGCCGTCAAGCGGCCGGCAGTCGGCTCCGCGAAGCTCCACTTCCCGCCAGATCAACTCGCCCAGATTCGGCTTGTTTCCTGAGATCTCCAGCTCCTCGCTGACCCGGTAGGTCTCCCTTTTCTGCACGGCGATCCGGGTAATCTGGTAATTCTCCTCGCGGGTCTCCAGAGGTTCATTGGCCGAAGCCGCTGTCACCAGGCCCTCCTGCACCAGTCCGTCCGCCGTGATCGTAAAGGTCAAGACCGCGCGGATCCGCACTTTCCTCGAATGGATCATCTCGATGTCAAGATCCTCGACCGTCCAATCCAGCGTCAGGGAATCCTTGTCATCCACGCCTTCCAGCCGGACCGGCTCATTGAGCGGCAGATTTCCCGACAGGCTCTGGACGCCTCCGCCTTCGGCCGCATAGAGGACATCATATTTTAATTTGCCCCTGACAGTGCCTTTCTCCTCGGAGCAGCGGACTTCCTCCGGCTCCACCTCTCCCTTTTGCAGGATGATCCGCTCCATGTCGGGCTTGACGTCCGGAACATTCCGGTCCTCGTCGATTGTGACCTGCGTCACAATTCTTGCCTTCTGGCGGTTCATATAGATTTTTCTTTTCTCTAACTCCATAATCTCCTCCTAACGAAATACAACCGGCTCTTCCCGCATTTCCATCTTCAGCACAATATACGGATACGACGCCTCCGAACCGGATTCCGCAGTGTCCTCCGGTCCCAAGAGCTCTGTATCCAGCACGATATTGCTGTCGGTCAGATACAGTTCTTTGACCTGGATGCTGTAGCCTCCGCTCTGCTGAGCGCCATAGCCGACAACCAGGTAGAGATATTGCTCGGCGCTGTAGGTCAGCTTAAAATCGTTTTGCTTGCGCTCCTCGATCGCCGCCTTCAGCTCAGCCGGAATCTCTCCGTCCGGTACCACCGTAAAATCCAAATCCTTCACTTTGTTTTCGCTATCCTTGCCGCAGCCCGCACCGAGCACAATCAGGCAGGCCAGCAGGAACATGGTGACAATTCGTTTCAAGGTCTGCTCCCCCCTATCCCTATCCTTTATGAATTTTATGCGGGACAGGAAAAAACATGACAAAAAAGCAAAGGGCCCCGCCGGAATCTCCGGCGGAAGCCCTCTTTAGCCTTCTGGCTTATCAAATGTTTATGGCATTCTGTCCCGTTTATTCTCCCTGATAGATGAGAGAACCGTCTTCCCCGCGGGAGAACTGGGAGAACCACTCGTTCCAGAATACTACGGTTTCCTCCGGTCTCCAGCTGTGGGCCCGGCCCTCCACCACGGTGAAGCGGACCATGGGCACTCCGTCCTTCTGCCAGATCCGGTTGGTATAAGTGCCGTTGACATAGGATCCGGAGTCATCCATCTTTATGCCGTAGCGGTCAACAAAGTAACGGATCTGATGGCCGGTGGCCTTTTCCATGTCGTCCAGGTCGTGGCTGTCGATGTCGTATTCGCCCAGCATCAAAAACGTCGGGATCTCGATACCGTCATTCAGTCTGGCCGGAAGCGCATCGTCCGCCTTGATCGCCGTAGCGCCGGTGTTGGCGTGGGCTGCGAAGAGATCCGGCAGCGTCAGAGCCACCACGCAGGACATCTGGCCGCCGTTGCTCTGGCCGCTGACATAGAACCGCCCCGCGTCCGCATGGTAAACCGTCTTTGTCTCCTCCACCAGAGTGCGGATGAAAGCTACGTCGTCGGCTAACCCTTCCGTCTGGCCTCCGTTCCAGGACATATTCGGAATCTTTCCGTCTTTCCCCGGCTGCAAAGCCGCCGACGGGCAGACCACGATGAATCCTTTCTCTTCGCCGACTTTCCACCAGTCGGACCAGAGCATTCCCATACGGCCGGACTGTCCGCCGCCATGGAGGTAGATCACAACCGGCATGGGATCGCCGCTTTCCGAATAGGTGGTGGGAACGTAAGTATACCACTCTCTGGTGATGCCGTCGATTTCCTTGGTTGTGTAGACAAAGCGGGACTCGTCCGCCGCTGCCTTCAGAACGTTGCTGTAAGGACTTCCGCTGCCGGTTCTGGCAAAACGGGACAGGAACTCGCCGTAAACCTCAGCAGCAAACTCCGGATCCGTGTAGGTCACGCTTTTTTCCGTTACGCGAACCTCGCCTACCTTTTGATTATAGGTAAACGGAGAATTGCTGTAGGGATCCTGATGGTAAACCTTGGTGCCATCTTCCAGCACGGTCTGATCTAAGAGGCAGTCATTCGCCTTTTTCCAGTAATCCGCCACGGCCTTGGTCTGGTCGGTGACAGAAGAGGAAATCAGCCAAACCGGAACCGGGGTCTCCCCATAGGTGATCTCATAGTCTTCATATTTCTCGTATTTGGTTGCGCCGGTGGCAGTCAAAAACGCGCTGTCCAGGTTCTCACTGGCATCCACCGCCACAAACGCAGCCGCATTGATCGGGTGCGTCATAATGTACCGCTGCAGCATTTCCCCGCCGGTTCCGTAGCCGACAAAACGGCAGTCCTGGCCATAAGAATAGAAATACAGGTTCTGGGAAAATGCGCTGAAGGCCGCATCGATGTACGAAGTCTCCGTCTCCGCAGCCGCCCAGGCCTGCGCTTCCGGCTCAAAGAGCACAACGATCTGCTGATTCTCCTCCGCCACCTTCATCCAGCCGCTCTGGGCCAGGAAAGAAGCCGTATCCACCCCGTCCGGGACGGCCACATAGATGACGGCGCAGTCTCTTCTCGTTCCGTCGGGGCAGTACACCTTCATGGTGCGGACGCTTTCATCTTCCATCTTGACTTCCTGCTCATAGAGGCCATAGTAATACTGTTTGGCCTGATTTTTCAGGTCAAGCTCATAGGACGCTTCCGCCAGGGGCGGCAGCGCCTGAACCTTCGGCGCATCGGCGGCAGGGGCCTGGGCTGCCGTGGCTGCCGGAGCGGTTGTCTCCGGGGCCGTGGTCTCTGCGGCAGCGGACGTTTCCAAAGCCGCAGTCGTGGGAGTTGCCGTGGTGCCCGCTGCTTCCTGGCCGCAGGCAGACAGCAGACCGGCGCACAAAACAGCCGTGCACAACAGGGACAGCTTTCTCTTCATATCTTCCTCCTCCATCTTCTCTTTTCATTTTGCATCCGCGGATTTTTTGTTACAGCCGCAGTATAAAAGAAAAGAAGAACTTTGTATATGGGATCTTTTTGCACTGATCCACGATTCTTATGAAAAGCAAAGGATTGTAGATCATTGAAAAAAAGGTAGATCCCAAGCTTGATGAAACCTAACTCGTCCGGTATACTCAAGAAAGGGTATATTGTGGAAACGTGAATGGGGAGGAAGATCATGAAGCAAACAGTTTTCGCCGCACTGGCCGGGCTGGCTGTATTTTGCCTTTTTAGCTGCGGCGTTCAAGACCCGGCAAAACCGGTTTTTCAGAAAATAGCAGAGGAATCGGTGGAGAGCACGGGAGAACGGGATGACGCGCAGTACCTGATTTTGACCCATTCCGCTGCGGAAGACAGCTTAACACAGCAGGCGGCGCTTCTGTTTCAGGAGCGCCTGGAGCGTCTTTCCGGCGGAAAATGGCGGGTGGATCTCTATCCCAACGATACGCTTGGAAATCTGGAAGACGGCCGCTGGTATTTTTCCAACGGAAGCATTGACATGAGAATCGGAGCCGGGCCCTCCAATATTATCCCGATTCTCGGCTGGGCTCCGATTCTGACGGGGAGCTCACCCGAAGAGCTGGACGCTCTTTTTCAGGAAAATCCCGCCTTCCAGGATCAGCTGGAACAGGAAAGCGAAGAAAATGGGGCCCGTATTTTAGGGCTTTTGCCCGGCTCCTACCGGGTGGTCACCTCAAAAAAAGAAATCCGAAGTCTGGAGGACATGGAAGGCGTCCGGATGCGGGTGCTCTCCGGGGATATCGGAAGCGAGCTCTGGAAACCGTTCGGTATGGAAGTTCTGCCCTACGATGTCGGCCAGGTCTATCTCGCCCTACAGCAAAACGCCGTGGACGCCCAGGAAAATACCGTGTCTATCATCCTGGACAACCGGCTGTATGAGCAGCAATCCTATCTGATCCAAACCAATTTCCGGATTTATCTGGAAACCATCTATATCAGCTCCCAGACCTGGGACCTCCTCTCGCCGGAGGACCAGGAGGTCATCCAGGAGGCGGCGGATCAGACCATCGCCGAGATGGCCCCCAAAACAAAAGAATTTGAGGAAACCGGATATCATTTTTTGGAAGAGCACGGGGTAACGGTTTTGCCTTTTCCCGACAGCGAGAGGGAGCGCGCTTTTGAACAGATGCAGCCGATTTTGATCGAGTTTCTAAGCCGCCGCTTCGGCGCCGGGTTTCTGGAAGAGCTTATGGGCTATCTGGAATCCGGCGGTTGAGCCTCCGTTTCTTTCTGCTGCCTCCGGCTGCTGTCCCGGTATTGACCGGGCGTCTTCCCCGTCCGCTTCTTAAACGCGCGGATGAAGCTGTTGGCCGAGTTAAACCCTGTCTTAAAGCCGATTTCCGCAACTGTATCTTCGGTCGCCACGAGGAACCGGCAAGCCTGGCCGATCCGGTATCCCCTCAGATAATCACCGGCATTCTGCCCGGTCTGCTCGGAAAACAAGGTGGAAAGGTAAGAGGGGCTGATCCCGATATAACGGCTGACGGCATCCAAAGACAAGCTGCTGTCGGCATAATTGTCCTCCATATACTTCTTCGCCGCGGCCACATAACGGACGCGGTTTTTTTGACCGGTCTGGATCAGGCAATGCAGGGACTGGATCAGGAACTCCTTCATATAGGGTTTTGCCTCCGGCCGGGAAAAGAAATCTTCGTCTGTGTATGCCTTCGGATCCACAAAGGAAAGTTCCTCCGGAGGCAGATGCAGGGATACCAGAAAACTTAAGGTTTCACTGTGAAGCCCCTGGCAGATCGCCGTTCCATAGGCATCGCCGGCCTGCTCTTTGATCAATCCGCAGAACGGCCCGGCGTCGGTTTCTTCCCCTTCCAGCGCTTTTTGAAGCGCCTTTAACCAGGCGTTTTTCCAGTACAGCGCATCGGAGGACACAGCATCCGGTTCCGCTTTTTCCGACTGATAATACCTTCGATAATTAAAATCCTGCCTGGCCTCCCGGTAGGCCGGCGACAGTTGGAGAAGGGAGGGACAAGTCCGGCTCATGCCCATGCAGAAGACGCCGCCTTGCTGCGCCGTCTTTATGTGCTCCTCAAACATCCGCGCCGCCTCTTTGATCTTCGCCTCCGCCTCTGTTTCCGGAAAGGAAAGGATACACACCAGCAGATTGTCTTGCAGCTCCGTGAGATGGAACGGGCAGCGCTCCTTAAAATAAATTTCCGTCTGCCTTTTCAGGCGGAAAAAGAACAATTTCTCCTCCACCTCGGTATGCCGCGCTTCCACCGGAAAAGCTTGGAGCGCCAGCACCAAGAAACGACCGCGGATAGAAAAAAGGCTGCCGGTGGCGTCCAGCGTCTGTCTTACCCTTTCTTCCGGAATCCCCTCCTCCAAAAGCAGGCGGTGAAAGAGCTGATCCGTCAGTGCCGGAGCCGCCTGGCGCAAAAGCTCCGACAGCTCCTGGTTCTCATTCTGGGTCAAGGAATACTGTTTCCAAAGCAGATCCCACTCATTCTTTGCTTCCGGACACGGTTCTCCTCCGGCCCAGGAAGAAAGCATCTGTTCCATCGGCCGGTACAGCAGCTTCAAGATCAGGTGGGCCAGGCCGAACACCAGCAGCACAAACACAAGGAAAAGAGGGAGCACCACCGGCAGCAGCCGGGAAAGCGGCGGGAACACCGCAGAATCCAGAAACGTGACATAGTTCCAGCCGGTATGGCCCGACTGGTAGCGGCACAGCAGCCTCCCGCCCTCTCCGGTCTCATAGATCCGGCAGGAATCCTGAGAAAACACACAATCGGAGACCAACAGTTCTTCCGCCTCCGGGTACTTCATTTCCGCCGGGAGCACCGGTGTTCCGTTTGAGGTATAAGGATAGAAAGACAGCGACTCATCCTTTCCCTGCATTTTCTGAAATAAGAGAGAGGTATCCAACTCCACCACCAAAAGCCCCAGCCGTTTATGTACCGGATAACTTTGGAGCAAAAAAAGCCGGGAATCTCCGACGTAGAAAGCCGGACCTTCGGAGGAATCCACGAAGCGCCACTGTTCCAGAAGATGGCGGTCCGGAAATTCCACGGCCGCCAGCGTCTGCTGGCCGTCGGTGAGAATCTGCTCCTCCTTCTCCAGATACAAAAAAGTACGGAGAATCAGATCATTCTTATTCCCCAGCTGCACCAAGGCGGTGGAGACGCGAAACATCCGTTCAAAGTCGTTTCTCTCCGGCGCTACCAAGTAACTGGTGGTGGAAGGAGCTTCCAAAAATTCCTCCATGCGGACCTCCACCTGCTCCAGCACGGTGTCCACCGATCCGCTGGTCCTGGACAGCACAGAAAAGAGAGACTGATACTCGGTCTCCCGGAAATTTTTTGTGATCACGGTGTGAAAGACCCACGCAAACGACGCAAAGGCCAGCACTGTGAATAAAAAAAGCAGCAGGACCGTTTTCATCAGTACACTTTGAAAACGGAACCTGCCGGCAAATCGAAATCGCTTCATGGGAATATGCCTCCTGCCTTACCGGTAACTCTTCCGCCCGCTGGCATCCGCCACGCCCATCTCCATCCGGTATTTGGCTACGGTCCGACGGGAAATCCCCGCTCCGGCTTCTTTCAGCAAATCCGCAAGCTTTTGGTCGCTGAGCGGCTTCTTCTTGTCCTCCGCCTCAATCAACCCGCGGATTTTATCCTTTAAAAGCTCCGGCGTCCAAACCTTTTCTCCCTCGGCCGCCACGCCGCGGGTAAAGAAATAGTTCATCGGATAGATTCCCCAGGTACACTGCAGGTACTTGTCCCGCACCGCCCGGCTGACCGTAGACTCATGAACCCCAATTTTCTCCGCCACATCCAACAGGCGGAGAGGCTTCAAGTGCCCCGGCCCCTGCTCAAAGAATTCCTTCTGACATTCCACCAGCGTCCGGGCCACGGACGTCAAGGTGTTACCTCTCTGCTGGATACAGGAAACCACCCATTCCGCCTGTTTCAGCTTTTCGCCGATATAATTCTGCGTCTCCGGATTGGGATCCTCTTTCAGCATCTGGACATAGTAATGGCTGATCAGTACCTTGGAGTAGGAATTATCGTTGAGCAGTACCTCAAAATAATCCTGGAACTTTACCACCGTGACGTCCGGGAGAATATATTTCAGATTTTCCCGCGAAGAAAAACCACTGCCCGGAATCGGATTCAGCGCCTTGATGATCCGGCACGCTTCCTCCACCTCTGTCAGGCTGGCCCCGGCCTGCGCTGCAATCTTCGGCAGTTGATTCTTTCCGAGAAGTTCCAGGTATTGATCCACGATCTCTTCGGTCAGAGGGTCGTCCTCACCGCGGCGCCAAAGCTGCAGCTTCAGGCATTCCTTCAAGTCCGCCGCGCCGACTCCGGCGGGATCTGCGTTCTGAAAACGCCTCAGGTATTCCGCGGCTTCCGCGGGGGGCAGGTCGAATTCCTCGGCCAGGCCTTCCGGCATCCCCTCCAGATATCCGCGGGAGTCCAGGGAGTAGGCCAGATAATGGTACACCTTTTCCTCCAGGGAATTTTTCGCCAGAGGAATCAGCTGGGACAGTACAAATTGGGGAAGGCTCTCCCCATATTCGGTGGGAAGGTTCCACTCGTCCCGTTCCTCCTCCTCCTCGTATTCCTGTCCATAGTAAACCCGGTTCTGCTCGTCCGCCGCCTCCAGCCACTCCAGCTTTCTCTGCAGCTCACTCTTCGGGGCCGGGGCTTCCTTTGCTTCTTCCAGCTCCACCAATGGGTTTTCCAGAGACAAATCTTTCAGAAAGCCGTCCAGCTCCTGTACATTCATTTGAAGAATCTCCACAGACTGAATCATCCGCTGAGAAAGTACCTGCTTTTGCTCCAAAGAAATCTTTAAGTCCACCTGGACGCCTCCTTTTCTTTCGTATCGTTTTCGATGTCAATCCGCCGTACTTAGACAATCTCCGTAAAAAAGCATCCCTGGAAAGGAAAAACTTCCGAATAGCCTTCCCGCTCTTTCCCGCCGAGCAGCCATTCCGTCAGCTCTGCAATGGTTAAAACCAGCTCCGGCTCTTCGTCCGGCGCCGGAATCAACCGGGAATCGGTTGATGTCAGCTCCCAACGGAATACACCGTTGTTTTCTTCCAGGATGTCATCCTGTACCTTCAGTAAGATCGTCTTCGGTCCCCAGGAGCGAATCTCCCGGACAAAGGCCTTGAGGTTCAAAATCCTGGCCATAATCGCCGGTTTTTCCTTTCCCAGCCACCCGGTATTCACCACAGATATGGTTCCCTCCGCTGCCTTCGCAGAAATCGTTTTCCGGAAATAGGAGCGGATTGCGGCGGCCAGTTCTCCGGCCCTCTTCTCTGAGTCCGGAGACGGTTCTTTCCCCTGCCGGAGTGCGTCCGGCAGAAACCGGCTGTCTGCAACCAACTCCCGGATCTCCGTCTGCTCCTCCCCCGGCCAATAGCTGAACACACCGGCGAGCTCCTCTTTGTTCAAAACGGCGGCCAGTCCGCCGCCCTCCGAGGCAACCTCTTTCTGCAAAGTCCGAAGATACTCCTCCGTGCGCTCCGGAAAGACCTGGAACCGGTCCTCCAGCTCCCGCTCTAAGAAAAAGGCGGCGGCCGTCAAATCCTCATCGGTCAGGGTCACCACCGACAGGTCTCCGGCTGAAATTCCAAAAGGAAGTTCCCCCTCCCATTTTTGAAACACATAGCGGAACCCAAACGGCAGATAAATTTCTTCCTTTGCCGGCATCAGCCAGCAAAACGGCATCCCAAGGGATGCGTATTTTTTCATCCCGGCTTCGAGAAGGCGGGCCATTCGCTTTTGCCTTCGGTATTCCGGCAGGGTCGCCACTGCAACCAGATAGCGGCTGTCCCAGATCCGCCCGTTTACCCAAAGGGGATACGGATTCCATTGTACCATAGAAACGATTTCTCCGCCAGCCTCATCGGCCAGGATTTCATTTGTCCCGGTCTTTTCCGTATAATAATAATCGAGGAAGGCCTCAGAATCCTCCGGAAAGATCTCTTCCCAGAGCTTTCTGGTCCGGCCGCGCTCCTCTTTTGATTCCAAATACCGCATATTGCCTCCTACCGGCATTTTGCCTGCCGTCCAGAGGGCAGGCCGCGTTTGCCTATTACCGTGTACTAGTTTTGTATCATCGTATATTTTTTCGCCATGAAAATCGGAGAATAGGATTCCTTGGCCTTGCGCAGCGCCGGCAGGCCCACGTCGTCCTCCCGGTTTACCAGCACAGCATCCGGGAATTCGTGCACCAGAAACTGCTGGTTGATGAACGGATACAGGCCGCGGATTTCTGCGTTTGCCTTCTCAATGTGGATGATCGCCATCTTGTCCCGCTCATTGTAGCTGCCCATGGTGAAGGCTTCCAGACGGCCGTCGATATACACGCCGGCCACATAGGTTCCAAGGACCTCCATGTGGCGGAGCACCTCGTGGATTCCTTCGGCTTCCCCATCCAGATGCACATCGGCCTCATCTCCCTTTTGTTCCCGCCAGCGGCTTAAGAACTCCCAGATCGTGTCCCGGTCGGCCCGGATGAGACGGCGGTATTCATAACGTTCCCCGTATTCCCGCAGGAACGCGTTGACGTGATTTTTCTTCTTATGGTATTTCTTTCCGGACAGCGTACGGAGGCTCTCGGCGTCGTAGACGTAGTCGGCCGCGTCCGGATCCTCCACGATGGTATACCGGCCGGGCACAAGATTCAGGGCGGCGATGCCATCCTCATCGGCGAAGATGACTTTCATCTTCCGGCCTAAGTCCCGGTTAAAATGCTGTTCCATGATATCAAAGTAACGAGGCATGTCTTCGGCCCGGCAGATCGGCAGGGACGCCTCGTAATCCTCGCCGGTGTGGCTCTGCATCAGGACCGCCCGCTCATCCAGCAGAGCAAACTCGCAGCCGTAGAAATCTTTCCAGAGAAAGCTGTCCAAAATCACGCTGTCGCAGGTCTTGTTGGTGCGCAGGCCAAAATAGGGCCGCAGAAGCTCCACATCCGAAGCCTCCAACGATTTAAAGTGCAGGTTCATGTTTTCCTCCTATCTGAGGATCCGATTCTTGCCGCAGATTCTGCGGCTCCCTGACCGGATCGGGTCAGGGCTTTCCCTTTGGCGGAGCGTTCCGCCGGAAGGAACTCTTTGCCTAAAAAGGGCTTTTGCCTGAAAACAGCAAAAGCCCGTCGTTTCTGTTCCGTCTGCACGGTTCTAAATCTTATTTCGTAATCGCAGTGTACTGGATCGAGGTAACCGCATCATCCTTGATCACAAAGATCAGCGTACTGTCTCCCTTGGTGTAGCTGTAATTTCCGGCTGTCGCGGGCTCACCGTAAGCCTTGGTTACATCTGCCACAGAAGAACCGATGGAAATGCCCTCCGGAGTGGAGACCAGGTCGTCCTTGATTTCAATCGAAGAGACATAGTCCTTCCCATCGATCGGGTAGGTCTTTAAGATAAAGCTGGCATAGGTATACTGCTTGTCCAGGCCTTTGAATGCGCAGCTCTCAGACTCGAAATACTCGACTTCTTTTCCCAGTTTCTCCAGAATCGGAGCCACCTCGGCGTTCATGGCAATGGTCACATCCCCGGATTGAAACGCAAACGCATCCGACGCGCCGCTGTTCGCTGCCGCCGCAGCCGTAGTGCCCGCTTCTCCCGTGGTGCCCGCCGCAGCCGTCGTCTTGTCGTCGGAACTGCCGCAGCCGACTAAAATCAGCATTGCCACAAACAAAATTGCAAACTTTTTCATCTCGTACATCCTCCTAAATTCTTTTCTTCTCTTAATCTTCCTGTCCAGCAGGCTTTCTGCCCCCGTAGCTCTTCAAGTAACCGTATTCTTCCAGCTCCCGATACTGATCGGCTTCCATCTCATGGTAAAAATCAGACTTTTCCTGCCACTTTGCCGCCACCTGGGCGTCGCCGCGGTGATCCGGCAGCTGATAGGTTTCTTGGAGCTCTGCCCCCAGATACTTGGCGAGTTTTTCCGCCCCGGACAAGTTCAGATGTAACCCATTATCATACGTATCCGTGTCAAAGTCAATACCTGTTTCGTCCAGAAGCTCCAAAAAGTTAATGTAGAGCAGGCCGTTTTTCTCGGCGTAGTCTTCCATCTGTTCTTCCCATTCGTCATACCAGTAAGGATAAATACTGGGAGCCTTCATCAAAACCAGTTCCACGCCATTGTCCTTGCAAAGCTTCACCATCTTGTCCAGATATTCGTAGCTGGTATCGCTGAACTGATAATCTTGCAGCGGCGTCGGGCTCGGATAGGAAGTCACCGGCCGCACGTCCACCCGCATCAGGTAGCCCTGGTGGAACGAACGCTTGGTCTTAAACAAATACTCGAAATCCTCGCCGGAAAGCTCGCTCCAGCGGGAATGGTAGCGAAGCAGCGGGAACAGGTAGGTGATGAACTCTTCCTCATCGGTCATGGACGCCTTGATCGAGTTCACCTTGGAGTCCGACCAGCGCATCCCGTCTAAGGTCATCCGGTTATACGCTTCATTTTGAGGTTCCCCGTACTTCATGGAGAGTACATTAAACACCATCACCTTCGGCTTCTCGTACTTCAGCGTTTCCTCCATCAGATAGTACGACTGCCAGATCAGCTGCTGGGCGCTTCCCCGGATGTAGCTTGTGATTCCGTAGTCCTCCCAGAGCGTAATCGGGGAAATGTTTTCATAGACTTCGCAGTCCCCGATGAAAACCACATCGTTTCCGCCGGCATTATCATAGTAATCGGCGATCAGCCGGCCTTCGATAATCTCATTGATATATTTTGGCGTCAGCAGTTTCTGCAGAAACCACAAGCCTCCCACCAGGAGGCACGCCACGACGAGAATCGTCAAAATCCGTTTCTTCTTCATGACTCCTCCTAGAATTGGTTGTAAATGAACTGGCTGGCGTCAAACCCGATGCCGTAGGCGCCGAAAATCAACACGCCGAGGAACAAGGCCGCATAGACTCCGTAGCGAAGCGCCATCGGCTGCTTTGAAAGTTTCTCCCGGACGCTTCCCGACCGGCCGATCAGGCTGACAATCAGCATCGCCAGCACGCCCGCCAGAATCACGCCCCAGTCAGCGGCCGACAGGCCAAGCTCCAGCAAGCTGCCGTTCACCAGCACATTCCAGTTCCCCTCGGTGAAAATCGTTCCCACCTGATGGAAGGTCAAAGGTACATCCCGGTAGCAGTCCAGAATACGGATCGCGCTCATCAGGCAGAAAGTGCGGGCCACCTGGAACAAGCGGTACCAGAAGGTCCTTCCCACTTTCGGAAACTTTTTGTGAAACCAGGCGTAAAAGGGCTCGAACTCCTGGGAGACAATCAAAACCAGACAGTTCAGCATTCCCCAGACGATAAAGTTCCAGCTGGCGCCGTGCCACAGGCCGGTCACAAACCAGACAATCGAAGTGGAGAGATAAACCGGCACCCGTTTTCCCAGGGCCTGTCCCAATTTCTCACGGGAAGCCTTGGAGAGTTTCAGCATGGGCTGGCAGACGGAAATCGGATAAAAAATATAGTCCCGAAACCAGGTGCCCATGGTAATGTGCCACCGGCGCCAATACTCGGCGGTGTTCTTGGAAAAGAACGGCCGCTCAAAGTTTTCCACCAGATGCACGCCGAATACCTGGGCAATTCCGATGGTGATATCGATTCCCCCGGTGAAATCGGCATAGAGCTCGATGGCGTAAAAGAACATCGCCGCCAACACATAGGCTCCTGTATAGTCTGCCGGGTTTTTGATTAATTCATTCACCGCCACGAGAATCCGGTCCGCCACCACCATTTTTTTGAAAAAGCCCCAGCAGATCCGCTGGATGCCGAAGCTGATATTGTGGTGGTCGTAGGGGTGCTCGTCGTACAGGGTCTTCGCCATGTCGTCGTAACGGCTGATCGGGCCCTGGATCACCTGCGGGAAAAAGGAAACAAACAGGGCAAACCGTCCCAGGCTGTCCTGGGCCGCATATTTGCCCCGGTAAACGTCAAGCAGGTACCCCATGCTCTGGAACGTATAAAAAGAAATTCCCATGGGCAGGGCAAACCGCATGAACGCAATGTCCGTATCAAAAATTCCATTGATATTGGAAATGAAAAAATCCGTGTATTTCAGAACCGCCAGGATACCCAGATTCAAAAGCAGGCAGAACAGCATCCAGTGTCTGGTCTTTTTTTTGCCCGCCGCCTTCAGCGCCTTCTTCTCTTCCCGCGACAGCTCGGCTTTATGCGCCTTCAGGTAAGCCGACTGTTCCGTCTGGAGCACCGTCATTCGCTTTGCCGCATACCAGGTCGTCACGGTGGTGACCAATATATACGCTAAGAAGTGGATGCCTGCCCAGGCGTAAAAGAGATAGCTGCCTGCGAGCAGCAGCATCCACTGGAATTTCTTAGGCACCAAATAGTAAAGGACGAACATCGCCGCCAGAAAAGCGATGAACGTATAGGATGTAAAAAGCATACTTACCTCAATCAGTCTTCATCCTGCAGCCGCTCGATCAGATCGTAGAGAGCTTCCGCAGAGTTGAAGTTTTCAGGGATGATTTCTTCCGCGGGAATCGCCACATCGTACTCGGTGTTCACCGAAGTGATGATGGAGATGATATCGAAAGAATCCAGGATCTTGTCGTCGATCAGCGTATCGCATGTTTCAAAATCCACTTCGGGGTGCAGTTCCTTCAAGATGTTTAATAAAGCTTCCATACCTATTTCTCCTTTTTATTCATATAGTTTTGTTTCAGCAGTACACGGTTGATTTTCCCGTTCGGCGTCAGAGGCATGGTTTCGAGGACCTCCATAGAGTTGGGAATCATATACCGCGGCAGCTTTTCCTTCAGGTATCGGACCATGTCGGCGGGAGATACCTCACCCACATAATACAACACAATTTTCTTTTTGTCATCATCAAATATGCAGCAAGCGCTTTTTATTCCATCTTTCATATTGACGACAACCTCGATCTCCCCCAGTTCGATCCGGTGTCCCATGTGTTTGATCTGATAATCTTTCCGGGAAAGGAAGCACAGTTCGCCTCTCTCATTGTACTTGGCCAGGTCTCCGGTCCGGTAGATAATCTCCGGGTAAGCGTCGTTTAATGGGTTCTGGACAAAGGATTCCCTGGTTTTTTCAGGATTATGATAATAGCCGAGGGTCACCGAGGTCCCGCGGATGCAGATCTCGCCGGGCCCGCCGGGCTTTGCCGGCTTATTGTTCTCGTCCAGCAGCAAAATTTCCGTGTTGTGGAAGGGCTGCCCGATCGGGATGGTCTCATCCAGGGCAAATTCCCGGTCTACTTTATAATAGCAGCACATGCCGGTTCCCTCGGTCGGACCGTACAGGTTCACGAATTTCGCATCCGGAAGGGCTTCCCGCCAGATGTTGAACTGCTTGATCGGAAATACTTCGCTGCCGAACGCAATCGTATGCAGGTACTGGGGTTTTACCTTATCGAAGGCCTTAAAGGCGGAGATCATCGTCAGGGCCGACACCACCCAGCAGACCGTGTTGATCTTGTATTCGTTCAGGAACTCCACCAGCTTCACCGGGAACATAAACAGATTCTTCGGGATCAGATAAGTGGTGCCCCCAAATTTCATCGTGGAGTACAGTTCTTTCAGACAGGCGTCAAAATAGAGCGGCGTCTGATTTCCGAAAATGGAATTCTCATCGAATTCCAGCACATCGGCCAGGTTGTCGATATAATCGATGACCGAGCGGTGGCAGGCCACAACGCCCTTCGGCACCCCGGTGGAACCGGAGGTAAAGACAATGTAGATGGGATCCACGTCCAAAGCGTTCCGGCGGATTTCGGCGAGCTTTTCATCATCGGCGGGTTCCGCGGTCATCTCCTCATAGAGGTAGATCTCTCCCTGGTAGTGGAATTCTTTTACCATCTCCTTGGTGACATCGTCGCAGATGATCGCCTTTGGATTCAGGTTCTGGAAGATCAGTTCAATCCGGTGCTTCGGCATCTCCTCATCGATCGGCACATAGTAGCAGCCGCTGTAGATCACGCCGTAGAAGCTGACCACCATTTTCGGGTGTTTCTGCATAAATACCACCACCGGCTCCCGGTAGTGTCCGCGCCGGCTCAAAAAGCTTCCGATGGCCCGCGCATCCCGATACACCTCAGAAAACGTCAGCCCCATATTCTCGTTGGCATAAGCCAGCTTGTCCGGCACCCGCGGCGCCGTCCGCTCCAAATACTCTAACACATTTGTCTGCTGCATTGGTTTTCTCCCTTTAATTGGTTCTACCTGGTGACCAGGCAGCGGTATTCTTCTTTTAACGGCGCTTCGCACTCTTCAATGGCGCGCATCGCTAAAACCTCCATCGCATCCAAAAAACCAGGACCAATGGGAAACTCTTTCTTTATCATGGACAATTCCGTACAACCCAATACAATCACTTGGGCCCCGGCTAAGCGCAGCTCGTCTTCTGCTTCCCGGAACAAGGAAAATTCCACCGGCTTTCCGGCTTTTACGTTTTCATAAATCAGGTGCATGACTTTGCGCTGGCTCTTCTCCGTGGGAATCACCGCCTGCATGCCCTGGTGCTCCAGCTCTTTCTGGAACAGGCCGCTGCGGATGGTTCCGTCCGTCGCCATGATGCCGATGGTATGTAAACCGAATTTTTTCAGATGTGCCGCCGTCTCCTCAATTAGGTTCAAGACCGGCTTTCCGATCTGAAGTTCCAGATACGGGTGGAAATAATGGGCTGTGATGCAGGGAATCACCAATCGGTCTGCGCCCTGGCGCACCAGCGCGCGGCCGGTCTCCACCATCAAATTCTGAGGATTCTCATTGCTGAGACCTAGAATATAGCGGGTCCGGTCCGGGGTGTCCGGGCGGTTATAGATTATCATCGGAAGATGCTCCTGATCACAGGCGGCATCGGTCATCCGAATCACCAGTTCCATGAAATATGCGGTAGCCATAGGGCCCAGGCCGCCGATTACGCCTAATGTTTTCATATTGCTTTCGCCTTTCTTGGTCCATAGGACGTAGATTCCTGTCAGTTAAGGAGTTTCAGGCAGCCCAGTGGGATCAAAATTATAATAGCCGTCATAATTCTTTGAAAACTTTTCTAACTCCGCATCGGTCCGCAGGAAGCAGTACCAATATTTATTGTGCTCTTCGCTGCGGGGACAGGAATCAATATGATACCACTCGTCTCCGACCTTGACCAGGCTCCAGAAATGTCTGGTCTCGCCGCCCAGACGGGTCACGTCGGCCGTCTCAAAACCGGCCTGCTCCATCATGGCTTTCAGCACGGAGAAATAAGTAAAGCAGTCACCCTGGCCTTCTTCAAAACCGCGGATGGCCTCATTCACCTGGGTCGTTTTATCGGAATCGCCGGTATAGTTCATATGGCGCTTCACATACCAGAACATTTCATACAGCTTATCCCGGTCGCTCATATCGTCGGAAATGCACGCGGCAACGGCTTTCCTTGCCAAAGACTCCATCTCCTCGCGGTTGGCCTCGCCTTTGTCCTTTGCCTTTACCGTAATCTCCGCGGTTTCGGTTGCCGTATTTCCGGCGCGGTCCACGGCAGTATAGACCACTTCATAGGTGCCTGCCTTCTCCAGATCCACGGCGGAGGCGTCCACCTGGATCTCCACATCCGTGTCCCGGTTATCCGTCACGGTCACGCCGCTTTTATAGGAAATGGAATCCCCTTCGGTGACCGTCTGGTCCGAGACGCCAGAAATCACAGGCGGTTCCGTATCGGCCCAGATCGTCAAAGTAGCGGTCAGCCTGGTCTCATTTCCCGCTCCGTCAGTCAGAAGAATCTCCACTTCCTGATCGCCGGTTTTCTTTTGATCCGGCTCTTTTCCGAAAGAAACCGTGACTCCGGTCACATCCGAAGCAGATTCCAGAAAGTCTTCCGCCGTGCAGGAATCCCCCTGCCAGATCGCAAAATCCCGCACCGTGCCTTCCGGCGGCGTGCGGTCCACAATTTCCAAAACCGACTCATAGGAATAATATCCCGCCCGGATCTCCACGGAATATTCGCCGGGAATTGACGTATCGATCCCGGTCATGTTGGTGACGTAGCTGGCCTCCACGCCGTCTCTTTTCAAAAAGTCATCTGCCTCGGCCATCGGTTCGCCTGCCTCCAGCGTCACTTTCGCCTGGACGCGGTCCGGCTTATAAAACCACAGGAAACAGCCCAGTCCCGCAATCAGGACCAGGCCGGCCAGAAGAATCAGCTTTCGTCTGTATGCTTTCTTTCTTCCTCGCTTTCCTTTCAAAACATATCCCCTCAGTCTCTCGCATGCAGATCCGTAATCACCTTGGTCGAGGTGGCCGGATACAGTGAATGATCAAAAATATGGCTGTTGTCGTGGGCCTTGGAATATTCCTCCAGCTGATCGTCCGTCACCATAAAGAAATAATCCCCGTCGCCCTTTCGCGGCGTCGTATCAAAATGATACCACCCATCGCCGCAATTGACAAGACTCCAAAAATGGGAAGAATGACTGGTATCGCTCTTCACCACATCAATATTTTCAATCCCCGCGGCCGTGAGAAGCGCCTTGGCGGCGGCAAAATAGTTAAAGCAGTCTCCCGAATGGGACTCAAACGCCTGGATGGCTCCATTGATCCAGCTGGATTTGTCCGAGGTGTTGACATAGCTGATATTTCCATGACACCAGTTGTAAATCTTCTGGGCCTTTTCCATCTGGGTCATATCCGAAGTGATGATCTTGTCCAGGATCTCCTGCGCCATGGATTCCATCTCCGCTTTATTCTCGTAGCCTGCCGGCTTTTCCTCCACGGTGATCGTGGCGGTGGCACTCGCCTGATTCCCGGCGGCATCCGTGGCGGTGTAAGTCACGGTGTAAGTCCCGGCCTGATTCAAATCGACCTTGCTGGTATCCACTTCTAATTTTACGTCCTGATCCACATTGTCGGTCACTGTCACGCCTTTTTTATAGGAGATGGAATCCCCCACAAACACGGTCTGATCCTGCACGCCGGAGATCACCGGCGGCTCTTTGTCGCTGGAAGCCGTGGAGCCCTGGGTGGCGGCCGTGCTGGCTCCGGGGTTGAAGTTAACCGGAGTCTCGTCTTTCGGCGAGCGAAGCAGGAAATAAACGCCGGTGGCGATAGCAGCCAAAAGAAGAATCAATACCACAATCAGAATGATCCGTTTTCTCCGCTTCCTGCGCTGACGCTCCCGCTTTCTGGCCGCGGCCCTCCGTCTGGCTTCTTCATCCTGCGGGCCCCCGGAATACCGGTTCCGCTGGCCTCCGGGATAGGCGCTCCGCTGACCGCCGCTGTAACCGCCGTTCCGGTCCGCTGCGCGTCCCCCCTGGGTACTTCCTGCATAGGCGCCCCGCTGGCCTCCGGCGCGGGAGCCCTGCTGCGTCTTCGCATAAGCCGTTCTCCGGCTGTCTGCGGCTGTATTTCTCTGCCCTCCGGCATTGGTACTTCTCTGTGTTCCGGAGCCGGCGCCTGACCGGCCGTTCCCCGAAGTCCGGTAAGAAGGATCGCCCTCCCGGCGCCTGAGCGGCCGGCTGTCGATTTCCGGATATCCCTTATTTGTCGCCATCCTGTCCTCCTGCTCTCCATATTAAACGCTTGCCCGTACACTGCGAAAACAACTATGATGGATTGGCCTCCGGCAAACCTTTGTATCCACCGCCGGACAGTCACATAATTGCTCCGCAATCCTGGTATTTCCGTCTCTATTCCATATAGCCGAAGGACATTATACAACCAGGCTACCGAAAAATCAATGCTTTCCCTCTTACGATTTCCCTATTTTTCAATGACAAATTTCTTATTCCTTTTTTTTCCGGATCTCCCGGATGCTTTTTTCCACGATACGGCGCGCCAGCATGACCTGGCGGCCGCAGCCGCAGCATTTCAGCCGGAAATCCATGCCGGTCCGCAGGACCTCCCACTCCTCGCTTCCGCAGGGATGCTGCTTTTTTAAGCGCAGGATATCTCCTACCTGGATGTCCATGATAAAAATCCCTCCAAAGTCTTTCCGATCGAGTCTGAGATGACGAGATCCGCACGGGAATCCATCGGCGTAGCGGACCGGTTGATCAGCACCAGCCGGTTCCCGGAATAATAGTGGACCAAACCGGCGGCCGGATAAACGCTTAACGACGTCCCGCCGATGATCAGCATGTCCGCAGAGGCAATGGCTTCCAATGATTTTTGCATCGTTTCCTCATCCAGGCTTTCCTCATAGAGTACAACGTCGGGTTTGATGATCCCGCCGCAGCCGCAGCGCGGAATGCCCTGGCGCTCTTTCAGATCGGATAAGCCGTAAAACTTTCCGCAGCGCATGCAGTGATTCCGGTGAACCGAACCGTGCAGCTCATAGACCGTTTTGCTCCCGGCCATCTGGTGAAGGCCGTCGATGTTCTGGGTTACGACGGCGGTAAGCTTTCCCTCGGCCTCCCACTTGGCCAAAACTTTGTGGGCCGCGTTGGGCCTGGCGTCTGGCGCAATCATTTTATCCCAGTAAAAGCGAAAAAATTCTTCCGGGTTCTGCCGGAAAAACGTATGGCTCAAAATCTGCTCCGGCGGGTAATCGTAGACCTGGTGGTACAACCCGTCAACACTCCGAAAATCCGGAATCCCGCTCTCGGTCGATACCCCTGCCCCGCCGAAAAAAACAATCCGTCTGCTTTCTTCTACCCACTGCCGTAAGGTCTGCTGCTGATCCATTTGCCTCCCGCCTTTCTTGTTTCTGCGTTTCTTCCTAATTATATGGGATTTCCAGGGAATAAAAAGCCGGAACAAGTCCGGCTGAAATCCGGCATGTCCGGCCGGCAATTCTTTTCCTATATAACTATAGCATATCTTTGGGAATTGTCAAAGAGGGATTCCGGGACGCTGTTTTTTCTTCCGCCGCCGGTTTCGAGTTCCGGGTGAAAAACAAACCGGCCGGACCGGCGGTACTGTCCGTACCGCCGGTCCGGCCAAAAAAACTGGTCCTCCGCATCATAGGGGCAAAATACCTTTTGACCCCAACATTGTGATATCAAAACTTCTCAGCTCTGCCTGCTGAAATATTCCCGCGACTTCACATATAGAATTTCCCGCAGCGGGCAGTCCTCCATCACATTCACGATCAGGTTTTTCCCCGGCTCCAGGCGGGACAGGCAGTCGTCCGCCCAGGCAGCAGCCGCCTCCTCGTCTAAGGTGGCGTCCGCGTTCACCGTAAAGCACATTTGATCGCCGTACTGATTATAAAGCTTCCACTTATCATTGATCGGCTGGCCGCCCCAACTGTCCATTCCAGCCTCGATCATAATCGGCACCAGAGGCTCGATCATCCCGCAGGAATGAAACTCAAACAGCATTCCCCGTTTGTGGCAGGACTCCACCACGCGCTTGACATAGGGAAGAAGCATCTCTTCGCAAGTATCATAGGAGAAAAACGGACTGCGCTGGGCTCCCCAGTCGTCGTGGAGGGTGATATGGTCCAGGCCGATATAATCATGGAGTTTTCCGATCAGAGCGTCGTAGAAATCTGCCAGCCGGTCAAAGAGACGGTGCACCGCCACTTGCTCTTCTTCATCGATCATCGCCACGGCAGCGTCTTCAAAATCCAGGAAAGAGATCAAACGCTCAAAGAAACCAGTGAAAATCTGAGTGGAATTCAACTGATCCGCCCTCCAGATCCTTGCGCAGTCTCTCTTCGCCCCCTCCCAGTCCAGGGCGTCCAGATCCGGGAAAGTAATATCATCTTCCCAATGACTGATGTCCTTCACTTTAGGGTTGCCGGGAACTACCATGGAGCCGGTTGCCGACGGCTCATAGACCCATTCTACGCCGAACCAGTCGGGGCCGCCGCCCTCTTTCACCGGGTCAAAAGGGCTGCCGTCAAATATGATTCCGCGGGCCGGGTTGTCCGGCACGATTCTCGGCAGGATCACATTGATATCCGTGCCAAGCCAGCACGGCGTCTTCCCGGTCAGGGTGCGCACGGCATTTTCCTTCGGTGTGATGGGGCTATGATAACGAACGACCTGCTTTCCCCGCAGGCCAACGGTCATGGTCTCCTGACTGTTCAATTCTTGTTCCCTGTTAAACTTCTCTCCCATATGTACTCCCTTCCGTTACGATAAAACCAAACGCTATTGTTCCTCGCTTTTAGCTGTTCGAAATTATCATAACATCCGGGTAAACGCGCGTCAATGTACGGGACAGCCCATATTTTTCTAAATAAAATGGGCACTTGTCACATGGCAGGGCCGCCGGAGCCCATACGGCAGGCCACCGGAGCGTCGATCTCCATTCCCTGCTCCCACACACGGCAGTCCCGCGCCAGAACGATAACGCCCGCCCCCGCCGCCTCCCGGACGGCACGGGCAAATTCCGGATGCGTCCTCTCGTTGGGCTCCCAGGCCGTTACTCCCTTCATCTGGATGACGAACAACAGATACGCCAGATATCCGGCCTCCCGCGCCTCTATCAAATGCCGGATATGTTTGACGCCCCGCTCGGTCGGCGCATCCGGAAAGCGGGCGATCCCATTTACCTCAAGGGTCACCCCCTTGACTTCCAAAAACGCTTTCTGTCCGCCTTCGCCTTCCAGGTAAAAGTCAAAACGGGAATCGCCGAATGTCTGCTCTCTGCGCAAAAGCGTGACCGGAAAACCAAGAGGGCTGCCGGAAAGCCATTCGGCGGCCGCCGCATTCGGGGCCTGGGAATCAATATTCACCCACTGTCCCTCTTTCCGGACGGCAATCAGGGAATAGTTGGTCTTTCTCTTGCCCGGCTCGTGCCGATCTAAGACAGCGGGCGTCCCAGGAAGCAGCAGCTCTCCGAGGCGTCCGGTATTTTTTACATGGCAAAGCTCCGTCTTCCCTCCGATCTCCACCTGCGCCAGAAAACGGTTCGGCCGGGAACGGAAGATTCCGGTTGTGGTGTGGTGATAGTTCATAGTTCCTCCCATATACGATCCTGCAATCTGGTTCCTTTTTTTATTATAGCAGACTCGCCGTAGAAACACAGCCGTTTTTTCGAAACACCCTTTCTGCAAGTTGACAAGCCCTGCAATTTCCGATACGATTACGATAATTGGAACAAGAAAAGGAGATTTCGATATGAAAACAAGCGTTGTGATCAGCGATGGGACCTTTCCCTGTGACACCGCCCCACTTCAAGGCCCGCTCGAAGTGGCGGCACGCGAGGCCGCGGCACTGGGCTTTGACGCCCTCCAACTGACCGTAAACCGGCCGGAGGAACTGAATCCGGCCTCCATCAAAGCGGAAATCGAGCGGTACGGACTTTCCATCTCCGGCTTTGCCACCGGGAGAGGATATTCCGTGGACGGCCTCTCCCTCAGCTCCGAAAGAGAAGAAATCCGAAAAGAGGCCGTCGAACGGATGAAACGGCACATGGATACAGCCGCCCTTTTGGATCATGCTCAGGTGGTGATCGGCTCCATCCGGGGAGTGGTCTCCGAGTGCAGCAGCCCGGAGCGATTTGAGGAGAATCTCTCCCTCAGCTTGCAGGAACTCCTCTCCTACGCCACAGAGCGCCAGGTTCCCCTTACCCTGGAAGTGATTCACCAGCCGGAAAAGTTTTATTTTAAGAAGACGGCCGATACCGCCGCCTTTATCCGTGGATTCGGCTCCCCGTATCTTCATCTCCATCTGGACACCATGCAGTTATTGTGTGAGGAAAACCCTTTTCAGGCCGTCCGGGAAGGCCGGGATGTCCTGAGCCAGATTGATATTTCCGACGCGGGCCGTCATTGCCCGGACGGAAAACATTTTGATTATCCTGGGCTGGTCCGGACGTTAAAGGAGATTTCCTACGACGGACTCCTGGTCTTTGAATATCAGCCGGAAGAAGGCGCGGCTGAGCGGGGGCTGAAGTACATCACGGGGCTGCTGGGCTGATTGCGGACGAAGGCCAGTCCTCTACTCCTTTTTTTCACTCCCCGCAGCCCCTCTCGCTCCGCGCCGGAAAAACATGGCTGCGCCGATCCCCAAAAAGATTACGCTGCATCCCATTCCCAGCAAAGCGCTGCTGTCAGACGCCGCCCTCCCCTCCCCTTTCCAGGTCAGCAGGGCGCACTGGACCGCCACAATAGACACGCAGGCGTCCACAAAGCCGATCCATTTCAGAGCAGACAGCAGCGGCTGGTTTTGTTTTCCCGCCGTTCGAATTCCATAGACCGCCATTCCGATCTTGAAAAAGGCGGCCGCAGCCACCCCGTAGAGAAGATAAAAAGGGTACGTCACGGTTTTATGATAAACATACATGCAGAGGCACACGCCAAAATAGGAAATTCCAATCAAAGCAATCCATACGCCGACCTGCCGGCAGCCTCTCATCTGAAACGCTCCCCTTCTCCTCGGATTTTTCATCTTCTGCGCATCACGAAGCATCCGGAAAACTTGTCTCCTGGAAGCGCAGAGCAACAGATAGTAGACCGCAGTGGCTAAGAACCAGGCCGATCCCGCCACAATTCCCAGGATCAGATTCCAGACTCCGATCGCGGCATGGACGGCGAGCGGGAAGCAGGACGCGAACGGCTTCCTGCTATTCCGCCGCGGCGGAAAGCAAACGGTTGGCCTTTTCACAGACATCGTAGATCTCGTCATATTTTCTTTCGATTAAAGGAGCGGTCTCCCGGCATTTTTTGTCATAAGAATTCCGGTAGCAAAAGTAGGGTAAGATCCAACCGGCAAATCCTGGAATTGCCAGGAGAACCATAAGAGGGAAAAGCCCTCCCAGGTAGGCAAAGGTCGCTCCGGCAAGAAATGCTGTCCCCAAAAGCCCAATGGTGAATGCCAGGATCGCGGCCCCGGACGTCTCAGCCCTGGTTAAGCGGACAATTTCATCCGCGCAGGCGTCAAACTGACGCTGGAGCCTGGTCAGCTCCGCCTTATTCCGGATCTTCCTGTCTCGTTTGAATCGGATCGAGATAGTTTTCGCTCCGGCAGAGGTAAGGGCCGTGTCTTCCGGGATCCAGCCGAAATTGGGGTAACCGTCCAAATAGACCGAACTCATCTCTCTGCTGCATACCTGATCTTTATATTCATATCCGATAAATCCCATCTCGTTTTTTCTTTCCGGATTTGTCATGCCTGAGTCCCCCCTCTTTGTCCTTCTCTCCGGAATATTCTTTTTCCTGTAAATACTGTCTTTTGGCAGCAAACGCTTCCTTCGTGATTCTCCATCTGTTTTCCTCCTGATCTTTTTGGTTTCCCCGGCTTAGCGCCGTCATGAAAGCATTTTAGATCAAAAGTGTTTACGCCTTACTTCTCTTTTGTTTCTGAAATGTTAAATTCCATTTCCATGCCCTTCCGGATGAACGGGTAGTCTTACGGTGAACGCACTCCCCTTTCCCAGCCTGCTGCTCACGGTCAAGGTACCGTTCAGCTGGTCTACCACGCGGTACGCCAGGGCTAGGCCCAGGCCATTTCCGGCCTGGGCGTGGGAGGTATCCCCCTGATAAAACTTTTCAAAAATATGCTTCATGGTCTCCTCGCCCATGCCGCAGCCGCTGTCGGACACGGTAACCGTGACGGTATCCGCATCCGATGTCTGACGAAGCGTCACGCTTCCTCCCGGCTCCGTGAATTTCAGCGCATTGGATAAGAGGTTGTTCCACACCAGCTCCAGCATATCCGGATCAGAAAAAATCAAAGCTCTGTCCTCGATCTCCGCTTCCAACCGGATGTTTTTCTCCTCCCACAGGGTTTCCAGATGCAGGGCGCAGTCGGAGAGCTGGCGGCAGAGGTCAAAGGGTTCTGGTTTCGGTAAGATCTGGCGGCTCTCTAGTTTGTTCAATTTCAAAATATTAGTCACGAGAGCCGACAGGCGGTCGGTGGAAGAGAGTATACTGTCGATATATTCGGCCCGTTTATCTGGATGCAGGTCCGGATCCTTCAAAAGCTCCGTATAGTTTCGAATTACGGAGAGGGGCGTTTTAATTTCGTGGGAGACATTGGCGATAAAATCATTTTTCATGGTTTCAATGGACCCCAGCTCCGCCACCATCTTGTTAAAGTCCTGAAAAATCGCGCTGATATAGTCCAGACGGACCGTCTTCTGCACCGGCTCCAGATAGACGGAAAAATCACCGGAAGCCACCCGCTCTGTGGCTTTGCTGAGCTGCCGCATCGGCCGGTCAAACACCTGATGTTTCTGGTAGGCTGTCATAGCACAGAAGGCGAACGTGATCAAAATCCAATATAATAAGTACCAAAGACCGTAATGTTTTAGAGACCCGGTAAAATTTTCCCATCCCCCGTACAAAATCCCCGGCAGGGAGGCCAAACCGCCAAAAGCAAACAGTACGCCGATATATTCCGCCCAGGAAAAATATCGGATCTTAACACGGCCGTCCCATGGATTCTCTTCTCTCCTCATACCAACACCGCCTTGTATCCCAGCCCATGGATGGTTACGATCTTAAATCCGTCGCAGGCGGAAAATTTATCCCGTAGCTTTGTGATATAAACATCCACGGCTCTCAGGCTCGTATCGCTGTCCATTCCCCAGAATTCATCCATCAACTGACTGCGGGAAAAGGATTTCCCCGGATAAGAAAGCAGCTTATACAGGATGTTGAATTCACGGACGGTTACGGAAACTTCCCTGCCGTCCACAGACGCGGCCATCCCGTCCGCATCCAAAACCAGGTTTCCCACCGTCAGCTTCTTTTCTTCCATAATATGCGCCCGGCGCAGCAGCGCCGAGATCCGCAGCGCCAGTTCTTCCAGATCTACCGGTTTTACCATATAATCATCGATCCCGGCCCGGAAGCCTTTCTGCTTCGAGACAATATCATCCCTGGCGGTCATAAACAAGATGGGGATGGTTTGGTTCAGATTCCGAACGGTCCGGGCAAACTCGTAACCGTCCACTTCCGGCATCATGATATCGGAGATAATCAGATCAAACAGATAACGGTACATCAGATCATAGGCTTCCCGTGGGTTCAGGCAGCCCTTCGCGGTATAGCCGTTTTGATTTAAAAAGGTACAGACGCTTTGATTCAGCTTCGTGTCGTCCTCCACAACAAGGATATTTACCATAATCGTTCTCCTATTCTTCATTCCCGCGCACTTCACTCTCCGATTGCAGGATCCCGCATCGCATCGCCTGATATCCATCCGCTTTGGATAGCCAGTTTTCGTCTCCCTGCGCGCTGGGAAAGCTGCGTTTGTTCATTTTTATTATATCACAGAAATGTTTGAATTTTGTTTACGGGGATTGCAAACAGAAATTTTCGGCTGCCGCCAAGAACCATTCGGATCCGTACTGCTGGGCGGAGGCCGTCACGTTTCCCCTTGCTTTTTCCCCTCTGCACGCCCTATAATAAAAAGCGTGGACCCCTGTGAAGAGAAAGGAACCATTTATGAAAACAATCGCCATCGTGGATGATGACCTCCCTATCGGAAATTTGCTGGAAACCTTGCTGCGCCAGGAAGGCTACCGCATCCTTCGCGCCTATTCAGGGACCGAGGCGCTGATGCTTTTGGAACGGGAACAGCCCGACCTGATCCTGCTGGACCTGATGCTGCCCGGCCTGTCCGGGGAAGAAGTCCTGCCAAAGATTTCGGGAATCCCGGTCATCGTGGTCAGTGCAAAAGTCGGGATCGACGACAAAGTAAACCTCCTCCTGGGAGGAGCCGCGGACTATGTGACGAAACCCTTTGACACAAAAGAACTCTTGGCGCGGATCACCGTGCAATTCAGAAAGGACAGCCGCGCCGGGCAAAGCGCTGTCCTTACCTTCGGGGACCTCCGTCTGGATGCGGCTTCTCACACGCTTTTCGCGGACGGCTCCCCGGTCCGGCTGACCGCCACGGAATTCTCCATTTTAAAACGGCTGATGCAAAACGCTTCCCAGGTGGTGACGAAATCCCAGCTCTTGGATCTGATCAGCCTGGACACGCCGGACTGCACCGAAAGTTCTCTAAAGGTCCACGTCAGCAACCTGCGGCGGAAATTGCGGGAAGCAGCAGGAAGCGACTTCATCGAAGCGGTTTGGGGAATTGGGTTTAAAATGAAAGAACCGGAAAAATAGTCTGTGGAAAAATAGTCTGTGGACAACTTCTCCGGCCTTTACCAAATCTTATCTATTTTCTTTACCGCTTTCTTTCCCCTTTTATGAGATACTGGCCTCAGAAAAAATAAGGGAGGCACAAAATGGAATATGTTCTCCGCACAGATCAGCTGTGCAAGCAGTACAAAAATTTCAAAGCCCTGGATCGTTTGTCGATGCACGTAAATAAGGGATCAATCTATGGTTTTGTAGGTAAAAACGGCGCGGGAAAAACCACTCTGATCCGCCTGGCCTGCGGGCTGCAGCGGCCGACCTCCGGCAGCTATGCCCTCTATGGAATCCCCCATACCGATTCCAAGATCGCTTCGGCCCGCCGCCGGATGGGCGCGGTGGTGGAGACGCCGTCCATCTATCTGGAATTAACTGCCGAGGACAATCTGCGGCAGCAGTACCAAATTCTCGGCCGCCCCAGCTTCGATGGCATCCCGGAGCTTCTAAAGCTGGTCGGCCTCGGCGATACCGGCAAAAAAAGAGCCAAAAACTTTTCCCTCGGCATGCGCCAGCGTCTCGGCATCGCTGTGGCTCTGGCCGGAAACCCGGATTTTCTGGTCCTCGATGAGCCTGTCAATGGTTTGGATCCTCAGGGGATCGTGGAGGTGCGGGAGCTGATCTTAAAGCTGAACCGGGAACATGGAATTACCGTACTGATCTCCAGCCATATCCTGGATGAGCTGGCTCGCCTGGCCACCCATTACGGTTTTATCGACAGAGGGCAGATGGTGAAGGAAATCAGCGCCGCGGACTTGGAGAAAGCCTGCCGGAAATGTATGCGCCTTCAAGTATCGGATATCAAAGCCCTGGTCCGTGTCCTGGACGCGCGAAAACTGGAATACGCCATAAGGAACGGCCATGAGGCGGATGTTTACGGTTCCTGGAACGTCACGGAAGTGACACTGGCCTTGGCGGAAGAACACTGTGAAATTCAAAAGATTGCCGAACACGACGAAAACCTGGAAAGCTATTACATCAACCTGATGGGAGGTGGCGGTCATGAGTAAATTATTGCGCGCCGATTTCTCCCGGCTGAGGAAGTCAAAGGTCTTCTGGTTCAGTCTGTCCGCTATGGTCATCTACGCCTTTGTGCTGGCCGGTCTCCTCGCATACAGCGGGAAAATAAGCGGCGCTCCCGTTGAATATGACAGGTATTTTCTCTCCGCCTATGGAATGATGGGATTTGTCCCGATACCGGGCTTGATCATGGCCGCCTTTTGCAGTGTGTTTATCGGAACGGATTTTTCCGACGGCACGATCCGGAACAAGCTGGTGGTCGGACACACCCGGCCGAACATTTATCTGAGCCATTTTCTGGTCTGCACCGCCGCGGGCATCCTGATGCTGATTGCTTTCTGGATTCCCTCTCTGGCTGTCGGGCTCCCTCTGTTCGGCTCCTTTCAGCACATGGGCTCGATCTACTTGTGGTTCATCCTGGACGGATTTTTGATGATGGCCTCCTACGCTGGGATTCTGACTTTGCTGTCCATGCTGATCCAGAACAAAACAACTGCTGCCATCGTCAGCCTTCTCCTGGTCATTGTCTCCATGTTTCTCGTCGTTTACCTGCTCGCCCGAATCGAGGAACCGGAATTTGTCGAAAATTACACCTTATCGGTATCCGGCATGATAAACTCTGAGACGGTTCCGAATCCTTATTATCTGACGCCGGGCCAGCGGACAATCACCCAGTTCGTCCTCGACCTGATTCCCACCGGGCAGAGCATGCAGCTCTCCGGAATGAGCGCGCCGCACCTATGGCAGATGGCGGTCTATTCCCTGGGAATTGTCCTGGTCACCAATATTTCCGGCATCTTTTTCTTCCGAAAAAAAGATTTGAAGTAACCAAGATATCATAGCAGTACATGCAGGAAAGGAGCTCCATGGTATATCTTCTCGCAGCGCTTTGCGCGGTTTTCTTCCTGGTATTATGCCTTCTTTTCTGCAAGATTCATCAAATGCGCCGCGCAGCTGAGGAAATCCGCCTGGAATTTTCTGCGCGTCTGAAAGAAGACACAAACATAGGAATCGATATCTCCTGCGGAGACCGGGCCATGCGCAGGCTGGCCGCCGGTATTGATCACGAGCTGAAACTTTTGCGCCGCCGCCAACTGAGTCTGGAGCAGGGAGACCGGGATCTAAAAGAAGCGGTCACCAATATTTCTCACGACCTCCGCACACCGCTGACCGCCATCTGTGGCTATATGGAGCTGTTAGATCGGGAAGAAAAATCGCCTGCGGTCCGGGAATACCTGGAAATCATCGACAATCGGATTGAGGCGCTGAAAGAGCTGACCGAAGAGCTGTTCCGCTATTTTGTCGTAACCTCTACCGACTCCTATGAGGAAAGGGAGTTTCTCTCTCTGAGCGAAGTCCTGGAGGAGAGCATCGCCGGTTTTTACGGTACGCTAAAGGGCCGCGGCATCGAGCCGGCAATCCGTCTCCCGGAACGCCCTGTGAAGCGCCGGTTAAACAGAGCCGCCCTGTCGCGGATTTTCAGCAATATAATCAGCAACGCCGTCAAATACAGCGGAGGAGACCTTTCCGTCACTCTGTCGGAGGACGGAGTGATCCAATTTTCCAATCTCGCCCCCAGCCTCAATGAGGTCATGGCCGGCCGGCTCTTTGACCGCTTCTACACCGTGGAGTCCGCCCGCCGTTCCACCGGTCTCGGCCTTTCTATCGCCAAAACTCTGACAGAACAGCAGGGCGGCGTAATCCATTGCGCCTATGAGAAGGGGCGGCTGACTCTCACCCTCCGCTTTCCGTCTTCCCTTTAGCTGCCGATGTCCATGGCCGTGCCGAAAAAGACCGGTACATTGGCCTCGCAGTCAATCACCAGATAGACAAAAGGCCGGTCCAGATGGACGGTCTTGATCTCCACGGGACCGACAGACGCGGAAGCAGCGGTGATCCCCACTGCGGTGGACGCTCCGGCTTTGGTGCCCCGTTCGTCCACGGTAATAAAGGTTTTATGCAAGACCTGGCCGGCGGAGAAACGAGCTGCCGTCGAGGTTCCCAGCCCGGACAGATCCGCATTGATCTCGTCAAACAGCAACGTAATTCCCATCGCTTTCAGCACCTGCATCATCCCGGCGCTGTATTCACTTTCAAACTTCGGGATCGCGGCGTCCACCTGCACGTCTCTAGCCTTCTCCAGGACCTGCTGGAGCTTTTCCCCGGTCAGCGCGGCGGCGTAATCCGCAACGCTGACGCCTTCATCCGGCAGCAATGCCGCCAGAGCAAACTTCTTTTCTTCATAATACTTGATAAAACCGACGGCGTTCTCATCCGCCAGATATTTGCTCTCCGTGGAATACATCAACTCCACATCTCGTTTCGTTCCATCTTCTTTGGTGAACACACCTTCGCGCACCTGTTCCTCCTCGTACTTCTCCATCCACTTTGCGTCAAAGGCCAGCGCATTGATCAAATACATCACCGAATCGGAGGGAATTTGATCCAGGATATTCTCGATTAATCCATCCGTATTGTCCTTCACCCAGGCGTTGATGTCGTTTAACGCAGCGGTGTCAAAAGGCGTCCGATAGAGCTCGGCGCCGTACCAGTCCGCATTGGTCTGAAGGAAAGCATCCACGGCCTGAAAATCTTCCCGAAACCAGATGGAATTGGCAAGACAGAGCTTTTCGTCTTTTCCGGTGGGAACAGCATTTCTGTAGGCGTACAAGTATTGGTTCAGCTCTGTCACCGGAAGGCCGAACACTTCTTCCATCTGAGAAAGCGTCTCCCCCTTCGCTCCGTTGGCCGTCATGCCAAGGGCATACAGGATGGACAGAGGCGAAATCAGAGTGTTTTTCTCTTTCTCCAGGCTTTGCTGAAACAAGCGCACTGCGAAATCCGTGACGGCAGCCGTTTCTTCTCCGTTCAAATCCACAGACACATGGACGGGATTTGCTCTCACCCCGGCCATGAGATTCTCGGCCTGCACGCGCGGATTACAGCCGAAGAGCGAGACGGATGCGGCCATGAGCGTTACCAGACATAAGGCAATGGCAGAATTCCTTTTTTTCATAACGTCCTCCTTTCCCTCTCAAAAGAATTTCTTACGTTCCTATCTTCTATAAAAATCATAGCACAGGATCACAGGGAAAACAAATAAAAAACACGCCTTTCCAGTCCATGTCTAAAAAAGGAAAAACGCTGTCTGCATAAAATAGTACCAAAAATGACCTTCAACTTCTAGCCTTCCCTCTTTTCATCTGCTATGATGTCAACAGATATCTTGCACCTGGGAAAGGAGTTTTTATGATCCATTTTTATAACCCCGCCATGCTTTACGATAAGGAAAAGATCTACCGGAGGCTTCAAATCCGCAAGGATACGCCGGCCTATTCCTATACGGAAAATATTTTTTCCAGCCTCCACGCTCTGGCGGCGGAAAAGATGGAGCTCTTTTTCTGCTATAAAAGCATTGCTCCTCTTCCCTCTTTTTCTGCCTCCCCCCTCGACCTATGCGGTCAATGGGTTCTCTGCCTTGCCTCCTGCTCCGATTCCATCAACCAGGTGATCCAGCAGAAATTGGAGGAGGGAGAGTATTTAGAAGGATATCTCCTCAATGACCTTGCCAATGAAATCCTCTTTAACGCCTCTAATCAGATGAACCGTCAGATTGAAAAGGAAATGCAGGAGCAGGGTCTGCGCCTGACCCGCCGGTTTTCTCCCGGCGAGCCGCCTATGGATCTATCTTATCAAAAAGAACTGCTGGCTCTGTTCGAGGAGGAGTCTGACCTTCCCGTCACCCTTAACTCTCATTATATGCTGAAACCGGAAAAATCCATGCTCTACCTGTTCGGCGCGTCCGCGGATCCGGTCTCCCATCCGGTGGGGTGCGAATGTGAAACCTGTAATTTTCCCAACTGTCCCTATGCGGTCCCCGGCGAAGCGCTTGAATGCTCCCGGAAGAGATGATATACTAAGGGCAGACAAAACATATTGGCGGTGATAACGAATGTGCAGAAATGAAAAAAGAAGAAATAAAGTATGGCTCCATGCAAAGCCAGTAGAAGCGACGCCTGCATGGAGTAATTTCAGTCGCTGAATCCATATAGCTGGCTTTGCTGCTTGACTTTACCGATCAAGGAGGAAGCCTGTATGAAATATGTGAATGCAAACACGATTCTCCCTGATGTGCTGGTCGAGGAACTGCAAAGGTATGTTCAGGCAGGATATCTCTATATTCCTGCCAAAGACGGACAGCATAAATCCTGGGGGGAACGGTCCGGCTATCGGAAAGAGCTTCAAACGCGCAATGAAGCCATTACCGCGGAATACCGCGGCGGCGCTTCGATTCAAAAACTTGCGGACAAATACGCTCTTTCTGTCTATGCCATAAGAAAAATCATTTATCACAGATAACTGCGGAGGGCTGCCACACGGCGGCTCTCTTTTTCTACCGTTTCCTTCGGTATCGTTTGGTATATTGAGAACCGTCTTGCGAATGGGTATAATAAGGATCAAACCCATGAAGCAACAGGAGGACGACAAAATGGCTGATTCCAGCAAGATTTACCCGCGGACAGGCGACGCGCAGACCGTATACCTGAAAAATGTCATTACCCGGCCCAACATAGAGGCAGGCGACTATACCATGTACAATGATTTTATCCATGACCCGGCTGAATTCGAACAAAACAATGTGTTCTATCAATACCCCATCAACCAGGACCGGCTGATCATCGGCAAATTCTGTTCCATTGCCTGCGGGGCAAAATTTCTCTTTAACAGCGCCAATCATACTATGGCTTCTCTGTCTACTTACCCGTTTCCACTGTTTTTTGAGGAATGGGGACTGGAAAAAAAAGAGGTTGCCGCGGCGTGGGATAACAAAGGCGATATCCGAATCGGCAATGACGTCTGGATCGGTTATGACGCCGTCATTCTTGCGGGCGTCACAATCGGCGATGGAGCCATCATCGGCGCCCGCGCCGTTGTTACGAAGGATGTTCCACCCTATACTGTGGCAGGCGGCGTCCCCGCAAAACCACTTAAGAAACGATTCGATGATGATACCATCGCCTGGCTCCTTCGATTAAAATGGTGGGATTGGCCGGAAGAAAAAATCAAAAAAAATATCCGGGCGATTCAGTCAGGCCGGTTAGATCAGCTGGAATAAGGATGGGGCCGTCTGCGGCCATCACAAGAAACAAATTCAAATGGAACGGCGCTCCTACCGTCATAGAAGGAGCGCCGTCCAATAATCTTTTTTTATTTGTGGCGTCGGCCAAATGCTTTCCTTCTTCTTTATTTCCCTAGAAAAGCATTTACCAGCTCATCTCCCACCTGTTCTGCAACCATGTCGTAAACCGGCTGCACTTTCTCCACACAGGCCGCGTACAGCTCGTCGGATACCGGGATAATCTCCGTGCCGGAAGCCTTGATCTCTTCCAGCTTCTCACTTTCCTGCTTGTCCGCCATCTCGCGTCCGTAAGCTTTTGCCACCTCGAAGGCCTCGGCGATCACCTGCTTTTCGGCCTCATTCAGCTCGTTGTATTCTTCCAGGTTCATGATCATCACGATCGGGTGGGCCAGATGGTTGGTCTGAATGATGTAATCTTGTACTTCCTGAATGCGGGAGGAGGCAATCGTCGCATAAGGATTCTCCTGCGCATCAATCACTTTCTGCTGCAGGCAGGTATAAACCTCGGAGAACGCCATCGGAGTCGGGGCAGCGCCCAGCGCCTCCCACAGAGCCATATGGTTCTTGTTTTCCATGGTCCGAATTTTAATGCCCTGGAAATCTTCGATCTTTTCGATCTTCTTATTGGAGGACATGACGCGGAACGTCTGGTCCGCAAAACCCAGCAGCTTGTAACCGCCTTCCTCATAGATCGGCCGCAGCAGGGACATCAGCTCTTCGCTGTCAATCGCGGCGCGGAATGCCTGAATGTCCTTAAATGCGAAAGGCAGGTCGAACACCGCCAGCTTGGGCATCAAATTCACCTCAGGCGCCGGATTCTGCACAACAAAGTTTACGTTCCGGGTGCCAAGACTCTCCAACAGCGCCACATCATCGCCCAAAGTGCTGTCCGGATACACATCAATGGTCATCTTGCCGCCGGTGCGGGCATCCAGTTCAGACGCCATCTTATCAATGAAATAGAACGCAACGGCATCCTTCGGGCTGGCAACACCGGATACCCAGTGATGTTCCCCCACTTCACCGCTGACATCAGCCACTGGCGCCTCCGTCCCATCCGTTTTGGCAGGATCCTCGGCATTCGTGTTCTCCACCGCTTTTGTGGTGGGCGCAGCCGTCGTATCTTTTGCCTCTCCCCCACAAGCAGCCAAACTGAGAACCATCGCGGCCGCCAGAATAAAGCTCCAACTCTTTTTCATATTCATTTCTCCCTTCTGAACATATATTTTTTATGTAATCTCGGCTCTGATTTACGCCCGTCCCACCAGCACCAGGCTGATTTCCGGAAAAATAACCAAGAGCGCAAGGGCTACCGCAAACAATAGCAGGAAGCCAACTGCATTCTTTGCAATTGTGACCACAGGGACGCCGGAAAGCCTGCTCCCCACGTAGAGATTAACGCCAACAGGCGGCGTTACAAAACCGATCGCCAGGTTCACCACCATGATAATTCCAAAATGAATTAGATCCACGCCCAACTCGGTCATCATGGGAGCGAAGATCGGAGCCAGAATCAGCACAGCCGGTCCCAGATCGATCAGCATGCCGACGACTAGCAAGAATAAGTTAATCACCAGAAGGATCGCCGCCTTATTTCCGCCAAACGTGGTTAAAATGGTTTCGCTGACGGTCTGAGGCACCCGCAGAAGAGTCAGAACGCGGGCAAATCCATTGGCAGCCGCAATCAAAAACAGCATCGGAGCATAGGTATTGATCGCTTCCACAAAGATGTTCATCAGCTCCGAAATTTTCAGTGTGCGGTACACGAAAATACTGATGATCAGGGCATATATCACGGATAAAACCGCCGCTTCCGTCGGAGACGCAATGCCGGAATAAATACTGCCCAGGATAATCACTGGGGTAAACAATGCCCAAATACTATCCTTCAGTACCTGGAAGAACCCCTTTGTGCGCAGACCTCCCACCACCTCCCGGATTTTCTGCTTATCCTCGCCTTTCCTCTTGCAGTAGTAAATGGCATACCCCATCAGGCAGAAAGCAATCAGGAAACCTGGCAAAATCCCGGCGATAAATAGATCGCCCACCGACTCACCGGTGGCCATACAGTACAAAACGAAAGGGATCGAAGGCGGAATGATTACGCCCAAGCCTCCCGCCACTACCACCAGGGCGGTTGAAAATGGTTTCTCATACCCCAGTTCAATCAATACCGGTATGGTCATGCTGCCTACGGCGGCTACTGTGGCCGGAGCCGAACCGGAGATCGCGCCGTAGAACAAACAAGTTACGATGACACAGCAGGGCATGCCGGCCGGAATCTCGCCCAGAAAGTAGCAAAAAAAGTTAAACAGCTTCCGGGACACGCCGCCGCGGGACATGATGATACCGGACAAAATAAACATGACGATAGCCAGCAAAGGGAAGCTGTTGATGCCGCCAAGCATTTCCCTCACTAGAAAAATCCCATTGGCCGAAAAACTGGGGTTCAAGAGGGAGGGAAACACGGAGGTGATTCCCAGCGCGCCAAAAATCGGGACGGACAAGGCCAGCAAGACAAAAAACACAACTAATACCAATCCAGCAGACATTTCCATCCCCTCCTATTCTTTTTCGGCGCCCTTGGCGCACAAGGTCCGGATATCTTTTATCAAGTTTTGTATCAACCGCACCATAGACAGGAGAAATCCCAAGAGCGGGGACACGTACACCAGAGCAATGGGGGCTTGCAAAGCAGGCATCGCCTGATTCGCGTCCGCGGCTCGTTGGAAAAACTCATAGGCGTAGGGCGTCATATGGATAAAATACGCAAACAGTAGCGCATACACGACCAGGTTCATGATCAGCTGCCCCTTCTTCGGCAGGAAACCCACCACCTGATCGATCCGGATTGCAATGTTTGTTTTTAAACAATAGCTAATGCTGATAAAGCCGGACCAGACAAACATGTAACGGGCCAACTCCTCCGACCAGCTCAACGGGGTATTCAGTACGAACCGGAAAATGATTTGCAAGGTTAATGCAAACACCATCACAATCAGAAAAACCAGGAGCAGACATTTTTCCAGATTCTCATCAAGCCAGCGCAATACTTTCATCCTTCTCCTCCTCTCTTTTTCTTCTCAAACTTCACCTGCCTCCAGCTTTTCCCGGTATTTTTTCGCCTGATCAAAAATCGCGACGATCTTTTCCGGAGGTACATCGGCCTGGAAATTATGAATCTGGGAAAAAACATAGTTCCCGCCCTTGGAGAAAATCTCCAGCAGATGCCTGGCGTGTTCCTCCACCTCCTCGACGGTGGTTAAGTTCGCCAGATTCTGAGTATCGGTTCCGCCTCCCCAGAAAATAATATCTTTCCCGTAGGTCTCCTTCAGTCGTTCCGGATCCATGCCCTTGGCGCTGATCTGCACCGGATTCAACAGGTCCACGCCCGCATCGATCAGTTCTGGAATCACGTCGAAGATAGCTCCGCAGCAATGGAACAGGATGCGGATATGGGGGTAATTCTGATGAATATAGTCCCACATCTGTTTTTCATAGGGCTTGATCATCTCCTTATACATTGGCACGGAAATCTGAAGGGTCTGTTGAGTGCCAATATCATCGCAGAACCAGATCACATCCAGCTTTTCTCCGGCCCTGCTCAAAATCCCTTCCAGATTGTGGAGATACGCGTCTGTTACCATCTGGAAATACGCGTGCATCAGCTCTTTTTCGATCGCCAGCTTGCAGTAAAATTCTTCAAAACCAAAATCCCTCTGAGCCTGCTCGATCAGCTGACCGGCAAAGAGCAGTACCACCGCCTTATCCGTGTTTTGATACAAATCCTCAATCTGATTCGCCGTATATTCTATGTCTTCATCACTCATACGGACAGCCGGATGTACCAGCCGCAGATCCTCCACTTCCTCTGCATCTTCCAGCGGATGGCGGATAATGTCGAAATAAAGCCCCCCTTTCGGCATACGGGCATAACGCTCCCCGTCCATCTCTACATAAAGGCTTCCGTCTTCGGTTCGGATCGGTTGAAACTCCGCCGGATAGTAACAGGGAGTTCCGTCGTGGAGAGTGCCGGGACGCCACTCTTTCTGGTCCAAATTAAACCGATAACGAGGTCTCTGGGCATGGACAAAATCTCCGCCCAGACGGTCGATCACTTCAACATCCATCAAGGGGATGAACTGGAACAAATCATAAATCTTGATCGGTTTCTCTTCCATTCCCAGATACTTCAACAGATTCGCATAGGCGTAAGCGCTCATATTATCATTGGCCATGCCGCCGATACTGATGGCAAAGCTGTTTTTCAGCTCGCCGCGGAACATTTTTTGTACTCGCTCTCTTGATGTCATATACATTCTCCTTTATATCGCAGCGGAAATCATCAATTCGTTCTCACCAATCATTTCATCATTTTAATGCTGTACCGCTTTTCTGGCCGCCTGGGCCGCCGATGCGGCGTCCGCGGTATAAATGTCCGCTCCGATCTCGTTGGCAAAAGCTTGAGTCACCGGAGCTCCTCCCACCATGATCTGAAAACGGCTGCGGCAATCCATGGCATTCAGAGCTTCCACGCTGTCTTTCAGCGCCGGCATCGTCGTCGTCAGGAGAGCAGAAAGACCCACCAGATCCACATCCGGCGCCGAGGCCGCCGCCACAAAATCCGCGATAGGAACATCCACTCCCAAGTCCACAACCTCAAAACCTGCGCTTTCTATCATCAAAATCACCAAATTTTTTCCGATATCATGGAGATCTCCCGCCACAGTGCCCATCACCATTTTGCCGCGGACCGTACTGCTCTCACCTCCCAGATAAGGCTTCAGCACTTCGACGCCTGCCTTCATGGCCCTTGCAGCCACCAGCATCTCCGGCACATAGATCTGCTCCAGCCGGAACCTCTCCCCCACCTCATTCATGGCCTGGATCATTCCCTCATTCAAAATCACTTCCGGGGCAATTCCTTCCTCCAGGGCCTGCTGTACCAGACCGGGAACCTGTTTTTTCTTGCCTGCGGATACCGCGGCAAAGATTTCTTCAATTTTAGACATTCCTATCTCCTCCTTTTCCCTCTTTTATCTATCGAACCGGCCCGATCAGACCGTCCCGATAGGCCCCGATATATTCCATACAGTAATCATCCATTCCCAAAAGCGCTTCCGTCGCATAAACCAATCCCAGCAGGTCCCGATTCGTCGGATCTAAAATTCCACTGTCCAGTCCGGCGTTCATCGCCAAAACCAAAAAACCCTGGTTAATCAATTTGCGGGCGGGCAGGTTAAAAGAAATATTGCTGACCGCAGCTGTGATATGAATCTCCGGATACCGCTCTCTGACCGTCCGGATGACTTCGATATTCGTCGCAATACCGTCCTCTGAGGTGCAAAGCATCTCTACCAAAGGATCAATATGGATCCTGCCGGGGGCAATTTGATATTCTTCCGCTTTCTTCATGATTTTATCAAAGACCCGAAGACGGTCCGCCGCACATTTTGGAATTCCGGTGTCATCGCTGAGCAAAGCAATGACCTGCCATTCTTGATTTGCTTCCTGTGCCATGATTGGAAAAATTGTATCCAGCTTACTCCCCTCACCGGAGACTGAATTAAACAATCCTGGCTTTCGGCAAAAACGGTACGCTTCCGCCAGAACCGCCGCGCTGGGACTGTCGACAGAAATCGGGAGATCCGTGACATCCTGAATGCAATCTATCATCCAGTGAAGCGTCTCGACCTCTTCTGCTTCCGGAACCGACGCGCAGCAGTCGATGAACGTAGCATTGGCTTCCGCCTGCATCCTGGCACGGTTTTTGATGAACTCCCCATCTCTGCGGGCAATTGCCTCTGCCACCGCTGGAATGGAACCATTGATTTTTTCTCCGATAAGAATCATAGGATTCACCTCATATATTAGCTTGACAATAACCATATCTGTTTTTTATTATAAGATAGTTGTGGCTTTTTTCCAGGAAAATCTTGTTTCTTTTGGTAATATTCCCGGTATCTTTTTTAAGAAAAATTTTGTTTTACAAGAGGTTGCCGGATCAGGAAAATAAAGGTTTAGGCTGTATTGCAGCAGTAAAAAATTTTGCCAACAGCAAAGAGGAGGCAAGCGCTTGACAGGCGCCCGTCTCCTCTTTGTCCTTTTGTCTACTTTCTGATTTTATTTTTCTCCCTCATCATACAAAACCGCATACTGGGACGCCTCCATCGCATCCTCCGTATAACAGTCCGCCCCAATCTTTTCGCAAAACTGCTGGGTGACCGGCGCACCTCCAATCATGATTTTCACTTGCTGCCTCAATCCTGCCTTTTCAAATGCCTTGATCACAGCCTTTAACTCATTCATGGTGGTTGACAGCAACGCGGAACAGCAGATCAGCGTACAGTGGTGTTCTTGAGAAGCTTCCACAAAGCGTTCCGGCGCTACATCATTCCCCAGGTCAATGATCTGAAACCCCTGGCATTCCATCATCAGTTTGACCAAATTTTTTCCAATATCGTGAATATCCCCTTGTACCGTGCCTACGCAGATCTTTCCCCTAGGCTCTTTTGTCTTGTCGTAAAATGGTTTCAACACCCGGATTCCCGTATTCATGGCTCTGGCCGCCAGGAGTACTTCTGGAATCCCCACCTCGCTCTCCCGGAACTGTTTTCCAATGTGGTCCAGTCCTCGAAGCAGCCCTTCCTTTAAAATCTGGTCCGGCGAAGTTCCCTCCTCTATCGCCGCCAAAACCTTTTTCTTCACCTGAACCGCATGTCCCAACTCCAGCTCCTCAGAAATTTCATGAAGCAGCTTCATCATCCACACCTTCTTCCCATGGATTCTTTATAAGCATTCGGCAGCATTCCCGTCGCCCGTTTAAATACCTTGGTAAAATAGCTTTGGTCGTCAAATCCGACCCGAATCGCTACGTCGCTGATTTTGAGATTTCGGTTCAACAACATCCCCTTACTTTTTTCAATCCGGATATGGTTCAGGTAAAAATTAAAGGTCTGTCCAGTCTCCTCCCGGAATATTTTGCTGAAATAGGATTCCGACAGATATACGTGCCCGGCCACATCTTTCAGCGTAATCCGCTCCGCATAGTTATCATTCATAAACTGCAGAGCCTGAAGGATAATATTTTTATGCTTTTTTTCATATGTACCAGAATCAGGTCCATATATTGTCGCATCGCATCATGGATCCAGACACAAATCTCCTGGGCGTCGCGCAAATACGGCATCTGTTGTCCAAACTGATGATCCAGCATAAAAACATGCTCCAGATCCGCGCCGCCCTCGATGGCAGATTGGGAGATCAAAAACAGCAGGCGGTGGATTCTGGATTTTGCATGGGAGAAAGAAGCGCCAAAACAGAAAATAATATATCCCAACAATTCATCTAATAATTTTTGCGCCCGGCCGGCTTCCTGATGAGAAATGCAGTAAGAAAGTTCATATTCACGCTCCAAGGGATACGGCGGCCTCTGATCCACATGTTTTAGCTGGTAAACCACCTCGTTAATCTCACCTTGAATCCGGTCGGAACGCTGCCGCTCCAACAACTGGTTCGTATAAGTGATATCGTTCATGAAGCCCACGGACATAAACAAAAGATTGGACAGAGCGTTAACCTCTTTGGGAGGGACCACAGATATATTTTTTACGACCCGAACCGCCTCATCCAAACTTGCCCCGTGGATTTGCAGCCGGTCTTCTAAGTCTAAGGCGATATAGTCCTCATAGTCTACCATTAATACCGGCCCGGCGATGATTTTTGCCGCACTCCCCTCCGGCCCCACGATCGGGGAGACAAAACAGGTCAATCCCATTGGGCAGTAGTAAATATACTTGCCTCCAAACCGCTCCGCCTCAGCCATTCCATGTTGCTGCGCGTTAAAGCATACGCTGTGGTCCATTCCCAGGACGCGGCAAAGTTCACAGCTGGCGCAGCCATACCCCAGCTCATAGAGAATACCTCCCTCTTGATCCGCAATCGTGCATCCCAGATGGGAAGCCCCGTTGAAGGATCGGATAAAGTCGCGGGCCATATCGAAGTCAATCCGCTTCATACAAGTAATCTCATCTCTTGAATTCACACAGCACTCCTATTCTCTCTTGGTATATTCGACCTGTCTACCGACATTATACCATGATCCCCTCTCGATTGTGGTAATTTTCTCTTCCTTTTAGAAAAAATCCAGCTTTTGACAGCTGACAAATGCTGGAAGGCGAATAGGCGATTCTTGCAGTTTAACCTTTCTTCTGTTTCTTCAGCGTTCTGTCTTGACGTTTAAGTTCTAATTATGTAAAATAAATGTCACTCTATGTTCATCCACACACTACCCATTATCCAGGCGGAGGACTGCAATGGCAAAAAAACAGTTAAGAAAAATGTTGTGTGATCTCCAATCTCAGGAGTGCATCGACTTGATGCGCCTGATTGAGACCCAGAGTAAATCCACTCTGGCTGCCTGGGCGATTTCCTATGCGAAGGAAAATTATCTAACTATATATGAAGAAGAATATCCCGGGGATCTCCGCCTGCGGGAGGGGATTTCTGCCTGCGAGGACTATCTGCGCGGCGGCCGGAGGCTGACGGAAATCAAGCCTGTCTTAAAAGAAGCGGCGGAAATTGCCCGGAATCTCGCAGACCAGCCGGTGGCGCAGGCCGCCGCCCGCGCGGTCGCCACTGCCTGCGCTGCAATACAGACCCCTACCAACGCGCTGGGATTTCTGTTCTACGGTGCTGCGGCTTCCGCCTATCACACCGCAGGACTGACACAGAATGCCGAATGCTATGACCGCATGGCTCTTAACGAATTCATAAAAGCCTTTCAGTCCTTGCAGCAGGTTTCTTTCCCCGATGAGCCGAATCCCGCCAAAATTAAATGGAATTGCTGATCTAAAAGCGCCCCGAACGGCCGATTATCCGTCCAGGCGCTTTTTGTTTGGAAATCGTTGTAGTTTTCGCTGCTGAAACCGTAGTATATCGATAAGGGAAGAAAGGAGGCGGTGCAGTTGATTGAGGATGAAAAAATCATTGATTTGTTATTCGAACGTTCCGAGCAAGCCTTATGGGAGCTGGATCAGAAATACGGGAATCTCTGCCACAGTCTCTCCTATCGCATCGTGAACAGCAGGCGGGATGCGGAGGAGGATTTCTCAGAGGTCCCGCCGTCTACAGCAGGTTCAGCAGTTCTTCGTTCGCGGGCACGTCGATGCTCTCCACGCCGTACCAGGCGTACCGGATCGTCTGATCCCCCGCGAGGACAAAGGTGGCCGGAGACTGGGCTTCATTGCCTTCGTTTTTTCCGTGCCGGATGCCAAGGGCCCGCGCCTCCTGCACTCGCTTTTCCAGCTCCGCCGAGCGGATATCCGGATGAGGATTAGAACCGATCTCACAGGCCTGATAGAGCTCCTGCTTCGGGTCGCAGATGATGGTATACGGAAAATAATCCTCGGCGCTCTGCTCCCTCAAGGTCTCCGGCTCGCTCTGAAGCACAACAAAGACCTTTGCGCCCTTCGCTGCAAATTTCGGATAGTCCTGGATCAGCCGGTGCATCTCCAGTTGGCAGGTGGAGCAGCCGTAATAGCGCAGAAACATCAGAACGCAAGGCCTCCCTTCCGTCTCCTGATAAAAGTCCAGATTCTCGTTCCACGGACTGTTAAAGGTAAAATCGAACATCTTCATGCCTGCTTCATATTTTTGACCCATGTTACTCCATCCTTTCTGCTCATCCATGTTATCATGCCAGCGAAACAATTTCTACCATATATAATGACTACATTGCCGGCCTTATGAGCATTGTATCACAACCGCCGGCCCGTGGAAAGCGTTTCCGGAATGGATCCGAATAGCCGCTCCCTCACGGGCCGTCCGGCCATGACAAATGGACTGGATCGGATTCCTTCAACCCGGAGGGGTTATCTCCTTGCCTCCACTGCCTTTGCCAGGTTTTCCAAAGCCTCTTTCAGCAAAACGCGGGGGCAGGCAATGTTGGCGCGCATATAACCAGAGCCGCCCTCGCCGAATTCATAGCCGGGGTCAAAGGCGATCTTCGCCTCTTTGATACAGAACTGCTCCAGCTCCTTATCCTCCATGCCCAGCGCGTGAAAATCCATCCAGACCAGATAAGTCCCTTCCGGCGGGATAATCGGAATCTGCGGCAACCGTTCCTTCATAAATTCCAGCATGTAATCCAGATTTCCCTGCAGATATGTCTTCAACTCTTCCAGCCACGGCTCCCCATAACGATAGGCCGCCTCGGTGGCCACCAGGCCAAAGACATTGCCGGAGCCCACATTATATTTATTTAAGGTGGCGGTAAACGCTTTTCTCAGCTTTTCGTTGGGAATAATAATGTTGGATGTTTTCAGTCCAGCCAGGTTAAAGGTCTTGCTGGCCGCGTTGCAGAGGATCAGATTTTCTTCCACTTCCGGCCCCAGGGTGCCGAAACAGGTATGATGCGCGCCCTGAAACAGCAGATCCGCATGGATTTCATCGGACACAATCAAAATATGGTGCTCCAGGCAGAGATCCGCCAGCTCTTTTAATTCCTCGCGGGTCCACACACGGCCCACCGGGTTGTGAGGGCTGCACAAGAAGATCATCTTAACTTTATCATCCAGCTGCGCCTTCAGGCCTGCAAGGTCCATCCGGTAGGCGCCGTCCACCAATTTCAGCGGATTGTCCAGCACCCTGCGGCCCCCGTTTTTCACGGCGCGGGCGAAAGGATAATACACCGGGCTCTGAACGATCACCGCATCCCCAGGCTCCGTAAAGGTATCAATCAGAAAACTAAGCGCGCTGACCACGCCGGGACAATGGCAGATCCACTCCCGTTCGATTTTCCAGCCGTGCCGGCGTTCCATCCATCCGGCCACCGCTTCAGAATAGGAATCCGGCATGCCGGTGTAGCCGAAAATCCCATGATCCGCCCGCGTTTTGATTGCTTCTACGATCTCCTCCGCAGTCGGAAAATCCATGTCTGCGATCCACATCGGCGCCACGTCGCGGCTGCCGAACATTTCCTCGCAGGCATCCCATTTTTTGCTGTTAAAACCCAAACGGTTTACTACTTGATCAAAATTTCTCATTTTCTTACTCTCCAAAACTTATTTCTCTCCGGCGTTCCGGTTTAAATCTTGATAGCGCTTCTTCATCTCATCGGAAGACCAAAGCGAAGCATTGTGAATCCCCGCCTTTTCCGGATCAAATACCGGGTTGAGGCCGGCCTTTTTCTGACGTTCGAAATCGTCGATTGCCTTTTTCACAATGCCGGAAAGCAGAAGCAGGCAGATCAGGTTGGTCCAGCACATAAAACCGGTTCCGATATCATTCATGGCCCATACCAGGCCGCCCGACTTCACCGAGCCGAACAGTACCATCCCCAGGAAAATCACCTTTAACGCCAGGAACAAGGGTTTTGCTTTTTCTCTTTTCTCGTCGCTCATGAAGAAGACGGCATTCGTCTCGCCGATGTAATAAGCCGCCATCAGGGAGGTAAAGGAGAAGAAGAACAGAGCGATGGCCACGAAGGCGCTGCCCAGATTGCCGAACACCGTGCTAGCCGCAGCCTGCGCCCAGGAAGCTCCGGCCGCCACGCTGCCCATGCCGTTAAACAGCACTTCGCCGGTGGCCTCGCTGGTTACATTGTAGCAGCCCGTCACCAAAACCATCAGTGCGGTGGCCGTGCAGACCAGCAGAGTATCGACGTAGACGGAAACGCCCTGAACCATTCCCTGCTTGATCGGGTGAGAAACCTCAGCCGCAGCAGCGGATTGGGGAGCGGTGCCCATACCGGCGCTGCATGAGTTCACACCGCGCTTTACCCCCCAGACAATGGCGGAGCCGACGATTCCGCCGAACACGGCGTTTACGCCGAACGCGCTGGAGAAAATCAGGCCAAAGGTGGCCGGTACCTGGGTAATGTTCGCGCCCAGAACGATCAGGACCATGACGATGTAAGCCACCGACATGAAGGGAACCACATACTGAGAAACCGTTGCGATCCGCTTTACATTGCCAAAGATGATGAAAGCCATCAAAACCACGATGATCAGGCCGCCCGCCCAGGTCGGGATATGGAATGCGTTATCCAGGGAAGTGGTGATCGCGTTGGCATGGACGCCGGGGATCAAAAGCAGATTTCCCACTGCACAGAAAATAGCGAACAGGACAGCCATCCACTTCTGACCTAAAGCCTTTTCCATGTAGAAGGCGGGGCCCCCGCGGTACTCGCCCATCTTCTTTTCTTTGTAAATCTGAGCTAAGGTACACTCTGCCAGAGAGGTTCCGGCTCCGAAAAATGCCAGGATCCACATCCAGAAGACGGCGCCGGGTCCTCCGACTGCGATCGCCGTAACGACGCCGACGATATTACCGGTGCCGATCCGCCCTGCCAGGGCCATAGAAAACGCCTGAAAGGGAGATACTCCCGCGGCGCTGGTGTTTTTCTCCACCACCAGCTTGATGGATGTCTTGAAATAGCGGAGCCAGAAAAACCGGGTCCGCACCGCAAAGAAAACTCCGACAAACAGACACAGGACGATCATGGCATTTCCCCACAGAAATCCACTGACCGTGCTTACAAATTGTTCCATAGATTTTTCCTCCTATCTCTTATGGATTTGTTGATATCTCTTTATATAGCAATTCCTGTGCCAACTTTTTTAAAATGAAAGAGCCGCGTTTTTTCGCGGTTTTTCTTCCTTTCCCGCCACGCCGCTCTTGCAATATGGGGGAATTCCTCACCCCTTTTATTTATTGGGTTTCCAAATACCCCTTTAGCATCTCGGCCGTCTCTCTTCCCCTGGGGGTCAGCACCGTGCCGCCGCGCCCGCGAGACATCTCCAGCATTCCAAACTGTTCCAGTTCCCGCAGGATCCCCCTCAGCTTGGCCTCTGTGCAGCCCACTTCTTTCAGCGCCGGTTCCTCCCCCAGGCTCCTTCGCCCTGCCGTCTGTCCTCGCTCCGTCCTCAGGCGGATCTGCTCCAACACCAGCAGGGAAAGAGACGCCTCCTGTTTGGTGTGCAGAATATAAGTTAAAAATGCTTCCGGCAGAGCATTTTTCGGCAATGCCGCCGCCTCTTCCTGTTCAAACAGCGAATCCAAATCCTTTCGGGTAATCTTCTCCTGATTCCAGTTGGCAAAATATTCTACGCAATTTCTCAGCTCCCGGATATTTCCCTCCCAACAGGTTGCCTGGAGGAACTTTAGCGCTTCTGGCGAAAACTGATAGGAACACCCCAGCTGGCGTTTAAAGTTCTCGATCAAAAGAGGAATATCCTCCGGCCGTTCCCGCAAAGCCGGAAGTTTCAGCGGAATTACATTCAGGCGGTAATACAGATCCCTCCGGAAGGTCCCCTGCTCCAGCTGCTGGCGCAGGTTCCGGTTGGTCGCGGCAATGATCCGCACATCCACATCCACGACGCAGTCTCCTCCAATCCGCATGATCTCCCTTTCCTGGAGGACTCGGAGCAGCCTCGTCTGCAGATGAATCGGCATCTCGCCAATCTCGTCCAAAAACAGAGTTCCGGTATCCGCCTGCTCAAAAAGCCCCCGCTTCCCGCCCCGAACCGCCCCGGTAAAAGCCCCTTCCTCATAGCCAAACAATTCGCTTTCCAAAAGAGATTCCGGCAAAGACGCGCAGTTTAATCCGACAAAAGGGCGGTCTTTCCGGGAGGACGCGTTATGGATCGCCTGCGCCAGAAGTTCCTTTCCGGTCCCGCTCTCCCCGCTGATCAAAATAGAAGATTCCGACTTTGCATTTTTTTCCGCCAGGCTGATCAGCGACTTCATCCGCTCCGACTGGGTGATGATGTCGGGAAACCAATATTTCGCCGTATAGCCCCGGCCCGGCACATGCCGTTTCGTTTTGATTTCCTGCGCGTATTCCACGGTCATATAATTTAAAACGCTGTCTTGCTGAAACCGTTCCAGATAAAGTTGAATCAGCACCTCTTTTCCCTGAATGGAATAGCGCTTCTTCTTCCCCGGCTTCATATTCATGACAGACTGCCGCATTTCCTCCTTGGGAAACAGCCGCAGGACTTCCTCCCCGACCATCTCCTCCCCCTGAATCCCAAAAATCTCTTTTGCGAGAGAATTATAGGTTTTGATCTTACCGTCCCCGCTGAAGGCAATCAGCCCGCGCCCCTCCGCCTCCTCCTCTTTTCCGTCTGGGCTGTTTACATACTGGAAGGTGGATCCATAATTGGCCGGGATAATTTCCCGGCAATACTGCCGGACGGCCGGGGAATTAAACAAAAAACCCAGATCCAGTGTCAGGAGAATATAGACGATCGTGGCGATATCGATCTGACGTTTTCCGATCTCAACAATCTTTTTGACGTATGGCGGAACACTCCAGCGCTCTCCGGGCGAGACGGCGATCTCCACTTTCTCCCGAACCTCGGAATAAGGAGCATAGGGAATCAGCTCTACATTTTGAATCCCCAAATGATAAAGCTGTTCCACGCACTGTAAGCTGAGGTTCATATTGACGTTGACCAACAGAGCCCTGGTGCCTTTCGGCAAGGCCTGGATTGCTTCATACCCTTTCCGTGAAATCGTCAGATTGGCGCGGACAATCCGGGTGCCGGGGAGGACCTGTTTCCGGGCAATCCGAAACATGTCGTCGCTGGATACCAACACCAGATCCTCGCAAATATCGGTATAGACCGAGCCATCTTCCATACAGTATCCTTTTATATCCACATAGCCCTTCAGGATTTTATCAAATAAATTCCAGTAGTCTTTCAGGGCGGCTTTGGAGTAGGCAACGATTGCTAATGTTTTCATTTGTTTCCGTCCTTTCTGCTGATGGAAAGAGAAGCCTTTTTTCAGGGCCGCAGCATCTTTCCCTGACGCAAACGGCATCTGGCGCATGTCTCCATGCGCCAGATGCCGGTCACACCTACCGCGAATGATCCATTTGCCTATTGAAATGTAATCATACCGGTTTTCTTATTATAAGCAAATTCTGTTCCATAAGGCTCGCTGCGGCGCGCCATTTCTTCTGCAATATGCTCCGCTGCTTCATCGCTGGCCACGAAAGGCAGGCCCCGCTTAATCGGATTGTCCCGCTGCATATCAATATCAATGGGGAGCAGCTCATACTTTGTCTCGCCGGTTTCATCGTCTATGTCCACAACAACGATAAAATGTTCCGAGAACCGCCGTTCCGCATAAAATCCCTTCCAGCTGCCATCTTCAAACTTGGCGCGGAAGCTGTGCAGATCCGAGGGGTAGGCATCCACAGGAAGATGGTATGTATGGTACATCTCCGGCGATACCATGGAGTTTCCCGCCTCAAATTCCATCACCGTGCTTCCGAGATCATAGAAGATCGGCTTACCCTTGTAGACCTCCATGCCTCTGGGGTAATGAGCGCCATGGCTCACAAAAACGCTGGCCCCCGCATCAATCGCCTTATGGGCATACTCTTCCAGGAACTCCGGTGAAAAATCAGAATACCAGTTTTCATTCTTTCCTTCGTGGGAATGCACGCTGGCGATCACATAATCGGACCGGCGCGCAGCGTCCCGGATGCTGCGCAGCAAAGCGTCCTCGTCCTCTTCATTCGTATAGGTCTTTACCTCTGCACGCTCTCCCTGCTCGATATAGAGATAATGCTCCATGGCCGATCCCAGTTTAAAGCTTGTCTCTCCCTGAGGGGCCCAAGTTTCCACACGTCCTGTCTCGTCCATGCTCTCCCTGGTTCCCCATGCCTGGTCAATCGCTTTCAGCTGCTCAAACTGCTCTTTCGTTACATAATAGGTATGACCCCACCGGAGAGGCGCCAGCCCCGGCCGCGCCACCGTATCCGCACTGGCATCCGCGCCCAGGGCGCGGTCCGACCACGTAGACGAAGCCGCCACCACACTGACGCGCCCTTTGGCAGTATCCAGGAACTTGGCTTTCCTGGCATCCGACAAATTTCTGCCAACGCCGCACGGCTCGATATCCCTTGCTTCCGCCTCCTCGATCGTATCCAAGCAGCCGCGCCAGCCATAGTCCACCGTATGATTATTGGCGAAATTCACCAGTTTAATATTCAGATCCACAAACTCGTTTAATGTCACCGGATGCACCGAGGTCAAATACATCGTAAATCCAGGCGGCGTATCCTGACGCGGCGTACTGAACTCTGCATTGGCAAACACAGCGTCCGCGCCCTTTAACAATTCCACAATCTTAGGATCAATCCGATCCATCAGATGACGGCTGGAAAACAAGAAATCTCCGCAAAGTACAACTCTCATAAATTATATCATCCTTTCTATCTTTATACTATGCCTAAGTTTTTATTCCTCAGGCTCCCCTGCTGAAACGGGGGCATACCTTTTATTGTGATATGTAACGCATATTTCGTGCCAATTCTATCGCCCTTGATTTTCCGTAATTTCCGGAACCCGCCACCTTTTATCGGGTTATGCCTCCGCCCTTTCTCCGTCCCAAATGCCCCATTTTCTCAGAGATTTCGTCTGCGCCTTCCATTACAAGACTGGCGTATTCCATCACATCCTCTGGAAAACGAAAATCCGGGGTAGAAATCGCAAGACAGCCCTCCAGCTTTCCATCTGCATTAAAAATGGGGGCGGCTGCACAGCCGCAATGGCGGTCCCAAGGTCCATCCTTGGAGGAGAAGCCCCGCTGCCGGACCCGCATAATCTTGTCTCTCAGAGACGCCACATCCACCCCTGGCTCCGCCTCCAAAATCTGCTGGAACAGCCTTTCCCTCTTCTCTTCCGGGCAATAGGCCAAAAGAACCCGGCCCGTACAGCCGACCCAGAGCTTATCCCGTACACCGATCTCCGAAGCCATCCGGATTTTCTGAGGGCTGTCCACCTGCTCCACACAGACCCGATGAATGCCGTCCCGCACAAAAATATGGACGGTCTCCTGCGTTTCCCGATTGATCCGCTCCATAACAGGAAGTCCGACGCGCCGAAGCCCGGCATTATTTCTAACCAACGCTCCGAGATAATAGATCCTGTGCCCAAGACGATATTTTCCATTCTCCTCATTTTTCAAAAGAAAATCCTTTTTCAGAAGAGTGCTAAGAAAACGGGATGCCGTCGAAGTGGTCCAGCCCATCTTCCGTGCGATCTCCACATGGGCCAGCTCCTGCTCCTCCGTACTAAAAAGCAGCAGCACATCCAAAGCTTTCTCCACGCTTTTTATATACTTCTTCTCCTCATCCCCCATCCGAAAAATCCCTTCCACCAAAATTCCTTTTCCAACAACAAAACCACCCCCGCCTTCCCAAAAACATGCCAAGGCAACAGGCACCCCAAGTGAAGAACAGCAAGCCTTTCCTCTCTCCCCCAATCACACCCGCCCGCCTAGCATCTACAATCATCTGGCAAAAAGCGTGCCCAAGGGGGAGGGGAGCGCGAGGGGGGGACCTGCGGGCATCGCAACTCTGAGCTGGTCCCCCCCTCGTATCACTTCAGCAGATTCGGCAAGATCAAACTCAACGGCGGTACATAAGAGATCACCAATAGATCCACCACCAAAAGCCCAATATACGGCAAGATCGGCTTCACAATCTCCTCATACTTAATCCCCGCCACCTGAGACGAGACGAACAAATTCACTGCAAACGGCGGCGTAATCGCGCCGATCGAGAAGTTAATGACCATAATGATACCGAAATGAATCGGGTCGATGCCAAGAGCAACCGCCGCGGGCATCAAAATCGGAGCCAGAATGATCATGCCAGGACCGGGATCGAAGAACATGCCCACGATAAACAGGAAAATGTTAATCATGATCAGGAACAGATATTTGTTTCCGGCAATGCCGATAAACCACTCCGCCACCTTGTTGGGGATCTGCGCGGACGTCAGCACATAAGCAAACAGATCGGCCGTGGAAAGCACCAGCATGATGACCGCCACCAGGATCGCGGCTTCCGCAAAGGTTGCCATCAGCTTCTTCCAAGTCAGTTCCTTGTAAATTACAAAACCTACCAAAATCGCATAAGCCACGGCTACGGCCGAAGCCTCAGTGGCGGTGAAAAAGCCGCCGTAGATACCGCCGAGAATAATAACCGGCATAAACAAGGCCCAGATGGCATCCTTAAAACTTTTTCCTCTTTCTTTCCAGGTGTGCTTCTTGTCCCCGGTGTAACCCTTTTTCCGGCAGACATACCAGGCATAGAGGATCTCCGTCAGGCCCAGCAGGATCCCCGGAACCACACCGGCCACAAACATGTCGGTGATCGAAACATTGGTGGCCACGCAGTAAAGGATCATGGAGATACTGGGCGGTATGATGACCGCCAACCCGGCCGCCGAAGCCTGGGTTGCCGCGGAAAAGCGGACGTCATAGCCTCTCTTTACCATGCTGGGGATCATGATGGAGCCGATGGCCGCGGCAGTCGCAGCGGCTGAACCGCTGAGGGCGCCAAAAAACATACAGGAAATAATCAATATCGTAGCCAGGCCACCATGGTAATGGCCGACCATCGAGCTGACAAAGTCCACGATTCGTTTGGAAATCCCGGTGCTCTCCATCAAGGCTCCCGCCAGGATAAAAAAGGGAATTGCCAGCAGGGTAAAGGAATTCAACCCGGTAAAAAACCGCTGCGCCACCAGTCCGGCCGGCATATTCATGCCCAGGATGGTGATCGAGGAGGCAAGCCCCAGGGAGACCGCCACCGGAACGGTCAGGAGAAAGAGAACAAACATTACGATAAACATTACAACGATCATACCTTTGCCGCCTCCTTATCCTGAATCGTTAATTCAAAAATATTGGCAAACATATTCAAAGCCATGAACACGCTCCCGACCGGGATCGCCAGATACGGGATTGCCATGGAAATTTTCAACGCTGCGGACAGTGACTTATAGTTCACCATCATAGCGGATGCGCCGCAGTATACGGTCAGAACCGCAAAGCCAAGGCTGATCACGGCGGCGACCCAATAAAAACGGTGCAGCCCTTTGTCCGACATTTTCGCCAGCATCGGGAGGACCTCCATCCGAATCAGGCGGCCGGAACGGGCAGCCAGCCCTGCACCCAGATACACGATATAGATGATCAGGAACCGGCAGAGCTCATCACTCCAGGGAACGGAAAAATGGGTAAAGTTGCGGACAATCACCTGCAAAAACGCCGCCAGGAACATCACCACAAACATTGCGATTACGATCACCCGGATTACCTTGTTAACCGCATCCACGATTTTAATGTAAAGCGACATTGCCAAACCTCCTCTCCAGTCAGAAAGGGAGCGGCCGGAAAACCGTCCCGCTCCCTTTTCATTTTCGTATCTATTTTGCGGGATGCGCTGCGTTGGCGGCATCGGCTGCTGCCATCAGTTCATCGTACAGAGCCGAATCATAACCCTTCACCATCTCATAGATCGACTGGCTCATTTCCTTCATCTTCGCAAATTCGCCTTCATCCAGAGATTCGGTTACGACTACGCCGTAGTTATCCTGCATGTCCTTCAGAGCGTCCTCATTGTAAGTGGTCATGTAATCCTTATGAGCCATCTTTGATTCGGCAACTGCCTCCATCAGGATGTTCTGCTGTGCTTCGCTTAAGCCCTCCCAGGCCGCATTGCTCATCAGGAAAGTCATGATGTGGAACACACGGTTGGACATAGTCAGATGCTTCTGCACTTCATAGAACTTGGAGCTGTAGAAAGAACCGATCGTGGTTTCCTGTCCGTCCACAACACCCTGCTGCATGGCCAAAAACAGTTCTCCGAACGAGATCGGAACCGGCTGCACGCCCAGGCACTCCCAGGATGCGATGGCCATATCCGAAGTCATGGAACGCATCTTCATGTTATCCAGGTCGGCTACGGTCTTGATGTCTTTTTCGTTGTTGCTGATGGCATAGAAACCGTTCTCATAAAAACCGAGGCCGCGGATTCCGTTGTCCGACAGGCTGGTCAGCAATTTTTGAACCGGCTCGCTGTCCTGGAACTCATAGGCTGCGTCCCTGCTGTCAAACAGGCAGGGCAGATCGAAGAAGTTATACATCTGGTTCAGAGACTGGATACCCGCCGGGCCCATCAGGGCGAAGGTCACGCCGTTCATCTGCATGGCTTCCAGCAGAGCGGCATCGTCGCCGAGAGAACTGTCATAGTAGAGCTCCACCTTCATGTTGCCGCCGCTCTTCTCTTCAACCAGTTTTGCAAAATTCTGAGAAGCAATCGCATAGGGGTGAGTGTTTGCCACCGTCAAGCCGAATTTAAAGGTCTGAGGATCGCCGAGATCATCCGGATTCACCGCCGCGCCGCTTCCGGCCGCCGTGGTCCCCTCTGCTGCTGCTGTGCCCGCCGCCGCTGTTGTTCCAGCTGCCGTAGTCCCCGCCGCCGCTGTTGTGGTATCGCCCGATCCACCACAGCCTGCCAGGCTTCCCAGAGCCAGGACCGCCGCCAAGCAGTAACACATGATACGCTTTTTCATAAATTTTCCTCCTTTTTGATTCTTTTCTCGTTTTGCGTTCCCTTTTCTTTTTAGTCCGTATAGCGGACTTAAACTCCGCAAAACTTTGTATGGTTATCGTAGCATTTCTCCTGCAATTTTGTCAATACTATTTCTCATCCTATTTGTTGTTTTCTGTTTAGTATTATCTTGATCAGAGCTATTAGATATCTGGCACATAATTTGCTATTATTCAAATAGGTAACAGGAATTTCTTTTGTTCTTTTCATTTGCTTTTCGTATTTTTCTCAAGGCAGATCTCACAGCAAAGGTGTCTCCTCCTCGCTTTTGGGTTCAATTCTTATCCCATAGAAAAGCGCGGCTTTCTTAGTCCAAGATGCAATCCATTTTAATCTCCATATAATCTCTTAAGATTTATATATATTTCTCCAGTTCATGTGCCTTCTAAATCCATCCAAATTCCCCTGCATTTTACCTTTTTTTCCAACCGGTTTCCTGTTTTTTCAAGGTAAAATAGAATTATCCTGCGCTCTTTTTTATAATATGTTGACATTTTTTGATCTCCTGCTCCTGCGGCCTGACAGTTTTCAGGGCGCCGTTTACAGATCCGCGGCCAATTCGGCCCTCCAATCAGAGACTCAAAACCCCAAACAATTATTTTCGGGGAAACGATTCGTACATAAAGTCCTTTATGTGATTGCCACCTTCTTTCACAAAAGCAACGATTTACAAGATTAGTAACGAGGCGCAAATTTTTAATAAGCAAATTTGAACTTACACTTGAAGAAGAAAACCAAGTGTGTTAAATTATCTATAAGATCTGATACTTCGTATAAAATGTGATAACTTTACTCGTCATATGTGTTTCCATTTTCAAAGCGCATGGAAGCATCCCTTGTTCTCTGATCCCAGGATACCTGCCAAGGCACAGAGAAAGGACAAAAAATGACGAAAGAAACCGTAACGGTAAACCCCAGGTACAAGGACCGGCTGTTCCGCAGCATCTTTGGAAGAGAAGAAAACCGAGCTTTTCTGCTTTCCCTCTACAATGCGCTAAACCATACGGAATACAAGGATCCGAACGAACTGCAAATCGTAACGCTGGATGATGTGATCTACATGGGAATGAAAAACGATGTTTCGTTTTTGGTACAGGGAACGATCCATCTTTATGAACACCAAAGTACCGACAATCCGAATATGCCAGTAAGAGAGTTACTCTACTATGCCAGGCAACTGGAGGCATACAGCAAGGCCAACCGCCTAAACTTATTTGGTAGCAAGCAGGTAAAGATTCCGACTCCCCGCTGTATCGTGTTCTACAACGGCAAAAAAGACCTGGCGGAGGATTGCTACGATCTGCACCTGTCGGATCATTTCTGCGTTCCGGATCCGACCCATGGGTACCAGTGGACTTCAACCGTATTCAATATCAACGCCGGACATAATACGGAGTTGATGGAACAATGCCCATCGCTGAAAGAGTACGCAGCATATGTGGCAAAAGTTCGGGAATACGAAAAGTCGATGGAGCTGACGGAAGCTGTGTATCGGGCGGTGGACGAGGCGGTTGCCTGGCCCTGCCTGGGCGAATTCTTTGTCCGGCATAAAAGCGAGGTGATAGATGTGCTACTAACAGAATTTGATCGGGAACTATATGAGAAAGATCTCCGGGAGGAAGGCCTGGAAGCCGGCCTGGAAAAGGGAAGGAAAGAGGCCATTCTCGCCAACATCCGAACGATTATGCAGACGTTAAATCTAACGGAAGAACAGGCCATGCAAGTGTTGAAAATTCCGGAAGCGGAACAGCCGGAGTATGCCATGTTGCTAAACCAATAGGTTGAATTTCAAGGAAAGGGACTGCAGGCCAGCTAAATATATTAGCTGATCCGGCAGCCCCTTTCCTGAAAGAAACTTTTTCCGCTCCTACATCATCCCAAACAGCTTCGGAAGCCCGATGCTGATAATCGGAAGGTAGGAGATTAACAATACATCAATGACGACAATCGCCATATAAGGCAGCAAATTCTTTATCATCGATTCCATCTTAATATTCGCCACCTGGGAGGCCACGAACAGGTTGACGCCGAACGGAGGCGTGATCTGGCCCAGCGCGCTGTTGCAGACCATGATGATGCCGAAGTGGATCGGGTCGATCCCAAGGGAAACAGCAACCGGCGCCAGAATCGGAGCCAGAATGATCATCGCAGGGCCTCCGTCAAAGAACATTCCCACAAAGAACAGCAGAATATTGATGATAATCAGAAACACATATTTGTTCCCGCCCAGGCTTAAGAAGGCGTCCGCCACCAGCTGAGGCACTTTCTCGTAGGTTAAAACCGAGGCGAACAGGCCGGCCGTGGACAGAATGATCATGACCACTGCGGTGGTGATACTGGACTTTAGGAAAATCTGGAATAACTGCTTGAATGTGATTTCCCGGTAGACGAACAGAGCCACCACCAGCGCATAAGCGCAGGCAATCGCAGCAGACTCTGTCGGGGTAAAGACGCCGCTGTAGATGCCGCCCAGAATAATCACCGGCATCAGCAACGCCCAAATTGCCTTTTTAAAAGCCGTCCATTTTTCCGCCCCCGTGTATTTTCGGTCTCCCACATACCCTAACTTTTTGGAAGTACGGCCGGCATAGAGGATCAACGAAATACCGATCAGGATTCCCGGTACAATACCGGCGATGAACATGGTTCCGATCGAATTGTTGGTGCCCACACAGTAGAGTACCATCGGAATGCTCGGCGGGATAATGACTCCGATCTGGGCCGCTGTGGCGGTCGTCGCCGAAGCAAAACGGATATCGTATTTCTTATTCACCATCGCGGGAATCATAATTGCCCCGATGGCAGCTGTCGTCGCGCTTCCGGAACCGGATACCGCGGCAAAAAACATGGATGCCACAATCGTGACGATCGCAAGGCCGCCGTAGCGGTTTCCCACACAGGTATTGGCAAAATCAATCAGACGGCGGGAGATGCCGCCTCCCTCCATAATCGTACCGGCCAAGATAAAGAACGGGATCGCCAAAAGCGTAAAAGAATCCAGGGACGCGAACAGGCGCTGGCCAATGTACATAATGGGCATCCCCGCGTCAATCACAACCGGCAGGGACGCAAGCCCGATGGCTACCGCAATCGGAGCGGAAATCAGAAAAAAGAATATGAAAGCAATCACAAGGAACAGCAGGCTCATTCTGCCACACCTCCTTTGATTTCATCCTGTGCGTCCGGATCGATCAGGCACGCAAAGGTATTCAAGATTAAGAGAACACACCCAGCCGGAATTCCCAGGTAGGGGATCCACATGGGGATCTTTAAAGCAGGGCTCTGCTGCATTGCCGCAAGCTGCATTGCCATCATGGCCGCATAGCCTGCCAAGGCATAAAAGGCAACGGCGATCAGCCCTACAATCACTTCCAGAGCCTTTCTGCCTTTCCCCTTGAGCGGAAGGGCGTCCACCAGCACGGTCAGACGCGTCAGCCGGCCCGTCCGGGCTGCCAGGCCTCCGGCAAAATACACAATGTAAACCGTCAAAAACTTCGCCACTTCTTCCGACCACGCCACCGGAATATGCAGCACGGAACGGCAGATGACAGAACCGACAATGGATGCCAGGGCAGCGGCGAACATCAGCACAACCAGGACCTTTACCACCCGGTTCAGCCCGTCCACCAGCTTAATAAATATCTTCATTTACTTCTCCTCCTCAGCCTGAAAGGTAGTTGGCACTGCGAAAACTTTGTTCACCATGTGCCCCCCAGTGTTTTTTGGTGCGGCCGCGCAGCAAGGAAGAATCATCTCCCGAACCGTGCGGCCGCCGCCGCAATTATTTCATGGCTTCTACGGCATCATTCAGGCGGGTCACGATATCCCCGTGGGCTTCCAGCGCATATTCATACACCGGCTCGCAAGCCTCACGGATCTTGTCCAGCTCTCCGTCCGCCAGCTTGGAAATGACGTTTCCGTTCGCCTCCATGGTCTTCAGATCCTCTTCCACAAGTTTCTGATTGTTTTCACGGTGCCACAGGATCGCTTCGTCCACCGCTTCCTGCACGGCCTGCTTCTGCTCATCGGTCAGCTGATTCATAAACTGATCACTGAAAGCAACAATCAAAGTCATATACATGACCGGGAAATCCGTCACATATTTCTGAACTTCATAGACCTTGGAATTGATCACGTTGGGAGCAATGTTGCACTGAGAGTCGATAACGCCCTGCTGCAGCGCTGTGAACAGTTCGCTGAAGCTCATGATCGTTGGCAGCATCCCCAGGCATTCCCAAGTCATCTTCTGGGCAGTTGCTTCCTGGGAACGGACCTTCAGCCCCTTTAACTGATCCATGGTGGTAATTTCATTCTTGTTGTTGGTCAGGTAATAGTAGCCACCTTCCATAAAGCCATAGCCGGTCACTCCGGTTCCGTTTAACAGATCCATGACTTCCTGCCCCAGCTCGCCGTCCTGGATGGCATAGGCGATCTCTCTGGTCGGGAACAGGGCGGGCAGGTCAAATACTTCCAGCCCCGGCGCAAAGATCGAAAAGGTATTGGTGGAGCACATGGTGCCGCTCATCATTCCCATCTGCATGGACTCGATCACCTCGCGGTCCGTGCCCATCTGTCCGTCATAATACATCTCGCATTTGACAGCTCCTCCGGTCTTCTCCTCAATCAGGTCCGCCATTTTCTGATAGGCTTTCGCGTAGGCATGATCCGCAGATACGGTTAAGGCCAGCTTGCAGACAATCGCATCGCCGGACGGCTCCGCCTTTGTCGTGTCCGCCTGCGCCGTCGTTGCCGCGGCTGCGCCGGTGGTTCCGGCCGCCCCCGTAGTCTCCGCCGCCGTCGTCGTTCCTCCGCCGCTTCCACAGGATGCCATTCCCAAAACCATCACTGCCGATAACAGGATACTCATTGCCTTTTTCATTTGATTTCCTCCTTCAAGTTGTTTATCTTTCCACTCCGGAATTGGTCCGGAGAAAAAAGTCCTATCACATTTTTTCAAGTACACGCACGGTCATTTTGTTCTATAGAAGTACACGCTTTTGGGAAACAAATCAGCACGCCTGATCCGGTTCGCCGGTTTCCTCCAGCGGGAAAAACTTCAAAATGTGGGTGGCTGCTACCACGATCTCCTGATTCTGATTGAAGATCTCCAGCTTTCCAAAGGATTTCAGGTTTTCTTCGTCCAGCTCCACAATCGTATAGACAGCCGTCACCGTATCTCCCGGAAAGACCGGCCGGATAAAGCGCACTTTGTCAAATCCATAAGATACGCTGGGCATCGATGATTTGGCCTGGATCTGGATCAGAGTCGTCGCGGTTACGCCGATGGAAAACGTCAGCATGCCGTGGGCCATCCGGGTTTTATATTTCGTCGTCTTCATAAACGCCTCATTGGTGTGCATCTGGCTGAAATCCCCGGTGGTTCCTGCGAACTGATAGATATCGCACTCCGCTATGGTTTTGGTAAATGTCGTGCTGTCCCCGATTGCAAAGGGAAGCTTATATTTCTTTTCCTGGCTCATGATCCGCTCCTTTCCGATCCTTTGTCTTTGCCTTAAATTCTTCTCGGATTCCCATGTTCTCATCCCGGAAGAGTCTCGCATCCATCTCCTTTAGGTCGGGAGATACAAGGGGACGAAAATCCATCTGGGAAAAAATATCCCGCTCCAGATCCAGTCCCGGCGCAACCTCCGTCAGCACTAGGCCTTCCGGACTCAGCCGGAACACAGCGCGTTCCGTGATATAGACGGCTTCCTGTCCTCTTTCGGCGGCCTCCCGGCCGTTGTAAGTGATCTCTGGAACCTGTTCCACCATCTTCCGGTAACGCCCCTCCTGCTCGATGGAAATCTTCCCGTCCTCCACCTTCGTCCGGAGCCCGCCGCTCCGGAGCGTGCCGCAAAACACCGCTTTCCTGGAATTCTGGCAAATATTGACGAAACCGCCGGTTCCCATGGCCTTGCCGTTAAATTTATGTACGTTTACATTGCCAAAGCGGTCCAGCTCCGCAAAAGAGAGGAACGAAATATCCAGCCCTCCGCCGTCGTAGAAATCGAACTGGTAAGGCATATCCACCAGGGCTCTCATATTGACGGTGGCTCCGAAAAAGATTCCCTGGGCGGTCACGCCTCCTACGGCTCCGGTCTCAACGGTCAGGGTAAACTGTTCATTCACCCCCTCTTCCTTTGCCACCACGCCGATGCCGTCGCAGATTCCCACTCCTACATTCCCGATATCGCCGGGTTCTACCTCCATCAGCGCCCTCCTGGCGATCACTTTCCGCTCATTGAGAGGCATCCGTCCGGACTCTTCTTCAAAGTCCTGGATATAATCCCCGGAGATAAACCGGTTGACCGGCGCGCCGTATAATTGTTTTTGTTCCGGAACCACCACCAGGGCGTCCACCAGATATCCGGGAATATGAACCCGTTTCGGGTGAAGGCTGCCGGCTTTGACCACCTTTTGCACCTGGCAGATCACGGTTCCTCCGTTATTGTGCACCGCCATGGCCGTGGCCAGGTTGTCCACATTCACCACCTCATCCTCCATGGACAGATACCCTTCCGTGTCGGCTGTGGTCCCCCGGATGATCGCTACGTCCGGAAAGATGGTCCGGTATTTCAAATACTCTTTTCCATCCTGCTCATAGAGCTCGATTAAGTCTTCCTTCGTAACTTCGTTCAGCTTGCCGCCCTGCTGTCTGGGATCTAAAAACGTGCCAAGCCCTACATGGGTGATCACCGCCGGCTGTCCGGCCGCCGCCGCCCGCATCATCTGGCTCATCACTCCCATCGGGAAGTTGTACGCCTCGATTTCGTTTTTATCTGCCATGTCGGCGAGGCGCGGGGATTGTCCCCAATGACCTCCGATTGCGGCTTTCACCAAGCCCTTTTGGGCCAGAGGAGACATCCCTCTCTCCTTCCGGTCCCCCAATCCTGTCGAATGAAAGAGAGTCAGATCTTTCGGGAACCCGGTCGTGCGGTACCGCTCCGCCAAAGCTTCGATCACTTCCGTAGCCTCCGTAATTCCCCCTCCGGCGCCGCAGAAGGCAACGGTATCTCCATCCCGGATCATTTCCACTGCTTCCCGCGGTGTCATAACCGGCACCCGGAACACGGTCCGTCTTTTCTTCCTCTCTTTTTTTACCAGTGCATCCATCAAATTTTAACTCCTTACCATTCAGATGTTTTCCCATCTGATTCTGTTCGGCTGCGCAACCGGTATATCTGCATTATATTGAATTTTTCCGAAGAAGAAATGTAATATATTTTGAACCCTTTCCAATTATCTTCTGGTATCCATTCCAGCGGAAATTGACGTTTTTTCATGCTTATGATAAGATAAGGGGTGAAAATCTCCCCTTTCATCCAATTATCTTACACACTTTTTTAAACTATCTTATCAATCGAACGGCTGCTTTAGCCGCCGGATCTTTGGGCTTTCATTGAGGAAAAGCAAATTTAAGGCGGAACCGAGACGGCCCGGATAGAGAGGACTACAAATGGATTACAGACGGGAAACGCAAGAACGAATTCAAACCGTGTCCAAAGATTTCCTTCCGATCGTGACCAGGATTACTTGTTCACAGGAAAATCACACGTGGAAGGCCAACGTGCACATGCACGATAATGAAGTTGAATTGCATCTCGTAAAACAAGGCTCCACCACCGTCACCATCCATAACCAGTCATTTACCGTGACGGCCGGGGATATCCTTGCAATCAGTCCCGGATTTCTTCATATGGTGGAATCCGACGCCCCTGTCTACCTTTATACCTGCCGGTTCCGTCAGTCGCCTTTTGCGCCGGGAAATGAAGACGTGGTAATCCGGCCGGATGTCTCTCCGGTGATGTCTTCCGGAAAATATTACACTTTTATTTTAAAGCTGATGGAGGCAATGGTGGAAATTGCCCAGCACGGAATCGCCCAAAACGCCGATATCTGTAATATGTTGGGCGGCGCTCTCTGGAACATATTCCGGCAAATCTTTTCCACCTCGCAGATCGCCTTTTCTCTGCCGAAAAAATCCCTGTCCCAGGACATCCTTCATTATATCAACAGTCATTATGACCAGGATGTGACCCTGGCCTCCCTTTCTCAGGCCTTCTTTGTCAGCAGCAGTCACATCAGCAGCGAATTTAAAAAGGAATTCCATATCTCTCCCATTAATTATCTGATCAATCGAAGAATCTGCGAGGCCAAATGGTATCTGATCAACACGCAGCAGCCGGTCCACGAGATCGCTCAGCGGGTCGGCTATGGGAATTGCTACCATTTCAGCAAGCTTTTCACAAAACGATCCGGTGTCTCCCCGGAAAAATTCCGCGAGATGCACCGGATCGTATAAAACGATGTTCAGATATCCGGGAGCCGCCTTGTACCGGCAAGCTCCCGGATAAAAGTAAGAAACCGCTGCGCGGCAGGCGTCAGGTAACGCTCGGCGGAGGAAGCAAGGTACAACGTCCGGGAGCAAGAGATCCCCTTGATTTTCATCTGCCGGACCGGGAGAAAACGGAGTGCCCGCATCTTTGCCACCAGCCCGACTCCAAAGCCGGAAGCCACCAAGGCGGCAATCGCGTCCTCGTCCTCCGCTTCCGCCCGGATACAGGGGGCGACTCCAGCCGTCTCCCAAAACTCATCCACGATTCTCCGGAGGCCGGAATGGGGGGAGTAAGCCACCACCGGAAACCGGCCCAGCTCCGGAAGCGTGACTTCCGTCTTCCCGGCCAACGGGTGTCCCGGCGGCACGACGCCCACCATCTCCTGGGTGAGAACCGGGGACAGATTCACACGGGCCGCGCCGGGAATCCAACTGCAAAACCCCACGTCGAAACAGCCGGACTGAATGCCCTCCACAATCCGCCGGGAAGAGTTTTGATGAAAATGGACCGTCACAGACCGATTCTCCGGCTGGTCTAAAAACATCCGCACCACGGCGGGAATAAACCCTTTGGAGAGCGGAGGGTTATAGGCCAGATCCAAATGCCCTTCCGCCGCGCTGGCCATCTGCCGCGCCCGGTCCGTCACTCGTTCCAACTGCTCCAGCACCGGTGACACCTCATGAAAATACTGCTCCCCGTACTTGGTCAGGCCGATCTGCCGCCCCGTCCGTTCAAACAAAAGAAAACCCAGCTCTTTTTCCAGAGCGGAAATCGCCGCGCTCAAGGTCGGCTGGGAGACAAACAGTTCCTCGGATGCTTTTCGGTAACTGGCATGCCGGGCGATCGCACAAAAATACCGCAATTGCTGCAGCGTCATCTCTCTCCCTCCTTTTCTCCAGTATATCCGTCCTTTTCCCGGATGGCAAGATCATTCATAGTCATTTCCTATCAAAATCCAAATTTTATCGATTAGACTAAAAAGAAAAGCTATGATAAGCTACCTTTAATTCCATAAAAAATGTGACTCCTCCGGACGCGCCGCCCGGTAAATGGTTGAGCAGCAAAGAAAGGATGTTCCGATGATTAAGACGAAAATGACAGAACTTTTAGGAATTCAATATCCGATTTTGATGGGCGCGATGGCCTGGATCACCACCGCCGGACTGACCGCAGCCGTCTCCAACGCCGGAGGCGCCGGTGTGCTTGGCGCAGGCGGCCGCGACGAAGAGTGGGTGCGCCGGGAAATCCGCAAAACCAAAACGCTGACGGATAAGCCTTTTGGAATCAATCTTTCCCTTCAGACCACGCCGCTCCGTGACAAGCTGGTGGAAGCGATCCTTGCAGAAGGCATTGACTTTGTGACCCTGGGGGCCGGGGATCCCCGCCCCTTTCTTCCCCGCTTCCGGGAAGCAGGCATCAAAACCATCTGCATCGTTCCCAACACAAAACTGGCGAAGCGCATGGAGGCCTGCGGGGCCGACATGCTGGTGATCGAAGGCATGGAATCCGGCGGGCGCATCGGCAATCTGACTACCATGGCGCTGATGACCAATATCCTCCCGGAAGTCTCCCTGCCGGTGGCCGCCGCCGGAGGAATCGTGGACGGACGCGGTCTGGCCGCCGCTTTGATCATGGGCGCCGACGGCGTTCAGATGGGATCCCGTTTCCTTCTAGCTTCGGAATGTGGGAGCCACCCCTCCAACGCTCAGGCCATTGTGGCCGCCTCCGACACGGATTCCGTCACCATCGGCTGGTCCCGCGGAAAAGGCCTGCGTGGGCTTAAAAATCCCTTTGCCGAAGAATATCTATCCATGGAAGTAAGCGGCGTCCCCACGGAAACGCTGGGCCAATACGTCAATGGATGCAGCAAACGCGTGGCGGATCTGGGGACCGGGGAAGACGGAAAGAACGGGATTGTCCAGGTAGGGGAAAGCCTGGAGCCGTTAAAGAAAATCCAGCCGGCGGCGGAGATCATACGAGAAGTGATGGAGGAGGCGGAAACTCTTTTGAAAAGAGCCCCCCGGTTCGTGACGGAATAAAGAAACCGCCGGAAGATCTCCCTGATTCAGCCTCCGCAAAGAGGGGGATCTTCCGGCAGATCAGAGAAGGCCTTGATCACCGGCTGTTTCTTAATTCTTTCGCGCATTCCAGATAATAGTGCCGTCCGTTGGCGCTCGTTTCATATTCCGCTATTTTTTCCAGTGCATTTGCTTTGATTTGCCGCGCCGGTTGACCCCCATCGGACAACAGCAGCAAATCGCAGAGCTCCAGGCACCATTGATATTCTTTGTTCTGAAGCGCGGTCTGGGCCGCGGCCAAAACGTTCCCATTTCCGCCCATCAAATCCAGCATTTTTTTCGACCGCTGTTCGGGAGGAAGCGGATGAAGATTGGTTGGATTCCCGTCAAACCATCCCAAATAAGCGGAATAGATCTCCCGCACGGTCCATTCCACGCAGCCGTAATGCTCCGCCAGGTAAGGGAGTCCGGCGTATTTCTCCGGCAGCCGGATTTCGGAAGCCAGCTGCTCTGCGCTCTTGCCCGCGTTCATTCCTTCCAAAGTCTTCGTCAAGACAAAGTCCATGGCATTTCGGAAGTTCCCCAGCACTTCCTGGATTTTTCCCCTCCCCGTGATAGCCGCCGTGTGGCCTGGCAGAAGATATCTGGCCGGGTAGGATAAAATCACATCCAAGCTGTGGATCCACGTGGCAATGTCGCGGTACTGTCCCCCGCGAATCGCATATAAGTTCGGAAAACAGCCAAAATAATTGTCGCCGCAGCAGAGCACTTCTTTTTGCGGGAACCAGATCATCATCTGCTCTTCGGCTTCTCCGGGAAGCCGGACCATCTCCAGCTCCACCCCGTCGATTTTCCGATTGACTTTCTCTTCCGAATACACCGCCGTCGGAGGCACAAACGCGCGGTGTTCCCCATAGACAACACCCTCGCGCGGTCCAATTCCCTGGGAGATGGCTTCTTCGTCGGTGAGGGAATAGCCGAACTGCCGCCCTCCGCGCTGATTCTGAATTCCTTGCAGGAGCTCTGTTCTTTCCAGCGGAGCATTTTTCGGCTCAAAAGCAAGGATCTCCGGCGCGCTTTCCCGGAAAGCCCCGGCGCCGCCCCGGTGATCCGGGTGGCCATGGGTGTAGAGAATGGTCTTTACTTCTTTCCTTGTTTTTTCCTGAATGATCTCCAGCAGCCGTTTTCCCCGCTCCAGCGTATCCAACGTATCAATTAAGATCACACTGGAATCCCCCTCCACAAAAACGGCGTTGCTATGGCCGAGCCCCAGCACATACCAAACGCCTTCCGTCACTTGGGAGACGGTTTCCCTATCATTCTTAGTTGTAAAGTCCCGCAGGCTCTGAGCTCCGTCTTGTGCCAGCATCCTATTCTCCTCCTATCCCCAGTTTCCGGCCCGCTTTGTCACCCCATGTATCCCAACTGTCTGGAAATTTCAAGGGCCCCTTCCAGAACCGCATCCCGAATCGCTTTTGGATCTTCCGGAAAACGGAAGCTGGGCATGGATACGGCCAGGCAGGCTTCCACTTTCCCTTCGGCATTCCAGATCGGGGCGGCTACCGAGCCAACCTGATTCTCATCCATTCCGTGCCGCTCAACATACCCGCGGCTCCTGGCCCCCAAAAGCCTCTCCCGCAGGGCGGCCTGGTTGACCTCCGGGTGCTCTCTTTGGATCTGCGCCAGCACCGGTTCCTGCTCCCCGGCGTCCAAAAAAGCCAGGAGAACCGTCCCGGTGCCTCCCGTCCAAACCGGCTCCTTTGATCCCACCGCCGACACCTGGCGCACGGCCTGCTCGCTTTCCACCTGCTCATAGCAGGTTCGATAGATTCCCGCGCGCACATAAATATGGGCGGTCTCGCCGGTCTGGTCGCTGAGTTTCAGCAAGATTGGATAACTGATCCGCCTCAGGTCCGCATTGGCAGCCGCCACCCGGCCCAGGTAGAGAACCGCGCTGCCCAGCCGGTATTTTCCGTTTTCCGCATCCTTCATCAAAAATTGGTTCTCCACCAAGGTGTTCAGAAGTCTTGACGTGGTGGAGGTGGTCCATCCCATCCGCTTTGAAATCTCCGAGTGGGACAGTTCGCCCTCCCGGTAAGAAAAGAGGCGCAGAATTTTCAGCGCCTTCTCAATGCTCCGGACAGTGGAACGGTCCCGGACTTCCTCGTCGCCTTCTCCGATTTTTTCCATACTGGTAGTCAACAGCCTTTCTTTTGTGTTCGATATGATCCTTTGCGTTAGTCTCATTCTAAGCGCGAACCCATTTTTTGTCAACTGCTTGGAAAGGAAGCTGACCGGCAGCAACCGTTACGCGTCTTTCGGGCGCACCGGGCAAAGCTCAATATAGCCTCTTGTTCCGACCGGCTCCAGCTGAATCCGGGGATTGGCCTCGTCCCACACAAGTCCGAGAGACGCCGGACTGTAGTTTTCGATCGCCTGCTGTACCTCTGTGATGGCCTGGCAGTAGTCCTCTTCCTCAAAAGGCTGTCCCTGGAACATCAGGTACCGGGCAGCCGGGAACTCCACTGCCTCGAACCCTTCCGGAACCACGCCGTCATAGTCTGCGGGCACCTCTACGCCCTGCACGTACTCGGATGTTCCAGGGGCGCGGTAGGCTTCCGGCAGCCACAGGCACACCGGCTCCCCGCCGATGGATTTCATGCTGGTGAGCACTCCCCAGACATCACAGCCAACCTCCTCGCAGTACTGAAAATAGTCGGCGGCGCTGACGCCCCGTTTCAGGATGACTTTCCTCCCCGGCTTCTCAACAGTCTGGATAAACACATTTCTTACTGTTTCCATTTCTTCTGGCTCCTTTCTGAGTTCTCGGTATATGACGCCGTAAGGGACGAACAGGGGAAGGGGGATTGGCTTTGTGGCAAACTCTTTTGGATTGCAGCCGAACTCGCGGTAAAACGCCCGCTGATACCCGTCCACGCTCCCGAACCCCATATCCAGGGCCACATCCAGGATCCGGCAGGCTTCATCCCGCAACCGCAGCGCGGACTTGGACAGCCGGAGCCGCCGAATATAATCGGCCGGCGTCAAATCCGTATACTGCTGGAACAGCCGGTAGGAATACCAGGGTGAATAAAGGGACACCTCCGCCAGCTGCGCCAGTGTGATCTCCTCGCACAGATGCTGTTCAATATAGTCCTGCATCCGCTGAACCGCCTTTACCTTCTCCGTCATGTTCGTTCCCTCCTGACAGTTTCTATCTTACTCTTACGGTTAAAAATATTCTCGACGTTTTTTGCTGTAATTATAAGTCCCAAAGGTCAGGATCGAGCGAACCGAAAAAAACATCCTCTGACCGGCGGTGCGCTGATTTGCATTTTTCCGTTCTTTTTGTTAAACTGTACTCTCCATTATAACACCAGACTTATTCTGAGGGGTAAAATAAAAGGGAACAGGAGGTGCCGTATGCAGACTTACCGGACCGCAGAGGTTGCGAAAATCATTGGAATACACCCCAATACCGTTCGGCTGTACGAAAAATTAAAACTGATTCCCGAACCTGCGCGGGAGAAGAACCGATACCGCGTCTTTACCGACGCCCACATCGCCCAATTCCGTCTGGCCCGCCTGGCTTTTCAGGTGGAAGTCCTGCAAAACGGCCTGCGGAAAAAAATCGTGGAGATGGTCCAGGTATCCGCTCAAGGGAACTTCGGACGGGCCCAGGAGCTGACCCTGGAATATTTGAACCAAGTGCGGCAGGAGCGCCGGAACGCGGAGGAGGCCATTGAGATTGTCAGACGTCTTCTGGACGGTGGGGCGGCGGCTTTCGCCCCGTTGCAGACCCGAAAAGAAGTCTCCGATTGTCTGGGAATCTCCATGGACTCCCTCCGCAACTGGGAGATGAACGGCCTTTTGACCGTCAGGCGGAAAGAAAACGGCTACCGCGTCTATTCCGGCGAGGATGTCCAGCGCCTGAAAATCATCCGGGCGCTCCGGTGCGCCAATTATTCCCTCGAAGCGATTCTCCGGCTGCTCCGGGAACTCTCCGCCGATCCCAATACAAACATAGAGACGGCGCTCAATACGCCGAGGGCCGACAGCGACATCATTTCCGCTTGTGACAAACTGATCTTGTCACTCCAGGAGGCGGAACAAAACGCCCTCCTCATGCTGGAAATGCTCGCCGGTATGAAAATTCAATTCGGCTAAGCCTCCACTTTACCACCAGTCTTTTCGCTGGTGGTATTCTTTTGGTACAACAAACACAGGAGGTCAAAATGATGGAGCAAGCAATACAAGTCAAGGAACTTTCAAAATCATACGGCAGCCTCTCCGCCTTAAAGTCCCTGACCCTGTCGGTGGGACGCGGTTCGGTCTTCGGGCTGCTGGGGGCCAACGGCGCGGGAAAAAGTACGGCGATCGAGTGTATGCTCGGAACCAGGCGGCCGGATGGCGGAACCGTGCGCATCCTGGGAAAAGATCCCCGTTCGGAACGAAAGAAACTGTTTCAGCGGGTAGGCCGTCCAATTCCAGGAAACCGCCTGCCAGGAAAAAATCACAGTCCGGGAGCTCTGCGAGGTCACCGCTTCCCTCTACCAGGGCCCGGATGATTTTCACCGTCTTCTGGCTGAATTCGGGCTGGAGGGAAAAGAAAAAAACCTGGTTGCGGACCTGTCCGGCGGAGAGCAGCAGCGGCTGTTTATCGTGCTGGCTCTGATTCCCAGGCCGGAGGTGGTCTTTCTGGATGAGCTGACGACAGGTCTGGATGCGCGGGCGCGGAGGGATGTGTGGAAAATGCTCTCCGCGTTAAAGGCCGAAGGGCTGACCGTCCTTCTGACCTCACACTTTATGGACGAGGTGGAGGCGCTCTGCGACCGCATTTGCATCTTAAAACACGGGCGCGCCGTATTCACCGGGACCACGGCGGAGGCAGTTGCGGCAAGCCCCTTTGAAACATTCGAGGATGCTTATCTTTGGTTTACGGAGGAGGAAAAATGAAAACTTTTTTAATCATGCTGAAAACCGAGCTGAAACTTTCCCTTCGGGGAATGGACATGGTTCTTTTTGCGATCTGCATGCCCCTCGCAGTCCTAGCGATCCTGGGCATGATCTACGGCGGCGAACCAGCTTTTGAAGGCGCGGGATACACGTTTTTGGAACAGTCCTTCGGCGCGCTCGCTTCCATCTCCATCTGCGCCGGCGGGGTCATGGGGCTGCCGCTCGTGGTGTCGGATTACCGGAGCCGCAAAATACTTAAACGGTTCCAGGTGACGCCGGCCAGCCCTGCTTTGATCCTGCTGGTCCAGGTTGTCATTTACACCTTGTATGCCGTCTGCTCCCTGCTGCTTCTCCTGCTGACGGGAAAACTCTTTTTCGGGCTGCAGATCCACGGTTCTCCCGCCCTTTTTTTGTGCGGCTATCTGCTGGTACTGATCTCCATGTTCAGCATCGGGGTGATGGTGGGAGGCGTCGCCCCGAACTTAAAGACGGCAAGCGTGATCGCGAGCCTCCTCTATTTCCCCATGCTGATCTTCTCCGGTGCGACTCTGCCCTATGAGGTCATGCCCGCCGCCCTGCAAAAAGCCGCGGATCTGCTTCCTTTGACCCAGGGGATCAAGCTGCTGAAAGCCGCGTCCCTCGGCCTTCCGATCAGCGGCGTCCTGCTTCCCCTCCTGGCCATGTGCGCCTTAACCCTCGTCTGCACCGGGATTGCACTGAAATTTTTCCGGTGGGAATAATCTCTTTTGGCATTTCCCAAAAAAGCGGGTGAGCAACAAAAAATGGAAGGAATACGAATCAGATAATCGTATTCCTTCCATTTTTTGTTCTTCTTTAATACGGAACCCCAAAAAGATCCAGGAGACCCAGGCTGATCTGCGGGATATATCCGCAGATAAACAGACAGATAAAGAGCGCCACGATCAATGGCCAGGCGATCTTCACCAATTTGTTCATACTGAGCCCCGTCATGGTCATGGCCACGAACAAGTTCGACGCGACGGGCGGCGTCACAAAAGCAATGCAGAGCGCCAACGTCATGATCACACCGAAATGGACCGGATTGATTCCCACCGACTGGACGATTGCAAGCAGAATCGGGGAAAGAATGATCGTACAGGGCGTGGTCTGAATAAACATACCGGCAATCGCCAGGATAATAAAGACAAAAAGCAGAACAATGTACGGGTTCGTCGAAATTCCCAGGAAAAAGCTGCTGATCGCTTTCTGGACGCCCAGGTAAGAGAACACGCTCCCCAAAGCGGCCGCAGGCGCAAAGGTGAACATCATGCCGCCGATAAACGCAACATTGTCCTTAAACAGGCCGATCACTTTTCTCAGAGAGATTTCCTTATAGACAAACAATCCCACAAAGATACCGTACACCACGGATACCACCGCGGCCTCGGTCGCCGTAAATACTCCGCTGTAAATTCCGCCGAGGATGATCACGGGCATCAGCAAAGCCGCCTTGGCCTGCCAGATCGCTTTGAGAAGTCTCTTGACGTGGAATTTTTCTCCGGAACCCTTGAGCCCATGTTTTTTCGCGTAAAAATAGTTGAAAATCATCAGTACGCCGCCAACCACCAAAGCCGGGCCGATGCCGGCCATGAACAGAGCGCTGATCGAGACATTGTTGGTCACGCCGTAGATCACCATCGGATAGCTCGGCGGCACGACCACGCCCAGACTTCCCGCCACGGCCACCAGGCCGGTGGCATAGGCCTTATCATAGCCGTTGATGATCATACTCGGAATCATGATTGCGCCGATGGCAGCCACGGTGGCCGGAGCGGAACCGGAAATGGCACCGAAGAACATGCAGGCCACAATGGTGACGATCCCAAGGCCGCCGGTCACATTTCCGATCATGGCATTGGCCACGGAAACGATCCGCTTGGAAATGCCTCCGGTATCCATGATCCCGCCTGCCAGCACAAAGAACGGCAGGGCCAACATGGTAAAGGACGCCACGCCGGAATACATGGACTGGGCAATAAACGCGCTGGTGGTCACCGGTTCCACCAACAGCAGAGCATACATAGAAAGGGCCAGGCTGACGCCGATTGGAACTCCGATTGCCAGCGTCACGGCCATCACGATAAACAGTACGGCTACTCCCATTATTTGCCACTCTCCTTTCTCTCCAGTTCCTGCTGGCGTCTCAGCTCTTCGGCCTTTGCCTCCAGGGCCTCGATATCAATCGTAGGTTTTGAACTGCCAAGTTCTTTCTCATTTTCTTTCGTCAGCTTGACGGTATCCTGAATCAGCCGGATACAGGTCAGCGCCAGACAAAAAGGTACGATACTGTAAATCGCTGCTTTCGGCAGACGCAGCAGGGAAGTCTTTGTCCCGCTGTTCGCCAGGTTGACAATCAGCTGGCTGAACGGGAAAATGACAAAAGCGCAAAACCCGAATGTGATCACATTATCCAGGATCAAAAGAACTCGTTTCACCCGAAATGGGACCGCATTGATCAGAGCATCGATTTTCAAATGCTTCCGGTTGGTGACCGCGCCGGCTACCCCAAGGTAAATCAGCCAGACAAACATGATAACAGCCAGTTCCTCCGCCCAGGTAATCGCACTGTTGAACACATAACGGGAAATCACCTGGATGGTCAAAAGTGCGGTCAGGACAAGGAAAACAATCGTTCCCAGATAAATTTCAAATTCATTCAGAAACTTCTTGCCATTGAATTTTCCTTTCATCGGTTACCCTCATCTTTCTCTGAATAGACAATTCTGTTAAATTCCATAAGAAAAACATAGTTTTGAGAAGATGAGCCGGTGGTTTCAATCCCCCATCCACCGGCTCCGTTGTCGTTATGTTTTGTCTCTGCTCTATTTCAGAGACTCCGCAATCTCATTAGCCGCATTCACATAGCGGTTAAAGTTTTCGCTGCCCATATCTTGTTCGATCTGGCCCCAAGAGGTTTTCGCCACTTCCTGGAATTTCTCCAGCTCTTCGACGGTGGGATCATAGATCTCCATCTTCTGACTCAGCTCCTTTAAGATCTCGCCTTCCTTGGCGGCCAGCTGAGACCGGCAGGTATCCTGAGCAACCTTGCCCATGTCGATGACCATCTGCTGCTGTTCCGGAGTCAGGCGGTCCAAGGCCGTCCGGGAAATCGCAAGGATCGTAAAGGTGTAGTTATGTCTGGTCAGCGTCATGTACTTCTGCACCTCATAAAATTTGGAGGTGTAGGTGTTGATGATCGGGTTTTCCTGTGCGTCCACCAGGCCCTGCTGCAGCGCGCTGTACAGCTCGGAGAAGCTGGTCTGCTGCGTCGAAGCGCCAAGCGCTTCCATGGCGGCGATCTGATATCTGTCGTTTAACGTACGGATTTTCAGCCCCTTCATATCATCCGGGGTTTTGATGGGGCTGCGGTTGTTGGTCACGTTGCGGAAGCCAACGTCCAGGAACGCCAGAACAACCATGCCGGTATCCGTTTCCACTTTCTGCTTGATCTCGTCTCCGATCTCCCCGTCGATAAACTGATAGAGCTGCTCGGAGCTGGTAAACAGGTACGGAATCGAGAGCGGAGCGAATGCGTCCGTATAGTCCCCCCAACTGCCAAAAGATAATGCGATCATGTCGAAAGCTCCGTTTTGAGCGCCGCCGATCAGCTCATCTGCGCTGCTGCCCAGCACGCCGTCCAGATACATGTCCAGATACAAGCTGCCGCTGCTCTTCTCGCGCAGACCGTCGTCCATCGCCTGAACGCCCATGCCGTTGGGAACCGTTGTCAGCTCCAACTGTTTCATGGTGGTAGAAAGTTTCAGGCCGACCGCGCCGTCCGCCAGGGGCTTGGTCTCGTCCTGAGCCGCCGTGGTCTCTCCGGCCGCCGTGGTCTCCGCAGCCGCCGTGGCACCGCCCGCAGCTGCCGTCGTCCCGGCCGCCGCAGTCGTCGCTTCGGATCCGCCTCCCAGACAACCGGTGCATACGGTCGCCAACATCGTCAATGCCAGTGCCATAGATAATATTTTTTTCATGTTTCTCCCTCCTATGCTTTCCTTATTCTACAACAGCAAATGCCTCTGCCTGTTTGTATGCCTGCTCGCTGATTTCATTTCCCAAACCGGGGGCGTTCGGGACCGCCAGATAGCCGTCTACAGGCTGCTCATCCACTGTGGTAAGCCCCATGTTATATGTAATCCGATTGACAATATGATGCTCGTGAATCACGAAATTGGGGAGAACCGCCTCCAGGTGGATCGCCGCGGTGGTAGACAGCGGGCTCGCGCAGATATGAGCCTGAACCGCCACGTCGTAGGCGTGGGCCATATCGCAGATCTTCTTCACCTCCGTGAACCCGCCGCAGTTCCCAAGATCCGGCTGGATCACCTGCAAGGACCGGTCCTCAAAATACGGGACGAACTGCCACCTGCCATAAACCCGTTCCCCGCTGGCCAGCGGAATGTTTACTTTATCGGCGATATATTTCGTCATATATGGGGTCGGAGTGTCCGGCTCTTCGAAAAACATGACGTCGTATTTTTCCAAAATCTTTGCATATCGAATGGCTCCGGGGGCGTCCATCCGGGAATGGGCTTCCGCAATGATATCCACATCCGGTCCGACCGCTTCCCGGACAGCAGCCAAACGCTCTTCGATCGTATGCAGGTCTTTGGGAAGTACAAAACATCTGCGGTCCTCCGTGTCAAAAGCGCCGTGATCCGGCTTCTTCTCAAAAAAGTCAAATTTTACCGCGTCATATCCTTCCGCAACCGCCTTCTTCGCCGCATCGGCAAAATCTTCCGGCGCGTACTGGAATACGTAATCTTCCCGGTTATTCTCCCAGCCATTTTGGAGCTGGCTGGCATAAGAACGAAGTTTGTCTCTGCGGGCGCCTCCCAAAAGCTGATGGATCGGGGCGTTAAAGAACTTACCTTTGATATCCCAAAGCGCCATGTCGATGGCTCCGATCGCGGCAAAGATCACCGGGCCGCCGTTCTGCCCCCAGAACGTGGTCTTATATAGCTTGTCCCAGATCACCTCATTTTTTAAAGGATCCATCCCGATGACCAGACCGGCAAATTCCTTTACTGCTGCAAAGCCTGCGTCCGCTGCCCTCCCGTAGGCCAGCGCCGCCTCGCCGTCACCATAGATCCCTTCATCGGTGTAAATCCGGCAGTACACTGGCCTCCAGGTGGGCCGGACCGTTTTCACCTTTAAGACTTCGATTTTCGTAATTTTCATGTTTCATTTCCTCATACATTTTTCTGATAATTTTTATTTCTTCGGATCCGATTCTGCCGTTTCCCGATAGACAGACCTGTCTCTGTCATTGTTTTCCTACAAAAAACCTATTCCAGGTCTGTTCTATGTGAATGGCCGTCCGACCTTTAATTTGTACAAGCAAAATTATAAATTAGGCGGGCTTAATTTTCCATCCTCTATTTTTACTTGTTCCATAAATTATCTTTACATCTGTGAAAGGAAAAAAAACACGTTTTTCAGCCGCAAAGCCGCCACTCTTTTTGTTTCGATATGAACTATCTTGCGATTTGTGCTGAATTATGTTAAGATGAGGATGTTTCCATCCTGTTTCCGCGCCCTTTTTGATCCGTTGCAGAAAGGAGTCTCTATGTTTTTTCAAGATTACTTTGACGGCTGCCTTCCCACGATTGAGCGGATGCACTTGGACTATAACCTGACCGATCAGGCTTATACCTTTCATCTGCACAAGAACGTCACCGAACTGGTTTATGTCGCTTCCGGAAATGGAATCTATATGGTCAATCATCAACATTTTTCCGTTGAGAAGGGGGACATCCTGGTCATTGAAAGCGGCTTCATCCATGCGGGCGCATCCAGCCTTCACAATCCGATGAAAACTCTGGTACTGGTGGTGTCGGACGTCCACTGGAAAGACAAATCCGCGCCGAATAACATTATTTATCCCACTTCCTATCCACTGATCAAAGAAGGGACCCATACGCCTTATCTGAGCAGCACCATGATGGAGCTTTGGCGGATGTACCGGGAACCAAAGCCGGACACCGAACTTGGCCGCATGATTCTGGCCCCGCTCCTGGTGCTTCTCCGGAAAAATTATAAAGATACCGCGCCTCACTGGAAGGCAAGGGAAAATCCTCTGGCCTGTGATATTCTTTCCTATATTTATAACCACTATGCGGAGGACATTTCCCTGGAAACTCTGTCCCAGCATTTTTACATGAGCGCCGGACACATCAGCCATTTGCTGCAAAAAGAGTTCCAGATTTCCCCGATCAATTATCTGATCGACGTGCGCTTCAGCAAATCAAAGGCGCTGCTGATCAACACGGATCTCTCCATTGCCGAGATCGCATACACCGTCGGTTACAACAACCCGGCCCACTTTACCAAGCTTTTTATCAAGCGGATCGGCTACTCGCCCAATGACTACCGAATGCTTCACAAGAACATACCGCCGGAGCTGTAAGAGATCGATTCTTTTCTCGCCCGAAAGATCGGATACAGAGAATAGGTCTTATCTTATGGCGTGCCGGAAGGAAATCTGAAAAAATAGATATTTTAGAGTAATCATAGAGAAAGGATCCTGTCATGAAAGTTGGAATGATTCGCTGTATGCAGACGGAGGACTATTGTCCGGGAACCACGGATTTTCGGATGGTTCGGGAGAAGAAGGGCGTTTTTGAAGGGGTCGAAGAAGAGATTGAGATCGTCGGCTTTGCCAACTGCGGCGGCTGCCCGGCCAAGAAGTCGGTGCTGCGGGCCAGAAAACTGGTCGAGCGGGGTGCGGATACCATCGCGTTTGCATCCTGTATCCAGAAGGGTACGCCCATTGGGTATCCCTGTCCCTTTGCGAAAAAGATGAAAGAACTGATTCAGAACGATCTGGGAGACGGGATCCGGCTCTTGGATTATACTCATTAGAACGCCTGGCGGCGAAATCGGTAAAAAGGGGTTGACACAAATTTAATCTTGTGCCAGCCCCTTATATTAGTGAGAAAAACCCGCCTTTTCCGTGCGCCCTAAGATTCCGCCGCCAGCCGGTAAGCGTTCTTCAGCAGCTGTTCCGCTTCCTCTGCCGTGCGCTCGATAATCTCTTTTACGCTGAGGATTTCCTTGACCGGCCCGACGGCCTGTCCGCACTGCACCATCCCGTTCATGCCATCCGCTCCCAGTCCCTCTTTCGCCACTTTCTCAGAAATACCGGCTACCAGAAGGCTCAGCTCCTCGGTGCTGACTCCGCTGTTTTCCATCTGGGTGTAGCGCTCCGTGAACGGGCTCTTTAACCCGCGCAGCCCTTTATTCCGGGAGAGTCCGATGGATACCGACTGTTCATCCCCGGCCTTTAGAATCTCATCCTTATATTGAGGATGAACGATGCACTCCTTGCTGGCCAAAAAACGGGTCCCCATCTGGATCCCTTCAGCCCCCATAATCATGGCGGCTGCCATGCCGCGCCCGTCCACGATCCCGCCTGCGGCTAAAACCGGCAGCTTCACCTCCGGAAGCACATTCTCCAAAAGCGCCATGGTGGTCAGTTTCCCAATCCGGCCTCCGGCCTCCGTACCCTCGACAACAATCAGATCGATCCCGGCCGCTTCCACTTTTTTCGCAAGTCTCGTATTCGGAATGATCCCCACCACTTTTATTTTGCTGGCGTGAAAGGTCTCGATAAAGGGAACCGGGTTCCCCGCCCCCACGGTCACAAACGCAGGCTTCTCCTCGCAGATCGCCCGGATCATGGCGTTCAAGTCATCAGCCGGGATCGCCAGGCCCAGATTCACGCCGAACGGCCGGTTGGTCAGGCGCTTGGCCTCGCGGATCTGTTCCCGGATCCAGTTTTCCGTCTGCCCGCCAGTGGCAATGATTCCCGCGCCCCCGGCATTGGACACCGCGGCCGCCAGATGGCAGTCTGAGATCCAGGCCATGGCCCCCTGCAAAATGGGATAGGTAATCTCCAGGATTTCCGTTACTCTTGTTTTCATTTTCATACCCCCTTATACGGCCGTTTTCAAATTCGGAGGAGGCCGCTGGTCTTTCGGTCGCCGGAAGATCCCCACGCCCTGCCCTCACCCGCGCCCTGCCCTCAAATCAAAATCAGACGGCTTCCTGCTTCTACCATACCATACCGAGCAGGCGCCGTCTAATTTCTATTTTTTTCCTTTTGATAAGCGGAACTTATCACAATAATTCTTTGTCTTTCCCACGTTCACCGCCGCAGGCTTCCCGGCAAAAATCTAAAAAGCGTTTTCGGGTCCCGGCAAGTTCCCGGTCCGCCCGGAATGCCAGGCAGACAGAACATCTCTCCTCCAAATCTTCGATCTTTCGGGCGCCCACAGCAAAATATTGCAGCACCGGCATCTCCGGGACCAGGGAAATACCTTTTCCGTAGGAAACCAGACCAATAATGTCCATCTCATTGTACGCCTCGCTGACCTTCTCAGGCAAAACGCCTCTCCCCTGCAAAATTCCCTCCGTCAGGCTCCGCATACCGCTGTCCCTGCTGTAGTGGATAAACGGATACGGCTCCAGATCCTTTAACGTAACCGTTTCTTTTTCAAGCAGCGGGTGGCCTTCCGGAGCCAGCAGAACAAAATCCCGCTCCTGCACCGGCAGGAACGCGAGGTCCGGCTCTTCTCTTATGTTCAGGCAGAAGGCAAAGTCCAGTGCGTCCTGGCGGAGAAGCCGCAGCGCTTCTCCGGTCGTCGCATGACGCATCTCAAAGTGGGGCGCCCGCTCTCCCTCCGCTTCCGAAAAACTCCTGGCCAGCGCAGGAATAAAATCCATCTCCAGCAAATCAATATAACTCAGCCGGATCGTGTTTTCCTGCTGCTTTTTTAGATTCTCCACACGGGAAATCCCCAGCTTTAGTTCGCTGAAAATCTGATTCACATGGGGAAGAAATACTTCGCCGCAGGGGCTCAGCTCCACCTTTCTCCCCTCATGGATAAAAAGCGGAGCTCCCAGCTCCTCTTCCAGAGCGTTGATGGCGTTGGTCAGAGCCGGTTGGGTGATGGAAAGCTTCCGGGCCGCCTGGGTATAGTGGCGGATCTCGGCAAGCACTTGAAAATCGTGCAAATGATTTAGGTTCATCCTGTTTCCTCCGGATAAAATCAGAAAAGAGGCACACGCCATTCCGCTAAAACTGACAAAAAAACCTTGGAAGGTTCCATCCAAGGTTTCCAAAGAGGCGACTGCCGGAATCGAACCGGCGATAGAGGTGTTGCAGACCTTTGCCTTACCGCTTGGCTAAGTCGCCATATTTAATTTGCCCGGCAGCTCATTTCTATTGCCGTGCTCCACGACTGCTCTGCAATCCTGGCACTTTCTATTATATGCCGTACCTTTCGGCGTTAGCACAAGTGACTCCGACGGGAATCGAACCCGTGTTACCGCCGTGAAAGGGCGATGTCTTAACCGCTTGACCACGGAGCCGAGATGTCATCCCTAGCTCGGAACTGACCTTGAATAGAATATCATATTTTCCAGAGAAATGCAAGGGCTTTTTGTGATAAATATTACGGTAAATCCAGTTTCATCGGCCTGCTCGCCGGTTTTCAGGATCTGCGGAGCGAAATTCCTTTCCCGCGGGCCGCAGTTGTTTTCCTGGCTTCGTCCTGCCCTTTGTTTTTAGTATGCGCATGATCTTGAAAAATATGAATAGGCCCTGCGGAGCCTGGCATTTCCTTCCGCAGGGCCACGGCAGGTTCCCGGTTTCCGTCCCACCGCCCAAAATCAAGAATACAGATACTGTCCTCTCTCGCCGACTCCATAAAAATCGGCAAAGGAGAGATGGAAAATATCGGTTTGAATCCCCGACAGGTCTATTTGATTTTTGATGACATATTGATAAACGCCGCTGTAGTCGATGGCTCCTTGGATCAGGATACTGTCCAGCTTGCCGCCGCGCAGGATCGCTCTCCGGTAACCCTTCGAGTCCTGGCAGCGGATCACCTGGTCTCCTTCCTGGACCGCGCCGCGCCCCAAAGAGAGGGTGGTCAGGCCATAGAAACTCATGGTATTCTTCATCCCATAGCGGTCTTCATATTTCACCGCCTGCCCGCACATGTTGCGGGCCGCCGTTTCTCCCTGCTTCTTGGCATTGGGCCAGATTCCGGCGATTCCCGTCACGTCTCCGGCCGCATAGACATCCTCGCAGCTGGTTTTTAAATAATCATCCACTTCGATAAAACGCTCCGCCCGGATGCCGCTGTCTTTGACACACTCGATCGCAGGACGAACGCCGGCGGCAACCAGCACAAGATCACAGTCGATCCGAGTCCCGTCATCCAAAATCACCGTCTCAACCGCGCCGGAAGAATTCATCACGGTTTCCGTCGCCTTCTTCCCAAGCAGGAACCGGCATCCGGCGGCCTCGAACAGCTTCCGATAAGCCTCGCCCGCCGTCTCATCCAGCTGAAGAGGAAGAATCCGGTCCACCATCTCCACTACGGTAATCTCCTTGCCCTGCTCCAAAAAGGCATACGCCGCATCCATACCAACCAGGCCGGAGCCCACGATCAGTATCTTTTCCGCCGGGTCCGCGAGGGCGCGGATCTCCTGGGCATCCTTCAGGTGGCGCAGGCCAAAGACGTTGTTTGCCTCCCGGAATTGCCCCACCGGCGGAATGAAGCTATTTGCCCCCGTGGCAATCAGAAGGCGGTCGTAGGGGAAAGCACGCCCATCCGCCAAAATCACCCGCCGTTCTCCGGTGTCGATCCCAGAGACGGTGACGCCCAAGAGCTGTTCGATTTTCTGGTCTTCAAAGAAGTGTTCCGGCACAAAGGAAAGACCGGCCTCATCCCGTTCATGGCTTAGATACCGGTGCAGCATACAGCGGGAGTGCACGTACTCGTCGGAAGCAATCACAAGAACGGAAGCATCCGGCCGGAGAGAGCGGATGGTCTGGGCCGCCTGTATCCCGGCTGCGCCGGCGCCTATAATGATATGTCTCATACCTCCACCTCCTCCACAAAAATTGCTTTTTTCGGACACGCGCTGACACAGCTCGGCCCGTCCGCCAGCCCCTCGCAGAAATCACACTTAATCACTTTGGTTCTGGTGGCGGTATCTGCTTTTAAAACACCGTAGGGGCAATTCATCACGCACATGAAGCAGGACCCGCAGCGCTTTTCGTCGTACTTCACATGGCCAGTGACCGGATCTTTTTGCAGGGCTCCGCTCATACAGGACATGACGCATTCCGGCTGGTCGCAGTGACGGCAGAAGATCGGCTTGTAGCTGCCGTCCGCACACCCTACGATATGGTTGCGGGATTCATTACGAATATCCGTTAAATCCAAATCGTACACAGTCCCCGGCCCTTCCCGGTGGGCCTGCATACAGGCCACCGTACAATTCATACAGCCGTCACACTTGGCGGCGTCTATGAGGATTCGTTTCATACCAGCCACCTCCTAAATTTGCAGCCCGCTTCGCTTTTCCAATATGATTTTCTCCAAAATATCCGCGGATTCCTTGGCGTCAGGATTGATGATTACCTGCCCTCCGGTCAGCGCTTTCATATCCTCAGTCAATACTTTCACCGCCACGGGGCTTCCGGTCACAAACGGAGGCAGACCCAAGTGCAGCGGCAGGCCCAGGGCTAGACCAAAGCAACCGTCAGCCAACGCCTGTTCCTCCAGCCATTGAGCAGCGGAAAGCACCAGAGGAAGCTGAGGGAGATCCACGCCCAGCTCCGCGGCGATCTCCGTGGCTACGATTTCCAGACGTCCGATGGCCAGGCAGGGACCAAAGTTCAAAACAGGGGGGATCCCCAGTTTCCGACAGACTGCGCGGAGTTTCGGTCCGGCAAGCTCTGCGGCTTCCGGCGTCATCAGGCCGCAGTTTTCAATTCCTCCCGAAGAGCAGCCGGCCGTCAGGACCAGGATATCCCTGGCAATCAATTCTTTGGTCAACTCCACGGTGAGAACATCATGTCCTCCGGCTGTCAGATTCGAGCATCCCACAACACCGGCAATTCCTTTGATATCCCCGGACACAATCAGGTCGATCAGCGGTTTCCAGGTGTCGCCCAGAAATGCTTTCAGCGAACCTTCACTGACCCCGGTAAGGGAGTGATCGTTCCCGTGATCCTTCATCAAATTCATGGGAACACTTCCCCGCCGTTCCTTGTAGGCTTCGATGATCTTATCGATGAGAGCTTCGCTTTGCTGCTCTCTCTGCTGGAATTCAAAGGGCATTAACTCCGCGTTCGCCTTCTTCGCCACATCATCCAGGCAGATCTGCTTGATTTTCAGTTGGTCGCAGATCGGCTCAATACCGGGCAGCGTACAGTTAAATTCCGACAGGACCGCATCGATCGCCCCGGTGGCCAGGATTGCTTCGCTGGTATAGTTATTTCCGGCGTGCCCGTCAAACACCTCGGTGTAATGCGCGCCTCTCAGCTGGAGATCTTGGCCGACGCAGGTACATCCCACCAGCTTAAAGCCTTTGGCTCCAGCCGCCTTTGCCTTTTCCACGGCTGCAGGGGAAACCAGTTTCTCCTGTAAATCCACAAAAATCGTATGTTGATGTCCGGTGATCATGATATTGATGTAATCCGGATCAATCACCCGGAGCCCCACCGGCGCCATGCGCAGCTCCGGCTGTCCCAGTAGTACGTCATTTAAAAGGTTCGTCAAGGTCAGGCCGTACACGCCCGTGGAGATTCCCAGCTTCAAGCAGTCCACCAGCATATCCACCGGATCGGAATTCAGGTTGGTGGAACATTTCACCACGCCGTGAAAGACTTCGGACTTGGCCCCTCCGGGCAAGATTCCCAGCTCCTTCCAGCGCTTTACGCGGGGAGCGTAGGCAACTTTTTCCACCAGCTCTGCCTTCTCATACTCCGGCTTGTAGAGGTCCGCCAGTACCGCCTCAGCCACCCGTTCCGCCTTCTTATAGTCGTCGGTCTCCTCAATCCCGAAGATTTCCGCCAGATGATTCAGAGAGGCCAGGCCTTTCAGTTCTCCCCTCGCTTTTGCGGTATCCCTCAGATTGCGGGCGGTATTCTCCACGATATGGATGTAGCAGCCGCTGCCGGATGCCACGGCGCGCAGGAAATTCCGGACTACGATCGTATCCGCATTGGCCCCGCAGATCCCTCTGGGAGAGCTGGGGGTAATCCGGCAAGGGCCGTTGGCGCACAGGCGGCAGCAGACTCCCTGCAGCCCAAAACCGCATTTCGTGCGCTGGGTCTCCACCCGGTGATGGGATGTCTCCATCGGAAGGGACCGGATAAAGTCCTCCAACGGTTTGTCTGCACTCTTGCAGGTGCTGCATCCATAACATTGGCTCATAGCATATGTCCTCCTTCAATACTTAACTTATTTAGTCTAGTTTAAGGGTAAAAATAAATACTACCAAAATCTCATTTCTGTAAAATCTGCGCGATAGACTTTTCCCTCAGGCTTTGAGTGAGCTGCGCCTGAATCCGGCACAACTCCCCATGAACCTGACAGGGATCGCCCGGTCGGTTCCGCGGGCACTCGTACCCGCTCTGCATGCAGTCGGTCAGCAGAAGGTTGGGATCAATGGCGGAAAACACATCCAAAAGCGACAGCCGGTTTAAGTCACAGGTCAGAGCGTAACCGCCAGTATTTCCCCGGTAACTTCGAATCAAACCGGCCTTTTCCAGCTTTCTTGCGATCTTATAGGCAATGGCTGTTGTTATCTTTTCTCTTTCACAGATTGAGTGGATGCTGATGATCTCCCCGGATGCCAGAGCCCGGATCATCCGCACCGCATAGTCGCATTCCCTGGTAAATAACATAGACAGTCTCCTTATTTGATTAAACTTTAACATACTATACCAAAAAGGTCAAGTTAAAGATGCTTATCAAACTTTTGTCTTTTCCTTGTTTTTCCATGATTTTCTCTGTTTAACTCAGAAATGAAGACTTTTATCCTTTTCGAATTGCGGATTCGTTAGTTCAAAACTTATTTGTTTTTTGCATTTCATTTATTGTAATCCGGCTACCGTCATACTGATGATTCGCTTAAATAAACGGCGTCCAAGTCAAGCCTGCGGACAGATATAACTTTAGAGAAACAAAAAAGCCTGCAAACATTTCTATCTGCAGGCTTTCCAGCTCCCCCTGTTGGACTCGAACCAACGACACTGCGGTTAACAGCCGCATGCTCTACCGACTGAGCTAAGGAGGAATACTCTATTAAGATACAAAGAAACGG
>NZ_JALIFO010000011.1 GCF_022867805.1 Cuneatibacter sp. NSJ-177
AATATCTAATGCGTCTTTGATAGTAGGCATATCCAATTACCTCCTTCGGTGGTACTGTTTCTTACTATTATTATACGCTATTTCTCGTCAAAAATCAACCATTTGTTGTGACAGAGCCAAAATCAAAATATTTCGAGCTGAATAAGAGATCGTCGGCATACCGTGTATAGATAATCTCATCACAGGCAGAATTCGCTCCCTCATACCGGTCAGATACTTTTTGGCAGTATTTAAAAATTCGCTGGTCAATACGCCGGAAAACGAGATTTGACAAAGCCGGCGAGGTCACGCCGCCTTGGGGGAGCCCCCCATTCAGCGTCCCGATTTCAATCATTGCCCTCCTTACTGCCTCATCTTTTACATACTCCGAAAGGGCATCTTCCAAATGTTTCTCGGTGATGGACGGAAAAAAGTCCTGTATATCCAAGCGGAGAAAGTATTTTTTTCCGCAGTGGGCTCGCAAATAGGAGATATAGTTTTCCCCTGCTGCAAAACCTTTCGCTGGTAGAGGGAGGGGGATCGTGTCCAGAAAATTGTTTTTCAGCCGCAGCTGAATCTGTCTCAGCTCACATCCCGGCTTCAGCCCATCGATCTTTCGCTCTCCACGCTGCTTCGGGATTCGAAAAGATAGATATGCCTCCTCCTTTTTCTCCAGAATATCAAAAAGCTTCTGCTTGCTCGTATTCAAAATATGGCTGAGAAAATAATTTTCCTCATACAGATACATCCGCATTTCCTCTTCTTCTGTCATTCCATGGCACAAAGTCCTTTGTCTATAAATAAAAAAGGCAAGCACTACCTCAAAAATTCCGAAGGGTCCCAATCGCTGCGCGAAACTCAACGGATCACTGCACCTTTTAATTCCTTCAGCATCCTTTTTCCCCTGGCTTTCCAGTGCCGTGACACACTCTCAGGGGGGAATCCGTGTGCCCACAGAAACCATTCCTGCTTGCCTTTCTTATCACTGCAATCAATTACATTTTACCATTCTGATGTTCAAATGTCATCTCTAATTTTTGAATTACATACCATATTTCCGGAAAATGTTCCTGGAATGCCTCTCTTAAAAGCTCATTATGATTCTGCTTTTTGCATCAATCACGGAATTGGGAAAATGTTTTCCCTTCCCATCCAAAGTCCCTGGCACGCAACCAAAAAAAGTATTCCAGCCACTCCGCGATCCATCCGCTTGTTTTTCCCACCAGTCCCAAAGTTTGATAGATGGGTTCCTCCAACCTCGGATTCTCCTCTTGGATCTGACGTTTTCCCATGAGATAATCACTCTTTCCGGAAAAAACCAGCCGGAGATAATTGCACCTCCCCGCTGGTGAAAACCGGGTAGTCAACTTTTCGATTAACGCCTTCTTTGATCCCAATACTTCCGAATCATGCAGGTACCAGCGAAACAGCGCCAAATTTTTTCTGTTAATCAGACTTCCTTCTAAGGTGGTAGAGAAGGCAAATGTTTGATATTGTTCCAGGTAAAGTTGTATTTTTTTAATCCAGCTTATAAAATTTCCGTCTTTACAGCTAAAAAACGGATATTCATAGGAGAACCGGCATTTTGCAGCCATCCGCTCAATTTCCCGCCTTGCAATCAGCGTTCGATTCCTCCTGTCTCCGAAGAAATACGCTTCCTGCTCCCGATGGCCGAAATACTCCGACTTTAAGACAAACTCATTTTTTCCCTGCCTTTTTTCGATCACCTTGTCCATATCCACCAGGGCATAGGCCGCCGTCCGATGCCCCCTCTGGTTCGGGGATATAATATTCTGTACCACCCGGTTGCTCATTCCCTTCATAAAATCCACCTGGCGCAGGACCGGGAACAACTCGCAGAGGTAAGCGTTCTGAAACAGTTCCAGCTCCGATTCCCCTTCCACGCTGACCACCATCCGCGCAAAATACGCATTGGCATAGGAATCAGTCATCTGAACCCGCTCCCGGACCATCTCCGGACTGAATAGGCGCATGGGTTTCAGCAGGGAATACCGGCCTTGCAGAACCACGTGCGCCACCACGCAGTTCTCGCCGCCGTTTACCATCACATCTTTAACCAGACGCGAGGAGTGGGTGGAAACCAGATACTGCACCCGGTCAGAGGAATCAAAGATATCTTCCGCCAGCCGGTCAATCAAGCTGTGGTGCAGACTTAACTCCGGCTCATCTAAAAGAACGATCGGCTCTTTCATCTTGTTGGAGGCGCTGAGCCGGAGGATGTCAAGCAGTAATTTGGTATAATGGTAGGCATTGGTTCCATTGGAAAAGCTCCCAAGCCGCCGCCCGCCGGTCTGAAAACTCTTCCCGTCCAAAATCAGCTGAGCCATGGCCTGTCCAAATTGTTTCGGATTAAAACTGGCCAATCCGATCTCCTGTTCTTCCAGAATTTCAACCAAGCTCTGCAGCCTTCGGTCCAGCCTTTTTTCCGAAGATGCCAACCACGACCTGGCCTCCGCTTTCACCTGAATGGTCTGTTCCTTCTCCAGCTTCAGTAAATCTCCGACCAGGTTCCACAGCTCACTCCAATCCGTCAGTTCCACTTGCCTGGCATCCACTGCGTACAGAGGAAACAGGAGATGGACGATCTGCCGGAGATTGTAATCCACATTCCAGCGAATTTTACCATCCTTCTGCTGACGCATCTCCACGGTCAGGCGGTCTTTTTGTGACACAGCCAGAATCTTTTGATAAAAATTATCATAGCGGAGACGTCCTTTCCGCCGGTTATGGTTAGCGATTGCCCGTATCCTCCCCATATCATAGGTTACGCGGATCCGTACCTCATTTCTCAGAGGATTCCAAGTGTCGAAAATGTCCTCCGACAGAATTTCGCTGCCGGTCAGATGTTTGTAAAAATAAAGAATCGACAAGAGCACATTGGTCTTTCCGCTCCCATTCTCCCCGATCAAAAGATTGATATCTCTCAGTTTCCAAAAGCCGTCCCGCACCGAGCGGAACCCTTCAATTTCAACGGAATGTATTGGCATACGCTCTTCATCCTCTGTTTCTCATACGGTCGCTAGATAGGCTTTTCTTTGTTTTTTCCAGTATATACCAAATCTTTCCCTTTGGCAATTCGCTCTTCTGTATCAACCAATTTTTTTAGAGAAAATCACGACAACGGAGCGCATCCGGCTTCCCATCCCTTTCACGAATCCGCTGAAATCTATTTCTTCCCCTTCTCCGTGTCCAGGCCGTTTCCTTCCAACCGGCGAAGTATTTCCTGATAGCGGGGATCCTGTTTCAGTTCGTCGGAAAATTCCGGTCCCATCAGGATCATGGCCATATTTTTTCGGACAAACTCATCGGATGCGCCGTTATCGAACCATTCCAGCCGGTGGAAAAACGGATTGTTCTGCGGGATCCTGCTTCCGGGCCGAAGAATCTCCCCGGCGAATTCCTCCATGGCGTCCAGGGTCTCCTTTTTCTTTCCCTGGGCGTTCCATATCATCATCTTCGTCATACAGTAATCACTCTTCCGCCCCCACATCTGATCCAGACGGAATAAGGCATCCACTTGGAGGGAAACTTCCAGGTACTCCAAGGCCTGGTCGTATTCTTTCCGCCGCATGGCGGATTTGGCCAGCGTCCTCAGATTCAGCCCCAGATCACGGAGTTCCGCATAGAGGCTGCTCTGCGTCAGTTTTTCCGCCTCCTCTTCCTTCCCCTGCCGGTAAAGAATTCCGGCCTTCATCAGCTTAACGTCATAGTCCACCTTGGGAAGCGACTCGATTGCCCGCAGGGCATCTTCTTCCCGTCCATCCGTCTGATAGAGCCCAGCCAGCACATACAGCGCTGCCTCGCGGATCTCTGTATTGCTGCTGGCGGTGCTGGCTTCGAACAGTTCCGTAGCCCTCTTCATCTGCCGCTGGACAAATTCTTCCTCCGGTACGGCCGTGGCATACTGCATATAGAGGGAGGCTGACCGAAATTTCAAAAACAAATCCTGCGGGTATTCCCGCATGGTCTTTTCACAGTAAGCGATGGCCTCATCCGCCTTTCCCGAATCAAAAAGTTCCTGCCCCTTGGCCATCAGAGCCATCACCTCGTCCTCGGTCAAGTCCGGTTGGTAGCCCAGCAGTTCATCCGTGTCCGTCCCTAAAATCCGGGCCAGCGGCCCCAGCAGAACAAGATCCGGATACGCACGGTCGTTCTCCCACTTGGACACCGCGGCAATGCTGACGCCGATGGCCTCCGCCAGAGCTTCCTGGGTCAGATTCCGCTGTTTTCGCAGCCGTTTAATATTTTCTCCAATTTTTAATTCCATCTTCTTTGATCTCCTTTTCCAGGCTCTTGGCTTTAGATTAGCAGAAAGAAAGGCGGATTACCAGGGAGTAAAAGTTGAAAATCAGTCATGGTTTTTCAACCGCTGGTTGAAATCAAAAACGCCGCCGAAGTTTCCTCCCGGCGGCGCTTCCTCTTTTCTCATTCCAAAAACGTGATAAACCCTTCCTTCATCCGCGTTTTCGTATTGTTAATGTGCTGCTGCAAATAGCCTAGAGCCTTCTCCTTATCCCGCGCCTCCACGTAGGCGATCCACTGGTCATGTTCCTCCATGGCCGCCACACTGGCCTGCTTTACGGTTTTCACTGGGCACAGCATATATCTCTGGCGAACGTTATAATAAAGGTTTTTCAGATCCTCATTGCCAAAGAAGTCCAAAATCACGCCGTGAAGCTTGATGTCGGTCTTTGTGTATTCCCTCAGAATCCCCTGCTGGAAAAGCTCTTTTTCCTGGGCATGGAGCGCCTTCATCTTCTCGATCTCCACCTCTGTGATTTTATCAAAGGCCTGGTTCCAGACATACATCTCAATACACTCCCGGACTTGAAAGATCTGGATCAGCTCCTCCAGCTCCACCCGATTGACAAAATACCCGACATTGTCCACCTTGCGGATCAGTCCCTCGCTTTGCAGCTGCAAAAAGGCTTCGCGGACCGGCGTGAAGCCAATATTCAGGTCGCGTGCCACCTGTCTGCCGTTGATGTATCCCTGGTACTTTCCCTCTTCCAGGTTCTGTTTGATTTGTTCGTATGCTTCTTGACTCAAAGTCTTCTTTGCCATCTCATCTCCACTATTCCTGTATAATCTGATCCGGACGCCGGTTTCTTTCCGCTCCGAACTCCCTGCCGTTATCATAGCATATGGGCCCTGTTCCTGCCAGCCGGAATATTCTTCGGCCGGATAAGCGTCTCTAAAAACCTCTGCCGCCGGAAAAGCGGGTCTTCTCCCGGAACTTCCAGATCTCCGCCAAGTGTCCCTATTATACTACACTCTGAAATATGAGACAACTATTTTTCCATTTCCTGTAATAGATAAGGTTCACCGGGGGCCAGGATATGAAGCCGTTCCGGCCGCATCAGTTTCCCGTCCGCCCAGGCGGGATCCGCGCAGAAAGCCGGTTTATCCGGCGCGTCATAGGTGCCGTAATGATACAAAATCAGCTCTGCGGGGCAAAGCGCGTTGGCCAGACGCAGCGCGGCCTCTGTTCCGAAATGGTAAGGATCGGACGAGAGATCCAAGAACATTAAATCCACATTCTTCATCTGTAGATGCTCCTCTAGCAGAATGCTGTCGCCGGGGATCCAGATTCTCCCGTCCGGCGTTTCCAAAAAGAAGCCGCAGCAGTCCTCCGGCCCATAGCACCAGTCGAATTCCGGCCGGTCTTTCTGCCAGCTATGGGAGGCGCGGGTCAGGGTGATGCAGATCGATCCGACGGAAAATGTTTCCCCGATCCCATGGATTTGAATCCGGGATGGTTCAATCCCGGATTCATCCAGCTTCTTCGCAGTAAAAGCAGTCCCATGATAACCGGCCCCCGCAGGGAGGAGTCCCTGGGCGCTGCCCGGCGCCAAATGATCATAGTCGGCGTGGGTATATAAAATCGCATCCAGCTTCGGAACACCGGCCGGTTCCAGAGGCGGCGGCACTAGGAACCGGTAGCCTGCTTCGCTGAGATTTGGTTCCTTCTCGTCCCGCCCGATCACCGGATCCACCATCAGCAGCGTGCCACGGCAATTTATGAAAATCCCTCCCGATCCCAGCCAATAAATGGCGGTATCCGTCCGGCTTTCAAATACTTCCGGCCCCATCGGCCGCGTCATCGGGGCGCTTGCCTGTTTTCTGCTTTTTTCCATACAGGCCGCCTTTTATTTCGCCGCATCCAAGGCCGCGAACAGGCTGTCCAGCCACTCCGCTCCGATCTCATCGGCCAGCATCTGATAAGAGTTCTTCGCGGATTCCTGGAGATACTCGACCACATCGGGAGTCAGTTCCAGGAACTCCATTCCGGATTCTTCCATCAGCGGACGCATTTCTTTCATGTTGTTCTGATAGGACTCAACGGATTTTGCCCTGGCCTCGGCAAGCGCTTCGTTAAAGGCCTGCTTGTAGGCGTCGGGGAGAGCGTTGTACTGATCCAGGTTCATGGAAAACGTTACGGAAAACAGGGTCGTGTTTGCGTTGGTGTAAAGATATTTTTGCTGCTCATAGATCCCGCTGAAATAGATCACTTCCAGGGGATTTTCATGCGCGTCCAGCAGTCCCTGCTGCAAAGCCAGGTAAACTTCGCCGAAGGCCAGAGGAGTCGGAGCCGCTCCGGCTTTCTGCCAAAAATCCATGTGATATACATTTTCCATCACGCGGATTCTCAGGTCCTTGATGTCTCCAGCGGTCTCAATCTTTTTGTTGGTCGCAAGCTGACGGTAAGCGTCTCCGGTGAATACGTCCAAAAGCTTAAAGCCCTTGGCCTCAAAGGCTCCCCGCATCTTGTCGCCCCATTCGCCGTCAAACACATTCTGAATGGTTTCCCTGTCATAGCCCGCATACACCATCGGCATATCCAGCACAGCCGCTTCCGGGACAAAGCTCATCATGGGAGCCGCCGTTACGGCAATGATGTTTAGTTCGCCCATCTGCACGGCTTCCGCCGACTCCCGGTCGCTTCCCATCGTGGAATTCGCATGTACTTCCACCTGGATTTTTCCTCCGGTGATCCGCTCTAGGGCCTCCTCAAAAGCAAGGCTGTGAATGTTCAGGGAAGCCTTGTCCGGCGCGGTGTTGGCGATGTGGATCGTCATTTCCGGCAAATCCGCATAAGAATCCGCCCCCGCTTCCGTCTGTGCCGCGGCTGTGTCCGCCCCGGCGGCGCTGACGGCTGCCGTTTCCTTCGTACCTGCCGCCGTCTCCGTCGCTTTTGCGGCCCCCTCTGTGCCGGAACTTCCGCAGGCCGTCAGCAGGGTCATTGCAAAAATCATCGATGCCGCCCATAATCTCTTCATACTTTCTTCTCCTTTTCTATTGTGTTCTTTCGCCGTTTTTTAGAAACGGCAGGAATTTCAAACTCTTCCCATCAGCCGGGACAAGAGCCAGAAATCGTTTACTGCGAAAGTGAACCGGTCTGTTTCGCTACACCAGCGCCAGGCTAAACCAGGGCACAAACGCGATGACCAGTAAGGCCAGGACAAATACCAGGATCAGAGGGATGGCCTTCTTCCCCAGGGAAAGCACCGGGATCTTCGCCAGCCCGCTGGTCACAAACAGATTTGTGCCGAACGGCGGCGTGATCTGGCCGATGGCAAGGTTTACAATCAGCATCACGCCAAAGTGAATCGGGGAAATCCCAAGCTGCACGGCAACCGGTACGAGAATCGGAGCCAGCACCGCGATCCCCGGCGCCGCGTCCATAAACATCCCCATGATAAAAAACACCAGCAGGATTACCAGAATAAATGCGGTTTTGGTCGGGAAGGTCCGAATGATGAATTCCCCGATCATCTGCGGCGCGTTCAGCATCGTCAAGGCGCGGGAGAACGCCGTTGCCATCGCGATCAGAATAATGATGGGGGCGTAGGACTTCACCGCTTCCGTCATCAGCCTCGGTACCGACCGCGCCGGTACTTCCCGGTAGACAAACACGGATACAACAATGGAATAAAAAACAGAGATCGTTGCGGCTTCCGTCGGGGTTACGATTCCGGAATAGATTCCGCCCAGGATAATGATGGGAGATAGCAGTGCCCAGAAGCTTTCTCGGAGCACCCGGAAAACGCCTCTCTTTTTCAAAGACTCGTAATTGGCGCCGATTTTTTCCTTGTCCTCCCCGCGGATTTTACAGTAAACCACCGCGTAGATCATCAGAAACAGGCCGATCACAATGCCCGGCAGGATTCCGGCGATAAACAGATCGCCCACCGACGTGTTGCTGACCATCCCGTAAAGTACAAAAGGAATGCTCGGAGGGATGATCACGCCCAGCCCGGCCGAAGTTGCCACCAGAGCGGCGCAGAACACCTTTTCATATCCCATCTCAATGAGGAGGGGAATCGCCATGGAGCCCACGGCAGCTGCCGTCGCCGGTCCGGATCCGGATATCGCCCCATAAAAAAGGCAGGTCAGGACCACCGCGCAGGGCAGGCCTCCGGTTTTCTTGCCCGCAGCCAGGGCAAACACGTTGAACAGGCGCTTGGAAATCCCGCCCTTTGCCATAATCGCTCCGGCTAAAATGAACATCGGAATCGCAATGGAAGTGGTATTGTCCGCGCCTCCCAGGGTCCAGCGGACAAAGGACTCCACCGAATAAGCCGTGCTGCCGGTCAGGATGAGAGGACCGACAACAGAGACCGCCATACTGGCAATGATGGGCAGTCCAATCAACAGCCCCGCGAAAAAGAAAATCAAAAGTGCGCTGATCATTGTGCTTTCTCCTCCGTTTTCTGTTTTTCCTCCGGCCGGCGAAAAATCCCCACCGCCCGCTGCACGCCCCGGACCACAGCCAACCCTAGGCTAACCGGAATCGACAGATAGACCAGATACATGGGAATCCTGGCGGCCGAGCTTGTCTGCGCGGTGGAATAGACATGGCCCAGGACCGACAGTGACGTGTAAAACAGATAAGCGTACAGGACAATACAGATCACCTGCAGCAAAATCTGAAATGCCTTCCTTGCCTTTCCCCTGAAAATTTTTTCAAAGAGATCGATCCGAAGCTCGGATCCCTGGGAGATGCAGTAGCTGATCCCCAAAAAGCAGCTCCAGATGTAGAGATACCGGCAGACCTCCTCCGGCCACGCCAGAGCGTTTCCAAACACATACCGCATAATCACCTGCAGCAGCATGATGGCTGCGATCATTCCCAGGAAAAAAGTCAACAGCCATTCCTCGAAATGCCGGTCCAGCCCTTGTATGATCTTTTTCATTCGCAATCCTCCTCTTTCCTTTCTTTCGCTTTCTTATTTTAGCTTTCTTACTTTCGATTTCTTACTTTCGATTTCTTACTTTCGATTTCTTACTCTAGCTTTCTTTACTCTAGCTTTCTTACTCTAGCTTCCTTTTTTCAGCCCTTGTTCTTCTCCGGCTCTCCTTTATCGACCCCTATCCGTCCTGGTATACCCCGTCTCGCCGGATATGCCTCTGCATCCGTTCCCGGAAATTCAGGATATGCCTGCGGAGAAGTTCCAAGGTCTCGTCTTTCTTCCCTGCCCGGACTTGTTTTAGAATATGCCCGTGCTCCAAAATCGCTTCCTGATTATAGAGCATCAACGGCTGATTGACACAGATCATCTGCTTTTCCCGGCTGTTATAATAGAGATAAAGCAGATCCTGATTCCGGTACAGTTCCGGAAGGATCCCATGAAATTCAATGTCAATCTCCCGGCACACGGCAAATTCCTGGCGCGCGGCCGCCTCGATCTCCCTCTCGTGGAGCCGTTCCATCCTTGCCAGTATCGTCCCATCCAACGCTTCGAAGAGCTGATCCCAGATAAAGAGCTCCACACACTCCCTCACCTGGAAAATCCGGTTGATATCCTTCCATTCAATTTCTCTCACAAAATACCCATTGTTTGGAATCCGCTTCAGCAGGCCTTCCTGGTCCAGCCTCTGCAGGGCCTCCCGTACCGGAGAGTAGCCCATCCCCAGCTCGGCCGCAATCCGGCGTCCATTGACATACCCGTCGTAGGCTCCCCGGATCAAGCCCTCTTTGACCGCTTCATAGGCCATCTGGCTGTACGTTCGTTTCTCCATCCCTTGCTCCATCCATCTGATTGTTTTCCGATTTATTATTGATCTGCCTTTGATCTTCTTTTGATTGATCACTGATCATACATTTATTATAGTGGGATTCTGCATTTTGTCAATCCAATTTTTTTTTAAATAGCGGGGTTCTTTTTTTCTTTCTTAAATCGGGGAAAAACATTGAAATATTTTAAATATTCAAAAGAAATAGAAGAACGATTAAAATGCTCTGCATTTGCGCCAGAAAAAAGAGGCTGCCGCAAAGTGGAAATTCTCTGCAAGATATACCACTAGGCTCTGATACAAAACCCAATATCTTGTTTGAAAGACCATTTTCACGGCAGCCTCTTCGGCTTACAATTTCGAAATGGACTGAGTCGGGAGATATAAGTATGATTGATATCTGGCATCGTGGTACACGGTTACCTCCGGCGCCGGGTCTTCCCGGCGTCAGCTTCCGGACATCCTTTTCTCTGCATGGATGCCAGGGAAGTCCCAGAAAATGGCAAGCAAACTCTTCGGCTACGCCAGCGGTTCCTTTACCGGGGCCATGAAAACCGGAAAGAAGGGTTTTTTTGAACTGGCCGACCACGGGACCATTTTTCTGGATGAAGTCTCCGAACTCAGCTTTGAAGCTCAGGCCCAGCTGCTTCGCGTCCTGGCTGAAAAAACGCTGATGCGCGTGGGAGACAACACGGTGCACAGCGTCGATATCCGAGTGCTTGCCGCCACCAACAAAAACCTGATGCAGATGGTAACCGAGGGAAAATTCCGCTCCGACCTCTACTATCGTCTGAATGTGCTTTCCCTGGAGATCGAACCATTGAGAAAACGGCGGGAGGATATTCTTCCCTTCCACTCTGTGGCGTCAGATGAAAGCGCTGGGGATTTCATGATCCCCGGCCTGCGGCATTTAGCGGAAGCGCACCGCCGTGCCGTAGGCCATCACCTCAGCCGCTCCCTGCATCACCGACGCGGAAGCATACCGGATATTGACGATGGCATCCGCGCCCAGCCCTTCCGCTTCGGCTACCATCCGCTTCGTGGCAAGGGCACGGGCTTCGTTCATCATTTCATTGTAAGCCTTCAGCTCTCCGCCGACCAGCGTCTTAAAGCTCTGAGTGATATCCTTGCCGAAGTTTTTGCTCTGGATCGTACTTCCTTTGACCAGGCCCAGCATCTCCAGCTCTTTCCCTGTAATGTAATCAGTATTTACTAAGATCATCTTCTTCTCCGCTCCTTATTTCTTTTATTCTCTCCACAAACACGTAGATGCTGACGCCGGCGGCTCCGGCCGGCAGGATCATCCCCAACAGCTTGCCCCACAGAGGAATCGGGACAACGCAGAAAAACAAAACAAATCCCACCTCATAGATCAGCAGCAAGACTAGAATTACCACCGGTGCAATGATTTTCTTATCTCTTTGATCCACCGGAACCCCCTCCCTTCCCAGCCGGACAGGCCTCAGCCGATTCGTCCTGCGGATATCTCTATTATAGCAGACATGAATTTCAATTCCAATCGAAAGTTGTTCGAATTTTCAAAGGAAAAGTTTCCATTTAGTATTATTAAAGGACATTCGCAATACGCTTCGCTTCTTGCTCATGAACGCAGGCTGCTTCGCAGCTACCGGCGCTATCCTTCCTTCCCCGTCCGACTCCGCCAAGACGCTGTTTTCCCACATCCAGCTTATGCCGCTCCCTTTAAAATAGGCGGCCAAATACAAAAATAGCAAAGAGACGCTGCATCCCGCAGCGCCTCCGCCAAAATTTTTTATTGATACTATCTGAAAGTTTTTCGAAATATGCACACCAATCGGCACGCACGTTCTAAAACCATGCGGCGACAGCCATTATTTTTCGTCCTCAATCTCACTATGAATCTGCTGCAAGGACTTCACCTCAATCTGACCGTCTCTCTGAACCGCGCGGATTCCGCTGATCGAAGCGGCGGCGGCGGCCATCGTGGTCATATAAGGAATACGGGCCTTGATCGCAGCCTTCCGGATGTAGCTGTCGTCGTGCTTGCCTTCCTTGCCGATGGGCGTGTTGATCACCATCTGGATATCCCCATTCTTGATCGCATCCAAAATGTTCGGGCGGCCCTGGTAGAGCTTCTTGATCTTCTCCACCGGAATCCCGGCCTCCTGAATCACGTCGCAGGTGCGGCCGGTGGCCAAGATGCGGAAACCAGCCTCATGGAATTCCTTCGCCACCTCGACAGCCTCCGGCTTATCCATATCGCTGACGCTGAACAACACGGTGCCGGATGTGGGCAGTTTCGTCTGCGTCGCTTCCTCTGCTTTATAGAATGCCTCGCCGAAGTTGGGCGCCAGTCCCAGAACCTCGCCGGTAGAACGCATCTCCGGCCCCAGAACCGGGTCAACCTCCGGGAACATATTGAACGGGAAAACGGATTCCTTGACGCCGCAGTGCTTGAACTTCTTCTCTTTCAGCTCCAGCACCGGCGAAGGTTTTCCGGTCAAATCCTTGGTAATAATCTGAGTCGCCAGGCGCACCATCTGGATGTTGCAAACCTTGGAAACCAGCGGCACGGTCCGGGATGCGCGGGGGTTTGCTTCCAGCACAAACACCCGTCCGTCCTCGATCGCATACTGCATATTCATCAGGCCGCAGACGTGCATTTCCTCCGCGATTTTCTTCGTATACTCTTTGATCGTCCTCAGGTTATCCTCGGTGATATGGAGGGACGGAATGATGCAGGCGGAATCGCCCGAATGCACGCCGGCCAGCTCAATATGCTCCATCACAGCCGGAACAAACGCATGCTCTCCGTCTGCAATCGCGTCGGCTTCACACTCCATCGCATGGTGCAGGAACCGGTCGATCAGGATCGGGCGGTCCGGCGTCACGCCGACGGCCGCTTCCATATAGCCCACCAGGCTTTCCGCGTCGTGAACTACTTCCATGCCGCGGCCGCCCAGCACATAGGACGGACGAACCATAACCGGATAACCGATTCTTTCCGCAATCTCCAGGGCGTCCTCCACCGTAACCGCCATGCCGGACTCCGGCATCGGGATTCCCAGACGGTCCATCATTGCGCGGAAATGATCCCGGTCTTCCGCCAGGTCAATGACCTTCGGAGAAGTTCCAAGGATTTTCACACCGGCCTTTTCCAGATCCGCCGCCAGGTTCAGAGGCGTCTGGCCTCCGAACTGGGCGATCACACCGGCCGGCTGTTCCTTTTCATGGATACTCAGCACATCTTCCAGAGTGAGGGGCTCAAAATACAGCTTATCGGAGGTGTCATAGTCAGTGGAAACCGTCTCCGGATTGCAGTTGACAATGATCGTCTCAAAGCCCAGGTCCTTTAACGCCAGCGCGGCATGCACGCAGCAGTAGTCGAACTCAATGCCCTGGCCGATCCGATTGGGGCCGCCGCCCAGAATCATAATCTTCGGACGGTCGTTCCGGACCGGACTCTTGTCCTCTTCAATATTATAGCTGGAATAATAGTAGGCGTTGTCCTTAGTGCCGCTGACATGGACGCCTTCCCAGGCTTCTTTCACGCCGATCGCCAAACGGCGGCCGCGGATCTCCTGCTCCGGCAGCTCCAAAAGCTTCGCCAGATATTTGTCGGAAAAACCGTCTTTCTTCGCCTGGGTCAGAAGGGCGTCGGGAAGCATCTGCCCCTTGTGAGACAGGATCCCTTCCTCCTCTTCCACCAGCTCTTTCATCTGTTCGATGAAATAATGCTTGATCTTCGTCAGCTCAAAAAGTTCGTCGACGGTAGCGCCTTTGCGCAGCGCCTCGTACATCACAAACTGGCGCTCGCTGGTGGGAACCGCCAGCATCTTTAAAAGCTCATCCTTGGATTTTTCGTGGAAATCCTTGGCGAATCCCAGACCATAGCGGCCGGTTTCCAGGCTGCGGATAGCTTTCTGGAAGGCCTCTTTGTAAGTCTTGCCGATGCTCATCACTTCGCCGACGGCGCGCATCTGGGTTCCCAGTTTATCCTCCACGCCTTTAAACTTTTCAAAGGCCCAGCGGGCAAACTTAATGACAATATAATCTCCGTCCGGCACATACTTGTCCAGGGTACCGTACTTTCCGCAGGGAATCTCATCCAAGTTCAGTCCGGCAGCCAGCATCGCAGACACGAGAGCGATGGGGAATCCGGTCGCCTTGGAAGCCAGGGCGGAGGAACGGGAGGTTCTGGGGTTAATTTCAATGACAACAATACGGTCGGAGACCGGGTCATGGGCAAACTGTACGTTCGTACCGCCGATCACCTGCACCTCATTCACAATGCGGTAAGCCTGATCCTGCAGACGCTTCTGAGTCTCCTCGGAAATCGTCAGCATCGGGGCGGAACAGAAGGAGTCTCCGGTGTGAACGCCCAGGGGGTCAATATTTTCAATAAAGCAGACCGTGATCATCTGGCCTTTGGCATCCCGGACCACTTCCAGCTCCAGCTCTTCCCAGCCAAGGATCGATTCCTCAACCAGAACCTGACCGACCAGGCTGGCCTGAAGGCCGCGGGAGACAATCGTGGTCAATTCTTCCTTATTATATACCAGGCCGCCGCCGGCACCTCCCATCGTGTAGGCCGGACGAATAACCACCGGATAGCCCAGCTCATCGGCGATCGCCAGAGCTTCTTCTACCGTGTAAGCCACTTCGCTGCGGGCCATCTCAATGCCCAGCTGGTTCATAGCCTTCTTAAACTCAATACGGTCCTCGCCACGCTCAATCGCATCCACCTGAACGCCGATGACCTTCACATCATATTTCTCCAGAATCCCTTTGCTGTTCAGCTCGGAACAGAGGTTTAATCCCGACTGCCCGCCCAGGTTCGGCAGCAGTGCGTCCGGTCTCTCCTTCGCAATAATCTGCTCCAGACGGTCCACGTTCAGCGGTTCGATGTAGGTCACATCCGCAATCCCCGGATCGGTCATAATCGTGGCCGGATTGGAATTAACCAGAATGATCTCATAACCCAGGGAGCGCAGCGCTTTACATGCCTGCGTACCTGAATAGTCAAACTCACACGCCTGTCCAATGATGATCGGGCCCGAACCGATTATCATGACTTTATGTATGTCTGTTCTCTTTCCCATGGAACTCCCTCCAAAAAACTTTATTTTTACTCGTTGTATAGTATAGCATCTTCCCTATTCCTTGTCACTTATTTTTTTGTTCTTTCGACATCTTTTTTTCCTAATAATCACGCGGTTTTTCCAGATAATTTGTGGGGTAAAAATCAATCGAGCGCCAGAATCTCTCCCGGCGCCCGAATAAGGAATAACTCACGATTTTCCGTTCTTTTCCCTGTACTCATCGCTATTTAAAAAGTCCTGATACACCTCGGATTTGCTGGCTCCGCCCGCAAGGGCTGCGATCCAGTTTTTCTCTCCTTCCGCATCCGGCTCTCTGCCGAGCAGATGAAGATAGATCTCATGGACAAAATACTTTCTGCCCTCTTCCGAATTTCCAATCCCGTCGTAAACCTCCCGGAAGCTGGCCCCGTTTGCAATGGTATTCACCCAGTTGTTCAGGCCGCCGGCATCCGGCTCCCGTCCCAGCAGCTCGACATACAAATCTTTTACAAATTGCTCCGTATCCACTCCGTCCCAGTCTCCTTTCTGGTTCCGTCCCTGCTCCTCTTCCGGCGACAGCGGCACCGCGCGGCGGACGCAAATCAGCCCGCGGTTTCCCGCAGGCACCGGCGAAGAGGACTCCTGTCTCTGCTTGCAGTAATCCACCATGTTTTTCCGGGTCGGGCCGATCCCGCTTCCATGGCCGGAGGTTTCTCCGTTTCCGACATAAGTCTCTACATGGCCCACATATTGAAATTGCTTCCGGCCCAGGCTCCTGCCGCGGAAGAACAGCAAATCCCCCACCAGCAGGGCGCTCTCATCCGGAACGCCGTCCTTGATCTCCACATCCACGGTAGTCAGGTTGTCACTGACAATCTGACCGGCCGTGTCGTCCCCGATATCCACGCCGATGGCCTGTTCATGGGCCCAGTGGGTCAGGGAACTGCAGTCCGACCAGCCGCTTGCAACCTTGTAACGCTTGCTGGTCTGGGTATATTGATTTTTCCCCTCCCGGCTGATCACTTCGCCGGCAATTTTCTGCCTTTTCTCCTGATTCGTCATAAACTGCTCCTTTTTTCGGTGGTTCTCCTTATTATATGAGGCAGGAGCGCTCCGGGACACTTTTCATTTTCGGGAAATCATGTTATAATGCAGTCATTCGGCCGCGTACCCTATTGGGGCGCAGGAAAGGCGCCTGATGCGGTACTTTTTGGCTTGAATTAATTTAAGATAAGGAATCAATCAGAATGAAGAAAGGCTTAGTATTGGAGGGCGGCGCGATGCGTGGAATCTACACGGCCGGCGTCCTCGATGTTCTCCTGGAACAAAAGATCTGTTTCGACGGCGTCATCGGCGTTTCTGCCGGAGCGATCCATGGCGCCTCCTTTGTCTCCGAGCAGCAGGGCCGGAGTATCCGGTACTATACCAAATACTGCCGGGACAAACGGTTCATGAGCTTCTATTCCCTTTTTACCACGGGAAGTCTGGTGGGGGAGGAGTTCTGTTATCACGAGATACCAGAACATCTGGATCCCTTTGACGGGGAGACGTTCTCCCGTTCCGCCGCAAAATTCTATGTCACCTGCACAAATCTGGAAACCGGACGGGCCGAATACATCCGGATCAAGGACATGACGAAGGGAATCCCTTATCTCATGGCTTCCGCCTCCATGCCCTATGTATCCCGGACCGTGGAAGCAGGCGGCCGGAAACTTTTGGACGGCGGTATCGCCGACAGCATTCCTCTGCGTGCGTTCGAGCGGCATGGGTATGAAAAAAACCTGGTGATTCTGACCCGCCCGGAAGGTTACCAAAAGGAGGCCCACCGGGTATCCGCCGCGAAAGCAGCTTACCGGAAATATCCGGAATTTATCCGCGCCCTCCGTCTCCGTCCCCGCCGCTACAATGCAGAACTGGAGTACGTCAAAAAGCAGGAAGAATCCGGACGCGCCTTTGTCCTGCGTCCCTCCGTGGACCTGCACATCGGCCGGATGGAGCGGGATCCGGAACGCTTGATGGAAATGTATCAGCTGGGCCGGAAAGACGCGGAGACTAATCTCGCACCGCTGCAGCGCTTTCTCGCGGACTAGCGTTTTCCTGTCCGTTTTCTTATTCTCCATAAGCATTTCATATGCCAGACGGAGATCTCCGTCTGGCAGGACGCCGTCGCAATAGCCGATTATGAAAACAGACTGCCCATTTCGAACAGTCTGCTTCTTTGTCTCGAACCATTCCGGTTCGCCAAACTAGTTTATTTTGTCTTCAACGTGAACCAGGTGTCGTAGGAAAATGCCCCGTTTCCGCTGCGGAAGGACCAATCCGTATAATCCTCGGTATTGTAGGGATAGAACATGCTCTCCACGCCCAGGGAAATCGCGACCATGTTGTCCGCCAGGTATCTCTGGCTCTCGTCAGCCGCCGCCGCATATTCTTCCGGATTCTTGGAATCAATGATCTTGGAGAAGATATCCACGTATTCCGGCGTTGCGTTGGTACCGTTCCAGGTCAGCGTTCCGTCGGAACCGGCTTTCTCCACCAGGCCCTGGTTCACCGTGTCGATGATGGCCACGCCCTGAGAGCACGCGGTAATCGCAATCTGGAAATCTTTGTTCTGGCTGAAACGGGCTTTCCAGGCGTCGGCGTTGGAGACCTCTTCATCCAGGTATGCGTTCAGGCCTACATTCTGCAGGTCGCGCACCACGATCTGAGCCAGCCGCTGATACAAGACCCCCTTGGAGGCGCTGTAGGCGGGGCTCACCATGATCTTCATCTCGGAGCCGTCCTTGTTCTCCCGGAAACCGTCCCCGTTGACATCCACGTATCCAGCTTCCTCCAGGATGCGCTTGGCCTCGTCTGCATTCTGCGCGTTCTGCGGCAGATCGGAAGCATAGCCGATATTGCCGGGGGAGATCACACCCTTGTAGCCGGGTTTGCAGTACTCGTCCCCGTCCGTGGCGGCGATCAGCGTGTAATCTAAAGCATGGTAGACCGCATTCCGGATATCCAGGTCACTCATTAAAGTATCCTTAAAGTTGAATTCCAGGATCGGTCCGCCCAGGTTGGTCTCCTCGCCTACATTCAGATAACCCAGCTCCTTCAGAGCCGGAACATAGGTGCCAGCCAACCCTGCGGCGTACTGGAACATGCAGTCGATTTCCTTATTTTTATAAGCCATCACCAGGCTTTCCGGACTCTCGTACAGATGGAAGGCAATCCGCTTGATGGACGGCGTGCCCTCATGGTAATCCTCAAAACGGTTAAAGTAGGCAATCTTCGCCTCATCGTCGTAGGAATCATACTGGTAAGGACCGCAGCCGATCATCGCCTCTTTTCCAGTAAAAGCTTTCAGATCTTCCACGTTCTCCCAGATATGCTTTGGGTAGATCACGCAGCCGGAACTGGACATGATCATATGGCGCAGGAATACATAGGCGCAGGAACTCTGCATGTTGACCCGGATGCTGTTTTCATCCAGCACCTCCACGCTCTTCATATAGCGCAGCGCCACCGAAGGCTTCAGCACGTTAAGCCAAAGGTTCAGGCTGAACTCAATGTCCTCCATGGTCAGGGGCTGTCCGTCGTGCCATTTGATTCCATCCTTGAAATAGAAGGTCACGGCCGTCCCGTCCTCGGCAATCTCAAAGCGCTCGCACAGACAGGGAACCACCTCATTGTTCTCCCCGTAGCGGACCAGATTTCCGTACATAAAACTGTCGTAGCTCAGATACTTTAGCAGCTCGCAGTAAGGGCTTTCCACGTCAAACTGATAGATCGCCCCCACATTCAGCAGTTCCACCTCAGAACCGGAGACCGCGGCGGGTTCCGCCTGGCTGCTCTCTCCGGCCGTGGTCTCCACGGCAGCCGTCCCTGCAGCAGTGGTGTCAGCCGCTGTTGTGTCCTGGCTGCCGGAACCGCAGGCGGTGAGGGATGCTCCCATCACTGCGCACATCAGAAGCGCAAGCAAACGTTTTCCTGTTTTCATAAGTCTTTCCTTTCTTTGTCGTCCTTTGGACGAAATGTATTGGTAATCTGACCGGCGGCGCTCTTTCCTTCCGGAAGCCCCGCCCCGCAGAGTTACTCGATGGCAGGCGATTCGTCCCCTTTCAGGGACAAAAAGCAAAAAATGGTCAGGCTGATACAGAGGATCGGCGGCAGAAACCACCACCAATATCCATTAAAAATTCCCCCGGCCCGAAACGCATCGTTCAAAATGGTTCCCCAGCTCTTAGCTGTCATCGGCCCCAGCCCCAGATAACTGATGCTGGTTTCCGTCAGCATGGCGGAGGCCACGGACAAAAGTCCTTTTGTCAGGATGATTTCCTTCAGATTGGGGAGCAGATGCCTGGTGATGATGTAAAAGGGCCCGCAGCCCATCGTACGGCAGCTGCGGATAAATCCCATCTCCTTCAGCTGCATGGCCTGAGACCGGACGATCCGGGCGGTTCCCACCCAGCCGGTCAGGCAGATACAGAGGATGATATTCCAAGTGCTGCGTTTCAGGAAGGCGGATAATACAATGATCAGCGGCAATGACGGAACCGCCAGCGCGATATTGATAAACACCATAATCAGCCGGTCGGCCCACCCGCCGAAGTAGGCGGCGAAAGCTCCCGCAAAACTGCCAAACAGGGTGATCACCACGGCGGCCGTGATTCCGACCAAAAGGGAAGTCCTTGCGCCGTAAATCAATTCGCTTAAAATATCCTGACCCAGGTCATTGGTCCCAAGCAGATGCTCTCCAGACGGCTCTAAAAAAGGAACCGACATCTCCCAAGGATCATAGGGCGCGATCCATCCGGCAAAACAAGCAATCAGAAGCAAAACCAACAAGGGCCATGCCCGGACCATCCATTTCTTACAGCTCATTCCATACACCATCCTTAATCCGGGGATCCACCAGGGCGCACAAAAGATCCGACAGCAGATTGGAAAGCACCACACAGACCGTCAGCACCAGCAGGCTTCCCTGGAGCACCGGATAGTCGTTGCCCCCAATGGCCTTGTACACCAGAAGGCCCATTCCGTCCCAGTTAAACAGCTGCTCAATCATCATGGAGCCGGAGACGATAAATCCCATCTGCATTGTGATAATCGTAATCATCGGCAGGGCCGCATTCGGAAGGATGTGGCGGAACAGGATCCGGCGGCCGGAAAGCCCTTTTGTCCTGGCCACCAGAGCAAAGTCGGCACGCTTTGCATTTACCACGCTGCTGCGCATCATCTGGATATTGTAAGCCAGTTTACTCATGGTCAGCACGCCAACGGGCAGCGCCATATGCCACAGCAGGTCCCGCGTGTAGGCTGCTCCGGTCAGTCCCCCGCTGGTCATGCCCCCCGAAGGCACAATGCCCAGCCAAAAGCAAAAGACCAGCAGGCCCAGCATCCCCAGACAATATCCGGGAATTGAGTACACGATCAGCGAAAACCGGGAAATCAGCCGGTCCAGACGGCTCCCGGACCGCCATCCCGCGATGGCTCCCAGCAAGATTCCAAAAATTGCCGCCAGCGCCACCGCAGGCAAAATCAGCCGGAAGGTCCGGCCCAGCCGCCAGAGAATCAAATCCAGCACCGGGACTTTATTTTTATAGGATTGTCCCAGGTCTCCGTGAACCAGCCGGTTCAGATAGGCGCCGTACTGTTCCCACAAACTTCCATCCAACCCGTATTCTTGTTCCAGCTCCTGAAGCACCTCCGGGTGAGCTGAGGTCAGATAGAGGTAATCCTCCTCCCCCACCAGGTGCTCCAACGGGTCGCCGGGCATAAAACGAATCAGAAAAAAGTTGAATGTGGCAACGCACCAAACCGTCAGCAGGTAAACCAACAGCTTCCCGCCGTACCGGGTCAGATTTTTCTTATTCATGGGAATACTCCTCCTCCCCGACAATCCTGCCCTTTTCCAGAAAATAACAGCGCCCGCACAGATAGCGCATGACGTCCGGATCATGGGAGATAAAAAGATAAGAGGTTTCCTGCTGCCTTTGATAGTCTTTCAAAATCTGCAATACCTGGGCCTGGGAGATGGAGTCCAACATGCTGGTGGGTTCATCCAGGATGATCAGCTCCGGCCGGACCGCCATGGCGCGGGCCAGAGCGGCCCGCTGCAACTCGCCGCCGCTTAGAGAGGCAAGATTCCGGGAGAGATGTTCCTCGTACAGCCCCACCTGGGCCAGCAAAGCGTCTACCGATTCTTTTGTATCAGGTATCTTGTGAATTCGGTAAGGCTCCAGGATGCTCTTCTTTAAGCTCCAGCAAGGATCAAAAGCCTGCTCCGGGTGCTGGTCCACCATCTGGACCGCCTGCCGCAGAGCTCCCCGAAAGGGATAGCGGACCGGCTCTCCGTTCCAGATTATGGAGCCGGAGGTAGGAGGGAACACCCCGGCAATCAGGTTCGCCAAAGTAGTCTTGCCGCTCCCGCTTTTCCCAAAGATTCCCACGGCCTCCCCTTTCCGGATTCGGATGTCCGCCTCCGACAAAGCATAAGTCTTTGTCTTGTGAATCATCCCGGAGGAATAGATCTTCGTCAGGTTACGGGTTTCCATCAGCATACCAGCACTGCACCTGCCTTTCCTCATCCCGCCGCATCGGAGGACACTCCCTGCATTTTTCCTCCGCCCTGGGACAGCGTCCGGCGAAACGGCATCCCAGGCTTTCATAATCCGTGTGGGAGGGTGCAAAGCCTTTGGGGAACCGAAACCCGTTTTCCGGCAGGGATTCCAGCATCATCCGGGAGTAGGGATGGCGCGGATGTTCAAAAAAGTCTTTTTTCTTTGCAGTCTCCACCAACTGTCCGGCATACATGACAGAGATCGTATCTGCGATGGCACGGGCAAACCCCAGATCATGGGTTACACACAGGAGAGAGGTTCCGGAAAGTTCCCGGAACAAGGCCTCCACTTCCTCCCGCCGCCCTTCATCCAACCCTTTGGTAGGCTCGTCCGCAAGAAGCAGCCCGCCTCCCGCAATGGTCCCCATGGCCACCAGGGCTCTCTGCTTCATGCCGCCGCTGAGATTGTGGGGATAAAGCTTCGCCCACCGTTCGGGATCCGAAAAGTCCAGCCGTCTCAGGGCTTCCACTGCCTGGGCAAAGGCAGGCCTCCGCCTCATTTTCTGGTGAACGCGGAGGGGTTCTCCGATCTGATTCCCATTTTTGATCAGGGGATTCATCCCCCCGGCATTTCCCTGTGGGATATATGAAATTTCTTTTCCCCTTACCCTGGCGTACTCCTTCGGCGAAAGTCCGGCGAGCTCCCGCCCGTTCCAGCGGATACTTCCGGTCACGGTGCCGCCGCTGAGACCTAAAATACTCATCAGCAGCACACTTTTTCCGCTCCCGGTCTCGCCGATAATCACGTGCCGTTCCTGATCTCCTACCTCCATGGACACCCGGTCTACCGGGCAGATCACGCCTCCCCGAACCGGGAACCGGATGGATACGGAATCCATTTGCAGCATTGTCTTCCTGTCCTTTCTGTAAAATTCAACAGAAAAAGCCTCCCTGACGATCCATCAGAAGAGGCTTATCCCTAGTTTTTGTCCATTAATGAATACAAAAATAAGGCCATTCCCTCATCCCGGAAAACAGGCTTCGTTTCTTTTACGGCAGATATTCTGACTTCGCTTCATCCTCCGAAACGCCTTCTCAGCGGGGTCTCCGCCAATGGCATTTTGTTTCTTCGTCCACGTTACAGAAGAGGTGACTGTACCGGATTTGCACCGGTTTCCCTTTTCACGCCTGCAGGCTTACGCCCCAGACGACCGTAAATAGTTTATATTATGCGTTATCAGTCTATCGGATGTATCTCCGATTGTCAAGTCTTTCCGACATTTCTCTGCCAATGAATTGACGGGACCGTCAGAGCTTTGTCTCCGGCTTAGCCTGCGCTCAAAACAAAATGCCCTCCGAAGCAAGCCTGCAACGGAGGGCATTCGAATTTCATTGATTCAACTTCATCCTGTCATTATTTACCGGAGTTTTCTTTTTTCTTTGCGATGATCACGCCGGCCGCCACTGCCGCGATCAGCAGAACCGGGAAGATCCACCAAACACTTGACAGCTGGAATCCGCTCTCTGCGCCCGCTAGGTTCTGGTTGGCCAGCGGAACGCTCTCATCTTCCAAAGTCACCGTGCCGGGCTCGGTCTGCTCCGCGCTCTCGGTCTGAGCGGGTTCGGTGGGATTTTGATTATCCTGGTTCTCCCCGCCCGCCGGAATGTTTGCCAGAGGAACGCCCTGATCGTCCAGGGTCGTCACTTCTCCGGTCTCCGGATTGTTCAGAACCGTGGTAGGCGTCGGAGCCGCCGGCTCGTTCACGTCTTCATAGACTACTTCTTCCGTGGTCACCACCTCGGTCTGGATCACAACGGTGTCCGCATTCTGAACATCTCTTGCATCGCGGTAATATACCGTGTAGGTCCGCTGAGGGGAGAAGAACGAATGGGAAATCTCTTCCTGTCCGTTCAGCCGGACATACTGGGTGCCGTCGGCTCCCGCGTACGTATCCGGGGTCTGAATCGCCGTATCGGATCCGGAAGCTTCCACTTCCTGGGTCGACCGGAAAATCGTCTCATTGGTGGTCACGCTGCGGTACTGAATGTTCAGGCTGTAGGATGCCAGAACGCTGTCGCTTGCTTCATTGTAGTAAATATACTGAATTCTCGTCGCATCCCCGTAGGAATGGGTGTACTCCTTCTCCATGCCTGCATCCAGGTAGTAAACCGTGCCGTTCACGGTAAGCTGGGATTCCGCAGTGAAAGATGCGGGAGCGTTCACGGTAACGGTCTGATCCAGCCGGGAAATCTCAGTGCCGGTCGCAGCGTTGATCAGGCGGACCGACCAGGTATAAGGCGCATCCTCGGCGATCTGCTCGTAAGTTACCGTGTATACCAGAGTCTGGTGATCTTTCGCCGGATGGCTGATCTGAAGGCTCTGGCCTTCCTGCACCTGGTAATAAACCGTAGAGGAACCTTCGGTCACGGAGATCTCCTTGGGAGCATCCGCCGTCAAAACCGCCTCGTTTGCAATGTCTTCCACGGTCACAGTCAGGTATTTCTCTCCCAGCACTCTGCCGGTGCCTGCCTCGACGTACTGAATTTTTACGGAATAGGGATCCTTGTTTTCCGCATCCATCGCGCGGTACTTGACCGTGTAATGAAGCTGCGGGCTGGAGTAATTCACCTTGACCAGAGCCAGGGAATCCAGTCTCAGGTAGGTGCGTCCGTCTTTGTCAAAGGTCTCCGGAATCTCGAACACGGTATCGCCCTTAAAGGACACTTCTTTGCTGATTGTGTCGAGAACATTTCCCTTCTCGTCTTCGTAAGTCACGGTAGCCGTCTTGGCTTCCGGCGCAAAGCGCTGATACTGGAATTCATAAGCTGCGGTTCCGAAGTGGAGCATCTGGGTTGCCGCCAGCTCGCCGCCGTTCAAAACATACGCCTCGCCGTCCGGTCCCACCGTGTAGAGCGGAGCCGTATGGGACTGGGAAGAATTCCGGTTCAAGCTCCCGGTCTCAACCTCTACTTTCTGGCCTTCGTAATTGTAAGTTACCGTGTAATAATGGGCCAGCTTGGTGTTGGCCTGCGCCAGGTAGTTTCCACTCTCAGCGGCAAACACCATAACCGTGTAGTAATTCTCCATGTCCGCGATGGAAAGGATTCCGTCGCTGTATTCGTAAGCCTGATCCGGCATCTCAGAGCCGTTCTTATAGAAACGGAATGAAACCTCACAGTTGGTGGTCACTTCAAACTGCTGTCTGGCCGGATCCTCCGAGGTGCGGGCCGCGATGGACGCCTGGGCCGCCGCACTCTTCTCTTTGCCGGATTTGCTGCTCTCGGAATCCAGTTTTCTGGTCGTCACCGACTCGAACTCATCACTGGCGCCGCCGTCTTTTGCACCGTCCTCCATGACGTATCCATCGTCATCAATATAATATCCACCGTTGGGATCCGAGGAATCATCTACCCAAACAGCAGCCTGGACCGTAGCCGGGTACAGCTGGGTCATCACACACGCCGCCGCTGCCAAAACTGCTAACCACTTTTTCCCTTTCTTCATATCCTCGCCTCCATCTATTTAAATCAATTTTATTTTGGGTTTTTCCTATCTTCTGACTCTATCATACACAGGCGGAATCACACGGCGATCACACGGAGGCCTTTCCCAGGCATTTCCACCTGATTTTCCACGCCGTACAGGCGCAAAACGAAAGACTTTTCTTCGCAAGGAGAGCGCAGACGGGAGCGGGACTGTCAATTCGCCAGCCCGCTCCTGCCCCCTCTTTACTGCTCTTTTTTCTTCTTTCTCCGTACAATCAAGACGCCCAGCGCTCCTGCGCAGACAACCAGAATTGCGGCGGGCAGAATCAGGTTCTGCGTATCGCCGGTCTTGGTGCCATTGCGGCGGATCACGGTTTGTTTCACCTCATTCTCCGTCACGGTCTCCACCCGGCGCTTCGGTTTATAGATTCCGGCGTCCCAGGTCAGATCCACCTGGCCGGCAGCCAGCTGGAACGCTCTGGTGTAGAACCAGCGGTCTCCGGCCCGGATCACCAAATCCGAATCCACAGCTGTGTCTTCTGTCTGATCGTATTTCGTCGCCACATAGCCGTCCGGCACCTGGAACCGCACCCGGTACAGACCAGCCGGCAGATTTTCAAACAGATAGAGCCCATTGGCATCGGTCAGCGTCTCGCCCACCACGAACCAGGCATCATCCTGCTCCGGATCTCCGGCCATGTTCCGCTCCAGCACCACGGGGATTCCCGCCGCAGGCAGCTCGCCCGGCTCCTGAATCCCGTTATAGTTGTCATCAAACCAGGCATAATCGCCGATGGCTCCCAAGAGCTCCACGACACCAGCGTCCCAGGTCAGATCCGTCTCCCCGTATCCCGGTTTGATGGTCCTTGTGACATATCCGCCGTCGCTCTGCCCTTCGGCTGTAACCGGCAGAATTCCGGAACGGTAGGTAACGATCGCGTCGGAATCGAGATCGCCCGGTACGCCTGCCTGCTGGCAGTTCGTCAGCAGCGTCTCGGAGCCCAGCGCAAAGACCACCCGGTATTCCACCGAAATCTCGTCGCTGCTTCTCAGCTTTTCAAACAGGTAATAGCCGTTCTCATCGGTCAGGGTTTCGCCGTAATACGTCCAATCCGAGTTGGCATCGGCCCGGCTTTGGAGCACGACCCGCACGCCTGAAATTCCAGGCTCCCCGGAATCCTGTTTCCCGTTCCGGTTAAGGTCTCTCCAGACAAAGTCGCCGATCGCAGCGTACTTTCTGGCTCCGGCATCCCAAGTCGTATCCACCGAATCTTTCGCCAATGTAATCGTCTCGGTATAGCCCTCCCTCCGGTCTGATCCAGCCGGATAGAGCGCGTCGGAATCTTTGGTATCGTCGGTCCCCACATTTCCGTCCACGCCGGTATAGCCCTCCGGGAACACGAATCGGATCTTATAATCCTGGGTGTCCCCGTCAAAGACCAGGTGGTCAAAGTAGTAGGTTCCGTCGGCGCCCACCGTGATCTCCGCCGTCGGCTGGCCGGCAAAGGAACCGTCTTCCTCCACCGGGTAGAGCTCCACCTTCGTTCCGGGAAGCGGGATGTAGAGGCTCTGTACATCGTCGTAATCCCGGTCGTCAAAGCAGAAACCGCCGATGGCGCTGTAGACCACCAGACCGGCGTCATACCGATTGTCTTCCTGCATTGCCTTGCCCGGAACATAAATGTTATCCTCAATCAGCCTGGCTCTCGTCAGCGTAATCACGTCGGTCTGCCGGATTCTTCCGTCTTCATCCACCCAGTGCTTCGCATCGGAATCCCGGTCAGCCCGTGTGCCTTCCGGCGCGATGGACTTGGTAAAGTCGTAGGCGTAGGTATAGCCGTCGGCTTTCCGCAGCTCGCTGATATCGAACCGGACGATGTAATACCCTTCCGGCAAATTTTCAAACCGGTACAGGCCCTTTTCATCGGTCAGCATCCGGGCGTAATAGCCCTGGCCTTCTCCAATCACGCCGTCCTCGCCGACCTTGTAGAGGAGGACCGGTACACCTGCCACGCCGGATTCGCCTTCATCCTGAACGCCGTTGTTGTTCCAATCCAGCCATACCGTATCGCCGATGGCATAAGGGCTGATCAGACCAGCGTCGATGGTAGTGTCGGCTTCCCCGTAGAGGCCGCCGTTTTCATCTTCGAGCACCCGAAGGGAGATCGGATCCGTAGACCCGTCGCTGTTCATGTTGGAATCCACGGCAGGATCATTGCCCTGTCCTTTCAGGGTTGCCGAATAGCCTTCCGGAATTTCAAACATCACCTGGTAGGTATAATACTCTCCGCCGATGTAATCGTCCGGATCCGTGGAACCCTCGGCGGCTCCGGGTTTCAGGTAATTGCAGGCAAGGCCGGTAAACTCATAGTGACCATTCTGATCGGTCCGGTAATCAAGATCCACCGTACCGTCGGCGGCCGTGTGTTTCACAGTCTCCTCTTTGGAGATGGTCTGATCGCCTACCTTAAAATAAGTCGTCTTGCGGAGCGATACCGCCACTCCGCTGGCCGGCTCCTCCCCGTCATCCTGGAGCCCATTGGAATTTTCATCGTACCAGACGTAATCGCCCAGGCTTCCGGTCGGAAGGTTCAGCGTAGCCAGTACCCGCTCCGGTTCGGTGCGGTCCTGATAGCCCACCTCGTCCGGCGCGGTGACGCCTTCCGGCATCTGACGGGTCACGGAAACCATGGCCGAGTTGGCGATCAGTTTTTGATAGTAATCTTCAATCTGATCCGCGGTATATCCCGGCGTCTTCACGGTCAGGTACACATCATAGGTACCGCCCGGCGCCAGGCCTTCACTTCCAAAATCGATCTCAGCCGCAACGGCGCTGCTGTCCGCCTCAAAGCCGGAGGACCAGGCGGCGTTGCTGTCAAAGCTGTCGGTCCGGTGATACATCGGCCCCATCAGTGCGCCCGCCGCAGTCTCGCCGGACGAGCGTCCGCTCCAGCCGGCATCCGTGGAATAGATCCGGATACCTGCGGTTTGGCCCGACACATCCAGCAGAGTCAGATCCTCGTAGCCGCCGCCCATCGGAAGCGTGGTGCCTCTCGGCGTGAAGGAGCTTCCGTTGATCATGACGTAGGAATCCCCGTAGAACGGCAGGATATCCACGATCCGCGCGGTGCTGATATTCTCACTGGAATTGTTGTACAGGGTCAGCTTGTAGTACAAATTCTCCCCTGGATTCACTTGGGCCGTTTCGCCCATATCCAGGTACTTCACCTGTCCGTCTTCCCCTTTTACGCCGATGTACTTCACCAGCATCACCGTCGTGGAATCCGTCACCGCCGCTTCGTTCGCGGCGTTCAGATAGAGGAGATCGTCGGAAAGCAGTCCGTCGGTCACCTCATTGTCATGGAGCTGCTGCTCTTCATGGGAGGTGAAGCTTAACCCCAGAGGGTTTTCCGCCGACTTGGGCACCTTCGCCGTACTGCTCAGGTAAGCCGGGCAGACCAGAGTGGTCACACCGTTCTGCCGCTTGGAGTCGTAGGAAATCATGCCGTCAAATTTCACCAGAAGCTGTTCTCCGGGTTCCAGGGAAACCGCGTCGGAAAATTCAAACACATACTGTCTGGACTTCAGCTTATCGCTTTCCTCATACTGATCGTTCCCATGGTTGATCAGCGGAGCATCCACCTCCGTCACTTTCAGCGTATAGTACGAGCTCGGTATCACCGTCTCGTTGCCGTACTGGTCCACCTTGGTGATCTGGAATCCATTGGCGTAACGGCCGGTATTGACCGTCGTGCAGGCCGGCATCCGGAACGATACCACCGGACGGTAGAAGGTTTCGCTCTGGTTATCCACCTGATGGTTTTCCACCGTAATCTTATAGTTTACCGAATCGCCGGAATAATAAGTCGCCTTCTGGCTTTCGATCTCATTGGTGATGCTGACCTGAGGCACATGGGACGAATACTTCGGGATGTACAGCTTCACCTGGCTGGAATTAGCATTGGCTTTCTGCGCCGCCAGATTTCCGTTTTCATCCAGCCTCCGGTCCGTCCACTCCACATTGGCCACGTTGACAATCTCACGGATCTCATGATCCGTTTCCGTGGACCAGCCGCTGCGGTCCAGGAAGGTTGCCTGAAGGATCAGGCCTTCGCTTTGGAACTGCTTTTGCACATTCTGATATTCCACCCGAACGCCGATGACGGAGCCCGTAAAATTCACGGTCTGGGCTGTGCCGGCATCGGGGATCTCCTGATACAGATACCAGGAATCCGAAGCCTTATCCGCCAGCGTCCGCTGGATGTAGACATTCGCCCCCACCGTCTGGGTCCGGTCTCCGTTCGCAGAGGGCAGAACTTCCAGAGAGGTGATCCGGTAATCTCTGCTTGCGCCCGCCTCCTCGGACAGGGCAACCGGTTCCAGGTTCGGGGCCTCTCCGGACCACAGGGTAATATCATTGTCGGTCACGGTAAAGGAATCTGCGCCGATCTCGTTACTGCCGCCGGCGTATCCGTACAGCTTAAACTGAACCTCATAATCGCTTTTCAGCAGGCTTTGGGCCGCATGGGCCGTCGTTCTGGGACTGCTTCCGTCCGCAAACCCAACCTCATCGGCATCCACGCCCACTTCCTGGACTGCCTTATCAATTTTTCCGTTCATCCCGGCCGCGCCGGAAATCAGGATGTTTTCAAAGGTGACAACATTTTTATCGCTGTTTTGGCCCGCGGCCGGATTGTGAAGCGGATAAACCGTCACGATCTTCTCCAGGGGCGCTAGGCTTTCGTCCTTGGTATAACCGCTGGGCGCCTGAATCTCCACCACCTTGTACTCGGTGCCGTCCGCTGCGGCCGGCAAGAGCTTCGAGATTGCCACGCCGCCTGCCGTCACCATCTGCGTCTGCTCCGGCTCTGCTTTCCAATTACCTTCGCTGTCCTTGGCGTAGACGGCAAAGACTGCACCGTCCAGGAGCTGTCCGCTTGGATCCGTCTTCTGGATCAGCAGCCGTCCCTGGTCAGCCTGGTTGGTAAGCTCCGCTTCGTAGATCAAATCCTCGGTTCCTGCCACGACCGGCTTCACCAGACGTCCCGCTTCCACCGCCACGGCCACCGGCTGCGCCCAAACCGCATAGCCTGCCTGCTTCACCGCATCGGTTTCCATTTCCTTCACGTAGTACGTGCCGGGGGCCAAATTCTCCCAGATACAGACGCCAAATGCGTCCGTCGTCCGCAGGGAATCACCGCTCCAGGACTCCACCGATACTTCGGCGGTGCAGTCCGGGTCCGTATAGAGACGGAAAGCTGCTCCGGCTAAGGTCTCCTTCGCTCCCGATGCGTCCTCGCCGTACTTGGTCAGCTGAATGGAGCCTTTCGGGCTGTTGTAGAACTTCAAAACTCCATCGGTAATCAGCTGATCCGTGCCCGGCCGGTAAGCGCCGGTCGCTCCCGCCTTTACCTCAAATTCCACCGGGGTCGAATCCAGCTCAAACCGGACCGTGTGTTCCTGCCCGCTGCTATCGGTGTAGACATAGGCCGGAGCCCCGATTTCCACCAATTTGTATCTGCCAGGCAGGAGGTAGCCCGATGTCCGGCTCGGCCCGGTCATGGTAAACGTGGGCTCATCCGGATTGTTGTAGACGTATGCTCCCTGGCTTTCATCCCAGCGGTACAGCTCGAAGACCGCGCCGGTCAGCCCCGTCAGACCATCTTTTTGGGACGCGGCGGAGCCGTCGTATTTCTCCAGGACAAATCTGCCCTTGTTGGCCGTATCCTTGATCGGATTCGCCTGATAGGTATCGTTGGTCGTATTGTTCGTCACCTGAACCCAGAGAGAGTGGTCCAAAAGCGCATAGCCGTCCGGAGCGCCGATCTCCACCAGCTCATACCAGCCCTCCGGCAAGCCTTTGCTGACGGCAGTGCCGTCTGCAAGAGTGGTGAGGATGGTCACAGGCGTATCTCCCGCCTGATGCCCAGTCTGGTCCGCCGCGACTTTGTAAACCTCAAAGACCGCGTTCTCCAGCCCGACATTCGTCTGGTCCGTGCTGAGCTGTTTCCAATCGCCTACCTTTTTGACGGCGATCTTGCCCAGCTCATTGTTGATCAGATCCATGGCAAGAACCGGGGCATCTTTATGATCGTCATACCGGATCTCCATTTCAAAGACCGTTGGATTCAGCTCAAATCCCATAGGTACCGAAAGCTCCCGGATATAGTAGGTTTTCGTCCCGGTTTCCTCAACCACAAGTCCGGTAAATGCCGCCAGGCCGTCCGTTCCGGTCTCCTTTTTCTGCATCCAGTTGATCCCGGCCCCGGCATCCGCCTTTGTCGCAAAGAGGCCGATCACTGCGCCTTTTACAAGGCTGTTGTCCCTGGCGTTTTTCTTGGTCACCTGGATGGAGAACTCCTTGGAATCCTGGAACCAATCGCTGCTGCCTGAGGTCAGGTCCGTGGTTTGATTGGAAGCCACCGTAACCGTTTTCACCTCGCTGGAAACCAGATATCCGCTGGGAGGGGTGATCTCTTTCACATAGTAGGAAGGGGCCGCCGCGTCGTTGGCAGGAATCAGCGGTGATTCACCGATACCGGAGGAATTCGTCGTAATTCTCGCCACTTCCTTGGTGCAACCGGAATCGCTGTAAATTCCGAAAACAGCGCCTTCCAAGCTCTTTGCGGTGTCGTTAGCGTCTACCTTCTTGATCTTGATCTTCCCTTGGGCAGACAGATTTTGAATGGCGTCATTTCCCGTCAGGGAAGTATTCTTCACGCCTTTTTCAATCGTCACCTTCCACACCGGGGAATCCGGCAGGGTGTAACGGCTGTCGTGGGTCGAGATCTCTTTGAGCCAGTAGTCGCCAGCGTCTAACTTTGACCAGGTTATCTTGCCTTGGTCGTTGGTTTTCTTTGTCGTCCCCACCAGATTCTGGCAGGTTTCATCTGAATATAAGCCGAACTCCACGCCTTTCAAGGCGCCCAGGTTCTGGTTATCCGGGCTGTAGAAGCCGCGTTTTTCTATGGTCAGTTCGCCTTCTGCGGCGTTGACTACCGTGATCACTTCCGTGGACTGCACGCCGGCGATGACCGACGGCTCCGGAACGGTTCCGTCAAATTTGCCGTCTGCGTCTGCTACGCCGGTGAACTTGCCTGCCTCCACCGTGAATTCAATGAACCGGCTGTCGTCTGACCCGTCGTAATAGACCGTCAGCCCGGACGCCGCCTTCTCATAAATCCGATACTCTCCCGGCGGCAGGAACGGAGATTCGTACCGCGTTCCGTTCGTCTGAACCTTGAACTCTGCGGATTTTCCGTCTAATTTGTAGTTCTCATAACTTTCACCGTTCTTCTTCTGAATCACAAAAGTGACATTTTTCACATTGTACAGGTTGTTTCCGTCCACTTCCTTTTTCAGCAGGAACTTGCCGTAGGCCGCCGGGTTAAAGAATCCGGAGCCGTCCGCCATCTGGGTATAGGTATTCTCCGTGGCACCGCTGGTTACGGTCAGAATGCGGTAGGTGGAACCTTCCGCCTCATTCTTGGTTACGATTCCGCCCGCTCCATCCACAGAATTTTCTTCCACGATGTAAATGCCGGCAGGCAGGAGAATGGATGTGTAAAGCCCATCGCTGCCCGTAACGCCAGAGGCAAACGGTTTCGCCTCTTTTTTCTGGTAATAGGTTCCGTCTTTGGAGTAGGCCGTCTGTGTTTCGGCTTCCGCCAGTACCGCCCGGTAGACCTCAAACGAGACTCCCTCCACCGCGTAATTCTTGTCGCCGATCGCCGTCCACTTTAATACGGAGAGGCGTCCCAGCTTCTCATCATGAAACGTCAGATCGGTGGTAAAACCCGTGCCATCGGCATTGACGGTGATCGCTTTGATTCCGCTGTTCGTGGTGTCGGCCATATATCCTTCCGGAGGCAGCAGCTCCACCACATAGTAGGTCTGCTCCGGCACCAGGCCGGTGAATGTAAACTTTCCGTTTGCATCCGTAGCCGTTGAAACCGCTATAATCCGATGGGCGCTGAGATACGCCGCATCCTTCAGGGAAGCCGCCATATCCGCTCTCGTCAGCCAGCCGGTCCCCGCCGTCTCTCCCGATGCGGTAAACTGATAGTTGACTTCCAGGAACGCCTGCATCGCGATGGCGTCCGCCTCATTTTCAAAAGCGCCGAAAACGGCTCCGGCCACCGGTAGATCCGCCTCACCGGTCTTGACGCCCTCGCCTTCCATCTTATAGTTGGAGACGGTGACGCCGGATTCTTTGCCTTCCTCGACTACGATCGGCCCCGTCCACTGATGGTACCAATACCAGGGGCCTCCCGTAATCTTTTCCGTACTGACTTCTTTTAAATAGTAGGTTCCCGGCTCCAGATTCACCGTGACCGCCTGGCCGGTTCCCGCCGTACCGCTCTCTAAAATATTTCCACCTGCGTCCGTGGAGGCCGAGCCGGAAACCAGAGAGACCGTCACCGTCGTCGTGGTGCCGTCCGCCTGCTCCAGAACTGCTGTTTCCGCTCCGTTCGGGTCCGCCACATAGAGCTCAAACTGAGCGCCGTCCAGAAGCCTGCTCATATCGTAAAAACCATTCTTGGTCAGGCGGATTTTTCCCTGATCCGTCACATTGTCAATCTCTATGGCTTGAGGATTCGTCTTTCCCGGTTCGATGGCGCACGGCGTATTCCAGGCATAGACGGTCTGACCGCCAATCACAACCGCCGTGCCTTTTCCGCTGCCGTCGCCCAAAGGCATGGTATAGCCGTCCGGGCAGGTGGTCTCCACAATCCAATACTCTCCGGCGTCCAGAAAATCCGAGATGCCAGACGAGCTGTTGGTGAGATCAAAGGTATAGTCCGCGTGATCCAGGCCGCCCGCCGCCGCGATATCGGCAGCCACTGCCTGCGCTACGGACCCCGCAGAGTCCGTCTGTTTCCGGAAGAGCTTGATCACCGCGCCCTTTAAATCGTATTTTTGATACGCATCCGTCCCGGTCCCATCCTGGGATGCAATCTGATACGCCGCCTTCTTTGCGATTGCTGCTTTCCCTTTGGCCACATTGACAACAGCGGCCGCCCCGGTCAGTTCGGTATTGGTCTCAGCTGCCTGGACCGTCACCGAACGGATCGTGGGATCCGGCGTATAGGCGATGCCGTCCTGATCCTGTACGGAAACTTCCTTAATGTAATAGGTCCCCGGCGTCAGCCAGCCGGACAGGCCCGCTCCCTCCGCATTGGTCTCAATCGCAGCCACCGGAGTCCCGGAAGCGTCCGCGCTCGTATAGACATTGAATGTTGCCCGCAGAGGCTTTGTCGTATCGGCCCTGCCGGAGGCATCGGCCGCATATTTTTCGATCTTTATTTTCCCATGATCCGCATGGTCCACGACCGTTCTTACATCCTCCGCATACCCAGCCCCCTGATTCAAACCGGCGGCCACATTTCGGAATTCCACATTGGCCGCTTTCTCATGGCCCTCCGGAACCGTGGTCTCCACGAGGATATAGCTGTCCCCCGGCGTCAGGCCGTCAAAGGATAGTTCCCCGGCCGCATCCGTAAATGTTTCGCTCCCTACCTGAGCCCCGATATGATCTGGCGCACCGGCATCATACCGGTACAAAGTGAAGCCCGCGCCGCTCAGCGGGGTCACCGGATTGGCCGGGTCCGCCGCGTCCATATCCGTCCGCTTCTGGACCACAATCTTGGCCTCCCGCTGGTTGGTCAGTTGCTCCGTCTGTACCTGATCGGCCGATGTGCCGTCCGTCGTTCGGATATGGTGGACGGACGAATCCAGGATATAGCCATCGACGGTTGAAATCTCTTTGACATAGTAGTCGGTACCCGGCTTCAAATTTTCAAAAACCGCAGCCCCATCGCTGCCTGTGACAGCCTGGCAAGGAGTTCCGTCCGCGTTCTGAACCGGAACATTCGCCGCGGAATCGGTGAAAATGCCAAAGACCACACCGGACAGCTTTTCTCCGGTCTCGGAGTCTGTCTTCTCGATCTGGATTTGTTTCAGACGCTCATTGGCCACGGAAATCTCCACCTGGGCATTTTCCGTCACCGTCACTTCCACTTCTCCTTCCAGCGGCTGATAACCGGCCGGCGCAGATACCTCGCGCAGGTAATACGTCCCGGACGGAATTACCTTGGAGAGGCCCACGCCGTCCTGGCCGGTTTTGATATTCGGATAACCGGCGGCTTCCAGATGACCCGCCTGATTACTCCACGCCGTCCAGCAGGATACCATCATCTGCCGCGTCCTTTTTGATCACTTTGATCTGGCCATAGTAGGCGTGATCTTCCACCGGAAGCTCCAGCTGCCCCTGTCCTCTCGGAACCGTAAACTCGGTGCGGAGGTTCGGGGACGGCAGGGAATACCCTTCCGGAGGAACCGTTTCAATATAATAGTAGGTTCCCGGAGCAAGTTCCACGGGATCGCTGGAAGATTGGTTGTCCCCGACGATTTTCGTGGTGACGGCCGCCAGCAGAGTCCCGCCGGTCTCCTGATCATAAATTTCAAAGGTCGCGCCGGCCAAAGGCTCGGTATAATCACTGTTTCCAACCACGCCTGTCTTGGAAAACGTCACTTTTACAATCGGATCATTGGAAATCTCCACGGGAGTCTCATTGATCTGATTCGCAATCACTTCCACCTGCGTCAAAGGATTTTCCGGCAGCGCATAGCCTGTGGGCGCCGTCACTTCTTGCAGCAGGTAATACCCTTTTTCAAGGGGGATCGTCTTCGCCAGTCCGCCTGCCTCTGTCTTCAGGATGTAATCGGCTCCCTGGTATTGGACCGGGTCCGCTCCCTGAATGTCCGCCTGCGGAGCAACGAAGGGTCCGTAAAGCTTAAACTCAGCGCCCGCCAAAGACTCTTTGCCCTCGGCCGAGCTGATCTTTTGAATTTGCAGACGCCCCTTCTGGGATTCGTTCAAAAATCCATTGACCTCTCCCGCAGACAGTGTGATGCCGTCCAGATTGGGGACCGTGTTTGCATTGGCCGTCACGGTGACGGAAAACACTTTGCCGGACAGAGGATACTCCGCCGCCAGATCATCGCTCAGGCTGGCTTCCTTCAGTTGATATTCCCCGGCCGGGATTCCGATAAATTGGACCAGTCCATTGGAATCGGATACGGCCTCATAGAAGGCCCCGCTTGGAGTATCTGTACTGGTCAGCCGAAACGTCGCGCCGGCCAGCGTGTGGATATTTCCCTCAGCGTCTTTTCCATACTTGACAAAGTGAAGGGCGCCCCGTTCGCTGGTCGGGTTGGTCAGCTCGATCGTATTCTCCGAAAGGGTCACATTTCCGGCCGCCGCAGCATCCATCGCCTCTGCCGTGATCGCCCCCTGCTCCCCTACGGTCACTTTCACCACGGTTCCGGCCGCTGAAAAACCGGCGGGAGCCGATGTTTCTTTTAAGTAATAGGTGTCACGGCGCAAGTGTTCAAAGACCACCTTGCCGTCCGTCCCGGTCGCTTGTTCCAAACCGGCCACAGCCGTGCCGTTGGCGTTGTTTGCCAGTTTGCTGCATTCCGGATCCGTGTAAAGCGCAAAAGAAGCCGTCAGGCCGGATGTTTCAATCGGAAAACTTTCTTCACCGATCTTCAGGATCTTTTTCACGGTGATGGAGTAATCATCCTCCGTCACCTCTTTTTCTCCCAAGGTAATCGGAGCGTCGGCTTTCTTAACCTGCGGGACGCCGCCCAACAGCTTATAATCGATCTGGGCCCAGTTATCCAGCTGATAGGTCCGAAGCTCCTGGTTGGACGGAGTCACATAAGGAGCTTTCGGATATTTCACCGTCATCGTATAGGTGGTCGTGACCGGCGACCCGGCTCCAAGATAGCTAGCCCTGTCTCCGGCCTTTCCGATCGCGGAAATCTGTACGCTCTCGACCGAACCGTCGGAAGCGTTCTGCACCGTATAGTCTTCTCCGATAACCAAGTCCGTGTTCCCCAGTTTCAGGGATACGATTTCCGCCGCTCCGCCCCCGGCCGGATAGCCGGTGGGCAGCGTATCCGTCAGCAAAAAGGATTCCAGATCCAGACGTCCGTTTCGGTCTCCGTCGGAGTCCTGACCGCCTTTTTTATTCTGTACCACGATCGTGTAGGGGACCAGATAAAAATCCGGATCGCTGGAGCCATCCACCGCTCCCACCGATTTCTTGATCTCCCAATCATCCTCGGCCCGAACCGTTACCTCCGGCGCCTCGGCCTCCGGGATCTCGCCGGCAGCCGCCTGGTCTCCGGCAAACCCTTGCACTTTCGGCAAAAGCTTGATCTTTGATCCATCGATAAATTTGAAATTCTCTGTGGTCAAATTCAGATCAATTTCATTGGTTGTTCCGGTGCTCAGCTTATCCGGCTTCAGATTGATCGTGACCAAGGTCGCATTCCCCTGCTTGATCTGAATCACACTGTCGACTTCCTGTCCAAGCACCAGTGGATTTCCCATGTCGTCCTGCTTCAGGGTCACGGAATCCGGGAGCGTCAGCACGATGGACATCCCACTGTATTTCTGATTGTCCTCCAGAGGCGGCACTGTGTAGCTGATATAATAGTTAAAGTCTCCGCCTGACAAAATCTCTTTGGAACTAACCGTCGCCGAGATGCCGAAGGATATAGGATCCGTGCGGGGCACACCCAGGGAAGCGGCCGCGACCGTCTCCTCGAACGATGCCGCCAGAGCGCCCAGGCTCTCCGCAATTTCCGCAGCGGTGGTCTCCGCGGCCGCCTGAGCCGCTGTCTCCGCCTGGGTAAACACTTCCGTGGTCAGCCCTCCGGCCGTTTCTTGATCCTCCGCCGGTTCCGGCGAGCCGGTTGAGGCATCCCCGCCCGGATCCAATGCCTCCGGCGCCGCGCTTCCCTCCGGAACGGTAGTCTCCTCCTGTCCGGAAGATTCCGCCGTCACCTCTCCGGACAGGGAAGCTCCTCCTTCCGGCAAGCTCTCAGCCCATGCTGTAGTGCTGGGCATCATTGTGGTAAATAGGATGGCGAACGCCAGCAGAACGGAAGTCGTGCGGCGCCAACGGCCTTTTACGAATTTTTTCATGAGCTCCTCCTCTTTTCTTATCACCAGACTCATTTGTCTATAAGTCCAATACTCCGTTTATACTATAACACATAGGAATCACACCAATGTCACAGATAATATGGATATGATTTTTCTTTTCTACTTTCCTTTTGTGTGATACAATCAAATATCATAACACACACAAGAGAAAACACTGTCCGCAGTGTCAAAAACCGCCCAAGGAGGCAGCGCCTATGCAGGAATTTCGTCTCAGCATCCGGTTGTTCGGAGAATTTATGATTCAGAGTCCTTGTGGAGAATTTCACCCAGGGACCAATAACAGTTCCCAAATCACCCTCTTGGTATCCTATTTGATCACCAACAAGGGGGCGGAGGTTTCCAAGGCCAAATTGTCGGAGGCCCTCTGGCCCGAAGGTCAAATCAAAAATCAGACGGCCGCGCTGCGCAATCTGATCTACCGCGCCCGGAAGGACTTGAAAATTCTCTCCCCTTCGGAAGAAACTGAATACATCGGATATGTCAACGATTCCTACTACTGGAACAAGGATATCCCTTGTACCACCGATATCTTTGAATTTGAACAGCTTTACCAGCAGGCCAGGAGCGAAAAGGACCCAGATCAGGCTTACGTGCTCTATAGCAGGATGCACCAGCTTTATCAGGGAGAGTTCCTCCCTACGCTGACATCCGTGGAATGGGTGCTTTTTCAGAATGCCTATTACAGGAATTTATTTATTGACTGCACGCTCCGCATGTGCGATTATTTAATGGTGAAAAAGGATTACAGCGCGCTAATCACCTTGTGCGACCGCTCCTGTCTGATGTACCAGGAGGAAGACCGGTTTCACCGGTATAAACTGATGGCTTATCTAGGGCTGGACACGCCAACCACCGCGCTGGAATATTACCATCAGACCGTGAACTTCTTTACCCAGAAATTCGGCGTCGACATCAGCGATTCTCTCCAGGACGTTTACCACGAGATTTTATCCCGGATTCCCAGCAATCCGGTCAATCTGGAAGAATTGGAAGAGGATCTCTCCGAGAGCGGAAAGACGAACCAGACCTTTTACTGTAATTTTGATATCTTCCGGAATTTTTACCAACTGAACCGGCGGTCGGTGCGGCGGTCCCACAGCAAGCACTATCTCCTGCTTTTGTCGCTCCTCGAAGCCTCCGGAAATCAGCCGGACTCCGCCGTTCTGAAAGACGAGATGGCGATTCTGTTCGAACTTCTCTCCACCACCCTGCGGCGGAACGATATCTATACCAGGACCAGTAACTCCCAGTATTCGGTGATTTTGACCGTCCCCAATGAATACGGAAGCGAGATCGCGGCGAACCGGATTCAGGAAAGATACGATCAGAGAAAACATCACCCGAAAATCCGCCTGACCATCGCGCGGAAATTGATCGAATAATTTAAGAGGAAAGGAGAGCGCCGTATGAAAAGGCCGTCCTGTTTCAACTTCATATGGCTGCTGCTCCTGGTCTGCCTGACAGCGGCAGGCTGTTCTTCGCCGGAAGAGCCGCCTGCCGGAACGACAGCCGCCCCCGCAAAACAGACGGGTGTCAAAGAGACGGGGGCCTTGCGGGACAGCCGCCCGCAGGTGCTGGTTCCGGAGGCGTCCGGCCTTGTTACGTACACCTCCGATACGGCGGCGGCCGATGCCTCCCACACTTCAGAAGGCTATATTATGGTCCGCTATACCGGAAGCAACCAGAAGGTGAAATTACAGATCATTTCCCCTACCTCGGTCAAGTATACGTATGTGATCCACAGCCGGACCGATTACGAATCCTTCCCGCTGACCGAAGGAAGCGGCGAATATCAGTTTACGGTTTATGAAAACCTGAACGGCGACCAATACGCCGCCGTGCTGTCCCAGACAATTCAGGTAGAGATTGCGGACGAATTTAAACCCTTCCTCTATCCCAACCAGTACACAAATTTCACTGCGGACAGCAAAGCCTTTTCCCTTTCCGAGCAGCTGGCAGACGGCGCCCATTCGGATCTGGAGGTCGTCACCAATATTTATAACTATGTGATCGGATCCATCTCCTATGACGAGGCCCTGGCGGAAAATGCGCCTTATGATTACCTGCCGGATGTGGACGAAGTGCTGTCCGATCAGACTGGGATCTGTTTTGACTATGCGGCGGTCATGACCGCCATGCTTCGGGCCCAGCGGATTCCCACCAAGCTTGTGGTCGGCTATTCCAACGATCTCTACCACGCCTGGATCAGCACCTACGTGGACGATCAGGGCTGGGTGGACAATGTGATTCAATTTGACGGTAAGGTCTGGACCCTGATGGACCCCACCTTGGCGGCCAACAACGATGCCGAAGATGTCAAAAAATATGTGGGAGACGGCAGCAACTATATCGTCAAATATACGTATTAACACTCCATGCAAAATCCATCAGGAAGGAGCTTCCATGAAAACAAAAACATCAGAACAACCTCTCTCCTATCAGGAAACCGCCTCCTTTTGCAGTCAGATGGCGATGATACTTCGTTCGGGGATATCTCCGGCGGAAGGGATTTCCATTATGGTACAGGATGCGTCCTCCGAGGCGGAGCGAAGGCTCTTAGCAATCGTGGAGGAAACGCTGCAGGCGACGGGAAGCCTGACAAACGCTCTGAAAGCCACCGGCGCTTTTCCCTCCTATCTGCTGCAGATGACGGAAATCGGAGAGCAGTCCGGAAAGCTGGATGAAGTCATGGATGCCCTTGCGGAATACTATGACCGCGAAGACAGTATCGCGGATTCCATGAAGCAGGCGGTTACCTATCCGCTGGTGATGCTGGCTATGATGGCTGTGGTCGTGGTCCTCCTGATCACCAAGGTACTGCCGGTTTTCCAGCAGGTTTTTGAACAGCTGGGCCGAAAAATGAACGGTTTTTCCTCCGGCCTTCTCGCGGTCGGGGAAACCATGAACCGCTATTCTTCCGTTTTCCTCATCCTGTTGATTTTGGCGGTGCTCTGCGTGTTTTTCTGTGTCCGGACTGCTTCCGGAAAGAAAGCGGCTGCAAAAATTGCCGCCCGGCTTGGCATCGGCAAAGAATTTCGCCGTAAAACCGCGGCCTGCCGTTTTGCGGGCGGGATGGCGCTGACTCTCTCCAGCGGATTGGATGTGGACCGGAGCTTTGAACTTTCCTCCGAGTTGGTGGAGGATGAAGATTTCCGTAAAAAAATCCAAGCCTGCCGCCAATCCGTACAGGAGGGAACGGATTTTGCCGCCGCTTTGTCCGAGGCGGGAATCCTGACCGGCCTCTATGCCCGGATGATCCACATCGGCTCCCGCACCGGGTGCGCCGATGAAATGTTTCAGAAAATAGCGCTCCAGACGGAAGAGGAGCTGGACGGCCACATCCGCCGGAGAATCGCGGTGCTGGAACCGACTCTTGTGGCGATTCTCTCCGTCATCGTCGGTGTGATTCTGCTTTCCGTGATGCTTCCTCTGATGGGCATTCTTTCCGGCATGTAAAGGAGGCGTTTATGAACCGTTTTTCCGGCCGCTCTCAAAAGCGGCGCGTTTCCGGAATCTGGGTCACTCTCGCCCTGTTCCTTTTGGTCCTCTTTTTATTTTCCGGCGGCTTAAACCTGCTGTCCCAAAAGACTTCCGAAGAACAGCTCGCCAGCCTGGAAAAATCACTCTACCAAACCGCGGTCCACTGTTACTGCGTGGAGGGATCTTACCCGGAAAGCCTGGACTATCTCAAAGAAAATTATGGGCTGTCTTTTGATGAGAACCGTTTTTTTGTCGACTACCAGCCCTTGGGGGAAAACATCATGCCGGACATTACGGTTCTGGCCCGAAATCCCCGCTAGACCAAAACAGGAAGGAGGGGAGATGCCCGGATGAATTCCTTTGAACCCAAACATCATATAGTGGACTTTCTCTTTCCGCTGGCGCTGTTTTTTGTCTTTGCCGCCTCCGCCGTGATGCTGATTCTGACCGCCTCCGGCGCTTACCGGAATACGGCGGCCGAAACGGAAAAAAATTATAACGCCCGGACGGCCATGGCTTATCTAACGGAAAAAATCCGTCAGGGAGATGAAAACGGAGCCGTCTTTCTGGATTCCTTTGACGGCCGGGACGCCCTGGCGATCCGGCAGGCCTATAACGGGGCTTCCTACACCACCTACATCTATGCGGACGAAGGGGCGCTGAAAGAATTGTTGATCAAAGACGGGACCGATGCCACGGCAGCCAGCGGGAAAACGATCCTCGAAGTGCAGTCCTTTGAGATAGAAGAAGTGAGCCCGCATCTCTTCCGTTTCCGGACGGAGGATACGAGCGGGGAGCCGTTTACATTCTTCGCCGGTTTTAAAAGCGAGAAAGGGGGTGCCGGTCAATGAGAAGAATCAGCGCCCGGCGGCCGAACCTGTTCCTGATGGAACTGATCGCTGCCATCCTCTTTTTCGCTCTATGCAGCGCGGTATGTATCCAGATCTTCGCAGGCTCCAGGCAAAAAGCCGCGGAAACGGCTGATTTGAACCAGGCGGTCGCGCTGGCCCAGAGCATGGCCGATGTGATCCGGACCGGCGATGCCGCCCCCTCCGATCAGACCCTCTATTTTAACCAAGACTGGCAAAGCTGTGAGAATGCGGATGCCGCCTATCAGCTGACGGTATCCTGGTCCTGGAAGGATCTCTCCGGCGAAACCTCACGGCCGTTCCCTCTTGCAGGATCTACCGGCACGGCGGAAATCGCGGTTTGCACGGCGGAAGGGAATGATCTCTTTCGCCTGGAAGTCCGGCGGAATTTTCCCCACACCCTAACAGAACAGGAGGTCGCCCCATGAAATCAAAATCTTTTCCTGTCAGTCATATGGGGGCTTCCCTGATCCTATGTGTGTTTATCATCCTGTCTCTGGTAACCTTTGCCGCGCTCTCCGCCGTAAACACCCAGAGAGACCGGGCCTTCGGAGAAAAAATCTCCGAGCGCACCGCCGCTTACTATGCCGCCTCCAACCAGGCGGAAGATCTGCTGAGCCAGATCGATGACATCTTGTATCAAGCCTATCAAACCGATTCCGCATCCTACTACGAAGCCGTCAAAAGCGCGCTGGCCGGGTTCGATGGAATCGAGACCGATTTTTCCGGCGCTCTGCCGGCGGTAAGCTTCCAGATTTCTTTCGGGGAAGACCGGGCGCTTGCCGTATGTCTGGAGCTGACTTTTCCCACCGAGCCAGGCGATCGCTTTTATCGCATCACATCCTGGAAGGAAAGATCCACCAGGGAATGGGAGGGGAAAAATATTGTTCCGGTTTTATCTCTTGAAGGAGCTGCATTATGAACGTCGTTGACCTTTTAAAAAAAGCCGCCGCCGAAGGCGCATCCGATGTTTTCCTGATTGCCGGGCTTCCGGTCACCTGCCGGATTAATGGCCTTTTAATCCAGGAAAACGAAGAAAAGCTTCTTCCGAAAGACACGGAAGAGCTGATCACTCAAATCTATCAATTGGCGGAAAACCGATCCATTGAACCCTTACAGAAAGGGGGAGACGATGATTTTTCCCTAGCCATCTCCGGGGTATCCCGTTTCCGGGTCAATGCCTATAAACAGCGGGGAACGCTGGCCGCTGTGATCCGGGTCATCACGTTCCACCTTCCAAAGCCGGAGGATCTCGCCATCCCGGACGCCGTTATCCGTCTGGGAGCCATCACCCGCGGTCTGGTTTTGGTCACAGGCCCGGCCGGAAGCGGAAAATCCACGACGCAGGCCTGCATGGTGGATGCGATCAACGCCAAGGAAGAAAAGCATATCATCACCTTGGAGGATCCGCTGGAATACCTGCATTCCCATAAAAGAAGCATTGTCAGCCAGAGGGAAATCCGGCTGGATACCCAGAGCTACGTGGCGGCGCTGCGGGCCGCTCTCCGTCAAAGCCCGGACGTGATTTTGCTTGGCGAAATGCGGGATGCAGAGACCACTTCCGTCGCCATGACCGCAGCGGAGACCGGTCATCTGATTATCTCCACCATGCACACCATCGGCGCTGCCAATACCATTGACCGGATCATCGATATTTTCCCTCCGAGCCAGCAGTCCCAGATCACCGTGCAGCTCTCCATGAGCCTGATGGCAGTGGTGTCGCAGCAATTAGTCCCTTCGGTGGACGGCCGGCGGCTTCCTGTGTTTGAAATTATGACCGTAACGCCCGCCATCCGAAATATGATCCGGGAGAATAAAGTTCATCAGATCAGCGGCATCCTGTACTCTTCCACCTCGGAAGAAATGAGATCCATGGACGCCAGCCTCCTCAGCCTTTTTCAGTCCGGCCGGATCACAAAGGATACGGCCCTGACCTACGCCACCAATCCGGATATGCTGGGGCGCAGGCTAGGAAACTAAAAACCAGATTCCTGCGGCGGTCCCGGCCGCTGTATCATAACAAAAAACCCGGAAGACATGGATTGCCTGCGGCGGCGTTCCACTTTTTCCGGGTTTTTCGTTCTCTCCCTATTATCTGGGGTTCACATGCACCATGCAGTGCTTCACCATCTCAAATTCATCCTCAATCGCAGCGTGCACAGTCTCCGCGATCTCATGTCCCTCCCGCAGAGACAGATCGCCGTCCGCTGCAATCTCCACATCCACGTAGTATTTCGACCCGAAGATCCGGGTCTTCAAGGAATCAATCCCCAACACGCCCTGCTGTGCCTTGATCACATCCCGCATCCTGGCCTCGCTTTCCGGGCTGCACGACTTATCGACCAACTTATCGACGGCCCCGTGAAATACATCCACCGCCACTTTCAGGATAAAGACGCAGATCACCACACTGGCCACGGAATCCATGACCGGGTAGCCCATCCGCGCCCCAGCGATTCCGACCAAAGCGCCGACCGATGACAGCGCATCAGAGCGGTGATGCCAGGCATCGGCCATCAATGCGTCGGAATGAATCTTTTTCGCCGCCATCCGAGTATACCAATACATCCACTCTTTCACCACAATGGACACGATGGCGGCGGCAAGCGCCAGAACACCGGGGATCGCCAGGTTGCTGTATTCGCCGCCTAAGATGGTGGAAAGCCCGCGGTATCCGATTCCGGCGCCGGTCACAAGAAGTGCGGCGGCGAGCAGGATCGCGGCCACGCATTCCAGCCGGTCGTGGCCGTAAGGATGTTCTTCATCCGCCTTTTTTCGGGACATTCGAAAGCCTAGGATCACAATAATCGTGCTGAAAACGTCGGATGCCGAGTGAACCGCATCCGAGACCATGGCCCCGGAATTTGCGAGAATCCCAGCGAGAAGTTTCCCGGCGGACAAAATCAGGTTGCCGATGATACTCACCATCGACACCCGCATCGCCAACTTCATTTCCAGGGAATCCCCCTGTTTTCTCTTTTTATTCATCACAAACATTCCCCCTTAAACAGGATATCGCCGTTCCCCCCCGGACGTTCCTATTTTGATGATTGAAGCAAAGAGATTCCTTTTATCCTAGTCTCAGACCGTGCTATTGTCAATCCCAAGTTCCTGCGCATTCTCTTCGGAAAAGCAAAATCCCCGGACTCTTTTCAGGGCCGGGGATACTCGATCCATTGTTTCTCATAAGCGTTGATAATCTTGGTGCTATGGTAACAGAACTCTCTGGGATGCGTTCCATAGGAAGGATGCACATGTCCGTGCACAAAATAAGCGGGCCGGTACGTATCCAACAGGTACCGGAATCCCTGAAAGCCTTGATGCGGCAGATCCTTGCCATCGAAAAGGCCTTGAGCCGGCGCGTGGGCCAGCAGGATGTCGATTCCCCCGTTCCGCTTCAGCGAAAGCCAAAGCTTCCGGATCCGGCGGTTCATCTCCGTCTGGGTATACTGGTGGATTCCCGGCTTATACCGCATGGAACCTCCCAGACCGAGGATCCGTATACCCTGGTGGACATAGATGGTATCTTCCACACAGATACACCCCTCCGGAGGCGTTTGGTCATAGCAGTCGTCGTGATTTCCATGGACATAGAGAACCGGACATTTCACAAAAGTAGCGAGAAAGGAAAGGTATTGGGGAGCCAAATCCCCGCAGGACAAAACCAGATCCACCCCGTCTAGCAGATTTCGATCCAGATATTCCCACAGGACAGGCGCTTCCTTATCAGCAATCGTCAAAATCTTCACTGTGCGGGCCCTTTCTTCCCCGGCCCGACTCCCTGAATCCGTACCACCTCCTTCGCCTCATCCTGAAGCTCATCCAAGGTTGGAATCGTTCCGACTACGTGTTCTTCCAGCCAATCCATGGTGATAATTTCCTCCGGAGTCATCCTCTCGTCATCCGCCTTCTTTTTCTCTCCTCCCTGGGCGTAAAGAGGGCCGGTAAAGGGATGAAATTTTCCGGAGCAGATCAGATTCCGGAAAATCTGCACCAGCTGTTTTGTCTCCCTCGGCAGATTCTGAGAGCAAATCAAATCGATGACGCCGGCAGACATCCCCCACCAGTAATTCAACGCTTTCGGCTCCCGGTGGCTCTCCTCGTTTTTCCAGACTCCGCTCATGATATTCCGAAGAATCGTCTCGTAGAGCTTCCCCCAGTGCCAAACCGGCATCGCCATGTTTTTCGGTTCCCCGCCGGCGCTCTGGTACAGGCCGAACCGGCGGGACGCGCCGCCGGACGGCAAGATATCCCGGTCGGAGATAAAGGAAATATCCGGCCGCTTCGCCAGCTCCTCCGCTCCGGCCCCTTTGCGTTTCGACCATTCCAGATAAATCTTCACCTGGGGGTTTACGGTTCTTGCCCCCAGCGCGAAAGCGTTGATATTGGCCAGCATCCCGTAGATCGGATAGTCGGCGATATAGCCGATCTCGCTGGTTCCCCTGGCCAGGCATCCGGCGATCAGGCCGGTCAGAAATTTTGCCTCATACATGCGGGCATAATAGGTTCGAAGATATGGATGGGGCGTAAAGACCGAACAGTTCAGAACCTTCATCTTTGGGTACTCCACCGCTGCTTTCAGACTGGACATCAGCAGGGTCGGCGAAGTCGTAAAGACAATATCGCTTCCCCGCTCCGCAGCCCGGATCAGCTCCTGCCCGGCATTTTCCCCTTCTTTCACATCGTTCACCGAGACAACGTCGATCTGCCCTGGGAAAACCTGCTCCAGATGGCGGCGTCCCAGATCATGGCCGTAGGTCCAGCCGGAGGAGGCGGGAGATTTTACATGAAGGAATGTGATCTTCCAAACCTTTGGGGCTTCCGAGAGAATCCTGGTCAAAATCCCGCGGGAAGTGTCCGGATTCGGATTCATGGAGAGCGCCACGGCCGTCCTGCGCTCCAGGGCCAGCAGCTCTTTCCATATCTTGGACAAGTCATTGCGCATCTCGGCTTCGGTCTGCTCCTTTGCTTCTTCATAGCCAAAAAGCTCCAGATAAACCAGCAGGGCGTCGCCAGCGGTAATCGCCAGTTCTCCTCCATCCTTGGCTTCATAGGCGCGGCGGAACCGAACATAGACCGAGTGAAATTCCTTTTTCTCCTCCGCGCTCCAAAGTTCTCCCGGCTGTTTTCCCACAGCCTCCAGCAGCCGGACAAAACTCCCTTCCCGGCTGAACCACAGATAATTGATCTCGGTATCCTCGTAGAAATCCATGAATTCGTAATAAATCTTATTTTCCAAAGATTCCCCCCGCTGGGGGATCAACCGTACCACCCGCGCGGGAATCGAGACACCATCCAGGTATTTCAGCACGCTGACTCGCTTGTTTCCCTCCAGCACATAGAACCGGTTCATGAACTCGTAAGCGATGATCGGGTCCCGCAGCCCTTCCTTTTGCAGAGAATCGCAGAGGAGCCCCCATTTATAGCAAAACTCGGAGGAAGCCGACATCAGCGGCATAAAATTGTGGGCAAAGGACCACTGCCGGCTCTTTGTCTTCGTTCCCACAATCAGCTCCAAGGGAACCTCCACCAGTCCCAGGCTGGTCTCCCCGACGATTTTTGTGTAGGACAGGATTTCATCCAGCACCTGGAGATAGGGGTAGTCTCCCCGCGCCACCGCCTGGCGATAGCCTTTCTCTCCCAGCTTTAACGCTTTCTCATAGTCCTGATAGCCCATGGCCGCCTCCTTTTATCATGGTTTCGTTCCGTCGAATTCCTTTCTGTGCGTTTGGAAAAAATCGTAAAAATAACGGATATTCTCCAACTGGGTCCAGGGGCAAGTCACCAGTCCCGGACGGTCCAGATTATAAATCTTTGCTGTCAGCGTGCCCAAAAGAAACGGCGAGTGGCTCGCTATGATAAACTGGCAATCCAGCAGCCGTGCCATCTGATTGATGGTCTCGGCCAGCTTTACCTGATTGGCCGGTGAGAGGGATGTCTCCGGCTCGTCCAAAAGAAACAGAGCGTCCGGGCAGAGAAAATCGTCGAATAAACGCATCGCTGTCTCACCGTTGGAATACTTTTCCTGTGCAAAGGCCAAAATCTCCATGCGCTCCATCCATTCCAGGGAACCTTTTTTCAACGTCTTCTTTCCGGCTTTTTCCTGGAGTTTCTGCTGGTATTCCAATTCCTCTTCCAGCACCGCTTCCCGCTCTACCTTTTTTACCTCATAGAGGATGTCTTCACTTTTGATATAGCGGCTTCTCTTCGGCGGGGCGGAAATGGGATTTCCATACTCATCTTCCCCAAATCCCAGGACGCATTCTCTTTGATATTTCTCAAAATAAGATTGGCAGTAAAAGGTCATCTGCTCGGATCCCTGAATCCCCAGTAAATTTGCCAGGAGATTCAGCACAGTGGACTTCCCGGACCCGTTATTTCCGTATAACAGGGTGACCGGCTCAAAAATCATCTGCTCTCCCCGGCGGCTGCCAAACACATTGTAGGGGTACAAGTTGGGATTCCTGCGGCCTTCGCCGGAAAGCCGTAAACTTCTTACATAAATCATAGGATTCCTTTTTTCTATTTTGGTTAAAATGGGGCGGTTTTATGTCTGGCGCCATTATATCATACAAATCCCATCCTTGGACAGGTATTTTTTTGGACGAGGGTCTGGTTAACATGCTTTTTGGGGGTGGTTTCCGGCGGAAATAAAATTTAGGCGGAGCTTCTTTGTCTCGAAGCTCCGCCTGAATTCTATTGCCGCTATTTTACTGATTCCCTTCTGTCCGGGAATTTAATCTTCCTTCTCGATGCCTGCAGTCTCAATGATGAACTTCACGCTGCCGTTCATGCCGTCGGCCAGGCCGCCGAAGGACTGATACGATTTATCTGCATCCACCACGGCCTTCACACGGTCCAGCGTCTCCTGGAAATCGGTGTCAAAGGTATCCGTCAGCTTGTGGATTCCCTCCTCGTCAAATTCCTTAGCTCCGTCCGCCAGTTTCTGCGCGCCTTCCGCCAGGGTGGCGATGCCGTCGGACAGCTGGGATCCTCCGCTCACCAGCTGGGTCATGCCGCGTACCAGGCTGGCCGCGCCGTCGGCCAACTGACCGATGCCGCTGGAGAGGGTCTTCCCACCTCCCAAAAGTTCTTCACTGCCGGAGAGCAGCTGATCACTTCCGGAGAGTACCTGATCGGCTCCGCTCCGAAGCTCTTCGCTCTTTCCGGACAATTCCGAAAGGCCGGCCGACACGGCTTTTGTACCATCCTTCAGATCCCCAACGCCCTTCAGCAGTTCCGGCATAATATCTTTTAACGTCTGCGCCAAGGTCGCGCTTCCGGTTGCCAGGGCATCCGCCCCCTGGTTCAGTTCCTTATCATGGCCGGTTAATTCCGCCGCCCCATCGGCCAGCGCCTGGATGCTTCCTGCGGCTGTCTGCAAGGTCGCCGCAAATGCCTGAGGGTCATTGGTGATGACGGCTACGCCGTCTTTCAGCCCCTGGGCCGCACTCTTCAAATCCGCAGCGTTCTGCGTAAAGGTGTTTCCGTCCAGATCCGGAATTTGAAGGCCGTCAATTTTCTCGGAAATCTGCTGTCCTCCGGCAGACATCACACTGCCCACATCACCTGACACACCGGATGCAATGGCATCGATCTGATCTTCCGAAATATTGACGCCTGATGCCGCCAGCTGTTCCAGACGGGCTCTCACCGACGACTCCGCCGTGCCCTCAACTGTGGAACTTAAGGATCCATAACTTGCCTTAATCTCGTCCGCTGCGCTGGTCAGCTGCGTTCTGATCTGATCGATCGCCCCGTTCATGGTCTGCAAAACCTGATCCAGATTTTCTGCGATCAACCCAGCGTTCTCCGCGATCTGAAGAGCTCCCGCCGGTACTCCGGCCAGCGCCCCGATCAGGGAGCCTGCGCTGCCGTTCAACTGATTCAGGCCGCCGGCAATGGTTTCCGCATTTTCCGTGTAGGACTTTAATCCGGTTTTCAGCTCCCCGGCTCCTTTCACCAAAGAGCCAAGGCCCTTCATCAGTTCCCCGTCGGAGGCCGCCATGGCCTGTAAATTCGAGAGCAGCTCACCTGCGCCGTCATCCACCTGCTTTGCGCCGGCTGCCAGTTGGTCCACGCCGCCGGTGTAGGCATCCGCGCCCGCTTTCAGCTTGGCTGCCCCGGAATTCAACTCACTCAGTCCTCCTGCCAGCGCTTCCATTCCTTCGATCAGATCCGACTTTTTATCGTCCATCAGATCAATTCCATCTTTCAAGTCCCCGGCTCCGTCCGAAGCGCTGTCCAGACCGTCCGTGAAGGTCCCAAAGGCTTCCAGCAGGTCCTGAGCGCCCTCCGAAAGTTCGCCGCTGCCGTCCACCAATTCGGTGGAGGCATCTTTTAACTTATCCAAGTCTTCTTTCAGGCTGTCAAAATCTTCGTTCTCATCGATCCCCAATTCGCTCAAGGTGCCGGTGGTCGCAACCGTAGCGGTCAGCGCCAGCGTGAAATCCTCCACGTCGGCCGTGATCTCCACATAATCCGGAATCTCCACGTCGGAGAGCGCTTCTACCTTGGAGAGCTCCAAACTTTCTGAAAGTCCCGGAAACGCCACGCCGACCACGATATTATTCTTGCCGTCAGAAATCAGCTTTCCGTTTTCCACCGCTACGTTGGTGAAGTTGTCGGTGGACAGGATCATGCCGGTTATCATGCAAAACGGCGTGCATACCGTATGGGCCTTGCCGTCTACGACCACGGTCTGCTCCGTGTGGTTCGCGTAGTCGATCCGGATCTTCACCTTTCCGCTCTTTCCGGCCAGCTCCTCCGGAGAGATTTCCCTGCCGTCCAGCGTGTAGGTAAATTTCATGGAAACCGGCAGGGAGGCGTTGGTCTCCCCTTGGTAATAGATGTCATTACCGCCTGCCTGCCAGGTCAGGGTGCCGCCTGCCCCGGTTTCAAAGGTCTCATCGCCCTTGACATTTTCAATGTTGCTCAGGCTGCTCTGATCGGTGATCGTCGCGCCCTTTCCTGTATTTTTCAGCCACTCGCTGACCGTAATCTTATCCACGGATCCATCCGCGTTGGCGTTGACATAGACGGTCTCGTCTTTCTCCGCATTGAGTTCCGCCGCAAACACCGTGGAAGCGGTCATCGAGACGCCCAGAACGATTGCCATCAAGGATGCAGCCACCCGCCGCCAAGCTCTATTTTTCATTATTCATTCCTCCTGAAATCGCTTCTTACATTTTACTGTCCATACACTGCCGGTCTCCGATTCCGGCCAGCCCCCGGTTCAAAGGCTCAATTCTCCGCCTTTGCCTCGGCTTTCTTCCGTTTCTTTGAGAAGTTTCCGCTGGTTTTGCAGATCAGCTTATCAAATACCATGAATACCGCCGGCAGGAAAATCAGCACGGCCAGCATACTGATGATGGCGCCTCTGGCCATCAGCAGGCACAAGGAGCTGATCATATCGATCTCGGAATAAAGTCCGACGCCGAAGGTCGCGGCAAAGAAGCTGAAGGCGCTGACCATCACCGGCCGCATGCTGGTCTGATGCGCAATCAAAACCGCTTCCTGCTTGCTCTTGCCGGAACCTCGCTCCGACTCATACCGGCTCGTCATCAGGATTGCATAGTCCACCGTTGCGCCCAGCTGAATGGTACCAATGACGATGGAGGCAATGAAAGGCAGTTCGGTTCCCGTGATAAAAGGGATTCCCATATTCACGAAAATAGCGCCTTCAATGACGATCACCAGCAAAAACGGCAGGCTGATCGACTTAAACACAAACACAATGATGAAAAACACCGCCAAAATCGATACTGCGCTGACCACCTTGAAATCGGTGTTGGTGATATCGATCAAATCCTTGGTACAAGGCGCCTCACCCACCAGCATACCGTTAGGATCATACCGCTTTAAAATCTGGTTCAGGTCCGTGATCTGGCTGTTCACTTCATCGGACGCGGTGGCGTATTCATTGGTCACCAGCATAATCTGGTAATTATCGTTGGAGAGCAGATCCTTCAGGGAACTAGGAATCATGCTGTCCGGGATCGCCGGGCCTACGATGGATTTCAGCCCCAGAACCGCTTTCACTCCGTCCACCTTCTCCATCTCTTTGCTCATATCGGAGATCTGTTTGGTGGACAGGTCGCTGTCTAAAAGAAGCATATGGACAGCCCCCATATTGAATTCATCGGCCAGTTTATCGTTGGCCACGATGCTGTCCAGGTCCTTCGGAAGCGTACGGTCAAGGTTGTAGTAGACCGATGTGTGGGACTGAAAATAAACAGCCGGGATAAATATCACGATAAACGCGACTGCCAGCGGTTTGTAGTATTTCAAAATGAATTCCGAGACTTTGGGGAAATGCGGAATCAGCTGACGGTGCCTTGTCTTTTCCAGCAGTTTGTCAAAAATCATGATCATCGACGGCAGCACCGTGACGCAGCAGATCACGCCGAAGACCACGCCTTTCGCCATCACGATTCCCAAATCCAGGCCCAAGGTGAAGCTCATAAAGCACAGGGCGATGAAACCGGCGATCGTGGTGACCGAACTGCCTACCACGGATTTGATCGTGGCGGCAATGGCCTGGGCCATGGCTTCCTTCCGGTCGCTCCGGTAACTCATCAGCTTTTCCTGATAGCTGTGCCACAGGAAGATCGAGTAGTCCATCGTGACGCCCAGCTGCAGCACCGCGCTCAGCGCCTTGGTGATATAGGAAATCTCGCCTTTAAAGATATTGCTTCCCATATTGTACAAAATCGCAATGCCGATACTAAGCAGGAACAGCACCGGGATCAGGTAAGACTCCATGGTCAGCGAAAGCACCAGCATGGAAAGCAGCACGGCGATCACCACGTAAATCGCTACCTCGGACTCCGCCAAGTTTTTCGTGTCCGTCACAACCGCCGACATCCCGCTGAGGAAACACTGCTTCCCGGCCAGGCTTCGGATCTCCTGGATCGCATCCATGGTCTCGTCCGCCGAAGTGGTCGTCTGGAAAATGATAAACATCATCGTAGAGTCCTCGGAGTTAAACACGTCCCTGACCTTTTCCGGCAGGATATCCATCGGCACGCTGAGATCCAGAATGCTGTCGTACCAGACCACCTTTTCCACATGGTCCACTTCTTCAATCTTCTTTTTCAGCTTGGCAACATCCTTGTTTTCCATCCCTTCACAGATAAACATGGAATAGGCCCCGGTTCCGAACTCATCTACCAGGATATCCTGGCCCTGCATCGTCTCGATCTCCTTCGGCAGGTAATACAGCACATCGTAATTGACTCTCGTCTTGATGTAGCCGAAAACCGAAGGGATCAGAAGCAGCAGACTGATGATGAAGATCGGAATCCGGAATTTCACGATTTTCCGTCCAAACTTAACCATAATAATCGTCCCTTTCCTTCAATCAAGTTCTTGTCTCTTTTATGACCATTGGTCATTTCCTGGTGAAGTTATACCCCAAAACTGACCATTAGTCAATACTTTTTTATGCAGATTAATACAGATTGATGATTGTGTCGTAAAGACATTAAAATTTTATTAATTCAATATTGACTTCTGGTCATTTTCATTTTATAATAATGCCACGAAATCACAGTTTTCAAGGGGATACAAGCCTTCAAACGGTCAGAAATCAAATATTCTCAAAGCGGAACAGTCCGCTTTGCAAAGATATTTTCTGCGCGGCCCCTTGCGGGAAAGCTGACCGGGCAGGCACACAGGAAAGGAGGGCTGTCATGGGTAAGATTGATACCAACAAAAAGCAAAAGAGAGACTCCCTTCTGGACGCCGCTTTCCGTCTGTTTATGAAAAACGGTTTTTACAAAACTTCGATCGCCGATATCGTGGCCAAAGCCGGAGTGGCAAAGGGAACCTTCTATTTGTATTTCACAGACAAAGACGATATTCGCAATCATCTGATTTCCCATAAGGCCAACCAGGTATTCCGGGCCGCCTACCGGGCGCTCTTAAAGGAAAATATCGAAAGCTTTGAAGATCAGGTCATCTTTATCATCGACCACATCCTAAACCAGTTTTGTGAGGACAAAAGTCTGGTTCTGTTCCTCTCCAAACATCTGAGCTGGGGCTTTTTCAAAAACGCGCTGACCGCCCCCGGCGAGGACGAGGAGCTGACGATCTTCGATATCTACCAGCGGCTGCTGGCCCGCTCCAGCCGTACCTTCCGCGACCCGGAGGTCATGATTTTCATGATATTAGAACTGGTCAGCGGCACAAGCTACCATGCGATCCTCTACAATCAGCCCATGAGTATCGAGGAGTTCAAGCCCTATCTGTATCGGACCGTGCGGAATATTCTGCGGGAAGAAGCGGTTTTGGAGGAATGAATGATCTACGGATGGGACCTTAGAAATAAAAGACATCAAAAAAGACAGGGAACCGTATGTCCGGCATACCATTCCCTGTCTTTCTATTTTTTTCGTTCCGCCGGTTCCGTGAAAAACTGGCCTCCCAGATGCCTGTTTCTAAAAAACGACACAAGCCGCACCAATCCTCTCCTGGGGGTCTGTCCGGGCTAAAAAATCACCTTCAGCGCAATGACCGCCCCCAGGTAGGCCGCCAGGATCAGATAGGCCGCTGCATCCCGCCCGGCATATTTCAGCGGAAACATCTTCGTCCGTCCTTCGCCGCCGTGATAGCAGCGGGCTTCCATCGCCATGGCCAAATCCGTGGCCCGGCGAAATGCTGAGATAAAGAGCGGTACCAGAAGCGGAATCAAAGACTTTGCCCGCTTGATCAGGCTGCCGGACTCAAAATCCGCCCCCCTTGCCATCTGAGCTTTCATGATCTTATCGGCCTCCTCGGTCAAAATCGGGATAAAACGCAGGGCGATGGACATCATCATCGCGATCTCATGGACCGGGACCTTCACCGCCTTTAAAAACCCCAGCCCCCGTTCCAGACCGTCGGTCAAAGAGGTCGGGGTGGTGGTAAACGTCATCAAAGACGACCCCATGATCAAATAGATCAGGCGAATCGCCATATAACCAGCCTGTATCAGCCCTTGTTTCGTAATCTTAAAAATCCAAAATCGGACCAGCACATCGCCGTCGGTCAGGAAGATATTAAAAACCACGCTGAACAGCAGCAGAAAAATAACCGCTTTCAATCCGCGGAAAATAAAACCGATCGGGACCCGTGAAATCTTGATGCAGGCCGCCAAAAAAACGGTCGCCAGGAGGTAACAAGGCCACCCATCCGACACGAACAGGGATATCAGAAAAACCAATGTCCCCATCAGCTTCGTCCGGGGATCCAGCCGGTGAACCGGCGAGGCCACCGGATAATATTGGCCCAATGTAATATCTCTCAACATGTTTCTGTCCTCAATCTCCGGCCGTCCCGGCGTCTTCTTCGCCTTCCGCGCCTGCAAATTCTCTCAAAATCGCACTCTTTGCTTCCTCGACGGTGGTGATATCCCCGCCGAGTGAAAACCCAATCTTTCGCAGTTCCTCCGCCAGGTAGGTCACCTGCGGAGCCGACAGCCCCATGGTCTCCAGATCACGGTAGTGCCGGAATACTTCCTTCGGCGCGCCGTCATAAGCGATCGTTCCCCGATCCAGCACAATCAGACGCTCCGCGTACCGCGCCACGTCCTCCATACTGTGGGAGACCAGCACCACGGCCATCCCCTTTTCCTCATGGAGCTTCTCCACCTGATCCAAGATTTCGTCCCGTCCGCCCGGATCCAGGCCTGCGGTCGGCTCGTCAAGGATCAACACCTCCGGCTCCATGGCCAGAACCCCGGCGATGGCCGCCCGGCGCTTTTGTCCTCCGGAAAGCTCAAATGGAGAGCGGCGGTAAAAACTGGAATCCATCCCAACCAGGCGCAGGGCCTCCTTCGCACGCTCCTCCGCCTGCTCTTTCGAAAGGCCCTGATTTTTCGGGCCAAAGCAGACATCCGTGAACACATCCTCCTCGAACAGCTGATGCTCCGGATACTGAAACACCAATCCAACCTTACCCCGGAGCGCCTTCTTGTCGTATCCATCCCGGTAGATGCTCTCCCCATGAAACAGCACGTCGCCGGAATCCGCTTTTAAGAGTCCGTTCAGATGTTGGATCAGCGTAGATTTTCCCGATCCGGTGTGGCCAATGATGCTGAGGAACTGCCCCTTCGGTACCGCAAAGGAGATCCCCTTTAACACCTTTACTTCCATGGGCGTCCCGGTTCCATACTTGTAAGTCACCTCGCGGAGCTCCAAAACCGGTTCTTTGTCCAGTGAAACAGCTTCTGCCCTCTTATCCCCGGACGCACCGGTATACGAAACGCGGGCGCCGGATTCCCTGGCCTTTTCCAGCTCTTCCACCAGCTCTTTCACCGTCAGGATTCCCGACGCCACAGGAAGACCTCCGGAGGCCAGTAAGGCCCCCAGCTCCGTCACCTGCGGCACATCCAAATGCAGGGCTTTCAGCTCCTTTACGCGGGAGAAAATCTCCCTCGGCGTCCCTTCCATCTGGATTTCCCCGCCGTCCATAACGAAAATCCGGTCCGCCGAAACCGTTTCTTCCATATAATGAGTGATCAAAATCACTGTAATCCCTTCGGCCCGGTTCAGCTCGCGGATGGTCCGGATCACTTCCTTACGCCCATTGGGATCCAGCATGGCGGTAGGCTCGTCCAATACGATACACCGGGGCCGCATGGCCATCACGCCGGCGATGGCGACTCTCTGCTTCTGGCCGCCGGACAGGTGATTGGGGGACGCCTTCCGGTAGGCAGTCATTCCCACGGCCTCCAGGCTTTCCTGCACCCGTTTCCAGATTTCGGCCGACGGAACTCCCATATTTTCCGGCCCGAAACCGACGTCTTCTTCCACCACCGTGGCGATAATCTGATTGTCCGGATTCTGAAAGACCATGCCCGCGGTCTGACGGATATCCCAGAGATTTTCTTCTTTCCGCGTGTCTTTTTCTCCCACCCAGATCACACCGTCGGTCGGAAAAAGCAGCGCGTTCATGTGCTTGGCCAACGTAGATTTCCCGGAACCGTTCCTGCCCAGGATAGCTACAAACTGGCCCTCTTTGATATCCAGGCTGACCCCGTCGATGGCGCGCATGACCTCTTCGATCTGATTTTCTTCATCTCTTCTGGTATATTCAAAGACCAGACGGTCTGTCTTGATGATTCCCATATTGATCTCCCAAATGTCAACTTCGTTCTTCGCTAGAATAACATTTTACTGGATTTCCTGTCAAAATGCAAGTTCCGCCAAAAGTTTTTTCCAGAACCCCTTGTCAAAATAGGATTTTACCCGATATAATAGAGATTAACGTCTTTTTTATCAGATACACTTACACCAGAAAACGCAGAGGAGAAAAAATGAGCAAAGTAGCTATCGTTACGGACAGTAACAGCGGGATTACCCAGTCGCAGGCGCTTGCCTTCGGCATCCGGGTCCTCCCAATGCCGTTTTATATAAATGAAAAAATGTACTATGAGGACATTGACCTGTCCCAGGAACAATTTTATCAGATGCTGGCGTCCGGCGCCAATATCTCCACGTCCCAGCCGGTGGTTGCCAATGTGCTCGACCTGTGGGACGAACTGTTGACCTCCTACGACCAAGTGGTGCATATTCCGATGTCCAGCGGGCTCAGCGGGTCCTGCGAGACCGCCACGGCCCTGGCCGTAGACTATGACGGCCGGGTGGAGGTGGTGAACAATCAAAGAATCTCCGTAACCCAACGGCAGTCCGTGCTGGACGCCCTGAAACTGGCCGGTGAAGGAAAGAGCGCACAGGAGATCAAAAAGATCCTGGAGGATACGAAGTATGACTCCAGCATCTATATCATGGTTAACACATTGGATTATCTGAAAAAAGGCGGGCGGATTACTCCTACCGCCGCTGCCATCGGCACGCTTTTAAAGTTAAAGCCGGTTCTCCAGATTCAGGGAGAAAAGCTGGACGCCTACGCGAAAGCCCGCTCCGTAAAGCAGGCCAAAAGCCTGATGATCAAAGCCATGCAGCATGATTTCGTGGAGCGCTTCGGCTCCGACGAACAAGGGACGGGCATGTATCTTCAGCTGGCCTACACCGGAGACCGTGGGGAGGCCGAACGTTTCTACCAGGAAGTCCGGCAGATTTTCCCGAAACAGGATATCGTCATGGATCCGCTGTCTCTCAGCGTATCCTGCCACATCGGACCCGGCGCGCTGGCCGTAGCATGTACGAAGAAGTTGTGGTAATCTTTTTCCTATGATCTTCCGTAAATAGATTCGAGGCAGCAACCAGCTCCCGGTGAAAAGCGCCGTTCCCGGCTCTTTCGGTAAGCTTCTTGCCGCCTCATTTTTTTCTTCCAAACTACATCATTCTCCAGCAAACATAAGCAATTCCTACCAGAATCAAGACACCCAGCACCCGCATCACGCGGAAGGTTAGACCGTCCGGCTGGACTTCCTTTCCATTTTTTCCGTAGATCGACCGCCAGACAGTCTGGGGCGATATCAGCAGAATCAGCGCAATCAGTGCCAACAGGACGATGCAAACCCACTGGGTCATCGTCAGCGAAGCCGTCAACATATCGTCTCCTCCTCGTATGATTTTATGCGTCCCCTTGAAGGGATATATAAGCCCGGTCTATGTGCACCACCGCATAGTAATTTCCCGGCAGCGCCTCCACCCGGCGCACAATTTCTTCCTCTATCTCTTTTTCCGCGCGCTTGCACTCAGCCGGCAGCACTGCGTCGAAAATCAGATTTGTGTGGGTAGGGCCGCTGACCATCCGGAAATCATGGATGGTCATCCCATCCTCGATCCCGCCGACCAGGTCTGCCACCACCTGCTTCATGGCCACGGTGCGCGCGTCATCCACATCCACCGGGTCCATATGGATCACAGCCTCACAATCCATCTCCTCGCCCAGCCTCCGCTCCATGCGGTCGATCACATCATGGATCTCCACAATACTGCCGGAAGCAGGAACCTCTGCGTGCAGGGACAGCATCCGCCGCCCCGGCCCGTAGTCATGGACCACCAAATCATGGATCCCGATGATCCCATCATAGGACATCACCAGATCGTGGACCGACTGCACAAACTCCGCCGTCGGCGGCTGCCCCAAAAGCGGGTCCACAGTCTCCTTGGCCGCTCCGATGCCGGTCCGAAGAATAAACAGCGCCACCAGCACGCCGCACCAGCCGTCGACCAGCAGGCCGGTCCAATGCCCGATCAGCATGGCCGCCAGCACCACTGCGGTCGAGATGCAGTCGCTGAGGCTGTCCGCCGCCGTAGCCTTCATGGCCGCCGATCCGATCTTCTTTCCCACCGCCCGGTTGTAGCAGGCCATATAAATCTTGACTCCGATGGACGCCGCCAAAATCCCCACTGCCAAGAGGCTGAACTCCACCGGTTCGGGGTGAAAGATCTTTTCCAGCGAGCTTTTCCCAAGCTCCACTCCCATCAAAATGATGGCCAAAGAAACAATCAGCCCCGACAGATATTCCAGCCGTCCATGGCCAAACGGATGCTCCGGATCCGGCTTTTGTCCGGCCAGCTGAAATCCGATCAGCGTGATCACCGAGGAACCGGCGTCGGACAGGTTGTTCATCGCATCGGCCATGATCGCGATCGAGCCGCTGAAGACCCCGGCCAGCAATTTGCCCAAAAACAAGAGCAGATTCAGCCCGATCCCCACGGCCCCGCAGAGCACGCCGTATGCCCGGCGGACGCCGGGCGCATGCAGCTGGTCCCGGTCTCGGATCAGCCATTTCGCAAGCAGCGAGATCATTTTGTTTCCACCTCCGGCAGGCCTTTCGCAAAGGCCATAAAATCTTCAAAACCACCGTGTCTCCATTTTGCCAGATCCCGGTTCTTCCGGTTAATCAGGAAATCTGTGATCAAATAATTGGGGATCCCCAGCGCATCGGTGGATACCATATCGTCGTCCACATCGTTTCCTACCATCATGCAGTCTTCCGGCTTCTTTCCCAGCTTGTCCAAAAGTTCCCGGAAATAATCCGGATACGGTTTACAGCGCCTGCTGTTTTCAAACGTAGTGACATAAGAAAAATCATCCGGGGAAACACCGGCCCATTCCATGCGCTGCCAGGTGGCCGCCTGGGGAAATACAGGATTGGTGGCCAGCACCACCTCATATCCCTTGTTTTTTAACAGATCCACCACGGCGCGGGATTTCCTGCTTTCTTTTACCACGCGGCGAAGGCTCCGGTACTCTTTCTCATAATAATCCAAAAAAACCGGTTCCCGGTCCCGTATTCTTTGATCCGTGCGCTCCGAAAAAGCTTTCCAGAAAACTTCCTCATTGGTATCTTCCGTCTGATTTTTGATCACGGCGAAGGTGGCCTCCGTCAGCGCCCGGCAGAAACCGGCCGGTTCGTAGCCAAAAGGTACGAACCGGCGCGCCAGGCCTTCCATATATAGCCGGATAAATTCATCCTGATCCATCGGGAGCAGCGTCCCGTCCAGATCAAACAAAACCGTATTCATCAGGAAATCGACTCCACCAATTCTTTCAGGGCCTTCTCGATGGCGGCCATCTTCGCATCGGCGTCCTCCATGGAAGTTCCTTTTACTCCATAGTAAATCTTGATCTTCGGCTCGGTGCCGGACGGGCGGACACAGCACCAGCTGTTTTCGTTCAAGTCATAATACAGCACATTCGACTTCGGGAGACCGGTCTCTTTTTTCTCTCCGGTCCGGTTGTCGCAGACGACATCCTGGAGGTAGTCCCTGGACGCCTCCACCGTGTAGGCTCCGATGGTCTTCGGCGGGTTCTTCCGCAGGGTATCCATGATCCTTCCGATCTTTTCCTTGCCGTCCAGGCCCTTCATAGTCAGGGAGAAAATCCCATCCTTGTAGTAGCCCAGCTCCTCATAAAGCGCCACCATGGCGTCCCAGAGGGTCATATTTTTCGTGCGGTAGTAGGCGGCCGCCTCGCAGAGCGCCATGGTGGCCACAATCGCATCCTTATCTCTCGCATACGTACCGATCAGACAGCCGTAGCTCTCCTCAAAGCCAAAGAGGTAGGTGCCCTGGCCGGATTCCTCAAACCGCTTGATCTGCTCCCCGATATATTTAAAGCCGGTCAACACTTCAATCTCCCGCACGCCGTATTTTTCTGCCACGGCGTCGGCCAGATTGGTGGTCACAATGGTCTTCACCAGCGTGCCGCCGGCCGGGAGTCCTTTTTGTTCTTTCCACTGTCCGATTTCATAATCGGCCAGCAGGCAGCCGGACATGTTTCCGGTCAGGCATTTGTACTCTCCGCTTTTTCCATCCTTGACATAAACGCCCAGGCGGTCGGCGTCCGGGTCGGTGGCCAGCACCAGATCCGCATCCTGCCGTTTCGCCAGCGCAAGGGCCAGCGCAAAAGCCTCGGCCGCCTCCGGGTTCGGATAGCTGACCGTCGGGAAATCCCCGTCCGGCAATTCCTGCTCCGGGACTACGGTCACGTTCGGGAAACCGATCTCCTTTAAAATCCGGCGGGCCGGCAGATTTCCGGTGCCGTGGAGCGGCGTATAGACAATTTTCAGATCTTTTCCGACTGCGTCGATGCAGTCCTGCCGTTTGATCTGCTTTTTCAGCTCAACCATGTAGGCATCGTCGATCTCTTTTCCGATGGTCACGAAAAGGCCTGCTTTCTCGGCGGAAGCCCGATCCGTACTCTTTACATTGGCGTAGTCCGTCACGGCCTTGACCTCGGACAGAATGCCGGTGTCATAGGGAGGCGTGATCTGCGCGCCGTCGGCCCAGTAAACTTTATAGCCGTTGTATTCCGGCGGATTATGGCTGGCCGTCACCACGATACCGGCCGTGCAGCCGAGCTTTCTCACGGCAAAGGACAGCTCCGGCGTCGGGCGCAGGCTGTCGAACACATAGGCCTTGATGCCGTTGGCACACAGGCAGAGCGCCGCTTCCTCCGCGAACTCCACGGACATCCGGCGGGAATCATGGGCGATGGCAACGCCTTTCTCCTGGGTCCCTTCCTTTAAAATAAAGTTCGCCAGGCCCTGGGTAGCCTTTCTCACGGTATAGCGGTTCATCCGGTTCATACCGGCGCCGATGATGCCTCTTAAACCCCCGGTTCCAAACTCCAAATCCGCATAGAACCTCTCCTTGATTTCCGTCTCATTGTCCTTTATCTCCCGAAGCTCCTGCTTCGTCTCTTCGTCAAAGTACGGGTTATTCAGCCACTCCTGATAGGCTTCCTGATATCCCATCCGCTTATCCTCCTTGCTTTTTTTACCGGCGTGAATGATGAGATAAAAAAGCCTGCCCTAAAAAGGGCAGGCCGCTCTTATTCACGTTGCCTTTGGAACTATTATAATCGATCTTCCAACCGTTGGCAAGGATATTTGTGGCATCCGCTCAAAGCAGCCCTCCCGCTTCCATGGCGGCAAGGAACTCCTCCTGCTGTTCTTTTTGCTGCTCCAGCAACTGGAGTTTTTCCAAATTTCTGAGAGGAACCCAGCTCTTTTTTCGGTTGTAGTAATAATTCACCTGTTTCCAAAATTTCTCCGGATACCGCAGCCGGATGTCCAGATACCGCCGCTCGCCGGGGGACAGCTCCCGGTTCTTTTGGTAGCCTTCCAGCACAGCCTCCCCCAGTTTCCGGTTCCAGCCATGCTTTTCCATGGCCTTTCTCAAAAACAGATACAGGTCTCCGGCCGGAACATCCCAGCCCATATGCGAAAAATCAATCACAGCCATCTGCGCGCCCTGAACCAAGAGATGATGATGGGTATAATCTCCATGGCACAAAAAAACCTCCGCCGCAGGTTCCGCCTCGGCCCGTGCTGCCGCGTCCATTGCCTGCTCATAATAGCCGTTAAAGCCTCCCAAAATCTGCAATTCCAGATCCGATTTATGGCGCTTCTTCCGGATATAGTTCCTCGTCCGCAGCAGTTCCTTGGTGTGGCGGGACAATTCCTCCCGCCAATCCCCGGCCGCCTCCGCGCCTCTTTCGGTCTCAGCGGAAATTTGGATCAGGCCTTCATGGAGCTTTGCCAGCACCTCCGCGCCCTTGACGATCTCCCCTGCGTCCGCCATGTCGCACTCCCGCCCGGCGGGCCAGCGCTTCACCGCAAAGGTCCGCTTGTCGCTGCTTTCGGTGACCAGGTTCCCCTCTTTATTTTCCACATAGCTGTCCACCGGAATTCCGGTCAGCTCAGTCAGCTTTTCCAAAATCTCATTTTCAAAGCGGAGGCGCTTCTCGGTGCTTCCCGTCTCTCTCAGATAACGGAGGCCTTCCTTCGTCTCGCAAAGAAAGGCCCCGCGAACCCGACTGATTTTTCCAATCTCAAAGGGATACTGTTCCCATAATTCCATTTCTCGTTCGCTCATACGTTAACCTCCCCCGGCCCTCAAACTGTGCCATTTCATTGTATGAGCAAAAGAAAACTTTTATGTGCACCGGAGGCGATGTCTCTTTTTACCGGGGAAGGCGCGGAAAATCCGGCGGGGCAGAATTACCGGCCGTACAGGCCGGTATAAACCCGGACCGTCTCAAAGACTTCCGGGGAAGCCTGCTCCGGCAGAAGACGCCACCTCCAGTTCTCCCCCATATGTCCGGGGAAGTTCATCCGAGCCTCATTTCCCAGGCCCAAAATATCCTGCATCTGTAAAACCGCCGCATCCGCCACGCTGGCGTAGGCGGCCCGCACCATCGCCTTCCTCAGCGCTTCCCGGTCCGATACGCCGAAATAGTTGTAAGCGTAGGCAAGATCCCAATCCTGCCTCCCTTCCAGGTATCCCTTCATGGTCTCATTGTCATGGGTACCGCCGTAGACGACGCAGTTCGGGACATAATTGTGCGGCGCATGTTCATTGTCCGCTCCGCCGTCAAAGCCAAATTCCAGCACCTTCATATTAGGATAGCCGCTGATCGTTAAAAGTGCTTTTACCTCCGGCAGGAATACGCCAAGGTCCTCGGCCACGATTTTCGCCTCCCCTGCCTCCTCTTCCAAAACGTCCAGCAGTTTTTTTCCGGGTCCCGGAAAATAGGAGCCGGACCGGGCGTCTTTCGCCCCGGCAGGCACCGCATAATAGCGGGCGATTCCGATGAAATGGTCGATCCGGATCACGTCAAAAAGCTGCGCCGACGCCCGCATCCTCCTCCGCCACCAAGAAAAACCGTCCCGCTCCATCCATTCCCAGTCATAGAGCGGATTTCCCCAAAGCTGCCCCAGCTCCGTAAAAGCGTCCGGCGGAACCCCGGCCACTGCTTTCGGCCGCCTCGCTTCATCCAGCAAAAACTGCTCCGGATGAGCCCAGACATCCGCACTGTCCATCGCAGCATAGATGGGCACATCCCCGATCAGGGAAATCCCCTTCTCCTTCAAGTAGATCCGAAATTTCTCCCACTGCCGGAAAAAGCAGAATTGGCAAAACTCCTGAAATTGGATTTCTTCCGCCAAGCGCTCCGAAGCCTCCCTCAGCGCTTCCGTCCTGCGCAGGCGGAGCGCCTCCGGCCATTCGCTCCAGGGAGCGCCTTTTAAAGCATTTTTACAGGCCATAAACAGGCAGTAATCGGAAAGCCATTCCCGGTGCTTCCGCCGGAACTCCTCTCTCTCACGCAAGACTTCGCCTTCCGGGTGAAACCGTGAAAAAGCCAGGCGCAGGACCGCAAAACGATTCTCATACAGCAGGCCGTAATCCACGGCTTCCGGCCTCTCCCCAAAGTTCCTCGAATTCACCTCCACCTCTGTCAGCAGCCCTTCTTCGATCAAAGTGTCGAGGTCGATCAGATAGGGATTTCCCGCAAAGGCAGAGAAGGACTGGTACGGGCTGTCCCCATAGCCGGTAGGCCCCACCGGCAGCACCTGCCAGTATTTCTGTCCGGCCGCCTTCAGCAGATCCGCGAACTTCCGAGCTTCTTTGCCAAGGGTTCCGATCCCGTAGGGGGACGGCAGGGAAAAAATAGGGAGCAGGACTCCTGCTCCACGTGTTAAACGATGGCTCATCCTTGGGCCTCCTTTTCATTCATATCAACCGGACCTCACCGGGTCACGGTCCCGGAGGGAAGCATCCGCTCCAGCAAGGACAGCAGTCTATCGTCCGGAGTAATCCGGATTTCCGTCACATCCTGATCCTTGCAGACAATAGAGTAGGTCTCCTTCTGCGGGTCATGGGAAGAAAAGTCCAGAACCTTGCAGCCTTCCTTGCGGACGCCGCCAAGCCGGGGCGAGTCTGAGGGCGCCACCATGGCAAAACGCAGGACCGGATAGGTCGCTTTATGCTTCCGGCGGGACTTTTGATAAATGCAGTCCACGCTGAATTCTTCCTCTATTAATAAATATTCGTATTCCACCTCGGTAGTACGAAACAAAAACCAGGCTCCGGCGCCGAGAGCCACCGCCAAAAGCAGCAGCCAGGGCGTTATTCGAAAGCCTCCGATCAGACACAGGACGCAGAGAGCAGCGGTCAGGAAATTCAGGCCTTTCCGCCAGGGCGCCGTTCTTTGCTTCACCAGGTATTCACAGTATTGATCCATCCGATTTCTCCTTTCCGACTTGGGCGATCATCATCGCCAGAGAGTAGGCGGCGGCGTCCTCAAAGCGGCGCAGATCCCAGCCGGTCAATTTTTTAATCTTATCCAAACGGTAAGTCAGCGTATTCCGATGGATGTAAAGCTGACGAGCTGTCTCCGCCCCGTTCAGGCGGTTTTCCAGAAGGGCCGCGGCGGTCCGGACCAGCTCTTCCTCCAATCCGTCCCCGGCAAAAACCGGCGGCATTTGTTTCAAAAACTCCCGGCAAAAGTCCGGCGGCAGCTGGACGACAAAAGCGGCCAATTCCAGTTCAGAATACGGGAGAATCCGGCGTTCCCGGTAAAAAATCCGGCCCGCCGAGAGAGCCAGCCTCGCCTTCCGGCAGGCGTCCGGCAGTTCTTCCCAACAGGAAAACCCGCTCCCGTAGGCCACCCGGACGTTCACGCCCGCTTCCCCCTCCGACACCGCCAAAAAACCTTCGGCCATCTCCCGGAATTCCTCCGGATCCAGCTCGTCCATCCGGGGAGCGGCCGCCAAAATCCCCGGCTCCGCCTCGATCAGAAAGTGTTTCTCATCCTCCCCGAAAAGACCGGCCACCACGTCCTTGACCCCGGACAGATCTTGTTTTTCCGTTTCCAGAAGAAACAGGCAGCGGTTTCCCGTTGCCTCCTCTCCGAGCATTTCGGCCCTGCGGCGCAGCTCCTTTGATGAAATTTGTTCCGTCACAGCGGCGCGCAGCAGCACCGCCGCGGGAGCACAGGTGGAGGCGACCACCCGGCCGTCCTCCCCCTTGAGAAAGACATCCTGCCCACACTCCCGTTTATATTCTTCCAGCAGCTCCAAAAGCCTGCGATGATCCGGCATAACCGATCCTCCTTTGGTCTGATTATACACCAGCCTCCGGAACTTTTCTACCCCCACCTGTTCCCTTTCCTCAAAGGAACGGCTGATTTTACGCCTTTTTCTCCACTGCCAGCTCGGTTTCCTTGTCAAAGAAATGCACATGCTCCAAATCCAAGGCAAACTTCATCTCCGTCCCGGTCCTGGCGTAGGTGTTGGGCCGCACCCTGGCGGTAAAGCTGGTATCGCCTTCGTCAAAGTACAGGAATACTTCTGCGCCCAGCAGTTCGTAGACACGGATTTTCGCGGGAATCACCCACTCCGGATGTTCGCTCAGCCAGCTGTCGTCGTCGTGAAGATCCTCCGGACGGATGCCAAGGGTCACAGCCTTGCCGATATAGCCTCCCTGCTCCATGGTCTTCGCCCAATCCTCCGGAAGCGTAACCTGATTTCCGGCGAAAGCAGCGACCACCTTGCCGCCCTCTTTTTTAATCTCTGCGTCAATCATATTCATCTGCGGGGAACCGATGAAGCCGGCCACAAACTTATTGGCAGGATGATTGTACAGATTTAAAGGCGTGTCAACCTGCTGTACGATTCCTTCCTTCATCACGACGATCCGGGTGCCAAGGGTCATGGCCTCGGTCTGGTCGTGGGTTACGTAGATGATCGTGGTCCCCAGTTCCTGGTGCAGCTTAGAGATCTCAATCCGCATCTGCACACGCAGCTTGGCGTCCAGGTTGGAAAGCGGCTCATCCATCAGGAATACCTTGGGATTCCGGACGATGGCGCGTCCCATGGCCACACGCTGGCGCTGGCCGCCGGAAAGCGCTTTGGGCTTCCGGTCCAGCAGATGCTCGATATCCAGAATCTTCGCCGCGTTGTGAACCTTCCGGTCGATTTCGTCCTTCGGCAGCTTCCGCAGCTTTAACCCAAACGCCATGTTGTCGTAGACAGTCATATGGGGATACAGGGCGTAGCTCTGAAAGACCATGGCGATATCCCGGTCTTTTGGCTCCACATCGTTCACCTTTTTTTCTCCGATGAAAAGGTCGCCGGAGCTGATCTCCTCCAGACCGGCAATCATACGCAGCGTCGTGGATTTTCCGCATCCGGACGGTCCGACAAAAATGATAAACTCTTTGTCTTCGATCTCCAGATTAAAATCCTTTACCGCTTCAAAACCATTGTCGTATTTTTTATAAATGTGCTGCAACGATAAGCTTGCCATGAATCTTCCTCCCGGTATTTTGATATTTCCTTTATCATACCTTTTTGTCCTCTGAAAATCCATTGACAGATGCCACAAAAATCCGGTTCCTATTTTGTGCGCACTTGCAATCCTGAATGGATATGTTAAAATAAGAGCAATGGAAAATGTAAATCAGCGATTCAAAAATCAAGGAGAACACATGGTTTTGTCTCTTCCGGAGCACGTTTCTGAAATCCTTCATACTCTGACAAAAGCCGGCCACGAGGCGTACGCCGTGGGCGGCTGCGTCCGCGACGCTCTTTTAGGCCGGACCCCGGAGGACTGGGATATCACCACCTCTGCCCGGCCGGAGGAGGTCAAAGCCCTGTTCCGCCGCACCATCGACACGGGGATCCAGCACGGCACCGTCACGGTCATGCTGGGAAAAGAGGGTTTTGAGGTCACCACCTACCGGATCGATGGGGAGTACGAGGACGGGCGCCACCCGAAAGAGGTTCTGTTTACTCCCAGCCTCAGGGAAGATTTAAAGCGCCGGGACTTTACGATCAATGCCATGGCTTACCACCCGGATCAAGGGCTGGTGGACCTGTTCGGAGGGGCCGGCGACCTGGAAGCCAAAGTGATCCGCGCCGTCGGGGTGCCCAAGGAGCGTTTTCAAGAAGATGCCCTGCGCATCCTCCGGGCCATCCGTTTTGCAGCCCAGCTTGGCTTTTCCATCGAAGAACATACGCTGCAGGCGATCTCCTCCTTTGCCGCACGGCTGGAACTGGTCAGCCGGGAGCGGATCCAGGTGGAGCTGACCAAATTGCTGAAATCGGATCATCCGGGACAGTTTCGCCTGGTCTATGAGACGGGCATCACCAAAATCCTGTTCCCCCGTTTTGACGAGATGATGGCTCTCCCCCAGAACAATCCTTATCACTGCTATTCCGTCGGGGAGCACACGCTGAAAATGATGGAGTGCATTGAGCCGGATCCCATCCTTCGCTGGTGCGCCCTGCTCCACGACACCGGAAAAACCACCACCTATTCTACCGGCGGGGACGGAATCGACCACTTTTACGGCCACGGGATGGCCAGCGCCGCCTTTGCCAGAGAATTTCTCCGGGACCTTCGCTTTGACAATGATACCATTGAGTCGGTTTTTCTCTTGACCAAGTACCACGATTACTCGTTCGACATGACAAAACACAACCTGCGCCGGGCCATGTATAAGGTGGGGAACGAACGCTTTCCCCTTCTCCTGAAGCTGGTCCGGGCCGACACCCTGGCAAAAAGCGCCTACGCCCAGGAAAAGCTCTTGCCGATAATCGACCGGCTGGAAGAAATGTACGCGGAAATTCTGGCCGCGGCCGACTGCACGGATTTGAAGCATCTGGCGGTAAACGGCCGGGATCTGATCGCCGCTGGCATGAAACCCGGACCTTTGATGGGCGAGACACTAAATCGCCTGTTGATGCTGGTCCTGGAGCATCCGGAATACAACACCAAAGAAACCTTGCTTTCTTACTGGAAGGAATCCTTATAGGAAAGGAGTACGAATGAAAAAATGGAACCGTTTGCTTGCTGTTTTCTGCGCCCTCTGCCTGATGATCCCCACCGGGGCCGCCTTCGCTGAGGGCAAAAACTTTTTGGTTGAGCTGCCGGAACAGCTAGAGTCCCTGTTCGAAACCGTCACCGACCTATGCGAGACTTACGGAAACGCCCCCCAGTCCCGCGTCATCGACCCGGACAAGCCAATGGTGGCCCTGACGTTTGACGACGGGCCGTCCCAGTATACGAAACGGATTTTAGACTGTCTCGAAGAATACGACGCCAGAGCAACTTTTTTCGTCGTCGGTGAGCGGGTCAGGGAATACTCGGACATATTAAAACGCACTTATGAGATGGGAAATGAAATCGGAAATCATACCTATAACCACAAGGTTTTAACTAAGATCGACAATGATGCGATCGCCTCGCAGCTCGGCAAAACCAATGATGCCATTGAGGAGGTCCTGGGCGCCGCCCCTGCCCTGATGAGACCGCCCGGCGGCGGCTACAGCGACCGGGTGAAGGCAGCTGTGGATTTCCCTCTGATCCTCTGGTCCATCGATACCCTGGACTGGAAGACCCAAAATGCGGACTCCACGGTCAAAGCCGTTTTCAAGGATGTCAAGGACGGCGACATCATTTTGATGCACGACCTCTACAAAGCTTCCGCCTCGGCGGCTGAGCGGATCATCCCGCGGCTGATCGAAGAAGGCTACCAGCTGGTCACGGTCAGCGAGCTGGCCCAATACCGGGGCGGCATGGAAAACGGAAAGATTTACGGTAAGTTCCGGCCTTGATGCACGGCGCGAACTCCCCTCTTGCAGAATCCTTTTGGGATGGCTGGCGGGGAGTTCGTTTTATTTTTTTGCCTTTTTTCGATTCAATTTGTTACACAATCAGTTTGTATTCCCGTTTTTTGTCACACTTCGTTGCATCGTTAGCAAATCAGATTTCTAACAGGTATAATCATGATATCTTTCATTCAAAGGAGTATCCACTTGCTGTTAGAACGGTTAAAGACTCTCCGCCGGAAGGTAAATCTGAGCCAGCAGGATCTGGCGCGGGACATCCATATCTCCCGCGAAGCTTACTCGATGTACGAAAATGGCCACCGGCAGCCTCCTTATGAAACCTTGGTCAGCCTGGCGCAATATTACAAAGTCAGTGTAGATTATCTGCTCGGGCTTACCGACCAGCCGTCGCCCGCTCTTACTTTGACCGAAGAAGAATTTAAACTGCTGAGCGAATTCCGCGCTTTAGACAAACGGGGAAAAGACGCTACTCTTGCGGTTCTCCATTTTGAGTACCATCATTATCTGGTACAGAAAAAGGCGGCTCAGGCCAAAAAGAAAACGGTCAAAAAAGAAGATCCCGACATTCTGAACAGTCTGTAAGATTCCGCCCTGATCCGGGAGGTTCTTTCCGGCGTCAAATTATTTTTTCTGCTTTCTCTCGGCGGCAGGCTCCGGCCGGCCCGGAAATTCCCACGTTTTCCGCAAGTTTTCAAATGTAAACAAATCCCGCTTTCTTTTGCACTTTTGCATCATTTTGTTGCATTAGCATGGATTTCAAGTCACTGTTGTAACGTTACGTTTCATAATTGGTAAAAATCTCACTCTACAGGTATAATTGGCATATCTCGACGTAAAAGGAGAATTTCTTTGCTTTTAGAACGATTAAAGGCGCTGCGCGAAAAGGCGAAGGTGAAGCAAGAAGATTTAGCCAACAGCATTCACACCAGCCGCGGAACCTATTCCATGTATGAAAACGGACGCCGCCAGCCCCCCTATGAAGTCTTGGTCAATCTTGCCGATTATTATAATGTCAGCGTTGATTATCTGTTGGGTTTGACGGATTTTCCCGACGCGCCTCCTCAAATCACCGAGGAGGAATATAAGCTGTTAAAAAAATTCCGCAAGCTGGATAAGCGGGGCCAGCAAGTTGCCTTTGCCGTCATTGACGCAGAATTCCGCCATATGCCCCAGAAAAAAGCGGCCGGATCCGAGAAGGCTGCTGTGGGAAAAAAGGACGAGACACCGGGCGCTCCGAATGCGCCGCAGTAATCCGCCGCATTCTGTTTGAATTGGAATCCGGCGTAAAGGAATACATACCGAAAAAGGATCTCCCCAGCAAAACGAGGGCTGTGACCTTTGGGAAGTAATACTCCCTCTGGCCGCAGCCCTCATTTTCTAAAAAACAAAACGCGTCAAACGCTATCGGAACGTACCATCCATGGGCATTCGGTCTCCCCGTTCTCCTCCATCTCCGCGGCCTGCGCCGCCTCCGCCTCCCATTCCCATTCCGCCACCGGAGCCGTAGATCAGACTGTCCATTGTGATCTGATTCTCCGAAGTTCCCGCCGTCAAGGTATAGGAAGCACCCTCGGTGATTTCCGGACAGCTGACGGCAACCGAGTCAAAAGACTTTGCCGCCTGAAAGGTGATCAGTTCCTGTCCGCTCTCATCCGTCAGAGTGACAGTGCTTCCCGCTTCCTGGGAACCAACAGAGACCAGTATGGAACCCTGCGTAGAGGAGGAACCAAAATTCTGAGCCATCTGAGAGGAGCCCACCGCTACGACAACCCCGCCTGTGATCGTTCCCACGCCGTCATAGTCAAGCGCCCCGTCACCGCCTCCGGTCGGCCCGTCCACATAGACCGCGCCGCCGGAAACCGTCAGGCTGCCGTTGGAATCAATCCCATCTCCGGATGCGTTGATGAACAGTGTTCCCCCGGAAATATGAATCGACGCATTGGATCCGGAGGCAAAATTATCGTCCCCCCGGCGGCCTCCGAAACCGCTCTGATCATTCCCGCCTGCCGCATTCAGCCCATCGTCACTGGCGGTCAGCCGGATTTCTCCGCCGGTGATTTCAATGCTTTGTCCTTCGATTCCTTCATAACTTTCCGTGATTTCAATCGTGCCGCCCGCAATCACCAGGCCAGCGTCGGCGTGGAATCCGTCGTCCCCGGTGGAAATCGTAAAGGTCCCTTCGTTTACGGTAAGGTTCCCATTGGTGTGACAGGCATCGTCGGCCGAATCAATGGTGAAATTCCCGCCATTTATCAGCAAATCCCCGTCCGCCTTGAGCCCTTTTGTGCTCACGGTGTCCTCCGAGGCAGAGGCGGTTTCCGTTTCCTTCACTGGGAAGCGCCCCGGCTGCTGCCCACTGCTCTGGGACTGCTCTGCATTGGCGCTGCCCCCTCCGGACTGAATCTGAAATTCTCCGTTTTCGATCTGCAGGATACTGCCTGCGCTGATGCCGTCCCCCTCCGAAGAAATCACAAAGGTCCCGTCCGAAAGATAGGCAAAACCTAGGGAGGCGTCGTCCGCATTCTCGGCATGGATCCCATCTTTCCCAGAAGCAATGTTGAAACTTCCTCCGGCGATCCGCACGCTGTCTTTTCCGGACAGGCCATGGCTTAAGGCGGTGATCTGATAGGTTCCGCTGGTGATCACCAGGTCATCCTTGGAAACGATGCCGTGTCCGGCCGCCGCCTGGATGTTCAGGGATCCCGAACCGTTTAATGTCAGATCCTCTTTGGAAAAGACCGCCGCATCGATATTGTTTTCATCAATCGCTGTGTAGGAGCCGCCGTTTGACAGCGTATTCTCCGATCCGGGAGCCAGGGTGACAAATACTTTGTCCGCCTGACGGATATAAAGGGCCGCCGAGCTCTCGCTTTTAATGGAAACGCCGTCCAGAACCAATTGGAGCTTATCCGTGTCTTCGGCGTCCACGATCACCATTCCGTTCAGCGTGCCGGTCAGAATAAAAGTCCCTTCGTCCTGAATCGTGATGGTGCCGCCGGATATTTCTACGGCCTCGGAGTCACATTGGGCCGTGTCCCCGCCAAGCTGGATGCGGACGCTGGCATCCTCATCATAGCCGATCTCCTTATCCCGGTCGGTAAACATCTCCGACTGGCTGAGCTCCGCCGGGGAAGACGGTGTTTCCGCTTCCGTCTGTGTGTCTGATGCGCCGGGCTCTGCGGCGGCCGTCTGACCGGAAGAAGACACGGCCGTATCCTGGGAAGAATGAGAGGTCTCCCCACTCTGAGCGCTGCACGCGGAGAAGAACAGCGACGCGGCGAGCATCAGGGAAAGCAGTTTCATTTTTGTCATGTCCCGTCCTCCTTTACAGTTCCGACGCCCCGGACTCTTGCCGGGAAACCGAAATTTCCAGATTTCCGTTCCGGCAGCGAAGCTGGTCGATCATCTCCTTTTCCTGATCTGCCTGACGCATGGTCAGATGGTAGGTCAGACGGAACATGCTCCCCATATTCGTTGTCTTCACCTGGATCAGCTCCCAGACTGCGGCATATTTCTGAAAGATCTCGTCAAATACATCGGTATAATTCAGATCTTCCGGGATCGTAATGTGGAGGGTTTTGTACCGCTCCGCTTTTTTTAAGCCGAAGTCCAAACGGCTGTAGACCATACTGGCAGCGCTCAAAATCAGCGCAAACAAGAAGGCAAATCCCAGATACCCCATCCCGGCGATCAATCCCGCTCCCATGGCTAAAAACAGCACGCCGATTTCTTTGGCGGTTCCCGGCACAGAGCGGAACCGCACCAGGCTGAAAGCCCCGGCCACCGCGACCCCGGTTCCCACATTTCCGTTCACCATCATGATCACCACGCAGACCACCGCGGGAAGAAGCGCCAGTGTGGCGACAAAACTTTTGGTGTAGCGGGTCCGGTACATGTACATGGCGGCCAGAATCAATCCGATCACCAGAGAACACCCGACACAGAGAAGGAAATCAGCCACCGAAATCACACTGGCTGTTTCCGCATCAAAAATCCCGCGGAACATGGATTCAAGCATACAAGAGCCCTCCTTCCTGCCCCTGGCAGATCATTCTTTGGTAGGCGCTCCCATATTTCGAGTAAGAGGTCCGGAAGATTTGTTCCTGTGAGAGAACCTGGGTCATCCACAGCGGAATGCTTCCCACGGTTTTGATCTCCATCAGCGTCTGCCCTTCCTCCAGCAGCGGGGTTCCCCAAACCTCCGTTCCGAGGGAAAGGGCCTCCCGCCGGTAAAGAATGTTTTCATCAAAGGTCACCCGGAAATCACCTCCGGCCAGATTGTAAAAAGCTTCCCGCTCATAGGCTAAGAAGACCTGCGGCCTTAGATCCTGATAAAATTCACAGAAATATTGGATTTCCCCCGCTATCTGAGAGGAAACCGGCAGCGCCCCGCCCTTCCGGAGGCACTCCATGGCCTGGCGCTCCGGCAGGGACAGCCTCCTCTTATATACCACGGAACGGTATTTTTTCTTTAACTCCACAAAGACCGGGACATCCGGCCGCGTCTGCCGGTAACTGCGGACCCGCAGCTTCTCTTTGTATATGGGTTTTTCCATGGACCGGCGCACCAGCCGGAAGTTGTCCGTGTCAAAATAGAGATTGCGGATCGTCGTCCTCCCATACCCATCCAGGGCCATATACGGCTCCATCGCCCGAAGCAAAGCCTCTTTCTGCCGCTGATCCAGCAAGTATTTCAATTCTTTTCGTTTAAAAATCATCTGATTTCCCATTGATTTTATCCTCCTTGGTAAAATCATTGTAAAGTGCAAAACCTAACTCAACTTAAAATCCGAAAAAAAAGTTAAAATTGTTTGGAGGAATTGGTCCGCAGCTTGTTTTGGCTTTACGGTTCTTCTTATGGAATCGCGGAGGCGGGGAAGAAAAAGATGATTTTGCGCTGCTGCAATGTTATAATAAGAAGGGGAATCGATAGAAGATTCCGGATTTTTAATTATAATTAATGTCCGGAGGCTATTCTATTAAGGAAGACCTGCTGTTACAGCAAAGTTCGGACACGGCAGGCTGGACGGTTTTATAGGGAGGATTTTCATGAGATTATTGCTCGCAGAGGATGAGAGGTCTCTCTCAAAAGCGATTATCACGATTCTGGAAAAAAACAATTACTCGGCCGACGCGGTATACGACGGGGAAGAGGCTCTGGAATATTTAAAAACCGGCAACTACGACGGGTTAATTTTGGATATCATGATGCCGAAACGGGACGGCATGGAAGTGTTAAAGGCACTGAGGAATAAAGGCGACCGGATCCCGGTGCTGATCCTGTCGGCAAAATCCGAAATCGACGACAAGGTCCTCGGCCTGGACTGCGGCGCCAATGATTACCTGACCAAGCCGTTTTCCAGCCGGGAACTCCTGGCCCGCATCCGCGCCATGACAAGAACCCAGACGGACCAGCCCAGCTCGAAACTGCAATTCGGCAACATTACGCTGGACCGCGCTACGTTTGAGCTCTCCTCCCCGGCCGGAAGCTTCCGCCTGGCCAATAAAGAATTTCAGATGCTGGAACTTTTGATGTGCAATCCCCGGAATCTGATCTCCACCGAACGGCTGATGGAGCGAATCTGGGGCTACGACAGCGAAGCGGAGATCAATGTGGTCTGGGTCTATGTTTCTTATCTGAGAAAAAAGCTGACTGCGCTCCACGCAGATATTCAAATCAAAGCCAAGCGAAACGCAGGGTATTCCCTGGAGGAAATCAAATGATAAAGAAACTGCGGATCAAGTTTATCGCCCTGTCCATGTTTTCCCTCCTCCTGGTGCTCTTCATCATCATGGGGTCGATCAACATTTTAAATTACCAGGATATTGTAAAAGACGCCGACAGCGTCCTTTCCATATTGAAATCGAACAATGGGGCATTTCCCAAAATGGAGGAGCCTCGCGGGAAGCATGACTCGCCGAAACCTCTGTCTCCGGAAACGCCCTATGAGTCCCGGTTCTTTTCCGTACTGATGTCCCGTGAGGGAGAAGTGATCTCTGTGGACACGGGAAAAATCGCAGCTGTTGACACCGCCACCGCCATGGAGTACGCCGAAAGTCTCTGGGAGCGGCAGGAAAATCAGGGGTTTATCGGGGATTACCGCTATACGTTTCAAGAGACGGACGAGGGAACCCGGATCATTTTCCTGGACTGCGGCAGGACGCTTTCCACCTTCCGCTCGTTCCTGTTCACGAGCTGCGGCATCTCCCTGCTTGGACTGCTGGCCGTCTTCACCCTGCTGGCCATGCTCTCCGGCCGGATCATTAAGCCCTTCTCGGAAAGCTATGAGAAACAGAAACGATTCATCACCGACGCCGGTCATGAGCTGAAAACCCCGCTGACCATCATTGACGCGGATGCGGATGTTTTGTCCATGGAGTTTGGAGAAAACGAGTGGATTCAGGATATACAAAGCCAAACGAAGCGGCTGGCTTCGCTGACCAACGATCTGATTCTCCTCGCCCGGATGGATGAGGGAACGAAACAAGTCCAAAAGATTGACTTTCCCTTTTCGGATCTGGCCTCGGAGATGGTCCAATCCTTCCAGGCCCTGGCCCTCCAGCAGAACAAAACCTTTTCCAGCCGCATTCAGCCCATGCTGTCTTTGTGCGGGGACGAGAAAAGCCTCCGCCAGCTTCTCTCCATCCTTCTGGACAATGCGCTGAAATACTCCGATCCGGAAGGAGCCATCTCCCTTTCCCTGGAAAAATCGGGGAAATCCATCCGGCTTACGGTCTTTAACACAGTGGAAAATATTTCCCCGGAAAGTCTGCCGCATTTGTTTGAGCGCTTTTACCGCGCGGACCCGTCCCGGAATTCCCAGACCGGCGGCTACGGGATCGGCCTTTCCATTGCAAAAGCAATCGTTACCTCCCATAAAGGAAAGATTACCGCTTCCTCCCCGGACGGCCGTTCCCTCCAGGTTGTTGTGGTGCTGCCGGAAAAGTAAGTTTTTCCCTTACAGTTCTTTTCTCCAGGTCACAAAATGTTTTTCCAATTTTCCCACGAGAAAGACCACCAGCATGGCCGCCGCCGAGAGCAGGACGATGGGCGCAAATACCCCGGCGCCGTCCAGCTGGGTCATCATCCGTTTGCTGAAATAGCCGAGACCGCTCTGGGCTCCCAGCCATTCCCCGATCGCCGCGCCGATCACGCTGATCGGAACCGCCATCCGGACCGCGGAGAAAAACGAAGGAATTGCCCAGGGCACCTTCAATTTCCAAAAAATTTCCCATCTCCCGGCCCCGCAGGTCTCCATATACTCTTCCATCTCCCGTTTTGTGGAACGAAGGCCGTCGTGGATCGTAATCGTGACCGGGAAAAAGGTGATTAAAATCGCAGCCAGCACCTTGCTCCAAATGCCGTAACCAAACCAGAGCACAAAAAGCGGCGCAATCGCCATGGTCGGGATGGTCTGGGAAGCCACGATCAGCGGGTACAGCGCTTTTTCCGCGGTGGGGTTCATATCCATGAAAACCGCCAGAAGGATCCCCAGGACCAAAGAGATCAAAAGCCCCAGTCCGGTGATCGCCATCGTAGCGGGCAGATGTACGAGAAACAGCGGTTCCCTCAGCTCCCAGAGCTTTTGCAGTACCTGGACCGGCGTGGGAAGGATGTACGCCGCGCCGATCAGCATGGCGATTCCCTGCCAAAGCGCCAGAAACCCGAAGATGACCAGGCCTGACAGCCCTTTCCCCGACCTTTTATTTTTCTTCTTCATCCCGTCTCTCCTCCTGCAATCCCGCGATCAAACGCTCCTTCAACTCTTGTATCTCCACCGCTTCCAGCATCTTCCGGTTTCTGGGGAAGGGAAGCGGAACCGGAATACTTTCCAGCGACCGCACCGGACGCCCCTTTAAAACCAAAATCCTCGTGGCCAAAAACAAGGCTTCTTCCACATCGTGGGTCACAAACAGCACCGTTTTCCCCAAACTTTCCCACTGTTCCGCCAGCCACTCCTGCAGGGAAACGCGGGTCAGATAATCCAGAGCACTGAAAGGCTCGTCCAAAAGGAGAAGATCCGATCCGGACAGAAGCGTCCTGGCAAAAGAGGCGCGCTGCCGCATTCCGCCGGAGAGCTCCCGCGGGTACTTTCCTCCGTTCCCGCCCAGCCCGACCCGCTCCAGCAGCTCCTGGATTCTTCTTTTTTGTTCTCCCTTCGGGACTTTCTTTAATTCCAGAGGCAGCGCCAGATTTCTTTCCAGCGTCCGCCAGGGCATCAGCAGATCACGCTGGGGCATGAAGCCGCTGTAGCCTTTCTGGCCTTTTACCTCTTTCCCGCCGACCAGGATGTGTCCTTCTTCCGGCTCTTCGAGCTGGTGGATCAGGCGGAACAGCGTGCTCTTGCCGCAGCCGCTGGCGCCGACCACAGCCACAAACTCGCCCTGCTCCACGGAAAAAGACAGATCTTCAAACATCGGATTGGGATCTTCTTCATATTGAAATGTTACCTTTTGAAATTCTACGATTTTTTCCATTGGTTCTCCTTTGAAAAAACAAAAAACCAGGCCTGCGCCTGGTTTGAATAGTTCTTCTCTTGCTGTCGATTCCTCCGTTGGCATAATCCAAATCAGGTTCCAGGGTCGAAACGTGCTTTCCTCTCAGCCCATGAGGGCTCCCCTTGACATATCTGTTTTATTTAATTTTCCGTTTATAAAATAACACGTAACGGCAAAAAATGCAAGGTAGTTTTTGCAGATAAGAACAGCGAAGGGCAAAATTTCCTCCCCGATTTCATCGAGAAAAAATTTTGCCCTGCCGCCTCTGCCGTATCTCACTAATATTTCACCGAAAATCCCTGCCCCCGGAAAATCTCCGCCAGTTCTTCCAAGTGACTAGGCTCCGGCGTTCGAAATGTCCCGCAGATCTCCGTGCTCCATCCCAGGGCTTCCCGCTTCGAGTTCCCCATCTCATGGTAAGGGAGCAGCCATACTTCCTCCACGGAAGCTACAAAAGGGGCCAGGAAGGCAGCCACCCGGCGGATCTCTTCCTCGGAGTCGTTGACGCCGGCGATCAGAGGGAGGCGGGCCCAGACTGTTTTCCCCAGCTCCCGGACCGCCCGCTCCAAATTATCAAGAATCCTCTCGTTCCCCACTCCGGTCAGCTCCCGGTGCCGTTTGGAATCCATGTGCTTGATGTCGTACAGGACATGGTCCGCCTGAGACAAAACCAGCTTAGCACTCTCCCAGGCGGCAAACCCACAGGTCTCGACAGCGGTGGAGATCCCCCGCTCTTTGGCTTCCCGGAGCAGGGCCGCGGCAAATTCCGGCTGAGATAAGGGTTCCCCTCCGCTGACGGTCAGACCGCCGCCGGAATACCGGTAATACCGCCGGTCCTTCTCCACCTCTTTTATCACATCCTCCGCCGTCCAGATCTTCCCGATCCGTTCGCGGGCTTTCTGACGGCAGGCATCAACACAGGCACAGCAGTCCGTACAGTTTTCCCAGGTCTGAAGGATTCCGTTTTCGGCCTGCCGGATACAGCCCTTCGGACAAGCCGAACGGCAGGCGCCGCAGCCGGTGCAGAGGTTCGAATACCAGGCCATCTGTTCCTTCACCAGATTGGATTCCGGGTTATGGCACCACTGACAGCGCAGAGGACAGCCTTTGAGAAAAACCGTGGTTCGGATTCCGGGCCCGTCATGAATCGAATATCTTTGAATGTTAAAAACAATCCCTTGTTCCATCGGATCCTCCTGCCAAAATAATCAAAGCCGCGCCGACTGCTGGCTGTGGGAGCCCACCGGCACCCCCGGATCAAAGTCCCCGGTAGCTGGTCCGGCCGATCACCTCGTCCTGTACATTCTTGGACAGGGTGACAAAATAGGTGCTATATCCGGCCACACGGACGATCAGGTCCTTATACTTCTCCGGCTCCTTCTGCGCCGCAACCAAAGTCTCCTGGTCCACCACGTTGAACTGGATCTGATTTCCGCCCTCCATCATGTAGGTGCGGATCAGCATCATCAGCTTCCGGCGGTCGTCCTCGGTCCGGATCGCGGTCGGGTGAACTTTCATGTTGTGCAGTGTCGCGTTCATCCGGCGCTGCGGCAATTTCATCGCGCTGTTCAGCATCGCGGTGGGCCCGCAGACGTCACAGCCCTGCTCCGGGGAAACCGACCCGTCAGCCAGGGCGGCTCCTGCATAGCGGCCGTCGGGAGTGGCGCCGGTCAGGCGTCCGCCCGGATCGTGGGCCGTGATGGAAAGTCCGCTGACGCAGAACTTTCCGCCCCTGTAGCTGTCGATGCTGCATCCGATGTCCACCAGGCGGCTGTAGATGCGGGCGACCACCTCGTCGGTCTCGTCATCGTCATTGCCGTACTTGGGCACCGCCAGGCACATCTCGCGGATCTTCTGGTTCTCCTCTCCCTCCCAGTTGGCGTCCAGGGCGTCGAGAAGCTGTTTCATGGTAATTTTCTTCTCATCGAATACCAGTTTCTTGATCACCGCCATGGAATCGCCGACGTTGATGGTGCCGACACCCAGGTTGATGGTCGGCCCAAGGCCGTAGGGAAGTTCCCGCATCTTGCCGATCTTACCGACCTCCACGCCGTCCGAGAACAGGGAGATGGGGAACGGATCCTGCATTTCTTTGCGCCCGGTCAGGTAGCGGAGCAGCATATCCTGGCCGAAATACTCGATGTAATATTTTTGATGTTCCAGCATCTTTTCCTCAAACTCTTCGTAGGTCTTCATCTCGCAGACGTCGCCGGTCTTCGGTCCGATCTGCATGTCAAGGTGAGGGCTGTAACCGTTGTGCAGGAACGTATCGAAGGGCAGGGAGGTGACGATCATGGAATACACATGGCCCCAGCCTTCCGGTACGGTCGGGTCCACGCAGCCCATCACCATATAATTTCTGGCCTTCTCTAACGGCACTCCCTTTTCCATCAAAGTTGTCATATAGCCTTTATCGCTGTTGAAGGAGGGCATTCCGATTCCGGTGGAGACCAATTCCAGTGCCTTCATCATCAGTTCATCCGGGGTTTTCTCATGGACGCGCAGGTGGAGCGTGTGATGGGGCGTCCGGCAGCGGTAGGCTGCTTCCAAAAACAGGTAGGTCAGAGGGTTCGTCGCATCATTTCCCTCTTCATCCACACCGCCAAGCGTCACGCCGTTCCAGCGGGCCTGGCCCGACCATTTCAACCGGCTCTGGCCGCCGGAGGTGTTCTTCATCTGCATGATCTTCAGACGGTAGTTCTGCATGTATTCCAGGACGGTTTCATCGTCCAGGTTTCCGTCCTCCACGTCTTTTTTATAATAAGGATAGAGAACCTGGTCCAGGCGTCCCAAGGGCGTCGTGGTCTGGCAGCTGATCATCACAAACAGGAACCACAGGAACTGGTAGGCCTCCTTGAAGGTCTCTGCCGGATACTGAGGGACGCGGCGGCAGATCTTCGCCATCTCGGTCAGTTCCTCTTTCCTCCGGGCGTCCGCACACTCCGCCGCCAGTTTTTCGGCCAGATCCGCATACCGCATCGCCCAGGCGATGACGCCCTTGTTGATGATGATCATGGCGCGCCATACATAAATCTTTTCGATGTCCTCCTCGGTCTTGATCTTGATGCTGACCACCTGGTCCAGTTTTTCCTGGGCCTCGTCGATGATTTTCTGCAAACCTTTGTTCAGCACATAGGCGTAGTCGATCTGGTACGTATCCGCCTCCGGCAGGATGGCCATACCGTTGCAGGCGTAGCCCATGCCGGCCGCCTCCTCCAGCGTCTTGTTGACCGGCAGCAGATAGCCGCTCTTTTTCCAGGCCCACATGGGCTCGTCGTAGAGGTCGTAGAGCTTATATTCCGGGATAATTTTGTGCCAATATTCGGTCAGCTCATACATCTTAGCCGCCTGCTCATCGGTGATGGAATACTCTTCCCCGCGCAGGGATTCGATTCCTTCTTTCTGCCAGGTTCCCTTGGTCCAAAAATCCGCCTCCACGCACATCGGCTTGCTGGCGGGCGCTCCGGCCAGCAGGTCCCCCTCCATGATATAAATCGGAATATGCTCCAGCATATAGGACTGTGCCTTCGCCATGCGGATCACGTTGGGATCCCCTTCAAATTTTTGATATGCTTCGGTAAATAAACTTGCCTTCTCCACGCTGAAGGCGATCTTTGGAGCACGGACGATCTCGTATATCTTTTTGATCCGCTCCGACATCACTCTCTTTTCTTCCACTGCGATATCCTCCTTGTACACTGATGGCTTTATCTTAGCACCTGGCAAAGAGGGTGAACACTCACATTTCGGAGGAAAAGGGTGGACTATTTTCGCTTCTTGCCTGTCATCATTCCGTCTTCTCCCCGGCAAAGGCAGAAGGGACTCCGGCGGGCTCATCAAAACAGAAAAAAGGCGTACCGCCAAAATTTGTGTGGATTTATCTTGACAAGTAAACTTGGCAGCAGTATCATCTAAATACCAAGTAAACTTGGCATCAAGATTCTACAGGCAGAAAGTTCACCGAAGGCAGGCGATTTGGTTCATCCTTCATACCGTCCGCTGCCGGATAAAGATCCCGTCACCCGGCAGGCATCGCCCGCGGCAGCCTTTTCCGCCGAAAAAGGTAGATGGATATGTTGCTCGTTGGTTCCAAAATCACAAAAGGAGGTTACCAGAATGGACAGGGAAACCATATTAAAGAAAGCGCAGGGAGAAGAAGACGAAATGGTTGCGCAAGTCCGTGACAAATCGATCAAATATACGTACCTGGCGCTAGTCTGCAGCGCCGCTGTCTTTGCCTTCCTTCGGGGACAAAACGGCCAGCCGATCATGGATCTTTGCGCAACGGTCTGTTTTTCGGTCTTTGCCGGCCGGATTTACTGTTTTATCAAAACGAGAGACAAGGCCAATCTCTTCCTCGCCGTTGTCACACTTGCAATGGCCGTTTTCGCGACGGTTCGGTTTTTTATGGGACATTGACCGGGGGGAGAGGATGGACGAAAAACTGACATTAAAAAACCGGCTGAAAGAAACCAGGGCGGAACAAAATTTATCCCAGTCCCAGTTAGCGGAAATGGTAGGAGTCTCCCGCAATACGATCAGCTCCATTGAGACCGGGCAGTTTAACCCTACCGCCAAGCTGGCTTTGGTTATATGTATCGCTCTCAATAAAAAGTTTGAAGATCTCTTCTACTTTTAATGGAAGCTTCCCCTGTCTCTTTGCCGCTTGACTTTCCTGATCCTTCCTTGATACGAATAGAAAAACCGCAAAGGACAAACAAAGGCCTGCTGGACGGTAAATCCGGCAGACCTCTTGTTTGTCCTTGTTTCTTGGTTCGATATTGGATTTTTAATTCGCGCTTACCAGTCCGCGCTATTTCTACCGCAGCAGCATCCGGTCATTGGCCAGTTTCTTTTTGCTGGCCTCCGTGTAGCAGGTCAGGAGCCGGTCCACAGTCATATCCGCCCGCTCCTTTCCGGAAAGATCCAGGATAATCCCGCCGTCGTCCATCATAATCGTCCGGTTTCCGATGGAAAGGGCGGCCTGCATATCGTGGGTAATCATCATGGTGGTAATTTTTCCAGCCTCCACCAGCTCCACCGTGATGGCAAGCACCTTCTCCGCGGTGGCCGGATCCAGAGCCGCCGTGTGCTCATCGAGCAGCAGAAGCTTCGGCTCCGCAATCGTGCACATCAGCAGGGAAACCGCTTGGCGCTGGCCGCCGGAGAGCTGCCCCACCTTTGCTTTTAAGCGGTCCTCCAGGCCCAGGTTCAGCTTTTCGAGAAGCGTCCGAAAAAAATCCCGATCGTCCCGGCTGACGGCAAAAAGGCTTTTTTTCGCTTTTCTCGTATAGGCGAGCGCGAGATTTTCCTCGATTGTCAGATTGGGCGCCGTCCCTTTCAAGGTGTCCTGAAAGACCCGGCCGATATCGTACGCCCTCTTATAATCTTTCCAGGAAGTAATATTTTTCCCGTCCAGATGAATGCTCCCGGCATCCACCCAGAAAGCGCCGCCGATCGCGTTAAAAAGTGTGGATTTTCCCGCGCCGTTGGAACCGATGATGGTGACGAAGTCCCCGGCGTCCAGCTCTAAACTGACGTCATTTAACGCCCGCTTTTCATTGGGCGTGCCCGGATAAAAGGTTTTCTTTACATTTTTTACGGTCAGCATCCTAGATCCGCTCCCTTCTCTTCATCTTCCGCAGGCTCATCCATTGCTTGATCGCAGGCAGGGACAGCGCCAACGCCACGATGACCGCCGAGACCAGTTTCAGGCCGTAGGACGGAAACAGCTTAACTTTTAAGGCAACCGCGATAAACATCCGGTAAACCACGGAACCGAGGATCGCAGAAAAAAGGCCGATGGTCACCGAACGGCGGCCGATGACGGTCTCCCCGATGATCACCGAAGCCAGGCCGATCACCACCATGCCGCTGCCGTATCCTGCGTCAAAGAAAGAAAGCGACTGACCGATCAGGCCGCCGGAAAGAGCCACACAGGCATTTCCCAGGGCCAGGCCCGCGCACTTGTAGATGTCGGCGTTGACCGAGGAGGAACGCACCATATCCTCGTTGTCGCCGGTGGCCCGGATCGCCAAGCCCTGGCGGGTTTTAAAATACACGGACAAAATTGCCGCCAGGAGCAGACAGACGATCAGGGGGAGCAAAGTCTTGCTCTGATTGGCGGTCAGTCCGAAAACCCTCTCCGCGGCCTGAAACAATGTCTCCCCGGTATTGGCAGAGACATTGGACTTGCCCGACGTCACAAAGAGATTCACCGAATACAGGCCGGTCATGGTCAAAATCCCGGCAAGAATCGGGTGAATGCCGATCTTCGTCTGCAAAAGGCCGGTCACTGTGCCCGCGCCCGCCCCGGCCAGAAAAGCAAGCAGCAGACCAAGAGCCGGATGGCCCGCCACGGTCAGCATCACGGATACCGCCATGCCGAGGCCGAAGCTCCCGTCCACCGTTAAATCCGGCGTGTTTAAAATTCGAAAGGTAATGTATACGCCTATGGCCAGCACGGCATAGGCAAATCCCTCCTGAAGGGAACGAAGCAGCAGTACTCCCATCTTTTCTCCTATCTGGCCTCGGCCAGCTCATTGTGTTTTTGAATCACCTCGCAGGAAGCGTCAAACGCCGCCTGCTCCGACTCGGTCAATTTCAAAGTCAAAATCTCCTCGACCCCGTTCTTTCCGATCACAGCCGGAACGCCAACATGAAAACCACTCTTTCCGTATTCTCCGTCCAGATAGGCCGAAACCGGGAAGACCCGCTTTTCATCGTAGAGCACCGCCTGACAGATCTCCGCCAGGGCCGCCCCGATTCCAAACTCTGTGGAGCCCTTTCCGATGATGATCTCCATACCGATCTGATGGGTCCGCTCTTCCAGAACCGAAAGCGTCACCTTGCCGTAGACCTCCGGATTTTCCTGGATCAACTCTGTCAGGGGTTTCCCCATCAACGTGACATGGGAAAGAGGGACCATGGAGGAATCGCCGTGCTCTCCCATGGCAAAGCACTGGATCGAGCGCATATCGACGCCGGTCAGCTCATGGAGGGTCCGGCGAAGCCTGGCCGTATCGAGGGACGTGCCGGTGCCGAAGATCTTCTGCGCCGGGTAACCCAAATGCTTTCTCACATAATTGACCACAATATCGCAGGGGTTGGAGATGGAAATAATCATCCCGTTGAACTTCGTCTGTTTCAGTTTCTCCACCACGTCCTTCATGATGTCGATGGTGTCTCCCAGCATATCCAGCCGGGTCTGGCCAGGTTTTCTGGAAACGCCCACGCTGATCACCAAGATGTCAGCGTCGTCACAGTCCGCATAAGTCCCCGCATAGATTTTTACCGGCCGGCGCATGAAAGCCGTGGCATCTGCGATATCTTTGGCCTGGCTGTCCGCCTTTCTCTCGTCGATGTCGATCAAGGCGATCTCCCCGCAGATCCCGGACAGGGCCAGATTTAAGGTACAGAGAGAGCCGACATGGCCGGCTCCCAAAACGACAATTTTGCTCATGACTTTCTCCATTTCCTCCGCCCCGTACCCAGACAGGGCGGAACCAACAAATCCGAATCGTTACTCTCCCAAAATCGTAAACTCTGCCTTCATCGCGTCGGACAGCTCAATTCCCAGTTCCTGGGCTGTCTTCGCATTGATCATCTTGGCAAACTCCGCGATCTGCTCCACCGGGTTCTCCGCAATGGTCTCGCCGTTCACCAGGCGCTGCACCATCTGGGCCGTCTGTTTTCCAAGAACCGTGTAATCGATTCCCACCGTAGCCAGGCCGCCGTCGATGACCATGGAGTCGGCTCCCACATAGATGGGCAGGTTCGCTTCCGTAGCCACCTGGAGATACGCGGCCATGGCGGAAGCCACCGTGTTGTCGTTGGGGGTGAAGAAGGCGTCCACGGAACCAACCAGGGAAGAAGCCGCCTGCTGCACGTCGGCGGTGCCGGTTACGGTGGCCTCCTCATATTTCAGGCCGTTGGCGTCGCAGTAGGCTTTGGCTTTCTCGATGCCAGTCACGGAATTGATCTCGCTGGTGTTGTAGACCATGCCGAAGGTCTTTACGTCCGGCGTCAGCTCCAGGGCCAGCTTAATGATATCCTCCACCGGGATGGAATTGGAAACGCCGGTGATATTACCATCGGTTTTGTCCAGGGATTCCACCAGGCCTGCTTCCACCGGGTTGCTGACCGCGGAGAATACGATCGGAATCTCCTTGGTCGCGGAGGCCGCCACCTGGGCGGTCGGGGTTGCGATCGGAACCAGGATATCCACGCCGCCGGTGATCATCTCCTGGACAATGGTCGGAAGCATGGTGGAATCGCCGCTGGCGTTCTGGTAGACGATCTCGATGGTTCCGGCTTCCTCCAGGGGTTTCAATTCTTCCACGATGGTCTCGTAGATCTGGTTTAAGGAGGGGTGATCCATGTGCTGGATGATGCCGATCTTGTAGGTTTTGCCGGTTGAGGCGTCAGTGGCGGCTGCGGTGGTGGCGGCGTCGGAGGCGGCTGTTGTCGGGGAGGCCGCGGATCCCGCGGTGGTGGCGTCTGCGGTGGTAGAAGTGGTCCCGCTGCCGCAGCCGGCCAGCATGCCGGCCGCCATGATAAGGCTCATTCCGTAGGCTAATAAGTTGGTTTTTTTGCTCTTTTTCATCTTTTTTCTCCTTTTTTTGGAAATAGGGGGCGCTTGGTGTCCGGTATTGGCCGGAGGGGCGGATGGGCTGGGCTCTTGGCTATTTCGCGGGGGCGGTAGGTTGGGCTCTTGGCCTTTGGCCAATTCGCAGTTGGGAGAAGCCAGGGTGCTCCTGGCTTTCCCCCGCCGGGCCCATTCGGGAGGGCTTTCGCCCTCCCTCATTGGAGGCTGTCGCCTCATAAAACGGAGAGCTCAGCCGCCGGGAAGTGCAAGCCCTTCCCGGCGGCTGCGTTCTTCGTTTTGCCCGGCTCGTAGCTTATACAAAAAAAATCCCTATTCTGCCTGTGCAGAATAAGGACAAGTTTTCACCTGCGGTGCCACCTTAATTAATTCGTTTCGAATTCACTTTGTCAGGAATGCCAATACATCCCCTGCCCTTAACGCGGACAATACGTCTTGGATACTTGGCTGTGCCTTTCCCCTCGCCCTCAGCGGCCCATGTAGTGCAACGCGTTCTGCGGTTTCTCAGCTTCCCCGCTCTCTGTGAGTGCTCTCTGCAATACCTTCTCCGCCTCTATGGTTTTTGAAGTGTTTATTTTGATATGGTGTATTATACGCAGAGTTTTTTTATTTGTCAACAGGTTTTTTCAAAATCAAGCCGGATTTTGTTTCGGGCCGCTGCCTATCATTCTCTGGCGTAGGTTTCCGGCTCTTATGGTTCCCCAGGAATGGCCCGGCAAGGTCAAAGAGTCCCTCGAAAACGCCGCAGCAAGTACCGGGGCAAATCTGCATTCCCTTTTTAGACGCCTCAGCTTTTCTCTCTGATTTTTTTGACAACCATTCCGACACCTGCTCCCGCGATCATGCCGAATACAAGCCCGAAACACATGGTTATGCCTGTTTTTCCTTGAGAATGTCCCACCACCCAACCGATCGCGATCCCTAGTATCATACCAAAGCACATACATGCGATCACTAGATTATCATTTTTCTTCATTGACTTTCCCTTTCCTTTATACTTGATACCTTGCCTCCGGTCAGGCTATATTTCAGCCTACCCAGCTGCTGTAAGATCCGCCGGAGACACTCCACTGCTTCCCGTTTTAATCCTGCCCATTATTCCAGCAGGTTCTCAAGAATGGAAAGATCATACCTGTCCTTGTCCCTTAATTCATAGCCGGAATGGAATAATTTTTGTCCATTCCTATCCTCCCAATTTCAGTGTACCAGCATCAACGAATCGAGTCAATAACGCAATGGCTTGATCCCGGAAGCTTATCTGCCGCCCCCTATCCTTTTCTTTGTGGATCATCTTGCCCCCAGGCGCTTTTGCTGCCAAAAACCGATTATCTAGCGTTTGCCTATGAATTCTATGAACAGTATGTCGCGGATTATCGTGATTTAGCGAAGGTCCCTCCTTATTTAGTTCTCCCCCTTTCCTATGTTGACTTTGCTCAAAAAGAAACCCTCCTGTTCCATTTGCTGTTTATCCATGATATGGATTTGGACATGACAAAAGCAAATGATTTTTATCAGGAAGCTGACAATGAAAAAAAGGCGGAGATTTTTTCGAAAGCCATCGGAATCGATTTAGAACGCACAAAAAAGATTTATCTGGACTTATTTCTCTATACCCATGGAATCGCTGTTTTGACCGCGACGAAAAAGCTTTCTTTTGATCGAGAAAACGCTGAGAAAATGGTGATGGATGTGCTGACTGCTTTGATACTGCAAGAAATACCGCATTGGAATGGATCGAATGGCGCTAACGGACGCAGAAGGAGTGAAAATGAAAACAACCCCCTATTTAATTGACTTTTATAATCATTATGATGAGGATAACCGGCTGGCGTTCCCTCATGGGTCTGTTGAGTTCCTGACCACAATGCGGTATATCGAGCGGTATCTCACTTCTGGCAGCCGTGTGCTTGAAATCGGCGCCGGCACAGGCCGGTACTCCCATGCGCTGGCGCGTCAGGGGTATCTCGTGGATGCCGTGGAATTAGTGGAACACAATATAGAAGTTTTTTGGGAAAATACGGAGCCGGACGAGCAAATCACCATCGTTCAGGGCAACGCCTTGGACTTATCTTCATTCCCGGCCGATACCTATGATATTACACTGCTGTTAGGCCCGCTGTATCATCTCTATACCCCAGAAGACAAGCGGCAAGCTCTGGGCGAGGCGATTCGTATCACGAAACCAGGAGGCGTAATTTTTGCCGCCTATGTGATCTCCGACGGCTGCCTTCTGGACGAGGGCTTCAAGCGCGGCAATGTCAACGTCGCGGAATATATAAAAGAGGGCTTACTTAACGCTCAGACATTTGCCGCGAATTCAGAGCCAAAGGATTTATTTGAACTTGTCCGGAAAGAAGACATTGACGCCTTAATGTCCGTATTTCCTGTTACCCGGCTGCATTACGTCGCTGCTGACGGATGCACCTTATTAATGCGCGAGGCGATCGACGCGATGGATTCCGATATCTTTGCCTTGTATATGAGGTATCATTTCGCCACCTGTGAACGGGAGGATCTACTGGGAATTACAAGCCATGCGCTTGATATCTTTAGAAAGTAGGGGGCATGCTGGGAACCGCATTTTTTCTTATTCCATCATATTCACAACTGATATAACTTTTATAAGATCAACATTGCTACATTCGGGATAACTTCCTCTGAAACACAATTAGGGGTTAAAAAGAATCATGTGCAGTACTGCGGTTTCATTCCCAACATTTTTGTATGAATGAACGGTATCGGCTCCAAATCGTATACTTTCGCCCTTTTCAACGATAAAACGTTGACCGCCAGCATGAATCTCGATTTTTCCCGTAAAAATTGTAAGAAATTCAGTGGTTCCCTTTAAGTGCGGTTCGGATTCCCAATAGCTGCCTTCATCTAATTCCAGATAATAGACTGCAAATCTACGGTTCTCATTATCCGGGAAAAGAGAGTAGTTTTTTACTTTTCCGCCATCTTCAAGCAAGGGTTGAATTTCCGATGTCTTCACAATCTCATACGGACTTTTGGGACGAACGGTTAAAGCGTCAAACGGCACTTTCATTCCATTTGAAATTTTCCATAATGTAGAAATCGTCGGATTCCCATCACCGCGCTCAATTTGTGCCAGCATACTTTTACTAACGCCGCTCAATCTTACAAGCTCGTCCATGCTTAATTTTTTTTCTTCACGCAGTCGTCTGATGTTTCTAGCGACTATCACATTCATTGAATCCAAAAAATCACCCTCTCTCTTGACATTATAATGCACTAGTTGTATTATTATATCGTACTAGTACAATATAATAATCATTTTATACCATTATACAGTTTCAATTTAGGCTTGTAAAGAGGAAAGGAGCTATCCTTCTGATTCCAAATCTTGAAGAAGCCAGGGGACTACTCAAAAATACAACAAAGGTGATTTCCATTTGCTGCATGGTGAAGTCGCATCTGGCATTCTGGGGGATTGACAAAAACCATTCTTTAATAGAAAGGGGTTATGATGTTCCATTTATATGATTTTCTGATTTATTGTTTTATTACTGCTTACACACCGGGTGCCAACAATCTGCTTTCCATGAGCAATGCCATACGGCTGGGATTCCGTCGGAGCGTTCGCTTTAATCTCGGTATACTGGCCGGATTTGCAATCGTTATGTCTGTTTGTACTGCATTTAGCGCAACGCTCTATTCGTATCTTCCTAAAGTGAAGATTGTCATGCAGATATTAGGCGCTGCTTATATGCTGTACCTTGCATGGAAAGTCTGGAAAAGTTCTTCGGAATTAAGTACAAGCGGCGATCAAGAAGCCAGCTTTCTTTCAGGCATGGTACTGCAATTCGTCAATCCCAAAATCTATATTTACGCAATCACTGCAATGTCGCTTTATATCTTGCCGGTTTATCATTCCAGTGCAGCTCTGATTGGATTTACTGTTATATTATCTCTGCTTGGCGCTTCCGGCTCTTTTGTTTGGGCGCTGTTTGGAGCGGTATTTTGTAAATTCTTCTCAAAACACGCAAAGTTGGTAAATGTTATCATGGCCCTTTTGCTTATTTACTGTGCCATTTCTCTATTCCTTTAATTGATCACTATTCCTTTTGACGCATCTCCAAACCGTGGATAGGCTGGAACGGAATCACGGTAACGTCCAATCGGGCATGGGATATTCCGTTGTGGTTCGTCTGCGATTGAAAATGAGCGCCGGGGATATTTGCAAAAATTATGGTAAGGGAGACCCGAATTGCCGATTACCGAGGTTGTGAGTCCGTTCTAAGAAAAGCAAATGATTTTCTGGCTGCACAAAAAAGTCGCACAAAACGCAGGTAAACTCATATTTTGTTAATGATCTGATGGTCTGAAAGCTCAACAGCGCGCCGCAGGCTGCCGTATGGATCTTAAGCGTTTTCGCAAAACTATTGGAAAACTTAGGTATACCGCATATTCGTTTCCGTGATTTGCGACATATGTATGACAAACCCACGACAAAAAATTAAAGAACAGGTGGAATCTTCCCCTCCTGCTCTTTAACCATTATAATGTCCTTTGCAAGATGCAATAATAATCGCATCTTCTTTTTATTCTGAAATACAACCTACTTTTCTCTTTTGTTCGAAGTCAATCCAGTATAATATGTCGAACTTTATCATCACCATCTTCGCCCCCCTTATGTCAAGGCCACGACAAAAATATTTATTCCAAAATCATCCTATTAGATATTCGCAAACAGCCGCTACAGCCGCATTTTTAATTTGCCTCGCACGAGTTTCCTTAATATACCGTGCTTCTTTCAGTTTACTTTCTTCTACCTCAATCAGTTCACCAATAGTATTGATATTTAACTCATGCAGTTTTCTCTTTTGCCATAAAGTAAGATCTAAAGTATCGACACTCTTTACAAATTGTTTTGCTAATTCTACATTTCGAGCAGATTCAATAATAACTCCTATAATGCTATTAAATGCTTTATAATTATTACCATACTCAGTCATCTTTTTCACACTCAATTTCTGAGCAATAGAAAATGCTGTCGTTGTTGGTATTGTTTCTTCTGCAAACAAACAACCAAGGTTGATTTCATAACGTGCCCCTATTCCACTTCGTGTTGCACGAATACCTGAAGAATGTTCGTGAATAATACCCGTGTATTCCAATAGTCGCAATGCTTCTTTTACTTCTTGTGGAGCATTTCTATGAATCCAGAAAAAAGCACTGGTCACACCTTCTTCGCTTTTTAAACCCAAAAATTTATCATTTTTAAGTTTCACTGCAGGGATTACATCAGTTTCAACAAAATCACGCCCCCAGTCGATAAGTTTAGCATATCCCGGATATTTCTCTGCAAGATTTGAATGCTCTGCCCAAAGCAATTCTCGATAGTATTCACGTATTACCTTGTTAACCGAAGCAGAATCTAGTTTACCAGCCATTTCAACTGTTTTTAGCAAATGACGTGGATTACCACCTGATGCATACGCCAATATAGAGAAATTTTCACCACGTTTTGATAATGTCATAGATAATGTACTATCACTTGCTTGATTGAGAACCATTTCCTTCATAGTTTCAACATAGTTATCATCTGTGACAGATCTGTTTAGGGAAATTTGTATGGCATCATGAAGCGGCTCAAAAGATTCTCCATAAATAGTGACACCGGGATATACAGCAGCGTTACATTTAATATAAGGAGAACGTAAATCTCTGAAAAGAGTAAAAAACTCTCTTTGTTGTTGTGGTCGGCATACATGTGCAGCTTCATCAATAAACAGGACAATTCGTCTAATACCAAGTTCTTCACATAAATCTTCAACGACATTTAACAAACTATCCAACGTTGGAATCATTGAATCATCGATTACTTCCCCTGGCTTTTTCCAGGAGGACTCAAACCGCTCGGTTATATCCTCAAGTTCAGATTTTTCAGGCTTTGCTGATGCACCGAGCAATATACCAAGGCCATAATTAATAGTGGCTAATTTCCCACTTTTTCTTAAGGCTCGTTGCAATTCGGAGCAAATCTTTGCAAGCATCCAAGATTGAAATTGATTGGTATTCCCCGTCTGAATCAATGAGGCTTTCCGCAATGTAATAAAAACTGGCAAAACATTATTGGTTTCAAAATTACTATTTAACTGTGCTTCCGCTACCCTAAACAAAAAAGATTTACCAACACCACGACTACCAATCAAAAGGATTGGAGTTGGAGCTATTAGTTTCTAAATAATATCTTCATCAGTAGGGGTTGAAACAAATAAATTACAAATTAATTCAGGTGTCATCTCTTCAGTTCGATATATAAATTCATTCATTACTATTCATCTCCATCCTTACTATACAACAACTGGACTTCCGGTAACATATCTATATTATGCATAATAGGCTGCTCTAATGTTATGAGCATTTTGCTTTCTATTATAAACTCTTTGAATCGTATTACAAGTGAAATAGAAATTAAATATGCAATACTTTGAAAACAAGAGATATATTTTGACAGCAATTCCTGATTAAACTCATTTTGCCCGGGTAAGCAATTTAGCTTGCTGTAATTTCCATGTATATATTCAGAGCATTCTCGATATACATTAATTGCGGTCCTATTAAGTTCTGAACTTCGATCTTCAAACTCTGGAGCATATGCGCGAATAAATGTTTTACCAAATATGCCAAATTCACTATCAGTAATTGATGCCCATTTCATATCTTCTTGTCCTGCTTTCCAACGTCGAAATGAGAAATCATCCGAAGATAGTTGTATGGCATATAGACAGTGTTCCAAACATAACCGTAGAGAGGCCATCGCTTGCTTATAAAGACCTTGACTGCAAAAGAGATTTGCAATTGCACATTCATTTATGGAAGATTTCAACAGAATGGATTGTGGAATTGCGTCGAGACATTTTATCCAAACAGAAAAATCTTTTACGAAAAGAAAGCATTGTCTAAAATCTTCCGCGCAAGATGAATTCCATGTTAATGAAATTTGATTTTTAAAACACTCTAAAATCTGGATTTGTTCATCCTTATTGTCCATTTAATTCTTCTCCTTAAATAGCATAAAAACACTTTGTTTACATACCACGGATTCCTGTAGGCAACTTTGTTATAATCCGGTAGCTTTTTATTGCGTTCAATTGTTGTAATCCTCTAAACGTTTTATTCCTGCTGATTTTAATAAAGATATCATCTGGTCTTTTGCAATTCTATTTAATTCCACCAACCGTTTATTACGTCCTATGCCTTGTTTTATCATCTCTGCATTTAAGCTTTCAATATTAGATAAGATAATTAGTTGCTGAAGCGTGGCGTGGTCTCTTATATTTCCATCCAGGTTTGGATTAGCCTCACGCCATTGCTTTGCTGTCATACCAAACATTGCCACATTCAAAACATCTGCTTCAGTCGCATATGTAAAACTTTGATATTGTTTTGGTAATTCTGGAACAATCAGATGTTCTTTTATGGCATCTGTATGAATTCGGTAATTAATTTTAGAGATTTCCCGATTCATATTCCAGTTTAATGAAAGCCTGCTGTTTTCATCTGTTTTTAAGCGTTGGTAATCTGTGATGATGTATAGCTTAAACTCTGCTGAAATCCAGGAGGCAAATTCAAATGCAATATCCCGATGTGCAAAAGTCCCTCCATTACGACCAGATTTGGAATACATACCAATTGCAGCTGTTGCTTCCACCCACCGTTTCGGAGATAAAGTAAATGCATTAGAACCAGCCCGTGACTTAAACCCCTCGAATTCGAGGGGTTTAAAATCCGGATTATGCAACGTCTCCCATAGTCCTAAAAATTCAATGACGTCACGGCCTCGCATCCAGTTTTGGATTGTGGCAGCCGGATCTTCACTTTTATATTTCGCAATATCAGTTAAAGAGATATAGTCATCGTAACTTCCGTCCGACACAACAGAAATTTGCATTCCTTTAGCAGTTATTTTTGCTTTTAAGACCTTTTCTTCCTTCATGCTCAACCTCCAATGACTTTCCCCCTATTATATCAGATATTATGCTAAATGTCTTGCCTTTAGCCCAGCGTATAGGAATATATTCGACATAGTATGACGCTACTTTTAATCATATTCAAACATATTCTGTCGAATCCTGTTGTCACGACCCAAGGCATACGTCAGCTACCAACAAACACCAGCTGACCAATGACTTTTACACGACCGGAGAAGTGCCGGATACCTACCATACTGCCGTCCACCCTCAGCTAAAACAAACCAAAAAAGAGGAATCCGGTAAAAAGCCTCAACAGATAGGCAAGAAAAAAGCAGCGATTTGGAACGGTAAACGGCATAAGCCTTACCGTTCCACGCTACTCGTTATAACTGCCTGCGGAACGCGGTCACACTTTCACCGATGTTAGAGAATTGAACTGTTTCAAGCACCCGGCAAATCAAACCTGAAAAAGTGCGCTAAATCCAATGTTTATGCTGCTTTCTAGCCTTTATATTCGCCATATAAAGCACGTCTATTTTTTATTTCGCTCCTCCGTCGCTCCATAAAAAGGGGGAGAAGTCCGAACTCCGCTTCGCTCCGTTTGGACAAAAATATCTGCTTCGCAGCTATTTTTTATAAGAATACAAAAATCCGCCGGAAATAAACGCAATCCCGACCACGATATTCCAGGTAACCGCTTCCCCCAGAAAGAGCGCGGCCGCAATCAGGGAAACGATCGGCTTCAGGAAAAAAGCCACCGACGCCTGGGACGGACCGGCGGTCTCTATCCCCTTTACCAGGCAAATATAGCCAAACCCAGTCACCACCACGCCCAGATATAAAATCCAGGGCAGGTTTGCCAAGGTTACTCCCTCAAAGACCGGAACCTTGGCAAAGAGGAGGATAAATAATTGAATCACGCAGCCAAGGAGAAAGCCAAAGCTGTTCTGGGCCATACTGCCGATCCTGTCCACGCGTCGTTTTCCCAGAGCCGTAAACAGGCCGAAAGCAACCGCGCCGAATAAAACGAGGAGAATTCCCAACGGAGTATTCCCCTCCGCCATATTCACCGGGTTGGCCACAAAAACCAGCCCGGCGATGCTGAGCCCCAGCACAACCATTTTCTTCCGGTTAAACTTATCTTCCGTCAGAAAATGAGCAAAAACCATGGTAAAAGCAGGGTTAATGCAGAGAATCGTCGCAGCGGTATTGGCATTGCAGTAATTCAGCCCCACCTGGTATACGGTCATACTGCAGGTGATACAGATGAATCCCAGCAATGTCAAATACGCCAGATCACCCTTTGTCAGGCGCACCTTCCGCTTCCGGATGCTGGTTATCGCCGCAGGCAGCAGAACCAGTCCACAGATTAAAAAACGCAGAAATGTGACCTGCATGGCAGGCATACCCAAATTTGCACTCTTCAGGCTGACCTCCAGAGTGCCGAAAAAAAACGCGGTTCCCAGTATATAGATAACGCCCTTTTTCATTCCTCTCTCCTATCTCCCAAACCTGAAGCCCAGGCAGGGCTGCCTGGGCTTTTGTAAAGCTATCCATATATTAAGATATTTTTCCAAATTTGTACAGACGAAATTAAAACTTTCCGACCGAAGGAATCAAAATTTTCCGGCCGCCGGTTTGTTTTCCTTTTCCTACTATCATGAGGGCCAAATCAGCGGGTAATGCCTGCCGTACCCAGATAACGATTGACAATATCGTCGCCCAAAGCAGCCGCAACATCATCCCAGATGGGCTTGGCAGCAGTCTTGAAAGCAGCCAGCATGTCATCCGTCACCGGCAGAACAGTCAGATCATCTTTCATCTTATCCAGCGCTTCCTTGATATCGCTGGATCCGGAATCATAAGCCGCCTGCACATAATTGGCGCCGAACTCCATCAGGCATTCCTGATAGGCGGGATCCAGGGAATCATAGACAGTCTTGCTGCCCACAACCAGCGCCACATTCATAAATGCCGGTACGGCCATATAGTAATCCTGAACTTCATAAAACTTATTGGAATACACTGCAGGCGCCGTGTTATCCTGGGCTTCCACCAACCCCTGCTGCAGAGAAAGATACAAATCCGAAAACGCCAAAGGAGTTGCCACGCTGCCCTGATTATTCCAGAATGCCATGTGATACTTGTTTTCCAGCGTCCGGATGCTCATTCCCTGGAAATCCTCTACCTTCTGCAGATTTCTGTTGGTGGACAGGGCCCGGAACGTCTGGAATCCCATCCCCAAAATCACCAGTCCTTTTTCCGCGAAAATCGGATCGAGAGTTTCTTTCATAGCTGCCACGCCTTGATACGCCGCTTCCTCGCTGTCAAAAACCGCCGGGCAGTCAAACACGCCTACTTCCGGAACATAATTGACTAGAGCCGAAGACATCAGGCTGACCATAGGAATGGAACCGGCGATGCAGTTTTCGGTCAAAACTGCGTCATCGCCCAGAATCCCATCCCAATTCAGGTCGAAGTTCAGCTTCCCGCCGGTCTTTTCCTTGATCGCATCGGCGCACTGCTGCTGAAGAGTGAAGGTATTTAAGTTGGAAGACGCGCTGGAGGCGACAATCATGGTCAGCTCCTCCAGGCCGCTATAGGCTCCCTCCCCTCCTCCGGTCGTGGCGCCGCCGTTTTCTGTACTTCCGCTGGCGGCGGTACTGGCAGGCGCAGGGGTTCCCGCGCTGGTGGTCCCGGCATCCGAATTGCCTCCGCAGGCTGTTAGCGAGCACGCAAGAACACCGGCCATAATCAGTGCAGTCCATTTTCTCCGTTTCATATTGTTTCCTCCTCTTAATGATTATTTCCAGGCGCTTCAAACGCCGGAATAAACTTCATGCTGTATTTTGCTACAAAAGCCCCAGGCTGATCGGCGGAATGAAGGTAATCATCATCAAAGCAATCATATAAAATCCGATCAGCGGATAGGCTTCCTTTCCGATGGTCATCGGATTTTCCTTTACCATGGGGGCAGCCACAAAGAGGTTCATGCCAAACGGCGGTGTAACAAATCCAATCGCCAGAGCGCAGGTCATGATGATTCCCAAATGAACCGGGCTGATTCCCATATTTCCTGTAAAAGCGATCAGCATAGGCCCCAAAATCGTGTTTGCCGGCCCGACATCCAGCACCATGCCCAGCAGGAATAGAATAACTAGCAGCACCAGCAGGAACAAATATTTGCTGGTAAATGTGGTCGACAGCCAGTCGGAAAGCTGCTGAGGCGCTTTCAGAAGAGCCAAAATCTGAACGAAGGCCCTGGCCAGGCAAAGAGACATACCGAGCGGGGCATAGGAACGTACCGCGTCCTTAAAGAATCCCCACAGGTCTTTAAAGGTAATGCTGCGGTAAAGAAACAGGCAGACAAAAACTGCATAAAATACGGATACACAGGCCGCCTCTGTCGGGGTGACAATACCGGAATAAATACCTCCCAGAATAATGACCGGAGTCAGCAGGGAAAAAAAGCCATACCGCAGCACCCGGAGAACGCCGCGTTCTCGCAGCGACCGGTGATTCGCCTCGATCTTCTCCCTGTCTTCCCCTTTTACCGTACAGTAAATCACCACATAGATCATCAGCCACAGGGCAATCAGGCAGCCAGGGAAAATCCCCGCGGTAAAAAGGTCTCCCACGGAAGTATCCGTCACCAGGCCAAAGGAAATGTAGGGTATACTGGGCGGGATAATGACGCCCAGCCCAGCCGCCGTCGCCACCAGCGCAGCAGCAAAAATTTTCTTATATCCCAATGTGGTGAGAACCGGGATGCACATGGTACCCACCGCGGCACAGGTCGCCGGGCCGGAACCGGAAATTGCCCCGTAAAACAGGCAAGTCACAACCACTGCGCAGGGCATTCCGCCTCGGAATCTTCCGATGAATAAGGCAAAAACATCAAACAGCCGTTTCGAAAGTCCGCCGGTTGCCATAATGGCGCCGGAAAGCATGAACAAAGGGATCGCCAGAATAGACATGGTGTCCACGCCTTTCAGCATGCTTCGCACCACAACCTCCAAATTTCCGGCAAATTTCGGATCCAGAAGACCCGGCAGGATCGTGGCGAATCCCATACACATGGCGATCGGTACCGCCAATACTAAACAGACAAAAAATACGAGGAATACAATCGCGCTCATTCTCCGTCACCCCCTTTTCTTTCATTCAGCATCTTTTTGAAATCTTTCAGGGAAATTGCAAGTACCTCAATCCCGCGGACAATTCCCAGAAAAAAACCAACCGGCGCCGATGTATACAGTATCCACATCGGCAGTTCCAGACCGGAGCTGACATTCCCGATTTGAAAAGCGGAGGCCATCACGTTCCAGGAAGGTTTTAACATAATCACACAGAAAGCAATGGCCATGACCTGAGCGGCCAAATCCAAAAATTTTGCGATAACCGGCGGAAACAAATTGATTACCACATCGACCCGAAGCATCCGCCCTTTGCGGATACAATACGCCGTGGCAAGCATGACCGAGTACACAAAGCAGTAACGGCAGGCCTCCTCCTGATTTCTGTTTGAAGATCTTACGCCGCTTCTGAGCAGGCTGTGGATTCCCCGCGTTTAAAATTCAGTAATCTCCATTCCAAACTCCCGACGGAATGCCGCGCAGATTCCGTTATGCACCCAATGGGTCAGGGGCCGGTCCATCACACAAAAGCCGTGGGTGACACGGGGCGCCTGTATGGTCGCGCAGGGAACATGGTCATGAAGGAGTTGAAGCGCATAGGACATTCCCTCATCCCTCAGCGGATCATACTCCGCGGTAATCACCATATGGGGAGCCAGTCCGTTCAAATTCCTGCACAGGGCAGGCATCGCATAGTACGAAAGCGGGCTGCCGTCTGCGTTTACATAAATTGCCTGCGTAGAATGGGCATAGTCCGGCGCTTTCCCCAGCTTTCCGAACTGTACTTTCGAGTTTGTCCATGCCATATCCAGATCCGGACAGTTTAACACCGTCAGAGCCGGCTGTGCTTCCCCTTTGTCCCTTAGATAAAGAGCCAATCCGGCAGCCAGGTTTCCGCCAGCGCTGGTTCCGTGGACTCCGATGCGGTTCCGGTCCCCACCGATCTCATCCGCATGATCCCGCAGCCACCGATAGGCGCTGTAACAATCCAGCAGCTGCGCGGGAAAAGGAAGCGCCCTGGACGCCAGCCGGTATTCCACCGAGACGACAATGCAGGGGGTATGCTCGGCCAGATAAATATTTCTGTAGTTATCAATGTCCACGCTTCCGCTGACAAATCCGCCTCCATGGATGTCCAGAATAACCGGAGAAGGATTCGAAATCCCAGAAGGAGTGATCACCCGCAGCTTCATGATTTGCCCTTCCCCTGTCCCTGGGATATTGGTATCTTTCATCGTGGTTCCCGGTCCCAGCTGATAAGCTTTAATTGTCTCCTGCAGCTCCGCCGTACTGGCTTTCACTCCCGAATCTGTACTTAGAGTCATATCCACATGCCCCTCATATCCCGGATAGGGAAAAAGTTCCACCGCGCTTACTTTCATTTTTGTCGTCCTTTCTGTCTCACATTTATGTATGTATTAATTATTTCTCATTCTTTATTGAATATTTTTTGTTTTATACTTGACATTTTCCGACATTCCGCGTATTATTTCAAATACATATTTTGTAACAGCATTCATAAATCCGAAGTTATGTATAAAAGGGGGGATACCCAGATGGAACTTTTACAGCTTCAATATTTTGTGAAAGTTGCAAGACTAGGAAGCATCACAAAAGCGGCCCACGAACTGCATGTCTCCCAGCCCTCGCTCAGCCAGACCATGCGCCGCCTGGAAAATGAAATGGGGGTCAAGCTATTTGAAAAAACGGCCGTCATATTAAAATGACGGCCCAAGGTCAGAAATTCTATTCCCATATTTCGTTTGCGCTGCAGGAAATCACAAACGCAGCCAATGAAGCCAAAAACCTGAATATCCAAGGAAATATTGTCCTCGGCTCCTACCTCTCGCTCCAGCCCATCATTCCCGCGCTGGAGGAATTTGCCTCCGTAAATCCGGATATCACCTTTACCTTCCTGCGCATCAGCGATCTGACCTACGTCAACTCCCAAAATATGGACGCCTTACTTTGCTATGAACAGTCGGACGGACTGAACTTCCAGGAAAGGCTCTACATCACCTCGGCGGAACGGGTCATCATTGCCCCCCGCCGAGACCTGCCGGATCCGGAAAATCTCCGGTTCCATCTTCAGGAGCTAAAGCAGGAGCCCTTCGTTTCCCTCCAGTGGGGCAACGATCGGATTGAAGAAATTTTCGACGAATTTACCCATCATAATTTTATCCCCAATGTCCGTTACCGCACCAACAGCGCTCTCTTTAAGCAAGAGCTGATGGAAAGCGGCCTAGCCGTAGGTTTTTCCAATTCCCTGCTTGCCTCCCAGCTTCATCCGGCCGGTAAGTATATCCAGGCCGCCCACGCTCCGCAGACGGCGCTGATCAAGATCTTCCTCGCCTGGCGCAGTGCGGATGCGCGGTCTCCGGCAGCCGAGGAATTCAAAAAATTTATGACACAAAAATTTGCCGGGCAGTAATGGATACGGGCAGGCAAATTTTATACACATTAAAATATATTTACATCCAGCGGTAATCCGATCCCCCTCTGGACATCCGCTTTTCTCCTATGCTATACTGAAAAAAACAGCTGGGAGGACACACATGGAACTTCTGCAATTGCGCTATTTTAAAATGCTGGCCGAGGAACCTCATATGACGAGAGTAGCGGAAAAGCTGCATATTTCTCAGTCCTCCCTGAGCAAGACGATCAAGCTGCTGGAGGATGAGCTGGGCGTCAAACTTTTTGACCGGCAGGGAAAATCCCTCCGGCTCAACGAGAACGGAAGGATTTTTCATCTTCATATTGCAGCTGCCTTGTCCGAGATCAACAACGCCAGAAAAGAACTGACCGACCGGAACAGCACCTCCTACCCCGACCTGTTTCTCTACGTTCAGGCCGGCATCTCCATGCTTCCGGATATTCTCGGCGGTTTCAGCAAGCAATATCCCCATATTCATTTTTCCATCAGCAAAAAGCAGTATCAGGAGTTCGACTCGGTCCGCCGGACCTGTGACTTTACTTTTGATCTTCCGCGACTGGACGCCAAAGACAACGGCCACTCCGTTACCTTGCTGGAGGAGGAATTTCTGATCGCATTCCCCCCCTCCCACTGGGCGGCCGGAAGGCCCTGGATCGACCTGATTGAGCTGAAAGACGAACCCTTCCTGACTTTTATCCCAACAGCCACCTACCGCTACAACACCGAACAATTTTGTCAGGCGGCCGGATTCCAGCCCAATTTTATCCTGGAATGCCACGACTGGCAGACTTTGTGCGGTTTTGTGCGCATCGGCATGGGCATTGCTTTTGTGCCCAAATATACCTGGTTTTCCTATGACAACAGTGAATTATCTCTGGTGCCGGTCCGCAGCCCCCACTGCTACCGGAAAATCAACCTTTCCTGGGACGGCCAGGCCTATCTGTCCTCTTCCGCCCAACTGTTCCGGGATTATGTGATCGAATACTTTTCCCGGTTTCGGTAAGCGCCGGTACGCAGGATCCCGTTTCACTCCTTCCGGTTCTGCCTTCTTTCTTCCTCCATCCGGTCCATTCTCTTCAGCCATTCTTCCTTCGGCGGCTCTTTCCCGGTCAGAAGCCGGTAACCCAACATGCCGCAGTAAGCCAGCATTCGCTTTCCGTTAAAGGTCCGGCAGCCAGCCTCCCTGGCCTCCCGCAGGAAACGGGTCTCCTCCGGATTGTAGGTGGCGTCAAAGGCCACCTGGCCTGGATGAAGCCAAGCCGGATCCGCCGGTGTCTCATCCAGCCGGGAGTACATTCCGGCTCCGGATACGTTCATCACTACATCCGACTGGGATACCGCTGCGCCGAGGGCAGCCTTGTCCGTAAAAGGCACGGTCTCCAGCAGCGTGTCGGGATAATAAGAGCTCAGGTGATGCGTCAAATGCTCCGCCACCTCCGGCACGCAGTCCGTGATCCGGATCGATCTTGCCTTCCGGTCCGCCAAAATCGTACAGATCGCCCGTCCGGCGCCGCCTGCTCCAAAGCAAAAGAAGTCCGTCTGCGGAAGATCGCAGTCTACTTCTTCCTCTAATGACTGCAAAAAACCTTCGCCATCCGTGTTGTAGCCGGTCAGCCTCCCTTCCCGGAATACGCTGACATTGACGGCCCCGATAATCCCCGCCAGCGGGTCGATTTCATCGAGATAGTTCATGATCTCGATTTTATTGGGTTTCGTCGCCGTGATCCCCGCTATATTCATATGGCGGAGCCCCGCCACCACCTCGCCGACGGCATCGCCCTGCACCTCGATGGGGATCCGAAGGTAATTCAGTCCCTCCCGCTCAAAAATCTGATTTTGCAGTTCCACCGAATAGGAATGCCCCAGGGGCATGCCAAGCAGCGGAACCAGCTTTGTGTCCGTGGTTATCTTCATCGCATCCATCCTTATTCCTTGGGAAGTTCCCCGCCCTCCGAGTAAGCCCACAGCATCACCATTGGCTCGTCCGAGGTGCAAAAGCCTCCGTGATATGCGCCGGCCGGGACAAATTTGACGTCCCCCGCCTGGTAAGTCCCGACGATATTCCCATCCCGGTCCAGCTGGACGCCGCTTCCCTGGATGATATAGCTGAATTCCTCCGAATTCTCGTGAACATGAACCGGGCCGCCCTCGCCGGGTGCAAAAATCGTCAGTCCCACTTTAAATTTGGTGGAAGCTCCATACTCCTCCCGCTCATTGATGCAGCGGAATACCTTCCGGACAGAGCCAAAGGTTCCCTTCGTCCCGTCGGGCTTTGTGTACTCATACCGAAGAGAAGAATCCCCCAGGGCAACCGCCTCCGCCTGCCCCTCCCGGAAAGGCTTGATAATCTTCACTACTTTTTCGTCCATTTGATAAATCTCCTTCTTATTTTTTTGCCCGCTTCTCGCGGAAACTCTGAATTGCTTTTTTATACCATCTCGTCTGGGAGACGATGGCATACACGATAATTAAAAATAAAATCAGTGTGATCGGCCGGGTGAAAATGCTGCGGATGCAGCCTCCTACGCCGCGGAAGGACACCAGGGCCCTCCGGAAATTGGTCTCGATCAGGTTCCCCAGGATGATTCCCAGAACCATCGGGGAAACCGGATACCCATACTTTTTCAGGACATAGCCAAGCAGGCCGAAACCGATCATCCAGAAAATATCATAGAGCATATGGTTGATCGCAAAGGCACCCGTCACCGACAGAATGATAATAATCGGGATCAAACGCCCCTTGGGGATCTCCACAAATTTGGCAAACAGGCGGATGCCTGTCAGGCCGAATACCAGAAGAAAAACGTTTGACAGAAGCAGAAGGCTGACAATGATATAAAACAGATCCGGCTGTTCCGCCATCATCAGCGGGCCGGGCCGCAGTCCATGAATCGTCAGCGCGCCCATAATCACAGCCGTGACCGCATCGCCCGGCACTCCCAAGGTCAGCATAGGAATAAATGCGCCACCGACCGCCGCGTTGTTTGCGGATTCCGGGGCCACCAGGCCTTCGATCGCCCCTTCGCCGAAAGGCACCTCCGGATTTTTCGTGGTTCTCTTTGCCTGATCATAAGTCAAGAGCGCCGCCACACTGCCTCCCGCGCCCGGCAGAGCGCCGATCACCGAGCCGATCAGCGAAGACTTTACCGTCAGCTTCAAATATTTCTTTACTGTGCCAAAGGCAGGAACCACCTTTTTTACGTCCTGTTTCACCACTGGGAAATTCCTGGTTTTCAGCTGGGCGAAAGATTCCGATACGCCGTACAGGCCGATCATCGCCACCACCGAGGACACCCCGGCCAGGAGATACGTATTCCCAAAGGTAAAACGGGCCACGCCGGAAATGCTGTCCTGTCCAACCCGGCCGATCAGAATCCCAAGAGCGGCGGGGAGAAGCCCTTTCACCATGGAGGTATTGCCCAAGGTTCCAATCATCAAAAGCCCCATCACGGACAGGAGGAAATAATCCATCGGCCCGAAAGAAACCGATAATTTTGACACCGCCGGGGTAAAAATCGCCAGCACCAGCACGCCGATGATGCCGCCCACCACGCTCTGCGTCGTCGTGATTCCGATCGCCATGCCCGCTTTTCCCTTTTGCGCCAGGGGATAGCCGTCAAATACCGTCGCTACCGCGGCCGGAGCTCCAGGAATGTTCAAAAGAATCGCAGAGCGGGAGCCTCCGTAAACAGCTCCGCAGAACACGCCGATCATGGCCGCCAGAGCCACATGGGTGTTCCAGCCGAAAGTCAGGGATACCAAAAGGGACACAGCCATGGTTCCGGTCAAGCCGGGAATCGCGCCGACATAGACGCCTGCGCAGGTACCGGCCGCCACGGCCACCAGCATCAGCGGGTCCGTAAACGGTGTAAACAGATAAGATAAAATTGCGCCCATCACTCTCTCCTCCTACGGCAGATAAACTTGGAACAGAATTTTAAAAATCGCATAGATAGCCACCATGATCACCGCCGTATAGATCCCGTTTTTCACCATCTTCTTCGGAATCAAGTAGCACATGGAGATAAAAAGGAATGCCGTGGATGAAATCACAAAGCCCAATCCCAATTCCAAAGCCGCCAGATAGACAAACACAAAAACTACCATGATCAGCGTATCCGTAGGCAGCAGATAGCGGACTCCGTTTTTAATCTTTTCTCCCAGACTTTTTCCCTGGTTCTCCGTGGGAATTTTCCGGTTCTGCCAGATGTCCACCAAGGCGAGCAATATGATGATTCCCGTAATCAGCAGGGGAAAAGTCGCATAGCCGTCCAGGGTGGGATCCTTTTGATGGAGAAGCAGGGACTGGTAAAAGAAGAAGATTCCAATCCCCAGGAACAAAAAAGGCATTGCTTTCCCGCCGGGAGCGACCGTCTGAGGCCCTTTTGCCTGTTCCTCTCCCGCCTGAGACTCTTTTGGAGTCCCAGGCTTTTCCTCCTTTATGTTATCTTTACCTATTTTTTCAGCCATTGTACCCTCTCATTTCTACTCAATAGCCCAATTCCTGCATCGTTTTTTTCACAGCGCCGCTTTTGGTCAGCGCGGTCAGCGCATTCTTGCGGAAGGTATCCACATACTCGGTGGCGGCGTCTCCGACGGCTCCTACCGGATCCAGCTGTAACTGCTTCAAGACCGCCTGGTACTCTTCGGACTGATAGGCCTCCTCAAACACTTTTTGCAGGTAAGCCACGATCTCCGGATCCGTGTCTCCTTTCACCGCTACGGTGTAAAAAGCTTTCATCGGGAGATAGTCTGCCATTTCCGGATACGTCTCCGTGATGGCAGGCACGTCCGGAAGCGCCGGATCCCGGTCGGACCGGCAGGTGCAGAGAATCTTAATATCCCCGTTCTTATAGTAATCGTATAAAGTAGCGGTGTTGCCGAGACCGAAATCCGCGAAACCGCCCATCACCGTGGTCACAGCCGAGGACGCATTGTCCGCCGTATAGACAGAAAAATTGGTTCCGATTGTGGCGCTCCAGATGGATTCGATGGAAGCGTTGATGCCAACGTTGCCGGAAGCCACTTTCAGAACGCTGCCCGGATTTTCTTTTTCTGCATTGACCAAATCCTCAAACGTGTCGTAGGGACTATCCTTGGAGACAAAGATATGCTGGGCGCAATCCGCCGCCACCATTACCATCGCGGCGTCGCTGTAGGTATAGTCAATCAAGTCGTAGGCGTCGTACAGCGCCGGAGTCTCCGCTCCGACGATTAAGGTGTAACCATCGGAATTCGCCTCAAAGGCTGACTGGAACGCAATGCTGGCGGATCCGCCGGAAACGTTTTCCACCACAATGCTCTGCCCCAGTATTTTTTCCGCCACCGATAGCAGGGGACGCATCGCATTATCCGTGGAACCACCGGCGCCGTAACCGATCAGAGCCTTGATCGAACGCTCCGGATACGGTATGCTGCTTCCTTCTGCGGCCGTGGTTCCGGAATTCGCAGCCGCCGTCGTAGTCCCGCCTCCTGCCGCAGCAGTTGTCCCGCCTGCCGTCGTCTGAGTTCCTCCGGTCCCGCATGCCGTCATTGCCAGACTCATTCCGGCCGCCAGCGCCATGGCAAACAATTTTTTCATACTTTGTTCCTCCCATAATAATCTTTGTTTTTTTCTTGTTAACTCGCTTTTTCTTACTTTTTCTTTTTTCATAGAAAGCTTTTTTAGTCTATGTCATTCCCCATGGCCTAAAATCATGGATATCTGGATCTTTGGGGTTCACTTAATAAGACGTCGTCTTATTTT
>NZ_JALIFO010000009.1 GCF_022867805.1 Cuneatibacter sp. NSJ-177
AGACACTTCATATCGAAATTCCAAATGAGTATAGATAACTGCAAATAACAGTTTGTAGGGGAGTTCTGATACTCCCCTATAAAAATGGCTATTTATCAACTGTTTGTTGTGACATAGCCAATTTCATTTCCGCCTCCAAAGTACAAGACGTCCCAACTTGGCCGGAGCTTCTTCCGGCAGCGGCCGCCTGAAATGGATCAGCCGCCCGGATGCCTTGTTTTTAGTATACCAATTTTCTCCCCTCTATACAAGTGAACTTTCGGATGTTATACTCTTCCTATCTATTGTATCCCATTCGGAACGTCCGGTTTCACATTCCTATAAAATGGACAGTCCGCTTCGCTTCGTTTCATAGTTATGAAGGAGACACATTCATGAAAAATAAAACTGCACTGATCACCGGCGCTTCCCGCGGAATTGGGCGCGCCGTCGCCCGGCGTTTTGCCGAAGGCGGCTATGACCTGGCCGTGACCTGCCGGGAAAATACCCATCTGCTTAAAGAGCTGAGGGCTGAGCTGACCGCAGAATACGGGATTCACTGCCTTCTTTTCACCGGCGATCTCGCGGAAAAAGAAACTGCCGGCCGCCTCTTCGACGCCATCGGGGAAACCGGGCGCACCGTCGAAGTCCTGGTGAACAACGCGGGGATCTCCCATATCGGCCTGTTGCAGGATACAACCTGGGACGAGTGGCAGAACCTGGTGGGCACCAATCTGACCGCTGTCTATTCCTTATGTAAAGAGGCGATTCCCGGCATGCTCTGGAATCACTCCGGGAAGATCATCAATATCTCCTCAGTCTGGGGCTGCGTCGGCGCATCCTGCGAGGTGGCCTACTCGGCGGCCAAAGGCGGCATCAATGCGCTGACCAAAGCCTTGGCCAAAGAGCTTGCCCCCAGCAATATCCAGGTAAATGCCATTGCCTGCGGCGCCATCGACACGGACATGAACCGTTTCCTGTCCGATCAGGAAAAGCAGGATCTCCTGGCGGAAATCCCGGCGGGCCGCATGGGGCTTCCGGAAGAGGTGGCCCATCTGGTCTGGCAGCTGGCGGAAGGAAACGACTATCTCACCGGACAGGTCATCCGCTTGGACGGGGGCTGGATCTGATTTACGAATTCTCCGAGACACGGAGCATCCGGTAACCGATCCCGATGTGGGTCTGAATATACCGGGGCTCCGACGGAACCGGCTCGATTTTCTTTCTCAGTGTTGCCATAAACACCCGCAGAGACGGCGTATCCGACGGCAGCGCATTTCCCCAAACTTCCTTTAATATATAATTGTACGTCAGCACCTTCCCGGTATTTTTCGCCAAGAGACAGAGAAGGCGGTATTCGATGGGGGGCAGATGGATTTCCCGGCCTTCCCGGTACACGCAGCCCGCGGCGTAATCAATCTTTAGATCCCCATTTTCATATTGGCTGGATTCCTGATTTGTCTTTTGTCCGTCATAGCGGACCCGGCGCAGAGCCACCCGCAGACGCGCCAAAAGCTCATCCACGCTAAAGGGCTTGGTCAGATAATCGTCGGCCCCGGCATCCAAAGCTTCCACTTTGTCCCGGTCCTCCGACCGGGCGCTGACCACGATGACCGGCGTGTTGCTCCAGCCCCGCACTTTCTTGATGATCTCCACGCCGTCCATATCCGGCAGTCCCAGATCCAGCAAAATGACATCCGGATGATAGGTGACCGCGTCCAAAATGGCGGCCGCCCCGTTTTTTGCCGTATGATACTGATAAGACTGGGTTTCCAGCGTTGTAGTGATCAGGCTGCTGACCGCCGTGTCGTCCTCGACCACGAGTATCAGTGGTTTGTTCATAGTTCTACCTCCGCAGATTGCAGTGTAAAGTAAAATACGGCGCCGTGGGGGAAATGATCCTTCACGCCGATTTTACCGCCGTGAGACGTAACGATGGACTTGCAGAGGGCAAGCCCCAGGCCAAGGCTCCGGCGGCCGTCCCCCCAGTCGTTGTTGGCCGTATAAAACATATCAAAAATTTTAAGTTTCGCCTCATCCGGAATTCCTTGACCGTCGTCCGCCACCTGGACCAGAACCCAATCTTCTTTTTTTTCTGCTTTCAACTGAATATGGGATCCGGCGGGCGTATATTTTACCGCATTATTGATCAAGTTAATCAGGACCTGGACGATCAGCCTGGCATCCATCTGCGCCATCAGCAGATCATCGGATAGCTCCACGGAAAGCTGGTGTTCAGAGATGTTCCGGTCCAGGTGGTGGAGCGCTTCGTGGAAAATTTCATCCATCAGCTCCGGCTCCATATGGATGGCCATGGCGCCGTTTTCAATCCGGGTGACGGCCAGCAAGTTTTCCACCAGATTCACCAGCCAGATGGCGTCGTCGTTGATGTTGGCATAGATGGCCTGCTTTTTTTCTTCATCCAGCATCTTGGAATTTCGAATCAGGATATCGGCATTGCCGGAAATACTGGTCAGAGGGGTCCGCAGGTCATGGGAAATCGCGCGGAGCAGATTGGCGCGCAGCGCTTCCTGCTGAGCCCTGGATTCGGCCTTTTGCTTTTCCCGGTCGGAAGATATTTTATCCAGCATCAGGCCATATTGGTCCAGCATGGCCAAGAGCAGATTTTTTACAAAAGCGTCCATCTCCGGATAGCCTTCCATCACGATTCCCGCCACGGCCAGCACGCTTTTCTGTCCACGGACCGAAAGGTACAAAAGTTTTGCCCCGGAAAGTGTGTTGGTCGTGGCCCCGGCATGTTTATCGTTCCGGTAGACCCACAGCGCCACAGCCCGTTCCTCCTCGCCGGTATAGGCGCTCTGAAACGGACGGTCTTTGATGCGAAAAATCAACGGTTCTTCCAGCTCTTTGTTTTCTCCGGGAAGATAGAACAAAACCGGGCGGTCCAACAGTTTTTGCATCTGTTCGGCCATGGTCTGCAGCGCCGTCTCCGGCTGACTCGCTTCCTGCAGGCGCTGGCTGGTCTCCAGCAATACCTCGGTGCGGTAAGCTTTCCGCGCCTCCAAAACAGCCTGTCCCTTCACCCGCATAGTCAAGGAACTGGCTAAAAGGCTGGCGGACATCATAATCAGGAAGGTGACCGGGTAGCTGGCATCGTAAAAGCGGAAAGAGAACCGCGGTACGGTAAAAAGGAAGTTGAACAACAGCACGCTGGCCAGGGAGGCCAGAATTCCATAGATCCAGGTGCTTGTCCAGATGGATACAAACAGCACTCCCAAAAGATAGACCGTAATCATGTTTGCCTCGCTGAAACCGGCGCGGTAAAAGCCCAGCCCCACCAGGGATACCAAAAGAAGCAAAAACAAAGTTTTCCCCAGATCTTTCCAGGATAAGCGTTCTCCCATCCGCAGCCGCCGGTTCCTGTGCTGCGAGGAGTTTTTCTGATTCGGAATTACATAGACGTCCATGTCGGGCGCCAACTGGCTCAGGCGGTCCGTCAACGTCTTTTCCGGGAGGAAAAAATGCCGGGACGGAGCGGAACGGCCAATCACAATCTTGGAGACCCGGCTCACCTTGGCGTACTCGGCGATCTGAGCCGCCACATCGCCGCCGAATACGGTGGCCATCTTCGCCCCCAGCTCCTCGGCAAGCCTCCGGTTTTCCCGAAGCCTCCTCCGGCTCTCCTCATCCATCCGCTCGGAGTCCGGAGTCTCCACATAAAGGGCGGTAAACCCGCTGTGGAAGGCCTCGGCCATCCGCGCTGCGGTGCGGATCACCTTTTCATTGGAAGGCGCTCCGGAAAGGCAGATCAACAAATGCTCCCCGGCCTCCGGCACCAACGGTTTTCCGATGGATTCCGAAGAACGGCTGATCCACTCGGCCAGCCTTCGAAGAGCAATCTCCCGAAGAGCAGCCAGGTTCTTTCGGTTTTCAAATAAGGGCTCCTGGCAGGCAGGATCTCTTTTTCGTTTTTCTCTGCGGCGGGAAAAAAGCTCCTCCGGATCCACATCCACCAGCTGAACCTGAAAAGCCATATCAAAAAAGTGATCCGGAACCCGGTCCTCTACAGAAATTCCGGCCGCGTTCAGAACGACATCCTTTAAACTTTCCAGATGCTGGACATCTAAAGTGGTGCTGACGTCGATCCCGGCTCTCAGAATTTCTTCCACATCCTGATACCGGTAGCGGTGACGGCTGCCAGGCGCGTTGACATGGGACAGTTCATCGAGGAGCAGAAGCCTTGGCCTGCGTTTTAAGGCCGCGTCCAGGTCGAATTCCCGAACCGGTTCCTTCCGGGCAGGGATCCGTTCCAGCCCGGCGGCAAGCGCCTCTGTTTCCGGCCAGCATCCGGAATCCAGAAATCCAACTGCCACATCCCTGCCCTGATCTTTTTGAATTTGGGCGGCAGAAAGCATTGCGTAGGTCTTCCCCACGCCGGAAGCATAGCCCAGATAAATTTTCAGCTTTCCTTTTCGAAGCGGCCGGCCGCCTTCTCCCTGGCTTTGCGGCTCCGGCCATTTCGAGTGATTTACATTCATGGATTGCCCTCCGGCCATTTCTATGCTAGGATGTATGTTGAATTTCAGTATAACACATTGTTACCGGTTGTTCCAAGTTTCATATCCACTGAAAAAACCGGTCTTAATACGGTCTTTATATCTTCCGCAGAATTTTAATATTGTATTAATGCCCCTTGTGCTATGCTGGTGCTACTCAAACCTGCAGCCCAGGCGGACGGAAGGAGTAACCATGTCACTTGTAAAACGAAACCGGATCAGTCCGGCGCAGATCATCATGATTGGATTTCTGCTGCTGATTCTGACCGGCGCCCTGCTGCTGATGCTTCCCATTTCTTCAAAAAGCGGAGAAATCACGGCGTTTCCCGACGCGCTGTTTACAGCCACCTCGGCCACCTGCGTGACCGGCCTGATTGTCTTTGACACGTACCAGCACTGGTCCCTTTTCGGCCAGGCCGTGATCCTGATTTTGATCCAGATCGGAGGCATGGGCGTTGTCACCATGGCTGTCGCCATCTTCATCACCACTGGAAAAAAAATCGGCCTGCGGCAGCGTTTTGTCATGCAGGAATCCATCTCCGCTCCCAAGATGGGCGGAATCATCCGGCTGACCGGGTTCATCGTAAAGGCCACCCTTTGTTTTGAGGGCGCCGGAGCTATCGTGATGGCGATTCGCTTCTGCCCGGAAATGGGCCTTGAAGGAATCTGGTACGCAATATTCCACTCCATCTCCGCTTTCTGCAATGCCGGCTTTGACTTGATGGGACAAAACGAAGCTTTTTCCTCTCTGACCGGCTTTTCCGCTGATCCCCTGATCAACCTGCCGATTATGCTTTTGATCACCATCGGCGGCATCGGATTCTTCGTGTGGAGCGATATCCGGCAGAACAAGCTGCGTTTTCACAACTACCGGCTCCAGACGAAACTAGTCCTGGCGACCTCGCTGCTATTGATCGCCCTCCCGGCTTTGTATCTTTTCTTCTTTGAATTCAGCCGGCCGGAATGGGCCGGAATGGGACTGGGTGAACGGATCTGGGCCTCTTTGTTCCAGGCGGTCACGCCCCGGACGGCAGGCTTCAACACAGTAGACCTGACGAAGCTGCACAGTATCAGCATCCTCATTATGATCTGCATGATGCTGATCGGCGGTTCCCCCGGCTCCACGGCCGGAGGCTTCAAGACCACCTCGCTGGCCGTGGTTTTCCTGTGTCTGCGCAGCGTTTTTAAAAAGCAGGAGGGGATCGAAGGATTTCACCGCCGGGTTCCCGCCGAAACGCTCCGTAACGCTGTCACCATCCTCACCCTATATATTGTTCTGTTTTTAACCGGCAGCATCTTGATCTGTCTCTTCGACAATGTCGCCCTGACGGATTCTCTGTTTGAATGTGCCTCTGCCATCGGTACGGTCGGCCTGACACTAGGAATCACCACCACGTTAAGCCTTCCGTCTCATTTGATTCTTATTTTGCTCATGTATTTTGGGCGGGTCGGCGGCCTGACCATGCTCTACGCGGTTTCAAACGGCCACAATCCGGCTCCGTCACAGATGCCCCAGGAAAAAATCAGCGTGGGGTAACGCACAAGGGAGGTTATTATGAAATCCATTTTACTGATCGGCCTCGGCCGGTTCGGCCGCCATATGGCAATCAAATTTCAGGAGCTGAAACATGAGGTCTTAGCAATCGACAGCAACGAAGAGCGGGTCAACGCGATCCTGCCCTACGTCACCAACGCACAGATCGGCGACAGCACCAATGAGCAGTTCATCGAGTCCCTCGGCGTCCGAAACTTTGACCTCTGCGTCGTGGCCATCGGCGACAGTTTCCAAAGTTCCCTGGAAACCACGGTTCTGCTGAAGGATTACGGCGCGCCTTTTATCCTGGCGCGGGCGAACCGGGACATCCACGCCAAACTTTTGCTTCGAAACGGGGCGGACCATGTGGTGTACGCGGAAAAAGAGATGGCGATCCGGGCCGCGGTAAAGTACAGCTGCGACAACGTATTCGACTACATTGAATTGACGCCGGATCATTCGATCTATGAGACGCCTGTGCCGGACAACTGGTACGGCAGAACCATACTCGATCTGAACGTCCGCCAGAAATATCACGTCAGCATTCTGGCCGTCAAGCGTGATAATGTCCTGGAGCCCCTTCCCAAGACCAATCACATTTTCCGAGAGGGGGAAAGCATGCTGATCCTGGGCGCCAACAAGGACATCAACAAATTTCTCCAGATTTAAAGTAGCATTCCTTTTTTAGATTCAGGAATCCCATCCCGCACAAAAATCCCGGCTTCCGGCAAAATTCTCTGCCGGGCAGCCGGGATTTTTCTTTTTTCCGTTCCTCTATCCAGAGAAGAGGATATCCGCCCTTAGAAGATCCCGGTCAGAATAAACAGCCTCCCCAAAAGCGCGCCTCCCAGCACCCCCGCGGCCAATCCAATCAGCCCAAATCCCAGGCAACATTTCTTTTTTTGTCCCCGCTCCGGAAGCGATCCGCGGAAGATGCTCCGGATGATCAGAATGGTTCCCGCAAAAATCGAAAGAATTTCCACCGTCACCGCGGCAGCGGCGGCAGACGGCAGATCCTCCGGTTTCAGGACGCCGCCCAGCGCTCCGGCGAGCGCCAGGAAAAATAGAACGGCGCTGCCGATGATCCGGAAAGCCGAGTAAGAGGCAATGGAAGCTTTCACCAGCTCCAGCTTCTTACCCAGCGCGACCACATCCACCAGCTTGGCGGCATTGGAGTCCAGATCGATCATATTTCCCGCCTGCCGCGCCTCCGGGCATCCATTGTTGAGCGCCAGGGCCAGATCCGCCTGCGCCAGCGCAGGCGCTTCCTCCGCGATCGTACCGGCCATGGCCACCACCGCGCCGTCTTCCTGCGCTTTTCTCACCCACTCTAAGCGCGTTCTCGCCGTCACACCGGCCAGGAAATCGTCCACGCCCACTTCCGCCGCAACCGCCGCGGCTCCCACCGCGCCGTCCCCGGTCATCAGAACCGTCCGGATCTGCCGCCGGTGCAGCCAGCGGAATTTATCCTGAATCCCTTCCTTGGCCATCGCCTTTAAGCAGACTGCGCCGAGAAGCCTGCCGTTTTTCTCCACCAGGTAAGGCTCGCCCCCTTGCTGCATCACTGCCGCCGTCAGGCGGCGGCAGCGGGAAGTTTCTTCTTCCTCCCTCAGATACGGCGACACCGCCCTCTCCGGCCCCAAGCGGACCTGTCCGTCCGGCAGGTCTGCTCCGGCCAGGCAGGTATCCGAATCCCAGGGCACCAGCCTAACATTTCCAACCTCCCGACCCCGCAGCCCGAATTTCTTTTTCGCCAGCACCACGATGCTCCGCCCTTCCGGCGTCTCATTGGCCAGGGAAGCCAGCTGGGCCACATCCGCCAGTTCGCGGGGCGTAATCCCCTCCGCCGGCAAAAAGTCCGTGGCATGACGCCCCACCAGAGAAACCGCTCCGGCTTTGTCCAAAAGTAAAATGTCTGCCTGCTCGGCTGATCTCAGAAGCTTAGGATCTTTCAGCCAGATATTGTCCACATTTAAATATTTGCGGGCCGCAGCCTCTGCGGCGGTGAATAAAGCAAACAGGGAGAGCGGCGCCAGCCCGGCAGCCAGCAAGACGAAAAAGGTGAGCGGGACGATTCCCTTTTTCCCCTGCATCTGCACTGCCGCGGCAATCAGGATAAAAAGGTACAAAACCAGGCACAAAGACAGCAGCGGATTGGTCTTCCATTCCGGCGGTTTTACGGTATGTTCTTCCTCCTGCGTCAGTTGTTCCAGAAATCCCATACTTTCGTCCTGGATCACGCGCACCACCAGCCAGTCGGAAAGGACCGCTGTCCCGCCGGTCACCAATTCCCGTCCGCCATGGGCCTCCCGGAACACCGGCGCGGATTCCCCGGTAACGGCGCTTTCATCCACCAACGCGGCACCTTTTACCACCTGGCCGTCCGCCGGAACCAACTCCCCGGCCAAAACCAGCACCAAATCTCCGGTCCGCAGGTCGAACGCATCCACTTCCTGCACATGGTCCAGCTCCTCCAGCGAAACCAAAAGATGCGCCGTCTGCTCCCGGTGCCCCGGCACCCGCGGCTCCAGCCAGCGCCCTGCTTCCTCGGCGGCTGCTTCCGCAAATCCCACTGCAAAGGCGGAAAAGAGGAGAAGCGCCGCCGTTCCCACCGCCGGCCGCACGGGTACCGGGATCCAGCCAACACCTCCGGCCGCGCCCAGCAAAAGCAAGGCCAACCCGACCGCCAGCAAGATCAGGATCTCCGGTCTGCGCTTTTCTTCTTTCCAGGTAAACTTCCGGACCGTCCGCCCGAATGCCCGGCTAAGCCAGCCGCTTTGGTAGAGCTTTCTCAGTTTATGGATACGCATAACCTCACTTCCCTTCGTTTTCTTTTATTTAACTATAAGGGCAAAGAGGTAAATGTGCTATTAAGCTAATGGGTGATCTGTTAAAATTGAATAAAGATAAGAATCCCTCCGTTCATCTTGTATTTTTTAGCCTGCCTCATCCTCCCCCTGTATCGCCATCCGGTGGGAATATGCCCCATAGAGAGAATAAAGGCCGCCCTCGCCTTCCCCATACTCCGCCCAATAGGTGAGAAGCCCGATCTTTAAGTGCCCGATCCGATGCCCGCTTTCCGCATCCAGCAGATACCGCCCCTTCTTCTCGCAGTCCTCGATGACCCGGCAGATATCCTCCTCCAGGATCAAGTTCTCGCTGAGCTTCCTCGAAAGCTCCTTTGTCATGGTCAAAATATTGTTTTCCTGCTTTCCTGAATTCTCGAACAGCAGCGTCCCAGAAAGATAACACTCCGCCAGCTCCCTCTTTAATTTCCTCCGGTTTTCCCTCCGCTTCGTGATGGTCGGTACTTCACGGTTTTCGAAGTTGATTCCGAGAAGCAGATCGAGGATATGGCGGCACTCCTTCCCCTGAATCGAAAAGATATCCCTGCAGTTGGTACAGTAAGTCAGATAGGGAAGGCCGCTCTGGGAAATCTGCTCCCTTACCTGGGTTTTGACAAACAGCGGATTTACCACATACCCGTGGCCGCCCCAGCTGCAGCACTGGGCTTTTTCCCCGGAATACGGCAGCTCTTTTAGCCGCACCCCGCATTCTGCCGCCATTTCCCGCACAGCCGCCTGCATCTTTGGGTAATCTCGGCTCGCACAGGGATCAAATACCGACGCCTCTTCAAAGGGAGAGGCCATCCCCGTCCAGATCTCCGGCAGATCATATACCATTTTTACCGGTATCTCCGGCAGATACTCCCGGAAAATCCGGTGGCAGGTGGGGCAGGCGAGAATCACGGCGGGTTTCCCCGCTTCCCTCCAGTACAGAGTGATCTGTTCCAGCTCCCTCCCAAACGCCGCCTCCTCTCCGGCCCAGAGGGCAGGCGCTCCGCAGCAGCGAAGCAGCAGGGACGTTTTCGGATAGCGGGCCAAAAGCCTCTCATAGGTCAGGGAGACATAACGAGGATCCGATCCCCCTGCCTGGCAGCCCGGAAAAAACAGATAGTCCGAAGCCGTTTCCTCCGGCTGATAGAACATGGAAACTTCCTCTGAATTTGAAAACTCCATATCCCGCAGCCAGTATTCATGGTGGGCAGGCGGAAGGATCCCGGAGGAGCACAGATCCGTCCGGGCCTGAAGGAGGAAATCACCGATGCGGATTCCGGAAGGACAGAGCTTTCCGCAGAGATTACAGTTATTGCAGGAACCGATTTCCCGCATGGCCGCCCGTCCCTGGGTCTCCGGAAAAATATTCAGGGAAAGCTTCACATCCTTTTCCAAGTCCTTGGGAGGCGAGCCGTACTGGCGCAGCAGCACGCAGGCATCCATACAGGCGGTGCAGTCGCACCGGGTGCACCGCTCCGCTTCCGCCTTTGCCTGCTCCTTGCTCCAGGCGGCTTCCCATCGTTCTCTCTCCTCGGCCCGGCTGCCTTCTCCTCGTTCTTTCTCCGTAGCGATGCGCAGGAAATCCCCCTTTGTCACATCGGCCGCCCTCTCTTCCCCCGGTCCCGGCCGGGATCCATCCGCCTCCTGCTGTTTCCTGTTTTTCCAGGCGCCTGTCTGAAGATACCATTCGATCTCCCCCGCCGCACGGATTCCCTCTGCGATGGATTCCACCGGATTCTTGCCACCAGGACAGACGAGGGCGCCCTCCCCCTTTGCCTCGATACCGGATTCAGTGCACAGATATGCCGCTTCGGCGTCCAGTTCCTCGATCCGGCTGATCCTGGTGTCTTTCACAAAGACGCAGGCGGTATATTGAAATTGCTTTTGAATTTCCCGTTCCACAATCTCCGGGGAAAGGACCTCCAAAAAGGCCCCGCCGAGCCGTCCGCTTTGTTCGTACACCGTGACCGGATACCCCTTTTCCGCCAGCCTCAGCGCGCAGGCAAGTTCGGCAGGCCCCGCTCCCACCACAGCCGCCCGCTTTGTTTTCTTCGGAAGGTTATAACGGATCGGATCCGTAGAGCGGGCAAATTCCGCCGCCGCCCGCTCCAGCAAGGGCAGGAATACCGGCGTTCCATTCAACGTTTTTTTGCACGCCTCCCCACAGGGAGCGGGACAAAGCCTCCAAACCAAATCCGGGAAAACCACCGCATTCCGATAGAGGCGGAATGCCGCGCCAAAACTTCCCCGCCGGATTTTGTCGATAAAATCCCGTACCGGAAAAGAAAAAGGACACGCACAGCCGCAGGGGGACTCCTGTCCGTGCGTACAGCGCTCTAATTCATCCAAAAAATTATTTTTTTCCATGTCTCATTCCTCCCCATTTTTTTTACCTATCCTATCCGTAGTCTCCATCCCTCGGATTTAATCGCTCCCGCGGCTTTCTCCGTGATGGCGGCTCAAAGCGTCCCGCAGTCCTAATCCCACAGATACAGCTGCTGCCGCCTCGGCAAAACAAGGCGGCAGCAACGCAAACCGGGTCAAAAACCCCAAATCTTTTCTAAAACAGCCCGACAAGGTGCAGACCCAGCCGGCCTCCTTTTTTTAATCGTACCTCAAAGGAAGCCAAAAACAAGTTCTTTCCCCGCCTAAATCTCCACGATTCCGGCGTCCTCGCTCTCCTTTTTATCCGCTTTCTTCTCCTTTGCCTCATCCGCAGCCATGGCAGCCATCATCTGCTGCATCCAGTCGGCCGGAACCGGATTCGCCTCAAGCTCCTCCAGTTCATCATAAAAGTCGGAGCCCAGGAAATACTTGGCAGGCGGATCGGTCCGCTCTCCTCTTTCTATCTTCTCCAGCCCTTCCTTAATTTTCTCCGGGTAGGCAGGAAGCTCATAGATCCGCACGCCCGTGGCGTCGTAGATTCCGTTCAAAAACGCATTGTGTTCCCCGCCGAAAAAGCATTCTGACAGGCCGTTGGAGCCGAAAGGCCCTTTCTTGCAGGGATTATCCTCAATCCAGGTGACTTCCATATCGTCGGGAACCTCATCGATGGACGGCAGGCCCGCGCCAATGATATTAGCATGTTTCTTCACATCATTGTAATCTTCGGTGTAAGCATAACCGATGTTCTGGGCAAATCCTCCGTAGGCCTGCCCTTCGGCGGAAAGATAGTTGGCGATGACGCCGCAGTCCGCCCAGGCCCGGATGCTTAGAACCTTCGGCTTCCCGGTCTTCGTCTCCACGCCCACCTCAGCCACACAGAAACCTGTCATGGGCTTTGGCTGCCGTTCCGCTTTTCCGGTATTGTAATCCATGCGGCTGTAATTCTCCGACGTGATGTCAAAGTGGCCGGTGTAAGAGGTCGGAATTCCCTCCGCCTTCATCTCTTCATAGGTCCGGTAAGTGCCGTCCGGCTTCTTCATCGCGGCGAGCAGAAGTTTTCCCGCCTCATGGATTGCGCCTCCGTTCATGAAGTGGGAGCGGCTTCCGGCGGAGATTCCGCTGTTTGGACAGTCCTGAGAGTCATTGATGTCCAGCTGCACATCCTCCGGTTTCAGATTCAAAGGCTTTAAAGCCTCCAGGGTACTGGCCAGGCTTCCGATATCGCCGCCCTGCCCCATGTCGTGATATGTATTGTACACATAAAACCGGCCGTCCTCTTTCAGCTCCAATCTGGCCTCCGCCTTGTCCTTCACGCTTCCCAAAGGGATAAAAAACATCGGGGCAATGCCCACGCCGCACTTAAATTCTGGGGTGCTTTCTTTTTGGGCGCGTTCCTTGCACTCATAATAGTAAGGGCGGGCCATATCCATCAGGCGCTCGTACTGAGGCTTTTCAAATTCCGTGCCGTTGGCGGAGCGCTGGCCCTCGCGGTGAATATTCTGGTAGCGGAACTCAAAAGGATCCATTCCTACTTTCTCGGCCAGCATATCCATCAGGCCTTCCATTCCGGTGCTGATCTGAGGGATGCCGTAACCCCTCCACGCGGTGGCATGATTGTGGTTCGTGGTGGTCATGCGGACCAGGCCGCGGACATTGGGTACCACATAAGGGTCTCCGAAGTGCATGTATTTGCTGATGATCGAGTCGCCGCCCTCCACATAAGCGCCGTGATCCACGCCGATGTCATATTCCACTGCGGTCAGCTTGCCATCCTTATCACAGGCCAGACGGCAATTCGTGTAGGAGGACGAACGTTTTCCCACAAAGTGCTGATGCTCCTCCCAGGACATCACCAAAGAGACGGGCCTTCCCGTAGCCATGCAGGCGACCGCGGCCAGCGAAAAGGACGAAGAATCAATGGACCAGCCGAAACTGGCGCCGATCCCTCCATGCTGCACGATGCGCAGATCCTCCTGCTTCAGGCCGATGCCCTTCCCCATCACCATCAGGTTCGGGTAGATTCCCTGAGACTTACATTCCAGAGTCATCTTGCCGTCCTCATCCCGGTAGGCAATGACGATATCCCCCTCCATGTTCAGATGGGGCTGGCGCTGGGTCTTGAAGCTTCCCTCCACGAAATATTCGGATTCCTCGATGACATCCGCAGCCTCCTCTCCCTTTTTGACCGGCTGGGATATGTAGATATTCGGAAATCCCTCATGGATCTGCTGCGCATCTGGCAGGACCGCATCCAAGAGGGTCAGGTACTCCGGCAGCTGCTCGTACTCCATATTCACCTGCTTCGCCGCCTCCCGCGCATGTTCCACGGTATCCGCCACCACCACGGCAATCACATCGCCGTAACGGTAAATCTTATCTTCGCAGATGATCGGCCGGGTGGGCCGGGTGACTTTGGACCGGGGGTGTCCCACATATTGGTTCAGCAGATTATTGCCGCCCAGAGCATAAACGTCCTTGGCCGTAATCACCTTTACAACGCCGGGCATTTTCTCCGCCTCGGAAATATCAATGTTTAGAATCTTCGCATGATGGGTCACTCTCGGCTGCACCAGTGCAGCATGAAGGGTGTCGTCCGGCATTTTCAGACTCATATCCTCGCCGTAGTCCAGGGTGCCGCAGACTTTAGCCAAAGCGCTGGGCCGGGGCAGCTTGGAGTTGTAGTACCGCTCTCCATCCCCGTGGAAGGTAATGTCTTCCATGGTGGCCTCGCCGCGCATCACCTTGGCCGCCGCCATCACGGCGTCCACGATCTGTTTGTAGCCGGTGCACCGGCAGTAATTCCGGTTCTTCTTAAACCAGGCGCGGACTTCTTCTCTGGTGGGATCGGGATTTTCCTGCAGAAGCTGATAGGATGAGACAATAAAGCCAGGCGTACAGAACCCGCACTGGACCGCTCCGCAGGTGATGAACGCCTGCTGAATCGGGTGCAGGTTCATCGGGTTCCCGATCCCCTCGATGGTGATAATCTTGGAAAACTCTTTGATCATCCGCATCTTCCTGGTACAGCTGCGGACCACCTTGCCGTTCAGCAAAACGCTGCAGACACCGCAGATACCGGTCCCGCAGCCCTTCTTCACACCGGTCAGGCCGATGCGCCGCAGCACATCCGCCAGACTGTCTTTTTCTGGATCGCAGACCACCATTCGGTCGGCTCCGTTGATATTGAGCCATAATTTTCTTAATGCCATTCCAATCCTCCTTCTTTCTTGACGGAAAAGAATCTCTTTTCTCATTTACCATTTTGATTTATATATAATCCGTTGTCTCCTGTTCCTTTGCCTTCTCCACATAGACACGGGCCATGGTATTCGCATCCAGGCTATAAAACATAAAAATCACTGCACTGATCACCAGACCGGCGGCGGCCCCGAAGGTCATCAGACGCGTCAGTTGGGAACAAAACACCGGCGTCACCGTCATATCCGGCTGATACCCAATCATCACCAGGCCGAAGGAGGAAAGCGCTCCTCCCAGCACGGCGGCGCAGCGGATCGCGGTCCCTCCCAGGGACATGACGAAGCCGCGGGCATGGATTCCCTGGGTATACTCATTGTAATCTGCAATCTCGTTCATAAAGGCCGGAATCATGGTGCCGGAAAAGATATTGCAGAATGCGTTAAGCCCCATCAGGATCATGAACAAAATCATGTTGGTTCCGATCAGGTTCACGGAAAGGATGCAGCAGACCGACAAAAAACTGGAAATAATAAACATATTTTTCTTTCCGAACCGGTTGGCGAACGCCTGAGCAAAAAAGTAACCGAACAGAGAACTCAGATTGATCACCATCAAATAGACGCTGAGCCAGCCGCTGTCCCCTACCACATAGAGGAAATAATAAGTCAAGAGAGTGGGAAGCAGGGTGGACATGGATTCGCGGAAAGTGACCGCCAGGAAAAAAACAATCGTCGGCTTATTGATGGATCGGATCATCTCTTTCAGAGAGACCTTTTTCTTCTCCGAATGCGCAGCCTGGGTCTCCCGATTATCGTACCTCCTGGTTACGAAAGCGCTGATCACCATCCCGATCACCATCAGCCCGCCGTACAGCAGCGCGGAGATGAGGTAACCGGTTCGCATGTCGCGAAAACCATAGAGGATCGCGACGCCGAAAAAGCTAAAGAGCAGCCCGGCTGCGCTCCCCAACTGGGAGGAGGCGGTGGTCAGGGATACATTGTCCTGCGGCGTCCGGGAAAGAGGACCGATCATGGAGCGGTAGGCCACCCACATCAGGTTATAGCCGGTGTAGGAAAGGAAATAAAACAGACCGAATATCAGGACGTCTCCGGCCACCGAAAGCTGAAAATCCGTGAAGAAGAGGACTGTAAAGGCCATACACATGACTGCGCCGATCACCATCCAGGGCCGGTATTTACCGGCTTTCAGGCTTGCCCGGTCCACCAGAACACCGGCTCCTACCATCGTCACTGCCTCAAACCACTGAATCACAGTGTATACAAGGGCCGCCACAGGCCCCGGCATACATAGGATGTCAGTCATAAAATACATCAGATGATATGCAATGAAAAACAGGAAGAAGGTGAAGCCAAACTCGCCCAAGCCGTATCCGTACATAAACCGGTAGCTGTGGGTCGGCTTTGAAGGCGTGCGTTTTTTTTCCATGAGCTCCCTCCCTTACTAGTTTAGTGATGAAAACAGAAAGACAGCCGGCCCCATCGCCTCCCCGCCGCAGCTAAGGCAGAGGAGAGGCGAGAGAGTCGGTAGGAGGATGCAGATTATTTCGCCATCTTTGCGGCTTTTTCCGCTCGATAAGCATCCAGCTCTTTCTCATCCACATGGTAAGGAATAAAGCACAGAGCAGACAGCACACAGACGATAGCAGGGCCAAAAGCCATCATATAGGTAATCCCGTTGACCACCTGGGGAGTCGGCTCCATCCCTGCCTGGAAGCCTACGAAGGCCAGGCCGAAGGAGGCAATCATGGTGGACAAAGCCGTTCCCATACGGATGGTGGTTCCGGACAGCGCCTGTACGAAAGCACGGGCGTTGGAGGTACCCTTCATCTCATTGTAATCCGCCAGGTCATTGGCAAAGGCAGGAATCAGCATACCGCCGACCACGCAGGAAGCGCCTACGCAAAGACGCAGGATCAGGAACGGAACCGAAGTCCGGCCGATAAAGGCAATCAGCATATAAAGGACGCCGGTCAGCAGGGAAAACCAGATAAAAGCGCTTCTTTTGCCCATGCGGTCGCACATGATCTTGCTGATCCAGGCGCCGACGAAACTGGCGACGGAACCCAGCGTCACCGCAAGGCCCAAAACTTCCGGGTCATTTAATACATATGTAGTAAAATGGTTCAGCAATGTCATAAAGAAACCAAGATGACAGTTGTTTAAAATCATGGCAACGACAAAGGGGATCATCGGTCCGCGGATACTTTTTAGCATCTGCCCCAGGCCGACCTTCTCCGCCTTTGGAGCGGACGCAGGTTTTGCTTCGCTTGGCAGATCATACTTCTTTGTCATAAAGAAAATGAGGAACGTTCCGGCCAGGATGAACAGGCCAAACGTCAAGCCGGTCAACGCGTAAGAGTTGGGGCCGGTTCCCCAAAAGGCAAGAATGCGGGTACCCACCAGGCCATAAATGAAGCCGCCGATGGTGCTGCCCTGCTGAGCATAGGTTGCCAGTGCCGTAGCGTCCGCCGTATTGCGGCTCATCGGTCCCACCAGGGAGCGCTCCGCTACCCAAAGCGTGTTGTAGCCGATGGACTGGATTGCAAACATCACCACAAACATCACGGCTGCTGCCCCTGTGGACAGGCCGAGATTCGCGAACATCAGGGGGAAGGCAATGGTCACCATCACGCCTCCGATGGGAACCCAAGACCGGAACTTGCCCCATTTCAGGTTGGTGGAGTCCACAATAATACCGGCAAGAACCATCGTTCCTACATTGATCCAGACGGAAATCGAGTTGATGGTGGCGGCCACATAGGTATCCAGCATCAGCACGTTGGTCAGGAAAAACAACCGGTAATAAGCCAAGAACATCAAGTAGAAGGTGTTCAGGAACATACCGCCGAAGCCGTACATCAACAGCTGGCTTTTCTTCAGAGTCGGCATTGCCCGTTGCACTTTGTTTTCCATAGTTTTACCTCCATTTTCTCTTGATCGATCAGACATGTTGTCTCGTTTTGAAACCTTTTCTCTAAAACTACTGACGGACCAGGCTGCTGATCAGCCCCATCACCATAGCCTCCCGTTTCTCCGTCTCTTCCGGCGGGATCGGCAGGTCCAGCTGGGCGGCCAGCGCCTTTAACCCCTCCGGATATTTGGTAATATCCACTTTCTTATCTTCCATTTCCATCCCAGGTCTCCTTTCCCTGCCTCTACGGCCGATACTCTCTCACGAACTCGCAGACCGCATGCACATTTTCCGGATTTGCATCATTGCGGAAAGACACCATTTTATCCTGGCAGAGGATAAAACCGCCGTCCTTTCCCAGCTCGTCGCACAAAAGCTTTGTCCGGTCCAGACACTGCTGTCTCGTTCCGTTCCCCAAAAGACTGACCGGCATGCCGCCGAGGATCGCGCAGTTGGGCAGCTCCTTTCTGACATCGAACACGTCATCCTGCTCCGGGTGCATGGTGATCATTCCCTTCGGATAATCCTTCAGGTACTCCCAAAACCGTTTGCTGCTCCCCTCCATAAACAGGCGCAGGGTTTTCTTTTTCTCCGCCAGAACGTCTAAAACTGCTTTCAGATCCGGCCACAGGAAACGCTCAAACTGCTTCTGATTGAGGATCGTGTGGCACAAAAGGGTGATGTCGTAATCAAAGCAGTAATCCATGTTGGGGCCTTCCGGCGCATTCTTCAGCACATTCAAGCCGGGGGTAAAGTACAGTTCATTCAGAGCTGCAATGGCCTCCTCCACCTTGGCCGGGTCCCGGCGCATATCAATGGAAAGTCCCTTGATTCCGCGGATCGTGTTGAAAAGAAAATCCAGTCCTGCATAGGCGAAGCCATTGGGAGCGGTAAAGTTGGGCATACCATACTCTTCATTCATAATCCGGGTGATATTTATGTGATACTGAATAAACTTCGACTGTTCGTCGATGGCTCTCTGCACGTCCTCCGCCGTCACCGTACCGTCCGCCCAGCAAGGGTATTTTCGGGCCATTCCTTTTTCATAAAAGAAGTTCTGAGGATCCGCAGCCAATTCTTCCAGTTCATCGTGCTCGCAGATAGCCTTATCCTTATAATTTACGGTTCCCGCCTCGTCATTGATGGAGTAGGTGGTCCCTCCCAGCGCAGCCGGAATCCGGATGGCGTTGCGCCCGCCGTACTCAAAGATGGCGTCAAAGCCATACTCCTCTTGATGACGGCGCACCACTTTTTCCATGATGGCATAGTCGTTCATCGCCTCGCTGAGCTTGTAGCCTGCATCCAGAATCTTCCACGTGACAAAAAAAGATACATGAGGCACCCGGTCAGGCTTTTTCTGCATCATAGACGCATCCCGAATCAGTTTGGTCCGGTACTGCTTCTGCTCCTGATTGGTCATAGCATTTCTCCTTTCTTGGGGGGCGGTTGTCAGCAGGCTTCCGCCCAATCGGAGCAGGTCCGGACGGTATCCTGAGGGTTATGGGCCCAGGCGTCCGCTCCCACCAGTTTGCAGGCCTCCGGGCTTACCGGCGCGCCGCCGATGATGATCTTGGTGGTATCCCGCATCCCTGCGGCGGCAAAAGCATTCACCGTGTCCTTCATCGAGTCGATAGCCAAGGTCAAGACGCCGGAGAGCGCGATGATATGGATCCCTTCTTTCTTCGCAGTCTCCACAATGGTTTCCGGCGCCACGTCGATGCCAAGATCCAGCACCTCAAAGCCAGAGGCTTCTAACATGGCAATCACGATATTCTTTCCGATGTCGTGGAGGTCGCCCTTGACCGTGCACATGATCATGCGGCCTTTTTCAGCTCCGCCTTCTCCTGCCAGCGCGGTGCGCAGGATTTCCACCGCCTGGGTCATCAGTTCCCCGGCATAGATCAAATCTCCGACAAAGTATTCCCCTGAGGCAAATAGATCGCCGACAATGTTCAGCCCCTCCTGGCAGGCCTGCATGGCCGCCGCAGCCTGGGATCCGCCGTCCGCCATCACCTCGTTCAAGGCACTGACCACAGCGTCCTCATCCAATTCTCCCATACTTTGTTTCAATTGTTCAAAATCTACCACGTCTCTAACTCCTTTCTGCTGTCTTCTGGTTTTTTCTAATCCGATCGTCCGAATGACTCATCTGGGCTTCCGCCCACTATTTTTTCTCCGGCTGCTTTCCAATTTTGCCTGCCCGGTAGGCCTTGTTATACTTCCGGCAAAGCCGGTCTCTTCCAAGCAGCGCCTCTGTGGCAAAAATCGTACCGATGACATCCCGGCTGGTCGGATCTGCGATGACGGAATCCAATCCGGCTTCCATAGACAATGCCAGGAAATTCACATTCACCAATTTACGAGCCGGCATTCCAAAGGAAATGTTGCTGAGAGCCGCCGTGACATTGACCGCAGGGTACTTCTCCTTAATCCGCCGGATGGCCTCAAAAAAGTTCAGTGCAGAGTCATTGACCGCGCTGAGCGCCAGCACCAGTGGATCAATATGTATCCTCTCCGGCGTCACCCCGTAGGAAGCAGCCTTCTCGATCAGTTCCTCGGCAATCCTTACCTTATCATCCGCATTGGCTGCGATTCCGTTGTTATCGCAGCACAGAGCCACCACGCCCCACTCCGGGTTCTCCTTCAGCAGGGGAAGCAGTTTCTCGCATTTTTCGCCCTCTCCGGAAATGGAATTGATCAGTCCGGGTTTCTCCAGCCGGGGAAAAACAGCCCGCAGCATATTGGGATCCGGAGAATCAATACAGATCGGCTTTGTCGCCACACCTTGCACCACGTCCACCAGCCACTCCAGCGCCTCTCTTTCTTCCTCAGGCCGGGTTCCTGCGCAGACATCCAGAAAATCCGCACCGCCTTCCTCCTGCCTCTTCACCAGATCCACAATGAACTGGCTGTCACGCTCCGCGATCGCCCTCGCTGTAGAGGGAATCGCACCGTTGATTTTCTCGCCAATTATGATCATAATAACGTTCACCTCTCTGTTGTTTGTTTCTTTCTTGTACGTACAAGTATACCTATGATTATTTCTCTTGTCAATAGAAAAGTCATATTTTGTAATATGAAATTGAAATCTTATTTAATATTAATTGTATTCACCAACCTTCCTTTATATTGTTCAGATTATTTCTTTTTTTTCCTCCTTCCCCCTTATCTCGATCTGCCAACAACTGTTACGTACAGGTCATGTTTTGTTCGGTTGACAAATTTTGCCGGCTGCATTATCATAAAGAAAAGACAATCGGGAGAATTTCCCAGAGAACAGATGTCGCAGCCCGTCCCGCATCAAAAGGGCAGAGGAAACCAAAACGGCGGAATACATCATCGAGGGGAAAAGAGGGATCGGATTTATGGAACAAGAATTGATTGAGGCAATGGCTGCACTGGATGAAGACAAGGTGCTTCAATATACTCAGGATCTCCTGGACAGCGGAGCCACCAGCGTCCAGATTCAAAGCTACCTGAACGCCGGCTTGCAAAAGGTGGGGAAGCTATTTGAAAATGGAGATTATTTTTTGGCTGACCTGATCGTGTCGGGCATCATCTACCGGGCCGCCATGGGACTTTTCTGCTCCAGTATGCGCCGCGCCGGCAGCAAATCTCTGGGGCGTATCATCATTGGAGTGGTGGAAAATGATATCCACGATATCGGCAAAGATATTGTCTGTGATGTGCTGATCTCCGAAGGTTTTGAAGTGATCGATCTGGGAATTGACGTGGGAAGCCGGGATTTTGTGGAGGCAGTGCGGAAGCACAAACCGGATGTTCTGGCTCTCAGCGGGGTGATGAACTTTGCCCTGCAGTCCATGTCTGACACCATCAAGGCGCTGGATAAGGAGGGCCTAAGGGACACCGTAGCCATCGTGGTCGGCGGAAGCAGTGTAAACAATCAGAAGGCGGAGGCCCTGGGTGCGGACGCAGTGGCGGACGACCCGGCCGATACCGCAGCTTTCTGTAAAACAGTAGTGGAGAGGAAGCGACATGAAGAATAATGAAAAGCTGATTGCTCCGCGTTATGTAGCCGTCGCGGATACGATTCGCGGACAGATCTTTCAGGGGGAGTGGAATCCCGGAGACATGCTCCCCTCGGAAAATGTGTTCGCGGAGCGTTTTTCTGTCAGCCGGGAAACCATTCGCAAGAGCCTGAAACGTTTAGAGACCGACGGATATCTGACTCCCCAGGCAGGAAAAGGATATTTTGTTTCGATGCCCAAGCACAACCGTTTTATCGTCGATTTTGCGGAGGATGAGGAGCAGGACGGCTGTACTTCCAAGCTGAAATGGACCAGAGTCATTCTCCCGAACGAGGAGATCAGCCGTGCGCTCTCCCTCAATGAGACGGGCCGGGTGGTAGAAATCTGCCGGTTGATCCTGCGGGAAAACGTGCCCTGCGCCCTGGATCTGAAATATCTGCCCTACGAGAAAGGTCTCCCGCTGATCGAGGCTGCGATCAATTACGCGGTATTTCCGGACATCATCGCCTCCAAAACAGCGCCATTTGCCTTCCATACCCGAATGGAACTCTCCGCCGAGCTGGCCGAAGGGCTGTCTCTGGAACTGCTCAACTGCCAGGTGGGGGAACCCGTGCTGGTGGCGCGCCGCTATCTGACCGGAAAAAATAATTCCCGGATCGGCTATGGAATTAAATATTTCAAACAGCCTCAGGAAGGGATTGTCGGTTTTTCGGGCTATATGTCAAAGGGAAATCCCGTTGGATAGACTTGGCTGATTTTTTAAGGAAATCAGAACTTCCGGATCGTATCCCCTTCGTCATCCGTATTGGAGATGGAGCGGATTTCAACATAGTATCCCACGGTATCGCTGACCTTCACGTAAACCCGGTCCCCGGCCTTGTGCCCCAGCAGAGCTCGTCCCAAAGGTGATTCGGTGCTGATATAGCCTTTCAGGGAATTTCCGCGGATCGTGGTGACCAGCTTAAAGGTATCGGTCTCATCGTCGTCCTCAAAGTAGACTTCCACCGTGTTGTTGATGCCGACTTCATCGTCCTTCGACTGATCGGACACGATCTTCGCGGTCTTAATCATTCGCTCCAGATAGCGAATCCGGCTCTCATTTTGGTTTTTGTCTTTCTTTGCGGCATGGTATTCAAAATTTTCGCTGAGATCGCCGTGGGCGCGGGCCTCCTTGACGGCCTCTAAGGCCTCCTTGCGGACCACCAGCTTCCGGTATTCAATCTCTTTTTTCATCTTCTCGATGTCGCTCCGCGTCAATTCGTCATACATGATCCTTCCCCCTTCTTGTCCTGCCTTACAGTATAGCATTTCTTTTCCTCGGATGCAAAAGGAAAAAACCGGCCCCATTCCCCAGAAAAAGACGCAATCCGCCACGGCAGGCTGATCGAAAACGAACCGCGCCCAGCAGTCAATACCTGCCGGGCGCGGCTTCCATTTTGTCTTTGTAAGTCCAGACGGAATTCTATTTCCAAACCTCGCGCAGCACGCGGATGGCGTTTCCGCCGATGACCTTCGCGATCTCCTCCTCGGTGTAGCCGTGCTTTACCAGCCAGCGCACGATGTTCCAGGAAGCCTCGGTCGGGTTTTCCAGATACTTGATATAAGGCTGCTCGGTGAAGGTGCTTCCGGCTGCCGCCTGGGTGGCTTTGGTGGACAAGGTTGCGGCAAAGGCGTGATGAACCCCCACATGGTCGCCGTAGAGCGTGTCCGGTCCGAAGGTTACGTGGTCGATGCCGACCATGTTCTTCACATATTCAAAATGCTCCATCACTGTATCCAAGGTATGGGTTCCGGCCGCCGGGGACATGGTGGTGTGGGGGGCCGCCTCGATGCCGACGACGCCGCCTTTCTTCGCAATCGCCTGGATCAGTTCGTCGCTGGCCATCCGTCTGCTGTTCCAAATGCCCTTGGCGCCCATATGGCTGGCGATGATCGGCATCTTGGAGTACATCACCGCGTCATAGGCGGTCTGAGATCCGCAGTGGGACACATCCAAAAGCATGCCGACCTTGTTCATCCGCTCCACGCACTTCTTCCCGAAAGCCGTCAGGCCGCCGTCGTGCTCTTCCTTGATTCCGGAGCCCAGGGCGCAGGCCTCGGAGTAGGTCACACCCAGCTGGCGGACGCCCAGGCCGTAGAGGATGTCGATCCGGTCTTCCTCGTTTTCGATGCAGGCCGCACCTTCGATTACGCCGACCCAGGCGATCTTCCCGGCCTTCTTCGCCGCAAAGATATCGTCCACGGTCTTAGCGTGTACCAGGAAATCCTGATGGGCAATGTCGCAGAGACGCATACCCAGGTCATGGATGATGTCAATCCATTTCCAGCCGTTGGGGGAGGAAATGATGTTCACGCCGTCCATCATGTTATCAAAGACACAGTCCAGGTTCGAGTAGGCCAGCGCCTCATAAGAGCAGAACTGACGGCCGGCGCGCATGGCGTCGTTGATGTCCCGCGCCGTTCCCATGGTCTTGGGGAAGAAAGTCGGGTGGTCATGGACGGAGACATAAGGATATTTCTCCAGAATCTCCTTCACCATTGCTTCCTGTTCGTCGGAAAGCTCCAACACATGACGGCCGGCCCAATCCCAGTCAGCCCATTTAAGATCCGGGTAGTCCTTTCCCGCTTCCAGGTAAGAATACGCCTGATACCCCTTGTAAGCTTCTTTCTTCTTCATCTCCATGATGAAATCCTTCTTTCTTTTCTAATATTCATTCCTGTGAAATGCGGTTTTTCTTCTCCGGGACAAATCCGGACCAACCAAATCCCGCTTGTCTCACAGTTCCTTTCTGTGGGAAAGCTGCCCCTCCGCAAGCGGAAAGGCAGCCTTGGTTTTTGTTATTTTGCGTATACGTTTACCATCTTGGTTACGGTCAGAGGGCCGCTGACGCCGGGTACGATGCCCCAGCCGCCGAACTTCTCGGTGTTGACCGGGTACACGTTGGACGCCACCAGCAGGTTGACGGTGGGCAGATTCTCGACAAAGAGTTTCTGCCACTCATCCATAATCGCAATACGCTCGTTCCGGTCCATGGTGGTCTTGGCCTTCATCAGCAGATCATCCATCTCCTGATTGTTGAAGTCCATATAGTTCAGCTGCTGGCCAATGCCGTAGATCGTGTAAATCGTGGTGTCCACGTCGTCGATGGTGGCCCAGAGCGCATAGCTCAGGTCATAGTCGTGGCCCTGGGTTACATTGGCCGTGAAGGTGGTCGCATCCACCGGGCTTAAATCCATGCCGATTCCGATCTTCTGGAAATCGCTGCGCAGGATCTCCATGATAGAGTCCACGTTGGCCAGGGTATTGCGGTAGGTCATGGTGAACTGCAGCGGTGTGCCGTCGGAAGCCTCGCGGATTCCGTCGCCGTTGGCATCGGTGTAACCGGCCTGATCCAGCAGGGCATTGGCGCCGTCCAGATCAAAGGCAGGCTGTTTGATGTCAGACTTTACAAAATCGGCCCAAACCTGGGAAATCGGATGGGTCATCGGCTCCGCGCCGCCCTGGTAAGCCACCGTACAGATCGCATCGCGGTCCATGGCCATGGCCATGGCCTTTCTCAGGTTCGCGTCCTGCAAGAGCGTGTTGTTCTGGCAGAAAGAGATGAACCCATAGCCAAGAGACTGCACGGACAGCAGCTCAAAGCTGGCGTTGTTCTGAAGCTGGTTTTGAGCCGCCACGGTGATAAAGTTGGAGGAGGTGTCGATCTCCCCGTTCTGCAGGGCCAGGATCACCGCGTTCTCGTCGCTGTAGACGCTGAATACGATCTCGTCCAGCAGGGCGCCCTTGCCGTCGTTGGCCATGGTAAAGTACGGATTCTTCTTCAGCACACAGTATTCGCCCTGTACATAGTCGTCCACATAGAAGGGCCCGTAGCCGATGCCGCTGTAGGTGTGGTTCATCGGGTCGGTCTCTTTCTCAAACTCCGCCTTGGGCATGATCGGAATCCAGTAGCCCGCGCTGTTGTAGAAGTTGACGTTGCTGGCGCTCAGATGGTACACAACCGTGTGCTCATCCTTGATCTCGCAGTTTTCCACCAGGGACAGGAAGCTGGGAGCGTAGCTCAGCTTGTGTTCCAGCATGTAGTCGCAGGTGAATTTGACATCCTCGCTGGTCAGCGGGGTACCGTCGCTCCAGACCAGGTCATCCCGGAAGGTGACGGTGAATTCCGTGGCATCCTCGTTGTTGGTGACTTCCTTGACCAGGTAGTTCTCCTTGATTCCTTCTTCATTGATCTGAAGAGGGAACGGACACACCAGGCTCATGATGGAATAAGCGGCCTGATCGTTGTGGGTCCAGATATTCAGGTTTACCGGTGCGGAAGGCTGACCGACGCGGAGGGTTCCTCCTGCCTGTGCCTCGCCGCCTGCGGCGCCGCTCTCTCCGGCTGCCGCCGTGGTCTCGCCAGCCGCCGCTGTGGTGGCTCCGCCGGCTGCTGCTGTGGTTCCTGCGCCGCTTCCGCTGGAGCAGGAAGCGAGAGCCAGGCAAAGAGCCATGCTCATCGCTGCCATTGCTTTCAAATGCTTCATTTCTTTCCTCCTAAAGATTGCTTCTATTGGAAATACCAATTTGGTAATTTCTCACGAAATTTTCAGTTCTGACGGTTCTTTCGCAGAACGCGGCCCGCATAGGTCCGAAGAACCTGGCCGTCCTCCAATTCCACCTGCCCGTTGACCACCAGGAATTCGCAGCCTTCTCCGGTCAGCTCCGGCGTCTTGTACTGCTCCTGGGAAACCTCCGGGTAGTAGTAATGCTCCAGATCGATCACCGCGATATCCGCGAAATTCCCTTCCTGTAACCGTCCTCTCTTTTCGATGCCGAAATGATCCGCCACCAAAGAGGTGTTTCTGCGGACGATCTCTTCATAGGGAACGCCCTTTTTCAGATACCGGTTGGCAAAGATGATGAAGCTTCCCCGGCGGCGCACCTCGTACCAGTCAAAGGGATCGGCCGGATCGCCGAAGATCTCGTCGCTTCCCACCGACACGTAAGGGTTTTCCACGATGGACGGGCAGTGGTCGATAAACTTGGACGGCACATGGGCCGCAGGCGCATTGACCCAGAACACATAGTTGTTGTCGTCCGCAATCAGGTCCAGCATACACTCGTCGGGGTCGACGCCGCGCTCCCTTGCGATATCCAATACGGAACGGTTTTCCAGATGGGGATCGTCGGAGTGGACCACATATTTGCTTCCTTTGTTCCCGGCAAAGATATAGCACTCTCTGATAATCATGGCGCGGCCCTCCGGGTCGGCCAGCGCTTTTTTCACGCCTTCCACGCCCTGGGAGAACAGCTCGTCGGAGAGAGCCATGATAAAAAGGAACATTCGGGACTTGCTGATGCAGTGGCCGGTGCTGTCGGGGATCGTGTCGATGTGAACCCGCACGCCTTCCTCGTCGTGGGCTTTCCGAGCCGCCTCAAAGGCTTCCGGCGTGTCCGAGGCCAGATGGGAAATCTGGATCTTGGCTCCGGTTCTGCGCCCGACTTCCAGGAATTCCTGGGTGGCTTCGTAGATGCCGATGGCGTTTCTCTGATGCGCGGCCGCCACTCCGTCGTAGGCTTTTACCATGTTGACCACGTCGCAGAGTTCTTCGATGTCCGCGTACCGGCTCGGCACATAGTCCAGCCCAAAGGAGATGCCGAACATGCCCTGGTCCATCCCGTTTTTAACGATGGACTCAATCTTTGCGTGCTCCTCCTCGGTCGGCTTTCTCGGATGGGCGCCGTTCATAACGCTCCAGCGGATCGTTCCGTGGCCCATCAAAGTGACGAAGTTCAGATTCGTGCCTTTCTCCTCGGCTGCCTGGGCGTAGCTCTCAAAGTCATGCCAGCGGGGGAACGTCTTTTTGTACTCCTCCCACTGTTTCAGGCTTAACAGGCCGTTTCCCAGATAGTAGTCCATGATATGGTTCACGTCTCCGGGAATGACCGAATGACCGCAGTTGCCGTTGACCACCGTAGTCACGCCCTCCTTCAAAAAGAACGGATACCGGCCGTCAATCATGCAGACCCACTCTTCATGGACATGGGGGTCAATCAGGCCGGGAATCACATATTTCCCTTTTGCGTCGTAGACTTTCTTTGCCTCTTCTTCAATCTTCGGGGCAATCTTTGCAATCCGGTCCCCGCTTACCGCCACGTCGGCCGGAAAAGCAGGCTTCCCGGTCCCGTCGATAACAAGGCCGTTTTGAATCAATAAGTCATACATATTTGCGCCTTCTTTCTTATGGGCTTAATCTCTGCCCTTCGGGTTTAAGATATCGTTGATCGCCGTTCCCAGCATGTTAAAGCAGACAACGAAGATGACGATGCACAGGCTCGGAATCAGCCACCACCACCAAGGGTTCGGGCTGCTGATCACCGCGTTGCTGGTCCAGGCCCTCTTCAGGATCGTGCCCCAGGACCAGGTGGTCGGATCGCCGAGGCCGAGGAAGCTGAGGCTGGCCTCAGAGAGTACGGCGCTGGCCATGATCAGGGTCAGATTGACAAAGACCGGGCCAGTGGCGTTTAAGAGCACGTGCTTAAACAGGATCCGGGGCTTTGATAGTCCCAGGCAGGTGGCCGCCTCGATGTACTGCATCTCGGAAATTTTCAGCGTGGCATTTTTCGTGACGCGGGCCAGCTGCGGCCAGGAAAACAGGCCGATGACCAGCGCCACGTTGTTGATCGAGGTTCCCATGATGGCCGCCATAATAATCATCAACGGCAGCATCGGCAGGGTCAGGAAAATATCGATACAGGCGTCGATGATCTCTCCCAGCCAGCCTTTCACAAAACCGCTAATCAGCCCTGCCGGGATTCCGATCAGAGCGGAGATCACAACGGCGGTCAAGGATACGTACAGGGAGGTGCGGGCCCCCCAGATCACCTCAGCCAGGATATCGAGGCCCAGCTTATCGGTGCCCAGCGGGTGGGAAAGGCTCGGCGCCAGCAGAATATCCGCGGTATAGCCTTCGGGATAGGCCACCAGAAACGGGGCGATCACGCCCAAAATAACGATCAGCGCCACCCCGATCAGGCCGATCATACCATTTTTATTTCTCAGGAAATAATATCCAAAGGATTTTCTTTGTTTCATCGCTTATTTCCCTCCCAGCTTAATTCTCGGATCTAACCAGGCGACCACCAAGTCGGTCAGGAAGTTCATCAGAACCACGCTGACGGACATCAGCAAAAATCCTCCCTGTAAGACCGGATAGTCCAAAGCAGTGACCGCGTCGTAGATCATACGGCCGATGCCGGGCCAGGAGAACACGGTTTCCGTCATCACCGATCCGCCGACCATGACGCCGATCTGCAGGCCGATCACGGTAACGGTGGGAATCAGCGCGTTCTTTAGAGCATGGACCTTTAAGGTGCGCTTCTTGTCAAGTCCCTTGGAGTAGGCGGTCCGGATATAGTCTTCTTTCAGCACGTCGATCATACTGTTTCTCGTGTACAGCACAGCATTGGCCAGCATCATCACCGACAGGGTGACGGCGGGCAGAATCGCGTGGCGCGCAATATCCAGCACATAGGAGAACCCTTCTCCCTTCGGCGGCGTGTAGGCTCCTGCCGTCGGCAGGACGCCGAGGCGGAAGGAAAACAGGTACAGCAGCAAAAACGCCAAAAATGGAATAAAGATGGAAATCCCCATGGTCACCACGATACTGATGATCCGGTCTGATAGCCGTCCCTTTCGCTTCGCCGCCAGGACGCCCACCGGGATTCCGATGATCACCACCAGCAGCAAGACGATGCCGATCAAAAGCAGGGTCCAGGGAAGCTTTTGCGCAATCAATTCCGTCACATTGGCGCGGCTCCCAAAGCTGACTCCCAGATCTCCCTGCACCACTCCTTTTAAAAACAGGATGTACTGCTCGCCGAAGGACTTGTCCAGGCCGAATTTTTCCATCAGCATGTCCTGAGTCTCCTGGCTCATGTGGGGATCGATCATCAGCTCCACCGGGTTGGAGGGCATCAGACGGATGATAAAAAAGGTCAAAGTCAGGGAGACAAAGATGGTCAAAAGGCCGCGGCCGATTCTCTGTAATATGTATCTGCTCATTTGTTCTCACCCACCTTTGCAAAATGACAGCGGATCTGATGGTCCGCACTGACCGGGATCAGCTCCGGCTCCTCCTCAAAGCACTTCGGCTGCGCCTTGAAGCAGCGTTGGCAGAACCGGCAGCCCTTCGGCGGATTTACCGGGCTTGGAATATCTCCTTCCAGGATGATCCGCTCCGCATTGGGCTCCGTGGTCGGCTCCAAAATCGCGGAGATCAGGGACTGGGTGTAGGGGTGGGTATTCTCATCAAAAATTTCATCGTAGGGAGCAATCTCCATGACCTTCCCCAGATACATGACCATAATCCGGTCGCTGATATAGCGGATCACCGCCAGATCGTGGCCGATAAACACATAGGTCAGATGGAGCTTTTCTTTCAGGTCGTTAAAGAGGTTCAAAATCTGCGCCTGCACCGACACGTCCAGGGCGGACACGGATTCGTCGCAGAAAAGGATCTTCGGATTCACGGCCAGGGCCCGCGCAATCCCGATTCTCTGGCGCTGCCCGCCGGAGAACTCGTGAGGGTAGCGGTCGTAGACCTCCGGCTGGAGGCCGATCATCTGAAGAAGCTCCTTAACCTTTTGTCTGGCCTCCTCTTTATTCTTCGCCTGCCCATTGATCAGCATCGGCTCCGCTATGGCGCTGCCGACCTTCATCTTCGGGTTTAAAGACGCATAGGGGTCCTGAAAAATCATCTGGAGCTCGGAGCGGAGCATTTTGCTGTTGGACACCTTGAAGTCCGTGATATTCTGGCCCTTGTACTCCACGGTTCCGCCGCTGGAAGGGATCAGACCCAGGATTGTGCGGGCCAGCGTGGATTTTCCGGATCCGGACTCGCCGACGATCCCCAATGTCTCCCCCTCATACAGCTCAAAACTGACGTCCTCCACCGCATGGACGTATTTTTTCTCTTCGATCAGCTTCCGTTTCTTCACCTTGAAGAACTTGTTCAGGTGGCTGACCTTCAGGATCGGTTCCTTACTCATGGACGATTTCCTCCCCCTCAAACGGCAGGAAGCACTGCACCAAATGGTCGTCTCCCACCTTCTTCAACGGCGGCCGCTTTTTCCGGCATTCTTCCGTGCAGCGCTCGCAGCGGTCTGCAAAACGGCAGCCCTCCTTAAAATCAAACACGGTGGGAACCGTACCCGGAATCGTATGCAGCGGCTTCTTCTCACTCTTTGTGGTCGGGATCGACGCCATCAGGCCCTGGGTGTAAGGGTGCAGCGGATGGTCGAAAATAGCCTTCAAGGTTCCCCGCTCCACGGCGCGGCCCGCATACATCACGACCACTTCCTCGCAGATGTCGGCCACAATGCCCAGATTATGGGTGACCACCACCAGGCCGCCTGTGCCTTTTAGTTTTTTCATAATATCCAATATCTGGGCCTGGATCGTCACGTCCAGAGCCGTGGTCGGCTCGTCGGCGATCAAAAGAATCGGATGGTTGATCACCGCCATGGCAATCATAACGCGCTGGCGCATGCCGCCGGAGAACTCGTGGGGATACTGATTCAGACGGGTCTCCGGGTTGGAAATCCCTACCTCCGCCAGCACTTCCACCACTCTTTTTTGCTGTTCTTCTTTGGTGATCGAAGGCTCATGAATCTTCAGCGCCTCGCCGATCTGAAATCCGATGGTCAAAACCGGGTTCAAGGCCGTCATCGGCTCCTGAAAGATCATGGAAATGTCCTTTCCGCGGACCTTTTCCATCTCCGCGTCGCTCATCTGAAGCAGGTTTCTTCCCTGAAACAGGATTTCCCCGCCCTGAACCACCGCGGACGGGGGCAGCAGGCGCATCATGGACAGGCTGGTCATACTCTTGCCGCAGCCGGATTCGCCGACAATGCCGAGAGCCCTTCCCTCTTCCACTTTAAAGGAAACTTGATCCAGCAGGTTAAAGACAACGCCGTCGTCGTCCTTAAAGCCCATGCTGTAGTCCTTGAATTCTACTATCGTAGCCATTCTTCCGCTCCTTTACTCTTTCCTCTTACTCGGTAACAATCCCTCTTTGTTTGGCGGTTCAACGCTTCAACTCGCCGCAGTAAAAAGGGGAAAGTGCCGCGCAGGCTTGCCTCCGCAACATCTTTCCCCTATGTCTGTAATCACAGTTTCCATAAAGATTTTAAAACTTCAACAGCCTGGTACTTGCACTTACCTGGTCAAATTCAAACACTGACGTTTTCTTATTATAAGGCGTTCTTTTCCCTCTTGTCAAGCATAAAACGGATTTCCCTGGGATTCCCGGTCCGAACGTCTGCTCCCCGGTTCTTTTGCCCATGGACATGGTCCTTCGCTTTCTACTCTACCCGGTAAATCGCCGCCGAAACAGGGCGCAGGGGAACCGCCGCTTTTCCCTCCCGCACGGGAAGCCGGACGGCACCGATATTATATCCGGTCTCGCCCGTCTCAATCAGGCGGATCAGCCCCTTTGCCGGGCTGCCGCCCAATAGCTCCACGGGAATCTCCGCCCTGCCTTCCGACGGGCCGTTGTGGATCACAACCACCATGCGCTCTTCCCCCAGGAAACGGCCGTAGGCAAGGAGCTCATGTTCTCCCAATAACCGGACCAAAGATCCTCGAAGAAGGGCCGGTGAATTCTTGTGAATCTTTATCAGCTCCCGATAAAACTCGATCATCTCCCAGTTCTCTTTTCCCCAGGGAAACGGTCTGCGGCTGTCCGGATCCGTCCAGCCGGGGAGAGCCGTCTCGTTCCCATAATACAAGGTCGGCGCTCCCGGCCAGGTCATCTGCATGACAGCTGCCTCCCGGCATACGCCAAGGTCTATCCCTTCCTCCGCCGAAGCCGTGCCGTCCGCCCCCAACCGTCCGGTTCTCCGGGATGTCCGGGTCACAAAACGTGAGTGATCGTGGTTATCCAACTGATTCATCGCGGCATATAAACTGCCGGACGGGAAACGGGCCATATTGGGGATCATGGCAGCCCAAAAAGCCTCCCCATTCCCAAGCAGCTCCTCCCGGTATTTATTGCTGTGCTTCTCCATGCCGGTTAAGAACCAGGAAACCGGCTCCATAAAAGCGTCGTAATTCATCACGGTATCCCACTGGCTCCCGTCCATCCACGGAGAAATGTCGCCGTAGTGCTCGGCCAGGATCACCGCCTCAGGGTTTGCTTCCTTCACGGCCCGCCGAAACTCCCGCCAGAACTTGTGGTTTTCTTCCGGACTATGGCCAAGGTCCGCCGCCACGTCAAGCCGCCATCCGTCGGCGGAGTAGGGGGGCGACACCCACTTTCTTCCTATTTGAAGGATCTCTTCTTTCAGCCTTGGATCTCCCTCATAGTTCAGTTTCGGCAAGGTTTCCATGCCCCACCAGCTCTCATAGCTCTCATCCTGCCCGAAGCGGAAAAAATTCCGGTATGGGCTGTCCGGCCTGCCGTAAGCACCGGGCTCATATCCCGGACGGTCCCGGTAGAAGCCCGCGCGGTCCATCCACTTATGAAAGGAACCGCAGTGGTTAAACACACCGTCCAAAATCACCCGGATCCCCCTCCGGTGAGCTTCCTCCACAAATTCTGCAAAGAAAGCGTCCGAGGCTTCCAGGTTTACCAATGAAGTAGTCCGCTTGATATATTTGGTGGCCTGGTGGTTCGACTCCGCGCCCTCCGGCAGCACCTCCCCGCCGTCCTCCAAAATCTTTCCGACGTGGGGATCGATATGCTCATAATCCTGGGTATCGTATTTATGGTTGGAGGGAGAGACAAACAAGGGATTGAAATACAGGACTTCCACGCCCAGATACTGGAGATAATCCAGCTGATCCCAGACGCCTTTTAAATCGCCGCCGTAAAAATTCCGGACGTCCAAGGGCTCCGGCATCGTATTCCAGTCCATCACCCGATGGGCGCAGCCGCCCTCCAGATAAAAATATTCCCGCTCCTCCACGTCATTGCTGAGATCGCCGTTGCAGAACCGGTCCACAAAGATCTGATAGACCACCGCGCCCTGCATCCACTCTGGAATCTGAAATCCGGGGAAAATCCAGAAGGCATTGGCAAAGTCCGCCGTGTCCTGCAACCCGCATTTTCCGTAATATACCGTCCCCTCGCCGTCTTCAATCTCAAACAGATATCGGAAGGGGCCCGATAGTCCGGGAATTTTCGCCTCGTAGACCGGCAGGCTCCCGTCCAGCCCGGCTCGCTCCATCGGAATCTGCCCTTGACTGGAGATCACCCAGGCATGAAAAGAATCGCCCTCTGCGGCACGCAGCCGGAGGACGACACTTTCCCCATCCGCCGGCTCCGCAGGCCAGCGGAAATTTTCTGTTTCATCACTGAAATAAAATCTTCTTTTTTCCCTCATAGTTAGAATAACGCTTCAAATTCTGTCTGGTTAATCTTTTCTTTTTCCAGCAGAAGAGCCGCGCATTTATGGAGCACCTCCAAATGCTCTTCGATCAGAGCTTTCGCTTTCTTATAATTCTGATCGATGATCCGCTTGATCTCCTCGTCGATCATCGTGGCCATCCCTTCCCCGTATCCGCGGCTGTGGGCCAGATCCCGGCCGATGAAGACTTCCTCGTCGTCATCCCCGCAGTGGATCATGCCGACCCGGTCGGACATGCCGTACTGGGTCACCATATTTTTGGCAATGCTGGTCGCCTGCTTGATATCCTGGGAAGCGCCGGTGGTAATGTCCTGGAAGATCAGCTCCTCGGCGATCCGGCCGCCCAGAGACACCATAATCTCCTGCTCCATCTTGCCTTTGGTCATAAACATCTCATCCTTTTCCGGCAAAGGCATGGTATAGCCGGCCGCCCCGATACCGGTGGGAATGATCGAAATCGTGTGAACCGGCCCGACGTCCGGCAGCAGATGGAATAAAAGCGCATGGCCGGATTCGTGGTAAGCCGTGATCTTCTTTTCTTTATCGGAAATCAGACGGCTCTTCTTCTCGGCTCCCAGCCCTACCTTGACAAACGCCTTGTCAATATCGGCCTGACTGATATAACTCCGGCCGTCTTTGGCCGTCATGATCGCCGCCTCGTTCATCAGGTTTTCCAGATCCGCGCCGGAAAATCCAGCCGTCGTCTGAGCGATCCGCATCAAATCCACATCTTCGCCCAGAGGCTTTTCTTTGGAGTGCACCTTCAAAATCGCTTCACGGCCGCGGACATCCGGCCGGGCCACGCCGATCTTCCGGTCAAAACGTCCCGGACGCATGATGGCCGGATCCAGGATATCAACCCGGTTCGTCGCCGCCATCACGATGATTCCGGCGTTGACGCCGAAACCGTCCATCTCCACCAGGAGCTGATTCAAGGTCTGCTCCCTCTCGTCATGTCCGCCGCCCATCCCTGTGCCGCGGCGTCTCGCCACCGCGTCGATCTCGTCAATAAACACGATGCACGGGCTGTTCTTCTTGGCCTCGGTGAAAAGATCCCGCACACGGGATGCGCCGACACCGACAAACATCTCCACAAAATCCGAACCGGAAATACTGAAAAAGGGAACTCCGGCCTCCCCGGCAATGGCTTTTGCCATCAAGGTTTTACCGGTTCCGGGAGGGCCCACCAAAAGCACGCCCTTGGGAATTCTGGCGCCGACGCGGGTATATTTCCCAGGATCTTTCAGGAAATCCACGATCTCCGCCAGATCCTCCTTTTCTTCCTGGAGTCCGGCTACATTTTCAAAATTGATATTGCTGTTGGTCACCATGATGGCCCGGCTCTTGCCGAAGTTCATCATCTTATTGTTGGCGCCGCCCTGGGAGCTGTTGCGGAAAATCATCATGACCAGGATAATCAATAAGACCGCGCTGATTACGATCGAAATGATTGATATCATATCCCACTCTTCCGAGACATCCTCCAGGGTAAAACCGACATCCGCCCCCCGCAGAAGTTCCTGCACAGAATTGACATCGGAAACGTAGATATACTTCAAAGTTCCATCATTCAGCTGATAGGTCACACGTCCGGTCGGAGTCTCGGTATTCTGCTGAATCGTCACCGCTTTCAGCTCCTGCTTCTCTACAGCCTGCCGGAATTCCACATCCGTCCCCGGCTCCTGGCCCTGGTGGTTCAAGGTTCCGGTGAAGATAAAATACCCCGCCAGCAGGCACAGCAAGAGCAGAATATAAAACCCTCCGCTCGATCTTCTTGTCGAATTCAAAATCCTGTCTCCTTTACTTATTCATTTTCAATCACGCCGATATAGGGCAGGTTCCGGTAATGCTGGTCATAGTCCAGCCCGTAACCGACGACGAACAGATCTTCGATGGAAAAGCAGGTGTAATCCACCTTTACTTCATGGTGCACCCGGCGGGAAGGCTTATCAAGCAGCGTACAAAGTTTCAGGCTCGCCGGCTTTCTGGCCTTCATCAGCTCCACCAAATAGGACAGCGTATTGCCGGAATCAATGATATCTTCCACAATAATCACGTCCCTTCCCTCGATGGGCTCATCCAGATCCTTTACCAGGCGCACGATCCCCTTGGATATGGTCCCGGAACCGTAGCTGGAGCAGCTCATAAAATCAAGGGTGACCGGTACGGTCAGCCGTTTCGCCAGTTCACAGGTAAAAAATACGCTTCCCTTTAAAATACAGAGCAGATGTACGCTCTTCCCCGCATAGTCCCTGCTGATCTCAGCAGCGATCTCCGCAATCCTTCGGTCTACCTCATCTTCCGGAATCAATACGCGGATTTCATTTTCCATCTTCTTTTCCTCCTACCGTCACACACAAAATCCGTTGCGTGTCTTTTGTCACCTGATAAAAAGCGCTGACGCGCCGCCCCACCACCCAAAGGATGTGGCTGCCGTCGGCCAGCACCGGAATCCGTCCCCGCTCCGGGGCCGGTATTTTTTCATCGATCATGTAACGGTGCAGCGTCTTGCGGCCCCCGCCGGAAAGTTCCAGGTAGTCGCCTTGCTGGCGGAATCGCAAAATGGCACTATTTTTTATTTTATCATAATCAAAGCATTTCGTATACCTATTTTCCCTGATTTTTGGAAAATCTTTTTGCTGAATGATGCGAAATTTTGCCGCAGGAAGCGCAGCGGCGGCATGTTCCTCTTCCTCCCGGCCGATCCGGAGCATCTCATATTCTTGTCTTGCCGAGAAGCCCCCCGGCAGACGGATCCGGCTTCCCACCGGTTTTTTCAGGAGCTCCCAGACCGCGTCCAGATGGGCCTTGCCAATGTCCCGGCGGCTTCCGGAAACCTGCCCGATGGCGGTAAGAAGGATCCGCTTTCCCAAAACCGCAGGCTGCTTGATCAGTTCTTTTTGCGGCAGACGGATCTCATTTTCCCCGCTGCGGCACTGCGTTAAAAAGGTTTCGGCCAGGCGGTCCAATAGTTCGTCCAGCTCCCGCGCCTGCCCGGCAAACGCGGCTAAATGCTCCTCGGAGCGGGCGTTGACGCCTTCTTTCGCCAAGGGGAGCAGCTGATTCCGGATCCGGTTTCTCGTATAATAAAGATCCCTGTTGGTCGCATCCTCCCGCCAGGCCTGCCCGCACTCCCGCAAAAAAGCCTCGATCTCCCGGCGGCTTAAAAAAAGAAGCGGCCGGATCACGTCCCCGGCTCTAGGAGCCATACCCGCGGCCCCTTTGATTCCGGTCCCCCGGAGCAAGTGAAACAAAACCGTCTCCGCCTGATCGCTCTGGTGGTGGGCCACCGCAATCTTCCCTCCCTTTGCCTCCCGGCGCAAGATCTCATAGCGGGCGGCGCGACCAGCCTCCTCCACCGAAATCCGGCGCTCCCTCGCCAGGGCACCCACATCCGCCCGGCTGCACACGCACGGCACCCCCAGGCGGCCGCAGAGCTCTTTTACAAAGGCCTCGTCCCCGTCGGCTTCTCCCCCCCGCAGCCCGTGGTGGACATGGACCGCGGTCAGGGTAAACCCGATTTTGGCAGAAAGCCCGGACAGGCAGAAAAGCAGGCAGACCGAATCGGCGCCACCGCTAATGCCGGCCGCCACCTGGTCTCCCTGCTCCAACAAATTCTGCTGCCGGATGAACCGGCCCACTTTTTGAATCATCTGTTCCATCATGGCTTTATTATACGGAAAAAGAAAGACGAAATCAAGCCCTTCTCCTTGGGCGGCGCTCTCTGATTTCGGAAAAGTCATGCAAAAAGCCATGCACGGGCTACCGCTTCGTAATCTGAGCCACCAGCACTGTCATATCGTCCCGCGGCGCTTCCTGCCCGGCCGCCAGGGATAAGATATCCTCCGCCATGGACTGGGGCGTCCCATCTTTCATGCGCCGGAGAATTTCCATCAGGAATTCTTCTTTTTCCGCGCCGGGCAAAGCCTCCACCACACCGTCGGTCACCAGTACCAAAACCGCTCCCTCGGTCACTTTGCTCGTCTGTTCTTCCGAGAGCAGGGTCGCGCTCCAGCCGATGGGGGCGTCTGCGGATTCCAGCAGCGATATCTGATCCCCCTGCTTCAGGAAGGTGGCCGCCGCTCCCTGTTTGCGGCTTTTGATCTCCCCGGTATGTAAATCCAGACAATGGATGTCCAAAGTGGCCGGCCGCTGTTCTCCCTCCCGGAGCAGCAGGACGGAATTCATCAGCTTCACCGTGTTTTCCAGCGAAAATCCGGCGCCGGTCAGCTGTTCCGCCAGCTCCACCACCGACTCGCTTTCCGCCGCGGCCAGATGGCCGGAGCCCATTCCGTCGGACAGGCACAGCAAATATTTTCCACCCGGCAGCTCCATGGCAGAGTAATTGTCTCCGGAGACTTCGCTGCCCTCCTTGACCGCGCGGGCCACGCCGTAGCAGATTCCATACTCCGGTTCCTCCATCAGCACCAGGCGGCTGTTGTCCTTTCCGACCACGGACTTGCTGCCGATTTCCAGGCGCATTTCTTTCTTCATCAGCTTGCCGACCGCCTCGGTCACTTCCTTCGAGGGAATGCAGTGGCGGCCCGCTGTCTGAACCTGGAGGTGAACCCGAAGTTTGCCCTCTTCGTCGGCCTCCACAAAACAACGGTTCATCGTGAGCCCCAGCTTTTTGCACTCTTTTTTCAGCTTCTTTTCCCAGTGATCCGTCACGTCTTCCTGCTCTTCGCCCTGGTCCGCCAGGTCGTCCAGCATACTCTCCATCTCCGCAAATTGGGAAGAGACCGCTTCCCGGCTTTCAAGGAAACGGGTTTTCCAGTCAATCTGCAACTGTCCCCGGCCCAGCTCTTCGTTGAGCTCGTCCATGTAACGGCCGGATTCACAGCAGGTCTCCGAGAAAATCCGGGGCATGTCCTCACTGTCCACCCGCCCGTTTTTCGCAAAGGAATTCATGAGGTATTGGAGATAATAGGCGTCCTTTTGCAGCTGCATCCGCCCCAGATGGCAGCCGCCGCAGGCTTCGCAGACCTTATTCGAAGTCTCTGCCAGGGCAGTAGCTGCGATCTCTCTGGTCACTCGCTCATAGCTACTGCTCCCGCTCTCCCGGAATGCCGCCGCCAGCTTGTGAAATGCCCTGGCCCGTTCTTTCAGCTGCCGTTCCGCCGTATATTCCCGGTACCGGCTCTTCCAGAGAACGGTTTTCTTCCAACTCTTCCGGCCGCTTTTCACGTACAGGGCCCCCGCCAGGATTCCGATTCCATAAGCAAACAAAAGCACGGCAAACATTCCTACCTTATCCATTCCCGATTCCTCCCTTATCTTATCGGAAATGATTATAAGACAAGTTCCGGCGCAAAGTCTGTCAAAAGGGAGTGTCGAAGGGGAAGAATGTTTCGACAAAAAAACTGCCGCTTGCGGCGGCAGCTTTCATCCCAACCGAAAATTTAGTATTGCCAGCAGCAGCAACACACCATTTCCCGGATTCTGTATATGGTAAAAAATCACTCATTCGGCTTTACGATCGATTCATTCGGATTGACAAGGCCCAGCTTTTCCCGCGCGACCTGCTCGATGTACTGCTTGGTCTGGACGTAGACCTGATACTCTTCCAGCTCTTCGGCCCGCTTGGACTCTTCCTCCACTTCCGCGGAAAGCGCCTGTACTTTGGCTGCATAGTCCGCGTCGGCGGCCCGCAAGCTCCTTGTGTGAACGGTCAGGACACACAACAAAATCAGCACCACGGTCAGTACCGCCAGCGCTCCGGGGTTATTCCATTTGCTTTTTTTCTTTTGATATCTTTTCATATTTCCCCAAATCCTTTGCCGTTCTTTTCATTTTAACCCATGAAAGGAACTTTTTCAATGGGTTTCCTAAAATCTCATACAGGAAAATCATTCCAAGGGCGATCCCAACCAGAAAAAACCAGCGGATGCTGCCGTCATTTTCCCGAAATAAAAGGCGGAACGCCTGCACGGCGCAAAAAATCCAATACACAATGTCCTCAACATCCCGGAACCATCTTGCATGCGGGATCAGGCCGCGAATCAGCATCAACACCAGATAAACCAGCATCAATTCCAATCCCAGCAGCACGGAAACCAGAAATACCTGGGCTTCCGCGGAAATGCTGGCGCTCATTACCGGAATAAGCGGTTCAGAAACCCGCCTTCCTCCTCCACCGAGCCGACCGCCGAATACAAAATCCCATTGACCTGGCCTTCCAGCTCCGCTTCCCCCTTTTCCAGGGTCAGGCGTTTGACATGGAGCCCCTCCCCTTTCACGGTCATCTTTCCAAATTCAGTCTGCAGCAGGATTTCTTTTTCGTCGAAAGAAATCACGTCCTTCACTCCGGTGACCGTTGCCTTTTCCCGGCGGTCCAATACCAATTTATGTTCTTTTTCTTTCTGCGCTTCCATCCGAACCCTCCCATCGGTTACCATTAGCAAAGTCGAGTCGTTTGCTATATATCCTATGTCCGGTTCGACGGAATTATGATTACAGATAGCGGAACATCTCTTTGGCCTCTTCCTTTTTGGTGGTCTCCCGCACATCCAAAACTTCAACGCGGACCGCCTTGTTCCCGAAACCAATCTCGATGATATCCCCTTCTTTTACATTGGCCGACGCTTTGGCCGGTTTGTCGTTGATCAGTACCCGCCCTGCGTCGCAGGCTTCATTGGCCACGGTGCGGCGCTTGATCAGCCGCGATACTTTTAAATATTTGTCCAGTCTCATTGAGTTCTCCTTTTATAAACAAAAAGACCATTGCATTGCGCTGCAACGGCCCTTTTATTTGTTCAAACTTAGTTCATCATATCCTTCAGAGCTTTTCCCGCTTTGAACTTCGGCATCTTGGTTGCGGCAATCTTCATGGTTTCGCCGGTTCTGGGATTTCTGCCCTCTCTGGCCTCTCTCTGAGATACTTCAAACGTGCCAAAGCCAACCAGCTGCACCTTTTCCCCATTTTTTAATTCCTGCGCTACGGTATCGGTGAAAGCTTTTAAAGCCTTCTCCGCGTCTTTTTTGGAGATTTCAGCTTTCTCTGCAACGGCAGCAATCAGTTCTGTCTTGTTCATAATATCTTCCTCCTGATAACTTCCACAGGCTACCTGCGGATTCTTAGTAAAATATAATCTTTTCTTCCATGTTTGTCAAGGAAAATCCCGCGAAAAACCGATGTTTTTCCGATTTTTTACCGGATTAAACCGGCCTTCTCCTGACGTTTGATTTCCTTCCAACGATCCAGCGCTTCCTCCGGCGTAGCGGCCTTTTCTCCGGCAAAGACATGGGGATGACGCCGGATCATCTTTCGACAAAGACCTGTAATCACATCGTCAAAGGTAAACGCGCCTTCCTCCGAGGCGATCTGGCTGTTCAGCAGGAGAATCAGCAAAACATCGCCCAGCTCCTCGCACAAGTTCTCCCGATCATTTTTGTCCACAGCCTCAAACACTTCCTCCGTCTCATCAGCCAGGCATTTCTTTAAGCTTTCGTAGGTCTGCTCCCGGTCCCAGGGGCAGCCGTTCTCCCCGCGGAGATCCGCGATGATTTCCCGCAGTTCTTCGAAGGTATAGGAATCTTTCATCTCTCGTTTGTTCATGCCATCAGCTCCTCAAACTCTGCCAGCAGCTCCGAAAAGTATTGGAGCGCCTTTTCCACCGGTTCCGCTGTCGTCATATCCACCCCGGCCATTTTTAAGAGGGAAATCGGATCCTCCGAGCAGCCGCTCTTCAGGAAGCGTAAGTAGTTTTCCACCGCCGGCTGTCCCTCTGCAATGATTTTCCGGGAGAGTGCGATGGCGGCGGCAAAACCGGTGGAATACTGGTAAACGTAAAAATTATAGTAGAAATGGGGGACTCTGGCCCACTCGATGGCAATTTCCTCGTCCACCACCATATCTTTCCCATAATACAGCAGATTTAACTCATAATAAAGTTTTTTCAGCACATCGGCTGTCAGGGTCTCCCCCTCCTCCGCCAGCCGGTGGATTTTCTCCTCAAACTCAGCGAACATGGTCTGGCGGTAGAGCGTCGTGCGGAACTGCTCCAGGAAGTAATTCAGCAGATAAGCCCGCTGCTTTTTATCCTCCGTGCGCTGCAGCAGGTAATTCATCAAAAGAGCTTCGTTGCAGGTGGAAGCCACCTCCGCCACAAAAATGACATAGTCTGCATAGACCGCAGGCTGATTTTTGTTGCTCAGATAAGAGTGCATCGCATGGCCCATCTCATGAACCAGCGTGAACTCACTGTTTAAGGTATCTTTATGGTTCAGGAGAACAAAAGGATGCACCTTGGCGCCGCAGGAATAAGCGCCGGAACGTTTGCCTTCATTTTCGTAGATATCCATCCAGCGCTGTTCAAAACTGCTCTTAAGGACAGATTGATATTCTTCTCCCAACACCCCCATGGCCTCCACCACTTCATCGCGGGCCCGGTCAAAAGGAATCTTCTCTTCCGCATCTCCCACCATCGGCACATAAAGGTCGTACATGTGGAGTTCATCCAGCTGCATCTGCTTCTTCCGGAACGCCATATACCGGTACATGGGTTCCATATTCTCGTGAACCGCCTGGATCAACTGGTGATAAACCGAAACCGGCACCTCAGTCCGATCCAAAGCCGCCTCCAGGCAGGAGTTATATTTCCTGGCCCTGGCAAAGAAAATATTCTGGCGCACATGGGCGTTTAAGGTGGCCGCCGTGGTATTCTTGAATTTCTCATACGTGCTGTACAGATTCCGGAACGCCTCTTCCCGAAGCGCGCGGTCCTGGCTCAGCATCAGAGTGCCGTAGGAGCCGTTGGTCAAAGGCAGCAGATTTCCCGCCACGTCGCGGACGCTGGGGAAAGTCAAATCTGCGTTCACAAAGTTTCCGTAAATGCGGTCCGGCGCGTCGGCCATCTCCCCGGCGGCGGCCAGCAGTTCTTCCTCCGGCTGAGAAAGAATATGGCTTTTCCGGCGGCGGATCACGGTAAGATAACGGCGGTAGAGGGAGAGGGCGGGTTCCGCCTGGAAAAACTCCTCCAGCCGTTCTTCCGGCAGGGCGATCAGCTCCGGCGTCTCAAAGGCCATCTCCTGCTGCCACTGCACAAGCCAGCTTAAAATCTGTCCCTTCATGCCCTGGTACACGGAATTTTTCGTATCCTCGTCGCTTTTTAAGGAAGCATAGGTATAAAGGCGTTCCACCGCCTCCTCCGCAGATTCCTTTTCCTGGAAGTAATGATAGAGGAGGCGTCCGGACTCCGCCAGCCGGCCCCGGTAGCCGGTCAGTTTCTCCGCCTCCTCTTTCGCCGCGGCAAACGCCTCTTTCCAGGCCTCGTCGGACGGGTACAAATCCTCGGTGGACCAGGTATCCTCCGGTTTCAATTCGCTTCGTTTCGGTATTTTATGATTTTGAGACATAGGAAACTCCTCTCTTTTCACAGCTGCATTCTATGGGAAAGTTTACCACAGAATTCGGTGGGAGACAATCCGGGAAATAAAATTCGTCCCATCGCACGTCATTTCTCCGCGCCCGGCTGGGAAACATGGTTGTCTCTTTGTAAGATATGCTTATCCTTCCAAAGTTAGGAAGATTTTATCCCTGCCGAAAGAGATTCCCGCCATTATTACCGCCACTGGCAGTAATATCGTAATCTATAAGCGCAGGATACTGCTCGATAATTTTGATTCCCATATTATCTTTAGCAGACTTATTAGGTAAAGTTTTTAAATTAAAGAGCTTTCATTATTTTTCTCTCCCGAAGTCTTTAGATATAGATTTCACCCCCTTATATAAGTCATTGGCAAAATCATTAACTAGGGATACATTCACAGCACCGAATTCATCAATAACGTGCTCGTCAATCTCGAAAAAAGCCGAAATATAAACTTTAATATCTCCTAATATACGATCCCTTTCATCTAAATGTGTCTCGTATATTTTCCGGCAAATATTTCGCCAGTTCTTCCACCAACGCATAAACCCTTGTTCCCGGCGCAATTTCTGTCGGCGTCTTACCTTGTCCCTCTTTCATAATGCGCTTCGCATAGCGTAACGCCAATTTCGGATTTCCTTTTGTCATCAGAATATCGAAAATATCCTTCATATTTTTCTGATACTTGCCCAACCCCAATTCCCGAAATTTATCATTCAAAAAATGAATATACTCCGTCCGATGGTTATTTGATGTATAATAAGCAAAATGCAAAAGAAACCAAAATTCAATACATTCATTACTCCACGCAGCATGATACTGCCGCTCCGGATTTTCCTGATTTAGCCGTTCTGCCCGGTCTGCAACACCATTAAAATCACTTGCAGGGAAGCTATCTTTATCATAAACGCACCAAATCTGCCCTTTTTGTATTTTATTCTTTTTCGCATACCTCTCTGCCATACCGATTACTCGCATTGTCTCAGCCTGACATGGTTCAATTTCAATCAAAACCATATCACGATAAATCGGATTGTCCTCTATCAAATGCTTAAATCCAGTAAAATAGAGAGGCTCTGTTTGCTGACCTTCGCAGAAAATGTAGTATCGATATTCTCTTTTTTCCAGATATTCCTGGCGGCGTTTTTTCTTCCACGCTTCCATTCCAGCTTTTTTAGGCATTAATCTTCCGCCAATCTATAATATTTCTGAGGTACGGATCAGCGCCATACTTGCCTTCAAGATACTGTTTGTCAAACTTCGCATCTTTGCGGACAGACTCACCCTTATCATTTTTAAATTCCACCAAGGAATATAATTTGGTATTCTGGCTCTTTCCTTTTGCCACAAACCAAATTTCATCTCTGCGGAATACATCACTATTCATTGTTGATAAATCGTGAGATGTAAAAATAAGCTGTGCCTTCTTCTGATTCACACTCATATCATTAAACATCATTATAATATGGCGCAATAAAACCGGATGTATTTTAGCATCCAGTTCATCAATTACCAGTACCGTTCCCTTTAGCAGACCGTCAGCAATAGATGGTAATAAACCGAATAATTTTCTCGTTCCACTGGATTCTTCCTCCAGTTTTAATTCCTGTTCATATCCATCTACGGAATGCTTGGTAAATATTTCAACCCAATTTTCATTTTCTTCTTCCACACGAAAATCCATAATATCCAAATCCATTTCCCGAATCATATCCAGCATCAATTTCTTTACATTTCCGGAATTCGAAACTGCCATTGCCAACTCTTGAATCGGATCTCCATAGTTTAAAAATTCGATCCCCCCTCCAAACCACTTCAATACATCATTCACAACTTCATTTTTCTTGTAAGTGATTCCAAGATAAGAAAGCAGGGGCAATGTCTCTGAAAGGTCCTCACTTACTTTTAATTTAGCCAATGTACCTTTCATCTCAATACTTTTTTCATTACGCTCAAATAGTCCAGAACGTCTTTTTGTATCCAATTTAACACGATCTAAACTTTCATAAATCACCACATCTTTTTTTACCGTCAATACATAGCGATATTCCGCCATTTCCGTCCGGAAAAACAATTCAAATTCAGTTGGTTCATTTTTTGTTGTATCTGAAAAAGCGAAAGGTTCAATGACAAATTTTTTTCTTGAAATAGCATATTCTTCATTATCATTCGTTGCATATAATGGTCTTAATACCTTTAATACCATATAATGAAGTGCTTTCAGTACATTCGACTTGCCCCCGCCATTTGGTCCATAAATGGCAGATACCGGCAAATACAATTCTCCATCCTTATCTTTTATTACTCTGTCTTCGTGCTCTGATATTGCAGTTGCCTGCATATCAAAAGTCATTTCATCTCTTATGCTCTTAAAATTTCTAATTGTAAATTGACATAACATGATATCTACCTCCGTTTCATACTTCTATTATATTCAGATTTTCGAATTTGTAAACTATATATGAGATATTTTCTCATATAGCTTTCCGAAAAATGGTTTTTTACAAAACAACTGATTGATCAGTCATGGAGTGACAGCCTCGCTCTTTATTCATAAAAAACGGCAGGATTCCTTCATTCGGGATTTCCTGCCACTTTTTTGCGTACCTTAATCATAGCTCTCGTTTCAGTTTGTTTTTTATGCTGTTTTCCCTTTAAAGAAATGGCTTCCAGTTCGTCCATTTTGAATATTCGCGTGCAGCTTATCCATGTTATATCCGGAAAAGAGCCTAAGCCACGGCGCAACCACGGCTCATTTTAGAAAAAGCGCCTCAATCTCGCTCCCTGCCGGAAGCGGGCCGGTTCCCGCCGGTATCAGCCCCAGCAGGCGGCAGTCCTCCCAGGGGCGGATCCTTCCGTTTGCCTGCCGCGGACTTGGGTTCAGATCAACCCGTCCCCCGGAGAACTCGATGGCGCCCGGCAGGATCCGCCTGACCGGGCTTCCCTTCGGAAAATCCTGGGCCAGCCGAACCGTTATTTTCTCAAACAAATCATCCTTTCTCCCGCAAAGCCCGGCAAGAGCTGGTCCGCCCACAAGTAATAACGCTGCCGCGGCTGCTGAAGGATTTCCGGACAGCCCCAGGATCGGCGTCCCTTCTTTGACGGCGGCGAGTGTCGCCATCCCTGGCTTCATCTTCACCTTCCAGAACAGAATCTGCGCTGTGATGAGCTCCAGCCCCAGGAGGACCCGGTCGTAATCCCCAACCGAAGCGCCGCCGGTCGTAATCACGAGATCCGACCGCCTCCGGCATTCTTCCACCGCCTCGGCGATGGCCTTCTCGTCGTCGCCGACAATCCCGTACTGTTTCGCCTCGATCCCCCAGCCGGCCAGAAAACCGGCCAGCAGATAGGCGCTGCTGTTGCGTATTTTCCCCGGCGTCAGTTTCTGTTCTGCGGAAAGCAGCTCGTCCCCGGTGCTGATGATGCTGACGCGGGGCTTTCGGTACACGAAAACCCTGCTGTGGCCAAGGCCTGCCAAAAGTCCCTGGGAGGCGGGCGAGACGGCATGTCCGGCCGGATACACCTCCTCTCCGGCTCTGACGTCCTCCCCGGCCTTCACCAGATTGCTGCCGGGACGGCAAGGCCTCCCGATGGCGACGGTGGCCCGGTTAAAGAGGGTGTCTTCAAATTTGATCACGGCGTCTGCCCCGGCCGGAATCGGTGAACCGGTCAGAATTTTGACCGCCTGATTTTTTTGTACGGTACATTTCGGCTGTTGTCCGGCCGGTACTTCTTCCACAATGTCCAATACGGCCAGGCGCTCCTGCGACGCCTCCGCGGTGTCCTCCGCGCGGAAGGCATAACCGTCATAGGGGGACCGGTCAAACGGCGGCAGGTTCTCACCCGAACGGACCGGCTCCGCCAGAATTCTTCCCAGAGCCTCGCTGAGCGGAACTGTCTCCGCGGCTGTCGGGCGCACGCATCCTTTCAGCAGGCGCGCCGCCTCTTCGATTTCTACATTCACCGGGTAATCGAACATATTTCTTTCTCCTTCTGGATCGTCACAACGCACTCTCTCCCGTTTTCCCGGATTCAACACCTTATGTTTTCGTCTCTGCCACATAGATGGCCTTTTGTTCACAAGCTTTTACACAGGCAGGCAGCTGAAGTTCCGGGCAAAAATCACACTTTATTACGCTCCTGTACCCGTCCGGCTTCGGCATTCCGTAGGGGCAGTTCATCACACACATGAAACAGGCGGCGCACTGCCCTTTGTCATAGCAAAGACGGCCGGTATCCGGATCTTCCTTGATTGCTCCGCTCATGCAGGTAATCCGGCAGGCCGGTTCCGGACACCGGCGGCAGAAAGCAGGAACGAACCTCCCCTCCTGGTCTATTTTCACGAAACAGGCGGAATGGGGCGTCTCGCCGGAAACCACTTCCGCTTTTGAGCCGGGCCGGAAGCGCTGCTCGCAAGCTTTTACACATTCCATACAGCCGTTGCAGAACTCTGCGTCCACCATAATCCTTAGCATCCCTCATCCTCCCAGTCGCGCGCCAGGCACCGGCAGGCCCCTGTGATCAGATTTGCCAGCGCCGGATAAAAATCCGTATCCCCATAAATCTGCACCAACTGATTCCATCCGGGAACCCAGGAAAGCACCCATTGTTGCAGGAAATCCCGCCCCGCCTCCGCCGCCTTTTCCCCCGATTCCAGCCGTTCGGCCAGAAATTCCAATTCATAGGAAAGAAAATCTTCCGGGACGCCCTTTTTTTCCCCGGCGAAGCCATAGCGCTGCATGATTTCCCGCACAGCGGCTGTTTCGTCCTGGAAAAGCAGGTGTTTCTCATTCAGATAATAGCTCCCCCAAGGCGGGGCAAGCGGATGTCCGGCCCCGATAAAAAGTTTCAGATAATCTCCGTCCAGATCTTCTCCCGTTACCTGCCCCGACCGGTAAGCAGCCCGAAAAGAGGCCATCTGTTCCCTCCCGTTGCAGGTCTCCAGGACGTCTTCCCCATACGGAATCTCCCGAAAAAGATCTGTCTCCATCCATCGTCCCAGCACGGCAGGACTGATCTCCTGCTTCACGCCGTGGGCCAAAACCCGTAAATAACTTGCCGTCAGCTTCTGATCCATGACATCCTCCCTAGCGCTCTTCTTTCATACTGCGGATCGTTCCGGCCTCTCCGTCAGGCGGCCGGTTCCGGCTTTGACGAATAAAAACGGCGGGGCTAGTGCCCTCATCCTCCATCCGGCTGACATAAGGATCCGTCTCGGCCAGGCGGATCAGCTCAGGCAGCGGCCGGACCGAAAGACAGCGCATCGGACAGGATGCCGCGCAGGCTGGCGCCTCTCCCTTCTCCTGCTGCTCCCAGCAGAAATCACACTTTTCCGGACGGTGAGCCCGCCGGTTAAAATCAATGGCTCCGTAGGGGCATGCCCGGATGCAGATCCGGCAGGCAACGCACCGGCTGTAATCGATCCAGACCGCACCGGTTTCTCTCTTTTGAATCGCTCCTTTCGGACAGGCGGTCAGACAGGCCGGTCTCTCGCAGTGTGCGCAGGCAAGGGACAAAGAATAGCTCCCCACGCCCACCGGCGTCCGCACGTTTCCTTCCCCGATCCATTTTCCCCAGACCACCTGATAGACCCGCCGGAAAGAGATCCCCAAAGGCGAATCGTGGAGATCCTTGCAGGCCATGACGCAGGCTTTGCAGCCGATGCACAGGTCCGCATTAAAATAAAATCCCATCTGCATCCGGCTTTACCCCTGCTTTCCCCGGCTGCCCGGCATGTTCTCTTGCCGGAGACAATCCGGTTCCAGGGGCGCGCCTTCCCATTTCTCCACCCGGACGGTCACCGTATTCCAGGGGGATTGTCCCTCGCCGCAGAGCCTTCCAGGGGAAAGCACGTTGGCGTTTCCCCCCTCGTCGATTCCCGCCTCGTTCATTTTCGTCCAGGCGCCCTGCCCTATTAGAATGACACCGGGGATCACCAGAGGCGACGCGCTGACCCGGCGCAGAATCTTTCCATAAGGATTTTCGATTAATACCGTGTCCTCGGAATGGATTCCCCTCTCTTTGGCGTCGTCTTCATTCATCATTGCCTCATTGGGAAAAAGTTCCCGCAGCACCGGCACATTGTCAAAGGCCTGATGGGCCCGGCGGATATGATGAATGCTGATTAGCTGAAACGGGTAGGCGCCCGGCCGCCCCTCGCTGCGGGTCGATTCGTAGCCGTCCCGGCTGGCCCGGTACTTGGCCACCAGGTCGATGGGCGTCAAGCCGAATTCCTCGTATTTCTTCACCAAGGAAGGGCAGCAGATCTCAAAACGTCCGGACTCGGTCTGAATCGGATGGGTTTGGGGATCCCGGATAAAATCCGCGTACTCCACGTAGCCGAAAGGATCTCCCGGCGTCCGCTTCACCTGATAGACACCGGTCTTTCGAAACTCCTTCCAGGGAATCCTGCCTTTCTGAGGCTTTCCCTCCACGCCCAGCCCGCGGATATCTTCTTCCGTAAAAGTGAGAAGGGTCTCATAGCGGGATCCGTCCTCACAGATCACCTCCGCTCCGGAAAGCTCATTGTAAACGATTTGCCGGTCGGACAGCGGCCGGACCAGCTTGGGGTCCACGCCCCACCGCTTGCACAGCTCCTCCTCCATCCACAGATCATCCCGGCATTCAAAGAGGGGATCCGTCACCTTTGAGGAAAAAATCAGGAGTTCCCGGTTGGTCTGGGGCATAACGGCCCCAAAACGTTCCCAAAGAGAAGTGGCGGGCAGCACCACATCCGAATACTGGCAGTCGCACGTCATCTGTAAATCACTGGCCACGGCGAACTCGACCTTCCGGTATGCCTGAACCGCCTTGTTAAAATCCGGGGACTGGTTCATCCGGCCCCCGTCCCCGATCTTCCAGATCATGCGGATATCAATGGGCACCTCGCCGTCCTCAAAATGGGTATGCCTGCCGGTCAGGATGGCATCCCACATTTCTCCCATGGCGATTCCATAATATTTGCCCCGTTCATACCGTCCCGCGCCGAGACTCCCGCCGCCGCGGGGTTGTTCGCAGATGGGATTTTCCGGCAGTGTAAACCCTTTGCTTCCGGGCCGCACCAAAGCCGGTCCGCCAAAGATCATATTGCCTGCGGAGGCCCCGGCCGAGACCTCGGCCCCGGAAAATCCCACGTTTCCCGTCATCCATCCCACGGTGAAAAACGCCTGGGCAAAACGTCCGCCTTCATAGGTCCGGGCCGGAGCAAAACTGCTCTTTAACGTCATGGGTTTCACGGTTCCCATGTCCCGCGCCAGACTGCGGATCATGTCCGCGGGCGTGCCGCAGATCTCCGCCGCCCATTCCGGTGTTTTCGGAACCTGATCATAGGTGCCCAGCACGTAATCCCGGAAATTTTCTTTTGGATCCACTCCTTTCGGCATATGCTCCGCGTCAAATCCCAGGCAGTAGGTATCCAAAAAATGCTGATCCTGCCAGCCGTTTTGGATCAGCTCATAAGCCACAGCCAAAAGAAGAGCCGTATCCGTCCCAGGGCGGACCGGAATCCATTCATCCGCCAAAGCCTGGGCCGTGGGCGTATACCAACTGTCCACCACAATCACTTTTGCCCCGGCCTGTTTCGCCAGGGCGTAATGATAGGTCACATTTCCCGCCTGGCTCCAAGCCGAATTGACCGCCCACAGGACAATCAGCTTAGCGTTCCGCACCTCAAAACGGTCGCTGGTGTCCAGGATCCCCAAAGACCACTCTCCCTTCATCTGATTGGCCACCACGGGAAAACCGCCCTGGGACGCCTGCCCCCAGGTGGTCACACAGCCGCCGTAGGCGTTTAAAGCCGCCCCGTAATACAGGCCGGGCGCCACGTTCCGCAGCTCATACCCGGTCGCCAGAATGGAACGATTTCCATAGGTTTCTTTGATCCTTGTGGTCTCCGAGGCCACAAGGTCCAAAGCTTCTTCCCAGGAAATCCGGACCCATTCATCCCGCCCCCGCAGAGAGCGGTCCCCTCCCCCCGGCGCCCAGTGCTTTCTTTTCATCGGATATTTCAGCCGGTCCACCCCAAAGACAAGCTGACGCAAGGACCGGCCCCTGGCGCAGCCTCTTTGCTGGGGAAAATCCGGGCTGTCCGGATGCAGGTCATCCGTCTTCTGTCTCCGAACCCTTCCCTGCTCCACGTAGGACCGGTTCACGCAGCGGCCCCCGCAGGCGAAAAAGCAAGCGTGCGTAACCCATTTTCCCGATTCCGCATTGGCCGCGCTTTCTCCCCTCGGCCTCGTGATTGCCTCCGCCTCTTTCAGCCATCGATTTCTGTTTTCTTCTTTTCTCTCCATCATGCCCTCAAATCAGAATAAAAAATGTCTGCCTCCCAAGCGGAGTATACTTTTCACTGGAAAATAGCAGGCGGCTACCATGCCCATAGCCGCCCGCCTGTAATGATCCTGTCTGGTTCTTCGTTCCGAAATGACCTCTTATTTTGCGGTTGCCGCGCTCAATAGATCGTAGAGCTGTTTGCAGTCATCGGAGGCGTTTGCCAACCACTCTTCTTTCATACCTGTCACCGATTCTTTAAAAGCGGCCTTGTCCACGTCGTTGATCTCCACGCCGGAATCCTTCATTGCCTGAAGTTCGGACTCCATGGCAGCAGGCCAAAGCTCGGTGTTCCAATATTTCTCCGCCTCCTTGCAGGCTTCCTTCACCTGAGCCTGGAGGTCGGACGGCATACCGTCAAACGTGTTTTTGCTGATCAGCAGACAGTCGGCAATGATAAACTGCTCGGTCAGAGAATAGTATTTCGCCACTTCATTCATCATATTGGCCGTAATAATCGGCGCTGAGTTCTCCAGGCCGTCCACGGTCCCCTGCTGGAGAGCCGTATATGTCTCGCTCCATGCCATCGGAGTCGCAATGCCTCCCATCGCGTTGATCGCTGCGGCCAGTGTGGAGTCCTGCATGACACGGATCTTTAATCCCGCCATATCCGCAGGTGTATTCACCGCATGTTTGGAATTCAGGATACTCCGGGAACCGATATCCATGTACATCAAAGGAATCATGCCGATTGCGGCCAGTTTTTCTTCTACAAAAGCTCCGACTTCATCCGAATTTAACACTTGGATCAACTGATCCGTATCTTCAAACAGATACGGCAGGGAGAAGGTTCCCCATACGTCGCCGAAATTTGCGATGTCGGTCAGGGCCGCCACTGTCATCTCGATGCTCCCGTCCCGCAGCCCTTCCATGGAAGGCACCTTATCCGCCAGCTGGGAGCCCGGATATACTTGGACTTCCACCGCGCCGCCGGTGCGCTCTTTCACCAGCTCCGCCAGTTTGGCATAGCCGTCGGCCTGGGTTCCGGTGGCGGGCGCGCTGACCGAAAGCTTCAGCGTAAACTGGACATCTCCGCCGGCAGCCGCCGTTCCTGCCGCAGCCGTACCCGCAGGCCCGGCGGATGCCGGAGCTGTCGTGGGATCCGCGCTCCCTGATCCGCAGGCAGTCATGCTCAGAGCCATCATCGCCGCAAGTCCCCATGCAAGAATTTTTTTCTTCATCTTTTTTCCCTTTCTTTCTCAGATCTAAGATCTGGTTTTTATCTTTCTTTTTCAGCAGGAAACCCCTTTCAGCCTTCCTGTTGAATGAAAACGTTTCCGTGAACCGCCGCAGGCATAAAATCGGGACGCCTGTGGTCTTCCGAAATGAACCTGTATTACACATACCCCAGCATCCGCGGGATAAAGAGCACGATCTCCGGCAGATAAGTCACCAGCATCAAAACCACCAGCTCACCGGCTACATAGGGCAGAACAGCCTTCGCCCCCTTTTCCACCGGCAGGTCGGCAATGTTGCAGCCGATAAAAAGGCAGAGCCCCAGAGGAGGCGTCGCGGTTCCCATGGCCATATTTAGAGTCATAATCACACCGAAGTGAATCGGATCGACGCCGAGGGCTGTGGCAATCGGCACCAAAATCGGAGCAAAGATGACAATGCTGGCGCCGCCGTCCATAAACATTCCCATGATCAGCAGCAGGATATTGACCATCAGCAGGAAGACATATTTGGAATCGGAGATTGCCATAAAAGCATTTGCCAAAATCGTCGGCACTTGCAGCGCGGTGAACACATATCCCACCAGTTTGGCCACGCCGATGATCAGCAAAGTGCTGGCTGTCGTGACCACGGCATTTTTCAGCATTTGAAGCATATTTTTCCAGGTAATGTTCCGGTAAATCACCAGGCCGACAAAGAGGGCGTAGGCCACGGCCACCGCGGCCGCCTCCGTCGGGGTGCAGATGCCTCCCATGATTCCGCCCACGATAATGACCGGCATCAGCAGCGGAAAGATCGAGTCCTTGGTGATGGCCCATTTCTCTTCCCGCGTGTATTTCATCTTCCGGCGCGGGAAATGTTTCCGGCGATCCTGCAAAAACACCACGGTCATCAAGCCCAGGCCAAGCAGTACGCCAGGAAGTATCCCTCCCATAAACAGACCGCCGATGGAGGCTCCCACGCTGCACCCGTACAGGATCATCATAATACTGGGAGGAATCACCGGGCCGCAGCTGGATGCGCAGGCGGACACGGCCACCGCCGTTTCCTTCGGATACCCTTCCCTCACCATGGCGGGAATCATATTTCCGCCGACGCAGGCTGTGGTCGCCTGGGCCGAACCGGTGATGCCGCCGAAAAACATGCTGGTCAGCACGGTCGTCTGCGCCAAGCTGGCCGGCATCCGGCCGATCAGCATGGAAGCGAACCGCACCAGCCGGTCAGTAATCCCGGAGGTATTCATAATCTCACCGGCCAGAATAAAAAGCGGTACCGCCAACTGCGCGTAAGCGCTGATGCCGCTGTAGACATTTTTGGCGATAACCGGCCAGGAAATCCCCGCCAGACCGGCATTGCTGGTCATGATCAGCCCCAGGGTACCGGTAAGACCCAGCGCCACAAAGACCGGCAGGCCAAGCAGCATCGTAACTACAATCACTAAAAGTAAACCAACTCCACCCATGAATTTTTCCTCTTCTCCTTTCCGTAACGACGCCCGTTTATCCGGCATCCGGGCCACCCGAATGGGAGACCCCTATCTTCATTCCTCTCTTCTGATTCCTCTTTTCAAATCCAAGAGTCAGCCGTCCCCGCGCACTTGATCCGGCTTACAAGGTCTTTTTCACAGAGGAAAAGTCTTCCCGGATCCGCACCGCCGTATCCTTCCCGAACTCGTAAAGCATCAAAATTCCGCCTAAAGGCAGGATGCCATAAACGTATGTCATGGGGATCCGCAAGATCGATGTGGTCAGGCCCGCAGAGTTCTTCATCAGCATCACTCCGCTGTAAGTGAAGACCAGCAAAAAGATCAGCACCACAACTTGAATTGCGCTCCGAAGAGCCAGGCGTCCGGCCCTGGGAAGCACGTTCAGTACCAAGGTCATCTCTGTATGCTTCCGGAAACGGAAGCACAGGGCTCCTCCCATCATCACCAACAGGACAAAGAGATTGACGACCACCTCATCGGCCCAGAGGATCCCTTTGTTCAAAACATAGCGGGCAATCACCGTGGCAAAAACCAGGGCGGCGATACATGCCATGGCAATGCTCCCGATCACCAGCTCGATCCCATAAATAACGGCATCTACCCTTTTCATACCTTTCTCCTTCTCAGCATTTCTCATCCCCTAACCCTTTTGGTTCGGGATGGCTTCTCTTCTTTCCAGATTTAACTTTATCATATTTTTCTCAACGGATTGATTCCACTCTATCCCAGTTTTAATAGCCTGGAGGCTATTGCACTTTTTCTGCGTTTTGACTATAATGAAAAATATCTGCTTCGCAGCTATTTTTGCCCAAACGGAGCGAAGCGGAGTTCGGGCTTCCCGTCCTTTTTTTAATAACCAAAACGGCTCCCAAGGATTCTTCCGGCGGCTTCCTCAAAAATGCTTGCGCGAAGCTTTGCAACAAGCGTGCGGTTACCGGCAGCGGAATCCTGGATTTCAAAAAAAGCACAGGCGAAGTTCACCGGCGCTTTTCATCTGGTTTTGCTGAGTTTTCTACAACGAAAAGGAATAAAAAACCATGACTCTCTTACAGCTTTCTTATTTCTGTACCGTAGCCCATCATCTGAATTTCAATCAGGCGGCCCGCGAACTCTATGTGGCCCAGCCTACCTTAAGCAAATCCATCGCTTCTTTGGAAAAAGAACTGGGATTCTATCTCTTCGAGCGAAGAGGAAAACATGTAGAACTGACGAAATATGGAGAAATGTACTACAAACAGATTCGGGAAGCCCTGGATCTCATTGAGAAAGCCACCGGTTCCGTGAAGCAGATGGCCCAGGAAAATTCCGGCCATATCGACATCGCTTACAACCCGCCTTTTGCCCAGGGATTTGTGCCGGACTTTGTCAGCGAGTTTTTGGCCCAGGAAAAGGAGCACCGAGTTACCGTTCAATTCAATCAGGCCTCCTCCTCCAAGATCGTGACCGGCCTTCTAAACGGAAGTTATGATGTTGGTTTTTGTACCCTGATCCCCAACATCCCGGAGCTCACCTTTCTGCCTCTGATGTCGGAAAAAATGGTTGTGATCGTCCCCTCCCGCCATCCTTTGGCCGGAAAAAGGCGGATTCGCCTGGCGGAATTGGCTCCCTATCCCTTTATCAAGTATATACCGGAGGCGGGCCTCCACCCGATTGTGGACCAGTATCTAAACGACGCCTTCCTCCGCGTGGAAACCCGCTGTATGGCCCCGGACGAGAGAAGTATCGCCGCTCTGGTGGCCTCCGGCTCCGGCGTCTCCCTGGTCGCGAAAGTTCCGGCTCTGGACGCTTTCGACCTGCATCAAATCGAAGTCACGGAACCGGAATGCCGGAGGACTGTCTATTTGGTTTATCACACCAACCGCTATCTGACGCCTGCTGTCCAGCGTTTCCTCTCCTTCATCCGGCGCAAATCCCGCGAGACCTGGCCTCAGCCATAAATGTCTCAGACTATATGCTTCTCAAGCCACACGCTTTGAATCCGCTTTTTCCCGGCATCGGAGGAAAAACCATAAAACCCGGACTGGCTTGCATGGCGCAGCTTGGCCGCGCTCCAGTCTCCCCCCATCCCCCGGCGGATCAGATACTCCCAGATCCCGCCGTGATCCAGGTTCCCGGCCAATTGGACAGAAACGATCGTCCCTTCCCTGCGGACGATCCGGCCATATTCCCCGCCATCCTTCCAGACAATCTCCTCCTCGCTGCCAATCGGAGCGGAAACGTCCCCCAGAGCCATGGCCGGAAGTCCAAAAAAATTCATTGTATTTTTTGCCAAAGTTTCATTCTTATAACGCTCCCGCAAGCCCAGCATATTTCTGGCCGCCGTCCGTCCTTGCAGAGCAGCCGAAGCCCAGGTGCCGGACAGACCAGTCACATCCCCGGCGGCAAAGATATCCGGAACGGAAGTTTCCAGATACTCATTCACAGCGATTCCTTTCCCTGTTGCTATACCGGAACCGTTGAGAAATGCCGCCGACGGCGTCACTCCGGCCGCGGCCACCACAAAATCACAGGGAATCTCTTCCCCATCCGCCATGATCAGCCCGGTAATCCTTCCTCCTTCGCCCTGCACCGTACGGACTACGCTCTGTCCCAAAAGAAGTCTTGCCCCGGCCTGCCGGAAACGAGTTTCATAAAGCCCGGAAACCGTCTCGTCCGACTGACGCGGGATAATCCGGGGGGACCGGCCGTTGACCGTCACATCCAGCCCGCGCCGGATCAGACCATAGGCTGCGTCCATACCGGACAGTCCGGTCCCCACCACGAAAGCCCGGCGGCCGCTTTGGCATGCCAAAAGGATCGCCTCCGCGTCTCTCAAATCCCGAAAACCAAATACATTGGGAGCTTCCGCAAAGCCCGGCGTGGGCGGGATGCGGGATACCGCGCCGGAGGCCACCAACAATTTGTCATAAGGATAGACGCCCTTCTCTGTCGCCACAGTTTTTTCCCGCGGACATACCGCCTTCACCGGGCATTCGGGATGATGCCGAATGTCCCAGCGCTCAAAAAAATCCGGATCCACAAAACGCAGGCGCGCCGGGTTCCGCTCCCCGCTGACATACTGGTGCAGCATACAGCGGGAATACGCCCCCATGTCCCCGGAAAACACATGGATCGTCCCCTTCGGGTCTCTCTGTCTCAGCTCTCTCGCCGCCTGGATCCCGGCGGCTCCGCTTCCAATAATGATGTAATTCACCGTTCCTGCCTCCCCGTTCCATCTATCCGATTAAAGGAAAAGACGGAAGATATCGTTTGATCTTAACTATATCATCCCGTCATTGGAATAGAGATTCCACTATGGAGAGATTTTAATAGCTTGGAGGCTATTACCTGCGATCCGAAACTCCGCGGAATCTATTTTCACGTAATTTTCCCTCCGATCAAAAAAGCTTATCCAGAATGTCCGTTGCCGAACTTCTGAATAAGCTTTCCAGTACCCTTTTCCCAGCCTTCGATTGATCCGGGCAAAGGGTCTTGCTTTCATTTTCTTCACGGCTGGAAATAGAATTCTGCCCGCCGTCACTGTAAGTTTTGTCTCCGGCGTCCAAACTTCCTCAGCCTTCCATCTGTCTCCCCAGAAATCCGGCCGCTGTGGCCGCCAGGCGTTTTTCGGTCTCTCCCATTTTATCCTTCTCGTCTTTTCCCAGCAAGATCACCGATCCAATCACATCCCCTTCGCAGAGGATCGGAGCGATGGTTTGAAGAGCAATCTCTTCCGGTCCTTCTTCGGTGATGGAGACGAACTCTTTGTCCGCCCTGGATGCAATGATAATATCCCGTTTTCCCATCAACTGTTCCAGTTCCTTGCTGATTGCCTTCTGAACCAAATCCTTTTTCAGACCGCCGGCCACCGCCAGCACCTGATCCCTGTCCGTGATGCAGACCATCCGGCCGGATCCCTGGGCCAAAGCTTCCCCGTACTGACCGGCAAAAATACCAAGCTCCGCCATCGGGGAATACTTCTTCAGGATGATCTCACCTTCTCGGTCGGTGAAAATCTCCAACGGCGTTCCTTCCCGCAGGCGGAGGGTCCGGCGGATTTCCTTTGGAATCACCACCCGTCCCAGGTCGTCGATGCGTCTTACTATTCCTGTTGCCTTCATATATAAATTCCTCCATTGTCTGCTATTTCCTGTGTAGGGATAGTTTGCGATAATTGAAGGAAATTATGTATGGACTGAAAACTTCTTCCATTCGCTTTGAAACAAGGAATGTTCTTATGTTGGGAAATAAAAGGCAAGGTTCCTTTAAAACCGTTAAAAAAATTCCTGCAAGATTTTGGTTCCGCCGTTTGGCAAAATCATATCTTGCAGGAATTTTTCATAGAGAAAAGACAAATTCAATCCCGAATCCGTCCCCGGTGGTGCAAACCGGCTCAAGCGCAACATCGATGCACAGGCCATCCGCATATTTCCGGACGAGATATAATCCCATCCCGGTCGCTTTCTGCCTGTCCGGATGGCTGCCGGTAAAGCCTTTATCAAAAAGAAACGGCGCGTCCTCCGGGGGAACGCCGGATCCGTTGTTCCGGACTGCCAGGTATATTTTATCCCCGCTCCGCCAGGAAGAAATCTCCACCTTCCCATTCTCTGGGTCCGCATATTTATACGCATTGCTGAGAAGCTGAGAAAACATAAAGCGCAGGACTTTTTGATCAGAAACCACCGTCAGGGGCGGTAAATCCAGAGTGACGGAAATCTGGTTTTCTCCGGCAAGAGCTGCGTACTCATGGACCGCTTCTTTCACACAAGCGTCCAGCCGGAATTCTTCAAACCGGTAGTCGGGATGATCTGTCTGTAATCGAGCGTAATATAAAATCCGCTCCACATTCTCATTTAATTGGTGCTGCACATGAATCATCCTGTCATAAACCGACGGACTCATTTCCTCTTTGCGGTTATTTAAAACCAAGGTGGAAAGGGACAGCGGCGTTTTGATTTCATGCACCCAGGCTTCAATGTAATCCCGGTAGGACGAGAGCGCCATCTTTCCTTCATTGATCTGCGCTGCCTGCGACGTCAGCTTTTCATAAAGCAGATCCACCTCGCCCTCCCACTCCCCTCCGGCCGCGCGCAAAAGCTCCGCCTTGTTCGTCTCATCCGGCGTCTCCAGAAAACTTTCGATTGCTTTGGCCATCCTGCGCATGCCGCGCTGCTTAAGACCTACGGCAGCCGCCAGGAGAATCAAAGAAAAAAGCAGGATAAACAGGCCTACGCTCTGAATGGCAGAGGGAGATACAAGCCACGTGACAAAGAGGAAGATCAAATCTGTGCAGAAAAGTAGGATGGGAAAGGCTCCCATTCGATTGATCCAGGCTTTCATATCTCTTCCCCCTTCAGACAGTAGCCCTGCCCCCGGATAGTTTTGACGATCTCTCCCAGGCCGATTTCCGACAAGCTCTTTCTCAGCCTGGTCATATTGACCGGAAGAATGTTTTCATCCACAAATTCGTCTGTTCCCCATACAAAAGTAAAGATTTCCCTGCGGGATACGGTCATGGGGTGCCGCTCCATCAGAATACGGAGTATCTTCCCCTCGGTTTCCGGCAGAATCAAGGAAGCGTTCTGCCATACCAGCTTATAGGTGTCCGTATCCAATGCCAAGGAACCTGCCTGGATGACGTTTTTAATCTTGCCGTAGGTCTGTAACAGCCGCCTGGCTCTGGCGACCAGCCGGTCCGGATGGCACGGCTTTGTCAGGAAATCGTCTGCGCCGAGCCCCAGAGCCGTCAGTTCATCAATCAGTGTATCCCTTGCGGTCAAAATCAAGATGGGAAAGGACGCCCTGCTTTTCAGCCATTTACAGAGCTCAAAGCCGGATTTCCGGGGCAGATTCACATCCAATAAGACGAGGTCCGGGGCAAGGCGGAGGATCTCCTCCTCCGCGGCGGCAAAGGAAGAGATACCCGAAACCGAGTATCCCTTCCTCTGAAAGGTCAGCATAATTTCTTCCCTTAAATATACATCATCTTCCACGACCACAATTTTAATCAAGAAGCGACTCCCCTTCCCCCGATCTTTTCCAGGGAACAAATTTCCCGGCAGGCGGTTTTCTTTACCACATGGATATAAATCGCCTCGGTCAATACAAACACCAGCAAAGCGATTCCCGCAAGGGTAATGACCGTAACCGCCGAAGTGCCGATCGGTAGCTTAGTCAGACCAGTGAACATCGAAACGATGGCAGCCGCGCTGCTGATCACCGCAACCGCCAGCACCAGAGAAAAGAAGGTCTGAATCTGTTTCTTCGCACTGCTGCAAAGCTCCTCGGTTCCAGCTCCCAGCGTCAGAAGCGTCAGGTATCTGTGCTTATTCTGCCTTTGCCCGATTAAATATTTTAACCCGATCACCGTATTGGCAATCAAAAGAAATAGGATGCCGAGATAGATGGTCAGATAACTGGCCGATACCGTATAGAACAGGTTTCTGCCGATGCCTGCCAGAAAACTGTCGTATTCCAGCCCGGCGGCGTCCAGTTTCCCGTCCACCTTCTGAATCGCCTGCATCAATCCCATCTCTTCGGCGGCGGCATCGGTCAGATGGACATTTTGGCAGTAGGACTCCGTCTTCAACGCGATTTCCGCAAACATTGGATCCGGGACAATCAAAGCTGCATAGAGAGTAATCGCGCGGTCCGCCACAATATTATCATAGCACAAAGACGGGTAAAACGAGTATTCCCTGCCGTTCATTTGAATGGAAGCGCCCCCTTCCACCGCACGGTCTAAAATCGAAAAGAAATCTCCTTCCCGTCCCATTGAGGAAAACAGGGCAACTGTTTCGCCGTCAAGGTCAATGGGATCCTTTCCCATCGCCGCCATCATCTGGTTGTAGGATCCCTGCGAAATCACATAATCCCAATGAATACTCTGGGCAATCGCCTCTCCGCCGTCAATCTTTCGCAGCGCTTCTTTTATCACGCTGTCATCGATGGCAGCCTCAGTTCTGGAAAGGTACACGGGATAGACGGACCGGATCATGTCATGAATTTCCTCATCTTCCAGCACCGCCTCTATTTCCGCCTCACTGGCAAAAATGGAAAAGTCCGTGGAGCGCGTGTCGGTGGCGCGGCCAATCCCCAGTGAAATGCCATAAGATACGCAGGTAAGCGCCATCAGCAAAAGGAGCGAGGACACCGCCAACGCCTGATGCTGATGAATGACATTTTCCTGTACCTGCCGTCCGGTGAAGGTGGCGAGTCCTCTGGCGTCGGGAGCTTTTCTGTGAATCCGCCTGCCAAGAAATCCTCCGAGCCCGCGGTAAAGGGAAAAGGTGCCGAGAATTCCGGACAAAAGGAGAATCAGCACCGTAATGTCCAGATTTCGCAGATGGAAGATGCCAAGATAGTAGGCGGTCAGCAGCAGCAAAATGCCGAGGACAAAAAAGGCGGAGCTTTTCGCCTTTGACTGTTCCGTCTGCCTCTTCGAGGCGTCAAAACGCAGCAATTCCGCCGGTTCCGTGCGGCCGAAAGGGATACAGATGATCAGCATCGCAAACATCTGAACAAGGACAAATCCGCAGACCGTCCACAAGATTGCAGGGATGGAAAGGGAAAAGCGGTGTCCAATCAAGCCTAGTCCTACCAGTTTGGCCGTGGCCAGACTGATTCCCTCCGTAAGAAATAAAGAGACGGGCAGGCCAATGAGAAGCGATACCAGGCTGCTCCAGACGGTTTCACAAAAGAGCATGAAAAACAGTCTGCTGCGCTTCATCCCAAGCATCAAATACATGCCGAACTCTCTGCGGCGGTTGTCTGTTTGATACTTGCAGGCAAAATAGACGAGAAAAAACACAAAGAACAGCGAAATCACATATACCACCGGGAGCAGCGCCAAAAGCTTTTTCACCGCGTCGCTTTCCACTGTGGCAAGAAAACGCATCACGTCCTGTTCCCCGAGGGACAGCAGGGTGTAGAAAGCTACAATCGCAATGACAAGGGAACCAAAAAACAATCCGCTGCCTTTTCTGTTCTTGGCCGCATTCCGATAAACTTGCTTAAAGAACATTTGCGCCGCCTCCTCCCAGCTGTGCCGTCACCGTCACGATTCTCTCATAAAAGGCGGCGGTGGATTCTTTTTCCGTATGGCGTCGTAATTCGTGGAAAACTCGTCCATCCTGGATAAACAAAATGCGGGAGCAATAGCTTGCAGCGTTGGCGTCATGGGTGACCATCATAATGGTTTTTCCCAACTCTCGATTGACCGAAGCCAGCTGGTCCATCAAAATTTTTGAATTTTTGCTGTCCAGGGCGCCGGTGGGCTCATCCGCCAGCACAAGATCGGGGTTTGCGATGAACGCCCTCGCCGCAGCCACCCGCTGTTTTTGCCCGCCGGACAGCTGAGAGGGAAACTGATCCAGCACTCCTGCAATATCCAGCATGGAAGCCAGTTTTCTCATTTTCCCTTCCGCCTCCCTCGCGGTCTTGCCGTGCAGGGCCAGCGGAAGGGTGATATTTTCTCTGGCGGTCAGATTGTCAAGAAGTTCAAATTCCTGAAACAGATATCCGATGATCCGGCCTCGGTAATCCGCCAGCCTGGAACCGCGAAATTCCGATATATCCTGCCCGCGCAGGATCACTTTGCCGGAAGTCGGCCGGATCATGGTGGCGATGCAGTTGAGAAGCGTTGTTTTCCCGGAGCCGCTGGCTCCCATAATCCCTAAAAACTCGCCCTCCCGCACATCAAAAGTAATTCCCCGCAGGGCCTCCGTTTTATTGCCGCCCTTACCGTACGTTTTCGTCAGGCTATCTACCCGTAAAATCCGATCTGTGGTATTCATCGCAAATCTCCTCCTTGCTTATGGCCTTATTATAAGAGATCATTCGTGGAAAAACCACTTACAGTCGGTGTAAGGTTTCACGGCTGCCCAATTCTTTCCGAAAGCCGATTGTTTTTATTCCTAACCCATGATCCGGGAGAACTGCCGGAAAAGGATCCCAGAGAAGGCCGTTCCGAAACCCAGCGAGCGGATGATAAAACTCCCCGAAAACAAAGGGAAAGACCATCCAAAAACCGGCCTTCCCCTTTCTTCTTCCTTCTATTTCCCACCAGCCTACCGGCCGGATGCAGATACAACCAGGAATCTTCTTTGCACGGCAGGTTTAAGGCCCCACCACATTTTCCAGCGTTCCAATCCCCTCGATCCGGCAGGTGACCACGTCGCCCGACTTCAAAAATTTCGGCGGGTGAAAGCCCATGCCGACGCCGGAAGGGGTTCCGGTGATCAGGATATCCCCCGGTTCCAGGGTAATCCCCTCGGATAGCTGAGAAATCAGCTCCGGGATATCAAAGATGAAATCGTCGGTATTGCCGTCCTGGCGGGGTTCCCCGTTGACCCAGGACTGGATTCTCAGATGCGGCGGGCTCGGCAGCTCGTCCTTTGTCACGATCCAAGGCCCCATCGGGAAGGAATCGTCCAGCCCTTTGCCAAAACTGTACTGTTTATGCCGGTTCTGCACATCCCTGGCGGAGATGTCATTTCCGATAGAATAACCGAATACATACTCGAATGCTTCCTCGCGGGATACCTTCGAACAGGTTTTTCCAATGATCACAGCCAACTCCACCTCATAGTCCAGCTGTTCCGTCAAACCGCCGTGGCGGCCGATCGCTCCGCCGGGAGCTACCGCCTGGTTCACCCGCTTTGAGAAGTAGACCGGATACTCCGGTTTTTTATACTCGATGCCCTTGAATTTCGCTGACTCAATGGCGTGGGCCACATAGTTTTGGCCGACGCAGAGCACGTCATGGCGCGGATGCGGGATCGGCGCCAGCAGCTGAATCTGTTCCAGCGGGATTCCCTCGGTGGCTCCGGCCTCCTGTTCGATGCGCTCCCGTTCCTCATCGGTCAGGTTCGCAATCAGCGCCGTCATGTCCGGATAATCAATCAAAAGCGTCTCCAACGGGATCACCGCCGTGCCGTCCTTCCGGCAGATGCCCAGGCGGGCGGCTCCGCCGCGCGCAAAAGTTACCAGTCTCATCTGATCTTCCTTCCTTTTAAGAAATTTATGTTAAGCCCTGCTCTCCCCTAGAATCAAAAAGCTTCTGCCCAAGGGGCGCGCAAACCAGTATCACCAAAATCAGAACCCTTCTTCACTATGACGTATCTGTACCCAAAAATCAAGTCCTATTTCCATACTTCCGATAAGGAATCCCCCCCAGGAACACATCCCTGTCTTTTCCGGATGGAAAAGCCGTGACTCCAGGCCGGGTCCCATGATTTCGCTCCTTGGAGTAATAAACGCTGAAAATCCCATTCAGCAGGTATTGAAAACCCCAATGGACATCCTCATCCGGATGAAGATACAGTGCATATTCCATCTCCTGCTTTCCGCTTCTTTTCTTCCGGCAGACGCTCCATTCGGTAACTGCACCGATATAGCCAACCAGTTCCGACTCCCAAGGCAGTTGATCCCGAAACGCTTCCTCCAAAGCTCTCCACACAGTAGTTCCCTTCTCACCCTCCAAGCAGCTCTTCATAGAAACAAGCGCCAAGAACGGGGCGCGGTCACCCGCGCTGCCCCGGCAAAGATGCCCGGCCTTTTGCAGCGCTAGGATTTCTTTTTTCAGATCGTTTGAATACAAATGCTTTTTTACTGATAAAACAGCGATTACGCCTTCCGGCGGCACAACGGCATGACCTCCAAAACGTTGAAAAACAGGATAATTAGCGCTGTCATATACGATTAGGTCCAACTGGCTGGAATGTTGGTCCGGATCAGAGCTTCGCGGAGCTTTTGAGCAGCCGGACTTTACACCTGGCCTTAAAATAAATCCTGAGAAAATCTCTAAATTTCTCGGAAGGAAACGCTTTAACGCCTCCGTCAGCAGGCATTCCACATACCGTCCATCCTCCCCCGGATGAGCCGCCCCTGCTCTCCCCTCTGCGGGAAGTAAAGCCTCCATCTGACGGTAGGCCGCCTCCAAGCCCCGAACTTCCTGCCTCCAATATTCCTGTAAACGTTCGCCTCCCATATCTCCTCCTATGTCTCAGACAGCCAGCTCCCTCAAAACCATCTCCAGTTTCCGTAACAGCTTTTCCATCTGGCGGACCGAATCTGTCCGTTCCCGATTCCCCTCTACCACAGAGATCAAAAAGGCACGGTATCCGCAGAGATAATAAATCAAATCCTCCTTGCTGAGAAATGAGGGGTCAATCCCTCTCCTCATAGGCCAAATCTCGCCTGCCGTTTGAAGAAGATCCGCTTCCCGGCGGAATCGCCTCCGATCCAATCGATAGGGTTCGGCTGAATTTCTCCTCTCATATTTTCCGGGGTTATCCATCAGCGCAAAGAGAAAAGTATTCATTTCCTTCCGCTTGCTTCTTGACAAATGCACATCGGAACCGACTACAAAGCCATTGCTTACGAATTGTCCCGTCTGAAAAGAGGTTTTCCCTGGATTCAGTCTGAAATGAAATTCTTCTAGAATATGGGAAATCATCCCGTAGAAATAGGGATTCGCAGAAAAATCAAGGCTATGTCACAACAAACAGTTGATAAATAGCCATTTTTATAGGGGAGTATCAGAACTCCCCTACAAACTGTTATTTGCAGTTATCTATACTCATTTGGAATTTCGATATGAAGTGTCT
>NZ_JALIFO010000003.1 GCF_022867805.1 Cuneatibacter sp. NSJ-177
TGGCTTTAACTGTACCATGTAGGTAAAATATTATCCGAGGAAATCTTCTTGAAAGCCTTTACGGATGGTGCTTTTTAAGAATTTCCTCGGATAATTGAATATCTGGGATAATGCGCCCTATCCCAGAACTCGGATAGGGCGCACTTACTCACCACCTGCAAAGCAGGCGGTGGTATCCCTCCCGTTGGTCAGGCTCATGCGCTCCTCACGAACTGTCTTCCAGACAGTTCTCCAGAGGGGGCAGGCAATGCCGCAAGCGGACATCGCCTGTGCAGTCAGCTCTATATTTTGATCTGTCAGCAAAACGATGTGGCGGCATATTGCCGCCCCATCCCGCCGTCTGCCTGCGAAAACCTGCCACTGGCAGATTTATCTCAGTTATGTGTGTGCCGAATAACACGACACACCCATTTTCTCTTTAAAAAGAGAAACAGAAAAAATAAAAATGAAAGGACGATGAAAACGAATGGCTATTTATCACTTGGAAGCAAAGATTATCAGCCGAGGTGCAGGACGATCTGCTGTTGCGGCTTCTGCATATCTGAGTTGCTCCAATATTCTGAACGATTACGATGGAGTGCGGCACGACTACACCCGAAAGAAAGGACTTGTATGGAGAGAGGTATTTCTGCCTGAATATGCTCCTGCAGAGTGGCAAGACAGAGCCGCCCTGTGGAATGCCGTTGAAGAAAATGAAAAAACGAAAGACAGCCGCCTTGCCCGTGAGTTTGTTCCGGCACTTCCTGTTGAGCTAACCAAAGAACAATGGCAAGAGCTTCTCTCTGATTTCATCAACGAGCATTTTGTCACCGAGGGGATGTGCGCAGATGTGGCGATTCATGATCCAGACCCGCCCGGTCACAATCCCCATGCTCATATTATGCTGACTGTGCGCCCGTTAGACGAAAACGGCAAATGGCAGTATAAGACTGAGAAAGAATATCTCTGCATCAAGGATGGCCAGGAACGGGGCTTTACTGCCGCCGAGTTCAAAGCGGCACAGGCTGACGGATGGCAGAAACAATATCAGTATAAAATTGGCAAGAAAAAGGGTTATATGACACCCTCTGCCGCCGAAGCACAAGGCTATGAGCGTGTGAATAAATATCCCAAAAGCACTAAGTTCGGTAGGCAGAATCCCATCACCGAGCGCTGGAACAGTGAGGAACAGCTTGTACAATGGCGCAAGGCGTGGGCAGAAGTAACAAATCGCTATTTGCAGCAGTACGGTCACGATGCCCGCATTGACCACCGAGGCCATGCGGAGCGAGGTCTGGACGAGCAGCCAACCATTCACGAGGGTGCAGTTGCTCGTGCGCTGGAGAAAAAAGGTATTATATCCGACAGGTGTGAAATCAACCGTCAAATCAAGGTTGACAACGCCCTGCTTCGTGAATTGACGATAACGGTCAAAAAACTGATGCAGGCGGTCAAGAACACGCTGCCCGCTATCGCAGATGCAATGGAAAGGTTGCGGAGCAACATGATAATTTTCAAATACCAACTTTTGCATATTAGCAGTGGCAAACACCGCATTAAGCAATCTCTGAATCTGTATCGTGAAGATATGAATGAATATATTGTCCTTGCAGATAAGATTAAGGCGAAGTCCAAGGAGCGAAAAATAGCACTGACGGAGAAAAAGAAAACGCCGATTATTCATGTCCTGAAGCATCGTGACTTTGCCAGACGGATTGCCGAGCTGACAGAGGATTTGGAAGAACTGCGTTCTGAAAAAGCTGTTCTGCTTCAGCAGATGCAATTTCCAGAGGATGCTACTGCCGACAGTTTCCGTAAGGAAATCCGCACATTGGAGACTGGTTTGAAAAAGTTGGAAACAAGCGAAGCAAGGTATACCGTAGAACTGGACGATGCCCTCAAACAGTATGCCGGGTTTCAAGAGCAGGCGGCAGAGTTTGACCCTGCGAAGCTGTATGAAGCAAGGCTGGCGATACGCTCCGGCCATGAACGAAATTCCATACAGCGTGTGCAGGAAGCCTATGGCGATAAATATAATCTGCTGATGATGTTTGACAGCAGGCGGGAGGTAGGCGCATTGCTGAATGAAGAAGTAGAAGCCCGCTCTCTTCGTGAACGCCTGCGTCAGAAACAGCAGCGGCGACAAAAAACAGATCAACAAAGAAAGCCCAAACACCATGAGCAGGAACGGTAAATAGCTGTTCCTGCTCGCTTTTTTTATAATGATTTTGAAAAATGGAGGAAACAAAAATATGAATATATACGGATATGTAAGGGTATCCAGCACTGACCAGAATGAAGAACGGCAGATGATTGCCCTGCGGGAGGCAGCTGTACCTGCAAAAAACATTTTTATGGACAAGCAGTCCGGCAAGGATTTTGACCGTCCTAATTATAAGAAGCTGGTAAAAAAGTTAAAAGCCGGGGATTTGCTGTATATTTTAAGCATTGACCGACTGGGACGTAATTATGAGGAAATTCAGAAACAATGGCGTATTCTCACGAAAGAAATCGGCATTGATATTTGTGTGTTGGATATGCCGCTTTTGGATACTCGAAACGGTAAAGACCTAATGGGAACTTTTATCGCTGATCTTGTGCTGCAAATCCTATCCTTTGTAGCACAGAGCGAGCGTGAAAACATTAAGAAACGGCAGGCCGAGGGAATTGCCGAAGCGAAAGCAAGAGGGGTAAAGTTTGGCAGACCTGAAAAGAAAGTGCCTGAAAATTTTGCAAAAATCGTCCACGCATGGGAACAAAAAAGACTTCCTTTTGAAGAAGTCCTTAATCAATGCAATATGAGCGAAGCCACGTTTTACCGCAAATTGCGGGAATATGGGCTTCTCAAAGGCGAAAAACTGAAGCGATAACAGTAATAAAGCTGTCAAAAGGTGTACCTTTTGACAGTAGCCCTCCGACAGAATTCCTGCACTTCAGAGGCAAGAAAAACTCCTCTGATACACACTCAAAATCCTCAAATGCTCTTGAATTTCAGGCTGTTTTGTTGTATAACTTGAAATGAGAAAGGCTGTCAAAAAGTACACCTTTTGATTATAGTCCCAATGTAGAATATCGCTGTTAGACACTTTCTCACTGCGTACAATCAGAAGGGGGATAAAACAATAGAACAATGAAGAAAAATAAGTTTTTCCATAAAGGCATAAAAGCGCCGCCAGGCGATTTCAAGAATTTTCACATTGTTATGATGTTGTTTCTTGCGTTCTTCATATTCACTTTTGTTGGTGCGGGAAGCTTTATCATCGTATCGCTTGTGGGACTGCTCCTGTGTATCGTGGGGCTTTTACAGACCTCTGTAAAAGTGGATCTGTGGGTTCTTCTGCCGTTGATCTTCTATAATATAATCAGTTTTCTCTCCGGATACAGAGTTTTCGGAAACACACTGGAAGGATTGGCTTCTACCCAGTCGGTCTTTCCGATAGTCTATCTGCTGGCGGCATATCTTGATGGCAGGGAGCGGATGCTTCTGAAAAGACTGTGTGCAATATGGGTTGGCGTGATGGCCGCCATAGGGCTCGGTCAGTTTACACTGGCGGCATTTTCCGGAACCGCCTCAAGGCTTTCTGGCTTCATGGGAAATCCAAACGCCATGGGCATGATGCTGGTTCTTGGCTGGTTTGCGCTACAAAGCTGTCTTTTCGAACTGGAAGGAAAAAATCCCCTTCTAAAAAGACTTTTTCATGGGGTGGAATTTATTACACTGGCGGCGCTGGCGCTGACGCTGTCCATAGGAGCGTTTGGGGCGCTGGGCGTTGGGGTCATTGCAATGCATATTCATGGAAAAGAACGGGTTTCGGCTTTGATTTGCAGAGGGTCGGAGATTATTTTTGCCGGAGGCTGCGGCATTCTCCTTTATGTAGCCGGAGATTACACGGATTGGCCATGGCTCTGCCTTATTATTTGCGGTTATATTTTGATTAGCGCATGGTACGGGGAGATGTTCAAAGGGTATTTGGCGAAGCGCAAATGGCTCAGAGGATTGATTTGTCTGGCAGGGGTCTGCGGGGCGGGCATACTGGTTTTTCTAAGGCCAAACGCCGCTGCGACTTTCTTAGAGCGCCTGGCCATGATAAAAAATGGTTTGGGATATATTTGTGAAAGTCCCTTTTTGGGCGTGGGTCCTTATCAGTGGCGCTGGCTGAACATGCTGGATACAGACCCATACTTTAATACCTGGCACATTCACAATGTTTTTGTCCATGTGGGAGTGGAATTGGGGCTGCCGGCTTTAGCGATGCTGATCGTCGCTATGGTCCGTCATCTTTGCAAGAAAGAAGATAAGGCACAGCGGGGTGCGTTTTTCGCCGTTCTTGCCCACAACCTGATGGACACCAGCTTCTTTTACATCGCAACTGTACCGTTTATGATTATGATCTCGGCACAGGATGAAGGGAAGACCCGCCTGCTTGGCGGAGCCGTTGTGAAGTGCATTTTCAGCGTGTTTTCCGTATTGTTTGCATGGAACACACTGCAATGTCTGCAATGAGGAGGTGAGCATATTCTTGAATACGCAAAAGAACCACACAAAAGGAAATTCTCCTCCCAACATCGCAGCCGTACTTCTCGTGCTTTTTTTTGTCTTATCCGCTGTCACTCTGACGGGAGGCTATCAGACGTGGAGAAGGCTTCCGCTCTATGTGGGCAAACAGTTGACCGAAACTGAAATGGAGGAAGTTATCGCAAGAAACAGCCCTCTTACTGCCTATGTGCACCTTTCTCCCAATGCGAGCTTCCCCAGAGAAACGGAAATCAAAAAGATCACCATTCACCACATGGCGGCGAATCTTACCTTGGAAGAATTGGGAGACTCTTTCGGTAAAAGGGATCGGAACGCTTCTTCCAATTATGGGATCGACAGCCACGGCAATGTGGCTCTCTATGTGGAGGAAGAAAATCGGTCATGGGCCAGTTCCAGCGCTGAAAATGACAATATGGCAGTGACCATTGAGGTTGCCAATGAAGCTATAGGGGGCGACTGGCGGGTCAGCGATGAAGCTTATGAAACGCTCATTGAATTGTGTACAGATATATGCAGGCGCAATGGCATAGAGGAGTTGGTTTATACAGGCGACGCCGGCGGTAATTTGACCATTCACAGCATGTTCCGGAACGACACAGAGTGCCCCGGTCCCTGGCTGGAAAGCAGAATGTCCGAGATCGCCGATGCAGTCAACAAAAATTTAGATGATTTTTAGAAGTGATTTTTCTATGAAAAAACATCAGAAAGGATAGAATATTTATGGAAACAGCAAAAAAACATATTTCTTATTGCATCGTATTCCTGATGCTTTGCCTGGCGGGTATGGTTTTGTTTGGGCACAACGTAATTGCAGAAGCCGCCGGTGCGAATGACACTTATGTGGGGTGGAAGGGGTGTGACCTGATCTTTCAGAAAGTATGGGAGGATGACGGTGATGAAAGCAAGCGTCCAAATGAAATTACCTTCACAGTTGACTTGGCAGATACATTAGACAGTAAGCATGATAAGCCTAATGTACCTATTACGCTGAAAGCAAGTGAGAACTGGACTTATACCGTTCCATCACTTTATGGTAAAACCTCATACGGGTATTACGAGGGGACCTTGAAAGAGCTGAACGTTGACGGTTATAAGCTTGATGGAGTAACAGTAACGGAGAGTGTCGAGGATAACAAGGTCATAGTAACGCTGAAGAACAAACTAGAACAGGTAAAGGCAACTGGCAGTTTGACTGTATCAAAAACGGTGGCAGGAAACGCGGGAGATAAAGATAAGGCGTTCCATTTCACGGTAACACTGAGCGATCAGACGATCAGTGGAACGTATGGAGATATGGAATTTACGGATGGTGCGGCGACCTTCGCATTGAAACATGGTGAGAGTAAGACCGCAGCAGGACTTCCGGCGGGGGTTACATATGAAGTAACGGAGACGGAAGCGGATCAGGACGGCTATGCGACAGCCAAAACAGGAGATACCGGAACGATTGAGAAAGATGTGATATCGACCGCGGCGTTTACCAATACGAAAGATGAATTTGGCAGCCTGACTGTCTCCAAAACCGTAGCAGGCAACGCTGGCGATCAGCAGAAGGCCTTCAACTTCACCGTGCGCCTCAGCGACACGAGCATCAACGGCACCTTCGGGGATATGACCTTTACCGATGGTGTGGCAACCTTCACCCTGAAGCACGGCGAGAGCAAGACGGCGACTGGGCTTCCGGCTGGTATCACCTACACGGTGGCTGAGGATGATTATTCTGATGACGGCTATGTGACAACCAAGACTGGCGATATGGGAACGATTGCAAAAGATGGTACATCTACAGCAGTGTTTACAAACACCAAGGATGTAACGCCGATTGACCCGGATCCTGATGATTCCAGCCTCACAGTGAAAAAAGAGTGGATACTGGATGATGGGGGCAAGGCGACGGATTCTGTAACGGTTGTCCTGTTGAGAGATGGCAAAGAATATGAGAAAGTCGAACTAAGCGACCGAAATAACTGGACATTCACTTGGACTGGACTCAGCGATGGGTATACTTGGACAGTGGACGAAGTGAATGTGCCGGACGGTTTCACAGCGAAAGTAGATCAGAACGGGATGATATTTACTATAACAAACGATGATAAACCCACTGATCCGGGCGACCCCACCGATCCGGGCGACCCCACCGATCCGGATGACCGCACCGATCCGGATGACCGCACCGATCCGGGCGACCCCACCGATCCGGATGACCGCACCGATCCGGATGACCCCACCGATCCGGATAAGCCAACTGATGATGTTCCCAAGACAGGGGATGAAACAAATTTGACTCTGTGGTTGGTGCTTTTAGGAATTTCCGGCATGGGTACAATTATTACATTGCTGGGGAGCAAACGTAAATATAAAGGCAAACACTGTAAGAGATAATGAAACTGGCGGCGAGACGGGGTATGAAAGACACCTGTCTCGCCGCTTTTCTTGTGAAAGGGAAGCGCCATGAAAAGAAAAAACAAACTGCGTTCTATATTGCTCCTTGTGTTCAGTGTCTTGTTCTTCGTCTCCGCATATATGGTTTATGGGATCATATCGCAGGCTCACCGAGAGCAGGATAACTTTGAGCAACTGAAAGAAATCGTAAAACAGCCCTTTTTGGCTTTTGACCCATCACAGACGCAGGAGCCACCGGAAACCGACGATGCCTCCTCTCCTTATGCTGCGTTGAAAGAGATAAACCAAGATTTTTGGGGCTGGATTTGTATAGAGGGAACGGAGCTGGACTATCCGGTTATGCACACGCCGAAGAACGGGGAATACTATCTACGGCGGGACTTTGACGGAAAGGATTCCCAGAGCGGTGTTCCTTTCCTGTCGGCCTCCTGCTATGAGGGCTGTGGCAACTACCTCATATACGGGCACAACATGAAAAACGGCTCTATGTTTGCCACGCTTCTCTCCTATGCCGACCGGGCGTACTGGGAGGAACACCCCATCATTCGATTTGATACCCTTGCTGCCTCCGGAGAATACAAGGTACTGGCTGCCTTTTATTCAGAAACCTATCCGCAGGATGCCGAAGGCGTATTCCGCTACTATCAATATACGGATGTGAGCGATGCTTCCGTTTTTGAGGACTATGTGGATCAGGTACAGAAGGCCGCTCTGTACGACACGGGGGTCATTGCTGTATACGGAGATGAACTGCTGACCCTGTCTACTTGCAGCTACCACACAAAAAACGGGCGGTTTGTTGTAGTTGCACGAAAAGAAGAATCACCGCAACTTGGGTGAAAATACCCTTGACAAATCTCATCTCAGAAAAAAATCCTGGAAAAGTATGCCCGTGAGCATGGATATAGCAATTTCAAATTCTATGTTGATGACGGCATCTCAGGTACGACCTTCAACCGCCCAGGCTTTCAGCAGATGATTGCAGATATTGAGGCAGGTCTTGTCAAGCGTGTTATCATTAAGGATATGTCGCGTTTCGGACGTGATTATCTGCAAGTCGGCATGTATACGGAGATCATGTTTCCCGAACATGATATTCACTTTATTGCGGTGAATGATGGTGTAGACAGTACCCAGGGCGACAACGAGTTTACGCCCTTCCGCAATATCATCAATGAATGGTACGCCAAAGACACCAGCAAAAAAATCCGTGCCGTTATGAAAGTGAAAGGCAATGCAGGGGAACATTTGACTGTCTTGCCTCCGTATGGATACATAAAATCGTCTGATGACAAAAAGCAATGGGTGAAGGATGAAGAAGCCGCCCAGGTAGTTTATGAAATTGGTCTCTATATCATGGACGGTTTGGGACCCTCGCAGATCGCAAGAAAACTGACGGAAAGAAAAATCCTTACTCCGGCTGCTTACTATGCGAGTAAAGGCAGGACAACCAATGTCACAAAGAAAGGTTCTCCTTACGCTTGGGATTCTTCTACGATTGCCGACATCATGGATCGCTGGCGTGAATACCTGGGGCACACGGTTAATTTCAAAACCCGCAAAAAATCCTACAAGAGCAAAAAGACCCTTCTCAATCCAGAAACCGAGTGGAAGATTTTTGAGAATACCCATGAAGCCATCTGGACGGAGGCGATTGCCGATGCAGCAAGGCTTGCAAGGCAGACGCGGCGCCGACCCACAAAGATGGGAGAAATGGGGATGTTCTCCGGCATGATGTTCTGCGCCGACTGCGGCTCCATCATGTATCAATGCAGGGCAACCAATTTCCGGCGCGATCAGGAATATTACCTGTGTTCGGGCTATCGGAAAAGCCGTGACGTATGCGGGCAGACACATTCCATACGAACTGTTATCCTGGAGGAATTGGTTCTGCAAAATCTGCGTGAGATCGTTTCCTTTGCATCACAGCGCAAAGACGATTTTGTAAAGATGGTTATGGATGCGGATATGCGCCAACGTAACCGAGGTTTGTCAAAGCGGAAGAAAACATTAGCTGATGCTGAAAAGCGGATCGCAGAACTGGACACCATTTTCAAGCGGCTCTATGAAGATACCATTTCGGGAAAACTTTCTGACGAGCGTTTTCAAAAGCTCTCTACCGACTATGAGAAAGAGCAGCATCAGCTTCAAGATGTAGCGATTGCCCTTCGGGATGAAATCGAGGTAGACGAACGCAAAAGCGCCAATGTGGAAAGGTTTCTCTCCGTTGTAGAACGGTATACGGAAATCCCCGAATTGACCCCATGTATCTTGCATGAATTTATCGAGAAGATTGTTGTTCATGCAGCCAGCGATCCGAAGGGCAAGAACCGCACCCAGGAAATTGACATCTACTATAAGGGCATTGGAGCCCTGGAAGTATCCAAAGTCACTTCATCAAGGCAAGAATGAGAAAAACGGCATAGCCGAAGCTATACCGTTCTCTCTTGCCCCATGATGTTTTCTTATCGGGAGGCACCTTCGGCGGTTCCTTTTTTGTTCCTCTCATATGGATTGATCCAAGTCCTGCTAGTCGTAGGAGGCCAGCTCCGGTTTTTCTTCCAGCAGGCGGCGGACAATCTCTCGTCCGTGGGCGCAGGTGGCGTCTACCTCTTCGGTGGGAACGCAGATCAGTCCCATGAGAGCGCGGAAGGGGATGTCCAGTTTTTCATCGCCGGGTACTCCGGTATCCGCGGAGAGCCACAGGGCCATCTCCACACTGGGAATAATATAATGGGTGTAGAAGTTGGCAATGTCCGGAGGAAGTTTCACATTGCGCTTGGAAAGAATCAGCATGCTGGCATTAATCCCGTCGTTGCTGGAAAAGAAGAATTCCCGAAACAGCCCTTCCTCAATCATATCATGGTAAAAACGGCACAGCGCCGGGGAAGACATGATAGTCTGAAACAGGCGGACAAAGGTGCAGCAGAATAGTTCCGGTTCCGTACGGATGTCCACCAGTTGCAGCAGTTCGCTGCGGAGTTCCTGCATTTTGGCTTTTAGGAAGGCCTGGGCAATCGCCTGTTTGGAGCCAAAGTGATAGATAATTAAACTGGGGCTGGTATCCGTGGCCTGGGCAATCTGGCGTACCGTCGTGTTTGAGTAGCCCTGTTCCAGGAACAGATGAATGGAGGCGCGCATGATGGCGTCCCTGCGGCTGGCGGAAGTGTGGAGGAGCTGTTGGGAGGGTTTGTCAAATTCCTTCTCCAATATGGCTTCTTCGCGCGGTTGCTTTGTCATTAGAACCCTCCGTGATTGTATTTTGTCTATTAAATCCTAACATAAAAATAAAAAAAAGTAAATATGGCGGAAGCATTGACATGATTCTGCTCCCGCGGTAAAATAACAATAAGCGACTAAACATATTCAGTTCTAATAGAACGCGTTCAGTAAATCCTCTTTGCTAAGCCTTAGCCGACAGGTCTTTTTCCTGCGCATTTCCAAAAGCCGGATATCCGCCGGCCTTTGGATGTGGTTTGTATTCCCGGTAAACACATTGGAAAAGTAAGGAGGAATCTTTTTATGCACAGTCAATATCCCCATTTGTTCAGCCCGATCAAAATTGGAAATGTGGTCATCAAAAACCGCATCGAATCTTCCCCGATCGCTATCCCCAACGACTCCCCGGAGTTTGCTTCCATGGAGAATATGATATCCTATGAGCTGCGGGCGAAAAGCGGAGCCGGTCTGATCGTCCACGAGGAGACCGCGGTCACAAAACTCTCGGATGACAGCAGCGGACCGACCTTCAGCGACACGGCGCTGGCACTTCAGGATATTATGAAGGAGAGCGAGGCGGTTCACCGCTACGGAGCGATTTCTTCCGTGTCCATGGTTCATCACGGCGGATGGAACACCTTGGCGGTAGCTCCGGACGGTAAGCTGTACGCCCCCAGCGCGATGAAGAATCCCTACGGCATTATGACGACAGAGATGCCGGAGGATATTATGTTTCAGATTGTGGAAGCCTACGCGAGGGCTGCTGCTATGGCTCAGTATGGAGGGCACGATATGGTTCAGATCCACGGCGCCCACGGCTGGCTGCTGAGCCAGTTTATGTCTCCTTTGTATAATCACAGGAAAGATCAGTACGGCGGTAGCCTGGAAAACCGCGCCCGCTTTCCTTTGATGATTGTGGATGCCATCAAAAAGCGCTGCCCCCGCCTGCCGGTGGAATACCGCTTTTCCGCTGACGATCACATGGAAGGCGGCTTTGAACCGGAGGAGGCCGTAGAGTTTGCCCGGATGCTGGACGGGAAAGTGGATCTGATTCACATTACCTCCTCGTCGTTCTGGGATCCCAGCTGCGGCCTTTTATTCCCCAGCATGTTTGCGGAGCGGGGCTGTAACCTTCCCTTGGCGGCAAAAATCAAAGAAGCGGTCAAAACACCGGTGGTCACGGTTGGACGGATCAGCGATCTGAAGCAGGCGGACCAGGCGATTGCAGACGGCATGGTGGATATGGTGGCGGCCGGCCGGGCTTTCCTGGCGGATCCGGAGTGGGTCAGCAAGGTATATCATGGCCATGAGGAGGATGTGGCCCCTTGCCTTCGCTGCGGGACTTGCATTCCCGGCGCCTACGGCCCGGCGGAATATGTCCCGTTCCACGCCCATCTGCGCCGCTGCTCCGTGAATCCAGAAATCGGAAGGGAGTGGCAGAAGAACATCATTAAGCCCGGTTCCCGGAAGAAAGTTTTGATTATCGGCGGAGGCCCCGGCGGGATGCAGGCGGCGATCACGGCGGCGGACCGGGGGCACGAAGTGATTTTGTGCGAAAAATCGGACCGCCTGGGAGGCCTGGTGAATGTCATTGCGAAAGCGCCCTTTAAAGAAGAATACCGCCGGTATATTGACCGGCAGATCCGCTGGGTGAAACAGCGGGATATCGATCTGAGGATGAATACGAAAGTGACCCCTGAGATGGCGAAAGAGCTTCATCCCGACGTTATTATCGCAGCGGTGGGAGCCGGGCCGATCCGTCCGCCGTTCCCCGGTGTGGATCTGCCCCACGTGTATACGGTGGACCAGGCGGATCAAGTGAAAATCGGGGAACATGTGGTGATCATCGGAGGGGGGCCTTTGGGAGCAGAAGAAGGACTGCATTTAAGCTCCAAGGGCCACGCGGTGACCGTGGTGGAGATGCGGGATAAGCTATGCCTCGGCGCGCCGTATCTGCACTATATGGCCGTGAATAAAGAATATCAAAAACCGGGAGCGCCCAAGGTCATTCTGAACCACCGGTGTGTTTCCATTACAGAGGAGGGGGTATGGGTGGAAAACGCAGAGGGGGAGAAAACCCTTTGTCCGGCGGACACGGTACTTCTGGCGGTCGGGATGCGGGCCGACGAGGAGGCGGTGGAAGCCTTCCGGGAGTGTGCCATGGAGTTTCGGAAGATTGGGGACTGCAATAAGCCTGCCACGATGACGGAGGCGGTCCGTCTGGGGTATGATGTGGCGTTTGGACTGTAAATAGGGGAGAGCGGCAGGAAGGAAAAGCATTCCTGCCGTTCTTTTTACTGCGCTCCTACGTCGCGCCATAAAAAGGACGGACAAAAATATCTGCTTCGCAGCTATTTTTTACCCTTTCTTTAACAAAATTTAAAATCGTTAACCAAATCTTCACATATGTACAATCCCGGTTTGTCTGTCGAAATTTTCCCATCTATACGAGTTTTCCCCTTTATGCTATTCTGTGGCTATCATCTCATAGGGGGAAAATATGAATCGGATCCATTCAGATTCCCCCAGGAATGCACCTTGTTAACAATAATAAGGAAATGAGGAGGAGAATTGAAGTGAAAGTACCGAAGTTTCTCAAATGGCTGGATCGGTACCTGGAGGAGGCCATCCTGGTTATCTTCCTAATATTGATCGCCTGTATCATGATGTTCCAAGTCATCGTCCGGTATGCGTTTAAGAATCCGCTGCCCTGGCCGGAAGAGTTCTGCCGCTACTGCTTTGTATGGTCGGCAATGCTGGCAACCGGTTACTGTATCCGCAAAGGAAGTATGCTGCGGGTCGATGTTGTCATTAAACTGTTCCCTCGTCCGGTAACGGCTGTTCTGGACATCGTAGGAAAGATTTTGGCAGTGGCCTTCTGCTGTATTATGTTCCTTCCTTCCTGGGAAGTGATGCAGAACGCATTGAAGATTGGCCAGTTAAGCCCGGCAATGCAGATGCCGACCTGGCTCTTGTATCTTTCCGCTCCGCTGGGATTCTTTTCCGGAATCATCCGCGGAATCCAGAGCGTAATTTTAACCTTAATGGAACTGAAAAAAGGAGATAAGAAAACAATCGAAGGAGGAGAAAACGCATGATCGGAATAATTTTTGGTGTATTCTTCCTCTGCCTGGTGCTGGGTATCCCGATTGCCATGGCCATGGGCTTCGGCACGATCTTCCCGGCTCTGCTGGATCCGAACTTCCAGGGAGACTTGCAGTTTGTAGTCCGCAGTATGATCAAGGGCGTGGATACAACCTCGATTCTGGCAATTCCGCTGTTTATGCTGTCCGGCGCCATTATGGCCACCGGCGGACTGTCAAAAAAACTGTTTGATGTATTTGCCGTATTTATTGGAAAGCTTCGCGGCGGTATGCCTTGCGCGGTTATCGTTACCTGCCTGTTCTACGGTGCGATTTCCGGTTCCGGTCCCGCCACCTGTGCGGCGGTCGGCGCAATGTGTATTCCGTTCCTGACGGATCTCGGATATGAGAAGACCTTCTCGGCTGCTCTGGTAGCCACCGCAGGCGGTCTGGGCGTTATCATCCCGCCGAGTATCCCGTTTATCGCTTACGGCCTGGTTACCAACACTTCGGTGGGCGACCTGTTTACCGCCGGAATCCTTCCGGGCTGCCTGATCGCCCTGACCCTGATGATCTACACCGTGTTCTACTGTGCGAGAAAGGGCGAGGACCGGCAGAGAATCGAGTCGCATTACAATGAGCTTCGCTCCAAAGGAATTCTTCATGTAATTAAAGACGGTTTCTGGGCTCTGCTGACTCCGGTCATCATCCTGGGCGGTATTTATTCCGGTATCGTGACGCCCACCGAAGCTGCCTGCATATCCGTGTTCTACGCGATTATCGTTTGTTTGTTCATTTATAAAAGCGTTCGTTTCCGCGACCTTTTGACCTTCTTCCAGGAGGGCGTAAAAACTTATGCTCCTCTGGGCATGATGCTGGCTCTGGCCCAGGCGTTCATGAAGATCCTGGTTCTGGTGGATGCTCCCCAGTCCCTGGCCAACTTCCTGTCCGCCACCATCAGCAGTAAAGTCGTGTTCTTGCTGCTGCTGAACCTGATCCTGTTCCTGATGGGCATGGTATTGGATGTAGGCCCTGCCATCATGATCTTAGCTCCGATGCTGCTGCCGTTTGCCACGAAACTGGGTGTGGACCCGATTCATCTGGGAATCATCATGACCGTCAACCTGGCAGCCGGATTCGTTACCCCGCCTTTCGGCATGAACTTGTTTGTGGCCGCGCCAATGGTGCAGGCAGACGCGATGACAATAGGAAAGAGGGCCCTGCCCCTGATTGGAACTTACTGCATCGCGCTGCTGTTAATTACCTTTATCCCTGCGATCAGCCTGGTTCTGGTTGGTTAAAAAAACGATGGTATTTCCGGCCGAAGGCCGGCACCAATATATTCACAATTTAGGAGGAAAAAATGAAAGCAAAGAAAATTTTAGTAGGAGCGCTTTCGATGGCAATGGTCCTGTCCATGGCTGCCTGCGGCTCCGGAAATGATTCTACGACGGCGGCTGCCACCACGGCAGGCTCCACTACGGCTGCTGCGACGACGGCTGCGGAAGGAACCACGGCTGCGGAAGGCACCACTGCGGCAGAGGGAACCACGGCTGCCGGCAGCACAGGCTCCGGAATTGAGGCGATTGACGCCAGCAATCTGGATCCGGTAGAAATCGTAATCGCATCTTCCGCATCTTCCACCAACGAGATGTATGGAATTCAGCAGGCTCTGGCCGACGAAGTCAAGGAAAAGACCGGCGGCAAGCTGACGATCAAACTGTCCTGGGACGGCGTTCTGGGCGGCGACGGCGAGCTGGCGGAGAGCTGCATGGCCGGAAGCATCGGCATGATCTCCATGGCGACTTCCCCTCTGCTTTCCTATATGCCGGAAATTGCAGTGTTCGATATGCCCGCTGTATTTGACAGCGCCGAATCTGCCTATGAAGGAGTGAAGGCGTTCAAGGATACGTTCCAGTCGATTTTTAACGACAAGCAGATGCAGCTGCTGGGTCTTGGCTTTACCAACTTCCGCGGCCTGTCTACCAATGTAAAGATTGAAAAGCCGGAAGATTTCCAGGGCATGACCATCCGCGTCATGGAGAATAAGTATCACACTGCGTTCTGGGAGAACCTGGGCGCAAAGCCTACCCCTCTGGCATTCAGCGATCTGTACATGGCCCTGCAGCAGGGACTGGTTCAGGCGCAGGACAACCCGATTACGGCCGTCTACGCCAGCAAGTTCTATGAGGTACAGGATTATTACATGCCGGTTACCGCATTCCCGTTTATCAGCGTGATCGCGATCAACAAGGAAACCTATGACAGCCTGCCCGCTGAGTACCAGCAGATTCTAAACCAGTTCTCCGAAGAGTTTATGAAACAGGTTTATGAGGCGACTGCTCAGATCGATCAGAATGCTTATGACGCCATCGGCGACGGCATCACCACGCTGGAGTTTACCGACGATCTCTTTAAGGCTATGCAGGAAGCGGCTAAGCCCGTGTGGGAGACGATTAAGACCGATATCGGCGCTGATTTGGCCGAGGCCTATCTGAAGGCCGGCGGAGTTCAGTAACTTCATTCTATCCCATCAACATTCCGGGGGGCTCTGCATAGACAGAGCCTCCCATCCATTTACCTACCATATAGAGGGAACATCATGCCGAAAAGCCGGCATGGAGTGTAAAAAAGGAGGATATCCGTATCATGGAAAGAAAAGCGTATCCCGGTTTTGAATATCATCTGAATCTCTACGATATTCTGGCCCATGGAACCAAAGAGGAACAGGACAAAGCAAACGAAGCGCAGCAGAAGTATATCAAAGGATATACGCTTCCGGAAGGCATGACCATGGAAGACCGGATGATTCCCGGAACCGAAGAGGGTACGGAACTGCGCATCCGCGTGTACACGCCTGCCGGTCTTCCGGAGAAGGCTCCGGTTGTTCTGGAGATCCACGGCGGCGGCTGGGTGGCCGGAAATTTGGATATCGATAATTACCGCTGCATCTATTTGGCCGAGCACACACCCTGCATCGTAGTCGGCGTGGAGTACCGTCTGACCAACAAAGAGGTTCACTTCCCAGCGCCTTTGCTGGACTGCTATACCGCCCTCTGCTGGGTTCACGACCATGCCGCAGAGCTGGGCGCGGATCCGGAGAAAATCGGCTTGCACGGAACCAGTGCCGGAGGAAATCTGGTCGGCGGCCTGGCGCTTTATGTCCGCGACCACGGCGGCCCGGAGATTTCGCTTGCCGTCATGAACTGCCCGGCTGTAACCGGAAAGGTTTATACCTCCACCTTCCAGAATGAGAAGTTTGCCCTGCGCAAAGAGGGAGACAAGAAGGACTCCGTGGAGCACATGTACATGGGCGGCATGAACGGCGGGAATCCTTCCTACTACGCAATGCCCGGATACTGTGAGGACCTGGACGGCCTCTGCCCGATTTATCTGGTGATTGCGGAATACGATCCGCTCCGCGATGAGGGATTGGAGTTTGCCGCCCGCCTTCTGCAGGCAGGCGTTCCCTGCGAACTGAATCTGGCTCCCCGCGTCGGCCATGGATTCTGTGTGGTGGATCATCCGCTGACCCGCTGGGTTCATGACGGAGTATGCGCCTCCTTCCGCCGGGAATTTGGAATGCTGTAAAAATATCGGCAGGATCCGGTTTCTCGTTAACAATATTTAAACTGTTTAACCGCATCTTAACAACCGTATAGTTTTGGTTTGTCTGTTGGAATATTTCCATTATCCAGGACGTGCAGAAGCAACTGTGGGAGCAATCGGTCCAGACAATTCTGGAAAGCACGCAGCAGGGCTGTAATACCCTTCAAATCCAACTGCGGGATGATTTTGAGTCTCTGGGCGTTATGTCGAAGGATTTGAAAAAATTCACGGCTGGACAGAAAGAGGAGCTGGAGGCGTTTCTTTCCAGCTATGGGCAGTTGGAAGAGGAAACCAGCTTGTATTTGCCGGACGGGACCAGTATCCCGGAGGCTTCCCCGATGGATGAAAGGGTCCGGGAGGCGCTGGCAGGGAATGAGGATCAAAACGGGATGATTGATCCGCATATCAGCAGTGCGACCGGCGTAAATGTTTTTAATTTGTTTGTGAAGGCGACGATGCAGGACGGAACGTCCGGTTTTCTCGTGAAGGAATATGAAGTGGGCGATATTGTGGACACCTTCACCTTATCCTTCTATCAGGACGCCGGTTTTTCCTATGTGATCAATCAGACCGGGGATGTCCTGATCCGTTCCCCTCACCCTAAGAGCAATAAAACCGTACAGAACTTATTTGACATGCTGCCGGAATCACAGAATGATCCGGCCAGCCTGAACCAGTTCGCTCAATCTTTGGGGGAGTCGGACACCGGCTGGGCGGTTTTCAACTATCAGGGAGAACAGACGGTTTTTTGTTACACCCCTCTAAAGCTGCAGTCGGATTGGCTGCTGATTTCGATCATCCCACAGGATGTAGTGAACGCTCAGACCAATGAAATTTTGATGCGTTCGTTTGTTTTAATCGGGTGTATCATCCTGGGGATCGCCATCCTGGCGGCCTTCTACCTGCGGCATGCCTGGCAGACCAATAAAAAGCTGAGAAATCAGGCGGTGTATATCGAGCACTTGTACAATGCGGTACCGGAGGGAATTGCGTTAATATCCGTCGAAGTTCCGCATCGGATCCTTCAATTGAACCAGGAGGGGCTTCGGCTGCTGGATTACCCGAAAGGAACTTCCGATCAGTCGCCGGGCGGATTGGAACTGAGAGAGGTGATTCACCCGGATGATTACGGGGAGATTGAGGCGCTTTTTCAGGATACAGTGGAAAATGGACACAAAAATGTTTTTGAGTTCCGGTTTCAGCAGGCGAGCGGAAGCTTTTTCTGGGCGGACGGGATTGTAGAAAAGACCTTGGATCAAAACGGAAATCCGATCCTGATCTCCGCGATCCACGATGTCACCGAGGAGAAATTGGCGGAAGAAGCAGCGGAAAGGGAAAAACTGCAGGAACGGCTGACGCTGGTCGGGGCTATTTCCAACGCATATCCCGTCATTATCCGGCTGAATTTTACGCAGGATCTGCTTCATTTTGTTTATGTCAAGCCCGGATTAAAAATGAAATTGGGCGGGCAGCAGTCTTATGAGGAACTGTTTCAAGACATGCTTCCCACCGTGCACCCCGATAGTTTAGAAGAGTTCCGGCGCCGTCTGGCGCCAGATTCTGTGCGGAATGACCTGGGACAGAAAAAGGAAGAAATTTTCCTGGAGGCAAAGCAGAGATTCTCGGACGGAGAATACCACTGGGTTTCCACGCAGATCATCTCTGTGGATAATCCATATTCCAAAGACAGGCTGGCGATTCTGATTTCCCGGCCCATCGATGAACAGCGGCATGAGGAGGAGCAGCGGCGCGAGGCGCTTCAAAGCGCTCTGGACAATGCCAAGGCGGCTAGTGTTGCGAAGAGCCAATTCCTGTCCAATATGAGCCACGATATCCGAACGCCGATGAATGCGATCGTGGGGATGACGGCTATTGCGACGGCACACCTGGAGGAGCGAGACCGCGTGCTGGAATGTCTGAAAAAGATTCATCTCTCCAGCAATCATTTGCTCAGCCTGATCAACGATGTGCTGGATATGTCGAAAATAGAAAGCGGAAAGCTTTCCATCCGGGAAGAACCCTTTAACTTTGCCGAATTGCTGGCCGATTCGGTGGAGTTGGTGCGGCCGCAGGCGGAGGCAAACCAGATTCAGATGGATGTTCATCTGGAACGGCTGAAAAACGAGGCTGTCATCGGGGATCCCCTGCGCGTTCGCCAGGTGTGCATTAATATTTTCAGCAATGCCGTAAAATACACGCAGCCGGGAGGATGGGTCCGGATTGAGGCGAGCCAGGAAGAGAGCGCGCGGAGGGGCTACCAGCGTTATCTTTTCCGCTGCGTGGATACCGGCGTCGGAATGAGCAAAGAATTTTTGGAAAAACTGTTTCAGCCTTTTGAGCGGGCGCGGGATTCCACGAGCAGCAAGGTTGCCGGGACCGGCCTGGGAATGGCAATCACAAAAAATGTGGTGGATCTGATGAACGGCCAAATCCTGGTGGAGAGCAAACCAGGGGAAGGCTCGGCATTTACGGTGATTCTCCCGCTGAAACTTCAAGACAGCCCCCCGGACGAGGAGATCGAAGAGTGGAAGGATGTCCGCAGCCTGATTGTGGATGATGATCTTCAGACCTGTGAGAATGCCGGCGAACTTCTGGAAGAGATGGGGCTTCGCGCGCAGTTTGTCACGGAAGGGGCGAAGGCCGTGGAGTATGTAATCCGGGAAAAGGATACGGCTGATCCGTTCCGGCTGGTGATTGTGGACTGGAAGATGCCTGGAATGAACGGGGTGGAGGTAGCGCGAAAGATCCGCGCAGAGGTTGGGCCGGACCTCCCTGTGATTGTGCTGACGGCTTACGATTGGTCCGAGATTGAGAGCGAGGCCAGGAAAGCCGGTGTGACAGCGTTCTTATCCAAACCGTTCTATCGCTCCAAAGTCAGCTACCTGCTCCGCGAGCTGAGCGGTGAACGGGAACCGGAGGAACTGCCTTCGCTGGACCCGGCCCCGGATTACGCCGGAAGAAGAGTCCTGCTCGTGGAGGACAATGAGATGAACAGAGAGATTGCCCGGACCTTGATCGAGGAGATGGGGATCCAGGTGGAGGAAGCCTGCGACGGGGAAGAAGCGGTCCGCCGGGTTGACAGATCTGCGGAAGGCTATTATGATATTATACTCATGGACATCCAGATGCCAAAGCTGAATGGGTATGAAGCTACGAAAAAAATCCGGCGGTTAAAACGCAGGGATGCGGAGACGGTTCCGATCATTGCCATGACGGCGGATGCTTTTGAGGAGGATGTCCAGAACGCGATTCATGCCGGAATGACTGCCCATTTTGCTAAGCCGATTGAGGTGGACCTGCTGGAACAGATTTTGAGGAAATACATGAAGGGGGATTCTGCAGGCGGGAGTGACTAAGGCGGTGTTTGGGGAGAGCGAAGCCGAGCGCCGGATGGGAGGAACCGGCGGATGATAGCACTGTTATGGCACAAAATGAGGAAAGAGGAATGGCTGCAGGGAGAAGATGAAGACAGACAGTGGATTACACAGACTAGTGTATGAATATTATGAAGCCAGAATCCAGTACGGATTCTATTCTTACAGGGAACGGCTGCCGTCCATCCCGCAGATTTGCGGGATTTTCCAAATGGCTCCCGCCACGGTCCGGTCCGCCCTGGCCTTGCTGGAGAAGGAAGGGTATATTCAGGTGGACGCCCGCAGAGCGGCGCAGGTGATCTATCAGGCTTCGCCATCCCGGTTTCGGGAAAATGCGGCAAAGTATTTTGTTCCGCGGGAAGCCGGGATTTTAGATCTTGCCCAATCCGGCCTGCTTTTGTTTGAACCTCTCTGGGAGGAAGGACTTCGGAGATGGGGGGAGAAGGAATGGAAAATGCTTCGGGACGGCATCCAAAAACCATCCCAGGGGGCGGTCTCCATGCCGGTCTTGTTCTACCTTTTGGCCCTCGGTACCTTTCGTAACCGGCTGCTTCTGAATCTTTACTGGGAAACCATCCGCTATATCCGCTTTCCGTATTTGGCGGACGAAGAAAAGGAGAAGGCCGCCGGTCTCATCCTAAAAGAGGGTTCGAAGGACGAAATCATTTCCATGCTGAGGGAAAAGTTTGAGCTGTCTTATGGCGAGGCCGCCGGTTCCCTATTCCGCTTTATCCGGAAGGCTCGCTCGGAATTCTCTTTGGAGACGGAAAAGCCGGTCCCATTCCGCTGGAATATTTATCGCCGGAGACCTCAATTACGCGATAACCTGGCCGCCCGGATCGTTCGTGAGATCATCGACGGGAAATATTCTTTGATCGGTTATCTTCCCTCCCTGCCGAAGATGGCGGAGCAGTATGGGGTTGCCGTGAATACCGTACGGCGGACCATGAACGTTTTGGAGGGGCTGGGACTGGTGGAGGCCCGGCAGGGAAAAGGGTACCGAATCTGCGGCGGAACGCTTCGGATTGATTTCTCGAAAACGGAGATCAAAGAAGGGCTGCGCCTGTACCAGGAGGCTTTGCAGCTCTCGGCGCTGACCATCCGGCCGGTGATTCTGCATACATTGGAGCACAGCGGGGAGAAGGAAAGAGAAAAACTAACCCAAGATTTTATCCGGCTTCGGGAGGACGGAAAAAGCTATTTGGGGTTTGACGTGGTCCTTGCGTATATCGAGGAACATTGCCCCCTGGCGCTGGTCCGGGAATGCTATGGCAGAATCCGGGAACTGCTTTGCTGGGGATATCCTTTTGTCCGGATCCGCTTCCGCCAAAGCGATCTGCATGAGGCTTACCGGGAGAAAATGGCCCAGGCGGAACACCATCTGAAAGCCTGGGAAGCGGCCGCGTTCGCGGACGACTGGAAACTGCTGATGGAGCAGGAGGAACGGCAGATCCAACCTCTCATGGACGGTCTGAAGGAGGAAAAAAGAGATCGCACAGCCAATCCATCAGCGGGGTTTCATTGGCCTGACTGATGCAGTACTGCGCCAGCAGGGGATTATCGGTGATCAGGCCGTCCGCCTCACAGCGGAGAATTTTGTTTATCGTGTCCTCAGAATTTGCGGTCCAGGCGTAGACCTGTTTTCCCTGAAGATGGGCTTGGACCACCAGGCCGTAGGTGAGGGAGGTGGTTTCCACGCTGTAAGCGTCCAGATCCTTTAAGTCGTAATCCTCTGTAAAAAGAAGGAAAGAGATATAAACGGTCGGAATATCCGGATTCAGCCGTTTGGATTCTTTTAAAAGTTCCATGTCCATGGAGGCTACCATACATTGATCTTCCATCTCATATTTTTGGATGAGAGACAAGGTTTGCTCCACCAGGTGATCCTCATGGCCGGCGGCCTTTAATTCGATCATCAGAAAAATCCGGTCTTTGGCGGCGAGGAGCATGTCCTCCAGTCTGGGGACCGGCTCACCGGCAAAGGCTTCCGAAAAGGAAGCGCTGGCGTCCAGCTGCTTTACCGTCTCATAACCAGCGTCCCAGACATTTAGATCCACGCCGGTCGTACGCTTGAAATTGGTGTCGTGGAGAACCGCCAGGGTGCCGTCCGCCAGCTGCTGAACGTCGATTTCCGCCATATATGCCCCATCTTCGGCAGCCTGATGTAAGGCTGCCACTGTATTTTCCGGGGCAAAGGCAGCGCCGGCCCGGTGCGCGACAATTTGAGTCGGAATGTCCTCCAGGTATTCGGTGTCTCCGCCGATTTCGGATTCGCTGAAAAGAATCAGGAGGACCAGCGTGCCGGACACCGCCGCTGTCCGGATCACGGCATGGCGGAGCGTCCGTGGTTTTTTGCTCTCCGCCGGCCGGTCTTCGCCGCGCATCCGGTGGTAAAAGGTCACGATGACGGAGCAGAAAAATACCGAGGTCAGCGCGCCGGAGACGATCCCCCAAATGCTTTGGAGGGAGAGATAGTAGAATTCAAATTGCGCACGGGCGTCTTGCGGCGGAGTGAAGAGACGGATTCCTCCGGCCAGAATCAAGATTCCAGCCGCGGTTAAAAAGGCCATTGCCAGATAAAACCAGAGCACGTAAGCGGCCATTTTTCCTGCAGTTCTTAGTTTTCTCTTTTTTAAGAGCTCCCGGCTTTCCCGCCAGGAACCAAGAAAGGATTGATTCCGAAACAGGAGGGACGGAAAACCGAACATGTAGAGAAACAGAAGATAGTGGAAAAATAGAACCAGCACGATAAAAAGAGCGAAGAGCCAGAGATTGCTCTCCATAAACTCCATGACGAATTCCGGAATCTGTATGTTTTGCAGATATCCGCTGATCATGGAAAAGACGGATAGAATCATGACAGGCAAAAATAAAAAGGCGGGCAGGCATTTCGGACTCAGCAGCCGCACAGCTTTGCTCCCGGTTTCTTTCCAAAGCTTCCGTGTGGTGATCTGTTCCCGCCGCCAGCTTTTCTCGCTGTAGAGAAACAGCGCGGCTATTTCAAAATAGATGAAGAGTCCTGCGGTCAAAAGGATCCCGGTCAACAGCAAGACAGCGGCCGGGTGATGAAAAATCAAGAAAATGTTCCTTTGCCCTAGATAAGCTTCTCCGGTCAGGCGCGGAAGCAGACTGAGGAGATAGCGGAGGAAGGGAAACAGAAACAGGAAGCCGAACCCTCGGTAGAACATTTCAAAGCAGAGCAGGGCGCTCCAGTTTTTCCATATGGTGCTGAATATGGTTTTTACGCCTTGGTATTTTTGAGAGGAATCTTCCCTGTTCATCATCATTGATCCACCTTTTTCTGCGGGAGCCCGAACTCCGCGTCGCTCCGTTTGGGCAAAAATATCTGCTTCGCAGCTATTTTTTATTGCGCTCCTCCGTCGCTCCATAAAAAGGACGGGGAGCCCGAACTCCGCGTTGCTCCGTTTGGGCAAAAATATCTGCTTCGCAGCTATTTTTTATTATACTACTGTTTCTATGATTTTTACCCTTGAAATCATTTATATTTTTTCCTTTTCCGATTTCATATTTTTATGAGTTATTTTTGCGGATTTTTTTGCGGTTTTCCTGACGGATTTCTTATCTGTTTTTTTCTGCTTTTATTCATTAACCCAAAAGGATAAAAAGCGGCTGAGGAAGAGAAGCTAAAAGAAGAAAAGAAAATGGCCGGAGCAAAGAGGGAGAAAATCGTTGCCGGACGGCCGCAGAAACGATGAAGATAGGAGATACTGCACCGCTTTACTTAACTAAGCAGATGAATTGACGCTGGGCCAAAAATGGTTTAAGATAAGTCATGAAAAAGGGAAAAGGAGGTGCGTATGGAAAGAGGGGTACGAAAGAAATTAATCGGGCTTTTTCAGAAGAAAAGCATATTTTACCAAACTTTCTTTGTGCTGGTTTTATTGACGGGAGTTACGATCCTGTTTTTTGGATATACCATAAATTCGATTTTTGGAGAGCGGCAGAGGGAACAGATTGCGGATCTGAACCTGAGACAGATGCGCCGGATCAGCGACGAGGTGGATCTGGCCTGTAATCTGCTCGCCCATGATATGGTCCAGAGCCTTTGGACCGCAGATTTCCGTAAAGCCATGATTGATCCGGAAGGGACGGATACATCCTGCCAGTCGCGGATTGTCAGCACACTGAAAAGCCATCGGGACAACAATGGACTGATCAAGGACGCTTTTTTGTTTACCTCGTTCTCTGAGCTTGTTTATTCCTCATCGGGCACGTTTCTGCCGCTTGAGTATTCCAATTCGGCCAAAGTGATCCATGCTTATCTGGAGCGCTACACGCCGGGCGATACCTATTTGGAAGCTCCCTGGCGGGTGATGGTCCAGGGGGGAAGCGTCTATCTGTTTGAAGAAATGCACACGCCGGTGTTTGTCGGGCTGATGATTATGGAGCTGGACAACGACGGCCTTCTTTCGATTATCCAGTCCTCCCAGGAGGAACAGTTGGATTTTTCCGTGTTTTCCGAGGGCGGGGAACTGATCGTTGGGGATCCGGAGTCGGATTCCGGCCTCCTTTCTTGGTATCAGGGACACCCGGATCTGGTGGTCAGCGAAGAAAATCCAGGATACGACGGAGATCAGGAATATTATCTGGTTCAATCGGAGCAAACCGGATGGAGCTACCTCTGCCAGGTGGACAAGGAAGGAATGAGTGCCAGCTTCCGCTCTACAGCAAGGCTGATGGTGCCGGCGATTCTGATCTATGCTTTGTTTAGTATTTTCTTCTCTTTTTATCTGACGAAACGGGTTTACCAGCCGATCAGCCATCTGATGAAGCTGATGCTTCCCGAAGGATCCAAGGAACCCCACAAGGGAAATGAGGTCGATTTTTTGGAGCTGGCTTATTCGGATTCGATCAGCAGGAACGAGCAATATCAGGATCTGATGCGGAATATTTCGCAGGATGTGATAAGACAGCAGTTGAGAGAGATTTTGTTCGGGCAGAGCCAGGGGACGGAACATATCCGGGAGACATTTCAGGGAATCGGGGCACCGGAGCTTTTGACCGGACGCTACCAGGTGGTTGCGCTGCGGCTTCTGCCGCCGGAAGAGCGCAAGCCCAACTCCATTGAGATGACGCTCTACCAGAAAAGTATCATCAAACTGGCGAAGGAGACCGATGCCGGTGAGATTCGTGTTTTCCCGGTCCTTGTCGACCGCTTGACCGTGGCGCTGGTGCTCTGGGGATCCGAGGAAACAGCGGCGGTCCGCACAAAGCGATTTTTGACCCGGCTAAAGCAAGTGCTGGATTCTCAAATGAAGTCCCTGCCCTTTGACTTGATTCTGGGAAAAGGAAAAATGTACACAGGGATTGAAGGGGCGGCGGCGTCCTATCAGGAAGCGCTGGACGATATCCAGTATCAGCAGTACTATGCCGGCGGGCAGGAGGAGGAGGACGGTCCTGCGCAAGGGTATGACCGGTATTATCTGAAAGAAAAGGTTCAGGTTATGCTGAAATTGGCTTTTGACGGCAAGCGGGCCGAAGCCGAGGAGGCATCCGGGCTGATGCTGCAGGAATTTTTATGGCAGGACCGGGAGCCGGGACAGCTTTCCACTTACTGCGGCCTGGTTATGGACGAAGTGATGGAGTGGCTGATTGAGAGCGGTGTTTCAGAGGAGGACCTGAACCGGCTGAAAAGCTTTCAGGCAAAGCTGGGAGCGGGAACTGCGGTTTCGGTGGACAGCTGTAAGGAAGCGATGACGGCCTTTTGCCTGGATGCGATTCGTCTGGCCGGAAGCAGCAGCCGGAAAAACCGCTATAAATATGTGGAAGAAGCCAAGTCCTATATCTCGGCCCACTATATGGACAGCAACCTGTCGCTCAATGAGATCAGCGATTATATCGGGATTACGGCTTCCTATCTCAGTTCCCTGTTTGTGGAAGTGACCGGACAGTACTTCTCCAGTTATTTAAACGGCTTCCGGATTGAGCAGGCAAAACTACTTTTGCGGACCACCGGCCGGACTATCACGGAAATCGGTTATAAATGCGGCTTTAATTCCGTGCAGAGTTTTTGCCGTTCCTTTAAAAAGGTAGAGAACGTGACGCCGAACGGTTACCGGGAGAGCCAGAAAGAGCAGGGAGGCGCGCAATGAGAAGATATAGAAAAGGTATGATAGGAATTTTGACGGCTGCATTGGTTCTTTCGTCTTGCTCCGGACCGGCGGTACAAGATACAAAGGCGGAGACTCCGGTGGAATCTACCGAGGAGGTGGCGGACGGCGCCCTTCATCTGACGATTGCCACATCCGCTACCTGGGAGGATTCGATCAGCGGCCGGATCCTGGAAAAATACCAAAAGGAGCTGGCAGAATGGTCCGGCGGACAAATGACAATCACCATGTATGAGGGAAGCGCCCTGGGCGGCGACGACGAGCTGCTGCCCGGCGCGGTTCAAGGGACCCTGTCCATCGTCAATTCCGTCGGCGCGGTCCAGGCCGGCGTGGTGCCGGAGATGGCCCTTTTGGGGATTCCCGGTTTTTTCCAGGACTATGATACGTACAACAGACTGATGGAGAGCAGCTATTTCGATGTGCTCCATGGATATTATGAGGAGCGGGGATTGGAACTTATGACTTCTTTTGCCAACTCCTACCGGGATCTGACCAGCGACCGGCCGATCCACTCCGTCCAGGATATCGCGGGGATGAAGATTCGAACTTTGAATAATCCCTATCATATGCTTTTTTGGAAAGCCCTTGGATTTGATGCCGCTTACCTGCCTTTTGGGGACCTCTATATGGCGTTGAGGCGGGAGGAGTTCAACGCCCAGGAAAATCCTTTATCCGCCATCGAGAGAAACCATTTCAATGAGGTTCAGAAATATATCATTTTTACCCACCATGTGGTGGTGGACTATGTGTTTGTGATGAACAAGAAACAGTATGACGCTTTGACGGAAGAGCAAAAAGGATGGTTGGACCGGTTTTTTGCAGGGATCAAAAATGATTTATTGGCGGAGACTCCATCGGATGATGAGAAGTTAAAGCGCTTGCTGGAGGAGGCCAGCGGTATGGAGATGATTTATCCGGACGAGGCATTTTTAGCGGAGCTGAGAAAAGGCTCGGAGCTGGTGATTGAAGAACTCCGGAAAGATTTGGGGTCGGAAAAAGTAGATCTCTTTTTGCAGGCTGTGGACGCGATCTCTTAATGCAGGGATCGAGGATGCTGATCGCAAAAGAAAGGAATAACATGAATCTTCGTATTAAAAACTGTCAGGCACTGCTTCCCTTGGGGGATGGCTTTGCGGTGGAACAAAAGGATATCTTTATCTCCGGCAGCCGGATTTTGGCTCTCGGCAGCGCGCCGGGTGGCTTTTTGGCGGAGAAGACCATCGATGCCGCGGACCGGCTGGTGATTCCGGGCCTGATCAACTGCCATACCCATAATTATATGAGCCTATTCCGCAATTCCGCCGACGACGTGCCCTTTGACGAATGGCTGTTTCAGCGGGTCATGCCCAGGGAGGACCGGATGGTTCCGGAAGACGCTTACTGGGGCGCGATGCTCGGCATCATGGAGATGCTCCGCACCGGCACCACCTGCTTCAATGATATGCAGATGCACATCCATCAGACCGCCCAGGCGGCGGCTGACGCCGGGATCCGTGCCGTAATCGGACGCGGACTTTCCGGGACGGGGGACGATGAGGGCGGAGCGCGAAGGCTTAGGGAAGCGGAGGAGGAGATTGAGCGCTGGAAGGAGCATCCTCGCCTGACGTTTACGATTGCCCCCCATGCGCCTTACACCTGCGGCCGGGATTATCTGATCCAGGCGCTTCAGACGGCGAAAAAGCGGGATCTGCCCCTCCACATTCATCTCTCCGAGAGTGCCTTTGAAGTGGAGAACATGAAAAAGGAGACCGGCCTTTCTCCGATCGCCTATGCGGAATCCCTCGGCCTTTTGGACGTGCCCATTCTCATTGCCCACTGCGTGCACGTGGATGAAGAAGATATCCGGCTGCTCGCCCGGCCGAATGTCAGCGTGGTCACCAACCCGGCCAGCAACATGAAACTGGGGAATGGTTTTGCCCCGGTGCCGGAGATGCTTGCCTCCGGAGTCCGGGTCTGCCTTGGCACCGACGGAGCGGCCAGCAACAACAGCCTGAACCTGTTCCATGAGATGGGGCTTGTGACCTTGATCCACAAGGGCAATAAAAAAAATGCCGTCGCAGTCAGCGCCGCGGAGGCATTTCAGATGGCTACCCGAAAAGGCGCGGAGGCCTTGGGGCTTGCGCAGGAAATTGGAAGCATCGAGGTGGGGAAGAAGGCCGATCTGGCCATCTTAAATCTGAGGGAGCCGCAGATGATGCCGCAGCATGATCTGGTGGCCGCTCTCAGCTATTCCGCCAATGGATCGGAAGTCGAGACGGTTCTCGTGGACGGGGAGATTGTGATGGAAAACCGCCGTTTCCCGACCATTGACGAAGAGCGTGTGTATTATGAGGTTACTCGAAGAGCTGAGTAAACTGCTTGACAATATTGGCGATGTGTTTATCCGTGTTCCAGACTAAGAAGGATTTGGTGCTGATGGTCGGCTGAACGATCTTCTTGATGATCACCTTGTCGTTCATGGTCTGGACCGCGCTTTTATAGGAGACGATGGCCACGCCGATCCCCGCTTCCGCCCAGCTGATCGAGGAGGATATCTCCGTGTTCTGACAGATGATATTCGGTGAGAAGCCGCGCTGGCGGCAGGCGTTCATGATCACGTCGTTGTAACGGCGGTGAATGATCAGCGGTTTGCCCTTCAGGGCTTCTAAGGAAATCGCATCGCTCGGCACATCCTCAAAGAAGGACGGTGTGCCCACAGCGGCAAAGTAGTCGGACTCATCGTCATCGGTCGCTTCGTCGCGGATTAGAAGAGCATGGTACAGGCTGGTGTTAAAGGGTTCGCGGATGATACCGATATCCACGGTGCCGTCTTCCAGCAGGTCCATAACGTGGTTGCTGTTGCCTTCGAAGATCTGGAAATCCACATGGGGATGGGTCTCATTGAAGGATTTGATTTTTTCCGGGAGTAATGTGTTGCAGACCGAAGGGATGGTTCCGATGTGAATGGTTCCTCTGGCCTCGGCTCCCAGATTTTGCAGATCGCGGACGGTTTCGTTGACCAGGTTGATAATGGCCTTGGCCCGTTCCTGTAAAATCAGCCCTTCATGGGTGATGGTCAGATTGCGCTTGTCGCGTTCAAAGAGCTGGACGCCGAATTCATCCTCCAGAGCCTTGAGCTGCAGGCTGAGAGGCGGTTGGGAAATGTTCAGATTCTTGGCCGCGGCCGTGATATGGCCCGCTTCTGCGATCGCTAAGAAATATTCCAGTTGTTTCAGGGTCATAATTTCAGTCCTTTCTGCTTGACTTATCGATAACCATATGTAAAATAAAAGATGCAGTGATAAAAACAAAAGAAAGAGGAAGTTGTCATACAAAACTGATATGACTAACCGTAAACTTTTGCTATTATTATAATCATATTTTTTTGAAATTACAAGATGTAAATACGGATTTTAACAAAGAAATAATAAGGAGAACACTATGAAGAGTGAGATTCGGGATTTGAGCCTGGCGCCGTCGGGCCATCGGAAAATTGAATGGGTCAGGAGAAATATGCCGCTGCTGCGGATGTTAGAGGAAGAATTCCGCCGGGATCAGCCCTTTGCCGGGATCCGGGTGGCCCTGTCCATCCATCTGGAGGCAAAAACCGCTTATCTGTGCAAGGTTTTGGCCGCCGGAGGAGCGGAAATGCACATCACCGGGAGCAATCCTTTGTCCACTCAGGATGATGTGGCCGCGGCCCTGGTGGAGGACGGCCTTAACGTGCACGCCTGGCACGGTGTGACGCAAAAGGAGTACGAGACCCATATCGCCCATGTTCTGGAGAACAACTGCCAGATTATCATCGACGACGGCGGCGACCTGGTAAATATGCTTCACAGCCGGTTCCCGGAAAAGATTCCCTATGTGATCGGCGGCTGCGAGGAGACCACCACAGGCATCATCCGCCTGAGAGCCATGGCAAAAGCCGGGGATCTGAAATTCCCGATGGTTCTGGTCAACGACGCCGACTGCAAGCATCTCTTTGACAACCGGTACGGCACCGGCCAGTCGGTGATGGACGGGATCAACCGGACGACGAACCTGATCGTGGCCGGGAAAAATGTGGTGGTGGCCGGTTACGGCTGGTGCGGAAAAGGCGTATCCATGCGGGCCAAAGGGATGGGAGCCCGCGTGATCGTCACCGAGATCGATCCGGTCCGGGCCATCGAAGCGGTGATGGACGGCTTTGACGTGATGCCGATGAAGGAAGCGGCCAAGGTGGGAGATTTGTTTATCACGGTGACCGGGTGCAGCGGTGTGATCGACAAGGAGGATTTCGCCGTGATGAAAGACGGGGCGATCCTGTGCAACGCGGGTCATTTCGATGTGGAGGTCGACGTCGCCTACTTGGAGCGGACGGCTTTGGAGAAGGCAGAGCAGCGCCAGAATATCATGGGTTACCGCCTGGACGGCGACCGCTGGGTCTACGTGCTGGCCGAGGGACGCCTGGTCAACCTGGCGGCCGGGGACGGACATCCGGCGGAAATTATGGATATGAGCTTTGCGATTCAGGCTCTGTCCGCCAAGTACCTGGTAGAGAATGCGAAAACCCTGGGAAGCGTGCTGATTGCGGTGCCGCGGGAGGTGGATCAGGATGTGGCCGCCCGGAAACTGAAATTCCTGGGCAAGGAAATCGACGTGCTGACCGAGGAACAAGACCGGTATTTGAACAGTTATTCTCTGTAATGGCGAGAGGCCGGGGGAGCGCCGCCGTTGTAATTGCGAAATAATAAGGGGCTGCCGTCTTTAGGCGGCAGCCCTTTTCAGCAGGGATATTTGGTTCCTGGTATCTATGTTCCCGTTCTTTTACCGGATGTCCGGCGCTTTTCGGGGAGATTACAGGAACTTTTGCAGCTCTTTCACGTTGGTTTCCGTGGTCTTCAGCAGTTGATGAGCCAGAGCCTTAACTTCCGCATCGGGAGCTTTGGTCTCGTGCAGCGCACGGGTAATCTGAGTAACGCCCATGGTATTGCCCTGGATCACCATCTCCGCCAGATGAGAGGTGGAGCGGTCCATCAGGGTCTTCATGTTGGTCATGACCGTGGCGGACATCTTCGCCATGGAAGGAACATCCTTCGGGGTGATATGCTTCTTCTTCATCAGATTTTGAGCCCTTTGATTCAACTGCTTATACTCGCGGTACTGATGATCAATCGCACGCTGAAAAGTGTTGTCCTGGGATTTGGATTTGAGGAGCGGCAGGCTTTCGATGCCCATCTGGGTGTTCTGGTAAACGTGGTTTAATAAACTTAATTTTTTCATAAAAAGAGCGCCTCCTTTTTTGTATTAGGATGCGCTCTTCGTTCGGTTTTATGTAAAGGTTTTGGCTCATTCGGATTCCTGAATTTCCAAAATCTGCATCGGACATGCCTTCACGCAGATGCCGCAGGCAATGCACTTGGACGGCGCCAACGCGCCTTCCTGCATGACCATCACATGGAACGGACATGCTTCCACGCACTGACCGCAGCCGGTGCAGAGCTTTTTGTTGATCATATAGACTCCGTTCGGTTTCTGGGTGATGGCGCCGGCTTCGCAGACCTTTGCACATTTTCCGCACTGACTGCAAACCGTGGCCTTCGGCGCTCCCTTTTTCTCTACGATCTGGATACAGGAAAGATCCGGATCAAATTTTTTGTAGAAAGCGTTGGAGCAGGCGATCACGCATTGCAGACAGGCTTTACAGTTTTGGGGAATCGCTACATGCAGTTTTTTCATAGGACGGCCTCCTGATTGTTATTCCAAATTTGTTCTTCTATTATACTGTTTTTCGACGGAAATCTCAAGAAGATCTTCGTCTTGCAGCTGCTTTTATCAGAATTGGATACAGAATCATCACCCAGATCACCAGGAGAAAATAGCGGAGCATGTCGGAGGGGATGCTTTCGCCCAGCAGGCTTTTGAGTCCGCTCTTGATCAAAAGCGCTCCGGCTGCGCCGAGGAGAAGTTTACCCGCCTGGAACAGGAGCGTTCCCTCCGTTGGAAAACGGATATAATTTTTTTCGATCAGCCAGCCGATTGAAAATCCCATCCCGGCCGCGCCTGCCTTACAGCAGTCGGAGGCCAGAACGGCTTCGGTCACGCCAAGATGAATCAAGACGACGGCTGTGAGGGAGACCGCAGCGGAGATCAAAAACAGCGCGGCTGCCAGGATCGGGGAGGCTTTTTCTTTTTCCGGATGCCCGGCAAAATACCAGGTCACGGGCAGAGCCACGGCAAGGGAGATCAGGTAGCCGGTCAGGACGTCCTTCGGCGTGTGTACGCCGAGGTAGATGCGGGACAGGCCGACCAGAGCCGGAAGCAGCAGGCCCGCGGCAAGAACCAGGCCGCGGCGCGGCCCTTTTTGCCGCCAGTAAACCAGGCCAAGCGTTCCGTAGAGAGCCGTGGAGCCCTGGGTGTGTCCGCTGGGAAAGGAGTAGCCGGTCGCAGTGGGCACGGCCGTATCCACCGGGTGGAAATTCGAATCCAGCACCCAGGGGCGCGGGATCCGGCAGACCACTTTTAAAAATTGAGCGCCGAGCCCGGCCAAAAAATAGGTAAAGCAAAGCTGATAGGCAAGCCTTTTGTTCAGGCACCAGTACAGCATACAGATGATGGCAAGGATCAGGATTTCTTCCCCGAAAAAGGTCAGAGCCGAGAAAAGGCGGTCCAAAAAACCATTGCGGATGGATTCAAAAAAGTATAAGACGCTCATGAAGAAGCCTCCTGTCGAATGATAGTGGATTTGGTCCAGCGGCCGGAGAAAAAGTATCCGAAGCCGACGAGGGAAGCGGCGAGGGACGCGCAGGGCGCGCCGAGACCATAGCCTCCGAGCCCCAAACCGCAGATAGCGCCAAAGAAATAGCAGGCCGGGATCCGGACCAGGATGGCGGCCATGGAGCCGTTGATCAATGAGAAGGTCGTATGGCCGGAACCGTTGAACAGGCCGTTTAGGTTAAAGAAAAACGGCACCACGAGATAATCCAGGCCAAAATAAGTCAGGTATACCTTTCCGGCAGCCACGAGATCCGCATCATCGGCAAAGATGGAGAGGATCTCTTCCGGGAAGATCCGGCTTAAAGTAAAAATGATGGTGCTGAAAGAAAAAGAGAGCGCAAGGCCGATGAAAAACGTTTTTTTCGCCCGGTCCAGTTTTCCTGCGCCTATGTTCTGAGCGCTCATGGCCGCCACCGAGTTGGAGATGGCCACGGCAGGCAGGATGGCAAAGCCATTGAACTTTCCGACCGCGCCGACCGCAGCCGATGCGGTTACGCCGAGACCATTGACCATGGTGGTCAGAAACAAGAAGGAAAGGCTGGAGGCAAAGCTTTGGACGGAGGTGGGGATTCCGATCTTTAAAAGCATTTTCAGCCGTTCTTTATGGAAGCCAAAGGCGCTCAGGCGAAAGGAGAAGACAAAGTCGTTCACCTTTAAATATAGGATGCAGAGGATCATGCTGGCTGCCTGGGAAATCACGGTGGCCAGGGCGGCGCCGCTTGCGCCCATGCCCCACTGCTTTACCATCAGAAGGTCCAGTCCCACATTGACGGCGCAGGCGACTCCCACGAAATACAGCGGGCGTTTGCTGTCCCCCATTCCCCGCATGACCGCGCTCAGCGCATTGTAGCCGAAGATGAAAATGGTTCCGGCCATAGTGATGGTCAGATATCGGTTGGCCTCATCAAAGGATTCCGCCGGGGTCTGAATTAGCCGGAGAATCGGGACCCGGAGGACGATCATCAGGGCGGAAAAAAGGACGGCCGCCAGAATCAGGACGGTAAACAATGTGCCAATGGTCTCCTCCAGCTCTTTTTGCTGACCGGCTCCCAGATACTGGGCAATCAGCACCGTTGCGCCGGCGGCAAGGCCGATGACCAGATTGGTGATAATAAAGGTGATCTGTCCGCCGATATTCACGCCGGACATGCTGACGGTACCGCTGAACTGGCCGACGATAATCATATCCGCCACATTGTAGAGCGACTGAATCAGGTTGGACAAAATGAAGGGAACGGCAAAAAAAATAAGTTGTTTTGCCACATTTCCTTCTGAAAGATTTCGTTGAAATTGACTCATGGCGATCCTGCTTTCATTAAGAAAAAGAAAAGGGAGATTTTCCCTTTCCGATGGTAGATTTTTTAGCAAGCGGACTTGCTTTTCCTCCAGTATACTTCAAACTTCATCGTTTGGCTATGGCTTTTTGGGAGGCCCGTCTATTTTTTTGCTTGCCTTCTGCCGTAATCTGGTAGTACAATGAAGAAAGATTCCGATGAAGGGAAAGAAACATGTTATTTTCAAAAAAACAAATCTATCAGCTGATGATTCCGCTGATGGTAGAGCAGCTCCTGACGATTACGGTCGGGATAGCGGACAGCATGATGGTGTCCGTGGCCGGTGAGGCAGCTGTATCCGGGGTGTCCCTGGTGGACGCTTTGAACAATCTGATTTTAAGTATATTAACCGCCCTGGCCACAGGCGGCGCGGTTGTCAGTTCCCAGTACATAGGCAGGAAAGATGAATCGTCCGCCTGCCAGGCCGCGAATCAGCTGTTATTTGCGACGGTGATATTGGCCGTCGGGGTTTCACTGCTGATGCTGGCCGGTAACGAGAGACTGCTCCGGCTGATATTTGGCAAGACCGAAGAACTCGTGATGAGCCAGGCAGTGACCTATTTTATGATCATCGTCCTGACCTATCCATTTATGGCAATCTATAATTCTGCGGCCGCTCTGTTTCGTTCGATGGGAAATTCCAAAATTTCCATGCAGGTTTCTCTGGTGATGAATCTGATCAATATCGGCGGCAATGCGATTTTGATTTTTGGCTTGAAGTGGGGGGTGGCCGGGGCGGCCATCGCTACTTTATTTTCCCGGATCGTGGGCTCCCTGTTTTTGCTGGTCCGGATCCACAATCCGATTTATCCGGTCCACGTCTCGAATCTCCACCGCCTGCGCCCCCAGGGAAAGATGATTCGGAGGATTCTTTCGATCGGGATTCCCGGCGGCCTGGAAAACGGCATGTTCCAGCTGGGAAAAATATTGGTGCTGAGCCTGGTGTCCTCCTACGGGACGGCTTCGATCATGGCGAATTCGGTGTCCAGCAATCTAAGTATGTTTATGATTATTCCCGGCAACGCGGTCAGTCTCGCGCTGATCACCGTGGTCGGCCAGTGTATCGGCGCCGGCGAGGTAAAGCAGGCGCGCGCCTACACCAGGAAACTGATCACGGCTTCGACGGTTATGATGGGATTGGTTTCTACGTTTATCATTGTTCTGCGGCCGTTTCTGCTCGGCATTTACAATATGTCGGATGCGGCCTACGAAATGTCCTGGCAGCTTTTGATGTGGCACGCGGTGGTCGGCACGCTTTTGTGGCCCTTATCCTTTAACCTTCCGAATACGCTCAGGGCCGGAAACGACGCGGCCTTTACTATGGGGATCTCGATGTTTTCCATGTGGGTGTTCCGGGTGGGCTGTTCGTATCTGCTGGGACGTTACTTCCAGCTTTACGGCGTCTGGATCGCAATGTTTATCGACTGGGGCGTGCGGGTGATTCTCTTTATGATCCGATACCGCGGAGAAAAATGGCATTCCAAGGCATTGATTTAACGCAGAAGAAAGAGGAGGAAATAGATGGCGATTCAAACGGTTGGTTTTATTGGTCTCGGCCTGATCGGAGGCTCTTTGGCGAAGGGGCTGCGCCGGGTTTGCCCGGATATGAAAATTATCGCATATAACCGGAGCCGGGAGAGCCTGGTGGCCGCGCTTGACGACGGCGTGCTGAACCAGGCCCAGGACAGTATCGACGACAATTTTGCTGCCTGCGACATGATTTTCTTGTGCGCGCCGGTCAGCGTTAATATTGAGTGCATGAAAAAGCTGAAAGGGATCATCCGGCCCGACTGCCTGCTGACGGATGTCGGCAGCGTGAAGACGACGATTCATGAGGCGGTGGAGGAGTTGGAGCTGGCCGGACAGTTTATCGGCGGCCATCCTATGGCAGGCTCTGAGCTGACCAGCTATGCCAACGCCAGCGACCGGCTGTTGGAGAACGCGTATTACATCTTGACGCCGACCAAGAAGAACCGGCCGGAGCAGATGGTGGAGTACCAGGCCATTGTCAAAGCGGTGGGAGCGATCCCTCTGATTCTGGATTACCGGGATCACGACCGGGCCACGGCCTATATCAGCCACCTGCCGCATATCATAGCGTATACATTGGTAAATTTGGTGAAAAAGTCGGATAACCGGGCCGGCCTGATGAAGATGCTGGCCGCGGGCGGCTTTAAGGATATCACCCGAATCGCATCCTCTTCGCCGGAAATGTGGCAGCAGATTTGCGAGGAGAATAAAGCGGCGCTGCTGGATGCGCTGGAGCACTATCAGGAGGCGCTTTCCCGCGTGGGGGAAGCGGTGAAACGGGATAAGGGAAGCTATTTGCTGGAATATTTCGATTCCGCCAGACAGTACCGCGCGGACATGAAAGCCCAGTACCGGGCCGGTGTGGAACCTCTCTATGAAATTTACCTGGAAATTGCGGATGAACCCGGAGCCATTGCGATAGTCTCGACAATACTGGGCAGCGCCCGTCTCAGCATTAAAAATCTGGAGATCCGGAACAAGCGGGAGGTTCAGTCCGGCGCGCTCCGGATTGAGTTCTATGATGGAGAGACGGCGAAAAAAGCGGCGGAAACCTTGCGCCGGTATCATTATACGGTGTATGAACGCCAATGAGAAAGGATGGTGCAAAAGGATGAGAGAGTTTGTGATTACGTCGGACAGCACAACGGATCTGCCGGCGGAGTACTTAAAGGAGAACGGTATTTTGATCGCCTCCCTGTCCTATGTCCTGGAGGGGATTACCTATGAGGATAATAAAGGATTAACCAGCAAAGAATTTTACGATAAGGTGAGAAACGGCGCTATGCCGACGACCTCCCAGATCAATGTGGCGGAGGGACGCGCGCTGTTTGAGCCGATTATCAAGGAAGGGAAAGACATCCTCCACATTGCCTTTTCTTCCGGCCTCAGCGGAAGCTGCAACAGCTGCCAGATCGCGGCAAAGATGTTGATGGAGGAGTACCCCGGCTGCCAGATTGAGGTGGTGGACTCCCTCTGCGCTTCCCTGGGAGAAGGGCTTTTGGTTCATAAGGCGGTGGAGCAGAAAAAGAAGGGCATGGGGCTGACGGAGCTGGCCGCATGGGCCAGGGAGCTGGCGCCCCATATCTGCCACAACTTTACCGTGGACGATTTAAATCACCTGCACCGCGGTGGCAGAGTCTCGAAGGCCACGGCAGTGCTGGGTACTTTGGCTGGGATCAAGCCGGTGCTCCATGTGGATGACGAGGGGCATCTGGTTCCGATTGATAAGGTACGGGGCAGAAAAAAATCTCTGATCGCTTTGGTGGACCGGATGGAGAAGCAGATGCAGGGATTTGAGAACGATGCGGTGTTCATCAGCCACGGCGATTGCCTGGCCGATGCAGAGTTTGTCAAGGATACCGTGCGCAAGCGGTTTGGGATTGAGAGCTTTTTGATCAACCCGGTGGGAGCGGTCATCGGGTCCCATTCCGGGCCGGGTACCATCGCGCTGTTCTTTGTTGGAAGTCCAAGATAAATAAGGAAGCGAAAATGGAATTTATCACGAAGGCGAAGGTTCGGATTCATTATGAAGTGTTGGGGCAGGGGCGGCCGCTGGTGTTTTTCCACGGCAACGGGGAGGATCACCATATTTTTGAAGAGACGGCCCGTCTGCTGGCGGAGGAGTACACAGTGTATCTGCCGGACAGCCGGTGCCATGGGGAGAGCGAGAGGACGGAGACTGTTGGTTACCGGGAAATCGCGGCGGATTTTCTCTCTCTGATCCAGGGACTTCATCTGGAGAAGCCGGTCCTCTGTGGTTTCAGCGACGGAGGCATCGTGGCGCTTTTGATTGCCATCGCCAAACCGGCGCTGCCGTCCGCCCTGATTGTCTGCGGTGCAAACAGCACGCCGGGCGGATTAAAACGCCGGTTTCGGGCATTTTTCCGGCTCCAGTGGAAGCTGACGAAGAATCCTCTGCTGGGGATGATGCTGAAAGAACCCCGCATCTCACCGGCTGCGCTGGCAAAAATCCAGGCCCCCACATTGGTGCTGGCAGGAAGCCGGGACATAATCCGGCAGAGCCACACGGAAAAATTGGCCGCGGCGATCCCAGGCAGCCGCCTGGGGATTTTGTTTGGCGAAACCCATGCCAGCTATGTGGTTCATACGGAGAAGTTATATGGTCTGCTGAAAAATTTTTTGGATGAGCTGTCCGCTCTTGACAATCCTGAGGCTTAATGTTAACATATTGTGTACAATAGTGAAAACATGTACCGACGACCAGCGTTTCATTCGGCAGAAGGAAAGGAAGACGGACTTATGGCATTTCAAATCGTCTGTGACGGTTCCATCGATTTAGGAAATGAGATCACAAGAGAGAAAGGCATCCGGGTGGTGCCTTTTTATGTCAGCTTTGACGGAGAACATTACGAAAAAGAAGGAGAGGAATTAGGCGTTCACAATTTTTACCGGAGAATGGAGGAGGAACCTCAAGTCTATCCCCGCACCTCCTTGCCATCGGTGCAGGACTATGCAGATGCGTTTCAGCCCATCCTGGAAGAAGGGCAGGACGCGCTTTGCATTTGCCTGGCCTCCGAGCTGAGCGGCTCTTATAACTCTGCCATGACAGCGGCGGATCTGATGAAGGAAGAATATCCGAACCAGCAGATCCGTGTGGTGGACAGTACCTTGGTGACGGTGCTTGAGGGAATGCTGGCGCTGGAAGCCGTCCGGATGCGGGATGCCGGTCTCAGTCTTGAACAGGCTGTGCCGCAGTTGGAAAAACTGAAAAAAAGCGGCCGGATCTTTTTTACCATCGGAACCATGGACTATCTGGTTCACGGCGGGAGAGTCGGCAAGCTGATCGGCTTGGCGGCATCCACGCTGCGCCTGCGTCCGCTGATTCTCTGGAAGGACAATGAATTGTCTTCCTACGGGGTTTCCCGGAGCCGGGCCGGTTCGATGAAAAAGGTCATGGAGGCGGCTAAGGGGTATCTGCAGAAGCTGGGAGGGCCTCTGAGCCGCTACCAGATCGTGGTTGGCTATGGGGTTGACCCGGAGGAAGGGGTTTCCTTCCGCGACCGCTTGGCCGGGATGCTGAAAGACTTGGGGGAGGCGGCGGAGATCCGGGTTTACCAGATCGGGGCCACGATCGGCGTACATACCGGCCCCCGCCCGATTGGGATCGGTATCTTGGAGAAATTCGAAGCTTAGGGCCTGGACTCTGGTCTGGAAACAAGCGTTTCCTGCATAGGATGAAAAAAATGATCGGCAGGAAAAGAAATGAATCAAGAATTACCAGGATTGCAGGGCAATTGCGGGGTCCATCCGGCAGGGAATCAGGGACTTGCCGGAGGCAGACCGGCAGAACAAGAATTCCAATATTTTGCCCCGCCGCCGTACCCAGCCGTGCGCGTAACCGCGTGCAACCGGGCTTATGCAGATGCGATGTTAGTGAATCTGGGAAGCTGCGACTCGGAGATGACTGCGGTCAGCCGGTACTTATATGACGATTTAATCCTAAAAGAGCAGTGGCCCCGGGCCTCCGAATGCTTCCGCAAGATCAGTATGGTTGAGATGCACCATCTCCATATTTTTGGAGAATTGGCCTACCAGCTGGGGGCGGATCCGAGACTGTGGTGTGCGGCGGGCCGGAGAATGAACTATTGGTCTCCCCGCTGCAATCCATATCCGCGGGATCCATGGGAGATTTTAACGGTAGCCCTGGCGGGGGAGGAGCAGACCATCCGTCAATACCGGCAGCAGGCGGGCTGGATTAGGGACACCTGTGTTGTAGAAAATCTGGAACGGATCATACTGGATGAAGAATGTCATGTGCGGATTTTTCAGTCGTTGATCCAGGAATTGGAAGGATCTGCGGCGGACTCCGGGGTGAATCAGAGACCGCAGTCCAGGCGGTGAGATCCGCGAAAAGCAATAATCGGAAGAGAACGGATGTTTCTTTCTATTTCATTCCATGGAAAAACTCCGGGGACGGGAATTGACCTGTCCCCGGAGTTTTTGTTGTCCGCCGGCGCCGTTTTTTTCGGTTAAAAGGAAGGGGAAGAGAGGAGGAAATCAGCATCTGATGCTCCATGGATTGCCTCAGGAGTCCAGTGTAGAGCATAACGTCCGATTTAAAAAAAGAAAATAACTACATCTGCATACTCTTCTGAAATTAATGCAAAAAACCATACCAAAATGTGTTGATTTAGGTATAATGAAAAAAGCAAACGTAGTTGTATGGATTTGGAGCGGTTCGTTATTTTGCATGACAGGAAAAGGAGAATGAGCCATGTTGTGGGATTTTTTGTACAGAAAAGAAATCAAGTATCCCTATACGAAAGAAGAGCTTGCGGCGATTCGCAGAAAGACCTCGCGGGAGCTGATGGAGATTATGAAAAAGGAATATGAGACCGAGGATGATTTCTTCGACGCGATTCTCAAATATATGGCGGAAAACCGGGAAGCCTGCGGGATAACCTATCCTCATGGAAAGGGATTCTTATAGGGGGTAATGCGTTTATTAGTAGAAGGATTCCGACAAGGATGCGGTAAACATGCCGTGTATTTCGATACTGGTATACCATGGCGCAGACTGCAAGAATGTGCATTTACAGTTTCAATGCTGTCTTTAGAATTTCAATCAACCTCAAAAGAAGCTAAACTTTTTCCATAACTTTAAATTATACAAAAGGATTTAATATAGGTATAGAAAATCTGTTGACTTCGTGTCAACAGATCAATATACTGGGAGTATAACACGGGCCAAGGCTGATGATGTGTATGGGAGCATTAATGAAATTTCGTTTCCCAAAGGAAAGAAACGACTGGCGCTTAGAAGAAAAATGGATGGAGAAACAAGGAAGAAAGGATTTGGAGCATGAAAAGATTTTTGTCGATCATAATGACTTGCGTACTTGTGTACGGTTTGATTGGCTGCGGCAGTGCCAAAACTGCCGGCGAAGATCCCTCCTCTGATTCAGAACGGACGGCCGCTTCTTCGGCGGAATCCCGGCAGCCCGGAGAAAGAAAATCTCAAGAGGCCAGCGGAGCGGAAGATGTGGGAGCTGACAATTCAGAGCCGGAGAAAATCGGAACAAAAGCGCTGGTCGTGTATTTTTCCACAACTGGAAACACCAAGTCCGTTGCGGAAGCGCTTGCGAAAATGCAGGATGCTGATCTGTATGAGATTGTGCCGGAGCAGCCTTACACCGACGAAGATTTGAATTACAATGACAGCTCCAGCCGCGCCACCGCCGAGCAGAACGACGAGAATGCCCGCCCGGCGATTTCCGGCGGCATCGATCATATGGACGACTATGATGTCGTGTATGTGGGCTTCCCCATCTGGTGGGGAGATATGCCGCGCATCCTCCTCACCTTTTTTGACACCTATGATTTTTCAGGCAAGATGATTGTACCGTTTTGCACCAGTGGGAGCAGCGGTATTTCCCAAGCCGTCTCGTCCATCGGCGAGCTGGAGCCTTCGGCAACAGTCGCTGAGGGTTTGAGGGCAAGTACGTCAAATCCGGAGGAGGAGCTTACGAAATGGCTGACGGAGATCGGACTGGCCAAATAGAAGCGTTGATTTTTTGATGGTGATGGCTGCGAACAGAAGGATGTTCCGCAGCCATTTTTCTATTCCTGAAATATTTCCTTTTTCAAAACCTTGACACGGATGAAATTCATGATATAATACTTTTGTGTTAAAATAGTTTGATATCAAAAATATTAGGTTATAAAAACATACGAATATCAAAAGATATGAAATTCAAATAATTGGAGATCGGATAAGGGATGCGATGAAGGCAAGGATATTAGGGACCGGCAGCTATCTGCCGGAGCGGTGTTTGACCAATGATGACCTGGCGCAGTGGCTGGATACCAGCGACGCCTGGATCCGTGAACGGACCGGCATCGGCAGGCGGTATGTCAGCGAGGCCGGGACGGCGGAGATGGCGGTAAGGGCAGCAAAAGCCGCGCTGGAAAACGGAGGGATCTCCGCGGAGGAAGTGGACCTGATTCTGGTGGGAACCATGACGCCGGATTACTTTTGCCCCAGCGTCTCCTGTCAGGTTCAATGCGCCCTGGGAGCGGACCGCGCGGCTTGCCTGGATATCAGTGCGGCCTGTTCCGGATTCCTCTTTGCCCTCTCCACCGCCCAGGCCTATATTTCCTCCGGCATGGCGGAGACAGTGCTGGTGATCGGCGCGGAAACCATGTCCAGGGTGGTGGACTGGGAGGATCGGGGAACCTGCGTACTCTTCGGGGACGGCGCGGGCGCTGCGGCCCTGCAGGCCGGCGAGACCGGAATCCTGGCGGTGGACATGGGCTGCCGGGGCAGCAAAGGCATGGCTCTATCTTGTCCTGCGGTCCCGCTCCAAAATCCCACGGAGAGGGCCCGGTATGAGGAAAACAGTTTTATCCGGATGGATGGACAGGAGATCTTCAAATTTGCGGTCCGGACCGTGCCGGATACGGTGCGGCGCGTGCTTCAGGCAGCGGGAATCCCGGCCGAAGAAATTTCCCACTTTGTCTTCCACCAGGCCAACCGGAGGATTTTGCTCTCTGTGGCAAAAAATTTGGGGATTCCCATGGAAAAAGTTCCGATGAACATCGAACGGACCGGAAATATGTCTGCGGCCAGCGTGCCGGTCCTGCTGGATGAGCTGAACCGGAAAGGGGAGCTGGTCCGCGGGGAGAAACTGGTGCTGTCCGGCTTCGGAGCGGGGCTGAGCTGGGGCTCCCTTGTTTTGGAGTGGTAAGGGATTGACCGGAGACAAACCAACAAATTGGATTTCGGCGTTTACGCTTGAATCATAGATCCGCTCCTAAGACCGGCTTTTTTGCACGGCGGGAGCAAATTTCACGAAAAAAAGGAGAACTTGTGATGTTAGAGAAAATGAAAGAACTGATTGCGGACCAGCTTGGTGTGGACGAGGAGGCCGTGACGGCGGAGAAATCCTTGAAGGATGATTTGAACGCGGATTCTCTGGATCTGTTTGAGCTGGTGACCCGCCTGGAAGACACCTATCAGATTGAGATCCCCACCGAAGACCTGGAAAAAATGGTGACGGTGCAGGATGTGATCGATTACCTGGCGGCTAAAGGCATTACGGAATAAGAAAGGCGGGAGCCATGAAGACAAGAGTGACTGAAATTCTGGGAACCGAATACCCGATTATCCAGGGCGGTATGGCCTGGGTGGCGGAGCATCATCTGGCCTCCGCCGTATCCGAGGCCGGAGGTCTCGGTCTGATCGGCGCCGCCAATGCACCGGCCGAGGTGGTGCGTCAGGAAATCCGCAAGGTCAGAGAGCGGACCGAAAAGCCCTTCGGCGTCAATATCATGCTTCTCAGCCCTTATGCGGAGGAAGTCGCGCAGGTGGTCCTGGAAGAGAAGGTTCCGGTGGTGACCACCGGAGCTGGAAACCCGGAGAAGTACATGGAAGCCTGGAAAGCGGCTGGAATCAAGGTGATTCCTGTGGTGGCTTCGGTGGCCCTGGCGCGCCGCATGGAGCGGTACGGGGCCGACGCCCTGGTGGCGGAAGGCTGTGAGGCAGGTGGACATATCGGCGAGCAGACGACGATGACGCTGCTGCCGCAGGTGGTGGATTCCGTTGATATTCCCGTGATCGGGGCCGGAGGCGTCGGCGACGGCCGGGGAATGGCCGCCATGTTTCTGCTTGGGGCCGAGGGGGTTCAGATTGGAACTCGCTTTGTGGTCTCCGATGAGGCCCAGGTTCATGAGAATTATAAAAACCGGATCGTGGAGGCCAAGGACATCGACAGCGTCGTGACCGGCCGCAGCCACGGCCATCCAGTCCGCACGCTGCGCAACCAGAGCACAAGGGAATACTTGAAGCTGGAAGCGGAGGGCGCATCCTTTGAGGAATTGGAAAAACTGACGCTGGGTTCCCTGCGCCGCGCGGTGCAGGAAGGCAATGTGAAAAACGGCAGCGTGATGGCCGGACAGATTGCCGGAATGATCCGGAAACGCCAATCCTGCCGGGAGATCATCCTGGAATTGGTGGAGGAGACGGAGACGCTGCTGAAGGGAGCAGAGAAATGGGAAAAATAGCCTTTCTCTTTCCGGGGCAGGGCGCTCAGAAAACTGGGATGGACCAGGATTTTTACGAAAATTCCCCGCTGGCGAGGGAAACCTTTGAGACCGCCAGCCGTCTGATGGGATTCTCCATGGAGGAGCTTTGTTTTACGCCGAATGAGAGGCTGGATTTGACCGAATATACCCAGGCCGCTCTTCTCACGGCCTGCACCGCCATCTGGCGGGAGATGGACGCGAGGGGGATGCGGGCGGATGTGACCGCAGGCCTCAGCCTCGGCGAATATGGCGCATTGATTGCCTGCGGAGCCATGACGTTTTCCGACGCACTTCCCGTGGTGCGCCGCCGCGGCATCCTGATGCAGGAGGCCGTGCCGGTGGGGCAGGGCGGCATGGCCGCGGTGATGGGGCTGGCAAACGAGGCGATTGAAGCAGTCCTCGCCGGGCTTAGAGACGTACAGATCGCCAATTATAACTGTCCAGGCCAGACCGTGATCTCCGGGAAGGCGGAGGCGGTGGAGGAAGCCTGCACCGCCTTGAAGGAGGCGGGGGCCAAGAGGTGCCTGCCGTTAAAGGTCAGCGGGCCGTTCCACTCCTCTTTGCTGAAGGAGGCTGGGAGCAAACTGGCCGAAGTGCTGGCGCCGGTGGCATTGGAAAGGCCCGTCATTCCTTATATTACCAATGTGACGGCAGAATATGTGACCGACAGCGCGCCGGTCAAAAGTCTGTTGGAGCGCCAGGTCAGCCATTCGGTGCTCTGGCAGCAGACCATGGAGCGGATGCTTTCGGACGGCGTGGACACTTTTGTGGAGATCGGCCCCGGCCGGACGCTGACCGGTTTCCTTAGAAAAATGACCAAGGAGGCCCGTCTGATCAACGTGGAGACCTTAGAGCAGCTGGAAGGACTTCACCTGTAGGGAACTTGACGCATTTTTGACTGTTTAGGAGGTATATTATGTTGGAAAATAAGGTAGCTGTTGTGACCGGCGCAGCCAAGGGGATCGGCCGGGCCATCGCGTTTGCCCTGGCTTCGGAAGGGGCGATGGTCATTGTCAATTACAGAGGGTCCCACTCCCAGGCCGAGGAGACGGTAAAAGAGATCGAAGCGGCCGGAGGAAAAGCGGAGGCTTATCCCTGCGACGTGGCCGGCGGTCCGGCGGTGGAAGCCTTTTTTTCGGACATCCTGAACCGCTATGGCCGGGTGGATATCCTGGTGAACAATGCGGGAGTGACGCGGGACGGCCTGCTGATGCGGATGAGCGACGAGGACTGGGACCAGGTTTTAGATGCAAATTTAAAGGGCGCGTTCCACTGCTGCAAATGGGCCGCCAAAGCCATGTTGAAGCAAAAAAGCGGCCGTATCGTCAATATCGCGTCGGTTTCCGGCGTGATGGGAAATGCCGGTCAAGCCAATTACAGCGCCTCCAAGGCCGGGCTGATCGGCCTGACCAAGTCGGCGGCGCGGGAGCTCTCCTCCCGCGGGATCACGGTGAACGCCGTGGCGCCTGGCTTCATTGAAACCGATATGACGGCAAAACTTTCTGACCGGGTGAAGGAGGCCGCAACCGGACAGATTCCTCTGGGGCGCTTTGGAAATCCGGAGGATATTGCGGCGGCCGTGGCGTTTCTCGCCTCGGATCAGGCCGGTTATATTACGGGACAGGTCCTTTGTGTGGACGGCGGCATGGCGATGTAAAGGAGAATGACGATGAGACGAGTGGCAGTGACCGGGCTGGGGGCGATTACCCCGGTCGGAAACAATGTAAAAGATTTTTGGGAGTCCTTAAAAAAGGGATTTGTTGGGATCGGCGAGATCACCAAATTCGATACGAGCGAATATAAAGTCAAACTGGCGGCGGAAGTGAAGAACTTTGACGCCGGGGACTATATGGATAAAAAAATGGCGCGGCGCATGGAGGCGTTCTGCCAGTACGCCGTGGCTGCGTCAAGAGAAGCGCTGGAGGATTCCGGCTTACAGATGGAACAGGAGGATCCCTTTCGGGTCGGAGTCAGCATTGGTTCCGGAATCGGCAGCCTCCAGGCCATCGAGAGGGAGTACCAGCGGCTGCTCTCCGGAGGGCCGCGCCGCGTGAACCCGATGTTGGTTCCCATGATGATCAGCAATATGGCGGCCGGAAACGTCAGCATCCAATTCGGGCTGAAGGGAAAGTGCATCAATGTGGTCACTGCCTGCGCCACCGGAACTCACTCCATCGGGGAGGCGTTCCGCAGTATCCAGTGCGGGGATGCCGACGTGATGCTGGCCGGAGGCACCGAGAGCGCCATCACGCCCATCGGCGTGGCAGGTTTTACCGCCCTGACGGCTTTGACCGACAGCACGGACCCGCTGCGGGCTTCCATTCCGTTTGACAAAGAGCGGAACGGCTTTGTGATGGGAGAGGGAGCCGGCGTGGTGGTTCTGGAAGAACTGGAACACGCGCGGGCCAGAGGCGCGAAAATCTATGCGGAACTTTCCGGTTACGGGGCCACCAGCGACGCGTACCACATTACCTCCCCGGCTGAGGACGGCGGCGGAGCGGCCAAAGCAATGGAACTGGCCATGGCGGAGGCGGGGATCACGCCGGAACAGGTGGACTACATCAATGCCCACGGCACCAGCACCCACCACAACGACCTGTTTGAGACCCGCGCCATCCATCTGGCCTTTGGGGAAGCGGCCGGGCATTTGCTGGTCAGTTCGACCAAGTCCATGGTCGGCCATCTGCTGGGAGCGGCCGGAGGCGTGGAGTTTATTGCCTGTGTGAAAACCATGGAGGACGGCTTCGTCCATCCGACCGCGGGCTACCAGGTTCCGGATGAAGAATGCGATCTGGACTATGTGAAGGAAGGCGTCCGCAAAGAGGTGAACTGCTGCCTGACCAATTCCCTTGGTTTCGGCGGACACAATGCAACATTATGCGTGAAGAAATATCAGGAGTAGGAGGAAAGCCATGGATCAGGATCAGATGATACAGTTGATTGAAGCGGTGGCGAATTCCTCCCTCACCGAATTTTCCTACAGCGAGGGGGATGTGCGGCTGGTGTTAAAAAAGGCGCAGCCGGTTGTGATTGCGGCGGACGCGGGGAGCATTCCCGGAGTCGGTTCCGGGGTGGACACTGCGGCAGCCGGGAGCTTTCCGCCGGTGATCCCGGAGGGGATGGAGGCCGAGACCGTGGTCCATTCTCCTCTGGTAGGCACTTTTTACAGTTCTCCCAGCGAGGACACCGAAGCTTTCGTCCATGTGGGCGATTCAGTGAGAAAAGGCCAGGTGCTGGGGATTATAGAGACGATGAAACTGATGAATGAGATCGAATGCGAGAAGGACGGCGTTGTGACGGCGGTCCTGGTTGAAAACGAGCAGGTGGTGGAGTACGGCCAGCCGCTGTTCCGCATTCGGTAGGGAGAAAATATGTCATTAGGAATTAAAGAGATCGAAGAGATTATTCCTCACCGCCATCCATTTTTGCTGTTGGACCGGCTGGATGAGCTGGAACCCGGCGTGCGCGCGGTGGGGATCAAGAATGTGACCTACCGGGAGGATTTCTTTGCCGGACATTTCCCTGTGGAACCGGTGATGCCCGGCGTGCTGGTGGTGGAGGCTTTGGCCCAGGTCGGAGCCGCCATCATCCTCAGCATGGAGGAAAATAAAGGAAAGACTGCTTTCTTCGGGGGGCTGGATAAGGTGAAATTCCGCCGGAAGGTGATTCCTGGTGATACGCTGCGCCTGGAATGTGAAATTATCCGGAAGAAAGGGCCTGTCGGTGTGGGCCGGGCAACCGCCACTGTGGACGGACAACTGGCTGTCTGCGCGGAAATGACCTTTATTGTGCAATAACCAGGACTCGCAAAGGAGGGAAACCATGTTTCAGAAAATCTTGATTGCAAACCGGGGGGAAATCGCTGTGCGGATCATCCAGGCCTGCCGGGAGATGGAGATTCCGACCGTGGCCGTGTATTCGGAGGCAGACCGGGAGGCGCTTCCGGCGCTGCTGGCGGATGAAGCGGTCTGCATCGGACCGGCTCCGTCCGGGGAAAGCTACCTGAACCGGGAGCGGATTTTAAGCACCGCCGTGGCGGTGGGCGCCGATGCGATTCATCCGGGTTTTGGTTTTCTCTCCGAGAACAGCAAGTTTGCGGAAATGTGCGAAAAATGCCGGATCCGCTTTATCGGCCCCGGCAGCGAGGTGATTGCCCGTATGGGCAATAAAGCAGAAGCGCGCAATACCATGACGGCAGCGGGAGTTCCGGTGGTGCCAGGAACCAAGGAGCCGGTTTATACGGTGGAAGAGGGCCGGGCGGCCGCGGAAGACATCGGCTATCCTGTGATGATTAAGGCGGCTGCCGGAGGCGGTGGCCGCGGTATGCGTGTGGCAGAACACGCAGATGAATTCGAAGCGCAGTTTTCCACCGCCCAGAGGGAAGCAGAAAAAGGCTTTTCCGACCATACCATGTATCTGGAGCGCTTCGTCAAAAATCCCCGCCATGTGGAATTCCAGATCCTGGCCGACGCCTACGGAAATGTGATCCACCTGGGAGAGCGGGATTGCTCGGTGCAGCGCCGCCACCAGAAAATGGTGGAGGAGTCTCCGAGCCCGGCGCTGACCCCGGCGCTCCGGGAGGAGATGGGAAAGGCTGCGGTCAAGGCGGCTAAAGCCGCTGGTTATGAAAATGCGGGAACCGTGGAATTCCTCCTGGCAGAGGATGGAACCTACTATTTTATGGAGATGAACACCAGAATCCAGGTAGAGCATCCGGTGACGGAGACCGTGACCGGACTGGATTTGGTGAAAGAGCAGATCCGGATCGCAGCCGGGGAGAAGCTGCGGTTTACCCAGGAGGAAATCCATCTGTCCGGCCATTCTCTGGAATGCCGGATCAATGCCGAAAATCCGGAGAAAAATTTCCGCCCCTGTCCCGGCGTGTTGACGGATATTCATCTGCCGGGCGGCAATGGAGTACGGGTGGACACAGCAATCTACAACGGTTACCGGATCCCGCCCTATTATGACTCGATGATCGCAAAGCTCATCGTCCATGGGGAGGACCGGAGGGAAGCCATCCGGAAGATGGAGCGGGCGTTGGAGGAGCTGGTCATCGAGGGGGTGGAGACCACCCAGGAATATCAGCTGAAAATCATCGGGCATCCGGTTTTCCAGGCAGGAAAGCAGGATACCTCGTTTATCGAGAAATATTTAGAGGATGACGGCGTATGTTAAAAGATTTGTGGAGGAAAGTTCCGGCAGCATCCCGGACGAAGAAAAGCCGCCGGGAAAAGGAAGACGAGACCGAGTTTTTGCAGGGACTCTGGACGAAATGCGGGATCTGCGGCAGTCCGGTCTATAGGGATGAGGTGCGCGCAGGCGGCTACATCTGCCCGAAATGCCACGGATATTTCCGGCTGAAAGCTCACCAGCGCCTGCGGATGATCGCGGATAAGGGGAGTTTTGAACCCTGGGATGAGGAACTTCCGGAGACCGATCCTCTCCGGTTTCCCGGATACCGGGAAAAATTAGCCGAAACCCAGGAATCCACCGGGCTTTCCGAGGCGGTGATCACCGGAAAGGCCAAGATCCACGGCCAGCCAGCGGTTCTTGGAATCTGCGACGCCCGTTTCCTGATGGCAAGCATGGGATCCGTGGTGGGAGAGCGGATCACCAGGGCGGTGGAGCGGGCCACCGAGGAGAAACTGCCGGTGGTTTTGTTCTGTTGTTCCGGGGGAGCCAGGATGCAGGAGGGAATCGTCTCCCTGATGCAGATGGCGAAGACTTCCGCAGCGTTAAAACGACACAGCGACGCCGGGCTTCTCTACATCAGCGTGCTGACGGATCCGACCACCGGCGGCGTGACGGCCAGTTTCGCCATGCTAGGAGACATCATCCTGGCGGAGCCGAACGCTCTGATCGGTTTTGCCGGGCCGCGGGTCATTGAGCAGACCATCAAGCAAAAACTGCCGGAGGGCTTCCAGCGGTCGGAATTTTTGCTGGAACATGGTTTTTTGGATGCGATTGTGGAACGGCCGGATCTAAAAAATGTGCTGGGGGATCTGCTGCGCCTTCACGCAGGCGGGACATTGGCGGAGTCCGAAGAAAGAAAGCCCTCTCTGAAAAGACGGAAGGTAAAGACGACGGCCTGGGAGATCGTAGAACGGTCCCGCGATGCCGGAAGGCTGAACGCATTGGATTATATCGAGGGTGTGTTCACGGATTTTACGGAGCTTCACGGGGACCGATACGCCGGGGACGACGGAGCGATCGTCGGCGGGATTGCTCTTTTGGACGGCCTGCCGGTCACCGTGATCGGCCAGCAGAAAGGGAAGAACCTGAAAGACAACCTGGTTCGGAACTTTGGAATGCCTTCGCCGGAAGGGTATCGGAAGGCTCTGCGTTTGATGAAGCAGGCGGAGAAGTTCCGCCGCCCGGTCATCTGCCTGGTGGACACCCCCGGCGCGTTTTGTGGCCTGACGGCGGAGGAGCGCGGCCAGGGAAGGGCGATTGCAGAAAATCTGTTTGAGATGGCCGGGCTCCGGACTCCGGTGCTCTCCATCGTGATCGGAGAGGGCGGAAGCGGCGGAGCGCTGGCCATGGCGCTGGCGGACGAGGTCTGGATGATGGAAAACGCCGTCTACTCGGTTCTGTCGCCGGAAGGGTTTGCCTCCATTCTCTGGAAGGACAGCAAGCGGGCTGTCGACGCGGCCGAGGTGATGAAGATGACGGCGGCGGATCTAAAAGGGCTTGGCATCGTCGAGAAAATTTTGCCGGAGGAGATTCCGGCAAGCGAAGAAAACCGGGACATTCTCTGCGGTATGTTCCGGTCGGAAATCCGGGAGTTCTTGCGGAAATACCGGGGAATTTCGGAAGAAGAGCTGGTGGAACGCCGGTATCAGCGTTTCCGGGCCATGTAGGCCGGGAGGAGAAGAATGAAAGTGCAACCATTACAGATCGGGGAGCTGAAAGCGAAACTTCCCCTGATTCAGGGCGGTATGGGAGTGGGGATCAGCCTTTCGGGGCTGGCCGGGGCGGTCGCAAAAGCAGGGGGCGTCGGTTTGATTTCCACGGCACAGATCGGCTGGAGGGAGCCGGACTTTGACCGGGATCCTTTGGGCGCGAATCTGAGGGCTTTGGCAAAGGAGCTGAAAAAAGCGAGGAAAATTGCGCCGGACGGTGTGCTGGGCTTTAATATCATGGTGGCGACCAGGAAGTACGGGGAGTACGTAAAAGCCGCGGCTGCGGCGGGGGCGGATCTGATCGTATCCGGAGCCGGGCTTCCGGTGGATCTCCCGAAGTTTGCCGCCGGGTTCTCCACAAAGCTTGCGCCCATCGTCTCGTCCTCCAAGGCAGCCAATCTGATCTGCAAGCTCTGGGACCGGAGATATGAGACTGCGCCGGACCTGGTGGTGGTGGAAGGGCCGGAGGCCGGAGGGCATCTGGGTTTTTCCGAGGAGGACGCCAAGCATCTGCCGAAGAAAACCTTTGAGGAAGAAATCCAGAAAATTCTGGAGGCGGTCCGAGGCTATGCAGAGAAGTACCGGAAAAAGATCCCGGTGGTGGTGGCAGGAGGCATCTACAGCAGAGAGGACGTGCGTCACGCCATGGAGGATCTGGGGGCCGACGGCGTGCAGGTGGCCACCCGGTTTGTGACCACCGAGGAGTGCGATGCGCCGGAGGCTTTTAAGAAAGCTTACTTGGATGTGAAGAAGGAAGAAATCGTGATCACGAAAAGCCCGGTAGGGATGCCGGGGCGGGCGATTAAAAATCGGTTTTTAGGGCAGCCGGGAAAGAAGAACCCGGTGTCCTGCCATCAGTGCTTAGAGCATTGCCGGCCGGCGGAAATTCCTTACTGCATCACCGACGCGCTGGTAAACGCGGCGGAAGGGCGGATGGACGACGCCTTGATCTTCTGCGGTTCCAATGCCTGGCGGTCGGAGCGAATCGAGACCGTGCCGGAGGTGGCGGCGGATCTGTTTCCGGAGTATGCCTGACGAGGGAAAATGCGCCTTGCTTCCGGGGGGAAAACATGCTATCATAACCTCAGGTGCCGCAAAGGGGAGGAGGGGTTTCATGGAGAACAGCTATCAGGCGTTGAACGACATTCTGGTGGTTCTATTTAACGATATCATGGATATCGAGCAGGATGCGATCATCACCGGCGAATTTCGGGACATTACGAACAATGATATGCACATCATCGAGGCCGTCGGCATGGACGAACCTCAAAATATGTCCTCGATCGCAAAAAAGCTGTCGGTGACCATGGGAACTCTGACCATTTCCATGAATAATCTGGTGAAAAAGGGTTATGTGGTCCGTCAAAGAAGTGAGGAAGACCGGCGGGTTGTCTACATTCTGCTGACGGAAAAAGGCGTCCGGGCTTACCACCATCATGAAGCGTTCCATCACGAGATGATTGAGGCGGTGGTCAGGAACCTGGACGACGAGGAGAAGGGGATCCTGATTAAATCCCTGGTGCGGCTGAAGAAATTTTTTCTGGATTATAAGAAAAAACATGAAAGAGAATAGACAATTTTTAGCCCTGCTGTCCGGTTTGGACGGCAGGGCTTTTTCTGTCAGGGAACCGGTGATTTGCTTCAAAAGTTAAAAAATTGTGACGAAATAAAAAAACTGTTAATAGATCCTTTTTGAATAATATGATAACATCAGAGAGGAAAAAGAAATTGACTTCGATTTCGACTGCCAAAGAAATGGAGGAGTAGAAATGGCATTAATGCAAGCAAAAACCGAAAATGGTATTGTGGAAGGCCTGCCCGCCGGAAACCAATCCATTACCGTATTTAAGGGAATCCCGTTCGCCAAGCCGCCGGTGGGAGATCTCCGCTGGAAGGCTCCGCAGCCGGTGGAAAACTGGGACGGCGTGTATCAAGCCTACCGCTTCAGCGATATTTGTCCCCAGCCCCGCTTTGCGTCCGAAGGCGGCAACACGCTGGCGGCCAATGAATTTTATGTAGTAGAATATCCTCTCAATGAGGACTGCCTGTACTTAAACGTCTGGACTCCGGCCAAATCTGCGGAAGAAAAACTGCCGGTGGCCGTGTACATCCACGGAGGCGGTTTTGAGACCGGATACGGATATTTGAACGCTTACGACGGCGAAGGCTTTGCTAAACGCGGGATCGTTATGGTGACGGTCAATTACCGCCTGAACGCCTTTGGATTTTTGGCTCATCCGGACCTGGCAGCCGAGGATCCCCATGGCTCCACCGGGAACTACGGCACATTGGATCAGGTGGCAGGGCTGAAATGGGTGAAGAAAAATATTGCGGCTTTTGGCGGGGATCCGGACAACATGACGGTCTTTGGCCAGTCCGCCGGCGGATTCAGTGTCCAGAACATGTGCGCCTGCCCTCTGGTGGCGGGCGATTTCAAACGCGCCATTATGCAGAGCGGCGGAGGCCTGGAACGGGGTGGTTTGCTGGAGCACCGGCCCCTGCCGGAGGCAGAGGAGATTGGAAAGAGTTTCTTTGAGTTCCTCGGCGTCTCCACGGTGGAGGAAGCCCGCAAAGTGGATGCCCAGACCATTGTGGACAAGTATCAGGAATTTAAAACCGGCGTTTTTCATATGCCGTTCTCTCCCTGTATCGATGGCTATGCCCTGACCGAGCCGCTGGCTCAGTATTTCCTGTCCGGGAAACATCCGGAACTGGATACCATGGTCGGCTGCACGGCGGATGAGATGCGCCAGAAAGGCGCGGCCGCGCCGGCGGAGGAAGTGGTGCGCGAACTGGCGAAGACTTATCAGGAGGATCAAGAGGAGTATTTGAAGGTGGTTCGCCCGGAGGATCCGGATTACTGCGCCCAGTTCTTCGAGAACCGGATGGGGGACGATATGCTGGCCGGGGATATCGCCTGGTGCGAGAATCAGGCAAGACTGGGAAGAAAGCCTGCCTACGGCTACTATTTTACTTATGTACCGCCCGGAGCCGAGGCGACCGGTGCTCACCATTCGGTGGAACACCATTTTGTGTTCCAGACGCTGCTTCGCTCGAAACGGCCTTACACTGGTTTTGACTTCAATCTTTCCAATGAACTGGCCGATTACTGGGCCAACTTTATCAAGACCGGAAACCCGAATCCAGAAGGGGCGGAAGCCTGGAAACCATACACGTTGGAAGCTCCGGAATTCCTGGAAATCGGAGAGGAGCGGAAGATGATCCCGGCGCCGGGGAATGAGGCGGTGAAATTTATTGTAAAGCATAGCTTGAAGAAGATGGATTAACCTAAAATAGAAACGAGCTACCGCGCCGACAGGACGAATGGACTGTTGGGGGAAGAGGAAGAGATGCTTATCCCTCCTCCGTCGTGGTCTCCGAGAGGATTTCCAAAGTATTTGGATCAATGATTGCCAGCGTTTTCCGGTCCCATCTTCGATGGAAGGTGGCCAGGAGGCGCTGGTCTTTGTATTCCAGGCTTTTGTCATATTCTTTTCCGTCCAGGGGATATTCCCGGACCCGGTTCCCAGCGGCGTCGAGGGCCACCAGGCGGGTGTGCTTTTCTAGTACATAGTCGACGCAGCAAAATCCGGCGTCGTCCTCCTCCCAATATTCTTCCCAGGCGAAACGGTAGGAACCGGCGGGGGTCTTGTCGACAAGCTTCGGGTCTCTTCTATTTTCTGACATGGCGTTTTCCTTTCTCATATACGGCGGCAGAGTATTTCAGGCATCGTCCTTTGCAAACAGAACGTATTGAACGTGAAAGGCCGTAATTTCTTTCCAGTCTACTACATCCAATAGAATTCTTCAATCCATAATCCCTTTGTCTCTGTCATGGGAATTTAAATGTTTATAGAGTATTTGTACAATGCTTATGGATTTGGATACATGAAATAATGGATAATTATATATTTTACTTCATGAGAAAAGGTCGATATACTAAAGACATGAAAAATAGCTTCTATCCATTAAAAACCACAATAAAGAATAACAACCGATTACAGGAGAGACAAAAATGGAGATTTCAATACCTTACGGACATTCCGAGTGGAAAATGCAGGTGGATTCGCAGAGAATCCGGGGAATATTGACTCCATGTGACGTGAATACCACAAGTAAAAAAGAAAATGCAATCATTCAGGAAGCCATGGATTGCCCGATCGGCTCCGCGCGGCTTTCTGAGCTGGCGAAGAGAAAGAAAAACGTAGTCATCATTGCCAGTGATCACACGCGCGCGGTTCCGAGCCGCCTGTTGGCGCCGCGGATGTGCAAAGAAATCCGGGAGGGAAATCCGGATGCTGAGATCACATTTTTGGTAGCCACCGGCTTTCACCGCCAGACGACAAGGGAAGAGTTAATCCAAAAATTCGGAGAAACTGTTGTTGAAAAAGAACGAATTCTGGTACATGACGCCTCCCTCGACGCCCAGATGGTTTCCGCAGGGACTCTGCCCTCCGGCGGCGAACTGAAGATCAACCGGCTTGCCATGGAGGCGGATCTGCTGGTGGCGGAAGGATTGATCGAGCCCCATCTCTTTGCAGGGTTTTCCGGCGGAAGAAAAAGCGTCCTGCCGGGGATTGTCAGCCGGGATACGGTGATGGCAAATCACTGTGCCGAATTTATCGCCCATCCCAACGCCAGGCCCGGAGTGCTGAAGGGGAATCCCATCCATGAAGATATGATGTTTGCCGCCAAGAAGGCGGGGCTTACCTATATTGTCAATGTGATCCTGGACCGGGAAAAACGGGTGATCGACGCGGTAGCCGGGGATTGGGAGCTGGCTCACCAGGAAGGCTGTCTGAGGGCCGGCCGGCTGGCGGAAGTAAAAACACAGGAAGCGGATATTGTGATCACTGGAAACGGAGGCTATCCCCTGGATCAGAATGTCTACCAGCATGTGAAAGCGGCGACCTCCGCGGAGGCATGTGTCCGCCCCGGCGGGGTGATCATTCTTTGCGGTGAGATCGGGGACGGGCACGGCAGTGAGGCGATGTATCGTTCCATGAAAGAAGGGATTGGCCCCCTCATGGAGAAAATCCGCAATACTCCGCGGAATCAGACCCAGCCGGATCAGTGGGCGGCCCAGATTTTCGGGCGGATTTTGGAGAAGCATCCGGTTATTTTTGCCACGGCGGACGGGGATCGTGACATGCTGAGGAAAATGGGATTTCTGCCCGCAGCTTCTCTTTCGGAAGCTCTGCGGATGGCCGAGGAGTTCACCGGTAAAGAGACGGGGATCACGGTAATCCCGGACGGGGTTTCGGTGATTGTGAAGGGAGGGGCCTGAATGCTTTGTTCATGAGTCCAGCCCCGCTTAGTTTCATCGGAAAGATAGGAAAGAAAGGAAGACAAAAGATGGACGCTTTGTTGTTGAATCCGGAAGATCAGGTGGCTACGGCAGTCCGGGAATTAAGGGCCGGGCAGATCGCGCAGATTTCTAGCGGGGAAACGGTACAGGAGCTTAAGATCCTGGAAAATATTCCCTATGGACATAAGGTTGCGGTTCAGGATATTTTAAAAGGAATGGAGGTCCGCAAATACGGCGAGGTCATCGGCCGGGCCAGCTGTGAAATCCGGAGCGGAACCCATGCTCATGTACAAAATATTGAAAGCCTCCGGGGCCGGGGCGACTGGAAGAAGGAGGATCCAAATGGAACCGATTGAATACGAGCAGACGGCGGAAGAAAATAGAGCCTGCGGTGAAACGTTTCTTGGCTATGTGCGAAGCGACGGCTCCGTAGGGACGAGGAACTATGTGGGAATTTTGTCCACCGTGGTCTGCGCCAATGAAGTGGCGGAGGAAATTGCCAGACGGGTTTCCGGAACCGTGCGTTTTACCCACCATCAAGGCTGCTGCCAGACGCCGGTGGACATCCGGCGGGTGACGGAGGTGCTGGCGAATCTGGGAAAGAATCCGAACCTTTCCTCTGTCCTCCTGGTCAGCCTTGGCTGCGAGAGTACGGATGTCGATGCCGTGGAGCAGCAGATCCGCGCGTCCGGAAAACGGGTAGAGCGGGTGACGATTCAAGAGCAGGGAGGCGCAGCGAAGACCACGGCGCAGGGGATCCTTTTGGCTCAGGAAATGGTTCGGGAGGCATCCAGGCAGAAACGCAGTCCAGCGCCGGTCAGCCGCCTGATCATGGGAATGAAATGCGGCAGCTCCGACACCACCTCCGGCCTGGTGCCCAATCCGGCCATCGGGGAGGTCTCGGACTGGCTGGTCTCAAAAGGAGGGACTTCAATTCTCGGAGAAGTGACCGAGTTTATCGGCGCAGAGCACATCGTGGCATCCCATGCAGCCGATGAAGAACTGGGCGGGAAGATCCTGGAGCTGGTAAGACGGATGGAGCAGCGGGCCATGTCGGTGGGCGAGGACATCCGCGGCGGCCAGCCCACCGGAGGCAATATCAAAGGCGGCCTGACCACCATCGAGGAAAAATCGCTGGGCGCAATCGCCAAAGCAGGCAGCGCCAAAATCCAGGAGGTGCGTGAGTACGGGGAGCGTCCCCAGGGCTGCGGGCTGGCGGTTATGGATTCCCCAGGGCGGGAGCCGGAGATTTTAACCGGATTAGCCTCGGCCGGAAGCAATCTGATTGTATTTGCCACCGGAAGAGGCGCGCCTCAGGGATTTCCGTTCGTGCCGGTCATTAAGATAACCGGCAGCGAGACCGCCATGAAGAACATGCCGGATCACATGGATTTGGACTTGACCGGGGTCATGCGGGGGGAGATGACCCTCCCGGAGGCGGCGGAGCGGATCCGGGAGAAGCTTTTGTCGGTGGCGTCCGGAGAGCTGACCAAGGCGGAAATTTCCGGATATACCAATTCCATGGATATTTACATGACGGGGCCGGTGATTTAGGGACTACCGGCGGGGAAACGCCCCGGATGTCCGCCGGATCGAAGATTCCCAAAAGAAGAGGAGGATAAATTGGATGAAAAAGGTGCTGATGATGCACGGCATCAACCACAATATGTTCGGCCACCGGGATGAGAAACTGTACGGTTCGGTGACCTACGAAGAAATCAACGAACGCATGGAGCAGAAAGCGCGGGAACTCGGCGTCGAGCTGGAAATTTTTCAGAGCAATTTCGAGGGGGAATTTGTAGAGCGGGTCCACAAAGCATTTTTTGAGAAAACCGACGCGGTGATCGTCAATCCGGGCGGATGGACCAATTATACCATCGGAATCAAGGACGCGCTGGCAATCCTGAAGTGCCCTTTGATTGAGGTCCACATGTCCAATACGTTCCGCAAACACGGAGGCACCGTGCGCGGCGATACCACGATGCTGGCGTCCGGCATCCTAATCGGCATGGGCGCAAAGACCTACACGTTGGCCTTACAAGCTGCGGCAGAGCTGATCGAAGAGCAGGGCGGGACGGAACAATAACGATCTCATAAGAGAAACTTTTTTATAGAAAAAAGGAGCATTCCTGTTAAGTAACAAATGACAGGTTTGCAAAAAAAGAGTGACTCCCATAGAATAATGATTGTTAACTTGCCGGTTAATAAAAATCATTGTTCAAAGGAGACACCCTCAAA
>NZ_JALIFO010000012.1 GCF_022867805.1 Cuneatibacter sp. NSJ-177
TCCGTCAGCGTATAGCTCCCGGTTGCTCCGCTTGCCATCTCATAAAGCTCACTCAGGCCGTCCGAAGCATCCTCCGGAATCACAGGAATTTCATGGTTCTCCTTCTTATTTCCATTCCCGTTCCCATTGTTCTTCTTCTCCGGCTCCACATAATCCAGCTGGAAGATCTTCTCCCCGTCCCCGTCATAGGTCGCGGCCAAAAGAATATGGCTGCCGTCGCTGACCGCCTTCAAACGGTTCTCCGCTGTATAGGTGTAGGTCTTCGTCTCAGTCCCGTCCGTCTCCGAAATCAGGTTCCCGTTGGCGTCGTACGTATACTCAGTGGTGGCCTGCTTTTCTTCCTTCTTGTTCTTATTCTTCGCCACCATCTCCGTGGTCTCCGCCTTCACCAGCTGATTGCTGTCGTTGTAGGTGTAGACCGTCTCGGAAATGAGCTCGCCCTTTAACGTCTCCTTCGCACGAATCCGGTTCCCTACCTCGTCATAGCTGTAGGTGTAAACCGTAGCTCCATAATTGGGATCCGTCTCCTCGCAGCCAATCAGGCGGTCGTTCTCGTCATAAGTATAGCTGCGGGTGGTCTCAATATAGCGGGCCTGGCCGTTTCCGTCCTTGTCATGCTTTCCGTTGTGCTTTAAGCCGTGGGGGTACAGTTCATCGTGCTTGTCGTCGTGTTTCCCGTCATGCTTGCTGTCGTAGAGGTAGCCCACCAGGGATTCCCCTGCGGTCTCGGAGGTGATATTTCCATTGTCGTCATAGGTATAGGCATAGGAGGAGATCACATCCCCGCACTCGGAGCAGACATTTTCCAGCAGAACGATCTGATCCAGCGCATCAAGGGTCACCCTGGTCTCGGTCTGGTTGGGGCGCACAGTTTTCACCAGACGGTTTCCGGCATCATATTCATAGGAAGTAATCTCCCCGTTCCGGTCCGTCACCTGCGTCAGATTTCCATTTAAATCATACTGATAAGAAACACTGGTGCCGTCTCCGTAGTCAATGGAAGCCAGATGGTCCGTCTCGTCATAAGCATAAGAAACGGTTTTGCCGCTTCCGCTGGTCACGGTGGCAATCCGGCCCAGAGCGTCGTAGGTATAGGCGCTGGTTCCGGTGGTATCCATCATGGAAAGCCGCTGGCCCGCGGTATCGTAGCCGTAGCGCACCGCTTCCTCGGCAGGATTTCCTTCCGCGTCCGTGTAGGACTTCTCGATCAGGCTGTTCAGCTTGTCATAGTCATAATGGATCTTAGATCCTCCCGGCATGGTATAGTCGGTCATCCGGCCCAGAGCATCGTAGGTATAGCTCTCGGTCCGCCCGGAGGCGTCGGTCAGCGTGGTCAGGTTGCCTTCCAGATCGTAGGTGTACCGGGTGGCGCGGCCCAGAGCATCCGTGTACTGGGTCAGCCAGTTCATGCTGTCGTAGGCGTAGAAGGTATCTCCGCCGCCGGGAATGGTCACCTGCGTCAGGTTGTCGTTCAGATCATAGGCGTAACGGCTGACCCGGCCGGTTTTGTCAGTGTAGGTCAGAATATTTCCGTGGCCGTCGTAGGTGTAGTTCTCCGTCTTTCCGTCCTTTCCGGTCCAGGAAGTCAGCCGGCTCAGAGTATCATAGGCCGCCGTCTCGGTGCGCCCCAGGGCATCCGTGGCCGAGACCTGACGGTTCAGAGCGTCGTAGCCGTAGGAAGTCTGATTGCCCATGGGATCTTTGATTCCGGTCAGGTTATAGTTCCCGTCGTAGGCATAGGTGGTCTTCCGGCCGCCGGACTGAAGAATTTCCTTCACATTGCCCACCGGATCATAGGTCAGTTCGTCGATCTTTCCTTCCGGATCAATGGCCTTCACCATCTGATCCGCCAGGTTGTAGACATACTGGTTGGTGCGGCCCAAAGGATCCGTCTCGGAAATCCGGTTGCCCGCCGCATCATAGGCGTACTGGGTCACGCCTCCCTCTGCATTGCTGGCGGTCAGCATCCGGTGCATCGAGTCGTAAGTGTAGCTGGTCTCGCGGCCCAGGCTGTCCTTTTCCTGAATCAGGTTGTCGCCGTCGTCATAAGTATAGGAAATTTCATAGCCGAGGGGCGTGGCGCTGGTGAGTATTCTTCCCATCTTGTCGTAGCTGTAGGTGTAAGCTCCGCCGTTGGCCTGGGTCAGCTTCGTGACCTGGCCGTTCAAGTCCACCTCATAGGAAGTCACATGGCCCAGCGGGTCCGTGGTGCTGGTCATCACCTGATGGGCATCGTAAGTATAGGAGGTCTTGGCTCCTCTGGGAGTGATCGCCTCCGTCAGGTTCCCCATCACGTCGTAGCGGTACTCGGTGATGAAATCCTCGTTTTCCTTGTATTTCAGCAGGTTATCCATGGCGTCATACAGGTACTCCACCGGATTTCCCATCGCATCGGTCATGGAAATCAGACGGCCCTTGGCATCGTAGCCGTAATGGGTCTCCTGCCCGTTTCCATCGGTGACGCAGGTCAGATTTCCCGCTTCGTCGTAGGCATAGCCCGTAGTAATTCCGTTTCCGTCTGTGATGCTGGTCAGATTTCCTGCTCCGTCATAGGTATAGGTGGTTTTGGCTCCCAGCGGATCCGTCGACTTCGCCAGGCGGCCAGCCCCGTCATAGACGTATTGGTTTACCGCCCCGTTTCCGGCCGTGATGGAGAGGACCTCTCCTGCCGGGCTGTATTCATAGGCAGTCACCGTGCCGTCCGCAGCCTCGGAGGATACGACCCGGTCCAAAGCGTCATAGGAGTATTTCGTCACCGCCCCGTCCGGATCCGTCTGGGAAACCAGGCGTCCGTCCGAGTCATAGGCGTATGTGGTCACGCGGCCCAGACTGTCGGTCTCAGACAGCAGGTTTCCGGCTACGTCGTAGGTGTACGCAAAGGAAGCTCCGGTGCTGTCCTCAGTGAGCGTCAGATTCCCCCGGCTGTCGTAAGAGAAGGTGGAGGCAAGACCGGCGGCATCCGTACTCTTTACCAGCTGGTTCAGAGTGTTGTATTCCATCGTGGTGACTCCGCCGTCGGGCGTGGTGACGGTCAGGTTGTTGCCGTTGGCATCATACGTATAACCGTAAGGGTTCCCGGCTGCGTCCACCGCGCCGATCCGGTTCCCCTGGATATCATAGGCAAACGTGGTGGTCCCTTCCATCGGGTCCACAGAGGACAAAAGGTTGCCCGCCGCGTCGTAGGTATAGACCTGGATGGATCCGGCTGCATTAGTGGAAGAGGTCAGGCGGTTGCTGGAATCGTAAGTATAAGTAGCCGTATTCCCGTTTCCGTCTGTGCTCTCGGTCAGGTTTCCGTTTCCGTCGTAGGCAAAGGTGGTGGTGATCCCTTCTCCGTCGGTCTTTTTCAGGATCCGTCCCATCCCATCGTACTGATAGGAAATGATCCGGCCGTTCTCATCGGTTTCCTGGACCCTGCGGTTTGCCTCATCGTAGACGTAGGAGCAGCTGCCGCCCATCGGGTCCGTGGAACGGATCAGGTTTCCGTTGGCATCGTAGGCATAGGTGTATACGGCATCGCCGGTGCTGGTGGAAATCAGGTTCCCGTTACCGTCGTAGCGCATCTCGGCCGTATTTCCCAGCGCATCCCGGTAAGAGCGGACCCGTCCCCTTCCGTCGTAGGCCGTCGCCTCCGAACTGCCGTCGGCGTACTGGATTTCAGTGACGTTTCCATTCCCGTCATAGGCGTAATGGGTGGTGTTCCCGGCCGCGTCCGTCAGGGTAATGGGCAGGTTTTTCACCGTGTCGTAGGTGTAGGATGTGACATTTCCATTGGCGTCGGTGACGCTGAGGCGGTTCCCATTGGCATCGTAGGTATAGGAAATCGTCCGACCGGCTGTGTCGGTTTCCGACCGTACGCGTCCTGCTGCATCCACTTCATAGGAGACTTCATTCCCCAAAACATCTGTCGCAGCAATCTTTTCCCCATTTTTATTGTAGGTAAAATGCTCTTCTCCGCCGTCCGGATACTGGACAAAAACCCGGTTTCCGACTGCGTCGTACCCGTACGAGGTTGTCTTTCCTCTTCCGTCGGTCTCCGAGATCAGGCGTCCCGCCCCATCGTAAGCATAGGAGGTGGAAGCTCCGGCCCCGTCAATGCTTTGGATCAGGCGGCCTTCCGCGTCATAGACCTGGACCGTTGTCTCCCCCAGGGCGTTTTCGCTGCTGGTGCAGCGGTTCATCCCGTTATAGCCGTACGTGGTGGTGTTCCCGGCCGCGTCGGTCATGGACGTCTGGCAAGCATTGTCCCACCCGTAGGTAATGGTATTTCCGTTTCCGCCGGTCTCCTTTGTCATCCGGCCCAGAGAGTCGTATTCATAGGAAATGCTGCTTCCGTCGGCGTAGGTGGTTTTCGTCCGGTTTCCGGCGCCGTCATACTCATAGAAGGTCGTATTTCCGGCGAAGTCGGTCTCGCTTAAAAGGAGGCTGCGGCTGTCGTACGTCCAGGCTGCGGAGGTTCCGTCCGCGCGGGTCTCCCCAGTCTTGTTCCCATTTCCATCATAGGAATAAGAGGTGGTGTTTCCGGCCGCGTCCGTCTCAGATGCCAGGCGGTTGGCGCCGTCATAGCTCTTTGTGACGCTGGTTCCGTCCGGATAATCGATGCGGGTGGTCCGGTACTGATCGTCATAGGTGTAGACGGTCCGGCGGCCTTCATTGTCCACCGTGACAGTCTGGCCTTCCCCGTACTCAAAAGACGCCGTGTTCCCGTTGGCGTCGGTCTGGGTGATGACCCGGCCGTTCTCGTCGTATTCGTTGGCCGTCACCCGGTTCCCGTTCTCGTCGTACCACTCAGTCATCCGGTGGGCTTCCTCATAGACGTAGGTGCAGGTGTCCCCGCTGGCGTTGGTGTAGGAGGTCAGATTACCGGCCTCATCATAGGCGTAGGAAAGTTCCGCTCCATCCGGGCGGGTGATCCCAGTGATCCGCCCGGAAGCGTCACAGGCGATGCCGTACACCGCGCCGGAAGGGGAAGTAATCCCATTCAGGTAGTAGGCCTCGTTATAGGAAAAGCTGGTGATCAAGCCTTTTTTGTCCGTGATTGACTGCAGCATGCCCCAGGAATCAAAAAGGTACTGATTCTTTGCCCCGTCGGTCAGGGTCCAGGACTCCGCATAGGAATTTCCTTCCTCATCCTGGGCGTAGGCAGGCCGGAGCACATAGTCGTAGCCGGCCGGCGCGTAGTAGGCCCCGTCTTCTCTCAGACTGAATACCAACGTACTCCCGTCGCCCCGCAGGTAAAGGACGCTTCCGTCCTCCCGAAGGCCCAGCCGCTGGTCATAGTCAAAGCTCCAGCCATAGCCGAACATCCCGCGGCTTTGGGATACGGAATTGTAGGTGCGCCCGACGGAGAACATGCCGCCGAGATCCGGCCGCTCCGCGTCCACCGCGTCAAAATAGAAATTTCCGGTGTTCAGGTTCACCGGTTCAAAGCCGAACTCGCAGTGAAGCCCGCGCCCCATCAAAGCCCGGTCGATATCCTGTTTGGTATCGTCTCCCAGCTCGCCGGGGTTAAAAGGCTCCTGGGTCTTCGGGTTCCGGACAAAAATGGTATTGTTTTCAATCAGCAGCGTGTCCTGCACTCGGTTGTCGCGCATCAGGGTGTCCAGGGGAACGCCGTAGTGGGCAGCAATGCGGGGCAGCGTATCGAACTGCTTTACCTGATAGATCAGGAACGAATCACTCTTTACTTCCCCGGATTTTTCTCCGTCCTTGGCGGCTGCCGCCGTAATCTGATAAACCTTGTCGCATTCCAGGTTGGAGAAGAGTCCTGTCTGCCAGTTGGAATCCAGGCTCTTATATTTGGTTCCGTCCGGGAACGTGGCCTGAAATTCCGTGCTGTCCGGGTACATGTAGTGGCCCTGGGCCTCCGTGACACCCACCATGGTGCTTCCGGTCAGCTGGTACGCCACCACCGCCTTTGCCGTGGCCAGGCCGTCGGCAAACACGCCGTCAAAGCGCAGCTTTCCGTCCACACTCTTTTCCGTGATCGGGCGCAGGTTGATGGTCACATCACCGATGGGCCGGTTTGCCAGCTCCGGGTCCGTGTCGTCGGGATTCACCTCGGTCCACTCGATGATGATCTGAGGCGCGGCGTCGGCGCTGGTGCGGTTATTGTACATAATCTCACACTGGGCATACTCGTCGATGGCCTTTAAGGCTAGGCCGTAGTCCGAAGCGATTCCCTGCACATGATTGTTGACATACTCGGTGATGTCAAAATTCATGTAGACGCCCTTCCCGGCCGGGAACTGGGACTGGATAAAGGTAAACGGAAAATCGATCTGCATATTCCAGGTCCAGGTCTTGGGATTCCAATCCGAGTCAATGGTATAGAGCCCGATTTCCGTGGTCCCGTTGCTGTAATTGGACCGGGGCGCGATCTGGAAGGTCGCCTTCTCGATCTTCGTATTCTCCCCCAGCTCGGAATAGTCGTAGTCAATGTCCACGAACAGCCGGGTCCGCAGGTTCTTCTTATGGTATTCCTCCCAGTTGGTCGAGGCAATCCCGTCGTCGTAGCCGACATACGGCCAGTCGTTGTCCATAATGGTATTGGGGCTACCTTCTTCCATCCCATAAAGTCCGATGGCGGAGGAAGGGATTGCGACCTGAGACGGGTCGATGCGGACCGGATAGACTCTGGCCTCATCCAAAATCCATTCGGCATCCGGCGTCACGGTCAGCGTGTAAATTCCGTTTTCCTCGACGAGGCTCAGAGAAATCTTGCTGCTGGAGGCGTCCGCCGCATCGGTCATCTCCGGCGCGCACAGGTAGAAAACCGGATCCTCCGCGCCCTCGGCGTAGACAAAGATACCGGCAGCCGTCTGTTCCAGCGTCATCCCTTCTTCCAGCTCCAGCCGGTAAGAATAGGAAACTGGCTCTTCCGGCACGAAAAGCAGCAGGATATCTTCTTTTAAAGAATGGTCGGTCACCGTATACTGCACATCGGCTCCCGGATAAACCGCATTGTAGCGGATTGCGTTATCTTTTACCACCGGGTTGCTGTAATCTCCCCCCAAAGGAATCATCCGGATCACATGTCCGTCCTTTTCCATCAAAATTCCTTCTTCCCCCACAGAAGACGGAATCATCACCCGGTACGCATTGGCCCCGTTGGTGTAGCTGGGCTCGCTGTCCGCGGCAAAGGTGGCAAAGGAGGTCAGAGTGTTGTCGATCAGCTGAACCTGGCCTTCCTCATCCTGATAGGTCCCGGCATTTCCGACGATAGTCCGGTAGGTGCCGTCCGAAAGCCGGTACGTGCGGCTGACTTCGTCAAAGCGGATCAGTTCGCCCTCCTCCGGCTCTTTTTGATACAGTTCTTCGGGCTCCGCCAATACCACGGGTTCCGTCTCCGTTGTCTCGGACGGATCCGCAGGTTCCGAGACGCTCTCCCCGGTCTCCGGTTCCCCAGAGGGATTCACGGGTGACGGTTCCCCCAAAGAAGGTTCCGGTGCCGTGCTCTCTTTGCCGTTCTCCGCCCCGGCGTCTTCCCCGGAAGTTTCCGGAGCCTGGCCTTCCGGCTGCCCTTTGCTCTCTCCGCCTTCTCCCTCCGCAGGCAAGGCCCCTTCTTCCGAGCCGTGGGAAGTCGCTGTGTTGGCGTCGATCAGCGCTTGCTTTTCCGTTTCGCTCACCAAAGGAGCTTCCTCCTCCGGCTGGATCAGACCGTTCGTATCGGTCAAAGCCTTTGGCTGAACAAAGCTGACTGTGCGCGGCTGGTTCCGGATCTCCGTCGCCGCCCAGACCATCAGGGGTTCTGTCCCCTGCAGGCCCATGGCTACCGTCAATAAAACCGCAAACAATGTCCTCCATCGTAAATGCCGTTTCCTCTTCATGTACATTCCTTCCTTTCTTTCTGGTTCATTCCCCTTCGTATGCCGTCTCGCAATCAAGCAACGTCTCTTTGCCGTTTAAACCTCCTCTCTTTCCTATTTCCTCTATTTTTGTAGAGGATTTATGTAAATGGAAGATGAACTTCCATTTATGGCTTGACATAACTGCCGTCCACCTGAATACCGGTTTCGCTGGTGTTTTCCACATAAAACCGGTATTTTCCGCCCTTTTGAATCGGAAAGGTATGGCAGATATAACCGCTCCCATTGACATAAAATACCTGCCCGTCCGGATCAATCACCCCTACCCTTATTGTCTGATTGGCAGGCTTTACGGAAACCATCACCTCAATCCGGCTCAGTTTTCCGCAGGAAAAACTGGGGCTGGCGTGCAGCTCTCCGGGCTTAGCGGCCCAGTCAAACGGAATGCTGGAACCCGGCACTTTTCCTTCCGGCCCAGCCTCCTCCACATACATAGATGCGCTGCCCGCGATCCGGCCATGGTGCTCGGTCAAAATTTCCACGCTCTCACTGAGTTCTTCCCTTTCCACAACAGTGGCTTTGTAAACCTGTTTGTATAAATCCAGCGCGCCTTCCGTAGCGGCCCAGACCGTTCCGGAACTGAGGACAAAAAACAGGCTCGCGCAGGCCGTGGGAAACCATCGCCCTTTTTTCTTTGCGTTCTGGTAGCTTTTGACCCGCTTGAGACGCCTTTCCAGATATTCTTCTCCGGTATAAAACAGAGACATATGGAAACCAAAATAGCCCTCTTCCACCGACAGCGTGCGTCCCGCAACAATATGATAGTATTCCTTTAAATTTCCATAGATCGACCCGCTTAGATAATCACAGCAAGCCTCACTCCACTCCCCCACTTCTTTCAAAAGCCTGCAGGCAAATGGATTAAACCACTGGAAACAGTGAACGAACTCAGCCAGATACCGCCACCGCGTATCATGTTTTTTGTAATGGATTACTTCATGGAGCAGCGCCGCCTTCTTTTCTTCTTCCTTCATTGGAAAAACGAGAGGAAAATAGATGTTCGGCCGCCAGAAACCATAGACCAGCGGGGTGGCAATGATGCTGCTGTAGCGCAGAGAAACCCTCTTTTTATCGATTCCAACACGGTTGCAGCACTCTTCCAGAAGCCGAAGATCCTTCTCCGAAGCGCACACCGAATGCTTCTGGATTTCCCGGCATTTTCTCTCCCATAACCACAGGTCTTTTCCCTTCCACAAAAAGCCGGTAAACCAAATCCATAAAAAAAACCAGCCCGCGCTCCTCATCACCTCAGAACTCAGATGAAGCCAGCCTGTCCAGCCAAAGACCGTTCTGCTCTCTTCCATCAGGGCGACAATTAAAACTGGAAGCAGATAAAACACGATGACGACTTTTAACAGGCGGTAAAACAGCAGGATATCATTGGACTTGACCAGCAAGCGTTTCAACAAGTACCAGACTCCCAGAATACATGTCCCGCTGATCGTATTGAACAAAATGGCTAGTAGAAAAAATTCATTCCAATTCATCAATCAATTCCTGTATTTTTTTCCTTTTTTCTTCTGTGTAATTTTGCCGCTGCACAAAAGCTGCCAGCAGGAGTTTCTTAGCCTCATCATCCCAAAAACGATTCAGCGTATCCGAATAGTTTTTCAGGAATTGCTCCTGGGACACCAGGTAATAATAATAGGAAGCCCCCTTTTTATAGGAATCTACATAGCCTTTTTCTCTCAGGCGGCTCAAAAATGTGTACACGGTCGAGCATTTATTGTCTTTATGAAATTTCCCCTTCAGTCCCCCGATAATTTCCTCCACTGACAGGGGGCGGTCCTCATCCCACAGACATTTCATCACCAGTAGCTCTCCGTCGGTAATATCCAACAAGTTCATGTTTCACCTCTTTTAAAATCTTTACTTTTGTAGAAATTTTACCATAAAATTGCATAATCCGCAAGCTGTAGTCTAATTTTTTTACAAAATGCAACAAATGTCACGGTCAGTTAACAAAAATAGCCGCAGGGTTTATTTATGAATACTGGGAATTTGAATACAATGATTACTGGAGTGAAAAATATGGATCAGATGAATAACGAGCAAAAAATAAAATTGAGCAAAAAGGGGAAAATTCACTTCGAAAATGTGGATTTCTATCTGGATCTCTTTGCCCACATCAAGTATTACCGGCAAAAGGCTGGGATCACGCAAGAAGAATTGGCGAGCCGGGCGGAACTTTCCCGGCCGTTTCTCAGCGCCCTGGAATCCAAGACACAGGTGCGGGGCATGACCATGGAAACCTTTTTTAGCATCTGCCGGGCTTTGGATGTTCCGCCTGCAAAATTTTTTGAACCGCTGCCGTAAAGAAGTGCAAGAGTGAGAGGTTTTCTTTTCAGTTGGGGAGCTTTGCTTCGCCGGCGGCAGTATGATTTATATTATTCCATTACGATTAACACAATCATGAAGAGTTCTTGCAGGATCTGGCGAATCATTGACTACTGTATTTCGTCCAAACCAGCCGAAAAGATATAATGGAATCTGTTCTCCTTTATAGGAGAATTTTTCTCCATTGTGTGAAAGAACTGCGGAAGCGAGGCGCTCTGCATCTTCCACATTTTCAAAAGGTGTAATCACAGAAAACGCATCACCGCCAATTCGGAAAATCTGCATTTTATTATTTGCATAGGTATGTATCCGCCGTACCGTTTCCATGAGTGCGAGATCTCCTGCATCACGTGAAATTTCATTGATAAATTCCATGTTGGAGACATCAAAACAAACAACAAAACAGTTTGGTGTGTTTTGAATAGCTTCTATCAAGGCTGATGATTGTCGAATAATATCACCTTCATGCAGCATCCAAGGTGTAAAAGTAGACTGTGCTCCTTTTCCTTTGCGATAGCTTGATGGCAGACAACAATTCACTCTGCGAAAAGCACGGCTGAAAACTTCGGTTGACCGATATCCGTATTTGCTCGCTAATTCAGAAATTGAAATGGAACTTGACATGAGTTCTGCCGCTGCCAGTGTCATTTTTCTTTTTGTTATGTATTCATTGACGCTATGACCAAATACATAACGAAAAAGTTTTTGAAGTGAAGATAATGAAACACAGGCGGCCCGTGCAATTTCTTTCTGGCTGCAATTTTCAAATATATGTGCTTCAATATATTCCAGGGCATTTTTTAGTTCATAATATTTTTCCATTTTGCACTTCTCTACCCTTCCGGTTAAATTATGTACATTGTATCATATATTTTATTTTTTGGAATTGATGATTTGAGCATTTTAGTTGATGTTTCGAGCATGTTATGGGCGTAAGCCTTGCTTTAATAGCAAATGTACAGTATCATGATAACATACTTTTTGCACTGCATTACATCCGTTTTCGGGGTGCGAGTTCAACAGTACAAACTGAGCAGGCGATGGTCAATCGACCATGGGGCTGGGTCGCTGATTGCGGCAGCAGATGATTTCACATCTGTGGGACAGTTGTATGTCTCATGGGTGTTTTTTTTACACTTTTATGGGAGCTCTCATGGGCATGTTTCTATAAAGAATTAATTTGAATAGGTGGCAGAATAGAAAAGGAGAAAAACCATGAATATGAATACGGACAGCACCATCCAGGAGCAAAACAATATAACCGAGAATATAATCATTAAAAAAGTGTCTTTCGTAGGTATTTTCGGTAATATCGTTTTGACAGCCTTTAAACTTTTTGCCGGAATTTTCGGCAAGTCCGGAGCTATGGTTTCAGATGCGGTTCATTCGCTTTCAGATGTGTTTGCCACGCTGATTGCATTTATCGGTGTGAAAATATCGAAACAGGATGCAGACAAGCAGCATCCTTATGGTCATGAGCGGATGGAATGTGTAGCTTCACTGATTTTAGGACTAATTTTACTGGTAACGGGATTGGGAATCGGAAAAGTCGGCCTTAGCAACATTTTTTCGGGCAATTACGAGAACCTGGCCATTCCTGGTACAATCGCACTGGTTGCGGCAGTGGTTTCGATTGTCACAAAAGAAGGAATGTACTGGTACACCAGGCATTATGCAAAAATTCTTAATTCACCTGCGTTTATGGCCGATGCATGGCATCATCGTTCAGATGCGTTTTCCTCCATTGGTTCCCTTATTGGTATTGCAGGTGCTATGCTGGGTTTCCCTGTTCTGGATAGCGCCGCAAGCGTAGTGATTTGTATATTCATTCTGAAGGTGTCTTACGATATCCTGAAAGGCGCGCTGGCTAATATGCTGGACACCTCCTGCGGCGATGAATATGAGAAAAAGCTGAAAGATTATGTTTCTGCACAGGAGGATGTTGTGCGTGTCGATGTCCTTCGCAGCCGTATGTTCGGCAGTAAAATATATATTGATTTGGAAATCGAGGTTGATGGCGACAAGTCCCTGCGTGAATCACATGCGGTTGCCGAGCGTGTCCATTCCAGTGTAGAACGAAATTTTACGGATATTAAACATATTATGATTCATGTGAATCCGGCAAATTAAATAAAGGCAGGCCGGTATTTATCTAAACATACCGGCCTGTATTATTTTCAAGATGAAGAAATCTCTCTGTCTCCCATGTGTTGATAAAATCTATGAGAAATAGAAATTACCGTTTAAGTATTCTCCGCCCCATTCATCGCCCCAACCAGCAGCCACCCCGGCCGGAATTCCCGTAGAAGATTCCAGACTCCGACGCCGCGAAGCCCGTATTCCTGGGCCAGGTTCAGCTTAGCCTGCCAGCTTCTTACATCCTCGAACCATACCTCATGCGTAACCCCTGCCCGCTGATAGGTGAAGGTCGGACTCTGCGCCGTCTCGTCCCATTGGATCTCCGCGCCATTCTCAGCGGCGATCCGGACCGCCTCCGTATTCCCAATGGTCTCCGCCCTTGTCACGCCGCGCTCAAAGGGAAGCGGCCAATCATAGGCATAGTTGGGGACCCCAAGAAAAATCTGATCCGGCGGAATCTCGGTCAGGGCATATTCCACCACCTCGCGGACTTTGTTGAGAGGGGCAACCGCCATCGGGGGGCCGTAGGTATACCCCCACTCATACGTCATCAAAAACACACTGTCCGCCGCCTCCCCCAGCAGCCGGTAATCCATCCCTTCATACAGCAGTCCCGGCTGGTCGGCGGAAGTTTTCGGGGCCAGCGCCACGGATACCGTCAGGCCGTCGGGCCGGACCGCCTCTCCCAGCCGCTCCACAAACACCGCATACTCCACACGGTTCTCCGGCAAGATATACTCAAAATCCACGTCGATTCCCCGGTACCCCTTTTCCAGGGCATTCCATCTCAGTCCGGCGATCACCCGGTCCTGGACTTCCAGATCTTCGACCAATACCTTCACCAGATTGTTATTGAACTGCCCATCCTCCCCGAACGGCGTCAGCACAAGGATGGAATTCAGGCCAAATTCCCTGGCCTGCTCCAAGATAGCCGTCTCATTCAAAGGGGGAATCAGCGTTCCTTCCATCGTAAAACCATAGGAAAAAATCAGAAGATCCTGGATTTCCAGAAAAGCTTCGTGTAAAGTAGCCGCTCTGGTGAAGGGGTAGCTGTAGGCGCTCATATCGAGCTGCACCGAAGGCTCGCCCTCATACCGGATGACCAAAGTCTCACCGGGAATCAAAGGACCCTGGTCCAGAATCCACGGGTTGTTTTGCATCAGCTGTTTCAGAGGAATGCCCTGGCTTTGGGATATTCCATAAATCGAATCGCCGGGCTTCACCGTATAGACAAGCTCCGGTATCAGGACAAGCAGCGCCTGGCCGGGCACCAGAAGGGCCGGGTCCGCCAACTGATTGTCATAGCGCAGACGCGCTTCGGATACTCCGTAGACGGCCGCAATGGATGCCAGCGTTTCGCCGCTTTTTACCACATGAAGGATCATTCTCTGCCTCGAAAAGAAGAAGTCATACTAAAGTATGCAGCGGCAAAGCCATTCCATTCGTCAGACCATCAAATTCGAGACATTCCGTCCTTTTTCTTTTCCTACCAAACCAGCGACACCGCGCAATACACCAAAAGCCCTGTCAATATCCCATTGACCAGCTTAAAATGGCGGTTGACGAACCCCCGGAAAAACGACCCGAACAGCGTCCAGCATCCGGTCCCGACAAAAGCTGCCGCCGAAAGGAATGCACTGAACAAAGCCAGGTGCAGCAAAGATTGATAAAAAGGCACGATAAAGGTGGCAAAGACAGAGATTCCGTAGAGGATCGTATTGGGATTGACAAATTGAAGAAGGGCGCCCTGAAGAAACAGGCTTCCCGATGTTTCTTTTCCCCCTCCCTCCACCGGCTTGCTGATCCAGGTCTGATAGGCAAGCCAGAGGATATAACCTGCGCCGATCCAGATCAGGACCGGCTGGACCGATGGAAAAACCCGCACTACTGTCAGGCTGAAAACGCTGCACAGCAGCATCACAAAAAACACTCCGGCGGAAATCCCAATATTAAACCGGATGCTTTTCTTTAGTTCATAGCGGCCGGCGTTGGACATGGAAATAATTGCGTTCGGTCCCGGAGAAACATTGGCGACCGCCACGTAAGACAAAAATGCGGCAAGATTCATCATCGGTTTTCTCTTCTTCGTTATGATGTGATGATGCACATATCCGTACCCTACCGTGCACATCCGAATTCATCATAACACGCCGGTAACTTACCGTCAATCGAATGGCACTCTCCTTTCGAATCAGCCGGACCCGATCTGGCGGAGACCAAGGAATGGCCCGCACTCCTTTTAAGGTCTGTCTCCTTCTGCCGCCTCATAAACTAGTAAAAACACTCCCAAGGAGCTGCGACGTGAAAATCCTGCTCTACCTCTCCGACTTGATCCTGCCTCTGGTTATCTTTTATGTGGTCTCCTACGGCCTTTCCCAAAACCGTCCGGTGTACGATGACTTTATCCACGGCGCCAAAAACGGGCTGAAAACCGTGGTGGAGATTGCCCCGACCCTGATCGGACTTCTGACCGCCGTCAGCGTCCTTCGCGCCTCCGGACTTCTGGACCTGCTGGCCCACTGCCTGTCCGGCCTGACCGACTGGTTCCGGATTCCCAGCGCCTTGGTGCCGCTGATCCTGGTCCGCATGTTTTCCTCTTCCGCAGCCAATGGGCTGGTTACAGACATTTTCTCCAACTACGGCCCGGATTCTACCATTGGAATGGCAGCCTCCATCCTGATGAGCTGCACCGAGACCATTTTTTACACCATGAGCGTGTACTTTATCGCGGCAAAGGTGAAGAAAACCCGCTACACGCTGGCCGGCGCGCTGCTCGCCACCGTGGCAGGCGTTGCGGCCAGTATCTTTCTTGCCGGGCGGCTCGCCTACTAAGGCGCTGCCCTTGCTGAAAGATCAAGAAGAGGCCAAACAGCCAGCCTGGATTGAAAATCGGGCTGGCTGCTTTTTCGTGAGACAGAGGGAAACCGTCAATACCAGCGGACCATCGGAAGCTCGTTGTTGACCCCCTTGGTCGCCAGCACTTGATGCAGGTCAATGACCCCATTGTGGAACGTGGCGGCGCAGGCGGAAAGATAGAGATCCCACATCCGCGCAAACCGTTCGTCAAACATTTTCCGTACCTCCGGCAAATGCTCTCTGAAATTTTTTTCCCAGCACAGAAGCGTCCGGTTGTAATGGAGGCGCAGGTTCTCCACATCCTGCACGTGAAAATCATCTTCGCCCATAAAGTAGATGATCTCCCGCAGGCTCGGCACCATGCCGCCGGGAAAAATATATTTTTTTGTCCAGGGATCCCCGGGGTATTCTTTTCTGGCACTGATAAAATGGAGGAGAAATACGCCGCCCTCCTTTAACACCTGATGAACCGCATGAATGAAAAGCGGATAATTGTCCCGGCCGACATGCTCCACCATGCCGACGCTGACCACCCGATCAAAGACCCGGCCGGATTTGGGAAGATCCCGGTAATCCATCAATTTTACTTCCAGGTAGTCCTGTAGGTTCTCCGCCTCGATCCGGCGCTGAAATTCCTGATACTGTTCTTTGCTCAGGGTGATGCCGGTCCCGCGGATCCGGTATTTTTTCGCCGCTTCGATCAGCAAAAATCCCCAGCCGCAGCCGATATCCAACAGCGTCATGCCTTCTTTCAGACACAGTTTTTCCAGGATATAATCCACCTTGTTCACCTGAGCCTGGTAAAGGGTGTCCTCCGGATTTTTAAAGTATCCGCAGGAATAACTCAGCGTTTCATCCAGCCAAAGCCGGTAAAAATCATTGCCGATATCATAATGGCTCGACACCTCTCGTTCCTGGTTCTTCTTCGAGGTGGATGTATGAATCAACTTTTTCAAGGCTTTGGTATCCGCGGAAAACCGGTCCATCTGCCCTAGGAAATGATCCAGAGCTTCATAGAGATCCCCGTCGATTTCCAGATCGCCGTCCATATAGGCCTCCCCCAGCGCCAGGGAAGTGCTGGAAAGAAGCTTTGTCAAAGGTATTGCCTTTTTAAAAATCACGCGGAAAGCCGGTTCTCCCTCTCCAATCGGATACTCATGTTCCACAAATTTCACGAGGAACGGATGGTCGGAAAACTTGCCCAGAAACTGTACCATCTCTTTTTCTTCCAATGCTTCAAACATTTTTTAACTCCTTTTTTGTGAATTGCCTGATCTGCGCTTCGCTGCATAACCGTATACGTTGGTATTCTTGCCTTCTATTTCCATATTTACACCATTTTTATAATGACTCATTTCGTTTTAAAAGAACCGGCGCTAACGCCAGCTGTTTTTTCTTGATTTTTTATATTTCTTTCTATACAATATGGGAAAAAGGGATCGAAATGCCTGGCCGTCAGGTATCCATAACATCAGAAAGGAAACCAATGATAAAAATACAGCAGGACCTCTTTTCTATCCGGCAAATCTGTGAATCCGGGCAGTGCTTCCGGCTGCGCCCGATGGAAGAAAACCGTTACAGCCTCGTTGCACTGGGCCGGTACTTAGAGCTGGCGCAAGAGGGGGATGCCGTCACATTTTACTGCTCCCCCGAAGAATACGATGCGATATGGAAAAATTATTTTGATTTGGACGCCGACTATGGCCGGTATCAGGACTTGGCCCACAGCGGAAGCGCTTATCTCATCGAGGCCGCCGGTTTTGGCCGGGGCATCCGGATTCTGCGCCAGGACCTCTGGGAAATGACCGTCTCTTTTATCATCTCTCAGCAAAACAACATCAAACGGATCAAAAAGTGCATTGATTTTCTCTGTGAACGGTATGGAGAAAAGAAATATTCCGGTGATAAAGCCTACTATGACTTTCCAAAGGCCGCCGTTCTGGCGGACGCGGATCTGGACGGCCTTTGCGCCTGCAATCTGGGGTACCGAAGCCGTTACATCCGGGAGACCGCCCGCAGCGTCCGGGACCGGGAAATCAGTTGGGACAGCCTGGCTGATCTGGATTACGCCGATGCCAAGGCCGAGCTGATGAAGCTCTCCGGCGTCGGGACCAAAGTGGCCGACTGTATCTGCCTGTTCGGGCTGCATCACCTGGATGCCTTCCCGGTTGACACCCACATCCGGCAGGTGCTGGATAAGGAATACCCGGACGGCTTTCCCTACGAGTCTTTTCCCGGATTCTCCGGCATCTTGCAGCAATATATTTTCTACTATGACTTGAAGAAGGGGGAAATCTCCCAGTAACGGTGGTTTTCTCTACCGCATCTTTCCCTCCCCATGGTTTCCCGCCGGGATCGACGCAATATGGAACTGCTGCCGAAACAGGCCCGGCGCAATGCCGATCCGTTTTTTAAACGCACTGGAGAAATGATTGATATTGGGGTATCCCACCATCTCGGCGATTGTACCGATGGGCAGCATGGTGGACAAAAGCAGATGCTGGGATTCGCCGATCCTCCGGTTAATCAGATAATTGATCGGGGAAATTCCCACCTCCATCTTAATGATATGACTCAGATAATCCGTGCTGATAAAAAACTCCCTGGCCAAAACCTCCAGCGTCAGCGGAAGCATGTAGTGATTGTCAATATAATGGATAATCTCTTTCGCCAGATTGCTGGCCTGGGATGCCTCAAGGCTCTTCGGCAGATCGCCGATCCGGTCGTCCACAAAGGAAAGGATCGTACAGATCGCATGCTGGCAGATGTTGTACGTATTCTTGCTGGGGGAGGTGCAGGCGTCCAGGATCAGGCGGAAACACCCGTCGATAAAATCTCCGGACCGGCCCACTGGAATCACCGGGGTCAGATTGTCCGGGATGATCTGGTTAAAGGCTCTGTTTTTTAGTTGCAGCTCCCGGAAAGCGCAGGACCACCGTTCCACCGGTTCTTCCCGGTCGGAGCAGGCCGCATGCACGACTCCGGCATTTAGGATCAGGATATCCCCTTTACTGACGGTATAGGATTTGGTGTCGATGGTATAGTAAGCCTTGCCCTGATTAATATAGAGCACCTCGCACCACTCCGTGTGCTTCACCGGCGCAATGGTCCAGTCGGGATTCCCGGACACATGACTGATAAACGAGATATTGGGCAGATCGCTGCCGGCGAATATCTCATTCTTTGTTCCCTCCATATAGATCTTTCTCATAAAATCCGTCCTTTCCCCCATTTCTCATTTTCATCCTAGCATGATTCTTTTTTTCTGGCAAGCGGTCAAATTCCCAGTTATGGGACAGCTGTTTTAAATCCTGCGCCCTTTTCCGGCCGCCGCCAAGCGAGCGCAGCCGGAATAACAAGATATTAATAATGAACTGTGAAAACCCCGAAAAACCCCCGGTTTTCCGCCCGGATTTCAACGATATCTTCGATATACACGCCAAGGTTTCTGTGATAATATTTTTAATAATAGAACAATGTATATTTTACATGATAACTTAGCAGATTTCAGTGGAATTTATTGGTAGAAATATGAAAATCAAAGAAAATATTTATATGTTGGAATGTACCAGAAAAAAGGTGCTTTATCATGGCCGGGAATGCGACTCCATGGTGTACGCGGTCCTGGAACCGGACGGCGTCAGTCTGATCGATTCCGGCTTCCCTCCTTTTTCCTATGATATCCTGGAGGAGATTCGCCTGCTGGGGCAGCACCGCCTTCCTTTAAAACAGATCCTTCTGACCCATGCGGATCTGGACCACATCGGGAACGCGGCCTGGCTCCAGGAAAAGACCGGCTGCACGGTCTGGATCTCCCGGCTGGAAAAGGATTATCTCACCGGGGAGCGGGAGCGCCTTCCCAATAAACAAAAAATGTGCGAGGAGTTCCATCTCCAGCTTCCCCACATAGAATTTTACCCGGATTCCAGTGCTGTCGGCGAGTTTCAGATTTTGGATACACCGGGCCATTCGGCCGGACATGTCTGCCTCCTCTACCGTCAGGTCCTGTTCGGCGGGGACCTGTTTTCGATCTCAGGCGGTGTCTTTTCCGGAGCAAATCCGGAATGGACAGAGGATCCGGTCCTGGCTGGCCAATCGCTGGAACGGCTTCGCAGTTTAAAGTTTACCATGCTTTGTCCGGGCCACGGGATCCCGGATAAAAGGAGAAACTACCTATAATCAGTCAATCGTCGGAAACTATACGCTCCCGCCAAAGGAGCGTATGCAGCAACGATTCTGCCATTCTATCATAGGAGGAAGCAACAAATGAAAAAATTGCTCAGATGGCTGGATGAACGCTTTGAAGAAACCGTCCTGGGCGGGTTTCTCATCCTGATTACCCTGGTCATTTTTCTACAGGTGATCATGCGTTACGTCCTGTCCCACGCGCTGTCCTGGCCGGAAGAATTCACCCGGTATTGCCTGGTCTGCTCCACGCTCCTTTCCCTGAGCTACTGTATCCGCTACCGGATCAATCTCCGCGTGGATATCCTGGTGAAATACCTGCCGGAAACGGCCCGGAAAGTCCTGGAGTTCCTGGTTCAGCTGCTGTCGCTGGGATTGTACTCTTACCTGTTTTATCACTCCTTCTCCACAGTCCAACTGTCTCTGAACAGCAAACAGGTCAGCACCGCCATGGGCTTTCCCATGTATCTCCTTTACGGCTGGGGCACCGCCTGTTTCGGCCTTGCCATCATCCGCTCCATACAAGATATCATCCGTACGTTTCGGAATAAGGAGGAAAAGCAATTATGACAATCCTGGTATTCGCTCTCTTGGTCGTCCTGCTGATCTGCTCCGTGCCGATCGCCGTGGCCCTGGGATCGGCCGTCGTGGTGCCCGCCCTGGTGGATCCCAACTTTCTGACCTCCGAGGCCTACATCATCCGCTCCATCATCAGCGGAGTGGACAGCACGCCCCTTCTCGCCATCCCGCTCTTCGTCCTTTCCGGAGCAATCATGGCAAAGGGCGGGATCTCCAAAAAACTGTTTGATATCTGCGCCTGCTTTCTCGGAGAACGGACCGGCGGCATGCCCTGCGCCGTGATCCTGACCTGCCTCTTCTACGGGGCCATCTCCGGCTCCGGTCCGGCCACCTGCGCCGCGGTCGGCGCCATGGCGATACCGGTCTTAACTTCCCTGGGCTATGAGACCCTGTTTGCAGCCGCGGTCGTGGCAGCCGCCTCCGGGCTTGGCGTCATCATTCCTCCCAGCATTCCGTTCATTCTCTGGGGACTGGGAACCGGCGCATCCGTCGGCGATATGTTTGTCGCCGGTATTATCCCCGGCATTCTGATCGCCTTCTGCCTGATGGGCTACGCCTACTTTTACTGCCGCCGCCACGGGGAAGATAAGGAAAAGATTGCCGCCAATTATGCGAATCTGAAAAACCGCGGCCGCCTGTCCGTGATCAAAGATGGGTTCTGGGCTCTGCTGACCCCGGTCATTATCCTGGGCGGGATTTACTCCGGCGCGGTCACACCGACCGAAGCCGCGTGCATCTCCGTGATCTACTCCCTGGTGGTTTCTATCTTTATCTACCGGTCGCTGAAACCAGGGGAGGTCTGGCGTGAGATCTGCGATTCCGTCCGCTCCTATGCGCCGATTCTGGCTCTGATCGCTCTGGCCAGCGCGTTCAGCCGGGTTTTGACATTGATTGGCGCTCCCGCCATGCTGGCAGAATACCTGTTAAATAACTTCTCCACCCGCGCCGCCTTCCTGATCGCGCTCAACCTGATTTTGCTGATCCTCGGCATGCTGATCGACGTGGGACCTGCGATCGTAATCATCGGCCCCCTGCTCTCTCCCATTGCGGCGGCCCTGAACATCGACATTGTTCATCTCGGCATCATTGTGGTGGTCAACCTGGCAATCGGCTTCGTCTCCCCGCCTTTTGGGCTGAACCTGTTTGTAGCAAGCCCTCTGGCTAATGTGCCGGTCGGCGCCCTGGGGAAGAAATGTATTCCGTTTACCCTTTGTTTTATCGCCGCATTGCTGTTGATCACATTTATACCGGCCATCTCACTGGCCCTTTGATTGTTACTTTTGAAGCAACCATATAACCGAAACATAAAGGAGGAAGAAACATGAAGAAAACATTGGTTTGGCTCTTATCCGCCCTCTTGCTTGCAAGCGCGTCCGCCTGCGGCGGCGGCAGCGGAACCACAACTGCGGCGGCCCAGGCGGGAACCCAGGCCCAAAGCGGCGCGGAGGCCACAAAAGGCAGCGCTGTCGCGCCGTCCGGGGAATCCAAAAAGCTGCTCTACGTCCACGGGGCCAGCGACACCTCGATTCTCCAGGAAACTGCCGTCCACTTCAAAGAACTGTTGGAGGAAAAAACAGGCGGCCGCTACACCGTGGAGATCCACCCCAACTTTGAGCTGGGCTCCCTGACGGAAAGTGTAGAGATGATCAAAGCGGGCGAAGTACAGCTCTCCGGCGTCTGCCTCGGCTCCTACTATTCGCCGAAACTGGCCTTCATTGACCTGCCCAACGCCGTTCCCAGCATTGAGGCCGCCTACAAGCTGTACACGGAAACCGAATTCCGCCCGCAGATCAACGACATTATGAGGGAACAGGGCATCGAGCTTCTCTCCTTCGGCGCCGTGTATTTCCGGGAAATGAGCAGCAACGTGCCGGTCCACGGTGTGGAGGATATCGCAGGCATCAACATTCGTACCCTGGAGAATTCCCTGCACACGGCCTACTGGTCGGCGCTGGGCGCAAATCCTTCGCCTCTCCCCTGGTCGGAAACCTACATTGCCCTCCAGCAGGGTCTGGTGGATGCGGAGGAAAATCCGCTGGATTCCATTGTCGGCTCTAAGCTGTATGAGGTCCAGAAATACATCATCAACACCAACCATATCGTTTACACGGCCCCGGTCATGGTGAATGGCGCATTCTTTGACAGCCTCTCTGAGGAAGATCAAGCCATTTTCGAAGAATGCGGAAAGCTGACGGAGCAGTACGCCTATGAATACGCGAGAGATTATGAAAGCACGCTGAAAACCCAGCTGGAAGAGCAGGGAATGGAATTTATCGACCTCTCCGACGACGTGCTGAATCAGATGAAAGAGAAAGCCTCCAGCGTATATGACACGGTCCGGGGACAGATCGGCGACGAGACCATGGACGCGTTCTTGGCAGCCATTGAGGCGGTAACGAAGTAAAACTTTCGCTTTATCGGATGAGGCCTTCTGTATCTCCTGCCGTCCGGCAGCGGATCCGGAGGGTCTCTGCCCTCTTTCGTTTTAAAGTTTCGGACGGCGAAAAGGATTATTCCAGAAACGTCTGCGGTCACATCGATCACTAATTTGTCATTTTTTATTCACATTCTCTTTCCTTTTCATTGCTCTGATTTTCACTTTTCTTTGGTATGATAGAAAAGAAGTTGAGGATACTAATGGACAACCAGACAAAAAAGGAGGCACTCATGAAAAAACTAATCCTGATTCTGCTGCCCGTTTTCGCGATAGGCAGTTATCTGTTCCTTTCCCGGAAAAACGGAGAAGCTACGTTCTGACACAGAATCCACGAAAAGAATGTGAATCGTTCCAAGCAACTGGCGCTTTTAAGCGGCAGTTGCTTTTTTTGTATCAAAGGAAAATGTGCTAACGCGGCGCATTTGCAACGCAGAAATTTTCAGGTCAAAATTCTCTTTTATATGGAAGGGAGATTCTCATCCATCTCTTATTAAGCCATAGTCAATCCGTTATCCATCGCAGATTCTGCCCCTAAGGGACAAACGGAAAAGAGAATGGATGCCTTTGTCCTGTAAAGAGCGGCCCTTCCTGTTATAAGAATAATCTATAAGACCTTTTTGCTATGTATTTGTAGATTTCTCTCTCTCATGGTAAAATTTTTCTAAAAGGAGGATTTCATCATGAAAGAAATTGACTTTTCTCCGCTCCACGACTGGTTCATTGAAGCGGACGACGGCTCCATTCAGCGGGCGGACGAGCCCTATTTCAAAGCCAGACTCCGGGCGCCCGGAACCTGGCAGATCACAACCGCCGGGGATTACATCTATCTGGTGGAGGGCGAAAAGGAAGCCCTGGTCATCGATACCGGCAACGGCTGCGGCAACCTCCGCGAAATGTGCCGGAAGCTGACCGATAAGCCCATCCGGCGCGCCGCCAACACCCACGAACACTTCGACCACACCGTTGGCAACTGCTATTTTGACGAGGTCTATATGACCCAGGCGTGCAAAGACGCCGTCACCAGTCCGGATTATCGATATGCGTATCTCAATGATCTGGATATCCCCCGCGATTACCCGATCCATGTGGTTTCCGACGGGGATATCATCGACCTGGGCGGCCGGGAGCTGGAAGTCTTTGCCGTGCCGGATCACGCGGCTGGCAGCATGATGCTCTTGGACCGGAAAAACCGGCTTCTTTTCTCCGGCGATGAGCTGGGAACTCCTGCCTACAAGGAAGTGCGCACCACCGTAGAAGCCTACGCAAGAAACGTGGCCCGGCTGTATGAGCACATCGAAGAGATCGACTGGATCTTCGGCGGCGGCTTCGTATACGATCACATGATCCTCTACCGACAGATGCAGTGCCTGAATCAAATATTAAAGGGCAGCGAGGCGCAGGTCTACTACGCCCCCAAACCCATCATGCCCGACCCGGATCCGGAAGGCCGCATGGTGATTCCCCGCCGGGTGCCGAACCCCTATGATTTTTATAAACACAAAAAACCCGATACGGGAAGCCGGCGGATCATGACCTACGCTTACTGCAGTATCATCTACGAGCACGACCGGGTCTTTGACCAGAAATCCTGACCGATCGGATCCCAGCCGGACCTTTCCTGTACCGGCTGACGCGTCAAGAGGGCTGCCAGGGGAGATGAGTGATTCCCTTCTCCCCTGGCAGCCCTCTTTTGGACGCGCAAGCCCCTGAAAATCCAGCCGCTATAGCCGGTCGATGATGGTTTCCGTGACAAGCCGCTTTAATTCTCCAAGCCTCCTGCCAACCTGGGCGTTCATGCCGATGACAATCCCCCTGGACGGGAGAACGATCGTGTTCTGCCCGCCGATCCCGGCAAAACGGTAGCCGTCGTCCACCGGAAATTTCCAGATCAGATAGCCGTAACCGCAGTCCCAGGGATCCCGGATTGGCGTATCAATCTGCTTTTTTGTGGATTCCCTTATCCAGCCGGTGGGAAGGAGCGTTTTCCCTTCCCATACGCCCTCCTGACAGTAAAGCAGGCCTAGTTTTACCATATCCGAGGTTTTTAAAAACAATCCGGCATCGCCGTAACTATGGCCCCGCAGATCGGACTGCCACCTGGGATAAGGGATTCCCATCGGCTTGAGCAGCCGATGGTAGACGTAATTCTGCAAGGTCATTCCCACCGCCCGTTCCACACAGCGGGCCGCGATATCCGCCTCACAGTTGGAATAGGCAAAGCTTTCTCCCGGTTCCTCCTCAAAGGGCTCCGACAAAATCCGCTCTAAAAGATCCATCGGATTTCCGGCCCGATCCTTTGGCAGATGGGCCAGCTGATACTCCGGGTCGTCCCGCATCGGTCCAAAGAGAAGTTCACTTTTTTGGCCGGAGGACATGGTAAGCACGTGGCGGAGGGTCAGCCTCTTAAACCGAGGATCCGGGTTTATCTCTTGATAATCCGGAAAAAGCTCCACAATCCGGTCGGAGAGCATCAGTTTCCCCTCGGAGACGGCAAGCCCCACTGCTGCGCTGGTAAAGCATTTGGTATGGGACCAGATGTTGACCGGTTCGTCTTCCTTCCAGCGGTATTGATCCCGCAGGGCTCCCCCTTCGTAGATCTCGATTCCGAAGATATTAAGGTTTTCCTCGGCCGCCCTCTCCACAAAAGGAGCTAAAAAACTGGATTCTTTCATATTTTCTCCTTTTCCTGGGATACCGTCAGCCAAATACCGGAAATACCAATTCCGCGCAGACTGCCGTAATCACGCAGAGAACGAGCAGCAAGGGTAAGGTCCATTTCAGCACTTTGGCCGGATTGTACTCGCCCAGCGCAAAGGCAAAGGCGCAGGTGGTGCTGCCGGTCGGAAAACAAAACGCGTAGCCTGCTGCAATGGAGACGCAGCAGATCAGTCCTCTGGGATCCATGCCCGCCGATACGGCCATGGCAGCCACCAGCGGGATCAGTACGCCGCGGCAGCCTGAGTTGGACAGGAACGTAGTCATAACCGCCGTAAACAGGCAGACGATCAGCATGATCAAAAAGCCGTTGTCCGTCCAGCTGATCAGAGAGTACAAAGCTCCGCCGATGGCGTCGGCCGCTCCGGTGCTGGTCAGGGCAGCGGTGATCCCCATAATACCGGCCAGCATCCAGATCGTGTCGGAGCATACGTTCTGGGTGATTTCCTTGGGAGTCAATACCTTTGTCAGGCCCAGGACCACCAGGCCCAGGCCAGGAATGAGAAACATTAACTGACCGAAGTATTTGTTCAGGATCAGTACCAGAACTACACAGAGAAAGATTGCATACACCAGCCACTCTTTCCATTTGGGCAGCTCTCCCCTTTTAATTTTGGAGGACATGTCATCGTTGATGGTCAGCGAACGTTTCGGCAGCTTTTTCCAGACCCAGCAGGCATAGACAATCACGAGGATCGCCGGCAGGATACGGACTTTAAACATGTCCCCAAACACCAGCATCTGTTCTGCGGAAACAATATTTTCTATGTAAGCGTTTGCCTGAAAATCCTGGGTAGCGCCCATACCGATGGGGATACAGGTCTCCCAGCAGACATTGATCATCAGCATGGGAAGAATAATGCGGGACGGGGTCACCTCGCTTTTATCACCGAGAGACCCTAAGAAAGTAGAAAACATTACCATCAGAACCATGCCGGGCAGCACCAGCAGCATCACGACGAACAGCAGAGAAAGGGTAATCATCAAAACAATATCCCTCTTCCCGGCCATCACACCGATGAAGTCCTTAACCCGAAACGCCAGGCTGGTCTTTTGGAGGGCTGCGCTGAGGCCAAACATGGAGGCAACCATGATCACATTGGAGTGGGAAAGCCCGCTGAACGCCTCCGAGATGGGGGAGACGCCGGTTACTGCCAGCAAAAAACAGCAGAGCATAGCGGAGAGGCCAAAAGGCATCTTAGGCACCATGAACAAGACTGCCATCAATACGGTAATGGCGATAGTAATCTGCATAGGGGTCATTTTTTGTACGCCGCTTCCATGATCAGGAAGCATACTCCTTTCTCATTTGATACGATTATTTTATAAAAATATCCCCTAAAATTCATCAGCCAATCCTGCTTTTTCAGGACCGGAATTTCGATATGTTTCCGGTCTTTTGCAGTATGTGATCAGCCGATCCTGCTTTTTCAGTTTTTTCTCCTGCTTTCCGTGAGAAAACCTCTGCTTCGGGACGGCAAGAAAGGAATCTTATGAATGAATTTAACCAGACCAAACCTGCTCCGTTTGCCATAAGTTCCATGTCCTACAAGCCTGCCCCCATCACCTGGGGCTCCCGGATCCACTATCATGACTTTTTAGAGACCGCCGTTGTACTGAATGGAAACGGATTATTTACCACTCATGACCATACGATATCCGTACAGAAGGGTGATATTCTCCTGTCGCCGCCCGGCCAATATCACTGCTTGTACCCAGCCTCCCAAGATTTAGAGTACTGCACCGCCACACTTCTTCCCGGCTCCGGTTTCCTGTTAAAGGAGCGGAAACGCCCGACCGCTTCCCTGACCCACGCCGGAGCTTACACTTCCCAACTGGTGCAGTTGGCGCGGCTGGTTTTTTCGCTTCACAAAGAAGCGCCGGTTCAGGGCCGAGATACCTGCTATTCCTGCGCCTCCTCCCTGGTCTATCTGATGTCACTGCTTTTTTCGCAGGAATCACGGCCCATTATAAACGATTCCGGCATCCGTCAGGAAGCCACAGTCCTTCACCAAATTTATCATTATATCTCCGACCACCTGGAGGAGAAGATTACATTAGACTCTCTGGGAAGAATGTTTGCCGTCAGCCCTTCCCATTTGAGCCATCAGTTTTCCGCAGAATTCGGGATCTCTCCCATCGATCTGGCGATCCAGTCCCGGATTATCTACAGCACGGTGGACCTGATTCTCTCCAATCGGACCGTGGAAGAGATTGCATTTCGTTCCGGTTTTGACAGCGCCACCGGCTATATCCGCCAGTTTAAAAAGAAAATCGGCCAGACACCAGCGGATTTTCGAAAGAAAAACCGCTCCCACCTGATTCACTTTTGATTCAGAAGGATTTTCCCTCAAAGAGAATTTGGTTCTGCTATATTTTGCGGCAAATGCGTCCTGAACAAGAAAGAATTTCGCAAAGCGAAATTCTGCGCCGCAAATGCGTCGCGTCAGCGACATCTTCCTTTGCATTTGCGTGTGCATCCATAGCGGAGCGTTTTTTTGTTTCATAGGGAATTCCAAAGGAATTTCCTATGAAATAAAAAAAGAACCTGGCTAAAGCAGATTCCACAAAGCATTTCTTTTTCTCTTATCTCTTGTCGGAAAACGCCTTCGGCACCTCTCCGATCCCGGAAAGCACCAGTCTCGGCCGGTACGGAAAACGGCCAATTTCTTCTCTGGATGTGACTCCGGACAGCACCAGCACCGTATCCATGCCGGATTCAATGCCCGCCACGATATCCGTATCCATCCGGTCACCGATCATCACCGCTTCCTCTGAATGCACGCCGAGAATCCGGATGCCGGTCCGCATCATCAACGGATTGGGCTTGCCCACATAATAGGCTTCTTTCCCGGTGGCCCGCTCAATAGGCGCGATCAGGCTCCGGCAAGCCGGGATAATCCCGAATTCCGTCGGTCCCGTCAGGTCCGTGTTGGTCCCGATCAGCTTGGCCCCCGCCATGGTCAGGCGCACAGCCTTTACAATGTCGTCGTAATGGTAATCATTGTCCTCGCCAACAATCACATACTCCGGCTCTTTCTCCGTGAAAGCAACCCCTTCCGCGCTTAATGCCTCCTTCAGTCCTCCAGCCCCGATCACAAAAGCGGTCGCATGCTCCGACTGGGAGCGGATAAACCGGGCGGTCGCCAGTGCGCTGGTATAAAAGTGGACAGCGTCCACCTCCAGTCCCATTTTCGCCAGCTTTTTTTGCAGGCCCTCCGGCGTCAGCTGGCTGGAATTCGTCAGGAACAGGAAATGCTTGTTTTCCCGGTACAGCCAATCCAGAAATTCCTTGGTGCCGGGCAGAAGACGGCTGCCGTGATAAATCACGCCGTCCATATCACAGATAAATCCACGTTTTGTCTTTTTTGCTTCGATCAAATTTCTCCTCCTTTTTTCCATATGCCTCTAGTATCGCAGAGAAATGTAAAATCAGAGGGATCCTTATTGTAAAGCTTCTGTAAAATCCAAAATATTTCTTATTCCGCCCGGCTGTCATAAAAATAGAGCCGCCGGTTTCTGACCGCCCCGGCGGCTCACAGTGAAAAATCAATTCTCAAGGCTTACATCTACCGCAGGGCTCATACCCCTCTGCGATCAGTTCTTCCCGGCTCCCCTGAAATTCCGAGTAATTGTCCACAGCAATTGTCTTTGCGCTGTCGCAGCTTGGCAGGTGGAATTTCTTAGACCGGGTGTTCAGCACATAATCCGCATCTGCGGACACCTCCGTAACCGTCTCAAACGTGGCCGCAGGTTCCGGCTCTTTTTCGCCGGTCCGGCGGGAAGCGCTGGGGCCGGTGCTCCAGACAATGTCTTTGCCGTCGCAGAGGGCTACCACCGTGCCCTGTTCATCGGTCCGGAAAATTTCTGCCCCCTGGGCGTCCAGGCGCTCCAAAGTCTGGGCTGTGGGGTGGCCGTAGTCATTCCCCTGGCCGCAGCTGATCACCGCATATTTCGGATTCACTCTTTTTAAAAACTCGGTGCCGGTGGCCGTCGAACTGCCGTGGTGGCCGACCTGGTACACGTCCGCCGACAAATCCTGGCCGCTCTCGCACAAATCCTCCTCAGCCTCGGTCTCGGCGTCCCCGGTGAACAGGAAAGTGCAGTCCCCATACGTCACCTTCAGGGCGATGGACCAATTATTCAGCTCATCCCCGTAATCCGTGATCGGTCCCAATATCTGAAAGCTGGCGCCGCCCAGATCATATTGCTGTCCGATAACCGGCCGCGTGATTGGCACATTCTTTTTTTCCGCCGCGTGCAGAACGTCTTGGAAAGAGCGGGTCTCTGTCTCTACCTGGGGCAGAAACAGAGTCTCCGGCGGCCAGATACCGATGACCGCATCCATGGATCCGATGTGATCCTCGTGGGGATGGGTTCCAATCGCATATTTGAGCTCTTTGATCCCTTGTTCATTGAAATAATCCTTGATCGTATTGGCGTCGGCATTGTTCCCGGCGTCGATCACCATGGCCTCGCCGTCACAGACAAGAAGCGTGCAGTCCGCCTGACCGACATCCAGAAAATGGACCTCCAGCGTCCCATCCTTCGGCGTGGACGAAGGCCCCTTTGTGGCCCCGGCCGATTCATCTCCGGCGCTTGATTCTGCTCCGGCGGCCGCCTGCGTGCCTGTAGCCTTAGTTTCTGCCTCCTGTGTTTCTGTGACCTGGTTCTGCGCTGCGGAGGTTTGCGTATCGCCCTGAGAAAGGTTCCCTCCACAGGAAACGGCCATTGACGCCGTAAGGAGCAGGACTCCCAAGAAACGTACAACAGCCGTAAATGAAAACGATTTCTTTTCTTTCATCATATCTTCCTATTTTTCTTTAATGTAATACCTTGGATAAGAAGTCTCTCAACCGGTCGTTTTTCGGATTCTCGAAAAACTCCATCGGGCGATTTTCTTCCTTCACGATTCCTTCGTCGATAAACAGCACACGGGTGGCTACTTCTTTGGCAAAGCCCATCTCATGGGTTACCACGACCATTGTCATGCCGTCCTCTGCCAGTTCCTTCATCAGTTCCAGCACTTCTCCTACCATCTCCGGGTCCAGCGCGGAAGTAGGCTCGTCAAAAAGCATAACCTTTGGGTTCATGGCCAGGGCCCGCGCAATCGCAACTCGCTGCTGCTGGCCACCAGAGAGCTGTCCCGGATAGGCGTTCGCCTTCTCCGGCAGGCCGATCCGATCCAAAAGCCGCTTTGACAGCTCATCAGCCTCCTGCTGACTAATCCCTTTCAGCTTAATCGGTGCCAGCGTAATATTCTGCTTGACGGTCTTATGGGGAAACAGATTAAACTGCTGAAATACCATTCCCATCTGCTGGCGCAGCTTGTTGATATCGCAGGACGGGTCCGTGATATTGACCCCTTCAAAGATCACCTCGCCGCCGGTAGGCTCCTCCAACAGGTTCAGACAGCGGAGGAAGGTGGACTTTCCGGAGCCCGAAGGACCGATCACCACAACTTTTTCCCCTTTTTCAATGTGCTGGTCAATCCCGCAGAGAACCTGATGGTCCCCAAATGCTTTCTGTAAATTTTTAGTGATGATCACCCTGACTCAGCCTCCTCTCAAAAATTCCCATCACTTTGGTCAAGATCAGCGTGATAATCAAATAGATAACCGCTGCGATGACCATCGGAGGTATGATATCCCAGGTCCGGGACCCGACATATTGAGCCATTTTCGTCAGGTCGTTTACGGCAATGACGCTGATGACAGAAGTCTCCTTCACCATGACGATAAACTCGTTGCCCAGAGCTGGCAGAATGTTCTTTACTGCCTGGGGCAGGATAATGTAACGCATGGTCTGAATATAGTGGAAACCGAGGGACCGGCCCGCCTCCATCTGACCGCGGGGAACCGATTCGATTCCCGCCCGGATGATCTCCGCCACATAGGCGCCGGAGTTAATGCCGAAACATACGGTACCGACAATAATTTTATTTGTATCCGGGGAGGTGAAAATCAGGTTGTAAATGATCAGCACCTGTACAATGACAGGGGTGCCTCTGATCACGGTTGTATAGAACGTCCCCACTTTCGCCAAGAAACGCAACAGTGGGTTTTTACTGTTCCGGCCGCCGACTTTCAGCACAGCCACAACCATACCAATGATCACGCCAAGCAAAACCGCAAAGAACGCAATCAGCAGCGTCATCTTTAACCCGCTCAAGTAGGCCAGATAACGCTGCTCAGGCACCAGCGCATTATAAAAGCTTTCGTACAGTGTATTCAGCCATTCCATCTGTCTTCTTCTCCCTCTTCGAGGAAAGAAGAGGGCGCCGCAAAGGCAGCTCCCTCTGTCTCCTCTTCTTTCCTATGCAGTGATTTCATCGATCGATTTGCCTCCGGCAAATCCCTTATGCCACTGCCGGTCAGATCCCTTGATTGTGTTTCAATCCTGGGAATCTTATTTCGCCGTGCTGTGGCTGGCAATGATCTCATCCAGCTTTCCGGTATCCTTCAGCTCCTGGATCACAACATTGATCGCAGCTTGCAGATCGGAATTTCCCTTCTGTACCGCGATGGCATACTGATCCACAAACAACGGATCGCCTTCCAGGATCGCCAGAGCGCCGCCGCTGGATTCCACCAGCTCCTTGGCGGGCAGTTCATCCATAACGATGCAGTCGATCTTTCCGTTCTTCAGATCCTCGGCAGCCTGAGCAAATTTCGTATAACGAATGATTTCCTTCGGAGCAGTATTTTCCGTATTGGAAACCCACAGATCCGCAATATTTCCCTGCTGAACGCCTACCGTTTTGTCCTTCAGCGCTTCGCCGGTCGGCTCGCTGAGAGCCGGGGATGCCGCGTTCACCACAACCACTTCGGTCGAGTCCACATAGTTATCGGAGAAATCCATCACCTTGGAACGCTCAGGATCAATCGATACACCGGCAGCCACGATATCTACCTTGCCCTGCTGCACCGCAGCCAGAGCGCCGTCAAAATCCATATTCTGAATTTCCAGCTCCAGGCCCATCTTGTCTGCAATCGCCTTCGCAAGATCCATGTCCACGCCGACCACCTGGTCGCCGGACAGATATTCATAAGGAGCAAAACCAGCCTCGGTTCCGACAATCAGCTTGCCGTCGGAAACCGTCTTCACACTGGAAAAGTCCACTGCTGCCGTCGTAGCGGCCGCTGTGGTACCCGCAGCCGTGGTCGCTGCCTCCGTATTCTTATCTGCCGCCGTCGTCGCTGCCTCTGTCGAAGGGGCCGCTGTCGTAGCCGCAGCCGTCGTCGGGTTTGAACTGGAACCGCAGGCCGTCATGGACAGAGCCATCACTCCTGCCAACATTGCTGCTGCAAATTTTTTCATAACTTTTTCCTCCAATTTTGTCGTGCCATCTATGAATAAATATAAATAGAAATGGCTTTTGATTTATATTTTATCAGCTTTTGCCAAAAAGGCAAGCATTAATTTCTATTTCAGGCGGAAAATTGATCCAATCTGCTGTTTCCCGCCCCACCATTGCCGGAACCGCCCCTAAAACCCGGTGCTTCTCCCTTTTTCAGCGTTCTCAGCGTGATCTTGCCTATGGGGAAATCGTCTCCCTTTACCCATTCATATAGCAGCCAAGAAATTGCTGTCGGGGCTATCTTTCGAAAGCCGTTCTTTGTACAGCTGCTTGTGGATCCATCGTCCAAAGAAATTACCGAAGAAAAAGGAGGGTGCATCATCATGCACCCTCCCCCGTAACAAAGGCGAAAGATTAGCCTCTGTAGTAGTTGATCAGACATCCAGCTTTGATGATATCTCTCTCAGCGTCGGTCAGATCGCCAAGCTTCACAACGAATTCGGTCAGGGCGCCGTTCTTCACAGCATAAGCCTTGATCTCTTCCGCCTTCTCCTCGATCGCCTTGCGGATGCCAGGGATAAATACGTAGTCGCCAAGAGCGAAAGGAAGCTCCTTATCGTCGCCGTCATACAGGAAAGGCATCATGCCCCAGTTGATCAGGTTGGAACGATATCTCTTGGTTGCATACTCATGAGCAATGTTCGCCCAGCCGCCCAGTACTTTCTGACAGGAAGCAGCCTGCTCACGTGCGGAGCCGTCGCCAGGCTTCACAGCGTAGATTGTGGAACCGATCGCGGTGTTCATCGGATCTACGTTCGGGAACTGCTTCTGAACTGCTTCATAGGCAGCCTTAAATCCAGCGTCTTCCATGGGGCTGGTGCCAGCCTGACGGGCCTTCTCAACCGCCTGCACTTCCTTAGCGTTCGGAACGTAGTTGGGATCCTTACGGCTCAGAGCGAACTCAGCCAGGCCCAGAGGGTTGGAACGGAAGGAAGAGGTCTCGCCGGACGGGATCAGCTCGTCGGTGGTGGTAACCGGATCATGGATCTCGGAAACAACCTTCAGCATCACATCGTCGGTCAGAGCAGTCATTGCCGGCCAAGGCTTGATGTTCGGGCCTTCCAGCAGTTCCACTTCCGGATGAGCAACACCCTTGCTGTCGTATACACGATTCTCATAGATGGTGCTGTCGAAGTGGTACTGGTAAGGCTTGAAGCCCTCAAATCCTTCTGCGCTGGTCAGGAAGCCCTTGTTGGCAGCGGTAGCTGCGATGGAGCGGGCGTCCATAAGAGCAACGGAAGCGATCTGGCCGTTCTGTACCTTGGAACCTTCACGGTTCGGGAAGTTACGGGTCGCGTGACGGATGGAGAACGCATTGTTCGCCGGGGTATCGCCAGCGCCGAAGCAAGGGCCGCAGAATGCGGTCTTCAGGATCGCACCGGTCTCAAGCAGCGTAGCCGCGGCACCGTTCTTGATGATCTCCATGTAGATCGGAGTGGAAGCCGGATATACGCTCAGGGTGAACTTATCGGAGCCAATGTATTTGCCCTTCAGGATATCGGTAGCCGCCATGATGTTCTCAAAGCCGCCGCCGGCGCAGCCAGCGATCAGGCCCTGCTCCACATAGAGCTTGCCGTCCACAACCTTATCCTGCAGAGAGTACTGAACCTTGTCGCCAAAGCTTACTTTTGCTCTCTCCTCGGTCTCGTGGAGAATGTCCTTCAGGTTTGCATTCACTTCGTCAATGGTGTAAGCCATGCTCGGATGGAAAGGCATAGCGATCATAGGCTTGATCTCGTCCAGGTTGATCTCTACAACGCCGTCGTAGTAGGTAACCGCAGCCGGATTCAGCTCAGCATACTCTTCGCTTCTGCCGTGAATGTCGTACCACTCTTTGATCTTGTCGTCGGTTCTCCAGATGGAGGACAGGCAGGTGGTCTCGGTGGTCATAACATCGATGCCAATACGGAAGTCAGCAGACAGGTTGGAGATGCCAGGGCCTACGAACTCCATTACTTTATTCTTAACATAGCCGCACTTAAACACCTTGCCGATGATTGCCAAAGCTACGTCCTGAGGGCCTACACCTACGCGAGGCTTGCCGGTCATGTAGATCGCAACTACCGGAGGCATCTTAACATCGTATGTACGGCCGCACAGCTGCTTCGCCAGCTCACCGCCGCCTTCGCCGACAGCCATGGTACCCAGGGCGCCGTAACGGGTGTGAGAGTCGGAACCCAGAATCATCTTGCCACAGCCTGCCATCATTTCTCTGGCATACTGATGGATAACCGCCTGATGAGGGGGTACATAAACTCCGCCGTATTTCTGAGCGGCAGTCAGACCAAACATATGGTCATCTTCGTTGATCGTTCCGCCTACAGCACACAGGCTGTTGTGGCAGTTGGTCAGAACGTAGGTCAGAGGGAACTCGGTCATACCCGAAGCTCTTGCGGTCTGGATGATACCTACGAACGTAATGTCATGAGAGGTCATCTTGTCGAATTTGATCTTCAGATCTTTGTCATTGCCGGAAGTATTATGGCTGGTCAGAATGCTGTAAGCCATCGTTCCCTTCTTTGCAGCCTCCTTGTCCGGAGCGCTGCCGGTCTTCGCGGCAACGGCCTGGGCGACATCTCCCGTGTCCTCTACGAGGTCCACGCCATTGATGAGATACGCACCGTTCTCGTACAATTTCATTGGTTTATCCTCCTTCTTTACCGCCTGTTACCTCGGCGATAGATATATTCATTATTATACAAAAACCTCAAGAAGTCAAGAAGTCTGACAGAAAAATTGAGCAAAATATAACGAATAACTTTTCGTCTTGGTTTTCCTAACTTTTTTTCCGCTATGCCTTGTGAAAAGTAGCTTTTTTAAGGTTTCAGCCTTCCCCTTAAGCAGGTGGATCCGGCAGGTTTTTCTGTTTCTGGCAGAAAGTCTCTTTCATTTAGTTTTTGTATATCTACAAAGCATTTCTGCATATATTTATTCTTATGCTCCTCCGCCGCTCCATAAATAACGGCGCTTACCCGGCTGCGCTGTTTCTCGCCGCCTGCAGCATAATCGCGCACTCCATGCGCTTGCGGAATAGCTCGCATCCGTACTCATAGGTACCAAGAACGCTTCCCGCCGCGTGGTAGGCATTGGCTGCGCAGCCGCCGCTGCAATAGAGCCTTGCCCAGCAGTCCCGGCATTCCGGACGGGCATAGGCGTTGCAGAGCTTAAACTCCTCCTGCCTCTCCCGATTCTCAATTCCCTTCCAAACGTCGCCGAGGCTGTACTTGGAGTCCCCGACAAACTGATGGCAGGGATAGAGCTCGCCCCACGGAGTAACCGCCAGATATTCGGTGCCGGAACCGCAGCCGGAAATCCGCTTGTAGATGCAGGGACCGTGTTCCAGATCAATCATGTAATGATAGAAGGTGAAAGGTCTTCCCTCTTTTTCGCGCTTTAACATCTCCTCCGCCAGAATCTCATACTGCCGGAACAAAACCGGAAGGTCCTCCTCGGTCAGAGCATAGGGCTCTCCGGGGGCACAGACCACCGGCTCCATAGAAAGCTCCGTGAACCCCAGATCCGCCATGTGAAACAAATCCTTGGTAAATTCCACGTTATTATGGGTGAACGTGCCGCGGACATAGTAATTCCGATTCCCGCGCCGCTTCACAAATTCCTGGAATTTTGGCACGATGATCTCGTAGCTTCCCTGGCCGCTGATGGTCTTCCTCAGCCGGTTATGGGTTTCCGGCAGACCGTCCAGGCTGAGAACCACGTTGTGCATTTCCCGGTTGGCAAAGTCCATCACCTCTTCATTTAAAAGCAGGCCGTTGGTGGTCAGCGTGAAGCGGAAATTCTTCCCCGCCTCTTTCTCAACACTCCTGGCATAGGCCACCAGATCCTTGACGACCTCCCAGTTCATCAGAGGTTCCCCTCCGAAAAAGTCCACTTCCAGGTTCCGGCGGCTCCCGGAATTTTCAATCAGAAAATCCAGGGCCCGTTTTCCCACCTCAAAACTCATCAGCGCCCGGTCCCCGTGATACTTGCCCTGGCTGGCAAAGCAGTATTCACAAGTCAGGTTGCAGGTGTGGGCTACGTGGAGGCAGAGGGCTTTCACGTCGGTCTTCCGGTTCTTCAAGTCAAAGGCCTGTCCGGCGTAAATATCCTCCGTGAACAGCTTTCCCTCCGCTTTCAGTTCCTCGATATCGGCAAGGCATTCCCGGATTTCTGCCTCGTCGACGTCTTCTCTTTCACCGTATTTTTCCATCATTTTGGACACGATCTCATCGGCGGAGGCATTCTCGTAGAGGTTGATGATGTCAAAAGCCACCTCGTCCACCACATGAACCGATCCGCTGCACACGTCCAGTACAATATGATATCCGTTTAACTGATAGGAATGAATCAATGGTTTTCTCCTTTTATTATAGAAAAAGTGCGCCTCCTTCACGGAGCGTCTTTGTTTCTCGGAAACAAAGAGACTGCTGCGGGCCCGGATCCCTCGATGGCTCCGGCACCGGCAGCAGCCTGGTTTTTCTCACAGGAACCTTTGCGTCCTATGAAATGATACCCGTTTAGGATGTACGAAAACGGAACTTACTTGCTGGCCTTCTCGCAGGGCTGATTGGCAACGCCGCAGGAAGTCTTGCAAGCAGACTGACAGGAAGTCTGGCACTCTCCACATCCGCCGGTCTTCTTGCTGGACGCCAGATCACGGGTCGCAAGAGTCTGAATTCTCTTCATATTCGTTCACTCCTTTTCTATGGAATTCCTGTATAAATAAAATCAATACATGCAAGGTTATGTTACCATTTCGCGGAAAAACTGTCAACACGAATTTCCTTCCCTCTCATCCGTTACATACAACAAGCCTTTTGATATCCCTCCGTAGGTGCTGGAAAGTTCTACCCCGCGCTCCTCCATTTCCCTCCATCCCTCCGCAATTTCCGGTGAGATCACCTCTCCGGGAACAATCATGGGGATTCCCGGCGGGTAACACCAGACATATTCCGCGGAGGTCCGGCCGGCAGCGCTTTTTAGAGCAATCGGTGTTTTTGCCTTCCCCTTGACTTCCCAGCTGAACGCTTCCCGGAGGGGGAGACCGGCGGCCGGCCTTTCGATCGCCGGGAGGATCCCTTCTGACGGCAGCCGTTCTAAAGCCCAAAGAGCCTCCGCCAGCCGGTCAAAAGCTTCCTCCGTATCGCACAGGGAAGTCATGGCAAGCCCATATCCGCCCAAAGCCATTTCCAGCTCAATCTGATACCGGCCCCGCATCCTCTTCATCAGTTCCGGTCCCGTCATTCCGGCTTTCCGGCAGCCGATCAAAAGCTTGCTCCGATCCCAGCCCCAAAACCCCCTTTCTCTCTCGTCTCCCCTTTGCCGCAGCCCCCAAATGTCTATACGGGAAAGCCCGGAGAGGCGCTGATCCAGACGATCCAGTCTTTTCCCATATGCCTCGAACAATTCCTCTCCCTGCTCCTCCAGCAGCCTTACGCAGCTGTCTATGGATGCCATTAATAAATAAGAAGGGCTGCTGGTTTCAAAAATGGACAGCTCGCGGGCCAAGGCCTCTTCGTCCGCCCTTTCCCCACAGACATGAACCGCCGCTGTCTGTGTCAGGCTGGGCAATGTTTTGTGCAGGCTCTGAACCACGACATCCGCCCCCGCCCTTACGGCGCCGCCGGGAAAACGGCTGGAAAACCCCAGGTGGGCTCCATGAGCTTCATCCACCATAAGCGGGATCCCGTTCCGGTGAAGAACCGCGGAAATCGAGGCGATATCACTGATCACCCCCTCATAAGTCGGCGATGTCAGCACCGCCAGGCGGATCTTCGGATGGGCTTTGATCAATGCCTCCACGGCCTCCGGCCTTATGCTTCCCGCAATTCCGGTCTCCCCATCCACACCCGGCATCAAATACACTGGTTTTAACTGGTTTACTTCCACCGCATGGTACACGGATTTATGGCAGTTTCTGGCCATCAAAATCTCATCCCCAGGGCGAGTCAGGCTCCGGATCCCGGCGAGAATCCCACAAGTGCTCCCATTCACTAAAAAAAAGGAGCGGCGGCTCCCCCAGAGAAGGGCCATCCGCTCCATGCCATCTTTCAAGATCCCTTCGGCGCCGTGCAGGTTGTCGAAACCATCGATCTCCGTCACATCCATCCTGGCAAACGGCTCCATCCAAGAAAACGGGCTGTTTCTTTTATGGCCCGGCATGTGCATCGGACAGGCGCCGCTCTGCCCGTATTGTAGTAATTTTTCCGCCAAGGAAACCATTTCCATCGCATTTTCTCCTATATTTCGACTTTTCCCTGTAAAGTTTTCCACAAAATTCAAAGTTTGGTTTATATTTTTCCACATAAGCGGACAAAACTACCACCATATTGTGGATACTTTTGCCGAAAACGCAGGGATCTGGGGAAAACGTTATTCCGCTGTGCTCCGCAGATATTTTTATTCCGCTCCTCCGTCGCTCCATAAAAACGGCGGGAAGTCCGAACTCCGCTCCGCTCCGTTTGGACAAAAATATCTGCTCCGCAGATATTTTTCATTCTTCCTCTTCCGCCAGGGAAAATACCAGGCGTGCCCGGAACAGATCCCCTTCCAGATAAATCTCAAAGGTTCCTTTCAACAGCTCCGTGATGCTCTTGGCAATGGACAGGCCAAGTCCGCTTCCTTCCGTAGTCCTGGATACGTCTCCCCGGATAAACCGCTCCGTCAATTCCTCCGGCGCAATATTCAGGGGGTCCGCCGAAATATTTTTCATCGTAAAGATTGCCTTGTGGGAGGTCTCTTTTAGGTCAATGTAGACACGAGTTCCCGGCATCGCATATTTACAGACATTGTTGTACAGATTTTCCAGCACGCGGAACAGCAGGCGGCCGTCTGTCCGGATCAGGACCGGCACATTCTCCATCGTTGTAATCTCTTTCAATCCGGAGGCGTCAAACCTTTCTTGGAATTCACCGTTCATCTGATTGATCATCTGGACAAAATTGATGGTCTCCCAATTCACCGATACATTGCCGGAGCTCGCTTTGCTGGCTTCCACCAGATCCTCCGTCAGATTCCGGAGACGCTGCGCTTTCTGCTCCAGGACATTCAGATATCCCTGGACCCGCTCTCCCGGCAGATGTTCCCGCTTCAGCAGATCCACATAGTTGATGATAGAAGTCAGCGGCGTCCGGAGGTCGTGGGACACATTGGCAATCAGATCGGTCCGCATTCTTTCGCTCTTTGTCTGCTCCACCAGAGCGCGGGACAAACCTTCCCCGATCTCATTCACGGATTCCGAGAGAACCCGTTCACTGCCGTTCATGCCGTTGGTATCAATTTTCGCTTCCAGCTTTCCTTCGGAAATTTTCTTCACCACGCCGGCGATCTTCTCCCGATGAAAGGCCTTTCGGATTGCCTGAATAAAAAAGACAAGATTTAACAGGATAAAGCCGCCGAAGCAAATCACTCCCACCAGATTGATCTGTAAGCTGCTCCACCTTCCCTCATACAGCTTTAGACGGTTCTGCTGAATATACAAGATGGAACCGATCACAAAAAGTGTATTTAAGACCACATATCCGAGGAAACCCAACGCCGCATAGATTGCATGGCTTCCGTTTTGCCCCGTCCCCCGGAACAGCATTCCAATGCTGCGGGAAATCCGGTTCAAAATACTGGCCTTCCTCAAATCTTGGGTTCGGGTACGCCGGAAGAAGCTGAATATTGCCCATAAAATAGGCACATAAGCCAAAATGAATACCAGAAGCCCTCCGATGATGTCAACCGAATACGACATCAGAAAACCATTATAGATACTGGCCCCCGCCCAAACAGCCGCGGCGGCCGGTATCAGACAGACAAAGAGCGCGGCCTCCAGATACCAGGTGTCGAACGGTTTCTTTTCCTTCCCAATGGTCTGGAAAAGTCCGGTCAGAGAAAGCCCCCAGACGATCAGCGCCAAGACAGCGGCTATCAGCAGAAGGATCAAAAAAATCTGAATCTGGCGGAAATTCCTGAGGCCCTCCCGGAAGCCATCATTGGCTGGAAAATTGGTGTCGACAGCGGCTACAATCTCAAAGGTCCCGCCGTCAAAAATCCCATATTTCGCAATATTCTGGTATACGGAAGTTGCCGTGTCGCTGGATAGACGGTAGCTTAAAAAGGAGTCTTCCGAGGTCACATTAAAAAACTTACCGAATCCCAGCAGATCATTGGAGGTTCCGTTTGAGGACATGTTGGTGGATACCACAGGTTCTCCGTCCAAATTGGTAAACACAAACCGGTAATAAAAGTTGCAGGGGTCGCCGTTAATCCCCAGATGGCGCTGAAGATTGTAATATTCCGCCAACTGGTAAAGAAGTTCCAAGAGCATGGATTTTTCTGCGGAGGAGGCTTCATTGGTCAAGATTTCCTTCCATAGCTCATTATCCTCCGCCTTAATCTCAACTTCTTCCAGTGTGGAATCCGTGGACTGCTCTCCATCCGCAGCGACGGTGGTTTCATCGGTGCTCAGTTCCTCAGAAAAATTTTGAAGATCCTGAAGCGACACTTTTTCCGAGCCCACCACCAGCCGTTTATCCTTATCAAAGCTCAGCCCGATGGACGCGCCAAATTCAACGGCATCTTGGAGATTCAGCATGGTCTGGCTGTTTTCACTGGTTTTATGAATCGCTACGGTCTTGGAAAAATCCAACTGCCCGTTGGTCTCCAGCTTTTGTTTTAAGTCGGTATAGCGAAGCGCCCGGTCCACGTTCTGAAAAAATTGGTATTCAAAGTCGTCGGTTTCCTGAAAGCCTTCCTGATTGATAATATAAGGAAAATAGGAATTCCGTGACAACGAATACAGGCAAAAAACACCCCCCGCCAAAAGAGCGACGCAGAGCATATGAATCAGCCAATAACCTTTTCTCGGCAGCTTCGCAATACGCATAAAACTCCCCTTCTCATCTAAATTTTTTCTACTTTATATCCAATCCCCCAGACCACCTTTAAATACTGAGGATCCTTGGGGTTAATCTCAATCTTTTCCCGGATATGACGGATATGTACGGCTACAGTGTTGTCCACGCCGATGGCTTCTTCATTCCAGATATTTTCATAGATCTGCTCGATCGAATAAACCTTACCGGCATTCTTCACAAGGAAAAGAAGAATATTGTACTCCATCGGAGTCAGCCGGATGACCTCGCCCTCCACGGTGACTTCTTTTTTCTCATCGTCGATCATCAGACCGCCGGTCCGGTAAACGGAGTCTCTGTTCTCCACAATAGTCCCCAGCTTTGTATAGCGGCGCAGCTGGGATTTCACTCGCGCCACCAATTCCAGAGGGCTGAAGGGCTTGGTCATATAATCATCGGCGCCGATATTCAGCCCCAATATTTTATCTGCATCCTCCGACTTGGCGGAAAGGATGATAATCGGAATACTGCTCTCCTCCCGGATTTTCAAGGTGGCACGGATCCCATCTAATTTCGGCATCATAATATCGATAATCAGAAGCTGGACCTCTTCCTTTCGGAGAATATCCAGGGCCTCAATGCCATCGTATGCTTTTAATACCCGGTAATTTTCCTGCGTCAGATAGATGTCGATTGCTTCCACAATTTCCTTGTCATCGTCGCAAACTAAGATCGTCTCCAATTCTTTCCTCCTCATTCCGGTATTTGGATTCTACCGGATAAATGTTAATATCTGCGAGCTGCATTCTTAAATTTCTTTTAAACCGCGCAAACGCTAAAGAAATTATACGCTATTTCCCGATGAATCGCAAGACAATCAGGCGCAATCCGATTTCCATAGATTCCTAATGGGAGAGCGAAGGAAAAGTTTTTCCAAGAGCGAAATATGCCTCTTTAGTGGAGCGGTTTTTATTTCATGGAGAATTCAAGGAAATTTTGCTATGAAACAAAAACCGGGAATGCCTCCGATAAAAGGATTTCTCCCTCACCGGCGGCACTCCCGATTAACATCATATATGGGTCAATGATCCATTTCTTTTTCGACTCTTTCCACTTCCGCTTTTACTTCTTTCAACAAGTCGGGAATCGATAGCTTTTGCGGACAGTGGTCCATACATTGGCCACACTCCACACAGTTCTGTGCCTGATGATCTTTACCCAGAAGCTGATAGGAATTCGTCAGGCCAAACCCATGATTTGAGATCTTGTACGCATTATAAATGGCAAAGACACGCGGGATATCGACGCCCGACGGACATTCCATACAGTAGCGGCAGCCCGTGCATGGGATGGCGCCCGACCTCTTATATTCCATCAACGCTGACTGCAAAAGACTCTCTTCCTGCTCTGAAAGAGGAACAAAATTGCAGACCGTACGAAGATTGTCCTCCACCTGATCCATAGCCGACATACCGCTGAGAACCGTCATCACGCCGGGCTTCGATGCGGCGAAACGGATGCCCCAGGAAGCGATACTTTGATCCGGGCGGGCAGTCTTCAAAAGCTCCGTTCCTTTTTCTCCAAGGTTGGTCAAAGAGCCGCCTCTTAATGGTTCCATCACAACTACAGGAAGACCGGCTTCCTCCAAAATTTGATACTGACGGTCCGCGTGCTGTAAATCCCAATCCAAGTAATTCAGCTGAATCTGCGCAAATTCCCAGGGATGAACCGCCAACATTTTCTCCAAAGCTTCTGGGGTATCGTGGAAGGAGAATCCCAGGTGGCGGATCTGTCCTTTCTCCTGACGGGCTTTTAGCTTTTCATAAGTACGGAACTCCTCCATCTTTGGTATACGCTCCGCATTCATGGAATGAACCAAATAATAATCAAAATAGGTGACGCCGCAGCGCCGCAGCTGTTCGTCAAAATAGGAATCCACTTCCTCTTCCTTTTCCAGCATCCAAAGGGGAAGTTTATCCGCAAGAAAATAGGAATCGCGCGGATATTTTTTCAGGATCCCCCCTAAAATCTCCTCGGCTTTTTCCCCGTGATAAGGATAGGCTGTATCATAGTAGTTGACCCCATTTTTCATGGCGAGATCAATCATCTCTTCTGTAGCAGAGATATCCACCTCCGTGGTCCCTTCGATCAAAGGAAATCTCATTCCCCCAAAACCAAGCAGAGAAACCGAGTCTCCCAGCTTTGCAAACGTTCTTTTCTCCATTCCATCTTCCTCCTGGAAACAGCCTATCAGCCTTTTCCTTCATTATATTATTAGGGGTATGATCGGTCAAGAGAATTTTAGGTCAGGTTATTAAACGAAAACTTATTTACCAGAACCAAGGAGATATACGGCTAATATTTTCTCATAAAATAAATAATCCACTTCACTGCATGTCAAATTATGGTATTGAATACCAATCTAAAATAACAACAGTTCACACCTGTTTTTCTCCAGTAATCCACATTTTTTCGTTTATATTTCCTCATTTTGTGGAAAACTTTATTTTCTTATCCTCAAAATTGTGCTCAATCCGTCTTTAAATTACATAAATTTTCTTGTCGTTTTATTGTTTTAACCCTTCTTATTACCAGCGGATCAGGCAAAAAAAGACTGCCGCAACCTAAGTTACAGCAGCCTTTCCGCCTGATTTGTGCTTCGGCTAAAGCGAAGCGCTATTCAATTTTAGACATAAGAAAGTGCCCAGAGCCGGAATCGAACCAGCGACACGAGGATTTTCAGTCCTCTGCTCTACCAACTGAGCTATCTGGGCACATGAGTAGCGGGGACAGGATTTGAACCTGCGACCTTTGGGTTATGAGCCCAACGAGCTTCCGGACTGCTCCACCCCGCGTTATTAAGTTTGAGTGGGGGAAGGTGGATTCGAACCACCGAAAGCACAGCTAACAGATTTACAGTCTGCCCCCTTTGGCCACTCGGGAATTCCCCCATATATGATATGCAATTTGGTAAGCCGATGATCGGACTCGAACCGATAACCTGCTGATTACAAATCAGCTGCTCTGCCAATTGAGCCACATCGGCATATGACCGAATTCGACCGGCTGGAATCTACAAGACGTAGAAAATGGAACCTATAGGGCTCGAACCTATGACCCTCTGCTTGTAAGGCAGATGCTCTCCCAGCTGAGCTAAGATTCCACATAATAGTATAAAAGCGACCCGGATGGGACTCGAACCCACGACCTCCGCCGTGACAGGGCGGCGCTCTAACCAACTGAGCCACCGGGCCTCATTACACCTTCAAAACTGCACACCGAAAAGTTTCTAACATCCTTTTTCCATTCCTTACTTTTGAGGTCAAGCCCTCGACCGATTAGTAGCAGTCAGCTCCATACATTACTGCACTTCCACCTCTGC
>NZ_JALIFO010000008.1 GCF_022867805.1 Cuneatibacter sp. NSJ-177
CAGTGCCTCACGTATCGAGAAAACACAAGAGCCAGAACACCGCCGAAAAGAAGAGCGGAGAGGATGCAGAGAGAGACCAAGAGCACCTCGACACTGGAACAGAAGGTCTGAACCTGAGTCGCGTCCAGAGAGAGCGTCACCGACTGAGCAGTTTCCAACTCAGTCTCCGGAGTTTCCAGAAGAGCCTCCGGAGACGTTTCAGTTTCCAAACCAATCGTCTGGTCATCACCCATTAAGCAATCCCCTTGAGCCGGACAGACCGGAATTTCGGGTTATAATCGAAAACCAGTGTTACAGGCTGTAATTGTTTACAATCGCCAAACTGATCAAAAAGTTCTGGGGTACAGAAGAAGCGTTCTGTTTCCGTACCGTCCATAAAGAGGATAGCATAATCTGTTTTGCTGGGATCCTTATAATTCGCCTTGGTTTCTCTGTTCAGGTACTGAAATTTAGCATTAAATGTCATTGTAATTCCCTCCAATATGTGATAATCTATATTTGCACCCAATCTATTCGTTAAACTGTTCTTTTGCGAATAGATATCAATCGAAGGAAAGCGCTTCTCTTTTTCGTCAATCCCTGTTTTTGTACTTGATTTGAACCCGTTTCTGTAATAAACTGAATCCGGATGTTATCCCGAAATTTGGATTGGAAAGGAATCTTTTACTCTCATGAAAATGCAGCGTCTCTTCAATGTTACCCGCCGGGCTGTGGATGAATTCCATATGATTGAACCTGGAGACAAAATCGCTGTCGGAATTTCCGGCGGCAAGGACAGCCTGACCTTGCTCTATGCGCTGCACGGCCTGCAAAGGTTTTACCCCTTGCCTTTTACTTTAGAGGCCGTTACCGTGGATCTGGGCTTTCCGGACATGGACAAAAATATCCTTCCCATAGAGGCGCTTTGCAAGGACTTAGGGATCAAATATACCGTCGTACACTCGGAAATCGCCTCTATCGTCTTTGAAGCGCGTCAGGAAGAAAATCCCTGCAGTCTCTGCGCGAAGCTCCGGAAAGGCGCTTTTAACCGGGCGGCCGTGGATCTGGGCTGCAACAAGGTTGCCTACGGCCATCACAAGGACGACATGGTGGAAACCATGCTGATGTCTCTGATTTATGAAGGCCGGTTCCATTGCTTTTCCCCGGTCACTTATCTGGACCGGATGCAGTTGACCGTGATTCGCCCTTTGATGTATGTCGATGAGGCGGATGTAATCGGATTTAAAAACAGATATGAGCTGCCGGTATTTAAGAATCCCTGCCCGGCTGACGGAAATACCCGCCGGGAATATACCAAGCAGCTTGTTAAAAAATTGACGTTAGAAAATCCCGGCTGTAAAGAACGAATGTTTACCGCCGTGTTGAACGGCAATCTGGCCGGATGGCCCGAACGCCATGAAGGGAGGCGGGAATATTGAGCGGCACAAAACGCCCCTACCACGAACAAGTTGATATCTTAAACACCTTGAAACTGCGGGAATTAATGTCCGCTCTCCCTCCCTTTGTCCGTCTGTTTTTCCGGGGAATCGAACCGACGACCTCTTCCCGTACAAGAATTGCATATGCCTACGATCTCCATATCTTCTTTGAATATATCACACAAAATCTGCCGGATTTTAAAGGAAAAGACATTCCAGAGCTCTCCGTCGAAATGCTTGACTTGGTCAAGCCCCTGGACTTAGAAGATTATATGGAATATCTAAAATTCTACAACTGTTCGGACCATCGGAATCTGGAGCGGGTCAATCAGGAGCGCGGGATTACCAGAAAAATGGCTTCTTTGAAGACGTTCTACAATTATTTCTTTAAAAAAGAAATGATTCAGACCAACCCGGCCGCCCTGGTCACGCTTCCCAAAATCCATGAGAAAGAAATTGTCCGCCTGGATATCGACGAGGTCGCCCTTCTGCTGGATGAAGTGGAATCCGGAGAAAAACTGACCAAACAGCAGAAAGCCTTTCACGAGAAAACGAAAATCCGGGATTTGGCAATGATGACCCTCTTTCTTGGAACCGGTATCCGCGTATCCGAATGTGTCGGTCTGAATCTGGACGATGTGGATTTCAAAAACGCGGGGATCCATATACATCGGAAAGGCGGAAAGGAAGTTATCATTTATTTCGGTGATGAGGTGGAGGAAGCACTGCGGCTTTACCAGGAGGAACGAAAGAAAATCATCCCGCTGACCGGGCATGAAGATGCGTTTTTCCTCTCCATACAGAAAAAAAGGATGAGTGTCCGGAGCGTAGAAAATCTGGTAAAAAAGTATGCCCGCACAGTCACTACCTTGAAAAATATAACCCCTCACAAGCTCCGAAGTACCTACGGCACCAACCTTTACCGGGAAACAGGCGATATCTATCTGGTGGCCGATGTGCTGGGGCATGCCGATGTCAATACCACCAAAAAACACTATGCCGCGATGGAGGACGAACGCCGCCGCCAGGCAAGAAACGTCGTAAAGCTGAGAGAAGCTTGGGAGGACGAAAAGTAACAGGGACTTTCGCCAGGATCGCTCTTCCCATTCTGTACTGCCTCCAAAAAAACGAGAAATCCGGATGAATGGGAAAGCCCCCGGCAAAAAATCACTGTGATTCCATGCCGGAGGCTTTTTTCTGCTATTCTTTTCTCCCATCTGATGCGAATCGAAATGAACTCCGGGAAAACCATCCCCGTCCTGATCATCCCGGCTATTTTCCGGCCTGATCCCAGTAATACACCGTCAGGCTTTTACCGGCTTTTAAATTGCGCTCATTGATAATATGATTCATCGACTTTACTTCCTGGATATAACTTCGGATATCCTCATGGGAACCGCAATACTTCTTCGCAATATTCCAAAGGTTATCTCCGTCCTTCAGCTTAACGGCGGTATAATATTTGACCTGTTCCGGGGAGTTCGCCTCCACGGTTTTTCCCTGGACCAAAACGCCGCCTAATACGATAAAAAACAATAATACGGCAAAAACGACGATCTTGACTCCTCTTCTCATATGTTTTCTCCTCGAACGAACTGTTAGAACATCTGTTTGTTGTTGGTTTTAGTATAGCGTACGTATGTTCTTTTGTCAAGATAGTTCTCGAACAAATTTTTGGAACATTCGTTTGCATTTTTTGGAAAGCTGTGGTATACTTGGGAAAAGAATTAAAATGTCGATTGAAATCCAGCAGCGCTTGGCTGATTGCAAAAGAAAACCCCAGGAAATCACGTCTGGATTATCGGAAGGAGTTTATAAAATGGGATATGGTAAAATTTCTGCGAAACAGGAAGAAATTCTAAACTTCATAAAAAGTGAGATTTTAAAGAAGGGGTACCCGCCGGCGGTCCGCGAAATCTGCGAAGCCGTTCATCTGAAATCCACCTCATCTGTTCATGCTCACCTGGAGTCGCTGGAGAAGAACGGATATATCCGCCGCGATCCCACGAAACCCAGAGCCATTGAGATTATCGACGACGAGTTCGGACTGGCCCGCCGGGAGATGGTTCAGATTCCGATCGTCGGGCAGGTAGCGGCCGGAGAGCCGATCTTTGCCGAACAAAATATTCAGGATTATTTCGCCATGCCGGCGGATATGGTGCCGGACGGCGATCTGTTCATGCTGAACGTAAAAGGGGAAAGCATGGTCAATATGGGCATTTTAGACGGCGACTCCGTCATCTGCCGTCAGCAGGAAACGGCGCATAACGGGGAGGTTGTCGCTGTTTTGGTCGGTGACTCTGCAACGATCAAGCGCTTTTATAAGGAAAGCGGCCACTTCCGTCTCCAGCCGGAGAATGATCACATGGACCCGATTATTGTCGACGACTGCCGGATCTTAGGGAAAGTGGTTTCTCTGGTGAGAATGAAGATTCACTGATTGTGATCGGCTGTGCGGCCCGCACGAAGGGCCAAGGAACAGTCCAGACTACATAACTGAAGGTTTCACCTTGTCAGACAAAAAACCGGAGATGCTTCCATCGCATCTCCGGTTTTTTGCGCCCCTTATCTGTCACCGAGGCAATTTTATTTTTCTTCTTTCCACTCTTCTACATTCTCAATCAGCTTTCCATCCCGCCAGATTCTCTCTAAATCATAAAATCTCCGGTCTTCTCTTGAGAACACGTTCACTACAATATCGCCGTAATCCAGCAGAACCCAGTTGGCTGCGCGGAAGCCTTCCACCGACTTGCAGGGATAACCGGCTTTATACATTTTCTCCTGTACATTCTCCACCAAGGCCTGTACATGGCTGGAATTCTCGCCGTTGGTGATCACAAAATAATCCGCTATCGTAGAAACCTTCGTGATGTCAATCACTGTGATTTCCGCTGCCTTCTTCTCGTCCAAGGCTTGATAGGCTATTGATGTCATCTTTTTTGATTCGTCCATTCGTTGCTCCTTTCGTTCGATATAATATTGATATGTCTGATGGGAACGTTCGTCAATCGGAATCTGCTTCCCGTTCAAAAAGGCAAAGGTGTCTTCCAGGATCTCGACGATGGTCTGATCCAGATCCTGGAATGCCAGTTCCCTCAACTCCGGCAGCCGGGGCGCCTGAGTTCGTCCCGGCTCAATATAATCCGCCACAAAAATGATTTTCTCCAACAAGGACATCTCCGGTTTTCCCGTCGTATGATACCGGATCGCAGACAAAATCTCCGGATCCGTGATCCCGTATTCCTCTTCCGCCAGCACCGCTCCGGCGGCGGCATGCCCCAGGGCGTCGCCGGCTTCTTTTCCGCAATCGTGCAAAAGCCCGGCCAGCCTCGCGCGTTGCACGTCCGCCCCGTATGTCTCCGCTAACCGCGCCGCGGTCTCCTCCACACCCAGCGTATGCTGATACCTGCTGGGTTTTAAAACATGTTGCAATCGCCCGCAGATTTCCTGCTCACTCACCGGCTTCCACTCCTTCTTCCAAATACAGATGATGTTCCTGGATATAAGCCAGCACAGGAGCCGGGACCGGAATCATTTCCGGCATACCGGCTTCCAAAAGGCGGCGGATCTCACTGGAGGAGACGTCCATGCTCTCAAAATCAAGGGACCGTATCCGTGCGCCGTAATTTTGGCGAAGCCGCTCAATATCCCATTTCAGCTCTTCATCCGGCACCTGGTGGTTCCGGTTGGCCGCCAAAATAACCGCATTCCGAAAAACCACCTCCGGCGCATACCAGGTATCCATGTTGTGGATGGAATCCGCACCCACAATGAAATAGAACTCGGTGTCCGGCTGCTCCGCGGCAAGTTCCGCCAAGGTGTCGGCCGTATAGGTCTCCCCCGGCCGGCAGATTTCCCGGTCCGAGAAGGCAAATCCGTCCTCCGGCTCAATGGCCAGACGGACCATGGCGGCCCGGTCCCTGGCATCCGTTACACTGTGGCCGTCTCTGGTCTTAAAATATGAATTCCCCGTCGGGATAAAAACAATCTGATCCAGATCAAACAACCGCTGCGCCTCCCGGCCCAGCTTTAAATGGGCGTTGTGAATCGGATCAAAGGTGCCGCCTAAAATCCCTACTTTCCTCTTCGTTCCCATGGGTTCCTCCTTTACGGAAGGAGAATCTTTTTCTTGGTCTTCGACTCCCGGTACAGCACGATTTTCCTGCCGATGACCTGAACCACCTGGGAATGAGTTCGCTCGGCCAGCGTGGCCGCCACTTCCTTCCCATCGTCCGGACTATTTTTCAAGAGATTGATTTTAATCAGTTCTCTGGCCTCCAGCGCCTCATCCACGGCCGCCGTCACCTCCGGCGTCAGGCTGGATTTACCGATCTGAAGAATCGAGTCCAACGGGGACGCCAGCTTCATCAGATAACTTCTCTGTTTGCTTGTCATGGGTTCATCCTCTATTCGTAATAATCAAATTCCAAACCGTACATCCGGACCGTATCGCCCTCCGCAATACCGGCTTCCTTCAGGCGGGCCAGGACCCCGCGGTCTTTCAGGAATTTCTGGAAGAAGGTAAAGCCCTTCTCCGATTCCAGATTGGTATATCCCAGCATCTTGTCAATCAGCGGTCCTTCTACGACGAAAGCACCGTCGTCGGCACGGCTGACATCAAAGGGAAGGTTCTCGCTTTGGTTGCCCGGCGTAAATTCTTTTTCAAAGATCACAGGCTCGGAATCCAGAGTTTTCAACTCCTTGTTAACATAATATAAAAGCTCTTTCAATCCGTCCCCGCTGACGGCAGAGATCGGGAACACCCGGATGCCCTGAGGCTCAAATTCTTTTTTCAGCCGCTCCACCGGATCTTCTGCTCCCAGCTCGGAGTAGATCGCGTCGGTCTTATTGGCGGCGATTACCTGGGGAAGTTTTGCCAGTTCCGGCTTATAGGACGCCAGCTCCTGATTGATGGTGTAGATATCCGCCACCGGATCCCTGCCCTCGGTACCCGCCACATCCACCAGATGGATCAGCATTTTGGTCCGCTCCAGATGCCGCAGGAAGGCATGGCCAAGGCCGACTCCTTCGGAGGCGCCCTCGATCAAGCCAGGGATATCCGCCATGACAAATCCCTCGCCGTTTCCCAGGTCAACCACACCCAAGTTGGGATGCAGGGTGGTGAAATGGTAGTTGGCAATCTTCGGCGTCGCATTGGTGACGCGGGAAAGGAGCGTGGATTTTCCGACATTCGGAAAGCCCAGCAGGCCTACGTCCGCAATCACCTTTAATTCCAAGATCACAAAGAGCTCCTGGCCCGGCTGGCCCGGCTGCGCATACTTCGGAGCCTGCATTGTGGCAGTCGCATAGTGCATATTTCCCTGACCGCCGCGGCCGCCTTTTAGAATGACTTCCCGCTGATTCTCCCCGGACATATCGGCGATCACCTTTCCGCTCTCCGCATCCTTGATGACCGTACCCTCCGGCACCTTTACGATGCAGTCGGAGCCGTCCTTGCCGTGGCAGCGGCGCTTGCCGCCCTCCTCTCCGGGCTGGGCCACATATTTGCGGACATGGCGGAAATCGTTTAGTGTGTTCAGGCCTTTGTCTACCACAAAGATTACGTCTCCGCCGCGGCCGCCGTCTCCGCCGTCCGGGCCGCCGTCCGGGACATAGAGCTCCCGGCGGAAGCTGACATGGCCGTCCCCTCCCTTACCGGATTTAATAAATATTTTCGCACTGTCTGCAAACATAAAAAATCCTTTCCATTTATAACGCAAAAACTGCCATCCGGAAGCGGCGGGAAGAATCCTTATGAATCCTCCGCCGCCAGGCTTCTCAGGATGACAGCATATGTGCGTTTGGCGACAGTTCGCCAGAACTTATTCAATCACCATTTCTTTAACCGTCTCTTTGGGATATACAGAAACCTGCTTTTTGTCTCTGCCTTTTCTCTCAAAACGAACGACACCGTCAACCAGGGCAAACAGAGTATCGTCTCCGCCGCGGCCTACGTTAACGCCGGGATGAATCTTCGTTCCACGCTGTCTGTAAAGAATGTTGCCGGCCAGCACAAACTGTCCGTCGGCTCTCTTTGCTCCTAACCGTTTTGCCTCGGAATCTCTTCCGTTCTTGGTAGAGCCTACACCTTTTTTATGAGCCATGAATTACACCTCCTTGTACTCATCGGAAAACTTCACAAGATGATTATTTTGCAATTGCGTCGATTTTCAGTTCCGTATAAGCCTGTCTGTGACCATTTTTCTTGTGGTAGCCAGATTTTCTCTTATACTTATAGACAATAACCTTCTTGCCCCGGCCCTGTTTCTGAACCGTAGCGGTTACCTTCGCGCCGGCTACCGTAGGGTTGCCAACGGTCAGTTCCCCGTCGTTTACAGCCAGAACACGGTCGAACTCGTAGTTCTGTCCGGCTTCGACATCCAGTTTTTCCACACGGATGACATCGCCTTCGGAAACCTTGTACTGTTTTCCACCTGTTGCAATGATTGCGTACATAGAAGCACCTCCTGTTTCAATACTCGCCAATTTCGGTGTCCGCAAATGCGGAGCTTGTCAACCCCATTGTGCGGCAGCGTATGCCTAAACATACTCACTAATAATAACATGGAACTTTTTGTGCGTCAAGGACTTTTTGTCCAGAAAAGTACCGAAAAGTCAAGTCAGGGCAAGGAATACAGGTCACTCCAAAACAGCGCCTCTGCTGCCGGATCTCCTGGACCTGATTGATGGCGGATCCTACTGCTCATAGATTGGCTTGCGGATCTTTTTTCTGGTGATCTCCACCAAATGCAGTTTGGTCATCTCCACCAGAACGGTTTTGATCGGATCTTTTTTCAGCAACTCCTCCAGTTCCCGCAGTAAGGAAAGACGTTTTTCCTCCGACTCCATATCGATGAAGTCCACGAGGATAATACCGGACAGATTCCTTAGCCGCAGCTGGAACGCGATCTCTCTGGCAGCCTCCCGGTTGATCAGGTAAAAGGTTTCCTCCCGGTTCTTGTGGCCGTCGTACTTCCCCGTATTCACATCGATCACGGTTAAGGCTTCCGTGGGTTCAATCACCAGGTAGCCGCCGGATTTCAGCCAGACCCGCTTCTGCAAAGCCCGCTCCCATACGGTCTCCAAGCTGTAAAGCTTAGGCAGAGCCAGGAGCGGATCCTCGTAGTAACAAAGCTTTTCCGCATCCTCCGGCTGGCAGGACGACAGGTAAGCCTGGGCTTCCTCAAATAAATCCTTCTGATCCGTCACGATATCCGTCAGCTCTCTGGCGGGAAGATCCTGCATCAGCTTCAAATACTCCGGGATACCGCCGTAAAGCTTAGTAAAACAGGTGCGAAACCGCGCTTTTTCCCGCAGCGCTTTCCATTCCCCCAAAAGTCTTTCCGCCTCCCGGAGAATCTCCTCCTCCGCCGCCTCCCCGCTGTTTGTGCGAAGGATGAACCCTGCTTCCCCCTCGCACAAAGGCGTCATCAGCGCCTGTAAACTCTCCCGCCTTTTTTTATCCGTAATTTTAGAAGAAACCGCAATTCTGCCGCCATTCTCGGCGAGGACGGCGTATTTTCCGGAAAGGGAAAGCTCCCGGCTAACCACCGCATCCTTGGTTTTTACCGCCTCGCGGGTCACCTGCACCAAAAGCTCATCACCAGGCTTTAACTTGACCGCAGTCTTCGGAAGATTGCAGTAACAAATCTGCCCTCCGGCAATCTCAATGAAAGCTGCGCTGATATTTTTCGCCATACTTTTCACACGGCCAAGATAGATATCTCCGACCGCTGCCTGGGAATCCGTCCCGGAAAGGGAGAGGGAAACGACCTGATTCCCGTTCCAGACCGCGCTGACGATCCGGCCGGAAAGCCGGGTCAGGATCAATTTGCTCATCGGATCTCCTCCCCGAAATCTTCCAGAGAGAGCAGCTGTCCCTCTTTTATGCCATACAGATCCAAACGATGGATCCGCAGGGCAAACGGGTGAAATTCTTTTCCCCAAAACGCGCAGAAAGCCTCCATGACGGCCTCTGGCTTTAAATTTTTCGAGCTTCCCGCCGAGAGACGGAGAAAGAAAGAGCCGTCTTCCTCCCAAACCGCTTTCAAAATCATGGGCCGGATATCGCCCGTCCCTTCCGTTTTCTTGGTCTTTCTCCAGAGAAGAATTTCTTCCTGTTCCAGGAACTGCCCCCACAGAGGAAGCAGCTGATCCCGGTCCCATTCCTCGCCTTCCCGGAAAGAAACCCGGTAATCCGCGGCGGCAATGGTGGCCATCGCATTTGTCTTCCCCTCGTCGGGAAGCCGGCGGAAACTGAAAACCTTCATCTCTTCCACCATCACTTCATTCAGTCTCCCGACCATCTCCTCCGAAGTGCCGCAATGGCTCACCTCAATGTCCATATATTCGCCTTCCGAGGTCAGGCCAATGCCAAGGGGCGAAGCAAAGGACATGATCTGATGAGGGCTGAACCCCTGGGAATAGGAAATCTCCACCTCCGCGCGGCGCATGGCCTTCTGGAAATAGCGCATCACGTCCAGGTGCCCGATATATTGCAGCGTGCCGGTCTTGGCAAAACGGATTCTAATTTTCATGGCAGATGCCTCCCTCAAATACAGCGGCGCCGCAGCCGCTGCAAGAAACGCGGCAGTTGGGAGTCACAACTCCCTCCATAGCTCTCTCCCACTCTTTCCGGAGAAATCGCTTGGTCACGCCGATATCAATGAAATCCCAGGGAAAGAGTTCATCCGCTCCCCGCTCTCGAACCGTATAAAAATTCGGATCCACTCCGGTGCGCCGGAAAGCTTCCTTCCACTTTTCATTGTCAAAGAAATCCGACCAGGCGTCGTAGAGACAGCCGAGGCGGTATGCCTCCAGGATTGCCGGTCCTACCCGGCGGTCACCGCGGGCCAGCACGCCTTCCAGCACGGTAACGTCTGCCTCATGATACTGAAAATGCAGGGACTTCCGGTTCAGTTGTTCCCGGAACGCGTCCTTCACCAGCCGCGCCCTTCGCAAATACTCCTCCTCCGACTCCATCGTAGCCCACTGAAACGGAGTGAAAGGCTTTGGCACGAAGAAAGAGGCGCTGGCTGTGATCTGCACCTTTCCCTTCCGGTTTTCCTTCGGGACCTCTTCATAATACCGTTTGGCGATTTTTTCCGCCAGTTCGGCGATTCCCAGTTGATCCTCCTCGGTCTCCGTAGGCAGGCCCAGCATAAAATAAAGCTTCACCTTATTCCATCCTCCGCGGAACGCCTCGGCTGCCCCATCCAGGATTTCCTCCTCGGTCAGTCCCTTGTTAATCACGTTGCGGATCCGCTGAGTCCCCCCCTCCGGGGCAAAGGTCAGGCTGCTTTTTTTCACATCCTGTATCTTGCTCATGACGTCCAGGGAAAATGCGTCGATCCGGAGCGAGGGAAGTGAAATATTCACCTTCCGTTTCCGGCAATCCTCGATCAACCCGTTGATCAGCGGTTCGATTTCCGTATAATCGCTGGAACTCAGAGAACTCAGGGAGATCTCTTCATGCCCGCTGCTCTCCAGCATCCGGGCCGAAAGCGCAAGCAGCTTGTCCACGCTTTTCTGGCGCACCGGGCGGTAGATCATACCGGCCTGGCAGAACCGGCAGCCCCGGATGCAGCCCCGCATGATCTCCAAAACCACACGGTCTTGTGTTGCTTTCAGGTACGGCACCACCGGTCTCTCCGGATAATAGGCGCCGTCCAAATCGGAGACAATCACTTTTTTAATCCGTTCCGGCGCTTCCGGAACCAACGGAACAAAGGAAGACAGGATTCCGTCCTCTTGATAGACCGGCTGGTATAAGGAGGGAACGTAAATCCCCGGAATAGACGCCGCCTTTTTCAGAAAATCCTTCCGGCTGCCCCCGGCCGCTTTATTTTCTTTATACAGATCAATCAGAGGAAAGTAGGAGCTCTCCCCTTCCCCAATATAAAACAGATCAAAAAATTCCGCCAAAGGCTCCGGATTGTAGGCGCAGGGCCCGCCGCCGATTACAATCGGGCTGTCCTCCTCCCGTTCTGAGGCAAAAATAGGAATCTGCGCCAGGTCGAGGACCTGCAGGATATTGGTATAGCACATTTCGTACTGAATGGTGATTCCGAGAAAATCAAAATTCCGGACCGGCTCCTGGGACTCCAGGGCAAACAGGGGAATCTGTTTTTCCCGCATCACCCTGTCCAGATCCGTCCAGGGCGAATACACCCGCTCACACCAGATGTCGGGCCGGGTATTCAGCATGTGATACAGAATCTGAATTCCCAGGTGTGACATACCGATCTCATAGACATCCGGGAAGCACATGGCAAATCGGACTTCCACCTCGCCTGGATCCTTCTGGATCGAATTGACTTCGCCGCCAGTATAACGGGCCGGTTTTTCAATCGTTCGTAATATTTCATCGCTTAACGCTAGTTTTCTCATGTCAATCCTTTCGGCTTTCCATCTGCATTCGTTGGCAGTGGACGCTGTTTTCATTTCCATATTATATCTATTTTTGAAAGGAACTGCAAGTAGATATCGATTTTCCGCTGAACCCTGAAAAAGAGCCCCCCTTCACCGGAAACTCTTTTTCAAAGTTCTTTTTATGATATCCCCCTTAAGGTTGCTGACCAATCGTTTGCTCCCCCAGCACGCGATCCAGCGTAGACCACAGAACCTGCACATCGATGGGCTTTGCCACGTGCGCCGTCATGCCGGCATCCATTGATGCCTGGACGTCCTCGGCAAAAGCGTTGGCGGTCATCGCAATAATCGGAATCGTTTCCGCGTCCTTCCGATTCAGCTTCCGAATCGCACGGCACGCTTCATAACCGTTCATCACCGGCATTTGAATATCCATCAAAATCGCATCGTAGGTACCGGGAACCGCATCCTGAAACGCCTGAAACGCACGGGCTCCGTCTGTCTTTACGATCGTCCTCGCCCCGTGCATGTGCAGCAGCTCACAGAGGATCTCCGCATTGATTGCATTATCCTCCGCCACCAGAAAGCGGCGGCCTGCAAGGAACTTTTCCTCATCTGTATTTTGGGGCGCCGTTCCCGCGGGACCTGCAAACCTCCGGCCTTCCGCAGCTTCCCATTCCAGCTCTATCTGAAAAGTGGTTCCCTGATGAAGTTTACTTTCCACTGAAATCGTTCCGCCCATCAGGTCAACCAATCCCTTGGTAATGCTAAGCCCCAGGCCGGAACCTTCCACTCGCTCCATCTTGGGGTTCCGCACAAAAGGTTCAAATATATGGGAAAGAAATTCATCCGACATCCCCACTCCGGTATCTCTTATCATAAAGCGGAAGCGAACCTGTTCCGGATCTTTCACCGGCGGAATTTCCTCCACAAGGAACTCTACGCTTCCGCCCTCCGGCGTAAACTTGATTGCATTTCCCAGGATATTGATCAAAATTTGATTAATTCGCAGCGCATCGCCATAAAAGTATTGGTGCAGGATTTTCTCTCTCTGTATCTCAAAATGCAGACCGGCCGCCTTTGCCTGGGGCAGCATGATGGCGGACAGCTGCTCCACCATCTCCGGAAGATAGATTTCCATACAATTCAAGGAGATTTTCGACCGCTCAATCTTGCTCATATCCAAAATATCATTGACCAGGCTCAAAAGATGTTTGGAGGAGAGTTCAATCTTTCTCAGACAGTCTTCCATTCTCGACCGGTCATCCAGATGGGCCAGAGCCAACGCATTCATTCCAATGATCGCATTGAGGGGTGTGCGTATATCGTGGCTCATGGAGGAGAGGAAATCACTTTTCGCCTGATTTGCCTCTTCTGCCAGAGCCAGGGCCTTTTCCAGAGTATCTTTCCGTTCGCGTTCCGCGGCCAGCATGTCCGTCACATCCGCCCGCACCATACAGACTGTCTTGTGGCTGTCATCTCCCCAAAGCACGTTGATCTGCTTGTATCTGGTCCCGTCCTCCGTCTGATAGGGCAGCACAAAATCATAACCAACCGGCTTTTCTCTCAGACGCTTGAGCATGGTTTCCAACCGAAATTTTTCGATAATGTCCTCCCGCTCCCTGCTCTGATCATAATATTCCGTCAGCCGTAAAACCGCGCCATTATAGTCCTCCACGTGAAAGGGCGGTAAATTTTCCAAAACCATCTTTCTGGTATAAAGTGTCATCTGTCCGGCGTCCACACGAATCAGGGCCAGCAGTTCGAATGTATAAGCAATCACATTGAGAAGCCCCTGCTGCTCCCGCACGGATTCTGTGATATCGGCTCTGGCCATGCAAACGCGTCCCAGACGCAAATCCAGAGGAGATAACGTCAGATTTTTCGTCAGGACCTCTCCGTGTTCGCCAAAAATTGAATAGGAAAACGAATAAGCACCTTGTTCCAGTCTTTCCCTTATGTATCTGGGATCCAGCATATGGGCGACGTGCTCCCGATCCTTCGGAAGCACCTGTTCCCGAAGCATAAACGCCAACTGTTCCGAATGGACGCCCTGTTCCTCCGGGATATCACCGCCGTACCGGTCACAGGAGATCACCGAATAATGGTCTCTGAGCAGATCCACATCCACAACAAGATCGTAACTGGCGACAGACAACTGATGTAAAATCAAGTCGGAAATGGTCTGCTCCGTAATATCCGTCACAGTCAAAATTCCTGTGATATCGCCGGTGTCCGGCGTTTCCACCAGATTCACTTTAAACTGTACATACCGCCCTTTCTCCTCGCGCGGCAGTTGGATAAAGCATTTTAAGAGCAGTTCGGTATCCTTTCTCCGGTAAGCGGAAAGAGACGGCTCATTCAGATAGGTTTCCCGAAATCTTTTCCGCTCTTCCGGATCCACCACCAAGTTGGATAATCCGGTAAAAAATTCTTCACGGGACGTCCCGAACGTTTCCAAAAGTCCAGAATTTGTATGATCGATAATTTCCAGGATGATATTCTGGGTAATATTGCAATGGCCGATCACCAGCGCATTGGGACCGGGAGTACGGTAGTGCTGAAGAATCCGTTCGTCGAACTGCTTCCGCAGCCGCTCCCGTTCTTCCTTCTCCTTGGTGATATCGTGATAGCCGGCGTAAACCCGGCATTCTCCGCCCTCGCTTTGAATCAGGGAAAGCGTATTCTTCACCCACAGATAGCCTCCGCTTCCCTTAAGAAGCCGGTATGTAATCTCACAGTTACTCTCTCCGTTCGCAACAAACTGCCTCATCTGCCGGTCCACACGGCCCTGGTCATCCGGATGGACACCTGCCATCGCGTCCTGCCGGTAAATCCGCCAGGCATCCTCCAACGTCATTTCCGTCATCGCGGCGAATCCATCCGACAAAAATTCCGGCGTCATACTCCCGTCTTCCTCATAGCGGACAACAGCAACACCGCCGGGAAGATGCTTGATCACCGACTGGAAATACTGTTCCAGCCGTTCTTTTTCCTTCTGAGTCTGAATCTCATCCGTCACGTCCCGGACGTACTTGACATAGGCAGGAATCCCATTCCAATTCGTCTCATGCAGCCGAACGCTGTGAAAGCGGTTTGTCTCCTTTCTCTCCACAATATGGGCGCACCCATCCGCGGCATATTGTTCCAAAACGCAGAGCGGACAGGGCTCTTTCCTGCCGTATAAGGCCTCGTAGCATTTTATGCCTGCACGGTCGGTTCTACCCTCTATAAAATCTTTGGATTCATTAACATAAAGCAAATCCCGGCTTTCTTTGTCAATGACATAGATTCCGTCCGCCGTCTCATTTGCGATACTCTGAAACAGACGGGTCTCCGCAGACATGCCGGTAAACACCGCATAAAACCGGGACGGATCCGAGGCAGGGCCCATCCGCCTTCCATTCAGGTGAATCCAGACCAGATGACCGTCATTATGGCGCGCACGGTAATAGATATCCAGCACCTCACCGCTTTCTATCGCTGACTGTGCGGCAGCCTGGACCCGGTCCCGATCCAGCTCATAGATCACTCCGAAAGCATCCTCCTTGCACAGCGCGCCCAGCTCTTTTCTGGTATGTCCGGTGAGCGCCGGTACTCCGTCGGAAAAAAAGGTCGGAAAAAACCGGCCTTTTTCAATCCGGTAGCTGGCGATCCCGCCAGGTATGGAATTGACAAGATGCTGCAGTTCCAGCTGAGCTTCCTTCAACGCAGAGATATCATGAAAAACACAGTGAAGCAGCGGACGCCCCCCGTCTTCTCCAATCCACCGAATCTGAACGCGGCCCCAGACAATATGACCGTCCCGGTGCTGCTTGCGGAACTCGAACGTGGCCACCTGGTGAGTTTCGATGACCTTTCGGGCCTCCGAGACCACCATGTCCGTGTCTTCCCGGTATGTCAGCTCCGCCGCATCTTTTTGGATCAGCGTCTGGTATTCTTCCACCGTATATCCGGTCAGCTCCGGCACGCCGTCGGAAAAATAAATGGTCTCAAAAACATCCGAAACCCGATAGATCGCTACGCCGCCGGGAATTGCATTGATGATATCCTGCATTTTTTCACTGGCTTTTGTCAGCTCCTCCTCCAGCAACTTTTGCTCGCAGACATCGCTGAACACAGCGTATAAAAACGTTTCGCCTGATTTTTGCGATTTCACCGACCCTTCCAAGCGAATCCATCGGTATTCCTGTTTATTATTGTTCCAAACGCGAAACGTGTGTTGAAACACCTGGCTGTCTTGCAGCGCCTCCAAAATTTTTTCCTGCAAAAGGTCCAGATCATCCGGATAGATCTCCGGATCAAAAATTCTCTGTGAATGCTTTCGTTGTTTCTCTTCGGAATATCCCAGGATATGATAAAAAGCAGGATTGCAAAATACCGGGATAAAATGAGACGCTTCCACCCGGTAAATACATAATCCGCAGGGAATCTCACGAAAAGCGGATAAAAGCGGGTTTTCTCCCGCCGCCTCCTTCTCTTTCCCGGCTGTGTCCGCCCAATATTCGATAGACGCGGGTCTGCCGTTCCAGTCAATGATCTTTCCCTTTCCTAGGTACGTTTCTCCCCCGTCAATCCCGTTTTCTTTTGCCATTTGATTCGCATAAAGCAAGGCCTGGCTGCCGGTATCGCGGACAACGATTGCAACGGGGGCAGCGTCCAGCATTTCCCTCATCAAAGCGGCAGAAGGGACATTTTCCTGTTTCATACTCATTACCTCCGATCGACAGGGTGGAGCACACGCCCCTATATCAGGGCCGCCATAAACAGCATCCGCCTTTGTTGTTCAGCTTTGCACGGTAAAGTGCCTCGTCGGCCCGGACGATCATTTCCGGAATGGACTCTTCCTCCTGCTTACAGATCGCGATCCCCACGGAACAGGCTGCTTTCACCTCCTCCGTCCGGCAGCTTTCCCGGAATGCCCGGCAGATCTCCTCTCCCTTTCGTTGAACCGCCTGCTCAGAACCCATCTGCTTCATGATCACAACAAACTCATCCCCTCCAAAACGGGCCAGAATATCGCTCCCTCTGGAATAAGAGTGCAGGAGATCGCCGAATTTCCGGATAATCTGGTCCCCCTCTGCATGCCCGAACGTATCGTTGATCTGCTTTAGATTATCCAGATCAAACAGATAAACTGCTAAAGGCATATCCTCCCGCCTGAGTGCCTCCACCGAGGCGTCCAGGCCGCGGCGGTTCAAAAGTCCCGTCAGGTAATCCCGGTAGGCTTCGTCCCGCAGAGCCTGTTCTTTCTCCCAGAAAGAGGTGGCCCCCATTGCCCGCAGCAAACGCATCTGAAGGCTTTTTTGTGAATGGGGTTTACAGGCAAAGTCTTCAGCCCCCATTTCCAGCGCTTTTTCTTCCATCTGCCAATCCGGCGGCGCCGTGGTGACAACCGGGATTTTCCAGATCAGCTTTTCCCGCTCCAGTATTTCCAGAACTGAGAATCCCCCCGATTTAGGCAGAGTCAGGCTGAGAATCACGGCGGCCAGCCGATGCCGTTCATTGGTGAGAACCGCAGCCGCTGCGTTTTCATCCGAAACCTCGATTACCTCATATCGTTCCCCAAAGGTTTCCTTCACCTTTCTGCGGTACGCTTCATCCTCATCCGCTACCAGCAAAATCAGCGATGAGGTATTCTGCCTGGCCCGGCTTTGCCTTTGCAGGATCTCCGGCGCATCCAATTCTTTGAGACGCTCTTCAAAATCTGCGCAGGGCATGGGTTTTGCAAAGTAATACCCCTGCACATAGTCGCAGCCAATTTCACGCAGATGTTCCAACTGTTCTCTGGTCTCAACACCTTCCGCCACTACGCTCAGGTTCATCCACCGGGCAAGACCCATGATAAAACGAAGGATTCCCTGATCCATCGGCTTTGCGGTCTCGCTCTGGATAAACTTCATATCCAGTTTCAACACATCGAGAGGCATTTTGTTCAGCATATTCAAGGAGGAATAGCCGGTTCCAAAATCATCCATCTCAATTACAAATCCCAATTCCCGCAGGTTGCTGACCGTCTGGATGATCTGATCCGGATTTTCCGTATAGGCGCTTTCCGTGATCTCCAGATGCAGCAAGGCGGGAGACAAATCATATTTCCTGACCAAACGGACCAGCAGATCGGCCAAGTCCGCCTGGTAGACATCCGCGCGGGAGACGTTGACCGAGATGGGGACCGAAGGATAGCCCTTATCGCTCCACTCTCGCAATACCATGCAGGCCTGTTCCCAGACAAATTGATCCAGCTTGGTAATAAACCCGTTCTTCTCAAACAAGGGAATAAACTCCGCCGGAGACAGAAAGCCCCAGGACGGATGATTCCAACGCACAAGGGCCTCCGCGCCTGCCAGACGGTCGTCCTTAATGGTATACTTCGGCTGTAAATAAATGAGAAACTGCCCCTTCAACAGGGCGGACTCCATACTGTCCGTAATCGCCTGTTCGCGGAGCAGTTTATTTCTCAAATCTTCCCCATAGACGGAAAAATGCTTCCCATACTGTCCTTTGATGCTGCGGGCAGCCAAAAAAGCCCAGTCGCACATCTGTTCCACGGATATAGCGCGATCCTTCACCGTATAAATTCCCCATTTGATCACAACGCTTTTCGTATTGGACAGAGCGTTGATCTGTGCCTCGGCCTGGACAAAAAGGTCATCCGTGTAGTTTTCGCGCCGCTTCAGCAGGCAGGCAAATTGATCCGCATGAAACCGGCCGCTGATTCCGTTTTTTCCTACCATTTCCCTATACATATCCGCTACGCCGCACAGGAGCCGGTCGCCCGCCGGCATCCCGAAGATATCGTTGATCAATTTAAAGTTTTCAATGTCGGAGCAGATGATATCGTATTCCTGATCCGGGTGCTGCATCAAAATCTCTTTGACTCTCTGATAAAAAAATCCTTTGCTGTAAAGCCCGGTCAGCCGGTCATACTGAAACAGATTGATCATGGCGGCGGTTTCCCTGAGATGAATGATGCTGGCGACCCGGTGCAGGATCACCTGGGGCTTATAGGGCTTTGCTACGAAATCCGTGGCTCCGTGGGCCAGGGCTGCCACCTCATCGGATTCGCTGTCGCTTTGTGTCGTCACAATGACGGGAATGGCAGAGACCGAAGGGTCCGCCTTCATGATCGAAAGGAAAGTGTACCCATCCATGACCGGCATTACGATATCCAGCAGAATCAGAGAAATCTCTTCTCTCTGCTCTCTCAGAATAGAGAGGGCCACCTCTCCGTTCTCCGCCTCCAAAACCGTATACTCCGCAGCCAAAATCTCGCTGAGCATGGCACGGTTGATCTCATTATCCTCAACGACTAAAATTTGTTTCTGTGCAATCATGTTCTACCTTCTCATCCGATTGATCTCGATATATGGTCCAAATTTTCTCGAATCTATTTTGGATTTTTCTTATTTTTATTCTTTTAGATATATTTTTGTATTATAACATACATTCAACTCCAGCGCAATCAAACATTGTATATCGGAACCAAGAAAGTGCCGGACAGATATCACTTCCTTCTATCTATATAACCGGTTCAATTACCGCCAAAAAATATTTAGCCAGCTTCTCCGGCGTCTCCTTCCAGCCATTTTGGATCCACCACTGCACCAAATTGATAAAGCTGCCCGCAATGTGATTCCGTAAAAACGCCTCCGGCACCAGGACATTTTTCCGGTCCGCCCGGCCAAGCAAAGACTCCGTCACCTGGGCGTTCAGATATTCCCGAAAAAACTGAAGAAACAGCTCCCCGCTCTCGCAGCTCAAAATGCCTGCGATGTTTTTCTTATTATCCCGCAGGTGATACAAAATATGAGTGACGGCTGTCCTTGGGTCTCCATGGGCCAGGGAAAAATCGTGGGTATTTTCTGTGTCCAAATGGTCGGAGAACACGTGATGGAATATGTCGGTGCACATCTCCCGCAGCAGATCGTCTTTGGTCTGAAAATGAGCGTAAAACGTACTGCGCCCCACATTGGCTTCGTCAATGATCTCCTGTACGGTGATTTTTCCATAGCTTTTCTGAGATAACAATTTCCCAAACGCCGTAAAAATGGCGTCCCTCGATTTTTGCTGCCGTCGGTCCATCTTTCTCCCTCCTGTATAAATCCTTCAAAATGTCCGGTAAGAAACAAGCCGCTCCAACTGTCTGTTGAAGAGCCTGCTCCGCCGTTTTATAATAATATCGAACAGATTGTTCCATATCAGATTGATTGTACCGCTTTTTCCGGCAAAAGGCAAGCGGCGAAAAGGAGGCTTTCCATGTTAAAAAAAGTAAGCGATCTCTTCTCCGGAGTCCGAATGACCCTTGTTTCCGGTATCTTCCTGCTTCTCAGCCTGATTTTGATGTTGACGGGAAACTCACTTCCCGCCGATCCGGCCCTGGTGACGGTGATCCTCTCCGGCTACCCTCTGCTCTATCTCGCCTTGACCAGACTATTTCGCCAAAGATGGATCTCGTCCGCCCTTCTGATCTCCATGGCCATGCTGGCTTCCCTTGTGATCGGAGAACTTTTTGCCGCCGGGGAAGTAGCCTTCATCATGGCCATCGGGGCAATCCTGGAGGACATGACCGTGGCCCGCGCCAAAAAAGGCCTCTCCCAGCTGATCTCGCTGGTTCCCACAACCGGCCGCAGACTGATTTCAACGGATGGGGGCGTGGAAGAAGAAATTATCCCGGCGCCGGCGATCCGTACCGGCGATCCCATCCGTGTTCTGCCCGGCGAAGTGATTCCCGTGGACGGCCGGATCGTCTCCGGCAGCACCTCGGTGGATCAGTCCATCCTAACCGGGGAATCCATTCCCGCTGACAAAGGCGTTGGAGACGAGGTCTTTTGCGGGACCATAAACTGCTTTGGCTCCATTGATCTTTCCGCCACCAGCGTCGGAGAAGATGCTTCCCTGCAAAAGATGATCCGTCTGGTTCAGGAGGCGGAGAAGAAAAAAGCTCCGATGCAGCGCATCGCAGATCAGTGGTCCGTTTGGCTTGTCCCCATCGCCCTTATGATCGCGGCGGGCGCTTTTCTTCTCAACTGGGCCCTGGGGCTCGGCGTGACGGCGGCGCTGAACCGGGGCGTAACCGTCCTGGTCGTATTTTGCCCCTGCGCCTTGGCGCTGGCGCCCCCCACCTCCATCATGGCCGCCATCGGTCAGGCCGCCAAACATGGCGTCATCATCAAATCCGGGGAAGCCCTGGAGGCCATGGGGAAGGTGGATACCATCGCCTTTGACAAGACCGGAACACTGACTTACGGGAAGCTTACGGTTTGTGATGTGCTGTCCTTTTCCGATGACCTTCAGGGAATGGACCTGTTATCTCTGGCAGCCGGGGCGGAACGAAAAAGCGAACATCCGCTGGGGATGGCGATTACTTCCCATGCCAGGGCGCAGGGCATTTCCCTGCCGGAAACCGAAGAGTTCCGAATGGAAGCCGGAAAAGGAATCGCCGCCAAGATTTCCGGAAGATTGCTTTTGTGCGGCAGCGAATCTTATCTTTCGGAGCATGGAATTGCCGTCGGGAAGGCGGAGCGTCCTGTCCTTGAACGGCTGCAAAGCCAGGGAAAAGCTTTGGTCTTGGTTGGTTCTGGGGAAAAATGCCTGGGGGTCATCGGCCTTTCCGATATCCTGCGTCAATCCGCCAGGGATATGGTAGCCCGCCTGACCGGCATGAATACCAAAACCCTGCTTCTTTCCGGGGACAACCAAAAGGCGGCGGAATATTTCGCAGAGGAAGCCGGTATATCCGCTGTTTTCGCCGGGCTGCTTCCGCAGGATAAGGTAAAGCAGATTGAGAAATTGCAGCAGGCAGGAAACAGGATCTGCATGATCGGCGACGGAGTCAACGACGCTCCCGCGTTAAAGACGGCCGACGTCGGCGTCGCCATGGGAAGCAGGGGAAGCGATATCGCCGTGGAGGCCGCAGACATCTCCCTGATCGGGGATGATATCTCAAAAATACCCTACCTGAAACAGCTCTCCCGCTCCACACTGCGCACGATAAAAGGAAATATCGCTGCATCCATGGGAATCAACGCCGTAGCCGTCTCCCTCTCGGTTCTGGGCCTCTTGACCCCCGTCACCGGGGCCTTGGTGCACAATGCCGGCTCGGTACTGGTTGTTCTAAATGCAGCGCTTCTCTATGATCGGAGATTTGACCGGGAATGACCTCTTTCGTATTTGACAGCTCTCCCGATTCCTGATAAGATTAGTCCGTATACAGACTAATCTTGGAGGAAGCGATGATGACGCTCACAGCGCAATCCAAACTTTATACTGTACTTTGGCGGGAAACCATGGTGATCTATGAAGACTGGGCCCGCCGCCGCGGTTTATCCTACTGCGAACTTTTAGTCGCCTTGTCGCTGGCGGAATCCGGCGGAGCCTGCGGGCAAAAAGAAATCTGCCGCGAGTGGCAGCTCCCAAAGCAGACGGTCCATACCATCTGCAAAGATTTCCTGAACCGGGGATGGGTTGCGCTTCTTCCCTCAAAGAAAGACAAGAGAAGCAAAGAAATCCATCTGACCGATGCCGGAAAAGCCCAAATCGGCGCCATAGCTGACGCTCTGACGCACTGCGAGGAAACGGTATTCCGGATGTTGGGCGAGAAACAGGTGGACGTTTTGCTTCAAGTCACAAGAAATTATAATCAGTGTTTACGGGAGGCTGTGTTCTGTGAAGATACATAAAGAGTTTTTTCGTTATGTGATTCCGTCCATGCTTGCCTTCGCCCTGTCCGGGGTTTATGCGATTGCCGACGGATTTTTTGTAGGGAACGCCCTGGGGGACAGCGCTCTCGCAGCGATCAATGTCGCCTATCCGATCACTGCTTTTCTCCAGGCGGCCGGCACAGGGATCGGCATGGGCGGCGCAATCCGGTATTCCATCAGCATCGGAACAAAAAAGGAGCGGAGGGGAAGGCAGTATTTTGGAATGTCCCTGATCCTTTTGGCAATTGCGGGAGTCTTTCTGACCTTCTTATTCTGGGCCGGCTCTCCGGCTGCCCTTCGCCTGTTTGGTGCGGAGGGGTCCATTCACACCCTGGGAAAAGAATACCTGCTCTGCATCAGCTGCGGAGCAATTTTCCAGGTGATGGCCACGGGCCTTGTCCCTTTTCTTCGAAATATGGGCGGCTCGGTCGCCGCAATGGCGGCCATGATCGCCGGTTTCCTGACCAATATTTTGCTGGACTACCTGTTTGTCTGGGTGCTGCCCTGGGGCATGACCGGCGCGGCAGCCGCGACTGTCCTGGGCCAGGCGGTAACTTTTTTTGTCTGCCTAGGCTTTTTTATCCGAGGAAAACAGCGTCCCCTGTTTTGCTTCGGGAAAGAGGGAAGACTGCTGCTGCACCAAATTTTCGGGGTTGCTTTTTCCCCGTTCGGCCTGACCTTTTCCCCCAATATCACACTGATTCTAATCAATAAAAGCGCCGCCCTCTTTGGCGGCGCCGCGGCAGTAACCTGTTACGCTCCGATCAGTTATATCTCCTGCGTGATCCTTCTGCTGCTGCAGGGAATCAGCGACGGAAGCCAGCCGATGGTCAGTCTGGCCTTCGGAGAAAGAAAGCTGGACCGCACGAGACAGATCCGGAATCTGGCCTACCGGTTTGCGGCCGCCGTCTCCCTGCTCTGCATGATCGTATTGTTTCTGGTTCGAGGCCGCGCGGCAAAGATTTTCGGCGCTTCGGAAGATATCACCCGGCAGGTGGCTGCTCTCCTTCCGGTCTTTCTTACCGGCTATCTGTTTCTTGGTATCTCCAGGATCACTACCGCCTTTTTCTACGCCGTGGGCAAGAACCTGCAGGCCTATATCCTGATCTATGGGGAGCCGTTTTTTCTGTTTTTGCTGCTGCTGTTTTTGCCAAGGCTTTTCGGTGTTTGGGGGACCTGGCTATCCGTCCCGATTTCCCAGATCTTGATTGCTGCCGTCAGCATCTTCCTGGTTCTGCGGGAAAAACAGCCGGTCCCTTCCGGCAGAGGAAACGCCGGTTAAAATTGAAATACGATTCCAATCACCGCGGAGACCGCAATGTAAAACACCGGATGCTTATGAAACTTTTTGATGCAGTAAAAGACCAAAACAAAAAACACGAGTTTTCCCCAGTCCACATAAGATGCCAGGTGCGCCAGCTGATTCAGCGATTCCAGATGAAGAAATGAGGACTGCATCACGGTCAGTCCCGCCACCATGATGAGCGCGGTCACCGCGGGTCTCAATCCAAAAAAGGCGTCTTCGACGAAATGATTTCCGCTGAATTTTTCCAGGGACTTGGAGACCAGCACCACAATGATGATGGAGGGAATAATCTCTCCCAGGGTGGCGATGATCCCTCCTGGCAGGCCTCCCACATTGTAACCGACATAGGTGGCCATATTGATTCCGATCGGGCCCGGCGTTGACTCGGAAATTGCGATCATGTCGCTGATAAATGCAGCGGAATACCAGCCGGTGGTCTCGGAAAGATGTTCCAAGAAAGGAATCGTCGCCATACCTCCGCCGATCGCAAACAGCCCGATCTGAAAAAACTCATAGAAAAGCTGCCAATAAACGATCATTTTGCCCTCCTATTCCGAACCGTCTGGATCAAAATTCCCAGCACGGCCGCGCAAACGACACAGAGGATGGGGGAAAGAGGGGTAAACAAGGAATAACCCGCCACAGCCAAAAAGATCAGAAAGCCCGGCACGTCTTTGACGCCTTTCTTAAAAAGCCCCAGAACCGTGCTGGCAATCAGGGCGGTGACGCAGACCGAGATCCCGCCCAGCGCATGTTTCACATAGACGTTGTCCTGGAAATTCTGCAAGCAGGCCGCCAGAATCGTAATGATGATAATGCAGGGGGACACGACGCCCAACGCTGCCATCAAGCCTCCGGGAATCTGCCTCCGGCGGTAGCCGATGAATACGGAAACATTTACCGTAATGATTCCGGGCAGTCCCTGGCTGACCGCATAATAGTCGAGCACCTCCTCTTTTTCGATCCAGCTGCGCTTTTCCACCACTTCCCGTTCCAATATGGGCAGCATGGCATACCCTCCGCCAAAGGTTACCAGCCCCATCTTAAAAAAAGCAATATAAATATCCAGCAGTCGATCTCTCCCCTGCTCTTTTTCCTTCATATCTGCTCCTTTGCCTCTACAGCCGAAAATTCCACTGTATTTTTATTTCATCATATTTTCGATGTCGTTTGCCTTTTTCGGAATATGATCCGACAAATTCTTGACGCCGGAAGCGGTGACCAATACATTGTCCTCGATCCGGATTCCCATCCCCCACTCGGCGATATAAAGCCCCGGCTCCACGGTGTGGACGCACCCGTCGGTGACCGTCTTTTCCGCATCCCGCAAATCATGCAGGTCCAGGCCAATGGGGTGGCCGGACCCATGGAAATAGTACCGCTCCACCTCCTGGGGATCGTCGATCAGGCCGATTGCTTTCAGCGCAGTCCCATAATGCTTTTTGACCGCCGCGTTGACTTCGTTCTCACTGATTCCGACCCGGATCGTCCCCAGGGCAATCTCCAGCGCTTCATATACGATATCGTAGACTATCCTCTGCTTTTCCGTGAATTTGCCATTCACCGGCAAGGTTCTCGTCACATCCGACACGTACCAGTTGCTGACGGCTCCGACGTCCATTAACACCATGTCGCCATCCGCGCACGGATCCTTCGCTTCATTATAGTGGAGTACCGTGGCATTTTTCCCCGCTGCAATCACAGAGCGAAAACGAGGGCCGCTCCCCTGCAAGCTCAGATAATGGATATAGTGGGCCTTGACCTGATATTCCCACATGCCCGGATGCAGCAGACCTGCCACATGCTCGATAGCCCCGCCGGTCAGATTCACCGCACGGGTGATTTCTTCGATTTCCTCCGGCGACTTCGGGTTTCTCAGCTCGGTCATCAGCGGCAGCGAGTTTAGAATCTGTACGGAAGGGTACAGGGCCGATACCCGGCGGGCAAAGACCTGCGACGGCGTCAACGGTTCGTGCATCTCCGCGATATTGGTGAACAGATAGACATTTTTGCAGATACCGGGAGAAAACATTTTTTTAGCAAATTCTTCTTCAAACTGGTAGCGGTAGAGGACCTGGCCGATTCCGGAGATTTCTGCGGCCTCCTTTAGCCGCAGCATCCGGGCCTGCCATTTTTCATAGTGTGCATCCACCGGCGGGATAAAAAGCTGGGCGGTCGTTTGTGAACCGTATTTCCACAAAATCAGCAGGAAACCGTCCCGGTCGATACCGGTAAAATAATAAAAATTGCGGTCCACGGAAAATGGATACGCCAACTGATCGTTTGTATCCCGGCGGTAATGGCCGGAAAAAAATACGGCGGCCGAACAGTCTTCCATCCGGTCGAAAAAGCGGCGGCGGTTGGCGGTAAAACATTCAGCATTCATGAAATTAAGCTCCTCTCCTATATGGAATAAAACCTCATCTGACCGGCAGAACACAAGAGACAAAATGCCCTGGCCCCCGTTCAGTCAGAGGGATCACTTCTCCCGTGCATTCCGGGCGGGCATGGGGACAGCGCGCCGCAAACCGGCACCCCGGCAGAGGATTGACCGGACTGGTCACCTCTCCCCGGACCAGATGCCGCCTTTTGCGGTCCCGCTGCAGCTTGGGAACCGGAATTGCGGACAGCAGCGCCTGGGTGTAAGGGTGCATCGGCTGCTCAAACAGTTCCTCGGTCGGCGAAACCTCCACACATTGTCCCATGTACATCACCATGATTTGATTGGAGATGTGTTTGACGACGCTCATATCATGGGTGATGAACAGATACGTCAGTTCCCGCTGCTCCTGCAGGTCCATCATCAGATTCAAGATCTGAGCCTGGATCGACACGTCCAGCGCCGAAACCGGCTCATCGCAGACGATAAATTTCGGATTCAATGCCAACGCGCGGGCCACGCCGATTCTCTGGCGGCGTCCTCCGTCCAGCTCGTGGGGATAAGCGTTGATAAAGCGGTCGGACAACCCGACGGTGTGCATCAGCTCCACCACCCGCTCCTGAATCTCCGCCTTGCCGGTAAGCAGTTTATTGGTGCGGATCGGATCCGTGATGATTTCACTGACCGAAAGCCGCGGGTTTAAGGAAGAAAAAGGGTCCTGAAAAATAATTTGAAGCTGCTGCCGCATGCCTTCCATCTGCCGGGCATTCAGGGTCCGGAGGTCTTTTCCCTCAAAGAGAATCTCGCCTCCGGTCGCCTCGATCAGACGCAGGATCACCCGGCCCAAGGTGGATTTTCCGCAGCCGGATTCTCCCACTACTCCCAGGGTTTTGCCTTTTTCAATGGACAGATTGATATCATCCACTGCGTGGAGATTGCCCCGCGCAGTCTTAAAATACTTTGTCAAATTTCTGGTTTCCAGAATTGGTGTGGCCATGTTTTCTCCTCTCCTTCCCGAATCACTGCTGTTTTTCCCAATCAGCATACAGGCGGCAGCGGATTCCATGGGTTCCCCGCTGATACAGGGGCTGCGCCTGGAGGGAACACTGCTCGGCTGCCCTCGGACAGCGAGTATGGAATTTGCACCCGGAGGGCAGATCGGAGGGATCCGGCATCATTCCGTCGATGGGATGCAGACGGCGTTCCTTTTTGGACAAATCCGGGATAGAGCCGAACAGTCCGACCGTGTAGGGATGGTGGTCCTCGGCTTCAAAAATATCCTCCGCCAGGCCGATCTCAATGATCTCCCCAGCGTACATGATCGCCACCTGATCGCAGGTTTCCGCCACGATTCCCAAATCGTGGGTAATCAGGATCGTCGATGTATTCAGCTTTTCCTTCAACTCCTGCATCAGATCCAGTACCTGCGCCTGGATCGTCACATCCAGCGCGGTGGTCGGTTCATCGGCGAGGAGCAGTTTCGGCTCGCAGGCCAGGGCTATCGCAATCACGATGCGCTGCCGCATGCCGCCGGAAAACTGGTGGGGATAGTCCATCTTCCGCTCCGCCGGCAGACCGACCAGCTGAAAAATTTCATCCACTTTCTTTTCTATCTCTTCTTTTGACAGATCCTTCCTGTGAAGCTCCAACACTTCCCCGACCTGTTCGCCCACCCGTATGGTGGGATTCAGGCTCGTCATCGGATCCTGAAAAATCATGGACACCAGACTGCCGCGTAGCACCCGCATATCGCCTTCGCTCGCCTTTGTGATATCGATTCCATCTAAGAGAATCTGTCCCTCCTCGATGGTTCCGATCCGGTCCGGCAGAAGCCTCATGACGGACAGCGCCGTGGTGGTTTTTCCAGCGCCCGTCTCCCCGACCAGGCCAAGAGTGGCGCCGCGGTCCAATGTGAAATCCAGTCCGTTCACCGCGTGAACCGTGGCTTCATCCCCGCGGTAAATCACATGCAGATTTTTAATTTCCAATAGATGTTCCATTTTTCACCCTCCTTCGCCTAATTCCGCAGCTTGGGATCCAGCGCATCCCGCAGGCCGTCGCCGATCAGGTTAAAAGCCATCACGGCCAAAACGATGGCGATACCGGGGAAGGCGATCAGATAGGGATCGTATCTCATGAATTCCTTGGCCTCGGAAAGCATGGATCCCCACTCCGGGATGGAGGACGGAAGTCCCAGCCCCACAAAACTCAAAGAAGAGATCATTAAAATCGTATTGGCCATGGAGAGCGTCGCCTGCACAATGATCGGCCCAATCGCGTTGGGCAGGATATGGTAGAGGATAATTTTTCTGTTCCGGCATCCATAAGCCCGCGCGGCTTCCACAAAATCCTGTCCCTTCACCGTCAGGATGGAGGAACGCACGATGCGGGCAAAACGCGGCACCGAGGAGACGCTCAGGGCAATCATCAGATTCATCATCCCGTTTCCCAAGGCCGCGACGATGGAAATCGCAAGCAAAATGGAGGGGATTGCCAAAAAAACGTCCATGATGCGCATCAGGATATTATCCACCTTGCCCCCATAATATCCGGCCGCCGCCCCGATCAGGGAACCGCCGGCCAGCGAAATCAGAATCGTCAAAGTCCCGACCAAAAGGGAGATTCGTCCGCCGAAAAGGACGCGGGCAAATACATCTCTCCCATAGCGGTCCGTGCCGAACAGATGATCCGCGCCCGGCGGCTGGAGCCGCGCCTGCATATTGTGGGTAATGGCGTCCGCTTCATAATCGGCAAATAAGCCTGCCCCCAGGGAAAGGATGATCAGCACCAGAAATAAAACCAAGCCGAATACCGCCAGCCGGTTTTTGAGATAACGTTTCCCGATCGTTTTTAACTGACTGTTCTTTTTGGTCGGAGCCGGCATGCCGCCTGCTTCCTTTGTTTTCGTGTTTTCCATATCGTCACCTCGATGCCTTTACATATTGGGACTTGATTCTGGGGTCAATAAACGCATAAAGGATATCAATCAGCAGATTGATCAGGCTGATGGCCACGGCCACGAACAGTACGGACGCCATCACCATGGGGACATCCTTCTGACGGACGGACGTAATCATCAGGCTTCCCATGCCAGGGATGGAAAACACGGTTTCACAGATCATGGCTCCGCCCATCTGCAGGCCAAAGTTGATGCCGATGATCGTGATGATCGGAAGCAGCGCGTTCCGCAGCTCATGCCGCCGGATGATCCGCCCCTCCCCTGCGCCTTTGGCGCGCGCCGTGCGGATATAATCCTCGCGGATCACCTCCAGCATGGTGGAGCGGGTCATCCGAATCATGGTGGCCATACTCCCGATCGCCAGGGTGACCGACGGGAGAATAAAGCCGGTCCAGTCGGTGATGCCGATGGCGGGGAACCACCCCAGTTTCAGCGCAAAAAGAAGCAATAGCATCAAGCCCAGCCAAAAGGCGGGAATAGAAGTCATGATCAGCGCCAGGCCAAGGCTGACCGTATCAAAAACAGAATACTGCTTTACGGCCGATATGATCCCGATGGGAACGCCGATCACGACGGACAGCCCGATGCCGAAGAAAGCAAGCGCCAGGGTGTTGGGAAGACGGGTCAGAATCTCTTCCACCACAGGAAGCCCGGTACGGTAAGAATCCCCGAAGTGGAACGTAACGGCTCCTCCAATGTATTTTACGTACCGGAACAGGAAATTCTCATTGAGCCCCATCTCCTCACGCAATTCCTCGATGGCTTCGAGGGAGGCGTTTTCTCCCAAAATCATCTGCGCCGGGTCACCCGGAGTCAGGGCGAGAATTGTAAAAATAATAAATGAAATTCCAAGGACAACGGGAATCATCATCAAAATACGTTTGCCGATATATTTAAACAAGGGAACCTCCTTTTCGGGGCTGCTGCAAAAGAAAGGTTGCAGCAGCCTCTTTCTGTGTCATTTCACGTTATTCCCAATAGTAATCGTAGACATATTGTTTCTGGGAGGTATTGGCCGTAACGCCTTTCAGGTTCGCCTGACAGGCGACCCCATTCATGGTGCTCAGGATCGGAACCATCACCGCTTCCTTTTTCATCAGCTCACAGGCATTGAGATAGGCAGTCTTCCGCTCCGCATCGTCGGAGGAAGTACGGCCAGTTTCCAGATATCCATCCAGCTCCGGATTGTTGACCATGACAAAGTTATTGCCGCCGCCCAGATAATCGCTGTGATATCTCATGTACATGATGAAATCCGCATCCGGGTTCAGAGCCGTATAACTGTTGACACAGATCTCATATTCACAGTTTGTATAGACATCGGACAGAAATGCGGTCCGCTCCATCGGCTCGATATTGGCCGTGATCCCCACCTGGCGGAGCTGCTCGGCAACAATCTCCGTCACCTTGGCATAAACGCCGGATTCCATGGTCTTGATCGTGATGGTCACTCCGTCCGGATACCCGGCTTCCGCCAACAGCTGCTTGGCCAGATCTGGGTCGTAGGCAGCCCCTTCAAACCCTTCCGGACAGCCAAAGCAAGGGGCAGGAATCGGGCTGGGACACTCAACGCCTACTCCCTCGACCGCCCCCAGAAGACAGGCTTCCCGGTCGATCGCATGGGCGACCGCCTGGCGCAGCAGGGGATTTTCGGCAAAGAGCCCCTTCGTGTTATTAAAAGCAACAAAATAAAAGGAGCTGGCCGATACCTCATCATAAAACAGGTTCGAATTGTTCTTGATATTCTCCCGATCCGCCGCCTGGGTGGAAACGATCATATCCACATCGCCGGATTCCAGGGCGATCAGTGCCGCCGAAGTGTCGGTCACCAACTGGTACGTCAATGTTTTGATGGCAGCCGCATCACGAAAATAATCTTCGTTTGCAGTGAACACAATTTTAGAACCGCTGTCCCAGCTGCTGAATTTATAAGGTCCGGTGCCGACCGGGTTTCTGGCGAACCCCTTTGCATCCGCTTCCACCGCAGCCTTGGAGACAATACTGCAGTTCACATTGGCCAAACAACTTTCAATCGGCCCATAAGCATATTTCAATGTCAGCTTCACATGAGAATCATCCACTTTTTCCATCTTCTCCATGGAAGCCGTGATTCTTGCGGTGGCGGAGGATGCCAAAGCACGCTCAAACGAATATACCACGTCATCCGCGGTCATCGGGTCCCCATTATGGAACACAACGCCTTGGCGCAGGGTGAACGTAATCTCCGTCTTATCGTCGTTGTAGCTCCAGGATTCCGCCAAGCCGGGAACCAGCGATCCGTCCTTTTCCTGGCGGATCAGGCCGTCGTAAAGGTTACATTGGATACTAAAGGTGTTTAAATCATTGGCATCCGCGCTGTCCAGGGACGAGGGTTCCCCGGTGATCGCCAGGATGACAGACTCCTTGCCGTCGGAAACCGCCCCGCCCGCCGTGGAAGCATTTTTTCCGTCGGAGCCGCCGCCTGACGAGGAACAGCCCGCAAAAGCCAGCAGCATCGCAAATGCCATCAGTATCGATAGAAAACCTCCGCGCCATCTTGTGTTTTTCATTTTTTTCTCCTTCCGTTTCTCTGATTGTTCTTTTTCGGCCTTCCCAGCTGGAATCTGAAAATCCCGCCCCCCTTTTCTTCTGTTCTATTGCTATTTCACCGATTCGGCTGGCTGGCCATTACTTTTTTCTATTTTTGAAGTTTGAATTCCGTTTTTTTCCTGATATCTTTGTTTCTAATTTCGTTAATTTTATATTTATATGGATATTTATCTCTGATAAGTCGAGTTGTTTCTGAAATGCCTTTTTATTTCTGCGTTAAATTTTAGATAATTACAAATACGAATTTGTTTGTTTATTAAGCATTCTATAGCATGATATATGCAGTATTTTTCTGTAAATTATTTGTATTATAATTCCGACATATTTTTTTGTCAATCCGTTTATACGATCAATTCCTTACTGATTTTGTTGCTATCTATATACAATCAGTATATAATAAGGTTGATCCAAACTCTTTTTTTGGGATTCTTCTCGTTTAAACAAAACTCGGTTTACAAAGTTGTATCCATCTATTGCAGGAGGCATACGAATGGATCTGTGGCAATTAAACTATTTTGTAAAAGTCGTCGAAGAGGGCAGCATCTCTGCGGCGGCCAGAAAACTTCATATGTCCCAGCCGCCGTTGAGTTTGCAGATAAAACGTTTGGAATCGGAACTTGGCGTCCCTCTCTTTCTCCGGGACAGCCGAAATATGATTTTAACGGATGCAGGCGACACTTTGTACCACCGCGCCAAAGCGATATTAAATTTATCGGCTATCGCCATGAAGGAAGTCCACTCCATCGCGGGAGGCACCAGTGGTATCTTGCGCCTCGGCACCACTTCCTCTTCGGGCTATACAAAAGTCAGAGAAAAAATCCAGGCCTTTCATCTTCAAAATCCAGGAATCTCTTTTGAAGTATATGAGGGAGACTCCTATACTCTCATCGACATGCTCCACAATGGTGAACTGGACGCGGCATTTGTCCGGACTCCGTTCCCTCAAAAAGATTTTTCCTGCGTTTCCCTGAACACCGAACCGCTCGTGGCCATCGGACTAACCTCTTTTTTTGAGGATCCGCGGCAGTCCGTCTCTCTTTCTTGGCTCCAAAGCCGGCCGTTGATTATTTACCGCCGGTGGGAAACACTGCTTCGCAACGCGTTTAATGAAAAAGGGCTGGATCTATGCCCGCTCTGCGTCAGCGACGACGCGCGGACCTGCCTGGGATGGGCCATTTCCGGCCTGGGAATTGCCTTGATTCCGGCCTCCACCCTGGAACCGGGTCTCGATCAATCCCTGACTTCTCACCCGATTGAGAACCTGGATATCCGGTCCAGCATTACTCTGATTATGAACCCGAATGAAAAATCGAAAATTGCCCAAAAATTCTTCCGTTCCTTCCAGGAGGATAGCCCCCCAACATAAGATGAAAGGTTTAGCCGTCAGTTTCAAAAAGCGAAGAATCATCTGACAGAATCGCGTTCAAATATAAATCGACAAAATCCACCATGAGATCAATTCTTTCCTTGCACTCGACGCCGGTAACGTGGTAAAATAAAGACAAATCAAACATAGAAAGAAGGGACCCATGATGGATCAGGAAATTTTAAATTATGTAGTAGAAAAGACACGCGAGTTGATTCATGCTCCATCCTGCAGTAACGAGGCGAAGATAGCGGCCCAATGCTGGCTGGACGCCGTTGGAACCGATGCGCAGAAAGAGGAAACCCCCAAATTTTTAGAGGAATTAGAAGAAGATATCATGCCGCTTGATCAGTTAATTCGCTTTGCCGAATCCGAAAAAGGACGCCGGTATTTCGGGGCGGATACCGCTGAGGGGATTGCCTCGCATGCGAAAGAGATCCAGGCAGCCGGAGCGAGATACTGTGACTGCCCTGCTTGCCTGGCGGTTGCGGCGATTCTGGAAAAAAAGGACGAGCTGTTAGAATAAGGATCACAATCAAGTAGGAGGGAGTGATTAGCTCCCGTCCTCTCACACCACTTATCCCGACTTTATTGTTATCTTGAATCGCTTCAGTAATGCCTATCAATTGCCGATTCAAATAAGAAAAAGTCGGGATAATCTATTGCCCACCCATTGTCAATTCTCCTAAAGGCAAGCCACATATTATGAGAATTGATAATATAATTACTACCGAAAAAACACTTGCTCCAATTATCGCTATCACTTTCTGACCTCCAATATTATAAATCTGCTAATCAATTTAACATCTTCGTTTTAAATCTTTTAACAACCGTTACCAATAAATCCTTTGCTTCAATCAAACTTTCCTGCTTGCACTTAGGACAATAGAGGTTTTCTCCTTAGAAATCCCCCCTGCCTTACTTCGCCTTTGTCTTTTGCTCCAGTTCCGCACCATAACGGACAACCATAGCAAGCAAAATCAAGAAGATACCAAACGTGATGCTGCCCGCATCATCAAATCTGTTCCATTCTGTCAGACCGATTTTCTCATAAATACCAGCTATAATCCCTGTAGATATGACAGACAATACAATTTGCATAATCCCAAGCCGCTTTATTCTGTCCGCACCTGCATTTGTAAACGGTGTACCCTCTTTCAGTTCCGCCGTAAAATAGCGGTAGACAAATGCTGTGAAGATACCTCCAAACAGTAAAGACACCGCAGTTGTGGTCAAAGTACCTACAATCTGTCCTTTGCTCATTTCAGCCGCAACGGATATAAAATGAAGGAATCGATTTTCCATATTCGCCACATCTGCCGCCACAAGAGTTGCCCCGATTGATGCCAATGCCACTCCCACGATGGTAAATATCAAAACAATTTTTGAGAGTATCCGCAATACCCTCATTCCTTTTTGGATTTTCTCTAAATTGCTCATTCTCTTATTTTCCTTTCTCCGCTTTCATTATTTTTCAACAGCCTTTCGGCAGTCTTATTCCTTATCAATACGGCAATCGGGGTGATTACCAGATACAATACGGTCAAAATCACAAAAAATCCTATGCCCGCATCTAAAAATACATAGATAATATTGAAGCCAAAGTGTAGCAATACCGAGTAGATTAGGTTGTTATGTCGTTCCAGAAAAATATTCATTAGGACGGTAATGGAAGTGATTACAACGATGTTGGAGATAATGTAGGGTATCGCCCGCCAATCGGTAAACTCCGAATCCACCACCCATAACAGCGTATGCCAGAAGCACCACACCAAGCCTTGACAGACAGAGGATTTCAGGAAGCCGTACTTCTTGTTAAATTCCTCCCGCAAAAAGCCGCGCCATCCCAATTCTTCTCCTGTCGGGCCGGAGGTCAGGGAGAGAAAGATGCTGAGCGGCAATGCTGTCGTTCCCAAATTGATGTAGGACAGCATGGGCTTTCCCGTCACAACGGTGTGGATGAACAGCGACAATACGCTGATGCCAAAGGTAAGGGCAAAGGATAACAGCAGCAGGTGCAGTTTTACTTTTCCCGAAAAACATCGCTTCATAAAAGTCATTCTTGTTTCATCTGGCCTAAAATGCTTCCAGCAAATCAGCAGCAAATACGTCGGTGACCATGCGATCAGGTTGCGGACGATCCACATGATAACAGGCGGTGCGTGAAAGACCAGACTTGCCGTTCCTGCCACAAAAATAATGAGCAGCCAGACAAGAATATAGGAGCTGATGATATATTTCTTCAGATAATTTGTTTTCACCTCATTAGTTCCTTTCGCTATCCGTGCAGATGACAAGCTCGCTCTTTATTCCGTTCAGCTCGATGATGTTTTCCGCATCGGGCGTATCAAACCTTTCCGTCTGCTGTCCGTCTTTCTCATAGGTGATGCTTGTTCCAATGCCTTTTGTAACAGCACTAAAGACCGTATCCTCTGGGATATGGATTTTTGAGGTTGCCGACACTTGGTTGATTGCCACTTCGCCTTTTAGGGAATTACAGACCACATTCAAATCAAGGTTACAGTCTATTTCTACTGTTCCAGATACATCTCTCAAAACAACGCTTGGTGTCTTTACATCAAGCTCTATACTGTCACACTCCAGAGAACGGATTTCCACGGTTTCCGCATTGACCGCACACTCAATTTTTCCAATATACGGAGACGGGATCTGGACAAAAATGCTGACGGCTTCTTTCGCTGTTGCTTCTAATACCCCATTTTTGCGGTTTACATCCACATCAATCCGTTTTCGGATGTCGTCAATCTTGACCTTAAAATCATTCTGAAGCGTGGAGAGGGTATTGGACGCCAGACGGACACGGATTTTCTCACCCTCATAACCCGACAGAATGAATTGCTTTGCACCGCCGAACTTCATGTCATAGCGTTTCGGCTCGTCAATATCGTACTCCGTAACGCTCTCAAACAGATAATCTGTCGGTTTCTTCGCTCCCTTTTCGTTGGAGAGCAGCTCGTCAATGGAAATGTCGAACAGGGCGGAAATCGCCATCATATTTTCAATATCGGGAATGCCTGCATCGGTTTCCCATTTTGTCACTGCCTGTCTTGACACGCCAAGCTTTTCCGCCAACTGCTCCTGTGACATACCCGCCTGTTTGCGGATAGATTTTAATTTTTCTGCAAATGTCATGCTCGTGACCTCCTTGTTTTGATATACCTATTATAGAAAACTGTACTTTACACCACAAGAAAGTACAGATGACATTCAATATTTTTCTGCTACTTTGCGTGGCATTTGCGTATTTTAAGCCAAGAATCAATCCTTTGAACTGTCATTAAGTAAATTTATTTGCTCTTTGTCTGAGCCAGAGGAATGACGAGGGAAGAACTCAGCTTATCACGATGTTCGGTGTGGTAGAAAAGCGGTGCGAGGTCATCCCCACGCACCGCTGAACATTAAATTATTTCTCCCATTTTCTTCGATAGTTTTTCTTTTTCATCACCAGAAGCACCGCAAGCAGGCAGATCAGGGAAACCACCATCACTGAAATCCAGAGAGTTACATTGCTGTTATCTCCCGTCTGTGGGATACCGCTATTCGGCTTAGTGGAATTTCCTGTCTGTGGGCTACCGTTGTTTGGCTTACCAGAATTTCCTGTGTTACCGCTGAGCACCGGGATATCTACAGTATCTTTCTTGTAATGGCAAACGCTGCACTCCTCATGCTTGCTGCCCTTTTGGGTAGCAGTTGCTTCTTTGTCAATGACCCATGTAAAGGTATGTGCCCCTTCATCTGCCTTGCTTCCGCAATCGCACTCATACCAGTGGCCATTTGCATCAAATTTCCAATTGCCATAACTGTGGGTATGCCTCTCACTGTAGCCAATAGCAAAAGGACTGAGGGTGGATGTAATCTTCAGACCGTGTGCAGTTGCCACAAAGTTACTCAGTTCCATAGAACCGTCGGCTTTCTGATGCAGAATTACAAAGTCATAGTTCTGATAATTGGCATCGGTGATACCTGCAGGATAGCCTAAGGTGAAAGTTACCGTCTCATCGTGAACCTCTTCCCAGACCATTCATTGTGTTACTCCTTATACTTGAGATCCAACTGTCATAATTATGGTTACATATGAGGTGATAGTAGCAGATTATATGGGTTTTATGGCGCTTCAAATTTATAGCCGACACCAACAATGTTTATGATATAGTCCGGAGAATCTGGTGCCGATTTCAGCTTCCTCCGCAAGTTACTCACATGGTTGCTTACTGCTTTCTTGGAATAAAAAGTATAATCTTCGTTCCAGACCAGTTTCATAATCAGCTCATAAGTAAATACTCTTTTCGGATGCGTGATCAGAAGAGCAAAAACATCAAATTCTTTCGCTGTCAATTCAATCACTTGTCCGCTCACACGTACAAGCCGCTGCTCCAAACAAAAGTACAGCTCTCCCATCTCGATCTCTGTGAATACTCCACCGACCTCCGCCTGTGGATCATGGATTTGAAAGCCGTCACATGGGCTATCGGCTGAATCGTTATCCTTCTTTTCTTCGCTAAGAAGGTATTTTATTAACGCCTGCCGCTGCTGGACATTTAACAGCATAAGCAGTTTTTCTCCAATTTTATCTCCTGACTCAGAGATTTCTATCACGGCTAATTTCCCATATCATCATCTCCTGTTAGTGTGGATCTATACTCAACTAAAAATACATTTTAAGCGTTATAAAGCTTGCTATATTGTTTTGGAGTAACCATGGCGTATTTCTTGAAAAAATTAGTAAAGTGGCTTTGGCTGCTAAAACCAAGCTGATAGGTAATATTTGATAAATCTTCTCCGGCCTTCAGCATTTTTTTGGCTTCAGTCATTTTAGTACATTCAATAAAGCGATAAGGAGATATCCCCTTTTCTTTCGTAAACATCCGAATAAAGTGGTACTTGCTGAAACCCGTAAAGGAACTTAAATCGCATAAGGCAATATTTGAAGCATAATGCCTTTCAATATACTCACAAGCACGTTTTATAACATCTGAAACATCTATTTGTTCGTATTCCACTGGTTGGGAACAGCCGGCAACCAAATCGCCAATGATCATATAAAGCAATTCTTCCTTTTGCAAGTCACAATATGAGCCATTTTCAATTAAGTCAATCAGCTCTGTGATCTGTGGAATCAGGTCGCTCTGGTAAACAATCTGCGGTTCAAAATAAGGACATATGGCATATCCTAAACATTCCAATGTCAATTCTTCCATGCGATCAGTCGTAATGTGAAAGCATCTAAAATCCAGCATTTCCTTTTTCAATTCTAAACAAGTATGATTATCATTCGGGTTAAAAAGGAGCAGGTCATTTTTTCCTATGGTGTATTCCTTACCCTGGCATATTACCCGTCGGCTTCCGCTTTCTATATAGCCTAATTCATAGTAATCATGAAAATGCGGAGGCAAACTTTCAATCATTCCTGTCAGTGTCAGTACCTCTATATTAAGTTTTTCGTCAAAAACGATTTTACTGCCAGCGTTATTCATGAGTCACCTCCACAAAATGATTTCAATAATATCATTATAGTGTATTCGTATTTCTTTTTCTTGCATAATGTTGCTGTTTTCGTTAAGGTCTGTCGAATACCGTTCTTTTATACCTATTCTATACTGATTTCCTTCACCACCGCCACAGCCGGGACAGTATTTATTCAAAAACATAGGGCAAAGCCCACAGTTCAACCCGCAAAGGGAAAATAATTGATTCTGGATATCCTCAGTATTCTCTTCCTGCAATACGTCAATAGCATCATCGACTGTAATGATACCCACAAGCCTGTTTTCCATATCCACAACAGGAAGAGCAAGGAAGTTATACTTATCAAGGAAATTTGCCGCTATTTCTTTATCATCATGCGTGTTTACAAAAATTGTATTTGTTTTCATAAACTCTTCAATCTTATCGCCATAATCGTGTAACAAAAGTTCTTTTACTGTAGTTACACCAATAAGATGCCTTGAGCTGTCAGTAACGTAACAAGTATAAATTGTTTCCTTATCAACACCTGTACGTCTTATTCTTTTAAAGGCATCCTCAACAGTGTTATCCTTTTTCAGATCAACAAACTCAGGGGTCATAATTGAGCCTGCGCTGTCCTCAGGATACTTTAAAAGAGTGTTAATTGATTTTCGTGTCTGTGCATCAATATTTCTGAGTATTCTTTTTACAATTGTCGCAGGCATTTCCTCAATAATATCAACTGTATCATCAAGGTAAAGCTCGTCAATAACCTCACGAAGCTCTGTATCTGAAAAAGCATGGATGAGAGCTTCCTGCGTTTCACCGTCAAGCTCAACGAATGTTTCAGCCGCCTCTTCTTTAGGAAGAAGACGGAAGAGCAAAATCCTCTGTTCATTTGGAAATTCATCAAAAAGAACAGCAATATCAGTTGGATTAATGTCTGCTAAAATGCTTTTAAGCTGTGAATATTTCTTCTCTCTGTAAAGAGTGGAGATTTGCTCTATAAGCTTTTCAAATTCAAGTTTTTCAAGATTCATGGTCCGTATCTCCTTTCGTTTTTTATTCTATTCCATAGTATTGTTACCTCCCATAATAATCTTTGTTTTTTTCTTGTTAACTCTCTTTTTCTTACTTTTTCTTTTTTCATAGAAAGCTTTTTTAGTCTATGTCATTCCCCATGGCCTAAAATCATGGATATCTGGATCTTTGGGGTTCACTTAATAAGACGTCGTCTTATTTT
>NZ_JALIFO010000005.1 GCF_022867805.1 Cuneatibacter sp. NSJ-177
CTTGCATGTGTTAAGCACGCCGCCAGCGTTCATCCTGAGCCAGGATCAAACTCTCATGTTTAAGTTTGCTTCCTTCCAGAATCAACTTGCTAGCTAATTCTTTCCGTCTTTACCTTTTTTAAAGGTTTTTGTTCTTCCGAATAATTCTTTTCGAATTTTCGGGGTTGGATACATTGTTCATTTGTCAAGGTTCTGTGTTTTCTGCTCTCGCAGCGAACTATTTGATTTTATCACAAGTTGTTTGCTGTGTCAAGCACTTTTTAATTCTTTTTCAAACTTCTTTTAAAGCTTGTTGCTGTTTTTTCAGCAGCGGTATTTATTCTAACAAACTTTCTGTTGTTTGTCAAGAACTTTTTCTACCTTTTTTTCAGTCTTTCGACTGAGCGGAGAAGAAGGGATTTGAACCCTTGCGCCGCTATTAACGACCTACTCCCTTTCCAGGGGAGCCCCTTCGGCCAGCTTGGGTACTTCTCCAGATTGCCCGTCCAAGTTTTCTTGATTCGGTTTTATGCTTCTTTTGAGCGGAGAAGGTGGGATTCGAACCCACGGCCCCTGACGGAGTCACTGGTTTTCAAGACCAGCTCCTTAAACCACTCGGACACCTCTCCGTGTTTGGTGCGGTGTGAAGCGCATTACATATAATATCACCACATTCCACTTCTGTCAACCACAAATTTTACATTTTTTCATTTTTTTCTCTTTCCTGGATTTTCAAAGGAATTCCGCTGTTTTTTCCATGACAGGCCTGTCCGTTTGGAGAGCGAGACCGCCCCCACAATCTTTGAACACCGGACAGTTTCCGCCGCCCGGTGCCACGCCTTTTCACCCCGGAAGAGGAAGATTCGGAACCGCGTTGAGGTCCCAGCCGGAACGTTCGCCCCGGATCAGGTGATAATAGGCGGCCGCGCCGATCATGGCCGCATTGTCCGTGCACAAAACCGGTGACGGATGATAGAAACGGATTCCCCGGTTTTCGCAGGCCACGGACAGCGCTCTGCGCAAAGCGCTGTTGGCCGCCACGCCCCCGGCTAAAACCAATTTATCCTGTCCGAACTCTTCGGCCGCCTGCACCGCCCGTTCCACCAGTACATCCACCACCGCCTGCTGAAACGAAGCGGCCACATCCTCCTGGGATACCGTCTCTCCTGTCATTGCCGCATGGTTCAGATAATTTAAGACCGCGGACTTCATGCCGCTGAAACTGAAATCATAAGGGGAACCATCCACCTTGCCCCGCGGGAACTCAATGGCGGACGGATTGCCCTTTTCCGCGGCCCGCTCGATCTTGGGCCCTCCCGGATAACCAAGGCCAATGGCGCGGGCCACCTTGTCAAACGCTTCTCCCGCCGCGTCGTCTCTGGTCCTTCCCAGGATCCGGAACAAACCATAGTCCTCCATCATAGCCAGATGGGTGTGGCCCCCGGAAACAATCAGGCACAAAAAAGGAGGCTCCAATTCCGGATGCTCAATCAGGTTGGCGCAGACATGTCCTTCGATATGGTGCACTCCGATCAGGGGCAGCTTCCGCGCATAGGCAATCGCCTTCGCCTCGGCAACGCCGACCAGCAGCGCGCCGACCAAGCCGGGGCCATAGGTGACTCCAACCGCGTCAATCTCCGCCAGCGTAACACCGGCGTCTAAAAGTGCCTGGGTAATCACCGGATTGATATTCTCAATATGTTTGCGGGACGCCAGCTCCGGGACTACGCCGCCATATAAGGTGTGTAGATCAATCTGGGAAGAGATCACATTGGAGAGCACATCTCTTCCATTCCGGACCACCGCGGCCGCGGTCTCATCGCAAGAGCTTTCTATCGCCAAGATCCTTATATCCTTCATATCTGCCTACTCCTCGTCAAACTTTAACTCCTTTGTCTTTCCGTCCTTCCCCGCCTTTGCCCGCGGGAAAATACGGCGTACGTCGTCCATATATTCTTCCGGGCGGTTCAGGGACGGGCTGAAATGGGTCAGCCACATTTCCTTTGGCTGGGCCTCCTTTGCGATCCGCGCTGCTTCGGCAAATGTCATATGCTTATGCTCCACGGCCTTTTGTTCTTTCCCAGGCTCTCCGTACATGCCTTCACAGATAAAAAGGTCCGCGGATCGCGCCGCCTCGACAATCGCCGGGGTAGGTCTGGTATCGGTGCAGTAAGTCACCTTAAGCCCCCGCCGCTCCGGCCCCATGACCAGATCCGGCGTGTACGTTTTTCCTTCATACGTCACGGAATTCCCCTTTTGAAGCGGATTCCAATATTGAACGGGAAGCCCCAGCTCCTTTGCCTTTTCCACCTGGAACTTTCCCGCCCGCGGAATCGAAATAGAGTAGCCGTAACAGACAATATTGTGGTTCACCCGGAACGCATGGATCTGATACGGGCCGGCTTGAATCTCCTGCTCCCGCTCTGTAAGCTCCAAAAATTCCAGCGGAAAGGGAAGTTCCGGCGCAATGGTCTTCAACGCACAAACCACCCGCTCCAGTCCTTTGGGCCCAATCAGCAGCAAAGGTTCCGTGCGCTCCGCATTTCCCATGGTCAAAAGCAGTCCCGGCAGACCACTGATGTGATCCGCATGATAGTGGGTAAAACAAAGCACGTCAATGGGCTTAAAGCTCCATCCTTTTTCTTTTGCTGCAATCTGGGTCCCTTCCCCACAGTCAATCATCAGCTGGCTGCCTTCATACCGCACCATCAGGGAGGTCAGCCAGCGGTAAGGCAGCGGCATCATTCCTCCGGTTCCCAATAAACAAACATCAAACATAAGCTTTTATTCCTCTTTCTCACGCCGCATCAGCAAAGCATCCTCCTGCGGGTTCCGGTAATAGTTTTTTCTCTGTCCGGCCGGCAAAAATCCAAATTTCCGGTATAGGGCCACGGCGGGAAGATTTCCCATGCGGACCTCCAGATACCAGGCGCAGACCTCAGGGAATTTCTCCATCAGTTTCTCCAATAATCGGCTGCCGATTCCTCGCCCTCTGTTTTCTTCACCGACTACGATCCGAAGCAGCTCGCCTTCGTCCAGCACCACCTGAGCCCCGCAATAGCCCAAAATCAATCCTGCCTCTTCATATAAGAAATAACAGGCTCCGGTTCCGGCCATTCCGCTCCTAAGGCTTCCTTCGCTCCAGGCATCGGAAAAGCAGCGCCGTTCCAGTTCTGCCAGCGCAGATGCATCGTCCGGCCCGGCGGGACGAACCATCCCTGTCCTCGCTCCCTTCATGCTTTTCGGGAAGCGGCTTCTTTTTCCGCTCTCACCCGTTCCGCCTGGGAAACGCGCAGGTAGGAAGGAACAAAGTCCTCCGCAGGCTCCGCTTTCCCCTCCGCAAAATACACACTTCCCAGAGCAGCCACCGAAGCGGCTCTCTGCCGGTTGCAGTGGGCCGGCGCAAACCGGGCCTGGTCTTTCAAAACATTCTGGATCCGCTCTTTCCCCACCGGAACGCCGTCTCCTAAAAATACAACCGGCCGGCCCAGCCGCACCAGCTCATCCAAAAGCTCCTCCAGAGCGATCGCCGTATTTTCTTTGATCGTCTGGAAGTCCTGCTCAAATGTATAGATTCCCGTGTAGACTTGTCCCCGCTTTGCATCCATGATCGGGCAGATGAGATCCGGACAGCCGTACAGGTTGTAGGCCATCGCATCCACCGTAGGCACATGGATCAGCGGCTTTTGCAGGGCAAGACCAAGTCCCTTAGCCGTCGCTGCGCCGATCCGAAGTCCGGTAAAGGATCCGGGACCGCCGGAAACCGCCACCGCATCGATGGTCTCCAGTTCCTGCTCCGTCATGCGGACAATCTCGTCCAGCATCAAAAGCAGCGTCTGCGAGTGGGTCTTTTTGTGATTCACCGTGTATTCCGCCGTCAGCAGCCCGTCCGTCACGATCGCCACCGAAGCAACCAGCGAAGAACTCTCGATCCCTAAAATCTTCATGCCTCTTCTCCTATTCCGTCCCAAGTAATCCGGCGATAATCAAATCCTTGATCCAGGTCTTTTTCGATCCGGATCCAATGGGCTTCCTCCGGCAGCAGCTCCTCGATCTGTCCCGGCCATTCCACCAGGCAGACGCCGTCCCCGGAAAAGAAATACTCTTCATATCCGATATCAGCCATCTCATCCGGATCTGCAATCCGGTAAACGTCAAAATGGTACAGCGGCAGACGTCCGTCCAGGTATTCCTGCACAATCGTAAAAGTGGGGCTGCTTACCGGCCCCTCGATCCCCAGACCGGCGGCAAACCCTTGCGTAAACACGGTTTTCCCAACGCCCAGGTCGCCTTCCAGGCAGTAGGTTTCCCCTGGCTTCGCCTGCTCCCCCATCTTTTTTCCAAAGGCAAAGGTCTCCGCCTCGTCAAAACTCTCAAATATCTTCATTTTGTCTCACATCTTTCTCCCTATGCAGACCCCTAGGATGGAAAAAGGGCTCACCTGCCCGGATTTTTGTCCGGGCGGCCGGCCCTGTACGTTCTCATTTCTGTGGCATGGGCCACAACCGCTAACATCATAGCACAGCCGCCGAAGAAGCGTCAACCATTTTTTTGCCGCAGCCAGCGCAGGATGGCGCCTGCGGCAAGCAAAGAGACGGTCCCGATGAAAAGTCCCGCCGCGCTGTTCCCGTTCGCTGCATTCAGATAGGCAGTCGGCAGAAACAGCTTTTCCAACACCCGGAATACCGGGAGAAAACTGCCCAGCCGCAAAAAAACGGGGGAGAATAAAAGGCTTCCCATAATCAGCACCGGAATACAGGCATAAAGCAGAGTTTCCCGGCGCAGCAAATCCGCGAGAATACTGCAAAAAGCCGTCACCATTCCGGTATATGCCAGCAGCAGCAAAACCTCCCGAAGCACTCCCGAAAAAAGCCCGGCCACTGCCAGGGAGATCCCTGCCGAAACCGCCGTCAAAGCCGCCGGAACCGCGATGGCTAGCAGCGGGATCCAGGTGCGGAAACTGGGTGAAGCCGCCAAATATACCTGTTTCCGCTCATCCTTCCAACTATCCACTGCCCCCATCAGCCCACCGAGCAGCACAAAGACCGCCAGAAAACCGCGTACCGGGGTAACCGCGGCGCTCTCTGCTCTCTCGTCCTGAGCCTTGGCTCCGTCTGCGTTCATCCGCTCAAACTCAAAGGAGAAGGCCCGCCCGCTCTCCCGGCTTTCCCGGTAAAACGCCAGCGCTTCCCTGGTCAGCTTCGCGCGGTCGACTTCTGCAAAAAGCGGATTGCCGCCGATATACTCCACAAAGGCATGCTCCGCGTACTCTGAAAACAATTTCGCATACACCACTTCATGGGCCAGATAGGAGGCCACGGAACTGGGAGAGGAATAGGAGGCAATACTGCGGGTTGCTTTTCCCTCTTTCATTTTGGATTCCAGTCCTTCCGGAAACACATAACCGCACTCCGCCTTGCGGGATGCTACCTCCCGAAGGACCTGTTCCTCGCTCTCACAGCGGTAAAACCGGAAAATGCCGCCCTCTTCACACAGGGAGTCAAGCGCTGCCCCGGTCATTGAATCCGGCGCTTCGCAGTAGAGAGCCACCGCAAGAGTATTTACCTCCGATCGCTGCGCGGCAAACAGCAGCCCGCAGGCGGCAGGCAACGCCAGGAGCAGCAGCACAAAGGCCGGACGTTTTAATTGACGTTTTCCCAGGAAACAGATCCAAACCAACAGCCGTTTCATCCCATTGCCTCCCTTCGTACAAAAAAGGCTCCGAGAATCCCGAAAATCCCGGTAAATCCCAACAGGATAGCCGCATCCCAGAAAACGAATTCTCCGGTCAAAAAGGCTCCGGCGCTCTGCATCATCCAGCAGACCGGAAGAAAGTTGGAAATCGTGTGAAATGCCCCCGGAAGGAACGCAGACGGAACAAAACCGCCTGCCAAAAACAACATGCCAACCGCCACACAAAAAATCAGCAAAACACCGCTTCCGGCTGTGGGCGCGGCCTGATACAAAAACACCGTCAGCGCGCAGGCGCAGGCCATCGCCGGTAACAACGCAGGCAGATGAAGCAGCAGCTCTTTCGGCCACGTTCCTGTCCATACCAGGAAAAAAAGAGCGCCGAGGAGCGCCAGAATTCCCACTCCGGCCGCCATGACAAGAAAGGCATTCAGCCAACGGCCGAAGCTGCGCTTCACCGCGCCGATCCCGGCTGCCCTCAGCTTACGCGAAAGGGCCAGAGAGTCCTTGCCCAGGAAACTGCCGCAGGTAATCCCCCAGAGAAGGAAAAACAGAACTAGGCCGGAAGCCAGGTAATATTCCGCCACATTCAGCTCCCCGGTGGCAGAAGAAGACTCATTGTCAAATAAATTCGTCCGGTTTAAAGCGGCCGACAGGTAAATCCGGTTTAAATCATCATAGGCCTGATTCAACTCAGACTCCAGCCCATAATTCAAATAAAGGCCGTAGGCTGCGTAAATCCCATACTGAGCGGAGGCAAGGGTGCCTGCTCCGGCTGACGTCACCGCCTCCAGCAAGGAACCGGCAACCGCGGAGTCCTTCGGAAAGATCACGCGGACCGGCGTATTGACACCGCTGATAATGTCCTCCACCAGGCTCCCCGGCACTTCCATCAGCGCCGCGGCCCGGCCGTCTTTTAACATGGCCATTCCCTTGGCCTGATCCGTCCGGGTAAAGGAACAGAGACTTGCCACCGTCTCCATATGCTCCAAAAAGGATAAAACCAGGTCCACGGTCTCCGACTCACCGTCCATCACCACCGCAATCTGGATCCGGCCGCTCGCCTCGTCCTGGTATAGAAGCTTTTGCCCGCAAAAAGCGATTGTGCCGACGATTCCAATCAGCACAACCGCTCCCAGCAGGATTTGCGGCAGCTTCCGGAAGGCGCGTTTGCCTTCCAAAAGCTGCAATCTCCAATAAAATTTCATTTCCACTCCTACAGATCACACAAGCCGCAAGTCACAGCGGATTGGCAGCTCGGCTATTTTCCCAAAAAGGAAAGAACCAGGTCAACTTAGGAAGGAGTTCTGCAAATCCAGAATCCCCTGCTGTAATTCCATAGCGAAATCTTCGATTTCCTCTTCGTCCATTTCCAGAATCATTTTCACATCCGAAGGCTTCTCAATCGAGTCCTCCAGCTTTCCATACTTCAATCTTCCGGATAAGGTCATCCGTTCCCCTTCGGCTTCCACTCCGACGGAATCAATCTCAAATTCAACGGATTTCCCTTTTTGCACCTCTCCCAAACCGCCTTCCAGGAAAATGGAAACCTCTTCCTCCTCCAGGGTAATCCAGTAAGAAAATCCCTGCGAATCCGCATTATAACTACAATCCAGAGTAAAGACGGGCTCTTTATCCCCATAAAACTCTTCCCAAAGCTCCCAATGGGAAGAAGTTTCCTTTTTCGTGATATCCGATGTCTTTTCCAGGAAAATGCCTTCCCCATCCGAATCGGTCATTGCCAAACTGATTGTATCCGAAGGCCGTTCCTCCCCTGTAAAGGTCACTTCTAAGCGAATCTCTTCGCCTCCGTCCTCCATCCAGTCGGACAAGTCTTCCACCAGAATTTCAGCCAGGTCGCCGGACTTGGTCAGATAAATTTCCGCTTCCCACTCGTCCGCCATGTACTCATCGAATTCTTTTAAAAAGTCATCGAACTCTTTTTCCATCTCTTCCCAGGGGTTCCCGGACGACACAGTGAAAGCTTCCATCCCGCCGAGAAGTTCCATCTGATTCTCCAGCATCTCTCGATAGAAATCCTTAAGCGCCTCCAAGAAGTTCATGGCGGAATCCTTGGGAATGGCGACCAGATACCCCTGACAGGTCTGCTTCTTCCCTCCAATTTTGATTTCTTCCGTCCGGTCCATCTCCTCGACCCGGATCGCATCCTCCCATTGAACCAGGCTCTCCGTCAGGCGTTTCGTCAATTCTTTTGCGCCCTCCGAGCCCGCCTGTCCCCACAGATTCAAGGAAAAATCAAGCTCTTCCAAATCCCTCTCCGACATTCCCATCTCGTCAAACATCGGAGAATTTTCTATCTGCTCTTTTAGATTACCAGTTCCAATGCCCAAGGCCCCGTCAAATAGTTCCGGAACGGAAAGAGAGAGCAGCTCTTCATCCCCATAAAAATTCAGGGAAAGAAGATCTGATCCGCCCAGACTGTAGCCCAGACCCCATTCCATCTGTTTTTTATCCCGATCCGTATTGGCGGTCAGGTTCACACCAAAACTCTTCAGCAGATCCGCCGCGCTTCCCAGTGACGCAGGCAGCTCGTCGATAAACAGCTCCAACTCCAGGTTCTGTTTGGATGCCGCCGCCACCGATATGCCGTCCCAGCCGATCTCTTTGGCGACCGGGAAATTCCATTCCGCTCCCAGTTTGGCAAACGCCGCCCAAACCTGGGTTTTGGGGCTGGCAAAAAGCTTAGGAAGAAAAAGAAATCCGAAAACCAGCACGAGAACAATGCCTGCACCGCCGATGGTCCAAGGCAGCCACCGCCTTCTCTTCGGGGGTTCTTTCTCCGAAAAATCCATGGTTCCGCCGCCGTCCCAGCCGCCGGAATCACCGCCAGCGCCGCCTTTTCCCGGTACATAAGATTCTTCGGGATAAAGGCTCCCCGGTGTGTGAACTGCATCTCCGGAATATCCATTCCCTGGTGCATAAGCCTCTCCTCCGGGATATCCATTCCCTGGCTGGTAAGTTTCTCCTCCGGGATACTCATTTCCAGGCGCATAGGCCCGTCCTTCACCGAATTCATTTCCCGGCTCAAATCCGTTCTCTGGCCGGAAAGCGCCTCCTGCGTTCTGTTCGTTTTTAGGGCGAAACGCCTCAACCCGTTCTTCCGGTTCTCCCGCTCTATTCTTTCTCAATTTCATCCGTTATACTCCCTTCCCTGTCAGGCCAACTCCTGGAGCAAAGCCGCCCCGCGGAGTTTTGGATCTCTCTCGGCCAATTTCCCCTTCTTCAATATATAAAGCCGGTTACATAAATCTAATTCGGCCTCTTCGTGGGTAGTGATCAAAATCGTCCCCTTTTGCTTTAAATACATGGTCAAATACCGTCGGATATCCTCCTTGCAGATCAAATCCAGCGCCGCGCTCGGTTCATCCAAAATCAAAATCGGCGGATGTGCGGCCAAGGCGCAGCCTATACTGACTCTCTTCTTCATCCCTCCGGACAGCCGGGAAACCCGCAAAGACAACATCTCCGAAAGTTTTAATACGGAAAGAATACCGCTGGATAGATCCTTCTCCATGGAATAGGGGCTTTCGCTGTACCAAAGCCGCAGATTATCCCGCACAGTCAATTCTTCGAACAGTGGATTGTCCTGCGGCACATATCCCACCATTTTCTGAAACACGTTTTTTTCTTTCGCGGCATCGCGGCCGCCGTAGATCATCTCCCCGGCCTGCGGGCGCAGAGCGCCGGCCAGCAAGGAAAGCAGCGTCGATTTGCCGCAGCCATTGGCCCCCGCCACCGCCACACAATCCCCTTGGGCCGCCGTCAGGCAAACGCCGTCCAATACCCGTTTTTTTCCATAAGAATAGATTATATTCTTCACCTTGATCATCGATCCGTTCCCCGCCTTTCCATATTATTCTAACAGAGAAATCCAGGACTTGCAACGGATATTGGCGAGCGTCAGATTGGGTTTTCTCCTAATTTTCATGGATAGGGCACTTCCTCGACGGATCTCAGTCAAACTCCCCACCTGCAGGATCACGCTAATGCGAGAACCTGCAGGTGGGGAGTCATCTCTCCGTCTTATTTTGTTTCTATCTCCAGTCCCACATCCTTAGATTTCCGCCGCATGGCTCTTCTTCGGTTTGCGTCCGGCTTCATTCTCCGCCGCATGGCCTTTGATCACCACACTGACCCGCTTATAAAGCAGCATCGTAACGGCGGAAACCACAATCCCCTTGAACAGGTTAAACGGCGCAACGCAGAGCATAACAAAGCCCATCATCGTACCCGCTCCTGCGTGAACGGCAGCTCCCGCTGCCAGAATCCCATCCATGCCGCCTGCTCCCGCGAAGAAGTGGTTTGCATACCAGGGCAGCAAAATGTAGGCGTTCACCAGACTGCCGGCCGCTACCATCAGCACCGTTCCCACGATCATTCCGGCCAAAGCGTGTTTTTTGCTTTTGGCTTTCTGATAGATCAGGCCCGCCGGCACCACCAGCGCACAGCCGACCAGGAAATTTGCCAGTTCGCCGACATAGGCGGTCGAAGTTCCCTTGATCAGAATGTGCAGAAGGTTCTTCAAAAGCTCGATCACAATACCGGCTACCGGCCCCATGGAGAAGGTTCCGATCAGAACCGGCACTTCACTGAAATCCAGTTCATAAAAAGCAGGCGCGATGAACGGCAGCGGAATCTCCAAAAACATCAGCACAAAGGCCACTGCGCTGAGCATCGCGATCAGAACCATGTTTCTGAGATTCAGAGTCTTGTTTTGTTTCATGTTACATCCTCCTTTTGATCCTGCAGGACTGCGGGCGTTTCCGCCCTCAAGGGAGAGGGGGTACCGCAAAAAAATCCCGAATCAAAAATGATCCGGGACAATGAAAACAACCATTGCAGTACATTTCTTCTCTCATCCAGACTATACTGTCGGTTTTGGAATTTCACCAAATCAGCCGTTTGAAACGGGTCGCGGACTGTCACCGCCGGTAGGGAATTTCACCCTGCCCCGAAGAACTTTTCATATTCTGCTATGTATTATAAACTGTTTTTCTTTTTTATTCAAGTACCATTCGGCAAAATTTCAAATCCCTTCGGCCGGCCGCTCCTGCTTAGTTGGCCCGGTCACGGATCTCACGCAGCTCCTGATAGTTGTCGCTGAGGCCGTTGTGGACGATCTCCGGCTTCGGGCTGTTGTTGTAGACGATCTTTTGCAGAATCGGCGTCACGATCGTAGTGACGATGACCACGATAACCACCGGCCCCAGAAAGTTGGCTCCGATCAGACCGACCCGCATTCCCTGGGAGGCAACGATCAGGGCCACCTCGCCGCGGGATACCATGCCGACGCCGATCTGTACGCAGGTGCAGGTCCTGTAGCCGCAGAGCTTGGCGCCGAAGCCGCAGCCGATCACCTTCGTGATCACGGCGATCACCACCAGGACCACCGCAAACAGAACAATCGACGGCGTCATGGCCGGAAGATTTACTTTCAGGCCGATGCTGGCGAAAAAGACCGGCGACAGCATCAGATAGGATAAGGTATCAAAGCGGGAGGACAGGTACTGGGTCGTCTGGGTCATCGAGATGATCACACCGGCAATGTAAGCGCCTGTGATATCCGCCACTCCGAAAAATTCTTCCGCGCAGTAAGCCATCAAAAGGCAGAAGACAAAAGCCACAATGGCATGGCGGTGCAGCAGTCTGGTCCGGCGGCTCCACCAATCATAAAACTTGAAGAACGCAAATCCCGCCACACCGGAAAAGACAAAGAACAGCAGGATCTTGATTAAGATCGTCGACATTTTTACGGAAGAGTCCGCTGCGCTGGTAATGATGGTCAGTGCAATGATTCCCAGCACATCGTCGATGATGGCGGCGCCCAGGATAGCGTTCCCGGATTTGCTTTGCAGCTTGCCCAGCTCCTTCAAAGTCTCCACCGTAATGCTGACCGAAGTAGCCGTCAGCACAACGCCGATAAACATATTTTGTAAAAACAGGCTGCAGGATGCGTCGGAATCAATCCGTCCCGGCCGGTTGAAAACCCAGCCCACCAGAAATCCGCCTGCCAAAGGCACCAGCACGCCCAGAACGGCGATCACAAAGGCGGCCTTCCCGCACTTTTTCAACTCCTGGACATCCGTTTCCAAACCTGCGCAGAACATCAGCACAATGACGCCGATCTCCGCCACACTCTGGACAAAGGCCGTCTCTTCCAAAACCCCCAGCACGGCCGGCCCCAGCAAGAGTCCGGCCAAAAGAGCGCCGACCACTTGGGGCATGTGCATCCGTTTCGTCGCCAGTCCCAAAAGTTTTGTACTCAACAGAATGATAGCTAAATCCAATAAAAAACGATACTCCATGTCAACCACCTCCATAATCGAACCTGCCGGTCCGAGGGCACATGCAAACAACATAATCTCTCAAAGCAAGTCCATATTATAGACTTGTTCCCAGCCAATGTCAACTGTTTCCATGCAAAAATTGCGTTTAAATTTTATAGCTTTATATTCATTTTCAATATTTATATTCTTTTGTTTTTATATTTTTCTTGGCAAGCATTTTCTTTTTTGTGGAATTATTGGCACGTTTCTTGCTTGCTATTTTGATTTTAACTGAATCCAGGTCAAATGGGAAAAGATCTTTTTAAACATTCCTCTTACCGCAAAAAAGAGTCCTGGCCGAAACCAGGACTCTTTCATGCGCAACCATTCCTTTAACAAAAACCTCATTATCCCTGAAACCAGTTCCTCTTTCTTCCGTCAGGCCCTGGCGCCGCCCCACTCCAGCCCCCAATCCCGGAGTTCCTCCTCCGCCAAACAACAGGCGGAACTTCTTATCATTTCATCGTCAGAGAGATCCTCTTCTTCGCCAGATCCACACCCAGAACCTTGACTTCCACCACATCTCCGACGCTGACCGCTTCCAACGGATGCTTGATAAACCGCTCGCAGATCTGGGAGACATGGACCAGGCCGTCCTGATGGACACCAATGTCCACAAAGGCGCCGAAGTCCACAATATTCCGGACCGTGCCTTTTAAGATCATCCCCGGTTTCAAATCCTCCATATCCATGACGTCGGTGCGGAGCACGGGCTTCGGCATCTCATCTCTCGGATCCCGGCCAGGTTTTTCCAGTTCCTTCAAAATATCCTTTAATGTCGGCTCACCGATGCCAAGCTCCGCGGCCATCTTCGCCGCATCCTTCACCTTTTTGCCGATCCCGGCGACGCCGCCCTTCGTCACGTCGTCCGGCCCATACCCCAGCTTTGCCAAAAGCGCCTCGGCGGCCGGATAGCTCTCCGGGTGCACCGCCGTCATATCAAGCGGATTTTTTCCTCCCCGGACCCGCAGGAAACCGGCGCACTGCTCATAGGCCTTCGGGCCCAGCTTCGCCACTTTTAAAAGCTGTTTCCGGTCGGTAAACGCTCCGTTTTCCTCCCGGTAAATGACGATATTTTTCGCCACGGTCTTTGTGATGCCGGACACATACTCCAAGAGGGAGGCGGACGCGGTGTTCAGATCCACGCCGACCCGGTTTACACAGTTTTCTACCACGCCCTGGAGGGCTTCCCCCAGCTTTTTCTGATTCATATCATGTTGATACTGGCCCACGCCGATGCTCTTGGGATCAATCTTTACCAGCTCCGCCAGCGGATCCTGGAGACGTCTGGCAATGGATACCGCGCTTCTCTGCCCCACGTCAAACTGAGGGAATTCCTCAGTGGCAAGTTTGCTGGCCGAGTACACCGAGGCCCCCGCCTCGTTGACGATCACATAGGAAACCTTGGCCGGGAGCACTTCCTTTAACAGCTCCACGATAATCTGCTCCGACTCGCGGGAGGCCGTGCCGTTGCCCACGGAGATCAAAGTGATCCCGTACTTCTCAATCAGTTTCTTTACCGTTCTCTTGGATTCTTCCACCTTGTTCTGGGGCGCAGTCGGGAAGATCACCACGGTATCCAGCACTTTCCCGGTGGCGTCCACCACGGCCAGCTTGCAGCCAGTCCGGAACGCCGGGTCCCAGCCCAGCACCACATGTCCGACAATAGGCGGCTGAAGCAGAAGCTGCTCCAGGTTCTTACCGAATACCCGGATCGCCCCTTTCTCCGCAATCTCGGTCATCTGATTCCGGATCTCCCGGTAGATGGCGGGCTCAATCAGCCGAGTATAGCTGTCCGCAATCGTTTCTTTTAGGAGCGGCGACGTGTGGGGGTTCTCCCTTGTAATCACCTGCTTTTCCAGGTAGCGCAGGATCTGTTCCGCGGGCGCCTCGATTTTCACATTCAAAACGCCTTCCTTCTCCCCCCGGTTCAAAGCCAAGATCCGGTGGCCAGCTAACTTTGGCACCGGCTCCTCATACTGGTAATACTGGTCGTAAACCGTCGAAGTCCCCGGATCCTTTGCCTCCGAACGCAGAATGCCGCTGCGGACCGTCACGGCCCGGATATAGGTCCGGTACTCCGCCGAGTCGGAAATCCGCTCCGCCAGGATGTCACAGGCCCCGGCCAGAGCATTCTGCACATCCGGCACCTCCTTCTCCGGATCCACAAAAGAAGCCGCTTCTTCTTCCATAGAGCGCTCTGTCTCCTGGGCCCAGAGAATTTCCGCCAGAGGGTCCAGTCCCCGCTCCTTGGCGATCGTGGCGCGGGTCCGGCGCTTCGGGCGGTAAGGGCGGTAGAGATCCTCCACAGCCACCAAAGTAGCCGCAGCCAATATCTGAGCCTTTAGCTCCTCGGTCAAAGCGCCCTGTTCTTCAATGGTCGCCAAGACTTGTTCCTTTTTCTCCTCCAAATTCCGCAGGTACCGCAGCCGCTCGTCCAGCTGACGGAGCACTTCATCATTTAACGATCCGGTCACCTCTTTCCGGTACCGCGCGATAAAAGGGATTGTGTTCCCCTCGTCGATCAGTTTGACCGTGGCATCCACCTGTCCCTCGCGGATGTTCAGTTCCTTTGCCAACGCCTTGATAATATCCATTCCCAAAACTCCTTCTAATCCCAAAAACACCGGCGGCCGTCCTTTATAACATTGCCCGGCCGCTCAGCAAAAGAATATTTTTAATCAGCCAATTTCCAGCCACCAAAATCACGCCGCCCCAGACATACCAGGCGCGGTATTTCAATCCGGGAATCCGCCCCCTGGTCAGCCGGTTCAAAGTCCAGCTCCCCATGAACAAAAGATAAAAGCCAAGCCCGTACAAGACAAAGGGGTGCAATTTCAGGCTTTCCAGGACTCTGCCGTGAAGAAGCGCCGAAAGCGCCCTGGTGCCGCCGCAGCCGGGGCAATACAGCCCGGTGATCGCGCGAAACGGACAAGACCAGTTCAGGAACCGGGCGAACACCGGCACACATTCCGCCAAGACAAGTATAGCGGCCGCAAAAATGGCGGCCGCTATTCCCAGACGGTATAAAGATTGTTCTACTGTCGGGGCCGTTCGTTTCATTGATTAAGCATCCAGGCCGAACGCAGTGTGGACGGCGCGCATCGCGCGGGTCACATCATCCTCGTCGATCAGCACCGTGATGCGGATCTCAGCGGTTCCGATCATACGGATATTGACATTGGCATTGTAGAGGGCTTCAAACATCTTCGCCGCAACACCGGCGTTGCTCTCCATACCGGCTCCCACGATGGAGACCTTCGCCACATGATCATCATAAGTGATCTCGGTAGCGCCCCAGGAAGTCTTCTGCTCCTCCAGAGCCTTGACCGCTTCCTGCATATCCGTTCTGGCTACCGTAAAGGAGATATCCTTGGTGCCTTCCCGGCCGATGGACTGCAGGATGATATCCACGCTGATATTCTTCATTGCCAGGCACTTGAATACTTTAAACGCAATTCCGGGCTCGTTGCGCACTCCGATGACAGAAATTCTCGCGGTATTTTTATCTGCAGCTACGCCGCTGACTAACATTCCTTCCATGTTTGCATTCTCCTTTACAATCGTTCCTTCATTCCGGTTCAGGCTGGAGCGCACGATCAGCGGCACTCCATAACGTTTTGCCATCTCTACCGAGCGGTTATGTAACACCTTGGCGCCCAGAGACGCAAATTCCAGCATTTCATCGTAAGTGATTTCCTTTAACTTCTGCGCAGCCGGCACAATCCGGGGATCCGAGGTGTAGACGCCGTCCACATCCGTATAGATCTCGCAGGCGTCCGCGTGCAAGGCCGCCGCCAGGGCAACCGCCGTTGTATCGGAGCCTCCGCGGCCCAAAGTCGTATAGTCATCCTTCTTGTTGATTCCCTGGAATCCAGTCACAATCACAATCTTATTGTTTTCCAGCTCTTCTTCAATCCGCTCCCGGTCGATGCGAAGCAGGCGGGAATTTCCATAGACCGAAGTGGTGTGCATTTTTACCTGAAAAGCATTTAAAGAAACCGCAGGAACGCCCAGAGCTCCCATCGCCATCGCCATCAGGGAGACAGAAACCTGCTCGCCGGTTGTGAGCAGCATATCCAGCTCTCTCTTGCTGGCGTTCGGATTGATATCCGCTGCTTTTGCCAGCAGCCCGTCGGTGGTTTTCCCCATCGCGGACAGAACAACGACGACCTGATTGCCAGCCTTGTAATCCTCGATACAGCGGTTGGCTACGTTAAAAATTCTCTCTTTATCGGCAACGGAGCTGCCACCGAATTTCTTTACAATCAGCATGTTTTTCCTCCCAGCAAATGATCCATGGTGCGGTACCCTTCGGCAATATAATTGCCGCTGGCCTTTGCTTCTTTTTCGTTATAGTTCCAGGAATGTGATTCCGGCTTGGTGCTGTCATAAATCAAATACGGTACCGGATCGGACGTATGCGTTCTGACACAGATCGGCGTCGGATGATCCGGCATCACCAGCATTCGGAAATCCACCCCGGCGGCGTCCAGCCCTTCCTTCACGAGGCGGATCACTCTCTGATCCAGGTATTCAATGGACTTCACCTTGCGCGGGATGCTTCCTTGATGCCCCATCTCGTCGGGAGCTTCCACATGGACATAGGCGAAATCATAGCCGTCTTTCGTCAGAGCGTCCACAGCCGCCTGGGCCTTCCCTTCATAGTTGGTATTCAGCGTGCCGTCTGCGCCCTCGACAATGATATTCTTCATGCCTGCGCCGACCGCGATGCCCTTTAACAAGTCTACGGCGGAAATCATCACGCCTTTCTTCCCGGTCTTCTCCTCAAAGGAGGACAGAATCGGCTTTGTGCCCGCTCCCCAGAACCAGAAACAGTTGGCCGGGTTTTTACCGGCGGCGATTCTGGCCTGATTTAACGGATGATTTTTCAGAATTTCATAGCTGCGGATCATCATCTTCCGCAGGGTGGGATCTTCCGGAAGGAACGGCCCGATCTTCTGCCCCAGATGATCGTGGGGCTGCGCCAAATCCACCACCTGGCCCTGATCCCAGATCAAGAGATGCCGGTAGCTGGTTCCCACATAAAATTGATAGGTCTCATTTTGAAGTTCTTCTTTCACTGCTTTAAGGAGGATCGCCGCGTCTTCCGTGGAAATCTCTCCGGAGCTGTGATCCAGAATCGTCTTTTCTTCAAAAGGAACATCGTCGTCGGACAGAGTGACGATATTCGTGCGGAGCGCTATATCCGTATCCTTCATCGGTACGCCGATGCTCAGCGCTTCCAGCGGGGAACGGCCGGTGTAATAATCCTTCGGATTATATCCCAGCACAGCCAGGTTCGCCGTATCGCTTCCCGGCTTCATGCCTTCCGGAATCGTATGGGACAGGCCGAGCTCCGATTTTTTTGACAATTCATCCAAAACCGGCGTCTCGGCCACTTCCAGAGGAGTCCGGCCATTTAACTCGGCCAAAGGCTCATCTGCCATCCCGTCGCCTAATATCACTACATATTTCATAGCTTGGTTTCTCCTCATCGTTCTAAAGCGGATTCCCGCTGGACTTCTTACGCCTGCACGCGGATCCGGTGCAGAATGCCTTCCATCCCTGCCGCAGCCTCGTCAAATTCCTTTTCACTGATAACCGGCGTCAAATATCCGATCTCCCCGGCTACCCCGGCGTCGATCAGCTGGCCGCTTCCGAACTTCTCAACCAGTTCCGATTTCCGGGAGGCGTCTCCCTTTACGCGGATTAAAAACTGCTTCCTGGAGGTGGAGATACCGGAGAGTTCCTGCTTCTCGGCGGTCCATCCGGCATAAATGTTCTGATGCAGGTTTTTGGCTGCCTCCACCACATCGGCCATCACGGCGCTTGCCGTCGCATGGGAACCGGCGCCGCGGCCATAGAACATCACATTGTCCACCATATTTCCGTGCACTAAAATAGCGTTAAACACATCGTTCACCGCAAAAAGCGGATTTTCCGGCTTTACCAGAGCGGGAGCCACCATCGCGTAGACGCGGCCGTTTTCCTTCCAGCTGCTGCCGAGGAGCTTGATCGCCCAGCCCAGCTTTCTCGCATACTGGAAATCCGCCGTGGTAATCTTCGTGATGCCTTCCGTCTGAATATCTTCGAAATTGACGAATTTCTCCAGCACAATAGAGCTGAGGATCGCGATTTTGCGGCAGGCGTCAAAGCCTTCCACATCGGCCTCCGGCTTGCGCTCCGCAAAGCCGTTGTCCTGGGCTTCCTTTAACGCATCCTCGAAGGAAGTCTCTTCCTGATCCATCTTAGTCAATATATAGTTGGTCGTGCCGTTTAAAATTCCCGTCACCTGGTCGATCTCGTCGGCGCTGAGGCTGCGGAGAAGCGGACGGATAATGGGAATTCCGCCTCCGACGCTGGCGCCGAAGAAAAAGTTGCTGTTTTTCTCTTTTGCCAGTGCCAGAAGCTCCACGCCCTTTTTCGCCACCAGTTCCTTATTGGAAGTGGCCACGCTCTTTCCCGCTTCCAGAGCCTTTTTCACGAAGGTGAAGGCAGGCTCCAGACCGCCCATGGTCTCCACGACAATATCCACATCCGGATCGTTCACAATCGTGTCCACATCATGGACTAAAACTTTTTCCACCGGCTGGCCAGGAAATTCCCGGATATCCAGCACGTACTTTACCTGGAGTTCTTCCCCCAGGTTCCGCTTGATCACCTCACGGTTGGTATTTACCACATCAAAGACGCCGGAACCAATGGTTCCGAAGCCCATAATCGCTATCTGCCGCATGGTTTCGATTCCTTTCCCTGTTTTTCATGCTAATTTTAGATGTTAGAACACTTTTTCTTTTCATGCAATAGTCCGTTAGCAGTTTAACGCGACAGATTGCACCATTTCAGATATCCATTGATAAAAAGATCAATATTTCCGTCCAGAACGCTGTTCACGTTTCCGGTCTCCACGTCGGTCCGGTGATCTTTTACCATGGTATAGGGCTGCAATACATAAGAGCGGATCTGGTTTCCCCAGCTGATATCGGAGACCTCGCCCCGAATTCCGGAGGCTTTCTCCGCCTGCTCCTGCTGTTTCAGCAGATACAGCTTTGCTTTTAACATCTGCATCGCCTTATCCTTATTCTGGAACTGGGACCGCTCATTCTGGCACTGGACCACGATTCCGGTCGGGAAATGGGTGATCCGGATCGCCGAAGAGGTCTTGTTGATGTGCTGTCCGCCGGCTCCGCTGGAACGATAGGTGTCGATCCGGATATCTTCGTCCCGGACCTCAATGTCCAAATCGTCCTCGATATCCGGCATCACATCGCAGGACACAAAGGATGTCTGTCTCTTTCCTGCCGCATTGAACGGGGAAATGCGGACCAGGCGGTGCACGCCTTTTTCCGACTTTAGATATCCGTACGCGTTGGTACCGTCGACCTGGATCGTCACCGACTTGACGCCGGCTTCCTCACCGTCCAGATAATCCAGCACCTCAATGGAAAATCCTTTTTTCTCCGCCCACCGCGTGTACATTCGGTACAGCATCCCGGCCCAGTCACAGGCCTCCGTACCGCCAGCGCCCGCATGAAGGGTCAGAATTGCATTGTTTTTGTCATATTCGCCGGACAGCAGGGTGCTGACCCGCATGTCGTCCAGCTTTTTCGTAAAGGCATCCAGCTCTTCCCCGATCTCTGGAATCAGACTTTCATCCTCTTCCTCATAAGCCATCTCGATCAGGGTCTCCAAATCTTCAAACTTGGTCTGAAGATCATTGCAAGTCTCCACGACGGATTTCAAGCCTTTCAGCTCCTGCATGGTCTTGCTGGATTTCTCGGCGTCCTCCCAGAAGGAAGGCTCCTCCATGATTCTTTCTAATTCCGCAATCCGGTTTTCTTTGCCAGCCAGGTCAAAGTGAATCCCTCACTTCGATTAACGGCTGGGCACAGGCGGCCAGATTTACTTTGTACTGGTCTAATTCAACCATTAATGTCACCTACTTTCTGCCACAGCATTGTTTATATTTTTTGCCCGAACCGCAAGGGCACGGGTCGTTGGGGTAGATCTTCTTTTCTTCTCTGCGCTTCGGTCCCTTGGGAAGGCTGTCGTCCCGGTTGGTTCCGGTGGCCTTTGCGACCTGCTCTCTCTCCACCTTCTGTTCCAGGCGGATGTGCAGCAGCAGGCGGACCGTATCTTCTTCGATGGAGGCCGTCATCTGGTCAAACATATCATAGCCAGCCATCTTATATTCCACCAGAGGGTCTCTCTGGCCGTAGGCCTGCAGGCCGATGCCCTGGCGCAGCTGCTCCATGTCGTCGATGTGATCCATCCACCGGCGGTCAATGACTTTCAGGAGAACCACGCGCTCAATCTCACGGATCTGCTCCGGATCCGTAAACTCCGCCTCTTTGGCTTCGTAGAGCTTCACGGTAGCCTGCTTTAACATCTGCATCAGATCTGCTTTTTTGAACGTTTTCTTCTGCTCATCAGACAGCACCACGGTCCGCATCGGGAAGATCGGCAGCAGCAGGGAGTTCAGCTCATTCATATCCCACTGCTCCGGGGTCTGCTCTTCAGAAATACACATGTCCACGATATGCTCGGCCACGTCGCTGATCATCTTCATCACCACGTCGCGCATGCTCTCGCCGTTCAATACGCTGCGGCGCTCACCGTAGATGATCTCTCTCTGCTCGTTCATGACCTCGTCGTACTCCAGCAGCTGTTTCCGGATGCCGAAGTTATTGCCCTCGATCTTCTTCTGGGCCTTTTCTATCGCATTGGAAAGCATCTTGTGCTGAATCTGTTCATTGTCCGGAACTTTCATGGCATTGAACATATTCAGCATCTTCTCTCCGCCGAAGAGGCGCATCAAGTCATCCTCCAAGGAGATAAAGAACTGGGATTCACCGGGATCGCCCTGACGGCCGGAACGGCCGCGCAGCTGATTGTCGATCCGGCGGGATTCATGGCGCTCCGTACCGATGATCTTCAAACCGCCGGCTGCAACGCTCTCTGGATCCAGCTTGATATCGGTACCACGGCCTGCCATGTTGGTGGCAATGGTCACCGCGCCGTGCTGTCCGGCCTCGGCTACAATCTGAGCCTCCAGCTCATGGAACTTTGCGTTCAGCACGTTGTGCGTAATTCCCCGCTTTTTCAGCAGCGCCGAAAGCTCCTCGGACGCCTCGATGGTGATGGTTCCGACCAGCACAGGCTGTCCCTTTTCATGGGAAGAAACAATCTCCTCCACAATCGCATGGAGCTTCTCCCGCTTGGTTTTGTAAACGGCATCCTGATGGTCCACACGAACCACCGGCTTGTTGGTCGGGATTTCGATGACGTCCATACCGTAGATATCGCGGAATTCCTTTTCTTCGGTCATGGCCGTACCGGTCATACCGGCCTTCTTCTCAAATTTATTGAAGAAGTTCTGGAACGTAATCGTGGCGAGAGTCTTGCTCTCTCTCTTGACCTTTACGTGCTCCTTTGCCTCGATTGCCTGGTGCAGTCCGTCGGAGTACCGGCGGCCCGGCATGATACGGCCGGTGAACTCATCAACAATCAAAACTTCATCGTCTTTTACCACATAATCCTTGTCGCGGAACATCAGGTTGTGAGCCCGCAGCGCCAGGATGATGTTGTGCTGGATTTCCAGGTTTTCCGGATCGGCCAGGTTTTCAATCTGGAAGAATTTCTCCACCTTGGCCACGCCCTCGGCCGTCAGGTTGACCTGCTTATCCTTCTCATTGACCACGAAGTCGCCGCTTTCTTGCTGCTCCTCCTTCATGATCGCCGCCATCTTCGTCAGCTCGGTTTCCTCGCCGCGCTCTAAACGCTGGGCCAGATAATCGCAGACCTCATAGAGTTTGGTGGATTTCCCGCTCTGTCCGGAAATAATCAGCGGGGTTCTGGCTTCATCGATCAGGACCGAGTCCACCTCGTCGACGATCGCATAGTGGAGATCCCGGAGCACCAGCTGCTCTTTGTAGATCGCCATGTTATCACGCAGATAGTCGAATCCCAATTCATTGTTTGTCACATAGGTGATGTCGCAGGCGTATGCTTGCTTCCGTTCCTCCGGCGTCATGGAGTTCAGCACCACGCCGACCTTCAGGCCCAGGAATTCATGTACCTGTCCCATCCACTCCGCGTCACGCTTGGCCAGGTAATCATTGACGGTCACGATGTGAACGCCTCTTCCTTCCAACGCATTCAAGTACGCCGGCAGCGTGGAGACCAAGGTTTTTCCTTCACCGGTCCGCATCTCGGCGATCCGCCCCTGATGCAGAATCACACCGCCGATCAGCTGCACCCGGTACGGCTCCATCTGTAATGCTCTTCTGGCTGCCTCCCGCACAACAGCGAAGGCCTCCGGCAACAAATCGTCCAGAGTCTCGCCTTCTCCAAGACGCTTTTTAAACTCCTGCGTCTTTTCCCGCAGACCCTCGTCCGACATTTCCATCATCTGAGGGCGCAGACTCTCTATCTTGTCTATCAGAGGAGATATCCGCTTCAGCTCTTTCTCGCTTTGCGTTCCAAATACTTTCTGTATTAAGCCCATAGAGTTACACTCCTTAGCATAAAATTTACCACCGTATATTGTATCATCATAACCTTCCGAATTCAACCACTTCTTTTTCCAGTGGATGACAGATGTCCTTATCCTTCTTTTTCCCCCAGCCATACACAAAGTTATCCACAGGCCTGTCCCGCTGTTTTTGGCTCAAAATTGAGTTATACACGAAGTTATCCACATTATCCACAATTTTGCTCCGTATCTGCCTGTGGACTTTTCGACACGTTTCCCATTTTTTTTACAAAAATTTCGGTGTTTTTTTTCGGATTACTCCTTGTGTTTTTTGGATTTTATGGTACAATTAAGGATATCAAAGGGGTTGTTTTTCATGTAGACAGAATCTTTTCCTTTTTTCGTTTTTTTGTCAAAGGGAATCGAATTCCGGCCTCCTCCTTTGACTCCTGTGGAAGAAGAAAGTCATTTTTTCTGGTTTTCCACAGAAAAATAACCGTAAAGGAGTTGATTGTATGCGTTTTATCATCACAGGGAGAAACATCAATCTCACCACCGGCCTCCAGGACGCCGTAGAAAGCAAATTAAAAAAGCTGGAACGGTATTTTAATCCTGACACGGAAGCCCAGGTTACGTTGAGTGTGGAAAAGGGACGTCAGAAAATTGAGGTCACGATTCCGGTCAAAGGACGCATCATCCGGGCAGAACAGGTCAGCGAGGATATGTATACCTCCATCGATCTGGTACAGGAGACCATTGAACGGCAGTTAAAGAAATATAAAAACAAATTGATCGATTCGACTCAGAATGCCACCAGCTTTTCCAAGGAATATGCGGACGAGCCCTACGAGGAAGAGGACGCCATCCGGATCGTAAAGACAAAGCGCTTCGCCATCAAACCCATGGATGCCGAGGAAGCCTGTCTGCAGATGGAAATGCTGGGTCACAGCTTCTACGTCTTCCGTGATGCGGATACGGATCAGGTCAATGTGGTTTATAAGAGAAAGAACGGAACCTACGGATTAATCGAACCGGAATTCTAATGGAAATACGGATGAAAACCGACAGGGCGGCCAAACAGCCGCCCTGTTTTTTTCCTCTTTCCAAGAATGTTCCCCACTGTCTCCTGCTCTCCGCCCGTTTCCTTTTCTGCCTCCATCTTCCGGTCAATCCGACACCAAGGCCCCTGCCCGCGCCAAGAGCTGCCCGCAATCTTCTTCATTTGGATGATTCTGCGCCCGGTCAAAGTTTTCCAGCATGCCGAGGATCTTTTTGTCCCCCGGCTTCTCCGCCAGCATTGTCTCATACCGCCGGCGCACCGAAACCGACATTTTCCCTTGACACAGGTAAGATCCCACAAAGGTATTGGAGGGATCCGCCTGCTGTTTCACCGCAGTCAGGATCTTCTGAAAATATTCTTCACTGCCGCCGAAACCTGCGGTTCCAAACAAAAAGATTTTCTGATTCCGCAGCTTTTTTAAAACACTCGCCGATTTTTCATCACAGTTTCCTTTGTCCGTCCAAAAGCCAAGCAGGACCAGCTTCGAGCCCGTAACCGCCTCCCAGGCGTTGGCATCCTTCTGCGCCAGATCCGCCGTCCCAAAATACCGGCATCCCTCTTTCGGCAGCCCCTCTTTCAGCGCCTCCGCCAGCAAGGCCGTATTCCCGGATCTACTGCTGTAAACAATCGCATACTTCATATTCCTGCCTCCAATCCAATCGTTCCATCCGATTTTTCCGCCGTCTTCTTTGCTCCCAAGCCTCATCTGCCGCTTCAAAAACACTGTTTCCAGTCCCAGATCACAGTTGTTGCGCAAAACTTTCTTCACCGGGAGGAGCTGCCATACCTGGTCTTCGGAGGGTTCTCCGCAAAACAGGATATTTCCGGCACCGGAACACACTCCCATTTTCGGCCAACCATTTTTTTCAGAAGTGTCTTCAACTGTTTTTGCTCCTCTTCTTCCAGTCCCGAAAGCATTTCCTGATCCCAATGCTCAAACAGAGAGCAGCTGAACAAAAATGCCTGCTCGCCTCTCTCCGTCAGTCTCAATCTGTTTTCCCTCCGGTCACATCCATTCTTCTCCCGAACCATAAAACCCAGTTTCACCAGCCGGTCCACGGAACGTGTCGTATGCCCCGCATCCATATGAAGCCCTTGGCACACTTGTCCCGAAGAACATCCCGGATTTTTTCCCACATACAGGACATAATATAATAACCCCACCGTCAGTCCTAATTTTTGCAGTTCCCTGCCGCAATAAGAGGAAAAATCCTTAAACAGCAAATCCGCATAAAATGCCAGGGTCGTCCCCACGCCCAACCCTCCCTCACCATGTTTTCCTCCATTATACTCCATTGCTTGACCATGTCAAGTATTTTAAATGTTTACGGCGCATGCTCATTGCTTGACCATATCCGGCATTTCAGTTTCACACCACTCCAAACCAAATAGATTCCTCCTCCCATACCCATCTCAGCTCTCCCCAAACATGCCCAAAAAGAGGAGAAATGCAGAGAGGTCATGCAGAGGGAGCCGTAGGAATTACCCCGGATTGCGCAGAAACCGCGGAGCCTGACCTACAGTGGTATCGAAGATTTGCCACAGGCAAATCTTCAAATGAAGGATTTTCAGCTCTGAGCTCAGCCCTTCTCTATGCCCTTAATAACATTCAAACAAACTTGATTTTTCTATTGACAAAAGAAACGATAACTGTTATCATTAATATGTCAATAAATTAACGTTAATAAAATAATAATCAATTGGAGGCGTACCCTATGAAAATGAAAGGCTTCGCAATGTTAGGAATCGGAAAAACCGGCTGGATTGAAAAGGAGGTCCCTGCCTGCGGCCCCCTGGATGCAATCGTTAAACCCATCGCGGTTTCTCCTTGTACTTCCGATATTCATACGGTTTGGGAAGGCGCCATCGGAGAGCGCACCGATATGATCTTAGGCCACGAGGCCGTCGGTGAGGTCGTAGAAGTCGGCAGCCTCGTTAAGGATCTGAAACCCGGAGACCGTGTTATTGTCCCCGCCATCACCCCGGACTGGGGCAGCCTGGAAGCCCAGAACGGCTACTCCATGCACTCCGGAGGTATGCTGGCAGGCTGGAAATTCTCCAATTTTAAAGACGGCGTATTCGGCGAATATTTCCATGTAAATGAGGCGGACGCCAATCTGGCGATCCTGCCCGACAGCCTGGACCCGGCGGACGCGGTTATGCTCAGCGACATGGTTCCCACTGGCTTTCACGGAGTAGAACTGGCGGACGTCCAGTTCGGAGATTCTGTCTGCGTCATCGGAATCGGCCCGGTCGGATTGATGTCGGTGGCTGGAGCGGCCCTGCACGGCGCCAGCCGTCTGTATGCGGTGGGCTCCCGTCCCAACTGCATTAAAGTGGCTAAAGCCTACGGCGCCACGGATATCCTCAACTATAAAGAAGGCGATATCGTAGAGCAGATTATGGAGAAGACCCACGGCAAAGGCGTTGACAAAGTCATCATCGCCGGAGGCGACAACGATACATTTATCCAGGCTGTACAGATGGTAAAACCCGGCGGCCGCATCGGAAATGTGAATTACCTTGGGTCCGGTGATTATGTGAAGATCCCCCGGATCGAGTGGGGATGCGGAATGGGACACAAAACCATCGCCGGCGGCCTGATGCCCGGCGGACGGCTCCGCATGGAAAAGCTGGCGTCCCTGATGGAAACCGGACGTCTCGACACGTCCAAGCTGCTGACCCACCGTTTCCAGGGCTTTGAACATTTGGAGGACGCTCTCCTGCTGATGAAGGATAAACCCCGCGATCTGATTAAGCCGGTGGTGATGATCTAACATCCGCGGTAAATTTTTGATAGCATATTAACTATTATAAACAACGCCAAGGGCCGGGACAATATTTTACTGTCCCGGCCCTTGGCGCTTTATACCCGGAAAAATTCCCCAAGAAAAAGGCAGGATGTCCATTCATCCTGCCTTTAATCCTATCTCATATTTTCATCAATCCAGCACGTTCCGGATGCTCTTCGGCGTCCGGTAATTCCAGCTGGAGATCTTCACTCCCGTATCCGGGGAGGAGGCATGTACCACGCATTCGTCGCCGATATAGATCGCCACGTGGCCGCCGTAATAGATGATATCGCCCGGCTTCATCTCGCTGGAGCTGATGGATCTGCCTGCGCCGGCCTGCTCGCCGGAGGATCTGGGAAGATCCACGCCGTACTTCGCAAAAATCTGCTGTACAAAACCAGAGCAGTCCACGCCGGTTTTCAGGCTATCCCCGCCGTACACATAATCCAGATTGCCGACAAAGGATTCCGCATAGGAAACAATCGCTCTTCTGGTAGAAGATACGGAACCGTCGCTGCTGGGAGCCTTCTGTTCCTCTTTCTTGGTGGTTTCCTTCTTGGAACTTTCGTTTTTGCTGCTGTTGTTATTGGAAGACGAAGAGGACTTCTTCGTGCTGTCCTTGGAGCTATTCGACTTATTGGAATTGGATTTGTTCGAGTTGGCCGCCTCCTTGGAGCGGGATTCCTCTTCCTTCTCCTTGCGGATGCGCTCCTGCTCTTCCTCCGCCTCTCTCTGCAGGCGCTCCAAACGCTCCTGCTCCGCTCTCTCCTCCTCGATGGAGATCGCCTGGTCGAAGTCAATATGTACATCCACGTAATCCTTGCAGACATAACCCGCCAGATCCGTGTCGACCGACAGCTTTACAAAATCTCCGGTCTCCTCAACAATCGAATATTTCTCATCGGCGGACAGAAGGGTCAGGGTCGTGCTGTCCAGATTCGGCTCCTCGCGCAGGCGAAGGGTCTCGGTGGTCACCGTAGCGCTGACTCTTCCCACGTCTTTCGCCAAAGCTTCCGCTTCCTCGCCGGTGGCAAAATACTCTGCCTTGATGAAGCCTTCCACCGATCCGGATTTCACCTTATACCAGGTGCCGTCTTCCTTCTCGACTGTCTCCAGAATCGTGGCAGCGGCGTTGTTATAAATCTTACCCAGCACTTCTGCTTCCGTGCTGGCATCCTGTCTGATATTTACATAGTTTTCCACCTGGGAAATGGCGACATTCTTGTACGCTTCCTCGACCTCGGCTTTCCGCTCTTCGTAAGCTTTGATCGCAGCGTGTTCCTCCTCCGCCGGAGTCTCTTCCGCCTGGGTTTTGGCGCTGTCCAAGTTTGACAGAGAATCGGCCGCCCCCAACGGAGCCACCGCGCTGCTGGAATTTGCACCCGGTACGGCAGCCGCCGCCCCGATCGCTCCCAAATCAGATTCTGCAGGAGCTGCAAACGCAGTGCTCGGTACCATCGCCATCGTCAGCACTGCACAAAATCCGGTTAACCCCCATTTTCTCATCCAATCTCTCAAGCCGGGTTCCTCCAAAATATCGTTATGATTTACAAAATAAGTCATCTCATTACAGATTTATTACAATTACGACATAATCATAACAAAAACTCCCCAGCTTGTCAAGCTGGGGAGCGTAATCCGTGCAAAATTAATCAATCACATTGCGGATGCTCTTGATCGAGCGGTAATTGTACTTGGAAATCTTTACGCCGGTGCTGGGGCTGGAGGCATGAACCACCTGTCCGTCGCCGATGTAGATGGCCACATGGCCGCTGTAATGGACGATATCGCCGGGCTGCATTTCATCCGAGCTGACTCTGCGTCCGGTACTGCCCTGCTCGCCGGAAGTACGAGGCAGGCTGATGCCGTACTTCTTATAGATGGACTGAATGAAACCGGAGCAGTCTGCACCGCTGGTCAGGCTTGTCCCGCCGTATACATAATCCAGATTGCCGACAAACGTCAAAGCGTAGGAAACGATGGCGTCGCGAACCTCGGAATTGCTCTCATGGGAGGTTTCCTCTTCGGTCTCTTCCTCAGTGGCCTCAGTCTCCGGCTCTCTCTCCTCTTCGGAACTGCTCTCGTCAGAGTTGTTGTTCTCTTCGGAACTGCTGTTCTCATTGGAGCTGCCGTTATCGTTGTTTTCCCCAGCCTCGTCGTTTCTTTCTTCCTCGGCTTTGGAGGTGTTCTTGCTGCTCTCCTTATCGGAGTTATTTTCCTTCTTGGAGGTCTCTTTCTTGGAAGACTCATCCTTTGAGTCTGACTTGCTCGACTCCTTGGCCTTCTCTTCCGCTTCCTTCTGCTCTTTCAGACGTTTCTCAGCCTCCTCGGCCTCTCTCTGTCTGCGGGCTTCTTCCTCCTGCTGCCGGCGCTCTTCTTCCACGGAAATCGCCTGCTCGAAGTTGACCTCTACCTTAATATAATCATTATGTACATAACCTTCTTTGTCGCCGTCCAGCGAGATCTTCGTGAACTCGTCACCCTGCTCCTCCACCGTGTACTTCTCACCTTCGGAGAGCAGATCGATCATCTGGCTGTCCTGGCTGGGTTCCTGGCGCAGGCGGAGCGTCTCGGTATTGATCTCGGCGGTGACATGTCCCACCTGCTGTGCGATGGACTCGGCATCGGTTCCGGTTACAAAGTAGTCGGACTTGATGTAGCCCTCGACAGACCCGGACTTGATCTTATACCAGGTGCCGTCTTCCTGATCTACGGTCTCCTGAATCGTCGCGGCGGCGTTATTGTAAATCTTTCCGAGTACCTCGGCGTCAGTGTTTGGTTCCTGACGGATATTTACATAATTCTCCACCTGGGAAATCGCAATATCCTTATAGGGAGAATTCGCTTCCGCAGCTTCTCTGGCTTCCAGCGCTTCCACGGCGGCGTGCTCGGTCTCAGCCGTATTGGACACAGGGGTCACGGCAGCGGCAGCCAGCGGGGCAACCGTAGGCTCAGTCGCCTGGGACACTACTGCGGCGGCGGCCAACGGAGCAACCGTGGACTTCGCCTGGCTCTTCTCAGGCGTCTTTGTTTTATTACTGGAAACAGCGGCGGCAACACCGATGACGTTCAGCTCGGTTTTTCCAATCGGAGAAGCAAAAATCGTGCTGGCAAACATCGTCGTCGTGATTCCTACACATGCGGCTCCTGTCAAAAGCCGTTTTCCCATCTTCTTTTTTCCCACAGTTATAAACCTCCTAACTGTTGCTAATTATTACGCAAATGTTACAAATCTGAAATAAGTATAACAAAGCCTCCCCTGCCTGTCAACCCTTTTTCTTCATTTTCTTTCGCCTTTTCCCCTCCCATTTCCTTCCATATCCCCCAGAAAACTCTGAATTCCAGCAAAAAATCCCATATCTCGTTTCCGGCTCCCCGTCGGTACATCAAGATATGGGATTTCGAATATCTTAAACACTTCTTCATCAATCCATCATTTTTGACCGGCTTCCAACTCCCTCAAATACCGTTCGGCGGATCCAACTGCATTGGCGCCGTCCGACACCGCCGTCACAATCTGGCGCAAAGCCTTGGTTCTGACGTCTCCGGCTGCAAAAATCCCCGGAACGCTGGTTTCGCAGTCTTCGCCTGCCTTAATATAACCGTTTTCAGCGTCCACAACATCCAAAAACACGTCGCTGTTGGGAGAAATTCCGACAGCCACAAACAAACCATTCACCGGAAGCTCCTGAACTTTTTTCTGTAATAAATTCTTAACATTTATACTTTCCACCGTGTCTTCGCCGTTTACCTTCTCCACCACGCAATTCCAGAGCACTTCGATATTCTCACAGGCTTCCAGCTGTTTTTGCAGCGATTTTGCCGCTCTCAGCTCATCCCGCCGGTGAATCAGATATACTTTTTCGCAGAGGCGGGAAAGAAAGATCGCGTCCTCCACCGCCACATCGCCGCCGCCGACCACGGCAACGGTCTGATTTTTATAGAGAGCTCCGTCACAGACGGCACAGTAGCTGACGCCGCGGCCGCCGAGCCGCTCTTCCCCGTCAACCCCAAGTTTTCTGTGTCTCGCGCCGGTGGCAATCAGCAGGGCTTTCGCCTCATAGGTTTCCTTGGCGCATTTGACAAACTTGATTCCGTCTTCCACACCGACTGCCTGCACCTCGTCCTCCACAAACTTAGCTCCCAGGCTTTCCGCATGTTCCCGCAGCTTGACCCCCAGGTCAAACCCATTGATCCCAGGGAAGCCGGGGTAATTGTCAACGGAATAAGTGGTCAGAACCTGACCGCCGCTCATCATTTCTTTTTCGATGGTAACGGTATTCAGCTGCGCGCGCTCCGCGTAAATTGCCGCTCCGAGACCGGCAGGGCCGGAGCCGATAATAATCAAATCGTACATAGGATTCTCCTTTTTATCTGTTCCGCTATCCCGGAACATTTTCTGAACTTGTGACCGTGAACGGTGACCTGAAATTTCATGGCTCTGTCACAACAAATGGTTGATTTTTGACGAGAAATAGCGTATAATAATAGTAAGAAACAGTACCACCGAAGGAGGTAATTGGATATGCCTACTATCAAAGACGCATTAGATATT